>VGMW01000001.1 GCA_016866235.1 Bacteroidota bacterium
CGTCGCCTTATTTAATCAGAAAGCCCGTTGTCGAAAGATGACGGGCTTTTTTGTTTGTAGCCCACATCATGTCGCGCGGGTAAATGTGTCAGCAAATGTGTCAGGTCATAAGACCTGACACGGAACACAGGGCATGACACGGAATAAGTGGTTACGCATTAGACTTAGGGCCTTTAGTATAAAACCCGCGCCATGTCGGGTGTTCTCACCCGGCATTATTTTCATTCTCATCATTTAAAGTATTACACATTCCATGTCGGGTGTTCTCACCCGACATGATTTCATGCTCATCTTTTGATGTAATGCCGAGGTTGCGTGTCGGATGGGCAAATGTGTCAGGTCATAAGACCTGACATGGTATTAGTAGATAGGCTTTATTGTTTTCTAAGATTCATACTAACGTGGCTCCAAGACCAACTCCCGCATGGTAGAGCGGTCGCCCTTCATTAACATTTTTCTGACCTTCCCCTGGGCAAACATTTCAGCCTGGTCCGAATAATGCTCACTGGCCAATACGCCTGATTGCCCCGAAGGAGAAACAGTCCAACCCTGTGATAAATCGGATAACTCATGAACTTTTCGTAACGCTGGCCCAGCTGTTACCGCAAAAATTCCAGTAGTATCCAATGGAAACATCAGGTTATTGATAACCTCGCTACCACCAGATACCGGAAAGGGTCCGACACTAAAGATTTTATCAAGCATTTCTACTGCTCCTAGGGGATGGCCGTGTTTTAAATAATGTACTTTTTCCCACGCCACTTCAAAGCCACCCCTCGCTCTGAGCGTTGCTTCAGTTTTTTGAACTGCGATTTCTACCATCTCTTTACGTGTCTCTCGTCCTGCTGTCCGAACGTCGTCCCACCATCCGGTAGAATCATTTAACAGGAACTCTCGATAATTTCCCTTTAGAACGCTGGAGCTTAGTAACGCATCCAACTCACTGTATCCAACTTCATCCGCCATCGCGCCAAAGATCAGGCGCGACAACAGTGTATAATAAACTGCCGGCCCCGTTGATGTCAACTCATGTCCACCATCCCAGGCTTTTAGTATCCCTGCAAATGGATGGTCTCCGACCAACTCAGCCATGACTTTTGCTACCTCGGGCGCAGTCTCTGATTTGTTGTCTAACTGCATCTCTGAAACCAATTCCGCTGTCCAATCCTTCCTTGCCACCAGTAATTTTTCAATCCGTCCTGACCGATCGCGTGGATAATAATATCCTGGATACAGTACACCGTCGACAGCTTCGGGTTGATTATTCCCAGTGTGCACATAACCCCACGGAGGATTAACAGAAGATGGATTTTTTTCGAATGGAAGGTAGTCCACAACATCTTCAGATGGATCAGCACCATCACGGAAATATCTGCTTTGTTGCGATTGTGCCATCGTCCTAACAGGCAACCTCGCTGCAGCCCACCATGCGATATTGCCTGAGGTGTCTGCATAAATGATGTTCAATCCAGGCGCCGTTATTCCGGACACTGCCCTCCTGGCGGCATGAAGCGTATTGGCATGATTCAAATCATAAAAACTTTGAATCAGATTCACCGGTAGTTTTAAAAAAGACCACCATAATGAAATGGGCTCCTTAGCAAACGATGCACCATCTACGACGCTGTTGATGATTGGGCCATGTCTGGTTGATTTTACCTTTAACAGCACATCAGCCTGATCTTTTACGTGTATAATTTCTTCTCGCTCGGAAATGGTTTCCCATTGTGCACCATTCGCCACCTGATTTGAATCTGCTGGATTGATCTTCTCACGGTAAAAGTCCATATCATCGTTTTCAAACATGGTAATGCCCCATGCACAGAAGTCATTGTTGCCCAACACCCCAAACGGAACACCCGCAATATGATGCCCATAGAAATTGAATCCTGGATAAGTTAACTGAGCCTCGTACCAAACTGCAGGCTGGGCAAAACCAATGTGGGTGTCGTTGGCCAAAATGGGTTTTCCGCTCTTAGTTTTGCTGCCATCAATCACCCATCCATTGCTGCCCATCAGCAGTGGAACAGGGATATGATTCAGGGCTTCTCTTAATTCCTGGAATACCACTGCCTCCGTGTTGGCGGTGGAATTGTTAAAGATTCTGGTCTGATTTGATTTCGAGGCATTGCCTTCAGGGGTACCGAATGCCGCTTCAGCATATCCGGGATAATTGATCTTCAATTTTTCATAAACCGGATCAACCCTCATGGCCTCTGCAAAACTGAAGGCCATGTATCCGGCAACCAGAAAAATATCTTCGTCAGAAAATTCCTGAAGAGGAATTCCAATCAATGAAAACTCTATGGGTTTTTTGCCGGAGCGGATAAATGCATTAACGCCTTTTAGATACGCATGGGCAGCAACCTGATAACCGCTGCTGTCGCCCGATAAAAGCTTTTTTGCGTTTTCCCTTGCTTGCTGAGTTAGTCCAAGGGTCCGGAAAAGTTTATCGACCTTAATAAGGTCTTTGCCAAGGACCTCAGCGAGTCTTCCGGAAGCCAGCCGGCGGAGCATTTCCATTTGGAACAACCGGTCCTGAGCATGAACGTACCCAAGTGCCAAATAAGCATCGTGTTCATTTTGAGCATCAATGTGTGGAACGCCATAGTCATCAAAAAGTACACTCACTTTATTTTGAAGTCCCTCGATTTTAAGATTTCCCTGGTAGTCAGGCCGTAATGAGTAAAACCACCAGGTGCCGACAGTGCCTAATGCAACGACCACAACGATTAAGGTCAAAAGGATTTTTGAAATTGTCCGCATAAAAAAAATTGTATCATCTAAAATTAGGGTTTTTAAAGTGGTGCCCAACTGCCACATATCCTAAAAGCATTTCCTTCTGGTTGAAAGCTGATAATTTTTGACTGGATTCACTAGATTCAGGGATGGAAATAAAATTTTTGCAGAAAAAAGTTGACGAGTGGATTCAATCCCATGGCGTTCGTTATTTCAATGAACTAACAAACATGGCAATGTTGACAGAGGAGGTTGGAGAAGTTGCGCGAATAATTGCTCGGCGGTATGGTGAGCAGTCTGAAAAAACAACAGACCGTAAAAAAGTTCTGGCTGATGAATTGGCAGATGTGATGTTTGTTCTGGTTTGTCTGGCCAACCAGACAGGTGTGGACCTGACCAAGGCCATGGAGAAAAATCTAAAGAAAAAGACAAGCCGGGATAAGCTTCGCCACCATTCTAATCCGAAACTAAAGAGAAGTGTCAGCTAACCAGGAGTCCGCTTCGTAGGATTGGAACTACCTGGTACTGATCCGCTGTGAGGCAAAAACTTATGTCCTTTACAACATTAAGTCGCGCCAATCTTTTAACATGTGAAGAATTCTTTAAGAAACCCTCCATATCGGTTTTTGCTGACCGATATAAGTTTATTGCTGCCAGCGCGGCATCATCTTCCAGAGTGAAATGGTCCAGTAGATTTTCAGCAAGCGCTCCGGCAAACAAGGTGTCTTCAAGGTTAACCCTCCCTTTCCAGCCTGCACAAACAATTAGCACTGGATCCCCAAGTTCACCAATCACATTGGAAACAGATTTCAAGTTTAAGAAAGAACCGATAACCAGGTTTTTAGCCTGTTTTGACTTTTCAATTGCCTGAGTTCCGTTGGTGGTGGTAAAGGCAATTTTTTTTCCTTTGATGGACTCGCCCATGTATTCAAAGGGTGAGTTTCCCCTGTCGAAACCATCTACCTTTTGCCCATTTCTTTCTCCACTGGTTTCAAAACCTTCCTTTACTGCTTCGAGGCACTCTTCTAAATCTGCAAAAGGCTTGATACAGGCAGCGCCATGGGCTAAGGCGGTGACCATGCATGATGTCGCTCTGAAAATGTCAACCACCACCACAGTACGTTCCTTCACTTCGTACAGGTGAAGCAACTCTGGGCTTAGGCAAACATCCAATGAGGATTTCATTTTTTGATCAGCGGTAATTTACTCACCACCGCTTTTATCGGCTGATTTCTGATTTCAACAAAGATTTCAGTTCCTGGCACAGCGTAAGCAGTCTGAACATAGCCAAGCCCGATTCCAATCCCCAACAGTGGAGACATGGTTCCGGATGTAACATGGCCTATGGTATTTCCAGATCCATCTTTAATGACATAATGATGCCTGGGGATACCTTTTTCAGTCATTTTAAATCCGACCAGCTTACGCTCGACTCCCATTTCTTTTTGGCGAAGAAAGGCCTCGCTGCTGTTGAAAGGTTTTGTGAATTTGGTGATCCATCCAAGACCTGCTTCAATGGGTGAAGTGGTGTCATCAATATCATTTCCGTACAGACAAAATCCCATTTCCAACCTTAGTGTGTCTCTTGCGCCAAGACCAATCGGCTTTATGCCTTCGGGTTGACCGACTTCAAAAATCTGATTCCATACTTCTTCTGCCGCGGCGGCAGGCACATAGATCTCAAAGCCACCTGCACCGGTATAACCTGTGTTGCTGATGATCACATCGTTCTTTCCGGCAAAGATTCCAATGGAAAAATGATAGTACGGGATACTGGCCAGATCAACATCGGTCAGTCTCTGAAGAACTGAGGCAGCCTTGGGTCCCTGAACAGCAAACAGGCATATCTTATCTGAAATGTTTTTCATTTCAGCGCCGAATGAATTGAACTTTGAAATCCAATTCCAATCTTTTTCAATATTAGAGGCATTAACCACCAGTAAATAATCCTCCTCCGCGATTTTATAAACAATCAGGTCATCAACAATGCCGCCATCCGTATTTGGCAGGCACGAGTACTGAGCCTGTCCAGGAATGAGTTTAGCTGCATCGTTGCTTGTCACTTTTTGAATCAGCGGAAGCGCTCCAGGTCCCTTGACTGTAAACTCCCCCATGTGGGAAACATCAAATACACCTACCCCATTTCGCACGGTCATGTGCTCTTCGATATCTGAACTGTAACGAACCGGCATTTGAAATCCTGCAAATGGAACCATTTTGGCGCCAAGTTTGGTGTGCAAGTCATTGAGGGGAATGGTCTTTATTTCCATGGATTGTTCTTAATAATGGAGTGCAAAAATAGGACAATAATGGTCTTTCAATAGGCTAAAATACCATCAGAGGGCGCCAATGGAGTCTTTAAAGGCTTTGAATTCACCGGCGGACAATAGTGTAGAAAGATCCAACAAGGCAGAGGACGCAAAGTCGTCGTAACCAATCCGCATCGACTCTACGATATAGGCTTTAAGTATTCGGATGCTGTATGGATTTCGGTGCAATGCTTCTGCAAGAATGGTGTAGGCCGAGGACCTGTCGTCATTTTGTTTTCTTTTGAAGGCTGCGGCAGCCAATACACCGTCTTCAAACCAGGAATTATTTTTAACGATCCAATCAAAACTCTTCCTCATTTTCGCCGTATCACCTGAAGACAATAATGCTGTAAAATATTTTTTTGCTGACTCCTCTTCCCGACTGAAAATGAATCCCTTGTTGATTTCGCTCGCTACGGTTTTCAATTCTCCCCTCATAGCCAACAGGCGCAACTCAGTAAGTCTTATCCGATGGTAGAGTTTTTCATCCCCAACGGCGATGCCTGAAAGTTGTACAAATGTTTCAACGGCTTGTTGAATCTGATCTTTTTGGATCAGTTTTTCTGTTCTATCTAAAATGGCTAGCGCCTTCAGATCCGGGCTTTTGATTTTACGCCATGCCTTAAGAAATGAAGATGAGTCACTTAAATCTTTTCTGTATCGACACCAGGCGTAGCGTTCTTCGTCATTGAGCTTATTCATTAGCTCAGGCTCTGCCAATAATACCCTCTTGCCAAAATCCGCGAGGTAACGAACCACAGCATTTTCCGATTTGCCAACGCTATCCCACGTCATAACGGCTTCTGCCACCAGGCCAGCTTCGGTAAACACCACTGCCTGCGTGAGCAAGGCATCGCGGAAACCTTGTTGAACGGCAAATCGACTTTGCTCAGCTGCCAATCGAACCGCGCCATGTTCCATGGCCCACACCGCCAGAAAATTATTGTATCGCCCCTTGTTTTCACTGATGAAAATGGCTCGTTCCATCATCCTGACAGCTTCGTTGATCATTCCCCTCGAATACGCCGACTGCGCCAAAGCGAAAAACAGCGCTTCCGCATACGATGAATTTTTTTTCAGTCCGATAACTTTGGCCAATGCCAGAATTTCTTCCTCACCAATTGAGTCTCGATGGTTAATGAGATAATTATTCAGAAAAGTCGAGGATACATCGTTAAGCGCCGAATCAACCGGCAAAGAAAATTCAGCTGGCAAATATTTTTTATTTCTGCTGGCGAAGGTTAAAAGGTTGGCTGTTGCTGGAAGACCTTCGTATTGGCTGACCTTTAAAACTGAATCATACCTGGATTCAGGCACAACCAACGCGGAGGTTAGTGCAGTCAGATTGATGGCCGATGAGACTTTATCCCCTTTGGAAAAATACCATCGAACCGAATCAACCCCTTCTTGACCTAATAGTCCACTCCCTGAACCATTACCCGATATCCTTCTTTCTGTGTGTCCCAAGGCAGTATAAATATTCTGGCTTTCAGGAAAGTCTTTCAATCCTTGTTTTAACCAGGCGTAGGTGTCCATCGGGCGGTTCTCCGTGGCCAGCAGCGTTGCCAGGCTAAGGTAGGTTTGTTCGAAGGGTCTGCGCTCAGCTGCATCTTGAAGAAATTTTTTTTCCTTTTCGGTATTGCCTTTTTCATTCTCCAATCCTGCAAGGATGTAGTTGGAGTGATGATTGTGAAAAGCATATTTGGATGCCAGCTTGTAATACCCTGTCGCCAGAACGGCCTGGTCGTTCATGGTATAACCATCCGCCAGATTGTTATAGTAACCTCCGATGAGATCGCGCACCGGACGTATCCAGATATTAAAAAACACAAAACCAAGAAGGGTAATCAGTCCGGCAAAGCGATAGGTAAAGAACGGCATCACCGAAGGTTGGTACATGACCGTGTAAACCTTTGCGTTTTTTTGAAGCAAGGGTCCAAAATTAGAAATCATGTATACGGTGAAAATTGTACCGTAACCAAGGTGAATGTAGAGCGATATCTTGGTAAGCGTATCAGGAATGGCATCGTTGCCCGTCGAGTAAGCGAGTCCCAGGGTTGCCCAAGTGCATGCCCCAAGCAATAAAATCATAAGAACTCCATCATCTTTTGCCGGCAGAAAACCTGATAGCTGCTCGTCCTGTCGTCGAACGCCCCAAACTGCCAAAGCTCCGGAGATCATCAACAGTGCGAGTGGATGGACAGAATAATCCCATTCAAACCAACCACGGCGACTGAGGTAAAGCGCAGTGAGGTTCAGGGAATATATCAGAGACAATAAAATAAAATCGCGCAGTCCATTACGGCGCTGACCGGCATGCGCAATCAACACCAACATACCGGCCTGGATTTCGTGCGCAACAAGGATCATGAATACAATCGCCAGTAAAATAGACGAGGGATAAAATCCAGCCGATAGAAAAATCCATGGACGAGGAAATTCTGAAGCTGAAGTGAAGACAATGAATGTCAGCAGTACGACCGGGAGAAAGATTCCAAGCCTGAACGGTAGTGATGCTGATTTTTTGAAGTACTGCAACCAGGCAGCTGTTCCGATCCATAATACAGTTGTAAAAATCGACGGCAATGGATACGGCAATCCTGTTTCAAGTGCGTCTAACCTTAATCCGGCTACGATAAAAAGTATCAATCCTGTTGAAACGACAAACCAAAATGTTTTTAAAGTGCTATACAGGGCCAGCATCAGGATCAGGCAACAGGTCATCAGGATCAGGTGAACGACCCAGGGGTAGACCACATACTGGTGTAGGGTTCCGGAATAGTGATGCCATAAGGTGTAACTGTCAGCTTTCAGTTCCAGACCAAATGGACCGACCTGTACCTGTCGAACAGGTACTTCCGTGGGTTCATCTGTGATGGTGCTCAGCCATCCGATGGATGGCTCGGGTGAACGTGCTGCAGACCAAATGAAAAATAGTGCTGCAAAAAGCCAGACCATGGCAAGGAATTGCAGCATGGATCTTTTACCGGATGGCCAGGCTTTCCAAAAATTCAGACTGTCAAACATTTATTGTTCCGGCTTTTGCGGCTCAAAACTACTTTAAAAACCTCAGGCCATCTCTTCGGTTGAAAACTTCTGAAATACCGCTTTTTAACCCTTTTTTCGTCTTTCTGAAGAGGGTCAACAGGTTTACCTTTGCCATTTCCTATGCAAGACATCATCCGGCTTTTGCCCGATTCCATCGCCAATCAGATTGCAGCCGGTGAAGTGGTACAGCGACCTGCTTCGGTGGTTAAGGAATTGGTGGAAAATTCATTGGACGCCGGAGCCGATGACATCAAGGTAATTATTCGTGATGCAGGCAAACAGCTGATTCAAATTATCGACAATGGAAAAGGGATGAGTCCAACCGATGCCCGTATGAGCATCGAACGCCATGCCACCTCCAAAATATCTAGTGCCGATGATTTGTTTGCCCTGAAGACCATGGGGTTCAGAGGAGAAGCGCTGGCCTCCATTGCTGCCGTTGCTCAAGTTGAAATCAAAACCAGGCAAAAAGAATTAGAATTGGGAACCACGCTTTTGGTTGAAGGTTCCACCATTAAAAAGCAGGAACCTGAATCATGTCCAGTTGGAACATCTGTCTCTGTTCGAAATCTATTTTTCAATATCCCCGCCCGTAGAAATTTTTTGAAAGGGAATCCGGTCGAGCTCCGACACATCATCGATGAATTTATTCACCTGTCACTTTCTCATCCTGCCGTAGCCTTTATGCTTGTGCATGGCGATGAGGTGATTTATGATCTTCAACCATCAAAAATTGGTCAGCGTATTGTTGCCCTCTTTGGAAAGACTTATCAGCAGCAACTGGCATCATGTGATGAGGAGGCGGGCGCTGTTCGGGTGAGTGGTTTTGTCGGCCGACCGGAACTTGCTCGCAGGACCAGGTCGGAGCAGTTTCTTTTTGTCAACAACCGCTACTTCCGAAGCAACTATTTGCACCATGCGGTAATGAGTGGATTCGAAGGGCTGTTGCCTGACGGAAGCTTTCCTTTTTATGCACTTTTTCTTGATGTCGATCCCAAACAAATCGATGTTAATGTTCACCCGGCAAAAACAGAAGTAAAGTTTATCGATGAACGAACTGTTTATACAGTGATTCGTGTTGCAGTTCGCAGGGCTTTGGGTTTGCATCAGATAACGCCGGCATTGGATTTCTCCGCCAACATTAATCTGGATCAGCAATTGTCGGGTGGACAAGTCCAGTCCAAGGCAGCTTTTTTTGGAGAGCATCAGTTTCGTGTACAAAAAAGCAATGCCGATTGGGAAAAACTTTTTGGTGGAATACCTCAGCATACAGCAGCGCAACCAACCCAACAGGAATTACCTGGATTGCCGGAACAGCAAGCTGTGCGTGCGAGCGACCGGATCAGGTTTCAGTTTCAGGATCAGTTCATTATTCGAGAGGTGAGCAATGGCTTAATGGTCATCGATCAGCAGGCGGCCCATGAAAGAGTTTTGTTTGACCGATTCCTTTCCAGAATGAAAAGCGGTTCCGGAAACGCCCAGCAGATGCTTTTTCCCATGACCCTTGATTTCTCTCCTGCCGATTTCTCATTAATGGTCGGAATGATCCCTGAATTTGAAAAGCTTGGGTTCAAAGTGGAGGTCTTTGGCAAAGCCACACTATTATTTTCGGCTGCCCCTGCTGAAACAGCTTCCAGAGAGAAAGAGATAATTGAGGGCTTGCTGGAGCAATTTAAGGTTAATGTAGAGGTGCTCGATTTGCCGGTACAGGAAAATCTGGCTCGGACTTTAGCCAAAAGAGCCGCAGTAAAGCGCGGACAGCGGTTGGGTATGGAAGAAGTAGATGCCCTGATTAGCGGACTTTTTTCAAGCAATAACCCCGGTTTTACTCCGGATGGGCGCCCAACATTTTTTATTTTTGAATCCAACCGCATGGCGGAATTTTTCAATCAATAAAATGCTGCAGACTTCTCCCTTAATCCGAAACATCATCATCATCAATGTTGTGGTTTTCCTTTTGCAAAGTCAGAAGTGGATACCGGTTTCGGAGTTGCTGATGCTTTGGCCTATTGAGTCAGGCAATTTTAAAGTGTATCAGGTTTTCACCTACATGTTTGCGCATGGAGGTTTTATGCATATTTTCTTCAATATGCTGGCGCTGGCATCCTTCGGTCCAATTCTTGAAAATTATTGGGGTGATAAAAAGTTTTTGACTTTCTACCTGGCAACCGGAATGGGTGCAGGATTGATCTATGCCCTGATCAATTTTTTTGTTGGCTCTGGCGGTCCAATGCTTGGTGCTTCAGGTGCGATCTATGGTATACTGATGGCGTTCGGAATGGTTTTTCCAAACCTGGAGATCATGTTGCTGTTTCCACCCATTCCGCTCAAAGCCAAATACATGGTTTTTGTGATGGGCTTCATGACGTGGATGCTCGATAGCAGTGGAAGTGTGGCACACTCTGCGCATTTTGGTGGTGCGCTGGTTGCTTTTATTTTGATTACCATCTGGCGACAACAAGGTCGTAATCAGGGTTGGTAAGCGTGGAATCAATTTTTTGTCGGGTATGATTGGTGAGTTTAAAAATGCATTCCAAAATCAGAACAACGCACACATCAGGCTAATCCTGATCAACGCGGTCATATTTCTTTTTTTAGCGGTGGTCATGGTGATTACCACCATCGGTGGTTTCGATGGCATTTTCATCCAGTTGTACAAGCAGTTTAGTATTCCACCTTCTTTCGCAGACTTTTCGGAGCGGCCATGGACACTGATTACCTACGCTTTTTCTCATCAGATCACCGATATATGGCACATTATATTTAACATGTTGTCCTTGTATTGGTTTGGTCGCCTCTTCATTGAGTACCTGGGTAACGACCGATTGATTGCACTTTATGTTCTTGGGGCATTGGCCGGTGGATTGTTCTATCTGTTGATGTTCAATACCATTCCATTTTTTATTGAGCGATCGGGGAGTGGCATGGTAGGCGCCTCTGCTGCAGTTTATGCGATTATGGTAGGCAGTGCTACGCTGGTTCCGGATTATACTTTTTTCCTAATGTTTTTTGGTCCTGTACGGATCAAATACATTGCCTTGTTTTTTATTCTGCTGAGTTTCATAGGAACAGTTTCCAGCAATGCAGGTGGAAATCTGGCCCATCTTGGAGGTGCGCTGGTTGGATTTGTTTATGTAAAACAATTACAAAGGGGCACTGATCTTGGTGGCTGGATAACAGCATTGATCAACCGTGTGACCAAACTTTTTAAACGCAGGCCGACCATGAAGTTTAGCAGGACGGAAAGGCCCAAAAAATCTGCAGTAAAGGACAGCGCCATTTCACAACAGGAAATTGACGCCATCCTGGATAAAATTTCCGAAAAAGGTTACGATGCCCTTACGCGGGAGGAGAAAGAAAAACTTTTCCGAGCAGGAAAAAACTAATTACTCGAATCGGTATATTTTTTCGATGTTGGAACCCGGCTCTATTTTACAGAGGTCGTGCAAAATTCCATCCGACAGTCGATAAACCCATCCATGGAGTACAGGACGCTGGGCATTTTTCCATGTATTCTGAATGATGCTGGTTTTAACCAAATTTTGAACTCCATGAATAACATTCAGTTCCGTAAGACGGTCGGCACGGGCAGCAGGGTCAGTCATCCAATCCAGCTCATTTCGATTTGCCCAATAAGTGTCTTTGATGTTTCTCAACCAGTTATCGATGAGTCCGAAACTGGAGTTCCCCATAGCAGCTTTTACCCCTCCACAGCCATAGTGACCACAAACGATCACATGTTTTACTTTTAGAACTTCTACGGCATATTGCACCACACTCATCATATTCAAATCGGTATGATCTACAACATTGGCGATGTTACGGTGCACGAATATTTCTCCGGGCTGCGTGTTTGTAATTTCATTGGCTGGTACACGGCTGTCGCTGCAGCCGATCCATAAAAATTCCGGCGTCTGAACGTGTTCCAGTCTATTAAAATAATCCGGGTCGCGTTCCAGTTGAATCGAAGCCCAGGCTCTGTTTTCAAGTAATAGTTTTTCGTGCGAATTCATGATGTCTTGATTTAAGATTTAAAATAAGGGTGTCGGGCGTGTTGTGTCTTCTTGACCTCAACACGAATGTTTTTCTTTTCTGAACTTTTAACAAAGTCGTTCAGGATTTCAAGGATGTCATTGTCAAAATATTGAACGGATGAGCCTTCTACCAGCAAATAGGCACCTTCCGGAACTTTTTCAAGTGCTCCAACCAAAATGGTTTTATTGAGGAACGAGGCGTCCTTGGTGAACTTGATCAGGTAGTTACTTCCATGATTTACCTGAATTAATGCCGAATGAAAGTTTGTTTTCAGGACAAAATACAATGCCGTGAGCATGCCAATAAAAATTCCAAGCAGCAGGTTGGTAAAGAGAATAACCACGATAGTAACCGCAAATGGAATGAACTGATCCAGTCCCCGGTTCCATTGCTCTTTCCAGAGACCCGGCGATGAAAGTTTCCACCCGATGAGCAGCAAAATAGCGGCTAAAGCTGCAAGCGGAATTTGTTCAAGCCAGGCAGGAACAAAAATTAATGCCAGAGCAATCAGCGCACCATGCAGAATCGCGGAGAGTTTTGTCTGAGCCCCGGAAGCAATGTTGGCTGAAGTTCTGACAATGACTGAGGTCACCGGCAAGCCTCCTACCATACCACTGATGACGTTGGTGATTCCCTGAGCCTTCAACTCTCGGTTCAATGGTGTCATTCTTCGGTATGGATCCATTTTATCCGCCGCTTCTATGCTCAGCAGCGACTCCAGACTGGCCACCAGGGATAAGGTGATGGCGATGACAAATACTTTATTGTTGTTGAGCGCGGACCAATCAGGAAATGTAATCCAACTTCCAAGATCAGACGTGGAAGGAAGATCGACCAGGTGCTTGTCATTGAGGCTTAGGGCAATTGAAAATTCAGCAAATAGATTGTTCAGCAGTACCCCTGCAACAACAGCGAGCAGTGGTCCAGGTATTAGTGACAGCCATTTGTTTTTCCGGATGAAGTCAGTGTTCCAAAGGATTAACAGTACAATACACAATCCTGAAATCACAACTGCACCCAGCGCCAGATTCATTACTGCAGAAATGATTTCGGTGAAGGTATTTTGCTGATCGGGTTGAAAGAAGCTTTCGTCACCTTCATAATCCTTATCGTCACCCAGTGCATGAGGAATTTGTTTGAGGATCAAAATCAATCCTATGCCCGCGAGCATGCCTTTGATCACAGAAGAGGGAAAGAAATATCCAATGCTCCCCGCATTCAAAAATCCCAGAATAATTTGAATTATACCTGCCAAAACAACTGCAGCGGATAATGCCTGAAAAGTGCCTAAGTCACCGATGGAGGCCAGTACAATACTGGCCAGACCTGCTGCTGGACCGCTAACGCTTAATTGCGATCCTGAAAGGATACCGGTCACCACACCGCCCAAAATCCCGGCAAGAAGCCCGGAAATTAGTGGTGCGCCGGAAGCCAGCGAGATGCCAAGACACAAGGGAATGGCAACAAAAAAGACAACAATTGATGAGGGCAAATCCGCCCTTAAATTTTTAAACATGTTAAACGAATGAAGATGAAGAAATACCTGAAAGTCTAGCAAACCTCCGAAAACAATCGGAGGGGAATGATTATGCTTTGGGTGGCGGTATGGTTATTTCCCTTGAGAAGTTCAGGCTGAAGTATTCGTAGCTGGTACGGTGTATGATTTCCGAAATGGCGTGACCGTCATTTAACGGATTTTGAGATTTGATTAAACCCTCCGTCTCGTCAGCTCCTTCATCTGGAGCCTCTTCACCATTTTGTTCCCAGACGATGTTGAATGACCGGTCTGCTGTAAATGCAGGACTTACTTGAAGCTGTAAAACGTAAGCAGCCAGTAATATCCACAGCAGTGAACGAATCATTTTTAGCATCATGTAAATATTCGAATCGCTGGACTTTTTAAATCCTGATTTTAAATATCCAGAAAGCCATCCGGTAGGGTCGTTTGAATTTTTTTAGCGCGGATGGAGACCTTTTCTACAAAGGGTTTTCCGGTTGGTATTAGAATCTCCTTAGTCTTGGTTTTGACAACCAGAAATTTTAATCCTGATCCAGTTTGACCTTGCCGTGAGTTGTATTCCATTCTGGTTACTGTTCCAATGTTGCCGAGCATTTCATCCACCACCGAAAATCCGATTATTTCATCATCGTAAAAATTGTCAGCTGATTTTTTTCTTCTGTTTGCTTTTTGGATCAGAACGGTTGATCCTTTGATTTTACCTGCTGATTCAATACTGTCGATGCCCTCAAGTTTTACAAAGGCCTGGTCTGGTCTTGCGGAGAATGATTCAACTTTTCGCTCTGTATAGTTGCCATCTTTTTCGAGGTGAATGAATTCAATCTCGTCTGAATCCAATGGTCCGGTAAAGATGATGGTTACACCACCTTTCAAACCATGAGTTTTGGAGACATAGCCAATCTTATAGAGTTGATCAGGCTTCATGATTGGTTAAAAAAAATGCCGGAAAAACCGGCATTTGTTGAGTCTTTGAGATTGATCTATGCTTCTGCAGGAGCTTCAGCTGCTGGTGCTTCTCCCTCTGGGGCAGGAGCGGCAGTTTCAACTTCAGCGGCAGCGGCAGCTGCGGCTTCTGCCTTCTTGCGAATGGCTTCTGCTTTGGCTTCACGGATTTTTGTTTCTGCTTCTTTACGTGCCTTGGCTGCAGATTCTTTATCCTTCGAAAGTTTGTCAACCTTGGATTTGATTTTAGAATCCTTCTCCTGTTTCCAGGCATTCAATTTAGCGTCGGCCTGCTCTTGCGTAATGGCACCTTTGATGACACCGATTTGCAAATGCTTTCTGAAGAGAACACCGCGATAGGAGAGCATTCTTTTCACGGTATCGGAAGGCTGTGCGCCTTTCAGTAACCATGCCAATGCTGCGTCGTCGTCTATGTTGATGGTAGCCGGATCACTTATGGGAGTGTAGGTACCAATTTTTTCAATGAATTTACCGTCGCGGGGAGAGCGGATGTCTGCTATTACGACGTCGTAGGTTGCCAGCTTTTTGCGGCCGCGGCGTGCCAATCTGATTTTAACCATTTTCTAAGTTTTTTAAATGTTGGATCTCGTCCGGTTTTTAAAAGGACTGCAAAAATAGAGGAAAATGCGATTCCGGCAATTTTTAAGGCATTTTTCGAGCCCCAAAGCTCAAAAGGGCTCATTTGTGATTAATAAATAATATAATTGTGTAAGCGAATATGCAGTTTTTAAAAAATAAACATCGATTCTACCTTTACAGGCTTTCCAATTGAATTATGGACAAATTTTCATTCATATCGAATGCTGAAGTCGGCTACATCGACCAACTCTACCAAGCCTACAAGGTCAATCCCCAAGGAGTAGATCAAAGCTGGCAGAAATTTTTTGAGGGCTATGAATTTTCACATGCCCGGTTTGGCGAAAATGGACATGCACCCGCCGATGGAAAGTCAATCAAAGAAACTCAGGTCAGAAACCTCATTTTCGCATACCGCTCCTTCGGCCATCTGGTATCCAATACCAACCCCGTTCGCGAACGCAGAAATCATAACGTCACTTTCGATCCCAAGAACTTTGGTCTGAGCGACGCCGACCTTGACACAGAATTTGAAGTGGGTGCCGAAATCGGTATGGGTAAAGCCACCCTGCGCAGCATCATCGATAAGCTTAAAAAGGTTTACATAGGTCCTGTAGGTTTCGAATACAACTTCATTCGCAACGATGCCATTCGTGAATGGTTTTTTAACAAATGCGAAAAAGAATATTACACCCACAATCCGGCGTTCAGCGAAAAGAAAGAGATTTTAAAAAAACTCAATGAGGCAGTGGTTTTCGAAAACTTCCTGCACACCAAGTTCCTTGGTCAGAAAAGATTTTCCCTGGAAGGTGGAGAAAACACCATCCCCGCCCTTCACATGATTATCAATAAGGCGGCTGAACTTGAAGTAAAAGAAGTGGTGATCGGTATGGCCCACCGAGGTCGTTTAAATGTGCTTTCCAACATCCTGGAAAAAACCTACGAACAGATTTTTACTGAATTCGAGGGCAATGTGAATCCCGACCTTACCATGGGTGATGGCGATGTTAAATACCACCTCGGATATTCCAGTCACCTAAAGTCCAGTTCCGGTAAAAAGATTTATGTAAAACTTACACCCAACCCTTCACACCTTGAAGCAGTAAATCCACTGGTGCTCGGGTATACACGTGGTCAAATTGACGACGAGTACAAAGGTGAGCTCTCCAAGGCTATGGCCATACTCATCCATGGCGATGCTGCTATTGCTGGACAAGGCATTGTTTACGAAATCGTCCAGATGTCCGGATTGCCCGGCTACACAACTGGTGGAACCATTCATTTTGTAATCAACAATCAAGTAGGCTTTACCACCGATTTTGAAGATGCCCGGTCTTCAATTTATTGCACCGATATTTCGAAAATCGTTGACGCACCAATACTACATGTTAACGGTGACGATGCAGAAGCTGTGACTTTTTGTGCCAACCTCGCCGTTGAATTCAGGCAGCGATTTGGAAAAGATATTTTCATTGACATGCTCTGCTACCGCCGACATGGACACAATGAAAGTGATGAGCCGAAATTCACACAACCCAAGCTGTACAACCTCATTGCCAAGCATCCAAATCCAAGAGAAATTTATGTCCGGAAACTGATCGCCAACGGGGTTGATGCCGCGCTGGCGGAAGAAATGGACAGAAGCTTCCGTCAACAACTTCAGGATCGTTTAAACGAGATCAAGCAAAAACCTCTTCCCTATAAAATTCAAAAAGTGGAGGAAGAATGGGCCCAACTCAGACATGCCTTACCGCAGGACTTTGATCAGTCGCCCAACACGGGTGTTGAACTTTCCATGATTACAAAAGTAGGAGAGGCCATCACCACCATCCCGAATGGTTTCAAACCGATCAAGCAGATTGAGAAACTCATCAAGGATCGAAGGACTGCATTTTTTGAGGAGAAAATGCTTGGATGGGCCGAAGCTGAGCTGTTGGCCTACGGCTCGCTGATGCTGGAAAATATTCCAGTAAGAATGACCGGCCAGGATGTGAAACGAGGAACGTTTTCCTCCCGTCATGCAGTATTCTGGGACTCTGAAACCAATGAAACATATTGCGGTCTTCAGCATCTGGACAAAAGCCAGGCAAAATTTTATCTCTTCAACTCTTTGTTGTCTGAGTTTGGTGTGCTTGGATTTGAATACGGTTACGCCATGGCCACCCCGCAAGCTTTGGTGCTCTGGGAGGCTCAGTTTGGTGATTTTGCCAACGGTGCTCAGGTCATGATCGACCAGTTTCTTTCCAGTGCAGAGTCCAAATGGCAGCGCCAAAATGGAATGGTGCTTCTTCTGCCCCACGGCTACGAAGGTCAGGGTCCGGAGCACAGCAGTTGCCGACCGGAAAGGTTTTTACAGCTCGCAGCCGAGTACAACATGGTTATTGTTAATCTGACCACTGCGGCGAACCTCTTTCACATGCTGCGTCGTCAGGTGAAGTGGGAGTTCAGAAAGCCCGCCGTAGTATTCTCCCCGAAATCATTGTTGCGCCACCCCGGTGTCAGTAGCCCGATCGCCAATTTTACTTCCGGATCATTTATGGAGGTAATCGATGATGATCAGGCAAATCCTTCTCAGATCAAGAGATTGGTTTTATGTACCGGTAAACTCTTCTATGAGTTGCAGGAACATCGGCAGAAAAATAAAATTAAGGACGTGGCATTGGTGCGGATTGAACAGCTATTTCCTTTCCCGGAGAAAAAACTTGCTGCCCTTTTCAAAAAGTATAAGGGTGCTGAAGTTTTATGGTCACAGGAGGAACCTCTTAACATGGGGTACTGGTCATTCATACAGCGCATGTTGCCTGAAATGAAAATCAAAGTGATTGCCAGAAAGGCCAGCGCTTCACCTGCTACCGGCTACAACAAAGTGCATAAGATCGAGCAGGAAAAAATAATCTCCGAATCATTAAAAATTGGTTAAGCAGTTCATCAAACTGAAAAAAAATTATATGGCATACTCTGTAAAAGTTCCGGCAGTCGGCGAATCGATCAACGAGGTTACCGTTGCCAATTGGATCAGGCAAAATGGCGACATGGTCCGGATGGATGAAGTCATTGCTGAGTTGGAATCAGAAAAGGCAACCTTTGAGCTCACCGCACCGGTGGCAGGAAAGCTGATGGTGAAAAAGCACAAAGGCGAATCCGTACCGGTTGGTGAGATTGTATGTGAAATAGAAGAGTCCGCGGTTGCTTCTAGCCCTACAGCATCTGCTCCAGTCAAAACCGAAACGCCAGCACCCACTGCGACAGTTAAGCCAACGGGCGGCATCAAAGAAATGAAGGTTCCGGCTGTTGGAGAATCCATCAACGAAGTGACCATTTCATCCTGGCTGAAAAAAGATGGCGATTTGGTAAGACTCGATGAGGTGATCGCTGAAGTGGAATCTGATAAGGCAACCTTTGAATTACCTGCAGAAGCCAATGGAATTCTTCGAATTGTAGCAAAAGCAAAGGAAACTCTTCCCATTGGTGGACTGATTTGCAGGATCGAGCTGGCCGATGTGCCGGCTTCACCATCCCCTTCTTCTGTTCAGCAACTGACAAGCCCTGCATCAACCCCTAAAGTTGAATCTGCTGCTGCGACGAACTATGCTGCAGGACATCCTTCCCCTGCAGCTGCGAAAATTTTAGATGAAAAAGGTGTTGCAGCTTCAACCGTTTCAGGTTCAGGCCCCGGTGGAAGAGTTACCAAAGAGGATGCAGCAAAGGCAACACCGGCTGCTCCAGCCAAACAGCCTTCATCATCCGGCAGGGGTAAGCGGTCTGAAAAAATGACCTCACTAAGAAAGACCATCAGCAAAAGGCTTGTTGCCGTTAAAAATGAAACGGCCATGCTCACAACCTTTAATGAGGTTGACATGAAGCCTGTGATGGATCTCCGTGCGCGGTATAAGGACAAATTCAAAGAAAAGTATGGAGTTGGTCTCGGGTTTATGTCTTTCTTCACCCGCGCTGTGTGTGTTGCCCTTAAAGAATGGCCGGCTGTAAATGCACAGATCAATGGCGATGAAGTTGTTTACCACGAATACTGTGACATCTCAATTGCGGTTTCTACTCCAAGAGGGTTGGTTGTTCCGGTCATCCGAAACGCTGAACAACTCGCTTTCCATGAAATCGAAGCAGAGATCGCTCGACTGGCGGGCAGAGGGCGTGAGGGCAAACTCTCCATCGATGAAATGACGGGCGGCACATTCTCGATTACCAATGGTGGTGTTTTCGGTTCGATGCTTTCCACACCGATTCTCAACCCGCCACAATCGGCCATTCTGGGTATGCACAACATCGTTGAGCGCCCTGTTGTGAAGGATGGACAAATCGTGATCAGGCCGGTGATGTACCTGGCCTTGTCGTATGACCATCGTATAGTAGATGGTCGTGAGTCCGTAAGCTTTCTTGTAAAAGTGAAAGAATTGTTAGAAGATCCGGGCAGACTGGTTCTTGAAATCTAAAAGCAAAAATTTATGAGTGACTCTTCCTATCAGGTAGCTGTAATCGGTTCAGGTCCGGGAGGCTATGTTGCAGCGATTCGTTGCGCTCAGCTTGGATTCAAAACCGCATTGATCGAAAAGTATTCTACCCTTGGTGGTACGTGCCTAAATGTTGGTTGTATTCCTTCCAAAGCACTTTTGGATTCGAGTGAGCACTTTTTTAATGCACAGCATAGTTTTTCGGAGCACGGAATTGAGATCAGTGCGCCCAAAGCGAACATCGATCAAATGATCAAACGAAAGGCAGGCGTAGTGAAATCCAATGTCGATGGCATCGCTTATCTGATGAAGAAGAACAAAATTGAGGTACTGCATGGCGTAGGCTCTTTTTTGGATCGCAACACCATTGAGGTGAAATCTGAAGATGGAAAGATTCAGAATATTAAGGCGGAGAAAATAATTATTGCGACAGGCTCTAAACCTACAGCACTCCCTTTTGCACCATTTGATAAAAAACGAATCATTTCCAGCACTGAGGCATTGGAGTTGAAGGAGATTCCCAAGCACCTCATTGTCATTGGTGGCGGTGTAATTGGTATGGAGTTGGGCTCAGTGTATGCCCGAATTGGTTCTAAGGTCAGCGTGGTTGAATTTATGGACAACATCATTCCGACGATGGATCTTTCCATGGGAAAAGAATTGATGAAATCAACGAAGAAGCTGGGCATCGAATTTTATCTCGGGCATAAGGTTACTGCATTGACCAATGCGGGGAGCCAGGTGAAACTTACGGCTGAAGACAAGGCAGGAAAAAAACTAGTGCTCGAAGGTGACTATGCGTTGGTTTGTATCGGACGTCGTCCTTACACAGAAGGATTGGGGCTCAACAAAATCGGTGTAGAAACTGTAAAGGGACAAATTCCTGTCAACGAACATTTGCAGACATCGGTGGATAATATTTACGCGATTGGCGATGTGGTACGCGGTGCCATGCTTGCCCATAAGGCAGAAGAGGAAGGGGTTTTTGTTGCGGAAAAAATTGCTGGTCAAAAGCCACACATTCATTACAATCTGATTCCCGGTGTAGTTTATACGTGGCCGGAGGTTGCCAGCGTTGGTCAAACGGAAGAGCAATTAAAAGCTTCAGGTGCACCTTATAAATCCGGCTCGTTCCCTTACAAGGCACTCGGACGAGCGAGGGCGTCTATGGACCTCGATGGTATGGTAAAGGTGCTTGCCGATAAAAACACCGATGAAATTCTAGGTGTTCATATTGTTGGTGCGCGTGCAGCGGATATGATTGCTGCAGCGGTGGTGGCGATGGAGTACCGCGCGTCGGCGGAAGATATTTCAAGAATGTCCCACGCCCATCCTACCTACATGGAGGCATTCAAGGAAGCCTGCCTTGCTGCGACCGGCAACCGGGCGCTGCATATGTAGTTTTGAGCGAGGCTTTTATTTCAGACTTAAGGTCAGGGAGCAGTATAGATACGAACCCAGTCGACCAAAAGGGTGCCAGGAACTATTTTGGTTGTATTCAAGGTTTGAAAGAAGTTACCGCCAACTGCGAGGTTCAGCACCACTTTTTCTTTTTTGCCAAAAAGGTTAGGTACATAACCCCCCGATTTTGTGTCCACCAAAATTCCGTCGAGATAAAAGGAAAGCTTGGATTGCTCCCAGATAACTTCGTAAATATGATAGCATGTCTGCAGGCTGGAAGAAGAGGTCATGGTTGAGGTGGCATTTTGGACAAGATTGGTATTTGTCTGTGTGCCGTAAAAATAATTTGTGTAGTACGTGTTGGGTTTTTGCCCCTTGGCTTCCAAAATATCAATTTCTCCTTCGGTTGGCCATGGGTCACCATAAGACCAGAAGGCAGGCCACATTCCATATCCTGCTGGTAGTTTTATTCTTGCTGCCATCCTGATTTTAGGCGCGGCCGTTGCGCCCGTAACGGAAGAGGCTGCTGCTGAAAAAAGAATATTACTTTCTAATCTTCCGGAAGTGTAATTAAAACTTTTTAATGAGGTAGTGAATGGAGTAGCTACTCCCCGTACTTTTTGGGCTTTTGCCTGAATAGACATGATGCCTCCTGAAATGGAAATATTTGCACCTTGATAATATTGAAGCTCGTTGTTAAAAGCGCCGCCTGTCCAGATTTTCCATTTTGTCTGGTCCACTGCTGTACCAGCGAATTCATCAGAAAAAACAAGATTCCATCCGGTTATAGTGGATGCGATATCAGCATTGCACGGAGTTGTATAAGAACCACCTTGCAATATTGAAGAGTCTGAAATTCCGATTGCTTTAATAGCACTCGACTTAAATGACGGAAGAGGTGAAATTTCCTGCTGACAGGAAAGGAGAATGATTGAAGCAAACAAAGCAAAAGACTTTTTCATAAATAGGACAGTTCAGGTATTGGGTTTCGTCAGGAAGTTCGAATTTAAGGTAAGCGTCAATCAACTACAACTTGGTAGAATGGACTGCTCACTAACTCCAAATAACTTTTGTTAAGACTGAGTATGTGCTTGATTAGGATGGTTAATTAGATTAAAGAAAACAGCGTATCGGACAGCAAGGCCTACAATAAGTGGCGTAAGGAAAATATTTAACTGTTGTGGTAGCCAAACCCAAAATCCAAGAACTGCCAGCAAAAGGAGCGTCATTGTTTTAAAATAAATAGTTAGCCCTTTTGGGCCCAGAAAAAATGGAAGAAAAAGGTTCAATGGCATTGCCCAAAAAAGATTATAGTTCCAGGCTGCGGCACGATGGTCGGTGGCAAGCCATAGCAGTAAAAGAAGGAGACCAAGTGAGCCGGTTACAACGAATAGCAATGCATCTATCCCTTTGCTTAGCCTCTTCCTCTGGTAATCAAATACACTTATTAAGGCCAGCAAAAATCCAATTGACCCGAAAACCATCCATGGATGGAACAGCGTTACTCCACTGCTTGTTGAGCCCGTCGACTCATGAACGATAATTTTTTCCTGCACAAAAGATTTTTTCCCCTCTGCAGTGTTGATCAAGGCCTGATCCATTCCAAATTCAAGAAAATCGGGTAGAAACATTTCCTCTTGTACAGTAGCCATCTTGTCCATCGGTAATCCAAGACAAAGGTCAATACCCAAATCACCCCACGGCTGCCGGCTTAAATACAAATCGGTAAGCTGCCGGATGGTCAGACCTTTCGGTTGAAGTTCGTTGCTGAACGTTAGCGAGTCACCAAAAACTGCCATGAGCACATCCCGTGGCCGCGTAGAGCAGTTGTCATAAAAATAATCGTAGGGATAGTTTCTGTTTTCGGGCTGTGCATTGTTCCACAAGTACTCAAAAAGTCGCTGCCGCTGCAGGCCATTCAAGCGCAATATCTGTTCGTGGATATACCGGTTGTTTGAAATGTAGTAATCTCTGAACGCCCCGTAATCCTGCACCGAAAGCATATACAGATTCTTTCCTCTGGCGAAGTTCAAATAGAAGTTCGGCTGATTGAAATCAAAGGTTCCGTAGTTAAATGCCCAGTCGATGTTGGCCACCGGATCATAAACCCTGATGGCCGAGTGTCCGAATGCAGAATAGAGCTCTGCATCCCATGGACCGCAGGTTATCAACGAAATCTGAGAGGAGGCACTAAGTTTGGCAGGTTGAGCAATCACCAATGGAGTCCACCACGCCATTAGTAGGAAACCAATAAGGAGAACTTGTCTTCGCAGCATTATCTTGATCAATTAAAATTGATGACTCCCTCGGGGGTGATTAAATAATTAAGTCGGACATCGTGCGGTTCTGCCGGTAGCATCTCTGATTCTGTATCAAGCAGCGATACACCGATTTTCAAGCAGTCTTTTCTGCATTCCGCTAAAAAGCGATCATAAAATCCTTTTCCATATCCCAATCGGTTGCCGTAAAGATCTCCGATTAAAACAGGCACCAATACCAAATCGATTTGCTCTGATTCCACCGGAATGCCTTGTGCGGGCTCCTGAATGCCGAAAGCCCCTTTTCGTAACTGATGAATTCCTTCAAAGAAAAAATTTTGGAGCACATCTCCATTCACTTTTGGAACAGTTAAACGGATGTGTGGAAAATCCCTTCTGATACGTTCAATCAATGGCCAGATGTCTGGCTCTCTTTTCTCCGGGGCAGGTAAAAACGTATGAATAATTTTTAAGAAGGATAGATCAAAGGCAGAAAAAAAATAACTGGTGATCGCTGCGCTCCGGGATTGGTACTCGCCTTCACCCATCGCTAGCCTGGCGGAAAGCGCGACATTCCTAAGCCCCTCTTTATTCATACATCAACACGTTGAACCTGAAATCAAATGGATCAAAGTATCGTGTGAGGTCTTGGATAAAGTCACGGTTTTCAGGATAAAATCTTAACAAATTATCTACCCGCTCCTGAAGCCCGCCACCAGGGAACAAGGTTTGTTTGATTTTTAAAGTCTGTCGGATACGATCTTCGTGCTTACGTTTTTCGGCACGGATCATTTTTACGGATATGCCGGTCAATCGGTCCGTGGTTTTTTTCTTTTGTGCCTGAATATGTTTCTCCAGGGTAGGATCAATTTCTTTTGCCGATTGAGTCAGTTGATCAAAAAGCTGATTCAATGTTTCAAATTCCTGTTGAAGCTTAAGATCTGAAGCTGAATTTTTAATTGCGATTTCGCGGCTTAGGATATGCTCCTTCAGGAAAAGGTCTTTTATCACTATGCCCGATTGATCAAACAATCTGGTCTCATGTGGCCTGGCAACCAATGCAAAATTTCTTGGAAGCAGAATTGGAAATACAGTTTTATGAAAATCAAAAACACCCTTCAGCTGTAGCCAATAAATATTTTCGGCAGGCCCACCAACATAGGCCAGGTTGGGGAGTAATATTTCCTGATAGAGTGGCCTTAAAACAACATTCGGACTAAATTTTTCAGGTTGCTCTTCTATTAGTTTCTTTATCGCTGCCTCATCAAAGGAGTAATTGGTGTTGTTCACCTGAAATCGCTCCCCGGTTTTTTGTATCCGCTCCCGAAGACCTGCCTCCAGGAAAAAGAAATTTGTTTCCCGGACAAAAATCTGGGGTTCATAACCTGCATCGCTAAGGGCTTTGTTGGTTTTGGTGACCTCTTCGATGGTATTTGACGCAATAATATCACTGCGCATGACTTCACGCAAAGCCCCTTTTAGTTTTGGATGGTCACCATCCATCACCACCAGTCCATGATCACCAAAAAGTGCATGAACGTATTTTCTGACAGCTTCTGCGAGCGTTGAAGAACTTTTATATGCCTGAATAAAAACCTCCGCGGATGAGGGCACCTCATTCAAAAGGCTAGCCATATCCTTAAGGTTAAATCTTCCTACGGCACCCTTTTGATCGGTAGTCCAGGAAAACTTTTTCCCTTCCAGGGAGAAATATCTTATTTCTTCAAAATCATGATCCTCTGATGCCATCCAGTAAACAGGCACAAACCGATGCGCAGGATACTTTTTCTTAAGCGCTAAACAGGCATTTATGGTGGTGACTATTTTGTAAATGAAATATAGCGGGCCCGAAAATATGTTGAGCTGATGCCCGGTGGTCACCGTAAACGTATCCGTATGCTCAAGGGCCTCAATATTTTCAGTGACGGCTTGAATAGATGGAATGGTCTTGTACTGCTCCTTCAAAACCTCTACCAATAACTTTCGGCTGGCGCCGGTGTAGGCCGATTGTTTTTCAGCGATTTGTTCCTTAAAACTTTCAATGGACGGAAAGCGGTTGTAGAACGGCTTCAAATTCTCCTTCTGACCGATATAATCCAGAAAAAATCCCGAGAAAGACTCGGTTTCACTCAGCGGCAGCTTGACATGTCTCATGAATATTTCGGTGCTCCGAGGATTCCCGGAGGCTCAAATAACGCTAAATAACCTCTAAATCGGCAGTGCCCTGCCCATCAAATGGCAGTCCCGGTCAGATCGAACTCGGACGCCGCATCAATCCTGACCTGAACAAAATCGCCAATGCGTAAGTGCTCATCAGATCCAATAATCACTTCGTTGTCCACTTCAGGGGAGTCGTGCTCTGTTCTGCCTATATAGGTGCCCGACTCCATGCGGTCCACCAGCACCTTCATCACTTTACCAACTTTCTGCTGGTTAAGCTCGAAGGAGATTTTCTCCTGAACAGCCATCAGCTCATCTGCACGCTTTTGCTTTTGTTTGGCAGGAACTTCATCCGGCATCGAATAGGCATGTGTATTTTCTTCGTGGGAATAACTAAAAACACCTGCCCGCTCGAATCTGGATTTCTCTGCGAACTCCAGGAGGTCATCAAACTCTGCTCTTGTTTCACCAGGATGGCCAACAATAAATGTTGTCCGTATGGCGATACCCGGAACTCTCGTCCTGATTTCATCAATCAGTTGTTCAGTTTTTTCCCTCGTAATTCCTCTTCTCATCTGCTGCAACATTTTGGTTGAACCATGCTGAAGCGGTATGTCCAGATATTTACAAATGTTCGGCGTCCTGGCCATAACATCCAGAACGTCTGTCGGAAATCCTGCAGGAAAAGCATAGTGAAGCCTGATCCATTCGATGCCGTCAACTTCGGATAGCCGAAGCATCAACTCTGCGAGATTTCTTTTTTTGTATAAATCCAGTCCGTAATAGGTTGAGTCCTGAGCAATCAACAACAATTCCTTTGTTCCTGCTGAAGCTAAATTTTTAGCCTCTTTAACCAGTTCCTCTATCGGACGGGAAACATGTTTTCCGCGCATCAGTGGAATAGCGCAAAAAGAGCACGGTCTGTCGCAGCCTTCACTGATTTTCAAATAGGCATAGTGCCCGGGATTGGTCAGAATTCTTTCTCCAACGAGCTCTTTTTTATAATCAGCATTAAAAACCTTAAGGAGCCGACTTAAATCACGCGTACCAAACCACCCATCAACCAGGGGAATTTCTTTTTGTAGATCATCCTTGTACCGTTGAGACAAACATCCGGTGACATAGACCTTCTCCACCAAACCTTCCGATTTGGCATCTGCATACCTTAAAATAGTATCGATTGACTCCTGCTTGGCATTGTCAATGAATCCGCAAGTGTTGATGATGACAATTTGAGCATCTTCTTTCAGCGACTCATGGTCTGCATCAATTCCGTTACCCCGCAATTGCGTAAGCAAAACCTCCGAGTCAACCTGATTTTTTGAACAACCAAGGGTGATGAGGTTTACCTTTTTCTTGCCGGTAGCGGACTTTGTTTTCATGGTAAGGGCTGCAAAGGTAAAGCGAATTACCGCAACTCGTTCATTGGTAGATCAGACATGAAACGAACAACCCGTTCGAAGCACTCAACGACTCAGATAGAGATTTCTTTCAGAATAAATCTTCATGAAATAGTCGTCCATCAGGTCATCGATGAAGTAAATGGCTTCACCGGTACTTTTCATTTCCGGCCCAAGCTGCTTATTCACTTCCGGGAATTTGCTGAAAGAGAAAACAGGCACCTTAATGGCGTAACCTTTTTTCTTAGGATTGAACTGGAAGTCGCTGACTTTATTGGCGCCAAGCATAACCTTGGTCGCATAGTTTACATAGGGCTCGTCGTAGGCTTTGCAGATGAATGGTACAGT
The DNA here is from genome assembly GCA_016866235.1 of Bacteroidota bacterium. Taxonomy (GTDB): domain Bacteria; phylum Bacteroidota; class Bacteroidia; order Cytophagales; family Cyclobacteriaceae; genus ELB16-189. The sequence continues at coordinate 27,223 of VGMW01000001.1, forward strand.
TCGGCTGGCTCTGGGGTTAGCCTCAATGATGTAAACCTTGTCATCCTTAATGGCGAACTGAATGTTGATCAGTCCAACCGTTTTCAAAGCAACAGCGATTCGTTTGGTGTATGATTCAATCTGTTTAACGACCAAATCTCCAAGGTTGTACGGAGGCAACACTGCATAGGAGTCACCGCTGTGGATTCCGGCAGGCTCAATGTGCTGCATGATGCCAATGATGTAAACATCCTCACCATCACAAATCGCATCGGCCTCTGCCTCAATAGCGCCTTCCAGGAAATGATCCAGAAGGACTTTGTTATCGGGTAGGTGTTTCCATATGTCCAGGATGTGGTTCTCCAACTCCTTTTCATTGATTACAATCTTCATGCTTTGTCCACCCAACACATAAGAGGGTCTCACCAACAATGGAAAGCCAATGGTTTTAGAAACTTCAAGCGCTTCATCAGCATTTCTGGCCACACCAAATTCCGGGTAAGGAATTCCAAGCTCTTTCAATAAAGTCGAGAAACTTCCTCTGTCCTCGGCAAGGTCGAGTGCTTCAAAGGAAGTGCCCATGATTTTAACACCATACTTGCTGAGTTTTTCAGCAAGTTTTAATGCCGTCTGTCCTCCCAATTGAACGATTACACCTTCCGGCTTTTCATGCTGAATGATGTCCAACAAGTGTTCCCAGAATACAGGTTCAAAGTAAAGTTTGTCAGCAATGTCAAAATCGGTTGAAACCGTTTCAGGATTGCAGTTCACCATGATGGTTTCATAACCTGCCTGTTTGGCTGCCAACACACCATGAACACAGGAGTAGTCGAACTCAATGCCCTGACCGATACGGTTTGGTCCTGAACCCAATACAATTACCTTTTTCTTATCGGAGACAACCGACTCATTCTCCTTATCAAATGTTGAGTAGTAATAAGGTGTTTTGGCAGCAAATTCAGCAGCGCAGGTATCTACAAGTTTGTAAACCCTGTTGATGCCCATCTCTCTTCTCTTTTTATGAACCTCGCTCTCAAGGCAACCCAGGATGTGCGCCAACTGACGGTCGGCGTATCCTTTTTCTTTGGCTGTCTTCATTAACGCTGCAGGCAGCGTCTCCAGCTTGTACTCACCAATTTTTTTCTCCAGCTCAATCAGTTCCCAGATCTGTTCCAAAAACCATTTATCGATTTTGGTCAGGTTCTGAATGGTCTTCATGGAGATGCCAAGTTTCATGGCATCATAAATATGAAACAGTCTATTCCAGCTTGGATGACCCAGGCTGTAGAGCAATTCTTCCTGTTTGGTCACCTCTTTTCCGTCCGCTCCAAGTCCGTTGCGCCGGATTTCAAGACTCTGACAAGCCTTTTGTAAGGCTTCCTGGAAATTTCTTCCGATGCCCATCACCTCTCCCACAGCTTTCATCTGAAGTCCCAATCTGCGGTCTGCACCAGGGAACTTATCAAAATTCCAACGTGGAATTTTAACAATCACATAGTCTAATGCAGGTTCGAAGTAAGCGGTGGTGGTACCGGTGATGGCGTTTTGAAGTTCATCGAGGTTGTATCCTATCGCAAGCTTGGCTGCAATTTTTGCTATGGGATAACCAGTGGCTTTAGAGGCCAGCGCAGAAGAGCGTGAAACCCTGGGATTGATTTCAATTCCGATGATATCGTCGTTGTCCGGATTAACAGCAAACTGAACATTACATCCACCAGCGAATTTCCCGATGCCATTCATCATCTTAATCGCCAGGTCACGCATGTGCTGATAAACGGTGTCCGGCAAGGTCATGGCAGGCGCCACAGTAATCGAATCGCCCGTATGAACACCCATTGGGTCAAAGTTTTCTATCGAACAGATGATGATCACATTCCCGTTTCCGTCCCGGAGCAACTCCAATTCATATTCTTTCCAACCCATAATGCTCTGCTCTACGAGTACCTCATGGATGGGAGAGGCATGCAAACCGCGGTTGAGTGCCGCATCAAAGTCTTCTGGTTTTTCTACAAATCCGCCACCGGTTCCACCCAAGGTAAATGAGGGCCTGATAACCAATGGAAAACCAATTTCCTGAGCAATTTCCTTACCCTGTAAAAAAGATGAGGCCGTTGCTCCCTTACATACGCCAACATTCAGCTCCATCATCTTCAACCGGAACTTCTCCCGATCTTCGGTTGTCTCAATGGCGTTGATGTCAACACCAATAATTTTTACTCCGTAGTGCTCCCAAATTCCTGCCTTATCACACTCAATGCACAGGTTAAGCGCAGTTTGTCCACCCATGGTTGGCAAAACAGCATCGATATGATGCTGTTCAAGAATTTCGCGAATGTATTTTTTCTCTAAGGGCTTTAGATAGACATGATCAGCGTTGATCTTGTCTGTCATTATAGTGGCCGGGTTGGAATTAATCAGCACCACCTCAATACCCTCCTCCCTCAACGAACGGGCTGCCTGGGAACCAGAATAATCAAATTCACAGGCTTGTCCGATAATGATCGGACCGCTACCTATGATTAGCACCGAACGTAAGCTTCTGTCTCTTGGCATGAGGGTTTGGGTATAGATAAATTGCGCAAAAATAGTCGGTCGACCCATAGCTTTTCCCCTCGCCCGGCAAAAAAATTCTCTGCTTTAGCCGCTTAAAATCCCTACATTTCTTCTTCCCTATGCTGAAAAGAATTCTGCCACTTCTTTTAATCCTGGAGGCCTGCCACCCTACTGAAAATAACTGGGTTATTGAGGCGCCCGCCGGTAACGAGTACACTTCAATTGACCCCAATGGAAAAACTGTAATTCCCAACGGTCGCTTTGTGACCCCTTTGGGTAAACAAATCCAAATTGCTCCTCATCCGTTCGGTCTTGTATTAAGTCCAGATGGAAAGAAAATTATAACCGCTAATTCAGGAACCGGCCCGTTTTCAATCAGTGTGATTACAGCGTTGGATTCAGGCCAGCCACAGGTAAGACAAATTCCGGAAGGTGCAAAAACTGATGAGGGTCTGCTCGCTGCCGTATTTATGGGCCTGGCAGTAGCACCTGACAATAAAACTGTCTTTGTTTCTGGCGGTCAGGAAAATAAAATTTATCGATTCGACCTCGATACTGGTCTTAAAACCGGTGAAATCAATTGTGCAGTAACCTTCGACAACCGGGATTTTTCTGACGGATACATAGGTGATATGGTCATGACTGCCGACGGTAAAATGATCTATGCAGTTGATCAAATTGGTTTTAGGGTGGTGCAGATCAATGTTGATCAGATGCAGGTTGTTGAAAATATTTCTTCCGGGCGTTATCCGTTTGGCATTGCATTATCGCCCGATGGTAAAAAACTTCTGGTGGCCAATGTTGGCATGTTCGAATACAGCTACATCCGATCTCTCGACCCAAAGCGACTAAAGGAAACTGCGCTTCGTTTTCCGGCTTTTGCTTATGGTTCGAAAGAAATGAAGGAAGGAATCAAAAACGATACACTCGATGTCCCGGGTTTGGGTGAAATGGATTCGGAAAAATCATTCTCTGTATGGCATTACGATCTTTCCGGCAAAAGCCCCGTTATCCGTGCCAAGGTTCGCACGGGGATTAAAGTTGGTGAAGCCATCGAGGGCATACCTGCTGTTGGAGGATCGAGCCCCAATTCAATCGTCTGTACACAGGACCTTGCCTTTGTAAGCAATGGCAACAACGACAATATTTCCGTAATCGATCTCAGGACAAACAGCATAAAAAAAGAAATTTCTCTTCAGCCCGAACCGCGACTCGGTCGCTTAAAGGGTGTTATCCCTTTTGGCCTTGCCTTGTCTCCAGATGGAAGTAGATTGTACGTGGTGGAGTCCGGCATCAATGCGGTGGCAGTTATTGATGTGGCAACGTTGCGCGTGATGGGTCATTTACCCACGGGTTGGTTTCCAAGTAAAATTCGCATCACACCCGATGGAAAGAAATTAATCGTAGCGAATGCCAAAGGCTTAGGCTCTGGTCCGAACGGAGGGAAAAATTTTACCGCTGGTCCTGAAGGAAGCTACATCGGTAGTTTAATGAAGGGTACCGTATCGTTGATTGATTTGCCGGACGATGATCAGCTGAAACGGCACACCAATCAGGTTATTGAAAACAATTTCAGATTCGTAGCATCGGAGGAATTCAAATCCAGAAATAATCCAATTCCTGCATTTCCCGGCCAAACCGAGTCCCCCATCCGTTACATCGTTTTTATATCCAAGGAAAACCGAACCTATGATGAAGTTTTCGGTCAACTGCCTGGTGGTCGGGGCGATCCTACTATGGCGCGCTATGGCCGCAACGTAAGCTTCACCAGCGCCGATGGAAAAAGAAAAATTCAGTCTGCAACCGTTATGCCAAATCATCTGGCATTGGCAGCACAGTTTTCGATCAGTGATAATTTTTATGTGGATGCAGATGTGTCTGCAGACGGGCACAAGTGGCTGGCTGCAACCTACCCCAATGAATGGATGGAAACACAGCATCCCGCCTCCTACGGAGGGAAGCGCACCCAGAAACGGGAATCCAAAGCCCCTGGAAAGTTTGCGATCACAGGGGCATCGGGTGCTGTTTACCCGGAGGACTACAATCAGGATGGCTCACTTTGGGATCACCTGTACAGAAACAAAAAGGAATTTTTCAATTTCGGATTTGGTGTAGAATTTGACACAGGAAGTTTTTCGGATTCAACTTTTAAATATGGTGGCGTTCGCTACCTGGTGAACTATCCTGTACCTGGTCCCTTGTACGACCGGACTTCGCGGTTGTTCCCAACCTACAACATGGCTATTCCTGATCAATTCCGAGCAGATGTTTTCATGCGGGAGTATCGTGAAAAATGGCTGGACAAAAACATCGAACCACCTTCAGTCATCACGCTTCAACTACTCAACGACCATGGGGCAGGAGAGCGGTTGGCTGCAGGCTTTGGATTTCACGAGAGCTACATGGCCGACAATGATCTTGCCTTGGGAAGGGTGGTGGACTTTTTGTCCTCAACACCTTATTGGAAAAATATGATGATTGTGGTAACCGAAGACGATGCGCAAGGCGGCAAAGACCATATCGATGCCCACCGCAGTCTCCTGATGGTAATCTCGCCGTATTCAAAAAAGGGGCACGTCAGCCACCGACATACGAGCTTCGGAAGCATCTTTAAAACTTTTTGGAATGTTTTGGGGATCCCGCCACTCAATCAGTACGATGCAGGTGCTTCCGATCTTTCAGATCACTTTTCTGCAACACCTGATTTTACACCGTACAAAGTAGTCCCGGTCGACCCGAAAATTTTCGATCCTGTAAAGGCACTAACACCACTGGATGAAAAATTCGATTGGAAGGCAGTCTTTGATTCACCGGGTCTCGATGATCCGGAAGACATGAAAAAATTTGCTGATCAGAAAAAAGAATCTGGCAGAAATTAACACCAAGATTTAAAAAAGGAATTCAATTTCCTGTTGAACGTTTTCGTTAAGGCTCAGGGCAACAGGGCAGGTTAAGGCTGCTCTTTTTAACTTTTCCTTTTGCTCTTCCGACGCCACCAGCGATTTGTGCTCCAATTGGATTTTTACAGTTTCAATTTTTCTGGGGTTGGCTGACATGATTTTTACCACTTTTCCAGTCATCCCGTTTAAGTCAATCCCTTCTCTTTCTGCAAGTATCCCCATGATGGTCATCATACAGCTGCATAGTGCTGAGCAGACCAAATCGGTAGGGCTGAAAGATTGCCCTTTCCCATTATTGTCCACAGGAGCATCGGTAACCAATTTTACCCCGGAACGTAAATGGGTGGCCTCCGTTCGCAATCCACGGTGGTAAACCACCTCAATAATCTGATTTTCCATGTTTCAGTGCTTCAAAATATCAGAGAAAGAAAAATATTGCTCTAAATTTATCGATCATTTTGGTATGATTCGGATTGCCTTCTTTTTGATTTTGTTTTCGCTGGTTACGGCCAATGCTATGGCCCAGACGGAGGAGAGCTATGAGTACAACTCTGAATTCAATTGGGGTGTAAATAAAAATTCTGCTGGTGGATTGATTGGTGGTTTCTTCTTTAAAAAAGGCAGGAAACTCGGAAACGATGTACTTGAAACCTATGGGCTGGAAATTGTAAACGTAAAACACCCGTTGGAATCCCGCCAGAGTTCCAACTCCGGGAACTTCTTCATTTTTGGCAAATCGAATTATTTGTTTGCATTGCGTTTTCAATATGGCCGGGATTGGATCCTGTTTAAAAAAGCTTCTCATCAGGGAGTTGAGATTAAAGCGGTAACTGCAGTAGGTCCGACCTTGGGTCTTCGTACACCTTATTTTATCGAACATGCCTTGGATGGTCCGTTCAACACCATTAATGAGCCTTATGACCCGGCCAACCCCAACCACAGTTTTCCTCGAATCATTGGTCCGGGAAAGTTATTCGAAGGTTTGGGGCAGTCAGCAATTCAGCCGGGGGGTAATATTAAAGCTGCTTTAAATTTTGAAACGGGTGTTTTAAAAAGCTCGCTGACTGGATTTGAAGTTGGATTTTTGCTGGATGCCTACCTTAAAAAGGTTGAAATCATGCCTACAGCGGCCAACAAAGCCATTTTCCCGACAGTTTTCCTGTCCATTTTTTACGGCAGCCGGAAATAACGCCTAACGCCTGTTTTAAGGCCGGCCCGACTTTTTCTCCGGTGGAATTTTCCGTTTGAAATCTGTGTTTATATTTGAAAACCAAAAACGTTCTATATGGAAGCCAAAAAGACCGAGAGTGCAGATTTGACCAACAAATCATCATTCTTTTTTAGCATAGGTCTCGTGGTAACCCTGGCTGTAACCCTTACTGCATTCGAATGGAAGCAGATGGAGGAACAAGCTGAGTTGGTTGCCGGAAAGACCAGCGACAACGCCGATGAGATTATGGAAGTTCCACCCACCGAGCAACCACCTCCACCTCCTCCACAAGTTCAGCAGCCCCAGGTTGTTGAAGTTCCCGACGAAGAGGAAATCGAAGAAGAAATTCAGGTTAACCTCGACGTGGAAATGAACGAGGAAACCAAGGTTGAGCAAATTGAAATCAAGGTTGAGGAACCTAAAGAAGATGTTGACGAGATCTTCACCATCGTTGAAGAAACCGCTACACCCAAAGGTGGCATGGCTGCTTTCTACAAATACGTTGGATCAAAACTGAAGTATCCTTCACAAGCAACCCGCATGGGTGTTGAAGGTAAAGTATATGTAGAGTTTGTGATTAACCGCGACGGTACCATTGTTGATGTACGGGTGGTGCGTGGTATCGGTGCAGGTTGTGATGAAGAAGCTGTGAGAGTGGTGCAGTCCTCTCCCGCCTGGAACCCTGGTAAGCAACGTGGTAAGCCTGTAAGGCAGAAATATACCCTGCCTATCCAGTTCAAGCTTCAGTAATAATTACTGGTTATTAATTGTGAGCAAGCTCCGCAAGTTTTTGCGGAGCTTGTTTTTTTATCGGAACACTAACCCCGACAACAATCCTATCGGTATCAACATCCAGGATGGCACCCTGGTAAAGACAAGAATCATAAAAGTGCCAACCGCCAATCCGAAATTGGTGATGTTAAAATCTAAGGGTTGAAACAGAATTACAGCAGCTGAAGCAACCAGGCCTGCATTGGCAGCAAGAATTCCCTCCAGAGAAGCTCTGATGGGGCGGTACTTTTTCAAAGCCTCCCAAACACGGATCATGAAAAAGATCAGAAATATGCCCGGAAGAAATATCCCGGCAGCAGAAAAGAGCCCTCCGATAATCTGATCTGCAGGACCTAAACCACGGCTATGCATTGCCAAAGCGCCCAGATATGCACTAAAGGAAAAGATCGGTCCGGGTAGTGACTGGGCAAGCGCAAACCCGGATAAGAATTCTTCTGAGGTAACGTAGGGTCTGGCAACCTCTCCAGCAACCGGTTTGGCATACTCAACAAACTCTGTATACAACAAAGGCGTCAGAACCTGACCACCACCAAAAATCAAACTTCCATTTCGATAGAAGTTTTCGAATAGCCTGATCGGTAATGATTTTGTTATCCCGCCGATGGCCGCTGCGGCAATCAAAACCCCTGCCCACAACATCAAATTGTTCCAGGAGATGCTGGTCTCAAGTTTCTCCTGTTTAGGTTGATTTTTATACTTGAACGAAGTAAGGGCACCTGCTATCAGAATGGTTGCCGGAAATATGTATGGTGTCCTGAATAAAAAAGAAACAACGGCCGCCCCGATCATGATGGCGATGCTCGATTTGGTTTGAATATTTTTTTGAATGATGGTATAACCTGCATAGGCAACAAATCCAACCGCCATCGGTTGAATAAATCGGGTGAAGGCCAGTGAAATTTCCCTTGATTGATAACTGGAAATGAGCATTCCTGCTGCGATCATCAGGCAAACAGATGGCAGCGCCCAAATCAGTAGCGTTAAGTATGCCAGCTTTGCGCCGCCCAAACGATAGCCGATGGCACAAATCGTCTGGGTGGAGGTTGGACCTGGCAACACCTGGCACAGTGCATTTAACTCCTGCAACTCTGTTTCAGAAATGTATCTGCGTCGATCAACAAGGTGTTTATTGAAATGACCCAGGTGGGTTTGGGGGCCACCAAAAGAAGAGAAGGAAAGAAGAAGGACATCCTTCAGGAAAACAAGGTCTCGGTTTTTCCTGACCGACATAGTGACTATTTTTTTAATCCGATTTCTCTAAGCCGCTGTTCCAAAAATGCTCCCGCCGTAATGTCGGGCCATTGCTTCGGATTTTCAGCGGAGATACAATTCTCCAAACCGGCAAGACTCATCTCGCTTCTGGGGTGCATAAAAAATGGAATTGAATATCTGGGGGTATTCATTTTTTCACGCGGTGGATTCACCACACGGTGAACGGTGGACTTCAATCGACGGTTCGTAAGCCGCTCCATCATATCACCGACGTTTACCACCAATTGATCCGGAAGCGCAGTGATCGGAATCCATTTACCGTCATTTCGATGGACCTGAAGACCATCAGCACTGGCGCCCATAAGAAGGGTAATCAAATTAATGTCACCATGTTCAGCAGCCCGAACCGCGTCGGAAGGCACCTCTTCTGGTTTTTCAATGGGGTAATAATGGATGGGTCGCAGGATGCTGTTTCCGTTCCTGACTTTTCCATCAAAATAATTTTCATCCAGACCTAAATACAGTGCAATGGCCTTCAGCATCCGTACACCGGTTTGTTCCAATTGCCGGTAAACGGTGAGGCCATAGGTCTTTAATTCCGGCAATTCATCAGGCCAGATATTTTCGGGGTATTCAGAACGGATGGGGTCCCCATCTGTTACTTCCTGACCGATGTGATAGAATTCTTTTAGGTCACCGGTATTACGACCTTTTGCATGTTCTTTCCCTTTTCCAATGTATCCGCGTTGGCCTGAAAGTCCTTTAATCTCGTATTTCTGTTTGATGTTGTCCGGAAGTGCAAAAAACTCCTTCATCAGACGGTACAACTCATTACTGTCTTTATCGCTCAGGTAGTGATTCTTAATGGCTACAAATCCGATTTGGGTATAGGCATCGCCCAATGCTTCTACAAATCTCTGCTTGCGATGTGCATCCTTGCTGTCGAAATCAGCCAGGTCGAGGGAAGGAACTTGCTCATAAATGCTTGCATTCATGACGTAAACGGTTTAATGCAAGCTACTGATTTTTTATAACTTAGACCCTTGGGTTTATCACTGATAACAGCTCGATCATGGACAGAAGAAAATTTATAGGTGATTCAGTTAAGGCTGCTGCCTCCATCACCGTAATAAATACCGCAGCAGCAAATGCTGCGTCACTGAATTTTTTGGCACCACTTCGCTGTGCGCAAATACCGCTTCCTTATGCGGCCGATGCACTGGAGCCCCACATCGATGCGCGCACCATGGACATCCACTACAACCGCCACCATGCTGCTTATGTGAAAAATGCCAATGAGGCCATCGACACTGAAAAAATTCAGGTTGAATCCTATGAGGCGCTGTTTGCTCAAATAGGTAAATACAGTGCCAAATGCCGAAACAACGCCGGAGGTGTTTGGAACCATAATTTCTTCTGGAAAATTATGAAGCCAGCCGGTGGTCAGCCTTCCGGAAAAGTTGCCGAAGCACTCACTGGTACATTTGGTTCAGTAGACGCGTTTAAGGAAAAATTCAGTGCAGCTGCTATGGGTCGATTTGGATCGGGTTGGGCCTGGTTGGTTAAACAAAATGGACAGCTTAAAATAGGCTCAACACCAAATCAGGACAATCCATTAATGTCCGATGCTGAAATTCAGGGAACGCCGTTGTTGGCCATAGATGTTTGGGAGCATGCCTATTATTTGAAGTATCAAAACCTTCGGAAAGATTATATCGCTGCCTGGTGGAACCTGGTCAATTGGGATGAGGTAGCATCAGGGCTTTAAATCATTTTAAATTATTCTTCATGCAAAATTCAGCCAGGCCCGGAATCATCAACCGACTTACTCTTTTCATTCTGGTTGCCATGGCTGCCGGAATTGCATTGGGATTTGCCCTCAATAAGTCCTACATCGCCGATGAAATTTCAGCACTCGAAAAAATTGAATTCAGTCAGCAACAAGTACAGCCATCAGACTCGTTACAGCAAGCTTCAATTAAAGAAACCCTGGCCACCCGCTCCAAAGAACTCCGTCAGAGCATTGATAAAAAACTTGAGCCCTTTTCGATACTGTCGGATATTTTCCTGAGGCTGATAAAAATGATCATAGCACCGTTGGTTTTCACAACGCTTGTGGTGGGTGTCGCCAAGCTGGGTGATATCAGCGCAGTGGGTAGGATAGGAGGCAAGACCCTTATGTGGTTCATCGGCGCCTCATTGCTTAGTTTGTTGTTGGGTATGATTCTGGTGAACCTTTTTAAGCCCGGGACCATGATGCAGCTTCCATTGCCTGACAACACCATTGATACGGGCATACAGAGTACAGGGCTTTCGCTGAAGGGTTTTCTTTACCACATCTTTCCAAGCAGTGCGGTTGAGGCTATGGCCAAGAATGAAATACTTCAGATCGTCGTTTTTTCTCTCTTCTTCGGTGTCGGTACAGCCTCACTCGGTGACCAGGGTAAGATCATCATCCAATTCATGGATGCTGCAGCCCATGTGATTTTAAAAGTAACAAGCTATGTGATGTCACTTGCACCGGTGGCTGTGTTTGGTGCAATGACGGCTGTTGTTGCCAAGCAGGGTATAGGGATTCTGAAAACCTACTCATTATTTATCGGTGAATTCTATCTGAGCCTGATCGTGCTATGGGTTGTCCTCGGAGCATTATGTTTCATGATCATTGGTAAAAGAGTGCTTAAACTACTTCAGGCCGTAAGAGAGCCAATCATTTTGGCGTTTAGCACGTCCAGCAGTGAGGCCGCTTTTCCAAAAACAATGGCTCAGCTTCAGGCATTCGGCTGCAAGGATAAAATTGTAAGCTTCGTACTTCCTCTGGGCTATTCATTCAATCTGGACGGTAGTATGATGTATATGACATTTGCCAGTCTGTTTATTGCGCAATCCTATGGAATTGAACTTTCCATCGGAACCCAGGTAAGTATGTTGCTTGTTCTGATGTTAACCAGCAAAGGAATTGCCGGTGTGCCACGTGCTTCGTTGGTGGTGATCGCAGGCACTTTGGCCACTTTTAATATCCCTGAAGTTGGACTGGCTTTATTGCTCGGAATTGATCCGCTGCTGGATATGGGCCGTAGTGCAACCAACGTTGTCGGAAATAGTATTGCTACGGCCGTGGTTAGCAAATGGGAGAATGAACTCGATGAAATTCCGGGTGGTGCCAATCCGGCACATTGATTAATATTGCAGGCTCTTAGCCATGCAGGAAACCGTTAAAAACGTCCGAATATATCTGGAATCGAATCCCAATCCGAATTCGATGAAGTTTGTCGTCAGTGAAATGCTGGTGCCCACCGGCATGAGCTTCGATTTTCCGGATCCTGCCTCAACCCGCGAGGCCCCGCTGGCTCAGGAGTTGTTTATGTATCCTTTTGTCGACAGGGTTTTCTACATGAGCAACTTTGTCACGGTTACCAAAAAATCCGATGTCGAGTGGTTAGAAATTCAAAACACCATTCGCGACCACATTAAAAACTTTTTGGAGTCAGGTCGATTTATTTTAGACAAAAAAGCGCCTGAAGAAGGCGGTGCCGAGGAGACCGATCAGATTAAAAAGATCAAGTCCATTCTTGATGAATACATCCGTCCAGCCGTCGAACAGGATGGTGGAGCGATCTCTTTTCACTCTTTTGAAAACGGAATTTTAAAGGTGATTCTGCAGGGATCATGTAGTGGATGCCCATCTTCAACCATCACGTTGAAAGCAGGCATTGAAAATCTCTTCAAAAGAATGATGCCCGAAGAAGTACAGTCGGTGGAGGCGATCGCCTGATTCTTAGTTTGCTAGCCCGGCAAAAACCTTCAGCATTTTTCCTTCTCCCTCAGGCTGTAGTTTCACCATCGTATTTCCGTCTTTAACCACCGCCGAATAGATCTCCGTTTTTCCAAGACTGTGCACTTCTACTTTTATGGTGAAAGGCATGGGCGCCTTAGTAAAGCTTTCGATCATTAAATTTTCATTTGGCGTTGGTCCATCAAAATTCGAGGCTAACGCACCTTTTGACTGTCTGGAGGGCAGCACCCCGTCACCAACAGGAATTTGATTGACTTCACCTTCCCGTATGGCGTGCTCCTCATTTCCTTTTTCACCTTCAAAAACCTGAAGCATAGAAGAAGGAATAAACAAATCCTCTACCCTTGTTCCCACTGAGTCTTCCGTCCAAATGCCAATGACTGGAATGAGGGCAGCTCTGTCTTTTTCAATCATTATCGTAATGCGTTCACCCTCACCTTCTGTACCTGTCGAAATTTTGCTGAAGCTGATTTTTGGAACTGATTTTTGCCCACCCTTTCTAAGTCCTTCTCCAAACTCCTCAATCATTTCAAAAGGTGGCCACATCAGTCCTGCACCGATCACCGATGCCGTGGCAAGTGTAAATACAAGCATGAATTCGCGGGTGAGTCGAAAAACCCCCTTTTCTTTCATATAGGAGGTTAACGAAACCCAATTGTTGATGATGTGGAAAACAGCAAAGCCCACAAAAAATAATCCAAAGGTGGTGTGAATAACCTTGGTTGGTTTATTGTGCTGAACGAGATACAACAAAAGACCGGTGGTACCGAGGGCAAGAAATACTGCCGCGATTCCGAGGCTGACAATTTTTTTCTTATTCATAACTAAAAAGGAAACGGAAGATAGAAAATATTGACCAACAGGTGGTCAGCTCTTAATCTTTCTTCTTGGGCTGTTTGGAGTCTTTGTTGTCGGTGGGTTTTTTGGAAGGGGCCTCTCCAGGCTTTGCACCTGGCTGTTGTCCGGGAGCACCACCACCTGGCCTAACCGCACCCGCAGGAGGACCAGAACGCTGACCTCCACCCTGATCACCACCCATGCCTTGTCCTCCGCCATCGCCGCCACCACCATCTTTTAGGTCATCGTTGTTAACAGATTTTTTTCTCCTGGTGGGTTGATCAAAGCTCATCTTTCCAATGCGATAGCTGATGTTGAAACGAACGCTGATGTTGTTCATGACGTTCACGCTGTTTTGAACAATCGGACCGGATATAATTTCATTTCTGATGCGCATGGATTTTGCCAAAAAGTTTTCAGCACCCAACCCGAAGCTGCCTTTCTTGTTTTTGAAGTCCTTTTTAAAACTGATGCTGTACATCCCGAACCCACCCTGCTTGCCTTGAAGTAGAACCTGCCTTCCTCTGTAATGGGAGAAGAACTGCAGTCCCCAGCCATTTTTGAGGTTGTAGTTTCCGAAAAGTCGTCCGTTGGCTACCCAACCTGTATTTTGAATGTTTGCTGAGCCGTCGAGGTTGTTGTTCAAAACAGCATAGTATGCATCTGTTCCTCCGTTAAGTGTAAAGTTTTTCCCTATCCTGACACTTCCGAAGAAATTAATTCCGTAGGCCTGTTCCTTTCCGATGTTGTCGAAACGGGTACGGATGGTGTCGCCCGTTGCAACCGCCTCACGGATGCTCTGAATGGCACCTGAAGTGTTTCTGAAGAAACCTGACAGGTTCAAATTCGTTCCCTTAAAAAACGTAGAATAGGACAATTCATAATTGTCAGTAAACTCAGGATTCAGATTCGGGTTACCCACTGTTACGTTCAGTGGATTGGAGGCCTGAATGTTAGGATTCAGGAATTGAATCGACGGCCTCTGAATTCTTTTGTTATAAGCGGCCTTAAGCGTTTTTCCATTATCCAGTTTGCGGGAGACATTGAAGCTGGGAACAAATACGCCATAAGACGGAATGTTGGTATCAATTTCCGATGCGTTGGCGAAATTGGCACTGATGGTTGTATACTCATAACGTCCACCCGCTTTAAAGCTGTATGCTTTTCCAGAATTCAGCGTGTAGCTTAAATAACCGGCCGTTACATTCTGGTCATAGTTAAAAATGTTCGAAAGGCTTCCGTTGGGATCAACCTGATAGGGGTTGAGTCCTGCAGAAAAGAAGTATTGATAATCACTGGAAACATTTCGGATAATCTGTTTTCCTCCCAATTCAACCAATTGTGTTGCGCCCAGTGGGGTTTGGTAATCGGCTTGTACGGTAATCTCCTGGTTGAAACTCAGGTTGTCGTTTCTTCTTCTGCTCAGTACATCAAAACTGGTCGGATCCTCAATTATGTTTTCGAAGTTATTGGTTCTGTTGTTTCTGCTGAATAAGGTTAGCACGCTGAGTTCCCTTTGAGGCTTTTTATACAAATGCGTGTAATCGAGGTTAAGATCCACCGTGCCTGAGTTGTCAACAACGTCTACCTGTCGAAGTGAACGGCTGGTGAGTAAATCATTCAGGTAGGTCTCTGTGGAAAGGTTGTCCTGATAATTGTTGGCGTTGCGAAGGCCATAGCGAACCGAAGCGGCTATCGAATTATTTTTATTGATGTCATAATCCCAGCCAAACTGATACCGTCCGAAAATGTCGTTACGACGCGTATCGGCAAACTGCAGGTTGTTGACCAGTCCTATTTGTTGGTTGTTCCTGAAACTTCCGGTTACATTGTAGCCAGCGCGTCCCCAACCTCCAAGGTTGAAGCCCATTTTGCCCTTTCGGTAATTTCCATTCAGACCAAGATTTGATCCGCGTAAGCCAACCCCAGCATCGATGCCTAAGGTTAGCCCCTGAAGCGTATTTTTCTTGGTGATGATGTTAATAATCCCTGCCGAACCTTCTGCATCGTACTTAGAGGAAGGTGAGGTGATTACTTCAACCGACTTAATTTGGTCGGCTGGGATTTGCTTCAGCGCATCGGCCACACTGTTGGCGACCACGCTTGAAGGCTTATTGTTGATGAGTACCCGTACATTTTGGTTTCCCCTCAAGGAAACATTTCCGTCCAGGTCAACAGACAGCATAGGCACCCGTCGCATAACATCTGCTGCATCACCGCCGCGGGTGGTATTGTCATTTTCAGCATTGTAAACTGTTCTGTCTACTTTTTCTTCTATGATGGCTTTTTGTCCTTCCACCAGAATCTCCTTTAAAACTTCTGAGCTTGGACTTAAAATGATGGTACCCATGTTTACATCCATCATTCGGTCTGTGATGCGGAAAGCAACTGTTTTGGACGTGTAACCAATGAAGGAAATGGAGATCTTAAAGTTTCCGTTCGGGATGCGTGAGATGGTAAACTTCCCTTTCTCATCGCATACAGCGCCGTCAAAAGGTTTTCCTGTTGAAGGATCCAGGATCGCCACTGTGGCGAATTCAACCGCCTGGTTGTTGGTTGAATCCAGTACAACCCCAGAAATTTTACCGATTCCACGGGCAATCTGACCCTGTTGAGCGTAACCGACTGTAAAACAGGCTATAAGAGCTAAAAAAATAAAAACTTTTTTCATCATTCATTGTTTACGAAACCCCCGAACCAGACCTCAAAACTGAGCGCTGAACCTCCCGGATTTCAATTTCGAAAGCCACTTGGACGCAAAAGAACCGCAAAGGTTGCCCATTTTTTTAATTTTTATACCAGCGGTGGGCTTGTTCCGGTCATACCATATGACCATCCAGGGACATTAATGAGGTGCAATATGGTTTGAGTTCACGGCCTTATGTCCTCACATCGCCTGACCAATCCATTAGGCATTCTCCAAAATCTGCTGTATTTTATTAGCCCTAAACCTTAATTTTTTGAAGCCTACCAATACAAACGACCCTGAGTATTTTCATAAGGTCGTCGATTGTCAGTACGCCTGTCCGGCGCATACGCCGGTTCCGGAGTACATTCGACTGATTGCTGCCGGAAAATACGATGAAGCCTACCTGATCAACTGGGAATCGAATGTTTTTCCTGGTGTACTTGGGAGAACCTGTGACCGTCCATGTGAGCCAGCCTGTCGACGTGGCCGCGTGGAGGAGCAGCCTGTAGCCATATGCAGGTTAAAGCGTGTCGCCGCTGATAACAAAGGAGACCTGAGTTCACGCATGCCCAAGGCAGGTAAATCCAATGGAAAAAAAATTGCCTTGATCGGTGGAGGTCCGGCCTCCCTAACCGTTGCACGAGATCTTGCTCCACTCGGTTATGAAATCCATTTGTTCGATGAGTGGAGTAAGGCTGGCGGAATGATGCGGACACAAATTCCGAATTTCAGATTGCCAGAAAGTGTTCTGGATGAAGAGGTTGGTTTTGTAACCAGTCTGGGAATTCACACCCACTTTAATCATTATGTATCCAGCATGAAGACGGTACTGGATTCAGGGTACGATGCTGTATTTGTTGGAACCGGAGCACCCAAAGGAAGGGATTTGGAATTACCTGGAAGAGCGGATGCAGGAAAAAATATACACATAGGAGTTGAGTTTCTTGCCAACGTTGCCTTTGGTCACATCAACAAGATTGGGGAAAAGGTAATTATTCTTGGCGGTGGTAATACGGCGATGGATTGTTGTCGGACCTCCAGGCGTTTGGGTGGAAAGGATGTGAAGGTAATTGTGCGAAGTCCTTTCAGCGATATGAAGGCCTCACCATGGGAGATTGAGGATGCGCAATCGGAAGACATTCCCATCATTAACAATATGCCACCCAAGTCATTCGTAGTGGAAGGAGGCAAATTGAAGGGAATGATCTTTGAAAAAGTAAAGGCTGTTTACGATGAGAAGGGTAAAAGATCTTTGGTGCCAACTGGAGAGCCCGATGAATTTGTTGAAGCCGATGATGTGATCATTGCAGTAGGTCAGGACAATGCTTTTCCATGGATCGAGCGCGATCTTGGAATAACCCTGGGAAAATGGGAGCTGCCCGCGGTGAATGAGGTTACTTTTCAGTCGACGCTTCCAAAGGTTTTCTTTGGAGGTGATGCAGCGTTAGGGCCAAAGAACATCATCACCTCTGTGGCACACGGACATCAGGCTGCCATTTCTATTGATCTATTCTGTAACGGCAAAGATCTGGTAAAAGACAGGCCGGCGCCAACAACGAATCTGTTTCAGCAGAAGATGGGAATCCATGAATGGAGCTACGATAGTCAGGTGGTCAATGACTTGCGCTACAAGGTTCCGCACCAGAAAAAGGAAATCACGCTGAAAAACCTTAAGACAGAAGTTGAGCTGGGCTTTGATCAGCAAACTGCATTCAAGGAAGCACAACGTTGTCTGAATTGTGATGTCCAAACCGTATTCACTGCAGATTTATGTATTGAATGTGATGCGTGTATGGACATCTGTCCGACCTCTTGCATAACGTTTACCGGGAACGATGAGGAGGATGCACTGAGAAAAAAACTTATTGTGCCTGCTGAAAACCCAACACAGGATCTCTATGTCTCATCTGAATTGAAGACCTCCCGCGTTATGGTGAAGGATGAGGATGTGTGTTTGCATTGCGGCCTTTGCGCCGAGCGGTGCCCAACATCAGCGTGGGACATGCAAAAGTTTATGTATGGTGTAACCAAGCCTGCAAAAATTCTATGAGCAAGCCAGTACGCGTCAACGATATGGTCATCCGGTTCGCCAATGTCAATGGCACCGGATCGGCAAGCGCCAACGATCTGTTCAGCAAAGCTGTTTTTCGGATGGGGATACCATTGTCATCTAAAAACTTTTTTCCGTCCAACATTCAGGGTTTGCCCACTTGGTATGAGGTTCGTGTTAGTGAAAAAGGTTATACAGGAAGAAGAAATGGTGTGGATTTGCTGGTTGCGGTGAATCCCCAAACCTATGCTAAGGATATCGCCACCGTGGTACCTGGCGGATATTTTTTGTACGACAGCACGAAGAATTTGCATCCGGAGCTTATCCGAAAGGACATCAATTACATTGGAATTCCAATGATGAAGCTTTGCATGGAGAACTATGATATTCCAAGACAACAGCAGCTCTTTAAGAATATTGTATACATCGGTGCCTTAGCGACGTTGTTGGATGTGGAGATGGAAGTCATCCGTGACATCATCCGCCAGATGTTTGCAAAGAAAGAAAAATTGATTCCGCCGAATTTTAAGGCACTGGATTTGGGTGCCAATTATGTGAAAGAAAATTTTAGCTGGCCACTGGAAATACGACTGGAGCGTCGGGACGCACTTGGTGATCAGATTTTCATGGATGGCAATTCTGCTGCGTCACTTGGCGCTTTGTACGGAGGAGTAACCTTTGCTGCCTGGTACCCCATTACACCCTCCACCTCTGTGATCAGTGCATTTGAGAAGTATTGTAAAAAGTATCGGACCAATCCCGATGGAACAACCAACTATGCCATCGTGCAAGCGGAAGATGAACTTGCGGCCATTGGAATGGTTATAGGCGCCAGCTGGAATGGTGCACGGGCTTTTACCTCAACCAGTGGTGCCGGCATCTCATTGATGACCGAATTTTTGGGGCTTGCCTATTTTGCTGAAGTGCCGGCTGTGATCGTAAACGTTCAACGAGGTGGTCCTTCCACCGGAATGCCTACACGCACCCAGCAATCTGATATTATTTCATGTGCCTATGCTTCTCATGGCGACACCAAGCAGGTACTACTTTTCCCTTCTACGCCGGCAGAGTGTTTTGAGATGACTGCTCAGGCCCTGGATCTGGCTGAAAGACTGCAAACACCAGTTCTGGTAATGACGGATCTTGACCTCGGAATGAATCTTCATTTATCTCCTGCGTTGAAATGGGATGATAACCGAAAATACGATCGTGGCAAGGTTCTCAATCGACAGCAGTTGGAAGAGGCCAAGCAATTCGGTCGTTACCTCGATGTGGATGGTGATGGCATTTGTTACCGAACACTGCCCGGAACCCATCCAACCAAAGGTTCATTCTTTACCCGTGGCACCTCGCGCGATGAGTTTGCCCGCTATACGGAGGAGGGCGAGGCATATGTCCGAAACATGCAGCGGTTACAGAAAAAATGGAAGACGGCTGCTGATCTTGTTCCAGCACCGGAGGTTACACGCACCGGCACTTCCAAGCTGGGGGTCATTTATTTTGGTACGACCAAATTTTCGGCAGATGAGGCCCTTGATATGCTTGCCGAGGAAGGGATGAAGTTTGATGTTTTAAGAATAAAAGCTTTTCCTTTCGGCGGGGATGTACACAAGTTCATTAAGGATCACGAACAGGTTGTGGTGATCGAACAAAATCGCGACGCTCAAATGCGTACCGTGTTAATGACTGAGCTGGAGATTGATCCTGCTAAACTGATTTCGGTGGTCAATTACGACGGTATGCCCATTGCTGCAGACACTATTTACGATCAAATTAAAAAACGCCTTTCACCCATTGCGGTAAAGGCATGATTCAATTGCTATGACATTTGTTAAACCTACTTTCAGACACCCTGCGCTTACCAAAAACGCTGTCGGTTTTACCAAAGCCGATTACGAAGGTGCACTTTCCACCTTGTGTGCCGGTTGTGGACACGACAGCATCAGTGCATCGATTGTCCAGGCGTGCTATGAATTGGATATTGAGCCCCATCGGGTGGCAAAATTTTCGGGTATTGGTTGTTCTTCTAAAACACCAACCTATTTCCTGGGCAACTCCCATGGCTTCAATACCGTGCATGGCCGGATGCCGTCGGTAACCACGGGGGCCAACCTTGCCAATAAGGATCTTATTTATCTTGGGGTTTCCGGTGATGGAGATTCAGCTTCCATCGGCCTTGGTCAGTTTTGTCATGTCATTCGAAGGAACCTCAACATGACCTACATAGTCATGAACAATGGTTGTTATGGTCTGACCAAAGGGCAGGACTCAGCGACAGCAGACCGTGGCTCCATCAACAAGTCAGGCGTGGAAAACAGATTTCAGTCCATCGATCTGGCTGCATTGGCGTTGGAGTTGGGGGCAAGTTTTGTTGCCAGAAGTTTTTCCGGCGATAAAGGCCAGTTGATTCCGTTGATCAAAGCTGCGTTGCTTCACCCTGGCTTTGCGTTTATCGACGTAATATCTCCTTGCGTTACGTTTAACAACAACGACGGCTCCACGAAATCATATGATTTCGTCAGGGATCACATTGATGCCACCTCGCCTTTGGATTTTGTTCCGGAGGAGGATGAGATAACCCTCGAATACGATCCTGAAAAACCTGCTGAGGTTAAACTGCACGATGGATCGATTCTTAATTTTTATAAGCTGAATCCATTGTGGGATCCAACAGACCGAAACCTTTCCGTGGAGCGCATGAACAAAGCCAGGCAGGAAGGTCATATTTTAACAGGATTGCTTTATCTGGAGCCCTCGACGAGTGATCTACACAAAACTTTACAGACCACCGCTAAGCCGCTCAACACTTTAAAAGAAGATGATCTTTGTCCGGGAAGTCAGGCCTTGGATAAAATAAATCAGGGGTTGAGGTAGTAGGGAAAAATGAAGATTGGGTTGAATCGGGAACGGAAAAAATATTTCAATGAACGAGCGTAAACACTGGGACAACATTGGGGAGCGATACAATGACGAAATCTTTGATGTGTTTGCCAGCGACCGGCTTGGTTTATTACCGAAGTATTTTCGCAAGCATGGAAGCAAGCGGTCTGCTGCTTTTGACTTTGGCTGCGGTAATGGAAAGGCGTTTCGGTTTTTGTCGCCATTGTTCAGGGAAGTGATCGGTGCTGATATTTCAGAAAACCTATTGGTACAGGCAGGTCGTCGTGGTTTCAGGAATGTGCAGGTGCATCAGGCAGATCTTACGAAGCCAGCCAGGAAAACATGGAAGGCTGATTTCGTTTTTAGTTGTAATGTGATCATGCTTCCTGAGCTCGAGGCCAATTATAAGATGCTTAAAAATGTTTCCGGAATACTGAATAAAGGCGGCTCGGCGGTTATTGTGGTTCCTGCTGCCGAGTCGATCATGTATTCGGGTTGGCGCCTGATCGATTGGTACAAACGGGAGGGCATCAAGGCAGAGAAAATTGATTCGGATGACTTGAGTTACTTTAAAGGAACGCGTCCGGAGATTGTTCAGGGATTATTTTACATCGATGGTGTTCCGACCAAGCATTTTTCTGCGGTGGAAATTGAAGTGATTTTTAAGGATGCTGGTTTAAAGGTTACTGCGCTGGAGAAGCTTGAATACGGTTGGGATACGGAGTTTGCTGAACCTCCAACGTGGATGAAGGCACCATATCCCTGGGACTGGTTGATTGAGTGCAGGAAGGCCTGATGGATAATTTCTTTGGCTTGGGTTTTCTGGTGTGCATTGGGTTCAGTTCTGGCGGTTTAATCTAGATGAGTTGTTTAGAAAATCCCATTCTTCATGGTGTGGGTGCCAATTATCTGAGTAAGTAAATAATTAAAAAGTCACCAGTTTAAGTGGATTTTAGGAGGGATTATTTCGTGATCCCTATATGCTGGGAGCTTCAACCACTTCAAAAGTTCGTTCCCTCCTTCGTCGGGTACTTCCTTTTGTTTTCATCCTCGCCTCCTCGAAACTGTGTTTCGATCGGCTTGTCTGAAAACAAAAAGTCCCTTGCAGTGCAAGGGACTTTTGAATTGGTTGGCAGAGGAGGAGGGATTACTTCGTGATCCCTATATGGTGGGAGCTTCAACCACTTCAAAAGTTCGTTCCCTCCTTCGTCGGGTACTTCTTTTTGTTTTCATCCTCGCCTCCTCGAAACTGTGTTTCGATCGGCTTGTCTGAAAACAAAAAGTCCCTTGCAGTGCAAGGGACTTTTGAATTGGTTGGCAGAGGAGGAGGGATTCGAACCCCCGATACCTTGCGGTATGCCGGTTTTCAAGACCGGTGTAATCAACCACTCTACCACTCCTCTAATTCATGCTCCTAAAGAGCTTTTTCGGCAGAGGCGCAAAACTAATCGCTTGGAGGCTTTTGTGCAACCTCCTAATCCCATCATAATTCTTCACTAAAATCAGGAAAGGCCTTCTTCAAATCCTTGTTGTCGAACCTGTTTTTCCTGCGCGCCGCATCCAATTCCAACAATAAAAGCTTTTGATTATTAATAATCGGCAACAATTTCTCACGGTCTGCATCAAATTCCTTTTTCCTTCGCTCCGACTTTAAGGCATAGCGCCTAGCAAAATTATCGCCCTCTATCTGAAGCTGGTTGCGAATCTCAACACATACCCGCATCTGATCCAAAATATCTGTTTTTGATTTTCCGATCACCTCTGTGGCTTCTAAGGTTCCCAAGGTCAACACCGTAGTTCCACCAATACCACTGACCACCTTAGACTGATCTGTGGGCAACACCACCGGCGATAAGCCCGTAGCAGCACCCAATGAAGCATTTACAATAGCCCGGTGTTTCTTCCCTCTCTTGGCTTGCTTATACAACTTGGTTAACTCACTATGCTTCTCATCAAGCTGATCCAATAATCCCTTAGCTGAAATCAGCGATATGCGGTACTTCTGATAAATGAACTTATCTTTTTCATCAAGGTTCTCTGCATCGTGAACATGGATCCTAATTCTGCGCTGAGTCTTATTCGATGCCCTGTCGATGGCATAAAAAATAATCTCTACTTGTCTTACCTTCTCTGCTTCATCAACAAACGAATACCCTGGCGACCAGGTAAACTCCGATTGTAGAGGAGCATTTTCCTTCAATAAGTTTTTTGGAAGTCGGTTGTCTGAAGCCACGAACCCGATTGCTGTGATGTTATCATCACCGTTTGGATCCGTAGCGTAGATCTTTAAATTGACCAGCTCATCCTCTTTGATACGGTAGACGCTGTCGCCAGGAACCAAAATGATTTCCGGTGATAAATCCAGTTGTGTTTGTGCGATCTTAAGTTTGGCTTTCTTTTCAGATTTATCGGGCAGATCCTGAACGATAAATTCAACGACCGCTGGATTATTTTTTAATGTATTGAATTGGTTTCTAGACGGCGTCCAGGTCAACAGTCCTGATGCGCTTAATACCATACCTTCCGACATTTGGTTGGGTATGGATTTAAAGACCAGTGGATCGCCATCCGGATCAAAAACATAGTCAGCTGAAATCTGATATTGATTTCTTACGCCTTGTCGGACGTAAAATACTGGCAGCTCCTCAGCGAGTGGTTCCCGGTTGGTGTGGGTTAACGTGAAAGTTCCCTCCTGACGAAGCAATCGCTGATCCTGCAGCACAACTGCAATCACCACTGTATAGCTTTTCATTCGCTCTTGCCGGCTGACCAGATCAAATTCAGGCTGCCAGGAGAAATGTCCTGTGCTATCCAATTTCATTCCCTGAAGAACCTCTCCCTCAAAATAGAATCGTAGCGCTGGAACCGAATCGGTTGAAGTGATTTGAAAATTTATTTCCTCGCCTTCATGCGCTATGCTCCAGTCTCCTTTTGAAAATGAAAGGTGCTGGGCCTGAAGCGCGGTGGTCAAGGAAAAAAGCGCCAAAAAACAGGTCCTAAAGAACATTTTGAAAGAATTATGGCAAAGTTAAGATTTGCTAAACATAAATCGGGCCAACCATGGCTAAAGCCAAAACGAAAAAATCGAAGGAAAATTTTTTTAATGATGTCTATGAGGTGGTCAGACTCATACCAAAGGGGCGTGTGACCAGCTATGGCGCCATCGCTGCCTTCCTAGGGATGCGATCCGGAGCAAGAATGGTTGGGTGGGCTATGAATGCCTCCCACAGCGAAAGAAATGTGCCAGCACACCGGGTGGTTAACAGTCAGGGTCTTCTAACCGGACGGCACCATTTTGAGACCCCTGGAACAATGGAAAAACTTCTAAAGCGCGAAGGGGTTCGGATCGTAAGGCATCAGGTGGCCGACTTCAAAAAACTTTTTTGGAATCCGGTTACTGAGTTGGGACTCTGAAAAATTAAATACTGACTTCCGAATTTGGCTTTGAGGAAATGAGGTGTAAACCTCCCATGGTCAACAGTCCATTGATCACCAATATCTCGATATCAATTTGATAACCTCCCAACAACACCGGCGCATAAGAACTCAGCAGGTAAGACAAACAAGGTGCTGCAATGCAGACCAACAATACCATCGGTCCACTTACACTTCTTTTGGATAATAATCCGTAGCTGAACAAACCCAGCAACGGTCCATAGGTGTATCCTGCAGCCTTGAGCACGGCATCGATCACCGATTTCTGATTGATTTCTTTGAAGACCAGAATGATGACCAGGAAGAGCAGTGAAAATCCAACGTGAACGATAAACTTTTGTTTTTTCTTCACTTCCTCAGTCTTAGCATCAAAATTCAAAAAGTCAATACAAAACGAGGTGGTGAGTCCAGCCAAAGCAGAGTCTGCACTGGCATAAGATGATGCTGTGATGCCCAACAGAAAAAATATTCCCACCAGCAAACTGAAGTGATTCAATGCCAACAGCGGAAACAATTGGTCAGAAGTAGCCGGCATAGTAATTTGATTTGCCTCCACATATAAATACAAAAGCGCGCCGAGGGTAAGAAACAATAGGTTTACGATCACCAGCACCAGGCTATACCAGAACATATTTTTTTGCGCCTCTGACAGTGACTTACAGGTAAGATTTTTTTGCATGATTTCCTGATCCATGCCCGTCATCGTTAGCGCAATAAATGCGCCACCGATAAACTGCTTTGGAAAAAACAATCCGGAATTCGGATTATCGAAATGGAATATGCGGGAATAGGAGCTGTCGCGTACGGTAATCAGTAAATCAGAGAACGAAAATCCAAGCTCTCCGGCAATTTGCCACACAGCGATGGCAACCGCTGATACCAGGAAGATGGTTTGGAAGGAATCGGTATAGACAACCGTTTTAACTCCACCACGAAAGGTATACACCCAAATCAAAGCAATTGTGGTCGCTACCGTAACAAAAAACGGAATACCCCAGGCATCGAATAAAAAGAGCTGAAGCACGGTGGCCGCCAGATAAAGCCTTAAGGCAGAACCAACCGATCGTGAAATCATAAAGAAAAGTGATCCGGTTCTGTATGCCCATCGGTCAAAGCGCTTATCCAGGTAGGTATAAATCGAAATCAGGTTAAGCCGGTAATACAACGGCATCAAAACATACATGATGGTCCAGTACCCCAGCAGGTAGCCAAGCACCACCTGGAAATATCCAAAACCAATTTTTCCTACGTTTCCAGGAACAGAAATAAACGTTACGCCCGAAAGCGAACTGCCAATCATTCCAAAGGCAACCAGGTACCAGGGCGACTGACGATTAGCGGTGAAAAAAGTTTCTGTAGTTGCTCCCCGTGAGGTGATCCAGGCAATGAGGATCAAAACAGCGAAGTAAATGATCAAAATGGAAAAGACTAGTGTGGGGCTCATCACCAGCAAACTGTCTAATTTTTTTTACTTTTGAAACTGATTTTTTCAAGTCATGGGCTTTTCGGTAAAGGAAGCAGAAGTAGCAGAGCTGGATGCGTTGACCGACCTTGATTCGCCGAGGGATTTGGTCGTATTTAATGACGATGTCAACACCTTCGACCATGTCATTTCAACCCTGGTGAAGGTATGCCGTCACACACCTGAGCAGGCAGAGCAATGCGCCTGGATCATTCATTACCGCCAAAAGTGCACAGTAAAAAAAGGACCCTTTGATGAACTTAGGCCAATGAGGGATGCGATTTGTGAACGTGGGATCGATGCACGAATCCTCTGATCTTTAGATAATGGATTTTTCCTCCAGACTACTGGAACAAGCTGTGGAGCAAATAGCCAAACTGCCAGGCATTGGGAAAAAAACTGCTTTACGACTGGCCCTGCATCTGGTGAGAGAAAACCCTGCTTACACAACCCAGCTAACCGAGGCCTTGGGTAAACTCCGTTCAGAAATCAGCCTATGTAAAACCTGCTTTAACATCTCTGATCACGAGCTTTGTCCTTTGTGTCAGAGCCCGCGAAGGGATAAATCAATTGTATGTGTCGTGGAAGACACCCGCGATGTCATGGCAATTGAAAATACTTCACAATACCAGGGTCTTTACCATGTCCTGGGTGGTGTTATTTCACCGGTTAATGGAATCGGACCTGGCGATCTGCGAATCGAGCAGCTAATTCAGCGTGTTTCAGAAAGCGGATCGGAGGTTCGTGAAATTATTCTTGCTTTTAGCTCTACCATGGAAGGGGATACCACTGGATTTTATATTCATAAAAAACTGTCCAGCCTGTCAGTAAAAGTCACTTCCATCGCCAGGGGAATTCCTGTAGGGGGCGACCTTGAATTTACCGATGAGCTCACGCTGGGAAGAAGTATTTTATCGAGGACGCCGGTACAGTAATGGATTGCCCAGCCTAACGATTGTCGATCTGAACTAATCCATATTTTTACGTCCCTAAACCTGTTATGGAATGAACCGTTTATCCAACCGCATTAACGCTATCGAAGAATCTGCAACCCTTGCCATGGCCGCCAAGGCCCGTGAATACAAGGCAAAAGGAATTGATGTCATCAGCCTTAGTTTGGGCGAACCAGATTTTAAAACACCAATTCATATTTGTGAGGGCGCGAAAAAGGCCATTGATGAGGGAAAATATTTCTCCTATCCTCCGGTAAACGGATACCTGGACTTACGCGAGGCTATTGTGGCCAAGTATAAGCGTGATGCAGGCGTTACTTATAAAGCGGATCAGATAGTGGTTTCCAATGGTGCAAAACAATCCATTGCCAATGTAATGTTTGCCTTATTGAATCCTGGTGATGAAGTTATCATCTTTTCCCCCTACTGGGTTTCGTACGATGCTTTGGTCCGTCTGGCAGAAGCTACGCCTGTTTTTGTAAAAGGCGGAATTGAAAATGACTTTAAAGTAACAGCTGCCCAGGTTGAAGGTGCTATTACGGCTAAAACGAAGGCTATAATTTTCTCTTCACCATGTAATCCAACCGGTTCCGTTTTTTCAAAGAAAGAGCTTGAAGCGATTGCAGCAGTAGTGCTCAAGCATCCTGATCTTCTGATCATAGCGGATGAAATCTATGAGCACATCAATTTTACCGGTGAGCAGGTGAGCATCGCTTCTTTCCCAGGAATGCAGGACAGAACCATTATTGTAAACGGATTTGCCAAAGGTTATGCAATGACCGGCTGGCGCGTGGGTTACATCTGTGCACCGAAGTGGGTCGCCGATGCGGCCAACAAAATGCAGGGACAACTCACTTCTGCCAATAGTTCAATCGCTCAAAGAGCGGCGATGGTTGCGCTAACCGGCGATCTTCAGCCTACCTTGGATATGGTAAAGGAGTATAAAGTACGGCGTGAAATTGTTTATGCACTCCTGAAGGACATCCCCGGTATTAAGGCAAATTATCCTCAAGGAGCCTTCTACTTTTTTCCGGATGTCAGTTCTTATTTCGGAAAATCAGACGGAAAGGTTACGATCAAAAATGCCGATGACTTATGTCTCTGGTTGTTGGATTCAGCACAGGTTTCGCTGGTGCCAGGTGGAGCTTTTGGGGATGAGAATTGCGTGAGACTTTCTTACGCCGCTTCTGAAAAGGACTTGCGTGAGGCGTTGGCCCGCATCAAATCCGCATTGTCCAGGTTATCCTGACCGAATCTTATTGAATTCGTTTCCTGACCTCGGAGATGACGCGGTCGGGGTGGATGCGGGTGAGGCAGGCGAAATCACCTCTTTCACAATGAGCTTTTCCAAACACGGAGCAAGGCCTGCACGGTAATTCATCAGTAGGTATTTCCACAATGGCGTTGTCTTCCATGGGCAAGGGTCCAAATCCAGTTACGGTATGGGTTCCGCCCCAGATGGATACAACCGGAATGCCCGAAATGGATGCAAGGTGCATGTTCGAGGAATCTGTACAAATCATGAGACGAAGCGATTTGATTAGTTCGAGCTCCTCGTCAAGTGAATAATTGCCAGCCACATTGATGCAATGCTGGAATCGAGCTGACCAATTTTTTAAGATCGCAACTTCCTCCGTACCTCCTCCGAAAAGATAAATCTTGATTTTAGGATTTTGGGTGAGCTCACCGATCACCACTTCAAAATTTTGAATGGGCCATCGCTTTGTCGCGTGTGCAGCAAAGGGTGCAATGCCTATCCTGATTTCATTTTCTTGATTTAGGCTTGTTCTTGAAAATTTTGCTGGCCTGTTGGCTGGGTTAAACTCAAGGGGAAATCCGGCAAGTCCGAAAGCCTTAGCATACCTCGCAGAGGTGTGGATAAGTGGCTTTCGATGGTTGGCCCGAAGTTGACCGGTAGCTAACTTTTTTTCGGCACGACCTTTACTGAAAACAGCCACCTTAGTTCCGGTAAGCTTTAAAAATTGCCTCACGATTTTGGTTCGCAGGTTGTCGTGGAGATCCAACACCACATCTGGCTTAAGGCTTCGGACAACTTGAATAAGTTTCCACAGTCCGAAAATTCCTGAATACTCCTTATTAAAATCTATTGAGCAGATTTTAGTTTGTGAGAGATTCTTAAACAATCCTGCAAACCTGGATCGTGTGACAATGGTTAAGTGGTCGTTTGGATATTGTTCAGTAAAATATTGCAGTACCGGAACCGTCAGGGCAACATCGCCCATCGCTGAGAATCTAAGAACCACAAGGTGTTTAGAAGACAATCGTCAGGATTTTTTTTGGTAGAAAACCGGATTCAATGATTCGTCATTATACATTTTCATCTGCCGGTAGACCTTTATTCGTTTTTTTCCGGATGCGATCTCCTCCATCAATTCATCAAAGCATTGTCCCATATCCCTACGCTGCTCCAGGAGAACATCGAGTTTGAGTTTACACCGTTGCACGTGCTCAGATGATACGTCCGTCCTAACGGTTTGCTCCTGCATGTGCCAGATTTTGAGAACCAGAATACTCATTCGGTCCAGCAGCCAGGCTGGTGTCTCAGAGTTTTGTTTGGCTTGGGGTAAGGGCATTACATCGGCAAAGTGGCTGATGAATAAATCATCCAGCTTCTCAACCACATCCGTTCGGTGTTGGTTGGATTGATCGATCCTTCTCTTGACGGCCATGCCTTTGACTGGATCAATAAGAGGGTCACGAACGATATCCTCTAAATGCCACTGTACAGTATCGATCCAGTTTTTCAGATAAAGCAAGTTCTTTTTATCGCCGTCCTGAAAAGGATTATTGATCGGTTTATCCACATCGTTAAGTAGGTGATAATCCGAAACACTTTTTTCAAAAATCAAATAACATTCTGCTGAAGAAATCATGGATTCAGTTTTAATTGGGGCGGCTGTCCTGATGCTCAAGATATTCAATCACGTAAGTGGCCTGTCTTTCCAGATCGCGGGGAGCGCCCGATAAAATGACGATCAACCAATTTTTCGCCGGCAGGTAAACATAGTTTCCGCGGAATCCACCCTGACTGCCCGTGTGTCCGATTTGAGTAAGGCCCGATTTGGTTTTGGTGATAAACCAGGACCACCCGATGAACTCCGGAGTAGCACCATTCCAATCGTTGAACTTTTGAATGGTCCTGCTCTCCGTTAAAGTTGTGCTGTCAAGAAAAACCTGGCTTTGTATGGCCAATTCATAATGGTGCAACTCTTTCACGCTACTCCATACTCCGCCATTGCCCGATGCCGCGAAAGTGGGTTCCTCCATGTAGTCTTTTTCAATCCACTCACCCTTAGAATAAATGTAGCCGTGCGCTACGCCCGTTTGGGGATGAGCGCCATCGGTGATCGTGCTTGAAAACATTTGGGATGGCTTGAGAATATTCTCCTCAATATAAGTTTGCCATTTGGTGCCAGAGACTTGTTCAACAATCAAGGCAAGCGCATTAAAAGCGGGGTTGGAATATTCAAAAGAAGTGCCTGGCTCGAAATTCAGTGAATCTGTTTTTAAAATCGGAGCCCAGTTTTCCTGGTCTTTGGCAGTTAAATAAAATACACTGTCCCGATATGGAAAACGAATATCGGGTAGCCCGGATGTGTGGGTTAACAGGTGTTTGATTTTTACCTTTTCACCGATGGATTTGTTTTTAAAATCGGGGAAATACTTAATCAGACTGTCATCGAGCGACAATTTGCCTTCGTTCCTCAACTGTAGGATGGCGTTGGCTACAAAGGTTTTACTGATGGATCCCAGGTTGAATAAAGTATTGGTCGATACCTTCTCCTTGGTGGAGAGGTCTGCTAAACCCCATGCACCGGAAAATAAAATACTGTCGCCACGGGCAATCAGCACAGCGCCTCCGGGATCATTTTCAGGGTACTGTTCTGCAAACCAGGAATCCAGCTTTTGAAAATCTGGCTTCTTTTCTGCAGGACTGCAGCTGAACAGGATCCAGGTTAAACCTAAAAGGGCAACACCTTTCATGGGTTGATTAGTCCTTTTTGAGCGTTGGTAAAATGAAGTCATCCAAAGCGCTGGGCAGCGTCATGATATCTTCAATTTCCTTGACCGTTCGCGGCGCTGATTTGGAAAGATGTTCATAGCCACTTTTGGTGATCAGGTAATCATCCTCGATGCGAACAGCAATTCCTCTCCATTTAGGATCCACATTGCTGTCCAACGGAATATAAATTCCCGGCTCGATCGTAATAACCATATTTTCCTCCAGTTTATCATATACGCCGCGGTCATGAACATCAAGTCCAATGTGGTGGCAGCAACCGTGTGGATAATATTTTCTGACCTCCTTTTCTTCTTTAATAATTCCATTTTCCATCAGCCCTTTTGCGATGACTTTTTGTGTGGCAACCAGTAGATCACGAAACGGTGTGCCTGGTTTGCAAATGGTCATGGCTTGTTCTTGTGCGTTGAGCACAAGCTCGTAAATGATTTTTTGTTCCGGATTAAATTTTCCGTTGATGGGAATGGTTCTGGTGATGTCTGCTGTGTAGCCGCGGTATTCAGCGCCAAGATCCATCAGGATCAGATCTTTTCCGTCTACCTGTGGACGATAATTTTCTGTGTAGTGAAGGATGCAGCCATTGTGTCCTGCGCCAACGATGGAAGGGTATCCAAGATCTTCCGCCTGATATTTCTTAAATACAAACTCATGAATCCCTTGAATTTCCCGTTCAGACATTCCAGGTTTTAGCGCTTTCATTACTTCTACCTGACCTGCGCAGGAAATTTTAACAGCCATGCTAAGCAAGTCCAACTCCTCCTTTGTTTTGATGCCCCTAAGTTCCTCCATGTATGTTTCAAGTTGACTTATATTGAGGTTGTTGGCAGGCTTTTCCTGGGAGATCACCAGGTCGTTTACTTCAGGATAGTTTGCCTTTCTGCGGAATTGGAGGATCAGATCGTAGAGGTCTGCCGAGTCGGCTTCGTTGCGAACATCATTTTGAAATTCATGGAAGAATACCTGGCTGAACTTTGAGAAGTCGATCGGGTACCTGGAGAATTCTGCGCCGTTGAAGGCCATTTTAAATCCAAGTTGTGCGGTTACGCCTGCAGGCCCTAACCTTCTTCCTGTCCAGGTTTCTGCGCGCTCATTTCTGGCTTGAACAAAAATGATTTCATCATAATCCGGACCTGATGGGGCTTTTTGTTTTTCCTTGAAAATCAACAGGACTGCATTGGGTTCGCGGTATCCGGTTAGATAATAAAAGTCTGGATCCTGATGGTAATTGTAGTCCACATCATTGGCACGGTTTCTAACCGGGTTAGCGAAAAAAACGGCCACGGATCCGGGCGTCATTTTTTCCCTGAGTTTTTGGCGACGTTCTGCGTGGAAATCTTTGCTTAGAAAGTCGGAGGGTTGGAGTTGATTTTGACCTATTGCCTCGCTGATTATCAGGGTAAGCAGTAGGAAATGGAGTGCACGCTTTAGAATTGAAAAATGGTTTTGCATTGGAGTTAAATTCGATTTTTTAGATTGGTTCTCAAAAGGGGTGGTATTCAGATTTGTTGATATTG
The DNA here is from genome assembly GCA_016866235.1 of Bacteroidota bacterium. Lineage (GTDB taxonomy): Bacteria > Bacteroidota > Bacteroidia > Cytophagales > Cyclobacteriaceae > ELB16-189. Next base: position 59,527 of record VGMW01000001.1, read on the forward strand.
ATACTTAAGGGGTTTTCATCACTTTCCTACTTGAATCTTTGATCTTATAAAAACTCCATCGAGCTTAAATTTAAAAATCCTGCCTGCCTTATTTCTTTTTAGGTGATTTGGTTCCCTTTGATAAAGTTACTTTTTTGATCTGCTTTTCAAAGTCACTCTCAAAGTTCCTATCCTGTATAATCCTAAACTTTGAGTACTCTTTTTCAACCAGTTTTATGGCAATTTCGTGACTAATCTTGCCACTTTCTTTGAGGATATCAAATTGATTAAACTTTAGAAACGCATCCAGCCTCGAAATCCAATCAGACATTTTCATTGGAATTTGTCTTTCGGCCTGCAATTCTGCAAAATCCAAGTACATGGTTACAATTTTTTCTAATGCTTTTATTTCTTTTTCCTGCAGATAATTTTTAGCGATTCCTATATCTGATTTTAAAATTTTCCCATGCGGTGCATTTTTCCAGGCTGTAAGTCCCATAGTTGGATGCTCTGCATTTGCCCGTGTTGAAACCAGTTCAGCTGCCGTCATTCCGGTTATTGCCCAATGAAGTTTATTTTGAACGGTCTTAAAGAACCGCTCTGTCAATTCAGAATTCTTATTATAATCAATGCTGCATTGCTCATAGATATCAGTGATTTTAAGGTAAAAGCGTCTTTCGCTTGCGCGAATTTCTCTGATCCGCTCTAAAAGTTCATCAAAGTAATCTTTTCCAAATCGCTTTCCTTGAGCCAATCGCTCATCATCCAGTACAAAGCCTTTTAAAATATATTCACGAAGTGTTTTTGTTGCCCATATTCGAAAATCTGTAGCCTCCTTACTATTAACACGGTACCCAACAGCAATTATGGCGTCCAGACTAAAAAATTTGGTTTTATATTTTTTTCCGTCGGAGGCAGTATCCGAGATTTCCTCGGTAACTGAAGCGGAGTCTAGTTCCTTACTTTTAAAAATATTTTTAAGGTGCAGTGATATGTTGTCTATGCTACAGCCAAAAAGCTCCGCCATACGCTTTTGAGAGAGCCAAAGCGTTTCATTTTGATACAATACTTCAATTTTTATCTTACCCTTACCAGTGGTATAAAAAATAACATCTGACCTTAAATTTTCCTTTGTCATTTTTCACTTATTTCTTTTTCCGATCGTGAAATGCGCCCTGGTAATCGGGGTTTTCTCTTCGAATTTGCCGGTCGATTTCCCTGGCAATATCCTGCGACTCCCCAAATTCGGTCGATTCAACCTGAACCTCCGAAGGCAGGCTTAGCTTATTGATCCTGGTTTTAATCAGTGCCTCAATTTTTTCAATATGGTATTCATCTGCGGGTGTAACGAAAGTCAAAGATTCACCAAGCTCAAACGCCCTGCCCGTGCGCCCAATCCGGTGCACGTAGTCATCGTAAACAACGGGAACATCAAAGTTGATGACATGACTCACTTTGATTACGTCTATTCCACGCGATGAAACATCAGTAGAAACCAAGACCCTGATTTCTCCAGACTTGAATTCCCGTATCGCATTGATCCTTGAATTTTGCCCCTTGTTGGAATGAATCGAACGCACCGGCCCCAGTCCACTGCGATCAAGGTATTTACAAATGTTATCGGCCGACTCTTTGGTGCGGGTGAAAATCATCACCCGATTTAAATCGGGTGATTTTAGCAAATGAGTCAGCAGATTGATTTTAGTTCTGAAATTCGGAACTGCATACCTGCCTTGTTTAACAGAAACAGCAGGTGTCGCCTGAGGCGTGACTTCAATTTTTACAGGAAAATCAAGAAACTCCTGAGATAGTTTTTCTACGCGCGCAGGAAAAGTAGCAGAAAAAAGCAGGTTTTGTTTTTTGACAGGAAGTATCTCGAGGAGTTGCCTGAGTTGAGGCATGAAATTTAAATCCATCATTCGGTCAGCCTCATCAATTACCATGGTTTGAATGGACTTGGTGACAAGTCCTTCTTTCCGGTAGATTTCCATAAGCCTGCCGGGCGTGGCGATGATCAGGTCAACGCCTTGGGTTAATTCCTCAATCTGCGCTTTAGGCCCAATGCCACCGTAAAGCGCAACAATTCTCAAGTCAGTAAATTCCGAAAGTTTTTTTCCGTGTTCAGCAATCTGAAGGACAAGCTCTTTGGTCGGTGCAAGCACAACTGCCCTGGGATTGACGCCTTGACGGTACCGCAGTTTGAGCAGTAACGGTATGAGGTAGGCAGCGGTTTTTCCAGTTCCGGTTTGTGCAATTCCTATAACATGGGCACCGCCTAAAATGGGTGGGATACATTTCAGTTGAATGGCCGTGGGTTCCCTGAATCCACAGTTCTGCACCCCTTCAAGCAACTGCTTGTTGAGTTTTAATGCCTCCCACGCCGCGTATTTCGGGTCCACTGGAATTATCTTTGGAAATGGATATTCAAATCGTAAACGCGAAGATAGTAAACGAGGGTAAGGTCGTCGAAAGCGACGTGCTGGTTCGTGCAGGGAGGATTGAACGCATAGGAAGTGGGCTAGGCTCAACCCAAAATTTGCATACGGTTGATGCGGGCGGAAAATTTCTGCTTCCCGGCGCCATCGATGATCAGGTTCATTTTCGCGAGCCTGGTTTAACCCATAAGGGAGATATCGCAACGGAATCGAGGGCAGCAGTGGCAGGTGGAGTGACCAGTTTCATGGAAATGCCCAATACCGTGCCTCCGGTTTTTAATCACGACCTTCTAGAACAGAAGTACCAACTCGCAGAAAACCGGTCTGCAGCCAACTACTCCTTTTATATGGGTACTTCTCCTGATAATTATGAGGAGATCATGAAAACAGACCTCACCAAAGTCTGTGGACTGAAAATTTTTATGGGGTCCTCAACCGGTAACCTGCTGGTCGATGATCCGCTGGTATTGGAAAAAATCTTTGGAAATTTTACCGGTCTGATTGCTGTACACTGCGAACACGAGCCTACCGTTCGGGCAAGCACGGAACACTACAAGAGGTTGTACGGCGAAACGGCCACTGCTGCTTTGCACCCCATCGTACGGGATGAAGATGCCTGTTACCGCTCTTCCTCCTTTGCAGTAGACCTGGCCAGTAAAAAGGGCACAAGACTTCACGTTCTGCATATTAGTACCGAAAAGGAAACACATCTTTTTTCGAATCAACTTCCGCTGGCGAAGAAAAAAATCACTGCGGAAGCCTGCATCCACCACTTATGGTTCAGCGATGCCGACTATGAACGGTTGGGCAATCGGATTAAATGGAATCCAGCTATAAAAAAATCCAGTGACCGGGAGGGTATTTTCAAAGCACTTCTTGAAAACCGTATTGACGTTATCGCGACCGACCATGCGCCCCATACCATAGAAGAAAAGGCAAAGCCATATTTTGACGCGCCATCCGGCGGACCATTGGTTCAGCACTCTTTGAATGCCATGATGGAGTTTCGTAAGCGTGGATTAATTACCATTGAGCGAATTGCAGAGAAGATGGCGCACGCACCTGCAGTTTTGTTTGATGTTCAGGATCGCGGATTTATTCGTGAAGGATATTGGGCTGATCTTGTGCTGGTGGATGATCAGCAGTCATGGACTGTTGGCCCAAATAATATTTTGGCCAAATGCGGATGGTCACCTTTTGAAGGTTACACCTTCTCTTCATCGGTCACCCATACGTTTGTTTCCGGGCAGTTGGTTTACGAATCGGGTAAAATCAAAGAAGGATTGTTCGGTAAACGACTGAGCTTTACGCCAAGAAATCGTTGACATTTAATTGTTAAATCATTTTTGGATCAATAGCCTTGATGGTCTTCTATAGGTTGAAAGCGTAAAGTTGGACAATAAAAAACCCTTGTTATCCGCCTGGATCGCAAGGGTTTTGTTTTGAAGAGGTTTGGGGTGAAAGACGGGACTCGAACCCGCGACCCTCAGAATCACAATCTGATGCTCTAACCTACTGAGCTACATTCACCGTTTGGGGGTACAAAGGTAGACGACGAAAAGTAAAATCCAAGTTGAAAACCTTCAGCTTTTTATCGGAATTCTGTTTCTAAATTGAGAAGAAATTAAGCGTTCTATGGATCAACGAATTATTAATCTTTACGACGAGTACACCCACAAGCCTTTATCAAGGGAGGAGTTTTTAAAACGTCTGTCGGTCTTAACGGGTTCCATGACCGCTGCCTTGGCATTGTTGCCATCGATCGAAGTCAACCAGGCCAAGGCCGGAACGATTGTACAAGATGATCCCAGGTTGCGCACCGAGCGCATCACCTATGAAGGGGATGGCACAACTATGAAGGGATATCTCGCCATACCTGCGGAAGGAAAAAAATTTGCTGCGGTGATGGTGGTTCATGAGAACCGTGGACTGAATGCTCACATCGAAGACGTTACAAGGAGAATTGCGCTCGCCGGATTTATCGGATTTGCGCCTGATGCGTTGTCTCCTTTTGGAGGAGCACCTGAAGATGCTGATAAGGCAAGAGATTTGTTCACCAAACTGGATGCTGTCAAAAATCTGAATAGTTTTCTTAAAGGTTTTGAATACCTGAAGGAGCGAAAAGAATGCAACAAACGCTTTGGCGCGATTGGATTTTGCTGGGGTGGTGCCCTGGTAAATCAACTTGCAGTTCATTTTCAGGATTTGAAAGCTGCGGTTCCATTTTATGGTCGTCAGCCGGAAATGGAAGACGTCACGAAGATTAAGGCTTCCTTAATGATTCATTACGCTGAAAATGATGAACGGATCAACGCTGGAATTTCAGCCTATGAAACCGAATTGAAACGAAGCGGAAAAGATTTTGTTCAGTATGTTTACCCCGGAACACAACATGCATTTCATAACGATACGGCGCCTACCCGGTACAATGAAGCTGCAGCCAAACTAGCCTGGACGAGGTCGATGGACTTTTTTAAAGAGAAACTAGGATGAACCTGCTGCCCTTTCCTGAACAAAATGCCGGCCCAATCCATCATCAGGTAAGGGAGTTGTACGAATTTGGATCTTTTGTAACCTCCATTCGTTATTACCGGTACAAAATCAATTTGTATTTATTGAGAGGAAAATACCTCGAAGTCTTCGTCAACCATAAAAAAGGGATCATTGAAAAAATCCTGCCCCTCGATACGGCCAACTCCAGAATGAAATTTTATTGCGATCAGATCCGTATTCAGCTTTAGGTATTTAATGTTTTGAATCCTTAAACCTTTTACTATTGCGTAGGTCTAAGTACTGAATTAAGCCATGAAAAATTATTTTACTTCAATTGTGTTGGCCATGACGCTTTTCGGGTGTCAAAACGACGCTTCCGAAAAAGAAGTGGATCCTTATTTGGCCATAAAAGAAAAATTTGGTGTCACCATTGATCCTGAAAATCTTCTGAATTATGAGAAACAGACCAAGCCCGCGTACATAACTCGCGACAACACCGGCACCAACCCAATCAAGGATGAAGCTGCTACCCTGGGGAGGGTGCTTTTTTACGACGTTCAATTGAGCGTAGACAATACCGTTGCCTGTGCGAATTGTCATGCACAGGAACATGCTTTCAGTGTTCTGGCACAGTCGAGCAAAGGTGTCTTAGGTGGCAGTACCCAGCGACATTCCATGAGACTGGTCAATTCCAGGTTTGGAGCTGAGACTAAATTTTTCTGGAACGAAAGAGCTGCGACGCTGGAAGATCAGGTTACCAAACCCATCAGGGACCATGCTGAAATGGGTTATAGTGGTCAGGATGGGCGCCCTAATTTTGATGTATTGCTGGATAAACTCAAGAACATCGGGTACTACCGTGAGTTGTTTAAGTTGGCATTCGGTGATGAGGAAATAACCGAAGCAAGAATGCAGCAGTCGCTGGCTCAATTCGTTCGAAGCATACAATCTTTTGATTCCAAATATGATGCGGGCAGATCACAGGTTAATGCCGACAATCAACCCTTTCCGAATTTCTCCATAAAGGAGAATCAGGGAAAAAATCTTTTTTTGTTACCACCTCAATTTGATGCATCGGGAATCCGAATTGCGGGTGGGGCAGGTTGTGGCGGTTGTCATGCCCCTCCCGAATTTGATATTGCCCCAAACACCAGAAACAATGGCGTTATTGGTACTATCAATTCATCGGAGGTTGATCTGACCAATACCCGATCGCCATCGCTGAGGAATCTTACCGATAATGCAGGCATTCCCAATGGTCCGATGATGCACAATGGGATTTTTAATTCCTTGGAGGAAGTGGTTGGGCATTACAACGCCATTCCTGATCAGCCGAATAACACTAACCTGGACCCCAGACTCAGGCCCAATGGCTTTACCCAAAAATTGAATCTTTCAGTTGACGAAAAAGATGCGCTTGTTGCTTTTCTGAAAACACTTTCGGGATCAGCGGTTTACACCGACGAGCGTTGGAGTAGCCCTTTTAAATGAAATCTTACTGAGCGCCGCGCTTAATTTCTTCTACCACCGAGGGATCGAGCAGGGTAGTGGTATCACCAAGATTGCTGGTATCACCCTCTGCAACTTTTCGCAGTATGCGTCGCATGATTTTACCTGATCGTGTTTTAGGCAGCCCACCAACAAACTGAATTTTGTCTGGCTTGGCGATTGGCCCGATAATCTTAGAAACTGTTTCCCGGATTTCCTTTCGTAAGGCTTCTTCGTCGGTTGGTCGCTGATAACAAATTACAAAGGCATAAATACCCTGGCCTTTGATGTCATGCGGGAAACCCACCACCGCAGTTTCACAGACGGCAGGATGTTCGTCGATGGCACTTTCTACTTCCGCAGTTCCCATGTTGTGGCCTGAAACAATGATGATGTCATCCACCCTTCCGGTGATGCGGAAATTTCCTTCTTCATCCCTTTTACATCCGTCGCCAGTGAAATAATAACCCTCGAAAGTAGAGAAATAGGTATCCCTGAACCGCTGATGATTTCCGTAAATGGTTCTTGCAATGCTTGGCCAGGGAAAACGCATCGCGAGTCTTCCTTCAATTGGTCCGGTTTCAGATGCCGGACGATCTGAAATGATGTTTCCCTTTTCATCCATGATGACCGGCTGTACGCCAGGCAATGGAAGTGTGGCATGTGCCGGCTTTAATTTGGTGACTCCGGCTATAGGCGAAATAAGAATACCTCCGGTTTCAGTTTGCCACCAGGTGTCAACAATTGGACAATTTTTCTTACCAATGTTTTCATGATACCAGTGCCAGGCCTCTTCATTGATGGGCTCTCCGACGGATCCAAGAATTTTCAGGGAACTTAAATCATGGCGCTCCACGAAACTCAATGGCGCTTGCTGCAGTGAACGAATGGCTGTAGGCGCTGTATAAAAGGTATTGATGCGATTTCTTTCAATCATTGCCCAGAACCTTCCCCAATCTGGCCAGGATGGGATTCCTTCAAACATCACTGTGGTGGCTCCTGCAGACAATGGTCCATAGATTATGTAACTGTGCCCGGTGATCCAACCCACATCAGCTGTGCAACAAAAAATATCATTTTCCTGATTCTGGAATACGGTCTTGAAAGTGTAGTTGGTATACACCATGTAACCTCCGCAGGTATGGACCATACCTTTAGGTTTTCCCGTGGAACCGGATGTATAGAGGATAAAAAGAAGATCTTCAGAATCCATTGTTTCCGGAATGCACACCGAGGCCTGTTTTGCGGTCTCCTCATGCCACCTAAAATCTCTTCCAGGTATTAACGTGGCACCGGAGTTGGTATGCTCCACAACAAAAACTTTTGATACCGTTGGGCAGCTCTCCAATGCCTCGTCAACAATTTTTTTCAAGTCTATTTTTTTATCACCGCGAAACGCGCCGTCGGCGGTGAGCACCGTGGTGCATCCAGAATCGTTGATCCTGTCCACCAATGAACCAGATGAAAACCCGGCAAATACAACCGAATGTACAGCCCCAATTCTTGCACACGCCAAAATCGCAAATGCGGCCTCAGGGATCATTGGCAGGTATATACATACCCTGTCTCCCTTTTTAACGCCGTGACTGCGCAACATGTTTGCGGCGCGACAGACCTCGTCGTGTAATTGCTGATAGGAAATGTGTCTGGGGGTATCCTTCGGATCGTTGGGTTCCCACAGGATTGCCGTCTGCCCTGCGCGATGCTTCAAGTGCCGATCAATGACGTTTTCAGTGATGTTCAGCTTCCCTCCGATAAACCATTTTACCTCAGGCTTGGTAAAATCCCACTCCAAAACCTTATCCCACTTTTTTGTCCAGATAAAATCTTCGGCCACACCAGACCAAAATTTTTCAGGATCTTGAACACTTTCGTGGTATGCCTTGGCATACGTCTCTTGTGAGTAGATGGAATGATTCATGCTTGTAAATAAGAAACCTTCAGAAAGATAGTTTCATTCTTTCAAAAAGTAAACCGGAAGTCCCTCGATGGTTAGAACAGAAAATCAGCAAGAAGCGCTGTAGCAAATCCAGCCGACGCCACCAGTGACTTTTTGGCATTAAAGCTATGGCCGGAGCTGCTTTCAAAAACAATGGTGGTGGATATGTGCAAAAAGCTTCCACAAACTACTGCAAAAAGTCCTTGAATGACGGTGGGCGTCAGGAGTCCACGGAAATACATGGAACTGCTTAACCACAAACCTATCGGCGAGGCCAGTGCAAACAGAAAAAGAATTCTAATCGCCTTGCGTCTGGATAACTCACAAATCAAAACGCTCATCAAAGCAAAAGCCTCAAGTATTTTATGCATCAGAATACCCCAAAACATTGGTCCGGTGGCATTTTCTTTATCCTCTGAAATACTGGTGAGCATTGTCCCTTCCAATAAGGCGTGAATACTGAGTGCGCCCAGGACCACAAAGGCTGCTGAGGCATGGTGCTCTTTGCCTGCTTTATGAACGTGCACATGTCCGTGTTCAACACCCTGGCTGACGAACTCTAAAATTTGTTGCAGCACAAACCCGCCCAACACCAGCAAACCGGTTAATCCGGAGGCTGACGGATTGGAATATAAATCCGGAAGGATGTGTGTTACGGTAATTGCAAATAAGTAGGCTCCGGAAAAAACCAGGGCTAATTTATAATTAAGCCCTTCCTTTCCGGGTAAGTAAACTGCGGAAAGTCCACCAATCAGGGCTGCCGTAAAAAGAAGTATAAGTACCAACAACTTGTTTTATTGCTTTTCGAAGGTGATAAATTTTTCTGCACCTGGCGTAAGATATTTTTCAACGCCACCTTTCACTGACCATATCAAGCAGGCGTCCAGCTCTGGATGATCTTTCAATAGGACAATCGCTTTTTCATGTCCCATAGACATGAAAGCCGTTGCCCATGCATCGGCCAGGGCACAATTTTCTGCGAATACACTTGCACTCATAATGGCATGCTCCGCAGGAAACCCTGTTTTGGGATCTATGGTGTGGGCATAACGAATGCCGTCCACCTCGCGGTAGTTGAAATAATTACCTGAAGTTGAAAAACTGCGGTTGCCTAATTCAATGAATCCGAAAAACGACTCAGGTGATGCAGGATTGACGAGACCTAGTTTCCAGGGTTTGCCGGATTGCTCATTCATTCCAAGGGCCATTCCTTCTCCTCCGACTTCCACCAACATATTTTTGATCCCTTTGGAGATCAGGAATTCGGTTAATACATCAGCGCCGTAGCCCTGCCCAATTGCACTGAAGTCCAACTGCACGCCAATGACCGACTTTATGATGCTGTCTCCGGTTTGCCTGACTTTATCCAAGCCAATAACGCCAAGTACTTTTGTTACTTCCGCAGTATCTGGACGTCCGACCTTTGCGGGACCAAAGCCCCATAAATTCACCAGAGGCATCACGGTTGGATCATAGGCACCACCGGACTCACGGAAAACTTTTTCTGAAATGGTGAGTGGAGGATTGAAATAGGGAAGACTTGGAGCAATCCCTTTTTCGGATCGATTAAAAATTGAAATCTCTGATGATGAATCGTATGTGCTGATGGAGCGATTGACCAAAACCAACAGCGAATCAAGGGAATATTGAAAATTTCTTTTTTGCGGATCAAAAATGGTGACGTGCCAGCTGGTGCCCATGGTTTTACCCTCAAACTTCATAGGCTCTGGTGATTTCCACTGACGGTATTTCATGACCGCCATGATGGCAAGCAAAAGGATCGCGGTATAAAGGATATTTTTATTGCGGTTGCTCACGTTCAGTGAAATTTGAACCGCAAGTTAGTGGTTTGAAAGATAGGGTTCCTGTCAAATCCTTAGCGGGTGGTGGTGGTTTTTATCTAACTTTCCGTCTGTTAAAACATGAGAGAAGATTATCTGAAAGGCGATCGTTCCGAAAATTCAGAAGACCGTGAAGTTGATCGGGCCTTGCGCCCGTTATCATTTTCTGACTTCTCTGGTCAAAAGAAGGTGATTGATAATCTGAAGGTATTTGTTGAAGCTGCCAAAATCAGGAAGGAGCCGCTGGATCATGTGTTGCTTCATGGCCCTCCTGGTCTTGGGAAAACCACGCTGTCTCACATCCTTGCGAATGAGCTGGGGGCTTCGATCAAAATCAGTTCTGGGCCTGTATTGGATAAGCCCGGTGATTTGGCAGGTTTACTGACCAATCTTGAAACGAATGACATTCTTTTCATTGATGAAATCCATCGACTGAATCCCGTGGTGGAAGAGTACCTGTATTCTGCTATGGAGGACTTCCGAATTGATATTATGCTCGACTCTGGTCCCAATGCCAGGTCGGTGCAAATCGGACTTAATCCGTTCACCTTAATAGGCGCCACTACACGCGCGGGACTGCTGACATCTCCACTTCGCGCGAGATTTGGAATCAATGCCAGATTGGAATATTATGATGCTGAATTGCTTTCCGGAATTGTAAAGCGCTCGGCCGGTATTTTAGAGTCGCCCATCGATAATGATGCTGCACATGAAATTGCGCGTCGTAGCAGAGGAACCCCAAGAATTTCTAATAATTTATTAAAGCGTACGCGGGATTTTGCACAGGTCAAAGGCAATGGCAAAATCACCCGGGAGATTGCACAGATGGCACTTCGGGCTTTGGATGTTGACGAGGATGGCTTGGATGAGATGGACAACCGTATTCTCACCACCATCATTGAGAAATTCAAAGGTGGTCCTGTTGGCTTGTCCACCATAGCAACTGCAGTTTCTGAAGAGGCTGAGACCATAGAAGAGGTTTATGAGCCATTTCTGATTCAGGAAGGATACTTAAAGAGGACATCGCGCGGACGGGAAGTCACTGAAAGAGCTTTCCGGCACCTTGGTTTGCCCCTTCCAAAAAATCCAACGTCAGGCGGAACACTTTTTGACTGAGGGTGATTATGTCATCGGGATCTTTACTCTCCCATCGTTCAGAAGAGGTTAAGGGACTTTCCAAAATTTTTGGTTTTCAATTTTGTGGAATATCCAGGGCGGGATTTCTCGAGGAGGAAGCTCCTCGCCTTGAAGCCTGGCTTCAAAATGGCCATCAGGGAAAAATGCATTACCTGGAAAATCATTTCGATAAAAGGCTTGATCCATCCAAACTGGTGCCCGGGGCCAGGAGTGTGGTCTCTTTGATTTTTAATTATTACCCCAAAGACGCTTCGCCATCCGGCAAAAAATTTAAGGTAGCCCGTTATGCTTATGGCGAGGATTATCATCGTGTGGTAAAGGACAAACTATTTGAATTTCTCAATGCCATCAGAGAAAAATTCGGTTCAGTCGATGGCCGGGCATTTGTAGATTCTGGCCCTGTCATGGAAAGGCAATGGGCACAGAAATCTGGGTTAGGTTGGCTAGGCAAAAATGGATTGTTGCTCAACCAGTCGATGGGTAGCTATTTTTTTCTAGCTGAGTTGATTATTGATCTTGAGCTTGAGCCGGATCATCCGGTTAAAGATCATTGCGGAACCTGTACAGCCTGCATCGACGCTTGTCCAACGGATGCCATTATTGCACCTGGTGTTTTAAATGCATCACGTTGTATTTCCTATCTGAACATCGAATTGAAGGACTCAATTCCGAATGAATTTTCGGAACGAATGGATGGTTGGATTTTTGGATGCGATGTTTGTCAGGAGGTATGTCCATGGAACAGATTTTCCAAGCCAACCGATGAGCCAGCTTTTCAACCTACTGGAAGGTGGTCGGATTTCACCGACCGTGAATGGCAAGAGATTACTGCAGAGGTTTTCAAAGAAAATTTTGGTAGGTCGGCTGTATTGCGAACCGGATATGGTGGATTGAAGCGAAACATCCGATTTGTTACCGGGCAGTCTGAAGAATCGGGGGATTCGGGAAAAAACAACGCTGAAGAATATCCGGATATAAGCCTATGAATTGGGCGTAACACCATGATCTCAACTCTTCAATTTCCGAAGCCAGAAGGGCTTTTAGTGCTTTTTTAAGTTCCTTTTCAAACAATTTGGAATCGAAGCTCACCTTAGAAAGGATCTTTTTGAAATACTCCAGCATTTTATTTTGCCCCTCCTTCCTCATACCGCCTGAATTGCGACAATATTGCAGACAGAGAAACTTTTGTCAATAAGATTTTAACTTTGCCGCCCACTGACTTGTGTCATTCATGTTGCGCATTTTTTCTCTTCTGATTTTTCTTCTGTCCTATACAGTCAATGCCCAGAAAATTGATATTGTTTTAGGGCCTTCGGATGTTGCTGAAAATCAGTTCTGGACCATAACAGTTTCGGTGAGCAACGACAACTTTAAAAATTATGATGCTTTTCCGGATGTTGAAGGCTTTCGCAAGCGAGGGACCAGCACCCAATCGCAAACAAGCATTGTGAATGGCCAGATGAGTACGGTGCAATCGGTGATCATGACCTATCAACCGGTAAAGCAAGGCACGTTTGTTCTTCCGCCTTTCAAAATGAAAATCAATGGTCAGGTTGTCTCTTCGCCAGGTAAGACCATTCGGGTCGGGCAGGCGGTCCAATCTCAGGCACGTGACCCTTTCAATAGCCTTCTCGACAGAGATCCTTTTGCGGATATGTTTTCAAAAAGAGAAACAGAGTTTGTTGAAGTCAAAGAGGATGCGTTCCTCGCCGTTACCACCGATAAAGATGAGGTTTATACAGGGGAAGGATTTACGGCAACTCTTTCATTTTACATTTCAGAAACCAACCGCGCAACCATGCAGTTCTTTGAGCTGGGTGAGCAGCTGACCGGTATTCTTAAACAATTGCGGCCCGACGCGTGTTGGGAGGAAAATTTCAACATAGAAAATATAGAAGGTGAGCGTATTGAAATTGGCGGCAAAGGATATACCCAGTACAAAATCTATCAGGCAGCGTTCTATCCGCTGAATGCTAAAAACATAACCTTTCCATCGGTAGGATTGAAAATGATCAAGTTTAAGGTCGCAAAAAATCCATCCTTCTTTGGTCAGAATCGGCAGGAGGATTTCAAAACCTTTTACACGAAAGCCAAAACAGTTCGGGTGAAGGAATTGCCACCGCATCCATTGCGGGAGTCGGTTGCCGTTGGTGCTTATCGGGTGGAAGAAAAAATCAGTGAGCCCGAAACCACCACAGGAAAAAGTGTTGGATTTGATTTTACCATACTGGGAGAAGGAAACATATCAGGTATTCAGAAGCCGCTGGTATCGGCAAATCCAGGATTGGAGTTTTTTGATCCCAATATCCGTCAGAGCATCTCAAGGAATTACGGCCGCGTGGCTGGCTCTAAGACATTCAGTTATTTTATTATTCCCAATGAAGCCGGTGAATATGATCTTGGCCAGCATATTCAGTTGATCTATTTTGATCCAGCCCGGAAGCAGTATGATACCTTAAAACCCCGAACTGTTCTGCGGGCAACGGGTGAAAACCGTCAAAACATTGCCATTGAAAGTAAGGACGCTACCTCATTTTACGATCGGATTTCCTCCGCAGACAATACGTTGAAAAATCAGAATGCCTTTGATTTTGCCCGACTCGGAGCTAACTTGTTCGTCGCTGCCGCATTGGGTGCAGCATTTTTTCTGATCATCAGAAAGCAAAAACAGTAGAAATGAATTCTTACGGACATCATTTTAGAATCACAACCTTTGGTGAGTCACATGGACCAGCCATCGGTGTGATTATTGATGGGTGTCCTGCAGGTCTGGACATCGAAGAAAAATTTATTCAAACTGAATTGGAACGAAGACGACCCGGTCAGTCCAGAATTACTACACAGCGCCAGGAGGAGGATCAGGTTCGAATTCTTTCAGGTGTATTCGAGGGTAAATCCACCGGTACACCCATCGCTTTGGTTATTGAAAATACCGATCAGCGCAGTAAGGACTATAGCCATATAAAAGATGCTTACCGGCCGTCTCACGCCGACTTCACCTACGATGCCAAATATGGTGTTCGGGATTACCGTGGTGGCGGAAGAAGTTCGGCGCGTGAAACAGCGGCCCGCGTTGCTGCCGGTGCCGTTGCAAAGCTCTTATTAAAGAAATCAGGCATTACCGTGCGGGCATATGTCTCACAAGTGGGTGATATTTCGGCCCCTCACTATGCTCAATTGGATCTATCCGCAACCGAAGAAAATATTGTTCGGTGTCCACATACTGCAACCGCTGAAAAAATGATTGCCTTGATTGATCAGGTCAGGCTTGACCGTGATACTGTGGGCGGCATGGTAACCGGCGTTATTCAGCATTGTCCTGCCGGGTTGGGGGAGCCTGTTTTCGACAAGCTTCATGCTGAATTGGGTAAAGCGATGCTCAGCATCAATGCTGTAAAAGGCTTTGAGTATGGCAGTGGTTTTGAAGGCATCAAACTTCGTGGCTCGGCCCACAATGATAATTTCGTCAATGATGGAAACCGGATTCGAACCACAACCAATCATTCCGGCGGTGTACAAGGGGGTATTTCGAATGGTGAGGATATTTATTTCAACGTTGCTTTTAAGCCGGTTGCCACAATCATGATGGATCAGGAGAGTGTTGATAAGGAGGGCAATCAGACAACGGTAAGCGGAAAAGGCAGACATGATCCATGCGTTGTTCCTCGCGCGGTTCCGATTGTTGAAGCTATGGCCGCACTTGTGGTCGCTGATTTTTTGCTGCGTGCACGCTTGTCAAAAATCTGATCTGGTATTATTGTCCTGCCCAACCTTCGCGATCCAGGCTTCTGAAGTGGATCGCTTCTGAAAGGTGCTCAATGGCAATTCCTTCGCTTCTCTCAAGGTCCGCAATGGTCCTCGATACTTTTAGGATTCTATCATAAGCGCGAGCCGACAGCCCCAATTTTTCCATCGCATTTTTTAAGAGGATACGACCGGTTTCATCGATAACACAAATATCTTTTACCATTTGTGAAGGCATCATGGCATTGCAAAAAACAGTATCAGATTTTTTAAATCTTTCAGTTTGTATACTTCTTGCAGACACCACACGTTTTCGAATTTCTTCAGAGCTTTCATTTTTTCGGAATGCAATCATCTCATCAAATCCGACAGGTGTAACCTCAACATGAAGGTCAATCCGGTCCAGCAATGGACCGCTCACCCTTGAAAGATAACGTTGAACCACCACCGAGCCACAGACACACTCTTTTTCCGGATGATTGTAATAGCCACAAGGGCAAGGATTCATACTTGCCACCAGCATAAAATTGGCCGGAAAATCAATTGAAACCTTTGCTCTGCTGATGGTCACCTTTCGGTCTTCCATCGGCTGGCGCATGACTTCCAGCACTGATCTTTTGAATTCAGGCAATTCATCTAAAAACAAAACGCCATTGTGTGCTAACGAGATTTCACCAGGTTGCGGATTTCCTCCACCGCCAACCAGCGCTACATCTGAAATGGTGTGGTGGGGAGAGCGGAAGGGCCGCGTAGTCATCAGCGACGAGCCCCTGATTAACCGACCGGCAACAGAATGTATTTTGGTTGTTTCCAGTGCTTCCTGCAGCGACAACGGTGGAAGGATTGTGCCCAGACGTTTCGCCAGCATAGTTTTACCTGCACCAGGCGGACCAATCATAATCACATTGTGCCCACCTGCAGCTGCAATCTCTAATGCCCGCTTGATATTTTCCTGGCCCTGAACATCACCAAAGTCGGCCTCGTAATCCAGCATTTGTCTGCTGAAGATTTCTTCAATATCGATTTGAAGTGGCTCAATTTTGATTTCGCCTGCAAAAAAGGAAATCGCCTGATCAAGGGTTTCAACAGGAATGACATCGAGTCCGGTAACAATCGCCGCTTCGTTGGCGTTTGCTTTTGGAACCACTATTCCTTTGAAACCTTCTCGTCGTGCCTGCATTGCGATAGGGAGCACACCTTTAATCGGACGAAGGATTCCATCGAGCGACAATTCACCCATGATCACATACTCCTCCAACTGATTGAAAGCGGTTTGTCCACTGGCTTGTAGAATGGTTAGCGCGATTGGTAAATCATAAGCTGAACCCTCCTTTCTGATGTCTGCCGGTGCAAGGTTTACCACGATCTTATTTCGTGGCATGAAATAGCCGGTGGTTTTCAGCGAAGACTCTACGCGATGTTGGCTTTCCTTAACGGCGCTGTCGGGCAGCCCGCTCAAATGAAAGTCCAGCCCCTGTGCTGCATTTACCTCAACCGTAATTGTTCTGGCATCTACCCCGTGGACTGCACTACCATACGTTTTTGCTACCATAGCCGTTCGTTCGGCGATGTTACGAGCTTGACGTTTTTAATTAAAGCGTTGCGGTGTTAAGACAGTTATTTACCGTGAAAACACTTTTGGTCCACGGTTATTTTCTGATGAGTCCTTTCCTGCCAATCTCTGTGGCGATTAATTCACCGTACTCATGTGCCATGGTTTCGGTACTGGAAGGATCAAATGATCTGGTTTGAACAGAATAAACCAGTTGTTGGGTATTCATCTCATATAAATTACTCTCCCAGAAATAGCGTGTACTGGTTACATAATATCCAGGCTGATAAATTCGATTCATCATCATGGCGTGATAGCCCCAAAAATTATTGTAGTAATAGATGAATGGAGAAAAATAAAAAGTGCCAGGATAATAGCTTCGCTCCCGGTCTTTATCCAGTAAAACGATGGTAAGCACAGCATCGTAACCTTTTTCACGAATAGACTCCAATGCTTGTTGTTCGGTAAGATGTTCGAAAGCTTTTGGGCCATAGACGTCCCAGGACGAAACGGCATCATATCCTAAGTCCTGAAGATCTTCTGTAAGATGCCGCTCCATGGTTTGTCTGATGCTTCGGTCAGAGGATCTGACAACCCCCAATACCAGGATTTTTTTGACTGCAGCAGGCTCGAATGCCATAGGTTTCCAACTGGAGGTAATTTTGGTGGCCGTACATCCTAAAAGAAGCAGGCAGAACAGCCAAATAGGAGAAAAAGATTTAAGCGACTTTAAATTTGCAAGCATCCCCCAAGATGCCGGGAGATCAGCTCATTGGACAATGAGCAATTTCAGTTTCAGGTAAGATGCTTTGTTGGACTACGCTTGCTGGATTTCTGTCAGTCGGCGATAGATGCCATTTTTATCCATCAACTCGCGGTGGTTTCCACGTTCGGCAATAACACCATTTTGGATCACAACGATTTCATCGGCATGTTGTATGGTGCTGAGCCGGTGCGCTATTATCAGGCTGGTGCGGTTTTCCATCAGGTGTCCAATGGCCTCCTGCACGAGCTTTTCGCTTTCGGTGTCCAGTGCGGAGGTTGCTTCATCCAAAATCAAAATGGGCGGATTCTTTAGTACTGCACGCGCAATACTCAACCTTTGCCTTTGTCCACCCGACAGTCTCGAACCTCTTTCTCCAATTACAGTTTGGTAACCGAGCTCTGTTTGCATGATGAAATCATGCGCGTTGGCAATTTTCGCGGCTCTTACCACCGCCTCTTCTGTTGCATCGGGCATACCAAAAGCAATGTTGTTGAAAATGGTATCGTGAAAAAGAATTGATTCCTGAGTGACCACACCGATCAGGCCTCTTAGGGAGTGAAGCGTCAAATCCTTTATCGGAATACCATCCAGTAGAACTTCACCTTTAATAGGGTCGTAAAATCTTGGTACTAGGTCAGCAAGGGTAGACTTGCCGCCTCCGGAAGGACCAACCAGGGCAACGGTCTTGCCCTTAGGAATGATAAGACTCACGTCCTGTAATACAAATTCCGATTGGTAGGAGAACCAGACATTTTTGAATTCTATTTTATCATGAAAGGATTCAATCTTTTTTGCATTTGGCTTTTCGGTAATTTCTGATTCCAAATCCATCAGGGTAAAAATTCTTTTTCCGGAAGCAATACCCTTTTGCAGCTGCGTGATGCCATTCGAAAAACTTTTTGCCGGCTGAATGATCATGGTGAACAAGGCCAGAAAACCCATGAATTCCGAGGGCTTGAAGTCGGAATTTTCGGAAAGTACAAGGCTGCCACCAAAATAGATGATGATGGCCACGATCGCCACACCAAGAATTTCAGAAACAGGAGCAGCCATTTCATTTTTATAGGCCATTGATTTGTTTACCTTCCTATAGTGGTCTGCTTCGTGCTGTAATTTTTGAAGGACAAATCCCCGCGCATTAAAGGCCTTGACGACCCTCATTCCGCTAAAAGTCTCATCAAGAATATTGACCAGCCTGCCCAGAGACTCCTGACTTAATTTTGCCTGGCGCTTGAGCGCGTTAACAATTTTAGCCAGCACCGTACCGGTTACCGGCAGTACAATAAGCGTGAATAAGGTAAGTTTTGGTGACAACAGGAACAACATCACAAAATAGACTGTGATGGTAATCGGATCTTTTACGACTGCCTTGAGCAGGTTTAATACAGCGCCCTCTACCTCCATAACATCGCCAGTGAATCTGGAAATCAGATCTCCTTTTCTTCTGGTGTTGAAAAATCCTAAGTGCAGCAGCGTTACTTTTTCAAATATGTGTACCCGAAGTTTTCGAACCAGATCCACCCGGATTTTGGTTGCAATCATTCGTTCCAGGTAGCGGAAGGTATTTGCCAGTAAAACACAAACGACAATCAGAGAACACACGAAAAGAAGGGCTTCCTTTCGACCGAAAGATTTGATGATGTAAAAAAAGTAGTGATTGAAAACCTGCAGAACGTAATCACTGGTAAAACTGAATTCGGGAAGAACAGGAATTGTTTCAGGCAGCTTTGCTGTAAAAAGAACTTCCAGCATCGGGATGATCAGAACCAGGTTAAAGGCACCAAACACAATCCCGAGCACCATGAACAGGAAAAACAATACCAAACGGGAGTTTAATTTCCTGGAGTACGATAGCAGGCGTATCAATGTGTTCATCCTAAACTGGTCAAAAATCGTATGACCGTCGGGCAATATTAAGCCGTAAAGCTAATGAAGTCAGATTCGTTTTTCGGGTAAA
The DNA here is from genome assembly GCA_016866235.1 of Bacteroidota bacterium. Classification (GTDB taxonomy): domain Bacteria; phylum Bacteroidota; class Bacteroidia; order Cytophagales; family Cyclobacteriaceae; genus ELB16-189. Next base: position 78,858 of record VGMW01000001.1, read on the forward strand.
TTCAGGTAGTTCACTCTCGCTGTTCCTGCGGATGTGCTGTACATCGACAAACAAATTATGCCGGATCATCCATGAAGCCGTTAGTTGAACATTCATGACGCTGGTTTCCTGGCCCTGACCGATGGTATTTCCCCTTGTCCCGGCTCTGTTAATGTTGTTCGGTTTCAGAATGTCGCCGCCCCAATTCTCATTGATGCCATCTTTTCCCGTTCGATAAAAAAATGATCCGATGGTCAGGTTGAGCCTTGAGGCAGGTTGATACCGAAGTATGCCTACCCATTCCCTGAAATTGGCACCAGCTGGATGCGCAAGAGGTTGCCGGTAGTGTGTGTAACTCAGAAATCTTGAGCTTTGTGAAAAGGTATAGGGTCTGGCCACATTATACTCACCCTGCACATCCAGATTTTTGATGCCAAAGACATCCGTCATCCTGAATCCTCCCTGATAAGCATATTTATTTCCCCACCAACCATCGCCCGCTTTTATGTTACTAAGAACAAATTCATCTAAAATAATTTGTCCATACAATGTGAGGCCAGGTGCTACCATCCACTTTCCATCCATACCAATAATGACATTATCCGGACTACCGAATTGTTGCTCAACAGCTCGGTAAAAAATGACCGGATTAAGATACCCGACGTCAAAATAGTCAGTACGTAAAGTATCTTTTGGACTAAATATGACGGACTCAAATACAGAGAGATTAACCTTTTTTCCCAGATTGATGCTGGCCTGGTGAAAGGCCATGAATTTTTGAGGATAACGCCCGCGGATCAAGGTACCTGCACCGCTGGTAAGGATGTCGGCATTCAATCGACTTAGTTGCCATTGGTAGTTTACCTTCCAGACTTTGAGGTTGGTTTTCAAAAAGAAATATGGCGCGCTGTAATCGGACAGCACCAAGGATCTGAATCCATTGCCAATAAAATTTCTATCGTGCCCGAACTGAATGTGAAGATTTTTCGTGGCCCTGAAACTGATGTGTGCTCTTGCATGAAGGAAATCGATTGCGCCATTTTTGTATTTTTTATAAAGTGCTTCGTGTGGAACAACTCTATAGGGATTGAGCGTTTGCTGGACAAAACCCGGAAGCCTTGTTTGATTCTCTGAAACAAAAGTGTAGAGACCAATTTTTTTGTCGATGGTACTGCGAAGTTCAAAACCTCGGGTGTTCGTATAGGTCGGTCGGTCTTCGCCGCGGTCCATTCCAGAACTCAGATGCAACACCGGACTTAAATGAAGATTGAGATCCTCGCGGTCCAGCTCAAGCATATCACTTTTGCTTTTGTATAAACCTGCCGGAAGTTTTTTGTTGCTTAGACGACCCTCGGAACCACTGAGTTCCCAGCTGTCAATCAAAAAATAATCGCGGTTGAAACGGTCTTGTTTTGATTGATACAGGTTTGAGGAATCTGAGGTTTTAACAAACTGAATAATATCTGCCCGTCGGTATGGTTTTATGCCTGTGAATAAGTCCGGGCTGATCCTTCCGGATTTCGTTTCATAGCGCTCAATCCGGTAATAAATGTCCTCGTTTAGGGGTAAATAACTGCTTTGGGCGTGCGAGGCGAGCGTACTTCCAAGAATGAGCAATACAGAGATTACCCCCATCGAAGCGGAACCTTTGAAAATGCCCTGAAAGGGGGAAAAATGCATTATTGCCCAAAAATACATGCCTTTCGGGTTGCCCCAAATTTTATGGAAATCAAGTACTTGCAAATCGGGCCTGAAATCTTAGTTTTGCAGTCCTTTTAAAAGGAAAACGTTTAGAAAATGAAAAAGGAAATTCATCCCCAATACAACGAGGTCATTTTTTGGGATACCACCAGCGACTTCAAATTCATGACGCGCTCTACCCTTCAGTCTAAGGAGAAAATCATCTGGACCGATGGTAAAGAGTATCCTGTAATCAAGGTCGAAGTGAGCTCTGCCTCACATCCCTTCTTCACCGGCAAGAAAATGTTTGTGGATTCTGCAGGCCGTTTGGAGAAATTCAAGAAGAAATACGAAAAGAAGGCATAAGCTTTTTTAACAAGTCTATTTAAAGGCTTTCCGAAAGGGAAGCCTTTCTTTTTGTCAGGAACCTATTTGCGGTAACCTCTTTTCAAAATTGTACTTTTAGATCATGAACATTGTTTTGTGCGATGATCCTGTAATCAAGCGACGGTTGTTGCCGTTGACCTACACAAGACCGGTGGGGCACATCACATGTGGTATTTTTTCTTTGGCGGAAAAGTGGGAAAGGCTAGGCTTCAATAATTTATCTTTTTTAACCGACCCCTATCTGTCGGTCAAGTTTCCTACCGTTCTAAAACAGGATAATTTTTTTGTAAACGGATGTGTGGTGCCTGATCGGAACCTAGTACTAGCGCTTGAGTCCTTACAGCCTGATGAATGTTTTGTTTCTGGTGAACATTGGATTGCTTGCCGAAGCGATGGCTGGACACCCGATCGTTGGAAAAAATTAAAGCATCGGCAAATGGAAAGACCAGTGATGCTTGATTCATTGACCAATATTTTCAGGCTCAATGGTGAAATGATTCGTCGAGATTTTGAAAGCCTCAACCATAGTGCATCAAAAGTCATTCAGGATCCTTTCACCAAAATTTATCAGCCGGAAAATATTTTTGTTGCCGATGGTGTAAGGGTTGAAGCTGCCGTGCTGAATGCATCCACAGGGCCAATCTATCTTGGTAAAAATTCATGGATCCAGGAGGGAAGTGTGGTGCGTGGACCCTTTGCGCTTGGAGAGGATGCTGTATTAAACATGGGCACTAAAGTCAGGGGCGACACAACCATTGGAAGGGGCAGCAAGGTGGGTGGAGAGATCAGCAACAGCGTTGTGTTTGAATACTCCAATAAGGCACACGATGGGTACCTCGGTAATGCCGTAGTGGGCAGTTGGTGTAACCTGGGCGCAGGCACCACGGCGTCCAACCTGAAAAACAATTTTCAGGAAGCCAGGCTGTGGGATTATAATAAGGAGAAATTTGTAAATACCGGATCACCCTTCTGTGGATTAATCATGGGCGATCACTGTCGCACCGCCATTCAAACCACATTCAATTCTGCGACCTCGGTTGGAATTGGATCCAATATTTTTGGTGCTGGATTTCCTAGAACATTTATTCCTTCTTTCACCTATGGAGGGCCCGCCGGTTTTAAGACGTATGAACTGGATGAATTTTTTGCATCAGCCAACGCGATGATGGCTCGTAGAAGCATGAAACTTACCGATGCTGATCAAAAAATATTTTATGAAGTTTTTGAGCTGACTTCCCAATTAAGACATTGGAAATAACTTTGTTGAAATGAGGTTCGCAGATATACCTGGATTGGATGAACTTAAAAGGAAACTGATTGCCTCGGTACGGGACAATAAGGTTCCTCATGCCTCACTATTCCAGGGTAAGGAAGGCGCCCTAAGCCTTCCAATGGCTGTTGCCTTTGCATCCTATCTGCACTGTGAAAACCGAACAGAGGAAGATTCCTGCGGATCCTGTGCCGGATGTAGTCTGAGTAAAAAGTTGATTCATCCGGATACCCACTTCGCTTTTCCGGTGGGAAATATGAAAACGGAGCTAAAGGAAAAAGATGATGAGAAGTTAAGAAATGAATTGCTGAAGCAGTGGCGGTCTTTTTTGTTGGAGCAACCCTTTGGATCCCCTGACGACTGGATAAGTTTTTATGGAGGAGACGATAAGCAACCCATTATCTCAAGAGAGGATGGTCGTGAAATTATTCGTTCGCTATCTCTTAGGCCTTTCCAGAGCAAAGTTAAGGTGATGATCATCTGGCAACCTGAAATGATGCACCCCTCAGCAGCCAATGGTCTTTTGAAAATTTTGGAGGAACCTCCGGCCTACACCTACTTTATGTTGGCCACCGCGCAAGCCAACCAATTGCTCCCCACCATTCTCTCCAGAACACAGAAAATTTCAGTTCCTGTGCTTTCTGAAGAGGAGATGAAAAAGGCACTAAGCGCACGGGTTAAAGCCGATCCTGTTCAGCTTGATCGCGCTATTGGATTCGCTCAAGGGGATGTTCAGGAGGCGATTAGATTGTTGTCATCAGAAGAAAATGACCACCAGGAATTTTTTCAGGAATGGATGCGATCATGTTTTAAACCCGATCCGCTGAACCTTATTCAGCTTTCAGAAAAATTTCACGGCGACGATCGCCTACAGCAAAGAGGGCTAATGCTCTATGGACTTCACATCATGCGCGAATCATTGCTTATGTCTGCGAAGGCCTCTGATCTCTGGCGTTCACGTGGAAAAGAACAGGAGTTTGTACAAAAATTTTCTTCGGTTTTATCAGTCAATAAAATTGATAGGATCGTAACGGTATTCAACGACTCCCTCTACCAGTTGGAGCGGAACGGAAGTGCCAAAATGATCTTTATGGATTTGTCCCTTAAGATCAACGCCACCCTAAAAGCCTGATTAGAGAGGCATTTTTATTCACGTCTTAAGATTATTTTTGCCCCGAAATTTTAATTATGAGGTATATACTTCTTGCTGTTTTACTGGTTGCAGGATCCTGCGCCGGAGATGAGGGTCCGAAAGATTTTTTGGTGACCATTTCAACCCCGATGGGAGAGATGTATGCCATTCTTTATGATGAAACACCCCGCCACAAAGAAAATTTTATCAAGCTCGCGAAAGAGGGTTTCTTTAACGAGACGCTTTTTCATCGCGTAATCCAGGAATTTATGATTCAGGGCGGCGACCCCGATTCGCGTGATGCTGCACCCGACAAACAACTGGGTAACGGAGGCCCGGGATATACTGTGCCTGCGGAGTTTAGGCCTGGCCTGATTCACGAGCGCGGCGCTCTTTCGGCTGCGCGACTCGGTGATCAGGTAAACCCTGAAAAAGCTTCCAGCGGTAGCCAGTTTTACATTGTGCAGGGTAAGGTGTGGAAGGAATTTGAGCTGGACCAATTCCGCTACGATCAGGAAAAAATGATGAGTGGCATGCGCCGGATGTTCGAGCTTCCTCAATATCGGCCGCTCCTGGACACGCTCAATGAATTGTATGCCTCCGGTAACATTCAGGCATACACTGGAAAAATATTCAGCCAGGTAGGGGAGGTGGAAAAATTCACCGGTGAAAAAATTCAGAAGGAATTCACACCCGAACAAGTAAAAACTTACACGACTATTGGCGGATCACCACACCTGGATGGTGGATATACCGTATTTGGAAAAGTCATCGGAGGGCTGGAGGTGATTGACAACATCGCGGCAGTTTCTAAAAATGAACTCGATCGCCCACTGGAGAACATTCCTATGGAGGTTTCCGTAGAGGAAGTTTCCAGGAAAAAAATTGAAGCCAGGTTTGGTTACGTCTATCCCACCAAACCGTAGTCGATGAAAATTTTGGTCACTGGAAGCAATGGATTGCTTGGGCAAAAACTTACAGCATTAATCTCTTCTCGCCAGGAGCATCAGCTTATTGCAACCGGCAGATCCTCAGAACCACCGAAGGGATTTCTTGGGACTTATCGTATGCTGGACATTACCGATAAAAACTCAGTCGACCGGGTGCTCTCAGAGACCCAACCTGATGTTATTGTTCATGGCGCAGCCATGACCCAGGTTGATGATTGCGAAATCAAAAAGGAGGAGTGTTGGAAGTCCAACGTTGAAGCCACCGGCTTTTTACTGGAATGCGCCAGCAGGATTAATGCACACTTTATTTTTGTGTCTACTGATTTTATTTTTGATGGTAAGCAGGGATTGCTGGATGAAGAAGCGGTTCCTGGACCGGTTAATTACTACGGCGAATCGAAGCTTGCCGCCGAAAAACTGGTAATGAACTACACCGGTCGTTGGGCAATTCTCCGTACCGTTTTGGTGTATGGGGTCACTCAAGATAAATCAAGATCCAACATTGTCCTTTGGGTCAAAAATAGTTTGGAGGCAGAAAAGCCGATTAGGGTGGTCAATGATCAGTGGAGAACACCCACCCTCGCAGAAGATCTTGCGATGGGTTGTTTACTGGCTGCTGAGCATAAGGCAGAAGGAGTGTTCAACGTATCCGGTGCCGAGATGATGACACCCTACGACATCGCAGTTCGGACAGCGCTGTTTTTCAATCTCAAGGATGAGTTAATCACTGAAACCGATTCTTCGGCATTTAAGCAAACTGCTGCCAGGCCTTTAAAGACCGGATTTAAAATTGATAAAGCACGAAAGGCTTGGGGATATAAACCCCATACTTTTGAAGAATCCCTCAGGCTGCTTGCTAGGCAGCTGACCTCCATTTAATACAATTAATCGGCAGATAAAAATGGGTAGCGGTAGTCCGTTGGGGGTACCAATGTTTCCTTAATGGTGCGCATGGAAACCCAGCGCATCAGGTTGGCTCTAGCTCCAGCCTTATCATTGGTGCCGGAACCTCTTGCGCCACCAAAAGGTTGTTGACCGACCACTGCACCGGTTGGCTTATCGTTGATGTAAAAATTACCGGCTGAATGTCTTAGTTTTTGAGTGGCTAACTCAACAGCATAACGGTCACCAGAGAAAATAGAGCCGGTAAGTGCATAGGGAGAGGTGCTGTCGACCAATTCAAGAATTTCTTCGAAGTGGTCAGGATGATACACGTAGATGGTGAGCACTGGTCCAAAAATTTCCTCACACATGGTAAGCGAGCTTGGATCCTTAGTTACGATGATGGTGGGCTCAATAAAATAACCTTTCGATTTATCATACTTACCGCCAGCAATAATCTCATTGAGCGGATTGCTCTTGGCCTTTTCAATGTACCCGGCAATAGAATCGAAGGCCTTCTCATCGATTACGGCATTGATGAAGTTTGAAAAATCTTCTACGCCGCCCATTTTGATGGAAGCAAGGTCTTTTAATACAATGGCCTTCACATCATCCCAGAGATTGGAAGGGATGTAACAACGCGAAGCCGCTGAGCATTTTTGTCCCTGGAATTCGAACGCGCCCCGAACGATGGCTGTTGCCAAAGAAGCAATGTCTGCGCTGTGGTGCGCCACGATAAAATCTTTTCCTCCCGTTTCTCCTACAATTCGGGGATAGGTTTTGTATTTGGCAATCTGACTTCCGATGGTTGCCCACATCTTTTGGAAAACGCCGGTACTACCCGTAAAGTGAAGCCCCGCAAAATCGGGATGACTGAAAATTACATCTCCGGCATCAGGACCATCCACAAAAATCAGGTTGATGACGCCATCGGGTAACCCAGCTTCTTTCAGAATTTTCATGAAGACATAAGCCGAATAAACCTGTGTGTTGGCAGCTTTCCAAACCACGGTATTGCCCATCAAGGCCATGCTCGTCGGTAGATTTCCACCAATCGCCGTGAAGTTGAATGGGGTCAATGCGAACGTAAATCCTTCCAGTGCCCGGTACTCCATACGGTTCCAAATGCCTGGCGCAGAATCCGGTTGATCCCGATAAATCTCACCCATAAAATGCACGTTGAACCTGAGAAAATCGATCAGCTCACAGGCTGAATCAATCTCTGCCTGAAAGGGATTTTTTGATTGCCCCAACATGGTTGCTGCATTCATGATGTAGCGGTATGGACCAGCCAATAAGTCGGCGGCCTTAAGAAATATGCTCGCGCGGTTCTCCCAACTAAGATTTTCCCACATGGGTTTGGCGGCCAGTGAAGCCCTGATGGCTTGCTCAACATGTGTCTTATCGCCAAAATGAAAATAACCCAGTGTGTGCTTATGATCGTGTGGAGGCGCTATGCGACGCTTATGTTCTGTTCGGACTTCTTCTCCACCTATGAACATCGGTATGTCTACTTCTTTTGACCGTGCTTCTGCGATAGCCTTCTGAAGTGATTTTCGTTCAACACTGCCAGGCGCATAAGCCAATACAGGTTCATTTTTGGGCTGGGGAATTTTGAAAAATCCGTTTGACATAATGATTGAAACTTTAAGCAGGGTTTTAGGCCCGAAATTTAGAACAAATAAGATTATCCGAGGATGTTGCGAAGCTCCAGCAGATGACCAATTTCATAGGTCATGGTACTGTCGTGTGAATTTTTTTCAGGATTAAAAAACACGCTGTCAATACCTGCATTGGTTGCGCCTGCAATATCGGTGAGGAGATTATCGCCGATCATGATGGATTCTTGGTGCATAAGGCCATGCTTACGCATGATGTGGTCAAAAATTTCACGCGAAGGTTTTTTATGACCGACCTTTTCCGAAATCACCACTTCTCTGAAGAAACCTTCAAGTCCGGAGCTTCGGACTTTCTGGTACTGCACTTCCTCAAATCCATTGGTAACAATAAAAATTGGAAACTTCTCACTAAGCTCCTGGAGAAGCTCCTTTGCGCCTTCGATGAGGTGACCCTTCTGTGGAGACCGCGATACATAAGCATCGGAAAGCAGTTCAGATAGTCTTGGATCGCCCGCATCAAAATTTTCAAGGATCGACTGAAATCTGTTCTTCCGTATGACATCTCTGTCGATTAGGCCTTTATCGTATTGATTCCAAAGTTCAGTGTTGATGCGTTGGAAGGTGTTGTGAAAAGATTCAAAATCTGTCCCGGTTTTTTCCTTGAGCAGGAAGTCGGTAAACATTTCCTCCAGTGTCTCTTTGGAATTGCGATTGTAATCCCATAGGGTATGGTCGAGATCAAAAAGAACCGATTTATAATTCCTTCTCACGTGGGGTAGGATAAAGGGATTTCAATCGAAGCCCAGCCAGTTCCCGGTTCGATTCCATTGTTTTATACGTATCCTGATCTTTTAATAATTCGGGATCCTTAACTACAAACTGAACGATTTGACGGATCAGATCAAGCACCTCATCCTTGATCTGATAAAATGACCACTGGTTGATTTTTCTGGTATTCAGAATGCCGGAGTTTTTCAGATACAGAATATGCCTTGATGTTTTGCTTTGGGTGAAATCAAGGATGCGTTCCAAATCGGTGATGCACATTTCGCCGTTTTGGAGAATCAAGTGTAGCACCCTAAGCCTGGACCGGTCTGAACAAGCCAGAAATATCTGTGCACCAATGTCCAATCTGAAATGTTTTAACCGCATAGCTTTAGTTGATCAGCCAATCTTCCGGGTTGAGGGCAACAATATTTTTTCGGATTTGAAACCTCAATTCCGATTTTCCTTCACCGTTCATCAGCACCTCACCAATCTCCTGATTGGTATTTACTTTTTGTCCGGACTTTACATACACGTCTTTCAATCCGGCATAAACGGTGTAGTAGTCGCCGTGGTTTATGATGACCGATGTGCCAATGGCTGGTATAAACGCAACCCTTCTTACTTCACCATTGAAAATCGATTTAACTTTTTCGCCTTCTTTGGTTTGAATGTTTATCCCGTCGTTCCACGTTTCAACCCTTGGCAGAACAGGATGTTTTTGTCTTCCAAACCGTTGTGAAATAAATCCACTTACCGGCCAGGCAAACCGTTTTCTGTTCCCCTCAAATGAAGCACTCGTAAGCGCAACTGCAGCCTTGGATTCAGATGCCTTTGCTTTTTTGGCCGCCAGCGCCAATTCTTCTTTTACAATCTCAGCTATTATCCTTTCCAATCGGGCAATCGCCTTTTTGGTTTCATCGAGGTCTTTTCGAAGTTGTTTCTCCTGTTTTTCAAGATTTTTTACCAACACCCGCTGCTTGTTTTTAAGGGAGTTGAGCTGATTGTTTTCCCTTAATTCCTCATCCAGTAAATCTTTTTTTTCAGTGCGGATAGAATCAATTTGCTTCACCTGAGCCGACAATTGCTGTTGTATCTGGCCGATGGCTCTGGCTTGCTCCTTTCGTGCTTTTCCGTATTGCTCCATGTACTTCATCCTGCTCATGAACTGATCGAAAGAAGTAGACGAAAACAAAAAAGTAAGCTTGTTCACCGATTGACTTGCCCGCTGAGTTGCAAAAATCATTTTAGCATACTCTTCCTTCATTTCCTCCAGATCTGAGGAAAGCGCACTCATAATACCGTAATTTTCAAGTAGGTCCTGATCCAGTGTAGACACCTCATTTCGAATGGATCGGATCAGGTTCTCCTGATCACGAATACGCTGATTCAATGCCGATAATTCCCCTAATGTATTTTTTTTCTTTTTGGAAGTCTCACCAAGAATCTTTTCAGTCTCCTTGATCTTTGCCAGATTGTTTTGCTTCTCCTTTTGTAGCTGGGCTTTATTTTTTTGGGCAAAAAGATTTACCGAAAGAACCAATAAAATTGAAAGTAGAATGTACCAGCGTTTACTTCCGGACATACTTTCGAGGAATGTTAAATGGAAAATTGAGCTCACGATCTCCGATTTCCGCTTTAACGTATTCAAATCGGATGGTTGTATTGGTGGGCATCAGGCCTGAAAAGGCTTTGTAAAGAACACGGATGGTGCCAGTATATGGAAATTGTTTATCCCCCAATGGTTGAAAATTGGAATAGGAGATGTCCAGTGCATTTTCAGAATTATCTTCTTTCATCTGAACCTTCTCAATTTTGCCTGTGTTCCGGTTGATCGAGTTAATGATGGTCATTTTTCCCTGACGCTGGCGGAGCAAACGAAAGGCATCATCTTCTTCCACCCTATCTGAAACGCTTTTAGGATTGATAAGATTACCCAGCATAGCAGCCTGGATGATGTTGTAATTCACCGTCGTCTGAAATCTTTTTGATAGCTCTTCGTAGGTGAAAACGTAGTATTCCTTTTTTACGGTACTGACGATCGTAATCGAGTCGTTGTTGATCAATGCCTTTCCTCCCTGAACCCCCAAAACCGAAAAGGTCATCCAAATGACGCTGTCTTTACGTAGCCTGATGTGTGCTTTTACTTCTACGTCTTTACTATCGTCTTTCAGGTTCATTTGTGCCCTGCCATGGAGGTAGCCAAAATCAATCTCCTCAATGGATATATCAGGAACTTTTGGGGAAGTGGTAACGGAAAGTGTTTTTCTGGCGCAGGAAGCCAAAAGGCAGCAGGCTGCCAGAAGTAGAACATGGGATTTGTTTTGCAGACGCATCAGAGCTGAAAAGTCCGAGCGCAAAAATAGTTAATTCAACCGCCGATTAAGGATTTTTTTCCTGAGCGAATCGTTCTGGCTATTCATGGAAAGTGACTTTTCCCAAAATTTGACGGCCTCTTCGGCACGACCGAGCATGAATAAAATATCACCATAGTGCTCCAGGTGTGTTGCGTTGGCTACCCCGGCATTAATCACCTCCTTCAGGACATTTTCTGCCTCCTTGTATTTGCCTCTGGCAAACAATACCCAGGCATAGGTATCCGTGAAAGAAGGATTTGATGGTTGTGATTTGTAAAGCCTCAATGCCAAGGCTTCAGCCCTTTCCAATTTGTTCTTACGCAAGGCCAGGTAATAGGTGTAGTTGTTGATAACGGAGAATTGATTGGGATCCAGCCTCAGGACAGCTTCAAAACACTCATCGGCTCTTTCGTATTGCTTTTCGGCCTGGTAAGACTCCGCCAGCAGATTGTTTAATTCAATGCCAATCTCTTTTTCTGGAAGCAGTTTCTTTGCTTGCTCCAAACTATTGATGGCTTGCTTGAATTTCTTTTTCTGAAACTGACCGAGTCCATTGAAGTACCATACAATTCCCTGATTGGGGAAAAATTCCAATGCTTCTTCCGAGTGAACCATCAGGCTGTCGATCAGATTTTCCCGCAGATCAAGAAGCAGGATATTGTTCCAGACCTGAAAATCTCTGGCGCCTCTGCGAATGGCATGTCGATAATATTTTAATGCTTCAAAATTTTCTCCGGAGGTAATGAAGTAATCCCCTCCGGTAAGCAATACATTGGCATTGTCCGGAAATCGTTCCTGAATTTTTCTCAGAATATTTTTTAAAGCCTCTGACTCCGACGCGCTTTGCTGGGCCGAGGAATTACCCTCCTCGGCTGCACGAATCAATGCTTTGAATAAGACAATTAGATTTTCAACATCCACCTCCGCACGACCAACTGTTTTTTCAGCAAGTTCCAACGCCTTCGACCTACTCCCCGATTGCAAGTAATATTCAGTAAGCATCAAGCTACCGTATCCCACGTCTTCTCCTGAGGCAATCAGTGATTCTAACAACCGAACCCCTTCATCATTTTTCCCTGAAGTAAAACACCTGGAAGCGTAACCAAGAATATACCTGGGCTCATCCGGAAAATTATCCATCAATCGTTTGGATTCAGAAAGTGCTTCCTGATTCCGGCCAAGTGCATTGAGCAACTCAATTTTTTTCAATGAAATTTCTTCCCGCGTTCCGAATTTTTTCTCGAAGCGCTCCAGAGTTTTATAGGCTTCCGGGAGATTTCCATCCAATTCGTAATAAGTTGCCATGTCTGACCAAACAGATTCACCAGCCTGAATACCACCAACCATCTGTTCCAGGACTTTTGCCGCTTCTCCGTGCTTGCCTCTAGCGGAATAAATCCGTGCAGCCAGTTCATAGTAGTATCGATTTGTCTTTTCCAGGCTCAGCGCCTTGGTGATCAATACTGCTGCTTCATCCAGGTCGGCGGTCTCCTCGCTGCTGCTTAAGATTTCAGCAAGTTTATAGGCAGCCGCGTGGGCGTTTGGATCACCCTCCAGCGCTCTGGCAAAAAACTGTTTTGCTTTCCCGAAATCCTCCAGCAAATAAAATTTTACCCCTTCTGTAAAATAAAATTCAGTCTCTTCTTTTGAAATGGGTTTGCTACTTGCTTCTGACTTTACGGTCCTGGTATTTTTTTGACCAAGAGCGTTTACCGACGCCCCAAGCAGCAGGACGATTAAAAAAATTTTATGGATGAGAAATTTCAATTGGTTGTACTGAAATCACCAATACTGAGATCCTGTGCCTGTCCACTCATTTGAACGTTGTTGCCGAACATAGAATTGTTCGCTATAATTTTTTCAAGCTGACAATTTTTCTGAATGATGGAACTGGTGATGCGGCTATCTCGAATCACCGAATGCTCACCAATGGAAACGTGTGGGCCAACAACAGAGTTTTCAATTACGGCTCCATCACCAATAAAGCATGGTGGAATGATTTGCGATTGAATGATTTTAGCGCCTGTCGAAACCAAAGGTTTGTCTTTTAGGAATTCCAGATATCGAGCATTGGTTTGTACGGTTGCGTTTTTATTTCCACAATCCAGCCATTCTTCGACTTCTCCGGTAATAAATTTTGCACCGTTTTTACGCATCCCTTCCAGCGCAGAAGTAAACTGGTACTCACCTTTCTCTTTAATGTCGTGGTCAATGAGGTGTTGCATTTCTTTTCTTAACACCTCACCTTGTTTAAAAAAGTAAATTCCGATTATCGCCAGATCCGAAACAAAAGTGGATGGCTTTTCTACCAGGGCCGATATATAACCCTGTGGATCCAGCTGAACTACACCAAATTGTGAAGGATCTGCCACCCGTTGCACCCAAATGGTTCCGTCCTTAGAAGTATCTAGTTTAAAATTTGCCCGGAATAACGTGTCGGCAAAAGCTACGATCACCTTACCTGTGAAAAGTTCGGCAGCAAAAAGCAGTGCATGGGAAATCCCCATCGCTTTATCCTGGTAATAGATTTTTCCATTGGCACCTACTTCCGAGGCTACACGGCAGAGGTCTTCCTCAACTTGTTTTCCAAAGGATGGGTGAATGATAAAACCAATATTTTCTACTTTCTCAGGAGCAAGCTTTGCGATGTCTTCCACCAGTCGGTGCACCATTGGCTTTCCGACAATGGGCAGTAAAGGTTTGGCGGTGGTGAGGGTGTGTGGCCTCATTCTTTTTCCAAGGCCCGCCATGGGAATAATGATGTTCATAGGGAAGTTGTTTTAACCAGACTTCCCAAAGGTAAATCCGTGTTGGCCTAAAACTTTCTGGCCAACTTATTTTTTTCTATCAGCCACAATGCGATTGCTGTGACCAGGGTAAGCGTAAAACCCAACACCAATACCTGAAGGTCCTCCTTTGGGCCCCATATCAGAAACGACTCTGCGATGGCAAATCCTGCAAAAACAGTGAAAAAGTCGCGGATCAGTGTGTAGGGTACAGGGTAAAAACGTTGCCCGGCAAAATAGCAGAACAAGGTCATGGAGAAATAGCAGAGAAAGGTGACGATGGCACTGCCCAGAATTCCCAGCTGTGGGATCAGTAAAAAGTTGAGACCAATGGTTATGGCCGCCCCAAAAAACGTAATCACCGTTCCCCAGCCGGTCCGGTCTGTAACCTTGAACCAAACGCTCATATTAAAGTAGATGCCCAGGAAAAGATACCCCAGCAATAAAAAGGGTACGATGTTAAGTCCACTCCAATAAGCCTCATCGACAAAATATTTTAACCAGTTAAGGTTAAAACAAACGGCCACCATAAAAAATGCTGCCACGGTGGTGAAAACATGGTTAACATGTGCAAATAGGGCAGGAGAATTTTTTTCACCCGCATTTTTAAAAAAGAAAGGTTCTGCTGCCATTCGGAAGGCTTGTACCAGTAAACTCATCAGAATGGCAAACTTATAGCAGGCACCAAACACGCCCTGAACATAATCCGCACTCTGACCAGCATAAAAATTTTTTGGAAGCCAGTTGTCAATGCTGATACGAGAAAACATTTCGTTTGTCATCCCTGCCAATCCAGTAAGCATGATGGGCCAGGCATAACCCAACATTTTTGGGGATAAATCCGGAGACCATTTTGGTCGCCACTTGATGAGCAGTGGAAGGAAATAAATAAGATAAATGGCATTTGCTGCTACATTGGCAAGGAAAACCAACTCTGGTGTAGCAGTTTTCGAGGTCAGGAAGTACAGATTAAGGACGACCAAAATTACCACATTGGTAATTTTTAAAAATGAAAACATACGGCTTCGATTCTTAATACGAAGTCTAACGAATGGAAGTGCACAAGTTGCATCGATGAATAACGTGAGCACGACATACAACAGTAAATTTCTATTTCCAAAATCGATGGTGATCGCTCCGTTCAGGTAAAGCGCCGTCAGCATAAGTAAGACCGAAATGGTTATTCCGAAAACGATGGTCTGAGCAGCATGGAAAATATTTTCATTTTTTCCTTCCTCTTTTGAGGCATATCGGAGGTAGGCAGTCTCCATACCAAACATCAAGACAACATTCAATATGGCCATCCAGCCATAGGCATCCGTTATGTTGCCATAGGCTTCCGGACCAAAGACCCGCGTATGCAAAGGCACCAGAAAAAAATTGAATACCCTCGGCACAATACTGCCAAGGCCATAAATCGCTGTATCGGCAAAAAGCTTTTTTAGAACACCCATGAGCGCACTTAAAGTTGGAAAAAATAAGTGAGTGAGAAGGGGCTTACCCTTAATTTTTACCTTTCTGCAGATGGTAAAGGATGTCTTTGGTCATCTCATCCAAACCAAATTGATGCTGCCAACCCCAGTCTCTTCGTGCATCCGAATCATCGATCGACCTTGGCCAGGAATCGGCAATGGATTGCCGGAAATCAGGTTCGTAGGAAATGGTGAATTCAGGAATGTATTTTTTTATGGTTGCCGCCAGCTGAGCCGGACAAAACGACATTGACGAAATATTGTAACTGGTGCGTACACGAACTTTTTCAGCAGGCGCCTCCATAAGGTCCAGGGTAGCTTTCACAGCATCATCCATGTACATCATGGGTAAATAGGTATCTGCTGAAAGGAAACAGGTGAATCTTTTTTCAGCAACTGCTTTAAAATAAATATCAACTGCATAATCGGTGGTTCCGCCACCGGGTGGTGTTTTCCAACCAATCAGACCTGGGTAGCGCAAACTCCTGACATCTACCCCATACCGCCTGAAATAATAGGAGCACCAAAGTTCACCCGCCAGCTTGGTCATGCCATAGACTGTCGAGGGATCCATGATCGTTTGCTGCGGCGTCATGGCCTTGGGGGTCTCTGGACCAAACGCTGCAATTGAACTTGGCCAGTAAACTTTATCGAGCTTTAACTCATGAGCTGCCTCCAGCACGTACAAAAGGCTCTCCATATTCAGTTTCCAGGCCCACCTTGGATCCTTTTCTCCTGTTGCCGATAGTAAGGCAGCGAGATGGTAAACCTGGGTGATCTGGTATTTTTTTATCAGCTCAAAGAGTTTGTCGCGCTGAAGAACATCGAATTTTTCATGAGGTCCTTCCAGCAATACACCCTGCGGATCCTTGATGTCTGCCGTCACAACCTCAGAGGTGCCATAAATTTTCCTTAGTGCTATGGCCAATTCTGCTCCCAGCTGCCCGCCTGCGCCAATAATTAGAACCTTCGTTTTCTTCATGAAAAAGTCTGCTAAACTAAAATATTTTCTCCATCAGACTTCTCCGAATTATTCAATCCACAGCCAATAGGTTTTTAAGCGCTGTCAAACTGCATTTATATAGTTTTGTGGCGTGAACTTTCAGGAATATCTGGAATCAAAAAAAATTGATGCAGTGGCTTTTAGCCGTGAAGCATCTGATTTGTTTGCTTCATGGAAAAGTGAGTTTGAGCAGGTGCACCCTTCTTCTTTCACTTCGAGGCATCTTTACCAGATCAATTCCATAAGAAGAAAATTTAAGCTTACGGCGCCTGTAACCCCGGCAACCCATCTCGCTGCCCGTCCTAAGCCAATCATGAAACCTAAAATGAACTAACTACCTATGTTCAGCAAATTGCAACCTGTACTCCAGAAAGAACTCCAGTCCATAAAAGAAGCAGGGCTCTATAAAAAGGAACGTGTTATCGTCACACCACAAGGTGCCGACATTAGGGTAGAAGATGGTGAGCCTGTTCTTAATTTCTGCGCCAACAATTACCTGGGACTAAGCGCGCATCCAAGGGTAATTCAGGCAGCGAAAGATGCCATCGATTCTCATGGTTTTGGTTTGTCCTCTGTTCGCTTCATCTGCGGAACCCAGGACATTCATAAGGAGCTTGAAAAAAGCATCTCAACTTTTCTCGGCACTGAAGACACCATTCTCTATGCTGCTGCGTTCGATGCCAATGGTGGTGTATTTGAACCTTTATTTTCAGCTGACGATGCCATCATTTCCGATGAACTGAATCATGCCTCCATTATTGATGGTGTGCGCCTTTGTAAGGCCATGCGCTACCGCTATCGACACAATGATATGGCAGACCTGAAAATTCAGCTGGATGCTGCTGTGGCTGCGGGAGCAAAGCAAATTATTATAGTCACCGATGGTGTTTTTTCAATGGATGGAACCATCGCCAAGCTTGATCAAATTTGTGACCTGGCCGATGGCTATGGTGCATTGGTGATGACCGATGAATGTCACTCTACGGGTTTTGTTGGCAAAACAGGTCGTGGTGTTCCTGAATTCAGAAATGTTCTGGGAAGGGTAGACATCATTACCGGAACTTTGGGAAAAGCTTTGGGAGGTGCTTTGGGTGGATTTACCAGTGGTCGAAAAGAGATTATTGAAATGCTTCGTCAGCGCTCAAGACCCTATCTGTTTTCGAACACACTTGCTCCTTCCATTGTAGGAGCAGCAATAGAAGTTTTTAAAATGTTGTCAGAGACAACAAGCCTACGCGATAAACTGGAAGCCAATACAAAATACTTCCGGGAGAAGATGACGGCGGCCGGATTCGACATCAAGCCGGGAGAACACCCCATTGTGCCGATCATGTTGTACGAAGCTCCGCTTGCACAGCAGTTTGCCGAGAAACTCCTTGCAAAGGGAATTTATGTGATTGGATTTTTTTACCCAGTGGTTGCAAAAGGTCAGGCCAGGATTCGGGTTCAAATTAGTGCCGCCCATGAACCGTACCACTTAGATAAAGCGATACAGGCATTCACAGAAATTGGGCGCGAATTGGGTGTAGTTCGTTAAGGCCGCTATTCGGTTGACTCATTGGTCTGTGCTTCAACTGGAAGCACTTCCCAATTTTCCGGCTCCTCGTTGTTGAGGTATTCGTTGATCTTTTGTTCAACAATTTTCAATTTCAGTCCACGGAGAATCTTACCGTTACGCGCCAGGATCAACCTTCCGGTTTCCTCGGAGATGGCCATTACCAGAGTTTCAGTTACCTCACTCATGCCGACTGCAGATCGGTGACGTAATCCGAATTTCGAAGGAAGATTGTCGTTTTCACTAACGGGTAAAACGCACCGTGCTGCCTTAATGCGCCCATTGTAGAGGATAACAGCGCCATCATGTAATGGTGAATTTTTATTGAAGATGGAGAGCAACAGGTTTTTGGTAATCTCGGCGTTTAGGGCCTCCCCGGTCTCTGCATAGAATTTAAGCTCCACGTCTCTTGAAAAAACAATAAGAGCACCTGTTTTGGTTGCCTTGAGTGTCTTAACAGCCTCCATCAACTCCTGTAGGTCATAGACATGCTCCTCACTACTTTTCCATCGTGTAAAAGATTTTAAAAGATTCTCCCGGTTCAGCTCAGTGCTTCGGCCAATGACCAAAAGAAACTTTCGAATTTCCGGTTGGAATAAAATGATCATCGCCAATACACCCACCCCCATAAACTGGCCCAGCAAAGTGGCCAGTAATTCCATTTGGGCCGCTCTTACCATTAGGTAAGTGAGGTAGAGGGCGAGGATTCCTAAAAAAATATTTACCGCAATACTACCCCTGATGAGTTTATACACCTGGTAAAGAAGTATCGCCACCAGGCTAATGTCTACCAGATCAGCCCAGCCAACGGTGAGAAATCCTATTTTGAAAAGAAAAATCAACGTTCAAAAAAGTTAAACAGTCAAATATAGAGACTTGACTTATCTTGATTGGTTCAGTTGAACCGATCCGACCTGATCCAGGTATTTCCCAAACCAATCTATGTACCTGCGGTAACGGTCTGCCTGGTAACTGGGTACCGTGAGGCCGTGAAACTGTCCAGGATAAACAACCAGCTGGGTAGGGGTTCCTAAAACTTTCAAGGCTTGGTACATCTGCTCACTACCAACTGCAGGCACATTAAAATCTTTTTCGCCGGTCATGAACATCGTTGGCGTCTTGATTTGGTCTGCTTTCAGGAACGGGTAGGAGAGTTTCAGATATTTGTTCAAATTTTTCCACGGATAACCAAGTTCGTTTTCATACTGAACGATGTACTGGTCAACGCCAAAAAGGGAAAGCTGCAAACTGCTTCCTGCGCCACTTACCGCTGAGCGAAAACGCATCGGATCAGAAGCGATACAATAGTTCGTTAAAATTCCTCCATAGCTCCAACCGCCTATAGCCAATCGCTTTGGATCTGAAATACCTTCCTTAACCAAATGATCACTTGCTCCAAGTATATCCAACACTTCTTTATTGCCCCAGTCAGACCAGATGGCCTGTGTAAAAGCGAGTCCCCGGCCGTTGCTACCCCGGTAATTTACCGCTGCAACAGCATAGCCAGACGCAGCAAGTATTTGCCTGGTCAGGTCAAATCCAAAATCATCTTGTGAAACAGGCCCACCATGGATATAAAAAATGGTAGGAAGGTTTTTTTCATTTTCCCGTCCTGGTGGTGGATACAATATGCCTGAAACCATTGCGCCATCCTTACTCTTTGAGGTGAAGCCCCTGGGAACCGATAAACGAACAGACTTTAAGAGCTCATCCTGCAGATGGGTCAACTGCCGGAACCTACCATTTTCAAGGGCATAAATTTCTTCGGGTCGGTTTGGAAAACTCGCAGTTACAACCCAGGCTCCGGAGGATTGAGGCTGGAGATCCTCAATGCGGTACTCACCCGGCGCGACGGCCTCAGTTTTTTTCAGTTCAACCAACTCGCCAAGATAATTTTTGCGGTCATCGGTTATCAGGTAACCGATCTTTTTTCCGTCAATTGACCATTCCGGTGCGTCGGCGTCTCTGTCCAGTAATCTTGTGTGCTCTACCGGTTCGCCTCCTGTTGATGAAATTGTGCACAACACGGTTTGCTCGTACATCAGAAAATTTCCTGCACCGGTAGAGCGGACGTAGGCTATGGTTTTTCCATCTGGACTCCAGGTTGGTTTTTCATCGCTCCCCGGCCAACTGGTGAGTCGTTTAACCGTAGCCCCTGGTCTGGCGTCCACCATCCAAAGATCAGTATTGTCGTTTCGGTCCGGTTCCGAAGTTCGGTTGCTGACAAATACGATCTGCTTGTTGTCCGGACTCCATTCAGGTGAAAATTCATCGTAAGCTCCACGGGTAAGGGTGTCTAGTTTTTCTGTTGCCAAATCAAAAAGGTATAGGTGTCTGCGGAGCGGAAGGACATAACCTTCTACATCTTGCTTGATTTTATATTGATTCAGCACCAATGGATTTCGTGGCTTATTTTTTAAAGAGTCGTTGCGCTCAAGATCTTTAATTGACAGCACGAGCTTTTTACCATCCGGAGACCAACGGTACTCCTGAATTTCACCGGCAATTTTGGTTGCTACTTTTGCCTCACCACCCCTTCGGTCCATTAACAAAACCTGAGCATGATTGGAATTGTTTTTGGATGCAAGAAAGGAAAGATATTTTCCGTCTGGACTAAACCTTGGTTGACTTTCTCCTTCTGGTGTATAGGTAAGTCGAACGTGCTCTTTTCCATCCCAGGAGGTCATCCATAAATCCGTTTCTCTTTTATCCTTAACAGAGTCCACACTCGAAACCCCGTATACAATCCAATTGCCCTCAGGGGAAACTGCAGGTGTTGAGATGGATTTGATTTTGAAAATGTCGTTTGGACGAAGTGGTCTTTGTGCCACTCCAAGTCCAAATACCAGCATCAGACAGAAGAGAATTGTTTTTTGCATCATGGGATTTGAATAGAGGGTTTTCCTTTCAATTCATTAAATAATATCACGGTTTCCATTGCTTCCTTAACATCATGCACCCTTAGAATGGACGCTCCGCCAATCAGGGCCGCCATATTTAATGCAGTGGTGCCGTTTAAGGCATTGGCGGGTTCAGTTTTCAGAGTCCGCCAGATCATTGATTTTCTGGAGAGACCTGCCAACAATGGAAATCCTGTTTTTGTGAAATGATGGAAGTTCCGAAGCATCGTAAAATTTTGTTCTGCTGTTTTAGCAAAACCAAAACCGGGATCAAGAATAATCTCCGTAACACCGGCTGTTAAAGCCTCTTTTGATCTCTCATTTAAGTAAGATGCCACCTCGGTGACTACATTTTTATACTCAGTAAGTTCTCCCATGGTAGAAGGTGTACCCCTCATGTGCATTAAGATACAGGTGGCTTTGTTTTGCGCCACCACAGATAACATATTTCCATCGTATGTCCCTGCCGTGACGTCATTAATGATTGCCGCGCCTGACGCTAACGCCTGAGCAGCAACTGTTGACCGAAAGGTGTCAACTGAAATGACCACACCGGGAAATCGTTTAACGATGGCTGTAACAACAGGCATCACTCTTTTTAACTCCTCCTCTTCATCAACTTCAGCTGCGCCTGGTCTGGTGGAGTAACCGCCAACATCCAGAATACTGGCTCCTTCCGAAATCATTTCCTCAGCGGACTTCAAAGCTGCTTCAAGGTCTTTAGCCCTGGAACCATCAAAAAAACTATCTGGCGTTACATTAATAATTCCCGCAACCAGGGGCACCTCAAGACTCAATAGGCGGTTCCCTGCCCTGAGTGTTTTGTTGGTTGAAATTGGCTTATTTTGCACGCGCTGGAAATCTTCAGCGAAGATAACTCCTTATTGAGTTCAACCCATGGCAACGATTAGAAAGTTCATTGACCAGTTCTCCAGAATATTTGTTGGAGGACTTTTCATTTTCTCGGGACTCATTAAACTCAATGATCCTGTAGGAACGGAAATAAAGATGCAGGAGTATTTTGAGGTTTTTGCGAACGACTTTGGTGATTTCTTTCACGCCTTCATTCCCTGGTCCCTGGAGATCAGCATTCTGCTCATTGTGCTCGAATTGGTGATTGGGGTTGCAGTATTGCTTTTCTTTAGAATGAAGACGACCGCATCCGTTTTGCTCTTGCTGTTGACTTTCTTCACCTTTCTTACCTTCTATTCAGCGTATTTCAATAAGGTTACAGACTGCGGGTGTTTTGGAGATGCCATCAAACTTACCCCATGGGAATCTTTTACAAAAGATATTATCCTGATGGTATTTACACTTCATCTGTTTTGGTATCGGAGAAGTTACACCCCTTCGGTTCGATCCCGCTCCGGCTACGCCTGGGTTTCCGCCACCGCTGTGCTTTCCCTTGTAGGTTGTATTTATGCGGTAGAAAATCTCCCTTACATCGATTTCCGCGCCTACAAAATCGGAAATGTGATCCCTGAGCAGATGATTCCTGCTGAATCACCTAAAATTGAATACACCTTTACTCATCAGGGTGAGACGGTGACTTCTGAAAAATTTTTGACAGAAGATCAGGGCTATCAATATGTTTCCTCAAGGGTATTGAATGAGGAAGAAGCCAAGGCTAAAATCACTGACTATTCTGTTATGTCGCCTTCCGGAGAGGATCTGACGCCATTCACGTTTGAAGGACCTGTCTTACTTTTTATCGTGTATAGTGCTGAGAAGGCTTCTGCCGAGCATGCATCACAACTCCGCACGCTGGCGGAGCGTCTGGACGGAAAGGTGAAAATGCTTATTCTCACCGCTTCTTCAGAAGAGGCCATTGAAAAGTTTAGACATGACAATCAGCTGCCCGTTTCTTTTGCCTTTGCTGATGCTACCGTTTTGAAAACAATCATCCGCGCCAACCCTGGTATTGCATTTTGGATGAACGGAAAGGTTTTGGGCAACTGGCACCATAACAATACGCCCTCACCTGAGGAAATCCTTTTGCTGCTGGCCGACGCAAAATAACCGAT
The DNA here is from genome assembly GCA_016866235.1 of Bacteroidota bacterium. GTDB lineage: Bacteria > Bacteroidota > Bacteroidia > Cytophagales > Cyclobacteriaceae > ELB16-189. Next base: position 101,619 of record VGMW01000001.1, read on the forward strand.
GAATCGGGACCGAATATTTCTAATTGGACTCCCAGGGTCAGGAAAATCAAGTCTTGGCAAAAAGATCTCAGGCAATCTCCACTTGCCTTTTTTTGATCTTGATCAATGTATTGAGAAAAGTGAGTCGAAGTCGATACCCGAAATCTTTTCCCAATCAGGAGAAAACTATTTTAGGCAAGCTGAAACCCGCGAACTTGAACGTGTGGTAAGCGCCAATAAAACGCTGGTGCTTTCTACAGGTGGGGGCACACCTTGCTTCAATAGGAATATGGACTTTATGAATAATTCAGGCACAACCATTTATTTGGATGTCCCTCTCGAAGTCCTGGTTGATCGGCTTTTTATTTCAGCCAACCAACGGCCCATGTTCAAGGGTCTTAACCGAGCATCGGCACTCGAGAAAATTTCTGAATTAAAACGGTTACGACTAAATTTTTATCAGCAAGCGACGCACACTATTTCCGGAGCCTCCATTACACCGGAAGAAATTTTAAAGTCGCTGATTTGAAATTTTAACGGAACGGAAATCCCGCCGTTACCTGAATGAACAGGTTCTTATCTTCAGATATGACCAAAGGACTCTCAGCAGATGGAATTCTATAAGGTCGATAGCTTTGATTGCTCCAGGCATAGCCAACGGTTACGTCCACATTAAAGGATTTTTCCTTGACTCCGAATCCACCGGTAACCTGTGTCCGTTCGCGCGATACGCTGTTTTGAATTTCAATAAATGGGTCATAGCGATGCGAGCCACCTGCCCTGAACCGATACTTACCAAAGCGCAGTTCACTGCCTAAACGATACGTGGTTGTTTTGCGGTATAGATTTCGAATGGAGGCATTGTCGCCATCAAAGGAAACGCCCTCAGTTCTTGAGGTATACTTGGCGTTGCTGTAATCGGTTGTTTCAATTTCACCAGTAACGAATCCTGTTTTCCCAAAGAAAAATGAAGCGCCAGCCGTAATTCTTCCTGGCGTTCTGAGTCTGTAATCGGTGATCAGACTTTCATCCAGCTGGGCCCGCAGCTCGTTAATTTTTTTACCATTTCCGTAATAATCATAATTGTTCCAATTGGCGGTAACAGTAGCTGAATACACATCGTTGACCACCAAACCTGAGGGCGATTCATAAGAAGCCCCTAATTGTAATCCTTCCACAGGTCTGCCAATGATGCCCAGCAGCACATTGTAGCCGGAACCACTAATGCTCAGTGTTTCCTCTAATGAAAAATTATTGATTGGCTTGAAAGCTGGATTTCCAAATAAAAATGCTGACTCTGTAAAGGTTTTACGGTTGATGTAATCAAAGCTCCTCAATCCCAAGCCTGCACCAACAAAAACCCGGTCAGCTATGTTAAGACCGTATGAAAATGTCCATTGATTTCCAGAGCCACTGGTCTGAATTTTTTCAGTCTGGTTCGATGCGGTAAAATCTAAAACCGATCCGTATTCCTTGAACCCACCGAAAGTCACCGTATCAATTAAATAAGTTTCAAATGCGAGGCTGGTGGGGGGATACAAATCCCGAGGATCGATGACGTTACCATTTTTATCATAGCCATCGTTGATAAAAAAATCAAGAATTGAATTGGATTCATTCCGGCCTTGGTACAACATCGTCCGGTTGAAATTATTATTGCGGGAATAGGATATCCCAAAAGTTCCACTGATGATTTTATCGCGGTCAATTTCATTATGAAAGGAAACTCCTAAAAAAGGAATGGAGAGATTGGGTTTGTTGCTGTTGGTGGTGGTTCCCAAAAAACTTGCGTCGGTTTGAAGGTTAGTATACCCTAAACTGAAAGCCACCTCCCCTTTGTTAAACATCCCAAGTCCGGCAGGGTTGATTTGAGATGCGCTCAAATCGCCTCCCAGGCTTACGCCGGCTCCACCAAGGGCTGAAAATCTGCTGCTTTGAACTGGATTGATTTGTGAAAAAATCAAAGCGGTTTCAGAATAGGATTGTGCGTTTACCCGAACCCAACTGCACACACTTAGCGCAGTCAGGAGAAATACTCCCCTAAATTTTTTCATGATTACTGGAGTTGAGCTTTAATCCCTGCCTCTGCGTCCGCCTGAAGAAGAACTGCCACTTGAAAATCCGGAACCAAATCCACTGCCTGACCTGCCTGAATGATCAGAGGGTGATTGAAAGGATCTGGAGCGACTATCTCTCCACTCTGGTCCTGATCCATTTAAATTATTCCAGCTGTTGCCTCTGTTATAGGAACCTGCGGGAGGTGTAGTGGATTGTGAGGGCCTTGGATTGATGGAAGGATCTTGTCTCCAGCCTCTTTGATAATAAGAACTGGTTTCAGTAGCTGAGCTCCTTCCGTTTGGAGAACTGGTTCTCGCATTGTTACCGTTAACAATTACGTTGTTACGACGAATAGGATTTTGAGCATCGTTGTTGAAGCTACTGCTTCGGTTTGGTCTTCTGCCGTAGGAGAACTTAGGTCTGTAGTCGTTGTTGATTATAACCACTGAGCTAGGGTAAAATCCGTAAGGATTGTTCCATCCCCCATAGCCGTAAAAATTGTTGACGACTCCGAAGGAATTCATACCATACCAGTTGTTGCCCCAGCCGAAGGAACTTCCCCAGGACCAGCAGGACATACAGCCAGAACGGTAAAATGAACGATAGCCTGCAGAACCCCAACCGAATCCACTGTTCCATCCGAACGGATCATACGGATCATAAAATCCCCATGGATTGCTGAAAGAATTAAATCTAAAAGGATCGTAATAAGGATTGTAAAAATTGTTTCCGAAGCTATTGAATCGGTTGTTGTACAAACCACCATTCACGGCCATCGGGGCGTAGGAGGCCTGGAAGTAATCATAGTTTTCAATCTCGGCGCTGGACATGGCTGGATTGAAATCAGGATTTTCATTGCGGCCGGCATACTGACCATTGAATTCTTTACGCTCAGAAAAAGTTTCATTTTCTTCTTCAACGAGGTGTCGAACTGTTTTTGGTTTTACGGCCAAATCAGCTTTTCTATCCCTGAAGGAGTAATAGAGATCGTCCGTTTCGGACTGTGCGACTGTCACCAGAGCGATTCCGGAGAGCAATATGGTAACCAATGGCTTTTTCATGATGTTCGTCGATTATGCTCCTGCTTTAACGAAAAAAGATAATGACTGTTGTGGTTCAAAAATCCTGCCAAAGAAGTCGTGCTTTCGGAGGCACATGCCAACCTTCTATATTTGCACGGTTTCACAGTAAAATTATCAAAATAACCCCAAGATGGGAAAGGAGATTACCCCCCGTTTGCAGGACTATTCCCAATGGTACCTGGACATTGTAAAGAAGGCAGATATGGCAGAAAACTCCGATGTGAGGGGTTGTATGGTCATCAAGCCCTATGGATACAGCATTTGGGAGAAAATGCAGGCCGGGCTGGATAAAATGTTCAAAGACACAGGCCATACCAATGCCTACTTTCCGGTTTTTGTGCCCAAAAGCATGTTTGAAGCGGAGGAGAAAAATGCTGAAGGCTTTGCGAAAGAGTGTGCCATCGTTACCCACTATCGTTTAAAGAACGATCCTCAAAACAAAGGAAAGTTAATGGTGGATCCGGATGCAAAACTGGAAGAAGAGTTGGTGGTTCGGCCTACAAGTGAAGCCATCATCTGGAACACGTATAAAAAATGGATTCAGTCCTACAGGGATCTTCCGATTCTGATCAACCAATGGGCTAACGTGGTTCGTTGGGAAATGCGCACCAGGTTGTTTTTGCGTACCGCTGAATTTTTGTGGCAGGAAGGTCATACCGCACACGCCACAGCAAAAGAGGCGGAAGAAGAGACGGTAAGAATGCTGAATGTATATGCTGACTTCGCTGAAAATTTCATGGCTTTGCCCGTGATCAGAGGTCGCAAGTCGGAAGGAGAAAGGTTTCCTGGCGCCATCGAAACCTATTGTATCGAGGCACTCATGCAGGATGGTAAAGCACTTCAGGCAGGAACTTCCCATTTTCTAGGTCAAAATTTTGCAAAAGCTTTTGATGTTCAGTTTTCTGGAAAAGATGGAAAACTTGATCATGTATGGGGTACCTCATGGGGAGTCAGCACCCGACTCATTGGCGGATTAATCATGGCGCATTCTGATGATGATGGTCTGATTTTGCCACCCAGACTTGCGCCGATTCACGTGGTGATCGTGCCCATCTTTAAGACTGAAGCAGAACTTGCTTCCATCGCAGCGGTTGCTGAAAAAATTGCCGGCGATCTTAGGAAGCTGGGCTATGCTGTGAAGTTTGATAACCGTGACAATCAAAAGCCTGGATATAAGTTCGCTGAATACGAACTTAAAGGGGTGCCTGTTCGAATCGCTATTGGCCCAAGAGATCTTGAAAATGGAACAGTAGAACTTGCCCGTAGGGATACCAAGGAAAAATCAGTTAAACAAGTTTCTGAGGTTGCTGCTTTAATTCCTTCGCTTCTGGAAGAAATTCAACAGAATATTTATCAACGTGCGTTGAACTTTAGGAATTCAATGACAACACACGTGGATACCTACGAAGATTTCAAAAAAGTATTGGATGAAAAGGGAGGATTTGTCCTTGCACATTGGGATGGGTCCAAGGAATCGGAAGCAGCCATTAAAGAAGAAACCAAGGCCACCATTCGTTGCATTCCCCTGGATGCTGCATCAGAATCCGGAAAGTGCATTTATTCCGGGAAACCTTCGGTGCAGCGGGTGGTTTTCGCCCGTGCGTATTGAGTTTCGAAAGGCGTTCCGATCTGATTAGCTTTACAGACTTATGGAATGGACCATTGTCGTTTCCTTGATTGTTTTGGGCCTGGCTTTGCTGGTGGTTGAGATTTTGTTTGTGCCTGGCACGACACTGGTTGGACTCTTGGGCTTTATTCTGCTAATAACCGGAGCAGGCTTGAGCTTTCGTTATTTTGGTCAGCAAACAGGCTGGTCAACGGTTGCTGTAACAGGGGTTTTGGCCTTTGTAGCGCTCTATTTATCCTTTAAAAGTAATCTTTGGATGAGGTTCTCCTTAAAATCAGTCAGTGAAGGAGTGGCAACCCCTGAGGTAGAAGGAAAGGTTGCGGTGGGACAGGAAGGAAAGGCGATCTCAGCCTTGAGACCGATTGGTAAGGCAGAGTTGCAGGGTGAAGTTTATGAGGTAAAAACAAATGGAACTTACGCCGATGCTGGCGCAGCTGTTAGGGTTGTACAGGTGTTGGGCAGTCAGATAATAGTTGAAGTAAAATCTTAAATTAAATTGTGTTTATGGAAAGTGGATTAATGTTTCTATTCCTGGTGTTCCTTGGGATCGTCGGGTTTTTTATGTTCCTGTATTTTGTTCCGGTAGGATTATGGATCACTGCAATTTTTGCCGGGGTCCGGGTAACCATTGGTGAACTGATTGGAATGCGAATCAGAAAAGTGCCGCCCGGAATTATTGTCAACTCTTTAATCACCGCCATTAAAGCCGGTTTGAATGTTACAACCCGAGAGTTGGAAACCCACTTTCTTGCCGGTGGAAATGTTCCTAATGTTATCCGTGCGCTGATTTCAGCGCAAAAGGCAAACATCAACTTAAGTTTTCAACAGGCTACTGCAATTGATTTGGCTGGACGTGATGTTTTTGAGGCCGTTCAAATTTCTGTTAACCCTAAGGTGATTAATACGCCAAAGGTTGCAGCGGTCGCCGCAGACGGTATTCAGCTTATCGCCATTGCGCGTGTCACGGTGCGTGCAAGCATTCAACAATTGGTTGGTGGTGCGGGAGAAGAAACCATTCTCGCGCGGGTAGGGGAGGGAATTGTTACCTCCATCGGATCGGCTAAATCTCATAAAGAGGTGCTGGAGAATCCTGATAAAATTTCAAAGCTTGTACTTTCAAGAGGTCTGGATGCAGGCACTGCATTTGAAATTCTTTCTATCGACATAGCAGACGTAGACGTTGGCGCCAACATTGGTGCAAAACTTCAAATTGATCAGGCTACGGCTGACTTAAAAGTCGCAGAGGCAAAGGCTGAGGAACGTCGTGCCATGGCGGTAGCACATGAGCAGGAAATGAAGGCAAAGGCTCAGGAAGCAAGGGCTAAGGTGATTGAGGCTGAAGCTGAAATTCCAAAGGCCATTGCCGGAGCGTTTACCAGCGGCAACCTGGGCGTTATGGATTATTATAAAATGCAAAATGTTCAGGCCGACACTGATATGCGCAATGCCATTAGTGGATCTGGAAAGAGCAATGCGCCAAAATCCTGATTGAAATTCTCTTCATAAAAAAGCCGCCAAGTGCGGCTTTTTTATTGTTCACCGTTTTTCAAGAAGTGAAGTGCGTTTTGGATCGTCGATTCGTCCTTAAGGATGCGGTTATGACCTAGGCCCTCTGTTGTTACAAGCTTTGCTGAAGGATAAAGCTTTATCGCTTCCATGGCGTGTTCAATGGGGACTTCCCTGTCATTCTTATCATGAATGATCATTAAGGCCAGGGGTTGTTGAATTCTTGGCAGGAACCATTCAAGGGAGAATTCCTTAAAGTTTTTGCCATGGTCCTTGATGAGTTTCTTTTGAAAGGCTTCTCCGGTTTTAGCCGTTGCGCCAATAGCTTTTAAAAAAGAGCCAAGTAGTTTATCAGCGATCACCGGAGTTCCAATGGTCACAATTTTATTTAATGGAATGCCGGTTAAATTGGCGTACACCGCTACGGTTCCTCCAAAGGAATGTCCGATGGTCCCGGCTGGAACACCGAATTTTCTGATAAGCACATTCAAAACCTCTCTGAATTGTAGAATATTGGTTTGCTTCCCTTGAGATTTTCCATGCGCCGGTCCATCAAAAGCAACGATTCTGTATCCAAGATTAAGCGCCGGTGTAATAAATTTTCTGAATTGTGTTCCCCTTCCTGCCCAGCCGTGAATCAATAGCAGGTAAGGATTTTTAGAGTCACCCCATTCATAAATCTGGATATTTCTTCCATCTATTGTTAAAACGGAAGAATTGGCTTTCATAATCCATTCCCTTTCTTTTTCCGGAAAACCGTAATGAAAAGGTGTGAAAAATAATTGTGAAAATACTCGTGTGGCCAGTCCGGGTGACAAGCTCTCCATCACTGGAAAAACTTTTCTGATCAAACGAATCAATACAGGCTCCTTAAATTTTTTAGGCATGAAAGTTTCTATTTCGAAGTATTGAAACGGATGGTTTTGGTTTGGGGTGGTTGATTCGGCAAAAAAGTTCTTTCAGTAAAGGTAACCTCACCCGAGGCTTTTACACTTAGAATGGCCGACGATCTGGTACCATAATCATGAGTAGAGATAAATGATGCACTTAAGGCTTTTTCCCGCTCAGGTGAAAGTCCGGTTCTTGGCAAATCTTCCAAAGCTGCTGTTCTGCGATCGGATAACATTTCAAACAGATCCTCCTCTGACAAACCATTTTTCGCACTCCTGTGTAGAATGTTGTCGAACCGCTCTTTTCCAATCTTGACTTTTGGCCATGGGTCATTTAATAATCCATTGCTCAGGCCATAAGATCCCGAATTAAGAATTTCTGTGTCCGGTCTTTGATTTGAGTAGTAGAAAAGTTCCCTGGTATTGCCGAACACCAAATTAAATCCGTTGTACTTAGAGCTCTCTAATTTTAATTGATTCGTATATAATTTGGCTTCAATGGATTGACCCAGAAAGCCGCTGACCAGTTTTCCTCTGCTTGGAGCGTTGGGCTTAAATTTTGATACGTCCCTGTAGTTGGTGATTAGTGCCACTCTTCCATCTAAGGTCACTCCAAACCAAGTTCCTGGAATTTCACCAACTGAGTATTGTTCTACATCAAAGCCGCCAATAATCTGCGGATGGTCTGGCCAATGTTGTAAGGGCGCAGTTTTTCTTAAGTAATATTCATCACGGTTGGCAGCGATAATCAGTGGATAATCACTGTATTGGTTGAAAGAGAAAAATACCAGGCACATGTTTGGATGGTTACTCTTCAAACAAATGCATTTGACCAGGAAGTTGTTGAAACGACCTTCGGTGAAGGGGTGTTAGCCCAAGTGCCCTGATGCCATCGCGGTGTTCCTGGGTAGGATAGCCCATATTGGTTTCCCATTTATACCCCGGATACTGTGCTGAAAATTTTGTCATCAAATCATCTCTATGCGTTTTGGCAAGAATAGACGCAGCGGCAATGGATAAAAAAATAGAATCCCCCTTTACAATACACTGGTGTGGAATGCTTTGGTAAGCTTTAAATCTGTTTCCGTCTACCAATACCATTTGAGGTATTACTTCAAGTTTCTCTAAAGCCCGATGCATGGCCAAAAACGAGGCGTTGAGAATATTAATTTCGTCAATCTCCAGGTTGGAGACCTCACCAATGGCCCAGGAAACGGCGCTTTGTAAAATTTCTCCTTTCAGTTCGTTCCGCTGGTCTGCAGTCAAAACCTTGGAATCGTTCAGCCATCGGTGTTTAAATTTTTTTGGAAGCACGACCGCGGCCGCCACCACCGGTCCGGCGAGACATCCTCTTCCCGCTTCGTCGCATCCTGCCTCGATAAGATCTTTGGTGTAGGATGATTTCAGCATTTCATCAATAGACCACAAGTATAATGATTTCCTGTCCCGCATGTGGTTTACAGGTATGCCCTTAAAAGACTATACTTGTATAAAACCGATGCGATGGAAAATAATCCTTGGAAGATCCTTAGTTCGAAGCAGCAATACGATAATCCTTGGATTCAAGTCACCGAATTTCAGGTTTTAAATCCTGCGGGTAAACCTGGTATTTATGGGAAGGTTCATTTCAAAAACAAGGCCATCGGAATTGTTCCTATTGATGACGAAGGAAATGTGTGGCTGGTTGGCCAGTGGCGTTTTCCATTAGACAAATGGAGTTGGGAAATCCCTGAAGGCGGTGGACCACTTTCTGAAGATCCACTAGAGGCTGCCAAACGTGAGTTGTTGGAGGAAACCGGATTGGCGGCTGAAAAGTGGGAATTGCTTGTTCGCGCAGATCTATCCAATTCGGTCTCAGATGAAGAGGCCATTTTATTTTTGGCCACATCGATTTCTGAATCTTTGGATAAGTTAGACCGTGAGGACACCGAGGCCGACATGCGTGTAAAAAAGGTTTCTATGGAAGAAGCGCTTCAGATGGTGGAACAGGGAGAAATTACCGATAGCCTCACGGTCATGGGATTGCTTATGGTAGCGAGAAAATATCCAAAGCTGTTGCTTTAAGAAGATGTTCGATCGAGGCCACGTTCGCCCCAATATTCTACTGGCTTATCCTGTGATGTTGAGCATGCTTGGTCAGGTTATGACCGGTGTAGCAGACAGCATCATGGTTGGATGGATTGGGGCAACTCCATTGGCTGCATCCTCTTTTTCCAATACATTTTTTTCGATCACCCTGCTTTTCGGAATAGGGATTTCATATGCCATAACACCATTGGTGGCACATGCCTCGGGATCAGGAAACAGGGTAGAGGTAAGCCATGTGTTGCGACACGGCATGTTGATCAACCTGATTACGGCGGCCCTTCTTACCGGCTTCCTCTTCTTGATGATGCCATGGATGTATGAAATGGGTCAACCTTCGGAAGTAGTAGAACTTGCTATTCCTTATCTGGTGGTTGTAGCGCCCTCCATAATTCCTACCATGATTTTCCAAACCTACCGGCAGTTTGGTGAAGGATTACAACATACTCGGATGGCCATGGTGATTGTTATTCTTTCGAACCTGCTCAACATTATTCTGAACTACCTCCTCATCTATGGAAAATTTGGTCTACCCGAAATGGGTTTGCTGGGTGCCGGTTGGGCAACACTGATCTCGAGGTGTTGTATGGGTTTAGCTATGGCGCTTTATATTTTTTATGGCCGCTCGTTTAAATTATACCGTCACGGATTTAAAACGGGTAATTACGCTTTAGCACGAATAAAGTCAATGCTTCATATTGGGGTTCCGGCAGGAGCCCAATTCATTTTTGAGGCTGGTGCTTTTGGATTTTCTTCCATCATGATGGGTTGGCTGGGCACTGTGCCACTGGCGGCGCATCAAATTGCACTCAATCTTGCCACCATCAGTTATATGATAACTTCTGGTATGGGCGCAGCGGCCACCATTCGAATTGGGCATTTTTTCGGTAAGGGTGATGTTCAAAATCTTCGTTCGTCTGGATTTACCATGTTCTGGATGGCGGCAGCATTAATGTTGTTTTGGGCGATCATTTTCATTGCGGGACAAAATCTTTTTCCCACCATTTATATCAGTGATCCGGCAGTGATAAACGTTTCAGCGGGGTTATTGGTGGTCGGTGCATTTTTTCAACTCTCCGATGGAATTCAGGTAGTTGCTACAGGTGCGCTTCGTGGATTGCAGGATGTAAAAATTCCAGGACTGTTGATTTTTGTTGCGTATTGGATCCTCGCCTTACCGGTTGGTTACTGGCTCACTTTTCACAGAGGCTGGGGTCCGCAGGGCATTTGGATGGGCTTGCTGATAGGCCTGACCTTATCTGCATTGGCTACTATTTGGCGTTTCAATCGGCTCTCTTCAGAACTGAACCGCCGCTAAACCAAAGAGCCTTTCCATTAACTTTGTTTTGATGGCGCAAATACCCTCCAGGCCGGTTCGTGAATCCAGAACGGTAATCACCGAATTAATGATTCCGTCTTATGCCAACTTTGGAGGAAAAATCCATGGTGGGATTTTACTTTCCCTCATGGACAAAGTCGCTTATGCGTGTGCCAGCAGACATGCCGGAAGTTATTGTGTAACCGTTTCGGTGGATCGTGTTGAATTTCTTCAACCTGTAGAAGTGGGTGAGCTTGTATCGTTGATGGCCTCCGTTAATTATGTCGGCAATTCTTCGATGATTGTTGGCATTCGTGTTGAATCTCAAAATGTAAAGACAGGTGAGATCAAACACACCAATTCCTGTTTCTTTACCATGGTGGCAAAGGGTGAGGACAACCGACCGTTGACTGTACCAAAGCTCGTTTTGGAAAACAGCGAGGATGTCAAGAGGTTTATAGAGGGCATGCGTCTAAAAGATCTAAGGAAACAGGTTCGAGATCAAATGGACGATATACACACAGTTAAGGATTTCTCAGGCGCATCCGAACTTTTACGAAATGAACGATGCATTCTGCCTGCCAATTGGAACAATTGATCAAATCAAATATGAGAAACGTAATTTTTATTCTTTCATTGGCCTTGGTTCTTCACCTGCAGGCGCAGCCCCTGGTGCTTAGTCAGCGCGCTCAGGCGACTGTTGTGGATGAACTATTAGAAGATCGTTTGAAAAATCTTCTGCCTGGTTTGATGCGTAGAGAGGGCTTTGATATGTGGGTCGTCATTTCCAGGGAGTACAATGAAGATCCTGTTATCCGAACCCTGTTGCCGGCCACCTGGTTCGCAGCCAGACGTACCACCATGCTTTTGGTCTTCGATAAGGGCTCCGCGCAACCAATGGAATACCTGGCGGTTGCACGTTATGATGTTGGAAAGGTTTTCAAGCGCGCATGGGACCCGGAGGCGCAACCAGACCAGTGGGCCCAGCTCGGAAAACTCATTTCAGAACGGAATCCAAAAAAAATCGGAATCAATAAAGCACCGGGTTATGGTCATGCCGACGGACTTACCTCCAATGATTACGACCGTTTGATGGAAGTGTTGCCTAAAAAACTTCAGTCATCCTTGGTAAGCGCCGAGAAACTAGCGGTAAGCTGGCTGGAAGCAAGAACTGAAAAGGAGATGGTTATTTACCCACAAATCTGCCGGGTTGCCCATGAAATTATTGCGGAGGGCTTTTCCGATAAAGTCATTCAGCCAGGTGTTACCACAACCGATGATGTGGTCTGGTGGTACAGGGAGCGCATCAGAGAACTTAAGCTAGATACTTGGTTTCAGCCATCTGTTTCAATTCAACGTGAGGAAGAGGAAGCGATTTTTTCTAAGCGAGCGCAACCATTGGTCATTATGCCGGGTGATTTGCTCCATGTGGATTTTGGCATCACATATTTAAGGCTAAACACCGACACGCAACAGCATGCCTATGTATTAAAACCTGATGAGAAATCGGTTCCCCAGTTTCTTAAGGATGCTTTTGCCAAAGGCAACAGGCTTCAGGATATTCTAACGGGTAATTACAAAGAGGGTAAAACAGGAAATCAGATTTTGCAAGAGTCGAGACAACAAGCGCTACAGGAAGGACTGCGTCCATCCATTTATACGCATCCCATCGGGTTCCATGGCCATGCTGCAGGAACTACGGTTGGCATGTGGGACATGCAGGGTGGTGTTCCTTATACCGGCGATTATCCCCTTCATTCCGGTACTGCCTATTCCATTGAATTGAATGTCACGGTAGCTGTTACCGAATGGAAAAAGGACATCAAGATCCAGCTGGAAGAGGACGGATATTTCGATAAGACCGGCTTCCGATATATTGATGGCCGACAAGTGGAAATCATACCCATCCCACGTCCTTCGACCATTAACCGATGAAGTTTTGGGGTAATTTCGCAACCATTTTACCTCAAATCAGTTATTAAGCATTCTTCATTCAACAACCAGGCGCCCATGTCCAGAATCATTGAGACTAAAAATATTTCGAGGCAGTATGTCATGGGCGATAACATAGTTCGTGCCCTTCAGGATATATCCATCACTATTGAAAAGGGGGAATATGTCGCTTTCATGGGCCCCTCAGGTTCTGGAAAATCAACCCTTATGAACATTGTAGGATGTCTTGACACACCATCCTCTGGCACTTATATCCTAAACGGACAAGTGGTGAGTGAGATGACTGAAAATGAATTGGCTCAGGTCCGCAACCGTGAAATCGGTTTTGTATTCCAGACGTTTAATTTATTGCCCCGCGCCTCAGCGCTTGAGAATGTTGCCTTGCCACTGATATACGCCGGCTATGGCAAATCTGAACGTGAGGAAATTGCCATGGAGTCTTTGAAAAGTGTGAATCTTGAAGATCGTTGGCACCATAAACCAAATGAGCTTTCGGGTGGACAAAGACAGCGTGTAGCGATTGCTCGTGCACTTGTCAATAAGCCCTCCATAATTTTGGCCGATGAACCAACCGGTAACCTCGACACCAAAACATCCTATGGAATCATGGCCCTGTTTCAGGAGCTTCACGATAAAGGCAACACCATAATTATGGTGACCCATGAAGACGACATTGCGCATTATGCACACCGAATCATACGCCTGCGTGATGGTCTGGTGGAATGGGACAAAATAAATGACAGGGTTACCCGTCAGGCCGAAGCAACTGCCTAAGCAACAAAAGTAATATTGCATTCAAGCCATTTTTGGTTTGATCGACTTCCTGCAATTGCGGTTCTTTGTATTGAAAGATTCGAATGCGAAGACGAAATTTTCTGGCTCTTACCGGAACCTCTCTGTTGGGAGGGCTGCCCACGTTGGCTAAAGTGCTTCCGCCTACTTTAGAAACGGTTGTAACCGGTGGCAATGTATTGATCGATGGTGCCTGGAAGACTGCCCACCTGGGTATACGTACCGATGGCAGCATGGAAGTTTTGCAAAATGTACCTACCGGAATTCCGGTTACAGATATAAAGGGAAAATATGTTTCCCCTGGATTTATTGATATCCTCGCCGACAATGCGGCCAACCCGGAAAGAACCTATCGGATTTTTGAAAAGTATAAGGTAACCGACGGTGTCACCACAGCCCTTCAAATGCACGGAGGAAGTGCTAAGGTGGCTGAGTACTATAAACACTTTGGCTCATTGCCCCACCGGATCAATTTTGGTGTTTCCGTTTTTGTGATGCGAATTCGCTACGCCAAGCCAACTTTGGGAGAAAGATTGAAAGCCGTTGAGCAAAATCTGGAAGCTGGAGCATTGGGTGTCTCTCATAGTATTGAGTACCAACCGACGCCGTATGAAGAGGTGCTTCAATATGCCCGATTGGCTAAAAAATATGATCGTCCTTTTTTTCTTCACCTTCGGTACTCATCCGAGTCGAAAGAACTTGAAGGAGTTGATGAGGCTATTGCAATTGCTAAAAATTCTGGTGCAAGGGTTCACATCGATCACCTTCACTCTACCGGCGGAACTTTTCATATGGCTGCCGCTCTCGCAAAAATAAGATTGGCCAATCAATCAGGACTTCGAATCACATGTTGTGTGTATCCTTATTCATTTTGGGCCACCTATCTTCATTCAAAAAGATTTGATGAGGGGTGGAGGGAGAGATATGGGCTGGATTACAAAGATCTTCGACTTGTCGGTACCGGAGAGCGGCTTACAGCTGAAAGTTTTTTACGATACAAGAAGGATATGAAATTGGTTGCTGTTCCGGAAGGAACAATGCCAATGGATCAAACCATAGATCTGGCGCTAAAGGAAGAATTTTGCATGATCGGTTCTGATGGTGGTATTGAATATGAACCAGGAGCAAATTCTCACCCACGAGGTGCCGGATGCTTTGCTACGGCTGTTCGACATGGTCTGGATATTGGTATGTCCCTTGAACAAATCATTGGAAAAATAACTTCGCTTCCCCGGGGTCTAATTCTACCGGCCATGAAAGACCGGGGCCTGATCCAAAATGGCAGCAAAGCGGATCTGGTAGTTTTTGATCCAAAAAAAATAAATGGCAGGGCTTCCGTAGAAAACCCAAATCAATTTTCAGAAGGCATCAGTATGGTTTTTGTAAACGGAAAAGTTGCTTACAAAGAAGGGGTACTGGGCACTGAAGCCGGTGTTCCGATTAAGTACTAAACATGGCTGAAGCGCCTAAAAAAATTCAGGTTTTGATTGTGGCGTATTACTGGCCGCCTTCCGCTGGAAGTGGTGTTCAGCGATGGTTAAAATTTGTTAAGTATTTACCTGAATATGGTATCGCCCCTGTTGTGCTTACACCGGAAAATCCAGATGCTGAGTGGACAGACGCCTCACTGGAGGCTGAAATTCCAAAAGACATAGAAGTTCTCAAGCTCCCGGTGTGGGAACCTTACCGTTTTTGGCGCCGAATCAAATCAGCATTCAAAGGTGGTCGTAAGGTGGCCTCCAATACGCCCTCGCATGAATCTGGTTTAGCCAGGTGGATTCGTGGAAATTTTTTTCTTCCGGATCCGCGAATATTTTGGGTGAAGCCTGCCGCCGCATTTCTTGAAGATTTTGTCCGGTCGAGGAACATCAAAATTTTAATTACTACAGGACCGCCTCATAGCATGCATTTGATCGGTTTAAGGGTGAAGAAAAATTTTCCAGATGTTAAATGGGTTGCTGATTTCCGTGATCCGTGGTCGACCTGGGGTGCTCTCAAAAAATTTAAACCCTCCTCAATTGCAATGGGCATTCATCGGCGACTGGAGCGATCAGTCCTGGATCATGCCGATGAAATTCTGACCATCTCACCCTTTTATGTTCGCCAGCTGAGTGCGCTGTCAGGAAAATCTGTCCATCTTTTTACCAATGGTTTTGATGAAGAAGATATGGGACGGATCCACAAAACGCCTACCGACCGATTTACCATCCGACATGTTGGAATTCTTCATCCAGAATGTGATCCTTGGCCCTTCCTGACTATTTTCAAGACCTGGTACTTGATCCATGGGTTGACTCATAAGATCAGGCTTGTATTTACCGGGACAGTGACCGGTGCGTTTCTTTCAGCCCTACAAAGTGACGATTTACTTAGGGAGGTTGTTGAAATCGAGACTCCGGTTTCTCATAAAAACCTTCTTGATCTTTATGGTAAAACCGATGCATTGCTACTGGTTCTTACCGGCTATCGTGATGCGGAGGGGTTTTTACCCGGGAAACTGTATGAATATTTGGGTACAGGGTTACCTATTGTCGCGGTTGGACCTGCTGCAGGTGACGCATCTTTAATTTTAGAAAGTTCTGGTGCCGGCAAAATGTTTTCAGAGGATGATGAAGCAGGGGTTCAGGGTATTCTTACTTCATGCTATGAAGAATGGTTGAATAAAATAAACCGCCCCAGTTTACCGCCTGCTTCATTGAAATGGTCCAGAAAACATATTACTGCCGACTTAGCAACATTTTTGAAGTCCCTTCATTCCTAAAGGGATTTACTAAATTCGATCTATGAAAAATTCAATTCTTCTATTTTCCATTCTTATTTCAATATCTGTGTTTGCACAGGATAAAGATGAGGCTCAGATTTTGGCTTTATCTAAGCGAAAATTTGAATGGATGAAATCCGCCAAACTTGACTCACTTAATGCACTGGTTGATGATCGGTTATCCTACATTCATTCCAATGGCTGGGTTCAGACCAAAAGGGAATTTCTGGACGACTTTACCAATGGCAAATTGGTGTACCATGATGTAGTCGTTTCTGAAGCCAACGCAAGGGTCTATAAAGGATCTGCGGTGGTTACCGGAAAAGGTCAGTTCACCACCACGATGAACAACAACCGCACAAGTGTTTCCTTGATGTTCACTGAAGTATATATTAAAGAGAAGGGCAACTGGAAGTTGGTATCTCGACACGCCAACCGATTGCCTTAGAATTATTTTCTCCGCCTGAAATCAAGGCCCAGTCTTTTTAGGCCATCGTAAAATAATTGGTTTGCTTCATCAGAACAGTTTAGGCCTATGGCCGCAAAACAGTAGACTGCTGTTAGTAATGTAGAACGTACTATAGCATCGGAGAGTGACGATCCTACTTTTGGAATTAGCTGATTGATAAAAACAGTCACCATAATTACGATGGCAACACGTGTAGTGCGCCCATCGAATGGATGCATTTTTATTCGAACTGAAATAAAAATTGCTTTTGCCAGGTTGTAGAGGAATAGAGCAGCCAAAGTTCCAATCGCAGCACCATTCATCCCGTAAACAGGTATCAGGAGAATGTTTGCTGCCACGGTAAAAGTTGCCAGCAGCGCAATAACCACCAGGTTAAACCAATAATGTTTGGAAAGGCCGATGACCTCGCTGCTGGGACCGAAGGACATGTCCATCAGTTTGGCGCAGCCAATAACCATGACAACCCACGCGCCGGCTTCATAAATATCGCCTTTGGGCATGATGTCAAAGATATTTTCAAGGTTGGCCCATATGCCGGTGAGTAAAAGTCCGCCGATAAGCATCTGATGAAGGGCGGTTTTACGATAGATTGAAGAGGCTGATTTGAGGTCGCCTTTTTCGAATGCATGTGCAAGCAGTGCAGATGCAGATTGGGTTAGTGCGCGTTTGGGTACCTCAATGACGGAAGCCATGTAGTAGGTGGTGGTGTAAATCGCTGCTGCTTCCAGTCCAAGAAACCCAGTAACCATAAGGCTATCCACTTTGGCAACGACTATAACGGAGCTGAGACCAATAAAAGTGATCAATCCAAAAACTATGATTTCTTTTATTTCACTTTTCTCAGGCAGTTGAAGTTGAAAGGTGTTACGCCTCAATATTCCAAGATAGTACAGAAGGGTGATTAGCGTGAGCGTGTAAATACCCACCGAACCGAATAAAAATTGATCAAAATCAATTGTGCCTTGTAGGTAAAACAGGACGAGCACAGCTTGAAAGGCGCGTATGACAACATCTTTGAGCAGTGCTGGCAGTGCAATCATCATTTTAGATCTGGCCATCTGTTCAAAAATTCCTGAAATGGTGAGGGTAAGGGTTAGCCAAAGGATCAAACCAGGGTAGTTCAAAAGTTCAGGTGCTTCCTCAGCGAAAAAATTTGAAATAGGATCCTGGAAAAATTTAAGCAGTAAGGTCATCACCAAAAACCCAACCATTGAAATCAGCAAGGTTAGGGTGATAAAGGAGGACAAACGGTTTTCATCTGAGTGAAATCTTGGATAAAATCTAGCCACAGCCTGTGGTACGCCGAGTGAAGCAAATGGGGTGAGCACCATAGCGCTGTCTAAAATTGCTCGTAATAATCCAACCTGGTTGGTCTCAAGATATTTTGGGTATAAAAAAACCAGGTTGATGTAGCCAATCACTACCCCTGCGTAGGAGATGATGGTGGTGATTAGACTTTGCCTGACAACGATACCCATGGTTTAAAAGAGTGCTGAGATGGTCTGATTGAAAATTACTGCATTTTTTTCAGCACAGAGGTCAGCGGCTGCCTTTTCTGAACCTTGTTTGAAATTCAAAAGAGTTTCGGTGGTAAGTTGATTGAGTTGAGAGGCCAAGGCACGTGGACTAAAATCGGCGGAAACAATACCATTTTGATATTGATGTACGTAACGGGCCATTTCGGGTGAAGGACCAATAGCAACGGCGAGCCTAGCTTGAATAAAATCGAAAAATTTATTGGGCAGCGCATTGGCGTAATTGAAGTTGGAAGGCGGGAGTAAAAAAATTCCGATGTCAAATTGTTTAATGGTTTGGACAATCATGTTGCTCTCCACCGGTTCATGAAGTGTTATCCGTGGATCTGACCTGAATTTTTCTTTTAATGCATGGATGTAATCTTTTGTGCTACCCGATGCAAAGTCACTGGTTAATAAGTAGAGGTCCAGCGTGAACCGTTGGTCAAGCAATTGCATGACGTCAAACATCAATTCTAATTTTCTGGAAGGGTTGGCAATACCATGGTGGACCAACCGAATTTGGTTGGGTTGAACTTTTGAGGGTTCAACTTTTTGAAAACCTGGGGCATTGGTGATGACCACAGGTTGTCGGCCGAAATGAGTGGCATATTCATCCGCCAGGCCTTTCCCAACCGTAAACATGGCGTCAAGACGGGGAATAAATTCGGTACAACACCAGATGTTCATGGGCTGAAAAATGAGTCGCCACCACCAACGGTCTTCAAAGTGACGTGGCGCGTACTCGTGGGCATCCAGAATGATCCTTGCAGCTGGTCGTTTTTTTTTGATCTGGAAGGCTAGGGGCAAAGTTTCAACATCATTGGAAATGATGATATCCCACAGGTGGTTGTTATGATTTTTCAGTCTTCCAGAATAGGGGTGAAACGTATTCCAGGCTCTTCTATACTGCCCGAGCAGGGACCATACCGCAATCATAATTTTCCTTAACAATCCGAGGCTGCCGGGTTTAAGGTCAATGAAATGGTGGTTTGCATGGGAGACGTCTCCAAAGGCAGCGACGGTGACTTCAAAATTTTCAGACAGAAAGCCAATCTGACGTTTTACCCTGGCATCATGTCTGAGCTTGCTATAAACAAGGACCAGGGCTTTTTTCATCAAAAACTTCTCAAATTAAAATTTAGCGATTCCTACTATAGAGGATGCGTATGTGAAAGGATAGGATTGCTCTGTACCGATTATGGATGAAATTTTTTTCCGTATCAACTCAAAAGTTCCCAATGGAACTCTGTTTGTGAAATGGATCGAGTCAAGTTCAAAGCCAGATCTTAGAATGACTTTGGCCAGGGTATAGGGTGTAAACCAATAACGGTGGTCGGAGTTTATGATTTCCTCTGACCTGTTGGCATAATGCATGGTGGTCTTGGTCCAGGCATTGGGAACGGTAATGACCAGGTACTTTGTGTTCTTTTCAAAATTTTTTCTGATCGCTTGCAGAAATTGGACCGGATTGTCGACATGCTCAAGTAATTCGCCTAGGACGGCATAGTCCCATTGTTCATTCGATCCAGAAAATTCAACACCACTGGTGAAGTCATGGAGTATAATGTTGTCGTATCCTAATTTGGCTTTAACAAATTCAGCGGTTTGCTTATCCACATCTATTCCCAAACAACGGCTGGCGCTTGCTGACAACTCGGCGTGCAGCCACTGTTTTCTCTTAAATTTCTCCTCAATTAAATTTTGGTGGTCAAGACATCCCAGGTGCAGTACACTTTTGCCACTCATCAGCTCACAAAGAAATTTTATCCGATCAGGAATCGGTCCAAGAAAATCATATCGGGTAACATGATTGTTGGAGAATTTCTCTCCTTTTAAATAGGGAAGCGACGCTGGGTCAAACCGCATGAGAGAGATTCAAAACTCTTTGGGCAAAGTTAGGAAAATTAACAGCGGCGTTAAATTTTGTCTCCCATACCTTCCTGGCACCTTCCCTTAATTTTAGGTATTCATGCTCAGGCATTGTTCGAATGGTTGTTATGGCATTCGCAAAGTCTTCTTCTGTCGGATTGGGTGAAAGCAGCAAACCTGATTCCCAGGTCACCAATTCATGAATGGCACCAACATCAGGAGCAATCACTGGTATTCCATACGACATGGCTTCCATCATGGTAACCGGAATACCTTCGTTTTTGCTGGCATTGATAAAAATGGAAGGCATCTCATTTAAATAAACATCTCCTATAGCTGTTTGAGGAATGTTTCCAGTGAAATAAAAAGTAGAATTTGGATTTGAATGAGACAAAGTTTGCGCAAGCTTGTTTATTTCTCCCTCCTGGCTACCCCCACCAATGTGAACATGCCGAATTTCATTCTTTGAAGCCAGCGCAACAGCCCTAAGTATTTTATCAACCTGCTTAACCGGTAACAAGTATGAGCAACTGGCCACGCAAAATTTTTGTCTTGTATCCGTAGTTATTTCAAAAGATTTGGGATTTGCGGTACCCAATCGGCTAACAGAAATTTTTTCTGAATAATTATCTCCCACCGTTGAAAGAAGGTAACGCTTCCCATCCTCTGAAATACTGAGCACCTGATCAAGGCCTATCAAAAGTGTTCTTCTAAAAGACAAGTAATTACTTTGGTGTCTGTATTCATAAAGGTCTCCACTGTGTGCCCTTGAAATTCTGGTAATTCCTTTTGATCCTCTAAAAGTTATCATGGTCGCAAGAGCTGAGTTGTTCAGCCAGTAGGAATATAGAATGACGGGTTGTTTTCCAATCTCTTTGTTAATGATGGTTTCCATTTTTTTGGAAAGTAATAATGCCTTTGAGGCATCATGCAGCATCTTTTGAATTGATGAGAACTTAAGTCCTCCGTGATTGGCTATAAATCCGACTTCATCAAAAAGAATTTTAGCGAGAAACAAAAAATGACGAAACATCAGGAGCGGTAGAATAACGTAATCACTCCACGGACTAACAAGGTTTATTCTATAGATGGAAGCATCAACTTCGGAAGTTTTTGCATCTACCTGATTCTTGGAAAGAATAATTACTTTACTAAAGAATTGTTTTATTTCGGTAAGCTCTGGATGCAGAAAAGATTCTCCACGACCAAAAGGAAAATTATTGGTGATCAAAAAAAGTGCCGGCTTCATTTTTTTATCCTGCCCGGATTTTTTTTCAGAAAAGATTTCCAATCATTTCCGCCTAAGGTGGTGATGGCTTTCCCCTGGTAATGATGACAAACAGCAACCGCCAATGCATCCGTGGCGTCTAAAAATTGAGGCGCCTCTTTCAAACTGAACATGGCGCTGAGCATGGCGGCAACCTGTTCTTTGCTTGAATTTCCATTGCCGGTTACTGCTTGTTTTATTTTGCGGGGCGCGTATTCTGTGATCGGAATTTGTCGGTAAAGCGCCGCCGCCATGGCTACGCCCTGCGCCCTGCCAAGTTTAAGCATCGATTGTACGTTCTTCCCGAAAAAAGGTGCCTCCAGGGCTACCTCATCAGGATGGTACTCATCAACCAAAGACAAAATCCTTTCAAATATTTTTTTCAGCCTCAAGGCATGGGAATCCATCTTTGCCAGTTTGATTACACCAAACTGCATCAACGTCATTTTCTGTCCATGCGCCCTCAACACACCATAGCCCATTACCGTCGTGCCCGGATCAAGGCCTAGAATGATTTTCTCTTTGAGATTTTTTTTATCCATTTTGGGAGCATACAAAGTAAACAAAACAGTCTGAAGTCATGACGGCGCTGGCCATCATCCTCACCTTTTTTTATGTTCTGGGTCTGGTCTGGATCGGTCTGTCATTCACTAAGCGTTTTAAAACATCAAAGGCTGACAACCCTCCAGAAAATCAAAGGCTTTGGTTTCCTACGCCTGGGGTATCCATCATTATTCCATTTCGTAATGAATCCCAAAATCTGCCGGATTTGATGAAGTCCCTCGATGCGCAGGTTTACCCTGAAGGAAAAGTTGAATTCATTCTTGTTGATGACCACTCCGAAGACCTGAGCGGCCTGCTTCAGGAACGATACGCTGACAAAAAATTTCGATGGTTGACATCTGAGTCAGGTTCGAACGGAAAAAAGTCAGCATTGGAACATGGAATTAATCACGCAACGTTCGATATTATTATTACTACCGATGCTGATTGTCGCCACCAAAGTCATTGGATCGAAAGTATGGTGCAGCCATTTCTATCTTCATCTACTCAATTGGTGATCGGGCCAGTGAAGATTGATTCAGGTAACTTCTTCACCCGTTTACAACAATTGGAATTTTCAGCGGTGGTTGCTACCGGGATGCTTCTTGCCGGCCAGGGTAAGCCTATGTATTGTAATGGTGCAAATCTTGCCTTTCGGAAAAGTGCTTTCTCGGAGGTTAATGGGTATTCCGGCAACCATCACCTTGCTTCAGGTGACGATGTATTCCTTCTCGAAAAAATTAGAAAAGTGTATTCTAATGGGATTGAGGTTGCCTGGATGAATGGAGCGGTGGTGATCACCAAGCCTGTAGTTGATTTTAAAGCTTTCTATCATCAACGGGTCCGGTGGGCAGGGAAAACGAGGAATACAAACTTTCAGTCGGGCTTATGGCTTGGTTTAGGTATTTTGATTTTTCAATTGTTCTCGGTTTATGGATGGATGTTTATTTTTTCAGGACATGCGTGGAATGGATTATTGATTCTTTTGCCCCGTTGGTTGGCCGAAGTTTGGTTGCTTAAGCAGCTCTCAAATGTATTTTCACTTCAAAATAATCTGCTGGAACGATTTTATTTATCCGTAGCATACCCGGTTTATGTGGTAATGGTGGCAGTTTCATCATGGCTTTACGCACCTGCATGGAAGGGTAGGCCAATCCGTAACCAAAGCCATTCATAAAAATGAAATCCAAAACAATTTGGGCTAGTTATCTTTGAGTATGGCTGATGTAAATCTTAAAAACCTGATTGAAAAAAAAGAGCTGGAGTTAAAATCCCTGCTTGAGATCACACAGGCCATTAACAGCAATCTGGATGAAGGCGCTCTCTACAAAATTTTCAAGTTCACTGTACTCTCCAACCTTAAAATAGAACGTTTGTGCCTTTTTGTTTTCTATGGAGAATGGAGCGTAAAAGTTCACTATGGAACGCAAAACAATTTGGACAACCTTTCCATTGATAAGCGTTTTTCAGGTGTTAAATCCGTAACCAGGCGGAGTGCAGACTGGGGAACTGAGTTTGCTGAGTTTGATTTGCTGATCCCTGTATCCCATCAGGGTTCTAACCTGGCATTGTTGTTCGTAGGTGGTTTAGGACTGGTGGAGGTTCTCAACGAACGTGAAGAAGTGGTGGAATTTCTGCAGGCAATCTCCAACATTTTGGTGGTTGCAGTTCAAAACAAGAGACTGATGCGACGCGAGTTGGAGCAAGAAGCCTTTAGAAAGGAGTTGGAAATCGCCGGTGATGTTCAGCAGTTGCTTTTTCCTGAACGTCTGCCATCATCAGGCAACATCCAGTTGGAAGCAAGTTATTTACCCCACGATCTGGTTGGTGGCGATTACTACGACTACATTCCTCTTGCGGAGGATCGATTCATAATATGTATAGCAGATGTCAGTGGCAAAGGTGTGGGTGCAGCACTGATGATGTCCAATTTCCAGGCCTCACTTCGTACGCTGGTCACACAAACAACGGATCTTCATGAAATTGTTGTTGCGCTGAACAAGCTCTTGACCCAAAGCACCAAATCGGAAAAATTTATTACCGCTTTCATTGCTCTTTACGATTATAAAATGGGTGAGATGGTCTACATCAACGCAGGACATAATCCGCCGATCTTGAAAACAAAAGAAGACATCAAATTGCTGGATGAAGGATGTACTGTGCTTGGCGCTATCAGTACACTGCCAGCCATCAAAACCGGCAAGCTTTCAGGTCTTAAGGAGTTTCTGCTTTTTTGCTACACCGATGGGCTAATAGAAACCTTAGATGAGGCTGGTCATGAATTTGGATTAGCAAGGCTTTTGGATTACCTGGAAAAGTCGAACCCTAAGCCACTTAAATTGATGCATCAGGATGTAATAATTCTTTTGGATGGCCATAAGGGTTCAAACGCTTACCGAGATGATATTACCATGTTGTCCTGCAGGGTTGGTAATCCTAATTTTTAATGCTGAGATTCTACCGTACCCCAACGCTTTTAAAAAAAATTTTCCCTGGATTGCTATGGGATTTGCCGGTAAAGGATCGTCAACTATTTCTTACGTTCGATGATGGGCCAGTACCCGGTCCAACAGACTTTGTCTTGGATCAATTGGACAGAGTCGAGGCAAAAGCAACATTCTTTTGTATTGGCGACAACATCCGTAAACATCCTGAAACATTTAACAAGATCCTCGCGGCTGGCCACCGGATCGGAAACCACACTTATAACCACATCAGCGGTTGGAGTAATGGTGCTTCTGATTACGTCGATAACATAAAGAAGTGTGAAGTATTAATACCCTCGATGGGTAAGCCTCTTTTTCGTCCGCCTTATGGCCGAATTAATCCTTTTGCCCTTCGGGCCTTGCATAACCATTCGATTGTTATGTGGGATATTCTCTCCTATGATTTTGACTCCCGGATTAATACTGAAGCGGTTTTGAAGGAAATGATCCGATTGATCAGACCCGGATCGATTGTCGTTTTTCATGACAGTTTTAAAGCTGAGAAAAATCTTAAGCTGCTCCTGCCTGGTTACCTTGATTTCCTGGTTAGCAACCACTACTTGCTGCAGTCAATCAACTGAAGGGTTATGGGCAAAAAAGTTTTGCTCGCTGTTCTGGATTGGGGTCTGGGTCATGCAACCCGATCATCTGTTATTATCAGAGAGGTTATCAGCCAAGGACACACTCCGTTGGTTATTTCTTCAGGTGAAGCCTTGCGATGGATTCAATCCGAATTTCCAGAATTAAAAACCTTTTCATTACCCTCATTGGAAATGAAATATTTTTCTTTTTTCGGAGCACTCATCAGTGCGGTTTGGTATACGCCCCGTCTGCTGTGGATTATCCATCAGGAAAAAGAGTTGGTTAAGAAAATCGTAGATCAGGAGAAAATTGATCTGATTGTCTCGGACAATCGATATGGAAGTCGCCATCCTTTGGTTAAATCTGTTTTGGTTTGTCATTTTTTGAACATTGTCTTGCCAGGCAGATGGAAGGTGTTCAGTCCGCTGCTCAACTTTTTTTATAATCGCTGGCTTAAAAGGTTTCATGAAATCTGGATTCCAGACGATGCTTCGCGGCGGTTATCGGGTGAATTATCCAAGGTGGGTCTTCCTTCCGGTATGTTGAAATTTATTGGTCCGCTGTCACGATTTACGCCGGTCCAACCCACCATAGAAAAAACCTACGATGTCACAGCAATAATTTCAGGTCCCGAACCGCTGAAGAGCCGATTTGCTGAAAAAATTTTTTCCTCGTTGTCCGGGTTTCCTGGTCGTTGCTTGGTTTTGGTTGGAGGAAATGAATTACTTGTCCCATCGGTTGAAAAAGTTGAGCTTCGTTACAATGTTTCAACATCAGCGTTGGAGGAAATTATTTGCAGAACCCGTCTGGTGATAAGTCGTTCAGGTTATTCGAGCATTATGGATTATGATCGCCTCCAATGTCGTGTGTTGATGGTGCCAACCCCCGGGCAGCCGGAGCAGCTATACCTGGCAAGGCTGATGGCTGAGCGTGGCCATGCCGCCTATGTCGGTGAGGAACAATTAGATCAGGAAATTATCCGGGAAAGTATGACCTCCAAAATGATTTTTAGGGGTGGTTCCTCCCCTGATCTGTTAGAAAGCCAAATCCGGCAATCTCTCCTATAGGTAACTTTTTTGAAGGGTTCAGAGTTGCCATCTTTGCAAGCATGCGATGGATCGATACCCATGCTCACCTCTACGCTGAGGAGTTTGCCAAGGATCAGCAAGAAGTAATAGGTCGCGCCCAGGAGGAAGGGGTAGAGCGCATTTTTATGCCCAACGTCGATGGGGACTCCATTGACCAAATGCTGGAAACCGAACACAGATTTTCTTTCTGCAGGCCGATGATGGGTCTTCACCCTTGTTATGTTAAAAAAGGATTCGAGCGCACGTTATATGAGGTGGAATCTTGGCTTAACCGACGTCCCTTTGCTGCCATCGGTGAAATAGGCACTGATTTGTATTGGGATAAAACTTTCTGGCCTGAACAACAGGAAGCATTCCGAATCCAGGTTGGCTGGGCGATCGAAAAAAAACTTCCAGTGGTCATCCATTGTCGAAACTCTTTTGATGAAACAATTGAATTGCTTAAGCCATTTGAAGGGAAAGGTCTTCGTGGAATCTTTCATTGTTTCAGCGGTAACAAAGAGCAACTTGATCAGGTAATTAATCTTGGTTTTCTGGCAGGGATAGGAGGGGTAGTGACGTTCAAGAATGGAGGACTCGATACAATACTGCCGGATGTTTCACTTGACCACTTGGTGGTCGAAACCGATTCGCCATACCTTGCGCCTGTGCCTCACCGGGGAAAAAGAAACGAACCGGCCTACATTCGAAAAGTCACTGATAAATTGTCGCAGGTTCTGGGGGTTTCGGAGCAGGAACTTTCCGAACGAACCTCAGCCAATGCAGACAAACTTTTTGGTCCTGGATAAACCACTAAAATTGAAAACTTGAAAAGTCCTTTAATAACCATCAACACCGCGCCCACCGGAAAGCCATTTTCACGGGTTATGATCATATACACCGGTGGCACCTTTGGCATGTTCAAGGATTCTTCCGGCGTTCTAAAGCCATTCGATTTTTCGATGATCCTTGAGCATTTGCCCGCCCTCAAACAACTGCTGCTTGAAATCACCGTCATCTCTTTTGAAACTCCCATCGATTCTTCAAATATGGGTCCGGAGCAATGGGTTGCCATCGCAGACATCGTTGAGAAATATTATGAGCAACAGGATGGTTTTGTGGTTCTGCATGGTACCGATACGATGGCCTACACTGCATCGGCATTGGCTTTTATGCTTCAAGGTTTGGAGAAACCGGTCATTTTCACCGGTGCGCAGTTGCCCATTTCCGAGCCACGAAGTGATGCCCGGGAAAACCTCATCACTGCGCTTGAAATTGCTGCCATGAAAAATAATGGCTTACCTGCTGTGCCTGAAGTGTGTATCTATTTTGGAAGTCAGTTGTTACGCGGTGTTCGGACGAGAAAGGCAGAAAGCCAGCATTTCGATGCTTTCGAATCGGAGAATTATCCATTGCTTGCTGAGGCTGGAGTAAAAATTGAATTGAATCAGGAGGCAATCCGTAAATCCGGAAAAGCGCCACTTAAAGTGCTGCGCAAATTTGAATCGCGTGTTGCCATCCTCAAGCTTTTTCCGGGTGTCAGCGAGGCGCTGATCAGACATACAATTGCGTTGCCCGGGCTTCGCGGCATTGTTTTGGAAACTTTTGGTTCAGGAAATGCTCCATCTGCGAGTTGGTTCATTGAATCGCTTTCGTCTGCGATTCAGTCCGGCATCACCATTGTTAATGTCTCGCAGTGCCCCGGTGGAATGGTTCAGCAGGGTCGCTATGAGACCAGTCGGGAGCTTGCTCAAATAGGTGTAATAAGTGGAGGAGATATGACCACTGAGGCCGCCATCACCAAGCTAATGATTGGATTGGGCGAATTCGGAATGCCTGAAGTTGGTCAGTGGATGATCACTCCGGTGGCGGGAGAGCTTTCCTGATGTTTTGTTTCTGTGGACTGACGAACAACTATTTTCTTTTGCTGATTTTATTTCCGGTGATTGCTCTTTGGCTTTTACTCTTGAATCTGGAAATATCATCAGAGCGTTTCTTTTGATGCTTGGTACTCACGCCGCTATTCACTCGTTTTCTCCATAATTCGAAACTGCTTCGCTTCAGATTTTTTCTCATCAATGCGATGACCTCTTTTTCAGGTAGCCCGAATTGAATTTCGATGGCTTCGAAAGGAGTTCGGTCTTCCCAGGCCATTTCAATGATGCGGTCTGTGTCCTGAAGATTGAATTTCATCGGTGCAGCTTTGGGCAACAAAGGTATTGGTAAGGGCGGAAGTGGTTAATGGTTTTTAAGGACAAAAGGTGGCCACCCGCGAAGGGGGAGGAGGAACTCGGGTTTTTTTCATCCTTCGCACGTCGCTGCAGCCTGCGGCTGCGCTCCTGCTTTGGACGAAAAAAAATACCCTTCTTCGAAGGGTAATTTTGATCTCTTTTGGGGGAGAGAGAGGGATTATTGGCATGATCCCTTGGATGGGGTGGCTTCAAATTAAAATCAAAATCACCTCGGCTTTCGCCTCGGGTTTTTTTTCATCCTTCGCACGTCGCTGCAGCCTGCGGCTGCGCTCCTGTTTTGGACGGAAAAAATTACCCTTCTTCGAAGGGTAATTTTGATTTTTTTGGCGGAGAGAGAGGGATTCGAACCCTCGATACCTTGCGGTATACACGCTTTCCAGGCGTGCCAGTTCAGCCACTCCTGCACCTCTCCGTTTAGTAAAAAAGTGCGCAAAGTAATGAAGAATTAGCCCGGCGCGCAAAGAAGCTGTTCTATGGCAGCCGCCTGTCAAGTCATTGGCCAACGCCTGGGATTTAAATCATCCAATGGCTCCCAAATGAAATTTTTTCATATTTATGTGGTTATCAGGGCATTTGAAGTGATTCAAATCCAATTCAAGCCGCAACAGACGTTAGGATTAAAGTGAAAATGAACACGATTAAGACTGGTAAGAAGGGTTCATTAATTCCTGATGTAAAAAAAATCCTTTTGTTGCCTATGAATGAACAAAACCTTTAAATTTGACGCCTTAACTGGATTTTTAAACCTCAAACCATGAAAAGAAAACTAAGCATTCTTGCAATCGTAGGGATTCTGTTCTTCAGTTTCTCTAACCAGGTAATCGCCCAGGGTGATACCACCCAAACGGCAACAGAAGAAGTAGCTGCGCCCGCAGAAGAAGCAGCAGTGGAAGAAGCAGCTGCCCCAGAGCAGTCATTCCACCAGCAACTCAAAGACAAATTCATTGAAGGTGGTGCTCCATTTATGTGGCCCATCCTGATCTGTTTGATTCTTGGTCTCGCTGTTTCCATTGAGCGTATCATCACGCTTAACCTGGCTACAACCAACACCAATAAGCTCCTTGGTCAGATTGAGGATGCTCTGAAATCAGGCGGCGTAGAAGCTGCAAAAGAAGTTACCAAAAACACAAAAGGCCCAGTTGCTTCAATCTTTACCCAAGGTTTGATGCGTGCCTCAGAAGGAATTGACATGGTTGAAAAATCAGTGGTTTCTTATGGTGGTGTAGAAATGGGTAAACTGGAGCGCGGACTTATTTGGGTTTCACTTTTCATTTCACTCGGACCAATGCTTGGATTCTTTGGAACGGTTATCGGAATGGTGCAAGCCTTCGATGACATCCAGGCTGCAGGCGATATCTCCCCTCAGGTTGTTGCAGGTGGTATGAAAGTGGCCTTGATTACAACGGTCGGTGGTCTTATAGTAGGTATGATTCTCCAGATTCTTTATAACTACCTGGTTTCTAAAATTGATAGCCTGGTAAACAACATGGAGGATGCATCCATCTCTTTGATCGATATTCTTGTAAAGAATAAAATCGCCAAGTAAGGCGTCATTATATGGATATATGTGAAGCAAATGGCCTCTCGGAGTTGTCGTGTAACGCGATTTCCTGGGGTCTGTATTTCTGCTACATCTTGTTCTTCGGCTCTGTTTTGGCCATCGTTGGATTGTTTCTAATGAACGCAGCCAGCGATACCAAAACCTTGATCCGATCAGCAATGGGCGCAGGTATACTCGCAGCTTTGTTTATTGTGTCCTACGTGCTTTCTGGAAGCGAGCTGTCCTCGTCAGCCATAGCAATGGGCATAGATGAGGCCGGTTCAAAGCTCATTGGTGGAGGACTGATCATGTTCTACATCACTTTTTTCATAGCTGTTATCGGACTGATTTATTCTGAAATCTCTAAAGCCCTGAAGTAATGGCCAGAACAACACCGGAAATACCCAACGCATCGATGGCGGATATTGCCTTCCTGCTGTTGACCTTCTTTCTGGTTACAACGACCATTGCCAACGATCGTGGATTAAGTCTTATTCTTCCTCCGCCCCCTGAGGCCCAGCAAACGGAAGAGATCAAGATTCAGGAACACAACATGTTCAAAATCCAGCTCAATTCCTCTGATGCTCTTCTTGTAGAAGGAGAATACACCGAGGATGTCAGTGGCCTGAAAGACCAGTTAAAGGAGTTCGTTTTGAACTACGGAAAAAATCCGAATCTGTCAGACAACCCTGTCAAGGCAATCGTTTCTTTCAAAACCGACCGTGGCACTACCCACAAGCGTTTCATTGAGATTCTGAACATCGTTCAGTCTGCATACAATGATATCTACGCAGAGCGGGCCGGTGTAAACAATGCTCGTTGGCGCGAAATCGCATCCGACCTGCAGGATCCGGAAAATGAAAGACTCTATGACCTTGGCCGTGGTAAAAAGGTTGACGGATCGCTTGAGATTCCGATGAACATCTCAATTGCTGAACCAACCAAGATAGGAGGTTAATATGTCTAAGTTCAAAAAGAAAACGAATGTAAAACAGGAGATTCCAACCTCCTCCATGCCGGACGTGGTGTTCATGCTGTTGTTTTTCTTCATGGTTACAACAGAGCTTAGAAAAACATCCATAGACGTCATGCAGCGAATCCCTGAAGCAACGCAGCTCCGTAAGCTCCAACGTAAAAGTCTTGTCGTAGACCTTTACATCGGAGAGCCTAAGAAGCGCGATCAGGGAGAAGACTTCAAGATCCAGGCTGATGATAATTTCATTCTGCCTAATGAGGTTCTCCTTTGGGTAAGCAGAAAACGCGACGGCCTTCCTGAGGCTGAGCGCGACCTGATGACCGTTTCCCTTAAAGTTGACAAGGAAACCACGCGTGGCATCATTGCCGATGTGGAAACCGAGCTGAGAAAGGCGAACGCCCGCAGGATTCTTTATGCTACCATGCAGCAAGCCGAGGATAAGATGTAATTCTTACTTGCTTTATTCCATTAAAATAGCCTTCTTCAAGAAGGCTATTTTTTTATGACCGAAAAGAACAACCCTTCCATCGTCCGATCCTGGACTTTCTATGATTGGGCCAATTCAGTGTATTCACTGGTGATCGTTTCTTCGGTCTTCCCGGTGTACTATCAGGCTGTAACCACAGCTTCCGATGGCAGCGACCAGGTAAATTTCCTCGGTTTTACGCTCGCCAATTCGGTCCTGTTAAGCTATGCCATCTCTTTCAGTTATATAGTGGTTACGCCATTGTTGCCTTTGTTGTCTGGCATTGCCGACTACGCGGGCAACAAAAAATTTTTCATGGGCATGTTTGCCAATCTTGGTGGATTGGCCTGCGCCACCCTTTACTTTTTCGATGCCTCCAACCTGGAGCTCGGTATTGCCTGTGTTGTTTTGGCATGCATTGGTTATTCTGGTAGCGTCGTATTCTATGATGCCTACCTTCCTGAAATCGTAACCGAAGACAAAATGGACTCGGTTAGTGCAAGAGGTTATATAATGGGGTATGCAGGAAGCGTACTGTTGCTCATTTTTAGTCTGGTGATGATTTCCAAT
This sequence comes from Bacteroidota bacterium, assembly GCA_016866235.1. Classification (GTDB taxonomy): domain Bacteria; phylum Bacteroidota; class Bacteroidia; order Cytophagales; family Cyclobacteriaceae; genus ELB16-189. Next base: position 133,274 of record VGMW01000001.1, read on the forward strand.
TACCAAACCTTTGGGTTTACTGCTGAATCCTCGGCAGTCAGATTTGTTTTTCTATTGGTAGGCTGCTGGTGGATTTTGTTTTCTCAAATTCCGCTTAGGGTTCTTCCAACTTCCGGAAAAAAACTTTTTACCGGTGGTCAGGTTATGTGGAGTGGATACATTGAATTAAAGAAAGTATGGAATGAATTGAAAGAACAACACGAAATTCGTCGTTATCTGCTTTCATATTTTTTCTTCAACATGGGGGTTCAGACCATAATGTACCTGGCCGCGACTTTTGGATCGAAGGAATTGCAACTGCCAGGTCCTAAGCTTATTGCTACCGTTCTTCTGATTCAGCTTGTTGGTGCTTTGGGCGCCTGGGGATTTGCACGTGTTTCAGACAGAATTGGAAACAAGGCAACCCTGTCCGTGATGATTTCTATTTGGATTGTCATCTGTCTCTCAGCCTATTTCATAACCCAGGAATATCAGTTTTATGCTGTTGCCTGTGCGGTTGGAACGGTAATGGGGGGCATTCAATCCCTTGGAAGGGCTACCTATGCTAAGTTGCTCCCCGTTGAAACCAAGGACTTTGCTTCTTACTTTAGTTTTTATGATGTGGTGTACAACCTTTCCATTGTGTTTGGAACGTTCATGTATGGATTTGTGGAGCAGATCACGGGAAGCATGCGCAACAGCACTTTGGTGCTGATGACATTTTTTATCGCTGGTCTTTATTTCTTACAAAAAGTTAATATGCAGCACCGACCTTCGGTCGCAACTAATACAACAGGTGCTTAACGGTTGCGCCGTTGTTGATCAATTGTCTCAGCGAATCAATTCCAATCCGGAGGTGCATGTCCATAAAGTTCTTGGTCACCACCGTGTCGCTTACTTCAGTTTTTACACCTTCAGGAATCATTGGCTGATCTGAAACCAGCAACAATGCGCCGGCGGGGATTTCGTTAAAAAATGCAGTAGAGAAAATCGTGGCGGTTTCCATATCGATGGCCATTGCCCTGATCTTTCTCAAATAATTTTTGAATTCTTCATCCCACTCCCATACCCTCCGGTTGGTTGAGAAAACGGTTCCAGTCCAATAGTCATTCCCAGCATCTCGGATCGTGGTTGAAATGGCTTTTTGAAGCGCAAACGCCGGTAATGCCGGCACTTCTGGTGGAAAATAGTCGTTGGAAGTTCCTTCGCCTCTGATGCCAGCAATCGGAAGAATAAAGTCACCCAGATTGTTTTTCTTTTTTAGACCTCCACACTTTCCAAGGAAAAGGCAGGCTTTGGGTTTAACTGCAGATAGACAGTCCATGATGGTGGCAGCATTCGGGCTACCCATTCCAAAGTTGATGATGGTGATGCCTTCAGCGGTGGCGCTTCGCATGGCTCTGTCCTGGCCATGGACTTCTACACCATGCATTTCCGCAAACTTCTTTACGTATAAATCGAAGTTGGTGAGTAGGATGTATTGACTGAACTGATCCAATGGCAGGCCTGTGTAGCGGGGCAACCAGTTTTCAACAATAGATTCTTTGGTCTTCATGCATATAGGGGTTTGGTAAAAAAAACCCGAGGCTTAAATCCATAAATTGCAAGATGCAATCTTTGAACCTGCCGGAATTTGAACCCAAAATTATCAAAGAGAGCGGCAAATACAGGATTTTCGATCTGATTCGGAAAAAGTACGTGGTTCTAACCCCTGAGGAATGGGTTCGGCAGCATTTTATACATTATATGCTTAAGGCGCTGAACTACCCCAAATCGCTGATTAAGGTCGAATCAGGCCTGAAAGTAAATGCCCTTCAAAAGCGCTCTGACATCCTGGTCCATGATCGGGAAGGAAAGGCCTGGATGCTGGTGGAGTGTAAGTCCCCTGAAATTGGTTTGGATCAAAAGGCTTTTAACCAGGCTTCAGTTTACAATATGACCGTTGGTGCAAAGTTCATTGTTGTGACCAATGGAATGTTGCATTACTGTTTTAAGCCTTTTCCCGGCGGACAGAAACCTGAATTTCTTGACGGCCTACCAGAATACCATTAATGTTTTAAGCAAAATTACCTCTCGGGTTAAAAGACAGCTTCCATAATCGTAATGGCCAGCACAAAAATGATGGCAAGACAAAAAAGGTTGAGCAACAACCCCGTTTTAATCATGTCTTTCATTTTGATGTAACCACTCGCAAATAGAATGGCATTCGGTGGTGTCGAGATTGGCATCATAAAAGCACAGCTGGCTGCGAAGGTTACAGGTAGTGCAAGGTAAATGGGATTAATTCCGGCCCCTTCTGCAATACCAAAAACGACCGGAACAAAAATGGTAACAAGTGCTACGTTACTCATGAGTTCCGTGAGCGCCATGGATATGAACGTCAGTGAAAATATCAGAACTGCACCGCTGATTTGATTCTCCCTGAAATACCCACCAATTTTTTCAACAAGACCTGATTTCTCCATTCCTCCGGCCAATGCCATACCGCCACCAAACAGCAATAAAATTCCCCATTGCATGTTTTTCATATCCGACCACTCCAGTAATCCCCTGGCTTTTGTTTCCTCTGATGCTGCCGGTAAAAGGAACATCAATACTGCACCCAGAATTGCAATGGACGTATCATCGAGCAGTCCAAAACCAATGACTTTATTGATCAGTTGTTTAAAAATCCACAGGAAAGAGGTTATACCGAAAATAATCAGCACCTTTTTTTCCATTCCCGACACTGGCCCCAGTTCTTTGAGTTTGTTTTCAATCAGTTCTTTGGAGCCCGGAATGTTTGATAGACGATTTCGGAAAAGAATTTTGGTGATAATCAGATAGCACGATGCGAGTGCAAGAATCATGAGTGGAACACCAACAATCATCCAATCGGCAAACCCAACATCTGTTCCGTATATTCTTTTTACATGTCCGACCATGACTACGTTTGGTGGTGTGCCAATGATGGTGGCAATACCTCCTATGCTGGAAGCGTAGGCAATGGCCAGCATGAGTCCAGTAGAAAAATTTTTAAAGCGATCGTCCTGCTCAAGGGATAGATCTTTAGCGATCAGGTTGGTCACGGAAGCGGCGATGGGCAACATCATGATGGCGGTTGCGGTGTTGCTGATCCACATGCTGATGAGTGCAGTGGCTAACATGAATCCCAAAATGATTCCATTGCCGCTGGTGCCGGTCATTCGAATCAGGTTCAAAGCGATGCGTTGATGCAAATGGTATTTTTCTAATGCCAGCGCCAAAATAAATCCGCCCATAAACAGAAAGATGACCGGATCACCGTATGGTTGGGCGGTCTCGGACATAGAAGAAATTCCCAGGGCTGGCAGTACAATCAGTGGAAGAAGTGATGTGATGGCAATGGGAAGGGGTTCTGTTATCCACCAGGTGAGCATCCAGGCCCCAAGTGCTATAACTGAAGAAATTTCTTTGGAAAGTCCTGTGGTCGGAATGATGAAAAATAAGAGAAGGAAGAGTGTTGGACCGGCAGCGATGGCCAAGTTTCTTTGGATGGAGGCGTTCATAAGGGCAAAAGAATTACCCTAAGGTAGATCAATTACCCCCAAAATATGAATACCGGTTGTTGTGATTTAACTCCCTTAGAGGACCGAGGAATCCTGCCCTTTGTTTAGGGAAGAATTGGCGGGCTTGACGATGAGTTCTCTTCCGTCCAGTTGATAACCGTTGAGTGATTCAATGGCTTTTTGTGCTTCGGTGTCATTGGGCATTTCAACAAAGCCAAATCCCTTAGCTCGACCGGTTTCTTTGTCTCTGACCAACTTAACGGACGATACCTCCCCGTGGGTCTTGAAGGTAGTTTCCAGGTCTTCTTTCCTGGTTTTGAAATTGATGTTTGCTACGAAAATGTTCATGGCAATCCCGAATAGTGACCAAACTTTACGGTGTAAAGAAGGTTAATTCAGGTTAATTACGCAAGCTATTCAGCTCATAAGTTCTCTGGCATGTTCCAGAGCGGCTTTGGAAGGGCTTGAACCGGATATTATCCGCGCGATCTCATTTTCCCTTTCTTTTTTATCCAGTAAACGGATATCACTGCTTGCACGGTTGGTGCTGGTATCTTTAAAAACAAGGTAATGGGTTGCGCCTTTGGCAGCAATTTGGGCCAGGTGCGTTATAGCGATTATTTGATGTTTTTGTGACATTTTACGCATAAGCTCTCCCAACCTGAGTGCAATTTCTCCTGAAATTCCAGTATCGATTTCATCCAGTACCAGTGTGGGCAACGAGGTCTGTCCAGCCATGATGTATTTAATGCAAAACATCAAGCGAGAGAACTCACCGCCAGAAGCCGCCTGTGCAATTGGCACCGGCTCCACACCTTTATTGGCGCTGAAGAGTATGTTCAATCGATCAATGCCAGTTGGACCGGCCTCTACCATTGCATGTTGAACCAAAACCTTTGCATCAGGTATACCAAGCTCTTTGAGCAAGCCCCTAAGTTCTTTGCATAGTTTTTCAACAACGGCCAGTCTCGAAGCCGAAAGTTTTGATGCCAGGTCATCGCGTTTTTTGACGCGCACAGCAAGGTCTTTTTTACATACAGAAATCATTTCTGCGATGCCATCCGTTTTAACAACTTTTGAACGCAATTCCTCTCCTATAGCAATCAACGCAGCTGAAGAGTTCACACGGTGTTTACGCTGTAGATTATTGATAGCGTCCAGTCGCTGCCTTAACTCTGTTGCCTTCTCGGAATCAAAATTTATTTCTTCTGCTGCTGATTCGCTTTCATGTGTAATATCTTCCAGCTCGATTCTAATCGATTCAATCCTGGCTGCCAGTGTGGCATAGACTGGACTAAAGGAGGCAAGATTATTTAACAAGGCCCGAGCATCGAGCAATGTTTTCCGCGTGGAAAATTCCTGCTCCCCCAAAATTCCAATTGCCTCTACCAACTTTGATTTGATGACTTCCGCGTTTTCCTGAACTTTTAGCGCGGACTCCAGGTTTGAATCATCCTCGGCGACAAGATTAAGGCGATCTATTTCCTGAAGTTGGAATCGGATGAAATCCGCCTCTTGTTTCAGCTTTTCAGATTCAGCCTCCAGATTCAATAGCTTTTCGTGCTCAGATTTCCATGCTGTCCAGCCATCAACATAATCCTTTCTGAGTTGCTCATTGCCTGAATACAAATCGATGAGTTTAAGTTGAAATCCAGCTTCGCCCAATTCAAGGGTTTCATGTTGCGAGTGAATGTCCATCAGTCGCAATCCGATTTTTTTCATGACCTCGAGCGTTACCGGACTGTCGTTAATGAAAGCGCGACTCTTACCTCCAGGACTAATTTCACGTCTGATGATGGTTTCGGGCTGATGGTCCAGTTCGAGCTGCTCAAAAATGGATTCAAGCTGGTAATCACCAATTTGAAACACGCCCTCTGTTATGCACTTCTCATTTTGATCCAGCAGAACTTTGGTATCGGCGCGATTCCCCAACAACAAGCCCAGTGCTCCCGACATAATGGATTTACCTGCGCCAGTTTCTCCGGTAATAACGTTTAGTCCTTTACCAGGAACCATTTCCAGGCTTCGGATCAACGCGTAGTTTTTTATGGTCAGTCTGGTCAGCACCGCGTTGGGTGAAAGGTTTATTTGGTGTTCAGTATCTCCTGATAAATTGTTCTTTTCGAGTCGATGGCTGTTAGTATGTCGTAGGCTTCACGTTTTACACCCAGGCTAGCCTTCGAAAAAATATTTACCAACTCATTCGATTTAGAGTCGAAAAATGAAACGATAAGAATTGAATTTGGATTGATGGCCCAGGCTTTCTTTACTTCTTTTAAAACATTGAGCACAACCGTACGGCTCTCTTCTGGCTTGTTGTCAAAAACGTCCAATGCAAGCCTGTGGTAACGGTAGTTGTTTTTTCTCAATTCAATGAGCTGTGGATTGTTAATGCTTTCAATCAGACTGTTTCGGTTGCGGATGCTGGAGAGGGAAGTCCATCCGCTTCGACCTGAGGTTTGCGCATTGTTCACCACCATAAGCGCTTTTTGGAAATGAGGCGTGCCGCCCATTTCGCTGAATGAATCATAGTCCATTCCAATGATGATGTAGGCGTAAAAGGCCAACATCGAGGTGAGGTTGCTGAGGTAGCTGTTGTCGTTGTATTCAAGCGGCTGACTTTCGATGTAATCGAATTCCCAATCGCGGTCGGCAAAATTCAACATCACCGATTCGTAGTTGGAATTGAATACGGGTCTGCCGGAGGTAATCTGGGCGCTGGCCTGAAAGTTTCCAATCGATGGCATCCGGCTTATGTTCAGAAAAAGGGTACAATTAATCCGTTCATGATTTTTGTATGAATCGTTTGTCCATTTGCGTGTGTTCATGAAGTTGGCAAAGGAGCGTTCCATGTCCTTAAACACCGATCGGTCTGCACTCTGCACCTGATCGGCATTGATCACCACCTTACAGTTCAGTTCCTGGGCATGAACAGTAGCTGCGGTTAATAGCAATGCCAAAACGATTTTATTGTACATACAATCCTGAATTTAGATAATCAAACCCAACTGCTCCAACTCTGGTGTCTGGCCTATGGCCGTGTAGTTGGAAATACCCCGTTTTAACGACGAAAGCTGGAAATTAATGTGTTGAAATAAGGAAGAGAGCCGAACGGATCGCTTAGATCGATTGCTCGGCTCTCCTCGTATTCAGCCATCGGAGCGAACTTGGGAAAGTCCAGTTCGCTTAATGGTTATGGCAAAGAATCAGTGCTCCGGTCAGGCTTCCTGAGGCTGGTCGGTCTCTGTTCTGTATCGGAACATTACCTTGCCCTCCAGGAACTCTTCGGTTGCGCTGCTGGTCGGCTTAGGCAGACGCTCATAATATTTTGAAATCTCAATTTGCTCACGGTTTTCGAATACCTCTTCAAGGTTGTCGACGGTTGTCGCAAATTCAGCAAGCTTGTTGCTGAGTTCTTCTTTTAGGTTGGTGGAGATTTGTCTCGCACGCTTAGAGATGATCACGACCGATTCGTAAACGTTACCGGTTGGAGCGGCGATTTTGTCCACGTCTCTGGTGATGATGGAAGGTTGTGCTGCCATATTTAGGAGTTTTTGTTTTTCTTAAATTGATTTAATCTGGATCTGCTTTGAATATAAAATCGTTCGGCGTCTTTTGAATACTTACTCTCCGGATAGCGGTCAATGAATTCCTGGTAAAGATCGACCACAGCCTGGTATCGCTCCTCCTGTAAGTTGGGTAAACTTTTGTTGGCCAACTGAAATTGAGCGTCTACCCGTAAATAGGCACTTTCTTCAAGAAATTTCGAGTCTGGAAAGTCAAGAGAGAAATTTTTCAGGGCAATCACAGCAGCCTTATAATTTTTCACCTTGAGATATTGTCTGGCATTTTCAAAACCTTTTTCCTCGAGCTTAAGTTGAGAAGTATTGATTACGTCAATGGCTCGCTCAGAAAAATCGGATGCAGGGTAGCGGTTCAAAAAGTTCTGCATCGCTTCCATGGCTTCTATACCTGGTTTTTGATCGAGGTTGGGCGGCGGGGCATAGGTATAGAGAGAATAAGCATACATGAAAAATGCTTCCTCTGCTTTTTGACTTCTGCCGTACACTTCAAAAAATGATTTAAAGGATTCACTGGCAAGCAAGTATGTTCCTTCGTTGTATTGACAATAAGCTAAGGAGAATTCAACCTGCTCACCTTCGGGTAATCCGCGTACAATGGGTCGTATATCCTCAAATAAAATCGCAGCGCGGTAGTAATCTTTTTTCTCGTAATAGGTTAGAGCGGCTTCGTATTTCACGCGCCAGTCTTCATTCTTCTGAATTTTTCTGAATTTATTCGAGCACCCTGCCAACAACAATAAACCTGATAACAGGATTAATGTTTTCTGACTTGTAACCAATGAACTGAGTGCCGTCGAAGAAAAGATCATATTAAAGAAGGGCGCAAATATAGGCCTGTAAAGGCATTCCCGAAACCTGAAATTCAACGCTTGACCACCAGTTTTCGTGTTACAACCCCCTCATTGTCTACATAAATGGTGTAGAAATAGATTCCAGGGGTCATTTCATCGGTTGAAATCTTAGCTTTTTGCTCAGAAAAAGGCATTTCTTGCTCTCCTACGGCACTTCCGAGGATATTGTGAATTACAATTTTGGCCTCTGTGCGCTCATTATAAAGCTCGTAATCTATGAAGGCAAGCGATGAAACAGGGTTAGGGTAAAGATCCCGTATGGTTATGTCCTTTGACTGAAAAACAATGTTTTTAGCTTTTTCCTCGTCGATATTAATGGTTAGCGGTAACTCCTCCTTCACCCCGCCTCCTTTGTACATGACGTCAAACCTTAAGAGGTTTTGACCGGCCACAAGGCCTGTTTCAAGCGTAAAATGAAGCCCAGTTAGGATGGCTCCGGGCTCAATTTTTCTGGTTATTTCAGGCACTCCAGCCTCCAAACAATCGCCATCTATACAGAAATAGCCTTTTTGTGTTGCTCTAAAGTCAGCATCACCGAGCCGGACTATGAAAAGTTGTGACTTATCCGTGTTGTTTTTGACCCTAATGGGGATTTTGATTGTTTTTCCAACGGTACTTTGGACCGTTTCAGGGACCCCCACCACCTCAAATTGCTGACCATTCACCCAAAAGGAGGCAAAAAGGGCCATTATTATGAAAATAGGTGTGCGCAAGCTGGCTAGGTTTAACCCAAATAAATATAACACCGGTAACACTTACTTGGTTCTCAGGTGCCCCAATTATTATTTGATTAGAATCCTTTAGGGGGATTTTTTATCCCCTGTTCCGCGGGGTTTTCGGGTTCTGCCGCCCACCACCATGATGCGGGTAGGTCTTTCTGTTTCCCTCCAACGGAATCCTTTCAATAGCCGGTCGTCCTCTTTGATCTCAAGTGGTGGAATGAACTTGGCGTCTGGCATGACATAGAAGGTGATGTTGTTCAGCTTCCCTTCCATGAAGTTAATTTTCATGTTGCTGCAGATAATTTTATTCATCCCTGTCAATAAGGTGGCGGTGGCACGAAGGCTGTCGGTTTCGATGGATTTTTGTTCTAAGGCAAAGTACAGGCTCTCACCGTTACCGGTAACGTCTACATAGTCTATGGTGTTGTTGCGCATCCAGGCTACCATCCGTCTGCCTTTTATCTGGTTGTAGTTGTTCAAATCATCCGAGCCTGCAACAAAACTGTTGCTGATCATATTGATCTTTTTGATGGAATTGTTCTGTATAAACATGCGGATCGTATCGGCGGTCATTTGATTGCTGAGGTTCCAAAGAACGGGCTGATCAAAAAATGTCATCACCGAGTCCGCTGATTGGTAAACGAGCGAGTCGGCCACCGCTTGTAAGTCTTGTTTGAAGATACGAACGCGTGGGTAGGCGAGTAGGTATTTGGTTTTGCCATCCTGTCCTTCTACAGAAACCAGTGTGTCTCCGCGCAGAAAAAGTGTATCGGCCGCTTGATCGAATCGGACCACGTATGGATTGCCATAAATTTTAGTGATCCCCTGCTTCTTGTGGTAATCACCTTGTTCACCATAAATGATCATATTCTCCTCCTTGGCAGTGATGACGACGTTGCCGGTTGCACGATAGAAAAAGTTTTTATCGTCTATCTTGTAATGGTCACCCTTCATCCGGTTAGACTTGGTTTCAATAACGCCATCGTTTAGTACAGAAAGTTTGGAGATGGTGTTGTAGGTGCCGCTGTTGTAGTTGACCACCTTGCCGTCCTTATCCACCACCGTAGCCGGTGCCAGAAAAGTTACTACTTTGGTTTTCGTCTGGTACTGCAGGGTGTCTGAGGTGAAGGTGAAATCCTGGTTTTCACCGATCACTCCTGACTTAAAAGCTGCAACGTTGGTGACGGTGTTCAGGTAACCCTTTTGGCTTTTAAGGACATTGGTGGTGTCTACGAGTTTTCCTCCATTAAAATATTTGGCAAGGCTTTTATTGCGGTAGTAGTCCAGATAATTGGTAAACAATTGAAGGGAATTCAGTTTCGTGAATACGACGTTCTTACGCAGTCGGGCGATTCGATTGTTCCCTTCGTAGGTCAGGCCTCCGGCGGTGATGGTTACTGAGTCGCCTTCGAGAATTTTGATTTTACCGAATGCCTCAAGACTATTTTCTGCCTTATTTAATATGGCAGAATCACAAAATATGGTTGTTCTTCCCTGTTTGAAAACCACATTGCCTACTGGTCGGGCGACTCGGACGCCGCCTGAGGTACCACCTTTCAATACGTCGGCGTGTTCGAGCTTGATTTTTTGCGCCAATACCCCCGAGATGGAAGTCAGTACAAGGAAATGGATGAGGATAAGACGCATGATGTGTTTCAAAAATAGATAAAACTTAATTTTGGGTATGCTCGAAGGTTTCAGGCGATTTGCGGAGAAAAAAGAGCTCTTTTCAAAAGGAGGCAAAATCCTTGCCGCTGTGAGCGGCGGATTGGACAGCATGGTTATGGTCAACCTATTGAAGTTGGCTGGTTATGAGTTTTCCGTAGCGCATGTGAATTTTATGCTTCGTGGAAATGCTTCCGATGGTGATCAACTGTTTGTGAAGCAGTGGTGCCTGGAAAACGGAATTCCTTTTTTTTCTGAAAGACTGGATGCAGCAAAGTATTCCGGTGAAAAGGGTGTCTCCATTCAGATGAGTGCTCGTGAATTAAGGTATTCCTGGTTTAAAACTTTGGCAAGCGAACACAACTTTTCCCACATAGCCACTGCACATCATTTGGATGATCACCTTGAGACAGTTTTGCTGCAGCTTTCCTCCGGTTTAGGTCCTGCCGCGGTTAGTGGAATTCCTGTGAAGAATGAATTGGTGGTGAGACCGATGATGTTTACCGATCGGAAATCCATTCATGATTTTGCTCTTGCCAGGAATATTACATGGCGTGAAGATGAAAGCAATCAAGGAGACGACTATGCAAGGAATTTTTTAAGACATCAGGTCATTGAGCCCTGGAAGCGGCAACATCCAAATCTTTTATCATCCATCGAGTTATCGACTTTTAAAAGTCTAGGCGTCATGGAAATCTTTTTTGAAGGATTATCAACTTTAAAAAACCGACTGATTCGGTTGGACCAACATGGAGTTGGGGGTATTGTGATGGAAGAACTTTTTGAATTCAAGAATCCATCTTCAATTCTTTTTCATTTACTCTCCGATTTTGGCTTCAATCGTTCTCAATGTGAGCAGATGTTGGAATTTTTTGAACATACTGGCGCCAGATTTTTTTCAGAGACCAAGGTGGCCTGGATTGATCGTGGCAGAATTCTTATTGCTGATCCATTACCACTGAGTCAGGAGCAGGTTGAAATTGTTGGGCCGGGGGCCTATGCCAAAGCCGGGGAGGTGATCCGATGTACTGAGTCAAATACGCCGCTCAATGCTCCTAATGTTGCCTCCCTTGATTTGGAGACGCTCCGATTCCCCCTCACCTGGCGAAATTGGGAGCCCGGGGATGTTTTTGTCCCCTCCGGCATGACGGGCAGGAAAAAGCTTTCTGATTTCCTGGTGGACAATAAAGTCCCGGTCATGCATAAACCCAACGTGTCTGTGGTAATATCCGGGGATGATATTGTCTGGGTTGCAGGTTTTCGGGTTAGCGAAAAATACCGCGCCAAAGCTGATACCCGGAAAATCTTTCAAATCGAGCTACAAACTACCCGCCGGTAATTCAATTCTGATTTTTTAATTCTGTCCCGAGGCGTAAATTGCGCCGCTTAAAAATCAACGAAATTCAATCGCTATGAAAGTAACAGTTGTGGGTGCTGGAAACGTAGGAGCAACCTGTGCCGATGTTCTGGCTTATCGTGAAATTGTCAATGAAGTGGTATTGCTTGATATCCGTGAGGGCTTTGCTGAAGGTAAGGCTTTGGATGTGTGGCAGAAGGCCCCAATCGACCAATATGACACCCGCACGGTTGGGTCGACCAACGACTATTCCAAGACTGCAGGGTCCGACGTGGTGGTTATCACCTCTGGACTTCCCCGCAAGCCAGGAATGAGCAGGGATGATCTTATAGGAACCAATGCTGGTATCGTTAAGTCGGTTACCGAAAATGTTGTTAAACATTCTCCCAACTGTATCATTATCGTTGTGTCCAACCCGTTGGACGTAATGACCTATCAGGCGCACTTGGTTTCTAAGTTTCCTAGAACCAGAATTATGGGTATGGCCGGAATTCTGGATACGGCACGTTACCGCGCATTTTTAGCAGAGGCTTTAAATGTTTCCCCGAAAGACATTCAGGCCATGTTGCTGGGTGGTCATGGTGACACCATGGTACCACTTCCACGCTATACTACGGTATCGGGTATCCCGGTGACTGAACTCATTGATGAGGCGAAATTGAATGCGATCATTGAGCGCACCAAAGTCGGCGGTGGAGAGCTGGTTAAGCTTATGGGTACTTCTGCCTGGTATGCACCGGGCTCAGCAGCTGCCCAAATGGTAGAATCAATCGTTAAGGATCAAAGAAGAATTCTTCCGGTTTGCATCCAGTTGAAAGGAGAGTACGGAATTGACAACTGTTACCTGGGTGTACCTGCTGTATTGGGTAAAAATGGTGTTGAAAAGATCATTGAGCTTGATTTAAATCAACAGGAGAAAGCCCTTTTAGAAACAAGCCGAAAGCATGTTAAAGAGGTGATGGATGTTCTGGATAAAATTGGAGGCTAAGATTAATTTGGGCCTATGATTCGTATTTGGGTACTATCTTTTTTTACATGTTTCGGTGGCGTGCTGTTTGCTCAGCAAAACATGCAGGCTGTGGAGTTCAATCAAAAACTTAAGTCCGATAAAACGGCTGTGATCCTCGATGTGCGATCTCCTGGAGAGTACGCAGAGGGTCACCTGGATAAAGCGTTAAATATTGATGTTAACGCAACCGATTTTTTGGCGAGAACGTCCAAACTCGATAAGCAAAAGACCTATTATGTTTATTGTCTCGCCGGTGTTCGTAGCGACAGGGCGGCTGAATCATTGCGAAAGCGTGGCTACAAAGCCATTTCTTTAAACGGCGGAATCAAGGCATGGTCCTCCGCCGGATACCCGGTTGTTAAAACTGGAAATAAATAAAGGGCTGAATTCCTGCCGACTTGGTCTGAATGACCAAGATGATGGCGGCGACCATCAGGACCAATTTCCCGGCCAGTGGCATACTGATTACCAGTGACTCTGCTCTCCTTTCAAAGGGCTCTGGTAAAAAGTGCAATACATATCCAAACAGCATGAGCAGCAGTACCCATCGGTAGCCTTCAATGAATTCAGGCAGCACCGACCAGGAGAAGGAACCAAATATTTGACCGATCATTTGAAACGCCGTGGCTGAATCATTGGCCCGGAAAAATATCCAACAGAGGCATACGAAATGGAAGGTGAATAACCATCCTGAAAATTTCCAGATTGCTCCAGGTTCCACGACTGTTTTGTTTTTTACATCGGAGTAAATCTTATGAACGGCCAGTGCGGCGCCATGCAGGCCTCCCCACAAAACGAACCTTAAAGAGGCTCCGTGCCAAAGACCGCCAAGGAGCATGGTGATCATCAAATTTAAATAGGTTCGCCATTTGCCTTTTCGGTTTCCACCCAGTGATATGTAGAGGTAATCCCTCAGCCAGGAAGAAAGACTGATGTGCCACCTCCGCCAAAATTCAGTGATGTTGAGCGATCGGTAAGGTGAATTAAAATTGATGTTGAAATGAAAACCGAGTAACAAGGCGATTCCTATGGCCATATCTGAATACCCGGAGAAGTCGCAGTAAATCTGCAGGGCATAACCATAAACCGCCACCAGGTTTTCAAGTCCGGAGTACAACGCCGGTGCATCAAATACTCGGTCAACAAAGTTCAGGCTGATGTAGTTTGAAATGACCGCTTTTTTAAATAGCCCGGTTACTATCAGAAAAATTCCCTTTCCCATCATCGCATCAGTAACCAAAACAGGTTTCCGGATTTGTGGTAAAAAGTCTGCAGCCCGGACAATGGGTCCTGCTACCAGCTGCGGGAAAAAGGAAAGGTAAAAGGCGTAATCCAAAATGCTGTCAGTTGCTTTAAGATTTCCGCGGTAAACATCGAGCGTATAGCTCAGGGACTGGAAAGTGAAAAATGAGATTCCGACCGGTAAGAAAATATCAAAACTTCGGTCTGGGCCTCCTGCTAATCCATTGAAAAGGTCAAAAAGAAAATTGGTGTACTTGAAGTAGGCAAGCAAACTAAGGTTGACCGAAAGACTAACCAGCAAAAGAAATTTTTTTAAGGATGGTCTCGAGGCGTCCTGTATGACCTTGGCCAATTGGAAATCCATTAGGGTGCAACTGGCCAATACCAAAAAGTAAATTCCACTGGATTTATAATAGAAATAGAACGAGAAAAGAATTACAAAAATGAGTTTTGGTCTTGTGGTATCTGAAAGCAAATAATAGGTGAATAAAAATCCAGTGAACAGAAACAGGAAGAATCCACTGTTGAAGATCATGGGCTGATCGGGTTGGTAGATGAACTGACCAACCAGCTTTTGAAGATCAATGGGCAGCATAGGCATTCAGGGCCTCCATTAGTGCAAGGTAGAGCATGTCCCCCTGTAGTTCATATCCGGTTTTGGTGAAATGAACGCCGTCCTTTTGCATTAGACCTGCCTTCATCCATTTTCCGGGGAATCCGTCCTCTCCACCAGCGGCATAGAGATCAAAAACCGGAATTTTATTTTCATCTCCATATGTTAAAATCAGGTCTCTGATTTTCCTGACGGAGGGATTGGTTCGATTCTTTTTTCGGAAGGTGCCGGGAGGTGTTGTAAGCAACAGCGTTGCACTGGGATTGAACTTGCGAATACTTTCAATAAAAGTTCTCATTTGTGCCTCGAGATCACCATCAAAATAAGGGTAGTCCAAGGCCTCATTGGTTCCTAAGGATATGATGATCAGGTCTGGATGTAGGGCTGGGGTTTGTTCCAGTTGTTCGGTGGGAAGACTGTAGTGTTTGAATTTGGCGCCATTTACTCCGGCGGCGTGGTACCAAACTCCAGGTTTGCCGGAACCAAGAGCCATGCCATAAAAGGTGAGTCTGGTTTGCTGTGGAAGTGTCTTTAAAACTTTTAGTTTAATTCTCTCTGTCGGGTAGGGCAAATATATTTTGCTGGAACCCGGCACTTCATTGGTGTACGCCCCCGCAAAGGCCATTGCTCTGTTCAAGGAGTCCAAAATGGACATATGGTATGAATAAGAATCCTTTCTATAGAAGAGTATTAATTCATTGGCTCTATAATCAAAACCCCCGGTTTTCTTCAAATTGATTTCCAGCATGGCTGTTGAATCTGAGCTTGACACGGTGATTCCACTCAGGCCGATGGGAAGCGGCTGATCCGGGAAAACCATCCGCTTACTTTCCCAGTTTACGTTCGAAGTGGACTGAACATCATCCGGCCCATTCGTACGGGCAAGTTTTGCAGGAATAATAAGGCCTCTGCCTGCATTTCCAAATTCTGTTTGAAAATGCTTTCTAACTTGTCCGGAAAGAAAATCAGCCTGAATGTGTGAGTCCCCGAAGTGCAAAATGGAAACTGTTTCCTGGCCATTATTTTTTAAAGCCTGTAGTTTTTTCAAAAATTCTTTTAGTCCCTCAGGGTATACGATTCGGTTGTACCGATAATCTACTACGCCATAGTCATTGGCAATGGCGAACCGAATGGTTTCCTGCTCTTCACGAAGCGTGAACGAAATCATGAAAATGCTAGTTAAGATCAGCAGCCTTTTCATAACGTTTTTGTTCAAAGAGTAATGCCTTGGCCAGTTTGCTGGCCATAAATGATCCGCCGCGATAATTCAGGTGGGTGTAATCCTTTCCAGCCAAGGGAGGCTGTCGATTGACCAGGTCTACCATGCTGTTTTCGCCGCCCATGGCTGCGAACATATCCCAAAAAGCGATCCCTGTTTTTTTGGCAATGCGACGTTGGGCATTCCTCATGTTGAGCACGGAGGGCATGGTTTGGTAATTCCCATTGTCGTTGATGCTTCGGTCGCTTACGCTCAGGAGTAGGATGGTTGCATTTGGCATCGATCTTTTGAGGTGTTCAACCACTCTGGTCATTCCAAAAACATAGTAGCCATAATCAGAAGAATCTTTTTCGCTCACCACATTGAGGCCATACTGCAGTACGATCAATTGATACGGGTGTTCTTTTGAAAACGACTGGAGGATTTTGCTGGAAATTCTGGTCAGGGCCATACCGGAATTACCCCGCATGGCAAGGTTGTCAATAAAAATCCCGTTTCCCTGTTCGAATGAAATCCCATAGATACCAAGGCTATCGGCATTGTTGACGGTTAAGCGAATCGATTGGCTTCTTTCGCGTGTCAGTGCGATGCGCTGGAGGCTTTCGTTCGGAACGATTTCAATTTGCTGTCCAATGCTGTCGTCTACCGTTAATTGGATGGTGCGCCATGCATCGGCCTGGAGAAAGATTTCTGCCGGTTCCAATGAAATTAATTTTTTTCCAGGTCTGAATTCAGCGAAGTTGTTTTCAAGTGGGGTTGCGGAAAATCCAGCCGGACCAAAAACCGGCTCTGTTTCATATTGCGCGGTTATGGTTTTGTTACTCCATTGTTCAAAAGATTGTTGAATGGTAGTGCGAAACTTGGCCACCTCACTCACCAGTGGAATAAGACCAGGTCCCTTTCCACCAAAAATCTGTTGCAGGGTATCCCGCAGGTTTCCGGTCAGGATGTCACCCTCAATAAAGCTGTCGCCATAAAATCCAATTCGAACCCTTTGTTTCCCTGCTTTATTAATGGCTGCGTAAAAGGAAGCCATTGCGTTGCCTTCTGCTGAATAATCTTCAATACAGGTGACCCCATCAGGACAAGGTAGCTTTCCGGGGTGCAGTGGGACTTCAATTTCAACAGTGTCTGGGGCTACAGGAGCGGTAATTTTTTTTCTGGTCTGATATCAGAAAGCAAATCAATCTTTTTGAATTCAAACCCGGCAATTGAAAAAGCGGGCAGCCAATAGAGTAACAACAGCAGAAGCACTGCATAGACAAATAGGATCAAACCCTGATGCAGCTTGTTTTCGTTCATGCAGGTCGTCGTTCTAAGATAGTGATTAATTATGCTTAGATGTAGCCTGCAGCGGTGTAACTAATGAGTCCAAGGGTTTCCTTGAAAATTCGTTCCCAGATTTTAAGGGCTTTGGTAGAAGGGATGATGATCTGATCCGGCGTGAATTGTCTTTCTTCAAGTTGGGTGTCGGTCGGAAAAACCGGACAGTCGAATCCGGCCTTTTTAAAGCATGCCGAGGCCCGTGGCATATGAAAGGCTGAGGTAATGAGCAGGCAATCGTTTGGGTCAGTGTCTTTTAATAGTTTGACTGACTCAACAGCATTTTCAAACGTATTTCTTGAATTCCCTTCGGTACGAATGACCGAGTCGGGAACACCCATGCTCAGGAATAATTTTCGTAGCTCAACCGCTTCGCTATAGGTGCCGTCGAGCAGTTCGCCACTTCCGCCTGAAATAAGAATATTTTTAATGATGCCTTTTTTGAACAACATCACGGTGTGGTTCACGCGGTCTGGTGAGCTGGTGACATAGATCCGGTCCTTTAAAGGTGCATGGGATTGGGTAACGCCGGTAAGTAGAATTCCAGTGGAATAAGTCCTGTCGATGGAATTCATGGGCACCAGGGGAGTTTCCCAGATTCTGGCGGCTTCAATGGCTAAAAATTCATTGGTGAAAAAGAAAAACAGCGCCACCGAAGTGATGAGTAGTTTTCTTTTTAAACCTGGATTTTTAACAAAAAGCCCCCAAAGCAAAAACACAGCGATTAGGCTTCCCGGAAGAAATAGCTTACCAATGGTTTTGGATAGAAAGAAAAACATGGCAGAGGTTTTTTACCAGTGGTAAAATTAACCTTTCCTGCCACGGGTCAATTCTATCTTCTGGATTTATTGTCTCGCTTTCTGGACAGGCTATTCAGCATTTTGGTGTTTAGGAATTTTCTTCCTGGTGCCTTACGAAGGTATTTCTCAAAGTGTATGGCATTGTGCATATCTGAAAATGCGACGTAGCTGAGAATGTTGACCGGGCCACGGTCTCTGGTGGTGTGGCAAATGCCTGAGTTGTGGTCAAAAATGGCACGATCAAGGTCATTGGTAAATCCGGTGTCACGGTGGCCATCGGAGCATTCGAGTACATAGACATACCAAAATGGGCAGTCGTCCTGTGAGAGGTGGTTATCCATATCTTTTTTCTGCTAAGTAAGGCAGTGGTAAGATTTACCACCTCAAAAATTCAAGGATGAGTAAGCCTTTTATCGGATAATTGATGCACTAGAAATTATCGCACCAACTGGAGTTTTTCTGAACCCATTTGAAAGAGTGGGCCCTGTTGGGATCGAACCAACGACCACCTGATTATGAGTCAGGTGCTCTAACCGTCTGAGCTAAGGGCCCTGATTGGAGTGAAGCAACAAACTTCACCCGGTGAAGCGAATCTCTTTTTTAAAAGAAGCAGCAATGTTACATATTTGGCCACGGAATTACAATGGAGTTCGCATTAGAGCAAATCACCAACATCGTTTTTGATTTGGGTGAAGTCATCATCGACCTTAATATACCCGGCACTGTTCAAAAATTTGCCGACCGATCAGGAAAGTCGGCAGAGGAGGTCCGTAAAATATATTCCTCGTCAGATGTGTTTTTGAATTATGAGAAAGGTCTTATTTCAGATGAGGAATTCAGGTCGGGCGCAAACCAGTTGCTGGGAACCTCCTATGCGGCCCATGAGTTTGATGCCATATGGAACGGTATGCTACACCGATTGCCGCTGGAGCGACTGCAATTGTTAAAAAAACTTTCCAGTCGGTACCGGATTTTTTTGTTGAGCAATACCAATGCAATTCACCTAAGGCAGTTTACCAAAATGGTTCAGGCTGTTTCAGGCGAAAAATCCATGGAGGACTATTTTGAAAAAGCCTATTATTCTCATGAAATCAAAATGAGAAAGCCTGATGCTGAAATTTTTCAGTTCGTATTGAAAAACAGTAATCTGGAGCCGGGACAAACGCTTTTCCTTGATGACAATGAGGACAATATTATCGGCGCCAAGGCCTGTGGTATCTGCGCGGAAAGAATTTTGAAACCAGACCAGATCTTTGATATTTTCAAATGAGCACTGAATCCAGAAGAGTACTAATCCAGTTTATTCTTTTTGTTCTTACGTTGGTTACTACCACGCTGGCTGGAGCAGAGCTCTGCTATGGCCGCAGTCCCATCTCAGGCGAATTCGCATGGGCCGATTTTCTCCTTGGACTCAATTACTCCGTTCCATTTCTTTTCATTCTATCCGTTCACGAATTTGGTCACTACCTGACTGCGCGCTACCATCGGGTCGATACCAGCCTTCCTTATTACATACCGTTTTATCTGCCGGTAATTTTTCCCTTTTCAATCGGAACCTTGGGTGCCCTTATCCGCCTGCGCGAAAGGCCCCCATCGCTTACCAAAAATTTTGACATCGGTATTGCTGGTCCGCTTGCAGGCTTTGCGGCGGCGCTCCTGGTGCTCACCTACGGATTTCTTACCCTGCCACCGCCTGAATATATTTTCAGTATCCATCCTGAATACGAGCGGTTCGGTTTAGACTATGCCAGCTATGTTTACCAACCTGGCTTTGCAGAGAACATTTTAAACATTAGCCTGGGCGATAATTTTTTATTCAACCTGCTTTCAGGCGTGCTGGCCGATCCCACTCGGATGCCCAACCCACATGAAATTATTCACTACCCCTTTTTGTTGGCAGGCTATCTTTCGCTCGTCTTTACTGCCCTTAATCTGTTGCCCATCGGTCAACTCGACGGTGGACATGTGGTTTATGGTTTATTTGGATCCAAAGGCCATCGGCTGATTGCCATCACTTTTTTTGTTGCCTTTGTTTTTTTTGCGGGCTTGGGAACCGTTCATCCCAGAATACCTTCTGATGAAATAATTTTCACGATCGTTCTTTATGCAGGTTTCCTCTTCTTTACCTTCAAAGGGTTGCGGTTGTCCTGGCAAAATACCCTTATCGTTGCGCTTGTCACGCTCATTATTCAGTATGGAGTAATCTGGATGTTTCCATCCATAGAGGGATTCGGCAGTTGGCTGCTCTTTGCATTTATTCTTGGTCGGTTCATAGGAATTTATCATCCACCTGCGTTGTCGGAAGAGCCACTCTCTTTAGGCCGAAAACTGTTGGGTTGGCTGGCCTTGGTAATTCTTGTATTGTGCTTTACACCGGTGCCGGTGGAAATCAGTGTACTATAATTCTGGATTTCCGGAAATTACCCTGATCGTTCCAGAGTACAATTTTTAGGCCTGGGCTTGGCCTTGTCATGCGGATCAATTTTCCTTCTGATAAATCTTCTGTGGTGAACTCAACAAAGAATCCGGTTGGCTCCAAGATCCGAATGTCCTCGGGGTTACCTGGAATAGTAAACTGACCGGTATTTGGATTGGGCCAAACGCTAACAGCAGTTTCTCCTTTGACTGAAGCGATAACATCACCCGCCCCTTTTCCAAAGACCGGCCTAATCATCAGGCTGCCGGAGAGGATTTCATTTTGCAACCACTCGCCATTTAGGTTATACCAGATCTTTTTTCCGTTGTCACGACTTTTATCCAGGCCCACAGGCAGGTCTCCGTCACTTGTTCTTTTCCATCCAAAATAAACCCTACCCTGCACCAAAACAGGCTGACTAAGCACGAAGCGGCTGAATCGATTTTGTGCATTACGTACTACGGTTATGGTTTGCTGGTGAACTGCGGTCAGGGGCTTGCCTTCTGCTGAATTCCAGATCTTAAGATTTAAGGTCTGGTTGCTTTGATCGCCGAATTGCGGGAAATAGATATCGATGGCAACGACCGTATCGGCTTTTTTGGTAAGAATGTCATATCCATACGCGAGTTCGTTTGCATTTTTATTTACGCCGGCTCCAAACTCAGCCTCGCCGTCGTCTGAGCTGTAAAAATCTGACAGCACGAATTTTCGGACGGTGGTATCGTTGTATAGAAAATTAATAGGCCGGTACTTTGGAAGATATGTTTGCGGATTGCTGTCTGCAGTATTTATGCCCAGTTTCATCGTAACCGAAACCGAATCGGCATCTGGCGAGAGTGTATTATCAGGGAATTTTTTCTTGAGAGAAAGTTCAAGCGTTTTGAAAGGCTCAATAATCTGAGCGCCTCCGGTCTGTGGGTTTACCGGAACTTCATCGTTCTCGATGATCACTTTTTTAGTGTTTACACCTGCGGGGGTGCGTTCGGTTATTATAAGCGATGTGGTGTAACGGAAAGGCTGCAGGTTGTTTTCCAACAATCCAAAAAGTTTCGCGGTCTGAAGGGTGCTTATGGAATTAAGAGTATCCCTCAAGTGCCTTAGTGGAATGGCTGTATAATCTCCGAAAGGTGAGGTTAACGGAGCGCTGATGGTTCGGTCCGGCATTGATTTTTCTGTAGCCGTTCTGCCATAGTTCACATAGACATAATCCAGGTGCCACATATCGTAAGGCCCTGATAAGCGGGCAAAATTTTGAAACCTGAATTGGAATCCACTGTGAAAATATTTTTCGTCGCGGATGGCAATCGTGCGATAGTAGAACTTTTTGGGATCATAATTATCATCGCTGGTGGCCTCAAAAACTTTCTCCCAAGATCCGTTGGCGTCTTTGAACCAAAGGCTGAGGTTATCGTCACGGTCTGAGGGTTCACCATTGCCTTGATATTGAAAATAAAAACTCAAAAAGACGGAAGTCTTTTCTGTAACAGGTATCTGGTCCAGTTTAATCCCTCGTGAAGTCATTTTATCGGCAAAGCCTTTGGCCAGCAGATCGGTTGGATTGTAAGGCTTTCCAAGAGAATCCAATCCATCGAAAGTGGCGACAAAAACTGAAGGAGGATCGATGGTGAGCCCGTTGTTGACCCAAGTGCTTTTAGCATTAATCCATAAGGTATCGTTAACATAACCGTTACCGGCCGTAAATGAAAAATCATCCCAGAAGGGTAGTGCAATGGGCTTTAATTCAGACTGACGGGCAGTGGCATTGGAGAAATTTCCACGCCCTCCTGTGAGGGGCACCTGAACCAATTGAGCAAAGAGGTTGGAGTAGGTCAAAAAAAGACCCACTGCCACGGAGAGGTGTCGAAAGTCTCTAAAAAATATTCTCAACTTCAATCGAATCAGGAGGCGGTGTATAGTCTTTTGGGGCAATCCACAGATGTACAGGATCGCCCAGTCTTACTGAATCACCCGCCAATGGTTTTTGTCTGAAAACGAATGATTCTGTTCCTGTAGTATCTGCATCATCAGGAACATGGACATCGCCCAGGTGGAGATTCCAGTTAGAAATAAGCACCATGGCTTTTTCGAGGGACATGCCAACCAGGTTGTTGACCACAAAATCACGTGCTCCGGCACCATCGCCAACGATCAGGTCTATCGGTGTGCCTCTGGGCACCCGTGCGCCTTCTCTAACCGCTCTTCCTCTGATGGCCATGGAAATCACCAGGTCTGCAAAAGGGCTTGGCTCGTAGATAATTCTACCTGGCTTTAATCCATTGCTGACCAAAATTGCCGAAGCGTTGATCAGCGACACATCGGTGAGCTCAGGAACCGGTACGGTGGGAGGATCAGTTCGGTTAATGGATACAAAAATTTTACGGCCTGGTTTCACCATGCTTCCTGGTGCTGGGAATTGCCTTGAAATTTCAAGCGGACCGAAGTCAGCGTTAAAACTGGAGTCATTCACTTCAAACCTTAAGTTGGAAGCCTCAGCAGCGGAATCAAGTTTTTCAGAAGGCATCCCTAGAAAATCAGGAACTTCCATTAAGGCACCGTGGTTGGTAGACCCTGGCAGGTAAATGTAAAAGTAAATTACCGCGATGGTCAGCAATACGCCCAACGCTATAGCCAGTGCCCGTACAAAGTCACCGATGGTTTCCCCTTCCAGTAGCGACCGAAAATTCATCTTTTAAATTAGTATTTAAGTGAGGATTGAAAATCCCGGTTTAACATGCCTTGTTCTGTTGTCCGTTGTTGTGCGATCCGGATAAGTCTGGTGATGAGATCGGAAAAACCAATTCCTCTTTCTTTCCACATCATTGGATACATGCTTGAGTTTGTAAATCCCGGAATGGTATTGATCTCATTAATGAAGATTCCCTTTTCACTATAGAACAAATCTACCCTTGCGAAATCCTGGCAACGGAGGGCCTGGAATGCCTTGATGGATGCATCTCGGATTTTTTCAGCAACCGGTGCTTCCAGACTTGCCGGCACTTGAATTTTAACTGCATCTGGATCTACATACTTCGCATCAAAAGAATAAAACTCATATCTGGGCGAAATGATGATTTCTCCAGGCATCGATGCTTCCACCGGATTGTTTCCAAGAATAGCACACTCTATTTCCCTCCCGGGAATGTATTGTTCAATCAATACCTCTGTATCGTACCTGAATGCCTCCTCAAGGGCCGCATTCATCTCCGATTCAGATTTTACCTTCGACACACCCACAGATGACCCAAGGCTTGCAGCTTTTACCATGAAGGGGGTGCCAAATTTTGAAACAATGTCAATGAATTTAATCGTGTGACGCTCTGATCCGCCAAATGCAATAAAAGGTGTTACCGGAAGTCCTGCCGCAGCGAGCATTTGCTTCGCAATTATTTTATTCATCGCCAGTGCAGATCCCAAAACGCCTGACCCGACGAATGGAAGGCCAAAGGCTGTTAATAAACCCTGGACACTACCATCTTCACCATCTGTTCCATGAAGAACGGGGAACACCACGTCCGGCTGAATCAATTGATTTTTTGTTCTGAAACCAGGCTGTTTGGGGTCTGCATCGATTTGTAAAGGATCGCCCTTACTGATCTCACGGTCAACCACCGAGGTTAAATACCATTTTCCGTTGAGATCAAGCCCAATGGGAATAGGCTCGAACTGATTTTTATCCAGGTATTCAAAAATATTTCGGGCTGAATTGATGGATACACCGTGCTCTACCGAACGTCCACCGTATAAGATCGCTACCTTTTGCCTCGTCATAAAACAAAAGCCAAAGATAAACAATATTGATGCTGGAGCAGGCTTAAGGCACGAAGTGCCTCACCGCATAAATTTTTCCATTGATCTGCAAGCGGTAGATGTAAACCCCGGAAGGAAGTCCTAGTTCAAAAGTATAGGTCTGGTTTAAGACATCGGGCAGGATATTGTCCAGCACAACCATTCCGGTTACACTGATCAACTGAAGCCGGACATCTTGCCTGTCTTCCAGATTAAAGGTTAATTTTTCAATTCTGGTGTTCTCCTCTGTATAAACCTTAAACGGCTCATCAATGTCTAATGGCTCCGGATTATCAAGGATGAAAAACTCAATGTTGTCGACATAAAGATTGTTTCCGTTGGCATTGGTAACTTTTAAAGCCAATAAAACGGCCGACTTACCTGCCACTGGTGAAAGGCTGAAATACTGACGCGTCCAATCGCTTTCTGCCTTGGGTTTCCATTCGTTTTCGGAAGGGTTAGAATTTAATTCATCGGCACTTCCCTCAAAAAGGATCTCATCAAAGGTCTTTCCACAGTCTGTAGAAGCCACTAGTGTAAACTTCTCTGTTCCGGAAAAGCTTAGTCCATAACTAAAGTCCGCAAACATGCTGGATTCATTCGAACGGCTCATGTCCAAGATGGGACTGACCAGCCAGGACTCCGTTCCGGTTGCTGAATTTCCAAAGCCGGAAAAGATTGCTGAGTTGCCAAAATTGGTTGACGTTACCTCCCAGGGTTTTCCTCCCTTACCTGTAACAGGGGTCCAGTTGGTATTCCTGTCAAAATCGGAAAGCGTTGGAATGCGATCCTTGTTGGTGATCCTGGTTATTTTAAAGCTACCTGAATTATCGGCTGGTGTAAAGTCTTCAGTTCCGATTGGCTGAGCTTCGATCTGAACATCATTTGTCCCCGCATTCAAACTGATTTCACCGACATCAACCGTTGCCTGCCCGCCTGGCGCGAGGGTAATGTTTCTTTGATCAGCACTGATCAAAATATTATTGGAACGCACAGTCAATTTAATTTTGTCGACCTGAGTGGTTCCGTAATTGGCAATGGTTAATCTCGGACTGACTTTCTCTGTGCACACGGCAAGCGAAGGTTCAGTCAACGACTCCACAGCAACATCGGTAATAAGTCCGGAGGAAACCTTGATGTTATCCAGATAAAAATTATTCCCGTATCCATTCTGGTAGGCAAACGCCAGACGCAAATTCCTTTTTCCACCAAAGGCGTTAATTGAAATTCTTTCCGTCCTCCATTGTGAGGAGTTTGGCACAAATCCGGTTAGCTGATCCGGTGCTGTGGCGAGGGCTGAGCCCTGTTTCGAAAAAATAATTGTTCCGCTGCCCACAACATTTCCGCAGTCCTCCAAAACGTAAACTTTCAACGATTCCGTTTCATTGCCCGGATATTTTGCATAGGCTACGTCAAATTGCAACAGCATGTTGGTGATGCCTGTGGCATCGAAAACGGGTGACAATAAAAGATCGATGGCTCCCTCAAGGTCATAATTAAATGAAGAAAGCAGGAGGCTTCCGTTGTTTGCTGTAGAAAACTCCCATGTCTTGGAATTGTCCTGGTTCACAATGGTCCAATCGGCAGGGAGGGAATTGAAGGGTTGTAACAGCGGCAATGAAGCTGCGAATGGAGAAATGGTTTTAATGGATCGGACGTTATTGATGACCAATTCATCAGCCTGGCCGTTGACCTCGATCAGTTCAAATGAAAAATCTGACGCGCTTCCGGAGGAAATAGACAATTCGGAAAAAGAAACCTGTTGTGAGGCATTGGTAGCAAGATTAAGGGCAAAGCTTTTATTCTCTACCAAGTTGCCGTTTAGCAAGAGTTTTATTTTGGCAGCGGTAATTGAGTTTTTGCCCAGATTTTTAATCTCGGCCTGTGGGATAACCGTTCCGGGACAGATTGTTTGCCCCGGCGATACAATGGTGATGGCTGCCTCGTTGATATAATCGGGCGCAAAACTACCAGTGGAGGTCAGTAAGGATTTTCTTCTTGGACTGTTTTCAATTACAATTTTCATTCGATCAAC
The DNA here is from genome assembly GCA_016866235.1 of Bacteroidota bacterium. Taxonomy (GTDB): domain Bacteria; phylum Bacteroidota; class Bacteroidia; order Cytophagales; family Cyclobacteriaceae; genus ELB16-189. The sequence goes on from VGMW01000001.1 coordinate 159,402, forward strand.
CTGTCCCTTGGTAAACAAGTTCATGCAACGGTCGTAGGTGTAGTCCATGTAATTCTGGAACATCTTGGTGTTGTTGCAGGAAGCCTGAGGGTGGTTGGGGCAACCGGTGGTTTCGCTGGCTTGTGGTGGTGTATCCTCAACGTAATCGGTGGCACAATTAAAGGCATCTCCCCAGATGTGACGAAGGCCAAAGAAATGACCAACTTCATGGGTTACGGTTCTACCCTTATTGTAACGGTCGTCGAGGGAAAAAGCACCGTCATCGGCAGATCCGAAAACTTTGTAATCAATCATCACCCCATCGGTTACGCGGTTATCCTGTACGCCCTGAAGTCCGGGTAAATTGGAAATGGGAAAAGAGGCGTAACCGATGTCACTACCACTGAGGTTCAATACCCAGATGTTGAAATAATCTTCCGCTGGCCAATAGCTCAGTGCTTTGAAGGCTGTCTCTTCACCAACACCCCAGGAGCTTTTACCACCATTAACCCTGCGTATGCCATTGGTTGCTGCTCCCTCCGGATCTCTTTTTGCCAAAACAAATTCAATAGAAATGCTTCCTGCCAGACTTTGAAAGTCGGATGGGGTTTGAGTGGCATCGGAATTGAGGCGTTTAAAATCCTTGTTCAGTACCTGAATTTGTGAGAGGACCTGTGCTTCTGAAATATTGACACCGGTTCCAATGGCCTCGCCGCTGTGAATGATGTGGACGACCACCGGAATGGTATATGTTGCGGCCTCTTGCAGCAACCTTGTTTTTCTTTCTCGAAGTTTTGAAGTGAGCCATTTTTCAAATTCAGCGGTTTGCTCGCGGTTGGGAAACCGTTGATTTAAAATCTGCTCATACCGAATGATGGAGCAACGTTCTTGTGCAAGCGACTCTTGTGAGGAGATCAGAAGAGAAAAAAAAATCACAGGCAACAGTGCGCTGAGGCTCCGGGAATTTCCAGACGACCCGATTCGACAAACAACTCGGGCGAACAAGTTCAATTAGTTAAGGGATGAAACTGAGAGAACTTCAGGAACAAGCCTGCGGATGGCCTCTTCAACACCTGCCCTGAAGGTCATGGAAGACATAGTACATCCGGCGCAATTACCGGTGAATTTTACAACTACGTGGTTGCCGTTGTTAATCTCCACCACCTCAACATCGCCTCCGTCCGCGTCCAGGTAAGGCCGAATGGTGTTCAGTGCTTCCTCAATTCGGGAAAGCAGGTTTTGATCCTGATCGGTCGGCGCAGAGGTCTTCACCTGGTGGTAATTTCGGTAGGCTGAGTTCTTTCAAAATTAGCATTTCTGATGGCAATCTGTCGCGCCAGCGCTTCAGCAAGTGAAGCAAATGCCTGAGAGGAGATTTCGTCCTCTTTCAAAATTACCGGAAGGCCGTTGTCTGCACTCTCCCGGATGGACTGCACCAAAGGAATTTGTCCGAGTAAGGGAACCTCGAATTTATCTGCCAGCGCCTGGCCGCCACCCTGCCCAAAAATTGGATAGCGTGATCCTGGAAGTTCGGCTGGAGTAAACCAGGACATGTTTTCAATAATGCCCAATACGGGCACGTTTATTTGTTTTTGTCTGAACATGGCCACGCCCTTGGTTGCATCGGCCAGTGCCACCTTTTGTGGCGTGGTAACAATCACAGCACCGGTCACCGGAACCGTCTGAACCATGGTGAGGTGAATGTCGCTGGTGCCTGGGGGTAAATCGATCAACAAATAATCCAGCTCACCCCAAACCGTTTCAGAAAAAAATTGCTTCAACGCAGAGCTGGCCATGGGCCCACGCCAAACAATCGCGCTGTCCGGCGGCGCCAAAAATCCAATTGAAATAAGCTTTACTCCATAGTGCTCTACAGGTACAATAAAATTTTTGCCATTTACCGTTTTCATTTCCGGCTGCTCATACTCGCAGTTGAACATGGTTGGAATCGAGGGACCGAAAATATCGGCATCGATCAACCCTACGCGTGCACCTGAGCGCGCCAGCGCTACAGCTAGATTGGTGGTCACCGTTGACTTACCAACACCACCTTTTCCGGATGCAATGGCTATGATGTTCTTAACCTCAGGCAGCACTGGTCCCAGTGACCTGGAGGAAGTAACCTGTGCCGTCATGTTGATGGTGATTTCAAATCCATCCCCGATTTGTTCAGTGATGGCATCAATACAATCTTTCCGGATTTTCTCCTTCAGCGGACAAGCCGGAGTTGTTAAAACCACCGTAAAGGAGATTTTTTTGTCCTCAACTTTGATGTCCCTAATCATGCCCAGGGTTACCAAATCTTTTTTCAGATCCGGTTCCTGAACTTTGGATAAGGCTGATAAAATTTCCTGCTCGGTCATAAATTTTTACAAAAATCTGGATAACCAGATCGAAAGCCAAATAATTTCTAGGACTGCGGGTCGGCCGGTCCCTTTTCATGCTGGTGGAGTGTGGCATTAATTTCATAACCGGCCAAGAGCACGACGGACAATAATTGAATCCAAATCATCAGTGCAATCAAAACCCCGATGGATCCGTAGAGTTTATTGTAGCTGCCGAACCTGGAGATGTAGGCGGAAAATCCGTAAGAAACTGCCAGCGATCCAATGGTGGCGATGAGTGAGCCCCAGGAAAAGAAATTCCAATTGTAGTGAATTGAAGGTCCGAAATAATAAATGCAGGAAATGGCCAGTAGAAAACCCGCAAACACAATGGCAAACCGCATCAAATCGAACATCAGCAATGAAAACGCATCTACCTGCAGGTGACTAAAATCCTTAAGGTGTGTACTGATATAATCAAGGACCAACTGCCCCACAATCATCATCACCATGGTCAGCAGCAGCACCGCTGCAAGAATGAGCGTAAGTAAGGTTGAGGTCATACGAATGCGCCAGATGCCTCTTATTTCCGTGGTTTTATAGCAGGCGTTAAAGGCCTGAATCATCGACATCATTCCATTGGTGGCAAGGAAGAGTGCAGAAATGAAACCAACCGTTAATAAGCCGCTGCGTTGAATGCTGACAATATCCAGTACCGTTTCGGCAATGGTGTCGTACATACTTCGCGGCAACATGGTTTCTAAAAATTCCATGATGTTGCCTTGATTGATTTCCGGAAAATAAATGGAGATGTAAGGAATGAGGGTGAACAGGAAAATGACAGCAGGGAAGATGGCCAGGGTAAGGTTAAAAGCAACCGCATTCGCACGGTTTAGAATTTCGTGCTCCTTGATGTTGATCAAAAAGCTTTTGGTGATTTCATAGACGGAATGGTTGGTATACCGGGAGATCCGGATACGCTTAAGGCGAATGATCAGGAATCGCAACATCCTGAATCGAAGTAATTTTCTGAGCAGGCTGAATTTCATCAGAAAAATGGCTCCAGTTTCTTCATGAACATTTCAGGCGGGCGACAGGGCTTGCCCGAAGCGATGTTTACAAAAGCCAAAAGCGTTTCACCTTCGTGAATGTGCACCCCGTTTTCATTGTAGATGTCATATTTGAATCGGATTCTCACACCCGGTTTTTCATGTATGGACGTCACAATTTTTAAAAGCTCATCGTAACGGGCCGGCATCATAAACCGGGAATGATTCTCCAATACCGGCATCATTACACCCATTGCCTCCATCTCACGGTAGGTCATTCCAAGCTGACGGAGACTTTCTACCCTAGCCACTTCATAATAGCTGGCATAATTACCATAATAAACGAAGCCCATTTGATCGGTTTCGCCGTATCGCGCCCTTATGGTCATTTCAGCCTGATACATTCCCTATTCCTGGGTTTTGGATTTTTTGATCTCTTCAGTAAGGGCCTTTTGATATTTGCGTGCATTCAACTGATGTTCCGCCAGCGTTTCAGCAAAGCGGTGATAGCCTGAAAAATCTTCTTTCGCGCACATGTAAATGAATTTGTGGTCCTGAGCATCAAGTACTGCGTCCAGGGTGTTGATGTAGGGCATATTAACCGGCCCCGGGGGCAGACCGGCATATTTATAGGTGTTGTACGGTGAATCGATTTCTTTATGAGTATTCAGTACCCTTTTAATGGTAAAATCACCTAAAGCAAAAATGAGCGTTGGATCAGCCTGTAGCGGAATTCCACGCTTCAGTCGGTTGAGGTAGAGCCCGGCAATAATGGGTGCTTCGTCTTCTTTTGAAGATTCAGCCTGAACAATCGATGCCAGAATAGAAACCTCCACAGCTGTAAGACCAATTTTTTCTGCTTTAGCCAACCGCTCTGTGTTCCAAAACATGGTGTACTCCTTATTCATTTTTGAGACCAACTCTTCCGGAGTGATGTTAAAATACACCTCATAGGTATTGGGAATAAACATAGACAGGATGTTTTCCTTGGTGAATCCCTGGTTGTTGGACTCCACAAAACCATAAACTGCCTCCTTAAACTCATCAGGGGTCATGCCAATTTTGGCGGTAATCTTTTCAGCCAGCTCATCAAAAAGTCTAACATGGGTGAAAATGATTTTCACAGCTTCCCTTCGGCCCAGCTTTAGTGCCCGGACGGCCTCACGGTTCGACATATCGGCCCTCAGCAGGTAACGTCCTGGTTTGATCTGCTTATCGTAGCCCATTAACCTGGCAACAAAACTGAAAGACACCATATCGTTCACCACACCCTCATCAGCCATTTGTTTTTGGATGCCCTTGAATGTTGCATCGTTGCGGATTACAATTAAGCGGTCCGATTTTCCAACCAGAATGTTTGGGGTAAAAAATACCTGGTAGAAATAGAAGGTAAAGGAGATCAGTAAAACAGATACCAGTAGAAATGCTGCAAGCTTTGTTTTGGGTACTTCCTTCTTCATAGGTTCGGAAACAGGCGGTAAAATTAGAAAATACGGGCAGATCGCTTGGCGATCATTCCCCAACCGATTTCCTTTGTTGAAAAGAGTTGGACACCCAAGGCAATTCAGATTTCAATTCAGTTCTGATTGAGCCGCACTATCTGCCGGTTGTTGAGTATTTCTGTCTGCTTAGCTCGTTCCAAACAATCATCCTCAATAATGACGGACCTTTTGTCAAGCAAGGTTACCGAACCCGAACGGTCATTCAAACGGCGAATGGTCTGCAAACGCTCATTGTTCCGGTCAAAAAAAGAAGTCACAATGCCCCGCTCAAAGAAGTTACCATAGACCATACCTATCGATGGGCAGAACAACACCGCAGATCAATTGAATCCTCTTACCGAAACGCACCATTTTTTGAACACTATGCCGATGATTTGTTCGCGGTCCTAGAATCCAAGCACGATCACCTGGTTGATTTAAATACTGCTTTACTGACAATTTGTCTAAAATGGCTTGGCTGGAATAAAAACGTGGTGGTGGGTTCAGGCGATCAATTTCAGGCTAAAGAATTGGTTAATGCCATTCAGGCCAAAAAAAGTCACAAAGAGAGAAGTTTCATAAATCCTAAACCTTATTACCAGGTATTTGGCAATGGTTTTGCAGAGAACCTGAGCCTGATTGATTTGATTTTTTGTGCAGGACCGGGGTCTGCTCAAATTGTTAAGGAATCATGTTTTAAGGGAACCGAATGATGATAATGGGTGGTTTGAATAGTATTTGTCATGGTTTAGTTTTACAACCAATAACCCCCGAGTAATATGGAAGCAAAATTTTCTAATCGCGTCAAGGAGGTTATTTCCCTCAGCAGGGAAGAAGCCCTTCGTTTGGGCCACAACTATATTGGAACGGAACACCTGCTTTTGGGTATGATCCGTGAAGGTGAAGGCGTTGCTGTGAGTTTGTTGAAAAAGCTTGGCGTGCCACTCGATGCGTTAAGAACTGAAATTGAAAACGTCTCCAGAACCACCGCCAATACAGAGATCAAAAATCAAGCGAACATTCCGCTCACCAAGGCCTCCGAAAAGGTCTTAAAAATAACTTACCTGGAGGCCAAGGCATTTAAGGCTCAATTGATCGGAACAGAACACTTGCTTCTGTCCATCCTGCGGGATCCCGATAACCTGGCCACCCAGATTCTGAACAAATTCGATGTTGCCTACCAAGTTGTAAGAGAGATGCTGGAATATCAGAATGAACAACCATCAGCGGGACCGGATACCGATGATCCCGATGAAGAAGGTGGTAAAATATTTGGAAGTGGCGCCGGTTCCGGAAGCACTTCAAAAACGGAAAAGAAAGGCACTGAAAAATCACGTACCCCGGTCCTGGACAATTTTGGTCGCGACCTCACCAAATTGGGTGAAGATGGCAAGCTCGATCCAATCGTTGGAAGAGAAAAAGAAATTGAACGTGTGGCCCAGATCCTGAGCCGCCGCAAAAAGAACAATCCAATCCTCATTGGTGAACCAGGGGTAGGTAAAACGGCCATCGCTGAAGGTCTGGCCCTGCGGATCATCCAGAAGAAAGTTTCCCGTGTTTTGTTTGGCAAACGCGTGGTCACACTTGACCTGGCCTCACTGGTTGCCGGTACCAAATACCGCGGTCAGTTTGAGGAACGCATGAAAGCTGTGATGAATGAGCTTGAAAAGTCTCAGGATGTCATTCTTTTCATTGATGAAATCCACACCATAGTAGGTGCGGGAGGCGCATCAGGTTCGCTCGATGCCTCGAATATGTTTAAACCTGCCCTGGCCCGGGGTGAGATCCAGTGCATTGGCGCTACCACCCTGGACGAGTACAGACAATACATCGAAAAAGATGGGGCATTGGCCCGTCGGTTCCAGATGGTGATGGTGGATTCTACCACCCCGGAGGAAACCCTCCAGATTCTTCAAAACATTAAGGACAAGTATGAAGACCACCACCATGTGGTCTATACGGATGAAGCACTCGCCTCTTGCGTGAAGCTTTCCGATCGCTACATCAGTGACAGATTTTTGCCCGATAAGGCAATTGATGTCCTGGATGAAGCCGGTGCAAGGGTTCACATCAACAACATTCATGTCCCCGAAGAGATCATCAAACTCGAAGAAGCCATCGAGGAGATCAAAAAGGAAAAAAACAGGGTAGTCAAAAGTCAGAAATATGAGGAGGCTGCCCAGTTGAGGGATAAAGAAAAGAAACACCTTGAGCAGCTGGAAATCGCCAAGGCCCGCTGGGAGGAAAAAACAAAGTCTGAAAAGTATACCGTTAACGAAGATCATGTAGCCGATGTTATCGCCATGATGACCGGTATTCCAACCAAGAGGATTGCTCAGAAGGAAAGCAGCAAGTTGCTGACCATGTCCGATGAACTGGCGGGTAAGGTCATTGGTCAGGATGAAGCGATCCGTAAACTTACCCGTGCCATTCAGCGCACCAGGGTTGGTCTGAAAGACCCCAAGCGCCCAATTGGCTCTTTTATTTTCCTGGGCCCAACCGGTGTCGGAAAAACCGAATTGGCCAAGGTCCTGGCGCAATACCTGTTCGATAAAGAAGATTCCCTGGTTCGGGTAGACATGAGTGAATACATGGAAAAATTCACCGTCTCCAGGCTGGTTGGGGCGCCTCCCGGATACGTTGGTTATGAAGAGGGTGGTCAGCTTACTGAAAAAGTAAGAAGGAAGCCTTACAGCGTTATCCTGTTGGACGAGATTGAAAAGGCCCACCCGGATGTATTCAATCTACTTTTGCAGGTACTGGATGATGGCATTCTGACCGATGGTCTCGGACGCAGGGTTGATTTCAGGAATACGATTATCATCATGACCTCCAATATTGGCGTTCGTGATCTGAAAGATTTCGGCTCTGGTATAGGCTTTGCAACCAAAAGCCGTCAGAGTGAGGATGAGTTGATGAAGTCAACCATACAAACCGCCTTAAAGCGTGCTTTTTCGCCTGAATTCCTGAATAGAATTGATGACGTCATTGTGTTCAATGCACTGCAACGCGAGCATATTCATAAGATCATCGACATCACCCTTGCCAAGGTTTTTGCACGAATCAGCGCATTGGGCTATCAGGTGGAGCTCACCGAAAAGGCGAAGGATTTCCTTAGTGAGAAGGGCTATGATCATCAGTTCGGTGCCCGTCCGCTGAACCGTGCCATTCAGAAATACCTCGAAGATCCAGTGGCTGAAGAAATTTTAAAGGGCGAAATCGAAGAAGGTGGAAAGATCGTTGCCGACTATGACGGTAAGTCTGAACATCTTTCGATCTCCATCAAAAAAGCCCGTGCATCCTCCAAGGAGAAAAAGGAATAAGCACCAGTTACTCGCTAAATAAAAAATCCCGCCTAAAGCGGGATTTTTTTTGGACTGCCTTTGAGGGGCAGTTTCTTCATAGCTGGTTCAATTAACTTCCGCAGGCTTCGCAAGCATCCGGATTGTCCAGTGAGCAGGCCATATCCGAGCGCTTCTGCTCGTAAGCAGCATCGAAGGCAACCGCTGTCTGGCCCTGTGCTTGCAGCTGTGGCTCACGAACTTTTTCAACTGTCTCCCTAGCTTCCTTCGCTTCTGCCGGAGCAGCAACCTGTGCAGGTTGTTCGAGTGCAGATTTGTCAAGCGTGAACTTGATGGCATCTGTGGCGGCAGTGGAGCGCAGGTAGTACATGCCGGTCTTGAGGCCTTTCTTCCACGCGTAGAAGTGCATGCTGGTGAGCTTTCCGAAGTTGGGATCTGTAATGTGGATGTTGAGGCTCTGGGATTGACAGATAAATGCACCACGATCCGCGGCCATATCAATGATCACCTTCTGAGAAATTTCCCAAACGGTTTTGTAGATGTCCTTAAGGTTCTGCGGGATTTCTGAAATCTTCTGAACAGAACCATTGGCTGCAATCAGCTTCTGTCTCATACCCTCATCCCAAAGGCCAAGCTCCATGAGATCTTTCATGAGGTGCTTGTTCACCAGGATGAAATCTCCTGAGAGTGTTCTTCTGGTGTAAAGGTTTGAAGTGTATGGTTCGAAGCACTCGTTGTTTCCGAGAATCTGGGAAGTAGAAGCTGTTGGCATCGGTGCCAGCAATAGAGAATTGCGAACACCGTGCTGTTTTACTTCCTGCTTGAGGGTTGTCCAATCCCAGCGAGAAGAAGGGGTAACTCCCCACATGTCGAACTGGAAGATTCCCTTGGAGACCGGAGAACCTTTAAAAGTTTCATATGGGCCATTTGCTTTGGCGAGCTCCATAGAAGCCTGCATCGAAGCAAAGTAAATGGTCTCATGAATTTCGCGGTTCAGGCCTTTTGCTTCTTCAGAATCAAAAGGCATTTTCAACAGGATGAATACATCGGCGAGGCCTTGTACACCAATACCAATAGGGCGGTGGCGCATGTTGGAATTTCTCGCTTCAATCACCGGATAGTAATTGATGTCGATCACCTTGTTGAGGTTGCGCGTGACCACTTTAGTGATCTCATACAACCGCTGGTGATCGAATGTTCCATCTTCAGCAACAAACTTTGGTAGCGCGAGGGAAGCAAGGTTACAAACGGCCACCTCATCGGCAGAAGTATATTCCAGAATCTCTGTACAGAGGTTGCTGGATTTAATGGTTCCTAAATTCTTTTGGTTTGACTTTTTATTAGCAGCGTCTTTGTACAACATGTAAGGCGTGCCGGTTTCAATCTGAGCCTCGAGGATCTCAAACCAAAGGTCTTGTGCTTTTACCTGTTTGCGGAACTTATTTTCCTTCTCGTACTTTTCATAGAGACGCTCAAAATCATCGCCATAGCAGTCAGCCAGGCCTGGAGCCTCGTTTGGACAGAAGAGCGACCACATCTCGTTCGATTCAACACGCTTCATGAACAGATCTGGAATCCAAAGAGCGTAGAAGAGATCGCGGGCACGCATTTCCTCCTTACCATGGTTCTTTTTCAGTTCGAGGAAATCAAAAATGTCGGAATGCCAGGGCTCCAGATAAATCGCAAAGCTTCCTTTGCGCTTGCCACCGCCCTGATCAACATAACGTGCGGTCATGTCGAAGTTGCGCAGCATGGGTACGATTCCGTTTGAGGAGCCGCCTGTTCCTTTAATGTAGGAGCCTTTCGCGCGGACACTGTGAGTGCTAAGTCCAATGCCTCCGGCAGATTGTGAAATTTTTGCACACTGCTTAAGGGTATCGTAAATGCCATCGATACTGTCGTCCTTCATGGTCAGCAGGAAGCAGCTCGACAATTGCGGCTTGGGTGTTCCTGCGTTAAACAGGGTAGGAGTGGCGTGTGTGAACCACTTTTCAGAAAGCAGGTTGTAGGTTTCGATCGCAGCCGGAATGTCTTCACCGTGAATGCCTACAGCCACACGCATAAGCAGGTGCTGAGGACGTTCAACAATCTTACCATCGATTTTCATCAGGTAAGAACGTTCCATGGTTTTGAAGCCAAAGTAGTCGTAGCTGAAGTCGCGGTCATAAATAATGGCCTCGTCAAGCTCAGCGGCATGTTCGTGAATGACCTTCCAGGTTTCTTTGGAGATCAATGGTGCATTTTGACCGGTTTTTTCATCCACATGCTGATAGAGCCGCTTCATGGTGCTTGAAAACGACTTGCTGGTGAGCTTGTGAAGGTTTGAAATGGCAATCCGTGCCGCCAGCTTGGAATAATCAGGGTGGCGGGTAGCCATGGTAGCAGAAACCTCTGCAGCAAGCGTATCCAGCTCCTGGGTTGTAACGCCGTCGTACAAACCGTTGATCACCTTCATGGCAACCTCTACCGGGTTGACATGCTTCGGCTCCAGGCCGTAGCAGAGTTTCTCGATTCTGGCGGTGATTTTGTCGAATTTGACAGATTCTCTGTGTCCGTCTCTTTTGACTACTAGCATTTTAAAAAGAAGTGGTTAGGGTCCTAAAAAAAGTTTAAAAAATGTCTGTCAATGTACTAAAAGTCCTCGTTCAGGGAAAACTTTTGAGCGGTTTCCTTTTCGGGTTTGTTCAGTACGCCTGCCTTTTGGTATTCTCCCACTCTTCTTTCGAAGAAATTGGTTTTTCCTCTCAGGGAAATCATCTCCATGAAATCAAATGGATTGGTGGCATTGTAGATTTTTCGACCGGTGAGTTCCTGTAGTAGTCGATCTGCTACAAACTCAATGTATTGCCTCATCAGTTGGGAATTCATACCAATCAGGTTTACAGGCAAAGAGTCGGTAACGAATTCCTGTTCAATGGCCACAGCGTCTTTGATGATCTCGATGACTTTTTGGGGATCGAGTTGGTTGATGACGTGTTTGGTATAGAGGTGGCATGCGAAATCGCAATGCAGACCCTCGTCTCTGGAAATAAGCTCATTGGAGAAGCTTAAGCCCGGCATTAATCCACGTTTTTTCAGCCAGAAAATCGAGCAGAATGAGCCTGAAAAGAAAATTCCTTCCACCGCCGCGAATGCGATCAGGCGTTCCTGGAAACTCCCCTGGTTGATCCAGCGCAAAGCCCAGTCGGCCTTTTTCTTCACACAATCCATGGTTTCAATGGCATGGAACAACCTGTCCTTTTCCTTGGGGTCCTTTACATAGGTATCAATCAGGAGGGAATAGGTCTCGGAATGGATGTTTTCAATGGCTATTTGGAAGCCATAAAAGAACTTTGCTTCGGTGTATTGAACCTCGGCCACAAAGTGTTCAGCCAGGTTTTCGTTCACAATCCCATCACTGGCGGCAAAAAAGGCCAGTACATGGGTAATAAAGTGGCGTTCACCGTCTGTGAGGTTTCCCCAATCGGTAAGATCCTGGCTAAGGTCAATCTCCTCTGCAGTCCAGAAACTAGCTTCGGCTTTTTTGTAGTATTCCCAAATGTCATGGTGCTGGATGGGAAAAAGGACAAAACGGTCCTTGTTTTCAATGAGAATTGGTTCAATCGATGATCCTGCTGCGCTCATGCTTTCTTCTTTTAAGTTTCGGTTGAAGGAGTGAAAAAAACAGGAGCACTGATGAACAATACTCCTGTGTAAAAGTCAGGGGGCAAATATTCACATTGAGCCAAAAAAATCAAAGGAGTGTCGGGAGGTGTACGGGTGTTAGTCGGATTGAATGAACCAACTATTGAACCGATAAAGGTTTTCATTTTCATGCACTTAACTCCGAGGATAAAAGCATCGGGTTAACTGAAAAAAAAATAAAAAAATTTCGTGATCCTTTTTCCAGTCGGGCCTGACCGTGATCAGTGGCCTGAAGACTAGTCGTATAATTACGATCCGTTGGCGGGGCGGGATCCATAAAAGGGCTAGAAATCTTCGTTTTTAAGACAATTTCAGCAATTTGTTGCTTGGCTTTGGTTTTTCGACCCCTGCCCAATACTTTTGCAGTCCGTTTTTTAAGCCTAACGATTATGTACGCAATAGTTGATATCGCCGGAAAGCAGTTTAAAGTGGAAGAAAAGAAGTACATCTATGCACCGCTCATGGAAGGTGAGCAGGGCAAATCGGTGAGCTTTGACCGCGTTCTGCTCGTTGACAATGGCTCTGAAGTGAAAGTTGGTGCCCCTTTGGTAAAAGGTGCTGCCATTTCAGGCAAAATCCTTGACCATGTAAAAGGGGAGAAGGAAATCGTTTTCAAGAAGAAGCGTAGAAAAGGTTACGCCAAAAAAACTGGACACCGTCAGAACTACACCAAAGTTCTCATCGAGTCCATCAAGCATTAATTTTTGTTCTTACATATTAATAAGCGTTAAATACCATGGCACACAAGAAAGGTGAAGGTAAAGTAAAGAACGGCCGCGAATCGGAGAGCAAACGATTGGGCATCAAAGTTTATGGTGGCCAGAAGGTCATTGCAGGCAATATTATTGTACGTCAACGTGGTACCCGACACAATCCCGGTCAAAACGTTGGGATGGGCAAGGATCACACCCTTTTCGCGCTTACCAATGGTATCGTTGAATTCAAGAAAGGAAGACAAAACAAGTCTTATGTATATGTAAAGGCTGAGGCCTGAGCTTTCAGTCCTTAAAAATTATCTGAAAATGGCGGTTTTTGACCGCCATTTTCATTTTATGCCATCCTGGGCCATAGATAGGGAACATGCCATTCGCCAGTGAGACGAGGAAGCTTACAGCTTTGGGACTACCAAACTCTATGGAACTAATTTCAATTTGAGGCAGCTAACTTTATCCTAACAAATGTTAGCAAATAGTATCCTGAAAACGTTTTTTGCCTCATAAAAACGAAAACCACCTCTCATAAATCGAAACAAATCAAATTTTTACCTAAGAAAATTGCATAAGTCTGACGGCTGATGCAATTTGTGCCCCTTAAGACCAAAAATTTATTGACCAAACCAATGCCTATGAAGAAGTTTCTACTCTTGTGCTTCTCATTCGTTTTTGCCGCCGCAGGTCTGATGGCGCAAGATCGAAGCATATCGGGAAAGGTAACCGCTCAAGAAGACGGTGCCCCTCTGCCTGGTGTGAACGTCGTGGTTAAAGGAACAACCAACGGCGCAGTTACCGACATCGATGGTAACTATAAGCTTAATGTTTCCTCCGGCGAAACGCTGGTGTTCTCATTCATCGGTTACATTTCTCAGGAAGTGGAAATCGGAGAGAGGACCATCATCGACCTCGGTCTGGCCGCTGACGTAACTCAGCTGGCTGAAGTTATTGTTACCGGTCAGGGTATCCAACGCGACAGAAAAGCGATTGGTTATGCACTGAGCCAGGTTAACTCTAACCAAATTGCTGCTCGCCCCGTGAACGACGTGGGTCGGATTCTCCAGGGTAAAATCCCAGGTGTATCCATCAACCCTAACGGCGGTACCTCGGGAGCAGGTTCCAGCATCAACATCCGCGGTTACTCAACCCTTACCGGTTCGAGCCAGCCACTTTGGGTTGTTGATGGTGTTCCTTTCAACTCAGCAACCAATAGCGGTTCGGGTTTTACAACAGGTGGTGCTGCAGTTGCAACCAGCCGCTTCCTGGACATCGACCCCAACAACATTGAGAACATCACCGTGTTGAAAGGTCTCGCTGCCACCGTATTGTACGGTGACCAGGGCCGTAACGGTGTAATCCTTGTTACCACTAAAGGTGGAAATTCCAAGAAGGCAGAATCTGAGATCAGCATTCAGCAATCAATGTCATACACAGAGATTGCATCCTTGCCCGATTTTCAGGACAACTATGGAAACGGTTTCCAGGGTCTTTATGGAGCATTCTTTTCAAACTGGGGACCGAACTTTGCTGAAATTGATTCAGTAGGTCATCCTTATCAGTTCCTTTCCGATGCAGGTTTGAGGTCTGCATTCCCTCAATACTATTTCAACCGTTACGATTACGAGGCGAAGCCTGATGTTGGCGGATTCTTCCGCAAAGGTTTGGTTTCAAACACCTCGCTGAACGTTTCAGGTGGAACAGCAAAACTGGGCTACAACACCGCTGTATCTTACACCAACGAGGAAGGCTTTACCCCTGGTAACGACCTTAAGCGTATCAACATTTCCAGTGGTTTCAATGCCGCTGTAAACGATAAGATTACTGTTAAATATTCACTTCAGTTGGCCAACACAGATGTGGTTTCACCCCCTCTGAATGGTGCAACCGGTGGCGGTGGTGCTTTCAGTGGTATCCCTTCTCTTTTCGCCAACATGCTCTACACGCCCAGAAGCGTTGATGTGCTGAATTGGCCCTACGAGACACCTACCGACAAGCGTAGTATCTTCTTCCGTGGAGGTAACGACATTCCGAACCCTCTTTGGATGTACCGCAACTTCCGTGAGACGAGCACCACCAATCGTTTTTTCAATGCTGCCAACATCAGCTACGATTTCAACGAGGCGCTCAGCTTAATGTACCGCGTAGGATTTGACTTCTCCAACGAGACCCAAATCCGTGAGTACAACAAAGGAGCGAACATCGGTGCCAACATCAACCAGGGTATCCTCCAGACACGATCCATCAACCAGTCGATCTGGAACCATGACCTTATCTTCTCATTCAATAAGCAGATTACTTCAGACATCAAGGTTTTTGCCCGTGCCGGTGCAAACGCCCGTAACGACTTCTCGAAAACAGATGGCGTTTATTCTGAAGGACAGGTTGTTTATGGTTTGATGCGCCACTCTAACTTCTCCTCCGCTTCTTCACGAAGCGTAGCCTTCAGCGGATCCTCCTTATATGGAACCGGTGAACAGCAGCGTTACGGTGTTTATGCCGACGTTTCTACAGACTATAAGGGTTGGGCCATCCTTAACCTCGCAGGTCGTAAAGACTGGGTTTCTAACCTGGAGAATGGAAATAACTCATTGTTCTACCCTTCTGCCAGCGTAGCGTTCATACCTACGGATGCCTTTAGCGGATTGAAGTCTAATGTCCTTCGCTATTTGAAATTCCGTGCTGGTTACGGTACTTCTGCCGGTTATGGCAGCATTTACTCAACCAGAAGCACAGTAGGTCAGAACCTGCGTTCTTTCGCTGATGTGTCTGGAACCATTTACGGTTCACACAGCATCGGTGACCTGCTTGGTAACGCAAAACTGAAGCCTGAGCTCCAACAGGAGATAGAGGCTGGTTTTGAAACCAAGTTGTTCAACGACAGGTTCGGAATCGACTTTACAGTTTACAACCGTTCTACCCGTGACCTGATCACTGCGGCTCCTATCGACCGCGCTACCGGTTACTCTGTAACCCTCCTTAACCTTGGTCGCATCAGCAACAAGGGTATGGAGATCGGTGTAAATGGTCAGATCATCAAAGCCGGGGACTTCAGCTGGGATGTGATCTGGAACTTTAACCTGGTTCGTCCTTTTGTTGAGGAACTGGGTCTTGGTGTGGAGCAGGTTGTACTTTCAGGATTCACCAATCTTGGAAACTTTGCAGTTCCAGGAAAACCATATAACCTTATTAAGGGTACCAACTCACTCAAATCTCCTACAGGAGAGCGTGTAGTGGGTTCAGATGGTAACTATTTTCTTGACCCTATCATTCAGGAGCTCGGAAATCCTAACCCTAACTATACAACCTCTTTGATCAACACGATCAACTGGAAAGGTTTCTCCTTGAACTTCCAGTTCGATTACCGTGATGGTGGTATCATGTCTGCCAACACCGTATCTGCTCTGTTGGGTCGCGGTGTTACAGTTGATACCGACTTCAACCGTGATTTGACCTTCATCCTTCCAGGTGTTGTTCAAACCGGTGTAGATGGAAGCGGAAATCCAGTTTACAAGAAGAACGATGTTCAGCTTTCAGCTTCGGACTACGGTTTCACAACCCAGTTCTTCGGTAACTCTCAGACTGCAATCTTCGACGCAACCACCATCCGTTTGCGCGAGATTTCACTGGGCTATCAGTTCCCTAAAGCCCTAATGAGCAAGACACCATTTAAGTCTGGTTTCATTCAGGTGAACGGAAACAACCTTTGGTTCAACGCCGTGAATACCCTTAAAGGCATGAACTTCGATCCAGAAGTTTCCAGCCTTGGTGTGGGTAACGGCCTTGGCTTTGACTTCATTACAGGTCCAAGTGCCAAGCGTTACGGCGTCGTATTAAAACTCACTTTCTAATCTGCAACAGATCATGACTATGAAGATTTTTAAAACTACTGCGGTAGCGTTGGCCATGGTGCTGGCTTCAGCCTGTACCCTTGACCTTCGTGAAGATCCGAACGCCGTTCAGCTGGCACAGATTGATGTGAACCTTAGCTTGAACGAAATTCAGACCACCTTCGCAGGCTTTTACAATGGAGCCAGCGGTGTGGGTGAACCAATGGTGCGTCTGACCAACTCAGGTGGAAGCCGTTACAACAACGTGTTTACTCCTGTTGGTTTCGATGGCATCTGGTCAACAGCTTATTCAACCTTCCTTCAGGATGCTTCCAAGCTTACTGAAAAGGCTGATGCTGCTGGTTTGACTTACCACGCAGGTGTATGCCGCGTCCTTTCAGCATATGTATTGGTAACACTTGCCGACTACTTCGGTAATGTTCCCTACTCTGAGGCTTTAAAAGGATCCGACAATTTCAACCCTGCTGCGGACACCGACCAGAGTGTTTATGAAGCTGCTTTCGGATTGTTGGACGCTGCGATTGCTAATTTCAATACTGCATCGACACCGATCCCGACCAGCCCTCCTTTTGCTGACCTTTACTACAACGGAAGTTCAGCTAAATGGAAGAAGCTGGCCAACTCCATCAAATTGAAAATGTATTTGAACTGGAGAAACTTTAATGCAGCTCAGGCGAAAGAAGGAATTGAGGGACTTCTCACCAGTGCAGATGGCGTTATCGCTGCACAGGGCGAAAACTTCATTTTCCGTTATGGCACCAACACTACTGACCCGGATGTTCGTCACCCGAACTATGGCGCTTACATCGCAGGTGGAGGTACTTACATGTCAAACCACCTCAACTGGATGATGTTGTATGGCTATGATATGCATTTGGAAGCCCGTCCTGGTGACCCTCGTATGAGGTTCTACTGGTACCGCCAGACAACTGCAAACTCTACCAACCCCAACGAAATGCGTTGTGTTACGGAGCAAACTCCGTTGCACTACATGTTCGCTTCAGGCGGTGCGGTTATCTATGCAAAAGGTGGTGTGCCCCCCGGCATTACAACCGATGCATCCAGCGTAGCCTGGACAAGAACGTATTGCTATCCTAGTGGCGTAGGTTACTGGGGCCGCGATCACGTCGACAACCAGGGTATTCCTCCGGATGCTTTCTTGCGTACTACCTGGGGACCTTATCCTGCCGGTGGCCGTTTTGATGCCAACCAGGGTGCAGGCGTAACCCCTTCTATGGGTATGCGTGGCGCTGGTTTCCAGCCCATCATGATGCGCTCATTTGTGGCTTTCATGTTGTCTGAGGCTGTTAACAACGCAGCAGTGACTGCTCCTAAAACCGCACGTGCTTATTTCTCTGATGGAATTGATTATTCCTTCAAAGATGTTCGTGATTGGGCACTGAACGGAACCTATGGAACCAACGCAGCCGCTGCTTCTCCAACTGAAAATTCAGGCATCACTGCATTCTACTCTCAGGCAAACTATGACGCTGATGTTACGACTTACAAGACTCGTGCTTTGGCAGCATACGATGCTCAGGCAGATGCCGATGCAAGGTTGAATTTCATTGCAAGAGAATATTGGATTGCAGCCTTTGAAAACGGTGTGGAGATGTATAACCTATATCGCCGCACAGGCAAGCCTACCGGCATGCAGCCTACCTTGGATCCTAATCCAGGTGCATTCCCTCGTTCCTGGTGGTACCCTCAGACTTATGTCACCCTTAACAACAAGGCTGACCAAAAGGCTGATTTGACCTCCAAGGTTTTCTGGGATAAGAATTCTGCAAACCTGGACTTCTAATTTTTTAAAGGATGAATCTTATGAACAAAAGATATTTATTCCTGGCAATCCTTTCATTGGTAGGATTGGCCATGTCCTGTAAGGATGAAAGCACCTATCCGCTTCCTTACAATGACCGCGAAACTGGTGCTTACATGAGGGTTGTACGGATCACTTCAAACGTATTTGACACGAACGACCTGAGTAACTCTGCACTCGAAGGTGTATTTGAAATCGTTGACGAAGAATTCGGTGATTTGCTGGAAAGCTTTGAGATCGTGGTTGGTATCCGTCGCGGTATCTCCATCTCTTCAGAGGCTACCGTGAAAACTGTTGCCGGAAGCGATTTCCAGCCCGTTCCTGAGCCTACGTATTCCAAGTACAAGCGCGCCACCATTCGTATTTCTGCGAATGATGCTCTTGCAGCTTTGAAAACGACCACCGGCTTCTTCGGCGCAAATGGAGTGTACACCGCAGGTGATGTGGTGAACTTCCGTGGAATCGTCAAATTAAAAGACGGAAGAACTTTCACCAACACGAACACCAACATCAACATCTTGAGTGGTCAGTTTTACAACTCCACTTTTGTGTACTCGGTTACGGTTCGTTCTTTGTTGGCTGGTTCATGGGTTGGTACCTATAGCTTGAAGCAGACTGCAATTTGGTCACCCAACCATTCTGCAGCGCTCCATGCTACTGCTTTCCCTGCTTATCTGAACCAGAAGCTTTTCCCTGATCAGACGGTAACGCTGACCAAACCTGCCGGTGGGCTTTCTACTGAGCGTGAGTTTGATGTTCAGTACCGTGGTAAAACAGTTAAGATGAGAATTAACCTTGAAAACGGAGCAGTTTATATACCGCTTCAATATTCAGGTGTTGATTGCACTACTGAGCGTCAGCTGTTCTGGACATGGCCTACTTTTGGTTCCTTCACTGGAAGCCCGGCCTTAGCTCCAGGATTGCCTCAAGGCGCAGTAAGCAATCGTGGAACTTACTCTACCTCATCTACTGGGTTGACAGCCGGAAATGTCATTTCAATTGGTGTTGATGATGATAGTGATGAGTACGGTCGCCGCAACGGCTATTGTACTTGGGTACGTCGTGTAAGACTTCAATTGACAAAGCTTTAATCAAGCTTTTTCCAAAAAAGGGGCCCTGGAATGAAAATTCCGGGGCTTTTTTATTTTTTGTAATGCCTTAGTTTTCAATCGGTTATAAAATTGACTCTCCCTTGAACGCATTTATCATTTTCAAAAAACCCAAGAATCCCTATATTGTATATTCATTATTCTTAAACCAATTCCTATGAAGAAGTTTTTACTCATGTGCTTCTCATTCGTTTTTGTCGCAGCCTCCGTGCTGGCGCAGGAGCGAATGGTTTCCGGAAAGGTGACATCAGCTGATGATGGTTCATCCATGCCCGGCGTAAACGTGGTGCTCAAAGGCACAACGAATGGAGCGGTTACCGATGGGGACGGTAATTTCAAGCTCTCTGTACCATCCTCCGGCGGAACACTAGTGTTCTCGTTCATCGGTATGCAAACCCAGGAGCAAGCCATAGGCGATCGCTCTGTGGTTGACATTAAAATGGCATCTGATGTTGAGCAACTCCAGGAGGTCGTGGTTACCGCACATGGTAAGATCACTGAAAAACGTGCCGTCGGTTATGCCGTTACGACGGTTGCAGGCTCTGCGCTCGAAGCAAAGGCTGAATCGGATGTTGCACGTATCCTCACCGGTAAAGTGCCTGGTGTAAACATCACCAACACGGGTGGTGTATCCGGTACTGGAACCAACATCGTTATTCGTGGTTACACCACGATCTCAGGTTCAAACCAACCTCTGTTTGTTATTGATGGTGTGCCGTTCAACACCAACACCAACCAACAAGGAAGTTTCGCTGACGGTTCACTAGCAACCTCCAGCCGATTCCTGGATTTGGATCCCAACAACATTGAAAGCATCAACGTCCTTCGTGGTCTTGCTGCAACCGTACGTTACGGTGAGCAGGGTAAGAAGGGTGTAATCATTATCACCACCAAGAGCGCGTCCCGCTCGAAGAGAGATTTTGAAGTGAACCTCACGCAGAGCATGTTCAACAACGAAATCGCTTCAGCGCCTGATTACCAGAACAACTTTGGAAATGGTTTTGACCAGAACTTTGGTTACTTCTTCAGTAACTGGGGTCCTCGTTTCAAGAACAGCTCTGCACCTGGTCTGTATGGTCCTGAATTGGTTCAGCACCCTTACGACCGTCTTCCAGCTGATCTTAGGAGTCAATTCCCTGAGTTTAATGGTGTAAAAGATTATCCCTACAAGGCTATGCCTAACCCAATGGGATTCTTTAGAACTGGAAAAATTTCAACCACTTCCCTGGCACTTCGCGGCACTAAGCAGGAAACTGGCTACAACGCCAGCTTCAGCTACACCAACGAGGATGGATTTACACCAGGCAACTTCCTGAAGAAACTCAACGGATCGGTTGGCATCAACTCTAACCTTTCCAAAAATTTCTCTATTCAGTCATCTATGAATTTTGCATTGACGGAGATGGAAACACCTCCAATTTCTGCCGGCGGAGGTAGCGGACCTGCAGGAAATGGTTTCTCTGTTTTCTCTGATATTTTCTACACGCCGCGCTCAGTAGATATCCTTGGCCTACCTTTTGAGACGCCGGGTGATAAGAGAAGCGTCTATTATAGATCCGGTAATGACATCCAAAATCCCCTTTGGACTGCCAAATACTCCCGTTCTACTGATAACGTGCGTCGTATGTATGGTCAAACCACATTGACCTACCAGATTACACCTGCGGTTGATGTGAAGTATCGTTTAGGATTAGATACCTATTCTGAAACACAGGAATATTGGCAGAACAAAGGTGGAGTGCAGAACTCCAACTTTAAAAATGGTCTTTATCGTTCAACAGCCATCACCAACACCATCTGGAACCATGATTTCATGGTTGATTACAACCATGACTTTGGTGATGATGTAAACCTTACAGGTACAGTTGGTATGAACGTGAGGATGGACGAGTACAAGCAGGATGGTATCGAGAGTACCAACCAGCTGGTTTTCGGGTTCATCAACCACGCCAACTTTGTAAACCATGCTGCTACCAACGGATTCACCGGAGGTCAGCTGCAGTATATGGCTGAAAAAGTTTGGCAGGCTGTTTATGCTGAGACCCGTTTGGAATACAAGCGTTATTTGTACCTCAACCTGGCTGCTCGTAACGACTGGTCTTCAACCCTTGAAAAAGAAAACCGCTCCTTGTTCTATCCATCAGTGAGTGTTTCGTTTGTGCCGACCGATGCTTTCGGTCTGCAATCGGACTTCCTGAACTTCATCAGAACAAGGGTTTCTTATGGAACATCAGCTGGTTTCCCTCAGCCTTACAGCACACGCAGCACACTGGCGCAGAACGCCAGAAGTTTCGTTGACCGCAGCGGAAACGTTCTGGCCACAAACGCAACTTCTTCCTTCCTTGGCAACCCTAATCTTCTTCCTGAGTTAAGTAAGGAGTACGAAGCGGGTATTGAAACGCAGTTCCTGAACAGAAGATTGGGATTTGATTTCACTGTCTATACACGTGATACGGAGAATTTGATTACAGGTGCTCCGCTCGACAACTCAACCGGCTACGGATTCACCTATGTAAACATCGGACGCCTCAACAACACCGGTATCGAGGGAACCATTACTGCAACACCGCTTAAAGCCGGTTCATTCCAGTGGAATGTAACAGGAGTTTACACACGTTACCGCAGTGTGGTAGAAGAACTCAGTGAAAGCCTCAAGCAAATTAACGTAGCTGGTTACGGCGATCCTGGCAACTATGCCATTGAGGGTGAACCATTCAACATCATCCAGGGCAGCAAAGTTGCCCGAGATGCCAATGGTAACCTGTTGGTTTCTGATACCGGCGACTGGCTTCCTGCCGATGACATTGGAATTATCGGTAACCCGATTCCAAACTACCAGTTCAATTTTATTAATGAGATCACGTGGAAGGGCTTGACCTTCACCGCTCAGATCGACTACCGCGACGGTGGTGATATCTTCTCTACCACTGCACGTTCCTTGCTCGCAAGGGGTATCAGTAAGGATACCGATGTGAACCGCGATATGGCCATTGTTCTTCCAGGTGTAAAACAAGACGGAACGCCTAACGACATCGCACAGGGTGCAGGTTCGGCGTACTTTAACAACTTCGGTTTCGGACCTTCAGAGGTTTCAGTGTACGATGGTACCACCATCCGTCTGCGTGAAATTTCATTGGGTTACAACCTTCCGAAGGCATTGCTTTCTAAAACACCGTTTAAAAATGTATCCGTCAGGGCACTGGGTCAGAACCTTTGGTTCCGGGCAGTCAACTTCCCTGAATATGTAAACTTTGATACAGATGTGGTTGGAACCGGTGTGGGTAACGGATTTGGACTTGAGTTCATCACCGGCCCTTCTGCGCGCAAGTACGGCTTCACGGTTTCAGCTACTTTCTAAACTTTTAACCGACTTACGACTATGAATAAGATAAAGAAAACATTAGCAGCTTTTGCGATGATCTGGGTCCTGATGGCCTGCGATCTCGACAAGTTGGACAACCCCAATGCGGTGTCCCCTGCCAATTCAGATGTTGACTTCGTACTCAACCAGGTTCAGTTGAGTTTTGCCGGCCTGTTCTTCGGAATGAGCGATTACGGCATGCAAATGACCAGATTAGCACACTTCTACGGCCCCACTTATGAAGCGGGATTCAGTGCAGCAAGTTTTGACGGATTTTGGTCTACTGGCTACTCTGGCGTTTTGATCAACACCAAGACGCTAATCCCTGCAGCTCGTGACAAGGGACTTTATATACATGCAGGAATCGCAAGTGTAATTGAGGCCTACACCCTCATGTCACTGGTTGATTATTTTGGCGATGTGCCTTTCTCTGAGGCGCTTGATGCCAATAACTTCAATCCGGTTGCTGATGATGATGTAACCATTTACGCTGCAGCCATCACCAAATTGGATGAAGCCATTGCGGATTTTGGACAGACGTCATTGGCTGGTCCTAAAAACGATTTGTATTATGCTGGCGAAAAGGCAAAGTGGGCCACCTTAGCTAAGACACTTAAACTAAGAGCCTACATCCAAACCAGACTCGTTGATACGGGTGCTAAAAAGACTGCCATTGAGGCCTTGGTGGCTGCCAATGATCTGGTCGACACTGCCGCAGAGGATTTTAACTTTAAGTATTCAAACACCATCGCAAACCCGGATAGCCGTCACCCATACTTTACTGGTGACTACCTCGCCGGCTCCGGATACTATAAGTCTAATTACTTGATGCATGAGATGTACTATGGAAAGAGTGTGGTTGATCCACGCATTCGATATTACTTCTACCGTCAGGTAAATGCCACTACCACGGATGTGAATGAGTTGTCTTGTATCGTAGTTGAGCCTCCTTCTCATTATCTACCTGAATGGCCATTCTGTGCTGTGGGTGATGGTTATTGGGGTCGTGACTTTGCTGATTTCAGCGGTACGCCTCCTGATACCTACAAGCGTACAGCATTCGGAATCTATCCTGCTGGTGGTCGTTTCGACGGAAACTTCTACGCACCAGTAGCTGCCACACAAGGCTTACAAGGCGCTGGAATATTGCCGATTTACAACTCTGCCAATACCAAGTTTATGCTTGCAGAAGCTGCATTGACCATGGGTGCCAATGTTGGTAATGCTAAGACCTTGTTGTTGGATGGTATTCAGCGTTCTGTGGACAAGGCTAAGAACTTTGCCACTGTAACACCAACCAACTTGATCCCGTCAACAACGGCCGTTAACAATTATAAGGCATTTGTTTCCGCACAATATGATGCAGCGGCTACCGACAGCGATAAGTTGGAAGTAATCGTAAAAGAATACTGGATATCACTGTTTGGAAATGGCATTGATGCATTCAATACCTACCGCCGCACAGGAAAACCTGGTAACCTTCAGGCCGGTTTGATTTCCAATATGGGCAAGGCCTACAGGTCGTTCACTTATCCAAGTGTATATGTTACCCGGAATTCAAACGCAACTCAGAAGACCGATAATACTGTTCAGGTTTTCTGGGATACGAATCCTGCAAACTTCATTGACTAAACTTTTTAATTGAAGACTATGAAAAATTTTAAATTCATATTCGTCCTCGCAGGTGCCCTCGCTATGGCTATTTCCTGTAGCGATGATAAGGGGTTCTTCGATAAGGACGCTATTGTGTATGCTGCTTATCTGAACGTGGTTAAGACTATTTCTCCAAGCTATGGAACGGTTTCTCAAACCGACTTCCGTGTGAACACTTCATCAGTGTATACCGTAGAATTGGAGGAGCGTGATGTTCAGCGTGGAGGTTTATTCCAATCCGTTGATATATATGTGCGCCACCGCGACAATACGGAGCCTAAGCTTGCTTCAACCGAGAAGTTGTTGAAGAGTGTTCCTTCAACTGATTTTCAGGTTGACGCTGAAAGTGGCTATCCAAGAGGAACCATCAACGTTTCTGTGAGCGAGGTTCTTACCGCCCTTGGAAGGGCGCAGGGTGACCTCTTTGGAGGCGATCAAATCGAAGTTCGTTTCGAATTGGTGTTGAAGGATGGTCGTAAGTTTTCAAAGGATAATGCCAGCAGTGTTGTTACTGGTGGAGCCTTTTTTAATTCCCCATTCTTCTACAGAGTTCCAATCGTATGTGCATCAGAAAGAGCTGGTGTGTATGATGGCGTAACCGATTGGGTGGATTATTATGGATACGAAGGCACCAATGATTATGTAGAAGACCTTACCGCTGCAGAGGGCGCTGGTCAATACAACCTTACTGACCTTTCAGGTGGTATGGAACCTATCATCTGGGGTAATCCTGATGTTAATGCGGTGTTCCAGGATCTTTGCGGCAGCATTAATCTGGTGTCTGCTCCTTATTCATATCCTTATTACATCCGTGACGGCTCGTTTATTGATCTGGAAACTGGAGTTATGACCATTGTTTGGGAAAACGCTTATGGTGAAAATGGTGTAACCACCCTAACACCCGCAGGCGTTGCCAAGCCTTCAAAAGACTAGCAAGAATTTAAGTACATTAGAAAGGGTCCCGAAATTTCGGGGCCCTTTTTTTTACCCCTACATAATGTGAAACCTTCTGCCTGGAGATTCCTTCGCGCCGCCTTGTATCTGGGTTCTTTTTCATTTGGAGGATACATGACCCTGGTTGAGCTTTTAAGAAGGAAATTGGTAGAGGATTATAAGTGGCTGTCGGGTGAGGAATTTTCCGAGGGGCTCTCCCTGGCAACCCTTTTACCAGGGCCGGTAGCGGTTAATACCCTTGTGTTTTGCGGAGCGCGTTTGTTTGGGCGTACCATCGCTTTGCTTGGCGTGGCGGCAGTTTTAATGCCTTCTTTTGTTTTAATGATTCTCCTAACATCTGCTTACCAGCAATTGATGGCTTCGTCTGGATTAAAGATTGTTTTAATGGTTTTAAACGGTGCAGTTATCGGAATTCTGATCGCTGCCGGTTTAACCCTGCTCAAAAAATCCTGTCATTCTAATTGGCATTACCTTATCGTGGTAATCAGTTTTGGTGTATTGATTTTATCGTCCAGTTATTTATCAATGCTCTTATTATTACTCAGCTGGATTATAATCGCACAACGATGGGGCAGCTATATGACGGAGCACAAAAGCCCACCGGCCAAAATCGATCTACGCCGAAATTTTATTTTGATCGCTGGCGTTTTAGTTTTTACAGTATTGCTTGGTGTAGGTTCCCACTATTTTTTTCTACTGGATATCCTTAAAACCTTTTCAGGAATTTCTTTAACGTTCTTTGGTGGGGGCTACGTTATCCTTCCATTATTGAAGGCTGTACTGGTTGAGGGCCGACATTGGCTCACAGATTCAGATGTACTTCTGGGCATATCTATGGGTCAGCTTTCACCAGGGCCAATTCTAATCAGCTCGGCATTTTACGGGCAAAAGTTGGCAGGAATTAACGGAGCCATTGCCGCAACCGTTGGTATGTTTCTTCCTCCTGCGTTTTTGATGGTGGCTGTGGCAGGATTTGCTCGAAACCTTAAGAGCTTTATCTTATACCGTAAGGCATTGGATTTCATTCAGCCCTATGTGGCCGCACTTGTTTTGTTTGCTGGAGTAAGCACTGGTTTTACCTGGTACTCTAACATACCTGGTTATATTATTGTTATTCCCCTGGTCGCAACTTTTTTCAGTTACTATGTAAGAATACAACCCATTTGGCTGTTGGCTTCCTCCATAATTATTGGTCTGCTCTTAACTTTGTAAACATGCCTGAGCCTTTAAAGTATCTTCAGTTCATTGGGACACAGCGGTCCGGCACCAATCTTTTACGGGTAATGCTCAATCAGCTGCCAGCCATTTCAGCTCCCCATCCGCCTCATATTTTAAAGACCTTCGTTCCGCTGCTTAATCGCTACGGTAACCTGGCCATTTCCGACAATATTAATCGCCTTGCTGAGGATGTTTGTGATTGGATTAATGCCAACCCTGTGCCCTGGTCACCCTACATCGCTCAGCCCGCACAAGCCATTTCTGAATCCCGCAGCCCTGACCTATTGGGAATTTTTGTTGCGCTTAGTGAAGCCAAGGCGAGACTGGATCAGGCCCAATGGTGGTGTTGTAAGAGTATGGAGTCGGTTGCTTATACCGATTTAATTGAGGCTGCAGGGTTAAAACCTGTCTACATCCATTTGTATAGAGATGGAAGAGATGTGGCATTATCTTTTATGAAGGCGGTAGTTGGGCCAAAGCATCTATATCATCTGGCACAAAAATGGAGGGAGGATCAGGAGCAGGCCCTACGTCTCAGGCCACTCGTGCCGGAGCCTCGGTTCATATCCCTTCGATATGAAGATCTTATTGCCACACCTGAACCGATTCTTAAATCACTTTGCGCAACACTACAGTTGGACTTTAGGCCAGAGATGCTGAATTATTTTGAGAGCTCGGAATCAAAGAACACATCCAAAGCAGGGAAGATGTGGGAAAATCTGCAAAAGCCTGTGCTGTCCGGCAACAAACAGAAATTTCTTTCTGAAATGAGCCGCGATGATCTCGCACTCTTTGAAGCGATAGCGGGTGGTATGCTCACCAGGCTTGGTTACGAATTATTTACCTCCAAATCAGAGCGGATCTTGCCTGATATAGAACAAATCAAAATTTTTGATGCTGAAAACAAAAGACGGATGTTGGAAGTGGGTAAAACTGCCGATCAGGCGGATCTGGAACGACGTCGGCCACAAGAAGAATTATTAAAGAAAATTTTATCACGTCCAATTATTGATTGAAACGCAATTCCATTAAAGCAATGAATCGAGTCCTGATTTTTTTAGCGGCAGCTCTTTTGACTGTTGCTTGCACACCTTTTAAAGGCGATCCGTCTGTGGCTTTTAAAAACAACAATGCCTTAATGCCTGAGGTATCTTATGCATTGAAGGATTCACTTCAAAGTTGGATTGAATTTTGGCCTTCAACCTCAGGAGTTTCGGTAAGAAAGTCGAGCCCAAAAAAATCTATTTCCCAAAAAACCACCTTATTAAATCTTTTGCCGGACCGTGAGTACCGCTATCAGATCGTGGCCATTGGTACTGACGGAGATACCCTTCGTAGCAGGGAATTCGGATTTAAAACTGGAATGATGCCCGAAGCCATATACCAGGTTAGAAAAGACAAAATCGATTCAACACAGTTTTCAGGACATATTCTGTTGCGCCGATACTATGGAACTGGTGCCGACGTTCTCATGAACAGCAAAGGTGAAATCGTGTGGTACAACCTCTATGACACTGCTGTCCGAAGGCCGATTACCTATACGCCCAAAGGCACATTTTTGTCTATTTATGACTCAGCGATTATAAGGGAAAACGATCTCTATGGAAATGTTAAATTAAATCTGGATTTAGAAAAGCTGGGACAGCCTGAACGGTTTCACCACGAAGTTTTATACGATGCACAGGAGAACATAATTTCTCTGGGTGTAGACTCAGCCAAGCGGGATCTCCGTCGATGGGGAGGAGAAAAAGACCAGTATTTGCGCGCCGACGGAATCGTGCGGATGGATAAAACTGGTAAGATTTTATGGAAATGGAATCTTCTGGAAAAATTCAATCCTGATCCACGAAAAGACTCAGTTAACATTAAAGATGTCTGGGGTCACGCCAATGCAATGGTTATCGATAAGGACGGAAATTATTTAGTTTCCTTCCGCGACTTTTCACAAGTATGGAAAATCAATTCGGCTACCGGCGAGGTAATGTGGCGCTTGGGGAAAGGCGGTGACTTCAACATGCCTGTCGAAGCTCATTTTCTCAGACAGCACAGCATCAACTGGACCAAAAATGGTGATCTAATCATGTTCGATAATGGAGAGAGAAAGGTTCGCTCGGAATCTAGGATTTTGGTTTTGCGACTCGATCAAAAAAATAAAAAAGCATCGGTGGTAAACCTGATTTCCTTACCCCGGGGTTATGCCTCGTACCGCATGTGTAGCGCACAAAAACTTTCAGACGATCGGTTCCTGGTTTGTGTCACCAGAAAAGATGCAACCGTTATGATTGTAGACAATCAGGCCAGGATTTTGTGGAAAGCTGTCTGTAATTATTCTTCCTACCGGGCGGAAATGCTTGAAAATCCTTTTCCTTTTTAGGCGAGCATTTTAAGCAACGTCGAAAGGCGCAATTTCAAATTTCTTCGGTCAACGATAAAGTCCAGGAAGCCATGTTCCTGTACGAATTCAGCGCTCTGAAAACCTTCCGGTAAATCTTTGCCGATGGTTTCGCGAATGACCCTCGGTCCGGCAAAACCTATTAGTGCACCTGGCTCAGCAATGTTGAAATCGCCAAGCATGGCATAAGATGCTGTTACGCCACCGGTTGTTGGGTCGGTCAACAATGAAATGTAAGGTATGCCGGCTTTGTCCAGTAAAGCTAGCCTTGCTGAGGTTTTGGCCATCTGCATTAAAGACAACCCCGCCTCCATCATCCTGGCTCCACCGGAACGGGAAATCATCAGGAATGGAGTTTTTTTATCCAGGCTGTAGTTGATGGCACGCGCAATTTTCTCACCCACCACCGAACCCATGGAGCCTCCAATAAAACTAAAGTCCATACAGGCAATGGTAACGGTTAAGCCATTCATCTTACCCGTAGCGGTACGAACTGCATCCTTTAATTCAGTTTTTGATTGCGACTCCTTAATTCTTTTTGGATAGGCTTTGGTGTCAGAAAATTTGAGCGGATCGGCCGACTCCATCTTTTCATCCAGCTCCTCAAACTTATTATCGTCAAAGAGAATCTCGAAGTATTCCTTAGACCCGATCCTTACATGGTGATCCTCTTCAGGAACAACATAGGCGTTGTTCTTGAGTTCCCTGGTGTGTATGATCTTGCCTCCTGGTGATTTAAACCACAATCCATCCGGAACCTCCCGTTTGGATTCGGTTGGTGTAAGAATTCCTTTGTCGGTTCGTTTAAACCAGGGCATAGTCTTGCCTGATCAGGCTACGGTTACGGTTTGATCGAGGTATACATCCTGAATGGCTTGAAGGATTTCAACGCCTTCATCCATGGGTCTCTGGAAGGCTTTCCTTCCACTAATCAGACCCATTCCACCCGCACGCTTGTTGATGACTGCAGTACGTACTGCATCTGCCAGGTCGCTGGCACCTTTAGATTCACCACCGGAGCTAATAAGACCAGCGCGGCCCATATAACAATTGGCCACCTGGTAGCGACACAGGTCAATAGGATGGTTGGTGGTGAGTTCTGTATAGATGCGCTCATCCAGTTTACCGTAAGAACTACCGCCGGTATTGAGTGCTTTATAGCCGCCGTTGTTTTCGGCAAGCTTTTGTTTGATGATGTCCGCCTGGATGGTAACGCCAAGGTGATTGGCTTGTCCGGTAAGGTCAGCAGAAACGTGGTAATCCACTCCGTCTTTTTTGAAGGCATTGTTTCTGGTGTAGCACCACAGGATGGTCGCCATTCCAAGTTGATGGGCCTCTTCAAATGCTTTGGCCACTTCAACTATTTGTCTGGTTGAATTGTCTGATCCGAAATAAATGGTTGCGCCGATCGCCGCTGCGCCAAGATTCCACGCATCGCGAACTGTACCAAACATGATTTGATCTGCTTTGTTTGGATAGGTCAGCAGTTCGTTGTGATTCACTTTAACCACAAATGGGATTTTGTGTGCATAACTCCTAGACATCATGGCCAACACACCATAGGTGGTGGCAACAGCATTGCATCCGCCTTCCATGGCTAGCTTGATGATGTTTTCCGGATCAAAATAGATTGGATTTTTTGCGAAAGAGGCGCCACCACTGTGCTCAATTCCCTGGTCGATTGGCAGGATAGAAAGAAACCCTGTGCCTGCCAGGCGACCTGTATTAAACATGGCGGAAAGGTTCCTTAAGACGTTGGTGTTGCGGTTGGACTGTACAAACACTTTGTCCACCATGTCATTGGATGGTAAATGAATGCTCTCTTTAGAAATCGTTTTGCAGGTATGGCCGAGCAGAAAATCGGCGTCCTTGCCTAAAAGCTCGGAAATTGACCTTTTTGCCATGATTTTTTGGTTATAGGGGAGGCAAATATAACCTTAACGGGGGTGGGTTCAAAAAAGCCAAAGGCCCCCTTAGGCCAATAAAAAATCCCATTCCTTTTGAAATGGGATTTTTGAGATTCAGGTGAACGAGAATATTAAGCCTCTGTTGATGCAGAGAGCTTTTCTTTGATCCTGGCAGATTTACCCTGACGGCCTTTCATGTAATAAAGCTTCGCCCTACGCACCTTACCAGATTTGATCACTTCAATTTTATCAATGCTAGGGGAGAGGATTGGGAAAATACGCTCAACACCTACGCCATTAGAAACTTTACGAACGGAAAAGGTTTCACCGTTCGTGTTGTAGCCTCTTCTGTAGAGCACCACACCCTGGAACTGCTGGATCCTTTCCTTGTTACCTTCACTGATTTTAACGTGAACATTTACGGAGTCACCAGCTTTGAATGCCGGCAAACTGGCTCTTTTTGATGCCAGTTCCTGCTCTGCGATCTTCATTAAATCGGCCATGGCCTTGTTTTTTTAAAAATGGACTGCAAATATAGGGAACTGAGTGTCCTGAGCAAGTTATGGGAAGCCATCCCGGCTGAAATCAAGGTTTTTTGACTGAATTATTGGTTTTTTCCTCAACCAATCATTCCTGGCCTTCTTTTTCTTGTTCTGGCTTCTGCTTGTTCCTCCTTCCAGGCTTCAATTTTAGCCTGATGGCCGCTGAGTAAAACCGGAGGAACGCCCCAGCCTTTATAATCAGCCGGTCTTGTATAAACCGGAGGTGAAACCATACCGTCCTGAAAAGAGTCGGTCAGGGCACTGCTCTCATCACCCAATACACCCGGGAGCAGGCGTATCACCGCATCGCAGAGTACTGCTGCGGGAAGCTCGCCACCAGAAAGAACGTAATTACCTATGCTGATTTCTCTGCTGACCAGGTGTTCACGGACGCGCTCATCAACGCCCTTATAATGTCCGCAGAGAAGAATAAGGTTTTTGGAAAGGCTAAGTTGGTTGGCGAGGGGTTGGTCCAACAAATTGCCATCCGGGCTCATGAAGATGATTTCGTCGTATGTCCTGACTGATTTAAGTTTTGAAATACACCGGTCGATGGGTTCAATCATCATCACCATACCAGCCCCGCCGCCAAAGGCATAGTCATCGGTGGTCCGGTGCTTGTCCGTGGCGTATTCCCGCAGGTCATGGATGTCGATGCTGACCAGGTTTTTATCCAATGCCCGCTTGACAATCGACTCGGTCAGGGGACCGGTCAGCAGACCAGGAAGGCAGGTGATGATGTCGATGTGCATGGTGCCTTGGTTGTTTTATGGGGCTTTTTTGCAGAATTGGAACAAAATTAGGCCCGTTTGGGTTAAGGAGGGTGAATCCAAAATAATGAGCGGCCGGTTTGGTGGCTAAAGTCTTTTAAATACCTTTGCAGTCCCAAAATTTAAAGGGATAAAAAACGATCAAAAAGCGGACTTTAAATGCCTACCATTCAGCA
This sequence comes from Bacteroidota bacterium, assembly GCA_016866235.1. GTDB lineage: Bacteria > Bacteroidota > Bacteroidia > Cytophagales > Cyclobacteriaceae > ELB16-189. The sequence goes on from VGMW01000001.1 coordinate 191,683, forward strand.
ATTAGTTAGAAAAGGGCGCAAAAAGATGACCTGGAAATCCAAGTCACCTGCCCTGGATTCCTGCCCTCAGCGCAGGGGTGTATGCACAAGGGTTTACACCACGACTCCTAAAAAGCCGAACTCAGCGCTGCGTAAAGTAGCCCGTGTGCGGTTGACCAACACCAAGGAGGTAAACGCATACATTCCAGGTGAAGGCCACAACCTTCAGGAGCACTCAATTGTGCTGATTCGCGGAGGCAGGGTAAAAGATCTTCCCGGTGTTCGTTACCACATCATCCGTGGTGCTTTGGATACCGCCGGTGTGAACGGAAGGCTTCAGGGTCGTTCAAAATATGGTGCAAAACGTCCTAAGGCAGGTGCAGCAGCTCCAGCCGCAAAGGGCAAAAAATAATTTAAGCTGAAATGAGAAAGTCAAAACCTAAAAAGAGATACCTCCTCCCGGATCCAAAATTCAAAGATCCGATGGTAACCAAGTTTGTGAATTACCTGATGGAGCAGGGAAAGAAGAGTGTTGCTTATTCTGTTTTCTACGATGCCATGTCATTGGTTGAAAAGAAGGCGAACGAAAGCGGACTCGAAGTTTGGAAGAGGGCGATGAACAATGTGATGCCTGCCGTAGAGGTGAAAAGCCGTCGCGTGGGTGGAGCAACATTTCAGGTTCCGGTTGAAATTCGTCCGGAGCGTAAAATCAATCTCAGCATCAAATGGATCATCGAATTCGCCCGTGCGCGTGGTGAAAAAACGATGCAGGATAAACTTGCTGCAGAACTAATTGCAGCATCAAAAGGCGAAGGTGCCGCCATCAAAAAGAAAGACGATACCCACCGTATGGCAGAAGCCAACAAGGCATTCTCCCATTTCAGGTTCTGATTTAATTTTTATCCCCTCAACACAACCACTTACATTTTTTAAATGGCCAGGGACCTAAAATACACACGCAACATTGGAATTGCGGCCCACATCGATGCAGGTAAAACCACGACCACAGAGCGTATCCTTTACTATGCCGGTGTGAATCACAAAATTGGTGAGGTGCACGATGGTGCAGCGACCATGGACTGGATGGAACAGGAGCAGGAGCGTGGTATCACCATTACCTCTGCTGCTACCACCGTTTACTGGAATTACCGCAACAATAAATTCCATGTTAACATCATTGATACACCTGGTCACGTTGACTTCACCGTTGAGGTTAACCGCTCTCTGCGTGTATTGGATGGTCTGGTTTTTCTCTTTAGTGCGGTGGACGGTGTAGAGCCTCAGTCTGAAACCAACTGGCGCCTTGCAGATAATTATAAAGTGGCCCGTATCGGATTCGTTAATAAAATGGACCGCGCCGGCGCCGACTTCCTTGACGTGTGTAAGCAGGTTAAAGAAAAGCTTGGCAGCAAGGCAGTTCCACTTCAACTCCCCATCGGCGCTGAAGATAATTTCAAAGGCGTTGTTGACCTGGTCAACTTCCGTGGTGTTATCTGGAATGAAGAAGACAAAGGAATGACCTACACAGTGGTTCCAATTCCTGACGATCTCATGGAAGATGCAAAGGAATACAGAGGAAAGCTTCTGGAGGCCGTCGCCGAATACGATGAGACCCTCATGGAGAAGTTCTTTGAAAATCCTGAATCAATCTCCGAGGCTGAAATTCTCAGCGCGCTCCGCCGCGCGACAATCGATATGGCCATCGTTCCTATGGTTTGCGGTTCATCCTTCAAAAACAAGGGTGTTCAAACCATGTTGGACTATGTAATGGAGTTGTTGCCTTCACCACTTGATAAAGACAACATCATTGGAACAGATCCTGATACAGAGGGTGAAGTAACCATTAAGCCAGACGAATCAGAGCCTTTCACGGCACTCGCATTCAAAATTGCCACTGACCCGTTCGTGGGAAGACTTTGTTTCATTCGTGCTTATTCAGGCGCACTGGATTCTGGTTCTTACGTTTACAATTCACGCTCTGGAAACAAGGAAAGGATTTCCCGTGTGTTTCAGATGCACGCCAACAAACAGAATCAAATTGAAAGATTATCAGCCGGCGATATCGGTGCGGTAGTCGGATTCAAAGACATTAAAACCGGTGATACCCTCTGTGACGAAAAGAGAAAAGTAATTCTCGAGTCAATGGTGTTCCCTGAGCCTGTAATCGGTTACGCCATTGAGCCTAAGAAACAGGCTGATGTGGATAAACTAGGTATGGCCATTGCCAAACTGGTTGAAGAGGATCCTACCCTCAGAGTTAACACCGATCAGGAAACAGGCCAGACCATCCTTCGTGGAATGGGGGAACTTCACCTGGAAATCATCATTGATCGACTTAAGCGCGAATTCAAGGTAGAAATCAACCAGGGTGCTCCTCAGGTGGCGTACAAAGAAGCGCTCACCAGCTCTGTTGAACACAAAGAGGTTTACAAGAAACAGACCGGTGGTCGCGGTAAATTCGCTGACATCGTATTTGAAATCGGTCCCCGTGACGACGGTAAAGAAGGGCTGGAGTTTGTTAACGACATCGTTGGTGGTGCCATCCCGCGCGAATTCATTCCTGCGGTTCAGAAAGGCTTCGACCAGGCAATGGTTAACGGCCCACTCGCTGGTTATCCGCTCGACTCGATGAAAGTAAGGTTGTTCCACGGTTCATACCACGATGTGGACTCCGATTCACTTTCCTTCGAATTGGCGGCAAGAATCGGTTTCAAGGAATCAGCAAGAAAGTGTTCACCTCAACTTCTGGAGCCTATCATGGGTGTGGAAGTGGTTACGCCTGATGAATTTACGGGCTCAGTAACCGGTGACCTTAACCGCAGGAGAGGTATCATGAAAGGTATGGACACCCGCGGAACTGCCCAGGTTATTAAGGCCGATGTGCCACTCGCAGAGCTTTTCGGTTATGTGACCGACCTGCGTACGATCACTTCAGGCAGAGCGGCGGCAACCCTGACGTTCTCACACTACGCTCAGGTACCTAGAAACCTCGCTGAAAAAGTAATTGAAGAAGTAAAAGGCGCAACAGCCAAATAAGCCTGCTAAAGAAAAAGCATTATGAACCAGAAAATCAGAATCAAACTAAGGTCATACGACCACAACCTGCTGGACAAATCCTCTGAAAAGATTGTCCGTGCGGTAAAGGCAACTGGTGCAGTCGTTAGCGGTCCTATTCCGCTCCCTACTGAGAAAGAAAAATTTACAGTATTGCGTAGCCCGCACGTGAACAAAAAGTCACGTGAACAATTCCAGCTGTGCGCCTTCAAGCGCCTGGTGGATATTTACTCCAACAGTGCCAAGACTGTAGATGCGCTCATGAAGCTTGAGCTGCCTTCTGGTGTTGATGTAGAAATCAAAGTGTAGTACCACTTAAGAGCACACAAAAAAAATCCCGCTTATGCGGGATTTTTTGTTGGTCGACGTTGAATTCTTTTAAAGTCTTCTGAGCCAGATGTTGCGGTAGCTGACAGGATTTCCGTGATCCTGAAGTCGGATGGATGCTGCTCCATGTTTCTCATAATAGGGTAGACCAATGTATTGGCTGGGTCCCCATATTTCAGTGTTATTTTGAACAACGACGCCGTTGTGGATAACGGTGATTCTGGCCGGTACCGCAATTCTTCCATTGTCGCTAAATCTGGGCGCCATAAAAATGACATCATAGGTTTGCCACTCACCCGGCTTGCGGCACGCATTAACCAGCGGAGCAGTCTGTTTATAAATAGAGCCTGCTTGTCCGTTGGGATAAGTCACATTTTGAAAATTATCAAGCACCTGCAGCTCATATCTTTCCTGAAGGAAAATTCCGCTGTTACCACGTCCTTGTCCATCGCCTTCCACCTGTGCAGGTGTTCTCCATTCGATGTGCAGCTGGATGTCACCAAAGGTTCCCTTCGTTTTGATGTCGCCCGTGCCTTTGGCAACCGTCATGATGCCATCCTTTACTTCCCATTTCGCTGGTTTACCATCGGGTGTTGACCAGCTGTTGAGGTCTTTGCCGTCGAAAAGTATTTCAGCATCGGATGGTGCATTGCCATAGGCTGCACCAGGGCTAATGGTTGGAGGTGTAATGGCCCATACCTCGGTGGTTTTAGGGTCTTTTCCTGGCTCTTGTGCCGATGCTAGCCCGGCCGAGAATACCAGTAGGAGTAAGATATAATGCTTCATGGTTTGAGTTTTAACTATACCAATTTAAGGAGAAAGGCTGGAAGCCTGAAGTTTGGGAACCCAGACTTATAGAAAACCTGATTTTTTTAATTCTTCTTTGAGCGCTTCCGGTCCGGTAAAATGGATGCTGGGAATCCCCAGTTCTCTGGCTGCCTCAATGTTTCGAAGGTTGTCGTCGATAAACAGGGAGTTTTCAGCCTTCACCGAATAGCGGTTGAGTAGGATTTTGTAAAACTCCGCGTGTGGTTTTCTGGTTTTCTCCTCACCAGACATAACGATTCCGTGGAACCAGTCCAGGAAGTCATATTTTTTTCTGGCTATGGGGAAAGTCTCTGCCGACCAGTTGGTGAGGGCTAGAATTTTGTATTGTCCTGATTGCCTAAGTTGATTGAAAATTTCCACTGTACCCTCAATGGGGCCGGCAAGCATCTCTTCCCAACGTTCCCAAAAGGCATGAATTTCATTTCTGAATTCAGGATGGTTTTGACTGAGCGTTTGTACGGCATCTGCAAATGGTCTTCCTGCATCCTGTTCCTCATTCCAGTCTGAGGTGCAGATGTTGGCAAGAAACCATTCCATTTTTTCCTCGGAATCAAAAATTTTACGATAAAGGTGTCTTGGATTCCAGTCAATCAAAACTGCGCCCAGGTCAAAAATGATGGTATTGGTTTGTTGGATGGTCTGCATATATCCAAAATTGGCATTAATTTGAACGCGTTACAAAATCGATGCTCCGTCACCTCACTTAATTCGCCCTAACTCATGGCAACAACTACGACCACCAAATCAACTTCTGATCAGTGCCAAATACCCCCGTTGGGTTCCATTGTTGCGCTTGTCATGCTTCTTCTTTTGATACCGAAATTTTCCTTCTCCTGGGGTGTTACCGGTCACCGTGCTATTGGTCTGATTGCTGAGCAAAACCTAAAACCTAAGGCAAAAAAGAAACTTCAATCACTGCTTGCGGGCGACAAGCTTCCGCTCGCCACTACATGGATGGATGACATCCGCTCCGCTCAGGCGTACAACCACACTGCCGATTGGCATTGGGTGACCATTGAAACCGGAACAACCTATCAGGAGAGCACAAAAAATAAAAACGGTGATGTTATCGAGACGCTCCACCGACTGATGCGGGAGATAAAATCCGGTCAACTTACTACAGAACGGGAAGCCGAACACGTGAAGATGATCCTTCATTTGGTTGGAGACATCCACCAGCCCTTGCATGTGGGTTGTTGCGATGACCAGGGTGGGAATAAGGTTCGTTTAAAATGGTTTGGTGAGGACACAAACCTCCATCGGATCTGGGACAGCGACATGATCGACGGTACAAAATTGAGTTTCACTGAACTGGCATATTCACTGAAGGAAATAGCAGAGCCAGAAAAAATTAAAATTCAAAGCGCTTCAGTTGAAGATTGGGCAAAAGAAAGCATGGCCCTGCGGTCAAAAGTTTACGATACCGGAGATGGAAAGCTTGGTTATACCTATGCGTATAAAAACATGCCCCTGGTAAAAGAAAGACTCCTGCTGGCTGGATTAAGGCTGGCAGGAGTCCTCAATGAATTGTATGGCTAAAATCAGTCTACGATCAGTGTAAATGAAATATCAAAATCGGTTTCCCCATCACCCGCGCCGGATGATGTGGATTTTATTCCTGGCTGGTGTTTTAAAATTATCCTGAAGGTTCCTGCTGAAATGGCTCCTGTTGATGCAGTTTTCCATTTGGTTTCCAATCCAAGTGGCAGGTTTTTGTTGTCTGAATCGAGATAATTGACCGGATCATTTCTGCTGTCAACGTTTCCGTTGCCTTGGGGAGAGTCAAAAATTCCATTCGTCCAGCCAAACAGCAGTAAATGCTCGTCGCCTTCCTCCTCCACCTCCTTACCAATGTCGTAACCATCAGAATTGGGATCAGCAAGGCCATTAAACATTTCCAGCGAAAGAATGTATTCTGTGTTTCCGTTCAACACGATGTCCTTGTCTGCCAGAAGATCTAACACGCCCTCCCCATCCGGATCATTGGCAGTTACTACTATTGCCGCACTACCGTCGGTAGGTGCAAACGTTAGCTTGACCTGTGTGATGGTTTCCGGCGCATTCTCTTTTTTAGGATCGTCAGGGTCACATCCTGATAAGGTTAACATAGAAGTTAAAACCATAGCATTCAGGAAAATTATTTTTTGAATCAATTTTAAAATATGGATTTTCATGGTTGATAGATTAAAAATTAAAAAATGATGTTTGCCGAAATTCGAATGTTTCTTCCCAGCTCGTCGGCAAAATATCGAAGCCGGTTGGTGTAATCCCGGTATGAAGTATTCAATAGATTGTCGCCGTGCACACGGAATTCATACCTTGATTTTTTTTGAGGCACACTCAGGCCCACTGATGTTCCAAGCAGAAAATAGCCATCGGGAGCTTCCTGAAAATCGAAGTTTTTTTCACTTCCTTCCAGTGGATCCGCAACCTCGCCATTTAGCTCCTGGAATTTGATGGGTAAAATCACCGGCGGGGCACGGTTTTGTCTTAGCACATATAGCCAGCGGATTTCAGCAAAGAAAGAATTTGCGGACCCCTTTGGCTTCCATTCTTTTTTAACCTGACTTTGAACACGATTGGCGGGAATAAATGCGAGTAAATCATTGTTCTGTTCATCCGATGCACGAGTCCACGATGCCCTTAGATTAAGTGTGGTGTTTGAAGCGATTTCAACAGTCCCTTCTGCATCGGCGCCTATGAATAGAGCATTGGTTTGTTCGTAGCGGAAATAGGGGAAAGCACCTCGCACATTTTTGGTAATTCCTCCTGGCCGAAGCCAGAAATAATCCAGAACATAATTGACGTAACCGGTGACCTCGGCATCTACCTTCCGTCTGTTTATTTTCCAGCCGCTGACCCATTTGAATGCACGCTCACCTTTAACCGCCAATTCACTTTGCGGTCTGATCCTGTTGGTTCGCGGATCCAACAGCAAACCATATTCGATGGCTGCAGCGCTTTGGTGGGTGCCAAGGCTGAACAACTCTGCAACGTGAGGTGGTCGCCAGGCGCTACTGAGTGTGATGTTCACCACCTGATCACCACCCACAGCCGCTGAGATGCCTAACGTGCCACTCAGATTTCCAAAGTCCATCTTTCTTCGATACAAGGAATTGCTGAAGTCATACCCCGCTACACTGTAATAACGGTAGTCGAAGCGGATGCCACCGTCTAGGGTAATCAACGAACGTTTTCTGCTTATCGCACCAAATATCCCTCCACCCGTATGATTGAAGTCAGGTATAAATGGAACGCGCTGGGTGCCGTAAACATTTTTGTTGGATTGAAACACTCCACTAATGCCAAACGTCCTTCTTGTTTGTGTTGGATCACCCATATCCCACGCAACTTCTGCACTGTGTGTATCAAGGGTGAGGTTCATGGCTGGCAGCTCAGACAATCCGCCTCGACGGATATCAAATTCTTTACGTTCATTTTTCTGCCAAGCATAGTGTGCATCAACTCTGCCTTTCGACAAAATCCGGTGACCTCTTAAAATATTCAGTTGGTGCACTACCTCTTGCCGCGGCTCTGAAATATTATAACTGAAATCCGAGGTAAATGCAGGAACGCCTGCCGTCATCGCTGTCGCCAGATCACTGATGTTACCAACTGATGTAGCCCTCAGGATACCAAGGTCGGTCGTGAATCGGCTGGTGTACAATTCAAAACCACCATTATGGCTATGGTATCCTGTTGTGCCGGAGTAGTTCAACTCACTCAATGCCGTGTTGGTCAGCTGGTAGCCTGGCGCATGGAAATCACCAGCGCGTCTCGCAGTTCCCTGCAATCGCCAGCCCCAACCGGGGGCACCCGTGACACCACCCTGCAAGCTGCCCGATGCAATGCCTGACCGCCCATTCGATTGTCCGACCAACTGAATGCTTCCGCCCATTCCTTCGCGATCAGGAATTTCAGCCGGTGTGACCACCACAACACCCCCTAGAGCGTCTGACCCATAGCGAATAGAGCTGGCATCCTTAACCACTCGAATCGTATTGGCCGCCAAAGGATCAATCTCCGGCGCGTGCTCTGCACCCCACTGCTGACTTTCCTGTCGGATGCCGTTGTTTAGAATCAAAATCCGCTGGCTGTGCATGCCATGAATCACAGGCTTGAAAATTCCTGGACCAGCCTGCAAGCTGGTTACGCCGGTAATGTTGTTTAGGGTTTCCCCTAAACTTTTACCGGCTTGATTAAACAAGTCTTTTTGATTCATGACGCTGATGTTCAGCATGCCCTGATCCTGTAACCTGTCTTCATGAACCACTACTTCAGAAAGCTGTGTGGTTTCTGTGTCAAGTTTAGAGTTCACATGGAGGCTTTCACTAATCCGTATGGTATCATAAATCGTTTGGTAACCGACCAATCGAATCTCTATTCTGTAATTACCTGGACAGATGTTTCTAAGGACGAAATTTCCATTCGGGTCAGTAGCCGTTCCATGTTGGCCCGGCGTAAGCACAATTGCAGCGCCTTCTGCGCCTTCCATTTCGGTAATCGAAATTTTACCTGAAAGAGTAAGCTCACAGTGCTGGGCAGGTGCTTTTGCGCACCCTACAAAAAGGACGATAAAGGCTACTAACCTTTTTACGGACATGAAATCTTAACTAAATGAGTTGGAAAAATTATCAGCGACTAGCAGAGGCTAGACCGTGGGTGGTCCCCTTGATTCCTTGTGGACCAGCGCAATGCTATATGCTTGCTCTGGTTTAAGGGATTTATTTTTTACGTCTTGAGTATGATCACTTGAGTAGGTAGCCAACAATAAAAGCTGATCCGATTCTTTCGATCCCGGGCAGAAAGGACATTTTTTGTTTTCAGATAGGTGCGTGGGATGGCTACAATCTTCCGTCGGCACATTATGGAAAACCACACGGTGACAGGCATTCTTTTCCTGTTCCTCAGTGTGCAATGCGCCATCACTATGCCCGTGAAATAGTTTATGGATAGAATCAGTCTGAAGGAAACCGAGCGCATACAATAAGACCAGGACCAGAAGAAAATATCTTCTGAATTCGGCTTTAAATTGTTTGGTTCCTTTGAAGGACATCGGACAAAAATAGGGAGTAGTTACCCCAAATCAAAACGGCAAAAATCAGCTTTTGTTATAGCCCAAAACCTGCATCATGCTTTCGCTGGACTGCTCTGGAGCAAAAAGGCTGGTGGTAATTTCTCCGTCTTCATTGCGGTTGATCAGCACATGCTTTGGTGCCGGTACCAGACAATGTTGTATGCCTCCATATCCGCCCAGTGATTCCTGATAAGCCCCGGTATGAAAAAATCCGATGTATAGCTTCTCGGTCTCTGCGTTCACAGGTAAGAAAACTTCGCCGCGATGTGCCTCAGAGTTATAATAGTCCATGCTGTCGCAGGTCAGTCCGCCCAGGTTTACCTTATGGAACGGATCGTCCCATTTGTTCACGGCCAATAAAATATACTTCTGGTTAAGTCCCCAGGCATCCGGAAGATGGGTAATGAAAGATCCGTCGATCATGTACCAGAGCTCTTTGTCATTTTGAAGTTTCTGGTCAACAATGGAATAAAGCACGGCTCCACTTTCCCCAACGGTGTAGCTGCCAAACTCTGTAAAGATGTTGGGCACAGGAACATTATTTTTATCGCAGATCCATTTAATGTTTTCCACGATCTGTTCGATCATGTACTTATAGTCGTAGGAGAAGGTAAGCGACGTCTTGATCGGGAATCCGCCGCCAATATCTATCGAATCCAGGCTGTCACATATTTTTTTCAGCTCACAGTATTTAAAAACAAACCGGCTGAGTTCACTCCAGTAATAAGCGGTGTCTTTTATGCCTGTGTTGATGAAAAAGTGCAACATCCGAAGGGCAGCTTTCGGGCTGTTCGCGATTTTATCTTTATAGAACGGAACAATGTCGTTGTAGCGAATTCCTAGCCTGGAGGTATAAAACTCAAATTTCGGTTCTTCATCCGAAGCAACCCGTATACCCACCTGATAAGGACCATTTACCTGTGACTCGTAAACTTCAATTTCATTGAGTTTATCAAGGATCGGAATACAATTATTGAAACCACTGTTAATCAGATCACAGATATTTTGGGTGTACAACGGCATTTTGAAACCGTTGCAAATTATATAGGTGTCTTTGGTGATTTTACCACGCTCATACAGATTCCGAACAATCGGAATGTCGAACGAAGAAGAAGTTTCGATGTGTACACCATTTTTCAAAGCTTCTTCCATGATAAAGGAGAAGTGAGATGATTTGGTGCAGTAGCAATAAGTGTAGCTGCCTGAATATTTATGTTTCTCTAAAGCCTGACTAAAAGCAGCTTGAACAAAGCGAATGTTTTCGCTGATCTTTGGAAGATAGGTGAGCTTTAGTGGCGTGCCGTATTGCCGGATGATGTCCATCAGCGGCACTTCATTGAAAAGCAGTTCATGTTCCCACACCTTGAACTCCTCTTGAGGAAATTCAAATGACTGCTCAATCAGATCTCTGTAACTTTTCATCTATCGATTACACAGGCTCAGGTTGTCCTTTGCTGAGAGGGTGCAATATTGACATTAATTTGCCATCTTTGCAACACTATGTTCACACGCTTCAACCTATTGATTTTCAGCGTTGCACATGGACTTCCCGGGTACTGACTTCCTGGCCGGCGGGTCCTGATCTAAGTCCCGCAACCTCCTGTTTTTCTAGTCGTTTACCATTAGTCAGTCAAGCCATGAAGGAAATCATCATTATAGAAGTTAAATCTGAAATTGGGGCAGGTACCCGCGGCGCCAGCCTAGGAGTAGAATCCATAAAAATTGCGAGCCTTGATTCTGGATCCGATCTGTTCCGTAAACTCCCAACCGTTGAAGTTGAAAACGTAAATGAACTGCTCTTCAACAGCGCAGAACACACGTACGCCAAATTCATTGATGGCGTGCTCATCATGGAAGAGCGGGTTTGTCTTGAAGTTTACGAGCAACTCTTCGAAGAGCGGTTTCCAATCATTATGTCCGGTGACCACAGCACAGCCTATGGCACCATCGCAGGAATAACCAAGGCTTTTCCAAAAAAGAGGGTAGGAGTAATTTGGATCGATGCGCATGCCGATATGCACACGCCATACACCACGCCTTCCGGTAACCTGCACGGCATGACACTTTCTATGGCCTGTGATTTCGATAACCTGGAATGTAAAGTCAACAATCCAAGAGGGGAGACCTTGGAATATTGGGAGCAAATTCAAAACGTAGGAACACCCGGCGCCAAAGTTTATACGGAGGACATCGTTTTTATTTCAGTCAGAGATCTGGAAAAACCTGAAAACTACCTTATCAATAAGTACGGAATGGGGTTTATTGAAGTGGATGAGGTTCGTAAGCAAGGTCCGGAGTCAGCAGCCAAACGTGCGCTTCAAATGTTGGAGCATTGTGATTTGATCTATGTTTCATTCGATGTGGACAGCATCGATAGTCGCTTTTCATCCGGAACCGGTACGCCGGTGCCCAATGGTCTTACGCCAGAAGAGGCTAAAGTCATCAACGCCACCCTCGCACTTGATCCAAAAGTCTGTGCCTGGGAAGTTGCAGAAGTTAACCCTACCCTCGACACCGAAAACAGAATGTCCGAAACCGCCTTCGATGTAATTCAGGCAGTCGTTGCGTCCGTTCAGTCCAGAGCCTGACCGGTAAAATCATCCAATCGTTTATTAATCATTCTGGTAAAATCCCCTGCTTTCCAGGGGGAAATAATTGATTAATTTCGCACGCCCGAAAATTGAAAATATGAGCCAAAGACCCATTTCTGATTTCATTGAAAAGAACTATCTGCACTTCAATGCAGCGGCATTGGTTGATGCCGCCAAAGGATACAAGAAGCACCTCGCAGAAGGTAAAAAAATGATGGTAACCCTGGCCGGTGCAATGAGCACCGGTGAACTCGGTATAAGCTTTGCCGAGATGATCAGACAAGATAAAGTGCACATCATTTCATGTACTGGTGCCAACCTTGAGGAAGACATCATGAACCTGGTGGCTCATTCCCACTACCGTAGAATTCCGAACTACAGAGATCTTACGCCGGAGCAGGAGTGGGATCTACTTCAAAACCACCTGAACCGAGTAACAGACACCTGCATCCCTGAAGAGGAGGCCTTCAGAAGGCTTCAAAAGCATTTGTATAAAATTTGGAAAGACGCCGAGGATAATGGCGAGCGGTTGTTTCCACATGAGTTCATGTTCCGCATGCTCAACAGTGGTGACCTCAAACAATACTATGAGATCGATCCAAAAAACAGTTGGATGATCGCCGCCGCAGAGAAAAACCTTCCAATGGTGGTGCCAGGTTGGGAAGACAGCACCATGGGCAATATTTTTGCCTCCTACGTGTACACCGGCGAGCTTAAGGCTTCGACCATGAAAAGTGGCGTTGAGTATATGGTCTGGCTCGCAGACTGGTACATCAAAAATTCCGGAAAAGAGGGAATTGGATTCTTTCAAATCGGCGGAGGCATCGCTGGTGACTTTCCGATTTGCGTAGTGCCCATGCTGCATCAGGACCTCGAAAAAGACAATGTGCCGTTCTGGAGCTACTTCTGTCAGATCAGTGACAGCACTACCAGCTATGGTTCATACTCCGGTGCCGTTCCAAACGAAAAAATCACCTGGGGAAAACTGAGCATCACCACACCGAAGTTTATCATCGAAAGCGACGCTACGATTGTGGCTCCATTGATGTTCTCTTACATCCTGGATCGTTAATTCGGGTATGACCCCTGATGACTTATTAAAGGAGGCCCTTGAATCGGCAGTCGTTGGATTGTTTGGGAAGTCGGCAGATCTGCAGATCCAGCCAACCAACCCTCAGTTCGAAGGCTCGCATACGTTGGTTTGCTTTCCGCTAACCAAACTTTCAGGGAAGTCACCCGAAGAAACCGGAAAACTAATCGGTGAAGCTGTCCTCAAGGGTAGCGACACGGTCTCCTCCTTCAATGTTGTTAAGGGATTCCTGAATTTCGTACTCTCCGATAAAGTTTGGAGCAGCAGATTTAATCAGATCAATGCCAACCCATCCTTTGGGACATTTTCTCCCAACGGAAAGGAGATCATGGTGGAGTACTCTTCACCCAACACCAACAAGCCTCTGCACCTCGGTCATCTTAGAAATAACTTTCTTGGTTTTGCTGTAGCGGAAATCTATCGTGCAATTGGCTACAAAGTTCACAGGGTCCAGATCATCAACGATCGAGGCATTCACATTTGTAAGAGCATGGCGGCCTGGAAACTTTTTGGAAATGCTGAGACACCTGCATCGGCTTCTGTAAAGGGTGACCATCTCGTTGGAAAGTATTATGTGCTTTTCGACAGACACTACAAGGAACAAACCGCGGAATTGGAAAAAAGTGGTTTGGCCAAAGAACAGGCAGAGAAAGAAGCGCCCATCATGAAGCTTGCTGTGGCCATGCTTCAGCAATGGGAAAATCGTGATCCGGAAATTTTGCAATTGTGGCAAACCATGAATGGTTGGGTTTATGAAGGATTTGGAAAAACCTATGAAAGAATGGGTGTGTCCTTTGATAAGCTTTATTATGAGTCCGAGACCTATTTGCTGGGTAAGGAGGAAGTTCTCAAAGGACTGGAGTCAGGTGTATTTTTCAAAAAAGAAGATGGTTCTGTTTGGGTTGATCTCACCGCTGACGGCCTTGATCAAAAAGTCTTGTTAAGGTCAGATGGCACCTCGGTTTATATGACCCAGGACATTGGAACGGCTATCCTTCGCTTCAGGGACTTCCCTTCCATCGATGGCCAGGTGTACACCGTTGGAAATGAACAAGAATATCATTTCAAAGTCTTATTTCTGATTCTGAAAAAACTTGGATTTAAATGGGCTGAGAAATGTTTTCATCTTTCCTATGGAATGGTGGACCTGCCTACTGGGAAAATGAAATCCAGAGAAGGAACCGTGGTGGACGCCGATGACCTCATGGAAGAGATGGTTCAGGCAGCAGCGAAACAGTCACAAGAGCTTGGTAAAGCAGAACCATCTGAAGCCACCAATGAAATGATCGGCCTTGGAGCATTGAAATATTTTCTTCTGAAGGTAGATCCTAAGAAGAGGATGTTGTTTGATCCCAATGAGTCTATTCAGATGCAAGGCAATACCGCGCCCTTCATTCAATATACCCACGCGAGAATTCGTGCGCTAATCCGAAAAGCGGAAGAACAGAATTTGAATTTTTCAGGATCATTTTCTGGCATTAAACTGGAACCCGGGGAACGCGCCCTCATCAGCCTGATCAGCCGCTACCCGGAAACGATCACTTTAGCGGCATCGGGATATTCACCTTCGGTGGTGGCCAATTACGCTTACGAGCTGGCCAAAGAATACAATCAGTTTTATCAGACTGTCAGGATTTTCGGTGAACAGGACAACCAAACGCTTTTATTCAGAATTGCCCTTTCGGCCCAAACGGCGAAAATCATCAGGCACGCCATGGCACTTTTGGGCATCGGATGTCCCGAAAAAATGTAAAAAGATTATTTCCTGTAACTCCACTCTTAAATGGTAGGTGTTCACTCTCCTCTATGAGAATGAACCCTCACTTAAGCCTGATCCTGTAACATATTTGCATCCTAATCAATCTTATTATGAAAACGATTATCGCCATTATGCTGATTTCGATGCTTTCTGTTCCTGAAAAAGGCTTTTATGATTTTAAGGTCAACAGCCTTGAAGGTTCACCCGTTGATTTTAAGGCTTACAAGGGGAAGACCGTTTTGGTGGTCAACACCGCGTCCAAATGTGGCTATACACCGCAATACAACGATCTTCAGAAACTTCACGAACAATACGGTGGCAAAGTGGTGGTGTTGGGATTTCCTGCGAATAATTTCGGTGGACAAGAGCCGGGTTCCAATGCTGAAATCAAATCATTCTGCAGTCAGAATTATGGTGTAACCTTCCAAATGTTTGAAAAAGTTTCGGTGAAGGGAGACGATCAACACCCCTTGTTTCAGTGGCTCAAGGAGAAATCCGGTAGCGAACCAACCTGGAATTTCTGCAAATACCTGATCAAGGCCGACGGCTCCGTGAAGTTCTTTTCTTCCAAAGTGAAGCCATTGGATGAGCAGATTTTGAAAGAGCTCTGATGAACCAATCAGTTTTAATTTTTATTATGTTTTCCTTGTTTGCAAAGCCACCGGTGGTGGCACAACAAAGCATTTACGATTTTCAATTGCCCTCACTGGAAGGAGATCAAATTGACTTCTCTAGGTTTAAAGGCAAATGGATCCTCATCGTGAACACAGCCTCCAAGTGTGGATATACCCCCCAGTACAAGGAGCTCCAGAAGCTACACGAGTTGTATGGCGATAAAGTGGCTGTCCTCGGCTTCCCTGCGAATAACTTTTTCTGGCAGGAGCCTGGTAGCAATGATGATATCGCTGAGTTCTGTGAAAAAAATTACGGGGTATCTTTTCAAATGTTCGAAAAAGTCTCTGTCAAAGGTGCCAGCAAACATCCGCTGTACCGTTGGCTCGAAGCCAAAAGCGGAAAAACTCCTACCTGGAATTTTTGTAAGTTCCTGATCGGCCCGGATGGCTCCTATCGAAATTTTTATGCTTCGGCTATAAGCCCGATGGACCAACAAATCATCAGACAAATCAGCAATTAAACATCGCCTTATGAAATGGATGAATCAGACCAAACCATTGGCCTTCGATTTGGCCACCCTTGCGTTAAGGCTGGCCGGTGGATTGCTTTTACTGCACGGTATTCCTAAGGTTCTGAATTTTGGTGAGCGGATGAATACCTTCGGAGACCCTATTGGCATCGGTAGCACAGCATCTTTGGTGCTTTGTGTTTTTGCAGAGTTTTTCTGCACTGCGTTGGTGGTTCTCGGATTGTTTACCAGGTATGCTCTGGTACCCATCATCATCAATATGGCTGTAATTGTTTTTGTCGTCCATGGTGCAGAACCTCTTAAAGAAAGAGAACTCCCCGTCATGTTCCTTCTGATTTATTCTGCGCTGTTTTTTACCGGGCCAGGCAAATATTCAGCCGACGGCCTGCGTGGCCTGTAATAACCTTATGCCCTCCCAGCGTAGGTTTGGTAATTGGATAGCGGCAGCACGACCCAGAACCCTTCCACTGGCGCTGTCAACCATCGGAATGGGGGGCTTTCTCGCTGCAGCAGAGGATCAATTTAATGTCACTATTTTTTTGCTGTGTTGCCTCACAGCCTCACTGCTTCAAATTCTCTCCAACCTTGCCAACGATTACGGCGACCATATTCATGGCGCTGACCACATAAACCGCATCGGACCGTCGCGCGCGGTTCAATCGGGACAAATTTCAGCACAGGCCATGAAAAGAGCAGTTTACCTGCTCGCATTCCTTAGCCTGTTATCCGGTCTTTCCCTGCTGTTCACCGCATTTCCTGGCAGTCTTCTGTCAATTGTTTTTTGGACAGTTATAGGCATTCTATCCATTGGCGCTGCCATCACCTATACGTCAGGCAGCAAACCCTATGGGTATATTGGTTTGGGTGACTTATCTGTTTTTATATTTTTCGGACTGGTGGGCGTACTTGGATCCAGGTTCGTGATTTCAGGTACCGTTATTTATTACGATTTATTACCCGCGACTTCGGTAGGGCTTCTTTCTGTGGCTGTGTTGAACGTTAATAATGTACGGGATATTGAATCCGATCGGCAGGCAGGTAAATTTTCTATCCCTGTTCGGATAGGTCGGAACAATGCAGCCGGCTACCATGTTTTTTTGCTGGGTTCCAGTCTGCTCTGCGGATTGATTTACTTTTACCTCATCGCCAATCCGTGGGTAATTTTTTTAGCGGTGACACCTCTTTTTTTGGGGATTGCTCGCGCGGTAAAATCAGTTCCTGATCATTCCCTCGACCCGTGGCTGAAGAAAATGGCGATTTCAACTTTAATTTTTGTGTTTCTTTTCGGAACAGGATTGTTGCTCGGTTCCTGAGTTTTTTTAATGGATGACATAAATCAGGGTTGGAATTGATCAAAGTCAATTCTGTCCCCCGCACTCATAGGTACATTTGATCAAATCCAAAAGTCAAATGAAAAAAATCCTTGTGCCCACCGATTTCTCCGAACAATCCATCAATGCATTTCGTTTTGCGATTCAGTTGGCTGTTGCTCAAAAATCTCAAATTCAGTTGCTTCATGTGATTGAATTACCCGTGATGCACGACACTACCCTGATGCCCACCTTATCTTTCGAACAGCAATACATGAAAGATGCATCTGATATGGCTGAGAAAAATTTTAAGCGTCTGATTAAAGTGGCAAAAGGAGAGAATGCCATATCATGGTCGGTTGAATATGGCAATGCAACAACCATGATTCTTGATTATTGCAAAAAGAAAAAAGCTGATCTAATTGTGATGGGCACCAAAGGGGCGACAGGTCTTAAAGAATACTTTGTTGGTTCTAATACTGAAAAGATTGTTCGGCTTTCGCCTGTTCCCGTCATAGCACTTCCCGAAGCCACAACCCTATCCTCTATCAAAAACATTATTTTCCCCACGCCACTTTATGGCAGTCAGGAAGCGGTAGTACCTCAGATTAGATTGTTACAGTCTATGTTGCATGCAAAATTGCACGTGGTATACATCAATACGCCGGCGAACTTCCGTCGTGATAAACAAACCACAGCTTTATTGGAGCAGTTTGCTAAAAAGAATCAGCTTAAAAATTATGATCTGCACGTTTACAACGATATCTCCGAGGAGGAAGGGTTGGTAAATTTTGCATCCCATATCGGCGGTTGCCTCCTCGCTATGCCAACCCACGGTCGTCGCGGAATTGCACATTTGATGGCAGGCAGTATTGCTGAGGATGTCGTAAACCACATTCATTTCCCGGTCTGGACATTCAGAACAGGCAGGCGCTAAACAATGGTTGGGGGTGATTTAGGCAGAGAATAATTAACTTGCAGTGAATCACCGATTTGACCAGAAAGTTTTTTCCGCTGGACAAAAATTATCTCCTGGAACAAGCACAGTTCCGGCTACGCAATCCACTGCTCTCTCAATTACGAGAAAAGGTTCGTTCCCGTTTCCTGGAGATCAACAACCCTTTGGGTCTGATGGACTCTTTTGCACTTAGGATAGAAGAAAATCCCAACAACGCCCTCGAATCCCTGTATCCTTTTTATGACATGCTTTCGGCGGTTTACCGCCTTCAAAAGGGAACCAATCAATTGGAAATTCTATGGAATGGAAAAGACCATAGTGATCAATTTGCTGAGGAATGGAAAGCTGTTTTCAGCGATTGGACTGAATCCTTTTGTAGGGACAATTCTTTTCTTCAGGCGATACTCGACCTGACGGTCTTTTATCCATCAAACAGCAAATCACCAATGGCTGAAAGTCGAATGCAAGCTTTCATTCTGCGTCGTTTTGACTTGAAATGGCATAAAACAAAGCATGTGCTGTTGGCACAAGGCTGACCCAACCGGGAATTTTGGTTAACTTAAGGTCAATCAAAATTCTTTCCTATGAGTGTTCGCGGATGGTTCTGGTTAATTTCTATTGCTGTCATCGCTCTCGTTGCAGCCTTAGCATTTTATGTAAATGTTGGTTTTCTGTACCTGTATTTACTGGTAGTGCCGGTGGTATACATGGGCGTCGAGGATATTCTTCAAAAAAATCAATCCATCCGAAGGAACTTTCCTGTTCTGGGCAGACTTCGCTACGTTTTTGAAGACCTCCGTCCTAAAATTCAACAGTATTTCGTGGAGTCCGATACCGACGGAACACCACTCAACCGAAATGAGCGATCCGTTGTTTACCAACGTGCTAAAAAGCAGGTCGATACGACCCCATTCGGCACACAACTGAATGTTTATGCAGAAGGTTATGAATGGATGGCGCATTCAGTAACGCCCAAAGACTTCCACCGCATGAACCACCATCCCCGAGTTCAGATAGGTGGGTCCGATTGCAAACAACCCTATGAAGCAAGTGTATTGAATATTAGTGCTATGAGTTTTGGTTCTCTGAGTAAAAATGCTGTCATGGCCTTGAATGGTGGCGCTCAAATGGGAGGTTTTGCGCACAATACAGGAGAAGGAGGAATCAGTGCTTACCACCTCGATCCGGGAGGTGATTTGATTTGGCAAATTGGGACTGGATATTTTGGTGCCCGTGATAAGGAAGGAAGATTTAATGATGAAGCCTTCCGTTCTAATGCCCTGAAGCCAAATGTGAAAATGATCGAAATAAAATTATCCCAGGGTGCAAAGCCTGGGCACGGTGGAATTCTCCCTGGTAAGAAGAATACTCCTGAAATCGCTGCGATTCGTTTGGTCGAACCAGGCACGACAGTTTTTTCACCGCCTTACCACTCTGCTTTTAGTACACCTTCGGAGCTCATTAAGTTCGTGGCTCGTTTAAGAAATTTATCCGAAGGGAAGCCTGTTGGTTTTAAGCTTTGCATCGGAAACCGCAGTGAATTTTTATCCATCTGCAAGGCCATGGTACAATTGAATACCTATCCGGACTTTATCACTGTCGATGGCGGTGAGGGCGGAACAGGTGCGGCCCCTCCTGAGTTTTCCAACTCAGTTGGTATGCCTTTGTTGGACGCTTTAGCATTCGTAGACAATGCACTGAGAGGATTTTCAATCCGGCAAAAAATAAGAATTGTATGTTCAGGGAAAATCCTCACAGGATTTCATATGATGAGGGCAATGGCCCTTGGAGCCGACGTGTGTAATAGTGCTCGCGGAATGATGTTGGCCCTGGGATGCATTCAGGCACTTGAATGCAATAAAAATTCCTGCCCTACGGGTGTGGCTACCCAAGATCCTGCTTTGACCAAGGGGCTCGTCGTCGAAGACAAGGTGTCAAGAGTAGCTAATTTCCACAAGCATACCATTGAAAGCTTTGTGGAATTATTGGGCGCAGCGGGTCTGGAGCATCCCGATCAAATCGACCGTACCCACATCTTCCGCAGGGTATTTATGAATTTGGTGAAGACTTATGAAGAGATCTATCCAACCATTCCGGACGGATCGTTGCTGGAAGGTGGCGATCCGCCGTTTGAGTTGATGGCTGAGTTGTCACGGTCGTCCGCCGAACGTTTTTGATTACTTGTTACCGGAGATTTTTACGGTAACATTTTTGTGTCCTGCTGATTTCAGGAAATTTTCAATCCAGGATTTTGCACCTGTTTCTGTTTGCTCAATGATTTTATTTGCAACTGCGATGCGAACCAGGCTGTCCTTCCTTTGGTTGATTTGATCCTGAATAGACTCCACAACCAGTGGGTAGTGTCGGGTTCCAACCTGAACAGAAAAATTCCCTGTCTCACGAATACTCATTTTTTCAATTTCGTAAGTGGGCTGACCAACCTTTGCCTTGGGTATTAAAACCAAGGTTTCTTCTTTAAAATTTTCAGAAATGATAATCCCACGAAGATCGACGTAAGCGGTGATGGTTACTGGAATTTGAACGATTGCAACAATCGGTTTTTCAGGGTTATTCTTTTTATGGAG
The DNA here is from genome assembly GCA_016866235.1 of Bacteroidota bacterium. GTDB lineage: Bacteria > Bacteroidota > Bacteroidia > Cytophagales > Cyclobacteriaceae > ELB16-189. The sequence continues at coordinate 212,385 of VGMW01000001.1, forward strand.
GAAAAATAAATCGGTGTAGCGGTGCTTTACCAGGTGCAGTTCTTTGATTTCTGTGATTTCATGTAAGTGAATTCTACCTTCGGGATTGGCCTTACTCTTGGCTGAACCAAAAATCAGCCAAATGCATAAAAACGAAACTGCGCCCGCCAAAAAGGATAAGCCAAGGTTGGTGTAGTTTTTCATGGGGTTTGTCCGGTAAAATCTAAACGGACCTTACCCTGTATACGACAAATCCTTAATGGTCGGAGTTGTACTTAGCGTAATTTTAAATGACAAATTTTACGCTCATCCTCAAACTATTATTTGATTGGCACGTTTGTATACACTCATTGATGGTCGATAATGGTTCTTTTAAAACCATTTTATTTTAGCTGAAAAGCAATCGACTGTCTTTTTGATTAAATCCTACGATTCCGTCGCTCGATCAATTTTTTTTACTCACCTTTTTTCCATTCCCATCTTTCTGGTCTCCTTCGCTCATTAGTTTTTGCTTCGCCTTCTCCAGCTCCTGTTTTTGAATTGGCGTCACCACCGGATAGCGTAGGTCTAGTTTTTCGAATCGGCGATAAATGGCTGATGCAATGGCCAGCCTTGCGAACCATTTATCATCTGCCGGTATAACATGCCATGGCGCAAATTCAGTGGACGTACTGGAGAGAACATCGGCGTAAACCTCCTGGTACGTATCCCAATAGGCGCGCTCCTTTAAATCGGACATCGAAAATTTCCAGTTTTTAGATGGATCCTCTATTCTTTGAAGGAATCTTTTCTTTTGCTCTTTTTTCGACAAATGCAGGAAAAATTTGAGAATAATTGTTCCGTTTTCAGATAGATTTTTTTCAAATCGTCTGATCTGCTTGTAGCGTTTTTTCCAGAATTCTTTGGTAATGTCCTTAACCGACTCAATGCCGGGAATATTTTCATTCAACACCCATTCCGGATGTACCTGTGTGACCAAAACGTTTTCGTAATGGGAGCGGTTATGAATGGCTATTTCGCCTCGGGCAGGCAAGGCAATTTCGTGCCGCCAGAAATAATGATGATCGAGCTCAGCAGCGTTAGGCGCTTTAAAGCTGTGGACCTTAACGCCAAGTGGATTGAATCCACTCATAATATGTTTTACAGCACCATCCTTACCCGCTGCATCCATGGCTTGAAAAATTATTAGAATGCTGTACCGGTTGTGCGCATACAATTTGTCCTGAATTTCAGACAAATGACGCCGACCATTTTCAAGCATGACCTGTGCGTCTTCCTTATTTAAGGTTTTTCCTTTATACCCGGTTTCAAATTCACTCAGTTTGATATTGGTGCCTGGTTTCACCAACATATTCTTTAATGAAATGATTTTTTCGTCCTCCAACATAGATTTTAAATGGTTATATTCTTACCGCCATCATTAGGACAATTTAGTGATAAACGTTTACTGTCCGGATGATTTTCATCACCCTTCCTTCATTTATCATCAAACCATCGGTTTGTGCTGTGGTTTGGTGGTAATTCCTTCGAAAAAAAATCTGCCTCTGTTCTCATTTACGGCATTGACGTCACTCATTACCCGCCCCTGGCCGGTCGCGCCATCTTGCTTGTTCAATAATTAATCCAACAATTATGAACAGAAAAGCGACAGTGATGGAGAAATTCCAGTCCTCTTGGACTGGTATGCGGAGTTGGGTGATTCCGCTTATTCTGGCCCTGATGGGGTCGGTTCACGTGTTGGCGCAAAGTCCGCCTTACACGGTAAAACTTTCTGGTTTCAATACAGCTTCTGCAAACCTGGATCAAGCGCGCAATGGCGCTGCCGATGATCCGGTAAGTCCCGTTGACTGGGTGAATGGAAATGCAGGTGCCAGCAACGCGCATTATATCGAAGGGTTTTCAATTCCTTACCGGATTGTCATGCGAAACCTCCCGACCACTTCACAAATTGTGGCTGCAGGAGGAGCAGATGGAAAAGTGCACATGATTCTTGAGTATGATATCCGAAACAGCAATAAGCACGCTGTTGATTACCTGACCGGATACCAGCGACTTGAACCGCATACCCAATTCACGAACATCGATCCTACCCACCTGGCTGAGGAGGTGAATCCTCTATACGATCCGTCAACCGGATTTTTAATTTTTAATGGCACAACTCCAACGCCCTCCATGTTCCCGATTCCTGAGCCTCCAACGCCAGGAAGTGATCCTACCGCCATGCCACGCGCCAGTTTCAACCACTTGCCACCATCAGAGCGGATGTTGGTTCTTTGGGGTGGACAAATCACCAACATCTCTTATGGTCCAGCCGGCGACCTCACCGCCAAAAATGCGCCTCAGTTAATTTATATCTCTTTCATTCCAACAGGGGGTACAGCATTGCTTTCATTCGGTGGACATATTGCCTCCCGTCTGGACTGGGGTCCAAACGAATCCGCCTCTGGAATCAGTGGTTCACCTTACCACATGCATCTTGTGGATTGGAATCTGAATAACCTGGGCAACCAGGACAGGTCTCTTTCAACGGCTGCGGTAATAGTTTTCCCCCCATGTGAAATCTCAGGTCCAAAATGGATATGCACCAATGACTCAGGTCCGTTTATTTACACAGCCGATGTTAGTACGATGCCCGGTGCAAGGTTAAGTTATCTATGGTCACTGTTCGACAATACCGCGGGGGCCTCAATTGTATCAGGCACCCAGACTCAACAACAAGCCTATATCAATCCGGGAACAACCGGTGGATCATTTAAAGTGAAAGTGGTGATAACGGATTTGGATACACGCGTTTCCAGTACATGTTATTTACACGACATGAACGGATCTGATTCTATGGAGGGGGCACTACCTGTTCAGGTTGTTGCTGTTTCTGTAGATGCTGTTGCGACAGATGTTAGTTGCTATGGACTTCAAAATGGAACATTGGCTGTAACCGGATCAGGTTATTCAAGCCTGGTATTGTTTAAAGACGGAACACAACTCGGCGATACAGTCACCACCGCCGGGAGCTATACATTCACCGGACTTGCTCCGGGTAGTTATGTAGTGCGCGCCTATGCAGATTCTTTGTCATGCAATAAAGCCAGCGATCCCGATATTATCCGGCAGCCTCCTCAAGTTAGTGTCTCGGTTTCTTCAAAAGATATTACTTGTTATGGTGCTGCTGATGGTTCTGTTACCGTAACCGGATCAGGGTATACAAACCTAAAACTATTTTTAAATGGTGTTTTGTCATCAACAGTAACCACCACCACCTCGCCATATAATTTTTCTGGTTTATCACCGGGCTCCTATTATGTAGAGGCTTCGGCACAAGGTTATCGGGGTGCAACCTGTTCCGTCACAAGCGGTACAGAGAACGTAGAACAACCTGCACAGATCACGATCAGGATAAGCAGCACGGATGTGACGTGTTATGGAGAGGGAGACGGCAGTGTTACAGCGACGGGAAGTGGATACACGTCCCTGAAGCTTTACCGCGGCAGTGAGGTGGTAGGCACGGTAACGACTACAACTTCACCATATGTTTTCTCTAACCTGACGCCTGGGGTGTATAAGGTTGAAGCCATTGCGGCTGGTAATGAGCGTGCAACCTGTAACGCGATGAGTGGTACAGAGAGCATTGAGCAACCTGAACAGGTTACAGTAAGAATTACTGCGCAGGATGTGGTTTGTAATGGTGAATCAAATGGATCAGTCACTGTGTATGGTGATGGATACTCCAGACTTGAATTGTATGATGAATCTGAAAGGGTTCAAACCTCAAGCACCAGCTCCAATCCGTATGTCTTTGAAAACTTACCGCCTGGAAGCTATAAGGTGATTGCCTTTGGAAATGGTAATCAGGGTGCTGAGTGTCAGGCTGAAAGTTCAACCCTAAGGATAAATGAGCCAGCATTAATCTCCTGTCAGATAGCGGAACCTGAGTTCGATAAACCAGTATGTGGAACGCATCAGAGCAATGTACTTGAAGCCACTGCACAAGGTGGAACAGGAACAATCACCTACAGTTGGTCTGTCAATGCCTCCAATCCTACCGATCAATCCCGCTGGGGCATATGGTCTGGCCAGGGTACGAATTCAATTATTTTCCGTGCAGGAAATTATCCTGCAACCTTTATCCTGACGGTGACCGATGTCAATGGCTGCGATTCACAATGTTCCATTGAAGTTAGAGGTTGCGCAAGTGAGTACTATTGTACCTATACGCAGGGCTTTTATGGAAATACGGGAGGCAAAGGATGCTCTGCTCAGGGTGAACAGTCAACTGCTTTACAGATGATGACCAGCGTGTTACCTTCTGGATCCACCAATTTTGGCAATGGAAGCAAACGTTTTGAGTTGTTTAGTACTGATCTCACCAATGGTAATATTTTTAAAATGTTGCCAGGCGGTAAGACACCGGCTGCTCTTAAAGGTTATGCTACCTATTCAGTAACCTCAACCTGGCCGAATGTCCCAATAGAACGAAAGGGCTCCAATGATGGTAAAATTGCCAACAACCTTCTGTCTCAAACCATGGTGCTCTATTTCAATATAGGTCAGAATTTAGCTTTTAATCTTGCATCCTTAAAAATCACTGGCCCGTATCTGATTACTGCAAAAGCTGAGAATTGTGGAACCAGATTAGCGATTCCATATGAGGACCTCTATACCATCATTCCGCAAGGTGTAATCGACTATATGTCGACCGCCTATGCTTCCAGTGGTGGAGCAACAGTTGGAAATTTACTCAGACTTGCCAACCATATTCTTGGTGGTGGTAGTGCCGGATCGCTCACACCATCAATGGTCAATTCAGCGGTAGATGCCATCAACCGTGGATTTGATGAATGCAGGGTGTTCATTGAGTTCAGCGCTGTACAGCCTGGTATGATAGCATCCAGAAATGCTTACATCCCAAAATTTGCTGGAGCGGATGAGCTTTCGGATCAGCCTTCTGAGATGTTGAAGGACGAGCCTTCCAAGCTCAAGGCCAATGCCTATCCAAATCCATTTGGTGATAAGGCAATAATTTCCTTCACGCCGGCAGAAAATACCACCGCTACGGTTCAAGTGTTTTCCTTGAACGGTGTAAAAGTCAAGGACCTTTTCCAGGGAGCGGTAGAAGGGGGTAGGAATTATGAATTTGAATTCAATGATTCCGCAATCGGTGGAACGGTATTCATCTACAGAATTGTGACGCCTCTTGGCTCACAGGTGGGTAGATTAATCCGAACCCGAACTGCCGAACGATAGGTTAAAAAAACCAGTGTTTATAAAAAGGCTGCTTCAACTTAGAGGCAGCCTTTTTTATTATTAAATATTCTGAGAACTTGGGCATTCCCGTCCAATGACCAAAAGATCCATCCGATTACTTCGCGTTACCACGGCGCCAATTTCACTTCGTTATTTGCTCGGCGGACAATTAGAATATATGAAGGCCTCTGGTCTGGAAGTTCTTGCGGTGAGTGCCGATGGACCGGAGGTAAAACAAGTTATTGCCAATGGAATTCCACTTCAGGTTGTTCCTATGACCAGGCAGGTTACGCCATTCTGGGATCTCTATTGTTTGTGGTGTTTGATTAAAGTGATTCGGGATTTTAAGCCTGATGTTGTCCACAGCCATACCCCAAAGGCAGGGCTGTTGGCCATGCTTGCCGCCCGGATCACCGGAGTTAAGGTACGAATGCATACAGTCGCAGGATTGCCATTGATGAGGTATTCTGGTTTCAAGCGTTGGTTGCTTGGTCGCATGGAGTGGTTGACCTATAGCTGCGCTACCTACGTTCACGTCAATTCATCCGGACTTCGGGATTTTATTTTGAACAACATTACAAGAAGGTTTCCGCTGCATCTTATTGGTCGAGGAAGTTCGAATTGGGTGGATGTGCAATTTTTCTCACCTGAAAATTTCGTGGACCAGGGTATGGTGGTTAGAAAAACGAATTTCATTCCTGAAGATGCTTTGGTTTATTGTTTTGTTGGAAGATTGGTAAAAGACAAAGGCGTTCAGGAATTGGTTCTGGCTTTTGATAAAATTCGTTTGGAAAGACCAGAGGCTTACTTGATGCTGGTCGGATATATGGAGCCGGAACTTGACCCGCTACCAAAGCAGATAATTGATCGCATAGAATCAGGAGGTGGGATTGTTCTAATTCCATTTCAGGAAGATATTAGACCCTATCTTGCGGCATCGGATGTTTTGGTTTTACCAAGTTATCGTGAAGGTTTTCCGAATGTGTTGCTGCAGGCCGGCGCAATGGAATTGCCTTGCATTGCCACCGACATTAATGGCTGCAATGAAATTATCCGGGATGGCACAACTGGTTTTTTGGTTGAGGTTGGAAATATCGAATCGCTGACTCAGGCGATGATTAAATTATCGGATTTAAAAATTATAGATCGGTTTGGGAAGAGTGCTCGTGAAATTATCAGGGTCACCTATACCCAACAAGAATTCTGGGAGCAACTGAAAGGTATTTATTTAAACCTCTATTCAAAATTTGGTGTTAAATAAAATTACTTCTGTTCCCGCTTTTTTAGTTCTCTGAGCCGACCCCTGAGCCGACACCTGAGCTGACCCCTGAGCCGTCCTCTGAGCCGACCCCTGAGCTTGTCGAAGGTGTCGAAGGTGTCGAAGGTGTCGAAGATGTCGAAGGGGGAGTCGATGAAGCCGATTTAAATCCAAGCCATCAAATCATCAATCAACTAAAATCAGATATTCAATTGAGTAATTAGACACCTGAGCCTGTCGAAGGTGTCGAAGGGAGATTCAAATTTCATTTGTGCTAATGAGAATTCAGGCATTGGATACTGTGGCTTCGATCACCTCGGTCAACTCCTTCTAATTCTCCTTCTCATTCTGTTTTTTTCATACTTTTTTCTCGCTCTCGCTCTCGATCTAAATTAAGATGGAGATGGGCGTTCGAGTGGGGAGATCGAGTTCGAGATCGAGTTTCGAGTATAGTTGCCTTTCTCTCCCTTCTCGCTCTCGCTCTATCCTAAGATCGAGTTGGGAGAGCGAGATGGAGTTGTCGTCGTTCCCAGTCCATTTTGAATCCTATGAACCTCCCCACTCCTTCTCATTCCGTTTTTTTCATTCTCTTTTCTCGCTCTCGCTCTCGATCTAAATTAAGATGGAGATGGGCGTACGAGTGGGGAGATCGAGTTCGAGATCGAGTTTCGAGTGTAGTTGCCTTTCTCTCCCTTCTCGCTCTCGCGCTATAACTAATACCATCAATCCTTTTGATTTTATCGGAGATCGAGTAATTTTGTTGCTCGCTCTATGTTAGATACCCTTATAACCTCCCGCACCCGACTGAATCTATTGCTAAAATTTTTTAGCAATCCTCAGACAATCAGTTATTTAAGAAGCCTAGCGGAGGAATTTGGGGAATCTACCAACAGCGTACGCCTCGAACTGAACCGCCTCTCCGAAGCAGGTTACCTCAACAGCAAGGCCGACGGAAATACCATAACCTATCGCGCCAACACCAGCCACCCACTTTTCCCCGAGATTTCTCGAATTGTAAGCAAATACCTTGGCCTCGATAGCCTCATGGAGCAGGTGATTTATAACCTTGGTGATCTCCGAAACGCCTGGATCATAGGTGATTACGCCAAAGGAAAGGACACCGGACTCATTGATTTGGTAATCGTTGGTGCGCCCGATCAGCAATACTTAGATACCCTGTTGGCCCGGGCAGAACAAATGATCAGCCGCAAAATTCGCGTACTCGTTCTCTCTGCAGAGGAACTTCCCCGTCTCCGCGAAACCCTCGGCCTCGACCAGGGAATTCTTTTGGTTGGAAACCGACCCAATCCACCCCATAAATCGCAAGTTTCTGAAAATGAGTGATTTAGAAAATTTAAAGTGGCTGGTCCTCTACACCAAACCTCGCAACGAGAAGGTTGTTGCTGATCGTATTGAGCAATTAGGCATCGAGTCGTATTGCCCGCTTCGTAGGTCTAAAAACCGCTGGTCTGACCGCTGGAAATGGGTGGAAACACCCCTCATTAAATCATATTGCTTTGTAAAGATCAACCCTTTAAAGATCAAGCAAATTCATTCCATTCCTGGGATGTTAAAGGTCTTATACTGGAACGGTAAGCCTGCAACTGTTCGGGATGAGGAGATAAATCGATTAAAAGCATGTTTAATGGATTTTGACCACGATTCACTTGAAGTTATTAAATGTGATGTTGGAGATCGTGTGCTGTTAAAATCCGGTCCTTTTATGGACTTGAAAGGTGATGTTATTGAAAAGACTGGTAGATTTTTTAGCGTTCAACTGGTTGAACTAGGAATAACAGTTAGGGTGAATACTAAGGCCAATTTGTTCGAAAGAATTTCTTGAGGCCTCTAAAACATTTAATTTTTTAAGTTCTCAATTGGGACTGACAGGGCGGAGCCACGTTTTAGAGTTAAAGCAAACTTATTTTAGTAGTGGTCGAACGTCTTAAAAAAATAATTTCGAACCTCTCAGCCAAGTTTTAAGTTTAAATCGAATGCCAACGATAACAGACACAAATCTTTTTTGACTCAAAAAAATCCTATTATCACATAACGATCCTAATGGTTTGATAGAAAATATTTATGAAAAAAGCGTTAATAACCGGGATTACTGGACAAGATGGAGCCTACCTAACCGAATTTTTGTTAAAAAAGGGTTATGAAGTTCATGGAATAAAAAGAAGGTCCTCACTTTTTAACACCCAGCGTATTGATCACATCTATGAAGATCCGCATACACCACATCGCCATTTATATCTCCATTATGGCGATTTGACGGATAGCACAAATGTCATCCGAATTATCCAAGAGGTAAAGCCAGATGAGATTTACAACCTTGGCGCCATGAGCCACGTGCATACGAGTTTCGAAGAGCCAGAGTACACAGCAAATGCTGATGGGGTTGGCACCCTTAGGGTTTTGGAGGCAGTAAGGCTTTTAGGACTAAGAGAAAAAACTAAAATTTATCAAGCTTCGACCTCCGAGTTGTATGGGCTTGTACAAGCAGTTCCACAAAAGGAATCAACACCATTTTATCCTCGAAGTCCATATGCTGTTGCAAAGTTGTATGCCTATTGGATCACGGTCAATTATCGGGAGGCTTATAGAATGTTTGCAAGCAATGGAATACTATTTAATCATGAATCTCCACTACGTGGTGAAACATTTGTAACCCGAAAAATTTCACGAGCAGTAGCCAAAATTGCCCTTGGGCTGCAAAACACCTTATACCTTGGAAATCTAAATGCACAGAGGGATTGGGGTCACGCCGCAGACTACGTTGAGGGAATGTGGAAGATACTTCAAGCTGAACATCCAGATGATTTTGTTTTAGCTACTGGTAGAACAACTTCTATTCGTGAATTTGTTCGCATGGCATTTCAGGAAATTGGTGTACAATTAGAATTTGAGGGTAAAGATGAACTCGAAGTTGGTAAGGTGATTTCCTGTTCGGATTCATATAAAGTTCCAATTGGTAAAATAGTTGTGGAAGTTGATCCGAGATACTTTAGACCAACCGAGGTGGAATTGTTGGTTGGAGACGCAACTAAAGCACAGAAGATTTTGGGTTGGTCACCTAAAAGAAATCTGGAGCAATTGGTAAAGGAAATGGTTACTGGAGATATCGAAATTTTTAAAAAGGAACAAATTCTAAAGGAGAAAGGCTTCAAACCTAAAAACGAATTTGAGTAAGAAATTGATAGGCCCCTTGTCAAGGGCAATAACTCTAGATTTAAAATATGCTTTCAATTAATTCTAAAATATATGTGGCGGGTCACTCAGGAATGGTTGGGAGTGCTATGGTGCGTAAACTGTCTTCACTTGGTTTTAAAAATCTTTTATTTCGTAAATCATCCGAGTTAGATCTTACAAACCAGGATCATGTAAATTTATTTTTTAAAAAAGAAAGACCTGAAATCGTTTTTCTGGCTGCGGCTAAGGTTGGTGGAATCATGGCCAACACAGGTTTTCCAGCAGAGTTTATTTATCAGAATCTAATGATCGAGGCAAACATAATTCACGCCTCATATAAATGCGATGTAAAAAAACTATTATTTCTGGGCTCCTCTTGCATATATCCGAAATTTGCTGATCAACCTATGAGAGAGGAGGCGCTCCTTTCTGGTTATCTTGAAAAGACCAACCAGCCTTATGCTGTAGCCAAGATAGCAGGTATAGAATTATGCGATTCCTACCGAAAACAATATGGCTGTAATTTCTTTTCCGTTATGCCGACCAATCTCTATGGTCCTAACGATAATTATGACTTAAACAGCTCCCACGTACTTCCTGCATTATTACGTAAATTCGTTTTGGCAAAAAAAAATGGTGATAGCCAAGTTACCATTTGGGGTTCGGGAACACCTAAAAGAGAATTTCTACATGCAGATGATTTGGCGGATGCTTGCGTTTTTTTAATGCAATCGAAAAAAACGGATATTGGTTCGGATGATTATTTTGGGCTGATCAATGTTGGATCAGGAGAGGAAGTTTCTATATCAGATTTGGCAGCTTTAATTGGAAGGCTCACAGAATTTAAAGGTCAGATCATTTATGATAAAACAAAGCCTGACGGCACTCCTCGAAAACTACTTGATTCGTCAAGGCTTATGGATTTGGGCTGGCATCCTTCGATAAGCCTTGAGGGGGGTCTTAAAAATTTGCTAACACAGGTTAGTCAATTACCATTTTAAGTCGATTTAGCTTTATAAATTATCCTTTTAAAGCTGCTAGAGCTATTAGGTAACCATGTCATAGGAAAGCCCATTTATATGGGAAATGGTTTCTTTTTAAGATATTTGCGGCCTCTTTTTAAAAACATAAAAAACTCGATCTTTTTGACTTATCACTAAGCAAATGGAAGTCCCCACTTTTATTGTTCGATTCTTGGTCAAATTGGAGAATTCTCTTCGAATTCCACCACTACTGCTCTGCCTACTACTTTCAATTGGGGTCGTTTATGCGCAAATTCCTTCAGGAGACCTTTCAACCTTTAACCTCGAACAACTTGGAACAGATGCGCCACAGCGCATTTATGAAAGTTTCCAAAGGTCGGGCCTGAATGAATCACAATTTTTTGAATCCCTTACATCCCGTGGACTTCCTGTTACTGAATTGCAAAAGTTGAAAGTCTATTTTCAAAAACTGCAATCAACAAAAGGAATCGCTGCTGGTCGATTTTCGGGCAAACAAGGAGTTAATACCACTACGCCTACTCAGGATGAGTTACTTGGTAATACTGAATCTAAAAACAAATTGATCGAACAAAGATTGTTTGGTTTCAAAATGTTTAGTTCGGATCAAACCGGAGGCTTTGAACCAAACATGAACATGGCTACTCCTAAAGATTATGTGGTTGGCCCCGGGGACGAATTGGTATTGCAGATTTATGGTGTGGCTCAGAAAAAATATGAAACCAAAGTAACCAATGAAGGCAAAATAACACTTGACGACATTGGCGTTATACATGTTGATGGCTTCACTATTGATGCCTTGCAATCTATGTTGACTGCAAAACTGAGCCTCAGGTATTCTGGAATGTCAGGAAAAAGTCCAAATACTTTTTTACAAATCTCTGTCACTAATATTAGGACCATCAAGGTAAACGTACTCGGAGAAGTAAATCGACCTGGGACATACTCGCTTCCCTCTTATGTTAATGTTTTTAATGCCTTATACTCTGCAGGTGGACCTAACTTCCGTGGAACATTCAGAAATATTCAGGTATTCAGAAGCAGCAAGCAGATTGCTTTGGTAGATCTGTACGACCTTTTGGTGAATGGAAAAACCAGTCAAAATATTCGCTTGGAAGATAACGATGTAATCCTTGTTGGTCCGTCAGTAGGACGAGTTGATCTGACAGGCGAAATCAGAATTCCTGGATTATTTGAATTAAAACCTAAAGAGACCTTTCAAGATCTTTTAAAGTTCTCAGGAGGTTTTACGGATAAGGCTTATCGTAAACTCGTTAATGTAAGAAGAAGAGGAACTTTTGAAAATGAATCTTTTGACCTCCCTGAAGGTTCATTTGAGACGGGATTATTAAAGGATGGCGATTCAATCACTGTAAGTCAGATTTTAGAGCGATTCCGCAATCGCGTTCAGATAACTGGAGCAGTCATAAGACCTGGGGCCTATGAGCTAATGCCCGGTATGCGCGTTACGGATTTGATCGAAAAATCCGGAGGACTTAAAGGCGATGCTTTTTTAAGCAGAGCACTCTTATATCGCACTAAAAGTGATTACACTCAGGAATCATTGAGCATAGATATTTCACAGTCCAGCAAATCAAGTTTCGATCACAACCCTTTACTTCAACGTGAAGATCTATTGAGTATTCCCGCTGTAAGTGATCTTCGTCAGGAGTTTTATGTGCAAATAAGCGGAGAGGTAAATAGCCCTGGAGCCTATCCGTTTGTTCAAAATATGTCTGTTGCGGATTTGATTTTGCAATCAGGAGGATTTAAATACTCGGCCTATTCATCAGAAATCGAGGTTGCTCGACGAGAGCCGAACGACCTTTCAAGAATTGCAGAAATTTTTAAAGTGTCGGTTGATTCTGGTCTGGTCGTTGGATCGTCTGACATTAACTTTATTTTGTCTCCATTCGATCATGTGTTTATTCGGAACAAGCCTGGATTTCAGGTGCCCAAAACAGTCTCTATAAGGGGTGAAGTAATGTATCCGGGTCTTTATGTTATAGATAAAAAGGAAATGAGAATATCAGACCTGATCAAGAGGTCAGGTGGTCCAACCAAATACGCTTATATAAAAGGAGCCTCATTACTTCGTAAAAGACCTGATTCAGATAAAGTGCCTGAAGCAGAACAGGAAAAAATTCTTTTAAATGAGATAAGATCAAATATCTCAAAAAACGCTCAGTACTCGACGGCTGATGCCTCATTAGAATTGGATAAACGTCTCAAAAGTAAAATCTCCGAATTGGACAAAATTGCCGAAGCTGAAAAGTTAAAAGAGAAAGAAAAAGAACGCGAAAAAGAAATTATATCAGGAGCAGGTTCACTTCAACAATCACAAGGAGTCAAAAAATCAAACTTAGAGGACCAGGAATTAGTAGCAGCAGATTTTGAAAAAATTTTAAGATCGCCTGGAAGTACTGAGGATATTTTTCTCAAAGAGGGTGATGTTATTACTATTCCTGAGTTCCTTGAAACAGTAAGCGTACAAGGCGGCGTTTTATATCCTGTTTCAGTGAAATATAAAAAGAGCATGAGTTTCAAAAAATATGTCAGCAGGGCGGGGGGATATGCGCCAAGAATAAATCGCAACAGATCTTATGTTGTCCAGGCGAATGGCGAGGTTGATCGGGTAAGGAACTACCTGGTGCTCAGAGATTACCCCAGAGTCCTTCCCGGCGCAAAAATAGTTGTACCTGACGCTATCGTACAGCGAAATGGCTTCTCTTTTGAACGTGGATTAGGTATTATCACAAGCTCTCTGACCTTATTATTTCTTTTAAGATCACTTTAGACGTCGGTTTAAATGACCAGTTCTGAAAATAAACGGTTGAACAGTCTTACTGGGGAAATTACCCTCAAAGACCTGATTTCTTTCCTGAAGGAATTCAAACCAGTTAGAAAGGCCGTTTTAATTGCTTGTTTAATTCCAACCGTGCTTTTTGTAGCCCTTGGATATATTGCCAAAATCACTTCTACAAAAGAATTTGAATCTACTTGTGTTCTCTATAGCGAAGAATCTCAGGGGGGGCAGTCAGGGTCAATTCAGGCGCTCGCATTGTTGGCTGGCATAAAGGGCACAGAGCCTTCTTATGCAACTGGGGGCGATTTATATCAACTAATTCTAACCAACAAGCCGTTTCTGCTGGAGTTATCACAAACTCCCATACCTACCAGCAATTCCGGAAAATCAATTTTTCTTGGGGAGTATTTCACTGAGGACACTAATGATGATGCAATTCATTCGACGTTTGAGGCTATTAAGAATTTTCCAAAAACAATTGTTACTCTATTCTCAGGCACCAAAGAGCCAATTAAAAAGGTAACTAAAAAGATTGGAGTAAAGCGTGATTCAATCCCTTCAAGTTTCGTAAGCAGAGCCTTAATTTCTGAATTGACAGGTGATGACAAACGAATCATTGCTATTTTATCCCAAAGAATAAAGCTTGTTCAAAACGGCAAGCTCAGTACGTTACAGGTTAAAATGCCAGATCCAGTCCTCAGTGCAGAAGCCAACAAAGTTGTCCTGGAATTGCTTCTAAAATATGCCATTCGTTTTAAGGCAAGTAAACAATTAGAAAATGTTGAGTTTCTCGAAAAGAGAGTGCATGAAGCTGAAGTCTTATATAAAGAAAGTCAGCAGAAACTGGCAAAATTCAAAGACACCAATTTCAATGTTGTTTTCCAGAGCGTGCAGGCTGAAGAACGATTTCTGGAGAGCAACTTTGCGCTTTACTCGGGATTATATTCACAGTTGGTGGGTCAGTTGGAGCAAGCGAGGATACAACTTAAAAAAGATTCGCCGCTCTTTACAATTGTAGAACCTGTATATATCCCTGATCAGGTAATAAAAAATAATGATAAGATTTTCGCCTACTTTAAATATGGTTTTGTTATTGGTTTTTTAATTACAGGATTCATTGTCTTTAAGCGATTAAGAATCGTCCTTAAAAACTCACAAAATTCTTTAAATGAAAACAACAGATAAAAAAATTGCAGTAATAGGTTTGGGTTATGTTGGACTTCCCTTGGCAATTGAATTTGGCAAGAAGTATCGGGTACTAGGTTTTGATATAGACCAGGCTCGGATTAATGAGCTGTCAACTGGAAAAGATCGGACCCGCGAAGCGGATTTAGAAGGCATGAAAATGGCCACGGATCTGTACAAATCCAACCCTAATGTGGGCCTGACGTTTTCAAATTCACTGGAAGAGTTAAAAGCCTTTAATGTTTTTATAGTGACAGTCCCAACGCCAATCGACCAGTTCAAGGCGCCGGATCTTACACCCTTGATAAAAGCATCCACTATGTTGGGTGGGGTACTAAAAAAAGGTGACGTTGTTATTTATGAGTCAACCGTATACCCGGGTTGTACAGAGGAGGATTGTGTTCCAGTATTAGAGAAAGCCTCTGGTTTGAAATTTAATCAGGATTTCTTTTGTGGTTATTCCCCAGAAAGAATTAACCCCGGTGATAAGGTTAACACTTTAACGAAAATAAAAAAGGTAACCTCCGGCTCAACCAGTCAAATTGCCGATTTGGTCGATGGACTGTACGCCAGCATTATTACAGCCGGCACACATAAGGCTCCCAGTATAAAAGTGGCGGAAGCCTCTAAGGCAATTGAAAACGCACAGCGAGATGTTAATATTTCTTTTGTCAATGAGCTGGCTTTGATTTTTGACCGAATGGGAATTGACACAACGGATGTAATTGAAGCTTCGGGTACCAAATGGAATTTTCTTAAATATAAACCTGGTTTGGTTGGCGGTCATTGTATTGGGGTTGATCCCTATTACCTGGCTCATAAGGCTGAAAGCCTCGGTTATCATCCGCAGGTTATTTTGAGTGGACGACGCGTTAACGACACCATGGGTATGTTTGTCGCCAATAAAGTGGTGAAGCTAATGATCCATAAGGGACTGAAGGTAAGTGAATCCAAGGCTTTGATTCTTGGTATAACCTTTAAAGAGGATTGCCCTGATATTAGAAATTCAAAGGTGATTGATATTTATCGAGAATTAATCCAATTCGGTATCAATGTAGATGTCTATGATCCACATGCAGATCATCATGAAGTTAATAAGGAGTATGGTCTGAGTTTAATTGATGAGCCTGGTGAAGAATATGACGCAGTTATACTTGCAGTGTCCCATAGTGAGTTCCGGGAATTGAAATATTCTTCCTTGATAAAAGGTAACGGTTCTGTTTTGTTTGATACAAAGTCTTTTTTAGATCGTTCAATTGTTGATGCCAGACTTTAAGTAATAGAGTCATGAAAATCCAAATGGTTGACCTTAAAGGTCAATACGAAAAAATTCAATTGGAGATTGATGCTGCACTGCTGAAAGCCATTCGTAATGCAAGTTTTATCAATGGTCCTGAGGTAGCATCTTTTACCCAAAATTTAGCATCTTATTTGGGTGGGGCCCATGTTATTCCCTGTGCTAATGGAACAGACGCCTTACAAGTGGCCATGATGGCACTTGGTTTGGAACCTGGTGATGAGGTGATCGTTCCTTCATTTACTTATGTGGCAACAGCAGAGGTAATTGGTTTACTAAAACTCACGCCGGTAATGGTGGATGTAGATCCTCTCCACTTTAATATTACAAAGACCAATATTGAAGAGGCAATCGGACCTAAAACAAAAGCTATCGTTCCCGTTCATTTGTTTGGACAATGCGCCGATATGGAGCCGATTCTGGAACTTGCCAGAGAAAATGGTTTGTATGTAATTGAAGATACTGCGCAAGCCATAGGAGCGGTTTATACTTTTAGTGACGGAACTCAAAAGCAAGCTGGTACCATGGGCCATGTTGGATGTACATCATTCTTTCCGTCTAAGAATCTCGGCTGTTATGGTGATGGTGGGGCCATTTATACAAATGATCCAATATTGGCCGACAGAATCAGGATGGTGGCAAATCATGGGCAAGAAAAGAAATATGTGCATAAGTATATTGGTGTTAATTCAAGACTGGATACGCTACAGGCGGCCATTTTAGATATCAAATTGAAATACCTTGATCAATATAGTTCTGCACGCAGAGCTGCCGCTGATCGCTATGATCGTTTTTTAGCTGGGATTGATGAATTAAAGACACCAGTCAGAGCCAGGAATTCAACCCACGTTTTTCATCAATATACCGTGCTGATTGCAAACAATAAAAGAGATGCATTGAAGCAATACTTGGAAGCATTAGGTATTCCGGTTATGGTCTATTATCCTGTACCACTGAATGAGCAGGAAGCATTCAAAACCATTGGTTCAATTGTCGGCTCATTACACGAAACAAAGCGCTTATGTTCCTCTGTACTTTCGTTGCCCATGCATACAGAATTAACGGAAGAGCAACAGGTATTTATTGCTGATTCGGTAAAGTCCTTTTTCAAATTGTAATCATGAATAATTTTATACATCCTACGGCGGTGATCGATGATGGATGCGAGATAGGTGCCGGCACAAAAGTCTGGCATTTCTCACATATTATGCCCGGTTGTAAGTTGGGTGAAAATTGCAATATCGGTCAGAATGTTGTGATTTCTCCGGAGGTTGTATTGGGGAAAAATGTTAAAGTTCAGAACAATGTATCCTTATACACTGGGGTTACCTGTGGGGATGATGTATTCCTTGGTCCATCCTGCGTATTCACCAATGTTACCAATCCTAGGAGTGCAGTTAACAGAAGAGGTCATTATGCCAAAACTCATGTGGGTCGAGGAGCCAGTATTGGCGCGAATGCTACCATTGTTTGTGGTCATGATATTGGTGAATATGCATTTATTGGGGCTGGTGCTGTAGTTACCAAAACAGTACCGCCATATGCCCTTGTAGTAGGCAATCCTGCCAGGCAAGTTGGCTGGATGAGTGAATATGGACACCGGTTGGAGTTTGATTCAAATGGCCTTGCTGTTTGTAAAGAGTCCGGCCAACGTTACAGGCGTATTGATAATTTGGTAGAAAAAATTAACTAATGGTATGAAAAAGTTTGTTTTGATTGGAGCAGCAGGATTTATCGCGCCCCGACATATGAAGGCGGTTAAAGACACGGGTAATGAAATCGTTGCTGCACTTGATAAGTTTGACAGTGTTGGAATTTTGGATAGTTATTTTCCAGAAGCTGATTTCTTTACAGAATTCGAGCGGTTCGACCGACATGTTGAGAAATTGAGAATGAAGGGATCTCCTATTGATTACGTTAGTGTTTGTTCACCCAACTATCTTCATGACTCACACATAAGATTTGGATTACGAAATCATGCTGATGTCATTTGCGAAAAGCCTCTTGTGCTTAATCCATGGAACATTGACTCACTTGCTGATCTTGAAAAAGAATTTGGAAAGAAGGTTTATAACATTCTCCAACTAAGGCTTCATCCGGCTATTATTTCGCTTAGGGAAAAAATTAAAAATGGTCCGGCAGATAAAATTTATGATGTTGACTTAACATATATTACCTCCAGGGGGAGTTGGTACTATTCGAGTTGGAAAGGGGATATCCAAAAGTCTGGTGGTGTGGCTACCAATATTGGTGTTCATTTTTACGATATGCTTTCGTGGATTTTTGGACCGGTAAATAGAAATATTGTCCATGTCCACGACCATGATCGCGCTGCGGGCTATCTGGAATTCCAGCGTGCACGAGTCAGGTGGTTTCTCAGCATAAACCACAACACCATTCCAAAAGAAGTTCGAGAGAGCGGAAAGCGCACTTACCGACTCTTATCCTTGGATGGAGATGCCTTTGAATTCAGCGAAGGATTTACCGAACTACACACTGAAAGTTATAAACACATTTTATCTGGGAAGGGCTTTCCTTTGATGGAGGCTAAGACTGCGATAGAAATAGTTCATGAAATCCGTTCACAGAAAGCTATTGGTGCTCAAGGAGACTACCATCCTTTCGTTTCTTCTAAATAAAATTTCTAAACAATAGTATGATAGGTGCAATGAAATTAGAAAATTCCAAAATTTTAGTAATAGGCGGAGCTGGTTTTATAGGGAGTTTTGTGGTTAAAGAATTATTAAAACATCCGGTAAAGTCGGTTATTATTTTTGACAATTTTGCACGCGGGAAGAATGAAAATATAACGGATTGTTTATCTGATCTGAGATGTAGCATATACCCGAATGGAGGAGATATTAGGGATTTGGATATTCTTGATGCGGCGATGAAAGGTGTAGATTATGTTTTTCACCTCTCTGCGATGTGGTTGCTTCATTGTAAGGATTTTCCCCGCACAGCCTTTGAGGTGAATATTGCTGGAACGTTTAATGTGCTGGAGGCATGCGTTAAAAATGGAATTAAAAAATTAATATATTCTTCATCGGCTTCCGTTTATGGTGATGCATTAGAGGTTCCAATGAGGGAGACCCATCCTTTTAATAACAAAAACTTTTACGGAGCGAGTAAAATCGCTGGCGAAGCAATGTGTACCGCATTTAATGATAGGTATAACCTACCTGTAATTGGATTGCGTTACATGAACGTTTACGGACCGGGCCAGGACCAGACTGCCGCTTATACGGGAGTTGTGCCAATCATGCTGAATAAGATTGAAGCGAATGAAGCTCCAACGATTAATGGGGATGGTTCACAGGCGTATGATTTTATTTATGTTGAAGATGTAGCACGCGCTAATGTGTGTGCACTGACTAGTGGTGCCCTACATGGATTTTATAATGTGGGCACTGAAATTCAAACCAGTATCAAAACATTATGTGATACAATTCTTCAGCTAAAGAGATCAGATCTGAAAGTTAATTATAAGCCTTACTCAGCTGATGATGCACGAGCGTTGGTACAAAACAGAATCGGATCAGCGGAAAAAGCAGAGAACGAAATTGGATTCCGTTATCAGTATAATCTTGAAGAAGGCTTAAAAAAACTTATTGATTGGAGAATTCAAACCGGAGTAGATAAAAGAAATTAACATCTATGGAAGATCCCCAATGGGATGTGGTTATTGATGCTAAGGAATCAAAAGGCAGATCCAGTTTCAAAGATCTTTGGAGATATAGGGACTTGTTATGGTTGTTGGTCAGAAGAGATTTTGTTTCCTTTTATAAACAAACCATTCTGGGCCCTATATGGTTTTTAATTCAGCCTATCTTTACTGCAGCAATTTACCTTTTCGTCTTTGGCAATTTAGCGGGATTATCTTCGGACGGAATTCCTCCGCCCTTATTTTATATTTCTGGCATTACTGCGTGGACATACTTCTCTGAAACGCTTGTTAAAACATCAGGTGTACTAAGGGATAATGCCTCCATTTTCGGTAAGGTCTATTTTCCACGTTTGATTATGCCCTTGAGTATTATTTTCTCCAACTTATTTAGATTGGGCATTCAATTAATGTTAATATTCATAATAATGTCCTATTACCTGATCACCTCTGATCTAGTAATCATAACACCTGCTATCTTTCTTTTGCCATTTGTAATAATTGTGATTGCTGTACAGTCAGTTGGTATAGGTTTGTTTGTGTCAGCGATAACTTCAAAATATCGTGACCTTGCGTTATTATTAGGATTTGGTTTGCAGTTGCTGATGTTTACTTCCACAGTGGTTTATCCATTATCTGGTGTTGGTGGAATATTTAAGCTGATTGTTGCAGCCAATCCGCTCAGTTTTGCTATAGAACTTTTTCGTTTTTCAATGTTTGGAAAGGGAACAATCCCTATCGAAGGGTTATTGTATTTATGTGGAATCACAACAACTATTTTCATGCTGGGCCTCATCTCCTTTAATCGTGCTGAGAAGACATTTGTTGATACAATATAAAAGTCATGAGTGTTGCAATTCAAATAAATGGAATCTCTAAGGCATATCAGCTCGGTGTTATTAATACTGGTTCCTTTTCTTCTGACCTAATTCGATGGTGGGCGTTAAAAAGAGGAAAAGAAGACCCATATCTTCAAATTGCTGAAGAAAATGATCGATCCTCTTTAGGTTCTAGTAATATCGTTTGGAGCTTAAAAGACGTCACTTTTAATATACTACAGGGTGATTCAGTTGGAGTTATGGGAAGAAACGGTGCCGGAAAGAGTACTTTGTTGAAGATACTTTCTCAGGTAACTCATCCGACTACTGGTCAAATAAAAATTAAGGGTAAGGTGGCTAGTTTACTTGAAGTTGGCACGGGATTTCACCCAGAGCTAACCGGCCGGGATAATATATTTTTGAATGGCGCAATTTTGGGTATGCGGAAGCAGGAGATCAAAACGAAGTTTGATGAAATCGTAGCTTTTTCAGGTGTAGAGCGATATATCGATACTCCAGTTAAGCGTTATTCCTCGGGTATGTATGTGCGACTTGCATTTGCTGTTGCTGCTCATCTTGAATCAGACATTTTAATTGTGGATGAAGTTTTAGCGGTTGGAGATGTGGAGTTTCAAAAAAAATGCATGGGGAAAATGAATCAACTGGGTAAATCTAACGGTAGAACCATTTTATTTGTAAGCCATAACATGGCGGCAATCAAATCACTTTGTAAACAGGCATTATTCCTTGAAAAGGGAAAGGTTAAGAGCTTTGGTGAAACAGGTACCATCGTAAACGATTACTTATCTGCTTATTCGGTTAGACAGGCAGGTGA
This sequence comes from Bacteroidota bacterium, assembly GCA_016866235.1. Lineage (GTDB taxonomy): Bacteria > Bacteroidota > Bacteroidia > Cytophagales > Cyclobacteriaceae > ELB16-189. The sequence continues at coordinate 233,661 of VGMW01000001.1, forward strand.
TGGAGCTATTCCGTGCGGCTCCAGTTTGCATGGAACCGGAGAAGCACGTTATACCAGATTTCAAATCTGTAAAAATGGAAATGGGTGTGAGGATTTTTTCTTTGGTGAAAAGCCCTCTTTATTGGTGCACATGGAAGTATATCAGCATATTTCAGATGCTGTAGTAGGTGTTCATTTAGTAAATATTTATGGTGAGAAGATAATGATGATGACACCTGATAAAAACTATAAATCAGTGATGCTTGAAAAGGGCTCTTATCAGTTTAGCATTGAAATCGATGAGATATTAATGCCCGGTGAGTATTCATTCAATCTTGCTGTCTCAAAATATAATACCGGATCAGATATTGATTATCTGGAATCAGTAGGTACCCTAAGGGTGCTTCGGGATTCAATCGATCATGAATTGGATTACCCCTGGGCTACCATACACGGTTTCTTGAAACCTCAATCTATTTGGGACATTAAGCGCATTTAACTACATGAATCAAAAAAGAAATATTCCTATTTCTCTACCCAGCATGGGCCAAGATGAGTGGGAGGCGTTAAAAGAGCCAATTTTTTCAGGTTGGATCACTCAAGGTCCTAGGGTAAAGGAATTCGAAAACCTCTTTGCTGAAACACATCGGGTTAAGCACGCTCTTGCTGTTTCCAATTGCACCACTGCGCTTCATTTGGCTTTAGTTGCCTTAGGTATCAAAGAGGGTGATGAAGTTCTGGTGCCAGCATTTACCTGGGTATCAACTGCTAATGCGGTAATGTACTGCAATGCTACACCTGTTTTTGTAGACGTGGATCCTGTCACTTTCAATATTAATCCTGAAGAGATCCTTAAAAAAATTACACCAAGAACAAAAGCAATTATCCCTGTTCACCTTTTTGGTTTATGTGCTGATATTGAAGCGATCAAAAGAATAGCACCTAATCTCAAAATTGTTGAAGATGGCGCTTGTGCAGCTGGTTCTGCATTGGATGGCAAGCCGGCAGGAAGCCTAGGTGATATTGGTTGTTTTTCCTTCCACCCGCGCAAATCAGTTACTACTGGTGAAGGAGGTATGCTCACCACTAATGATGACCAGTTAGCCGATACTTTGAATAAACTTCGTAACCATGGTGCTTCTATTTCAGAAGAACAGCGACACAAAGGTCCTAAGCCTTATATTTTACCTGAATTTGATTTTGTGGGATTTAATTACCGCATGACAGATCTTCAAGGTGCATTAGGTGTTGTTCAATTAAAAAAGCTTGATAAGTTTATCGAGGAGAGAAATGAACGTGCTAATTTTTACAATAAAAATTTAGCGTCGATAGAGTGGTTAAGGACTCCAAGTTATGGAGCTCGTTTTAAGCATGGGTGGCAATCGTATGTCCTTTTCGTTGATGAAACTAGGTCGCCTATAAATCGCAATGAGCTAATGGAATTTCTTCAACAAAAGGGTATTAGTACTCGACCAGGAACACATGCAGTTCATATGTTAGGTTTTTATAAAAATACCTATCGAATAAATGCAAGTGATTATCCTGGCGCGTTTCAATCCAATGAATACTCAATGGCCATTCCGCTGCACAATCGTATGGTAGCCGAAGACTATGAATATGTTGTAGAGGTGCTTAAAACGTTATAAGATGTGTGGCATTGTAGGTGTATTTAATCTGAATGGTGAGCCTTTTGGTTTGCCGGCCATCAAAAAAATGGCGGACGCGATCGCGCATCGCGGACCAGACGGAGATGGCTATTTCACTGAAGACAACATTGCAATGGCACACCGTCGGTTATCCATATTAGATGTTTCTGTTCGCGGTGCCCAGCCGATGACCTCTAAAAATGGTGACTGGGTAATTACCTTTAATGGCTGTATCTACAATTTTTTAGAGCTCAAACAAGAATTACAGGCCAAAGGACATGAATTTTCATCTACTTCAGACACTGAAGTTATTGTGGAAGGTTTGGCGGAATATGGAACAAATTTTTTCGAAAGGCTTGATGGTATGTTCGCTGTAGGTGCCTGGCACAAAAGTGAAAAAGCGCTTTATTTATCGCGTGATCGTTTTGGTGTTAAACCACTTTATTATTGGTTTACAGGCAGAACTTTGGTATTTGCATCTGAAATCAAAGCCATCATCAAACATCCTGCGTTTCAGGTAAAGCTCAATTATTCTGCACTCAATGAATACTTCACTTTCCAGAATATGTTCACTTTCCATACCCTTTTTGATGGGGTGTGGATGTTGCCACCAGCCAATACCGTACGCATCGATGCTGCCAGTACCGGCGTGAAACATCGTTCTTGGTGGGATTATGATTTTTCGAAAACTGACGAATCCATCAGTTTTGAAGATGCTCGAAGCCAAACAGAAGCCCTATTCATGCAGGCAGTGGCGAGGCAAATGATTTCAGATGTGCCTGTAGGTTCTTACTTGTCGGGTGGTATGGACAGTGGCTCTATCACGGCCTTGGCAAGTACCCACGTTCCGCGTTTGGCCACTTTCACCTGCGGTTTTGATATGAGTGAGGTAACCGGTGTAGAGGCCAATTACGACGAACGCCGCGATGCAGAGCTTATGGCTAATCATTTTAAAACTGAACATTACCAACAGGTTTTGAATGCTGGTGACATCCGTTGGTCGCTTCCCCGCGTGGTTTATCACCTCGAAGATTTGCGCGTGGGGATGAGTTACCCGAATTATTACATTGCACGTCTGGCATCGAAATTTGTCAAGGTTTGTCTCCAAGGCACTGGAGGCGATGAATTGTTTGGTGGCTACCCTTGGCGTTATTACAGGGTTTTTAACTCGGTAAGCCAATCGGAGTTTTTCGACTTATATTATGATTTCTGGCAACGTTTGGTGCCCGATAACCAGCGTGAATCACTCTTTACCACAGATGCGCGACGCAAGGTAGACTTTTACGAGCCCAGAGCAATTTTCGAACGTGTATTTACCTTCAATTCAAAATTGAAATACGAACGGCCTGAGGACCACATTAACAATTCCTTGTATTTTGAAGCAAAAACCTTTTTACCTGGCCTATTGCTGGTAGGCGATAAGTTGTCGATGGCCAATGGTTTAGAAGAACGTTTTCCATTTCTTGATAATTCTTTGGCAGAATTCGCTCAAAAAATACCTGTAAAACATAAACTCGGCAATCTTGAAGAAATGCTGAAAATTGACGAAAACGAAGAAAAGAAAAAGAATAAAGCTTACCGGGAATTTGATGATGGTAAAAATGTTTTAAGAAAAGCTATGCTGGGTTTTATGCCAGAGAAAATAATTAATAGAAAAAAACAAGGCTTCAGTGCGCCTGACGAAAGTTGGTATCGAGGTGAAAATGCAGCCTACATTCGTGAACTTTTACTAGAAAATAAAACGGTTTCATCCGATTTCATCAATCAAGATTACATCCGGAAAATTGTTAGTGAGCATACTGAACAACATATCAATCATCGCTTGTTAATCTGGAGTTTTATGAATTTTGAATGGTGGTGTAGGATTTTCTTAAAAAATGAAAAATTTTCAATATGAATAGGTATGAAGGCCTACAAGGGGATCAATCTCTAATTGATTTATTTAATAAGCTAAATAGTCTGAAAGAGCAAATTGACATTCTTTTAAAGGAAAGTTTTGATCGCGCCTTACCTTTCCCAGACGTTCTATTTGATCGTTGGCAACGTGCTACCAAACTAGGCTTTGGGCGAGGCACTTCTATATATGACTCTTCATACATTTTTGGAAAGGTACATGTTGGTGAAAATACCTGGATAGGTCCATTTACAATTTTAGATGGGAGTGGTGGGCTTCGAATTGGAAATAATTGCAGTATTTCAGCTGGTGTTCAAATTTACACTCATGATACAGTTAATTGGGCGGTAACAGGAGGCGTTGCTCCTTACGATTATGCAGAAACCTCGATTGGAAATAATTGCTACATAGCACCAAATTGTATTATCTCTAAAGGTGTTCACATTGATAATAACTGTATAATTGGAGCTAATAGTTTTGTAAATGCTTCATTTCCTGCTTATTCTAAATTGGCAGGAAATCCAGCTAAACTCATTTCTTAAATTATATAGTGTGGAAAAAGTTAATTTCGTTGACCTATTTTTGAATAGGGTTACGATTAATAGAAATTTTATTAGTGTTCTCGATCCTAATAAACTTGATTTAGGAAAGGACCAGTTGCAAACTTCTGATATTTTCAGTGATAAGTGGATTGAAGCTGAAGGATATCATAACATTAAACAGCTTTATAATTTTCAGTTCAATTGGTTTTTGTCACTTTATGGTTTTCAATCCGAGGATGACTTAAAAGCCTATCTAAGCAGTAAGAAAATAATTCTTGATACTGGATGTGGTTTAGGTTATAAGGCGGCATGGCTTGCGAGGCTTGCGCCACATGCAATAGTTTTAGGAGTAGATTTATCAGAATCCATCTATTTGGCAGCAAAAAACTTTATTGATATTCCTAATTTATTTTTTTTTAAAGGCGACATTGCTTCTACAGGTCTGAAAGAGGGAGTAATTGATTTTACTGTTTGTGATCAAGTAATTATGCACACGGAGGAACCTGAAAATACCTTTGAGCATCTATCTCGACTAACGACAAAAGGTGGTGATTTCCTCTGTTACGTTTACTCAAAGAAGGCTTTACCAAGGGAATTGATAGATGATTATTTTAGAAAGGAGACACACAACATTCCAAAAGAAAAAATATGGGAACTCTCAGAGCAGTTAACAATTTTGGGAAAAAATCTTTCTGAATTAAAGGCAACCTTTTCTTGTCCATCTATACCTCTTTTGGGTATCAAGGGTGGTGACTATGATGTTCAGCGATTCATTTATTGGAATTTTTTAAAATGTTTTTGGAAAGAGGATTGGGGTTTTAATCTGAGTAAGAGTACCAATTTTGACTGGTATGCACCTAGTAATGCAAAGCGTTTTACGAAAGATGAGTTTTTGAAAATGGCATCTGACAATAGTCTTTCTGTTTCATTCCTTCATGAGGAAGAAGCATGTTATTCAGGAAGATTTAAAAAGTGATCCCAACTTATGTTAGATTCCTAACAGGAATATTTAAATCCTATTCTAGAAAAAACGTACCTGATCTTTGGATCAGTTGCCTCAGAGTTCATATTTATTCAAACTACCTTCTGGTCAAAACCATCTTTAAATAGCTTTCACCGGTAAATAATTTGTCAAATTCGTCTGTTGAATCTCCGACCATTTTAAGTGTTGGTCAAAAACATCAATTTATTATTTTTAGTATTTATGAATCCAATCGCACTATTATTTAAACTAGGTTATTTTTTACGGATTTGTATTAGGGAGATTTTAATTTTATGCTTATATCCTTTTTTTTATTTTTTCTTAATTTCTAATTTCTTACTGGTATGCTTTTTCCGAAGGAGCGTAATAAAACCCAGGCTGGTTTGGGGGCCAGATCCAATTATATCAAATAAATATTGGTGCGAGGCTATGAGGGAAATAGGATATGAATCGGTGACCCTAATGACTACTCATTATGTCATTAATTCTAAAAATGACTACAATGAGTACTTCGAAGATATGTTTAAAGACCTCCTTAAAATACCAATTCTCAAATGGATGGTAAAACGGAATTTATTTTATCTTATATTTATTAACTCAGTTAAAAGATTTGATATTTTTCATATTCCCTTACATGGATTCGTTCTCCGCTTTACTTGGTTAAAAAAATGGGAATCTCAACTAATTCATTTTGCTGGTAAAAAAGTTATTGTATTACCTTACGGTGGGGATATTTATCGATATTCTAAAATACATGACCCTAGTTTAAGACATGCTTTAATACTTTCTTATCCGGGCCCAGCGCGTTCTGAAAATTTATTGGAGGAGCAGTTTAATCGTTGGGTCAAGGATGCTGATTTTTTCCTTCCCTTCTTTCAAATTGATTCCGTTGGGCGATGGGATTCGCTTCCTTTTAGTGCAGTTGTTATTGATTGTCGGAAATGGACAAGGAATATTCCTTTAGGTGGGTCTGATGGAATAAACACGACAGTAAAAATTATTCATACACCTAATCATCGTGGTTTTAAAGGAAGTGAATTTATTATCAATGTGGTAAATCGAATGAAAGAGGAGGGCTTCAAAGTTGAGCTTATATTATTAGAGAAAAGATCTAATGATGACGTTCTTGAGGCAATGAGGTCTGCAGATATCCTTATTGAGCAATTAATTGCAACTGCTTATGCGTTAAGCGGAATCGAAGGTATGGCATGTGGATTGCCAGTTATTAGCAATCTGGAATCGGATTATTATACGCAAGTATTTCGGAGATACTCATATTTAAATGAATGCCCGATATATTCCGCTAGTCCTGAAAATCTATATGAGAGACTAAAAGAGTTAGTTATTTCACCCGGCCTTCGTAAAGAATTAGGAATTCGCGGTAGAAAGTATGTGGAAAAATACCACTCGTACAAATTTGCACAGACTTTTTTCCCGAAGATATATGAAAATATCTGGAACGATGGTAAGAATGATCTGATTACCTACTTTGATCCAAATAACCCAAACTCATACAACAATACTTTTAGCAATTCAATTGAGTAATCTTTATTTTTATTTAATCTGTAGTCAGGAAAAATGTTGTTTTCTAGGGCTAATTAAATTCCTAATCAGCAAGGATACCTAATAAGTTGTAATATTTTGATATAGACTTTTTCGATATTGGCCTTCGCATATATTTCCCGGTTATAGCAAGAGGGTATTTTCTGAAATCTTTTTATCTTTCATTCATCTTTAATTATCCGTGGTTTGATTTTTGAAAGTTCAAAATTCCGGTTGCGAGTCAATACGTTGATCAAATGTCAAAGCACTGTTCAATTATAATTCATTTTATATTTTGTAAATGCTATTGTGCTATCAAACAATCCTGTTTTAGATATCAAAGATTATATTGTTGAGCCTCCAAAAAAAAGTGGAGTGCGATTCCAAAAATATTTAACAATTAGATTATTGTTCTGGCCTATAGAGTCACGAATATATTCTTGGGATATTTTTGAAAGATTTCGTTTCTATCATTTTTCAAAAGATATTAATAGGGCGTAAAGAATTGGGCGTAAAATTGCGGCAGCTTATTTAAGACATCTTAGTTTTAGAAAAATTGCGGCCCGATTAATCATAAAAAAAATTTTAAAATCGATTATGCGGAAATACCGAATATTAGTGACTGGTGCCAATGGCCTTTTAGGAAGACATGTTTTGAAAGCCTTCAGTGCTAAACATGAATTACATGCAATGGTCCGTGAGATGCCAGCTGAACCTATACATGGGGTAACTTATTATGAGTGTAATTTCAAGAATGACTGGTCTACTGAGGGTTTACCAAATGGCATCGATACTATATTACACCTTGTGCAATCAGAAAAATTTAGAAATTTTCCAAATGATGCCCTTGAAGTATTTAATGTTAATGTGGCCTCCACAATTAAATTATTAGATTTTGCCAAAATCAATAATGTCAAAAAATTTATTTTTACTTCCACCGGTGGATTATATAAAACGGGTATTGATTCTGTGACGGAGAACACTCCAATTAATACCTTTGGTACCTTAGGCAATTATTTAGCATCTAAATTCTGTTCTGAAATTTTAATGCATAACTACTCTAGTTATTTTAATGTAATGGTTTTGAGACTTTTCTTTATGTACGGACCAGGCCAAAATAAAAGTATGTTGATGCCTCGGTTGGCTAGTTCCGTAAAAAAGAAAATCCCAATTAAAATAAGTTTAACTGGAGGAATAAAAATTAATCCAATCCATGTTAATGATGTGGTTACAATTTTTGAGCGAATCCTGGATATTGATGAAAGTTTGACTCTAAACGTAGCTGGTCCTGAGGTTCTTTCGATTCGTGATATTTCTGAAATCTTGGGAAAGGCGGTAGGTATAGAGCCGATATTTGAAGTTGTAGAAAAAGAAAATTCTGGGTTAATCGCAAATATAGATTTATTGAAAAATAAACTATACTCACCTTGCCTAACTTTGGATCAAAGAGTTAATGATGTTTTATTAAGTATTAATGACTAAGTAATTGAAAGTTTGCGTAGGATTAAATAGCGTTGCGTCGATTATTCCTGAGATAAAATCATCTTTCGAAAAGCAAGGAATCGCAACTATTACCGTATCTCGAGTCGAAAGTCAATCAGTACTTATAAATAATGAGATAGATTTTTGTATTCCCACTTGGAAAGCCCGTTGTCCTGTGTTTAGGCCTGGAAGATTTTATGTGCGGTTTAAAAAGTGGTGGGATAAAAAGGTTGAGTCCTTTATTTGGAATAAAGTTCTGAACGAATGCGATATCTTTATTTTCATCGTATTATCTTTTAAAGATGATTTTTCAGACTTAGAAGAATTAGTAAAAAGAGGAAAAAAGATTTTTTTTGTTTTTGTAGGTGATGATGTTCGTTGGTATTACGCAATGAAATCGGAATTCTCACTTTACAATTTGCATCCTGTTGAATACGGAATAGATGGTATTGACTCTATACAAACTTTAAGATCAAGATTAGCTAGAATTAGAATCGCTGAAAAATATGCAACCGCAATCTTTAGCCGATTGGATCAGGCTCAACTACAACTTCGGCCATATTATAGGTGGAACATGATGGTTATTCCTGAAAATTATAATGTTGTACTGAATCAACGAAAGAAAAATCCTGTTATCATACATGCACCAAGTAATCGAAGTATCAAGGGAACCAAGTATATCCTTGATGCTATAAATAGAATTCAAAATATTGATAAAATTGAGATTACATTTAGGCTAGTTGAGAATATAGCTCATAGTGAAGCACTATTAATGTATGAATCAGCAGATATTGTTATTGACCAGTTGTTACTGCCTGGAACCGGAAAACTTGCAACTGAGGCATTGGCAATGGGAAAAGTCGTACTATCAAATATGTCATATGAAAAATACCCGCAAAAAAACCCTGCAGAATGCCCAGTTATAGATGTTAATCCAGATACAATTTATGATGTACTGAAAAAAATAATTATTGATTTTGAATTTAGGTCTTCCCATGCAGCCTTGGGGAGAAAGTATGTTGAGACATACCTTGATGTTGCTTTATTTTGTAGCAAGGTTTTAGATTTAGCTACCGGAAAACACATAGAATACGACTACATTCCAAATTTCTTTCGTGATTGTTATAATTCTGATAATTCGGATGAAGTTCAGGCAATCAATCATTGGACTGATTTTATTAAAGACACTGATTGGTATAAGACTTTTGTAAAACCTGGTTCCAGAGGAGATTTTATTTTTTAAGCTTAATTAGTGGGAACTAATAAAAAAATATTAATAATATCTTACTCATCACTGAAAAGTGATCCACGCGTACTGCGGCAGATTAGGATACTTGGACAGCGGTTTGAAATAATTACTTGTGGTCTTGAGCCAAGTAATTTACCATTTGTAAAACATTTTGTGCCATTTACAATCAACGGCCTCCAAATGTTTGATATTTCTAATTTTTTCAGGCGTTGGTTTTTAATTGTCTTCTATTTATTTCCAGTTCGGCTTATCAATAAGTTTCGATTATTTCACAGGCTAAGAGTCTATAAATTATACTACTGGAATCTTGGTAATTTAAAATTAGAGAGGAAGTTATTGAGGTATAATGTTGACCTAATTATAGCAAATGATCTAAATACCTTGCCTCTTGCATTAAGGGTTAGCCGAAAGTTAAAGGCTAAGGTATTATTTGATGCGCATGAATATTCTCCTCTGGAATTAGAAAATGATTCGACTTGGATGAAATGGGAATCTCCTTATCTCACATGGCTTTCTAAAAAATATATACCCTTAGCCGACAAATGCATCACCGTGGGCTACCAAATTGCTAAAGAATATGAAAAACTAACAAAAAAGAATTTTGATGTTGTTTTGAATGCTCCAAAATTTCAGCAATTGACGCCGTCGCCCGTTAACGAAGTACTTCAATTTATTCATCACGGGGGTGCGATGAAAGCGCGAGATCTACATGTCTTGGTCGAATGTTTTCTGCAGCTACCAGAGAACTATATCTTGAATCTTCTCTTAACAAAATCCGATCCTGAGTATTATGCGTATCTTCAAAAACTTGCGTCTAATTCAAAAAATATAAAATTTCATGATCCAGTGCCCACTGAGGATATAGCTGCATTTATTAATAAGTTCGATGTTGGTTTGGCTTATATTCCTCCAGTTAACTTCAACTATATGTATTGTTTACCCAATAAATTCTTTGAATTTATTCAAGCTAGGTTAATGATAATCACTGGTCCTTCTCCAGAGATGGAAAAAATTACTAATGACTATAAGCTTGGTCTCGTTACAGACGGTTTTAAGGCTGATAATTTACGAAATGCGATTTTAAGCCTTACTCCCGAAATGGTAATTAAGTATAAGCAAGCAGTTGATAATGCTGCTTTTAATTTATCGGCCAACAAGTCAATGAAAACCTTTGACAATCTAATTTTTGAACTATGTGTGGAATAACTGGAGTAATTAATGCTAGGGGTAGGATTGACTCAACTGAGATTTGTAGAAAAATGTCAGAAGCAATAGCACATCGTGGACCAGATGGGGACGGTTACTGGTGTAACATAAATTCTACTGTGGCACTGGCCCACAGGAGATTGTCAATAATTGATTTGTCAAGCTCCGCCGATCAGCCGATGTTCGTCGCTGGTCGATATACAATAGTTTTTAATGGCGAGATATATAATTATCTGGAGTTAAAAAAAATTTTAATTGAATACGGGTATTCATTTTTAACTGAATCTGATACTGAAGTTTTGGTAGCGATGTATCAGCACTATGGGGTTCAATGTTTGGATTACTTAGACGGGATGTTTGCATTTGTACTCTACGATCAACTAGAAGATTTAATTTTTATTTCTAGAGACAGATTTGGAGAGAAGCCATTCTATTATTCAATTGACAATGATATATTTTACTTTTCTAGTGAGATTAAGTCTTTTTGGAAAATTGGGTTGCCTAAAATCGTGGATGATGAGATGCTTGGATATTTCCTACACTATGCGCAAGTCCATCATCCTCACAATAATTCAAAAACCTTTTTTAAAAATATAATTAAACTTAAACCCGCTCACTACTTATTTGGCACGCCACAAAATTTATTTAAGGCTTCTCAAATTCAATATTGGAGATTGCCCGAGAATCGTGACACATCTTATGATAGCTTGTCAGAAAAAGAGATTTTTAATAAATTTTATATTCTCTTTGAAACCTCTGTAAAAAGGAGGCTTCGTAGTGATGTCCCTGTTGGAAGTAGTTTGAGCGGCGGTTTAGATTCCTCTTCCGTTGTTTGTATGATTCATCAGCTTAAAAGGGAATCGAATATTTCGCAGTCAACGTTTAGTGCAAGATTTCCTGGTTTTGTAAAAGATGAAGGCAACTTCATGAAATTCGTAATCGACGCAACAAACACTAGTGCTTTTTTTGCTTTTCCTGATAAAGAGGGTTTCTTAAGTAACTTTTCAACCATGGTTTTTCATCAGGATGAGCCATTTGGCAGTGGAAGTATTTATGCGCAGTTTGAGGTTATGAGGTTAGCGAAAGAAAAATCAGTTACGGTTTTACTTGATGGTCAAGGTGCTGATGAAATGCTTGGTGGTTATAGTTACTATCGAGACACTTTGAATGCACAAAACTTTGTACACTCACTTGGTCCTCAAGTCTCGCCAAATACACCGCCAATGTCCGCTAGGCAAATGCTCAAGGCGTTTATAAAATCTAAAGCACCTGGTATTCTGGATGTATACCGTGGCTTAAAAATAAAATCTGCATCTGGAATTATCTATTCTCCTTATAGTAAGGAGTTTTCATATTTTTTGAAGAAGTTGAAATCTCCTTATCCCAATCACACCTCTCTATATGAGCATTTGCGCCATGACTTAACATCTGGCAATTTGGAAGACCTCTTACGATATGCTGACAGGAATAGCATGGCCCATAGTCGTGAAGTTAGGTTGCCTTTTTTGAATCATCAATTGGTTGAATTCGTCTTAGCCTTAAACGATTCGTATAAAATTAATGGCGAATGGACTAAATGGGTTCAGAGAAAATCAATGTCTCGGATAATGCCTAATGAAATAACCTGGCGTAAGGATAAAATAGGATATGAGCCACCCCAACAAAGTTGGATGGATGATATTGATTTTAAAGAACGTGTCATGGATTCCAAAAATATTTTATTTAAAAACGGAATAATTAATAAGCGCGAAAAAGAAATGACACCAACTTCTGCTGGTTCGAATCAGCGTGGTGATAATAGTTGGGCCTATTTAATGTCAGGAGTGCTTTTTGAGTAAAATCTTTTGTACACAATTTTAATTCTTTCATACTCAAAACTTCACTCTGATCCCAGAGTGCTTCGGCAGATTCAGGTTTTGGAAAAAGACTTTGACGTATATACTGTCGGTCTAAGTGCTTCAGGCAAGTCAAAAACTATTCACATCTCAGCAAAAGCAAAAAAGAAAAATACTAAGCTAGATACGTTGTATGAGGCTCTCTTGTCTTTGATGCAATGCGATGATGAGCTTTATTGGAGATCTCCTCATGTTAGCGAGCTTTTTGATAAAATTTGTGGCTGTTTTAAGAAAAAAATTCCTGATGTGCTTATCTGTAATGAAATTGGTTATTTACCACTTGCGGTTAGGTTAAGCGAAACCTTTTCTTCCAAGTTAATGGTTGATTTACACGAATATGCACCAACTGAGTTAGAAGAAAATTTCTTTTGGAGGTTAAGGTTTCGTCAATATTACACCAGACAATTTAAAAAATACTTGCCAAAAGCTAATGCGGTAACTACGGTATGCTTCTCGATTTGTCAATTATTGAAAAAAAAATTCAATGTTCATTCAGAGGTTATTTATAATGCTCCTTTTTATAGAGATTTAACCCCTTCTGAATTATCTCCTCGAAGAATTCGGCTCGTGCATCATGGCGCTGCAATAAGATCTCGGCATTTAGAGATTATGATAGATTCAATGAAGTATCTGGATGATACTTTTGAACTTAATTTGATTTTGATTCCCACTGATTTAAATTATATAAAGGAATTGAAAAATCTTTCAAGGGGGCTCCATGTAAATTTTCATTTGCCCGTTCCTACTGAAGAAATTCCGGGTTATTTGAATCAATTTGATATTGGTATTTTCATTCTTCCTCCAGTCAATTTTAATTACTCAATTGCATTACCAAATAAATTATTTGAATTCATACAGGCTCGATTAGCAATTGTTGTTGGGCCTTCTATAGAGATGGCTTCAATTGTTAAAAAATATGATTTGGGAAAGGTAACTCAAGGCTTTTCGGCTGAAGAAGTGGCGTTAAGTATAAAAAGTGTTAATAAGGAAACCTGGATCCATTATAAGCACCAATCGAATGCAATTTCCAAGGAATTGAGTTTTGAAAAATCTGCTACTATTTTAAACAAGCTAATAACCGATATACTTAAATAATTATGATGAAAATTATCCTTATCGTTGGAGCTCGTCCGCAATTTATAAAACATTTTCCGCTCGAAATTGCTCTGGCTAAAATGCTTAACGTTGTGACTATTCATACAGGTCAACATTATGATTCTAATATGAGCGATATTTTTTCAATGACCTAGGAATTTCCAGACCTAATTATCTTTTAAGTCTTGTGAAGACATCACATGGTGGTCAAACAGCTGAGATGTTGCAGCAAATTGAAGGTATACTTTTTCAGGAAAAGCCTGATGCAGTTTTGGTTTATGGGGATACTAATTCAACTTTGGCAGGAGCATTAGCAGCAGTAAAAATCCAAATCCCTGTTATCCATGTCGAAGCTGGCTTAAGAAGTTATAATAAAGAAATACCAGAAGAGATTAATCGAATAATGACTGACCATGTCTCTACACTTTTGTTCTGTTCCTCGCCAAATGGAATTTTAAATTTGCAATCAGAAGGAATTACTAAAGGAGTCTTTGATTGTGGTGATTTAATGAAAGATGCCTTGATTTTGCTACAACATAGACTTCAAGATTCTGTCAAGGAAAAATATATTTTTGCGACTTTTCATCGACCTTACAATATCGATAGGATTGAAAGACTCACTCAAATCCTTGACATCTTAAATAACCTGTCAGTAAAAGTAATTTTTCCGCTACACCCAAGAACCAGAAAAGCTATCAACAGTAATAATCTGAAGTTGTCTGATTACAAAAATATCCGTTTTATTAATCCTGTTGGTTATATCGATAGTTTAAGATTTCAAAAATATTCTGATTGTGTTATTACTGATTCTGGTGGTATTCAGAAAGAGGCTTATTGGTTAAAAAGAAAGTGTATTACAATTCGCAGTGAAACTGAGTGGATCGAGACATTAAAAGGCAGCTGGAATGAGCTTATTTTTGATCATTTGCCATTTATTGGCTCAGCTTTGAGAAATACACCAATTGAAAGTGAATATCAAACTAGTCTTTATGGAGAAGGTGATGCTTCCGGGCAAGTATCTAAAACTATTTTTACGTTTTTAAAATCTCTTAAAAAGTAAATAAGTCTTCTTTAAAAATTGGTCCTCTATAATTATCCACATTGGCTTATAAAAGAGCGAGATTTGAATATCTTGATGGTGATATATTTTTATTAGCCGTATTTGGATAAGCTGAATTCAATTGATAAGTGCAATTTTTGAAACAACGGTAAAAAAGCTTTTGAGGGCTTTTTTACCGTTTCCCCGCGTAGTGCAATCTTTGGATTGTCTATGGCCAAAACTTACAACCACCTCGGTTCGGCACAAAGGTATCGAATCGAAGCCTTTATGAAATCAGGCTTGAAACAAAAGGAAATTGCCGAGAAACTCGGTGTACACCCTTCTACCATTAGCCGGGAACTTAATCAGAATACACCTAAACGAGGCTGCCTTGCCGGAATTTATGATGCCGATAATGCTCAACGAAGGACCCGCTTGCGACATTCCATCAAGCCTAAGCATCAGGTATTTGACCATGCTATGAAGCAAATGGTAAAGAGGTACTTGGAGAATGAAAAATGGAGTCCTGAGCTTATTAGTAAATGCCATGAGGGCCCAATGGTCAGTCATGAGTGGATTTATCAATGGATCTGGAATTGTAAGTTCAGTAACAAGCGAAATGACCGGCCATACAAGGGTCTATATGAATATCTACGGCATGGGCGCAGACGCCGAAAAAGGGGCATCAGGCATGATAATCGAGGAGTAATACCAAATCGAATACCGATTGAAATGCGACCTGCAGTAGTTGGGAAAAGACGAAGAATTGGAGATTTGGAAGTTGATCTGTTGATGGGTAAAAAGCACAAAGGAGCGATCCTGGTAATGACCGACCGAGGTAATGACCGACCGAGCCACCTTGCACACCAAACTGCTTAAGCTAAAGAACAAAGAATCAGAAACGGTTTATGAGGCCTCTGTGAAATATCTTATGGAGAGTAATTACCCTATCAGGACACACACCTTTGATAACGATAAGGCATTTAGTGCCCATGAAAGTATTTGCAACAAACTTGGAGCTAAGAGTTACTTCACAAGGCCCTACACCAGTCAGGACAAAGGCACCGTTGAAAATCGAATTGGAGTGCTGCGAAGGTTTTTTCCAAAAGGTATAGATTTGAAAAAGGTAACTCACCATCAGGTTTCCAGAGCAGAAGACTTACTAAACAACAGACCAGTAAAAAAGTTTAACTATTTAACCCCTAACCAAGTGCTACAGGGAAAAATTGCACTTATTACTTGAACTTAGAATTGATTATTTGACTTGGATTAGGACGCTTTGAAAAATGTGGCAATTGCTAGAAAATACCAATTTAGTTTCCATGCCGGAGTTTAAGTTTCTTGAAAATAGACAAAGCTATTTCCGATTTTTTAAACGCCACTTTGCCAAAAAATTCAAGAAATATTTGTTCTTTGAAGATCTTTAATTTAGACCAATAGTCTTTTAAAGAGGAGTTCACAACGACTGCAAAACCAATTTAGGATTACCATTGTATTTAATGAATTTCAATCGGTCTCTATTATGTGTGGTTTAGTAGGATACTTTGCTCCCTCAGGCACCTTGCATGAGGATTCTTTTCGCGCTTCTTTGCAAGCGATTGCTCATAGGGGTCCGGATGATGAAGGAATTAACTATTTCGAAGGCACAAACGGCATAGTTTGTTTAGCTCATAGACGATTAAGCATCATTGATTTATCGGCCAACGGTCATCAGCCATTCTTCGATAACACTGGCCGTTATGCAATGGTTTACAACGGGGAAGTCTTCAATTATACGGAACTTCGTACCGATCTGGAAGCTTTGGGTATTACTTTCCGAACTAAAACTGATACCGAGGTAGTCCTTGAGTCTTGGAAATACTGGGGTAACGATTGTTGGCGGAAATTCACGGGTATGTTTAGCGTGGTGATTTATGATAGGAAGATTCAAAACTTAGTGATGGCTAGAGACCCCTTTGGTATAAAGCCATTGTATTATCGGTGTGAACAAAATTCTGTTTTTTTTGCTTCGGAAATCCCTGCATTGATCAAATTATTACCATCGCGTCATTATCTAAATATTCAGAGGGCAATTGAATATCTTGTCTTTGATAATTATGATAATGACGAAAAGACATTTTTCGAAGGAGTATCTCAACTTCTACCAGGTCATTTCTTGTCGTTTGATTTATCGAAAGATCTTTTAAAAACGCATCCAGTAAGATGGTGGATACCGGACATAGCACAAAGAACAACATTAACTTTTACAGAGGCGACTGAAAAGTTGAGAGAGCTTTTTTTACAAAGTGTCAGATTGCATTTACGTAGCGATGTTCCGGTAGGTGCTGCCCTTTCTGGGGGTATAGACTCTTCTTCAGTGGTTTGTGCAATGCGTTATCTCGAACAAGAGATGCCAATACATACTTTTACCTATGTTGCAGCCGGCACTAATCTCAATGAAGAAAATTGGGCTGATTTTGTAAATAAACGGGTTAATGCGAATGTCAACAAGGTCTACATTCAGTCGGATGATCTATTGAAAGATCTAACCGATTTAATTAGGACTCAGGGAGAGCCATTCAGTGGAACAAGTATTTATGCACAGTATCGAATCTTTAAGCGCGCCAAAGAAAAAGGGATTAAAGTAACCCTCGATGGCCAGGGAGCTGATGAGTTGCTGGGTGGTTATTACGGCTATCCTGAGAGGAGGATTCGGAGTTTTATGGCCTCCAATAGCTGGATTAGGGCCCTTAATTTTTCGAAAAACTGGGCTGGGCGTTTGGAACGCAGTGCTTCTGAACCTTGGCTACATGCTATTGCTTCCATGATGCCCGAGAAAATGTTATTTAGACTGGCTAGGCTGCTTGGAAAGGTTGAGATCCCTTCATGGCTAGATCTTAAAATGCTTAAGAATCAGGGAGTAGTCCTGAATTCACCAAAAACTGCTAGCGTGGTCAATTCTAGGGATCGAAAACTTATGGAGCAATTGGCCAATGAATTAATAGCGCTAAGGATTCCAAGGTTATTGAGATACGCCGACAGAAATTCCATGCGGTTTTCAATTGAAAGCAGGGTGCCATTTTTAACTATTGACTTGGCTAATTTTATGTACGGACTTCCTGAGGAATTTTTGGTATCTGATAAAGCAGAATCTAAGCACATATTTAGAGAAGCTATGCGAGGCATAGTTCCAAATGAAATCCTAGATCGAAAAGATAAAATTGGATTTGAAACTCCAGAGAGAGAATTGATAAAAAAAATGGGTTTAATATTTAATGATAACTTATTGTCGCTGGGTAAGTTGCCGTTTTTGAAAACAGAATTATTGACCAAGCAATACAACGACGCCTTTTTTGATTCTCCTAGCTTGAATAATCGTCATTGGAGAATAATAAATCTGATAATTTGGATGAATATTTTTGATGTGCAATGCAAATAGCGGCTTGAGGATAGCCACTAATTAACTAAATGATGAGTAAAAAGAGTGCGCTTCTTCTAACATTTAGTGACCCTATTGGTGACCCAAGGCCAAAAAGGGCATTCGAATTACTGAATCAGATGGGATTTGTGGTAGATATCGCAAGCTTTGCGATGTTGGGTAAGCTAAATGCAAACCGGGAATTTATTATTCTTCAATCTAGCGGTGCCAGATTGATTTCTATAATCAGAAAGGGAGTCATTGCTTTTTTACTAATAATCAGCAGGTTGTTTCCATTTACCCTTTTTAGAGATAATATTATTAATTTTTGGTTCAGATTACGTCCTGTTTCGCGAGTGATGCGAGAATTTACTTATGATGTCATTTTAGTGGAGGATCTGTTTTTCTTACCGGTCATCATGCAAGGTAAAAAATCATCAAAAGTGATATTTGATGCTAGAGAGTATTATCCGCGACAACGCGAGGATAGTTTAGTTTTTCGCATAGTCGAAAAACCAATACGAATCTATTTGTGCAAAAAGTACCTTAAGCAATGTGATCTTTTTCTTACTGTTTCTTGGGGGCTAGCACATGAATATTTTCGAGAATTCGGGGTTAGTGGTCATGTGATCCGTAGTACGCCTTCTGAGGTGGTATGTAGAATAAATGAAACTCCGATGAATAAAATCCGAATGGTGCACCATGGCGTTGCCAATCGAAATAGGAAGCTGGAAAACATGATTCATTTGGTAAAATTACTTGATCTTAGGTTTTCATTGGATTTGTATTTGCAGGGAGATCAGGTATATATAAGTGAATTGGAGGGATTAATTACTCAGTCGTCTAGGGTAGCGATTAAAAAGCCTGTTCCTTTTAATGACATCATTCCCATGCTTAGAAACTATGACTTGGGTTTGTTTTACGTTGAGCCAACTACTTTTAATTTGGCTCACTGCTTGCCTAATAAGCTCTTTGAGTTCATTCAGGCAAGATTAATGGTTGCGATTGGCCCATCCCCGGAAATGTCTAGAATTGTCAGGGAGTTTGATTGCGGTGTGATTTCTGATCGATTTGAATTAGTAGCAATGGCTGAATCGTTGAATAAACTTGACGCCAATAGGATCAGGGAATTTAAAAATAATAGCGATAAAGCAGCGCGTCAGCTCAACTGGGGAGAGGAGGGTAAAATCTTACAAAGGCTAATTCAAGTGACATTAAATTGATGGCTGCTACTTTTTTTGAACCAGGTTGAAATAATCAAATGAATACCATTACAATTATTGATTACGGTATAGGTAATCTGAATTCTGTTGCTAATATGATTAGATATGTAGGAGGCAAGTGCATTATATCATCAGATTTAGACACTATAGTGAAGGCGGAAAAATTACTTCTACCTGGTGTAGGCGCATTCGATATGGGCATGAGTAAATTAACTTCCTCAGGGATTAAAGATCTGCTTAATGACTTAGTTATTCAAAGAGGCATACCAATATTAGGGATTTGTCTTGGAATGCAGTTGATGACTCAAAAAAGTGCAGAAGGGGAACTTGAAGGTTTAGGTTGGATAGAAGCAGAAGTAAAAAAGTTTACCTTTAATGGAGAAATGAACCTCAAAATTCCACATATGGGTTGGAATAATGTGGAAGTGAGTAAGGATAATTTGTTAATTAAAGAGGGGGAGCACAAGGAGCACAGATTTTATTTCGTCCACTCTTACTTCGTTGATGCTAAGAATACAACGGATATTATGTGTTTAACCAGGTATGGACATGATTTCTGTTCTGCTTTCAGTCATCAAAACATATTTGGGGTTCAATTTCATCCTGAAAAAAGTCACAAATATGGAATGTCGTTGATGAAGAAATTTATACAAATCTAAGACATGTTACTACATCGTGTAATTCCAGTATTGCTATTAAAAAATAACGGTTTAGTAAAAACAACTCGATTTAAGGACCCAAAATATGTAGGTGACCCAATAAATGCAATTAAAATATTCAACGATAAAGAGGTGGATGAATTGTTGGTCCTAGACATACTGGCTTCAAAATATCAGAATGAACCAAATTTTGAATTGATTGAACAGATTGCTGGAGAGTGTTTCATGCCTTTAGCCTATGGGGGCGGAGTAACTACTTTTGAGCAAGCAAAACGACTCTTTTCGCTTGGAATTGAAAAGGTTTGCTTACAAACTAGCGCAATTGAGAATCCAAGTCTGATAACTAAGTTGGCTGAGTATTATGGAAGCCAAAGTATCGTTGTATCAGTTGATATTAAGAAAAACTGGTTAGGAAAATATGAACTTTATCATTCTAGTAAGTCGAAAATAGTGGTATTGAATTGGAAGGAGTTTTTAAAGAAAATAATTGAGGCGGGGGCAGGTGAAATTGTATTGAATGCTGTTGATAAAGACGGCACGCTAAGCGGTCCTGACTTGGAATTGATTAAAATGGCCTCTGCTTTATCAAAAGTTCCATTAGTAGCCATTGGGGGTGTTTCGAGTCTTTTAGATATTAAAGCAGCGATAGGTGCCGGAGCAAGTGCAGTAGCCGCTGGTGCGTATTTTATTTATCATGGTCCCCATCGTGCGGTTTTAATAACCTATCCAAAGCGGCATGAATTACAATCTTTGTTTAATTAAATAGACTTATGGAGATGCCGTATCATACAAAATTTCAAGTATGCACATATTGTGTAATGGACACAACAGTAAATGATATCGTTTTCGATGACAAAGGTATTTGCAACTATTGTACCGAGTTTATTGAAAGGTCTAATCATATCATTTTCGAAAGTAGTGAACGCAAGCAAAAGCAATTGATAAATTTGGTGGAAAGGGTAAAAAAACAGGGAAGAGGTAAACAATACGATTGCGTTGTAGGTGTTTCGGGAGGTGTTGATAGCTCCTGGACACTTGTTCAGGTAAAAAATCTTGGATTGCGGCCACTTGCTGTACACATGGATAATGGGTGGAACTCTGAATTGGCACAAAATAACATTGCAAACCTGGTTCAAGTTTTAGGTGTTGATCTGTACACCCATGTGATTGATTGGGAGGAGTACCGTGGGTTGATGCAGGCGTTTTTCAATGCAGACGTTTTGGATGTGGAATTACTCTATGACAACGCCATGTTGGCGGTGAATTTCAGGCAAGCAAATAAATATGATCTGAAACATATCCTTTCAGGAAGTAATCAAGCAACGGAGGGCATGAAGTTCCCCGAAGGATGGAATTGGCTTAAATTAGATAAGAGGAATATTAAAGCCATCGCTAAGAGTGGCGGCATAAATCGGTTGAATACTTATCCCGCTATTGGGCTCTTCGAGTTTATCTGGTACGCTGCGGTAAAAAAAATCAGGTGGGTCTCTTTCCTCGATTTCATCGACTATAACAAGGAATCTGCTTTGATGGAATTGGAAAAGAGTTATGGGTATAAACGTTATCCTTACAAACACTATGAGTCAATATTTACGCGCTTCTATCAAGGTTATTTGTTGCCCATGAAATTTGGAGTGGATAAGCGCAAGCTCCACCTTTCAAATTTGATTGCTTCTGGTCAGCTCAGCAGAGAAGATGCGCTCAAAAGTTTGGTAGGTTTGCCTTATCCTTCACAAGATGATCTGAAACAAGATATTTCTTATTTCCTTAAAAAAATGAATTGGAGGCAAGAGGATTTGGACATCTACCTTAAACGGCCACAACGTTCCCACTTGGAATTCCCTAGTGATAAGCCCTTATGGCAAAGACTTAAGCCTTACTATAGACGTTTTAATTAGCCTCCTTTCTTAAGCAATTCTGCTGCCGCAGATTATATTGGTTGAAAATTGGGATTTATTTCACGTTATTTTCACTAAGAAGAAAAAGTATTACGGTATGGGTTTCTGATTTTTGATCGAGCTGTATTAGATCAAGAATTTTAATTTTTGACCGAAAATATTACTGTAGAACATAACCGGTACGGAGACATTCCAGAGTATTTTGAAAAAAGTTCTGATAAATGGTCAAAAAGAAATTCGGCAACTATCAAGTCTATAATTTGGTACATTTTCAGGATGGTATGATCTATCTTAAAGAGCATCCTTCTAATGATACAATTTTGGTGGTGTGAATATTTAGTGCCTTCGAAAACGGTTTTATGAAATTGATAAGGCGCGCCCCGAAGACTTCAGATGCTGCAACAGTTTTAAATTGAAGTTTATAAATTCGTTTTTATGGCTCTTTGAATCTTATTTCGTTCAAAAATTATTCTATTTAGTAGTTTCAAAAATTTATATTCGATTTTAATCAGTTATAACCAGTATGTTAGTTTTAAAACTAAGGATTTTAATCTCTCATTTTCTTAAAACACCCATACGAGAGTTTTTTATTCTTTTAATTTCCTTTTCTGTTTTCTTCCCTTTTATCCCATCACTTATAGCGGGCAGTGATACACAGCCTCTTTTGATGCTCACAGCTATTTTGGTAATTCTAATTTTTATTTTGTGGCCAAAGTTTCTTGAGGCTTATGAGAATAGGAATGTTTCGGTTTTGAAAATAATTTTTTTGATAATTATTGTTGCGTTTTTAAGCGTTTGTCTCAACACCATAATTTTAAATAAAGCAGTAGTATTTAGTCGCTTGGCTTCTTTTGTCCAGTTTTTAATGGCTTTAACTTTTGCATACTTGGGATCAATGAAGTATTTCGCTAAATATATTGGCGGTGTATTTTGGGCATATTTAATCTTTACTGTTGTATACTTCTTATCAAATGGTTTGGTCGAGACCATCCTGATAAAATCCAGAGATTCCGGTACAAGTTCCATTTTAGCGTTGACAGGTCGTGGTGCTCGTACTTTGAGTCCTGAACCTTCATTTTTTGCAAATCAATTATTTAACTTAATGCTCATTACTTTACTTATAATCGAGCGTGATTTAGCCGTAATTAAGTCTAATATTAAAATTTTATGGTTTATTCTAACTATTTGTCTTTTATGCACCTTAAGTGGATATGGATTTTTAATCGTTTTTTTTATCAGTCTTGTTTTTTACTTTAGATTTTTCATAGTAAGCGCTATCATTCTCTTAATTACATTTCCTTTATGGATTTCATATTTAGAGCACTATTCACAATTTCGTGCGCTTAGATTAATATTTAGGGTTTTAACGGAAAATCCGGCTTTAGTTTTACGCACTGATGCAAGTATTGCTACTAGGCTCAGTTCATTCTTTAATTATTTTGAAAGCTTCGGAAATAATTTTCTTTTTGGTGACGGCTTCTCTCTTTTACAGACTGGCGGATTAATAAGTATCATTTCATCAATAGGTTTAATCGGCCTTTTATTATTATATGCAGTACTTAGAAATATCTTAACATCAATATCCAGCGTCCATTTAAGAGCCTTATTAGTATTCTGGTTTCTTCTCAATCTACTGGCGGGACCTATCGGAATTCCTTCAATTGGTATAATTATGGGTTTAATATTGCGGCCATCTGATTCTTTAGCACATCAATCAGATGAGTAAGGTTTCAATCTTGCTTGCTGTGCATAACTGTGCAGAATTTTTATCTGCAGCAATTCAATCTGTCCTTAAACAAACTTATTCCAATTGGGAATTAATTATTGTAGAAAATGGATCCTCTGATTCAACCCTTCAAATAGCTCGGGATTATTCTAAACAGGACATGCGTATTTTATGTTTTCAACTTCCTGAGAAAGGTAAATGTGCTGCTTATAATTTAGCTTTCGCCAATTGTACAGGCGATTTTATTTGCTATTTCGCTGGAGATGATTTGCTTGTTGAAAATAGTTTAGAACAAAGAGTAGAGTATACCAGAAATCATCCCTTTAATTTTTCAACATGCTTAATAGAGACCATTTCTGAAAATCCTAAGTATGATGGTGTGCTTTTCCCGAAGCAAAAGAAAACTATGAATTTTTCGGGTGGAGCACTTTTCTTTTTAAGATCACTTGGTGAAAGAATCTTTCCAATCCCTGTCAATTTACCCAATGAAGATACGTGGACGATGCTTCATCTTAAAGCCTTCGGATTGGGTAGGCCGGTGACTCAAGTTTTGTATAGGTACCGTATACACCTTTTAAATTCTTATGGCTATGATTTATCCTTTCAGGAAAAAAGACGAAGGTTTATAGAACGAATGAATGCTTATCGATTGTTTAAGGCGAAATATCCAAATCTTTCCGATCACAGCTTTATCGATTATATAAATGCCTATATCCAGGCACTCAATATGTTTGAATTAGGTTTTAATTTAAAAATTCTCCTTTTGCCCCATCTTCCGATACGTCAAAGACTTGTATTTATTTATTTTTCCAGTCCATTACTATATTTCCTTCGAAACAGGTTCTTTCGAAAGTTGAGCGGTTTCTTTGGTTAGCTTTCTATTTTTACCTCAGTTTTTAAATAATTTTTTTCAAATTGCGCCCCGAAGTCTGTAATGATTAGACTTTCAGTGCATATTTGATTACTATAGTTTATTATTATTCGAAATTATCCTAGCCAAAAATCGTATGAAGGTTTGTGTTACAGGTGGAGCTGGTATGATAGGTTCATCATTGGTTAAAAAGTTATGTGAAAGTGGATATGAAGTTCAGGTAATTGATAATTTATGGAGGGGAAGTAAATCATACCTCGAACAAATTAATGGGTGGTCATTGGATCTGAATTTTCATCATATTGATCTTGCGGACCCAGGTTCCCTAAGTAGGGTTACAAAGATTTTTAGTAGTTGCGAAGTTGTCATTCATCTTGCTGATATTGTTGCAGGCATTGGATATGTATTCAATCACCAATATGAAATTTTCAAAGTAAACAATCATATTAATAGCCTTGTATTTGAAGCTTGTGCTGCTTCCAGGATTCGTAAAGTAGTTTATGCCGGAACCGCCTGCTCGTTTCCTAAGCAACTTCAAAACGGGTTAACCTCTATTTTGCGAGAAGATCAGCTTTTCCCTGCCGAGCCTGAGTCATCTTATGGCTGGAGTAAATTAGCTGGAACGCTTGAGCTCAATTATTTGTGCATGAATTCGGAAATGGAAGGAGTTACGTTAATGCTTCATAATGTTTATGGAATTAATTGTGATTTAAGTCCAAAACGTTCTCAGGTTATTCCATCCTTAATTAGAAGGATGTTGGAGTTAAGAGATGGTGAGTCGCTTACAGTTTGGGGCAGTGGTCGCCAGGGTAGGGCGTTTGTTTATGTCGATGATATCGTAAATGCTTTTCTTAAGGCGATTGAAAAGGATAACCTCCCACAAATAATTCAGATCGGTCCTGATACCTGCACATCAATTCGGGACCTAGCTTATTTGTTAAAAGATGAAGTGCTTTGTAAGCAAATAGACATCTTCTTTGATGAAACTAAGCCTGAAGGAGATGCAGGTCGTTGCGCCGACTATTCCCTTGCTAAGAATGTTTTGGGTTGGTCGCCGGGCGTCGATTTAAAAACAGGACTGGCCCAAACAACAAATTGGATAGCACAGGCACTCAAGAGTGCGGAGGTATGAAGATCTCTGTTGTCATTCCTAATTTTAATGACTTAAGAATTAAGAGATCGTTTGATTCGCTCTTCGCTCAATCTTATAAAAACTTTGAGGTAATTGTTGCAGATGGCGGATCAACAGACGAGCGCCTTCTTAAAATTTATGAGTCCCATAAAATTGATGTGCTGATTCATGAGCGTGATGAAGGAATATTTGATGCCTTGAATAAAGGAATTGATAAAGCCTCAGGTGATATCATCTTCTTAATGGGGTCAGATGATTACCTGGCCGATAAAGATGTATTTTCTGATGTTGTGCAAAGATTTCAAGCGAAAAATCTGTTGCAGGGAGTTTGTATTGGTTGCGAATTTGTTAACGCAAAGGGCGAAGTAATACGAAGCTGGAGGCCTAATAAGGTCAGTTCTTCCAGAATCAAATGGGGAATTCTTCCGCCCCATTTCTCGCTATTTCTAAAACGTGGAGTTTATCAAAGTGTGGGTAAATTCAATTTCAAAGAATCCAATAACATAGCTTGTGATATTTTTTGGATGTTGGATATGGGCATTGCATTACCCGAACTTTTAATTGATGTTCTTAAGGAACATTATTTAGTAATGCAATATGGCGGGGCTAGTACTGGTTCCTTTCGTGCAGTTTGGATGCAATTTCTTTTTTCATTCAGGTATTCATTTAAGCGGCGTATGCACCTGCCAGTTTGGTTTGTATTTTCGCCAATTCGGACATTTTCTAAAATCTTTCAGTTTAGATTTTTTAAATGACTTGTTTCGTTACTGGGGCATCTGGCTTTATTGGCAGTAACCTTGTTCTTTTTCTGAAACAGGTCGGCATTGATTCATTTGCCATTGACAAACACTCTCTTAAGCAAAAAAAATTCCCGATTCTATCAGGCGCTGTTATTCATTTGGCTGGAAAAGCTCATGATTTAAAAAGTACTTCTTTGATTGAGGAGTACAACCTTGTAAATTTTGAATTAACAAAGGGTCTGTTTGATGAATTTTTAAAAAGTGAGGCTGAAGTATTTGTTTTCATAAGTTCAATTAAGGTATTAGATGATAAGGCTGGTGATTTTTTAGATGAAAGATGTAAACTTGAGGGCAATTCACCTTATGGTGTTTCAAAAAGAATAGCTGAAGAATATATTTTGACTAATGGTATTAATTCAAAAAAGAGAATTTACATTCTTCGACCCTGTATTGTCTATGGAAAAGGCCATCGTGGGAATCTGGAGCTTTTAAATAAGTTCGTGAAATTTAATTTGCCATGGCCTTTAGGCTCATTCGATAACTGTAGATCCTTTTGTAGTGTAGATAATTTGAATTTTGTTATTTCTGAACTAATTAAAAATAAAAAAATTGATTCTGGAATCTATCACATTGCTGATGATGGATGTATCTCAACCAATGATTTGATTAAATTAATTGGTGCGGCTCAAAATAAAAGGATTAGAATTTTAAACCTTAACAAGAAACTAGTCAGGATTATTGCCAGGATCGGTGATAAGTTCAACTTACCATTTAATTCAAGCCGACTGGAAAAATTGACTTATAGTCTAAAGGTTAGTAACGCTAAAATAAAAGCAGCGATTGGTCAGCCTCTTCCAGTTAAGATTAATGAGGGATTAACACAAATGTTCTCAGAGCTGCAATCGTGAAACCCTTGGTTTTTAGATAGCTACACGCTATCGGTAGACCTAACCCACCAATTGGGTCGATATCTCTAGCCAATTAGGTTGGTGTTAAAAGGTTTTTATTCTCTACTTTTGTTGTTTGATTTCGTAAGAATGTTTGATCTAATTGGCCGCCAGGGCCCATTGCTTGATGGTGACATACGAAAATTTGATTCTACCCTTATTGAGGTGGTTTCAGGTTCCTCTTTTTTGGTCGTGGGTGGCGCCGGATCTATTGGGCAGGCAGTTGTAAAACAGATTTTTTCACGTAATCCGAAAAAATTACTTGTCATTGACATTAGTGAAAATAATCTCGTTGAGCTTGTACGAGATATCCGAAGTTCACTTGGTTATGTTTCAGGGGATTTTCGAACTTTTGTTGTCGATGTGGGTTCAGGTGATTTTGAGCATTTCCTTAAAAAAGAGGGGCCCTTCGATTTTATTTTAAACTTGTCTGCATTAAAACATGTACGAAGTGAGAAAGACGAGTTCTCGCTTATGCGACTAATTGAAACCAATATTTTTAATGCGGTTCGATGTCTTACCTTGCCGGCTGCTTCAGGTTCAAAGAAATATTTTGCAGTTTCTTCTGATAAAGCAACAAATCCCGTCAATATGATGGGGGCGTCGAAACGGATAATGGAAAAATTTATTTTCCGCCACTCAGACCTCTTGACTGTCTCAACAGCTCGCTTTGCTAACGTAGCCTTTTCCGACGGTAGTTTGTTGCATGGATTTAATTTAAGAATTCAAAAGCGTCAGCCTTTTGCCGCCCCTAACGACGTGAAAAGATACTTTATAACTCAGGAAGAATCTGGGCAAATTTGTCTACTGACGGCAATTCTGGGAGATAACCTGGATACTTTTTTCCCAAAATTAAGCAACCAGTTAAACCTTATTACTTTCTCTGAAATTGCTACTCGTTTCTTAAATAGATTGGGATTTGAGGCTTTTGAATGTGAAAATGAAAATGAAGCTAGATTGAGTTTAGATTCCTTGGTAGCGCAGGGTAAATGGCCTTGTTATTTTTTCAAAAGTGATACAACAGGTGAAAAAGATTTCGAGGAGTTTTATTCAAACAATCAGACAATTGATTGGGAAAAGTTTGAGAACCTCGCTGTGATAAAAAATATAGCCGGTACTGATTTTAAACTATTGGATGATTTTTATTCCAATGTCACTAAGTTGAGGCGTCGTGGAGGCTGGACAAAGGAAAACCTACTTGAAGAATTTTTTCAACTGCTACCAGAATTCAAGCACGAGGAATTAGGTAAAAATTTAGATCAAAAAATGTAATGCAAAGGTTTTTTGACATAGTGCTTTCTAGCTTGGCATTGGTGGTACTTATGCCGGTTTTTGTTTTAATAATTTTGATTCTAAGGTTTACCGGTGAGGGTGAGGTTTTCTTTATTCAAGACCGGATTGGTTTAGGAAAAAAACCATTTAAGCTATTCAAATTCGCTACCATGGTTAAAAATAGCTCTAACCTCGGAAGTGGCGATATCACTGTAAATAATGATCCAAGAGTGTTGCCTTTTGGTAAATTTCTGAGGAAGACCAAGCTGAATGAGTTTCCCCAGATAATTAACGTTTTTCTCGGCTCAATGAGTGTTGTTGGTCCCCGGCCACTTACTAAAAAAGTCTTCGGGTATTATACATTGTCTCAGCAAAATCAAATTGCTGAATTGAAACCCGGTCTTACGGGGATAGGATCAATTTTTTTCAGAGATGAGGAAAGATTTTTAAATCGTAATACTGATCCTGAAAAATTTTACATGGAAAATATATCCCCATATAAAGCGGAATTGGAAATATGGTACAGTCGAAACAATTCGATAAGAAACTATTTTTTGCTTATACTTTTAACAATCTATTCCATTATAAACCCGGAAAGTGATTTGCATTTCCGCGTCCTTAAAAAATTACCTGCTCCACCAAGAGTTTTTTTAAATCAATAAGGTTTGAGTCCGAATTTAAGTGTAATGGAAACAGTAGCTGTTCTAGGGGGAAGCGGATTTATTGGAAAATCTTTTTTAAAAAGGTTAAAATCATCCAAAAATTATAATGTAGTATCTTTTGATAAGGTGCCTTTATCGGGGCTCGATGTTGTAAGTGAGGTTGGAGATATAAGAGATCAAAATGATCTAAAGCGATTTTTTAGTAATCATAACCCACATATAGTAATAATTCTTGCTGCGGAGCACGGAGACAATGTTAGTCCCAGAAGCTTGTATTGGGATGTTAATGTTGAAGGCTCCAGAAAAATTGCTGAGATTGCCAATCAGCACCGGGTTAAGAAAATAATCTTCGTAAGTTCTGTGGCAGTTTATGGGTTTGCGCCAATTGGGACAGACGAGAACGGTATAATCAATCCATATAATGAATATGGTAGAACAAAATTTGAGGCTGAAACACTTTTTGTAAAGTGGCAGAACAGCGATCCTGATTCCCATTCATTACTGATACTGAGGCCTACTGTAGTTTTTGGCGAAGGCAATAGGGGAAATGTATTCAATTTGTTTCGTCAGATAAGGTCAGGAAATTTTGTAATGGTTGGTAGGGGTCGGAATCGCAAATCTTTGGCGTATGTAGAGAATCTTACTGCTTTTCTCGAGTATTGCTTAGGACTCAATTTCAAGTATCGAGTCTTTAACTTTGTGGACAAACCTGATTTTGAAATGACAGGCCTGGTAAGCCAAATAAGAGAAATTTTAGGCATGGATTCCAAAATTTCCTTTCGTATCCCATTTTGGTTAGGATACCTGCTTGGCAGGTCACTGGACCTCATTTCCCTTTTTACAGGAAAAAAATTTGCTGTCAGTGGCATAAGAGTGCTTAAATTTTGTTCTAATTCTGTATTTAGCACTTCCTTAAACGAGACTGGATTCCAGGCTCCTTTTCCTATAGATCAGGCACTTCAAAGAACAATATATTATGAGTTCCCTGAGCTGAAAAAGAAATGATTATTTGTTGAAAGATCATAGTTAGTCCGATTTGATTTCAATGGTATTTTAATTGACAGAAGTTTGAGTATCGTTCAAAAATATTTGAATTTTTTGCGTTTCTGTAATTTCTGGATATTCATTTTCTTCTGTGAAAACATTTTCACATCATGTGCAGAAGGGAGTGAGGAGTTTGAAATAATTGCATTTGAATCTAACCTAGAGTCAAAAAATCTAGAAGGTATTTATAATGGCAGGTTATTAGAATTTCAATCTAAATTTCTTTTGGGTCCGTATAATAACGATGGGTTTTTCTTTTATGCGTATCAATTAAACAGTCATCGTTATTTGAAAATTACATTCGATTTGTATATTCATGATAGTTGGGATGGTAATTATGCCTTCCCAGATGGCCCTGATTTATGGCTGATTAAAATTGATGGCCAGGAGGTTTTTCGTACCACGTTTTCTAATGATCCTTCACGTATGAAGCAGTCCTACCCTGGTACATTCCCGGATATTTATGATCCTCGAACTGGATCAATCTTAATTCTGCCAGGTTTGTGTTTGCAGCCGGATAAGCCGAATGGAACAACAGTCTATAAATTCGAAATCAAGGTTGCGCATAATTTAGAGTTGGCTAGAATTGAAGTTAGTGACTTACTTACTCAGCCAAATTCCGGAAATCCGTTATGTGATGAAAGTTGGTCAGTGGGTAACATTAAAGTCTCTACTATTGGTCTTAAATAGTATGGATCTTTTAACCATATGGAGACCGCGCTCTTACATAAATTTGTTTCCCAGTATCATCCTATGCTTATTATCCTTATTTTATAAGGATTCTTTGGGACAAACTCTTCCTTTGGGTTTTTTCTTTGGCGACGAAATACCTAGAACTGCTCAATTATTGGGTGATATAGATTCGAATCATTCCTTATTAATAAGACCAATCAACGCTAAGGAATTGTTTCAGAGCCGAAAAGGTAAAGATTCAGTTTACGCTTTAGGAAATTTAAATTTTGCA
This sequence comes from Bacteroidota bacterium, assembly GCA_016866235.1. Lineage (GTDB taxonomy): Bacteria > Bacteroidota > Bacteroidia > Cytophagales > Cyclobacteriaceae > ELB16-189. Next base: position 264,747 of record VGMW01000001.1, read on the forward strand.
TACGTTAAACACGAGTTTAGGTGGCAACAATCAAAAATTCGTTTAGGGTTATTACCTATTGCATTTAAAACTCAATGGAATACAAAGTTGCCGACCTCCACTCTTGATGGCTCCATGATTCCTTCGAGAGGTTTGCAACAGCTATTTACTGGTGGGGTGTATGCTAAGGCCGGCCCAATTACAATTCAATTGCAGCCAGAATGGGTATGGGCCCAGAATAAGGCATTTGATTTCCTTGATGTTTATAATTCACAATATGAACTAAGAAAAAGATATTGGTTGGTTTCCGAATCACCTGAAAGATTTGGAGAAAAAGCTTTTCAATATAAATCATTTGGCCAGTCGTTCTTTAGGCTACAAACTGGTCCTGTTGCCTTTCGCTTTTCTAATGAAAACATCTTTTGGGGACCAGGTCAATTCAATAGCTTAATTTTTTCAAATAATGCTCCGGGATTTAAACACGTTTCATTTGAATCATCTAGGCCAATCAATATAGGAGTCGGTTTTACGGAGTTTCAATTAATAGGCGGAATTCTGGAAAATTACGGGGATAATTCATTACCATTTATTTCAAGACGAAATGAGGAGCGCTACGTAAATGCCTTGAGTTTAACTTTTATGCCTAAGTGGGTCCCTGGTCTATTCTTAGGATTTGAAAGATTTTTTCAGCAATACTGGGATGACAGGGAAAACAATTTTCGTGGTTGGTTGCCTGTTTTCGAAGGTTTACAGAAAAAGAGGTTCGCATCCGGGTTTTATAATGATTCGTATGACCGTAGAGCACAAGATCAGCAGATGGCAGTTTCAGTTCGTTGGCTCTTTCAAGAGTCTAATGCGGATATATATTTTCAATTTGCAAGAGGGGATCATGCCTATAATTGGAGAGACTTGCTCATGTCACCTGATCATACCCGTGCCTACCTGGCTGGCTTTAAAAAAATCTTTACCATGGGTGGCGATAATAAATTTTTCCAAATCAGAGCCGAGGTTTCACGGTCAGAGGAATCTCCTAATTATTTAACCCGATACGGTACAAATGGTGGTTATGGTTGGGGTGGGCATATCCCAATAACTCAAGGCTCTACCAATTTTGGTCAGCAGTTGGGGAACCTTTATGGGCCAGGTGGTAATGCAGATATTATTGAATTTAGTTTCCTAAATGGTTTAAACAAATATGGAATTTTATTTGACAGGTATGAGCATCAAATGGATTTCTATAGGCAAATGGTTCTTAATAAAAAAGATGCAAAACCTTGGATTGATTACGGCGTACAGTTCCAATACACCAAATCAATAGGAATGTTTATTTTCAATTCAAGTTGGAAATTTATTGGCATTCAAAACTATCAATGGAATCTGCTTGACGCGGTATGTGAATGCAGTTTTAAGTCAAATATGAGCATTGCAGTAAACGGCATCTATCGATTTTAGCTGGGTTACAATGAATAATATTAGGTTTTATTTTGGTTTTTGTAACAGGTGTAAAATTATTTTTTACTTGCTTATTATTAATTGGTCTGCTTTTGGTCAAGCTATTCCATTAAACCCAGGTTTTTTGCGTGATTATATCCGAAGGCAGCAAATTTTGGGTCACTCCGATAGCTTGGTTTCATTTTCGATTTTACCTTTGAACTTTAACAAGCACCCGGAGCTTCAAAAAAAATTTATTTCAGAGGAAAATTCTAAATCATTTAGAAGTTCTGATTCAATTCATTTTCAGTTTTACCCGGTAGTTTCAGAAAATCTTTGGAATTCGAGTCATCCTTATGGTGATAATCTTGGTTCTATGTTTTCTGGACGGGGATTTCAGACTAGGTTTACTTCTGGTGTTTTTGCTCAAAAGGGAAGTTTTAATATTCAGTTCATGCCTGAACTGATCTTTGCAGAAAATAAATTCTTTGAACAATTTGCGCCTGATCTTCATCCGTATTTTTGGTACTATATGTCCGCTTGGTGGAATAAGATTGATCTGCCAACTAGGTTTGGAACTAAACATTTATTTAAATTCTTTCCTGGGCAGAGTAAGCTGGCTTTTCAATCAAAAAAATTTGAATACGCTCTTGGCACTCAAAATATTTGGTGGGGGCCTGCCAAGCGTAATTCCGTATTGATGGGTAATTCCTCTCCTGGCTTTCCCCACATTAGTTTTAAAACGAAGGATCCGGTTCTGTCAAAAATCGGGTCTTTTGAAACTATGGTATTTTCAGGACTTTTATCAGACTCCAATCAAAAACCACCAAGTGAATTCTTTATTAAAAATATTTATGATAAAGTGTTTGTTCCAAGAAATAAGGAAAATCGTTATTTCACTGGATTTAACTTGGTATATCAGCCGCGTAGTTTAAACGGGCTTTTTTTTGGACTTTCAAGAACGTCTCAATTATACTTTAGTCAAATTAGTTCTGCCTGGAACTTAACACCTTTTTTTAATGGAGTAGCTGAAGACAATGTGAATGCTGACCTTGTTCGGACTCAAAATCTAGCTTTAACATCTTTGTATTTCAGAATGCTGATGAAAAAATCTAATGCTGAATTTTATGGTGAGTTTGGAAGTCAAAATTCAAAACAAGGTGCTCTAGTTTGGCTTAGCCCATTCAGCTCTGGTCAAAAAATGTTTACGGTTGGTGTGAATAAAATTCTAAAAATTCGAGAGGATTCTGGTATTAGCCTCGATTTTGAAACCAGTGAAAATGGATTGAGAGATAGGGCGTTAATTAGGAATAAGAGTAGCTTCTACACCCATAATATTATAAGACAAGGCTATACGCATAGTGGTAGAATGCTAGGGGCAAATATTGGCCCGGGTGCCAATGTCCAATTTGCACAAGCTACATGGTTTGATGGTATTAATTCAATTGGATTGTTTCTCGAAAGAAGAGTTCATAATAATGACTTTTATTATTTTTCTTATGAATTACCCTTTCCTGATTCACGGGGACACTGGGTTGATTTGAGCGCGGGGATTTCAGCTAATTTTGATTTTAAGAACATAATAGTTGGTTTATCTCTAACTGCTATTAAATCCTTTAACTATCAATGGGTTATTTTTATGAGACCCGGAATTCCTTTTAGTGATGGGAGAGATGTAATGAATTACCATGCTTCATTAAGTATCCAATGGATGCTTTGGAAGGGTGTTAACTAAAATCTTCCTTGGATAACATTGAATTCGGTAGTAAATTTGTCTTTAATGCTTGCAAGTGGATGATAAGAAAGCTTCTTTAACTGCTTCTGTTGTATTGTTTAAGACGAATCCAACAGTTGTTAAGCGAATTATCGACTGTTTCGAACGATCATCCGTAAAGTCAAAGCTTTATTTAATCGATAATTCTCCGGATCGTTCCCTTGAATCCTTTTGTCAAAGAGATTTCTGCACTTACATCTTTTCTGGCAAAAATTTAGGTTATGGTAAAGCCAATAATTTGGCTATAAAGGAAATTCTTTATGACGCTAAGTATCATTTGGTTTGTAATCCAGATATATTTTTTGATGGTGATGTGCTTGAGCGTCTTATAGACTTTATGAATAAAGATGATTCTATAGGTCAAATCATGCCTCGCATACTTTATCCAGATGGGACAATTCAGCATTTGTGTAAGATGTTGCCTACGCCGATTGATTTATTTTTTAGGCGATTTGTACCTTGGTTGGGGGTTGCTAAAAAACGCAATCAGGATTATGAACTTCGGTCATCTGGATATAATAAGGTGATGAATGTCCCTTATTTGTCTGGATGTTTTATGTTCCTAAGAACTTCGGCCCTCAAAAAAGTTGGCTTGTTTGAAGAGAAAATTCATCTCTATATAGAAGACGCTGATCTGACAAGAAGGATACATAAGTTTTTCAAAACAATTTTTCTACCAACCATCTCAGTCTATCATGATTATGGGAAAGGTTCGTATAAGTCAACCCGATTGACTTTATGGAATATCCATGGAGCGACAGTTTATTTTAATAAGTGGGGATGGTTTAAGGACACAGAGCGCGACCAAATCAATCAGGAGTTGCGTGAATTATATTTATCAAATTGATTTTCTTTTTAGTTAGAATTTATAATAGCAGTCCGCTTCGTGTCGGCTTTATATAGTTTTCTTAACTCGATGCTTTATGATATTTTTAGCACTGTCTTAAATATTTCCTAGAGAATCTGTTTTAATAATCAATAAAAGCTTTAGAGTGAGTAGAAGACTGGTCTTGCGGAATTTCTTTGCGCTCTCAGGTGTCCAAATTGTAAATTATTTGGTCCCAATTGTAGTGGTTCCCCTTTCCTTGAAAATAGTTGGTTTGGAACAGTTTGGTCGCGTTGTATTACTGCAATCAATAATTTGGATTCTTACCTCGGTTGTAGAGTATGGATTTCCTGTTTCAGGCGCAAGGCAGATTGCATGGCTTGAATCGAAAATTGATGGCTTGTCGAAAATAGTAAGCCACATAATGTTAGCCCGATTATACTTTTTTATCGCTGTAGGTGTTATTATGATTTTGGCAACGTTACCTATTTATAGAAATTGGTTATCTACAACTGAGTTGATGGTTGTTATGCTTGGGATATTAGGGAACACGATTAATCCCTCTTGGTTTCACCACGGAATTCAAAGGATGGAGTTCATTGCGTTTTGGAATGCTATTTCCAAAGTCGTCTATTTAATTGCTATCATTTTTCTGGTCAGAGCGCCTTCAGATTACTTACTAATTATTGGACTTTACGGATTGATTAATGTTTTAGTCTCAGGGGTGATTTTACGATTCATCTATAGTAGGTATGAACTGACTTTTCTTTGGCCAACATGGTATGATATAAAATATCAATTTAAAATTGCTTTACCGCTATTTGTGCCCAGTATTGGATCAGCTATTATTATCGGTGCTAATCCAATAGTTTTATTTCTTTTTAGTTCAGGTCAGAATTTAGGTGAATTTGGAGTGGTTGAAAAAGTGTCTATTGCTTTTTGGCAGATTGCAAGTTCTTTTAATCAGGCTACTTTTCCTCAAGTTTGTAAACTTGCCTCATGCAATTCTTCTGCATTTGATTATAAGCGATTCTATTTTAGGATTTATTTACCATTTATAATCATTTTTCTCTCAGCTATTACCCTGATTAGCTTTTTTAATCACGAAGTTATTAGTTTAATATTTGGGTTAAACAATGAAATTGCTGATGGGATGTTGATCAAGATAATCTGGGTCCCATTTTTAATTGCTCTAAATATTCCGGCAAATCAAATGTTGTTGGCCTTTTCGATAGACGGTGTTTACAATAAAATATTTTTGCTCACACTTATAATTTATCTCATTTCGGGAATCTTCCTTACAATAAATTACTCGGCGGATGGCACAATAGCGGCAATGATAATTACACAGTTCTGTCTGACTGCTTTATTGTATTTGGGTTTTTACCAATTTACATTCCTTAATTTTCGAAACAATCGATGATTTAGAAATGGATGTTTTTAAATGTATAGTTTGCGACGGCTCATTTCATGAAGTGGATTTGATTGTTTCCGAAAAAATGTTTGGGTTGAGTGGTGTGTTTAAGTATAAAAAATGTTTGAAATGCAACACGTTACAACTCACCAATCCACCTAATTCCTTAGAGCGCTTCTATCCTGATACTTATTATAGCTTGACTGAGAAGGTGACTAATAGAAATAAAATTAGCAATTGGCTTCGATTTCAACGTGATACATTTGAATTGGGTCGCTTTTCACTATCAGGAGCTGTCGCCACCATTTTAGTTCCTAACCTATCCTTCAGGTATTTTCGAAGTATGACTAATATAAGCCGAGCATCACGAATTCTGGATGTTGGATGTGGAAGCGGTCAGTTTTTGTATAATCTAAAAGCACATGGTTTTAAGTCATTGACTGGAATTGATCCTTATATGTTGGATCGGAAAACTACTGAAGTAACTGGTGGCCTTAATTTGTGGGCAAAAGAACTTCATCAAATTAATGAGACCTATAATTTACTAATCTTTAACCATGTATTTGAGCATCTACCTAATCCCAATAAGACTTTACTTGATGCCAAAAAGTGTATCCCGATTGGTGGATACATACTGATTCGTGTTCCTTTATCAGATTCTTTTGCTTATGCTAAGTACTCCGAAAATTGGGTTCAACTTGATGCCCCCAGACATTACGTTCTTTACACTAGGCGTGCTCTGATAGATTTGTTTTCTAAGCACGGATTTTTGTGTTTAAAGCAGGATGATGATTCTAGTGACTTTCAATTTTGGGGTAGTATTTTATATCAGGCAAATGAAAAATTAAGCCCTTATATTTCGAATAAAACCGCGGTTCTCAATTATTTTGGAAGGATAAGGTTGCTGTATTTTAAAATGTTGTCTCGCTTATTAAATATATTTGGAAGAGGGGATCAGGGAATTTTCCTTTTCCAACGTATAGCCTAGTGGATCGTTATAAGCATGATTTAACTATCATTATTCCATTTTTTTTTGGGAATAAGTCTTTACTTAAGCTTCTTAATTCCTTTGTAACCTCTGGGTTGTTCAATGAGGGTACTTTAGCTGTGGAATTGATTTTGGTTAATGATTCTCCTCAAATTAGTGTTGGGGAGATCGAAGTAATATTAGAGTCTTTTTTTTGTTATTTCAGACGAACTGAAATAATTCAAAATAATATTAATGTAGGTGTAGCGGCAAGCCGCAACAAGGGCCTGGATTCTTCCACAGGTCAATGGATTTACATTATTGATCAGGACGATGAGGTGTTGCAGAGCTTTTCTCAGGTTGTTAGGAAGGCTTTAAAGGGTAATTTTGATTTTATTCTGATGAATGGGCTTTATTGTTTTGAGCTTTATAAATCAAAGACGCATCCAATTTATTTTTTTAAGCCTTTACTAAACCTTAGAAAATTAATTCGCGCTGAAATTATTCGATCACCCGGGCAGGTTTTGATTAAGAGGGAACTATTACGCAATCTAAAATTTCCTGAGCCGCCGGGTAAATTCTATGGTGCCGATGATCGCTTTTTTTGGATTATACTTTTTGCAGAATATCCTTTTTTAAAAGTATTATATGATGCAGGCTTTTCTTATAAGGCAAATATTCATCTTTCAAATACAGGGGCCGATTCAAAAAAATTATGGTTATCTTCCTTAAGTCTTTGGGATGATTTTGTTAGTAAATATAACTTTAGTCAAAATGGCCTGGTCAATAGAAATATACTTCTGTTGAAATTTCGACTACGGCAATTTGACGGTATGACTATAAAAGATTTCTTCGTTGGTTTATATGAATTTATAAGGCACTCCTGTGATTTAAATAAAATATTCAGATTTTGTTCCAAAAAAATTATTCAGTTGAAGTCTATCGCCTTGTTTTAAAGAATGTTAATCTCCAGAAATAGTTTGGTTTCTTCTTGTTTATGGATAATTGCATTATCGGCGAACTTTACAATTCATAATCTATTCGTAGTTCCGCCTGCCGTTATTTTATTTCTATTAGGGTTAGTAGGCTTAGGACTATTTGCTAGTAAAGTGGTTCTAGATAGGACTATTTTCATACCAAGCTTAATAGCTGCATTATTTTTGGTTATTCAGCCTTTCCTGGGTGCGTCTATTGCTGGATTGTTGGGTGCTGTTTTAGCCATTTTGTACTATCCAATAATTGTTTCTTTTGGTTTCAGTCTTACGAAGGAAAACTTAGAGAAGATTAGTTTGGTCTTTATAAAGTCTGGCGTTGTTGTATTATCGTCCGAAACAATTTGGAGGTTGTTGCATCCAGATCTCCGGTATCGCCAGTTTTTACGAATTGATGATACCCGTTGGATTTACATGTTTAAAATGAACAGCTTCATGTATTCTGATAGTAATATCACTGGGCTCCATTTAATTGTTCTTATTTTCACCTTATTCTATCTCAAGTTTATTCTGAAGAAAAATTTCTTTTTCCTTCAATTTACCTTAATTGGCTTGCTCGTTTTAACTTTTTCCAGAGCTGCTTGGATTGCGTTTTTGGTTGGGATGATTTTTATCTTCTTCATTCGACGTCGTGGCTACCTTGCTCGATTTATAGTATTGGTTGCTTCTTTTATTGCACTGACAGCCATCTACTGGTTTTATTTAAGGCCAATTATTATTGGGGATTTCAGTTTTAGAGCAAAGTATAATATGATTGATCTTGTGATGTTTTATTTTTCTAAAGCTGGTATTGTAGATCTTTTGGTAGGGGTCGGATTTACAAACTCAATTCGTGAATTAGGCATTTATGCTCATAATATCTTTCTGGTGTATTTTATGGAGACAGGCATAATAGGATTAATGCTATGGATTATCCTGCAGGTTCATTTAATTACCTCTTCCAAATTTTCTGTTTTAATATTAATGGTGCCTTTTTTTGTTGCCACATTGTCTGCTTCGGCAACTTTCATGCCTTATCTCTATACTGCAGTGGCCTTGATTTATCTGTGGAATAGAGGTAATGAAAGAATTGTTAAACATGATTAGTAAATCTAGAATCTTGTTTATTATTTCTACCCTCGATAGGGTTGGACCTACTAATGTTTTATTTAATCTTATAAGGTATTTAAATCGTGATAAATTTGACTGTGCTGTTTTAACCCTTTCCCCTGAGAAGAAGAGTTCCAGACTATCTGATTTTATTTCTTTAGGGATACCCATTTTCCAGGTTAATCAGAATAGATTCTTTTGGTTATTCAGCTCAGCGAGGATTCGAAAATTTATTAAATCATATAATCCTAAGATTTTACACAGTCACTCTTTTCGTGCTGATTTTGAGATTTTTCGCTTACGTGGAAATCGATTGAGAATTGCTACACTCCACGCCGATCTAAAAGATAATTATTGTGATACCTATGGTTTGCTTGGTGGATATTTACTAGCGCTTTTAAATTTTAAAGTGCTTAGAAATTTCGATTGGGTAGTTTCATGTTCAAAGCAACTTCATACTAAGTATATGATGGATTTTTCTAAGTCATTTATCTTTAATGGTATTGATGAAACAGAATTTTCAGTGCCCGGACCAGACCGGATTAATAGTCTTAAAAGTAAGTTGCTTATTCAAAGCGATAAAGTTATTTTCTTATTCATTGGGTCTTTTATTGACCGAAAGGATCCTGAGACTATAATTAGAGCATTTCAGGGGATGCAATTAAAAGAGCAATCACTTTTGATTCTAGTGGGAGATGGTCTGTTGTATAGAATTCTACAGCGCCGATATCGCCACGAAAAGTTGATTGTATTTAGAAACTTTACAACAGGAATCAACGATTTCTTTTCAGTAGGTAATGTTTTGATTTCTGCTTCCAAATCTGAGGGTTTGCCAAATGTTGTATTAGAGGCGATTGGTACTGGAAACAACCTTCTCTTATCTAAAATTCAAGGTCATCTTGATATTATTGAAAATATCCAATGTGAATATGATCTTTTTGAAATTGGGGATGTAACAACCTTAACAGGTTTAATGGATAAAAGCGTTAAGTCCTTAATGGATACGGCATATGGCCGAAATAAGCAGGTTAGCTTGGGTTCTTTTACTGCTAGAAATATGGCTGAAAATTATGGTGATTTGTATGAGCTTTTAATCAGGCAAAGATTTGGGTCAGCAGAAATCTGAAATATTTGAAGAGGCTCTTATTATAAGTGCACTTTATCTTGGGCTATTGGTCCATAAAATATTTATTTGGCCAGTTGCAATTGTGCTGATATACCAAATCTTTAAAAATGGCTTTAAGCCTAGAAACAAATTTAATGGAGCTTTATACTTTTTTTTCTTTCCATGTTATATCGTTTTGCCTGGCTTAATAATTGATTTGTTGGGTGGTGAGTTTCTGAGTGGTCTAAAGCAAGCTGAGCCACGCATTATAATTATTATCGTGATATTGGCTATGATTTACCTGCCCTATTTTAATGATCGAAATAAAAATATTCGATACTTTATTTGGATTGTTTTGGGAATGGTGATTTATTCTATTTGGATTTCTTTTTACCAAGGTTTTATTTACAGAGGCGTGGTGATCCATCAATGGGATTATTTAAACACGGTCAAATTCTATAAGCTTTTTGATAATACTGAATTTAATTGGGCCTTCCTATTTTATAAAAAACTTACCGAAACTGTGGGGTATGATCCACTTTATTTAGGCCTGATTATTTTTTTAGGAATTTTAGGAAGCGTGAGTTTGATTTTTTCCGGACAGCCAAGTAGTAAGTGCAAGTATATTTGGTATTTCACTTTGTTTGTATTCACAATTTATTTATGTCTTATTTCAGCTAAGGCTCCGCTTCTATTATTAATCCTATCCTCACTTATCTTTATTTGTTTCCGATTTAGAAAAGCATTCTCGGTCTTAAGTTTAAAAATATTTCTTCCTTTAATCATTTTATTAGGTTTTGGTTTTGCTTTAGTACCTGAATTCATATTCAGGATTAGGAATGAATCATTTCCGAATAATATTTCTATTGCTGATAACCTCAGAAATGATTCTTTTAGCGATTCACGTATTTCTATTTGGAAGGTATCAAGCGAAATAGTCTGTAAGAAGCCAATTTCAGGTTTTGGGCTAGCGGGAGGCCGGCGATTTAGTGAATCCTATTTCCTGGAGAAGCAAATCCCTTATTATAATTCACATAGCGAGTGGTTGAATACCATTTTAACCTCGGGGATATTGGCACTTGTGTTATGTCTTTTATCAATTATGTTTATTTCGCAGCATGTCTGGACAGCCCGGAGTGTTTATTTTATAGTAACCTGTTTGTCGATATTTTTGATCATGTCAATTGAAAATTTATTTACTCGCTTTCATGGCTGTGTTTGGTATTCACTCACATTACTACTTTTTTTGCCTTGGGAGCATTACCTTAAGGCTAAAGGCTTTAACTAAAGTATTTTAAGGCTAAGTTTGGTTAACTATAATTATTAGCTTTAACCTTTTGAATCACCTATATATGAAAAATTCAGCTGATCATTCAATGGATGAGGTAGATGTATCGTCTGTCATTGGTAATTTATCATCAGGAATTAATCGATTGCTTTATCTGATATTTAAAAGATTAGCTGCGCTCCGAAATTTGATAATAAGTAGGAGGCGAGTATTCCTAATAAGCTGTTTGCTTGGAATTTCGGCATCATTGGTTTATCTAAAATTTTATGATAGGCCCGCTTATCGCTCTGAATTTTTGTTGAAAAGTTCGTTTTTAAACTTTGAGATTCTAGGCAATTTCGTTGAAAACCTAAACAGTCTTTGCGAGGAGCGTGAGCGACTAGCAATGGCAAAGACTTTAAATATTTCAATTGAACTAGCCAAATCTATAAAGAAAATAGAGGTTGAAGAGTTTTACTCCGAGCGTGAATTATTAAATGGCGAGATGCTTAAGCAGCAGTTAATGAATGAGTTGAGTTCCTTACGTGGAAAGCAAAAAGATATTGAGCCTGATGAAGTGCATGAAAAAAACATGAAGGATGTGATAAAAAAATTAGGTAAGGTATTTCAGCAAACTTTTAAAATTTCTGTATCGGTTTATGGGGATCCTACTAATATTCGTCTAGTCCAGCGCGCAATTGAAGATTATTTATTAACCGTCGGCTTTATCAAGCGTCGTTTTGAAGCCGGGGTTAATAGTCATTTAAAGGAGAAAGAATACCTCAAAATGGAAATGAGAAAACTTGACAGTATAAAAATTGCATTTGTCGATAGGTTAAAGTCCAGCCCTACTGCATCTTCCGGCCTCGAGAAATCTGGTTTTGTAGTCGGTGACCGATATATCCTCGATCCTATGCAGGTATATATATTAGGCAATGAATACCATGAGAGGATTATTGCCTTGGATGAAGAGACGGCAATCGGAACAGATTTTGAGATTGTTAATGATGCAATCGAGGTGCATCATAGGGATAATTTAGAATATTATGAGGTTTTAATCCTGGCTATTCTCTCTTCTTTTGTCCTCGGAATATTATTTGTGTGGATTAAGGAGGTTGATTCATTTCTAAGTAACCTCCATGATTAAATTAAGTTGTTAATGGGTTGGTACTTTTCAAAGCGCCTGTCATGACACTCAGTGGAATCGTAATTACCTTTAATGAGGAAAAAAAAATAGCTCGCTGCCTTGATTCGATGAGCGGTCTTGTTGATGAAATTGTTGTCGTTGACAGTTTCTCAACTGATTTAACTGAACATATTTGTAGGGAAAGAAAAGTGCGTTTTTTTCAGAGAAAATTCACCAATCACATAGACCAAAAAAATTTTGCGATTGGTTTAGCTACGGCTGATTATGTTCTTTACTTGGATGCAGATGAGTACCTATCGTCTGATTTAAGGAGTTCGATTGGTAATATCAAAGAAATTGGCTTGAAGGATGCGTATTCAATGGATCGAATTTCCTCCTATGGTGGCGAATGGATACGGCATGGTTCTTGGTTTCCTGATACTAAAATCCGTATTTGGAATAAAAGATCTGGATCATTTGGTGGATATAATCCACATGATCACGTCCTTTTAAAAAAGGATGTTCAAGTTAAAAAGTTGAAAGGACTTTTGATGCATGAGAGCTATGCGAATAGTCTTGAGGGTTTAAAAAAAATCGTTTCTTACTCCGAGATTTATTCAGATGAACAGGTTTTTAAAAGATCAATCAGTAGGTTTGGTATTTTCACTCACTCTGTTTTTGCGTTTTTTAAAAGTTACATACTTAAACTTGGAATCTTAGATGGTTTTAATGGTTGGGTCGTTGCGATTTTTTGTTTTAATCATACATTTTTTAAGTATGCCCGTTTGCACGAAAAAAACAGAAACCGTAAATAGGACTTTTTGGTTGCGTCATTCCTGATTTTTTAATTGAATCTCCTTAGTTCTGTTTTTTAGTTTACTTAGTTATGTATTTGAATTGTTTTTTATAAATAATTAACCTTACTTAGACCTTTGGTTAACTACATTTAATAGATGAATTTTCAGTTGGATTTGGCGGCCGCATTGACTTCATACGTTCCTTCAGTTCTTTTGTTTCCTGTTTTTACGAAACTTCTACACAGGTGGCAATTGATGGATGAACCTGATGAAAGGAAAATGCATACAAGACGCACTCCTGCCTACGGAGGCTTATTAATTTTTGTGGGTTATCTTCTTTCTGTCATTATCTGGACGCCTTTCAGCGAATGGTATCATCTAAAGTTTATTATTCTTACTCAAGCTATAATGGTTTTATTTGGTTTAAGGGATGATTGGACCGAGCTTAAACCTTTAGAAAAGCTTTCAGGTCAGATTTTAGCTTCTTTTATTATTATCTTTTTAGTCGATGTTCGAATTGAAGGATTTTATGGCTTGATTTCGGAGAATGCATTCCATTCCATACCAAGCTTTGGAATTTCGTTACTTGTAATTATTGGTCTTATAAATGCTTTTAATCTGATTGATGGCATAGACGGATTGGCTGGAAGTATTGGTGCTTTGGCTTTATTTTTCTTTGGTGTTTGGTTCAGTCTGCTCGGGCAAGTAACTTTCGCTATACTTTCTTTTGCACTCTTAGGGGCAATAATGGCATTCCTTTTCTTTAACTGGCAGCCCGCCAGTATTTTTATGGGTGATACGGGATCACTATTTATTGGTGTAACTGTTGCAACCATTGCACTGAAAGCGATGAATTTAAATTATGAATTGCCATCCGGTCATTTTGCTAAATTTGAAAACACCATTACTATTGGACTTTGTATTTTATGCTTTCCTATTTTTGATACAATTAGGGTAATGTTGATTCGTACTATTATTAATGGCACATCTCCTTTTAGACCAGATCGAAGACATATTCATCATTTATTGGTAGATCGAGGACTTAGTCATCAGCAGGTTGTATTTCTTATTTTCACCTTCAATTTAATTTTAATACTTGCTGCTATTATTTTTCGAAATTTTGAAGATATAAACACGCTACCCATTTTGCTCGTTATTCTATTATTGTTATCGTCGATACTTAATAGATTAAAAAAGGTTGAATCCACTCCTGCTAATATTGAATAGGTAAATAAAGCAAAGTGCATTGGATAAATTCCCTTTCATCGTGAACGATCGATAACTAGGTAACCACTCGTTTATAATTCTTTCTTAACTGAAGGTTAATTCTACGTTTTCGTGAGTCCTTCAGGCTCTTTTAAAAAACTTTCTGTTATTTATTAAATAAATTATTGAAGGCCCTATCCTATAATTGTATGGGGTTCATCATTAGAAGAGGAATATTATTCACTTAATACATGTACACGAAGGGCTTAAGACCATGGAAACTTTTCTTTTTAGAAAGCTTTCCTGATTGGTCGGCGGGACGTAAAAGAGAAATATATTTGAAGTCTGGTGTCGGAAAGGAATTCCTTAAATCTCAGGTCCCGTAGTTCAACGGATAGAATAGAAGTTTCCTAAACTTTTGATCCTGGTTCCCTGCCTGCCGGCAGGCAGGGATTCTGGGCGGTAAAAATTATTTATTTGAATGGTTGAGGTTTACGCGATAATGAGTGAGTCATGTAAAGAGATTTATGTTGGGATGGCTCGAAGTGCTGTTAAAAGACTCAAGGAACATAATGCGGGAAAGAACAGGTACACGAAGGGCTTAAGACCATGGAAACTTTTCTTTTTAGAAAGCTTTCCTGATTGGTCGACGGGACGTAAAAGAGAAATATATTTGAAGTCTGGTGTCGGAAAGGAATTCCTTAAATCTCAGGTCCCGTAGTTCAACGGATAGAATAGAAGTTTCCTAAACTTTTGATCCTGGTTCCCTGCCTGCCGGCAGGCAGGGATTCTGGGCGGTAAAAATTATTTATTTGAAAGATTGAGGTTTACGCGATAATGAGTGAGTCATGTAAAGAGATTTACGTTGGGATGGCTCGAAGTGCTGTTAAAAGACTTAAGGAACATAATGCGGGAAAGAACAGGTACACGAAGGGCTTAAGACCATGGAAACTTTTCTTTTTAGAAAGCTTTCCTGATTGGTCGACGGAACGTAAAAGAGAAATATATTTGAAGTCTGGTGTCGGAAAGGAATTCCTTAAATCTCAGGTCCCGTAGTTCAACGGATAGAATAGAAGTTTCCTAAACTTTTGATCCCAGTTCGATTCTGGGCGGGACTACAATAAAATAAGATTCCTCACCGCTGCGAAGGAAAACTCATCGTAACGGTAGTTCCGGAGTTCTCCTTACTCTCGATAATTACGGTGCCACCATGGATCTCTACAAATTGCTTAACAACCACCAGGCCCATGCCGGTGCCCTGAATGCCGGAAACATTGGATGCGCGATAGAAGGTCTGGAATAACTTGCTTTTCTCTGCGTCCGGAATCCCAATACCATAATCCCTAAGCACCACCCTTACCTCACCCGGCTCAAAAATCAAGCTCATTTCAGGGGCAGCAGCATCCTTTGAATATTTTAATGCATTGCTGATCAGGTTGCTGAAAATATGGGTCAACAACGCTGCATCACCACTAAATGGCCTGCTTTGACCCATAACCCTCAAAACAACCTCCCTGGGATCGTTCCAGTTTGATTTGTTTTGAATCATATCCCGAACAAAATTCACCAAATCCAGATCCTCCGGCTGATAGGTGATCTTACCAGACTCAAACCGCCCCATCAACAAAATATCGTCCATAAGTCGGGTCAGCTTGGAAATCTCTGTGGTAATCCTGCCCAAATGTTTTTCAAGCTTATCCTTATGATCCCCTACAACGTCGCCCAACTTAATGGCCAGCAATTCCGCATTGGCCTGAATGGTGGTAAGCGGTGTTCTGAATTCATGAGAGGTCATCGAAACCAGCCTTGACTTCAATTCCGTTAATTCTTTTTCTTTTTCCAGTGCTCGACGGAGATCCTCCTCTGCTTTTTTCCTGATGTTGATGGTATTGGCAAGTATATCGTTTGCCCTTCTGAGATTTCTTTCTGTTTCCTTTTGCTGCGTGATGTTTACCACTGATCCATCATAAACATCAATAAGGCCGTTTCTGGCCACCTTAACCATACTGATCAACACCCAGATTCGTCCCTGAGGACCACCCTTCATTTGCGTCTCCTCATTTTTGAGGACGCCATTTATCTCCAAAATCGATTTAAGTGTAAACCAGGTTTCCGGATCAGCAAAAAATCCTTCAATGGTCTGGCCGGTCAGGTCCTGCCATTGATCTGAGCTGACCAACCCCACAAATGCCCTATTGGCAAATAGAATTCTTCCGTTGGATTCAAGTCTGAAAACGCCTTCACTCAGGTTCTCGTTAATTGATTTCAGGATTTGCTCACTTTCCGATAGACGCTCCAGCGCCTGAGCCTTTTCTAATCTTATTTTTTCATTGAGCGCAGTTAATTCGCCGGAAGTCAACTCCAGCGAACGCTCAAGCAATTCCCTGTCGCGCTCAGAAAATCTGTACGTTTCATTTACGGCCTGCAAAAATTCCTGTATACCGGGATCATCGGTTTTCCCGTCCAGAAATTTTTGTATTTGCCGCTTAAGCGTTTTCGAAAATTCTTCGGCCATCAGATCTCTTTATAGGTCGTAATGGTCATGGTTTGATTGTGCAGTTCACACCGAGAAACGCGGACTACGGGTGATATTTCACCATTGGAATAAAATCCGCTCACCATGGTATCCGGACCAAACATGGAAATGGCCTCATCCACTTCATCTTCAACCCGTTGGTTCAGCACAATTTTTCTTCCTACACAGCTGATCAGTAAAGCAAAATCGGGCTTTGAATCCATATGCGTCGTCAGACTTTCATTGGCAGCCAAACCTGCTGCATCAATGACTTTATCAAAATTCGCTTTCATCAGTTGGACCCTCGCACCCTGAGGAAGATTCCCCGCAAAAGTCATACTCTGGGTGGCTTCATCTACTGAAAGAATGGTTCTGACCAGGCTTTCGTTGGAATCACTGACTTTCATATTCAAGGGGAACAACAACGCTGAGCCTGGCAATTCTGCACTCAGATCACCCAAATACGTTTTATATAGCTCCAAGGCATTTTGTCCATCAAGTTCATACAGGACATTTCGGTCTGATTTGGTTACAATCCTTTCCGGGCCGAAGGGATCCCAACCACCTCGGGTTCCATGTCCGATCTGTAATGAGTTGCCATAAAATCCAATACCTACTACATTTCCCTGGGCTGGATACTGGTTGAGACCTACCAGGGTTCTGATGAATCGGGCATTGTCACCAGCCAAGCCTCCGGTAATCGGAATTTTAGTTCCGTTATTTTGATTCAGTCCGCCAACAAGCTCGCTGCCATTAACCAACATTCCATCAGAAATAATCAGTACGTGGCAGAGGTCTTCACCCTGAAGATCCTTAAAAATGCTTTTGCCCAATTCAAAAGCAGATGATGCTTCCTGGATATTTTTTTGAACGTATTTAAGTTTGGTCTTTTGAAATTCAAGCGCAGAAACGACCACCGCCTGATCCAGTACCTGATTTTTTAAAATATCTCCAGAAGTACTTGCACAGACAATATTGGCATTGGGATATCGGTTTTTCAAATATTCATAATTGGCGGAATTTTCAATTAACTCAAGTGGCGCAAAGGCCAGGACCAGTTGAGGATTAATTTCAGGAGCGCCGGTAGTTTTCCAATCGCTGCCCGTGTTTTGGTTTAATACCAACTGTTGTACTCTCATATTTCCTGAAGTTTAGAGGAATTTTGGTTGGAATGAATTCAAAAAGTGGAAAACAGCACCTAAAGTCTATCGGCTATACAAATTGGCAAATTCTTCATGAATAAAAAAGGAGCAAACAATGATTCGGTAAAATTTCCGATTTTTAAGGGATGAATGTCTACTCCAGTCCCAACTCGGATCTATTTTGGGAACCAGCAACACAAAGACTACTGTTTGTATGGAGGTCTTCGGCTAAAAGGCTGAACGAAGAGGATGTTCAGGCAGAGTTTCTCAGGCTATTATCCTTTGTAAAGCAATATGGCGCCAAAACCATCGTGGTGGATGGCAAGCTTTATCCGTATTACGGCAATTTCGATTTGCAGGGCTGGATTGATTTTGAGTTTCTAAGGCTAGCTGCAAATTCTGGTATTAGTAGGGTGGCCATGATAGCCAATCCATATGAAATTGATGTCCTTAAAAAAGAGAAGCTTTTTGAATCAAGCGAACTCAAGCAAGAATATTTTCACGATGTCGATGCTGCCATACAATGGGCGGATAAGTCCAACTGACCAGCTTTTCAACATTTAAATTGATTTTTATGATCCGATCCATGACAGGTTTTGGAAATGCTGTGTTCTCCGGAGCGCTTGGAAACCTTTCGATTGAAATCAAGTCACTGAACTCAAAATTCCTGGACTTATCCATTCGGTTGCCGAAGGCCTATTCCGATTTTGAAACAGAATGGAGGTCGGTTATTGCGGATAAGCTTGAGCGAGGTAAGATTACTGTAAATGTGGAGTTGACCAAAAGTGGACAGCAGGAATTACACCAGTCTTATAACCTTGATCTCTTTAAAGCCTACTATGGTGAATTAAAGAAATTGGCTACTTCAGTTTCCTCAGAGGTAAGTGATCAGCTTTTTAGTTTGGCATTACATTCTCCAGATGTCATTCAATCCGCACAAAAGGAAACCATCTCCTCCGATGAAAAAATGCTCATTAAGGATTTATTAATCAAGGCCATTGATGAATGTGATCGTTTTAGGATTTCTGAAGGTAAAATCCTAGGAGAAAAACTTTCGGAATACATCGCGCATATAAAAGTTGGACTCAAGGAGGTCAAATCACTGGATCCTACAAGAGTAGAAAAGATCAGAGCCAGGATTACGGGGCGATTAACTGAATTTTTTGGGTCAGAGGGCTTTGATTTGAACCGGTTGGAGCAGGAAATGATCTATTACATTGAAAAACTTGACATCACCGAGGAAATAGTTCGGCTGAGTGCACATCTGGATCATTTTCTTCAACTCCTTCAACAACCTCAATCGAATGGTAAGAAGCTTGGATTTCTTGCACAGGAGATCGGACGAGAGATCAACACCATTGGATCAAAAGCAAATGATGCTGTCATGCAGGTCCACGTCGTAAAGATGAAAGATGAGCTGGAGCGCATCAAAGAGCAGCTCAATAATATTTTATAGAACTGAAAACAATTCGTGTTGTTTTTTCAAAGGACACTAGGATATAATTAATTGAGTTTTCTAAGTCTGGCCATGTAAAATCCATCGGTGCCTTCTGACGGAAATAAACTTCGCTCTTCCTCCAGAATAAAATTTGGATTTGTTTCTAAGAAATTCTTCACCTGAAATCCATTCTCGGAGGGCAGGATGCTGCAGGTGGCATACACCATCGTGCCGCCCGGCTTTAAAATCCGGTGGTAAAGGTTAAGGATTTCCTTTTGCTGGTTTTTGGTTTCCTCAATGGATGCCATGCTCAGCTTCCATTTGGCATCTGGATTTCTCCTCAAAACGCCTAGACCTGAGCAGGGTACATCCAACAGTAATCGGTCTGCGGAATGTTCAAGGCGCTTGATGGTTTTTGTGCCTTCAATAATCCGGGTTTCAATGTTGCTGCTGCCAGCCCTGCGAGCCCTCTTTTTAAGTTCATCAAGTTTCCAGCCGGCAGTATCCATCGCAACAATCTTCCCCGAGTTTCCCATGATGCTCGATAGATGCAGCGATTTTCCTCCCGCGCCAGCGCAGGCATCAACAATTCGCTCCCCTTGTTGCGGATTCAGAAAAAGTGCCACCTGCTGGGAGGCAGCATCCTGGACTTCAAATAATCCTGACTGAAAGGCAGTGGACCGAAAAATATTTTTCCTTTCAACCAATTCGATAGCCGTGGATGGATGATCAAGTGCTGTTGCCTCAATTCCTTCTTCGTGTAGTTGCTTAAGTAGTCTTTGTCGATCGGTTTTAAGCGTATTCACGCGCAGGTGGACCGGTGCCGGATTGTTAAGTGATTCCAATTCTATTGGCCATCGTGTGCCCAATTCTAATTCCCCTAGCGTATCCAGCCAGTCCGGAATGCTCATCCGGATTTTTCTCGGGAAGGAGTCTGACTTAATTTCTGAGACAATTTTTTCCTTCTGGTAATCGGAGAAAATATTCCAACCAGGGAGTTCATTAAACTTCCATACCAGATAAACTGCTACCATGGCTTCTAAGTTGTTTTCAGAAGTCTTGGCGATGGCTGCCAGCCAGCGACGCCAGCGTACGATATCATAAATGGTTTCAGCGATGAAACGGCGATCTCGTGAGCCCCAGCGAGGATCCTGTTTCAGAAGACGTTCAATTACTTTATCGGCGTATTCCTGGTCGGTGAAGATTCTGTCCAATCCATCTAAAACAGCATTTACCAGGTTAGGGTAGAGTTTCACCTTTGATGATTTTTTGCGAATTTGGTCAGCGCTACTTTAACAAACACCTGCAAATATGAAAAGAAGAAATTTTATTCGTGAAGCGACCTTTGGTTCTGCTTTACTGGGACTTTCCTTTAATCAAGACAGTCAAGCCCAATCTGTGGCAAAACCTGCAGGTGAGCTTTTTAGGCTCAACTATGCTCCCCATGATGGTATGTTTTCTTCCCATGCTGGTAAGGTATTTACGGATCAGATAAGGTTTATGGCGGATCAGGGTTTCAGAGCGATTGAGGACAATGGACTTCTCAACCGGAGTTTGGCTGAACAGGAGGCCATTGGCAAAACGCTGTCTCAGTTAAACATGACCATGGGTGTTTTTGTGGTCGATGGTGGTGACAATTGGAAAATTTCACTAACCACAGGTAAAAAGGATTTTCTGGAAAATTTTCTTGCTACTTGTCGTAAGTGTGTTGAAGCTGCGAAACGGGTGAATGCGAAATGGATGACCGTGGTACCTGGATTTTTTGAGCGAAAACTTCCATTGGATATTCAAACGGCTAATGTGGTTGAGGCCTTAAGGCGTGGAGCAGAAATTTTTGAGCCGCACGGCCTGATTATGGTGTTGGAGCCGCTCAGTGATACGCCCGAATTATTTTTAAGACATGCTCCCCAGACTTACATGATTTGTAAAGCAGTCAACAGTCCGTCTTGTAAAATCCTGTATGACGTATACCACATGCAGCGCAACGAAGGGCATTTGATTCCAACCATTGAACAATGTTGGGACGAGATTGCCTATTTCCAGATCGGGGATAATCCTGGAAGAAAGGAGCCAACAACAGGGGAGATCAATTACAAGAATATTTTTAAGTACATCCATTCAAAGGGTTATAAGGGCGTTATGGGGATGGAACATGGGAATTCTATGCCTGGAAAAGAAGGCGAACTTGCCTTGATAAAAGCTTACCGCGAGTCAGATCAATTTTAATCGGGCGTGATATGCTGAGGGTAATCCTTATCCTGTTTTGCTGCTCAGCTGGCACTTTGTTTGGTCAGGATTGCGGGAGATTGCTTACCGGAGCGATTGGTCGTGCCGGCTCTGACAAAAAAGCTAGACTTGATTCTCTGGATTTTCAATTTGCTATAACGGTAAGTGAAAACACCGGATTGATTGATGCTTCCCAAAAAGGAGAGATTAGCGCTAACCTTCTCTACTTGATGCGTGATGAGGGTGAAAAAACAGCATCCGAACGTGCGCGGGACACGCTTAATGCAGCCATTCAAAATTATAAGCTTCGATTTTATTGGTTGGCAGAATCAGGGTTTTTTGATGTAAAGCGCATGATGGAACGGGATGGATTAACTGGTGAGATTAATTATATCCGGTGCATCTCGAATATAGGTTTGCTGGCGATGATCAGGGGAAAGACCACTGAGGCGGAGAAGTACTTGAAGGAGGCCACGGGAATGTCGCTTAGGAAACTTGGTGACCGCTCCGCAGGCTATGCAGCCAATCTCAACAATTCAGCCAAACTCCAACAGTTGCTTGGCAATTACAATGAGGCAGAGAAGTTATTCAATCAGTCGTTTCGGCTGGTTGGATATAATTATGGGGAGACCAGTCTTCAGGCGGCGATTGTTCAAAACAACATTGCTATGCTTAATCTGACCATGGGAAGAAAGAACGAGGCGATCCAGCGCATGGAAAAGTCTTCAGCCGCGGCTGCTGCATCTTTCGATTCAGGACTAAAAGGGAAAAAGTCATTTGAAAACCGAATGTTCTTGTCCAATCTTGCTTTGGTGTATCAGTCGGCAGGAAAATTTTTGGATGCGGAAAAAACTTTTCTGGAGATCAAATCCATTTTCGAAAAAAGACAACAGTCCAATAATCCTGAATATGCCGGGATGCTTCGTCAGCTCGCACTACTTTATATTAAAATGGGTAAGCCCGAAAGTTCGGAATCTCTTTTGATTTCCTCTCTCGATATTTTTAAAAAGAAGTTTACCGAAATAAGTCCAGCCTATGCTTCAGCCTTACACGATTTAGGTGTTTTAAATCGAATAACAGGCAGACTAACTGAATCAGAGACAAATCTTCAAAAGGCTTTAACGATAAGGCTAAAAGTTTTGGGTGACCGTCACCCGGATTATGCCAAATCTCTGGAGGAGCTTGGATTAACCCAATGGAAGGCTGGTGGACTGGCTAAGGCGTATCAAAATCTGAAGGCCTCGGCTGATTTGAGCATCAGTTTTATCAATCAGTATTTCCGGCCCATGAGCGAGGTTGAAAAAACCAGGTATTGGGAATTGTTGCAACCCTCGTTTCAAAAATTTTATGCCTTTGCGATTGATTATGCGCCTCAATTTCCCTTGGTCATGAGGGATGTTTTTGAGTACCAGATGGTAACCAAGGCTATTTTATTGGGCTCAACTTCAAAAGTTAAGCGAGCAATATTAAGCAGTGCTGATAGGGTATTGATTCGGGATTATAACCAATGGATTCGCAGGAAAGAGGAACTGGCAAGATTGTACAGTTTTTCAAGAGAAGATCTTGAAGCACAAAAAATCAACCTGAAATTATTAGAGCAACAGGCCAATAACCTGGAAAAGAGTTTATCGGATCGGTCTATTCAGTTTACCGATGGATTCGTGGCAAAGACCACTTCCTTTTCCGATGTGGCCTCGATTCTTGGAGATCAGGAAATGGCCCTTGAGATGATTAGGCTCCGACTGGTCCGAGATGACCAGTCTGAAGAAATAAAGTATTTAGCGCTAGCCGTAAAAAAGGGAATGCAGGTTCCTGCCTTTATCGTTATGGACCAGGGTAAACTGCTAGAGACTAAATCGGCGAAGGTTTATAAAAATGCCATTCAGCAGAGGGTTGCTGACCCAGTTTCATTCACTCAATACTGGAAGCCGCTCGTAGGTTTAACCGATAAGGTTAAACGAATTTATTTTTCGGCGGATGGTGTCTACAATCAGATCAACCTTAATACCATTCGAACACCGGAAGGGAACTTTGTGTTGGATTTGTTTGAAGTTGTTTTTCTGGGAAATCCACGAGAGGTGATTGGTTTAAAAGCACCAGTAATTGAGGCTTCAGTTAAAACAGCCTTTCTTTTAGGGTATCCTGATTATGGAGGGTATGTTGTGCCCCTTCCCGGAACAAAAGTTGAATTGGAAGGGGTGTCTAAAATACTTTCTGCTGCAGGGTATAAAATCAATTTGAGGCAGCAGGCCGAGGCGAGTGAAGCAAACATAAAATTGATTCAGTCACCTTCAATTGTTCATCTGGCAACCCACGGATATTTTTTGGCTGATCATGAAGTTGGTGATGGATTTTCCATGGGGATCGAAGCTGAAAATGCTCGAAGCAATCCTTTGCTAAGATCGGGTTTGATTCTATCTGGCGCAGGAAGGACGTCTTCTGATACCTCGCGGGTTGATTTTAGCACATCGGATAATGGAATTCTCACTGCTTATGAAGCGATGAATTTGAATCTGGAGGGCACCTCACTTGTGGTGTTAAGTGCTTGTGAAACTGGTCTTGGAGAGGTAAAGGCCGGTGAGGGGGTTTATGGTCTGCAACGGGCATTTTTAGCCGCGGGAGCAAGGTCTTTGGTAATGAGTCTCTGGAAGGTGGATGATACGGCTACTCAGGAACTGATGAGTTTTTTTTATGCCGCGATGTTGAAAAATCCAGATCGCCCACAGGCTTTCCGGTCTGCACAAAAACTATTGATGCAAAAGTATCCCGACCCTTATTATTGGGGGGCGTTTTTGTTATTGGTTAAATAGGTCATGGTAATTAATTATGGTTAAGCGAATGAGGACATCAGTAACATTTTTTCTTTTTATTTTTTCTCTTCAGGTTTTTGGTCAGGGGATTCAGCCAACTGAGGTTTTAAATCCAAAGAAAACTTCGAATGGTTATGTCAGCGATGTCTATGGATTGTTGGATAAAGTTGAAACAGATTCTATAACAAGAATTTTAGATGCCCTGGAGCGAAGGACTACGGTACAATCAGCTGTGGTGGTATTGAATTCGATAGGAGATCAGGATGTTTTTACTTTTTCGCAAGACCTGTTTAACCATTGGGGTATTGGTCACTCAGAAAATAACAATGGATTATTGATACTTCTAATTATCGATCAAAAAACGGTACGCATTCATACGGGTTATGGTTTGGAAGGTTTGTTACCCGATGCAACTACAAAGAGAATTCAGGCTGAGGAAATGGTGCCTCATTTTAAGAAAGGTGAATTTGGAAAGGGTCTATTAATGGGAGTGCAAAAAATTGTCAGGATCCTGGAATCACCAAAAGCCATCGAGGAGGTAAAAACAGTTCAGGATAATGCGGTTGATTTAGAAATGATAAGATGGATTTTATTTTTTCTTGCCTTGACTACTATAGCAATTTGGTATTGGATCAAGCGAAGGAACAAGCACTTTGATGCTGCAACCGATAAAAATAATTTTCCTTCGGAGCGAATTGGTCAGGGGTTGTGGTTAATTTTTTATGGCGTTGTCCCGGTCTTACTAATGGTTATTGGCTTATGGATCATTGGTGACCTACCCACCTTTTTCCTGGCGGTTTATGGTTATGCTGCGGTAATGTTTTTTTGGCGTCGACTGCGAATGGGGCGGGAACTAAGGGAAATGGAGGGTAAAAAATTATTTAGAAGAGCTTATCAGTATCTGGAGCACCGTCAGACCATGTATATCGTATTATCGGTCATATTTCCATTGCCTTTCCTAATCCTGATTCCGTTTTATTTTCGGAAAAAGCAGCAATACCGAACCTGTGCCCGTCCGTGTCACAAATGCGATAAGGTCATCCACGCCAGGCTTGATGAAAAAACAGATGATGAGCATCTGAGCCTTTCACAAAAATTTGAGGAATCAATTGAGTCATTGGATTATGATGTGTGGTTTTGCCGTTCCTGTGGTGCCAAAGAAATCCTACGATATCCGGGTAAGAAATCTGGCTATGAGGAATGTCCAAAGTGTGCTGTGCAGGCTTATTATCTGGAGTCCGCCATAACGCTGGTATCGGCCACGACTTCATTGGAGGGGCTGAGAGAGGAGACCAAAGCATGTAAGTATTGCGGCCTTGTGGCCAAGCGCAAGTATTCAGTTCCAAAACTTGAAACCAGTACCTCGGGTGGAAGTGGCAGCTCCGGCTCTGGAAGTTTTGGCGGTGGGCGATCCGGTGGCGGAGGCAGCAGTAGTTCCTGGTGAAATACTTTTCCGGAGCGCTACACTCTAATTAAGAGAAAACCCTGAGTTCAGGAGATTTGAAGCTTGTATTGTACGAACGCAATGGTACCTGTGCAGGTCCTCTTAATACTGCACCGGATGTGCTGAACTCACTTCCGTGTGCGTTACAAATCATTTTTGAAGCAGAGGCTGAGTATTCAACAGCAACATTATTGTGCGTGCATGATTTCGATAATGCAACAAAAGAGTCGGTTCCAGTTCTGGCGATAATAACTCCATCCTTGTAAACGAATCCTCCTACACTTTTCAGCGGACTAAAGGAAGCATCCTCGATATTGATGGTAAAATCAATTCCATTGGTTGGGGTAACAGAATCGTTATCGTCTGAACAGCTTACCAACCCACAGTAAGCGCAGACTGCGACTGCACCTGTGCCCAATTGTTTTAAAAATTCAGCTCTTTCCATAGTTGAATGATTTTGGTTTCAGAAATGGTTTTACGTGACTTCAAATAACATTTCAAATATCGCGTAAATTGCCAAATGAATTTCAAAATCGTCAGTGAGTTCACTCCAACAGGTGACCAGCCTCAGGCTATTGAACAGCTGGTTCAGGGAGTAAATTCAGGCGAGCCTGCTCAAACCCTGTTGGGCGTTACGGGTTCTGGAAAAACTTTCACCATGGCAAATGTCATTGCCAGATTAAATAAACCAACGCTGATTTTGAGTCATAACAAAACATTGGCTGCTCAGTTGTATGGTGAGTTCAAGCAATTTTTTCCTGAGAACGCTGTTGAATATTTTATTTCATACTACGATTACTATCAACCTGAGGCTTACATTCCGACCTCCAACCTTTACATCGAAAAAGATCTCTCGATCAACGATGAAATTGAAAAGCTAAGGCTAAGTGCCACAGCATCGCTTCTAACCGGCCGGAGGGATATTGTGGTTGTAGCTTCTGTATCCTGCATTTATGGGATTGGAAATCCTGAGGAGTTCGGGAAAAATAAGGTTCAACTTCGGATTGGTGACACCATTGCAAGAAACCGGTTACTTTTTCAATTGGTGGATATACTTTACAGCCGCACCGAGTTGGAATTTAAGCGCGGTAATTTCAGGGTTAAAGGAGATACCGTTGATGTTTTCCCTGCTTACACCGATTATGCTTTAAGAATTTATTTTTTTGGTGATGAAGTGGAGGCAATTCATATCATTGATCCCACCAGCGGATTAAAAATTTCAGAGGAACAAGCCGTCACGATCTTTCCCGCTAACCTATTTGTTACCGGTAAGGAATTGTTGCATGCTGCTATACGGGAAATTCAAGGTGATCTGGTTACACAAATTGCCATGTTTGAAGAAGAAAAGCGCCACCTGGAAGCACACCGAATCAAGGAGCGCACAGAGTTTGACCTTGAAATGATGCGGGAACTCGGCTATTGCAGTGGAATTGAAAATTATTCCAGGTATTTCGATCGCCGTCAACCGGGTCAACGCCCGTTTTGTTTGTTGGATTATTTCCCGGATGATTTTTTGATGATCATTGACGAGAGCCATGTCACCGTACCGCAGATTCGGGCCATGTGGGGAGGGGATCGAAGCCGTAAGGTTAACCTGGTTGATTATGGTTTCAGGCTCCCTGCTGCTTTGGACAACCGTCCATTAACCTTCGCTGAATTTGAATCCATCGTGAAGCAAATTGTCTACGTTAGTGCTACGCCAGCCGAGTATGAATTGATTAAGTCAGATGGTGTGGTGGTGGAGCAGTTGGTTCGTCCCACCGGTCTTCTGGATCCTGAAATTGATGTCCGTCCAACGAAGCATCAGATCGATGACTTGCTGGAGGAAATTGATGAAAGGGTTAAAAAAAAGGAACGTGTGTTGGTGACGACCCTTACAAAGCGGATGGCCGAAGAGCTAACGCGATACATGGATCGGGTATCTGTGAAGTGTCGTTACATACATTCTGAAGTCGATACCCTGCAAAGGGTAGAACTTTTGAGGGAATTGCGGCTGGGTGTTTACGATGTATTGGTTGGTGTAAACCTTCTTAGAGAAGGTTTGGACCTTCCCGAGGTTTCATTGGTGGCTATTTTGGATGCTGATAAGGAAGGTTTTTTGCGAAACCAGCGGTCATTGGTGCAAACAATAGGTCGTGCAGCCAGGAATGTGAATGGTAAGGTGATTATGTACGCTGATAAAGTTACTGAGTCGATGGACAATGCGATTAAGGAAACAAATCGACGCAGGGAAGTTCAAAAGGCATACAATGAAAAACATGGCATTATACCCCGTACGGTTACCAAGTCTGCCGGTGAAATACTGTTGCAAACCAAAGTAGCGGATTCAAAGAAGAGTGCGGTAAAATATTACAATGAACCTCAAGAGTTGAGCCTCGTTGCCGATCCGGTCACCAGCCTGATGCCGGCAGCAGATTTGGAAAAATTAGCGGCTCGGACCAAAAAAGCGATGGAAAAGGCAGCCAAGGAATTGGAATTTATGGAAGCTGCAAGGCTAAGGGATGAATATTTGGCTTTGGTTAAATTGATCGGTGAGAAGTCAGCCACGAAATGAAATTTTCAGTTGTCATAGCGGTTTATAACCGTCCGGATGAAGTTCATGATTTGTTAACAAGTCTGGTTAATCAGGATTATAAAGACTTTGAAGTGATTGTGGTGGAAGATGGTTCGGTGATACCATGTAAGGCGGTGGTTGAGGCGTTCACTTCAAAATTGAGTGTCACTTACCTGCAAAAATCCAACTCTGGTCCTGGTCCTTCAAGGAATCTTGGAATGAAGATGGCCAAGGGAGAATACCTTGTGCTTTTTGATTCAGATTGTATCATTCCGCCGCAGTATTTTTCAGAGGTATTGTCGTTCATGGAATCCAATCAGGTTGATGTTTGGGGTGGTCCGGATGCCGGACATGAAAGTTTCTCAACAATGCAACGTGCGATGGCGTTCACCATGTCTTCTATTTTGACGACTGGTGGAATTCGTGGTGGCAGGAAAACCATGAAAAATTTTCAGCCAAGAAGCTTCAACATGGGCGTCCGAAAAGCTGCTTTTGAGCAAACTGGTGGATTTCAACTTGAACGTTACGCGGAGGATATCGAATGGAGCATCCGATTGCGTAAATTAAATTTTAAGGTTGTACTTATTCAAGGTGCGTTTGTTTGGCATAAGCGGCGGACTGACCTAATTCAATTTTTTCATCAGGTCTATAATTTCGGAAAGGGAAGGGTAGAGGTCTCTGAACATCATCCGGAAGCTTTAAAAATCACCCATTGGTTCCCGTCTTTTTTTACCCTTGGACTGGTATTGTTTCCTCTTTTATTCTTTTTTGATTCCGGGTGGTTTGAGTTTTCGCTAAAGTTTTTTCTGGGCTATCTTATTTTGATTGCACTGAGTGCGACCATTACAACCGGTTCTATGGTGGTCGGTATTCTTTCGATACCAAGTGCTGTGGTTCAGCTTACGGGCTATGGATTGGGATTCCTCAGTCAATGGCTTCGAAAAGGCCTTAACCGAAAGACTTAATTTTTATATGGTTTTTGAAGCGCTGCAGTGGAATATTTACTGCAGATCGGGCACTGCTTCCAGTCGTGTTTCTTTGCTGGACAAAAGGCTCTGCCGAAATAGATGATTTGAAGGTGCAGGTTTTTCCAGGACGATTCAGGAAAAAGTTTTTTTAAATCCTTTTCGGTTTGCTCAACATTTTTTCCTGAGGACAAGCCCCAGCGCCTGGCCAGTCGGTGGATGTGGGTATCAACAGGGAATGCAGGAACATCGAACCACTGCGTCATTACCACTGAAGCGGTTTTGTGACCTACTGCGGGTAGTGACTCAAGGGCCTCCATGGAATTCGGTACTTGTCCGCCATATTTTTCGATTAAGATTTTGGATAACCCATAAATACCTTTTGATTTCATGGGTGACAATCCGCATGGTTTTATGATTTCCCGTATTTCCTCCTGAGTAAGCTTTGCCATATCGTAGGGATTGTCTGCTTTACTGAACAGCAGTGGGGTAATTTTGTTCACCCGCTCATCGGTACACTGAGCAGAAAGTAAAACCGAAATTAAAAGCGTATAAGCATCTTTATGATGTAAGGGCGGTTCAACGGTTGGATATAGTTTATCAAGAATTCTATGGATTGAACGTGCCTTTTCTTTTTTGGTCATGACTTTTTGGTGGGTGGTTCGAATCGAATCGGAGAAGCTAAAATATCCCCTAACGACCGTAGTTCCCAATGTAAAATTGTTGTTGTTATTATTTGTGTCGGAGGTTAATATTGCTCCTCCAAAAACCGTAAACCAAAGGAATGAAAACCATCGATCAGATCAGTTTCAAGGGAAAGCGAGCCCTCATCAGAGTTGATTTTAACGTACCGTTGGATAAATCTTTCCATGTTACGGACGACAATAGAATTCGTGCCACCATCCCAACCATTAAAAAAATTCTGTCTGATGGCGGTAGTTGTGTTTTGATGTCGCATCTGGGAAGACCTAAGGAGGGCCCGGAGGATAAGTATTCTTTGCGCCATACCATTTCGGTAACGGAGGCGCTTCTGGGTTCAAAGGTTCTTTTTGGTGGAGATTGTATCGGGGAGGAGGCCTACCGATTGTCTAGTGCCCTTAAACCGGGAGAAGTTTTGTTGCTTGAGAATTTGAGGTTTTACAAGCAAGAAGAAAAGGGGGACGAGGACTTTGCTAAAAAATTAGCCAGGCATGGCGACATCTATGTGAACGATGCTTTCGGTACAGCACACAGGGCCCATGCATCAACCACCATTGTGGCAAAATTCTTTGAAGTGAAATGTGCTGGCTATGTTCTCGCTGCCGAGGTGGGCAATGCAGACAAGGTGATGAAGAGTGCGGAAAAGCCTTTTACAGCGATAATGGGTGGTGCTAAAATTTCTGATAAGATCCTGATTATCGAGCAGCTGCTGAATCGTGTGGATCATCTGATTATTGGTGGTGGCATGGCCTACACCTTTTTCAAAGCCATGGGGGGAACCATCGGAAACTCTTTGGTAGAGGCTGATAAACTTGAGCTGGCATCATCATTGATTCAAAAGGCAAAAGATCTTGGTGTCCAATTGCACTTACCGGTGGATTCAGTGGTCGCAGATAAATTCGATGTTGCGGCCAATACCTCCATCTCCGATAACATGCACATTCAGGATGGATGGATGGGGCTAGACATTGGCCCGAAGGCTGCAACAACCTTTGCTTCGGTTATTGAAAATTCCAAAACAATACTTTGGAATGGACCAATGGGAGTTTTTGAGATGGAACCCTTTTCTGCGGGAACTAAAAAAACTGCTGAAGCCGTAGCACGTGCCACCAAGAATGGGGCTTTTTCTCTAATAGGCGGAGGTGATTCAGCTGCTGCAGTGGCTAAGTTTGGCTTGGCCGATCAGGTCAGTTATGTTTCAACTGGGGGTGGAGCCCTGCTTGAATACTTTGAGGGTAAGGAATTACCAGGCGTGAAGGCTCTGGATTAACGTGATCTGGCTGGATTCAGATTGACGCGCCATTCGCTATCATAGACCAGTACCCCGTTTTCGACCAGCTCTCTTATCGTTTCAATCAATAAGGACGGATTGTTTGGGGATATTTTTTCTTCCAAAGCATTTAATGTCATTGGTCCTGTCGAGGTTAAGGAAATAATTTGATTGTTGTACTCAGCTTTAAGCGAAGCAATATTCTCACTTGTGGAGGCAATGCATAGATCGCACTGGCCACATTTTTTCCTGACCTTTTCATTAAAATATTCCAGGATAAATGCCTGCCTGCAGCTGATGGTATCGGTGGTGTAGGTTCGCATGGCATTCATTTTTTCCCATGCGTTTTGTTTCCGCGACTGAAGTCTCTGGACATCCAGCGGAAGTCTGCTGGCATCAAACCTTTCTTTCAGGTAGGTTATTCTTGGGAGGTCAGATGAGGGGTAATACCGCAGAATCTTTAGTTCGGAAAGCTGCTTTAAAAGTGAAATGATTTCTGATTTAGAGGTACCGGCCGCAATGGCCAGCGCACCTTCGGAAATCACCACCCAATCTTCAAACAACACAGCCCCATACATTCGAAGCAGTGGTTGTAAGACCACCTCGAATTTTTCATGGGTCAACTGAAAGTCATACAGTCGATTTCGGTCTGCACCAATCTGCAAGCGGGAAGGTCTTAAAATCTTTTCTTCAAATACAATCAGCCCCGATTCCTCCAGTCTTTTCAGGGCAGGGAAAGCATCAGCAACTTTAAAATTGAATCGTGCAGCAAATTCAACGATGTCGAATGGAAAACTTATGCCTGAACCTGCGCCCTCAGCCAACTGGAAGTAATTGGCCAGTGCCTGGTAAACCTGCTTGAGATAGGTTGTGGTTGGATAAGCCTGTTCAATGCGTTTTTCCAGATTGATTAAATCTCCCTGTTGAACCAGCAACAGCGCATACGACTTATTTCCGTCACGGCCCGCACGACCAGCTTCCTGATAGTACGATTCAAGGGTTTCAGGTAAATCGGTGTGCACCACCAACCTTACATCTGATTTATCGATTCCCATCCCAAAGGCATTCGTGGCCACCATAACGGCTGCGCCACCATCAGTCCACATTTTTTGTCGCTTTTTTCGTTCCTCCTGATCAAGTCCTGCATGGTACCAGACGCTCGAAATTCCATTCTCCTCTATTAGCGCTGAAAGCGTTTCAGCAGCCCGTCTTGATCGCACGTAAACGACGGCCGATCCCTTAATTTTTTTAAGAGCAGCCAGGAGTTTTTCCTCCTTGTTTTCTGCACGACGAACCGAGAAAGAAATGTTCTCACGTAGAAAACTTTTTTTAAAAATCGCAGTCTTGTTCATCCGTAACCTCAATACAATATCCTCACAGACTTTTTCAGTTGCTGTTGCCGTTAGGGCAATCATGGGTGTCTGGGGATGCCATTGCCTGATCTCACCGATCTCCAGGTAGGAGGGCCTGAAGTCATATCCCCATTCAGAGATGCAGTGGGCCTCATCTACCGCTATCATCGATAATTTGAGCTTACGGATGCGTTCTTGAAATAATTCAGACTTGAGCCTTTCAGGGGAACAATACAATAATTTCACCTCGCCGTAAATACAGTTGTCGAGCGCTACATCAATCTGATGGTAAGACATTCCTGAATGGATCATTATGGAGGAAATCCCTTTTTTACTCAGCTGTTGAATTTGGTCCTCCATCAGTGCGATAAGTGGGGATATCACCAGGCAGGTGCCGGGGAGCAAAACGGCGGGCACCTGAAAGCAAACGGACTTACCTCCACCGGTGGGTAAAAGAGCAAGGCAATCCTGTCCACTTAAAACCGCTTCAATGATTTCCTTTTGGGGGGTACGAAAGGATTCGTGTCCCCAATACTGCTTAAGTACTGCTTCTGGTGTGGGCTTCAAAGTGGTATTCAGGGCTAAATTAATTACTTATTGACTACCACTTTTTACACCAGGCGCCGGATTCATGGACACTGTAGGGCTCGATGCCCAATTTCTTTAATTTTTCTTTAAGCTTCTGAAGTGATTTACCCCGTAAACTGGAATCTAGAATGAAGGTATCGATTTGATGGGTGCTACTTTTTTTGAATTCGATGTTTGCCGCATGCTTGCCCAAAATCAAAACATCGGCATGTTGATTGGTGAGGTTGAAATTTCCATGATTCAGATAGAAGATTTTTTGATCTCCAAATTTGAAAATCATGGCTCTGCTGGAATCACCATTTAATACTTTTAGGGTTTCCTTTTGCTTTTTTTTGATTCGTTGGAAATATTGGTGCAGTTGACCAGAATCGGTGTAAATACCAGTAGAATGAAATCCATTTTGGAACACTGCTGCTGATTTACCAGGGATTCTGAAAACGCATAGGTTTTGCTTTTGTGCTTGAACTATATGGTTGTTGAAGGAAACAGCTGAGCCCGCCACCGCAAAAATTAGGCTTCCATAAATCCACCTGATTTGATGTCTGGTGACCCCCAACGTTAAACAGACAATCAGAAGAAAAAGAAATATTCCCTCCATCGTACTCAGTTCGGCTGGCAGGACGCTACCTGGCAAATCACTGAAAAATTCGGAAATACCGATCATCATTTGGATTAGCCACGAAAGTCCAAGGGCAAGAGCCTGGCCAACCAACGGGATCGGATCGAGTGCCATAAGAATAATTCCAATGATTAGTCCCAACGAGGAGAGGGGTATAATGATCAGGTTGGCAGGTATAAAATACAATGGGAATTCGCCGAAAAGCACCAGGCTTAAGGGGAGGGTGAGCAATTGGGCTGACAGCGTCATGGCGATGGTGCTCCACAGGTAGTATCCAACTTTTGTTAATGGTTCAAATGCCATAACCAGTCGGGGGTAAACCCAAACAATTCCAGTAACGGCTAAAAAAGAAAGTTGAAATCCTGGCCGCTCGATCATCCAAGGATCAAAAATTAAAAGGATAAAGGCCGAGGAAGCCAGCGTGTTAAAAACATTTGTTCTCAGGCCTAGGGGTTTGGCGATGGTTAGAAAAGAATACATGGTGACTGCCCGCAAAACCGAAGGGGATAACCCGGTTAAAACAGCATAAAGCCATAAAACGACCAAACTGGTTCCGGTAATTATCCACTTTCCTTTTTTTAGGTACGATACCGGGCGCAGCAGTAGTAAAAGGATTCCACAGATGATGCTAACATGCAATCCTGAAACTGCTAAAACATGCAGTGTTCCGGTGGCGGCAAAATCATCAGTTAGCTCAGGTGTCATTTCCGTGGTATTACCAAGGACCATGGCAAGAACAATGGATCTTTCTTTCACATTTTTAAAATGCTCCAGGATAATTTTTTTACAATAACCATCTATCCATTCAATTATGGTTTTTTGTGCTATTGGTTTTGCATCTAGGGAAATGAACTTGCCTGTCTGAAGATTATGGGTGAAAAAAACATTCTGTTTTTCTAGCCATTTTTTATAATTGAAATCAGAGGGATTCCATGGAGGTCGAATGGTGTCCAGGGGACCAAGGATTAATACCTTTTGTTTTTTAAAGAAGGAGTTTTCGGGGGAGCCGTAGACCAGGCATTTACCTGTCACAGTTTTCCACTCGATGTTGTTTCGGATGGACAGGATCTGCACCATCGTGCGTGAAAATGTTGGATTGATTCGGGTGTCTTCGGCGACTTCCGCCAGCATCGCTGTAGCATTCTGGATTTCTTGATGCGCGATATGGTCCTCTCTAAGCCTTTCATCCCGAAGTTCTGGCAGCAATACGCCAATGGTCCATAAAAAAAGAAGTGCTGTTAATCCACTTAGTAATTTGGATCTATTGGATACGCCAAATAGATACAGGAGAAAGAAAAAAACCAGCAATACCATTCCGGCTTCGGCGGGACTTTCAAAGGAGCAAAAAGAGGCGGTCAGGATGCCGGCTAATAGCCAAAGCAAAACCCTGATCATGGCAACCGGTGTCCAACGAAATCTCAAAGCTGAAAAGTCCGAAAGCTAGCGCGCAATCGGAATTATCAGGATTGTAAAGTAATGCTTAGCAGGATTTTTTAGGAATGAGGCGGATGGATCAAATGCCCAACTCAGCTTTATTGGTTTTGAGCACTTCAATGATGAATGTGATGTGATCGGAAAGCTCGACCCCCAACATTTCGGTGCCTTTATAAACTTCGTCTCGTTCAACCTTGGCGGCAAAACCTTTATCCTTCAGTTTTTTGATCACCGATTTGTTTTCAAGCGTAGAAATTCCTTCTGGTCGTACCTGGGCGCAGGCAACAATAAAACCGGTTAATTCATCACACGCCAGAAGCGCTTTGTCCATAAGGTTCAGATACGGAACATTCCATTTCGTGTAGTGCGCAGAGATGGCGTGGGCAATGGTTTCTTCGCCCATTTCCTTGAGTTTATTAACAATAATGCCTGGATGTTGGTCGGGAAAGCGTTCATAATCGGCATCATGAAGCAATCCTGCAATGGCCCAGGCATCCTTATCCTCACCTAATTTTTCTGCGTAGGCCTCCATCACAAGCTCCAGTGTACGCATGTGGCGCAACAGGGCAGGTGAGTCGGTCATGGATTTCAGCAATATTCTTGCCTCCTCTCTGGTCATGGAAAATTATTTTTTAGAGGCCTTTCTCTTTTGTAAAATGTAATTAACCAGCAGAACGGCAGTGAGAATGGAAATTACCATCAGAGTAATGGCAAGACGGGTACGTTGCAATTCGATGGCCTGAATGGCTTCATCTTTTTTAAGCCGCTCAATTTCTTTTTCTTTTTCATGGATGTCAATCAACATTTCCATCTGTGCTATTTTCTTTCCGCTTTCCTCACTAAAAATTCTTTCTCTGGATTGCTCGAACTTCAGCATGTTTTCATAAGCCTCCTTCATTCGATTTTGTCTGGCGAAATTCACAGCTAGTGTTTTGTAAATCTCCGGTTCATACACGTAGGCCTGTAGCTGCTCGCTTAGATCCAGTGCTTCGACCAATGCCTTTTCCGACGCTTTTAGATTTCCTGAACTCAGCCACGCGCTTCCCAATCCGATGCGGATGCTTAGGAGGCTTTCACCTTTCTGCATTCCGGTGGCCAGGGTTGCTGCCTGATTTAAAATTTCCACAGCCTTAGCATGGTCTCCTTTTCTCAGATACATGGTTCCGATATTGATCAAGGGATCCGGGGACGATAATCCTGAACGCTCTCCAAGGGCTACGGCCTCCTCAAAATATTTAAGTCCCTCCTGGTGTTTGGTCACTTCATCGGTCACATTTCCCAGGTTGTTTAACGCCCCAATGAGTTTGGCTGTATCACCCAGCTCCCTGAATAATTTGGCAGCATCTTCAAAGTATCCCTTCGCCTTGGCCGCATCTTTTTTCAGCGAATAAACTGTTCCAATATTATTATGGGTTGCCGCTAAGCCGGGTTTTTCATTTGATTTTTTGAATAAACCCTCCGCTGTAATGTAAAACTCAAGCGCTTTGTCCAATGCACCGTGGTTTCTATACACAACGCCAAGGTTGTTGTAGGCTGAGGCCATACCATGGGTATCACCAATTTCGGTTGCCAGTGCCAATGCTTCCCTGGTATATCCTGAGGCACGTACAGGATCCTGATCGATCCATGCACCAAAAAGTAGATTCAGGGTTTTAACTTTTTCTGCTCCTTCTACGCTAGAAAGTTTCTTTTCCAGTTCAGCGGCGGTTTGGCCAAAAGATGGCATAACCAACCATAGCATTATACTGAAGGCGAAATATCTCATGATCAGTGGGTTTGAGAACGCTAAAATTACTGAAATAACTGACTTTTATAAAGCACCTTTGCAGGGTTCATTTCTTTTAAAAGGCTTTTATACCATGAGTGACTTTTTTAGTATTCGTTCCTTCTTCCGTTTGACTCTTTTTTATTTCACCACGATTATGGCCATGGTGGCAAGTGCTCAACACGCTGACACTGACGTGATGGCACCGATCCATAAAATGTTCGAGGCCATGGCCAAGGCCGATACAGCGCTTCTTCAAAGTACCTTTCATTCCGACGTCACCTTCGCAACAGTGGTTGTTTTGCCAGATGGAAACTTAAAACTCACCCGCGAAAATGGACCCCAAAATTTTAAAATGGCCATTGCCAAATTGAAACCAGGGTTCCTTCAGGAACCGATTTTTGACTACAAGGTATTTTTTGCAGATGGTTTTGCTCAGGTTTGGGCCCCATACGCTCTTTTTGCCGGCGGTCAATTCAGGCATTGTGGGGTTGATGCCTTTCAATTGGTGCTGACTCCTGATGGTTGGAAAATAATTCACCTTGCTGATACACGGAAAAAGGAAAACTGTCAGGTGCCCGATCATATCATGAAGGCTTATAGCCGTTGAGGCTACAATGTTTTCGCTTTACATCTAAATCAATTTCCTTTGTCAACAAATCCAGATTTATGAAACTCGGTACCAAAGCAGTTCACTCCGGAATTGAGCCAGATCCTACCACGGGCGCTATCATGACCCCGATTTTTCAAACTTCAACCTATGTTCAGGAATCCCCTGCGCGCCATAAAGGCTTTGCCTACGCACGCGGCGCGAATCCAACCAGATCTGTATTGCAGCGAAGCATTGCAGCTATGGAAAATGGTAAACATGCCATTTGTTTTGGTTCTGGTATGGGTGCTACCGATGCTGTGATCAGAATGTTGAAACCCGGAGATGAGGTCATTACTGGCAACGATTTATACGGCGGCACGTATCGACTGTTCACCAAAATCTATGAGAAATACGGAATTCGTTTCCACTTCACGGATCTAACCGACATCAGCAAAGCCGAGCCGCTGATCAACAAAAATACCCGGTTGTTTTGGTTGGAGACGCCCTCCAATCCGCTGATGCGCATCACCGATATCGCAGACCATGTTCAGCTTGCAAAAAAGCACGGCATAATGGTG
The DNA here is from genome assembly GCA_016866235.1 of Bacteroidota bacterium. Classification (GTDB taxonomy): domain Bacteria; phylum Bacteroidota; class Bacteroidia; order Cytophagales; family Cyclobacteriaceae; genus ELB16-189. The sequence goes on from VGMW01000001.1 coordinate 302,711, forward strand.
GCGGTTGACAATACCTTTGCCTCGCCCTGTCTTCAAAATCCATTGGATTTGGGTGCAGACATTGTTATGCACTCAGTGACCAAATACCTTGGTGGCCACAGTGATGTGATTATGGGTGCGCTTATTGTTAATGATGACAAGCTTCAGCAGGATCTTCAGTTTATTCTTAATTCCTGCGGAGCGATCCCTGGCCCGCAAGACTGCTTCCTGGTTTTAAGGGGAATCAAAACCATTCATTTACGCGTCGAGCGGCATTGTAAAAATGGCCGGTTGGTAGCAGAGTATCTGCGTCAGCATCCATCGGTAGGAAAGGTTTTTTGGCCCGGATTTACAGACCATCCAAACCATTTGGTGGCTGCCAAACAAATGAAGGATTTTGGCGGTATGCTTTCCTTTGTGCTTAAGGATGATAATACGGAAAAAGCCATTCGGGTAATGGAGAAGTTTAAACTCTTCTCATTGGCTGAATCACTCGGAGGCGTGGAATCCTTGGTTAATCACCCGGCGTCAATGACCCACGCCAGCATTCCAAAGGAGGAACGATTGAAATCTGGTTTAAGTGATTCCTTAATCAGACTTAGCGTGGGTATCGAAGACCATGAAGACCTGATTGAGGACCTTCGTCAGGCGCTGGAGAATTGATTTTATAATTTCTCAATCGCCTTCAGCGTATTAGCAATTTCCTCTTCGGTGTTGTACGCCGATAGCCCAAGACGCGTTACGCCACCGCCTTCCAGAAGGCCGAGCACTTCGATTGCACGTTGAGCGTAGAAGTGTCCATCCCATGCACAGATGTTTTCAGTGGCAAGTTTTTTGCAAACCTCCTCTGCGGTTAAGCGATTGTGAACAAAGGAGACAGTAGGTGCTCGAAGTCCTGAATTGAAATCAGTTCCTATGACTTTTACACCGGGTGTTGAAGAGAGCCCTGAATAAAGTTTTTCAGCAAGTTTTCTCTCATGAGTTCCGATATGACCATAAGCATTTATTAGGCGGCTGCGTTCATTTTCTCCTTCACCAAAGCTCCATAAGAATTGAGCCGCAGCATCAACTCCGGCGAGTGCGGCATGGTTTAGCGTTCCGGTCTCAATTTTATCCGGTGCGGTTTGGCCAGCCGTACGGAGGTGGTCGGTTGGGATGTTGTCCAAAAGACCGGGTCTGCTGTAGAGAATGCCGACATGTGGGCCATAAAATTTATAGGCTGAACAAAGCAGAAAATCACATCCAATTTTACAGACGTCAATTGAAAAATGTGGAGCATAATGCACTGCATCCAACAACAACCAGGTCCCTGTTTTGTAGGTTAGTTTTCGTGCTGTTTCTATGTCGTTCACTGTTCCAATGGCATTGGAAGCCATGCCCATCGCCAACAATCTGGTCCTTTCACTGAGCTTGCGTTCCATATCCTCATAGTCAAGCCGACCATCTGGTTTTAACCGGACTTCCTTGATGATGATCCCTCGTTCACGCAAAGAAAGCCATGGACCACGATTGCCTTCGTGATCCAGCTGAGTGATAAGAATTTCGTCTCCTGGTTGGAAAATTCGACCCATTCCTCTGGCCAGCGCGAAATTCAGCGTAGTCATATTTTGGCCGACTGAAATGGTATTGGGGTGCTCAGCTCCTAAAAATACCGACATGGATTTGCGCATGCTTTCGATGGTCTCGTCCGTTTCGCGGGTCGTTATAAACACGCCATGGGTGTTGGAATTCGATTGGTGGTAATAATGTGTTATAGCGTCCGTTACCTGAGAAGGGACCTGCGTGCCTCCCGGTCCATCCAGGAAGGTGAGTGGCTTATTTTGGTATACTCTTTTCAGAGATGGAAAATGTTTTCTGAATTCCTGTACTGAATACATTTTTTTAGGGTTAACGGTTCAATATCGCTTATTCCGCCTGAATCTGAAATCAACCGGAATAAATTCCGGACGTACATTGTACCTTAGGTGTCATTAAGTCAATGACTGAAAGACGCTCTTCTATTTTATATTCTTTTCCGGTTCAGCTGTTGTTGACCCATTTCAAACGGAATCAACTAATGATTCTGGGTTGGTTGGTTTTACTGGCTATGGTCACCGGTAATTTTGGGAAATACTTAGGAATACCCTACCTGTTTCTGGATCCTGAATACATGGACCGGGTAAACTTCACCAGTTTTTTCATCATGGGTCTGACCACAGCTGGTTATGCTGCTGCCTTCAACATCACCAGTTACATAACGGAGGGCCACAGATTTTCGTTCATCGGTGCCTTGCCCAGACCATTCACCAAGTTCGCGCTGAACAACAGCATTTTACCGATGGTTTTCATATCGGTATATATTTTTCAAATGGTTGCTTTTCAAGTCAGCAATGCCAACATCGGGATTTTAGATTTAGCGGTAAACATCAGCGGATTTCTTTTCGGTCTGCTTTCCCTCACTGCACTACTTTACACGTACTTCTTTTTCACCCAAAAAGATATTTTCAGGTATGTGGTATGTCGACTGGACGCACGATTGAAAAAAACCGTCCCGATCACCAAGGCCAGCGCTTTAAGAAAGTTGGACATTGCCCGCAAAAAACAGGAACGTGTCGATAACTACCTCGACTATGATTTCAGCATCAAAAAAGTTGGGACAGAAAAAGAGTTTTACGATAAGCAATTGATTGTACAGGTTTTCGATCAAAACCATTTCAATCTGGTGGTGATTGAACTTACTTTGTTTTTATTCATTTTACTGCTTGGAATTTTTAAGGACGTCCCCGCCTTTCAGATTCCTGCTGCAGCAACTTTCATGATTTTTTTAACCGTCTTTGTAATGATTGCCGGGGCGTTTGGTTATTGGTTTGGGGGTTGGTCGGGAACCGCTGCGCTCATTCTTTTTTTGGTGATGAATTATTTGATCGGCATCGAGTTTTTTTCGAGGCGGTTTGAGGCTTTTGGTTTGAGCAATAAAGATGTCCCGGTAAAATACTCCAGGCAGAATCTGGTTCTTTGGTCCGATTCTGTCGCTATTAAAGACGATAAAAGTTTAACCCTTCAACAATTAAATAATTGGAGGGCTAAGTTTAAGGAGCCACCAACCATGGTTTTACTCTGTACCAGTGGCGGAGGTAAGCGATCTACATTATGGAGTTTTGCAGCCTTGCAGGAAGCTGACCGCCAAACGAATGGTCAACTTATTAATCATAGTGTCCTGATAACGGGTGCCTCCGGCGGCCTGATTGGTGCTAGCTATTATCGGGAACTCTGGTACCGTAAAAATGAAGGCCAGCCAGTTGATCCGTATGCCGGTTCCTATCTTCAGGATATCTCATCTGATAACCTGAATCCGCTGATTTTTAGCCTGCTTGCAAACGATATATTTTCTGGAAGCAGAACATTTAAGTACGGCGGTTTCTCATACCGAAAAGACCGCGCCTTTACATTCGAACAGCAACTCAATAAAATTACTGGAGACCTGATGGATAAGCCTTTGGGCGAATACCGTGCTCCGGAGCTTTCCGGTAAAATTCCAATGATCGTACTGGCGCCTACCATCGTAAACGATGGTAGAAAACTCTACATCGCCTCCAGACCAGTTTCATTTTTTCCAGGCAGTAGTTCAGTTTTCGAATCGTATGATGGAAATAAAATTGCTGGGGTCGACTTTCATAGGATGTTTGAAGGGCGTCAGCCGGATAGTCTCAGATTTCTTTCAGCCCTGAGGATGAGTGCCACCTTTCCTTACATTACCCCCAATACAACGTTGCCCTCCGATCCACCCTTATTAATAATGGACGCTGGTATTTCAGATAATTTTGGGGTTTCTGATGCCGTTCGGTTCTTATTTGTCTTCAGGGATTGGATCCAGCAAAACACATCCGGTGCATTGGTCCTCTCCATTCGTGACTCTCCTAAAATCCGCGAGACCAAAAAATTAAGCGGTCAGTCGATTGTGGATCAGATTACTCAGCCGATCAGCAGTGTCTACAACAACTTTGAAAATTTCCAGGACATCAATAGTGATTTCTTAATGACTCAATCACCAACCTGGCTTAAGGTGCCGGTGTATCGTGTTGATCTCGAATATGAGGCCTCGGATTATGTTTCAATCCTGGGCAAAATGGACAGCATCCGTCAAAACAGCGCGAGGGCCTCATTAAGTTGGCGATTAACCAACCGCGAAAAGCGTGGCATCATTGCCAACCTCAAGTCTGCAAAAAACCAGAAGGCATTGGAAAAAATCCGGACGCTGGTAGGATCCGGATCAATATCCATCGAAAAAAAGTAAGGGATTTGAGGTGCTGAGCGGATTCGAACCGCTGTAGGAGCTTTTGCAGAGCTCAGCCTAGCCACTCGGCCACAGCACCAAAAGACATCCCGCCAAAACGGGATGTCCGATCTAAAATTACTCAGCCTTTGGTTCTTCAGGCTTAGAGGCCTGGGCTGACATTTTCTCTTTCAAGGCAGTAAGTGCTTCAAGATCCCCCAGGGTTGATTTCTCAGACTCCTGATTGATCTTCTCAATGGTCTTTCCTTTAGGTGCTGCCGCCTTTTTCTTAGGCGCTGCAGGTTTCTCCTCTTCGGTAGACCAGGTAGCCTTGAGGCTTAAAAGAATCTTTCTGTCCTCTTTAGAGAACTCAAGAACCTTGTACTCGGAGGCTTCACCAACTTCTGGTTTGGTGTTGTCCTCACGAACAAGATTCTTTGAAGAACAGAAGCCTTCAAGGCCATAGGGCAATTCAAGAACTGCACCTTTGTCATTCTTACCGGTGATTGTACAACGGTGTACAGAACCCACGGTGAAGATATTTTCAAAGGTATCCCAAGGGTTTTCTTCCAGGTGCTTGTGGCTCAGTGCCAATCTTCTGTTGGCTGCATCGAGCTCAAGAACCTTTACCTCAAGTTTTTCACCCACTTTGGTGAACTCCGAAGGGTGCTTAACCTTTCTGGTCCAGCTGAGGTCTGAAACGTGCACAAGTCCATCGATACCTTCTTCCAATTCAAGGAAGAGTCCGAAGTTGGTCAGGTTGCGAACCAAACCGGTGTGAACAGATCCAGTTCCATACTTAGAAATGATGTCCTGACGTGTCCATGGATCTTCAGTCAATTGCTTGATGCCAAGTGACATCTTGCGTTCGTTGCGGTCGATGGTGAGTACCATGGCTTCGATTTCGTCGCCAACTTTAATGAAGTCCTGTGGATTGCGAAGATGCTGTGACCAGCTCATTTCGCTTACGTGGATAAGGCCTTCTACGCCCGGCATGATTTCCAGGAATGCTCCGTAATCGGCAACATTGGCAATTTTGCCTTTAACCTTAGAACCAACCTTGATGTCTTCGGCAAGGCCAGCCCATGGATGAGGCGTAAGCTGCTTCATGCCAAGTGAAATCCGTTTTTTGTCCTCGTCGAAATCAAGTACAACCACCTTAATGGTTTGGTCGAGTTTAAGCAGCTCTTCCGGATGGTTGGTGCGTCCCCAGGAGATATCGGTAATGTGCAACAAGCCGTCTACACCACCCAGGTCGATGAACACACCAAAGTTGGTCATGTTCTTGATAACGCCTTCCAACACCTGACCTTTTTCGAGGTTGGTGAGGATAGCCGCCTTTTGTTGTTCGATGTCCTTCTCGATGAGAACCTTGTGCGACACCACGACGTTGTCGTTGGTGTAATTGATTTTCACCACCTTGACTTCAATGTTCTTATTAACATAGATGTCGAAATCACGAATAGGCTTTACATCAATCTGTGAGCCAGGCAGGAACGCCTCAATGCCAAATACATCGACGATCAATCCACCCTTGGTTCTACGCTTGACAAATCCTTCTATTACTTCATCTTTATCCAGTGCTTTCTGAACATACTCCCAGCCTTTAACAAGCTTAGCCTTTCTGCGGCTGAGCACCAGCTGCCCCATAGCGTTTTCACGCTCCTCAATGAAAAGATCGACTTCATCACCAATCTTCAGGGCGGGTTGATCTTTAAATTCAGCCAATGGAACCAAGCCATCTGATTTGAAACCGATGTTCAAAATCACATCGCGTTCGTTGATGCCAACCACTACTCCTTTTACAACTTCAGCATTGGCTACCGTTGCAACGGTTCCGGAATAAAGCTTCGTAAGCTTATCCCTCTCCTGTGCGTTGTAACCTTCGCCGAATCCTTTTTTATCGAATGATTCCCAATCAAAATTTTCCGGAGAAACAAAAGCAGGCACAGGTGCCTTTTTTCCTACTGTGGTCAGAACCACAGGTACAATACCATCTTCCTCCTCAGCCTTTTTTTGCTGTTTGAAACGGGCTAGTTCATCCTGCTCCAACTCTGCCTCTGCTGATTTAACATCAAGGGGAGCCGGCTCTTCTTCCTTCGCCAGTTTCTTGTTGAGGGCTTCCTTAGCTGCCTCTTCTGATTTTGAAATTTTTGCCATAAACGAAAAACGCCCTGCATTACATGTTTTCGGTCGGGCTTACCGAAACACTTTTTTGGTTAAACAAGCCATTTTCACAATGAAAATAGCCCTCCCATTTTGGAAGGGCTGCAAATGTAAGAGAAACAAGGGTTTTTTCCGAATGCAGGAATCCTGCTTAAATCAGGCTAAAGCAGGCGTTTCAAACTTCTCCAGGTAATCAGCAACGCGCCTGACGAAACTTCCGCCCAATGCCCCATCGATCACCCTATGATCATAAGAATGGGATAAGAACATTTTGTGCCGGATCGCAATTACATCTCCATTAGGGGTTTCAAGCACCGCTGGCTTTTTTTGGATGGCGCCCAAAGCGAGGATGGCTGCTTGTGGCTGCATGATGATGGGCGTACCCATCACATTGCCAAAGGATCCGACATTTGAAACGGTATAAGTGCCATTGGTCAAATCATCCGGCTTCAACTTATTTTCCCTTGCTCTTCTCGCTAAGTCATTAATCGCACGCGCCAGTTGTGTGAGGTCGAGCTTATTGGCCTGCCGAACTACGGGTACAATCAGGTTTCCGGTTGGAAGCGCAACAGCAACACCGATGTTTATTTCTTTCTTAACAACAATCCGGTCTCCATCGACCTGAATGTTAATCATTGGAAAATCCTGAATGGCTTTGGCCACCGCCTGAACAAAAACAGGGGTGAAGGTTAAGTTCTCGCCAAATTTTTTGAGGAAGTCTCCTTTTTTTTCCTCTCGCCAATGTACAATGGAAGTTACATCGGCTTCAACAAAAGAGGTAACATGTGGTGAAACCCGTTTACTGTCCACCATGCGCTCGGCAATCATCCTGCGCATTCGATCCATCTGAAGAATTTCATCTTCTGGCCCAATTACTGCTGGAACCAGTGGTGCTGATAATGTTCCGCTGGGGGATGCAGGTCTTCTGAATTGTAAAAAACTTAAAAGATCCTTTTTGGTTACCCTGCCGCCTGCGCCAGTTCCTGAAATGGATTCAAGTTCGATCCCGGAAAGTTTTTCTTTTTTGGCAATTGTCCTGACAAGTGGAGAATAGAAACGGTTGGTCATTCGCCGCGAAGCGATCAATTCCTGTTTTGGTTGCGTTGCTGTTGATATGGTTACGGGTGCCATAACCGGTACCACGGTCGGCGTGGAAATTTTTTCAACGGGTTTCGCCGGTGCAGATGGTTTTGAGGGTTGTTGTTGAACTGCAACAGTTGTTTCGATGATTGCGATGGCCTTACCCACCTGAACCACCTCACCTTCTCTGGCGAGTATTTTCTTAAGCGTACCTGGATAAAGGCTTGGCACCTCGGTGTCAACTTTATCGGTCGCCACTTCAAGAACAGATTCATCCTGGCCAATCGGGTCGCCCGGCTGCTTAAGCCACTTTAGGATGGTGGCCTCCATAATGCTTTCGCCCATTTTGGGCATGATCAATTCTACTTCAGCCATAAATCAAGGCCCAAAGTTATGACATTGCCGACCAATCTGCTTTAAATTTTGAGGCTCTATAACCAAACCAATAGTCCTTGAAAATTGAGGTTCTAGATGCCGTAAAATTCATTTCCTGGTAAACTCAAAAGCTGTTTCACGATAATTATTCTCCATATCTTTAACGATCGTACTTATTATGAAGATCAGTTTGAAAGGAAAGCAAACAATTATAACCGGAGGAGGAAGCGGGATTGGTTTGGCAATGGTCAAGTCCTTTGTTGATGCGGGGTCCTTTGTGCATGTATTGGATTTCCGTGCAGACGAGGCTACCACCAACCTTCTTAAAGCAGGCATTGATGCCGTGTCGGTGAAGGTGCACAAATGTGATGTATCATCACAAGAAGATGTCTCAAAGGTGATCAATTCAATTCAAGGGAAAATTGAAATACTGATCAACAATGCAGGAATTGCCCACATTGGAACAGCGGAATCAACCGAGGAAACTGACTTTGATCGACTGGTAAGTGTGAATATTAAAGGCGTGTACAATTGTTTGCATGCTGTAATTCCTAAAATGAAAATCGCCGGAGGAGGTGTTGTGTTGAACACGGCCTCCATAGCCGGTAGTTTAGGGATTTCGGATCGATTCGCGTATAGCATGACCAAGGGTGCGGTACTTGCCATGACGTTATCAGTGGCAAAAGATTTTCTCTCCTATGGCATCCGGTGCAACAGTATTTCTCCAGCCCGAATTCACACTCCGTTTATTGACGGCTACTTAGAGAAAAATTATCCTGGCCGAGAAGAAGAGATGTTTGAAAAGCTTTCAAAAACACAACCGATTGGACGAATGGGTAAACCCGATGAGGTTGCAGCACTGGCGCTTTTTTTATGTTCAGATCAGGCCGGCTTCATTACCGGTACTGATTATCCGATCGACGGCGGCTTTGTAAAGCTTAATGGCGGTTAAGGTCTACTGCTTTTTTCACCTTTCTAATACATAAACAACTATATGAAACTGGTACGTTTTGGAAATCCTTCCAATGAAAAGCCTGGTGTCCTTGTGGATTCAGGGAAAATTCTGGACGTCAGTCCAATCATTTCTGATTACGACGAAAAGTTTTTTGGAGGAGAAGGCATTTCAAGGTTAAAAAATGAATTGGTAAAAGGTAATTTGTCTTTTGTGTCGGATGGTCAACGGCTGGGAGCGCCCATTGCCCGTCCGTCGAAAATTATATGTGTCGGCTTAAATTATTTGAAGCATGCCCGAGAGAGTAATATGGCTGTGCCTACTGAGCCAATTATTTTCTTCAAAGCCACGAGTTCAATTGTTGGTCCGGATGATGAAATCATCATTCCAAAAGGCAGCGCCAAAACCGATTGGGAAGTTGAACTGGCTGTGGTGATAGGAAAAAAAGCATCATACGTTTCTGAAGAAGATGCTCTGAATCATGTTGCAGGATATATGCTTCACAACGACGTTAGCGAGCGAGCCTTTCAGCTTGAGCGCGGCGGGCAGTGGGTGAAGGGCAAGAGCGCAGATAGTTTTGCTCCACTTGGTCCATGGATGGTGACCGCTGATGAGATTAAAGATCCACACAACCTCAGACTTTGGTTAAAGCTGAATGGTAAAATGCTACAGGATGAGTCAACCTCTGACATGATTTTCAAGGTCCCGTTTTTGGTGAGCTACATCAGTCAGTTTATGACCCTTTTGCCGGGTGATGTTATTTCCACTGGCACACCAGCAGGAGTGGGGCTTGGATTTAATCCTCCTGTTTATTTGAAGGATGGTGATGTTATTGAGCTTGGTATCGACGGGCTCGGAAAAGCCCGACAAAACGTGGTGTCCTTCGAAAAGGCCCGCAGATGAGAATAGATGCACATCAGCACTTCTGGAATTATGATTCGGTCCGTGATGCGTGGATGACCGATGACATGGGGGCTATCAAAAAAAATTTTGGTGCCTCTGATCTAAAGCCAAAACTTGATAACCTCAGCATAGATGGAACAGTGCTGGTTCAGGTCCAGCAAGATTTACAGGAAAATGTATGGCTTTTAAACATTGCCCGTCAACACTCTTTTGTAAAAGGGGTGGTTGGTTGGATAGACTTCACAGCGCCAGACCTTAAACAGCAGCTGGAGAAATTATCTGGAGAGGGCTTGCTGAAAGGCTTTCGGCATATAGTTCAATCGGAAAAAGATCCTGAATTTTTAAATAGACCACAGTTTTTGAATGGTGTCAGGACATTGGCTGACTTCAGATTCACGTACGACGTGTTGATCTATCACCACCAGCTGCCAATGGCTGTTAAATTCGCCCAAGCCTTGGATGGACAGCCGTTGGTCTTGGATCATATTGCCAAGCCGGATATCAGGAGTGGCAATTGGAAATCCTGGTCGGATGGGATTAAAAGCCTGGCACTACTTCCTCATGTTTTTTGCAAGATCTCCGGAATGGTTACAGAAGCCAACTGGTTGGGTTGGAAAGAGGAAGATTTCAAAGTTTACCTGGATGTGGTGACGGAAGCTTTTGGTCCTGCCAGAATGATGTATGGATCCGATTGGCCTGTGTGTGAGCTTGCCGGTGGCTACGATGCCCAGTATAAGATCGTTTCAAATTACTTTTCTTCCTTTTCCGCTGATGAACAGGCCTGCATTTTTGGTTTGAATGCTGCCCGATTCTATAAGCTCTGAAACATACTTAAGTGACAGCAGCTGGATATGCAGCCATTGAGCCGTATATTCAACGATCAATTCAACATCAAAATGGATTTGAACCTAAAGAATAAAGTCATTCTGGTGACAGGAGGAGCCAGAGGAATCGGCGCTGCAATTGTAAAGGTTTTGGCATCAGAAGGCGCGGTACCGGTGATTGTTGGAAAAGATGAGGATGACAACCTTAAAATGTTGGAGGAGATAAAAATTTTATCACCGGACTCCATTCAAATTAAGGCTGAATTGACCAAGCCGGAGGAATGTGCTTCGGCAGTTAAGATTGCCGCCGAACGTTATGGTCGAATGGATGGACTGGTCAACAATGCAGGGGTGAATGATGGCATCGGACTTGAAAAAGGTACATATGAAGAATTTATGTTGTCTCTTCATCGAAATGTTGTCCATTATTTTTTGATGACCCAAGGATGTTTGCCATTCCTTAAGCAATCGGGTGGCTCCATTGTGAACATAACTTCTAAAGTGGCTGAAACTGGACAAGGCAACACCAGCGCCTATGCAGCTGCCACTGGTGGTAGAAATGCACTGACCAGGGAATGGGCTGTTGAGTTACTTCCATTTGGAGTTCGGGTAAACGCTATTGTGGTCTCAGAATGTTATACTCCGTTGTACGAATATTGGGTCAATACTTTTCCGGATCCTCAGGCCAAGCTCAATGAGATCACCCGGAAAATTCCACTTGGCAAACGAATGACCAAGCCTGAAGAGATCGCCAACACCGCAGTTTTTTTATTGTCTGATCGGTCCTCCCATACTACAGGTCAGCTAATTCATGTTGATGGTGGTTATGTTCATCTCGACCGTGCGTTATAATTAATTCCAATAGCTATGACCCAAACCTCCAGAAATAATTATTTAATACCATTTGCACTGGTTACCAGTCTGTTTTTTTTATGGGCGTTTGTCCACAACCTCGAACCCATCCTCATTCCACATCTGAAAAAAGCTTGCAGGCTTACAGATTTAGAGTCAGCATTGATCGATTCTGCGGTCTACATTGGATATTTCGTCATGGCCTTGCCGGCGGGATTGGTCATGAAGCGATTCGGATATAAGGCAGGAATTCTGGCCGGACTACTCATGTATGGCGCTGGTGCGTTATTGTTTCTTCCTGCCGCTGATGGCCGACAGTATGGAATGTTTTTAGGGGCATTATTTGTGATTGCTTCAGGTTGTGCTTTTCTGGAGACGGCAGCAAATCCATACGTTACCATGTTGGGCTCACGGGATAGCGCTCATACAAGAATAAATTTTGCACAATCATTTAACGGGTTTGGTGCGTTCATTGCTCCATTCGCAGGTGGTTTATTTATTCTGAGTGGCAAAGAATATTCAGACGATACCCTTGCTGCCATGGCTCCTGCGGAGCTGGAGGCTTATCTGCAGATGGAGGCAGATGCCGTAAGGTTTCCCTATCTGGTTATTGCTTTGGTGGTTTTGTTTGTAGCGGTTCTGGTTTGGTTTACGAAGATGCCTGATGGAAGAACTTCATCAGTAGGAAAGTCCGGAGGTAATCTGTGGCAGGTTTTCAGGCATCGCCAATTGAAGTGGGGTGTGGTGGCTCAGTTTTTTTACGTCGGTGCTCAGGTAGGGGTTACAAGTTTCTTTATCCGGTTTTCAAAATTCAGTTCAGGAGTTCCTGAAAAAGAAGCTGCTTTTTGGCTTAGCATGGCTTTGCTTGGATTTATGGTTGGACGATTTGCCGGTACTTTACTCTCCAGGTTTATTCCTGCCAACCGCCTTTTATTAATTTATGCATCCTGTTGTATTGTATTGTTGCTCGTGGCCAGTTTGATAAAATCCGAATTGGCTTTATGGGCTCTTATTGCTGTTCCGTTTTTTGAATCCATTATTTTCCCCACCATTTTTTCTTTATCGATCGATGATCTGAAAGAAGACACGGAGCTTGGTTCATCGCTTGTTGTGATGGCCATCGCAGGCGGCGCATTCTTTCCATTGGCGATGGGTTGGATTTCAGACGCAACCGGGAATATTCAGATTGCTTACCTGGTGCCAGTAGCCTGCCTGCTGGTGGTATTGTGGTATAGTTTGGATGGCTACCGAGCCGAAAGCAATAGCCACGACACAAAGGCGGCTTAATACTTTTACAAATTTTTAATTCTCACAGGGTATGCGGTATTGTCTGGCATTGGATTTAAAGGAGGATTCCAAATTAATCGAGGACTATAAAAAATATCATCAGCGCATTTGGCCTGAAATAGCCGAAAGCATAAAATCAGCAGGGATATTGAGCATGGAGATCTGGAATACTGGAAACCGCATGTTTATGATTATGGAAGTGGCAGAGGGATTCAGCTTTGAAAAAAAGGCTGAAATGGATCGGTCCAATCCAAAAGTCAGAGAATGGGAGGAGTTGATGTGGAGATTCCAAAAGCCACTTCCCAATGCCTTACCGGGAGAAAAATGGATTCTAACGGAAAAAATATTTGATTTGAAGGATCAAGTATCCTGATGAAGATCGGATTGTTTATACCGTGTTACATCGATCAGTTTTATCCACGCGTTGGAATCGCGACCCATCAGCTCCTGGTGAAGTTGGGTTGCGATGTGCATTATGTCCGCGAACAAACCTGCTGTGGTCAACCTCTGGCCAATTCAGGTTATGAGGATAGTAGCCGTAGCTGTGCAAATCGTTTTATAAATAATTTTTCGGATTTCGATTTTACCGTGACCCCGTCAGGAAGTTGTGCCTACCATGTACGGCATCATTATGATTTCATTCAGCAAACAAGTGATGTCGTTCATGTGAGAAATTCGACGTTGGAATTGACAGAGTTTATTGTTGATGTTCTTAAGAAGCCATTGCCAAAGGTCACCTTTCCCCATAAGGTTGGTTTACATTCCGGATGTCATGGACTTAGAGGGCTTAGGCTTGCTGCTGCTTCCGAAACAAAAGAATCTGCATTTAATAAAGTTGAAGAATTGCTAAATGCAGTGGATGGTCTGGAGTTGGTCTATCCAGAGCGCTTGGATGAGTGTTGTGGTTTTGGTGGAACTTTTTCAGTTAAGGAGGAAAAAGTTAGCGTTGCTATGGGTAACGATCGGATTCACGGCTTCCTGGAAAAAGATGTAGCGTACATCACCTCGGCTGACATGTCCTGTTTGATGCACCTCGATGGATTGATCAGACGCCAAGGTTTGTTGGTACAGGTAGTGCATGTTGCTGAAATTTTGAACGAATCTGTATATGGGGCATCCTGAGGAAGCTTCCAGATTTTTAGCAAACGCCGATCGGGCGAAATGGCATGACCAAACGCTTTGGATGGTCAGGCAAAAAAGAGATGTTGCAACTGGTTTTGTTTCGGAGTGGGAGGAATTGCGGAGCGTGGCTTCGGCCATAAAGGAACACACCTTGTCCAGGCTCGATGATTACCTCACTGAGTTTGAATCCAATGCGCTATTAAATGGAATTAAAGTGCATTGGGCTGAAAATGCTGACGAGCATAACCGTATTGTATTAGGAATCCTCTCGCGCAGAAAAATAGATACGCTGGTTAAAAGTAAAAGTATCCTGACGGAGGAGTGTCATTTGAATGACTTCCTTCAGGAAAATGGTATTGAAGTGATTGATACCGATTTAGGCGAGCGGATTGTTCAATTTGCCAAGCAACCGCCCAGCCACATTGTGATGCCCGCCATTCATATGAAGCGTGGCGAAATCAGTGAGTTGTTTCATGAAAAACTCGGAACAGAAAAGGGGAATGAAGACGCAACCTATCTAACCAGAGCGGCGCGCAAACACCTTCGGGATAAATTTCTGAAAGCCAAAGCGGCGCTTACAGGTGTCAATTTTGCCATTGCGGAGACCGGTGGGTTTGTGGTTTGTACCAATGAGGGCAATGCTGATATGGGCGTTCATTTGGCCGATGTTCACATCGCAAGCATGGGGATTGAAAAGCTCATTCCGCGATGGGAAGATTTGGGCGTGTTCACCAGAATCCTGGCGCGTAGTGGCACGGGTCAGGCCATAACCAACTACACTTCGCATTTTCATAAACCAAGGAAGGGTCAGGAGTTGCATTTGATTTTGGTAGACAATGGCAGAACCAAACAACTGGGGCGGGAGCATTTTCGGAGCAGCCTTAAATGTATCCGATGTGGTGCTTGTATGAATACCTGTCCCGTGTACCGTCGTAGTGGGGGATTTAGTTATAAGTCAACGGTACCTGGACCAATTGGTTCTATTTTGTCACCCGGGATTGATTTAAAAAAGTACAGTTCACTTCCCTTCGCCAGTTCATTGTGCGGATCTTGTTCAGATGTTTGTCCGGTTAAAATCAATATTCATGATCAACTGTATCGATGGCGACAGGAGATCATGCAGCATAATAATGGACAGGTTCAAGGAAAAATTTTTAGTCGAATGGCTGGATTTTTACTGGCTTCGCCTTTTTGGTACCGGGTTCTCTCCTCCATGGTGACGGGAATTTCAAAGGTATTTCCGGGCGCTTTAAAGAATTCCTTTTTGGTTTGGGGAAATCAGCGAGAATTTCCGCCCGTTCCGCGGCAGACATTCAGGGATTGGTTTGATCAAAATGCTGGTAAGGGATGAGCGCTAAGGAAAAAATATTGAGTCGAATTCGTGACTTGAGTTTACCACCAGCGAATTTGCCTGAAACGATTTCGTTCCCTGACCGAGGTGATAAGTTGGGGGGGTTAAAAAAGTCTTTGGAATTGGCCGGTGCAAAAGTGATAGAGCACAATGGCGAGGGACTGTCTTTTTTGTTGAGCAATTATTTTTCGGCGAACGTATCAATGTTGTCTTTGGTAAATGGTGTTCAAGGAAATTTTTTCTTAGAGGGCATCAATCAGCCCGGTGAATTGGAGGGACTGGAGGTGGCAGTTATACCTGCGGCATTTGGTGTTGCTGAAACCGGAGCCTTGTGGCTCAAGGAAGAGGCATTAACTTTTCCTGTCCTGCCATTTATTGTACAGCATTTGGTTCTGGTGGTTTCAAAAGAGGCCATTGTTTCAGATATGCATGAGGCTTATCGCCGAATTGGTCCGATGCATCGGAATTTTGGAGTATTTGTTGCAGGGCCTTCAAAAACAGCCGATATTGAACAGTCGGTGGTCATTGGGGCGCATGGGCCATTGAGTCTTACAGTAGTTTTAAAATAATATTCTCTTCATGAAGGAAAAAGATAAAAAACGTGGCCAAACAGGGTCGACCGGAAAGGGATCAGGTCTATGGGACTTTTCGGCTTTGATCATTATTCTGCTTTACCTGGGCGTTGAGTTTGTTCCCAAGTTTGATTCATTTGATGTTTTGGGGCCGCAGTGGATTTACCTCAACAGCCTTAATGTTTTAAGCATTCTGTTGTTATGGTGGGAAAAAAGAACGGAGGCGGCACAGGCAGTTTTTAAATCCTTGCTTACCGTTACCATGATCATGTTGATTTTGGTGATGGGGCTTTCTATACTATGGGCAGGTAATCAAGTCGAGTCGTTGTTTTGTTACTCCCGCTATCTAACTACGGCCACCATGTTTTTGTGCATTTCGATGTTGATGTATGGTCGGATGCAGATCTTTTCTTATGTGGCTTATGCGGTAGTAGCGGTTTTGATTGTTCAGAGTGCCCAGGTGATTGATCAGTATTTTGATGGATTGAAGTTGGGCTCTTCCTTAGCTGATGTAATTAATATTCTTAAACTCAATACGGGTAATAAAAATATTCTTGCTGCGAGCCTGGTGGTTAAGTTTCCATTTCTCTTTTACCTCATTCTAACTCGGAATTATTTGCTCCGTTTGCTTTTCGGTTTAGCCTTGATTTTGGCTTCGGTTGCACTGGTGCTGGTTAATGCTCGATCTGCATTTGTTTCCTTTGTTTTGATCACGGGTGCCTATACCATTCACGTAGTTTTAGAGTTTCTCAAAAATAAATCCAGGGGAGAATTAATTACCCAGCTGTTATTGGTTGCTATTCCCTTTGTTATTGGTGTTCAAGTCTCCAATGCCTTAATCCGATATGGAATCCGTTCAGGAGGAGAAACTGAGTATGGTACATTATTAAACAGGATAAGCGCTAGTGGGCTTGCAAATACTAGTACCTCCTCACGTTTTTTTCAGTACTCAAGTGCACTTGATTACATTGGCTCCGATCCTATATTAGGATGTGGTGTGGGTAACTGGAAGCTGGCATCCTTACCTTATGAGTCTGAGTTCTCTAATGACCTTTATGTCAGTTATCACGTTCACAACGACTTTCTTGAAATCACAGCGGAAACGGGATTGATAGGGGGAGGGCTATTCCTCATACTTTTTGTCTTCTGTTTTTACAACGGCATTAAACGATACTTCAAGGAGCAGTCAACGGAGGACCGCATTTTATTGGCCACTGTACTGATGGCACTTGGTTGCTATGTGGTGGACGCTTTTTTGAATTTTCCACTGGAGCGTCCTGTTATGCAATTTTACTTTGCCATGCTGTTGGCTTTTTCAGGTATACTGATCATGCCAGTGCTAAGGTCCTGGTTTGAAGTTCGCTCCAAATCAACCATCAGCTTTTTCGCCGTAGCCTGTCTTCTTATGAATGCGCCGGCTGAATACTTCCACATTACGTATTATCGTTCATTAATCGCTCAGGCCATCTATAGCTACGATTCTCTAAAAGGAGAGCCGGAACGTACCTGGGATGAGGTCAAAGATGCATTTCCACCCATTCCCAACATCAATGCTTTTTGTATCCCAATCAATGAAATCAAGGCCAAGTACCTGATGAAGGAAAAGCGATACGACGAGGCGATTCAAGTCCTGGCCGCTGCCAACCACAACCCCGCCCTGGGATACAATGAATTTTTGAGGGCATTTATTTATTACAACACCGAAAAGCGGGACAGTGCATTCCGTCTGGCTAAAAATGCTTTTTATAAACGACCAAGATCAAAATCCTACTACGACTTGTTGGCCAAGTTTTGTATTCAGCGAAAAGACTCCACCACATTGGGTGAAATGTTCCGAAAAATTGTTCCGTTAAGGAATGAGGATTGGGTGTGGGATTTGTATTTGGCAGGCATTAAAGAGGCAGGTGGAACGAAAGAGGACCTGACCTCCAAAATGAGCCAGGCGCTGGTGGCCTTTCCTCAAAGTGAATTGTTGCGCAATCGACAGAAAAATATCTACTATTCAGATGAATATCGTTTTGCAGTAAGTCGCGGAATTGAGTTCTATCAGAAAAAAGATTATTCAAATGCCGCCAAGGCTTTCATGCAGGCAGCTTCCCTGAATCCATTTGATTATTCAAATTTTGAAAATGTTGGTTTGTCGTATTATGCCATGACAGACTATTCAAACGCTGTCTCCTGGTTTGAAAAGGTTTTTTCCATCCGACCTAAAGTAGATGGTAAGTCTGAGTATTTCCTTGGCTTGTCTTATGTGAATCTCGGTGACCGCAGCAAAGGTTGTCCTTTCCTGAAAGTTGCCTCTGATTTAAACTTTAGCGAAGGAAGAAGCTACTACGGCTCACTTTGCAAATAGGCGCTTTACCTAGAGTGGCTTTATTTAACAGAAACAGCTGATTACTTAATTTGGACCACTGAAATCATTCGGGGTGTAGCACAGCCCGGCTAGTACGCTACGTTCGGGACGTAGAGTTCGGTGGTTCCCCCGACACCATAGAAATGCTTCCTTCCAAGAAAATTAAATTTTTGTTCCATTCGAATGCACCACTTTGTTAATCCTTTTCCCTTTTTAGGAATAAAAATTCAACCGTCAGTCCATTTTTGGGATTGACTAACCCTAAAGTCCTACTTCAGGCCGATCTAATTAAATCCTAATTGCGGTCGACCGTATCTCAATACAGTCAAAACTAATTTTAATCAATCACCACACCGTAGGTGTCGTGAATTGATCATGGCTGCAAAATTTTCAAAGCAAAAAGAGAGCATTCCAAATTTTGAATTCGACGACACCTGTCAGTTCGAGTCTTTGGTTCCTCTATTGCTGAAAGCACGAACGGAGTTGGCTGAATTGAAAGGCTACACTAGTTTATTCCAGGAGCGAGAGGCCTTATTGAATCCCTTATACCTCAATGATGCTTCAAAAGGGCTGAGTGCGGAGGGTGTTGAAAACAACCATGAGGCGGCCTTCGAAAACCAACTTTATTCCGATGGGGAACAGTCAGAGCCCTATATTGGCTTGCTTCGGATCAGGGATGGGTTATTGATGGAAGGAATAAATGCTCTTCAGTTCAATGATTCGCTGATGTCTATTGGCTCAGTTTTAAATGGAGGGGAAAAAGCCTTAGGTTTCAGAAAACGAGACTTCTCATTAAAAAAATCGTTGCCTGGTCAACTATCGATGGGTGTACCGTCGTCTGAAATTGAGGAAGCCTTGTCGAATGTTCAGGGTTTTTTATCCAAATCAAAATCGGACATCGATCCTTTGATTAAGGCTTGTGTTGTTCATTTTAACCTCGAGCACATCCAGCCATTCAGTCAGTACAACAGTCGAATGGCTAAAATTTACTTTAATAAGCTCCTGGTTTCGATGGGCTTGTTAAAGTATCCTGTTTTAACACTTGGTGAATTTGTCCGTTCAACTTCAGAAAACTTTGTCAAAGTTTATAAGGAGGTTACCCACAACTCAGATTGGTGCCCTTACTTGAAATTCATGTTGCTTTCGGTGGCTTCTGCAGCCAGAAAGCAGCGCCAGTTGCTGGAAAAAACCCTGGTTTTGCATCGCGAAACTCAGCGAAGAATGATTTCAAAATGTGAAGGCGCCTACAGCCCTGAATTGCTTGATCTTATCTTCATTATGCCTGTGCTCTCACCCCTTAGGCTATCAGCGAGGTTGGATATCCATTACACCACTTCCACCCGATATTTGAGGAAGTTAATGGAGGAAGGCATCCTGATCAATCGCCAGTCAGGAAAATACCAATTGTATATCAACAGGAATTTCATTCAGTTGCTGGGGGTGTAGACTCCGGCAATTCCTGCTTCAGCACTTGTTCCTAAAGAGTTCTTTTGTCATAGACCTTTTCAGTAAGGACTAACAGTCATTTGGGTTAATATTTTATCCTAAAAAATTTAAAATCAATACTATTATTTGAAAATAGGTTTGAAAAATACCCTCATTAGAGAAAAAAGTATAAAAAATTCATGATGATGGGTTAAAATTAGCCTTAGGTTCCCATTTTTGACATAAAATCAAAAAGCAAGCCTATGAGCAAACCTAAAACCCGTTGGATTGTAATTTTTATCATCCTGGTAGCCCTTCAATTAATCGCATTGGGCTATTCGCCTAGCCTGGACGCCACCTCAACCGAAGGAATCGACAAATCAGATACGGCATGGATGATCGTGGCAACCGCCATGGTTCTATTTATGACGCCCGGACTGAGCTTTTTCTATGGTGGCATGGTCAGCGTAAAAAGTGTCATTTCAACCATGCTTCAGAGTTTCATCGCTCTGGGCATCATTAGCCTGCTTTGGTACCTGGTTGGATTTAGTCTCGCTTTCGGAGAAAGTATAGGGGGACTAATCGGCAACCCAGCCACATTTTTTGCATTTAAAGATGTTGGTCTCTCCGTGCATCCAGCGCTCTCACCTACGGTTCCTTTAATGCTTTTTGCATTTTTTCAACTCAAGTTTGCCATCATTACCCCGGCACTAATCACCGGCAGTTTTGCCGAGCGGGTAAAATTCACTTCCTACCTGATTTTCATGTGCCTGTTCTCACTTTTCATTTATGCACCACTGGCGCACTGGACCTGGCACCCGGATGGTTTTTTGAGGAAACTTGGTGTCCTTGATTTTGCCGGCGGCACCGTGGTACACATGTCTGCTGGATTTGCTGCACTGGCCGGTGCATCTATCCTTGGTAAAAGGGAATTTAAATTCCATATGCCTGCCAACATTCCATTCATTATCCTCGGAACTGGTATGCTTTGGTTTGGATGGTTTGGTTTTAATGCAGGTTCGGCACTTTCCTCCAGCGGACTTGCCGTATTGGCTTTTGGAACCACCAACATGGCCGCTGCCTCAGCATTAATCACCTGGGTGATGTTTGATGCACTCGTTGGAAGAAAAATTACTGCCATGGGTGCGTGCATTGGTGCAGTGGTGGGTTTGGTAGCCATTACACCGGCAGCTGGATTCGTAAATATTGGACAAAGTGTTTTCATTGGATTTGCCGCTGCACTCATCAGCAATCTTGCAGTCTATTACAAGCAAAAGACTTCATTGGATGATACACTTGATGTGTTTCCTTGTCACGGTGTGGGTGGAATTGTTGGAATGCTTTTAACAGGCGTATTCGCTAAGGACGTGGGACTGATTTACGGTCAATACACCACATTTCTATATCATCTTCTTGCTTTGGGCGTAGTTGGCATATTCACCTTCGGCGGCTCCTACATTATTTTCAAAATAACCAGCGCCATCATCAATCTGAGGGTATCGCCCGAAGAGGAAAAATTAGGCTTGGATATTTCTCAACACCAGGAAACACTTCAGGTGTCGTAGCTGGATCTTGTGTGATCCTATTTCGATGGGATCACTAAAGCATCCGGCAGGGACTCTGACCTCCCCGCACGGACACCTTAGCTTATGTTAACTAAAACACACACAAAAATATGAAAAACCCTTTGAAGGCATTTATATATACACTCTCTCTACTCCATTTGATTTCCCTGGTCGCTAAGGCACAAACCGATGGTATTGTGATGGCTTCTGCATTGGTGGCCCCTGCTCCTGAACAAATGATCCAATTGAATGCGCCCAAAGAGGAGGAAAATAACAACCACAATGAAGGTAAACTTTCTGTATCCGGCTATTTTGATACCTACTACTTCGCTAACCTTAACAACCCCTCAACCCGCAGCAACCTTGGTGCATCTGGCATCAGCAGGGGTTTCGACCGATATCCCGGTCAGTTTCAACTTGGCATGTTTATGTCACGAACGGCCTACAGTTACAAAAACACCGAAATGGTCGGAGAAATTGGTTACGGTCCGAATGTTGAGTATGGCAGCTACGGAAATGATTTCAGGTATAAATGGGGAACGGTTATCGCCAATTCAACCTATTCAGCCATTATGATCAAACAAGCCTATATCACCACGAAGGCTACTGAAAAATTGAGTTTTACCGTGGGTCAGTTTGGAACACACATCGGCTACGAAATGATTGATGCTCCACTCAATTTCCACTATTCCATCAACAATACTTTTAATGCAGGAATTCCTTTTTATCACCTTGGTCTCAAGTCAAACTTTGCAGCATCTGAAAAAATTGGATTAATGGCCGGTTTGGTGAATGGAACCGATAATCTTAACGACAACAACCGTGGCAAAAGTTTTATAGGTCAATTTTCCTGGTTGCCTACCGAAAAGCTTTCCATCTATTTCAATACCATTCAAGGCAACGAGGCCAATTCAAGAACAAACGGTAAGGACACCACTTCATATTTTGGTGTTCTAGATCTGGTGGCAACTTATAAACTATCAGACCGCTGGTCCATTACTTATTGGGGCATGCGTGGAACGCTCAGGGGTGAATTTCAGGGATCAGGTTACGAAGCTAAATCCAGACATTGGACTGGAAGTTCCGTCTACCTAACCTACAGTGTTTCAAACATGGTATCCATCGGTACACGCATCGAGTATTTTGATAACCGTGATGGCGCCAGGGCGCTGCTCACCCATGGAAAAGGTACCGACGCTGAAACAATCACACTCACCGCCAAATTCAGTCTCGCGGATGATCGGCTTCAAATCAAACCTGAATTCAGGATTGACCATTTCAGGAAAATCACTGGTTCCAATGGCGAGCAACCGCTACAACAGTTCGTGGATCAAAACGGAAATTTTACCAAAACCAATCAGGCTACTATAGGCGTGGCCGCGATTTATAAATTCTGAATTCATTCAAAATAAAATCCTGGTAAGCCTGTCTCTTCGTGTAATGGCAAATGTCGGGGGCCATCATGAAGGACGGGCGAGCCGGATTCATTTCGGCAGGTTTCTTTCAATTCGTCAAGTATAAAATCTCCGGTCATCCCTATAAAAGGCTTGACTGAAAATGATTTTGTTAACTTTCCGAAAACGAATTCAATGCTATGAAACCCGTTAATTTTCTTCTGATTTTCCTTTCGCTGACCAGTCTTATTGCCCTTTCACAAAAGACCAAGTCGGACATTGTTGCTGAGCTCAATGCAAAAGAGGAATTCTACTCAGCGCAGGCGCTAAAAATCTGGGGTTTCGCTGAAGTGGGCTATAAAGAAGTGCAGAGTTCAGCATTGCTTCAAAAGATACTTTCTGATGCAGGCTTTAAAATAGAATCAGGCGTGGCAGGAATGCCTACGGCATTTACCGCAACGTTCGGTTCCGGTAAGCCCATTATCGGTATCCTGGGTGAATATGATGCGCTTCCGGGACTTGCACAAGAAGCCATTACCGAACAAAAACCAATTGTTGGTCAGCGAGCGGGTCACGCGTGCGGTCACCATCTCTTTGGCGTTGCATCGGCAGCTGCAGCCATTGAAGTAAAAAACTGGCTTATCACAACCCGTAAATCAGGCACGATCAGATTTTATGGAACCCCTGCTGAGGAAGGTGGAAGTGGAAAGGTGTATATGGTCAGAGAAGGACTTTTCAGCGATGTCGATGCAGTAATCAACTGGCATCCTGGCGACGCCAACGATGCGAGTGCTGGTGGATCTTTGGCCAATAAGACTGGTAAATTCAGATTTTATGGAATCGCCTCACATGCAGCTGTTGCTCCTGAGCGTGGCCGCTCTGCTTTGGATGCTGTTGAGGCTATGAACATCATGACCAACATGATGCGCGAACACGTGAGCGAGAAAACCAGAATACATTATGTCATTACCAGAGGCGGTGAAGCACCCAATGTGGTGCCAGCATTTGCTGAAGTCTATTATTATGTTCGTCATCCGAAAAGAAATGAAGTGAAAGAAACCTGGGATCGTCTCACCCGCATTGCACAAGGTGCCGCCATGGCAACGGATACCCGCGTTGAAATTGAGGTGACAGGCGGCGTGTATGATTTACTTCCCAATCAAACCCTGGCCGCGGTCATGGAAAAAAATTTAAGTGAAGTTGGCGGTGTCCGCTATTCAGCCTCTGAAAAGGAATTTGCAGTAAGGATACAAAAGTCCCTCTCTGGAAATATTCCCTCCCTGGATCAGGCATTCCTGATTGCTCCTTCAAAAAAAGCAACAGAAGCAGGCTCCACCGATGTTGGGGACGTGAGTTGGGTAGTTCCTACTGTTGGACTTAGTGCCGCAACCTGGGTGCCAGGCACACCTCCCCATAGTTGGCAAGCGGTAGCTGCAGGCGGAACACCAATTGGCACCAAGGGTATGATGGTGGCTGCCAAATCTATGGCGCTTACCGCAGCCGATCTTTTTTCTGATGCTTCACTCATTCAAAATGCATGGAAGGAATTTAAGTCCTCAGTAGGTGAAAATTTTAAGTATGAGTCTTTGCTGGGTGACCGGAAACCTGCTCTGAATTATCGTGATTAATCAGCCAGCTGGATGCGCGCTGAGGCTCCAGTCCTCTGGTTCATTTGTTATTTTTGGCTGAAATGAATTTTGTCTATCCCTCCATACTGTGGGCAATATCCGCCTTATCCATTCCGGTTATTGTTCACCTTTTTAATTTCAGGAGAGCCAAAAAAGTATTTTTTCCCGGAAATCGTTTTTTGAAAAAGGTACTGGAGGAAAGTTCCAGCAAAAGGAAAATCCGTCATTGGATTGCTCTGTTTTGTCGCATCATGTTCCTTCTCTTTTTGGTCCTTGCTTTTGCACAGCCATTTATTCCTGCCCGGCAACAGGCCAGTTCAGATGGAAAAGTCACCATCATCCTCGATAATTCACCCAGCATGTCTGTTCCTATGCCTGATCAGACCAGTGCCTTTGATCATGCCCTGCAATACGCCTCAGCCATAATTGAAAAATATCCTCTCGGTACAAGATTCCGAATACTGACGCAGGACATTCAAGCTGCCACCGCTTCATATTTACCTTCATCAGAGGCAAAAGAGTTTTTGTCTTCTATCCGGCTGACTTCCACTGCCCGGGATTTTGGTCAGCTGATTAAGCGGGCTGAAAAAAATCAGGACGTGTTTCTTATTTCAGATTTTCAGCAGTCGATATTGGAAGCATTCAAAATTTCCGATTCCCTGAAAACGTGGAGGTGTATTCCAATCCAGGCTGAAGAAACCAACAATCTGTATGTTGATTCAGTTGCATTTGAAAATCCTTTTATGCTTCCCGGGGCCACCAACCAGTTAACGGTTTGGTTAAGAAATGACGGCCGCGCTGATGCAGATCAGATCAACATTAAAATCTCCAGCAATGCAAAACTTGAAGCGACTGCAACCGCCGCCATTCCCGCCCAGAGTGTTACCAAAGTTTCATTCAACCTCAGCAGTGCCACCCGTTATACCCCGATTAAAATTGAAGTACAGGATTTTCCGGTCAGTTTCGATAATGAGTTTTTTTTGACAGCCCAGCCTTTGCGGATCATTAGAATTGCGCATCTTTTTGATGGTGTGCGTGAACCTTTTTTTGAGACGGTTTACCGCAATTCTGAAATATTTGAATTCAGATCCTTCCGTTCCAGTGCTGCAGCGTACAGTTTCCTGCAGATCGCCGACCTGATTATTTTAGATGGGCTGTCGGATTACCCATCTGCGCTCAAGGATTTATTAAATTCCAAGAGTGAAAAAAGTTTTCTAATCGTCCCTTCAGAAAAACCGAATAACTCCTCTCTCAATGGATTCAATGGAATTTCTTTACGGACAATTTCCGACGGCGTCCGTCAGTCTATCGCACCACCTGATCTGAGGGATCCTTTTTTCAAAGATATTTTTGAAGGAAAAACAGATTTGGCCAACATGCCGTCGGCGCTTCCAACCATCGCTTGGGGCAATGATCGATCTGCCATTCTCAATTTCAGGGATGGCGTTCCTTTTCTTTCAAGATTTGGAAACATCTTTATAATGGCCTCGCCACTGTCAACCCGTTTTACTGATTTTGGAAAGCATGGTCTCATGGTGCCCGTGATGTACCGAATTGCAGCTTCTGCGAGGCGCGACTTAGGAAGATCTTTTTTTTATACCGATGCTCCGCTCATTCTGGTGCCTTCAGATTCCATACCGTCCGGAAGAGCGGTTGTCCTGAGTGGTGCCAGGGAATTTACGCCGACCCAAAGGACATGGTCGGGTAAAACCGGACTTGGCCTGGAAGGGATAGACCCCGACCCGGGTATTTATGCTGCAAAAATTGACCAGGATACACTTGCTTTGGTTGCCTTAAACAGCCGGCGAAAAGAGTCCAAAATGGATTTATTGACCGAGGAGGAAATTAGAAATCGGTTACCAGGCGTGGAAGTGGTTGGTTCAGGTGGTATTAAGACTTTTAGTAACGAGATAAAAGAAAGATATTTGGGGGTCAGTCTTTGGAAATACTGCTTGGCCTTGGCACTGCTGTTCCTTCTGGGCGAAATAATCGTCCTGAGGTCAGATAGGCAAGACGCCCAGCGATCAGAAGACAGCAAAGACGGTCAGGCTCTAAAAACCGCATGAAGATACTCCTTCAGTCACCCCTCATCCTGGATAAAAATTCCAGTTTTCATAAAAAGAGGAAAAATGTCCTCATTCAGGGCGGGAAAATTCAGGATATAGGCGATAAATCATTCCAGGCTGATAAAACCATTGATGCAGAGGGCATGATCCTCTCGCCGGGATGGTTGGATCTGGGTACTGTTGCGGGTGATCCCGGAACCGAATACCGCGAGGATCTGGAGTCGGTTACCAAGGCTGCAGCAGCAGGAGGTTTTACAGAGATTGCTCTTTTGCCCAACACCAACCCTGCCATTCAAACAAAAAATGACCTTGCCTACCTCACTGCTAAAAATGGTGAGCGCTTGGTCAATGTTCACCCCATTGCCTCAGTAACCAGGAACAATAAGGGAGAAGAGTTGACCGATATGATTGATTTGAATGTGGGGGGCGCGGTCGCTTTTAGCGATGGATTGAAATCAATCTACAACACGGACATCTTTCTCAAGTCACTTCAATACCTAAAAAAATTCGATGGCGTCCTCGTCGACTATGCCCACGATCATTGGCTGGACCTTTTTGGTCAGATGAACGAAGGCCCGGTGAGTACTGCGTTGGGCCTGAAGGGTCGTCCGCTGCTTTCGGAGGAAGTTGCAGTATCCAGAAACCTCCGGTTACTGGGTTACGCCGGTGGAAGACTTCACCTACTTCATGTATCGGCACCAAAGGCTGTTGATCTGGTACGCGCTGCTTTAAAGAAGGGTATTCGCATCACCTGTGATGTTACTTCCTACCAGCCGTTGCTTGAAGATGGAATGCTCAACGACTTTGACACCAACCTAAAAGTGAATCCACCCCTAAGGGATCGCTCCAGCAATGATAAATTGATCAGAGGACTGAAGGATGGCACCATTTCCATCATTACTTCAGGCCACACACCAGTAGATGATGAAAGCAAGGTGGTAGAGTTTGATCATGCCGAACCTGGCATGGTCAACCTGCAAACAGTGGCTGCTCAGCTTACCAAGCTTTCTGAGGATATAAAATGGGAAGAGCTGTTGGAGAAGGTAACGTTAAATCCAAGGAACCTATTAGGCCTTGAGTCACCCAAAATTGAAGAAGGCGAACGCGCCAACCTTACGCTGTTGGATCCTGCGGCTGAATGGATTTTTAAACCGGAGGATAATTTTTCTAAATCAGGGAACTCGCCTTTTTTCGGTAAGCCTTTAAAAGGTAAAGTCAAGGCAACATTCAACAACGGCAAGTACTGGTTGAATGCCTGAGCGCAATAGAATTAATCCGCTGTTCACCGTTTCTCTTCGCTACGGGCTTATAGCATCCGTCGCTGGTATGGCGAGTGTGGTCGCGTTTTTCTATATGGGAAAACATCCGTTTTGGATTTTTCCATTGTTTGATATCCGAATCCTTGTCATTTCCATTTTACTCTTCTTTAGTCTAAAGGAAATAAGAGATTATTTTTTTGGAGGCCTACTTTTTTTCTGGCAGGGAATAGCCGGAAGCATCATTTTTATTTTAGTAATGGCCTTGCTGGGTTTTGCCGGCATTTATGGTTTCGGATCGCTTGAGGATTCATTTGTTTCGGAGTACGTCCGTCAGGGGTTGGAACAAATCAATGCACTTAGCGACGCCTCGGCTGCCCAAATTGGAAAGCCGGCAGTGGAGGAGATGAAAAAAACGCTGCCAGAGACCTCACTGGCCTGGATGGCTAAAAGGTATGCCATTCAAACCCTGACGTTTGGCCTTTTTATTTGCGTAATCATCTCGGTAGTTTTGAGAAAGCATAACCAGCAGACTCCATGAATTTACCATTTTTTGATTCTGAAGAACCCGTAACAGTCCGCAACACGGGCTTGCGATACGGCATAATTTTAGGACTTGTTTCCATTGCCTACTTCCTATTGCTGGTGGTCTCAGGTGTCAATACCGCTGATGGATGGGGTCGATGGTCCAGCCTACTACTCAATGCAGGCATCCTGGTCCTTGGGCAAATTTATTTCCGCCAGAATGGAGATGGTTATATGTCCTATGGACAGGGGATGGGTATTTCATTCTGGATGGGTGCACTATCTTCTTTCATTCTAAGTGTATTTACCTATGTCTATATCAAGTTCATTGATTCTGATTTTCTTCTGATGATGGAAGACATTCAGCGGGCTGCTATGGAAGAACGTGGCATGTCCGATGAGCAGATTGACCAAGCCATGGAAATGGTGGCTAAATTTTCAACCCCTGAGTGGATTTTTGTCTTTGGTGTTTTAGGTGGCATCATCGGTGTGTTGCTGGTCGGGCTGCTGGTCACTATTTTCACGCAGAAACCTAACCGATCCATGCCGGAGTAGATTTGTGAAAAACCTCTCTATAGTTATACCCGCCAAAGATGAGGCCGAATCCATCCCGGAGCTTTTGTCGTGGATCAATCGTGTGGTTCAAAAAGAACAATACACTTACGAGGTAATTTTTATTGATGACGGAAGCACTGACCAAACCTGGGAGGTTATCAGAAAGCTGGCCTCAGCAGATTCAAACTATAAGGCCGTAAGGCTAAATCGGAATTTTGGAAAATCCGCTGCACTCCAGACCGGCTTTCAATTGGCAGAGGGTGAGGTGGTGATAACCATGGATGCCGATTTGCAGGATAGCCCGGATGAAATTCCTTCCCTTTACAGGCTGATTACTGAACAGGGATTTGATCTGGTCAGTGGCTGGAAAAAGAAACGACATGACCCAATAACCAAAACGCTCCCATCTAAATTCTTCAACCTGGTTACAAGAAAGATTTCAGGAATTGATTTGCACGATTTTAACTGCGGGCTAAAGGCGTACAGAAAAGTTGTCGTCAAAAATATCCGCTTGTATGGAGAAATGCACCGCTACATTCCGCTGCTTTCAAAATGGGCTGGGTTTTCTCGGATTACCGAAAAAGAGGTTGAACACCACGAAAGGAAATTTGGGGTAAGCAAATATGGTTGGGAGCGTATGATGAGGGGTTTTTTGGATCTGCTGACCATTACGTTTGTTGGAAAATTTGCGCAACGACCGATGCATTTTTTTGGAAGCTGGGGTGTATTGTGGTTCCTCGCCGGATTGGGTATGACGGCTTTTATTCTCTGGCAAAAAGTGGAAAGCATTTTTATCACCGGTGTCCCGGTTAAACGAGAAGTAACGGAACAACCTATATTTTATCTGGCGCTTGTGGCCGTGCTGGTAGGAAGTCAACTTTTTCTAACCGGATTCATTGCTGAACTTATTGCGCGACAATCCCTTTCGCGCAGGGATTACCTAGCCATTGAAAAAATTAATTGTTAGCAGTCCGAGCGGACTGATGACTACTCGTACATTTTCTGATAATACTCCGCTGCCATTCGGTCTGAGTCGAAGGTGACCATCACATCTTTCATGGATTGAACCATAATCTTCTGCCAGGCAGAAGGATTACGGTAGTAAGCCGGCATTACCTCCTCTTCCAATACGCGATAAAGGTTAACCGACTCGGTATGATCCTTTTCTTCGGGCGTTAGGGCGGTCGGCGCATGCGGAATCAAGTATGAATTTTTTCCATGCCGGGCGAACTCGGGAATCCATCCGTCGGCGATGGATAAATTGATGCTTCCGTTCATGGCTGCCGTCATTCCTGAAGTCCCGGAAGCCTCGCGAAACAACCTTGGATTGTTGAGCCAGACATCAGATCCCTTTTTCAAAAGCCCTGACAATCTGATTTCATAACCGGTTAAAACGGCTGCATTGGAGAATTCTTTCAGCCTATAGAAAATACTATTAAACAGGTCAATGCTTGCCTGATCCTCAGGATAGGGTTTACCTGCCCATATTATTTGGATGGGATAATCCTGGTTTGAAAGTAGGGTCCTTAATTTTTCAATATCCCGCAGAATCAGATCGGCTCTTTTATAGGCCGCGAACCTGCGCGCCCAAACGATGGTAAGCACATCTACATTAAACTTTCGGCCAGTCTGATCCGCCACCAAAGAAAAAAGCTCGGCTTTCATTTCTTTTTTCCTTCGCGCCAGGGCCTGCGTATCACCTGCGACAAGGGCTTTTTCCATCTGAAGGTCCATCCAGAATTTTTTGCTTTGCGCGTTGGTGATTTCAGTGATGCTGCTGGTGCCTTCAAAATTTTTCCACATGGCCCTCGAAACTTCGCCATGCATTCGGGAAACGCCATTCGCTTTTTTGCACATCCTGAGGGCGGCCAGCGTATAATTAAAATTATGCCCATCCTCCGACAAACTTTGAATGGTTTCTGATGAGGCGTCTTGAAAAAAGCCTAAAACATCAAGGCTTGCGACATCATGAACTTCATTGCCTGCGGGCTCCGGGGTATGGGTGGTGAAGACAACCCTGTTTTTTACTTCCTCAAGCTTTCCGTGGAATTTTTTAAGCAAATAGAAGCATAGTGGAAGTGCGTGACCCTCGTTTAAATGGTAAACCTCCGTTTTGCGTCCAAGCTCATCAAGTAATTTTGCTCCGCCTTTGCCCAGCAAAATACTTTGCGCAATTCTTGCCGACTCATGGTGATCGTACAATCGGTGACAAATCGTCTGTGCAAGAAAATCGTTTTCAGGGATATCGGTCGATAAAAAGAAAACCGGAGCAGTGCCAAATACCTCTGGTCTCAGCAACCAGACTTTAACGTGAACGGGATGTCGGTGAATGCTTATGGTGAAACGGATCCCTGTTTCTTCCAGAAAATAATAGTCCTTCTGAACGTAATTCACTTTCATGGATCCATCTCTTGCCCGGTCTTGATCATAATAGCCGTACTTCCAAAGAATCCCTATTCCTACGAGATTCTGACGAAGGTTGAAAGCACTGCGCATGTGTGAACCAGCAAGAAATCCAAGTCCCCCACTGTAGGTTTTTAGGCTCTGATCGATCGCAAACTCCATGCTGAAGTAAGCAACGGGCTTGTGGTATGGCTCATCGAATTCGTAGGGAAAAAGATTATCCAGGTTGAACATGTATTATTTCAAAAGCGCGTGAATCTATTAAAAAGTCGATTGATCCAAAAAGAACAATTTTCAACCAATGGGCATTGAGTTTCTTGTTTTAAAAACATGAAGTGCTTTACTTGAGACTCGTTTCGAAACAATTCACATAAAACAAGCTTAGTCTTATGTCTCGATTTACCCTTCTGCTCATAAATATTATTACAGCCTTGGCCATACAGGCCCAGGATTATTCAGGAATGAAAAATCTTGAACTCAATGATCTTTCTGCTTTTAGAACACAAGCGGGCAACTGGAGAATTGTTGGTGAGGTGTTAATGGATCCTTCCGTGGACATTCACCAAAAACCAGCTTCTGTGTCTGAGTCCGGCCAGAAAAAAGCTAAAAAAGGCACTGCTTTACCTGAGCACTCCGCTCCACAAGCTGTTCTCCCAACCCCAGGTAAAGGTGTTCTCCTAAATATGAACGATGACAAGATTAAAAGCCATCTCCTTTCGGTTATGGAGCATGGCGATATTGAGCTAGACCTTGAATTGATGGTGCCTAAGGGATCCAACTCTGGAATTTATTTGCAGGGTCGATATGAAGTTCAGATCCTTGACAGCTGGGGTGTTAAAAGTCCATCATTTTCGGATCTGGGTGGAATTTATCGGAATTGGGAAAATACGCCTGGACAGATCTATATGGGTAAGGCGCCTCTTTCCAATCCTGCCAAAGCCCCAGGCCTCTGGCAACGAATGCACATCGTTTTTCAAGCACCAAGATTTGACGGCAATGGAAAGAAAATTTCCAATGCCCGATTTGTTTCAGTGGAATTGAACGGAGTAAAAATTCATGATCAATTGGAAGTGCCCCTCCCCACCGGCGGGCCGGTAGACAAAACCGAAGTGTCCAGTGGACCACTCATGATTCAGGGTGACCATGGACCTGTGGCTTTTCGGAACATCCGATATAGAATTTTAAGGGAAGTGAAACCTGTCTTAACTGGAATCAGTTGGAAGGTATTTCACGGACAGTTCAAGACCATCAGCGATTTTTCATCACTTACCCCAGCTTATACTGGTGCCGGCGAGGAGCTCACGTGCGAGGTTCTTGATCAGGAGGACACCTATGCTTCGATCTATTCAGGGAAAATAAAAATACCGGAGTCTGGCACTTATACCTTCGGTCTCGCCTTCACTGGAGGAGGACGACTCACCATCGACGGTAAAACGGTTATCGATCACCAGTCGGTCGATCATTGGCCTTTAGACAGAGGAACCCTTCAACTGCAAAAGGGTGATTACAATTTTGAAATTTACAACTACAAGGACGCGGGTTGGATGCCTCCTCGTCTTGCATTCTATGCTGCAATTGAAAATGGTAAAGAATACTCCTTACATGCTTATAATTCTTATCCTCCAGATCCCAATCCTGTCTCCTCGATCCTGATAAATCCGGGATCAGAGGTTAAGCTGCTCAGGGCTTTCCTTGATTTTAGCGGGGATCGTGCCAAAAGACTGACGCACACTATTGGTGTTGGTGAGCCTTCAGGTATTCATTATGCGTATGATCTTCAGTCGGGCAATCTTGCATGTGTCTGGCGTGGGGAGTTTGTTGATGCAACGCCCATGTGGCACGATCGGGGCGATGGTTCTTTCAGGCCTTTGGGATCGGCTTTGTATACCTTCAGAGGTCAGCCCCTGGCAGTTTTAGAATCAGGTGAAGCTGAATTCCCAACATCTGAAAATTATGTAGGAAAAGGATATGACAAGGATCCGATGTCGGGTCGCCCCTCCTTCAATTATTTGTATCGGGGGATTCCTGTGAACTCCAAGATTATTCCCGGGACCGATAATAAATTTTTTACGCATGAGGTTACGGTCAAATCTGCATCCACAGTTGCGGGTCTAAAGTATAAACTTGCAGAAGGTTCAGTGATTCAATCAATGCCTGACGGCTCTTTTGCTATAGACGATAAACGCTATTATGTAAAAGTAAACTCGGGAGGAAAGGCTGAAATTCGAAAAATCGCAGGTAAAGAAGAGCTGATCATGTCCTTTGAGTCCGATCAAATTTCATACAACATCATTTGGTAATCCATTAGATAACCTCACATGCATAAGACCATGCAAACACGAATCAACATTTTTATAAAAAAGGAATTTATATCTTCCCTGATGTTCTCTGTACTGCTGTTGATGTTCGATCAAGCTGCAGCACAACGTAAAACGACTGTTGAAGATGATTATTATAAGATTATTACCATACCCGTTCCGGAGGGCATACTCTTGGAGGCTGGCGGTGTGGCGGCTATGCCCGATGGAAGGATGGCGGTTGCTACCCGTAGAGGTGATGTCTGGACAATCGAAAATCCAAATGGGGTAGATGGAAATCCGAAGTTTACCTTGTTTGCTTCAGGACTTCATGAGGCGCTTGGGCTTTTGTACCATAACGGATCCTTGTATTCGGCCCAAAGAGGTGAGCTCACGAAGCTCACCGATAAAAATGGAGATGGAAAAGCCGATAGCTATGAAACTGTTTATGCATGGCCGATCTCCGGACATTATCACGAATATTCCTACGGCCCGAAGCTGGGATCGGATGGATCATTTTTTGTTTCAGGAAATGTTGCCTTTGGCGACCAGGAGTGGTGGAGGGGTGAGAGCAGAACGCCCTGGAGGGGATGGACCTTCAAAATTCATCCAGAGGGTAAACTTGAGCCCTGGGCGGCAGGTGTGAGATCGCCTTGTGGGCTGGGTGTTGTGGATGGTGAATTTTTTTACACCGATAACCAAGGCGATTGGGTGGGCACCGGTGGTGTATGGCATCTTGAAAAAGGTGATTTTGTCGGGCACCCAGGCGCACTAAAGTGGACGAGTCTTCCTGAATCGCCTCTCAAGCTGTCCACTGAGCAGCTATACGCCAGGGTTAGCGCACGTCAGATAAAAAAGGATGGTCAGTACATCAAGCCCTCCAATGTCGAGCAAGAAGAAAATCCTGATTTTCTCTATCAGGTGAAGAAAGATATTCCACAGCTTAAGCTACCTGCGGTATGGCTTCCTCATGGTGTTCTGGGTATCTCTAATTCTGAGATTATCACCGATGAAACCAAAGGAAATTTTGGTCCGTTTGCCGGACAACTTTTTGTGGGTGACCAGGGACAGAGTAAAATCATGCGTGTGGTCCTGGAAAAAGTTGATGGTGCCTACCAGGGTGTTGCTTTTGATTTCCGTCAGGGTTTTCAATCTGGTGTTCTAAGAATGAATTGGGGAACCGATGGATCGATGTTTGTAGGAGAGACCAACCGTGGATGGGGTTCTGCTGGTACCACCAATTCCGGCTTGCAGCGCTTGTCCTGGACCGGGAAAATTCCAATGGAGATGTTGACGGTCAAATCAATGTCCGACGGATTTGAAGTTGAATTCACCCATCCAGTAGATAAGGTCCTTGCTGAGGATCTATCCTCCTACAGTGGAAGAAGTTATATTTATAAATACCACCCGGTGTATGGTAGCCCGACCGTAAACGAGGAATCACTCGTAATACGCGGTGTGAAAGTTTCTGCTGATCGACTAAAGGTTCGTATCGTGATCGACAACCTGCGACAATATTATCTGCATGAGCTCAACCTTTCCGGGATTCGATCCGAGGACGGATTGCCGCTTTTGCATTCAAATGCATATTACACCCTAAATAAAATTGCAGCCGGTGAAAAACTCTCACCTGGTGAAATTACCGGCAAGCGTCCAACCACTACGGTTCCGAAAAAAGCTGCGGGTGTTACCAAGACAGCATCGGTGACCAAAGCTGTTTCGTATGCAGAGGTGGAGCCATTGTTGGTAAAAAATACCTGTACTGCCTGTCACAATGTTTCCAAGCGGCAGGTTGGCCCTTCCTTTTCTGATATCGCGAGACGCAACTATTCGGTAGAACGGATCATCCAACTGATTTATAATCCAGAACCGAAAAATTGGCCTGAATATGCAACGCCTATGGCTCCGATGCCGCAGGTTCCCAAAGCGGAAGCCATGAAAATTGCAACCTGGATTACTGGGTTATCAGCCAAGTAACACCTTCCTTTTTAAATAAAATAAGCCGCTTGCAGAGGTCCTGCAGGCGGTTTTTGTTTCCGGCCCTAAATAAAGGATTTGGTATCTTTATGCCCCTATTTCCCAAAAATTGATCAGCAGAGACACCATTGACGAGGTAAGAAACCGCATGGACATCGTGGATGTGGTTAGTGACTTTGTTACGCTCAAACGGTCGGGTCAGAATTACAAGGCACTGAGTCCATTCAGCAATGAAAAAACGCCTTCTTTTTTTGTGGTGCCTGGAAAAGGAATCTTTAAAGATTTCAGCAGCGGAAAGGGCGGGGATGCCATCTCATTTGTAATGGAGCACGAGGGTCTGAGTTACCCGGAATCCATTCGGTTTTTAGCCAAGAAGTACGGAATTGAAATTAAAGAGGATGCACGAAGCAATGCCGATCAGGAAACTTCAGGTTTAAGGGATTCTTTGTATTTGGTGATGGCTTTTGCGAGGGATCTTTTCGTCAAAGACCTTAATCATTCAGAGGAGGGCCGTGGAGTTGGATTGAGTTATTTCAGAGAGCGCGGTTTCAACGACCGCATTTTGGAAAAATTTGAGCTGGGCTATGCACTCGATGAATGGAACCATCTGGAAAAATCTGCCATTGAAAAAGGATTTAGTGAAGAGATCCTGGAGAAGGCGGGACTAATTGTTAAAAAGGAAACCAGTAGTTACGATCGTTTTCGTGGGCGGGTGATTTTCCCGGTTCACAATCTTTCAGGACGGGTAATTGCCTTTGGTGCGCGTATACTTTCCAAAGACAAGCAGGTTAATCAGCCCAAATACATCAATAGCCCGGAGACGGATATCTACCATAAGAGTGATGCATTGTTCGGCTTGTACTTTGCTAAAAATTCAATCCGTCAGGCAGATAATTGTTTCCTCGTTGAAGGATATACTGATGTACTGGCCATGCACCAGGCTGGCATCGAAAATGTTGTTGCCTCCTCCGGTACCGCACTGACCGAACAACAAGTTCGACTGATAACAAGATTCTCGGATAACGTAACGGTTTTGTTTGATGGCGACACTGCCGGAATCAAAGCGGCGCTGCGTGGAATCGATCTTTTGTTGGCAGGCGGACTCAACGTTCGGGTTGTTTTATTACCCGAAGGGCACGACCCCGACAGTTACTCAAGATCGGTAGGTAACCAGGCATTGGTTGATTACCTGAAGAATGCCGCCAAGGACTTCATTTCTTTTAAGGCCGGGCTCTATGCATCGGAAACTGGTAGCGACCCGATAAAAAGAGCAGAGTCCATCCGTGAAATAGTATCGAGCATTGCCAAGATCCCCGATCCTATCAAACGAACCGTTTACGTTCAGGAAACCTCTTCTTTGTTAAAGGTTCCGGAAGGTGTGCTGATTACAGAGTTGAACAAAATTCTGCTGCGCGAAAGAAAAAATCAGTCACAGCCACAACGTGAAGAAATTGTTCAGGATCCGGTTGTTTACCAGGAGCCACAACCTGCTGACCGGACTGATCCGGTTCAAATGGTTCAGGAACAAGAGCGAGAGACATTGAGGTTGTTATTGAATTATGCTGACGCTTCTGTCGGCGAGACACATTTGGCAGAATACCTGTTTGCGGAGCTGGATGATGTAAAATTTTCGAATACACTTTA
The DNA here is from genome assembly GCA_016866235.1 of Bacteroidota bacterium. Taxonomy (GTDB): domain Bacteria; phylum Bacteroidota; class Bacteroidia; order Cytophagales; family Cyclobacteriaceae; genus ELB16-189. Next base: position 339,514 of record VGMW01000001.1, read on the forward strand.
TGCGGGAATTTTTTCTGAAGTCAGAGACCGCTGGAGCCGCGGGCAGGTCGTGGACAGTCAGCATTTTCTTGAACACCAAAATCCTGAGGTTCGCAATTTGGTTGCTGATCTGGTGACCCCACGTTACCACACCAGCGACCACTGGCATGAAAAATACCAGATCTATTTTCCGGGTGAAAAGGAAGTTGTTTCTAATCTTGCCTCCGGAAATGTTATTCGACTTAAATTCCGCCTTATTCAATCACTCATCCAGGAAAACCTTTCGAAAATAAAGACTGCTGAAGAATCAGGTAATGATCAAAAATTGGATGAATGCCTCTCAAGGCACTATCATTTGAAGGAAGCTGAGCGTGCACTTGCCGGTCAGCTGGGAATTGTTGTAGCGGGATAGCCAAAACAATTATGAAGAAAAGCCAACTAAACACGATACCAGAAGCCATTGAAGAGATTCGAAACGGAAAAATCATCATCGTGGTAGATGATGATGACCGGGAGAACGAAGGTGATTTTGTTTGCGCCGCTGAGTGTGTAACACCAGAGATTGTGAATTTTATGGCCACGCATGGTCGTGGACTTATTTGTGCGCCACTGGTCGAGGAGCGTTGTGATGAACTTGGTCTCCCTTTGATGGTTGGAAAAAATACTGCAGTTTTTGAAACGCCGTTTACAGTTTCTGTTGATTTGATTGGTCATGGTTGCACGACCGGCATTAGTGCACACGACAGGTTTAAGACCATCAAAGCTTTGGCCGATCCGGAGACCAAACCTTCCGAGCTTGGTCGTCCGGGACATATTTTTCCTTTGCGTGCGAAACGCGAAGGTGTTTTAAGACGTGCTGGTCATACCGAGGCGGCCATTGATTTCGCGCGTCTTGCCGGCTTTCGTCCTGCGGGGGTGTTGGTAGAGATTATGAATGTGGATGGATCTATGGCTCGCCTCCCTGATTTATTTAAGGTGGCCAAAAGATTTAATCTAAAGATTGTCTCCATCCGTGACCTGATTGCCTACCGCATGAAGGAGAATGCTCATGTGCGCAAGCAGGTTGAAGTCAATATGCCAACTACATGGGGTGACTTTAAACTGGCAGCCTTTGAACAAATCGATTCAGGTGAAACCCATCTGGCCTTGATAAAGGGAAAATGGAAAAAGAACGAGCCGGTCATGGTTCGTGTGCATTCCTCCTGTGTTACTGGTGATATTTTCGGATCCTGCCGTTGCGACTGTGGACCGCAATTGCATCACGCCATGCAGATGGTTGAAAAAGCCGGTAAGGGAGTTGTGTTGTATATGCAACAGGAGGGAAGAGGAATAGGCTTAATGAATAAGTTGAAAGCCTATCGCCTACAGGAAAAAGGACTTGATACCGTTGAAGCCAACTTAAGCCTGGGTTTTGAAATGGACTCCAGAGATTACGGTACAGGGGCGCAGATTTTACATGAGCTGGGCATCTCAAAAATCAAATTGATCACCAACAATCCAAGGAAGCGTGTGGGGCTGATGGGCTATGGTCTGGAAATTGTTGAAAACATTCCAATTGAAATCGCTCCCAATCCTCACAATAAGAAGTATCTTAAAACCAAGCGGGATAAGCTTGGTCACCAGATCCTGAAGAAAAAAAGAAAATAGGTGTTATCGCTGCAATGGTAAAAGTTCTTACGCTCTGTTTGACGATTTCATTGTTATGTGCAAATGCGCAGCAATTCCCATTTGAGTTTTGGCATGATGGGAGGGCTGTATTGGATACGAGGGATACCTTACGGGGTAAAATCAAATACGACCCTCAAAACGACATGATTCAGGTAGAAATTCAATCGAGATTTGAATCCTACACAAGTCGGAAAGTAATTTTCTATGAAATCTTTGATCAATCGCTCGATAACTACAGGCAGTTTTATACACTTCCCTATTCAGTGTCTGGCGGATATAAAACACCTACCTTTTTTGAACTGCTTACAGAGGGTAAAATAACACTGCTGAGCAAGGAGGCCGTTGAATACCGGTCATCCAATGCAGGATTCTTCTATGGAAATATCTCCAGACTAGTTTTAGTTCATAATTATTTTCTACTCAGGGAAGATGGAAGCATACTTAGAGTAACCGGAAGTAAAAATGAATTTCTCAGTTTAATGGGTTCAAGGGAAAAGGAAATACGAGATTACATGAAGGAAAATCGTCTTGGTCTGGAACGAAAGATTGACATCATCCGGGTGATTAATTATTACAACTCTTTATTTTCAAAATGAAGCAGGGAAAACCATTGATACTGGTGACCAATGACGATGGAATTACCTCGAGGGGTATTCGTACGTTGGTGAACATCATGAAGGATATTGGTGAGGTTATAGTTGTGGCGCCTGATAGCCCCCAATCTGGCATGGGTCATGCCATTACCGTTGGAGATACCTTGCGGTTAGAGCCCACCTCTATATTCGGAGACATCAAAGCCTTTGAGTGCTCCGGTACACCTGCCGATTGCGTAAAAATGGCCAGGCATTATGTTCTGAAAGACCTGCGTCAGCCTGATTTGGTGGTCAGCGGCATTAACCATGGGAGCAACACATCAATCAGTGTTCTGTACTCTGGCACCATGTCGGCAGCCATTGAAGCAGCCATCGAATCGGTACCTGCCATAGGCTTTTCTTTATGCGATTTTTCCATTGACGCCGATTTCGGGCACACGACAGAATATGTTCGAAAGATTGCGCTTAAGGTCCTTGAAGGAGGTTTGCCGGACGGCGTTGCACTAAATGTAAATTTCCCGCCAAAACGAAATGAATCGCTTCGAGGCATACGTGTTTGTCGTCAGGCGAATGCGCGTTGGATGGAAAATTTTGACGAACGATACGATCCTAATGGACGACGCTATTTCTGGATGGCCGGTAACTTTGTGAACTTCGACAAAGGTGAAGACAACGATGAATGGGCCATTGCCAATAATTTTGTGTCCGTTGTTCCTTGTCAGTTTGACCTCACTGCCCATCATGCTATCCGTACCCTGAATGATGACTGGAGCGGACTCCTCTAATTGAAATTTATCAAATGGTCCGCTTAACCCTCTTTTCTCTGTTGCTAATCCTATGCATTGCTGGGTGTGTCAGCGCTCAGACTGCATCAGTTTCAGGAAGAATCATTGATGCCCAAACCTCCGAGGGTTTGCCAAACGCCAACGTTTTTATCGATCAGACAACCTTTGGTGTAGCGGCAGATGTAGATGGAAATTTTCTGTTTAAAAATATTCCATCTGGTAGTATTGTTCTGGTATTTTCTTTTGTTGGATATAAAACATATCAGGTTAGTCTGAACGTGGAGGACGGAAAAGCTGCCAATCTCCTGATCAGACTTCAGCCACAGCTTGAAGAGCTTTCCGAGGTGGAAGTAAAAGGATCGAAAGACAAAAAATGGGAGTCTGATCTTAAAAAATTTAAGCGCTATTTCCTTGGTACCGATGATGCCGGCTCAAGATGCACCATTGAAAATCCATGGGTATTGGATTTTTCCGAAGATTCAAAAAACGGCGATTTTCTGGCCAAGGCGTCCCAGCCTCTTGAAATAGTAAACCCTGCCTTAGGATATAAAGTCCGGTTTATTCTTCAGGAGTTTAGGTATGCGCCGAGTTACTATAAGATTGCTGGTAATGCGCAGTTTACCGAGATAGCTGCAGCCGATGCCCGGGAGGCACTCGATCAGATGAGGCAACGAAAGACATCCTATCTCTATTCGGACAGGTATTTTTTTAAGTCGCTTTTGGAAAATCGCCTAAAAGACAATGGTTTTTCTGTTTACATCGATAAGCCTCGATATGAATCCATGCGTACCAATGTGTTTTCTGTTGAGGCAGGCAAAAGTATTATTCCATGGACGCCGGGTAACGCAGAGCTCGCCAGGCCAGGCATTTATCGAATCCCGGTTCCTGCAAAAATAGAAATACACAACAATCAGCTGAACTCTGATAGACGGGTTTACAAGGATGTTAATTATGCCATCAGTTGGATTGATATGAAGGGGACCCACGTTCTGGTCAATCAGTCTGGTGTGGTCATGAATCCCGGAGTGGTTGTAACCTCAGGAGAAATGAATATGATTCGCGTAGGACGAATGCTTCCGCTGAATTATACTCCCGATGAGATGGTTACAGTTGCAGGGCTAAGGCCTGTCATCAAACATGAGCGACTTCGCGAAAAAGTATATCTACTCACCGATCGTAACTTTTATTATCCAGGTGAAGTCATGAAGATAAAAGCGCATATGAATTATGGAGACCAGTTGATGCGCGATTCTCTTTCAGTAATTCTTTACGTTGAATTGTTGAATAAAAACAAACAGCTTCTATTAACGGAGAGGCTTCAGATTGATAGTGGTTTGGCGTTTGGTAAAATATTAATTCCGGATTCCTTAAAACAAGGAATGTCGTATGTCCGGGCCTACACCAATTGGATGCGGAACTATGGAACTGCTGCTTTTTTTATTAAGCCTGTTCCGGTTTTAAACAAATCAGTAAGACCAGCGGCCAGCCAAAAATGGGCGGAAAATTCATCGGTGGTTTCGTGGAAATATGAACCTGCTTCAACACCAGACGCTTCACCGGGATTTTTTGTACATGTGTTGGATACAGCAGGTGAGGACATCCCGGCTCATTTATCGGTTTCAATCACCGATTTGAAGGCGGCTCCGTATGTATCAGAACCAACCGGTATAACAAAAGGATATCCAATCAAAACCTCAGAGACCATTCCGCACCAGGATTTTACTTACCCCATTGAATATGCCATCTCGATGAAAGGACGTGCGATCAATGATACAGGAAAACCAATTCAGGGTTCAGTAACCATGATCTTGGGTAATCTGGAAGATCTGCATAGTGCTCAGAGCCAGGCTGACGGAAGTTTTGAAATGGATAGTCTGTTCTTTTATGATTCAGTTAAAGTAGCCACGCAGGTCAGGAATAAAAAAGGTAAGCAGGAGGGATTTGTTTTGTGGCAGCATCGGGATTTTCCTTTCGCAGATTTCTCTACTGTTCCATTTAATCTTCCCACTGAATCTTTATTAGAGCCCGTATTCGTTCCCTCCCCAGGATCACGTTTGTTGAAACAAGTCACGATCACCGAAACAAGGCCTGAGAAAACTCAAAATCAACCCTATGGAAAGGCAGACTATGTGATCTCCGGCGATCAGCTGATGTCTACCAAAACCGGTGCAAGTCTGGTCAATAGCCTACAGGGTAAAGTTCCTGGCATGCAGATTTTGACAACGTTCGGTGAAACCGGCATTCGGTACAAAATTATCATGCGTGGAGGCTCCAATACCATCCTCGGTTCCATGGAACCACAGGTGTACATCAATGGGGTTCCGTCTACCTCCAGCGACGGCTTTGCCTCTACGGTTCTCGATCAGATTAATCCAATGGATGTTGATAGGGTTGAAATCATCACCCGAACCAATGCACTGATGGGAAGCCTGGGTTCCAACGGACTCATTGCTGTATTTACCAAATCGGGCATCAGCAACAGTAATTTTAATTCAGAAGGTTTTCGCGTCGATAAAATGAAAGGACTTCAGGTGTTGAAAACCGAATTGCCGGATTCAGAAGGATTTCGTGGAACTGTTTACTGGAACCCAGTGGTTGAAATTAAAAAGGGGAGCAAAGGCGTTTGGATTCCCTTTAAAGCGCCTTATGCCGGTGAATTCCTCGTTGCCATCCAGGGCATTACATCAGAAAATCAGCCGATCAGAAGTTTCCATCTAATTTCCGAACCTTAATTCGTTTCGGATTATACAGGATCGACGTCAAAAATTATTTTTAATCTGGCTAAACGTCTATCCAAACCCAGATTTTCCGCCATTTGATGTAAGTGGGCTTTTATTTTTGAAAGTCTGGAGTCGTTCCTGGGAATTTTAATTAAAACCTGATGGATGTATTCGTTTCTGATCCTGCCTACAGGCGGCTCGCCAGGACCCAGAATCATTTTTTCTCCGAATGTTTTCTTCAACTGAGCTGCAAAAAGGGTTGCACCTTCAAGCGAGATGGTTTTGTCGTTATGTCTGAAACTGATTTCAATAAGTCGAGTATATGGTGGATAATACAAATGGCTTCGTTCCTCCAATTGATTCCTTAAAAAATTCTCCACACCATTTTCTTTTATGATGGAAAAGATGGGATTGGATGGGTCGTTGGTTTGGATCAGAACAGTTCCTTTTTGTTTACGTCTTCCGGCCCTGCCACTAACCTGAACCATCATTTGAAATGCTCTTTCGTGTGACCTGAAATCCGGGAAATACATCATGCGATCAGCCTCCAAAACACCCACCAGACCAACCTGGTCAAAATCAAGTCCCTTGGTAACCATTTGTGTTCCTATGAGCACTTTGGTTTTACCATTTGAAAAGTCCTCTAATATTTTTTCGTAACCAGTTTTAGATCTTGTGGTATCTGTATCCATTCTGGCCACTTCAATGCCAGGAAAGAGTAGTTTAATCTCCTCTTCAATTTTCTGGGTACCCTGACCAATGGTTTGCAAATTTTTGCTTTTGCACGCAGTACATTCTCTGGGTAGGTTTTCACGGTATCCGCAATAATGACACATCAGCGTGTGGCGGTACTGATGGTAGGTTAGGCTTACCGCACAATGAATGCATTGTGGAACATGCCCGCAATCCTGGCATTCCAATACGGGGGAGTAGCCTCTTCTGTTTTGGAATAAAATGATTTGCTCGTTCCGATCCAATGTGGTCTGTATACTTTTGATCATTTCGGAGGAAAATACCCCCTTCATTCTCTTTTGTTTTTTTTCAGCCGATACGTTGATGGTGCGTATGTCCGGCAAAACCGCCCCTCCATACCGACTCGTTAATTTGGCTATCGTGAAGTGCCCCTCCTGTCCCAAAAAATAAGATTCCACGGACGGTGTCCCTGAACCCATCAATACTTTGGCATGGTGAATTTTGGCAAGCATTAAGGCGGTATCCCGGGCGTGATACCTTGGTGATCGATCTTGTTTGTACGAGGTGTCATGTTCCTCGTCTACTATAATCAGCCCCAGGTGTTCAAATGGGAGCAAGACCGAGGATCGGACCCCCACCACCAAACGAATTTTCCCTGATGCAACGCCATTCCAAACCTCGACCCGCTCATTATCTGAAAATTTCGAGTGGTAAACACCCAGCGCATCGCCGAATACCTGCTTGAGCCTCATCACAATTTGTGTGGTCAGTGCAATTTCAGGTAAGAGGTAAAGTGCTTGTGCTTCTGATTCCAAAACGAGTTTTATTATGCTGATGTAAACTTCTGTTTTACCGCTACCCGTTACACCAAACAGCAATGCAGGCTTGTTTTCCTGAAAGGATTTCAGAATTAAATTTTTGGCAGCAGTTTGCTCTTCGTTGAGCTGAGGAGGGGCGAGCAATTGGGAAGGTGAATCAGGAAAGCGGGAAATGATTTTGTCAAAAGATTCAAGGACCCCTTTTTTTATCAGTGACTTCAGCGCCGAATCTGAATGCCCTGACGCCAATAAATTTCTTTTTGATATCCCTTCCAGATTTAATTCAGGCTGCTGCAGAACAGGAATTTTATTCAACATCTCAAGTAAAAGTGACTCCTGTTTTTCTTTAGACTTTAGTTTTTCAAAAACCTCTTCCAGGTTGATCTTATCCAAATAATTGTTTTGGAAACGGATTCTGGTTTCCGATTTGGGTTGGTAAGACTCATGCAGCTCCTCAGTCAGTAAAATGGCTTCCTTTTTTATGAGGGATTTGATGGTTTTGGAGAGTTTTTTCGCCGGTATTTGCTTTGTCAATTGGGTGAAAGAGGTGGGTCCTCCTGCCAACATTTCCAGAATTAAACTTTCCTGGGATGTCATGGGCGTTTCAGGATTCCTGGAAGGATGCAGTTGTACAATCGATTCGGAAGAGACTTTCAATCCCGAGGGCATCGCTGCCTGCAGCACCTCGCCAACGGTACACATGTAATAGTCTGCCATCCACCTAAACAGTGAAATCTGGTTTTCGCAGAAAACAGGATGGCCATCCGCTACATCAATGATCTCCCTGACTTCATATTTCTGTGGTTTGTCCTGGTGTACATTGATCAGTATTCCCGTCAGAATTTTTTTGGAGCCAAACGGAACAATGACGCGTACCAATGGTTTGGCTAAAGCGCGTAGGTCTTCCGGAATCTGATAAGTGAATTCACCTCCAACCGGAACCGGTAAAATCACATTACCATAAAATGGTTCAACAGCTTTAAATAAAGGTGGGCCCTCGTCCGGACTTTTCATCCTCGAAAGTTAGCCAAAAGGTTATTCCTCACTTACTCCGTATTGAATCAAACGGCAGAGCAATGAAAATCCAACAGATTAAAGAAATCAGCGCCAATTATGACCTTCATAAGTACGACTTTAATCGATTCTTTCTTAGTTTCAGAACCCATATTAACCTTATCCACCAATTCTATGCATCGAATGGCTTTCAAAATGAAATTATTTCCGAATTGCGAGGAGGAGTACAAGCGTCGCCATGATTTGATTTGGCCTGAACTTTCCAGTTTACTGCAAAACGCTGGAATAAAGGAGTATTCGATTTTTTTGGAGGACTCGACCGGTAACTTATTTGGTTTCCTTAAGGTTCAGGATAAGGCGTTAATCGACCGGCTGCCCGAAGAGCCCATCATGAAAAAGTGGTGGGATTATATGAAAGACCTTATGGAAACCAATCCGGACCATTCCCCTGTCTCCATTCCATTGCGAGAGGTTTTCTACATGCCTTGAGATTATGAAACACTTTATACTTTTATGTTTTGCATTGTTGATCCGCATCAATGCACTAGCTCAGCCCAATATTGTATTGATTTTCGCTGATGATTTAGGATATGGTGAGCTCGGTTCATATGGCCAGAAAATAATTCGTACCCCTAATCTGGATCAGTTCGCTGCAGGCGGATTAAGGTTCACGAATTTTTATTCCAGCAGTGCACTTTGTGCACCAGCACGATGCCAGATGCTCACCGGACTCCACAGTGGACATGCCCAGATCAGGGCGAATTTTGAAATGGCAAATGGTCCTGAATCTTTCACCGATTTAAATGAAAAGGGTCAGATGCCGCTTGCTGGCGACGCAGTTACCATTGCCAAACGCTTGAAAGAAGCTGGCTACACCACAGCCTGTATTGGTAAATGGGGTATGGGTATGGCCGATACACCTGGAAATCCGAACCAACATGGATTCGATTATTTCTACGGCTACCTTGATCAAAAGCAAGCACACAACTATTATCCAACACACCTTTGGGAAAATGGAAAACCTTTAAGTCTTCCCAATCCTTTCATGCGTGTACACACAAAGGTTTCTGCGGAGCAAGCAACCGACAGTTTGTTTAAAAGCTTTATTGGAAATTCTTATAGCATCGACGCGATGGCCGAAAAAGTAAATGGATTTATCTCGGGCAACAGGGATAAGCGATTTTTTCTTTACTACCCGATAACGCTTCCGCATCTTGCCCTGCAGGCGCCTGAGTCTGCGGTCAACGAATACCTCGGAAAGTTTGAAGAGCAACCGTATTTGGGTGATCAGGGGTATTGTCCATCCAAATATCCAAGGGCTACCTACGCTGCCATGGTGACCTATATGGATAAAAAAGTTGGTGAACTCTTAGCGCAACTAAAACAAAATGGTTTGGAAAAAAACACCATTGTCATTTTCACCAGCGACAACGGCTCTGCATTTAAAACGGGCGGAACCGATCCCGACTTCTTTTCGGTAAATGGCTTGCTAAAAAGCCATAAAGGGAGTCTTTATGAAGGAGGAATCCGCGTACCCTTTTTGGTTCAATGGCCAGGGGTTATTCAACCTGGAGTTATCGATCAGCCTTGGGCTGGTTATGACATTTTTCCTACCCTTCTGGAGGTCGCGGGATTAAAAAACCAAGGTGGGCTAGACGGACTTTCTTTTTTTAATCTTTTGAAGGGCGCTAAATCCAACCTGCATGAATTCCTTTATTTTGAGCTTTCCGAATATTCAGGACAACAAGCAATACGCTCCGGAAAATGGAAAGCCATCAGAAGAAATTTGAATAAAGAACCCAACGCACTGTGGGAACTTTATGATTTGAATAACGATCCTTCTGAAACAACCAACCTCGCCTCACGGTTTCCAAAAAAAATAAAACAATTGGCTACAATAGCAGCCAAACAACACAGCCGTTCCCCAGTGGATCATTGGAATTTTATGGAAAAAGCCAAAAATGTTCCATGAACCAAGCGCAGAAGAATTTCCGTACCGAAATTCATTTATACTCCTTAACTTCCAAATAAATATTCCCCTAATGAAAAAGTATTTTATCCTGAGTCTGATGGTTATCGGACAGCACCTGACCATTGGTCAGATCATTCAGCAAACCAGAGATCAAGTTATTGCGATGACGCCTCTTTGGAAAGGTGAGCGTTTGGCCGACGGTAGGCCATTTGTTCCCGATCGATTGATGGAGCGTCTCAAAAATATTTCTACCGAAGAATCTTGGCAAATTCTCCGCAACGAAGGATACAACAATCAATTTGAAGGCCATTGGGATATAATTAATCCCGGTGAATCCATGGTAGGCCGGGCCTTAACTGTACAGTATCTTCCTAAGCGAACTGATTACGATGATCTGGTCCGGGCAAAGGGAAAAACAGAAGGACGATCAGGCAATTTCAATTCATGGCCAATCGACCTGTTGAAACCTGGCGACCTCTACATAGCCGACAGTTTTGGAAAGGAAGCCGATGGAACGTTGATCGGGGATAACCTCGGCAACTCAATTTATTCCAAGAGTAAAAATGGTGTGGTCTTTTATGGCTCGGTCAGGGATGCGGAAGGATTGGAAAAAATTCAGGGTTTCAAAGCCTGGGTAAAAGGCTATGACCCGTCTTACTTGCAAGAGGTAATGTTGGGCGGTATAAACATCCCAGTTCGAATAGGTCGAATGACCGTGCTTCCGGGCGATGCCCTCCTGGCGAGGAAAGGCGGAGTGGTCGCCATTCCGGCTCATTTGGTCGAAACAGTGGTCATCAACTCCGAGTTCATTCAATTGCGTGATCAATTCGGTCACCAAATGTTAAAAGAGGGAAAGTATACGCCTGGACAAATTGATTCCCAATGGACAGATGAAATCAAAACTGCTTTTTTAAAGTGGCTTGATCAAAATCCTGGGAAACTGCCAATGTCGCGTCAGGAGTTGGATGATTTTATGAAAAAGAGAACCTGGTAAAACCACCAAATATGAATACCCCATCCCATCAATTTCTGAAAAAATTCGGGTTACGTGAACCTGGTGATGAAACGATTCAGGAGCAGAGCAGAAGATCCTTTTTTAAGAAAGCTGCTGGCGGCCTGACCCTTTCTGGATTTCTTTTCTCACCAATCGAGGATGTACTGGCTCAATCTACTTCTAAAGTCAATCGGAACTCATCCCCGAGTGACTTAAAAATTACCGATATGAGGTATGCGGTGGTGATGAATGGGTATGCGAGGTGTCCTGTCATTCGAATCGATACCAATCAGGGAATTTATGGTCTGGGCGAAGTTCGGGATGGTGCATCATGGCGATATGCCATGTTTTTAAAAAGTAGAATTCTCGGAATGAATCCATGCAGTGTTGAACATATTTTTAAAAGGATAAAACAATTCGGATACCACGGAAGGCAGGGTGGAGGGGTGAGCGCAGTGGAGATGGCATTGTGGGATCTCGCCGGAAAAGCATACAATGTTCCGGTTTATCAACTCCTTGGAGGTAAGTACCGTGATAAAATCCGATTATACGCCGATACACCTGAAGGCGAAAATGAAGCTGATTTTGTCGCTCGCGTAAACAAACGTTTTAATGAGCAGGGCTTCACTTTTATGAAAATGGATTTTGGAATCGAATTGCTAAAAGGTATTCCGGGAACGGTTTCCAATAGTAATTTTTGGGATATCGCTCGACAATGGACCAACGATCCAATGACTTATGGAAGCACCGAGCACCCTTTCACCCAGATTCAAATTACCGATAAAGGACTTGACCTTCTTGTTCAGCGTGTAGCGATGGTACGAGAGAAGATTGGTTATGAGGTTCCGCTTGCCTCAGATCATTATGGTCACTTCGATCACAACAATGCTATTCGGTTGGGAAAGGCAGTAGAGCCATATCGATTGGCATGGTTAGAGGATCTGGTCCCCTGGAAGTTCACCGAACAGTGGAAATTGATTAGCGATGCCATCGAAACTCCGACCATCACCGGTGAGGACATTTATCTTAAAGAGGAGTTCATCAAACTTATGGATCGGGGGGCAATTGACATGGTGCATCCCGATCTGGCCACTGCCGGTGGAATTCTTGAGACAAAAAAGATTGGTGACTACGGTGAGGAACGTGGCGTTGCCATGGCACTGCATTTTGCAGGCACGCCGGTTTCATTTATGGCCAACGTACATTGTGCCGCAGCAACCCAAAATTTCGTTGCGCTGGAACATCATTCCGTTGACTTGGATTATTGGGCCTCACTGGTTAAAACCAAGAAACCTTTTATTGAAAAGGGTTTTGCTGTGTTGCCCGAAGCACCAGGTTTGGGTGTAGAACTAAATGAGGAGGTTGTGAAGCAACACCTCGACCCTGAACATTCAGGATATTTTTTACCGACCACTGAATGGGATAAGGATCGCTCATGGGATCGACTTTGGAGTTAATTAAAAATTATGGCGCTTGAAATAAGAAAAATCGGAAGCCAGGGACTAGAGGCTTCTTCATTGGGTCTTGGATGCATGGGCATGTCAGAATTTTATGGTCCTGCCGATGACAAGGAGTCTATTCGCATTATTCATGAGGCGATTGATCGGGGTGTTAATTTCCTGGATACGGCTGATGTATATGGACCTCATAAAAATGAGGTGTTGGTTGGAAAAGCAGTGGCTGATCGAAGAGTGAAGGTGGTGATTGCTACTAAATTTGGTATCGTTCGAGATCCTTCACGGCCAAATGACCGCGGTGTAAATGGTCGACCAGAATATGTTCGATCATGTTGCGAAAACAGTTTAAAAAGATTGGGGGTTGAATCCATTGATCTCTACTATCAACATCGGGTCGATCCTTCTATTCCAATTGAAGAAACCGTGGGCGCAATGGCTGATCTTGTCAGGCAGGGAAAAGTCCGTTTCATTGGATTATCGGAGGCGGGCCCTGAGACCATTAAGCGTGCGCATGCAGTTCATCCGGTTACGGCTCTTCAGACGGAATATTCACTTTGGACAAGGGACCCTGAAAAGGAATTGATTCAAACCTGCCGTGCATTGGGTATTGGCGTGGTTCCTTACAGTCCATTGGGAAGGGGATTCCTAACCGGCACCATTGGAGGAGCAGATGCACTGGGTGAAGACGATTGGCGCCGGTCGAACCCAAGGTTTTTACCAGAAAATTTTAACGGTAACCTTGCTTTGGTCGAGCGGATTCGACAAGTCGCTACAACCAAAAATTGCACCCCCGCACAACTGGCACTCGCCTGGGTAATGTCGCAAGGAAACGACATGTTCCCGATTCCAGGAACCAAAAAAATGAAGTACCTGATAGAAAACATTCAGGCTTCTGACATCCAGCTCGCTGCATCAGATTTTGAAAATTTAAGTAGCCTTGAAAAACCACTGGGTGAGCGGTACACCGATGCTGGAATGAAGGGAGTGGGATTATAGTTTGAGTAACCAACCAAATATTTTCGAATGAAAGCCACGTCGCGTCGCAATTTTTTATCCTCTGTTGCCCAATCAGCTTTAACTGTTTCATTGCTACCCGCATTTGGTGCGGGAATTGAAAACCAGTTGGTGGGTGAAGGAAAGCTAAGGGTTGCCATTATGGGCTTAGGAAGTTATGCCAACCGCGTTGCAGAGGCCATGCTGGATTGTAAGCGCGCGGTATTAACCGGGTTGATCAGCGGTTCGCCGGAGAAAGTGAAAACCTGGCAGTCTAAGTATGGCATTCCTGATAAAAATTGTTACGACTACGGGAATTTTGATGCCATTCGTTCGAATCCTGATATTGATGCGGTTTACATCATTACACCCAACGCACTGCATAAGGAGCAAACCCTCCGAGTGGCACGTGCTGGCAAACATGTAATCTGTGAAAAACCCATGTCGGTTAATGCCGCAGAGGCTGAGGAAATGGTCGCTGCGTGTAAAAAAGCCGGTGTTAAATTGCTAATCGGTTACCGGATGCACGTAGAGGCTAAAACCTTAGAAGTTATCAGGTTGCGTAAGTCAGGCGCCTTTGGAAAAATTGTTTTCTTTCAGGGATTGAGTGGATTCAAAATCGGAGACCCAACACAGTGGCGATTAAACAAATCACTCGCTGGTGGAGGTGCTATGATGGACATTGGAATCTATTCCGTCAATGGGTCACGATATATGGTAGGCGAGGAGCCTATATGGGTTACGGCGCAGGAAACCAAAACCGATCCTGTTAAGTTTAAGCCAGGGGTAGATGAGACCATAATTTTTCAGATGGGGTTCCCAAGTGGAGCTGTAGCCTCTTGTCTTTCCACCTATAATGCCAATCACCTGGATAAATTTTTTCTTTCAGGTGATAAAGGTTTTGCTGAGATGCAACCCTCAACAGGTTATGGTCCGATAATGGGTAAGACTCACCTTGGAACGCTGGATTTTGCCCACCGAACCCATCAAACAGTTCAAATGGATGAAATGGCCGATGTTATTCTAGACAACAAAAAATTGGAAGTTCCTTTGGATGGGGAGGAGGGATTGAAAGACATGAAAATCATTGATGCCATTTATCGCTCTGTGGCATCAGGAAAGAAAGAATTTATTTCTTAAGGCTTGCTTACTGAGTTCTTAGAAAGCGTATTCCACCCATTAGGACGAGCACATTCTGGTCTCCGTTCATCGTGGTTTCTGAAAGTTTGAGTCTGAAACCTTGTGATCGGTAACTGAGTCCTCCAAAAAATTTTCTCCCATTATATCCTGCCGCTAATCCGATGCTGGTAACAAAATTTATCTGAATGTCATACGTCGTTCCGCCGCTGATTTGTTGATTTCGAATCCAATACTGGGCTGGACCGGCGGTAAGTGTGCCATTCACAAAAAAGTCACGCCAGATGTAATTGTAACTATAGCCTGGGGCGAGCCCTATCATAAAAAACGATGTGCCTGCAACTTTATCTAATTCCTCAAAATAGGGAAGGTCTTCCGGGTTCAACATAGTTCCGCTTCCTGAAAAAGAAAAACGGTTGAAGGCAACTCTTAGAAGGGGTGATCCTGCACTGTACAATTGACGTTCGCTGAATAAATATGGGCTCCTCATTGAAAACCTGTTTGGATTGAACAAGAAGGTCACTGAGCCGGTTCGGCTTAAAAGGGAAAGGTCAGGTCTTAAGGGCAATGCTGGTGCAGCCGAATAGCTTTCCCATGACTTACGCAAAAAAAGACCCTTATAATTGACCCAGTGTAAATCACCAAACCACCGCTTTCCCATCGTATTTATGGTCAATTCAGAGGCGTCCGTTTCTCCATAACGACCGATGGAGCGTGATCCGGGGCTTATGGCTGCAGAGGCCTCTATCGTGAATCCAAAGGCAAACAATCGTGCTCCGGCATTGTAGCTGTTGTTTGGTCTGTATACGATTCGTCGGTGTTCGGGATCCGGTCCGTTAATTTCCAGCGATGGGTAGCGATACTTTAATAATGGAGCTATCGCCAAGCTGCTGTTGAAAGCTTCAATATTAAGTCGTCTGGTGCTGTCTGAGGTGCTGAACGCCTGAACAGCACTGATAAGGAGGAAAAATAAAATTAGCAATTGAGGTCTCACGGCAAGGACTGGACTGCAAATCTAAGGCCAATACCTGAAATCAATTTTGTAGCCTAAAAATGGATTCAGAAAAAGAAAAAGTAAGCCTAAAGTATGTATTCACTGAGGTCTTTGTTTTTCAAAAGCCCTCCCAGTTTTTCCTTAACCATGGCTCTGTTTATGTTGATTTGAGCAGGTGGTTTAATTTTTTCAGGGACATCAAAAAGTATATCGTTTAGAAGCCTGCTCATGACGGTATGTAGTCGACGGGCGCCAATGTTTTCAACTTCTGCATTGATCTGAAAGGCGGTCTTAGCAATCTCTTCAATCGATCCCTGATCAAAATCCAGCGTAATTCCCTCCGCCAACAGCAAGGATTGATATTGTCGGGTGAGGGCATTTTTGGGCTCTGTTAATATTCGGATGAAGTCCTCCTTGGTGAGGCTGTTCAACTCAACCCTAATGGGAAATCTACCTTGTAGTTCAGGAATGAGATCCGAAGGTTTCGAGACGTGAAAAGCACCTGCGGCAACAAACAATATATGATCCGTTTTTAGGCTGCCGTATTTGGTATTTACCGTGCATCCTTCGACGACAGGCAGAAGGTCCCGCTGAACACCCTCACGTGAAACGTCCGGACCACTACCTTTCTGAGCTCCAGACGCAATTTTGTCAATCTCATCAATGAAAATAACCCCGTTGTTTTCCGCCAATCTTATGGCTTCCTCCTTTACAGAGTCCATATCAATTAATTTTCCAGCCTCTTCCTCCGTCAGAATTTTTTTGGCTTCAGCGATTGAAACTTTCCTCTTTTTATTTTTTTTCGGCATGAATCCACTCAACATTTCCTGAATGTTGAGCATGGATCCTTCATCCATCATTGGTGCACCGATCATTCCGATCCCTGCCCCAGGGCTCCCTTTGATTTCAATCTCAATTTTCCGCTCATCCAGTTCGCCAGCTTTGATCTTGTCCCTGAAGTGATTCCGGGTGGATTGATTTAATTCAGCATTCGTCTCTTTCATCATCCCCTCCTGTTCAGTTACACTAGTCGACGTATGTACAGGTGGAATCAAGGCGTCCAAAATAATTTCCTCTGCAGCCAGCACTGCGCGTTCCTTGACTTCATCCTTACGATTTTGTTTGACAAGGTTTACAGCCTGTTCAGCCAGATCACGAACCATACTTTCCACATCTCGTCCAACATACCCCACCTCAGTGAATTTTGATGCCTCCACTTTAACAAATGGTGCATTGGCCAGTCGTGCAAGCCTACGGGCAATTTCTGTTTTTCCAACACCCGTAGCACCGATCATTAAAATGTTGTTGGGGATGATTTCGCTTTTCATTTCCGGATCGGCATTCATCCTTCTCCAGCGGTTGCGCAGGGCAATAGCCATATTCTTTTTAGCATCCTGTTGACCCACAATATATTTGTCCAGTTCACGGACAATTTCAGCAGGCGTAAGATGCAATGGTTCCATCCCTTGAGCGTTCATAAAAGCTGGTTTAGAATTTAGTTGGCCGAGTTTGAAGCCGGGTTGAACTCGAAGCGAAGGGGATTTTTTACCAATTCTTTGGTTAAAGCGAGGTCCAGAACCTCCGAGACATTATTCACGTAATGAAATTTGATGCCTTTGAGGTAATTTTTCTCTACCTCTTCAACGTCTTTTTTATTACGGCTGCATAAAATAATTTCCTTAATACCACTTCGCTTTGCTGCCAGGATTTTTTCTTTTATTCCGCCAACCGGCAATACCTTGCCACGGAGGGTTATCTCCCCGGTCATCGCTAAACGGCTTTTTACCTTGCGCTGAGTAAATATGGACGCCAGTGAAGTCAGCATTGTGATACCAGCAGATGGTCCGTCTTTAGGAACGGCGCCCGCCGGTACATGCACGTGAAGATCGTATTGCTGAAAAACACGGTGATCAATATTCAGCGAAGCTGCATTTGATTTTAAATAGGATAGTGCTGCAACAGCAGACTCCTTCATGACGTCTCCCAATTGTCCGGAAAGCGTTAACTGTCCTTTTCCCCGACTTAGGCTTGATTCAATGAATAGAATATCTCCACCCACCTGCGTCCAAGCCAGTCCGGTAACTACACCTGCAGTTTCATTATCCTGATAAAGCTCCTCATCAAAGATTTCAGGCCCCAGCGCCTCAACCACAAATTCAATACCCACCGATCCGGGCATGGGTTCCTCTAATGCTTTATTGCGTGCAATTTTTCGGATGATGGACGCAATTTTTCTTTCAAGGTTGCGTACACCCGACTCCCTGGTATAGGATTCAATAACTTTCAGTAAGGCCTCTTTGGAGAATTTAACTTCCTGTCCACCCAAGCCATGTTCCGTAAGTTGTTTGGGTACAAGATGCTTTATGGCGATTTGTAGTTTCTCCTCTACCGTATAGCCGGTGATCTCAATGATTTCCATGCGATCACGCAACGCGGGATGAATGGTATCCAAAGAATTGGCGGTGGCAATAAAAAGGATCTTCGACAAATCGTATTCAACTTCTAAATAATTGTCGCCGAAGGCATTGTTCTGTTCAGGATCCAGTACCTCCAGAAGGGCTGAGGATGGATCACCGCGGAAATCTGATCGTACCTTATCGATTTCGTCTAAAATGAAAACCGGATTGGAAGATTTGGCTTTCTTAATGTTCTGAATAATCTTGCCTGGCATGGCGCCAACGTAAGTCTTGCGGTGACCGCGAATCTCTGCCTCGTCGTGTACTCCACCCAGCGACATTCTCACATAGGATCGCTGAAGTGACTTTGCTATAGACTTTCCTAATGACGTCTTACCTACCCCGGGTGGCCCATACAGACAAAGAATTGGGCCTTTCATATCCTGCTTAAGCTTTAAGACCGCCAGGTATTCGATGATGCGGTCTTTTACTTTCTTTAGTCCAAAGTGATCCTGGTCTAGGATTTTCTGCGCCCTGACCAGGTCAAAATTATCCTCCGTGTAATCTTCCCATGGAAGTTCAACCATGAACTCAGCATAATTCATGGCGACAGGATATTCCGCAGCCTGCGGATTCATCCTTAGTATCTTTTCCAATTCTTTGCCAAAGTGTTCAGCAACAGCCTGAGGCCACTTTTTCTTTTTAGCCGCTTCCCGCAACCGTTCTACTTCTTTGTCCGGACCGGCATAGCCAAGCTCATCCTGGAGCACTTTCATTTGCTGGCGGAGAAAATAATCCCGCTGTTGCTGATCGATGTCGGTGTGGACTTTTTTATTGATTTCGCTTTTGATCTCCAGCATTTGAATTTCCTTAGACATGAACTGGAGTAGCAGTGTTGCTCTTGCAGTAAAGTTCTCAGTCTCAAGAATTTTTTGCTTGTCTGAGACCTCTGCGTTAAGATTTGATGCTAAAAAGTGCGTGAGAAATACAGGGCTTTGAATGTTGTCTAATGCCACTTGAGCTTCCTGGGGAATTTCAGGATTGAGTTTGATGATTTTAAGCGCTGCATCTTTCAAAGAAGCAAACAATGCTTTTGATTCTTTTGATTTAAGGTCTGGCTTGTGTTCATGAATGGCTTCAATCTTTGCAGTCAGGTAGGGCTCTTCGGACACAAACTCTTTTACCCTAAAGCGATTTTTTCCCTGTATGATGATGGTGGTATTGCCATCCGGAAGCACCAACATTTTAATGATTCGCGCGACCGATCCAAATTTGAAGAGATCCTCTGTTGTAGGTTCTTCTTGTTTTCCTTTTTGTGCTAGTACGCCGATGATGCGGTTTCCCTGATAGGCTTTCTTGATCAGCCGTATTGATTTCTGCCTGGTTACCGTAATTGGCATTACGACACCAGGAAATAGAACGGTATTTTTAATCGGTAAAATCGGAATGATGTCCTTGAGGTCTTCCGGTTTTAGATCCGGGTCGTTTTCCGGATTGATCAGTTGGATGAATTCTTCCTGATCGTCCTGACCGAAAGAAGCAATTATTCCGCTTTTGAACATAGGCACTTTTGCCAAAATGGCACTTTTTACCCTTGATTATAAAGGGCGCGGCAATAACTCAATCCAAGTGCCAGGAATTTTGCAACTGCATGCTGGCCTCGATTCGTGCGAAATGCAGCGGAATCGATCGTGGGTTACCTAAAAATGGAATTTAACAGCCTTTAACGGCAAACCTTTAGGTCAGATTGGCATAAACAGATCAACCGGTTATCCAACGAGCAATGTCGTTGTAGAAGGAGAAAACCATCAGTGCCATCAATATGGCGAAGCCAATTTTAAGGGAGGTTTCAAAAAAGGTTTCAGAAGGTTCTTTACCTGTTATCATTTCGTAGAGCAGGAAAACAACATAGCCTCCGTCTAAGGCGGGTATTGGAAGAAAATTCATGAATGCAAGCACCATCGAAAGCAAACCGGTCATTCTCCAGAATCTTTCCCAATCCCAGGAATCACCGTACATCTGCGCCATGCCGATAGGACCGGAGAGTGATTTTCTTGCATCAATCTCACCGGTAAAGATTTTTCTAAACGCTTTGATCTGAATCCAGATAACATCAAATGCCCGGACAGGTCCGATGGCAATGGATTCGCCTAGGGAGTAGGATTTCACATTCAGTTTATTCTTATCCAAACCAACAGGATAAAAACCAATTACTTTTTGTCCCTCGATGAACTTTTCTGCTACATTAATTTCTTCACCATTCCGGTCAATGCTTAAATGGATGGAATCTCCGGACGATATTTTAAGTGCTTCGACGATTTCGTCGAAATAAAAAACAGCCTTACCATCTACTTTTGTAAACCGATCTCCTTTCTGCAGGCCCGCTCTGGAAGCGATGGTGCCGGGTGAAACCGATTCAACAATAGCAGGGATTCGTGGCCTTAGAAATTTTTCAGCAGACTCCTTTTTATTAAAGCTTTCAATAAAATTCTCCGGAATCGGGATTTCAATTTTCTCTCCGCCCCTTAGAACACCAAAGGATGCTCCCTTCTCAAGAAAATTGGAAGGTTTGATGAGGTCATTGAAGGATTCAACAGGGGTTTGATTGACCGTGATAATCTGGTCGCCTGTTTTAAGACCAATGCTGTCGGCAAGTTCCAAGGCATGAACTCCACCGTTTTCATTGACGAATTTCATTGGAATGGTTACGTCACCCAGAAACCAGGTGAGTCCTATAAAAATCAGGATGCCGGTGATAACATTCACGATGATTCCGCCGAGCATAACGATCAGCCGCTGCCAGGCTGGCTTGGTTCTGAATTCCCATGGTTGAGGCTCGGATTTCATTTGATCCTTATCCATACTCTCATCCACCATGCCGGCAATTTTCACATAGCCACCCAATGGAAACCAGCCAAGTCCGTATTCGGTGTCCCCTTTTTTGAATTTGACCAGGGAAAAATTCAGGACATTGGCCAGCGGAAAAAGAAAGTCAAAAAACAAATAGAATTTTTCTACCCTTATTTTAAACATCCTTGCAGCCAGAAAGTGACCGCCTTCGTGAACAACAATTAGAATAGAAAGGCTCAACAGAAGTTGGGCCGTCATGATTAAACCATTCATAAGAATCTTTTCAATTTTTTATTTGGCCTGTTGAGCAGCAATTAGACGCGCTTCACGATCGGTTTCAATATAATCCTGAATGGAGGGCGCTGCGATCCAGGATACTTTGTCCATGGTTTTTTCTACCACATCAGACATGGTAAGAAAGCCAATGGTTCCATTTAAGAATTCCTGCACGGCAATCTCATTTGCTGCATTCATGATACAAGGCATGTTCCCACCTTTTCGGAGTGCTTCAAAGGCGAGCGCAAGATTACGAAAAGTTTCAGTATCGGGTTTTTCGAACGTGAGCGAAGGGTAGGCTGTAAAATCAAATCGGGGAAACTTAGAATGTAATCTATTGGGAAAGGTCATGGCATACTGAATGGGTAGCCGCATGTCTGGTAGTCCCAGCTGTGCTTTGATGGAGCCGTCCTCAAATTGGACCATGGAATGAATGATGGATTGCGGGTGGACAACCACCTCAATTTTCTCCGCTGGTAATCCAAAAAGCCATCGTGCCTCAATAACCTCCAGCCCTTTATTCATCAGGGATGCTGAATCGATGGTGACCTTTGCACCCATTGACCAGTTGGGGTGCTTGAGTGCCTGCTCTCGGGTAACCTTCATTAATTCCTCTTTTTTCCTGCCACGAAAGGGACCGCCCGACGCGGTAAGGATTAATTTTTCTATTGGATTGTTCAGTTCACCGGTAAGACACTGAAATATGGCGGAGTGCTCGGAGTCCACGGGATAGATATCGATTCCATGTTCCCTTGCCTTTTGTGTCACCAGCGCGCCTGCGACCACAAGGGTTTCTTTATTGGCAAGTGCAATATTTTTACCTGCCTCTATCGCCTTAAGCGTAGGAATGGTACCAGAAAATCCAACCAGTGCTGTTAGCACCAGATCAATCGAGTCCATTTGTGTTACCGAGGCCACGGCGTCGGATCCGCAGTAAACCTTAATGCCTTTGGTTGATAATGCTGATTGAACAACCTCATAGTTTGCCTCATTCTCGATGACCACAGCATTCGGCTGGAATTTTATGGCCTGTTCAATAAGCAATTTGGTATTGTTTCGGGCGGTAAGGACTTCCACCTCAAATTGGTCTGGATGAGCTTCAATAACCTCAAGGGCTTGTGTTCCGATCGAACCGGTAGATCCTAAAATGGCAATCCGTTTTTTTTCCACAGTTGGCGGTTAATTTTTTTCGGTATATGGACTAAGATCAAATGCAATTTTCCGGTCGTTAGAAAGTCTCGGCACCTTGTTCTGGCCTCCAAGTTTTCCTTTTGCCTTCATGTATTGGATAAAGGCATCTTGCTGAAGTGGTGTTACCACCAGTGAACGTAAAATATTCCCAGTAATCAAATCATCGTAATAAATATTTAACGATCTGAGTTCCTGATCCAGCGTTAGCCTGAAAGCTTCCTGATCATGGGGCTTTCCGGTGAAGGCGATGAGCCACTCATGATGGGGTAAACCACTTTCCGGGGTAACCTGAGGGGCAACCGTAAATTCACTGATGACCACTTCAGGAAACTTTTTTAGCGCAGCGGCCATGGCGCGTTCCACCTCTTCTCCAATAACATGCTCGCCGAAGGCACTGATAAAATGTTTGATTCTTCCGGATACAACAAGTCGGTAAGGATTCTTCGAGACGAATTTCACCGTATCGCCGATGGAGTATCCCCACAATCCTGCATTGCTGTTGATGATTAAGGCATAATTTTTTCCAAGCTCTACCGCTTCAATGCCAAGTCTGGTGGGTTGTTCATTAAAGTATTCCTCGGCAGGAATAAACTCGAAGAAGATTCCAGAATTCAGGAGCAGCAATAGGCCTTCAGTCTCTTCTCCATCCTGGTATGCGATGAAGCCTTCCGAGGCAGGATACAATTCAATGGCATCAACTTTACGTCCAATACTATCTTCCAGTTTGTTGCGGTATGGGGCGTAATTAACGCCACCGTAAACAAAAACAGAAAAGTCCGGAAATACCTCGCCCGCCTTTTTTCCGGTTCTCTCCTGAATACGGTCGAAGTACATTTGAACCCAGGGAGGAATGCCACTGATTAAAGTCATTTTGGCCTTCAGTGTCTCATCTATTATTCTTTCAAGTTTCTCTTCCCAATCCTCAATGCAATTGGTTTGATAAGATGGTTTTTGATTGCTCCTCAGGTAGCCAGGAACATGGTGGTTAACTATGCCCGAAAGACGCCCGGTGGGAATACCGCCTTTTTCAGACAGTTCAGGACTACCACTCAGAAAAATCAGATTGCCATCCAAAAACCCGGAGTTACCTGTTCTGTGAACATATTGAAGCAATGCATTGCGGGCACTATTGATATGGTTTGGCAATGAATCTCTCGTAATCGGAATGTACTTGGTTCCGGAAGTTGTTCCACTTGTTTTGGCCAGGTAGGAGGGTTTACCAGGCCAAAGTACATTGGCTTCACCATGTGCCACCCGATCAAAATAAGATTTTAGACCCTCGTAATCTTTGATGGGCACCTGTTTTCTGAAATCGTCAGTGTCTTGGATGTCCAGGAATCCATGGTCCCCGCCAAAGGACGTTCTGGCTGCTTTTTGAATGATCTCTGTAAATATTTTTTGCTGGGATCCTATTGGATCGAGACTCCACTTTTTTGTTTGAGAGGCGATGAAGGAAGCCAGTGGCCTGGCTGCAAAAGACCGGATACCCATAGTTTTCAAAGTTAATCCAGGCGAATAAGAGCTGTGCCTATGTGGTTCAATAAATGGTGTGATCTGTCCGTTATCCTGACATTTTTTCCTTTTTTGAGCCTGCGGGACGATTTTTGCAACGTTGAAAAAAATTTAAATCCGAGTTACCATGAAAACGCTACAAATAATTGCATTAGGGCTATTGGCCGGGTTTACAGGATCCTGGATTTTTCAGACCTGGCATGAGGGTAGGATGGCTGAGGTCACGAAGGCGTCAGATTTATCCAATTCGGTGGTGTATTCCGCGCAGTCACCCGCCTCCAGTAGTGACAATGCGGTGAAATCTTTATCGACGCTTTCTGAGAAAGTAGATTTTACAGCTGCTGCTGCCAGAACCATTCCAAGCGTCGTGTACATCAACAGTATCTCGCAAAGCGGTGTGAGCTATTCCATTTATGATATGCTTTTTGGGAATGGGGGTAAGCAAACCCAGGTGAGCTCAGGTTCAGGGGTAATTTTTACACAGGATGGATACGTGATTACCAACAACCACGTAGTTGAGACCGCTGAAAAAATTGAAGTGCTTTACAATAAGAAAGTTTACGTGGCAGAGCTGGTTGGTACAGACCCGTCAACCGATCTGGCGGTTCTTAAGATTAAAGAAAACGGCTTGCCGGCCATTGTCTTTGGAAGTTCTGCAGCACTTAATGTAGGTGAGTGGGTTGTTGCAGTTGGTAATCCATTCTCCTTGACTTCAACCGTTACGGTGGGGATCGTAAGTGCCAAGGGAAGGAGTATTAATGTGGTGTCTGATAAGTTTCCCATCGAATCCTTTATTCAGACCGATGCCGCCATCAATCCTGGAAACAGCGGGGGCGCTTTGGTCAACAAAGAAGGTGCGCTGGTGGGAATCAATACAGCCATTTTATCTCGTACCGGTAGTTATACAGGATATGCTTTCGCTGTTCCAGCTGATATTGTCAAAAAAGTGGCAACTGATATTATAAAATTTGGGGTGGCACAAAAGGCCGTTTTGGGTTGTGAAGTGGTGGAGTATGATTTTAGGAATGCGGAGAAATTCAGGCTCTCTACTACCGTCAGTGACTTCCGTGGTGTTCTGGTCTCTGAAATATCAGAAGAAGGAGCTGCACGCAGCGCCGGATTGAAGCCCGGCGATGTTATTCTCAAGCTTGATGATGTTGAAACCAATTCCCGCAGTTCCTTTGAAGAAGAGCTAAGCTATCGTTCTCCAGGCGATCAGATTAAAGTTGTATACCTGCGAGGCGATGAACAACGCTCTGTTGGCATTACGCTTTTGAATCGCAACGGCAATAGTGCTGTATTGAAAAGACAGATCTACAGCAGTGCCTCGGTTGGGGCGAATCTGGAAGCAGTGGAGTATGGCGTGAAAGTTTTCAGAATTAAAGACGGTCTGTTCAAAAAGTTAGGCATTCCGGAGAACTACACCATTATTTCTATCAATCGCCAAAGGGTCCGGAAGCCAGAGGATGTTGTTGAATTTTTTGAGCGTTATAAAGGAAGGGTTCTGCTTTATGGTGTGAACAGCTCCAAACAAGAGTATCCACTGCAATTCTATCTCCAATAGATTTCAATAAAAAAACAAAAGGCGGGTAACCCCGCCTTTTGTCTTACAGATTAGACCAGTATTAGTCTTTTCTGCTGAGTGTGTAGATCACAAGACCGAAACCGATCTTGTTTACAGCATCTCCAATGTTGTAGATGATGTCCATGTTCAATCCACCGATTCCGAGATCAGAAGCAGGGATTCCGAACAAACCACCGGGTGTTCCAACGATATATCCGAGTGGATAGATCGCCCAGCCCACCAACACAAACCAGCCAAGGGTTTTGGTTGCCTGAGCAACTGCTGGTGATGAAGCTGTTGCAAGTTTTGCAACATCGCCATACCACACGAGGTATACAATGTAGAAATAAGCAAGACCGCTGACTACACCCCAGAATACGCTCTGGTCGCTGTAGATGGTTTCACCGAAGTAGCCGGTAACCAGCATAACGACAGAAGCGAAGATGAGCTTCCAAAGAAGATTGGTGGTAGCTCCTGCCTTTTTGGTGATGAGGTAGAACTCTACGCACATCAGAGGTACAGTAAGCAACCAGTCAACGTACCTGAAGAAAGTTGGCGATGCGCCGTTTTCCAGGTTGTAGCCGCGCATGTAATAATAATGCACAGCTGCAATGAAGGTGATCAATCCTGAAACCAGGATGGATGTTCTCCATTGGGGGGAGGTATTGCTCAACTCGAAGAAGAAGAATACCGATGCGGCCATCATGGCCATGGTTCCGATGAAGAACGTAAATGCTACGTAATTATCGGAGGCTATTTGCATATGCTCCATGTTATATGGGTTGGTTTATTTGCTCGAACGTACGTTACAACTTCTAATGATAGATTCAGCCTTGGCTGAAACTCAGAGTGAACCCCAAACTTTAGGGAACGAAATACATGTTGTCACCTGTGATTGGTGATTTTTTGCACCAAAAACCCACATATTGGGGTGTAACAGTCTAAAATTTGAAAGTGCCCAGAATGGTCAAAAAGGGCATTTTTAAAAAATTAAGAATCAGAATCTTAAATATCAGTTCGATGAACTGCCAACCCTGGTCTTGAGTTTCTTGTAGAGCTCATCAACCTGGTTTTTAAAAGATGGCTCTGCTTTCATCATGTCTTCGACCGATTCAAGCGCATGGATAACCGTGCTGTGGTCCCTGCCTCCGAAATTCTCTCCAATAAGCTGGAGCGTAAGTTGGGTGAAGCGCTTGCAAAGGTACATGGCTACCTGTCGGGGGATAACAATTTCCCGCTTTTTCACCTTGCTCTTCATGGCTTCAGCGTCGATTTTAAAATAATCTGCCACTGTTTTCTGTATGAAGTCGACGCTTACATCGCTTTGAATTTCCTTGACAATATTTTTCATCACCTCTCTTGCCAGCTCGAGGTCAATTTCTTTTTTAAGCAACGTGGCATGAAACAGCAATGAATTCAAAACCCCCTCCATGTCGCGTAGGTTGGTGTCCACACTAAACGCGAGGTATTCAGCAACCTCTGTTGGTATTTGAATGCCATCACTTTCCATTTTATTATGGATGATGGCCAGCTTCGTTTCAAAATCAGGCTCCTGTAAATCAGCGGTCAAACCCCATTTAAATCGACTTAACAACCTTTCCTGGAAACCTTTTAAATCACGCGGAGGACAGTCACTGGTCATAATGATCTGCTTACCGGTTTGATGAAGCTGATTGAAAATGTGGAAAAACATCTCCTGTGTCTTTTCCCTTCCTGCGAGAAACTGAACATCATCCAGTATCAGCAGGTCAACCTGGAGATAGAAATTTTGAAAATCCTGGATCTGGTTGTTTTGAAGGGCATTCAAAAATTGATTGGTGAAATCATTCTGGTCCACGTACAAAACCACCTTTTCCGGCAGCTTACTCCTGATTTCATTTCCAATAGCCTGCACCAAATGCGTTTTTCCAACCCCTACACCACCATACAACATCAACGGATTAAAGGAGGTAATTCCCGGCTTCTTGGCGACAGCCAAACCAGCAGATCGGGCCAATCGGTTACAATCGCCCTCAACAAAAGTGTCGAAGGTATAGGTAGGATTTAGTCTGCTGTTGACATTTTGCGGATTAAGCACCCGGTAAGTAAAGGGCGTGTATTCACCTGATGAAACGGGTCCATTCGATGATTGCCCTTGTTTGCTTTTAAGACCATTGGGGTAACTAACCGTTACCGGCGGGCTCTGCCTGTTCCCGCTGTCCACAATAACAGAGTATTCAAGTTTTCCATTAGGACCCAATACGGCATGAACGGCCTTCTTAAGAACCGGAACATAATTTTCCTCAAGCCACTCATAGAAAAATTGAGAAGGAACCTGAATGGTTAAGACGTTATCAGCAGCTTTTAATGGAACAATAGGCTTGAACCAGGTCGTAAAATTTTGATCATCTACTTCCTTACGTAGAATTTCCAGGCAATCATTCCAAACAGCTGCGCGATCAACTTCCATGCAATAAATTCAGGTTCGTCCCTGCTCCGGTTTTGAGAAAGGGTGACAAAGGTGTGAAAAAAAACCAGTAAGAAAAAGGCTTGAATAAACCTGAAATCTTCAATTTTTACGACGAGGAAAAACAGACCTTTGGGCATGCCTACCCTCGATGAGCAAATAATAAAATGGCGCAAACTTGCCTCCGCTGAGTCCGGCTCCATAGATCCGGAGGCGACGCTTTGTCGTGAGGTTGGTTCTATGAAATTTAAGTCTGTTTATTCCGCTGCAGATGCACACGGAATTTCGCATCAGCCGGTTCAAAGAATAAGTAAGCCCTTCATCGGGCCTGGGGGTTGGTATAATCTCCCTGAAATTTCTGCAGACTCAGATGATCTGGCCTGTACTGCTGCTTTGGAGGCATTGAATTCCGGCGCCAACGGAGTGGTATTTCATGTTCGTGAAGGTTGGGATCCAGCGATCATGTTAAAAGGTATTCATGCTCGGTATTGCTTTCTTGGCTTTACATCCACACGCTTTAATACCGATTTCCTTGAAGCACTGGACAAACGACTGTTAATCGAAGAAGCTCCTCCCGAGGATTTTACCGGCGCTCTTTTTCAAGACAATACTGTTGTTGAGTCATTCAAATTGAATTCCTGGGTTGCCAGGAAAAATTTTCGGGTTGGAGGAATCAACACAGATGCTGAAACCTGGGTAAAACACCAGGTTCAACTCTTTCAATCAGGTAGCGTTACTGAAATCAATCAGACAGCCTTGTCACTTATTCTGCCCGATAATTTTTTTCAGGCTATAATTGAACTGAGGGCTTTGCGTTTGGTCAGGCAATCAATAGAAAATCATTACGGAGTTTTTGGGCATCCGGAATTCATTCGTTCCCTAGTTCAGCCCGCTATAAATTCCAATAAGGAACAAAATCTATCCATGATCGTTGGTGCAACACAGGGATTTGCCTCTGTCTGTGGTTGTGCCGATGCTTTAACCATCCTGCCGGAAGACCCTACCAATGCTGTTCATCGGCAAACGGCCAGAAACATTTCCTTATTACTGACAGAGGAAGGACTTTTGGATAAAATTACTGATCCGATTTGTGGATCCTGGTTTATTGATCATGCTGTTAATCAACGTGCACAACAGCTTCTGCAGCCCTTTGGAATTTCAACAACATCAAAGAAGTTGCCCTTGGATAAAAACAAGGAAAAAAAGTCTTTTATAACCCGTGAGGGTATTGAAATTAATTCCCAGCCAATCGTCAATAATCAAATTCGATCTTCTGTCGAAACCCAAATGCCCGGCGTTCAGCCTTTTTTAAGAGGCCCTTATGCAACGATGTACTCGGTAAGGCCTTGGACCATTCGTCAATATGCTGGCTTCTCCACTGCTTCTGAGTCCAATCGTTTTTATCGCAACAATCTTAAGGCCGGACAGAAGGGATTGTCGGTTGCCTTTGACCTCCCAACCCACCGCGGTTACGATTCAGATCACCCAAGAGTATCGGGTGACGTGGGCAAGGCGGGGGTGGCCATCGATTCGGTGGAGGATATGAAAATTCTCTTCGATGGCATACCATTGGATTCGATGTCTGTTTCAATGACTATGAATGGGGCCGTTATCCCTATTATGGCCTTTTATATTGTGGCAGCGGAAGAACAAGGCGTTCCATTGGATAGACTTTCCGGAACCATTCAAAATGATATTCTCAAAGAATTCATGGTCCGGAATACTTTTATTTATCCACCTAAGCCTTCCATGCGAATTGTTTCTGATGTAATGAAATTTTGTGCAGCCTATATGCCAAAGTTTAATTCAATCAGTGTCAGTGGCTATCATATGCATGAGGCTGGTGCGCCTGCCCACATCGAACTCGCCTATACCCTTGCCAATGGTTTTGAATATTTGCGATCGGCTGTTGAAGCCGGAATTTCAGTTGATGAAATAGCGCCACGCATATCATTTTTTTGGGGTATCGGTATGAATTTTTTTATGGAGGCTGCGAAGATGCGTGCAGCCAGACAATTGTGGTCAGAGCTCGTTTCTGAATTCAAACCGGCAAATGCCAAATCTCTTGCGCTTAGAACACATTGCCAGACCTCTGGATGGAGTCT
The DNA here is from genome assembly GCA_016866235.1 of Bacteroidota bacterium. Taxonomy (GTDB): domain Bacteria; phylum Bacteroidota; class Bacteroidia; order Cytophagales; family Cyclobacteriaceae; genus ELB16-189. Next base: position 369,671 of record VGMW01000001.1, read on the forward strand.
TACTGCACAGGATCCTTACAACAACATTACTCGAACCTGCATTGAAGCTATTGCCGCAGTGGTGGGTGGTACACAGTCATTGCACACCAATGCACTGGATGAGGCCATCGCATTGCCTTCTGAATTTTCTGCTGCCATCGCAAGGTCAACACAACTGTATCTCCAGAATGAATCAGGTCTAACCGCGGTAGCCGACCCGTTTGCCGGATCTTTTTACCTGGAGCACCTGACCGATCAACTGCTGGAAAAAGCCCGCGTAATTATTGCCGAGGTACGGACGCAAGGTGGAATGGTGCAGGCGGTTGAATCCGGTATTCCAAAACGAATTATTGAAGAGGCGGCTGCATCAAGACAAGCACGAATTGATTCATCAGAAGAAATCATTGTTGGTGTGAACCGATACCAATCCGGAAGCATTACGGATTTTAAAATATTGGAAGTTGACCATGCGCAGGTGCGTAAGGAGCAAATGAATCGTTTGTCGGAGGTTAAAAGCGGGAGGGATCAGGAAAAAGTTGATGCGGCGTTGAAGCGTTTGGAGCAAGGTGCGAAAGGTGATGAAAATCTGCTGGCATTGGCGGTTGAAGCAGCAAAGTGCCGTTGTACGTTAGGTGAAATAAGTCTGGCGTTGGAAAAGGTTTTTGGCCGACACCAAAGCCGAAATATTTCAGTTACTGGCGTATATTCAGGATTCATGAAGGATCAGGAAAAAATAAAGACGGTCAGAGCCCTCAGTGACAACTTTGCTTCGACCCATGGAAGACGTCCACGAATTCTTGTGGCTAAAATCGGACAAGATGGTCACGACAGGGGTGCACACATCATTGCATCCGGATTTTCTGATCTGGGCTTTGATGTTGATTTGGGCCCATTGTTTATGACGCCATCCGAAGTTGCCCGACAAGCCATGGAAAATGATGTTCATGTGGTTGGTATTTCCAGTCTTGCCGGTGCTCATAAAGCGCTAATCCCTGAACTCAGAAAGCAGATGGATGATTTGGGTATGAAAGAAATCCTTTTGGTTGTTGGCGGTGTCATTCCGGAGCAGGACTATGATTTTCTAAGAAAGGAAGGCGTCGCATTTATTTTTGGTCCAGGCACACAGGTTTTTGAGGCTGCCAGGGTTTTATTGGAGCATCTCATCACAAAGAGTACGCTCTGACATTTTGGTTTAATCTAAATCAGTCAACATATGCATCGATTTTTAATTACAATCTTTATTTGTGCCGCCGCAGGCGTAATGGCTCAGCTAAGATTGCCTTCAGTCATTTCCTCTGGAATGGTTGTCCAACAAAATACCACCACAACATTATTTGGCTGGGGTAATCCGGGAGCCAGGGTTTTGATTCAAGCATCCTGGTCAAACAAAACCGACACAGCAAAAATCTCCAATCTGGCAACCTGGCGGATTAAAATAAATACACCACCTGCTGGTGGTCCGCACACCATTACGCTATCCAGTGGTTATGAAAAAATTGTCTTAAATGATATCCTCTCTGGTGAGGTTTGGCTTTGTTCCGGTCAATCCAATATGGAGTGGAGTTATCGACAGGGATTAAAGGATATTCGGGATGAACTTCCTGTTGCCTACAATCGATCAATCCGTTTGTTTCATATCCCTAAAACCGGGTCCGATTTAATCAAAGATGATGTGCAGGCCAGTTGGAAAATTTGTGACTCTGTATCGTTGAAAGACTTTAGTGCCGTAGGATATTTTTTTGGCAAACGACTTCAGCAATCACTTAATGTGCCCATTGGTTTGATCGATGCGAGCTGGGGAGGGACGCCAGCAGAGGTTTGGGTGCCTGAGGAAGTGATCAATCAAAATGCTGTTTTGAGACAGGCTGCATCCCAACTAGGAGCTTTTGATTGGTGGCCTAGTTTGCCCGGGAAGGCCTATAACGCCATGATAGCCCCGGTTCATAATCATCAAATCGCTGGCGCCATCTGGTACCAGGGTGAGTCTAATGTTGGAACATACGCCACCTATCGAGATTTAATGAAAACCTTAATCGATTCATGGAGATCTAAGTGGGCCAATGCGTTTCCATTTTATATGGTTCAGATTGCGCCTTTTGAATATGATGCTAAACTATCGGCCGCCCGATTGCGCGAGGCGCAGGATCAATTGCAGTCACACCCTTCAACTGGAATGGTGGTTGTTTCTGATTTGGTGGACAACGTAAAAGACATCCATCCCATCAACAAACATGATGTAGGCCTTCGCTTGGCCAACCTCGCTCTTGGTGATCACTACAAGATTGGTTCAGGAAATTTCCGGTCACCAGTATTTTTGAAAATGGAGCGCGCCGGCTCAAAGCTGGTTCTTCATTTAACCAATGCCAATGCGCTTGTGACGAAAGGAAGTGAAGCAGTAGGCTTTACAATTTCTGGTGCCGATAAAAAATGGCTACCGGCTAAGGTTAAAATTGATGGAAATCGCCTGGTGGTTTGGAATGCCGCATTAAAAAATCCTGAGCAAGTTCGATTTTCATTTGACAACACGACCATCGGAAATATTTTTTCTGAAACTGGCTTGCCGTTGGCGCCGTTTCGAACCGACCGCTGGGAGCCTTAAGGATTTTTATTGGTTCGGTTGTTCGCTTCCGGCCTGAATGAGTTGTCGAAGTTGCTCAAGGGCTGAAGTTTCACGCTCATCCACCTTTCCATCGGAATTGATGATGTCGTACATATCGGTATACACCTTGTATTTGGTGGAAAACTTAACCGATTCAAAATGCTGAAAAGTATCGCGTATTAATTCCTGAAGGTCTTCTTTTTTTACGCCCTGGTACTGTTGTAGGCCTGCTTCAAATTTTTGATTTAAATCAGTTCCTTCTGGAAACAACTTGGAAATCTTGGCCCTGACCACCTGTTCTTCCTGTGCATGAATTTTTCCATCGGCATGTGCCATGTGCAGGTATAAGAAAAAAACAAAGTCGGAAAAGTTATCGTGAATGACCATTTGATTGGATAAGGTGGCTTGCTTGAAATACAAATATAAAAAAAGGCTTTCCGGTGAAGGAAAGCCTTTTAATTGGAGCTGATGCAGATTACATCATGCCGTCCATTCCGCCGCCGGGAGGCATTGCAGGAGCTTCCTTCTTCTCAGGAATCTCTGAAACAATGGCTTCGGTGGTCAGCAATAGACCAGCAATAGAAGCTGCGTTCTCAAGCGCGAGGCGTGACACTTTGGTAGGATCAATGATACCTGCAGAGAAGAAGTCCTCAAACTTATTCTCACGGGCATTGAATCCGTAGTCCTTCTTTCCTTCGCGAACCTTGTTGATAATTACAGATCCTTCCTGACCAGCGTTCTCTGCAATAACCCGCATAGGCGCTTCAAGGGCCTGGCGGATGATGTTCACACCAGTTGATTGATCTTCATTTTCTGTATTAACATTTTTCAGTGCATCGATTGCCCTCAGATAAGCTACACCACCACCGGCGATGATACCTTCCTGAACTGCTGCGCGGGTCGCATGCAAAGCGTCGTCAACACGGTCTTTCTTTTCTTTCATTTCAACCTCAGTCGCTGCACCAATGTAGAGGATGGCAACGCCACCGCTCAGTTTGGCAAGGCGCTCCTGAAGTTTCTCACGATCGTAGTCCGAAGTAGTGGTCTCAATCTGAGCCTTGATCTGATTGATCCGGCCTGTGATCTCACTTTTCTTTCCTGCTCCGTTTACGATGGTGGTATTGTCCTTATCGATGATCACGCGCTCAGCACGACCCAGGTATTCGAGGGTAGCATTCTCTAATTTGAAGCCGCGCTCCTCGCTGATTACTTGTCCACCGGTCAGAATTGAAATGTCTTCCAACATTGCTTTTCTGCGGTCACCAAAGCCAGGGGCTTTCACCGCTGCAACGCGGAGTGCACCACGGATTTTATTTACCACCAGGGTGGCAAGGGCTTCGCCTTCAACTTCCTCGGCGATGATCACCAGAGGCTTACCGGTTTGAGCGGTTGCTTCCAATACAGGAAGTAATTCCTTCATGGAACCAATCTTCTTATCGTAAATGAGGATGTAAGGATGATCCAACTCAGCCTCCATCTTTTCAGTATTGGTAACGAAGTAAGGTGACAAGTAGCCACGGTCGAACTGCATACCTTCCACTGTCTTCACTTCAGTTTCAGTTCCTTTGGCTTCCTCAACAGTGATAACCCCATCTTTTCCAACCTTATCCATAGCCTCTGCAATCATCTTACCGATGGCTACATCGTTGTTTGAGGAGATGGTTGCTACCTGAGCGATTTCCTGAGAGCCCTTGATGTTTTTGCTCTGCTTGGCCAGGTTTTCAACAACTGCTGAAACCGCCTTATCAATTCCACGCTTAAGATCCATCGGATTGGCACCTGCAGCAACGTTCTTAATGCCGTGCGCAAAAATTGCCTGGGCAAGAACTGTCGCAGTTGTGGTACCGTCACCGGCAGCGTCAGCAGTTTTAGAAGCAACCTCTTTGACGAGCTGAGCACCCATGTTTTCGATCGGGTCCTTCAATTCAATTTCTTTTGCTACCGATACACCGTCTTTGGTTACAGTAGGTGCACCGAATTTTTTATCGAGAATGACATTGCGACCTTTTGGTCCGAGGGTCACTTTTACTGCATCAGCGAGTTTATCTACTCCTTTTTTAATTCTGTCTCTGGCAGCGGTGTCGAAAGTAATTTCTTTAGCCATTTTAAATGTTGATTAAATAGTTTGGTTGATCAGATTGTTCCGAAAATATCTGAGTTACGCATAACCAGATATTCTTTTCCGTCGATGGTAAGCTCTGTTCCGGAATATTTACCGTAGAGAATATGATCACCGACTTTAACAGTCACCGGCTTGTCCTTGAGGCCGTCGCCGACCGCCACAACTTTGCCACGCTGGGGCTTTTCCTTGGCGGTATCAGGAATGATGATGCCTGAAGCTGTCTTTGCTTCAGCAGGAGCGGGTTCAACAAGAACCCTGTCCTCATTGGGTTTGAAGGTAATCTTTGCCATAATGGTAAACAGTTCTGTTTAAGGGTTAAAACTTAATGTCCCCCCACCAAACGATTATCGTGCCACCGTTCAATTCTGCCACATTCAGCCATTTTTCCGCCAATTTTTCATAATTTTCATCGGTTTCCTTAAAAATGAACCCCAATTCGTTTTTGCAGAATGGCATTCTGTCAGTATACCCCAGAACCTTATATCCTCACAAGAACCTATGCTTGAGCTACCGGTAATTGGCAGGCTTCATCCTTTCCTTGTCCACTTTCCAATTGGCATCCTCCTGCTTGCCTTCCTTTTTGAATTTTTAGGTGCTTTCAGGGGGGGTAAGAAACTTCGAAAAGCAGTCCCCTCCATTCTTTTAATCGGCTTTTTAGCAGCTCTTTTTGCCATTGCCTCCGGATTGGTTCTGGAAGAAGAAGGCGGGTACCCTGAGGACACGCTCTTTCGTCATAAAATTTTCGCTTTCGTAACTGCAGGATTCAGTTTGTTGCTGTTGTTGGTCATTCGTTTTGGCGCCGGTTTAGATAAATCAGCCATGAAAGCCGTACGTATGGTTTTGTTTATCATTCTATCGACAGCCGTTGTTGTGACCGGGCATTTTGGAGGTACAATGACCCATGGGGAAGATTTTCTTTTCCAAAGTTCCCCACTAGAAAAAGAAATCGCGCCAGCAGCATCCAAAGAATTTAATCATCCTGAATTGGTCTACCGTGATGTTGTTCAACCCATTCTTGAATCCAAGTGCGTATCCTGTCACGGTCCTACAAAGCAAAAGGGAAAGCTTCGACTGGACTCAGAAGAAATGATTCTTAAAGGTGGAAAAAATGGAGCTGTGTTGGGTGTCCAATCAGCGACGGGTGAGCTGGTACGCCGCATCAACTTGTCCATTGAGGAAAAAGCCCACATGCCACCAAGGGAAAAGGAACAATTGTCCAACACAGAGACTGAATTGATTTCGGCCTGGGCGAATTTGAACAATCCATTTTCTGATTCGGTTCGCCGACTTCAAACCCCTGCTTTCAACATATGGTTGGAAGAAAATCAAAAAGAAAAGCCACAGGACATCTGGCCCTCCACACCAATTGAGGCGTTGCCGCTTACCTTAATACAATCATTGAAATCCAAAGGGATCACGCTTTCACCCATAGCTGTCGGTAGTCCATATGTTGAAGCCATTTTTGGAAACGGGGTTGACTTTTCCGGTTCCTGGTATTCGGAATGGAATGAAGCGCTCTCGAATATAGTTTCGATTCGACTTAGCTTTTCAAAACCTGGTGATGATGGTGTGGCTAAAATAATTTCAGGTCCACAGGTTCGAAGACTCTATTTAGACCATACCAACATTTCCGATGGTTCTATGAAAGTGGTCTCCAACCTTAAAGAGTTGGTCTATCTAAATCTAACAGGAACAGCAATATCAGATCAAGGATTGGAGTTTATTAAAAATATGACTTCATTGAAGCAACTCTTTGTATACGACTGCAGGTTTAAAGGCAACTTCCTAAGAAAGTTTGTTGAGGATAACCCCAGGCTTCAGATAGATACCGGTGGATATGCTTTGCCTGTATTACCTTCCGATACCAAGCGACATGCCCGGTAATTTATTTTACCGCAAACTGTGACTCACCGATCTTGTAATTATCTGCGAACAATTCAACACGATAATTTCCCGAAGGATAATCAGAGCCCTTTTCATAGGTAAACGTGAGCTGCTGCCTGGTGTTGTCGAATAAAATTTCCTGTGCCAGAGTATACCACTCTTCCTTGCCGTCTTTAATAAACGTGCCTGAACCTTTTGACAAATCAAAAATTACTTGTCCAGCCTCATCTACAATACGGATCATGATTTTCTTTCCTTGGATGGGTGCAACCTTATTGTCGGCCAGATTAAAACTCACCTTAAGTTTTGCGATTTGTCGGTTTCTGAAAGGTGATTCTTTTTCGCGGTTGCCAGAAGTAACGGAAACCACTTTTACATTTTCAGCCTTCAGTTGACTGGCGATAGCCACTTTACCGGCAAGTTCATCTCTTCTCTTGGCTATTCGATTGATGGAATCGCTCAATCGATTTTGTTTCGTCTTCAGGTCGGTGTTTTCGGAATACAAGGCATCGTTTAAGGTGCGAAGCTCTTCCAATTCCTGGTCCTTTAATTTCAATAACTTCTCATAACCCTGAACCCTGTCTTTTAACTCTCTTATGTTTTTAGCACTCCAGGCTTGATTCTTTTTAAGTGTATTTTCAACCTCCTCTTTCGCTTTTTTCAGCTCCTCAATATCACCACCAAGCTCTCCGATTTCTGCAATTTTTTTGTCCAGCTCAGCGCTGATTTCCTCCAATCTCGTTTTGGTTTCACCCAACTCCGTATTCGATTGTGTTAACTCCTGCTCGACCTTTGATTTCTCTCTGTAATCCCAAACAATCTTGATACACAGGATGGCAATGATGATGGAAAGAATGATTACCGTTTTGGAATTTTTAGGCTGTGCAGAAGTGTTGCTCTGTCCTGAGGTGGTCATTGGTCAAAATTTTCCCAAAAATAGCATTCCTTGCTATTTGTTTTGATGAGCGCCTTCATCAGGCTACATGCCGTTGGTGGTGTGGTTTTACTGGGACTTGGTTTATCCTTTTTTCAGGCCCTTAAACGCTCCTTTGTAGGTGTAAAACCAACTTTTTCCTAAGTCAAAAAAAACTATATTGTAGCTCTAATTTCCCACCGAATGAATCTAAATCTTGACGCCGAAAAAAAGAATACCTACGACGCAATTGTCGTTGGAACAGGTATTAGTGGCGGCTGGGCCGCAAAGGAACTTACTGAGAAGGGATTGAATACATTGGTCCTTGATCGGGGAAGAATGGTCAGGCACCCTGATGATTACCCGACAGCAACAAAAGATCCTTGGCAGCTGCCTTATGGAGGCCGCCCCACTCAGGAAGATTTAAAAAATCAAGGTGTGCAAGCCAGGACAGGCTATACTGTTGCACAAACGACCAAGCATTGGTTTGTTAACGACCTTGAGCACCCTTATACTGAAACAAACAGGTTTGACTGGATGCGCGGCTATCATGTCGGCGGCAGATCCATTATGTGGGGTCGACAGAGCTACCGCTGGAGTCCGATGGATTTTGAAGCAAATGCAAAGGAAGGTATTGCTGTGGATTGGCCTATTCGCTACAAAGACCTTGAAAAGTGGTACGATTATGTAGAAACTTTTGCCGGAATCAGTGGACAAGCAGAGGGATTGACACAGCTACCCGATGGAAAGTTTTTGCCAGCCATGGAATTGAATTGTGTGGAACGTGAATTTCAGAAGACGCTAAAATCCAAAATGGGCAGAGCGCTCACCATTGGTCGCACGGCGCACGCAACAGCCCCTCTTCCTCACTCACCACAACGTGGAACCTGTCAGTTTCGCAACATGTGCTCCAGAGGCTGTCCTTATGGCGGATATTTCAGTAGCAACTCCTCCACACTGCCTGCCGCTGAAGCCACAGGAAAAATGACGCTTCGCCCCAATTCGGTGGTGTATGAAATTATTTATGATGAACAGAAAGGCAAAGCCACCGGTGTCAAATTGCTGGATGACGTAACCGGTGAACAACTTGAGGTGTATGCCAACATCATTTTCCTTTGTGCATCCACCTTCGGATCTACCTTCATCATGATGAACTCCATCAGCAACAGATTTCCAAATGGCTTTGGGAATGACAGTGGTGAGTTGGGTCGCAACATCATGGATCACCATCTCGCTGTAGGTGCGTCGGCTGAGGTAGAAGGTTTTGAAGATCAGTATTATTTTGGACGCCGGGCCAATGGAATCTATATCCCGCGGTATCGCAACGTTGGTAAAGACAAGCGTGATTATCTCAGAGGATTCGGTTATCAGGGAAGTGCAAGCCGTGGAGGTTACGGCAGGGTCGCTGAAACCGAAGCTATCGGAGCTGGATTAAAAGAAATGGCCTCTACACCAGGTGGCTGGACCATCAACATCCAGGGATTTGGTGAAATTTTACCTTACCACGAAAACAAAGTTACCATCGACAAATCCCGCAAAGACAAAAATGGATTGCCAGTGCTAAACTTTGATGCCATCCTGCGTGACAATGAGAAAAAAATGCGTGTGGACATGAAAAATGATGCGGAAGAAATGCTCAATGCAGCAGGATTCAAAAACATAAAAAGTTTTGACCGAGAAATCGGAATTGGTTTGGGGATCCATGAAATGGGTACTGCCCGCATGGGTAACGATCCCAAAACATCTGTTTTGAATAAATGGAATCAGGTGCACGCGTGTAAAAATGTATTTGTCACCGACGGTTCTTGTATGACTTCCGCAGCTTGCCAGAATCCATCGCTCACCTATATGGCCTTAACGGCACGTGCAGTGGACTTTGCAGTTGAGGAACTTAAAAAAGGTAATCTCTAATCAAAATCTTAATTACTATGGACAGAAGACAAGCCATTCAACGTGCCGCCATGGTGCTGGGCTATACCGTTTCAGCACCTGCAATTTTCGGTGTGCTCAACGGATGTCAGGCCAAGCCGGATTTAGCTTTTAAGCCAGTTTTTTTAACTGACGAACAAGCTGCAATAATTGCAGAGGTCGCTGAAATCATTATTCCTAAGACGGATACACCGGGCGCAAAAGATGCTGGGGTACCTGGTTTTATTGATCTCATGCTTAAAGACTGCTACAGCCAGGAAGATCAGCAGCGATTCGTCCAGGGTTTGGAATCGATGCAGGCTGAAGCAAAGTCCTCCTATGGTTCAGATTTTCTTTCTTGTAAACCAGAGCAACAGCAGGAGCTTGTTTTCAAATTGCATGCAGCTGCAATAGCTGAACGCAAATCTGAAAATCCTCCCAAAGACAAACCATTTGTACTTATGGCGAAGGAGTTAACCATTTTGGGCTTCTTTACAAGTGAGCCCGGAGCAACACAGGTCCTTAGGTATGAACCTGTTCCCGGTAAATACGAAGGATGTGTACCACTAAGCTCGGTTGGAAAAACCTGGGCTACTTAGTTTTAAGATACTGAATAAAAAAACCCGCTACTGCGGGTTTTTTTATGGCTTTAAACTCCAAGGAATTCTTTGACGTCGGTATAGGGGAGGTTGAAGGCATCGGCCACTGCTTTGTACACAACTTTGCCATTGATAATGTTCAATCCCTTACGCAATTCATTGCTCTCTTGTGATGCTTTTTTCCAACCATGGTTAGCAAGTCTGATGGCATAAGGCAAAGTTGCATTGGTTAGTGCCAGTGTTGAAGTAAAGGGTACTGCACCAGGCATGTTGGCTACGCAATAATGAACAACATCGTCCAAAATGTAGGTTGGATCTTCGTGTGTGGTTGGTTTACAAGTTTCAATACATCCACCCTGATCCACGGCTACATCCACCAACACGGTTCCGGGTTGCATGGTTTTAAGCATATCACGGGTAATGAGTTTAGGGGCTTTTGCTCCAGGGATTAAGACTGCGCCAACAATAAGGTCATGCGTCCGTACCAGTTCGCGCAGTACAAACTCATTGGAAACCATCGTTTTTACATTTTTTGGCATCACATCATCCAGGTAACGCAGTCGATTAAGATTTACGTCGGTGATGATCACATCGGCACCCATACCCGCGGCAATTTTCGCTGCATTGGCACCAACCACGCCGCCTCCCAGGATCAGGACTTTTGCAGGCATTACACCTGGAACGCCGCCAAGAAGGATTCCTTTTCCTTTCAACGGTTTTTCCAAATACTTCGCACCTTCCTGAATGGCCATTCTTCCTGCCACCTCACTCATCGGCACCAGCAATGGTAAGGAGCCATCGGCACGCTCAACCGTTTCATAGGCCAGACAGACTGCTCCGGTTGCGATCATGGCATGCGTAAGCGGTTCGTACGATGCAAAATGGAAATAGGTAAAAACCAATTGGTCTTTTTTGATGAGCTTATATTCTGGTTCAATTGGCTCCTTCACCTTCATGATCATCTCCCCACGTGCATATACATCTTCTGCACCCGGAAGGATCTGTGCACCGGCTGTTTTATAGGCATCATCACCGAATCCGCTGCCTTCACCGGCGCTGGATTGAATAAAAACCGTGTGACCTTTTTTTGTCAGTTCCCGCGCGCCTGCAGGCGTTAGGGCGACTCTGTTTTCATTGTTTTTGATCTCTTTTGGAACGCCAATTACCATGATGTCGGGATTAAATTGTGGGGACCGTTTCCTTTAAAACGGGCCCAAATATAGTACAGGTCAGGAATTGGAATTTGGACTATGATTTTTCGTGGGTGTACGGCTAGATCAATTTTCATAATTTTAGCCCGCCTCCCCAGATGACAGCTTCCACCCGCGAAAAAGTGACCGGAAAAACCCTTTTTTCCCCTGAGGAAATTTTGGCAGACTATCGGTTGGCCTGCGAAAGCAGGGAAGCCAGCATCATAGGCCGAAAAGAGGTCTTCATGGGCAAGGCCAAATTTGGAATTTTTGGCGATGGCAAGGAATTGGCCCAAATCGCTATGGCCAAATATTTCCGCCCAGGCGATTTTCGGGCGGGGTACTACCGAGACCAGACTTTTATGATGGCCATCGGTGAGCTCAATACGCAGCAATATTTCGCACAGCTGTACGCCCACACCGATGTAGAAGCTGACCCAGCCTCAGCCGGTCGTTTGATGAATGGGCATTTTGCAACTCGGATGTTGGATGAGCATGGTGCCTTACGGCCACTGGTTCAGTTGCGCAACAGCAGTGCAGACATTTCACCCACCGCCGGACAAATGCCAAGAATGTTGGGGTTGGCCTATGCCTCTAAACTTTTTCGTTTGAATCCGGAGCTGAAAAAATTCAGCGACCTGTCGAACAACGGAAATGAAGTGGTATTTGGAACCATTGGAAACGCATCCACTTCCGAAGGAATGTTTTTTGAAGCCATGAATGCTGCTGGTGTTCTGCAATTGCCCATGCTTGTAGCTGTTTGGGATGATGGCTATGGTATTTCAGTTCCACAGGAATTTCACACTGTTAAGCTTTCCATTTCTAAAGCATTGGCTGGATTTCAAAGAAGCCATGGGGAGCAGGGCATGGAGATTTTGGTCGTTCCGGGCTGGGATTATGAAAAGCTCCTGGAAGCGTTCGCCAAAGCCGAAAAAATTTGCCGGACTGATCACGTTCCGGTTCTGGTTCATGTTATAGAAGTCACGCAACCTCAGGGCCACTCTACTTCTGGTTCACACGAACGTTACAAGTCACGGGAACGTCTCGCATGGGAAAAGGAATACGATTGTATTCGCAAATTCAGAGAATGGATCCTTCAGAATGGTCTTGCGCTTCCTGAACAACTTGACCAATTGGAGGTGGAAGGCAAACAGGCTGCTCGGAAAGCCAGGGAGGCTGCGTGGAATATTTTTTCACAGGACATAGCTTCTGATCAAACGAAACTGCTCTCCTTATTGGAAAGAGCGTCTGCGCAGGTGCCGGAGATCCATGCTTTAAAAGATGAGCTTCGTTTTACGCACCATCCCAGCAGGTCTGATGCTGTCCGCGCTGCCCGAAAGGCCATCCGGTATTTACGGAACAGCGACTCGGAGGTTAGGTTTAATATTTTGGATTGGATCAAGGAATCCAATGCCAACAATGAAAGACGTTTTTCCTCCCATCTTTACAGTGAATCCAAATGGTCGGCCTTAAAAGTTGAGGCGGTTCCGGTTCAATATGAGGAACATGCTCCGATAGTGGATGGACGAGAAATTTTACAAGCGTGTTTCGATAAAATTCTTGCCCGCGATCCAAGGGTTTTTGCCTTTGGTGAAGATGTGGGGCGTATAGGCGATGTAAACCAGGGATTTGCAGGACTTCAAAAGTTGTACGGTCCTTGGAGGGTTACTGATACTGGAATACGAGAGACTACTATCATCGGGCAGGGTATAGGTGCCGCTCTTAGAGGACTACGGCCGATTGCTGAAATTCAGTACCTGGATTATTTGGTTTATGCGCTCATGACGCTATCCGACGACCTAGCCTCCTTGCAATACCGAACCAAAGGAGGACAAAAGGCTCCGCTGATCGTGCGTACCAGAGGACACAGACTAGAGGGTGTTTGGCATGCCGGTTCACCGATGGGTATGTTGCTGTCCTCGCTTCGTGGCATGTACATTCTTGTGCCTCGAAACATGACCCAGGCGGCAGGATTTTACAATACCTTATTAAAATCGGATGATGCTGCTCTTTTAATCGAGTGCCTGAACGGATACCGTTTAAAGGAACGGGTTCCATCCAACCTTGGAGAGTTTTGTTTGCCCTTAGGAATACCGGATGTCCTCAGGCAGGGTAGCGATGTAACCATTGTGACCTATGGATCGATGTGTCGCGTTGTTATGGAGGCAGCCGAGGACTTAGCCTCCCTCGGAATTTCGGCAGAGGTTATTGATGTTCAATCGTTGTTGCCGTTCGATTTAACCAAGACAACGCTGACCTCTATTCAGAAAACAGGAAAAGTTGTCTTTGCTGATGAAGATGTTCCGGGCGGCGCAACAGCATTTATGATGCAACAAGTTCTTGAAGTGCAGGGCGGTTTTGCTTTCCTTGACGCTTCGCCGGTTACCATCACAGCAAAAGCGCATCGACCTGCATACGGATCCGATGGTGATTATTTCTCCAAGCCAAATGCTGAGGATGTTTTTGAAGCAGTTTACCGAATCATGCAGGAAAGTGATCCGGAAAAATTTCCCGATTTATTCGGGGCTGGCTAACATTTAACCAATACCTGTTGAAGAGTGAACTCGGGGGTCTCAATCTCGTTGCTGAGGTTTAGATCCCGATCCATAATTTTTATTTTCAATTTCAGCGTCTTAATGCTGAAAGTAGCCAACAGGGCGGTTGAAGGGAATCGATATCGAATGGTTCCTTCAAGTGGAATGCGTAGTGATAGATTGTTGTCTTTTGCAAGAATTGGGAAGCGACCGTTGCTGCCGTCGGTAACACAAAGCGGATAGGTAAATTGTCTGGACCAGTCGAATTTTTGGAATGTCCCATCATTTTGCTTCACGTAGATGTCCATGAAAAAATTGAAGAAGTTTTTATTGAGTTGAAAGTAAACGGTGTCAACCGGTTTAAGGAGTGCATCAAAAACAACCTGGTAATTGGTGCAATTGTATGGCGTTTTGAAAGGAGGCAGGGTATCGTAACCTGGCGTGGTCCTGCGCATCTTATAGGTAACGAAGTCGGAGAGTTTTGATTCGTCAAAGCTGGATCTTTTGATCTTGGAGCATGGCTCAACGACACCGAATTCACATTGTGACGCCGGTGTGGTTCTGTAATACCAGCGGTTGTTGAAAGGTGGCGCATAATCCTCTCCATCAATACCCAGGTTACCGTCTCCATCGGTAAAATTGATGTTAACCACCAGCGTATCTGCAACCGATGGACTGCTGCAATCCACAAATTCGACTCTATTAAATTCGATCTGTGGTGTAACGGGGTATTCAGGGGGTTCGAAGCATCCCACCAACCATGGCAGGGTCGTGATCAATATGGTAAATTGCCGAAACTTGGTTGTCACCGTTTGAACAATTGAGATGCCTTTAGATAAGATCAGATTCTTCAGAGACCAGTGTCTGCAAATAAACGAAAATAACTTCGATGAAATTGCATTGGAAATTTTCAGGTTTCAGGCTTCCGAAAATCCTGTGTATCGGACTTGGATGGGTCACCTTGGCTTGAATTCCGGTACCGTAACATCGTTGGATGAAATTCCGTTTTTACCCATTCGGTTTTTTAAGACCCATCAGGTTAGCACCGGATCATGGCTGATCCAGAAAATTTTTAGAAGTAGTGGTACGACTGGAATGCAGACCTCCAGTCATGCTGTTGACAATATTGACTTTTATCATCGACACGCCTTAAACGATTTCAGGCGTTTGCTGATGGATCCTTCCGATGTTCATTTCATTGCGGTATTGCCATCCTATACCGAGCGTTCAGATTCTTCCCTGGTATCTATGGCTGAATGTCTTATTCAGGCGTCAAGTTCAAAACGCTCGGGTTTTTATTCCCCGAATGTTAAAACTTTGACACCTATCCTTGATGGTTGCCGCTCCACCGGTAAGCCAGTGATCTTGTTGGGGGTGACCTTTGCTTTGTTGCAGTTCGCCCGTGAGGGGCTTGATTTAGGTGGTGTGCATGTTATTGAAACTGGTGGTATGAAAGGAAGAGGGCGGGAGCTAACCCGTGAGGAACTTCATTTAGCGCTGAGGCCCTTAAATCCTATCGCAATCTGGTCGGAGTATGGTATGACGGAGCTCTTGTCTCAAGCCTATTCAATGAATGGTGCACCCTTTAAGCCTTCCAATCATATGAGGGTTCTCACCAGGGAGATAAATGATCCCTATCAATCTACTGAGTATGGAAAAACCGGGATTTTAAAAATTATTGATCTGGCCAATGTTCATTCTTGTTCCTTTATCGAGACCCAGGACTTGGGAAAATTGCATGCTGATGGCTGTTTTGAAGTGATTGGCAGGCAGGATTTTAGTGATGTTCGGGGTTGTAATTTGCTTTTTGAGGGTGCCTCAGGGTTGTAAATATGCTTTAACCGATTAAATTTGTTCGTTATAACCTTAGCCGGATGAAAAAATTTACAGTTTTAGTGCTTCTGGTAGGATTTCTTTCTTCATGTAGCCAATACACCTGTGCTACTTACGCGAAAAAAGAAGTTAAGAAAGCTTCAGTAAGATCCTGATTTCTTACTGATGTGAAGGGCTTTAGGCCCGAATGAAATCACAGGTATTTGTTGATGTCGTCAATGATGATGGGGTCTCCACCCAAAATCATAAGTCTTTCCATTACGTTTCTCAATTCCCTGATATTTCCAGGCCAGGGATGTTTTTCTAATGCTTTGAGTGCACCTTTTTCAATTGCTTTTGGTTTGGTTCCTTGTTCCTTGGCGATTTCATCCAGGAATCTCTGAACCAATAGCGGAATGTCTTCCTTTCTTTCTGAAAGGGGTGGAACGTTTACAACGATAACACCAAGCCTGTGAAACAGGTCTTCCCTAAATCGGTTTTCAGCAATTTCTTTCCTGAGGTCTTTATTGGTAGCGGCCACCACCCGAACGTTTACGTTAATGTCCTGGTCGCCACCAACTCTTGTGATTTTCTTTTCCTGTAAAGCCCTGAGGACTTTGGCCTGAGCAGACAGGCTCATGTCACCTATCTCATCTAAAAATATTGTACCACCATCAGCAAGTTCAAATTTTCCCTGCCTTTGTTTGATGGCAGAGGTGAACGATCCTTTCTCATGACCAAACAACTCGCTTTCAATAAGGTCTGGTGGAATGGCGGCACAGTTTACCTCGATAAAAGCTTTGGATGATCTGGGGCTTTTTTCATGAAGGGCACGCGCAACCAGTTCTTTGCCGGAGCCATTTGGGCCCATAATCAAAACACGAGCATCGGTGGGTGCGGCCTTCTCAATTATTTTCTGGACTTCCATGAGGGCTGCAGAGGTTCCAGTCATTTCATATTTTTTGGAAACCTTTTTACGCAATGCAGAGGTTTCTTTTACTAATTCGGTTCGATCCAAAGCATTTCTTAGCGTAATAAGCAGTCGATTGATGTCTGGTGGTTTTTGAAGGAAGTCGTAGGCGCCCAAACGTATGGCATCGACGGCCAATTCGGTAGTGCCGTGAGCAGAGATCATAATGAATGCAGCGCCATTTTCTGATTCTTTGGCACGCTTTAAAACCTCCATGCCGTCAATGCCCGGCATTTTAACATCACAAAAAACAACATCGTATTGATTCTGCTCCAGCAACGAAAGACCTTGCTTGCCATCGGAGGCAAATTCAACTTCAGCCTTCAGATCTTTTTCGTCCGATATTATTTCGGCAAGGACCTTTCTGATGCTGGCCTCATCTTCAATGATTAATATTTTGGACATGGCTCAAGGTAATTAAAAAAATGCAGGCCTATAAGCCGGATTCTGTTTCCCGCAGTGCGGGACCCTTATCATTGATCTGGTCCGTTCATCACTGAACGGATCTTTCAGCCTACCCACCCGATGCCTGGCTTGCGCCGGCAAACCGGGGCTGGTCGTTCGGGCTTATTTGGCCTTTCAACCCGCAAGGTTTTCCATGCCTCCTTTGTCGCCATCGGAGCGGTGGGCTCTTACTCCACCTTTTCACCTTTTCCCATTCTGAATATTCAGATTGGGTAGTTTAATTTTCTGTGGCACTGTCTGTTCCCGGTTGCCCGGGACCTTCCCGTTAGGAAGTGCGGTACCCCTGTGTTGTCCGGACTTTCCTCCCCGTTTTACGAGGCGATAAGGCGGCCTGCATTTTTGCAAAGTTAGAATATCCCGGCTCGGCATTCGAAAAAATTCAACCTGCCTCAATTGCGTTAAAAATACAATGGATGCAATCTGATTCCATTGTAATTAAACTCAATGGCTGGGGCTGGAATCCTGATCATATTCAATGCCATAAAAAGTTTTTTTACCCACCGTTTTTTCACTGGTATATCCTTTAAGTCGATGTCCAGGCCAATAAAAATTCTCCTCTGTGCATTAAAACCCGCCGCCATATTTTTTTGTTCCCGACCAAAAACCATCTCATTGGCGCCATAACCTAAGGATAGGTTTAGCCAACCTGGTAATTCAGATACGTTATCCAGATCGGCTGATAACCAATAGGTCTGTCCATTATAATTTTTAAGCAGCCGCTCCAGGGTGGATGCACCTAAAACCTCAGGTCTTTTTTCAGCGAGTTGATCGTTATGGAACGAAAACTTAGGAACAATACGCTGTTCACCCCAACTTAAATCCTGCGCTACAAATAACAGTGTGCCAGCTGCGTTTGCCGCCAGGTCTGTTACCGATGCGCCATAGGCTGGAGAAAAGCCATCAAGGATTTCAATCGATGAAAGAGCAGTGAATGCAAACAATGCGCTTTTCAAATTACAGTCTTTGGTACTTCCTCCTGAAGTACTGCAACCATTCCTCAATCCTCTGGTCAAGTGGTAAGCAGTAAATAAATGCCCCGCTTTGTCCATTTGTTTCCATTCTGGTAAGTCATTAAAAAGCCGGAATGTCCCCAGGCCCTGATCTCGATACCAGCTTGTTCCAAGTAAGGTCATTCCACTGGCATAGCCTATACCAGCTTTCAGGAAAAAACTTTTACTCCTGTCATTTTGTATCGAGTCGATGAGTTCATGATTGGCTGTTGTTGAAAGAAAACAGCACTGAAGCACCACGTAGAAAAGGGAAAACTTCTTCAATCAGAAATCCTCCTCATCAAGGTTGTTTTCTCTTGCACGTTTTCTTGAGCTTCTCAATAACTCAGTAAATCTATTGAAGCTTTGGGTATGAGAAAGACTCAATCCTGTTGTATAAGCCGTCTGGGTATTAATCGCGCTTAACAAGGCATTGTAATTCGATCGGCTATACATCTTCACCTTGAACTTACCATCGGGCGTCAGCAGATAATCGACCGTCCAATCACCAGCCAGCGCCGCCATATTCGATTGATTGTACTGATTGGAAAATAACGTTCCATCGCGCGTCACCCTTAATCGTCCATTCATAAGTGAATAAGACATCCGCAATTGGCTAATATTGAATGCGTCCTCATCAAGACTTCCAAGATCGAGGGTGACCTCAAGATTTTGGTCAACCTGGCTTAGCCAATAACTCAGCTGATTGGAAAGAAATTCACTCACACTATTGGTAAGTCCACCACTGGTGGTAAATGCATCCTGAGGTGTGAACCTCCGCAACACAATGAGGCTAAAGACCTGTTTTTTTAGTTCCTGTTCGTCCAACCTGGCCTTAAAGGCATTGAATTGAAATTTTACTGGTATGGGCCCTGTTGACTGATCGCCAGGTAAATTTTCAGGAAGATCCCTGGCGTTGATGTCGAAGTTGATTTGCGGTGAAAGCATGGGTCCATCCAGCAGGAGATTTACTTCGATGGGGAATTTTCGCCTTAAGGAAGCCGGCGGTGTGGTGGTACTGTTTGGTGAGGTCAGGATAGGCATTAACGAGGCCAGCTGTCGGTATGCTGCATTGATGGAAAGTGTGCCCCCATAGGGATCCCCAAACCAAGATATTTTACTGCCTTTGTTGATCGCAAATTCCTTGTTGATGACACCACCAAGCGTGAAGTTGTAGAATCCACGATCGAATTCGTAAGAACCAAACATGCTGAAGTCACCTTGCGTATCAATGTCCAGCTTCAGGTTGCCGGTGCCCCATCCACGTATGATGTCGCCGGCCTTTATATCAAAAATTATTTCTGAGTATGCGTCTGGCGTGATGTCCAGATTGAAATTCATGGAAAGGCTCGATGTTGATTTTTTCTTTCTTTCCTGCTCTTCCTCCTCGTGTTGGGTTGTGCTGTCGCGAAGGTTAACGAATCGAATGAAGCTGCTTCTTTCTACGGTGGAGGTGCCGCCGACAGGAATGTAAATACGGGTGTTTTTATCGGTTCTGGCCGTTGCCTGAATATTGATCCTATCGGTTGGCCCACTGATTTTCAGGCTGCCGGTCGCGCAAGCCTGTCCATAAAACAAATCGTTCTGTTTGGCATTGGTATTGAGTGCTTGAAGATTGCGGAAGGAGGCCTCCAGGTTCAATCGGAAGTTTGAAAAATTTTCATGTCGGATCTGGCCTTTCAACAATCCTTTCCCTGTGTAGAGATCACCCAATTCCAGGTTTTTGAATTCAATATTGCCTGGCTCTGCAGCCACTGTTCCTTTTAGCTTGTAGGTCGAATTGAGGTAATTAACCGTAACCTGACCGTCTGCTATTTCGGCACTGCCTTTTATGATTGGTTTGGAAAGATCTCCAGAGATGTCAAATGCCCCCGTCGCGGTACCCGACCAATTGGAGAACAGATCTTTCATCAGCGGTTCAAAGATTTTAATTTGTGTTTGATTAAGGTTGGCAACCAATCTGAGTGGCTTTTCATCATCACCTGGTACGTACAACCCGGTAACATCCACAATTCTTCTCTGCATCCGATCTATCCTGAAATTGATGACGAATGCTTCTTGCTCTGTATCCCAGTTGTTGGTACCGGTTACATCACCGGCTAAAAATTGATTAATGGTTAGTTCGTCTATTCTGAATTCACTTTGGATGGAGGTGTTGGTATAATAATTTTTAATGTTTAATTCTCCGTTTAGTCTGCCGTCTAATTTTTCACCAATCAAAGAATTCACTAAATCCATTGACAATTCATTGAACTTTATTTTCAAGGTTTCTTCTGATTTTTCTGAAAGGTTTCCCTGAATAACCATCGAGCGGTTTTGTTGGGCCAGGGAGAGATTTTTGATCTGTACCTCTTTTCCTTTTGCCAGGATCATGTTGCCGGGGTCAATTTTCCATTCTTTGCCCAATAGTCTAAGGCGCGAGGGTAAAAAACGCCAGCGTATGCTGTCGGAAAGAAAATCAAGCTCTGAGTTAATCCGGATAATGTTGTCATATCCTTCCTGGTCAAAGTCGAGTCCTAGATCAATATGACCGCCATTCCAGATACCTTCGAGAATCAGATTTTTGGTTGTAATACTTTTGGTGAGTTGTTGTCTTTCAGAGGAAATCAACAACATGGCAAGGACTCTCGTTGAATCACTGATTTTAGATCCATTGAAATCAACCTCGTTGCCGGTGAAGGTAAGGTCATCAACAACCAGTTTTGGAATGTTTGAATAGGCGTGAAGGATGGAGGTGTAACCGTTGATGAAATGTCCGCTGAGTTGTATCCTTTTTGAGATTTCAATACCTGTTGAGAAAAAGGTTAAGACCGGATTCAGGTCATGCAACCGGAACAGGAAGTCCATTCGGTAATCGGTATGTTCTTTACTTTTGGCTGAATAATATTTTTTTATTTCCTCTTTATTGTTGGCTGCATTAAGAAGAATTTCTTTGAAATAGGCCGACAGATCGTTAAAGAGGTTGTCAAACCGAAAGTTTCCATGTGCTTCGAGGGTCGCCAGGCTGCTTCCAATAATAATTCGCCTCGATTTGGGTTGTCGTATGGCCAGAATATGGATGGAGTCGGTTCCCAAGGAACCCTTATCGTTTAATAGTTTGATCTTTTTGAACAGCAATTGGCCGGCCAGGTCGTCAAGCGTTAGGCCGGTAGTGGTCACTTTAACTTCGGTTTTTATGGCAAAAGGTTCCTTAGACAAACCAAGCTCTCTCACAGCCAGGGTGTCTATTTTGCCTGCCAACCTGATTTGATTTCGGTTGTCACGCAAATCGATGGAGCCATCCAGTTTTAATTTAAGGTAGGGATCATTTACCACCACCTGTCCAATAAAGAGCTCGCGAGCAAACCTCGCCCTGCTTGAAATTCCTTTATAAGGGTACCCCAGTAGATTCAGTTCGTCAAATTTTCCATCCAATACAAAATCAGCGTTATCTCGGGTTAAACCTGATCCGTTGATCGATCCTGACATGGTTATGGTCTTGACAATACTGGTGTCACTGATCAAAGCGCCTGCATTGAAAGCATTTAGTTTTAGTCTGCCTTTGTAACTGCTTTTTAAAATATCGCCCTTTTGAATTTTAAAGTTCAGATTGGATTCAATTCCACCAATGCGTGTGTTGAATTTTGCATCCGTAACAAAATCATTTATAAATCCGGTAAAATTCCCTGCCATGGAGAACATTCCAAATGGGGCAATCCGTTGTTGTACTTCAGCCGGTATTAGTCGATTGAATTGAATTGGGTTGATGGTTGCCTTTTTGATTCTTGCGTTGATAAAAGTTTCATCCAGCACGGGTAATCCCTCCATCTCGAGCATTCCATTAACTGAACTGGCTCCGATTTTTACCGTGAAGTTTCGGAATGAAAAGTCATCAACGCTGCCTGAAAAATCCCCTTTGGTTTCTATGTACTGATCAATCGGCAGCGATTGGCCTGTAAAGAAGGCGATATCCTTAGGCCCTATTTTACAATTCCTAAGTCGTGCCACCAGTGAAACATTTGCTTCATCCTCCACCAACGCATCAGGAAGTTTAACCACCAATGAATCTCCCAGGAAACTATCACCTGCTTTGGCCTTCAATTGACTGAATAGAATTTTATTGTCCTGAAAGTGAAATTGACTTGAAAAACTGTGCAGCGGCCACTGGTGTTCGAGTTCAGTAGCAGAAAGCGTCTCTACCATTAAATCAATTGAATCGTCTTTTAGATTTAAGTTGATGACTTCAGCTGAGGGGATGTCTACCGAAAACCTGGTTGGATTGAAAGTTTTGGTTATCGGATTATTAAGGGTGTCGGAAATGCTGAACATTCCCTTTTTCAGAAATACCTTGGAAATAAATACCGGTCTTCCGGGCAAGGTATCTTTTGAAGGTCCGGTGAGTTTTTGAATTTGCTCTGCAAACCCTGTGATATTTAATTTTCTGTTGTTTGCTGATCCATACCATTTCAGTTTTAGGTTTGGCTCATTCAGCGATACCTGGTCAATGGTGAACCTGTCGCCTGTCAGCAATCCAAACAGATTAAAATCTATATCAAGTTGGCTCGCGGTGATCATTTCGGATTGTAGCGAGTCCCGAATGCTTAAACCGGAAACTTCAAGTTTATCATACCAGGTCAGATAAATTTTGTCGACTTTAACCGGGTAGCCTGTGAGTTGGTTAAACCGACCAAGCAGGCGTTCTGTTACGTTTTGTTGTACAGCTGGAAGTTGAAGAATTAAAAAGGGTATCAACAGCAAAATCAATGCTGAGAGGAGCAGAACTAAGGCCCACTTCAAGACACGTTTTTTGGTATTTTGCGGATTCATTAACCCCTCGTGCGGATCAATATACTGGCTATCGAATCATCCTGCGATGAAACCGCAGTTGCGCTGATCAGCAACGGAAAAATACTTAATAATCTGATTGCCTCCCAGATGATTCATGCCGCTTATGGTGGGGTGGTGCCGGAACTTGCCTCACGAGAGCATGAAAAGACCATCGGTAATCTTGCGGAGCAGGCGCTGCTTGAAGCGGGTTTAAATTGGAGGGATTTGGATGCAGTTGCTGTTACTCAGGGTCCTGGTCTTATGGGTTCATTGTTGGTGGGTCACTCTTTTGCCAAAGGTGTTTCCGTTGCATTGGGCATTCCGCTGATTTTGGTCAACCATATGCAGGCCCACATCATGGCGCATTTCATTCCCGAGCGTAAGCCTGGGTTGCCGTTTTTATGCCTAACGGTCAGTGGTGGACATACTCAGTTGGTGCTGATGGATGAGTTGATGCGCTTTAATCTATTGGGTCAAACCAGAGACGACGCTGTAGGCGAGGCATTTGATAAGGGTGCTAAAATGCTTGGGCTGCCTTATCCTGGCGGACCATTGATTGACCGGTATGCAGCCCATGGAAATCCAGAGGCTTTTCCTTTTTCTGTTTCCAAAATGCCGGGCCTTGATTTCTCTTTTAGTGGCATAAAAACCTCTCTTCTTTACTTTATCAGAGACAAAGAGGTTGGTCATCCTGGATTTGTTGAGAAAAATCTACCTGACATCTGTGCAAGTTATCAACGCCATTTGTTGGCTATGTTAATGGAGAAACTTGAGTTGGCTGCTTCTACGCATCAGGTTAAATCCATAGGAATTGCTGGTGGGGTCGCGGCGAACAGTGGATTAAGAAAATTATTAGCAGAGAAGGCAAAGGAGAAAAAATGGGATGTTTTCATCCCTGAATTTTCCTTTTGTGCGGACAATGCTGCAATGATTGCCATTACAGCGCATTATAAATTTTTAGCCGGTGATTTTGCTGCATTAAATTCAATTCCCGTCGCAAGCTTATCCGCCGACTTTGAACTTAATCCCGCTCAGGGGTAAAATATTCTTCGGTAGCTTTCAATTTAATACGACCTTTGTCGTTATGGCCAATGAGCGATTCAGTAAATCGTTGAACATTCGAAATAAACAAGCAGGTTTCAATTATGAATTGCTTGAAAAATTTATTGCTGGTGTGGTGTTGACTGGAACTGAAATAAAATCGGTTCGGGAAGGTAAGGTAAATATGACTGATGGTTATTGTTTTGTAAGAGATTCTGAGGTTTTTGTGCAGGGAATAAACATTTCACCGTACGCTGATGCCTCTTTTCAAAATCATGAACCTGCGCGCCTGAGAAAACTGTTACTGAGTAGGTCTGAGATCAGTAAACTCGAAAAGGCATCCAGGGAAAAGGGTTTGACCATTGTGCCTGTGCGAATGTTCATCAATGATCGTGGATTTGCAAAAATTGAAATTGCCATAGGTAGGGGAAATAAAACCCACGACAAGCGGGAGCAAATCAAAGAAAGAGACATTCAAAGAGATCTACAGAAGTGGAAAAAGTAAATACGTATACAGATTATGGCGTTTGCCGGTCCTCCAATATTTCCGTTATGACCAATGCCGGTTGGGGTGGTAACCTGGCCGGGGAAATTCTTTTCGGTGAGCCTTATGCAGTTACCGGAAAGCCAAAGTCGGGATGGCTGCCGGTTTATTCTGAGGCCTCAAACTCGGAGGGTTGGATTCCTGCCTCTATTCATCATGGTATTACAGAGGACTATTACGCACTGCTCATTTCCTCCGATCACAGGATCACCCTCGATGTGGTTTCCAACGCGTTGTTTAAAAAATCGACCGTTCATATTCTTTTGGGAAGTCTTATTCCACTTTCTGCTGGTGAGTTGTTTCAGCCTGGAGAGCAGTTGGTTTATAATGGTGAGGCAAAAGCACTAAGCCAAAAGCGGGATGCCGAATTTTTTTGTTCAATCGCACAGTTGTTGTTAAACACACCAGAGCGACCTGGTGGCAGAACTCCTTTTGGCATGGATGCTTATGGTTGGATCAGGCTGGTTCATAGGATTGCGGGTTATGGATTGGCTTCTACGTCGGAAGGTGCTTGGCTTCAGGGAAAAGAAGTGGCCGAAGCTGAAATCCATCCAGGTGATTTGGTTTTACTGGAATCAGGAAAGCTTAAAAGAATTGGAATCCTGATTAAAGATGGAAGATGCCTTTATTGTGACGGCATGATTCGTGTAGACTTGATTAAAATGGGTGGATTGTTTCGTGAAAATCAAACAAAGCCTGCCTGGAAGGTACTTGGGTATCGAAGGATTTTGACCTAAAACGTTGGGTTGATTCAATGCCCGACAGGTCTTAACTTTAAGACAATGAACAGCCGGGTTTTGGTTCTCAATCAGGATTACAGCCCTTTAATGGTTTGCTCGGTCGAACGTGCCTTTATTCTTGTTTACCTTAATAAGAGTGAGATGATCAAGGAATCCATGGCACAACGAATTCACTCTGTTACCCGGTCTTTTCCATTGCCATCGGTTATACGATTAAACCGGTACATTCACGCGCCTTTCAAGAGTGTTAGTCTGACCAGGCACAATATTTTTAAGCGTGATAATTACGAGTGTCAATATTGTGGGACGCGTAAGGATTTAACCTTGGATCATGTAGTTCCAAGCTCTCGCGGTGGCGCACATGCCTGGACCAATCTGGTGACAGCCTGTAAAAAGTGCAACACTTCTAAGGGTGATTTCACGCCCGATGAGGCGGGCATGTTTTTAAGGAAAAAGCCATCCAAGCCTTCGTATGCAATTTTTCTAAAAGATTATGTCTACAACCACGGTGGAATGTGGGATGAGTTTCTAACCTGATCGTTCAACGGAAAAATTAATTTTATTGCCGATGGTCCTTTTTCGGACTCGGCCCCAATCGTCCCTCCATTTTTAATTACCAGGTTTCTAATGTTAAACAGGCCGTTTCCGGAAAGTCTATTTTGAGGTTGGTGTACATGCTCAATTTCCTTCTGCGACGGTTGAAGTAGAATGTTCCAGGATTTTTCTGGTAATCCCGGACCATTGTCTAAATAAGTAATTTCCGCTCTGTTGCTGGTTACTTCTGCCTTTACGGTGATTAAACATTTATACGGATTCCCATGCTTAATCGAATTTGAAATCAGATTGTGAAAAATTCGGTGAAGGATACTTTCGTCTATAGGGATCATCTTAGTACGGGTGTCGAGGGCTATTTCAGGTGACATTGTTTTTGGGAATACCTGCTGGATGGAGAATAAGAGATTTTCCAGATCGGTTGTGTTACTATTAAAATTTATTCCATTAGAGTGTGCTGCAACTGCGGGTGATTGTTCACTGAGATCAGAGAAATTAATACGTTTATTGATCTGTGGTTCAGAAATCAGCTGGTTGGATTCATCGATGCTTGGGGTATTTACCATAAGATTGGCGATTAGCTTGTCCATTTCGCGGGTGCAGTGGATAATCTTAGAAAGCGATTCTTCCTGTTCCTGCAGATTGAATGTTGAATTTTTAGTCCTGAGGAATTCGGCCAACCAGGCGATGGTTTGTAGAGGATTTTTTAAGTCGTGGGCGACTGATGCTGTCAACTCCCTAGCCTTCATCATCGGTAGGTTGGTGGCATTATGACTTAAGCCATAGTAGGACGAGGGATCGGTAGTAACGTGCTGATTCATTGACGGATGGGTTTTGATTAATTGAATCAAAAGTAACTTTCAATCCATGGCATGCTTAGTCGTTATTCCGATATCCTAGCCTTTTTCCGGATGGATTAGAGTAGGGGAGGAACAGAAATATTCGTGGGGATGCCGATGGATGAAATGTTTTTCATCAAATTCGCGACCTGAAATTTATGGCGCTACTGGAAAAACAACTGGTTGTAAAAAAATCGACCTTACCTGGTGCGGGTAAGGGACTTTTCACACTAAAAGATATCCCTAAGGGTACTTGGATTGTCGAGTATAAGGGTCAGATTCTAACCTGGCCAGAGGTTGAAAAGATGGCCGATTACCGCCATGGTTATGTTTTTTATGTATTCAGGAATCATGTGATTGATGCATGGAATCACCGAAAAGCGAAAGCCCGGTATGCCAATGATGCTATGGGCATTGTGCGTATTCCTGGATTGAGGAACAACAGTGAATACCATGTGTATAAGCGTCGCTGCTATATCAAGGCGACCAAAAACATACCTGCCGGCTCTGAAATTCTCGTCGGCTATGGTCGAGAGTACTGGCAAGTTATCCGACACAACATCAAGGATGAGGCTAAAAAATCAAAGCGGAAAACTTCCAACAGGCTTCCTCATCACGATCAAAAGAAGCATTGAGGTAATGTCCTTTGAGCATTGGGTTTAAACTTCCGTATTTTCCTAACACTGGTTCGTAAGCACTTTTTAAAATTTCATTCACCATATTTTGTGTTAAGCAGATTTTATCATTTCTTCGCTTGAGAGAAGACAATGAACAAGCGCAGCTTTTATTTTGGTTATTATTTTTTTAATCCCTGCTGCCGGGACTAACAGATTTTAATTGACTTTAAACTGATGATCCCGGCCCTAAAGCCGGGATTTTTTTATGAAAAGAAAAAGCACGAGGAAGAAATCAACAACATTGAAAATAGCGATTCAGGGAATCGCTGCGTCCTTTCATGAAGTAGCTGCTAATTCCTACTTCAGCAGTGAATCCATTCAAACCGTCGAGTGTCTGAACTTTCATGTGCTTTGCCAGAAGCTGGAATCAGGTGAAGCGGATTATGCGGTTATGGCCATTGAAAATTCCATTGCCGGCAGCATTTTGCCCAACTATTTTTTGTTGCAGCAATTTCATTTCTCTATCGTCGGTGAATTGTATTTGCCCATTCACATGCACTTGCTTGGATTGCCAGGAACCAAGTTGAGTGATGTCCGAACCATCGAATCGCATCCAATGGCCATTCGTCAGTGCTCTGAATTTTTGTATTCCCTTAAGGGTGTTGATATAAGGGAAAGTGATGATACGGCACTATCGGCTAAAAAAGTCTCTCAACAAAAATCAAAAACCATTGCCGCTATTGCCAATGAACGGGCAGCCAAACTATTTGGACTTGAAATCATTGAGAAGCGAATTGAAACCCATAAAAAAAATTTCACCCGTTTCCTTATTCTTTCCAGGAGAACCACTCCTCCAAAGGGTAGTAATAAGGCTTCCTTAAGTTTCGAAGTGGCCCATGCGGTCGGAAGTCTTGCTGAGGTGCTTATGACATTCAAACTGAATAAGCTTAACCTGACCAAGATTCAGTCCATTCCCATTATTGGTAAACCAAATGAATACTCCATTCACATCGATGTGGAATGGAAAAGCTATGGCTCCTTTCATGCGGCCGTACGTGAGGCCCTGCATCAGGTCCGCAACCTCAACATACTGGGTGAATACAAAAAGGGAAAAATTGAATACCGGTGACCATGATTCAAACAGCTAAAAGAATTGAAAAAGTTGAAGAATATTACTTCAGCCGAAAGTTGGCGGAAGTAAGGTCTTTGGATCGAGCGGATCTTCGAATTATCAATCTAGGAATCGGTAGCCCGGACCTTGCTCCGGATCCTAAAGCCATTACGGCTTTAAATGCCTCTGCCTCCAATCCTGCCAACCACGGTTATCAAAATTATAAGGGTATTCCTGCGCTGCGGGAGGCTATTGCCTCTTTCTATCACAAGACTTATGGCGTGGTCCTCGATCCTGAGAAAAATCTACTTCCACTGATGGGCAGCAAGGAGGGTATCATGCATGTGTCCATGGCCTTTGTTAACGAAGGTGAAAAGGTCCTGATTCCTAATCCTGGTTACCCTACCTATGCTTCGGTGTCTAACCTGGTTGGGGCCGTGCAGCTGGACTACCGCATTGATTCATTTGGCGAATCGGCCATTGATTTTGCTGAGTTGGCCGACCGTGATTTCACGGACGTTAAAATCATGTGGCTGAATTTCCCCCACATGCCTACAGGTAGAAAAGCCGGAAAGGCTGTGTTGGAAAAACTGGTGCGTTTGGCACATGAAAAAAACTTTTTACTGGTAAACGACAATCCATATAGCTTGATCCTGAATCAGGAGCCCATGAGCATTTTATCTGTTGATGGTGCTGAAGAGGTGGCGATGGAGCTCAATTCATTAAGTAAATCGCATAACATGGCGGGATGGAGAATCGGATGGTTGGCTGGTAAAAAGGAACATATTGATTTTGTGTTGCGTGTTAAAAGCAACATGGATTCTGGAATGTTTCTAGGCTTGCAACACGCAGCAGTGGAGGCACTAAAAGCCGGTCAGGATTGGTTTGAGCAACAGGATGAGGTATACCAACAGCGAAGAGCGCTCGCAGCGCAAATGATGGAGGCTTTAAACTGCGAATGGTTTCATGATCAGTCAGGATTATTCCTTTGGGGTCAGGCGCCCGATACTATAGCTGATGTGGAGGCATGGCTAAATGGTCTTTTGTATTCAGCGCATGTATTCATCACGCCTGGATTTATTTTCGGATCAGAAGGCGCGCGTTTTATTCGTATCTCCCTGTGCAGCCCTGCTGAAAAAATGCAGGAGGCACTTGAAAGAATTCGTAAATGGATGGCCACAGAAACCAAAACAATAGGCTTATGAAATTGTCGGTGGTTGGTTTGGGTTTGATTGGTGGTTCCGTAGCCAAGGATCTTCGGGCGGCCGGTTATGTGGATCATATAACGGGCATTGATCTGAATGCTGACCACTGTTCTAAAGCACTTGAGCTAGGCCTGGTAGATGCAGTGTCGGATCTTTCCAAGGGCGTTGAAGAGGCCGATGTAGTGCTGGTCTCCATTCCAGTCAATGCTTCTGTTAAAGTCATTGCAGATGTTTTGGATTCTACCCCAAAAAAAACGTTGGTCATAGACACCGGTTCAACCAAAAGTCTGATTTGTAGAATTCTGAAGGATCACCCCTCCAGACATCGCTTTGTAGCGGCTCATCCCATTGCCGGTACTGAAAATTCCGGTCCAACTGCTGCACTGAGCGGTTTGTTCCGTGGCAAGACGAATATTATCTGTGAGAGTGATAAAACGGATCAAAGCCGTATTGATCAGGCCATGGCCTTATTTGAAATTCTTGGCTTGAAAACCATGTTCATGCAGGCAGAAGAGCACGACCGTCACGTTGCCTATGTTTCACACCTTTCTCACGTTAGTTCATTTCTGTTGGGTAAAACTGTGTTGGATATAGAAAAGGATGAACAAAATATTTTTGCCTTGGCTGGTAGCGGCTTTGCATCCACCGTTCGTCTGGCCAAAAGTTCACCGGAAATGTGGGCGCCGATTTTTGAACAGAACACTGAACATTTAAGTCAGGCGCTCCTCGAGTACATCATGCACCTTCAGCGGTTTCATTATTTCCTGATGAAAAAAGACACCGCTGAATTGACCAAGATTATGACCGCGGCCAACCGCATCAGAACCATTCTGGATGGCATCGAGCCAGCCCACAAGTCCTCCGCAACTCCAACCAAAAATCAATAAATTGCAAACCATTCTATTTTTTTATGAGTAAGAAAGCGTTATCCCTCCAGCCTCTGTCGTCATGGACAGGTGTACAAAGGCCATTCATTATTAGTGGCCCTTGTAGTGCCGAAACAGAAGATCAACTCCTGACTACAGCAAAACAAATTGCTGCTACAGGCAAAGCCCACGCACTACGCGCCGGAATCTGGAAACCCAGAACCAGACCGGGGCAATATGAAGGTTGTGGCGATGTTGGTTTGAATTGGCTTGTCAGAGCCAGGCAGGAAACCGGTTTACCGATCACCACTGAAGTGGCCAACGGCGCTCATGTCGAGGCTTGTCTCAAGGCAGGTTTGGATTTCCTTTGGGTTGGCGCCAGGACAACGGTTAATCCTTTCTCTGTGCAGGAAGTTGCCGATGCGCTGAAAGGCGTTGACATTCCAGTACTGGTAAAAAATCCTATCAATCCGGATGTAGAGCTTTGGCTTGGAGCCCTGGAGCGTTTGAACCGCGCAGGCATAACCAAAATGGCTGCTATTCACCGGGGATTTTCCTCATTCGAGAAAGGCCCGTTCAGGAATGCTCCTATGTGGGATCTGGCTATTGAATTAAAAACCAGGGTTCCTGAACTGGACATCATTTGTGATCCAAGCCACATTTCCGGGAACCGTGAACTGATTGGAATGGTCTCACAGAAGGCACTTGATTTGGATATGGCGGGTCTGATGATTGAAAGTCACCTGAACCCTGATGCAGCCTGGAGCGATGCCAAGCAACAGGTAACCCCGTCTGCTTTAGCCAAAATCATAGATGGACTTGCCGTTAGAACCCAGTCTTCGGAAAATAAAGTTTTCAAGGATACATTAAGTGTGTTGCGCGATCAGATTGACCAATTAGACGATGAGATCATGCAGCGCATGGCCTCGCGGATGAAGATTTCTGAAAAAATTGGTACGTACAAAAAAGAAAATAACGTAACCATTCTTCAGGTCAATCGTTGGGATGAGATCGTTCAGACCAGGGTTTCAATGGCACGTGCCATGGGGCTGGATGAAGGGTTTATGAGAGACTTGCTTCGGTTGGTTCACCATGAATCCATTCAGATTCAGACTAGGATTATGAATAAGGTGGAGGAAAAAGTTTAATTTAAAGGTGATGAGAGTTTTGGTTGCGGTATTGCTTTTTGTTTTAATAGGGAGGGTGGAAGCCCAAAAAACTTATTTGAATAATAGATTTCTAGTTGAGCGAATTGGAAGTGGAAACGATATGCTAACAGGAACCACTGGAATGTTTTCTTCGCTCAATACTGCTCCACCTGGAGTAGTGGGTGATTCGTTTCTGAAAAACTATTTCTCCAAAACAGTTTTTTTGCTTTTTGATGAACAACAAGTTGTGTCGGGCTATGCTTCGAAATATGACATCTTGAAGGACGACTTTTATCTACTTCAAGGGAACACCATACGCGTGCTACCAGGCACAAGGGTTAAAAACTTTTCATATGTGGATTCCATCAATCAGGCACAGCATCATTTTATCAATGGAAGTGAATTTGGCTTAGAAAGTGGGACTCCAATGTCTGGTTTTTATGAAATTCTGGTTGATGGACCCCTGGCATTACTCAAGAGAACTGAAGCAGTAGTTAAAGAGGCTGACTACCACGCAGCCCTGAACGTAGGCAGTAAGGACCATCGTATCCTAAAATCACAGTCCTATTTTCTGGCGGATGGAAGAATTTTGAAACCGCTACCCAAGGGGAAAGCAATGCCAGGTCTCTTTGGTGAATTTGCAGAGCCTGTTCAGAAATTTATAAAAGTCAATCAGCTTGATATGCGCAACGAGTCACACCTCAAGGCTGTTTTTGATCACTACTATACTTTGAAGAAATAGGGAAGGCTTAGGCGGTGGCGCCCGCCAGGAGGTAAAGGACAGCCATTCTCACAGCCACTCCATTCTCAACCTGATCCAGTATTACTGAATGTCCACTGTCGGCAGCATCGCTGCTGAGTTCAACCCCCCGGTTGATTGGTCCCGGGTGCATGAGGACTATTTTTTTATCCAGGTTTTCCAGCATTTTTCGGTTGATGCCGTAATAAAGCGTGTATTCTCTAAGGGAGGGAAAATATTTAAGTTGTTGTCGCTCCAGCTGAATGCGCAGCACATTGGCGGCGTCGCACCAGGCCAGTGCTTTAGAAACCTCCGGCTCTACCGTAACTCCGAGGCTCTCGATGTACTTAGGAATAAGGGTGAGTGGGCCGCATACCTTAACTTCGGCTCCAAGTTTTTTGAGTGCAAAAATATTAGACAGGGCAACCCTGGAATGCAGGATATCGCCGATCAAAACAATTTTTTTACCAGCTACCGATCCAAGTTTCTGCCGAATGGTAAAGCCGTCCAGTAGTGCTTGTGTTGGATGTTCATGCGTTCCGTCTCCTGCGTTAACAATGTTTGCAGTGATGTGCCTTGATAAAAAGTGCGGTGCACCAACGCTTGCGTGGCGCATCACCACCATATCAACCTTCATGGCCAGAATGTTGTTCACGGTGTCGAGCAGGGTTTCCCCCTTTTTCACGGAGCTGCCAGAAGCAGAAAAATTCACTACGTCGGCTGAAAGTCGCTTTTCAGCCAATTCAAAGGATAGTCTTGTGCGGGTAGAATTTTCAAAAAAAACGTTGGCGATGGTTACATCCCTCAGGCTCGGCACTTTTTTAATCGGCCGGTTAATGACTTCCCTGAAGTTGTCAGCGGTTTCAAAAATTAGTTCAATGTCATCGGCAGTGATGTTCTTGATTCCCAGTAGATGTCGCTGACTTAGTTTGGACATTGCGTTCAGGTATTGGTGGTAAGCCAGATTTTATTTTGTTTACTGCCTTGTGCTTCCAGTTCAACTAAAATTTTCTGTGAAGCGAGGGTATTGACGGCCTTGCCTACATAATCTGCTGATATGGGAAGATCCCGCGTGTGAACCCTGTCAATCAACACCAGCAGTTCGACCCGGGCTGGTCTGCCAAAACTCAACATGGCATCAAGGGCCGAACGAACTGTTCTTCCAGTAAAGAGTACATCGTCGATCAGAATAACTTTTTTGGCTTCAATGACAAAGTCAATTTTCGTTTCGCTGGCTTTGGCAGGAATTTCCCTTCTTCTAAAATCGTCGCGGTGAAAAGTAACATCCAGCATGCCCAGATGGACATCCTTTTTTAAAAGTTTTTTAAGTCTGGAATGGATGGATTCGGCCAGATAAATTCCTCGAGGCTGAAGCCCGATGATGACTGATTCCGAGAAATCTCCGTGATTTTCTACCAATTGCCGACATAGACGGTCCAGGGTGATGTCGAGCTGGACGGAGTCAAAAATCAGCTTTTTACGCATAAAGCCTACAAATATAGATAATTAAGCCGTGTCGTGAGCCAATAAGGCTTCTACGGATTGGCAGCTGCAGGATTACCAGGCACCAATTTGGCAATGAAGAAAAATTTTCCAGTTGTTTTTTCTGATCCACCCTGCTGTTCTTCGAGTATACCAGCACACAGTGGAGGCAACCCCGCACGTCCTATCAACTGTAAAAAGTAGCGATCTTCCTTTTTTGGTGATTGGCTGGTCTCGTTTTCAAATGGAAAAATTTCATCGCCTTGCTGTTTATTCTTATCAGTCAGTTTGGCCTTGATTCGGTCGCCACCGGATGTAACCACAAGGACTTGTTCTGAATTTGTTTCGTGACTAATGGTAAATGCTTTTAAGGTAAAACTTCTGAAGCTTTTGAGATTCATATTCAGATCCCATAAAAGCGTGCCGTCTCGTTTTATTCCAGCAACGGCTGCATGGGTGAATCGATATCCATCGAAAGTAAAGTCCCGTTGTTGTGAATAATAGGGTTTAATGAATTGAAAGATTCCTGTATTGGCATAGCGTGTATACCCGATGTATCCGTTTCGATAAACTGGTGCGACCATTTCTGCCAGCATCCGGGCCCCATCCCCTGATGGAACTAATTCATGAATGAGCGTACGAAAAGGAAGCTTTATGGATTTGCCTGATTGTTTTAGCTTCTGGATACGTGATTCAATTCTCCTGATTCTTTTTTCTGAAAGGTGTGAAAAAAAATTTTTAAAGTCACCGTAATTGTAGAGCCTTAGCACTGAGCTTCCTGAAGTGGTGAGTGTCGATGTAAAAATTCCACGCGAAAACTCGGTTCGATTTCCATAAATACCTGCAAAAAGTATGGAGTCACTGCTAAGGCGCATCGATCTGGCAAAAATCAGATTGTATTTGCTCCCGGATTTTAAAATCTGAGTTCTGATTAATGATCCATCCGATTGATACTGTTGCAGGTAAATAGCTTTTTCTGAACTTCCCTTTTTAAGTGCAAGTAAAATATCAAAGCTTCCGTTTGGATTGATCCTTACTTCGTTCACCTCACCTTCAAGATTGAAAAAACCAGGAAGTACTCTGGCGCTACCAGTGTTGTAATCCAGATAGAGTGCGACGGGCCTTGTTTGTAAGTACCCGGCAATTATTGCGTAGGTTTCACCCTGTTCAAGAAAATAGGGTCTGATCGGTAATCCATTTCTGAAGGTCCGGATGATGTAGGTCGACGTATCGCTCCTGATGGAAAGCAGGTTTAGGTCTTGTGATTTGGATCTGGTCTTGGTCAGGAAACTTGCCTTTCCATTTTTCATATTGGAAATAAGGACCACCATATCTTTTCCAATATCCACTATCCCTCGCTGGCGCTCAGAAAGATTTTGGTCCAGGAAAATAAAATCAATCAGTGTTTTGCCTTGATCGAGTGCTGATCGATGAAGGAAGGTGCCCGACTCATTGGCCATCATTTGATACCCTTCGACATCGGAACGAATGGGAATTCTGAATTTCTCCTTTGCCACCACCTGTGCGGAAAGTAAGCCACAACCGGTTGTGCTCAGGAGAAAGATCAGAATGGCCTTAAATCGCATAGGATTATTTAAGCATTCGTGGATCTGGGAAAATCAGACGATTGATAAAAAAGACTTTTTTACGCTGAACACCAGAGCCCGGAGTTTTTCTTTTGATGACCTGGTAACCGTGAATGAAAAAATTATTCCGGTACCAAAAACGCAGAAGTTGTTCGTCGGCGTCAGTTTCAGACTCAGCGCCTGCATCGGTTATTCTGATGGGTACTATTTTGGATTCTGGCTTATCTGAAACATTTCCTGAGATAATAATTCCCTCCTCTGAGGGTGCCGCAAAAACCACTGAATCGCCTTGAATCAGGTAATCAGCATGTTGTTCGTTTGACGGTCTTTTGTCGTCTGTCTGAGGCATACTGAAGTCAAATATTTTATTTCCACGCGGATCAAAGCCAACCACAAAGGAATTCAGCATTCTGATTTCCGGGGTTAATGGCACGCCTGGATTGAATGGGTCGAGGCGTGACCCCATCCCTGGTACCCAATAGTATGGGTACATAAGGCCGAGCGGTCGATACAGTGAACCTGGGCCGAAGGGGGAGAAGGGTGCATTGCTGTTCATTGTTGAGGAAGATTGAGACCACGATTCTCCAAATACAATAAAACCAAATGGCTGATCGTCTATCCGTCTGACAACACTGTGCGTCCTGAAATCCGGCTCTCGTCCAAACTGTTTACGTTGTGTGGTCTTTGAAATAATTCTAGATGATTGTTTGGTGGGCAGATAGTTGAGAAAATTTTCCAGCATGGGGTAGTCTATCCATTGAAGCGACAGATCCTTTGAAGGATCCACCGGTGCTGAAAAAATTCCTGCAGGCTGCCTGGAATTGTTGTAGGTAAATGTTCCGGAAATTAAAACCTCATCCCTTCCAAGCATACTCATGGTTGCATTCATAATGGTATGGTCTTCATCTACGATGAAATCATCCTCTATGAGTAAGGTGCCATTGCGGTTGTAGGCACCGTACCGAAGCGTTTTGCCACTTGGTTTACTGAGCATTTGCAACAGACTAAAAGTTCCATTTCGGTTGGGTTTGATGTCGAGCAGCTCGGCTTCAGTTAGAAAGAATCCCGGCAAGATTCTGGTTCTTTTTGTTTCTCCATCAAACAGGGCTATAGCGGGTTGACTTCCAATGGTGCCGCCAACAATGCCGTTTCCTCCAGCCACGGTAAAATGTGTCAGTTTAAAATTTAGCTCAAGTTCAAGGGAATGACTTTCCGTTTGCCTCTTATTGAAATCAATTCTGGTTAACTGTCCTTCGAAGGGTACATGGTTTTCTTTTTGAAACAACAGGAAAAATGATCCTGGTGCGTATTCATACCCAATAAGCTGATGATCTGAATCGGTGGCAATGGTTGTGCTCCATGTTACCTGAAGGGTGGTATCCAGGACAACAGCAGACCAAATTTTCTTTCCTTCATTGAAGTTGCGATTGTCACGGATAACCATGATCCCTTCCTGCTCCATGGAGAAAGGGAAGTAATGGTCATCGCCACCGTCTAATGACGTTTCGTATCGATACCCTTGTGAAGGCTCTTGCTGGGCGCACATCTCCAGCCAAATGGTTGTCAGAAGAAATCCAAGCAGAATTTTAGGGATCATGGCTTTGTTCCTGAGCACTTTAAAATGTAGTCGAATTCGGTTTTGGTGACTGGTTGAACGGATAATCTGCCAAATCGAACCAAACTCATGTTCTTTAAAAGAGGGTCACCCTTGGCCGTTTCGAGGGTGATTGCACTTGCCAACTTTTTTATTGGTTTAAGTTTTACAGCGAACCAGGCAGGATCCTTCTTTTCAGGGAAGGCTTCTTCAATAACCTGCGCATATCCTACAATTGATTTTTCCGAACCGGTGTGGTAGAATAAAACCAGATCACCGATTTTCATCTTTTTTAGGTTTAATCGGGCCTCAGCATTTCGGATGCCATCCCAAACGGCTGATTTCTCTTGTAGCAGATTTTCCCAGGAATAGGTTCCAGGTTCTGATTTTACCAGCCAAAATGCCATGTTGTATAAAGGGTTGTATCGGTTTAAAACTACTAACCACTTGAAATATTGCAAATGATGATGCGTTGGTGGAAGGGTGGATGGTATGATTTTGGATCTGGCTGTGGAAATAGGTATTTTTGAACATTAATTGCGACAACGGTTTCCGACGAGGTAGCCGTTGTTTGTTTTTTAGGCAAATCTGATTGAAAGGTTATGGCAAAGAAGGTATCCTATTACACCAAAGAAGGACTTGAGAAGCTCAAGTCGGAGTTGGCTCATTTAAAATCAAAGGGAAGGGCAGACATCGCCAGGCAGATTGCTGAGGCTCGTGATAAGGGCGATCTCAGTGAGAATGCTGAATATGATGCGGCCAAGGACGCGCAGGGATTGCTGGAAGCTAAAATTGCCCAATTGGAAGAAGTAGTGGGTAATGCCAGGCTTCTGGACGAATCTAAAGTCGATAAAGATGTGGTCTCCATCTTGTCACGGGTTACCATTAAGAATAAGAAGAACGGCGCAACTGTTACCTACCTA
This sequence comes from Bacteroidota bacterium, assembly GCA_016866235.1. GTDB lineage: Bacteria > Bacteroidota > Bacteroidia > Cytophagales > Cyclobacteriaceae > ELB16-189. The sequence goes on from VGMW01000001.1 coordinate 407,428, forward strand.
TTGGTTTCAGAGGAGGAGGCCGATTTGAAGGCTGGAAAAATTTCTACCCAGAGTCCGATTGGCAAGGGGCTGTTGGGTAAGAAGAAAGGGGAATCGGCACTGATCAAGACGCCTGCAGGAGAAATTGAATTTGAGATCCTGGAAATTTCTGCCTGATATGTCAAGCATCTTTTCAAAAATCATCAACGGTGAAATACCCGGTCACGTGGTTGCTGAGAATGAAAAATTTGTTGCCTTCCTGGACATTATGCCGCTTAAGGAGGGACATACGCTGGTGGTGCCAAAAAAGGAAACCGATTATATTTTTGATTTAAGTGATAATGATCTTTCTGAGATTCTGGTCTTTGCCAAGCGTGTCGCTGCTGCCATCCGAAAAACCTGTTCCTGTAAAAGAGTTGGCATCTCTGTGATCGGTTTGGAAGTGCCCCATGCACACGTTCATCTCGTACCCATAGATTCGGCAGACGATCTGAATTTTACCCGTCCAAAACTCAAGCCATCCTCCGAGCAGCTGGCTGAAGTTGCCAAAAAAATCCGCGCTGCTCTTTAAGCTGTATTTCAGTGATCCAGAAAATCGATATCCAAACTGAGCGGATATCGCATCAGGTACGATACCGCGTCCTGAACGGTGAGCTGTTCAAACAAAACTTTGTACACCGTTTCGGTGATTAAGGCGCGAACCTTATAAAATTCAGCACACTTGCGGGCGATTTTAACGGTGTTCACACCCTCAGCTACTTCATCCATTGATGAAAGAATTTCCTGAAGGTTCTCACCCTTTGCCAATCGATTGCCTACGGTAAAATTTCTACTGGATGGGCTGTTGCAGGTTGCGACCAGGTCTCCGATTCCGGCGACACCTAGAAAAGCTTTGGTGCTTCCGCCGAGCGCTCTGCCGAGATAGACCATTTCAACAGCTCCGCGGCTGATTAATAATCCTTTTGCGTTTTCACCATAACCAAGTCCATGGAGAGCTCCTGCTGCGATGGCGATCACATTTTTTAGAATTCCGGCAAACTCGACTCCAATCAGGTCATTGTTCTCGTAAACCTGAAAGCGATCACTTTTAAGTAGCCTTCTTCCGGTTTGAATCACTTCCTGAAAAGGACTGGCGATTACGGTTGCTCCGGGTTGTTTTTCGGAAAGTTCCCGGGAGAGGTTGGGGCCTGCCAGGCAACCTACCCTAACCACCACACTTTCTTCACGGATCACTTCACTCATGGTCTTTACCATGGTCCGATCCAGGTAGCGCATGCTTTCTACTGATTTACCAGTGGGAAGCTGCAGATCAAGTCCTTTTGTGCCGTGAATGAGCAGATGGTATGGTTTAAGGAAAGGAGACAGCTCTCTCATTAAATTTCTAAAACCCGATGAGGGCACGATGGGAAAGATCACATCACATTTTTCACCCACTTCCTGAAGGCTTGAAGTGATCTTAATGCGGTCGTGTAGTGGAATGTTGCGGCACAATCTTTCGCTTTGCATTTGTGCCGCCTTTTCCGGATCGCGGGTATATAAAAGCACGGGCTTACCTTCAGCAAGCATGTTTGCGATAACGGTGCCGAAATTGCCGGCACCAATTACACCGACCGGCTTATCAGATGTATCGCTCAAGATCATATCCTACCAGACGGTTGTGGTAATAATACAGCAGGTTCAGATCCTGGGTTACGATGTTTCCGGCCTTGTTACGCAGCAAAGGCCTTTTTAGATGGAATATTCCAACGTTATCTATGCCTCTTCGGATTACTTCCTCAACTTCTCCTTTGAGGTGGCTGGCATAGTTGATTTTGTTTTTTTCCTTCAGGTTATAGATTTCCTTCCTTACTTTTTTGAAGGTTTCCCTGAATTGATCGTAAGGAATTTCAAAATCTTCCTCCGGAAGTCGCAGCAGTCCAAAAAGATCAAGCTTGGGGTGCATTCGTTGGAACATAACGAAGGCAATAAAGGCGACCAGGTGGCTTCCAAATACTCGATTGATTCGGTGATACTCGCCAACAATTTTAGTTGACAGCAATCGGGTGTATTCATTGTCCCGCTGTGGATCCTCCGTTATTTTTCCATTGCTTACAAAATAATCGCGGGCTTGTATGATTTGCTTTTTGGAATCAAGGCTATTTCCCTCTTCATCAACATAATTTCCAAGTACGTCAAGGGCTCTTCCGATCGACACGGAAATGCTAGAGCCTGTTGTAGAGAATTTATAAATGAACTTGAGCAGTTCAAGGCTACCGTATTTTTCCTTTTCAGGGAAATAACGATCCTGGCCTTTGGACTGAAGATAATCCTCAATAAGGTCAGGTGCCTCCAGTACAAAATGATAGTTCAATGTAACCGGTACGATAAATATCTTCCTTGGGTTTTCTGATTGTTCCGAGTAGATGTGCCGCTGGGCTTCAACCGCTGTGCCCAGCAAACCCAGCTTTAATTGTTTCTCGATCATTCCTGATCTGGAACGGGTTCCTCCTGGAAAGAATAAACTGTGAGCTCCTTTTTGGATGGCCAGGTTGCTGTACATTTTCAGGGTTTCCAGGTAGGGCGCATTTTTTTTCCTGCGGTCTACTTTATAGGCCCCGAGACTGTTCATGAAGTATGCAAAAATTTTGATGTTGAACAGGTTTAGTCCTGCACCATAAATGAACGCGGGCAGTCCAAGGGAATGGATGACCCAACCGATGAGCATAGAGTCGATGTTGCTGAAGTGGGTGGGAACAATGATGATTGTTCCTTTGCTGGCCAACTTTCTGAGCATCCTTACTTTGCCGACCACATGAATTTTATCGCGCAGCGTATACTGACTCCGAAAAAATGCTCCGAATTTTTTTATTCGTGCTCCATTAAGCAATCGTGCGAACCAGAATTCGGTGATTTCCCGCGCTAACCGATAATAGCTGGGTCGAAAGTCACCTGCGATTTCATTGGCATACCGATGTACAACCGTTTTTAATAGTGCTCGGGCTTGTTCAGGATCATCATTTCCGTCTGTACTGAGTGCAGTGGTCTTTGCTTTTACATCAGACCAAAACTTGGGCTCATCTTTAGGATCGACACGCCAACGATTTCGCTTCAAGCGATTTTGTTCCTTCAGTGCTGTTGATTCAAGTTCATCCAGAATCGCCTTTTTACCTGGTTTCGTAGTGACAATTCTGTCAACAGTTTTTTCAGCAACCTCCTCTATAAATGATTTACGTTGTTTGCTGAGTAGATATACAGGCCAATCCGGTATTTTCTCCAGGATCGGTTCGTAGCGTCTGTTCTTGTTCTTCTTTTCCTCTAGAATTTCCATCAGTGTTCGGAACGGACGCTAAAGTTAGGAATATTTCGATCAAGGGTTTTTGAGTGCCTCGCGCATGACTTGGGCCATGTCATCAAATCTTGAAAGGGCCTTATGAAGAAAATCATCTGAGAGGATCTCCTCAATCTGGTTTTCACCATAAAGATCGAGCTCACTTATTTTAAAGGTTTGCTCGAGGTTACCCAACTCGAGTTTAATGATGTATTTGTTGTTCCAGCTGAAGACTGAAATCCTTAAATCCCCGCGTTGAAGTTCCTTTACTACTCTCATATTTTAACTGGGGATGGGTTTTTAACCATCCACTCCGACGGGGAAAATTAACCATAAATTTCAGCTGAACAGGAAATGGCGATTGACTCAATAATTGCCATATTTACGATCTATTAATTTAAGGTTTTTCGGCGCCACGTGCTGTCCCTTCGACTAAAATTCATCTTTCTCCTTTGGCTTCCATTGTTAATGGGTGCCATGCAGGCTCATGGTTCCCACCTTCGTGCCGGTGAGATAACTGCAAAGCGGATCAATTGTTCCCTGGAGTATGAGATTTGTATCACCGTATTCACAAACACCGCAACAACCATTCGCTTTGGGGATGGTGTATTGGATTTTGGTGATGGAACTTTTTTCAGTCCTCCTCAAATTGAAAATACCGAACGTCCGGACCTTGGCCCCAATGTTGCAACAGTAACATTTTGTAAACGCCATACCTTTCCCGGACTAGGTCAGTATAAAATCAGTTACCTGGAACAAAATCGAAACGGCGGAATCCTCAACATGTTCGATTCTTTTAATACCACATTTTTTATTGAATCGGTCATCAACATTGATCCTTTTTTGGGTTGTGACAACACACCCTTTCTTTTGGTTCCTCCCGTTGATAAAGCCTGTACAGGTGTGGCCTGGTTTCATAATCCAGGGGCCTATGATGTGGATGGCGACAGTCTTTCTTATGAACTCACTGTTCCAAAAAAAGAAAAAGACAAAGCAGTCATTGGCTATCTGGCCCCCAACGATAAAAGCTTTTACACGCAGGCTGGCATCAATTTTAATCAGGCAACCGAAGACGGTTCCGGTCCACCGACTTTTGAAATAAATCCAGTCACCGGTACGCTTAAATGGGATTCGCCTGGGGCGCCTGGTGAATACAATGTTGCCTTCCTCATTCGACAATGGCGAAAAGTAAATGACACGTGGATTCAACTTGGTTATGTGACAAGGGATATGCAGATAATTGTGGAGGACTGCAACAACAAGCGACCTAAACTCGAAGTGCCTCCGGATGTTTGTGTTGAAGCCGGAGAAAAAATTCAGGCAGTTATTTTTGGTTCTGACCCTGATCTCAATGACGTTTCTATAGAGGTGTTCTCTGAAGTATTAATTCTGGGCAGCAACCCAGCCACCTATTCTCCAAGGGATATTGTTCCTCCCATCTTACCGGTTCTGCAACCTACTTCACCCAACAAAGCTGAGCTTTCATTTACCTGGCAAACCGATTGTTCACATGTGAAACAGCAGCCTTATCAGATTGTTTTTAAAATCACCGATAACCCTAAAAATGGCGGTGCTAAGCTTGTGGAATTTAAAACCTGGAACATCACCGTTGTTGCGCCTGCGCCTAAATGGGACAAGGCAGCGGTGAATGGGGGTAATGTGGATCTCTCCTGGAAAAATTATACCTGTTCTGAGGATGCTGTCTCTATGGAAGTATGGCGAAGGGTAGATTCCCAGCCCTTTACCCCGCCTGATTGTGTTACGGGTATTCCCGAATCACTGGGCTATACAAAGGTCGTAACGCTTCCCATCGGTCAGACAAAATTTAAGGACACCTTCGAGGGCTCAGGTGTTCCCTCCGGCGCGCTGGTGTGCTACCGTCTCGTTGCAGTCTATCCTTCTTCTTTTGGCAATACGGGGATAGGGGCGTCAAGCTATGCCTCAACTGAAATCTGCGTCGGCCCGGTTCCAGCCGATGAACCGGTAATTACCCGCGCCAACATAGATGCTACCGGACTTACCAATGGTCAGGTAACGGTTAATTGGAGAAGTCCATTCGATCTGGATAAATCACGATTTGCGCAGCCCTATTTATATGATGTTTTCAGGGCAGAAGGATTTGCAGGAACATCCGGCATCACTAAAATCACCACCCAGAAAACTGCTGACTCGGTTTTTGTAGATAAAAATCTCAACACTCAGGAAAAGGTGTATAACTACCGGGTGGTGTTGTATGATAATAAAGGAGTTGTTATCGATACCTCAGCAGCGGCATCTACGGTGAGGCTGGAGGCTAAACCCCTGTTCAGAAAAATTGAATTATCCTGGACAGCCAATGTGCCTTGGTCACTAAGATCTCCAGATTACCCGCGGCATTTGATTTACCGTTCGACCGGAAATGGACCATTTGTTTTGATTGATTCAGTGCTGATTAGTCAGAGTTTGCTCAAATATGTAGACGAGGGGAAATACAAAAACCAACCGCTTACCGAAACGGAAACCTATTGTTACCGAGTGTTAACCCGTGGTGCTTATGGAAATCCAAAATTGGATGAGCCTCTGTTAAATTTTAGTCAGGTTTCCTGTGCACAGCCAAACGATAATAAACCTCCCTGTACACCAGAATTGGCTATTCAGCTAACTACGTGTGAAGATTACTTCAAATTGAATGGGTGTGCGTCGAACCTTTTCAGCAATACCCTAACCTGGAAAAGACCTGCAGACCCGGAATGTAGGGCCGATATCCAGTATTATCGGGTTTATTTTAGTTCTAAAATCAAATCCGATACAGCAGATTTTCAATTGCTGAAAGATAATTTAACCGATACGGTATTTGTGGATGAAGGTCTTCCTTCGTTTGCCCGTTGTTACCGTATTACAGCAGTGGACCGTTCTGGAAATGAGAGCCTGTATAGTGAGGAAGTGTGTAACGACAACTGCCCGAATTATAGTCTACCGAATGTTTTCACGCCAGGAAACGGGGACGACTGCAATGACTTGTTCAGTGCTTTTAGTGATCGGTTGTTTACCTCAGACAACAAACGACTGCGGTGCGGCAACATTGAACTCACTCAGGAGGCTCAACGTCAGATTAATTCGACTTGTCCACGTTTTGTTTTGAATGTCGATTTTACGGTTGTCAACCGCTGGGGTAAAGAGGTGTTCAATTATAGTTCCGGAGGGGAAAAATCAATTTATATAGACTGGGATGGTAAGGACAACAACGGAAATGAACTGGCTTCAGGTGTTTATTTTTATCTGGCGACCGTAACGTTTAACACACTCGATCCTGCACAAAGTATTAAGACGCTTAAAGGTTGGGTTCATCTGATTCGCTCTGATCCATGATGGTTCCGGAAACGGAAAAGCATCCGGTGGTTTTATTCGATGGTGTCTGCAATCTTTGCAGTGGCACGGTCAAATTCATTATCAAACGCGATCGTGATGGATTGTTTCGATTTGCATCCTTGCAGTCTGAAGTTGGAGTCCAACTGTTGATCAATGCTGGTTTGGATCCAGGCCAATTAGACTCTATTGTTTTGTGTTGGGGAAAGAAGCATTATTTTAAATCAGGCGCAGTCCTCAGGATATTGCGACAACTGAATTTTCCGTGGCCAATGTTTTATGTCGGCGTACTCATTCCTGCTTTTATCAGGGATGGAATTTATGATCTGGTTGGCAGGAACCGCTATAGGTGGTTTGGAAAAACTGATTCCTGCAGGCTGCCCACCCCCGGAATTCATCAGCGATTTCTTTCCTAAAGGTTCAGAAGGTTTAATTTTGAAACAAATTATTTCATTATGAAGGCTTACGTTTTTCCGGGCCAGGGAGCTCAGTTTACGGGAATGGGCAAGGATCTGTACGACCAACGTCCTGCAGCAAAAGATTTAATGGAACAGGCAAACGATGTTCTTGGTTTCCGGCTTACAGATATCATGTTCAATGGAACCGCCGACGAATTGAGGCAAACCAAAGTCACCCAGCCTGCTGTCTTCCTGCATTCGGTGGCCGTTGCGCTAACCGCTGATCAGTTCAGCCCTGATATGGTGGCAGGCCACTCGCTGGGTGAATTCTCTGCCTTGGTATGTAACGGGGTACTTGATTTTTCGGATGGACTCCGATTGGTTTCCATGCGTGCACAAGCCATGCAAAAGGCTTGTGAGCTTGAGCCATCAACCATGGCGGCTGTCCTTGGACTTTCGGATGAAGTGGTGGATGAAATTTGTCGTTCCATTGTTGGTGAGGTGGTGGTTGCTGCCAATTTCAACTGCCCAGGTCAATTGGTGATCAGTGGTTCCATCAAAGGCGTAGATGAAGCCTGCATAAAACTTAAGGCTGCAGGTGCGAAACGTGCCCTTACCCTGCAGGTTGGAGGCGCTTTCCATTCGCCCCTCATGGCACCTGCGCGGGAGGAACTCTCAGCTGCTATTGCGCAGACTAAATTTTCTTCTGCCCGCTGTCCTGTCTATCAAAACGTAAACGCATCACCATCCACCAATCCTGAGGAAATAAAAAAGAATTTGATTGAACAGCTCACCGCACCGGTTCGTTGGACGAAATCTGTTCAAAATATGGTGAAGGATGGGGCAAAAGAATTTATTGAATGTGGACCTGGAAAGGTTTTGCAAGGACTGGTTGCAAAAATTGAACCCTCGGTTGCTGTCTCCGGACTATAAATCAACCTTAGACACACCAAGGTTATCCTTACATTGATCCAGCAAATGTTGAATGGTAACCCTCGAACCGGGTATTATCAGGTTGGGATTGAGTTCGCATAAAGGGATAAGTGCAAATCTTCTTTCGGCTATTCTTGGGTGGGGGATGATCAACTCACTGGATTGGATTTCCAGGGTTCCATAGATCAGGATATCGATATCGATCAATCTGCTTCCCCATTGTTCGGAGGGGGTTCTGCCCAGCTCTTTCTCTATTGCTTTGAGTTGGGTTAACAACTGGGTGGGAATTAAGGAGGTTTCCAGCATCAGGGCCTGATTCAAAAATGTTGGTTGGGATGACAATCCCCACGGTTCTGTTTCATAAATCGAGCTAACCCCAGTTATTTCACCTAGATTTTTCAACGCTTGAATGGCATTTTGAAGGTTGTTCACCCTGTTTCCTAAGTTGGTTCCGATGAGCAGGTACGCGGTTGCCGTCATTTGTTAATTTTGAAGCCTGTTTTCAGCCTATGAATTTTTTTAAAACTTTTTTGACCTCCTGCCTGGGCACATTTACTGCCTTATTGTTGATCACAATTTTAGGCATTCTTGCAATTTTCTCACTTTCAGCGTCGGAAGATGTTGTTACGGTCGCTGACAATTCAGTGCTCGAGCTTAATCTGAGCGGCCGAATCACTGAATTGGAGATCGAGGATCCATTGGGTGCTGTAATTCCAGAAGCGGCTGAGGAATCCATTGGACTAATTCAGTTGATTGAAACCATTGAAAAGGCTGCAACGGATGAAAAGATAAAAGGGATCTTCCTGCATACTTCTGATGTTGCTGCCGGTACGGCATCAGTTGAGGAGATACGGGAAGCTTTGGAAAACTTTAAAAAGTCCGGTAAGTGGTTGGTGTCTTATGCTGATGGCTACTCCGAGCGAGCATACTATCTTTCCTCTGTTGCAGATACGATTCTTCTGAATCCTCATGGCATGGTTGAATTCAATGGATTAACAGCAGAGGTAATGTTCTTTAAAAAGGCAATGGATAAGCTTGAAATCAAACCTGAAGTTTTTCGCGTGGGTGATTTCAAATCGGCAGTGGAGCCTTTCCTGCGAGAGGATTTAAGTCCGGAAAATGAACTCCAGCTCAAGGAACTTTTAAACGATGTTCATCGCGAAACCATCAATAAAATATCTGTAAGTCGCGGAATAAAGGAAGAAGAGCTCAAGCGAATAGCCGATAAGATGCTGGTAAGAAATGCTCAGCAAGCGGTTGAATTCAAACTGGTGGATCAATTGATGTATGAAGACCAGGTTCACGACTTGATTCGTCAAAAACTTTCTCTGGAAAAGGATAAGCGGATTTCATTTGTTCGTTACGATAAGTACCGCAAGACGAAGAAGGAAGAACAGGAGGTTTCACGCGATGAAATAAGTGTCATTGTTGCTGACGGAGAGATTATGCCTGGAAAGGCTGATAATGGTGTGATCGGATCCAAGACTTTTGTAGAAGCATTGCGAAGGGCCAGAAAAACGGAGCGGGTTAAAGCAGTTGTATTGAGGATTAATTCACCAGGTGGTTCCTTCACGGCTTCTGATGACATTTGGCGGGAAATAAAAAATACAGCTGCTGAGAAGCCTGTTATTGCCTCCATGTCCGATTACGCCGCATCAGGTGGCTACTTCCTTGCGATGGCCTGTGATTCCATTGTAGCCAGACCAACGACCATTACCGGCTCAATTGGTGTTTTCTCGGTGTTGTTTGATTTGAGTGGATTTTTAGGCAATAAAATCGGAATCACCTCCGATGAAGTTCGAACCGGCGAAGTTGGTGAGCTAATCACCTTTACCAGACCTCTTTCAGAGCAGGAGCGTGAAATATGGCAAACCCAGACCAATGAGGTCTATGATATTTTTATTTCTAAAGCTGCTGCCGGGAGGAAGATGTCTCAGGATTCTCTAAGAAAGATCGCATCAGGTAGGGTGTGGACCGGAAATCAGGCTTTGTCGAACGGGTTGATCGATGCCTTTGGAGGACTCAAAGAGGCTACAGCCATTGCAGCAACCAAGGCAGGACTTTCTGATGGGTATAAGGTGAATTATTATCCTAAGCCTAAAAACTTTTTAGAAAAGGTGTTGTCTGGTGATCAGCGGGAAGTCGATGCCAGCGATATTCTGAGTCGATTGGGCTTTGGTCCTGGCGATGAATTACTTAAAAAACAGTGGTTAAAATTGAAATCCTATGCAGGTAAGCAAGCCCGGATGTCCACTGAATTTGAGATACACTAATAAAAGAAGGCTATGAGTGCCTATTGGATGTTTGGTTTTCAGCATCCCCATGTAAGTTTCAATGCTGATTTAAACTTTTAATGGATAAACTATCCACTCGGGGAGATTTGGTACCCGGTGATTGGATAACCTTGATTTTACTTTTGTCCGGTCCTTCAGGATTGGAAGGACGATAACACTGAATGACAGCTGTATTTTAATTCACTGAAAGGTTAAATCCCCAGGGATTTTATAAATCCTGGACCCTTCCAGTTCACCCATCTGATTTTATGATGCACCCTCGGTGCCCTCCAGGTGACTTTGCCATGGAGAAGTCCAGTCCAATGGCGCTTTGCTTAAACTTTACTTTCAAGGATAGGACCATCGATTTCGAGGACCAATTGAGTGTTAATCATCCAGCCTGGACAGTTTCTATCCTGTAGGAACTTTGTTCCTGTGCGGTCTACTGAACCGACAGTTCGGTCCAGGGTTGCCTTAATGTAACTATCTGATAATCAGTTGAACTGATTGCGATCAGTCGCCATCATCATACTTTCAGTTGCACTGGGGCCACTGCTGTAGCGAAAAGCAGATCCAGGACGTTTTACGAAGGTGAAGGATACGCTGCCGATGGCAACAATCACCAGGACAATTAATTTGATTTTCATGATTGATACGTTTTAATGGTTAAAAATTAATTGCAGCTCTTTCCAGAAAATTGGCATTTGTCGCCTGTCTGTTGATCACGAGGTCTGATGTTTTCCTCAGAGCATGAAGAAAGAAAAGCGGTAATTACTGCAGCGAGCACAACGGAAGTGAGTACTTTTTTCATAGAAGTTTTGTTTTTTTGGTTTTATGTTTTTTAAAAGTTTTTCGCCGTCCTTGAACGACAGCACAAACGTAGGCCTGTGAAATCTGCCTTACCCCGCAAAACCAGACCCCTGATTACCCGTGTACCTTATTAAAAGTAAAAGTCTAAGGATATCGGTTATATGCCTTGTTTTCAGCTTGTTATGGCATTCTAAAACCTACAGCCAGAATAAGACCATAGATTCCCTTGAAGCGGAGTTGCCTCAGGCTTCTGGAACAGAGCGATTGGCTGTTGTACAGGAGCTTTTCGCTGAATTCATAGGCGAAAACGACATTAAAAAGTCAGTTTTCTATGCGGAGATGTTTCAAAGGCTTGCCAAAGAGAGCAAGGATACCCTCTGGATGGTAAAGGCTGGTAATGCCTTAGGCTACATTAGGGACAGGGTAGGAAGGCTAAATGAGGCTGTTAAAATTTATGAGGAAGCCCTACAGCTTGTTGAGATAAAGCTTTTGAAAGAGGGCCCACAGATTAAGGACTTTAAAAGGCTTAAAAAGTTTCTGCTAAACAATGTTGGATCCTCCTATGCGAGGCTTGCCTATTATGATAAGGCACTGGATTTTCACCTCAAGTCACTAAAATTCCGCGAACAGGAAATGGATACTTTCGCCATTGCTGTTGCTTTGAATAACGTGGGCTTCGCTTTTAAGGAATTGGGCGACTACGACAATGCGCTTTCTTACTTTAAAAGATCCTACAACTTTCAGCTTAAAACCAATGATGATTTCGAAATCGAAATCCGATTGAACAATATAGCTGATGCCAGCAATCAGCTTGGATTGTATGAGGAGACCATCCAGTATATGGAGCAGGTTTTTAGCAAATGCGCTAAGAAAAATTGTGAGCCCAGGGCCATAGCATTTGCACACCATACCAACGGCTATGCACTGCTCAAATTGAATCGCCTGGAAGAAGCAGAATCAGAGTTCCGGACTGCGCTCAAAATGTTTCAGGATATAAATGATATCGATGAGATTATTGAACTCAATGCCATTGCGGAGGTTAAGTTTGAACAAGGCGATTATAAAAGAGCGCTTGAATACCTGGAAGAAAGCCAGGAGCTTGCTTCACAAACCGATTATCTGAAGTATCAGCTAAAAAACTTCAGATTGTTTTCTCAGGTTTACCGAAGGCTAAAAGATTATAAGCTTTCTGCCGAGTATCAGACCAGATACAGTGAAGCTTACGAAAAGATTTTTAATACCGATTTAATTCGGAATGTAGCCCGCATTCAATCAGAATATCTTGAGGAGGAAAACCTGGCTACCATTGAAAGGCAGGGATCAGAAATCGAATTGAATAAAGAGCTTATACGCGCACAGCGGAATCAGGTGATCTTTTTTACCGCCGTATGCGTCCTCGTTATTGGTCTGGTCTTTATTCTATGGAGGTTTACACTCGCCCAGCGGAAATCCAATCTGGCGCTGGTATCGGCCAAATCGACCATTGAACAGAAGAACAATGAGCTTACCGACATCAACCGCACGCTGGATGAGCGCATCCTGATTAAAACCAGGGAGCTGGTTAATGCCAACGTCTCCCTCCAACGTTCCAATGAAGAGCTCGATCATTTTATTTATAAAACCTCCCATGACATCCGCGGTCCGCTGGCCAGTTTAAAAGGGATTGCGAGTCTGGCCTTGATCGAATCCAAAGACGAGGAAGTTACGCGCTACATCAGGATGCTGGATGAAACAGCGGAAGGACTAATCAAGATCCTTACACGCATGGTCAGCATAAGCCAGATCACCCATGCTAAAGTCGAACCTCAGAATATTGGCTTCCAGGTTCTGGTGGCCGATGCGCTTTCCATTCAGAATAAGAGGGGTGCCCAGAAAAAATTGTCCATTGAGCAATCCATTGATCCAAGAGCCATTCTGATTTCTGATAAAACGCTGCTCGGTATTATTCTGGACAACCTGTTGGATAACGCCGTTAAGTTTCAAAATACCTCTGAGCGGACTGAATCCTTTGTTAAAATCAAAGTGGCGGTTATTCCGACCGGAATCGAAATCGCCATTACCGACAACGGTATTGGTTTCGATAAGGCCAACGCAGAGAAGGTGTTCCAGATGTTTGTCAGGGCGTCTGAAAAATCCGAGACCGGTGGACTAGGGCTCTACCTCACACGTCTGGCTGTCGAAAAAATTGGCGGAACCATTGCACTGCACATTACCGATGAAAAGTGGACCGAATTCAGGATCGTACTGCCCCCTGATTTGCGCGTGGTGCTGGAGGAGCGTAGCGAAGCTGAAATTCAGCATGAAATGGATCAGCTTAAATTCCGGTTGATGGCCATGTCGTCACACGAAATGAGAACACCGCTAACATCCATCAAAGCAAGTGCTGAATCTCTTGCACTGAGGTTGAAGCAGAGCACCGGTGAGGAGCGGCTGGACATCAAACGAAACATTGACCGAATCATCGCAGAGGTTAATCGCGTAACGGAGATCATCGATGAAATTTTGAAAAAGAATTAATCACGTCACTATTTCATCCAGCGGTTGTGCTTTTATGCGCCGGATGAAAGATATTTGAGGTCTTAAACTGACATGGCCAGCACCGATAAATTCAAGCGGATAACCATTACATCTGCACTTCCCTATGCCAATGGGCCAAAGCATATTGGTCACCTGGCCGGTGCCTACATTCCGGCAGACGTGTATGCTCGTTTTCAGCGCAGCACCGGAAGAGATGTTCTATTCGTCTGTGGGAGCGATGAACATGGAACAGCCATTCCGAACCAGGCATTAAAGGAGAATACCACGCCACAGGCTATAATTGATAAATACCACGCGCTGATCAGGGATTGCTTCGTCAGTTTAGATATTTCTTTTGATGTCTATCATAGGACGAGTGAGCCCATTCACCACCAAACTTCACAGGAGTTCTTTCTGCGTTTGCACGAAAAAGGACTTCTACGGGAAGAAATTTCTGAGCAGTATTTTGACGAGCAAACCAGGACCTTCCTGGCCGACCGATACATTACCGGAACCTGTCCTAAATGTTCTTATGCCTCCGCCTATGGCGACCAGTGTGAAAAGTGTGGAAGCACACTAAGTCCGAGTGAATTACTTAATCCGAAATCGACTTTATCCGGAAATCCGCCAATACTTCGTCCAACCAAACATTGGTATTTGCCACTGCAGGATTGGGAGGGATGGTTGAAAGATTGGATTTTACAGTCGCATCAATCTGATTGGAAACCGAATGTATATGGTCAATGTAAATCCTGGATAGATGCCGGATTGCAGCCAAGGGCAATGACCAGGGATTTGGATTGGGGTATTAAGGTTCCTTTGAAAGACGCTGAGGGAAAAGTCCTTTATGTCTGGTTTGATGCGCCAATCGGATACATCAGTGCAACCAGGGCATTTTTTGAGGAGGTCGCTTCATCCAAAATGAAATACGCCACACCCAGGAGAAATTTTGGAAAAGTTAACCCTGAAGACTGGAAGCTTTATTGGCAGGACAAGGAAACCAAGCTTGTTCATTTTATTGGAAAGGACAACATCGTTTTTCATTGCATTATTTTCCCTGTAATGCTTCATGCGCATGGTGACTTTGTCGTACCAGAGAATGTGCCGGCAAACGAATTCATGAACCTTGAAGGGGAAAAAATGTCAACCAGCCGCGGTTGGTCTATTGAAATGCATGAGTACCTGGAGCAGTTTCCCGATAAAACCGATGAGCTCAGGTATTGTCTGCTGTCCAATTTGCCAGAGAGTAAAGACAGTGAATTTACCTGGAAGGACTTTCAGGCGAAGAACAACAATGAACTGGTGGCCATTTTTGGAAATTTTGTAAACCGGGCACTGGTACTGACAGAGAAAAATTTTGGTGGGAAAATTCCGCCGTGTTCTTCGCTGGAGGACATTGATCACCAACTGATCGGTGTTTTGAAAGAGGCGCCGAAACGTATTGCAGAAGCCATTGAATTGTATCGCTTCAGAGAAGCGACTGTTTTGATGATTGATTTGGCGCGTGCCGGTAATAAGTACCTGGCAGATACTGAACCCTGGAAGTTGGCCAAGACCAATCTTGACCGTGTTGGCACCATTTTAAATCTGTCGCTTCAGGTTGCTGCATCCCTCTCAATTGTATGTGAGCCCTTTATTCCAAAAACTGCTGGAAAGCTAGGTGCAATGCTCCGCTTGGGCGATTTGTCATGGGAAAAAGCTGGACAATCGAACCTTATTCAAGTCGGGGCTCAGTTGGGGCAAGCTGCCTTGTTGTTTAATAAAATTGAAGATGAAACCATCGAACGCCAGAAGCAGTTGTTGGTGGAGCGCTCAAAAAAGCAAAGTCAAATGAATCCTGAATTACCTGCTGCCAAAGACGCCATTCAATACGATGCCTTTTCAACCATGGACATACGCATTGGAACCGTTCTTGCCGCTGAGCGCGTTGAAAAGTCAGAGAAGCTGTTGAAGCTTAGGGTCGATACCGGACTGGATCAGAGAACTGTGATGAGTGGAATCGCAAAGCACTATAGTCCTGAGGAGTTGGTGGGTCGGCAGGTTACCATTCTGGCCAACCTCGCACCAAGGAAAATCATGGGAGTAGAGTCTCAAGGAATGATTCTGATGGCGGAAGACAGCGAAGGTAAACTTCGACTGATTGGTCCCGAAAAACCAGTTAATCCGGGTTCAACAGTCAGCTAAAAAAACTTATTGATTGAATTGATTCATGGTTCTTTCGATGCCGGCTGTGCAAAATGAAAGGATCATCTCAGAGGCCTTGTCCATGGCCTCCGGGAGTTGTTTTAGTTCGGCATCGTTGAAATTGCTTAAAACATAATCTGCCTGCCTTCCTTTAGGGTAATCGTTACCGATTCCAAACCGTAACCTGGCATAGTTCTGATTGCCCAGTGTTTCTTCAATGTGGTTAAGTCCATTGTGGCCGGCTGAGCTACCCCTCGGTTTCATTCGCAGATGGGCAAAGGGCAGGGCGATGTCATCAAGAACAACCAGTAGGTGTTCCGTCGGAATTTTTAAATCCTGCAGCCAATAAGAAACTGCTTTACCGCTAAGGTTCATGAAGGTGTTTGGTTTTACCAGGTGAATCTGCTTTCCCTTGAACCTGATTTCCGCCTTCTCGCCATAGCGAGCAGAGGAGAAAATGCCTTTTCCCTGATCAACAAGTCGATCCAGGATCAAAAACCCAATGTTGTGACGGGTGAGTTCGTATTCGGGACCAGGATTGCCGAGGCCTACAATAAGGTATTTCATGGTGGTAACCAGGCAAAGGTAGGATGGTAAGTGTTGGTAATAAAAAAACCCCGCTTGGGACGGGGTTTTTTATCGTTGGAGAGAAAGCGATTATTTCTTTCCGCCTTCTTTCTTTGGAGCTTCTGCGGCCTTCTTGGCATCGGCTGCAGGTGCTGCTGCGGCAGGTGCTGCTGCGCCTTCTGCAGGGGAGGCTGAAGCCTGTGCGGCTTTTGCTGCGGCTTCCTCTGCGGCCAGTTTGGCTGCACGGGGAACCTCAACGGCTGCAATAGCTGATTGCTTGGGGTCAAGGAATTCAAGCCCCGGAATGTTCATGTCGGCTACTTTAATAGCATGGTGGAAATCAAGTTCAGAAACATCAACATCGATGTGGTCTGGCATGTCTTTAGGATAGCCATAAACTTTCAATACGGTTCTCTTTTGAATGAGGGCACCACCTTTACCTACACCGGGTGCCTGACCGACCAAACGTGCTGGTATATCCATTTTGATTTTTCGGTCCTCGCTGATGCGTAAAAAGTCGGCATGCAACAAGACCTCACTTACTGGATGGAATTGAACTTCCTGCAGGATGGCCTGACACTCGTCGCCTTCGATGTTGAGGTGAACAAAGTGTGCTTCGTTGGTGTACACCAGATCCCTGAAAAGAATCATGGGTGAGTGAAAATGAACCTGCTGACCGCCGCCATACAGTACGCAAGGCAGGCTGCCCTCTGCGCGGAGTCGTTGTGATTCTGACTTCCCGAGATTTGCTCGTTGATACCCTATAATCTCAATGGTTTTCATAATTGTTTTGGTTTATAAATAGTTAAAAATTAAAGCTTGATGAACAGCGAACTGATTGATTCGTGGTCATGAATTTTTCTGACAGCCTTGCTGATCATGGGCGCAACGGAAAGCACCTTGATTTTAGAAGTTGTTTTGGTTAGTGGTATGGTGTCTGTTACAACCATTTCCTCCAGAACAGAATTTTCAATGGTTTCGTAGGCCTTACCGGATAATACGGGGTGACCGCATAGGGCACGGACGGATTTAGCACCTTTTTCCTTTAAAAGTGCTGCTGCTTTGCAAATGGTTCCGCCGGTGTCCACCAGGTCATCAACCAGGATAACATCTTTGCCGTCCACTTCTCCAATCAGTCTCATGGATTCAATGAGGTTGGCCTCTTTTCGGTACTTGTCGCAAACCGCCAGTTCCGTTTCAAAAATTTTAGCGTAGTTCCTTGCGCGCTTGATGCCGCCTACGTCAGGACTGGCAAACATGATGTTTTGCAATCCGAGTGATTTGAGATACGGAACAAAAATGTATGAAGCGTAAAGGTGGTCAAGGGGAATGTCAAAAAATCCCTGAATCTGATCCGCATGGAGATCAATCGTCATGATGCGGTCTGCGCCAGCGGCAGAGATCAGGTTAGCAATCATTTTGGCCGCAATGGCAACCCTTGATTTGTCTTTTCGGTCTTGTCTGGCGTATCCGAAATAGGGGATAATGACGTTAACGTTCTGTGCACTGGCCCGTTTTGCGGCGTCAATGAGCAGCAGCAACTCCATGAAATTATCGGCAGGAGCAAAGGTGCTTTGAATAATAAACACATCATGGCCACGAACCGATTCGCCTATTTGGGGTGAGATCTCGCCATCACTGAATTGACGGTAATCCACTTCTCCCAAAGGCTCGCCGTAAGCTGCGGCGATCTTTTCTGCCAAGTAAACTGAGGCTCTTCCTGAAAAAAGTTTTACGGCCATGGTCTTTTGCCTTTTGAATTCCGGATGATTTTAACTGGTATTTGTTTGTTGCCCGACTAGGACTCGAACCTAGAATAACAGAATCAAAATCTGCTGTGTTGCCATTACACCATCGGGCAAAACACCTTCATCAAAAGGAGTGCAAAGCTAGAATTTTTTTGGCATTTGGAACCGGGGTTTTGTGAAATTTCCCTCGACCTTCAGCCTTGAAAATCAGCTTTTTAAGGTGGAAATCCCAGAAATTATCCTGTCCTCCGGCTGCCTTGAGGTGTACCGCAGGGCGGTTTGCGTACCTTTCGGACGATGACAATCTGAGAATCCATGGGCATTTTGGCTGAATCGTTTGGTCTTGCTGTAGAGTACTTTGTTGTAGATGTCGACAACCTTAAGCTTGCGAAGGTGCCAGCAGAGGTTTATAGCCTGAGCTTCCAGGGGCCATACCAGCTATTCCGTTCACCGCAGCCAGGAATCATCCGACTGACGGCCAATACGGCCAGACAAAACATCAATTACCTCGACTATGGTTTGGCTGAAACAGTTGTAGCAATCAACACAAAGTTGGCGGCGCATAAGATGTGTTTGATGCCTGGCTCCATGCATCCACTTTCGAAGTCGAGCGAGCTTGCCGGATTCATGCCTGCGAATCCATCAGAAGAAGCCATGGCCAAACTATTCACGCCCTCGGGTCATGGATGGCTGAACCGGGCAGGTTGTGATGTTCGTCTCTCATTTTTGGATGATGATGAATTTTCCAGACTTCATGCAGCAGCTAGAATAATTCTTCCAATAGTACCAGCCTTAACGGCTTCCTCGCCGGTATTCGAAGGGATGCGAACAGGTTTGCGTTCCAACAGCTGGAAGAATTTTATAGATCGTTATTCAAAATTTCCAGATTTGCAGGCAGGTGAAATTCCAGAGCCTGTTTTCAGTGAGAAGAAATATGAAGAGACCATTCTCGATCCAATTCGGAAGATGGTGGCTTCAAAAGGGTTAGGTGAGGTGCTTTCAGCAGAGGTCATTAATGCGCGTGCGGTGACAGCGGATTTCAAGTCGAAAGAAATAGTCATTCAGAGTACTGAATCTCAGGAGTGCCCTGCTGCTCAAATGGCGGTTTCCAGACTTATTATGGAGGCGATCCGTGCCATGGCCAACGAGCAATGGGTGACCCATGAACAGCAGATGAGGGCAGTGACCAGTAACCTCGCCGGATTGATCATTGAATCGGCCGAAGGTGGCATGGGCGCTGAAGTATTTTCCTCAGAGTATCTGTCTTTTTTCGGGATGGACGATACCAAAACCATTCGTGAAGTATGGAGGCATATTTTCGAGACATTATCGCTCAATCCGGAAAAACCGCTTGCCCGCTATGAGCAGGAGCTTTCGGTGATTTTGCAACAAGGATCACTGTCTGATCGTGTTTTAACGGTGCTGGGAGAAAATCCCCAACAAGATCAAGTGTTGTCGGTTTACAAGAACCTCTGTGATTGCCTGAATCAAAACAGGTTGTTCATTTTGTAGCAGCCTGAGGTAACCAACGGGCTATTCATGATCATGCTGGCCCAGGTTAAGCAAACTTTACGATCTTTTTTTGAGCTCTCCGTTTCCGAGCAGCGCGCTTATATCATCCTGCTGCCGTTGCTTACGGCGATTGTTTTTAGTCCAATGCTATGGAGTGCCATGTCGCCCGGAAAGCAAATTCCAATGGAAGTATTTGTTCTTGCCGATAGTCTGTTGGGCGTTTCGGATACGATCGACGGCACAGTAAAGCCAAAGCAATTTCGGAGCGAATGGAGCGTAAAGCCTGAAAAAGTAACCGCACGGAGGGTGATTCAGAAAGACCTGAACCTTGCCGATACAATTGATTTTGATGCTGTGCCCGGCATAGGATGGAAAACGGCTTCCAGGATCGTGCGATACCGCGATGCGCTGGGTGGCTTTATTGACCCCAATCAGCTTTACGAGGTTTTTGCCATCGATTCATTGGCAGTATTCTCGATGGATGATTTTTTTGTCGCCAAAAATTTTGTTCCCAGCAGGATCAATTTGAATACTGCGCTGTTGGAGGAATTGGAAGTCCATCCATATTTAAGCAGAATTCAGGCGAGGGCAATTTTATTGTACCGCTTTCAACATGGAACAATACGCGATTCAACAGAGCTTCGAAAAGTGAGGATGCTTGACGGGAAAACGCGCAAAAAATTGGCGCCCTATGTACGGTTTGAGTGAAGTTAAACCTTAGTAGCCCCGGCAGGAATCGAACCTGCATCTTCAGAATCGGAATCTGAAATTCTATCCATTGAAATACGGAGCCCTGATGCCTCTCAAAGGCTGCAAAGATAACCTTCTTTGATTCATTGAAATCTGTCAGTTTACCCCTCAGGCTCCATTCGGCCACCAATTGAATTTTTTGCAATCCACTGAAAATCAGACCATAGCTACGATCAGCTAAAAAAGTGAGCAATGCAATACTAAAAAATTTAGTATTCCTATACCTTAGCGTTATGCCAGGGTTCAATTTGCAGGATTTTCAAGATGGCCACATTGCTGAGGTGTGGGATGAGCTTAAAACGCGTTTTGGCTTCGATTTGAAGTCGTGGAAGAAAGATTTCAGAGCGTTTCTGGGGACGCAGCCGCGAAATACCCCTGAAGCAGATGCATTTATCGTTTTTGGAAACCGAAGGATTAACCCAGTGCTCAATGAGATACTTCGCCGCAATGAACTGTTCCCGACTTTCAATAAACTTGTTGCTTATATCCTGAACAGGAATAAACCACAACAAGGTGTGCTACCACAAACAAGATCGCGCGCTGGAAAAAAACCTCGTTGAGCGCTACAAGGCGACCATGCACGATGCCTATGAACCCAGGTTCTATGAAAGCGGGTTCAGCCACCTTTCTTCACCAGCCATTACCTCCGAAAATCCCTCATCCTTCAGGAGTCTATCGTGGGGCCTGATTCCCTTCTGGATAAAGACGATGGAAGATGCTCTTCAAATTCGTGACCGTACACTAAACTGTATCTCCGAAGAGGCATTTGATAAGCCTTCTTTCCGAAACGCGATACGCGAACGCCGTTGCCTGATACCCTGTACCGGATTCTATGAATGGCGATGGTTGGATGGAGGGAAGCGAAAATACCCGTACTTCATTCAAACCGATGACTTTATCTTTTCACTCGCAGGAATATGGTCGGAGTGGACCGACCGCACCACGGGAGAGACGTTGTCAACCTACAGCGTACTGACCACCAGGGCGAATGCGCTTATGGAGAAGGTTCACAATCATAAAAAGCGCATGCCGGTGATTTTGCCCCAGGAGTTTGAAAAAGATTGGTTGAATCCGAATCTCACCAAAGAAGATGTGTTGGCCTTATGTCAGCCTTACGACGATAAAAAAATGAAGGCCTGGACAATCAGCAAATCAATTTCTGCCAAGACTGGGCCTAAGAACATAGAGCATATTTTTCAGCCATTCGAATATCCTGAACTTTCACTCATCGATGGTTGATCAACAAAACTGAATGAAACCAACGCGGCAACTTTGAGGGATTAAGAATGAGTCAATTTACCACTGATCAGATATCGGATATTATCCGCAGACATTACAGCCTTCAGACCATTGCTACAAAGTTGGTTGGAGAGTTGGACTTAAACTTTCAGCTTTCTGATGGTGCTGGAAATAAATACTGTTTTAAAATTTCTCACCTCGGAGAGGCAAAGGCTCATCTTGAAATGCAGCATGCGGCCATGGTGCACGTGTATGCTTCAGATCCTGAATTGAGTGTTCCCAGGGTTGTTAAGGCTGTTTCAGGTGAGGACATCATTTCTGTTAATGATGCCGAAGGCAACCTAAGGTTTGCGCGATTGCTTACATGGATAGAGGGAAATGTTTTTGCTGACGTCAGGCCCCATACGTCTGGTTTGTTGTGTCGCTATGGATCTTTTTGTGGCAGACTTTGTAAGGCGCTCAGTGATTTCGATCATCCCGCTGCACATCGCTTTATCAAATGGGATCCTAACCAGACATTATGGATCAAGGATAGCATCCACCTTTTCACCGGTAGCCGTGCAGAAGTGGCTTCTTACTTCCTGGAGCTTTTTGAAAGCAAGGTTCTTCCCAGGCATTCTGAACTTAGAAAAAGTGTTAATTACAACGATGCCAATGATTACAATGTTCTTGTAGGTGGTTCGGCCGATGACCGATCCATTTCAGGAGTGATTGATTTTGGTGATCTGGTTTTCACTCAAACGATCAATGAACTTGCCATTGCCATCGCTTATGCGGTGATGAAGAAGCCAGATCCGCTTGAAGCGGCATGTCATTTGGTTCGGGGTTTTCATGCTGTTTTTCCAATTCAGGAGGTTGAACTCGAGACCCTCTATTCACTTGTTGGGGCCAGGTTGTTGATTTCTGTGACCTGCTCAGCAATAAACCGAAAAGCTGAGCCGGAAAATGTCTATCTGCAAATCAGCGATGGTACAGCATGGGATCTTCTTTTGAAATGGAAAGACATCCATCCTGATTTCGCTTATTATGCTTTTCGGAACGCCTGTGGACAATCTCCGGTCCCGTTGCAACAACATTTTAACGAGCTGCAAAGCAAAATAAGAACTGGTTTATTTATGCCGGTCCCTAATGTTGATGCTGCATCGCAGTGGCTTGATTGCAGTATTGAGAGTCCGGATCTGGGCACCATGCATGATATTGCAGATCCTCATTTGTTAGCGGCAAAATTATCGCAGGCCATTGCATCGCTTGGAGGTGCGTCTGCTTTAGGTCGTTATGGAGAAGCTCGACCATTTTATACAACCGATGAATTTATTGAAGCAGGTAACGACAAACAACGGTGGAGAACCAAGCATCTGGGAATTGATTTTTTTGGTAAGGTGGGAACGGAGGTTCGCGCAGTTTGGGAAGGAACCATACACAGCTTTGCCAACAACAACCGACCTCGTGATTATGGTCCAACCCTGATCCTTGAGCATGTTGTTGATGGCATTACTTTTTACAGCATTTATGGCCATCTTTCTGTTGATTCCATGCAGGAATGGCGTAGGGGCCGGAAGGTGAGTGCGGGAGAGTACATTGGTTGTATTGGCTCATTTGAAGAAAATGGACACTGGTCACCACACCTTCATTTTCAGTTGTCACTGAATTTGTTCAATCAAGTTGGAAACTATCCGGGTGTTTCATCCCCTGAGTATTTTGATGTCTGGCGATCAGTATCTCCTGATCCATGGAATTTTCTGACTGGTAAAGAATGTCCGACTAAGGAGCGCCTAGAAAAAGACGACATCATAGCGTATCGAAAGGAGCATCTTGGTAAAAATCTCAGTATCTCTTATCGGGAGCCGATTGTCATGATGCGTGGACATGGGCAATATCTGCTCGATCACGAAGGAAGAAAATTTCTTGATACCGTGAACAATGTTGCTCATGTTGGTCACGAGCATCCTTCCGTAGTACTTGCCGGACAGCGTCAAATGGCTGTATTGAACACCAACACCAGGTATCTGCATGAAAACCTTGTGAAGTTTACGGAAGCGCTGTTGAAAACCCTCCCGCCATCGTTGGATGTGGCTTTTATGGTGAATTCCGGAAGTGAAGCCAACGAGTTGGCGGTTCGCCTTGCAAAAAATTATACAGGTGGGCAGGACATGGTTGTTTCGCAGATCGGATACCATGGCAACACCAACGTTTGTGTTGAAATTAGTTCTTATAAGTTTGATGGTCCGGGTGGAAAGGGAGCTTTGCCACACATTCATGTGGTTCCTATTCCGGATGTATACCGAGGTCTGTATCGAGATACCGTTGAGAACCCCGGTGCAAGGTATGCTTCACATGTTGAAAAAGCTGTTCAGGAAATTCAGTCATCGGGCAAGAAGCTTGCGGCACTGATTTTTGAATCGGTGATCAGCTGTGGTGGTCAGGTTGAATTGCCTGCTGGTTTCTTGAAACAATCCTACGACGTGATCCGAAAAAACGGAGGGGTTTGCATTGCCGATGAAGTTCAGACAGGTTGTGGTAGGATGGGTGACCATTATTGGGCTTTTGAAGCGCACGGCGTTACGCCTGACATCGTAACCATTGGTAAGCCGATCGGCAATGGCCATCCACTGGGTGTGGTGGTGACAACCCAAAAAATTGCTGATGCCTTTAAAAATGGAATGGAGTACTTCAATACGTTTGGTGGCAATCCCGTTTCTTGCGCAATTGGTCAGGAGGTGTTGAAAATTATTCGAGAAGAGGGACTACAGGAAAATGCCAATCGTACCGGTGGATACCTCAAGGCTGGTTTAATGGAATTGAAAAGTCGTTTTCCGGTGATAGGTGATGTTCGCGGTTCCGGATTTTTCCTTGGATTTGAACTGGTGGAAAATCCTGAGACACGGATGCCGGCTACTGCCAAAGCCTCATGGCTGGCCAACCGGATGCGTGAAAAAAGTATCCTAATGAGCACGGATGGCCCTTTCAACAACGTTCTTAAAATCAAGCCTCCCATGGTTTTTTCGTCAATTGATGCTGATTTCTTGCTGCATTCGATTGAGGAAGTCCTGGGGGAAGATTTTATGCAACTCAAATAGTTATGGTGTTGGTTTCCAATTCGTGAAGTGCTGATAAATTTACCGCGTCATGCTGCGTTGGTTTAAGCTTTTTTCTGTTCTGATTATATTTTCCTGCTCTTCTGAAGAGGAGGTCACCGGACCCATTCATCCTGATGTGCTACCGGAGGTACGCTTTGTAAAGCTTGTTCCGGACGATTACTCCAATCAGGAAACCATGGTAGCCAACGGAAAAAGTACTGTCAAGTTTACCATGGAGCAGTACGATAAGGACAAAAAACTCTTATTTAAAAATATTCCGTATCGCGTTAAGGTAATTGTCAATGGAAAGGATCCTTTGGTTAATCCTTTCGTATTCAGTACCAATATTCCCGGTGAATACAATTTTGAGCCGGAAGGTTTTCCATCCAAGGCGGTATTGGGTGGGCCTGTCAAAATAAGAGCGCTTGCCGAAAGGGAATTCACTGAATTTACGATGCCGGTTATTCTCCATTATTTTGCATTGCCGGGCACAAACCTGAATCAGGATTACCTGAAACGGTTAACCGAAATGCACATTGAACATCTGAACCTGGCGTATCGGAACAAGTACAACAGTAAAGATCCAAATAGTGTTGATGTGTTTATAAATTTTGAGGCAGCGCTCATGGATCCTGAAGGAAATCCCTTACAAACGCCGGGATTGGTGGTGGTTCGAACGGATAAGATAAAGTTCAAGAATAGTGATGATGAATCGTTGCACCGTTTGATTTGGGATGGAAATTTTTGGTCGCCAAGAAATTATTTAAATGTTTGGGTCTGCGATTTTGAGGAAAATTATTCGTGGGCGAGGTTTCCTTTTTTGGGTTCTTCCAATGCTGAATTTCCGACCAATGCTTTCGGTGTTTTTTTTAATGCCAAGCAGTTCGTCTATGAGCGGGGAATCTCAATCCTGGTTCATGAATTTGGCCACATGCTTAATCTATACCACAATTTCAATTCAGCATGCAGTGGTGATCTGGATCAGTGTACTGATACGCGTGATTACCAACGCGAGTTTGATAAAGATTATAAAGGTGGATTGTTGCGCACAAGTTGTGATGCCGTCAGCTTTCCGGGCACCAATTACATGGATTATTTCCCCAATGAATACAATACGTTTACCTATGAGCAGCGGGAGCGTATGCGCCGAACTGTAAATCTTTGTCCGTTTTTACCCACCCCCCTGAATCTTTCTTCAAGGCGCATCCTTTCCAGGAGTAGCCTTAAGTTGAATTGGCGTGTAGACAGCGCCTCGTTGATCTACTAGTTGGATCGCTTTCTGAGCTCGTCCCTAATTTCCTTTAGCAAGGCAATATCTTCAGGCTCTGTTTTTGGCGGTGCAGCATCCTCTGTTTTTTTCAATGTGGTGTTGACGCCTTTGATGACCAGAAAAAGAATGAAGGCAACAATAATAAAATTCAATACAGAAGCCAGGAAAACGCCGTAGCGAACGGACCCGAAGATGGTCAGGTGTTCAAGTTGACTTAGCCTGGCAGCGTCAAGCGCTGGCTTGAGCAGAAGCGGTGTAATCACATCACCAATCAGGGAAGAAACGATCTGGTTGAATGCGGCACCGATAATCACACCGACGGCAAGCTCAACCACGTGACCACGAAGCAGAAACGATTTGAATTCTTTAATCATAAAGAATAGTTTAAAAATTTAAAAGGATTTTATTGGTCGTCTGATTTGGACTTCAGCTTACTTTTAAGGTCTTTTTACCCTGACCCTGGTCTTGGGTGTTGACGAATTTTACGTTCGTTCTTTTTGCATTTTTTTCAAACAAGTGGAAGATGATTCCATCTTTCAGTCCAACTTCCGGCACAATCATATTTTTAGAACCAGCCCACTCCATCGCACGGATGTAAATATTACTTGCCGGCACGATAACGTCTGCCCGGTCAGGGTTCATTTGCAGCTGGTAGATCCTCTGATTCATATTGAGTTTGGAAACTTTTTCCCTGATCTTCTTTATCATGGAAAGCGGCAGATGCTCACCTCTTTCCAGACCAGCCAACTCATATATTTTTGAAATATTGCCACCGGTACCAACCGAAATTATTTCACCAAGCGACTGAACAACATTTTCATGCAACCATAGTTCCATCTTTTTCCAGATTTCCGGTGAGTCATTTTTTTCCAGAACCCGAACCGATCCGATTTTAAAAGATTGAGAGCTGGTCTTTTTTCCTTTATGGTAAATGTTAAACTCCGAACTACCGCCTCCTACATCAATGTGCAAATAGGTTTTGTCCAACGATAAGTATGAAAAAATGGCCTTGTTGATTAGTTCTGCTTCTTTTTGGCCATTGATAATGTGGATGGTTACGCCGACTTCCTTTTTAACCCTCTTGACCAACTCTTTACCATTTTCAGATTCACGCATGGCAGAAGTTGCGCAAAACATAAAGTCATCGGCTTCGTAAAGGTCAAGCAGGTATTTGTAAGTCATCATCAACTTGATAAACCTATTGGCACTTGTCTTGGTGATCTTTCCACCGGTGAATACATCGTGACCCAATCGAAGCGGGAAGCGGATGTACTCCATTTTTTTGAAGAGTACTTGGGTGCCGTTGTCCAGAACCGAGGAGATTTGAAATCGTATGGCGTTGGATCCGATGTCTACTGCTGCGAGCTTCAATTGATCGATTTAAGCCTCGAATTTAACAGAACAGCCATTTTTTAGTAAGCATATAAATCATTTTCTTTGCATCGCTTATTCAGAAAGACCGAGGGATTGGGCCCTGTGACGTCTTGGCATCCTGCCGACCAGATCAACGTCGGATGTTGTGCCAAAACCCTTCCGAAGATTCGGAATAATAAGCGCCTCCAGAACTTGGGCTCTTTCTGAAAGCATTTAACAAGGAAAGAGCGTGGACATTCAACAGTTATTAAGCGAGAGAATCCTCATCATCGATGGTGCCATGGGTACCATGATTCAGCGGCATAAGCCGGAGGAATCCGATTTCAGAGGCGAAAGGTTTGCAAATCATAGCCATCCCTTAAAAGGCAACAATGACCTGCTAACCATCACCCGTCCTGATATTATCCGGGAAATCCATCGTCAATACCTGGAGGCTGGGGCCGATATTATAGAGACCAATACTTTTAGCAGCACCTCGATTGCCCAGGCTGATTATGGTCTGGAGGCACTGGCCTATGAATTAAATTTTGAAGCGGCGAAACTAGCCAAAGAGGAGACAAGCTCCTTTACAGCCAAAGACCCGTCTAGGCCAAGGTTTGTTGCCGGCGCACTTGGTCCAACCAATAAGACTGCCTCCCTTTCACCAGATGTAAACAATCCGGGGTATCGTGCAGTGACTTTTGATGATTTGAGGATTGCCTACCGCGAACAGGTCCGTGGACTATTGGATGGTGGTGCTGATATTTTATTGGTAGAAACCATTTTTGATACCCTCAACGCTAAAGCAGCACTCTTCGCTATTCAGGAGTTGTTAGAGGAAAGAGGAGCCACCGTACCAATCATGGTCTCCGGAACCATAACCGATGCCAGTGGTAGAACCTTATCCGGGCAAACGACGGAAGCATTTTTGATTTCTGTTTCCCATGTTCCGTTATTGAGCGTTGGTCTTAATTGTGCGCTGGGTGCGGCTCAACTTCGACCCTATTTACAGGTACTAAGTGAGAAATCTGAATTTTTCACCAGTGCCTATCCAAATGCAGGACTACCCAATGCTTTCGGTCAATATGACCAGACCCCTGATGAGATGGCCGCTCAAATTGAAGTCTTTCTGAAAGATGGATTCATCAATATGATTGGAGGATGCTGCGGAACCACTCCAGACCACATCAGGGCAATTGCTAAAGTTGCCGCTAATTATTCGCCTCGTAAACCTGTTGTTGCTGCTTAGTCTATGGAAAACAGGACATTGAAACTGAGTGGCTTGGAGGCGGTAAACATTACAGCAGCTTCCAATTTTGTAAACATAGGTGAAAGAACAAATGTTACCGGTTCGGCAAAATTCCTTAAGCTAATCAAGGAAGATAAGTATGAAGACGCACTGGAGATAGCCTTGGATCAGGTGCGTGGAGGTGCGCAGGTAATTGATGTGAACATGGACGAGGGGATGTTGGATTCCCGGTCTGCTATGGTTCGATTTTTGAATCTGATGGCCTCTGAGCCGGAGATCTCCAGGATTCCGGTGATGATCGATTCATCGAAATGGGAGGTAATTGAAGCGGGCTTGCAATGCCTTCAGGGTAAGGGGATTGTGAATTCCATAAGCCTGAAGGCCGGTGAGGAAGAATTTCTCAGGCAAGCCAGATTGATACGCAGGTATGGTGCTGCTACAGTGGTCATGGCATTCGATGAGAAAGGGCAGGCCGATACTTATGAGCGACGCATTGCCATTTGTCAGCGTGCCTATGAGTTATTGGTTGCTAATGGATTTCCTTCAGAAGACATCATCTTTGACCCGAATATTTTTCCGGTAGCTACCGGTATAGAAGAGCACCGAACATACGCTGTGGATTTTTTCCGTGCAGCGGATTGGATTCGTAAAAATCTTCCTAATGCCCACGTGAGCGGAGGTGTTAGTAATGTTTCATTCAGTTTCAGGGGCAATCAGAAGGTGCGTGAGGCCATGCATTCTGCATTTCTTTACCATGCCATTCAGCATGGGATGGATATGGGTATTGTTAATCCCACCATGCTTGAAGTTTACGATGAAATTCCAAAAGATCTTCTGGAGCGGGTGGAGGATGTGCTCTTGAACCGAAGATCGGATGCCACCGAAAGGCTTCTTGATTTTGCTGAATCCTTTAAAGGGGAAACTAAAAAGCGAGAATCTGATGATGCCTGGCGTAGAGAATCTATTGAGTCCAGGCTTACCCATGCTTTGGTCAAGGGAATTGTCGATTTTATTGATCAGGATACCGAGGAGGCTTTGGCCAAGTATGGGGTGCCATTAAAAGTTATTGAAGGTCCATTGATGGATGGTATGAATGTGGTGGGGGATTTGTTTGGCGCCGGCAAGATGTTTTTGCCTCAGGTTGTAAAGAGTGCAAGGGTAATGAAGAAGGCCGTTGCCTGGCTCGAACCGCATTTACAAGCTGAAAAGTTGCGCAATAAAGGTGCTTCAAGGAATGCTGCAAAAATCCTGCTGGCTACGGTAAAGGGCGATGTCCACGACATTGGAAAAAATATTGTTGGTGTGGTATTGGCTTGTAACAATTATGAAGTAGTAGATATGGGCGTCATGGTGCCACCAGAAAAAATTCTGGAGGCCGCCAAACGCGAGAATGTCGATGTGTTGGGACTAAGCGGGCTTATTACACCTTCACTCGATGAAATGGTTCATGTGGCTAAAGAGATGGAGCGTGAGGGATTTAAAATTCCGCTGTTGATTGGCGGAGCCACCACCTCGAAGCTGCATACCGCCGTAAAAATTGATCCGGTCTATAGTGGACCTGTGGTTCATGTATTGGATGCCTCCAGATCGGTGCCGGTAGTCAGTGAGTTGGTGAACCCGGAGACAGCAGCAATGGCAAAGGCAAGGGTTAAGGAGGAGTATGTTCTGTTGAGAGAGGGCCACGCGAGAAAGCAATCTGAGAAAAATCTTATTGTAATTTCCGAAGCCCGCAGCAACCGTGTTCAGTTTACTTCTGTCCACCGGCCCGCCAAACCTTCGTTTACCGGGGTCAGGTACCTGACCAATTTCCCTTTGAAAAAACTGGTAGCGTATATCGACTGGACACCTTTTTTTCAGACTTGGATGCTTGCAGGCAGGTTTCCCCAGATACTCCAGGATAATGTTGTAGGCAAAGAGGCCACCAAGCTTTATGCCGATGCTCAGAAAATGCTGGAGAAGATTGTTTCCGAAAACTTGTTGCAGGCCAATGCTGCCGTTGGCTTTTTTAAAGCTTTTGCAGAAGGAGACGATGTGGTGTTGCCAGAGCACAACGAACGACTTTTTTTCCTGAGGCAACAAAACAAAAAGGCAGTCAGCGCACCAAACTATTGCCTCTCCGATTACATCGCTTCACCGGGTACCGATGATCATATTGGCATGTTTGCTGTTACCACCGGGCTTGGTTTGGAAGACCTTGTTAAAAAATTCAAAGCAGACCACGACGATTATAGTGAGATCATGGCCAAAGCCCTGGCCGATCGATTGGCAGAAGCTTTTGCTGAATGTTTGCATGAGTTGGTTCGAAAGGAATTGTGGGGCTATGCTAAGGATGAGACGCTGTCCAATGAGCAGCTTATAGACGAGAAGTACGCCGGTATTCGTCCTGCACCGGGATATCCTGCGTGCCCTGATCATACCGAGAAAAAGTCCATCTTCCGACTCTTGAACGCAGAGGCTGTCGGCATTTCGCTAACCGACTCTATGGCCATGTGGCCCGCTTCATCAGTCAGTGGTTATTATTTCTCACATCCGGAAGCCAGGTATTTTGGATTGGGGAAAATTGGAAAGGACCAGGTTGAAGATTATGCCAGAAGAAAAAAGCTATCACTCAATGAGGTGGAGCAGTGGCTTGGTCCGGTTTTAGGTTATTAACAATAAATGAAACATCACTTGTTATGAAAGTCACAGAACATTTGGAACGGGCTAAAGGAAAGACCCTCTTCAGTTTCGAGGTTTTACCGCCGCTCAAGGGTGAGAACATCCGGTCGTTGTTTGACCACATCGACCCCCTTATGGAGTTTAAGCCTCCCTTCATTGATGTTACCTACCATCGTGAAGAGTTCGTTTTTAAAAAGAGGCCAAATGGTTTGCTTGAGAAGATCACCACCAAAAAGAGACCTGGAACGGTAGCCATTTGTGCAGCGATTCAAAACCATTATAAGGTAGATACGGTTCCGCACATACTTTGTGGAGGGTTTTCAAAAGAAGAAACCGAAAATGCCCTGATTGAGCTGCAATTCCTTGGGATTGATAATGTTCTCGCCCTGCAAGGCGACGCAATAAAAAATGAAGGGCGTTTCATTCCTCACCCGCTTGGTCATCATTATGCCTCTGAACTCGTCCAGCAGATTGTTCAACAAAACAGTGGCCGGTACCTTGATGAGGATTTGCAGAATCCCCAACCATCGGGGTTTTGCATTGGGGTAGCTGGATACCCGGAAAAACATTTTGGAAGTCCTAATCTGAAAACTGACTTAAAATATCTTAAGCATAAAGTAGATCTGGGCGCCAATTACATTGTAACGCAGATGTTTTTTGACAATGGCCGGTTCTTTGAGTTTGTAAAAAATTGTCGGGAAAATGGAATCAACGTTCCGATTATTCCAGGCATCAAACCGATCACCACAAAAACTCAGATCAGTGTCCTTCCAACTGTATTTCATATCGATATCCCTGAAGCGTTGGCTGAGGCGGTTGAAAAGTGCAAAGACAATGCAGCTGCAAAGCAGGTTGGGATTGAATGGGCCATTCAGCAGTCAAAAGAGCTTATGAGTTTTGGTGTGCCGACCCTTCACTTTTATTCTATGGGAAAGAGCGATCCGATTTACGGAATTGCTAAGGCCTTATTCTAAAAAAAATGCCTGCTGTGTTCACAGCAGGCATTTCATTCAACTTTTGTAGTGATTACTAAGGAATCGGAAGTTCGTTTCCTGGGAGACTGTTGATCTCCACCAGAGGTACTGTTGCGCCGAAGGTCTTATTAATCGCCTGGATAAAGAGGTTGGCAACATAGCCATTACCCCTCGCATTTGGATGCAGACCATCCAGGGAGAAAACTCCGAAGGGAGGTGCAATGGATGCAGAAAGGGAACTGCCCTTGAAGACCGTTGTTCCTTTCCTTAAATTCTTCATGGCTGTATAAACATCCACCAAAGTCAGCGAAGGGATCTCATTGGGTGTATTGAGATTTTTGGTTTTTGCATTGACAGCGTCTGCGATGATCAAATTGAATTCAGCAATACGTGACTGGATTTCGCTAACCTCAGATGGGATGAGTACATACTTATCGCTGGTTCCGGTCTCACCATAACCGAGTGGTAATGAAACCCCATTGATTAATGTTGGATTACCTCCAATCACTTTTCCAATCACTGTTGCCGCAGGCAGAACGATCAGGTCGGTAGATCTGGACTGACGAACTTGACGGTAAGGCTCCAGCGCAGCGCGTTGTGCGCTATTAATGATTGACTGTGCTGCTAGAATGTCGAAGTATGGTTTCAGATCAGTTAAGGTTTCATCAGTAATTAGTAGGCTATTAGTTTTTGAAACCTTATAAGTCACCTTTCTGGAGGCAATTTCAGCTGCCAGTGCGTCTGAGATGCCCAGGAGTGCCTTGAAGCCAATCAAACCATCCAATGCTGCATTGTACCCTGCGAAGCCAGCTGACAAAGCTGCCTGCGTTGGTGCATCAAGCGGAACAGGATTATAGGTGATGGTCGTGAAGAAGGGTAACTCCGTAACATCGGGAACATTCGCAACGGCTCCTCTCGCAGCAGGGTTTGCTGAAAGCAACGTACTTAGAGCACCATTGAATGCTGCATAAAATGTATTCCGACTGGTTAGCAGTGCAGGGTTGGAGGCGCCACCAATGGCGTATCCAAGTGCATCATTAATCCCCAATTCAAACAGTAGGAACGTTCCTCCATTGGCCATGGCAGTTGCAGCATCGCCAATTAGGGTTGAGGTACCTGGTTTGCTGGCGAATCGTGCGTAGTAAGGGTTGTAAACCGGATTCGCGGCAGGACCTGGAAGAACCGCTGGTCCGCCAAGCAGTGGTGTAAGCGCTGTCTGAATGGTGGCCCCAGGCACGCTGAAATTGTTCAATGCACCAGTGTAAGGTGCTAACGCCTGGAGATTTCCAGGAGTTTTTGGGGTAGGGGTTGGGCTACCGCCAACAATTTTCAGGTAAAGTCGTCCCAGTGTACAACCCGTAGCGGGGTCGTAGCAACCGTTAACGGCATCCGGAGACAAGTCAGGCTGTTTGAATGCTCCACCACCTGCCTGTGCCATTTGTGCGGCGATCATTGAGGGGAAAGAATTCTTTTGTCCGTCTACATACAATGCGCCGTTCATAAATCCGGCAGCAACGGAATTACCGACAGCAATGACGTTGTCAAATTTTGCTGTTCCCGGTACGGGGGCCTGAATTTCAGGTAGTTCATATTGTTCGCAGGCTGTAATGGTAAGTATGACAGCGAGCGTGGCGAAAATCTTATTCATGTGTTTCATGTTTCGCTCAGGTTATTAGTTCAACAATTCGTCGAAGGTGAAAGAAACGTAATAAATGGCTCCCAGGGTAGGGCCTCCGTAATTGAGGACGTAGCGCTGGTTGAGCAGGTTGGATCCTCCAATCTTAAGGGTTGACTTCAGATCCTTCAGCTTGATGCTGATTTGTCCGTCAAGTGTTCCAACGGAAGGAACTTCGCCAATTCCAAAAGAGGATTCCCACAGGAAGTTTTGCTGCCAACGGTAGGCAAGGTTAAAGCCAAGCTTCTTGGTCAGCCTTCTGTTTCCAAAAGTGACGTTGTACTTGTGCTCCGGTGTATTGAATTCAGAAAGGAATCCATCGCCAAGTTCCTCATTCAATTTGTTCCAGCTGTAGTTGGCGCCGAGGTTGTATCCTTGGCCAAGCAGATAGTTCAAGCCGATTGCAGCACCCTGGGAGGAGATCGTCTTTTCAATGTTGGAGGCCACAGAGAAAGTATTTTCCTGACCAGGGGTGGTCACTGGCGTCAAAAGGGTTTGTGCGTTTCTTACGTTTTGTTCAGTGATGGAAGTTGCGGCCAGGTCGATTGCTCCAGCTGCCTTACGTACGAAAACACCAGCAATGAAGTCATTGTAACGGTTGTAGTAGTACGATACGTCAAAGAACAAATTGCCTATTTGGTTGTTGTATCCAAATTCAACGGATTTGATTTGCTCTGGCTTAACGGGTTTGATCTCGGTTACAGGCTGCAACAACTTAAGCGCTGAAGGATCTCCAAGCGCAAGTCCTGAGTTTGCCCTTCCGCCAATAGCGGTCAGGTAGGCAGGATTCGAAATATTCTGCGTGAATTGGGAGATGTAAGCGTTAACGGAAGGCAGTGTGTATGCATTTTGAAGCACATTATACTTCTGCGCATAATAAGGCAGACCTCCTATCAAACGTGCAGAAACAACGTTCAGATCGATGTGCTGATTCTGTGTGGTTGGATTTCTGAAACCGGACTGGAAGGCAATACGAATATTGCTTTTCTCAGTGGGTGAAATCACCGCAGCCAAACGTGGATTGATCTGTGCATTGAAGTTCTGGTTTTTATCGTAGCGGAGCGAACCAATTAATTTGAGTTTATCGTCAAACAATTTTTTCGTTCCCTGGGCATAGGCACCAACTTCCTGGATGGTGATGTCGTTGCCTTTGGTGTCTGCGAAAATGGTTCCGTTGGAATTCAAATCGTAGAGCCTGTAGGTAGCGCCAGCAATCAGATCCATGAATTTGATCTGATTTTTGAAGTTGTATTGACCTTGTGCGTGGTACAATGCTGTCTGGTCGTCAAACAATGCGCCTGAAGGAATGACTGATTTACGAGCAGCCAGTTTCGCCTTTTCAAACTCTGCTGATCCTGCAGGAATCCTGGACAGGTCAGCTTGTTGACGGGCAAATTTGTGTGCTGCCTCTTGTTGTGCAGTGGTTGCCGCACCAGGCGCTGCTCCGCTAACGGCCAATCCAGCGAGGTAGTTGGCGGCATAATCGCCAAACCATGCACTGTTCTTATTGCCATCAAAGGCTTGTGTAGTTGGATCCCACGTATTGATCAATACACCAGCGAGGTCTGCGATATAAGATTCACCTGAATTTTCAATGGTGGTGTAACCCCTCAGGAAGAAGTTATCGCCTTTCAATTCAAGTTTGTGCTGTTGTATGTTGAAATTTCTAAGAGAATAACGCTGGGCACCGGTGTACACAGAGGTACCTGCACCAAGATTCAGATTGTAAAGAACTTCCAGTTTATCGGTTGGGCGGTAGTGAAGACCAATGTTGGTTTTCAGGTTTTTAGCACCATAATCAACCAGATACCTTTCATCATAAGGAGTTCTGGAAACAACCATGTTTGGAAGATCAGGTAAATAGGCACCTAATCCTGCCTGTGCGACACCGTTAACAAAGGATGAGCTAAGACCAACCAGGGCGAGGTTTACAGAAACCTCATCGCCGTAGGCATGGATTTTATCAGATCCCGGGTTAAAGGAAAATCCTTCAGGCTTATTCGCAGCTAGCCTGTCTTGAAGGTTGGTACCGTACCAGTCAGTGGCCTTATTGTATGAAAAAGCAACTTTTACTGCGAATTTGTTCTTCCAGGCCTTTGCATAACGCATGGCGCCTTCAAACATGTTTTGTGAAGAACCGGGGCCAATTTTAGTGCCGTCCGCATCGAGATCTGAATCACCTACGTGGTTAAGTCCGGACTTGATAAAGGCAGATAATCCCTGGTATTCGAATGGGCTTTTGCTGTTAACCAACAGGATACCATTGAAAGCGTTAGGTCCGTAGAGTGCCGAAGCAGAGCCAGGGATCATTTCAACACTTTCAACGTCGAGCTCAGAAGGTCCATTCAGGTTACCGATAGGGAAGTTCAGGGCTGGTGCCTGGGTATCCATTCCGTCCGTAAGCTGTACAAACCTGGTGTTTCCAGTGCTTCCAAAGCCACGGGCGTTGATAATCTGAAAGTTGATACTGCTGGTGGTCATATCCACCCCTTTAAGGTTGATCAGACCCTTGTAATAGTTGTCTGAAGCAGTGTTCTGAACCATCAAACTGTTCATTTTTTCGATGGAAACAGGGGATTTTACGACAGATTCCTCGGTAAGGGATGCACCGGTTACGGTAACCTCAAAAAGGGAGGTATTAGACTCCTCCAATTTGATCTCCAGTCCGGAAACATTGGTCTGTGTGACCTCAAGCTCAACGCTACGGTGGGTTACATAGGAAACTGAGAGTTTAAACGGGGGATTGTCAGACACTTTAAGGTTGAATTCACCCTGTCCGTCGGTCACAGTTCCAATGACCTTTCCTTTCACTACGATATTCACCCCAATGAGCGGTTCGCCGGAAACGGCATCAATTACCTTTCCCGATATGGAGGTCTGTGCGAACGCTGAGGAGGCAGCAAGACAGAAGAATAAAAGAGGAATTATTCTTCGCAAGTAACAGTTTACCATACAAAAAGTTGGTTTAATGGGTTTAAGTGAAGGATAAAGCTAAACAAATTTTAAAATAAACCGAATCTGTGTTAGCCGGCTATAGGACGGCCATTATCCTTAAAGGGAATGTAAGAACCGATAAGAGGTTTGAAAGGGGATTAAGCCCGAGTGGGGGGATCCTGCTGGCTTACATGTTTAACCAGTTTTTCGCATAAATCCTTCATTTCTGAAGCCATCTTTTCGTCACCTGTAGCCTGTAATACGCTTTGTGCAAGGCCCCCGATACAGTCGATGTAAAAGCGTTTCATCTCATGGACCGGCATGTCTTTGGTCCAAAGGTCAATTCGAAGGGTATTTTTGTCCAGGCT
The DNA here is from genome assembly GCA_016866235.1 of Bacteroidota bacterium. Classification (GTDB taxonomy): domain Bacteria; phylum Bacteroidota; class Bacteroidia; order Cytophagales; family Cyclobacteriaceae; genus ELB16-189. Next base: position 444,548 of record VGMW01000001.1, read on the forward strand.
ATCCCAGATGGAAAGGCTTATGGATTTTGTTTCAGGACTTTGGTCTTCGGGTTTGTCGGTAGCGTCCCATTGAATTTTTTCCGGCACATTGTTTTCGTCGAGATCGACCGTGAATTGAATGGTGGATTTTTTACTCATAGGGGGAGCTTGTTGTTTCGAAGTACTTCAAGGGTATGCTGTTTATCTGTGATCATCTGGAGCCTGAGTGCTTCCAGGTCACTGAAAGTTGAATCACCACGAATTTGTTCAATCAGATGAATGGTGAGGGATTCGCCGTAGATGGTTTTGTCGAAATCAAAAATATTGACTTCGATGGATTGGCGTGTACCGCCGAGTGTCGGTCTATTGCCAATGTACAACATGCCGTCAAAAATGCCTCCACCATAATTAATGCGGACAGCATAAATGCCTTCGGACGGAATGAGTTTGTAGCCTGAATCGGTGTCGATGTTCGCAGTTGGGAATCCCAATACCCTTCCGAGTTTTTCACCATTCACCACTCTGCCTGAAATGCTGTACGGCCTGCCCAGCAGTTGATTGGCCTGTTTTATTTCACCTGCTGAAAGGTGGCGTCGAATGGCCGAGGAGCTAATGGTTATTTCATCGATCTCTTGTCGTGGAATTTCCTCCACCTCAAATCCAAAGCCTGGTCCATTTGCTTTGAGTTCATTAAAACTTCCTTCTCGGTTTTTGCCGAACCGATGATCGTAACCGATGACAAGTTTTTTGGTTCCAATTTTTTCGACCAAAATGTTTTGAATGAACGCCAGTGAGGATATAGAAGAAAACTCTTTTGTGAAGGGGATCCTTAATAGGTGTTGAACTCCAGCGCTCTTCAACAATAAGGCCTTTTCCTCAAAGGTGTTCAAAAGTTTAAGGGAGGTATCGTCGGGGAACAAAACCAATCTTGGGTGAGGCCAATAGGTGATCACCACTGAACTACCACCAACTCTTTCGGCAATCTCATTAAGCCGATGAATTATTTTTTGGTGGCCGAGGTGCACGCCATCGAAGGTTCCGCTGGTAACGACCGCGTTTGGAACCGGATTAAAATCTTCGATGGAGTGGTAGATGTTCATTGAACGCGCGAATTTAATTCAACGGCCTGCTCCACGGAATACTGACCAATCCTGGTTCTGCGCAGTGCCGATAAATATGCTCCTTTGCCTGCGGCCTCGCCGAAATCACGCACCAGGCTTCGTATATAAGTACCCTTACTGCACACCACCCGGAAATCAATTTCGGGAAGTCGAATACCGGTAAGTTCAAACAATTTTATTTCTACCATCCTAGGTTCCAATTTCATTTCAACGCCTTTTCTGGCGAACCGATAGGCGCGCTTTCCATCAATTTTTACTGCAGAGTGAAGGGGTGGGACCTGAGCGATGTTTCCGGTGAATTGCTTACAAAGGCTTTCCAGAAATTCATTGGTGACGCCAATCAGTGAAACGGGTTCAGTAGGTACAGTTTCTAGATCGTATGATGGTGTGGTTTGCCCCAGGACAAGCGTGCCGGTGTATTCTTTTTCCAGTCCTTGAAATTCAAGGATTCGTTTGGTCATTTTTCCAACACAAACAATTAACAGACCGGTGGCCAGCGGATCCAGTGTGCCTGCATGGCCTATTTTTTTGGTTTGAAGTTTTCGCCGGAGTTTGTTAACCACATCGAAGGAAGTCCACTCCAGTGGCTTGTCAATAAACAAAATAGAGCCCTCTGCCTCAGGCGTCGCTAGGTTCTTTTCGGCGTCTGTGTTCACAAAGTTTAAAGTAGAGCCATATCCAAACCGGCATAATACAACAGAAGTATGATGCCGCCGGCGATGATGCGGTATACGCCAAATACAAAGAATCCTTTTTTTTCAAGCAGCTGTATGAAGCCCTTAATGGCAATCCAGGCGACTATGAAAGCCACCAGGTTGCCGGTAAGCAATAGCGGCAACTCATTTTCAGCAAAACGATTTCCGTCTTTGAAAAAATCAAGGAGTTTATAACCAGTTGCAGCAACCATGGTTGGAACCGCCAACAAAAAGGAAAACTCAGCTGCACGCTTTCTGCCCAAGCCACGCGTAAGCCCCCCGATAATGGTTGAAGCAGATCGGGAAATTCCAGGTAATAGGATCGCGAAGCATTGGAATGCGCCTATGATCAGGCTGTTTTTGGGATTGATTTCAGCTTCAGGATTTCCCTCAGCATTAAACCAACGATCGGCAAACAGAAGAACTACACCTCCGATTAACAATCCGTAGCCAACCACATCCACCCGCTCCAGTGCATGATCTATCCAATCACCAAACAGAAAACCGAATATCAATGCCGGCACTACACCGATGGCGAGCATTAAATAAAATCTCAGGGTTTGAAAAAATCTTTCCCAATACACAGCCACCACGGCAAGAATGGCTCCCAGTTGAATGGCGACGGTATAAGTTTTGGAAAAAACGGTTGGCTCAATGCCCAACAATGCACCGGCAACGATCATATGTCCAGTCGATGAAACCGGTAAAAATTCCGTCAGGCCTTCAACAATGGCCAGCAGTATCGCTTCCAGATAATTCAACCCGCTTATTTTTTGGTGTTCCCGGGATTCGCCAGGATGGCATAGAGTTCAAAAAGAAAACCAGCAACCGTTACGATGGGCCCTAAGGTTAGTCCCAGAAAGCCAAAGCCATGCGGATCGCTGTCCAAGGACATCAGTGTAAATCCGGTGATGATGATGAGCAGGCCTGCCACCATTAATTTGTAATTGCGAGGCCCGAAAGGCATTTTTTCGCTCATGCTTAATAGAGTTGGTCCAGCGAAAGGGCCAGGTACTTCCTGACTGCAAACCAGGTGCTGGAAACCGCCACAAAAATACCCAGAAGGGCGACAGATGCAAGAACGGTAAGAATGCTGCGCTCATTTACAATCAGGCCAACTTCAGGAAAATTGCGGATGGCCAGGGTAACCAATCCAATCAATAAAGCGGAGGCAATCAGGGAGGCTGATAGTCCATAGAGGGCCGACCGCTTCAAAAAAGGTTTTGTGATGAATCCATTGGTAGCGCCTACAAGCTGCATGCTTCTGATCAGAAAGCGTTGGGAAAAGAGTGCAAGTCTTAGCGTGTTTCTGATCAAAAGAATGGACACCGCAAACAAGACGGCGGCACATCCTAGGAGAATGACTGCAATAACATTTCGATTCTGGTTGATGGACTCAATCAGGTTTGGATTGTAATCAACATAGTGAACCCCGCGGTATTTTTCGATTTTGGATTTGAGTCCACGCAAACTTTTAGATGACTGAAATGCCGGAGCAACAGCCAAAATGAAAGAATCGTGTAGTGGATTCTCACCCATAAACTGGTAGAAATCTTCGCCGGTTTCTTTGATGAATTTTTTGGCAGCGTCATCACGGGCAATAAACGTAATGGGTGCTTCCACCGACTGGTTGATAAATGAATCAGCGGTCAGTTTCTTTTTTATTTGGGCTATATCCTCTTTACCAATTCCTTTTTTAAGGTAAACCTGAATTCGGATGTTCTCTTGTACCACTCGCTCCAATTCCCGTGTGAAGGTGAGCAGGGTACCGAAAAGACCTATGACAAAAAGGGCAAGGGTGATGCTGAATACAACGCTGGCCGATGGATAACTGCCCAGCTTCTTTTTCTTTCCTGATTTCCCCATGGTTCAAATATAGGACCTCTTGTAAAAACAAAGGCCACCGAAATTCAGTGGCCTTTGAATCAATTTTGAAGAAGTTTATTTAACGAGCAAAGGAGCCAGTACCAATGCTACGACAGACATCAATTTAATAAGGATGTTGAGTGAAGGTCCGGAGGTATCCTTGAAAGGATCGCCGACCGTGTCTCCCACCACTGCTGCTTTGTGGGGATCAGATTTTTTGTAATACATCTGACCGTTGATTTCAACACCTTCTTCGAAGCTTTTCTTGGCATTGTCCCATGCGCCGCCTGCGTTGGATTGGAAAATGGCCAGGAGTACACCTGAAACCGTTACACCGGCGAGCATTCCGCCAAGCGCCTCTTTACCAAAGCCTGGGAGGAAAGCGATGACCACTGGAACAACAACAGCCATCAAGCCAGGAAGGACCATTTGACGGATAGCGGCTTGAGTGGAAATTTCCACACACTTGCCGTATTCAGCTTTTCCGTCGGCTTCATGAAATACTTTTTGTTCTTCAGCACTCCACTCTTCTACGGGCTTGTCACCGTTTTTGCGCATCAGGTCTAGCGCTGCTTTTAAGGCGGGAATGGTGGTGAACTGTCTGCGAACCTCCTCAATCATAGACATGGCAGCTCTTCCTACTGCGCCCATGGCCAAGGCGGAGAAAACAAATGGAAGCATTCCTCCGATGAACAACCCAGCCATCACATTGGCTTTGGATACATCGATGGATGAAACTTTTGCGGTGGTCATATAAGCACCGAAGAGTGCAAGGGCCGTTAAGGCTGCTGAGGCGATCGCAAATCCTTTACCGATTGCAGCGGTGGTGTTACCGACAGCGTCTAACTTATCGGTACGTGAACGAACTTCTTTTGGCAGTTCGCTCATCTCTGCTACACCCCCAGCGTTATCAGAAATAGGTCCGTATGCATCAACGGCCAACTGGATTCCAAGGTTTGAAAGCATTCCAACCGCAGCAATGGCGATTCCGTAGAGTCCGCCAAATTCAAATGCTCCGATAATGGAAAGTGCAATGATGATGATTGGATACATGGTAGACATCATTCCGACGCCAAGGCCTGCAATAATGTTTGTTGCAGCTCCTGTACCAGACTGACGTACGATGCTTTTCACTGGGGTTTTACCCATACCAGTATAATACTCAGTTATTAAGCCGATCAATACGCCGCCAACCAGACCGATAACTGTTGCCCAGAAAACGCCTAGGGCAGTCATGTTTCTTACAACGGGTGTTCCATCAGGATTTGAATAGAGGGGATCGGTGTAGGTCCACTCTGCTGGGAGCATCCAGGTGATGATGAAATAGCTTGCAACAATCATGAATGCAGAGGAGACAAATTCGCCCATGTTCAGCGCTCTTTGTGGATCTCCGCCTTCTTTAACTTTTACGAAGAATGTACCAAGGAAGGACATTACGATTCCTACGCCTGCGAGAACAAGTGGCAGAAGCACCGCTGAAAGTCCATTGAAATTATCTGCAAATCCATCAACCATAAAGGCTGCGCCAAGAACCATGGTGCCGACAATTGAACCAACATAGGATTCAAAGAGGTCAGCCCCCATACCGGCAACATCACCAACGTTGTCTCCAACGTTGTCAGCGATGGTTGCTGGGTTCAGTGGATGGTCTTCCGGAATACCGGCTTCAACTTTTCCAACCAAGTCTGCACCTACGTCCGCTGCTTTGGTATAAATACCGCCACCAACACGTGCGAAGAGCGCGATGGAAGATGCACCAAAGGAAAATCCGGTGATAATGGTAAGCACCTGATTGAGGCTGGCCTGGTCACCAGCGCCGAAAATATTCATGTAGATGATGAACAAAATGCTGAGGCCGAGAACACCAATTCCGACCACACCCATACCCATGACCGATCCACCGGTAAAGGCGATCTCAAGGGCCTTACCTAATGAGGTTCTTGCTGCATTGGTTGTACGGACATTGGCTTTGGTGGCAACCTTCATACCGATGTATCCTGCGAGTGCAGAACAAAACGCTCCTATGATAAAGGAGAGTCCTACCAAAGGAGATGAGGTCTCACTGTTTGCGGTAAGTGCAAGTAAAAGTGATACACAGACAACAAATATTGCCAACACCTTGTACTCGGCTTTTAGGAAAGCCATAGCACCTTCAGAGATGTGGCCCGCAATCTTTTTCATTTTGTCGGTTCCTTCATCCTGTTTGGTAATCCAAGCGGATTTCCAAAACACATAGACCAGTCCTAGCAGGCCAAGAACCGGTAATCCATAAAGTACGTTCTGCGTCATAAGGTTCAGTTTTTATTGACTTAGGGAGTTTCCTTTGATTTTAAGTCCCGCAAAGATAGAAATCGCCCGAAAATTTAAAAATCAAGGGTTTTTAGATCTTTTTCAGGTGGTTAGCAGCGTGCCTATGGCAGTCCACAATGCCTTTTTATGATCCGGGTTGTTGGTCAGGTTTTCGGGGGATAGGCTGCGAACAATCTTTCTGCCTCCCCAATCTGACACTTTATGCAACTCCAACGCATCCATAGGGTGCCCAAACGAAACCAGTCTTGAAGGCAGGCCATTCAAATCATTCTCCTTCAGTTCGGATTTAAAAACTATTCTTGGTCCTGGTTTGCTTTTGACGGCGGCACAAAGATTTTGAAGAAGCTGTTTGGACGCCGGCTCTAGTTTTTCCCATGGCTTTTCAATCAGAAACATTATGGGTTCTGTTACTCGATAGACCTCCTCTGATTCAGCAAAAAGCATAAGTTCTTTAGTCTTTTTGACTGATATCGAAAATAGACTTCAGTTCGTTGGCTTCCTGTGGTTTCATGCGCCCACTCAGGATCAAACGCAATTGTCTTCTTCGGAGCGCTCCATCGAAGTGTGCCTTTTCCTCTTCGGTTTCTGGAACCAAATCAGGAACATTTTGAGGCGCGCCTTCTTTTCCGACGGCAACAAAGGTGAAGTAGGCGCTATGGCTATGGGTTTTTTCACCAGCAGGAATGTCTTCAGAGAAAACATCGATGCGAACCTCCATGGATGATTTAAATGCTCGGGTCACTTTTGCGGTAAGCGTAACAGTATTTCCGAGTCGGATGGGATGCCGGAAGGAGATGTTGTCGACCGAGGCAGTCACCACCACCTGGTTGGAATGCTTTTGTGCAGAAATGGCCGAGACAATATCCATCCAATGCATTAGTCTTCCTCCCATAAGATTTCCAAGGGTATTGGTGTCGTTGGGTAAAACCAATTCTGTCATATGCACCAATGAATCTTTTGGGGTTTTAATTTTTCTTTCCATGGTTATGAATTTTTATTACCGCCATTCCATCCATCTTTTCCCAGTAGCGGTACGAATGCAAAATTATCAAACTCCTCTGTCGTAAACGTTGAACCTTTTCTGGTAATGCGAAGCATCTTTTGTTTGTCCAATGTGCCGACGGGAATAACGAGTACGCCATTTTCCGCCAGTTGATCTTTTAATTCGGTGGGTACCACCGGCGCGCCGGCAGTAACCAGAATCCGATCAAAAGGTGCTTTGGATCTCAGTCCTTTTGAGCCATCGCCTAAAACAAAGAAAGGGTGGTAACCCATTTCTGGCAGGAAGTTTCTGGTGCGCTCAAATAGTTTTTCGTTGTATTCAATGGTGTATACTACGGCACCCAGCTCCAGCAGAACACAGGCTTGGTATCCAGAGCCGGTCCCGATTTCCAATATCCTCTGCCCTGATGCGACCATTAGTTTCTCGCTTTGGAAGGCTACGGTATATGGTTGGGAAATGGTTTGTCCTTCCCCAATGGGAAAAGCCTTGTCTTCGTAGGCATGGCTTAGGAGGGCGCCATCGAAAAATGCATGTCTGGGCACCTTTCCGAGGGCTGACAAAACGGCCTCATTTGAAATGCCTTTTTGTCTCAGTTTTTCAACCAGCTTTTGTCTTAGTCCGCGGTGCCTGTAGGTGTCCTCAATCATTGGTTTCGGCGTAAAAAAGGGCATTTTCAGCCTCGAAAAAAAGTTTTTTTAAAAACGTGGGAAATATGGAATCCCCGATTCTACTTTAGGGCCCTCAAACAACAGTGACCAAAGCTTTGCCATAGCGTTTCACTGATGTTTCCTGCCCGGAACAGTAGAGGTGGTATCCACCCACTACTGGGGCAGGGTAAAAAATCAAAAAACCGCCCGAAAAGGCGGTTTTTTTGTTGTACCAGGTCTGTGGACCATTTCCAGAAGGCTGTTATTTCAGGCCACCCAGCGACATATTTTCGATGGATGCCAGTTTGAGGATTTTCTCGTAATCCTCCGGGTTCAAATCATTGAAGAAATAATACACCGGGTTAACTGCATTTCCATTGACGAGCACTTCATAATGAAGGTGTGGTGCTGTACTTAAGCCGGTGTTACCAACATAGCCAATCAACTCGCCGCGCTTGATTTTTTGTCCACGATAAACAGCAAATCCATGTAAGTGCGCGTAGCGCGTGCGGTAACCAAATCCGTGGTCTATCTCAATCATTTTACCATAACCACTGAAGCTGAATTCTACCTTCTCAATGGTGCCATCAGCAGCGGCAAAAATTGGTGTTCCTACCGGGCTGGCAAAATCGATGCCCTGGTGCATGCGTCGCACTTTATAGACAGGATGGATTCGCATGCCATATCCTGAGGCAAGGTGTGCGATGTCGTTGTTCTTTAATGGTCTGATGGCAGGGATGGCTGAGTATAGATTTTCTTTTTCACGCGCCATAGTGACCACTTCGTCCTGTGATTTGGACTCGATGTAGATTTTATGTCTGAGTTTATCAACCGTTGCGCTCAGGTCCAAAATCGTATTCATGCTGGCCATTTTTTTACTCCTGATTTCAGCATATCGATCAGCGCCTCCGGTTCCTCCGTTTCTTACCGACTGATCGATTGGCTCGGCGCCCAACACAGAACGGTAAATGTTATCGTCACGGTTGGCCATCTCTGCCACCATTTTATCCATTTGCTCAACCTTCTTAGATAAAGAGCTATAGTAGTACTCCATCTCCTTAAGCTCATTTTTAAGAAGAAGCTCCTTTGGTGATTCGAAATAGCTGCCGTAGATAAACAACAATCCAACTGCAAGCACCAGTGTGAGCGAAACAACGCCCAACACATTAAAAATAATATCCCCCGTGGTCGTTCTTACCCGTTCGTACCGGCAGGTTTCTGTATCGTAATAGTATTTGATTCTGGCCATATCAGTTAGCGGACTGTGGTCTGAATACCTTTATATTTTTTTCATTGCCTTTAATGAACGGGCCTCCCAGCAAATCAATACAATACGGTATGGCGGGAAAAACCGCCTCCAGACATTGCCTGATTGATTTGGGTTTGCCTGGCAAATTTACAATTAATGTCTTGTTCCGAATTCCGGCGGTTTGTCTCGACAAAATGGCTGTAGGAACATATTGAAGGCTTACCGATCTCATAAGTTCACCGAATCCTGGCATTAAACGTGAACAAACGGCCATGGTTGCTTCGGGTGTTACATCCCGTGGAGATGGGCCCGTGCCGCCACAAGTCACCACAAGACAACACGCTTCTTCATCGGCCATCCTAATCAGGGTATCTTGAATTTGATCCTGTTCATCGGGAACAACTGCATAAACCTTGTTCCATTCTCCCTGAATGTATTCGGATAAGCATCGAACGATCTCTTTGCCCGGAAGATCTTCATATTCACCGCGGCTGGCGCGATCGGAAACATTGATGATGCCTATTTTAATCACGCCTGTTCCTTTTTTCTGAATTTGATGGAAGCACCTCTGCTTTTTTTGAAAACCATCCGACCATTATTTATTCCCTTTCTGATTTCCTTCTGTTTCTCCTCGGGCAGCTGCAAAATGTCTGAGCACTCCTTGGAGCAGCATCCATGATATTGCTTTTTACATTCTTTACACTGAATGAACAATAAATGACAGCCGTCGTTCAGGCAGTTGGTATGTTCGTCGCAAGCATTTCCGCATTGATGACAAACGCTGATGATGTCTTCAGTAATTCGTTCTCCCAATCGTTCATCGAAAACGAAATTTTTTCCAATGAATTTATTTTCCAGTCCATTTTCCCTGACTTGCCTGGCGTAATGAATAATGCCGCCCTCCAATTGAAAAACATTTTTGAATCCCTGATATTTCATCCATGCACTTGCCTTCTCACATCGGATTCCTCCAGTGCAATACATCAATAAGTTTTTACCTTCATTGCCTTTCAGCAAGTCTTCTACAATTTGTAATTCCTCTCTGAAGGTGTCGGCGTCAGGGCAAACTGCATTTTTAAATCGGCCTACCTCACTTTCGTAGTGGTTACGCATGTCCACAATTATGGTGTTGGGGTCATCTGCGAGTTTGTTGAAACCTAAGGCATCTACATGTTGTCCGCATTGCGTGACGTCAAAGTCCGGATCATTGATTCCGTCTGCTACAATTTTCTTACGAACGGTGATTTTAAGTTTAAAGAAAGATTTTCCATCGTCCTGAATCGCGATGTTTAACCGTATGTTCCGCAGGAAGGAAATCTGGTTTAAGAGCTCTTTAAAAGAATCTAAATTCTTAGATGGCACACTGATTTGTGCATTAATGCCTTCCGGCGCCAGATAGATCCGGCCCAGGACGCTAAGAATTTCGCAGGAACGATACAATTCGTTCCGGAAATGCTCCACCTCCTCTATGTGATGGTATTTGTAAAATGAAATGGTGACGCGCGCCTCACCATCCTGACGGATCTGCTCCTTGAGCAGCTTTCCGTTTATTGTGTTATACAGTGGAACCGGATTAATTGCAGGTTAATCGATACGGGTGCAAAGATAGCTTCTTTTGAGGCCATATATCACTGAATTACGCTGTCGACTCAGCAGTTACTTTGCTGTGCCGTCAAATTTGATTTAATTACAAGAGACCGATCACTTGCTTTGAATACCATGAAGAAACAAACCGTTATACTTTTTCTGGTCCTGGTTGCGACCCTTAGCCTATGGGCACAGCGGCAGGACACATTGTTCACGCTTTCAGCCCTTAAATCATATCCGTTCCCAAATGAATTGGTCGCCTCACCAAAAGGGGCACGCATCGCCTGGGCTTTTCAGGAAAATGGTCGACGTAATGTTTACGTGGCAGAAGGCCCGGAATGGATTTCAAGACCAGTGACTTCCTTTGCTGCAGATGATGGCCAGGAAATATCTTCACTGTCCTTTTCACCCAACGGTGATCGGCTAATTTTTGTGCGAGGAGGGGATCATGGTTCCAATTGGGACGATCATCTACCGGTAAACGTTAACTCATCTCCAGTTGCACCAAAAGTTCAAATCCTGAGTGTATCCTTCGCGGGTGGCGATTTAAAAGTTCTCGGTGATGGCGAAGAGCCTGTGGTTTCTTCCAGAGGTGAGGTTGCTTTCCATAAATCCGGACAAATCTGGACTGTGCCCGCCGATGGAAGCAGTCCGGCCATTCAGTTGTTTACAGCCAGAGGCTCTAATTCAAATCCTGTATGGTCGCCCGACGGACAAAAACTTGCCTTTCAAAGCAACCGGCAGGACCATGCTTTTATTGGTGTGTACAGTGGTGCGACTGAACCCATCCGTTGGATGGATCCGCAGTTCAAACGCGATGGTAGCCCACGTTGGTCACCCGACGGAAAATATCTTGCATTTGTCCGCACCCAGGGTGGTGGCGGAAAGCCAGACTCTATTCTAACTCGAAAGCATACGCCATGGTCTATTGTGCACGCTGAAGTTTCGACGGGAATATCCAAAACACTCTGGACGGCGCCCAAAACATTGCGGGGTTCTATTCCCACAACGCATGGTAGCACCAATCTTCATTGGGCCAAAGAGGCCATTGTATTTCTCGCTTATGCAGATGGCTGGCCACACCTTTATACGCTTTCACCCAACACAGGGGAGGTTCGGTTGATGACACCCGGAAATTTTATGGCTGAACACATCACCATGAATCAGGACGGAACCATGTTCTTCTTTTCTGGCAATGCCGGTCCAGATGAAAAAGATATTGATCGAAGACATGTTGTAGCGGTGTCTACCAAAGAACCAGGAGTAAAGATCTTAACGCCCGGCAATGGATTGGAATGGACTCCGGTTCCTTTGGGTGATGGAAAAAATGTTGCCTACATCAGTGCTACTGCGCAAAGGCCACCCTTGCCGGCTGTTAAACCAATTGCCGGTGGAGAGCAAAAACTCATAGGTGCCGGTCAATTGTCTGCGGGCTACCCTGATAAACTGATTACTCCAAAGCAGATAACCTACACCACACCCGATGGTTTAAAAGTTCATGCGCAGTGGTTTGAGCAACCTGGCAAAAAGGGTAAGAAGCCTGCAATCATTTACGTTCATGGTGGCCCACCGCGGCAGATGTTGCTAGGGTGGCATTACTCAGATTATTATTCCAATGCCTATGCCATGAATCAATACCTCGCCAGCAGGGGATTCGTTGTGTTGTCGGTAAATTATCGGCTTGGCATTGGCTATGGCTTTGAGTTTCACAATCCACCGGCGGCCGGCACTGCTGGTGCCTCGGAGTACATCGACATCCGTGCGGCTGCCGAATGGTTACGTCAGCAGCCTGAAGTTGATGGACAACGAATAGGTATTTATGGTGGTTCATATGGTGGGTACCTCGTCGCCATGGCGCTTGGACGGGACAGCGGTTTGTTTGCTGCTGGTGTGGACATCCACGGTGTTCATGACCGTACCATTGAGCGCACACGGCAAATGATTGCACCTGATAAATATGAGCGCGCACCCGATGCACAAAAGGCACTTGAGGTTGCATGGCAATCTTCTCCTGTTGCTTATGTAGATGGATGGAAATCACCCGTCTTGATTATTCATGGTGATGATGATCGAAATGTACGGTTTAGTCAGAGTACAGACCTGGTCCGGAGGCTAGAGGAAAAGGGAGTGCCAATTGAAACGCTGGTAATTGTTGACGACACCCATCACTTCATGTCACATCAAAAACAGTTAAAGGTGAATAAAGCAACGGCAGCATTTTTTGAAAGAAGGCTCCAGCCTTAATTGATTCCGCCCCGGATGGAAAACCTAAAAAAGAAATTTAAAAGTCGGTATGGGAACAATCCTATCCTGATTTCTGCGCCGGGGCGCATTAACCTGATTGGTGAACATACCGATTACAATCAGGGATTGGCTTTGCCGGCGGCAATTGGACGAAGAATGACTTTGGCCATTGCGCCTTCCGGTTCCAGACGTTGTCGAATTTTTGCTGATGGTTACGGTCAGGCTGAATTTTCATTGGATGAATTGAAGCCTGTGCCGGGCTGGATGGGTTATGTGATGGGTGTAGCAGCAGGGATTGTCCGGCAAGGACTAAAAATTGGTGGCTTCGATCTGATGGTTGAAAGTGGTATCCCGGTAGGTGCGGGGCTCTCCTCCTCGGCAGCCCTTTGTTGTGGTCTGTGTTTTGGTCTTTCCGAAATTTTTGGTCTTAAAATGCACCGCAAGGAAATGGCCTTGGTGGCTCAGTATGCCGAGCATCAATTCGCCGGTGTGCGTTGTGGATTGATGGACCAGTATGCTTCCCTTTTTGGTAAAGGCGGCAGCGCATTGTTTCTTGATTTCCGGGACCTTGATTTTAAAATCGTTCCATTACAGCTGGGCGAGCGCGTTATAATGTTGGTCAACTCGGGAGTGAGCCATGAATTGGCAGGGACAGCGTACAATAAGCGAAGGGAAAGTTGTGAGCTTGGAGTGAAGTTGATCTCCGAACGTTACCCGGTTCAATCGCTAAGAGAGGTTGGTTTGGATATGCTCGATGAATTCAGACCGAAAGCAGGTGAGGAGGTTTATAAGCGATGTCGTTACGTTGTGGAGGAGATTGAAAGGGTGAAACAGGCAGTGGTTTTTTTGGATGAGGGCGATTATCGGTCATTCGGTGAACTGCTGTATTCAACGCATCGGGGTTTGAGTGAGGATTATGAGGTTGGATGTTCAGAAACGGACTTTTTGGTGGAAGCAGCAGCGGAAAGTGGGTTGGTGCATGGAGCAAGAATGATGGGTGGTGGTTTTGGTGGTTGCACGCTAAATATTCTCGAAGGCTCGAACACAGACGCCTTCCGTGAAATTGTTCAGGAGAAATATCTTGCCCGATTCGGAAAAGAACCTGATTTTTATCAGGTTGCTCCAGCGGAAGGGGTGTTTATGATGCTCTGATTCCGCCGGTCGACCAAACCTAAACCCACCGTTCATGAACCAGCTTCAGCTTCCGGATTACCTTGTTTTCCTGCTTTATTTCGTTGCCGTTACCGGCTATGGTTATTGGATTTACAATCGCAAGAGAAAATCTGAGATCGATTCCCGTGATTTCTTTTTGGCTGAAGGTTCTCTGACCTGGTGGGCCATCGGAGCTTCGTTGATTGCCTCAAACATTTCTGCAGAACAATTCATTGGCATGTCGGGTTCAGGATTTGCTATGGGGCTGGCCATATCTTCCTATGAATGGATGGCGGCTGCAACCTTGATTGTGGTGGCCATATTTTTTCTTCCCATCTATCTGAAGAATAAAATTTACACCATGCCGCAATTTTTGTCACAGCGGTTTAGTCCACTTGTGGCCACCATAATGGCCGTTTTTTGGTTGCTGGTGTATGTGTTTGTAAATCTTGCAGCCATACTTCACCTGGGTGCGTTGGCCATTGAAACCATCAGCGGACTTGATTACATGGTTTGCCTGTTCGCGCTCGCCGTCTTTGCCATTTTCATTACCCTCGGCGGCATGAAGGTAATTGGTTATACCGATGTACTGCAGGTTGCAGTTTTGGTGCTCGGCGGATTGGCGACCACTTATCTGGCCCTTGATCTGGTTGCACAAAAACTTGGTGGGGGAGATGTATGGGGAGCATTAAGTTTTATTAAGCAGGATGCCTCCGATCATTTTCATATGATTCTCAACAAAGGCCAGATGATGATGCCAGACGGAAAGGGCGGTGAGGTTGATGCCTACCAAACCTTACCAGGATTGGCTGTTTTGGTTGGTGCTATGTGGATTGCCAACCTGAGCTATTGGGGATGCAATCAGTACATCACCCAGCGTGCACTTGGTGCAGATCTGAATACTGCAAGGACTGGACTTTTGTTTGCTGCTTTTTTAAAGATGTTGATGCCGGTGATTGTAGTCCTTCCTGGGATTGCTGCTTATGTTTTGTATAAGAATGGCATTTTTCAACAAGAGATGACGGTGGGTTTGGAAATGGCCGACGGCACTGTGAAGCAGGTTGTCCGGTCAGACAAGGCCTATCCGGTTTTATTAAACCTGCTTCCGGTTGGTTTGAAAGGATTATCCTTTGCAGCGCTAACCGCTGCGATTGTAGCGTCGCTGGCAGGTAAGGCCAACAGCATCAGCACCATCTTCACTTTTGATTTGTACAAGAAGTATTTCAACAAAGAGGCTTCCGAAAAAAATATGGTTTTCACCGGACGGTTGGTGGTGGTGGTGTCGATGGCGATTGCCATTCTAACCGCTCCACAGTTGAAACGATTTGACCAGGCCTTTCAATTCATTCAGGATTTTACCGGTCTGATTTCGCCCGGGGTAATGGCCATCTTTTTATTGGGTATGTTTTGGAGGCGGGCATCAGGATTTTCTGCGCTGGTCGCTGCTTTGTGCACCTTGCCGCTTGGTTTGGCCTTCAATGAGTGGATGCCAGGTATTCCTTTTCTGCATCGGATGGGTTACGTCTTTCTTCTGCTGATTGCCATCATGGTGGTGATCAGCCTCATCAAACCAAGAAAAGATGGTGAAGGGGAGGTCGAGGTTGACCAGAGCATGTTTGGTGTGTCGCCTGGTTTTACGGTGGGCGCAGTTTTAATTACCGGTATGCTGATTTCGTTGTACACTGTTTTCTGGTAAGATGCTTCATCGGTCTATACTGTGTGGTTTATATTTTCTGTTTACCATCAGTTTTGCGCAGGAGACTGAGCCATGGATCGGAAAATGGATCGGTTTGCCCGGTGCAGACCCCAACGGATACGGCATATACGTTTTTCGAAGAACCTTTGAACTAACTTCTAAACCAGACGCATTTCCTGTCCAGGTTTCTGCAGATAACCGATATAAGTTGTTCGTCAACGGCAGGGTTGCGTCAATGGGTCCTGCCCGTGGTGATCTTTACTTTTGGAATTATGAGGAATTGGATCTTGCACCTTTTCTTCAAAAAGGGGAGAATATAATTGCTGCACTGGTTTGGAATGAGGGCTCCTCTCGTCCGGAAGCACAGATGACTTTTCAGACTGGATTTATTTTGAATGGAAAAACGCTTTCCAACTCCTTTGTTTCAACCGATCAGCAATGGAAAGTCGAACAGCAAAAAGGTTACGCCCCTATCCCGGTAAAGCTCAATGCCTATTATGTTGCTGGCGCCGGTGAGCGCATCGACTTCAGTCAAAATTTTTCTGGTTGGGAAAGTTTTGGTTTCAGTGACTCTAAGTGGGCAAATGCACAGGTGTTGGGACAGGGTTTGCCAAAGGGAGTATTTAAGTTTGATTACCGGTGGATGTTGGTGCGCTCCATACTGCCTCAGATGGAATTACGAGAGGAGCGCCTCGCTGAAGTAAGAAAGGTTGATGGATTGAATTTGCCCAAAGGGTTTCCAAGTCAGCCTGTCGATGTTGTAGTGCCGGTACGCACGAAAGCAGTAATTCTGCTGGACCAGCGGAATTTGACCAACGCTTATTTCACCATTCGTTTCAGTGGCGGAAAGGGCTCTTCTATAAAATTGGTCTATTCAGAAACCCTTACCGATTCAAAAGGTGTGAAGGGTAACCGAAATGAAGTGGAAGGTAAAAATATAGTTGGAAGAACCGATGTGTTGTTACCCGATGGAAAGAGCAACCAGGATTTTACAACCCTTTGGTGGAGGACCTATCGCTATGTTGAAATGACTGTTGAAACTGCATCTGACCCGTTGACACTGCACGATGTTTTTGGAACGTTTACAGGCTACCCTTTTCAGCGGGCATCAGAATTTAATGGTGGGGGAGATTTGGTAAACCGTAATCTTGATATAGGTTGGCGAACGGCCAGGCTTTGTGCGGTGGAGACGTATATGGATTGCCCGTACTACGAGCAATTGCAATACATAGGGGATACACGCATTCAGGCAATGGTGACCTATTATAATTCACAGGACCGACGTCTGGCCAAAAATGCATTGAACCTGATGGAGCAGTCTGCCATCAGCGAGGGTCTAACCCTAAGCCGACACCCTTCATTCACGCCGCAGATTATTCCCACATTTTCATTATGGTATATCCATTTGCTGCAGGACTACAGGTTATACAACAACGATGAGCGATACGTTGCGGATAAAGTTGTGAACACTAGACCTGCGCTCAATTTTTTCTCACGCTATCAGGATGATGGTGGTTCATTGAAAAACCTGCCCTACTGGGTTTTTACCGATTGGGTGGAGAGTCCCGGATGGAAAGATGGTGTAGCGCCCATCGGATCGGACGGCACTTCGGCCATAACCGACATTCAGTATTATTGGACGCTCAAGGTAGCAGCCACACTCGAGGCTGAGCTTGGTTTGAAACATTTTGCTGACCAATACCTCAGGCGGGCTCAGGTTCTTGAGCAAACAATTCGCAGGAAGTACTGGGATGAGGGTCGTAGGATGTTTGCAGACCGGGCAGAAAAAGATTTGTTTTCCCAGCATGTAAATTCATTAGCCATTCTTTCAGGGTTGATCGGCGGACCGGAGGCAAGGTTATTGGCTGAGCGCACGCTGGAAGGGGCGAACATGGCGCCCGCATCCATCTATTTCAAATACTATTTACACTGGGCTGCAGCGGTGGCTGGATTGGGTCGTGATTATTTCTCCTGGTTGGGAAAATGGGAAGAAAATATTCAGTTGGGCTTATCCACCTGGGCAGAGATGTCTGATGTTCCTCGTTCGCGTTCCGATTGCCATGCCTGGGGTGCGAGTCCAAATGTGGAAGTTTTCAGGATCGTGATGGGCATAGAAAGTGTGGCCCCCGGTTTTAGCCAGGTAAGGATAGCACCTTCCTTACCGGATCTGCGAAAGGATTACGCGGCTACGGTTCCTCATCCGTTGGGGAAAATTGAAGTTAATTATTGGTTGTCCGGGAAATCACCCCGTGCAAAAATTACCCTGCCAGTGGGTGTAGGTGGAAACTTTTTCTGGGAAGGAAAGAGGTTTGAGTTGAAGTCAGGTGAAAACCTGTTTGACCTGGGCAAATAAAAAAGGGCTACCCGTTTGAGCGGTAACCCCTTTTGAAAATTTTCTTAAAAATTATTTGGCGAGGTTCAGTTCGATGTTTGCACCAAGTTGAACTTCTTCACCTACTACCATGCCACCGGTTTCAATGGTCTTATTCCACTTTAAATTGTAATCGAAGCGGTTGATGGATCCATTGATTTTAAAACCTGCTTTGGTGAACTGTGCAGTTTTCACCGTTCCCAGGTAAGTAACCGGAAGGGTTACATCTTTGGTCACATCGCGAAGGGTTAGTTTTCCTACAGCGCTGTAATCTTTTCCTTTCTTAACCAGTTTGCCACTGAATTTGATTTCGGGGTATTTTTCTGCGTTGAAGAAATCGTCACCCTTAAGGTGTCCATCCCTCATTTCGTTTTGGGTGTCGATGGATGCAGTCTTTGCAACGAATTCGATGGTGGCTCCATTGAAGTCTTCAGTTGTTGATGAAACTTTCACCTCGCTGTCGCGGAAAGAACCCGACACTTCAGCAATAACCATGTGCTTAACGGTGAAACCGATGTTGGAGTGGGTTTTATCGAGAACCCAGTTGGTTTGTGTATTCGCCTGAACGATCATAGCCGCAGCGAATACCAAGGACAAAAGTGATTTTTTCATGTTTTTGAATTTGTGGGTGCAAATATAAATAGATGTTACAACATGTATTTTGTGAAATTTGTAATAAATTGAAAATCAGATTATTAAAATTGATAAAACGAATTTTAGAGGTAAAAATCCCGGGTAATTCTGGAATATTCCTCAGTCTTTAACCCCTCCTCATCCAAAAGAATCAGGCTATCCTTTTGGGTGAATTCAGCCGTAAATCCGAGCTCCACCAATACGCGCTCTATAGGTTTCGATGGCTTGGAGCGAACCTCGGTGATTCTTTTTGGAAATAGTTTTTGTCGTTCGGCATAATCAAGAAAGCGCAGCGCTTCTTGTTCGGGAAGGATAATGGAAAATCGGCCGGAAGGCAAAAGAAGGGCAGCCACTGCTTCAGCCAAATCTTCAAATGAAAGGGTATTGGTATGCCGATGAATTTTTCTTGAATCTGATGGTGGTAAAAGACTGTTTGAAAAAAATGGTGGATTGGAAACGATCAAATCAAAACGTTTAGTGGTTGAAAATTGCTGAAGGGAACTTTCGAATACATTAATCCTATTCGACCAGGGTGACTCTTTTACATTTTTAACCGCCATACAAAAAGATTCACGGTGGGGTTCCAATGCTGTGACGGTGGCGGTGGTCCGTTGTGCTGCCATCAGAGCAATCAATCCCGTACCGGTTCCGACATCCAGGATTTTCTTTTCCAAATGCATTGAAGTCCATGCGCCCAACAACACGCCGTCGGTCCCGACCTTATGAACATCATCGGACTGTATGACTTTAAATTGTTTGAAGTTAAATGTGCTTTCCACCGGATCTTAAAAGTAGTAACTTCGGAGACTTTACTTTAAAAAAATGAAACAGGTTAAATGGGGAATTCTGGGTTGCGGTAAGATTGCTTCAAAGTTTGCCTCTGATTTACAATTGGTCGAAGGGGCTTCCAGGTTTGCCGCTGCTTCCCTTGACCTGAAGCGTGCTGGTGCGTTCGCTTCCAAATTCGGTTTTACAAACCACTTTGGCTCTTATGAGGAATTGGTCCAATCGGATGTTGATATCATCTATGTCGCGACACCCCATGGTTTCCATTTCGAACATGTTAAGCTTTGTCTTCAACATGGTAAATCAGTCTTATGCGAAAAGGCCTTTACATTGAACGCCAAACAGCTTGAATATCTGATTGCATTGGCCAAAGAAAAAAACGTGTTTTTGATGGAGGCTTTTTGGACAAAGTTTTTACCACATTATCGCAAAACCTTTGATCTCATTAAGCAAGGTGCAGTGGGCACCATTCGCACCGTCTCCGCTGATTTTGGATTCAAATCACCAGAACCAAAGCCTCAACGGTTGTATGATCCCAGACTGGGTGGAGGTTCCTTGTTGGATATTGGCATCTATCCTGTTTTCCTAACCCTGGACCTTTTCGGAGAACCCGACCAACTCACTGCGGTTATGAATCCCTATTCTACCGGAGTAGATGAACAAATTGCGATTTCGTTTTCCTATAAAAATGGAATGGTGGCTAGCCTTAATTCGTCATTTGCGGTAGACACCCCTGTGGAGGCCACCCTCAATGGTACAACAGGTCGAATTCATTTGGCCAACCGTTTCCATAATCCATCATCGGTCGTAACCATCCATCGCGAGGAAAAACAACCAGAGGAACTCACTGTAGACAAAGAGGATGGATTTGGTTACCAGTATGAGGCGCGCCATGTGCAGTATTGCCTGGCGAATGGACTGAAAGAAAGTCCGGAATTGCCACTTTCGTTTTCCCTTCGACTGATGCGGTTGCTGGACCGCATCAGAGAAGCCTGTGGAATTCGCTACGAGGCCGATCAATCCTTCTGATCCTGGTTTTATGCAAACACCAGTTGCATCGGTTGCCTGCATTAAAGTTGAGGAGGGTCAGTCCAGACCGTTTGATGATTTGCTTGCAGCAGAGGAGCCGTTGGAAATTCGACTGGTCTATGGAGCAGATCGTGTCGTGAAGCCTGTTACGGTAACCATGCGAACGCCTGGAAATGATTTTGAGTTGGCTGTTGGATTCTTGTTCACTGAGGGAATTTTGCAATCGTGGAGTGATGTCAAACTCATTCGCTATTGTAGCGATTCAGGGAAAAGGACTGAAAACAACAATGTTGTTAAGGTTGAAATGCAGCCTCAGGTGACTGTTGATGTTTCCGGTTTGGAAAGAAATTTTTATACCACCTCATCCTGCGGGGTTTGTGGTAAATCATCTATGGATTCGGTTCGAAGATTTTGCGCTCCCTCCGATGCATCATTCAGCATTAAATCTGAAATGATTACCCGTCTGCCCGAACTGCTAAAAAGCAACCAGGTGGTTTTTAAACGCACCGGAGGTTTACATGCCGCTGCCTTGGTTTCTTCAGAGGGCCAACTGCTCTTGGTGCGGGAAGATGTAGGGCGTCACAATGCGTTGGACAAAATCATAGGCGCTGCTTTTTCTTCAGGCCAAACTCCCTTGAACAACCACATTCTGGTTTTGAGTGGCCGAATAAGTTTTGAACTTGTTCAAAAGGCAGCTATGGCGGGGATCGGTGCCATAGTGGCGGTAGGCGCTCCATCAAGTTTGGCGGTTGATTTGGCTAAGTCACTCAATCTTACGCTCATAGGTTTTGTAAGAGACCAGCATTTTAATGTTTATTGCGGCGCTGATCGAATCATTTTTTAATGACCTCAACCGATCGGATTTTTTATGTGTGGTTCCTTAATTTTTTTTAATTGAACTGGCGTTACGTTGGAACCGGCGTTCTGTTTGCTGTGCTTTGGTCATCTGCCGGTACTGCCGGTAAGTTTGGCATCCGGTCGGTCGAGCCCTTGGTCCTTTTCACGATAAGATTTTTAAGCGCCGGGCTCCTGATGCTTTTGTACAGCCATGGGTTGAAGAGGGCTGAATTCCCAAAGGCTGGAGACTGGAAATCCTTAGTGATATTCGGATTTTTTAACACCACGCTTTATTTGGGTGTTTTTATTGTCGCGCTTCAGTATATCACCGCTGGAATTACCGCATTGGGCATTGCTATTAACCCGCTTATTATAAGTGTAATGTCTTCCTACATACTGGGCAGGAAGGTTTCCAAGGATGAGTGGATCAGTATACTAATTGGAATTGCAGGCGTGGTTGCTGCCGCGTGGCCTTTATTGATTTCAGAAGAGGTATTGCCTGTCGGTGTTTTGATGCTATTTGTTTGTATGGTGGCCTATTCCTTCGGATCGGTTTATTATGGAACTGTAAACTGGGGAATCTCCAGACTGACCATCAATGGCTGGCAGGTATTTTTTGGAGGCTTGATGTTGGTTCCTTTTGCCTGGTTGATGCACAAGGGTGAAAATCATTTTGATCGATTATTCTGGATTTCCGAGGCATGGTTGATTTTCCCGGTGTCAATCGTATCGGTACAACTCTGGTTGGTATTGTTGAAAAAAGATGCTGTGCGTGCTTCTCTTTGGCTGTTCCTTTGTCCGATTTCCGGACTAATCATTTCTTCTGTTTTTCTGGGAGAACAAATATCAACCTACACGGTTGCCGGAACGGTTATGGTGTTATTGTCCTTATACCTTGGACAAAGACAAAAGTGGGCAGATGCCTCAGAAAAAAAATAGTGTGCCAAGAGTGCCTCCGATAAATCCAACGGCAGCACCAATCGAAATTTCTTTTAGCGTATGGGCCTCGAGCACCAACCTGGAACTCATCACCAGCCCGCTTGCCAACCAACCAAAAACCACCGGAAAAATTAATTGCCCTGATCCTTCCTGAAGTGCCAAGGTTGTGAGCACAGCGGTAGCGCATACCATGGAAAGCGCATGAATGGAAAGTTTTATAAAAAAATTAATGATCAGCGACAGCAGTGTGAGGATACATAAGATGTACAGCAGAGAAAGGATTCCTGGAGCTGGATATTTCGAGTAGAAAAGGTAGGCCACGAGGCCGTAAATAAATCCCACCATCAGAAAGGGTATAACCCGATCGTTGCGGTCCGGCATTTCCAGGTCCCTGATGTTTCCCATCATTCGAAGCAAAAGAATATTCAGGGCAGGCAAAATACCTGTGAGCAGGACCATCAGAAGAAAAATCCAAAATCCAGGTACGACGGTCTGAAGTGCTGAGGGATAGTGCAGGCTTATGGCGGTGAAAAGGTATGAGGGCACAAGCAATGGATGAAAGATCCAGGAAATAAGCTTGGCGGTAAAGCGTATCATCAGAGCTCTCTTCTCAATCTGGCCACCGGAATTTGTAACTGTTCACGGTATTTGGCTACCGTACGTCGGGCAATGTTGTAACCCTTTTCTTTCAAAAGCTCTTCGAGTTTTTCATCCGATAACGGTTTGCTTTTGTCTTCTGCTTCCACCAGTTCGCGGATAATGTGCTTAACCTCTCGGCTGCTCACCTCTTCACCAGAATCCGTTGCAATACCTTCGGAGAAAAAATACTTAAGCGGAAAGACCCCAAAATCAGTCTGAACGTATTTGCTGCTGGCCACCCGGCTTACCGTTGAGATGTCCATGCCGATCATTCCGGCAATGTCTTTAAGGATCATCGGACGTAATTTGGTTTCGTCTCCCTCCAGGAAATACTCATGCTGAAACTCAACAATTGCCTGCATGGTGCGCAGTAAGGTATGCTGGCGCTGCCGGATGGCATCGATAAACCATTTTGCGGCATCGAGTTTCTGCTTTACAAAGGTGACGGCTTCCTTCAGTTTCTTATCCTTTTTATCGCCTTTATCGTACGCCTTGAACATTTCAAGGTAGGCCTTGCTGATTTTAAGTTCCGGTGCATTGCGTGAGTTCAGCGCAACTTCCAGGGTGCCGTTGTTGTTGGCCAACATAAAATCGGGTATGATCACCTGGGTGCGCGCAAGTCCGCCCGATGCATCACCACCGGGTTTAGGATTCAGCCTGATGATAAGCTCAATCGCATCGCGGATGTACTGCTCGTCGTCAAGGTCAAGTTTTTTTAAAATTTTATCGTAGTGCTTTCGTGTAAATTCTTCGTAGCACTCTTTCAAAATCCGAATGGCCACAATAACATCAACATCTTTCTCGTCGTCCATCCGCTGAAGCTGTAGCAACAAGCACTCTTTTAAATCCCGTGCCGCGATTCCGGCCGGATCAAAACCATGTATGAGGCTCAGGATTGCCTCCGTTTCAGCAACGGTCGTATCGATGCCTTGAGAAAAAGCCAGGTCATTTACAATTGATTCCAACGGACGGCGGATGTACCCGTCGCCTTCAATGCTCCCAATCAGCTGACGGCCAATGGCTGATTTACGATCGTCGAGTCCAAGGTACCCCAGTTGAGACAACAGACTTTCCTGCAGGCTGGAGGCGCCGGCCACCGGCATTTCGCGATCCTCTTCCTCATCGTCTCCGTTGTCGGATTGGGTTTTATACGATGCATAATCATCGTCACGCAGGTAGTCGCGAATATCAATCTCATCTTGCTGATCACCCTCTTCTTGGGTTGGTGATTCTTGTTCGCCTTCCTGTGGTGAATCCGATTCAGAGGTGGTTTCTGCGGTAGGAACCTCCTCATTTTGTCCTTCCTCCAATGCCGGATTGCTTTCTAATTCCTCCTCAACACGGCTTTCGAGTTCGGCAGTCGGTACCTGCAACAACTTAATGAACTGAATCTGCTGTGGAGACAGCTTCTGTTGTTGTTGTTGATGAAGGCCTAGCTTCTGCATGAACTGGATTCGCCTCAAAGATAACCATCCTGATCGGCCTTTCCTTGAGGCCTTGTTCCTGTTGGCAAGTCAGTCCCTTTTTTGTTTTTTTGCCGCCTGTTGTGTGTTAGACGCAGCTTCCATCGGCTATGAAAAGAATCAAAATTGCTCAACTCCTCAAAACAACGCCTTCTGAGCAGGAGGTGACCGTGATGGGTTGGGTCAGAACTTTCCGTAACAACCAGTTTATTTCTCTAAACGACGGCTCAACGATACACAATCTGCAAGCGGTGGTGGCCCTGAATGCGCTTTCGGATGAGACGCTCAAACGGATAACTACAGGAGCTTGTCTGAGTATTACGGGTAAACTGATTCCTTCGCCGGCTAAAGGACAGGCGGTTGAAGTAAAAGTTGATGCACTGGAAATTCTTGGTGATTGCGATGCAGAGGTTTACCCACTCCAACCCAAGAAACATTCATTGGAATTTCTTAGAGAAATCGCGCACTTGCGCGGGCGCACCAACACCATGAGTGCAGTCATGCGGGTTCGCCATGCCATGGCCTTCGCCGTGCATAAGTTTTTTAACGATCGTGGCTTTTATTATATCCACACGCCGATCATCACTGGTTCCGATGCCGAGGGAGCGGGGGATATGTTCAGGGTTACCTCGCTTTCGGTGGATAAGCCGGAAAGAAATGAGGATGGCAAAGTTGATTTCAGCAAAGACTTTTTCGGACGCGAAACCAATCTTACCGTATCCGGTCAGCTGGAAGGAGAGACCTACGCACTTGCCTTGAGTGAAATCTATACTTTCGGCCCCACTTTCAGGGCTGAAAATTCAAACACCACCCGACACCTCGCTGAATTTTGGATGATCGAGCCGGAAATGGCTTTCTATGATTTGAGCGATAACATGCAATTGGCTCAGGATTTCCTTCAATTCCTTTGTCGTTATGCCTTGGAAAATTGTCAGGATGACCTGGAATTTTTATCCAAGCGTGCGCTGGATGAGGAAGCGGCCAAGCCTGCAGATCAGCGGAGCGAGTTGAATTTGATTGAGCGGCTTCGATTTGTAACTGAAAATGATTTTCAAAAGCTCAGCTATACGGAAGCAATTGAAATACTGAGGAATTCCAATCCCAATAAAAAGAAGAAATTTCAATACCTCATTGATCAATGGGGCACTGATCTGCAGTCGGAGCATGAGCGCTACCTGGTGGAAAAGCATTTTAAGAAACCTGTTATTCTCTATAACTATCCTGCGGCGATTAAGTCCTTTTACATGCGCCAGAATGAAGATGGAAAAACAGTCGCGGCCATGGACGTTCTCTTTCCAGGAATAGGTGAGATCATTGGTGGATCTCAGCGGGAAGAACGTTATGACAGGTTGATGCGCAGGGTGGAGGAACTTGCCATGCCACAAAAGGACCTCTGGTGGTACCTGGAACTCCGAAAATTCGGCTCAGCACCTCATAGCGGTTTTGGACTTGGTTTTGAGAGACTAATTCAATTTGTTACCGGTATGGGGAACATACGGGATGTTATTCCATTCCCGCGTTATCCTGGTAACGCCGAGTTCTGATGCTATTTCTTCTTCTCTTTCCGTTTGAACGCCAACAGCGGAATACTTCCCTGATAGGCGATGGTTCGGGTTACACTCAACCCAAACATTTTCTCATATAAGGAAAGTTCATGGGTGAAGGTGGTCAGTAGATCAGCTTTCGTTTCCTTGATGAAACGGTCGATTGCTTCCGGAATATCGTCATCGATCAGGAATTGGAAACTCAGGTTGGGGTATTTGAATTTTTGAATGGTCCTTTCGACTTCCACCTTTTTTGCCTCAAGCACCTTATCTATGGCCGGAACAACGTGTACCATGCGTATGGTGGACTGAAATATTTTGGCGAATGGCAGAATTGTTTCAAGTTCTTTTTCAACATTCTTAAGATCGCTGGCATAGACCACGTTTGAAAAATTCCAATACGCAGCGAATTTAGGAATGGATAAAACCGGTGCTTTACTCATTTCAATGACCGAAACGGCGGTGCCACCCAACCTGAATTTCTTCATCGAGCTTGCACCCTGACTTCCCAGAATAACCAAATCCGAGGGATTTTTCTGAGTGAAACGGTTGAGTGCTTCTGAGACCGAATGTCCCTTGATGGCCTTGAAATTTATTTTAGTGCCTGGTTTGGCCAGGGCAGCGAGTGATTGTACAAGTTTTTTACCCTCCTGTTCAGCAATGCCAATCATCGATTGTTCAATCGACTTTAGTTTCATGCTGCTTTTCGGCAGGCCGTCCAGTCTGACGATGTTCACAATATTGTATTCGGCGTCGATGCTGTTGGATATCCTTGCGCCGAATTGTAGTGCTACCTCTGATAGTGGTGAGAAATCGGTGAGCATGGTAATCTTCAGGGTCTTCATGATTTTAGAGGTTGAACGGCTGCAAATTTAACCTAATCCTATCATTGCCTTTAGGATTTTGGTCATGTTTCTCCCCTTTTTAGGGAAGGAATACTCCGCCTCGCCTTGTAACTTTGATGAGTGCAGATGGAAAATCAAACAACGCCTGAAATCAAATTGCTCAGTGGGCGATCGGTACTCATCACCTATGGTAATGAAATTGATCTACAGGTTTCAATGCAGATTTATCACGTTGCTCAGTTTTTGGGGCGGGGTCAGGAAAATTGGATCACCGAAATTGTACCTGCCTATTGCTCGCTTTCGGTATTTTTTGATTTGAGCCAGGTGATGCAGTGGTGTGGAGAAAGCCATCCACTGGAATGGGTAATGAGCCGATTGGAAAAATTAATCAGAGATGCTGGAAGCAGTCAGACAGTGTTGGGAGGGCGGGGTCAGTTGCATGCCATTCCTGTTTGTTACGATGGCGAAGACCTTCAGGAAATTTCACGTTTAAAAAATCTGGATGTTCAGGCGATTGTTGAAATACACACCAGTCGGGTTTACGCTGTTTTTATGATCGGTTTTTTACCTGGCTTTGCTTACCTCGGTACGGTGGACGAGCGGATTGCGGTGCCGAGGCACACCAAGCCGCGCACCAAAGTTTCTGCGGGAAGTGTTGGCATAGCCGGAGTACAAACAGGGGTATACCCGATGGACTCCCCCGGCGGTTGGCAAATCATAGGACGAACGCCTGTGGCGATGTTTAATCCTGCCGCTTCAACGCCTTCACTGCTCAGGCACGGAGACAGCGTGAGGTTTTATCCTATTTCATCGGACCAATTCGAGGAATTACGTGGGCATTAGATTCACCTCCTCAGGCGTACTGACCACCATTCAGGATGCCGGTCGATTTGGGTATCGATCGGTTGGAATCGGTCCGGGCGGACCGATGGATGAGTTTGCGTTTCGTTGTGCTAATTTTTTGATCGGTAATCCTGATCATACAGCGGCCCTGGAATTCTTTTATCCCGGGCCTGAATTGGTATTTGAGGAAAGTGGTATGGTTTCACTGACCGGTTTAGGAATTGAAGCTGAACTGAACGGGGAGCAAATTCCAGGTTGGAGACCCATTGCAGTCAGTAAAAATTCTGTTTTGAAAATCCGATCCAGGATTGGTGCCGTCGGATACCTTGGGGTAGGCGGAGGAATAAAATCAGAGGAGTGGTTGGGAAGCAGCTCAACGCACCTCACGGCAAGGAAGGGTGGCTTTGAAGGCAGGGCTATCAGAAAAGGTGACCTTCTGGAGTTTTGCACTAGGGTAGAGGTAAAGTCATCGGTTGTGCACCGATGGGGAGTTGGTGCAAAACAGCTGGAATATGTCTATGGGTCAAACAAACACCTTTCGGTTTTGCCAGGACCAGAGTTGGATTGGATCGGACCAGCTTCTGTGGAGCAGTTTTCAACGCAATCGTTCAGCATTTTACCAGCCAGCAATAGAATGGGTTACCGCTTGAGTTCCAATGCGCTGCCCATCCAAAAATCCATTCAATTGATTTCCTCTCCGGTGGATGTGGGAACAGTTCAACTTCTGCCGGATGGGCAGGCAATTGTATTGATGGCCGATCATCAAACCACAGGTGGTTATCCGCGGCTGGCTTCGGTCGCTGCGTTTGACTTACCACGTCTGGCCCAGAGCCTGGGTCATCGGGAGGTTTGTTTTTCTTGGATTTCTATGGAGTCGGCAGTAGAACTAAACCGCATCTGGCATGATACCCTTGAAGCACTGCGACAAGGTTGTTTATTAAATGCCGGCCGTTACCTTTACCAATAATGTTGAGAAGCATCGATTTAAATTGTGATGTGGGTGAAGGAATGGGAAATGAGGAAGCCCTGATGCCGTTCATTTCATCGGCCAACATAGCTTGTGGCCTTCATGCAGGAGATGCGTTGTTGATGCGCGAGGTGGTAAAATACTGTAAGCGATTTGGGGTGGCCATTGGCGCGCATCCATCTTTTCCAGATCGGGAAAATTTTGGCAGGCGTAATATGGATTTGCCTACAGAGGAGGTGTATGCGCTGGTGCTTGAACAGATTGAATTGTTAAAGTCCATAGCTGTAGAGGAAGGCGCTTCAATTCATCACGTAAAGCCGCACGGAGCGCTCTATAATATGGCTGCTGCGGATAGAAATTTATCCGATGCAATTGCACGGGCAGTGGCAGCAGTAGATCAATCGCTGGTTTTGTATGGTTTGTCGGGAAGTGTCACGGAAAAATCGGCTAAAAATTCTGGTTTACGCTTTGCTCATGAGGTATTTGCCGACCGAACCTATCAGCACAATGGTTCATTGACGCCGAGGTCAGAAAAAAATGCGTTGATTACAAATCCCGTGGATTCGGTTCAGCAGGCCATTTATCTGGCCATGGGTACTTCTATAAAATCTGTGGATGGTCAGCCGATTAAACTTAAGGCCAACACCATTTGTCTGCATGGCGATGGAGCTGATGCGGTCGGCTTCGCCAAAACCATTCATTATGCTTTAAAAGAGATGGGGATAAAAATTGCTTATGTCTGAGCCAAAACGTTCAATGTTTGGCTGGTTGGGTGGCGCCGGCGTTGGCGCGGCATTTCTGATGGCCAACAGTTCTATTGGTCCGGGGTTTTTGACACAAACCGCGTTTTTCACCGGTGAGTTGTTGACCAGCTTTGGATTTATTATTCTTTTATCGGTACTGCTTGATCTTGGTGCGCAGCTGAATACGTGGCGGGTCCTTGCGGTGAGTGAACTGCGTGCTCAGGATTTGGCCAATCAGGTTTTACCTGGACTTGGGTATGCCATAAGTTTTCTGATTGTCTTAGGAGGTTTTGCGTTTAACATTGGAAACATCGCTGGCTGCGGACTTGGATTGAATGTACTTTTTGGACTCACCTTTTCGCAGGGTGCAATGTTATCCGGGGTTATAGCCTTGATTCTTTTCTGGTCAAGAGAAATCGGAGGGATGTTGGATCGTTTCACCAAGACCCTGGGAATTATCAAGATTGGACTTGCCTTATTTATTGCATTTGCGGCGGCGCCGCCATTGGGGCAAGCCGTTGTACACACCTTTGCTCCTGAGCAATTCAGTGTTGCGGCCATGGTTACCATCGTAGGTGGAACCGTTGGGGGCTATTTGACTTTTTCCGGTGCGCATCGATTGTTGGATGCCGGCATAAAAGGCAAAGAGAAACTTAAGCTGGTCGATCAAAGTGCTGTGCGTGGAATTTTGATCAGTACGCTGATGCGTTATATTCTATTTCTTGCTGTGGCGGGTGTAGTGGTAAAAGGTGTGGTTCTTGATCGGGAAAATCCTGCTTCGACAGTTTTTTGTGAAGCTGCCGGTGAAATCGGATTCAGAATTTTTGGGGTCATATTATGGAGTGCTGCGATTTCTTCAGTGGTTGGAGCGGCCTATACCTCTGTTTCCTTTTTTAAAACCTTCCATCCCTGGATTGAAAAAAATGAGCGGTGGTTTATTTCTGTCTTTATTGTCATATCTACTGCTGTTTTTGTGGCGGTTGGAAAACCAAGGGATCTGTTGTTGTTCGCTGGGGCAGTTAATGGATTGATTTTGCCGGTAGCCTTAGCGGTTATTTTGGTTGCTGCAGGACGTGAAAACCTGCTGAATGGTTACCGTCACCCCATTTGGATGCGGTTGGCTGGATGGATGGTGGTATTAATTATGGGCTGGATGGGCACCAAAGCAGTTCTAGAATGGATCCAAAAAGCAGTTTAGCCTAATCCCAATTGTTTGTAAATTACCCCTCTATTGGCGGGAATAGCTCAGTTGGTAGAGCTTCAGCTTCCCAAGCTGAAGGTCGCGGGTTCGAACCCCGTTTCCCGCTCAATACCCAAACCTGTTAACCATATTATGAAAAACCTTATCCTTGTTTTGTTCGCCCTGATGGGTGCATCGGCCTTTGGTCAAAAGGCTGGAGTTGGTCCGTTGTTCGCCAGCGAAGAGCCGCTAGAAATCAAGCTTCGCTTTTCTGTAAAAGATGTTAAAAAGATAACGGTGGATACCATCTACACGGCCTCCGTAATGCAATTTAAAGTTGGTGGAAAGTGGGATTCTATTCCCATGGACATCAGGGCACGTGGAAATTTCAGAAGGGAGAACTGTTATTTTCCTCCGTTGCGAATCAAAATTAAAAAGGATGCAGCTAAAGGAACGATTTTCGAGGGGAACAGAAGTCTTAAACTTGTTTTTCCTTGCAAATCAGCAAAAGATGGAAATCTGGTGTTGAGGGAATATGTGTGCTACAAGATGTATGAGCCGGTAACGAAATATATTTTCAATACCAGACGTGTTAGCATTGATTTCACGGATTTGTCCAATAAGAAAATGCAACATGTTCCCGTTATCGGATTTCTGATTGAGGATGATGACGTGGTGGCCAAACGCCACGACGGTGAGGTGGTGGAGGCAAAAATTTCGCCCATGCGATTGCAGGATACAGCCTCTGTAAGACATGACTTTTTTCAATACCTCATCGCCAACACAGACTGGTCCACAACCTTCCTGCACAATGCCAAGGTGATGAAGCTTAAAAACAACAATCTTATTCCTCTTGCTTACGACTTTGATATGGCTGGTATGGTTGATGCGCCTTATGCTTCCGTAAGTGAAACACTCACCATTACCAGTGTGACTGAGCGATTGTATCGCGGTTTCTGCAGGCAGCCTGAAATTATGCAGGCGGTGCGCAAAGAATATATTGCCAAAGAAGGTGCCCTGCATCAGGTATTAAAACAGTATGAGCCTGTTTTTGATCCAAAAGAATTCAAAGGAATGTCTGATTTCACGAATCAGTTCTATTCGGTCCTTAAAGACGACGGAAAATTTAAGGCCGAAATCTTGGATAAGTGCAGGACCAAATAGAGCACTGAATTTTCAACCCGTCCGATTTTTTATGCTTCAGATGAGTTTCTCATCACGCTGGTTTTTACCTGCCTTAGTTCTTGTTTTGCTGGGTTGTGATCAACTCACCAGGAAGGAAGGGAAAAAGCAGGCATTGGAGATACCCTATGACCTCGAAAATCCAAGTGAATTTATTCTGGATGATGAGCTCCATGAGATTTCGGGCATCTCGCCGCTAGCAGACGGAAAATCACTTGCGGCCATCAATGACGAGACGGGTAAACTTTACTTTCTGGATTTGGAAGGCAACATTCTTAAATCCAAGTGGTTCCATAAGGGTGGAGATTATGAAGATATAGCTGTAGTTGGTAATGGGCTATACATAATGAAAAGCAATGGTAACCTTTACTTTATTGAGGATTATGCAGCAGATTCTATCGATTCTCAGACCATAAAAGCACGTCTAAAGGACGGAATCGAAATTGAGTCGTTAACCTACGATGAAGCGGCTGATAAATTATTACTGCTTGTAAAAGCAGGGGATAGTAAGCATGGTAAGGCGCCCGTCTTCGCATTCAACTTAAGAAATTCTTCGTTTGGAGTTGACCCAGTTATGTTGGTCGATCCCAAAGCGG
The DNA here is from genome assembly GCA_016866235.1 of Bacteroidota bacterium. GTDB lineage: Bacteria > Bacteroidota > Bacteroidia > Cytophagales > Cyclobacteriaceae > ELB16-189. The sequence continues at coordinate 476,694 of VGMW01000001.1, forward strand.
CGCATGGTGTTACGGTGAAGGGTAAAAGTCTGAGGGCATCCGCAATGGCCAAACATCCGATAACCGGACATTTTTACGTTGTTACTTCCATCAATCGGATGTTGTTGGTATGCGACAGTCAGGGCAATGGGCTGGCGAGTTTTAAGCTTTCTAAAAAGAAATACCCACAGCCTGAGGGAATCTGTTTTCTGCCCAACGGCGATATGTTTATTTCAACAGAGGGCCTTAGTAAGCCGGCAAAACTTTTTCGGTTTAACTATATGGGCACTGAAATCCCTGCAGTTGATGCAGACAGTTTGAAGTCTGGACTTTAGGCTTTAAGCTTTTTAATAATTTGATTGAGGTCCTCTGGTGTATCCACGCCAATATTCTCTATTTCAGTTAGACCAACCTTTATTTTGTATCCGTTTTCCAGCCACCTTAGTTGTTCAAGGGATTCAGCACGTTCAAGTTTTCCGGGCTTTAGATTGGTAATGGTGTTCAATACATCAACCCTGTATCCGTAAATACCAATATGCTTTAGGTAGTCGAATTGGTGAACCCATGCTTCGGGGCTGTTGTTCCGTAAGTATGGAATCACGGATCGACTGAAATACAAGGCAAAACCCTCCTGGTTGGTAACCACCTTTACAACATTGGGGTTTTCAAGTTGACTGTTATCGGTTATTTTTTTGGCAAGTGTTGCGAGTTCAACCTGGTTGTCCAGCAATCCGGCGAGTTGATCGATTTGAAGGGGATCAATCAAAGGTTCGTCGCCTTGAATATTGATGACATAGTCGTAAGAATCTCCGAGAACATCCAATGCCTCCTTACAGCGATCGGTTCCGCTGGGATGTTCGGGTTTGGTCATGATCGCATCAGCAAATGTCCTGACATGGTTTTTAATTCTTTCGTCGTCGGTTGCGATGATAACCTTGTGGAGCCTCGTGGATTTTGTTGCCTGCTCATAAACCCGTTGAATCATAGACTTACCGAGAATATCGGCAAGTGGTTTCCCGGGAAAGCGGGTGGAGGCAAAGCGTGCCGGAATAATACCAAGAATTTTAATCACGCCTTTTTTACTTTGAGCGTGGAGGCTTCGACATCAACCACCACCACTTGTTCCCCCTTTTCGATGAACTCGCCGCGTGTGAAGGCATCGTAAACTTTTTCATCGATCATCACCTTGCCTCCTGGTCTTAAAATGGTGTGGGCAGTTCCTGTTGTTCCAAGGCTTATTTGCGGAACAAAATTGGCGGTAAACCCTGATTCTTTCGACTGGGTATCGAGGTTGACCATCCTGGCGAAGGCTCTGGATTTTGTAAGCTTTGACCCGCCAGCAAATAATACAATTGCTGCACCCGTGAGTCCGCCGATTGCCGTTATGGCAGCCACAAAAACATCGCCGGTGGCGACCAGATCGAAGTTGAACAGGTCATTGTCCAACATGATCAGAATAAGAGAGCTGATGATCAGGGAAATGCCGAGGATCCCCGGTATGCCAAATCCAGGAATAAAAAATATTTCAGCAATGAGCAGCAGTAGTCCGACAAACAGCGCAATGATTTCCCAATTTTCAGCCAGGCCGTTGAGGTAGTATGGTACAAGGTAGAGCACCAGTGCGGCGATGGCAGCAAAAAGCGGGAATCCAATGCCGGGGGTTTGAAATTCAAAATAAATTCCACCGATAATGATCAGAATGAGCAGTCCGCTGATGGCGGGGTTGAGGAAGAAGGCAATTATTTTTTCGATGGCTTCCAGTTTAAAATCAACCCGCTCATAGTTTTTGATGTTGTTGCGTTTTAGAATTTCATCAATGGACTCTGCTTTGGCTTCACAGAAACCATAACGAATGGCTTCGGCAGTGGTTAACGTGATCACCTGGCCAGCTGGTTTGATGCTGTCGATCTCTAGATTCTCATCCACCATACCCTCTGCGATATCAGGGTTCCTGCCTGTTTCCTGTGCGGTGCTTCTCATGATCGAACGCATGTAGCTTTGATATTTATCGGGCGCTGCTTCACCGTCGGTTCCATTGACCACCGTGGCGGCACCGATGCTTGCACCAGGTGACATATAAATGCTATCGCAGGCAATGCTGATCAGTGCACCGGCACTGGCAGCATCTGAATTGATGAAAACCCATACGGGCTTTTCGAAATTGAGGATCATATCAGCGATATCCTTAGCATCGGTTAAAGCGCCGCCAAACGTATCCATGTCCACAATCACCAGATCAGCCTTTATATTTTCAGCCTTCTGAAGTGCGAGCATTACATATCGCCGCATGGGGGGATTAATTTCATCCCTGATTTCCATAACCAAAACCTTTGGTTTTTCCGGAAGTTGATTTTGAGCCTCTGCAAACGCCAGGCAAAACGCCAGAAAGAACAATAGACGGTTAAATTTTATTTGCATTTTTTAAAAGGAAGACAAATTTACAACAATTACAACTGGTCAAAATTCTTCATACATAGGTTCTAAAGACTAAATTTGCCATTCGATATGACAACCTTTTTTGTCTTGCTGCTGGGATCTGTTACCACTTTTTCCAATCCCGATTCCCTTCGTACCGAAACTGTCAACGGAAAACTTTTTGTAATCCACCAGGTCGATAAAAAAGAGACATTGTTTTCTATTTCCCGTCGATACAATGTTGAAGTTAAGTCCATCCTGGAATCCAATCCTGGAGCAGACTCCGGTATCGATGCCGGACAGTTGCTTAAGGTGCCATACAGTAAGCCTGTAGCAAAAGACGGGATCTATCATGTCGTCGAGGATAAGCAAACCTTATACAGTATTTCCAGGCAATACGGTGTTACCGTCGATGAAATAAAAACCTTAAACAATCTCACTTCAACAGATGTTAAAGCAGGGTCTAAGCTTTTAATAAAAAAATCTACTGCTCCCGTAACCACGGCTCCCAAACCTCAGGGTGCTGTACATGTGGTGGCTGAAAAAGAAACACTTTTCTCCATCTCCAAAAAATATAAGGTTAGTGTTGATCAGCTTGTGCGGTGGAATAATCTTCAAAACAAGGAAGTAAAAACCGGGCAAAAACTGGTGGTGGGAATGCCTGCAGACGACCGGGTAACCCTTCAGCAGCAAAAATCAAAAGTGTCTGAAAAAAGACCTGATTTGGAGCTTCCAAAAGAGGATCGTGACATCAAGCCTGCGGCATCTGATGACAGGTCTGAGACTGGTTATGCCATACCCGATGAGTCGGCTCAGGAAAACCGTCGGTATTTGGCCTATCACCGCACTTTGCCCAAAGGAAAAGTAATCAGGCTGAGGAATCGAGAAACTGGAAAAGAGGTTTTTGTGCGGATCAATGGCACATTAGAGAGCGACGATGCTGAGCTTATTCTGACCATTTCCAAGGCGGCGTTCGATCGCATTGGTGGTCAGGGGCGCACGCCTGTAGAAATCGTCTACTTCGACTGATCGGGTCTCCTTCATGCCACTCAGGAAGGATCGAATTCAAAAGCTTAAATCTATTTTGGATGCCGGTGTAGAAAGGTACAACCGTGCTGATTTCATTGCCGATGATCCGATTGCTGTTCCCCACGATTACTCCAAAAAGCAAGATATTGAGATTGCAGGATTGATCGCCGCGACCCTGGCATGGGGTCAGCGCAAAACCATCCTCAACAAGTCGCGTGAATGGTTGGCTAGGATGGATGGTCGACCATATGATTTCGTTTTGCATCATTCGGAAAGGGAACTTATTCAATTGGAAAAATTTGTTCACCGGACCTTTAATGGAACGGATGCCTTGTATTTTATTGATTTTTTAAATCGCTATTACCGGGAGCATGGTTCGTTAGAGGATTTGTTTGCAGAGGGTTTCAGGATTCAGGGTGCCAAAACGGCTATTGCTAACTTCCGTTCTGCTTTTTTTGATTCCGCTTATGCGCCTTCCCGTACGCGCAAACATGTGCCTGATCCCAACCGCGGGTCTGCCTGTAAAAGAATCAATATGTTTTTACGTTGGATGGTCCGGCGGGATCGGTCAGGCGTCGACTTTGGTATTTGGACGAAAATTTCTCCTGCCAGTTTGATTTGTCCTGTAGATCTTCATGTTGAACGGGTAGCCAGAGATCTGAAGCTTATCCGTCTGAAGCAGGTAAACTGGGAACTCGCTGAATCGTTAACGGAGGTGCTGCGACAGTTTGACCCTGAGGATCCGGTAAAATATGATTTTGCCCTCTTTGGTATGGGGCTTAACCGGTCGTAATCAGTTTTTCCAGGTTAGAAAGAATGGTCACATAGCGATCTATCCCTTCTTCAATTTCTCTGGTATAAATGAATTCATTGGCCGAATGGGATCGTGCTGAATCACCGGGTCCAATTTTTACCGACGGCATGGGGAGGAGTGCCTGGTCGGAGGTTGTTGGGGATCCAAATGGTTTGCAGCCGGCGATGATCGCAGCTTGGGTCAGTATATGATTTTTAGAAATCGATGATGGCCTGATGCGCAGCGATCGCGGTTTTACTTCACACTTCACGTTGCTGCGAATCTCTTCCATGACTTCTTCCAATGAATAAGCATCGGTGACACGAACATCGACGGTGAAATCACATTCGGCCGGTACCTGATTGTGGGCTTGTCCTGCCTTTATTACCGTGACACTCATTTTCACCGGTCCGAGCACATCAGAAATTTTTTCAAATCGGTGATGCTTAAACCAGTTTATGTCATCGATGGCCTCATAGATGGCATTGACCCCCTCTTCACGTGCAGCGTGACCAGCTTTCCCCAATGCTTTGCAGTCGAGCACCAGCAGGCCTTTCTCGGCTATGGCTACTTCCATTTGGGTTGGTTCCCCTACGATGGCATAATCGCAAGGGGGTAGGTGGTGCAGCAAAGCTTCAATTCCGTTTGCACCGGAGATTTCCTCTTCAGCAGTTGCGGCCAAAATCAGGTTGAAGGGAAGATTATCGCGGTCGTAGTAATGTAGAAAAGCAGCAATCAGTGATACCAGCGGTCCGCCCGCATCGTTGCTGCCAAGTCCAAAAAGTTTTCCTTCCTCGATCGTTGCCCTAAAAGGTTCTCTGGTGTAACCCGGGTTCGGCCTGACTGTGTCGTGGTGGGAATTGAGTAGGAGCGTAGGTTTGCCCGGACTGAAGTCCCTGTTGGCAACCCATACATTGTTCTGATACCGTTGGGTTTTTACACTTTCTGTTTTGAAAAAATCGGCAATAAGTTGGGCTGTCTGATCTTCTTCTTTGCTAAAAGAAGGTGTTGCAATCAGGTTGCAAAGCAGTCGAATGGCCTTTTCCTTGATATCGGTTTTCATGACGAATGTTCAGGCGGTAATCAGGGTTCCGAGGGTGTCTGATGATGTATTCTTCAAAAGATTTTCGGCATCACCAATAAGGACTTCTTTGACCCCTTGTCCAATAGCTTCGAAAGCATTTTCAAGTTTGGGTAAAATTCCATCGTGCAGTGCGCCTGAGGCCAATAGATTTTGGTAATCGACAGTATTTAGTTTGGTGATGACACTGTCGGGCTGATTGACATCCCGCAGAACGCCGGTTTTATCAAAACAGTAGATCAACCGGACATCATGTCGTGCACTAAGCGCTACGGCCACTGCCTGAGCAATCGTATCGGCGTTGGTATTCAAGATGGTTCCGTCTCCATACGTCAGCGGCGCTAATACCGGAACCAACTCCTGTTCAAGAAGGGAAAACAGAAACGTACGGTTAACAGAACTGTCGCTTAAATCTCCGACCAATCCGAAATCAATTTCCTTTGCCGGCCGCCGGGTGGCGTGAATGGCATTTCCATCTGCTCCGGTAAGCCCGATGGCGTTTACACCCAACTGCTGAAGTTGAGCCACCATTTGTTTGTTGACCAGTCCACCATAAACCATAGTCACCAGGTCCAGCGTTTCTTTGTCCGTAATGCGACGGCCTTTATGATATTTCGATTGAATTCCGAGAGCGTCACCGATGCGTGTGGCAATGGAGCCACCGCCATGAATAAGAATTTTTTTTCCCTGGATTTTCGAAAATTGTCTCAGGAAATCCCGAAGGTTTTCCTCGCGGTCGATAACGTTTCCTCCAATTTTTATAACGAAAAGCCTGGCCATGCTTTACAGGGATTTGAGGATCTGTTCAAGAACAGCCTGGGCCGACCATACGCGGTTGCCGGCTTGCTGGACAACAATTGAATTTGGCCCGTCGAGTACTCCATCTTCGATGACAACATTTCTACGTACCGGAAGGCAGTGCATCACTTTTCCATGGTTGGTTTTTTCGATTTTTTTTGTTGTCACCATCCAGGAATGATCGCTGCTCAGAATTTTACCATACTGGTGGTAAGCGGACCAGTTTTTAACGTATACGAAATCTGCATTGGCCAAAGCTTCATCCTGATTGTTGGTGATGGTGGCTCCTTTGGTGAAAGCGGTATCCAACTCATAACCTTCCGGATGGGCAATGGTAAAGTCACAATCACCCCAGGCATTGATCCATTGCGCAAATGAATTGGGGACGGCTTGAGGCAGGGCCTTAACGTGTGGTGCCCAGGTCATCGCAACCTTAGGTTTTCTTCCGGTTCCGAAAATTTCCCGGATGGTCACCACGTCTGCCAAACTCTGCAGTGGGTGAAGCGTCGCGCTTTCAAGGCTTACCACCGGAACGCCTGAAAATTTTACAAAACTATTGATGATGTATTCACTGTAATCCTTTTCACGGTCCGTTAATCCAGGGAAAGACCTGACACCAAGAATCGAAACATATTGACCAAGCACGGCTGCAGCTTCTCGGACGTGTTCAGATGTATTGCCGTTCATGACTACCCCATCAGAAAATTCCAGTTGCCAGCCCTCTTTGTCAACGTTAAAAACAATTACCTCCATACCCAGATTTTTAGCCGCTATCTGAGTACTGATTCTGGTTCGGAGGCTGGGATTTAAAAACAGTAAGCCAAGGGTTTTGTTTTTTCCAAGTTCCTGATTGGCCAGTGGATTGCTCTTGTGTGCAAGTGCCCGTTCAATCAGGCTGTTAATATTTGATGCGTCCTGTGCTGAAATAAATTTTTTCATTGTGGTTGGTTTGCAGACAACTCCATTCTTAGAGCTTCAATTAATATTTCTATTTCAGTTGATCCAATGTTGAGCGGGGGAAGGAGCCGGATGACGTTGGGTTTAGCTTCTCCGGTAAATATCCGGTGTTTTTTGATGAGGTTTTGGCGAAGGGTTGGTGCATGTGCCGGTGTATCGAAGCCCAACATCAATCCTTTGCCTCGTAAGGTTGCCGGAGCAATGAGCTCCCCAATGGCTGAGGAAAGAACTGTGCCCATATTGGCTGCGTTTTCAATCAAATTTTCCTCTTTGATAATATCAAGAACTGCAACAGCAGCAGCGCATGCGAGGTGATTGCCGCCGAATGTGGTTCCAAGCATTCCTGACCAGGGTTTTATTTCAGGGCTGATCAGGACACCACCAATCGGAAATCCGTTGCCCATCCCCTTAGCGGTGGTGATCAGGTGCGGCTTAATGCCGGAGAACTGATGCGCAAAAAATTTCCCGGTTCTGCCGTAACCCGATTGGATTTCATCCAGGATTAGCAGGCATTGGTGTTTGGTGGCCAGCTCTGCGGCTTTTTGAAAGAAGGCGTTGTTGGGTTCATATATACCACCCACGCCTTGAATTCCTTCAATTAAAATAGCGGCCGTCTGGTCATCAACCGCTTGTTCGAGTGAAATCAGATCGTTGAGTCCAACAAAAACAACTTCATGTCCTGCATTGACCGGTGCCACAATTTTAGGATTGTCGGTAGCGGCAACGGCTCCGGAAGTTCTGCCGTGAAAGGCATTTTTAAGCGCAACAATTTTCTTTCGACCGCTAACGAAAGACGCAATCTTTAGTGCGTTTTCATTCGCCTCTGCACCGGAATTGCAGAGAAACAGACTATAATCTTCGTATCCGCTTAACCGACCAAGCTTTTCTGCAAGCTCTTCCTGAATCGAGTTGAGAACGGAATTGGAGTAGAAAGAAATTTTATCGAGCTGATTTTTAATGGCCTGCTGATATTTAGGATGGTTGTGACCAATAGAAATAACGGCATGCCCGCCATAAAAATCCAGGTAGCGGTTTCCATCCTTGTCCCAAAGCCAGGAGCCTTCGGCTCGAACAGGTTCAATGGGTAGAAGGCTATAAACTTCAAAAAGTTTCATGTTGCGTCAGTAGGCCAAAGGTTTCCAGATCAATCCCGCATCTTCCTGTAGGCTGAACATCAGGTTCATATTTTGTACGGCCTGACCGGAGGCACCTTTAAGTAGATTGTCTATGGCTGAGTGGATGGCCAAGGTATTTCCTTTTTTCTCTATTTGAATCAAACACTTGTTGGTGTTCACCACCATTTTAAGATCAATTGGGGCAGAGGAAAAAATGGTGAATGGATGATGGTGAAAAGTTTTTTGAAAGAGCTCCTTTAATTGATCGGAACTGAGGTCACAATCGGTGACGGAGGTAACAAAAATCCCTCTTGTAAAATTTCCACGCCATGGAATGAAGTGGATTGCATGATCAAATCCTTGCTGTGCCTGTCCCAGGGTTCTTTTGATTTCAGCGAGATGTTGGTGGTCTAATGTTTTATAGGCTGAAATATTTCCGGTTCTCCAGCTGAAATGGGTGGTATCCTGAAGTTTTTGTCCAGCGCCAGTTGATCCGGTGATGCCGGTGGTGTGTACTGCCCCTAATTTTCCTGCCAAGGCCAGTGGAAGCAACCCCAGCTGGATGGCAGTCGCGAAACATCCCGGGTTGGCTACATGGCTGGCATTTCGGATGGTCTCCCGGTTGATCTCCGGAAGTCCGTAGACGAATGGTTCGCCGTTTAATTTTTCGCCCAACCTGAAATCCTGGCTCAGATCAATAATTTTTGGATTGCCCGGCAGCTTGATTTCGTTAAGAAATTTTCCTGATTCTCCGTGTCCAAGGCAAAGGAAGACAACGTCTGCAGATTGTACGTCGCCAGAAAAGATCAGATCGGTGTCGCCGGTGAGGTCCGGGTGTACGGTTGTGACCGGCTGGCCGGCATGGCTTCTGCTCTGAACAAATGCAATGGCGACATTGGGATGGTGCAGCAGAATGCGGAGTGTTTCACCTCCGGTGTATCCTGCTCCCCCGACAATCCCTGCTCTGATTTTACCGGTAGCCATGTCTAAGCGTTTCTTTTTTGTTCGGCGGTAACCTGATGGTGGATGGCCACCTGATTTCCAAAAATTTTGGTGAAGCCTTTAACATCATCACCAGACCAGCCAAGGTTTTCCTCGCCATACTTTCCGAATTTCGATGACATCAGGTCGAATGGCGATTCGATACCAAGAACCACAAATCGGTTTGGATGTAATTCCAGGTGCACTTTGCCGGTAACATTTTTCTGACTGCTTTGTAGGAATGACTCCATATCGCGCATAACTGGATCAAGGTACTGACCTTCATGCAGCCAGTTGCCATAGAACTGTGAGAGTTGGTCCTTCCATGAAGCTTGCCACTTGGTAAGGGTATGTTTTTCAAGGGCGTGATGTGCCTTCAGAATCAACACTGGTGCGGCGGCCTCAAATCCTACCCGGCCTTTGATGCCAATAATGGTATCGCCAATGTGTATGTCCCGACCAATGCCGAATGGACCGGCAATATCCTGAAGAAAGCGGATGGCCTCCACGGGATGATCGAAATGTTGTCCATTCACCTCGTACAACTCACCCTCTGTAAATCCAAGAATAACTTTTTCTGGTGATGATTTGGTTATGGCTGTTGGCCATGCATCTTCAGGCAGTACACCAAGTGAGATAAGGGTTTCCTTTCCCCCGACCGATGTGCCCCATAGACCTTTATTGATGGAGTATTTTGCCTTGTCGAAGTTAAAGTTGACATTTTTCTTCCGCAGGTAATCAATTTCCTGATCTCTGGAGAGTTTGAGTTCGCGTATCGGGGTAATGATTTCAAGTCCTGGAGAAATGATGTGCAGGGCCATATCGAATCGAACCTGATCGTTGCCGGCTCCGGTGCTGCCGTGGCAAACTGCATTGGCTCGTATTTCTTTGGCATACCGCGCAACACTGAGTGCCTGAACCATTCTTTCTGCAGATACGCTTAAAGGATAGGTACCGTTCTTAAGAACATTTCCAAAAATCAGGAACCGAAGGATTTTGCTGTAGTATTCCTCTGTAACATCTTCGGTGCGGTGGGAAGCAACGCCGAGTTCGTTTGCTCGGGTTTCAATGTGCGTCAATTCTTCTTTTGAAAATCCACCGGTATCAACCGTAAGGGTATGGACTTCATAACCAAGATCATCGGATAGATATTTAACACAGAAGGATGTGTCCAGTCCACCGGAAAAGGCCAAGAGCACTTTCTTTTTCATAGCATCAGGGTTACAAGAAGAAAAATGAATTCAATATTGAAGATCCGCCATCCTGACCATCTTTTTTTCCAATGGTTTTCAGGAGCACGAATTGTTTGAACCGCACCCATCGGTCGAACAGGCTGAAGTTTCCTTCAAATACTCTTTTTTCATCATCTTGTGATGTTGTGTTTGTTGAAGGGTTGTTTGATGTTTTGGCGGTAGCAGGATCGTACAGCATGGCTGTACAAAGGCAATTTTTTCTGCCTTTCGACATGAGGATGTCGTAGTTCACACAACTCTGGCAACCTTTCCAAAAAGCTTCATCTGAAGTAAGCTCAGAGTAGGTGACGGGTTCGTAGCCCAATTCTGAATTTATTTTCATGACCGCCAAACCGGTTGTAAGTCCGAAAATTTTGGCGTTGGGGTATTTGGTTTTGGAGAGCTCGAAAATTCGGCGCTTGATTTCCCTGGCGACACCTGATTTTCGAAAGGCGGGGCTAACAATCAGTCCGCTGTTGGCTACGTAGTTTTCATTTTCCCAGGCTTCGATGTAACAGAATCCCACCCAGGCGCCTTCAGCGGTGAGGGCAATAACTGCCTTGCCTTCATTTATTTTCTCACGGATGTAATCGGGTGACCGTTTGGCGATGCCGGTGCCCCGTGCCTTGGCGGATTCCTCCATCTCAGCGGTGATGGTTTCAGCAAAATGTAAATCGTCCGGACCAGCGGGCCGGACAACAATGGTATTGTCCAACTTTTTAAAATCTTAAGTAAATGATGAATTAAAAGGGCGGCGGCTAAAACGTTGGCCGCGGGTGATCTGGAGCAGATCAGATCCGGATTCGTCGGAGGCCCGTGGCATCGGGCAGAAGAATGAAGTTGTTTAAGGCTGGAACCAGCTTTGGATGAAGACCCGAGGTCTCAAAGAGGGTGAAAAGGGTTTCCAATTCTTTGTAGTGGTTTACGTTGCTATAAGGGCATCCAAAAAATTTGCGTAAAAATAAATACCTCCAAGGTTTATCGGTCAGGTTTGCCAAAAAAATTATGGCCTAACCTTCATTCGTTTTCCCGGTAGGCCGGTGCGCCCAATTGATCGGAATTGATGATGTCTACGCCAGCCTCAAATAGTTTTTGGTGGGAGGCGGGATCATCCGGAATGCCCCAAAGTCTTAGGATTTTACCCTCTTCATGAACCTTTTTGGCGAGGTTGATTATTTTTTCGAGTCCGAGATCACCACCAGACCATTTAGAATAACGATCGCTGATCCATGGCATCTGCCTGGATGGAATTCCTTTCCCCAGGTCCTCGGGGCGGCCATCAACACAAATTCTTTGGGCAGAAACAGCCTCCTTCAGGATTTCTTGTTTTGGGACATTGCCAGACAACAGCAGCGAGACTTTTCCCTGCACGAGGGATGGGAAAGAATTCAACAGATTTTGAAGCGCGTGGTAGGTCTCGGCGCCGTCAGTTTTAATGTCGATCATCAAAGTGAAAGGCCGTCCCCCCGGATTGGCAAAGCCATTAAAGATCCTGCAGAGGCTGTCGAGGGGTTTAAGATAAAGCTCAGTTAATTCCGGAGACCGGTTGGAAACCTGATTATGACCAACCAGCAATCGTCCCTGGTGCAAATGGATGTCTGCTTCGACGGAGTGAAATCCGGCCTGAAGAGCCTTTACCAATGGCTGATCATGTTCATAGTCGTTGTGGGCATGCCATTCAGCCATTCTCTGCTGTAGCGGTTGATCAAAATGGTTGGTGTATGGTTTAATGAATCGATTGGGTGTTGGCACGTTCAGCAGGAACTGAATTCCTTGCCTCAGGTGCTGTATAAATTGAGGATTGGTGTAATCGTTGATGTGGTGGCCAAGTGCAGTGATCCAAACCTGTCCACCATCAAAGCTTTTTGTCCATACCGCGGGGTACCTGCTTCCTGATTTTTTAATCTGTTCAATAGCCGAACCAGGATTTTTAATTGAATCCAAAAGGTGTTCCATCAGCACCATCCCCTTATCATATTCTTCCTTCAGGAAATAACACTCATCTTCCTTTGGCCAATTCATGGGTAAGCCTGAGATGGACGGATGACCTGTCATTGTGTTATAGATCTTGAGGTCTTGAAAGGGTGGGTGGGTATCGAACGTTCCTCCGAGCAGCTGTTTAAACCAGGACCAATTTCTTTCGGTGCCCAAGGCTGAATGGATGCCAAGAAATTTCCCACCATTTTCTATGTAGCGCCGAAATGCAAGCCGTTGTTCATTGTTTTCAAAAACTTCATTGTTGGTGCTGGCAAATATCAGCAGTGAATAATGCTTCAGGTCAGCCTCCTTAAAGGCTTTGGCGTTATCGGAAACGTGGACTTTGTACCCGAGTTCTTCTCCAATCTTAATCAGGCACGCACTGGCTGCAGCGCGGTTATCGTGAACATATCCGGGGCCATTTTTGGTGAATACCAAAATCTGTTTGAGGTCCTGTGCCTGTAAGGCATACAGGTATATCAGAAGCAACAGGCAGGTGATGAACCGGCCGTACATACCGGAGGTCAGATGCGTTCCAGTTTAATCGGGTAGGTCTTGCCTGCATTCCACTGACAGACGTAGATGTTTTTATCACCGTCGATGCAAACGTCATGGCAATGGTTAAAGATCGGCTGCGCCTGTACCATAAGTTGCAACTCCCCATTGCGGTATTCCGGTGCTGTGCCGCCGGGATTTGAAATGACTTTATCGTTGCCATCCAGGATGGTGACGAACCCGGAGTTGTTGGTTTGTTCGAGATAACGCAAGCGTGACCAGCAAACCCCTGCGTAGAGATTTTCTCCGTCGATGACGGCGCGGCAGACAAATGCACCTGGAAGGAAAAGAGTGGATAAGTATTTTCCGTCGAGGGTAAACCTTTTGAATGCATTATGTCCTCTGGAGGTACAGATGAGCGTGATATTTTTTGGGTCGCGTCGATCGATGCAAACACCGTGGGCTGTGCTGAACTGGTCGTCGCCGCTGCCGGGGCCACCGAATTTTCTTATGTACTCCCCTTTGGCATTGAACTGTAGTATGTACTGAGAGCCGTATCCGTCGGCCACATAGATGTCGCCATTTGGCGCGACAGCAGTTTCTGTTGGTAACCAGGCATCTTTTTCCCCATAGGCACCGATTTTGGCAGGATGGGGTAGTTCCATCAAAATTTTTCCATCGGTGGTTGTTTTGACCACCCTTCCGGTTTGAGGATCGCAAATCAACAGTACGTCGGTGCCGCCTTCGTCGAAGAGGGTGAGTCCATGACCTCCGGGAAATTCATTGCCCCAGGTGGTGATTAGTTTTCCTGAACGATCATAAACGATGATGTTGTTTTTGGTTTCATCGGTTACCATGATGAGCCTGCCTTTTTTGTCCAACACCATTTCGTGACAGTTTTTAACTGGTGTGCTGGATGGATCCAGATTACCCCATGCTTTATGAACGCGGTATTTAAATTTTCCGTGTCCAATAATTTCTTCCGACAATACTGGTGTTTTGATGATGTTGAAGGATGGAAGTGTAAAGGCCAGACCGGCCATACCCGCATTTCTTATAAAATTTCTTCTGCTGTGCTGAGAGAATCTCATGGGTGTAATTTTTAGTCCTACAACTTAATCATTCCATCGTTTTAATCCAATGGAATAAAGAGAATGGACTGTAAAGGGGAAAAGGTATCTTTGGTCTATGTCGCAGGTTACTCTGGATAAAATGCTTGGAATCAAATACCCGGTCATCGTTGCGCCGATGTTCCTGATTTCCAATACCAGTATGATCAAAGCAGCGCTTAAGGCCGGGGTTACTGCAGCGTTTCCGGCACTGAATTACAGGACAGACCGAGAGTTGCGCGAGGCCATTGCTGAGATCAGATCAGAAACCAATCTTCCTTTTGGCGTTAACCTTATTGTCAACCGCTCCAACTATAAGTACAAATCCCAGCTTCGCACTTTACAGGAACTTCGCCCCGCATTCATTATTACTTCGCTTGGAAATCCAAAGGAAGTGATAGAAACCTGCAGACCTTTGGGGATTAAAGTTTTTTGTGACGTTATTGATTTGGCTCATGCTAAAAAAGTTGAGGATAGTGGCGCCGATGCGCTCATTGCAGTGAACTCCAGGGCTGGTGGTCATGCGGGTCATACCGATCCTCGAAAGCTTGTGGAGGAACTAATGCACGGGACATCCTTACCGGTGATTTCGGCAGGTGGTATAGGAAAAGGGGAGCAATTGGCTGAAGTGATGTCATGGGGTGCTTGTGGTGCATCCATCGGTACCATTTTTATTGCGAGTGATGAATCGCCGGTTTCTCAGGAGTATAAGGATGCGATGGTTCAATATGGTGAGAAGGATATTGTTCGCACCACGAAACTGTCCGGTTCCCCGCTAACGGTGATCAACACACCTTATGTTCAGCAAATGGGTACCGAGGCTACCTGGCTCGAGAAACTGATGCATCGAAACAAGTGGCTTAAGAAATACATCAAACTCTATATTGCATTCAGAGGCATTAAGAAAATTGAGCGTTCAACTTTCGGCGCCAGTTATCAGACGCTCTGGTGCGCGGGTCCCGCTATTGAATATGTCGACCGCATCAGGCCGATGGCTGAAATTTTAAAAGACCTGCTCGAAGAATATGAGCACGCCAGAAAATGATGGAAATCATGCCAGTGGTAGAGCAACACGAACGCTTTCTAATCTGAAAAACATTAAATTGATCACCATGAAAAATCAATATTCTCCCTTTGTAATATCCATTGCACTGTTGTTAACTTCTTGTGCTGTTGAGGTGAAAACGGTCTTCAATCATAAAACGGATTTTAAAAAGTATAAGACCTTCTGCTGGATGGAAGGTTGTGGCACAACCTCGAAAGATTCTGTGGTACGCAAACTTCAGCGGATACTGGAAAATGACCTCAAGCGTAAGGGGCTTGTTCAAGCAACAAACAATCCTGATCTGTTGATTGCGGCTCGACTTACTTTAAAAGATGAGCACACCATGATATACCGCAGGCAGGATGAAATGCCCATGACGTGGGCTTCGCCTACTGAAGCTCAGGCCATCGACTATACCCGAGGAACCATCGTAGTGGCCATGGCCGACGCCCAGCTTGGAAACCTGGTTTGGGAATCTGTAGCTGTTGAATTTTTGAGCAATCAGAATGAGGCCAACGATAAAAACCTCCAAAAGGGCATCCGCCGACTGCTTATTAACTATCCACCCGATACCGAACTAAAAGCACGCCGCAACAACGCAGTTTATTAAAACACTTCCTTCCGATGATGGAGGGCTTTCGGATCATAGCGGGCATTGGATTTTTCCTCTTTGGCATGAGCCACCTTCGGGAGGCTTTACAACGACTGGCTGGTCGCACGTTCAAGCTTTTCATCAAACGCCATTCCGTAAATCCCTTTAAGTCGCTGCTTGGTGGCGCCTTATCCACCGCCGTTTTGCAAAGCAGCTCAGTGGTGAACATCATGGTCCTGGCCTTTGTGGGCTCAGGAATCCTGGAACTTAAAAATGCCCTCGGAATTGTTTTGGGTGCTAACATTGGAACATCCCTCGACAGCTGGCTGGTGGCCAGCTTCGGATTCCAATATTCTATTGAGTGGTTGGCGCTCCCTGCAGTAGGAATCGGTGCATTGATGCTGGCCTCCACCGAAAAGGGTTCGCAGGGTAGACTTTGGTCTGGATTAATGTTTGGACTAGGCGCTGTTCTGCTGGGTCTGGATTTTATTAAGACAGGGTTTCTTTCAGCAAAAGATTTGGTGGACTTCAGTCAATGGAAAAATTTTTATCTGATATTTTTTCTTGGTGTTGGATTCTTTCTCACGGCACTTATTCAGTCAAGTTTTGCCATGGTCACCATTATTCTTGGCGCCTTGCATGCCGGATTGATTGGATTGGGGCCCGCGATGGCAATGGTGTTGGGAAGTGAATCTGGTACCGCCGTAAAATTATTTCTCGCTGCTGGTCCGGTGAGCCGCTCGAAGGGTGATTCTGCGCCGGCCAAACGATTGGCGGCAGCAAACTTTGGCTTTAATCTGGCCATCACCTTACCGGTTTTTTTCCTGATTCCCTTTTTGGTCAATGGACTAAACTCGTTTCAAACCGAAATGGATCCGCTGATCGTGCTCGCCGGTTTTCAATCGGCCGTAAATCTTTTGGCGGCCTTGGTATTTCTTCCGTTACTTGGAAAGGCATCGACGTGGTTGGAGCGCCTGATACCAAAATCGACCGGGCTTACCCATTACCTGAATGAAGTGCCGCCCGATTCAGGTGAATTGGCCAACGAAGCACTCGAGCATGAGGCCAGGCGGTTTCTATTGTGCACCATTGAATTTCTGAAAAAATCATTCGGAATATCCACCTCTGGATCGCAGGGTGACGCAAGTTTCAGGGATGATTCTGTACAGCTCCATTATCAAAACCTAAAATCGCTTCATGGTGAAATCCTGAATTATTTCAATCGCTATTCGACCATGTCATCGGAAGATAAAACCAACGAGCGGGTGGAAGCATTGATCGGAGCGGTTCGTAACGCCATGTTTTCTGCAAAGAGCATCCATGATTCTTTGGGCGACATTGCTCTGCTCGCCAATTCATCGCATGATGTTAAGTATAAATTGTACACCGATAGTTGTGCGAACATGAAAGCCTTTTGCGAGGGGGTAGAAAAAATACTTGCTCCAAATCCGGTGGATCCGTTTAGGTTGTCGGTTGACCTTTATCGTTCAGTACAGGAAGGGTATGGTCTTCAATTAAAAAAATTCTATCAGAATGGCATGCTCAACGGACTTCCGGAATCAGATGTTACCACGATGATCAATTTTAACCGTGAATTGCACAGCGCCTACAAAGCAATGGTGTGGTCAGTAAAAGACCTTGTGCTGATTAAAGAACAATCGGATTATTTTTCTGATTTGCCTGGATTCATACGCTGAAGTTATTTTCCGTTGCCCAGGAGTCTTGCTACGGTGCCGTCAGGGTCAACCTCATCGGCAATCAGCTTGGTAATGGCGGCAAAAGGAATAAATAAAATCATGCCGGCTGCCCCCCAGAGAATTCCGCCAATGAACATGACGGAAAGGGTGGCGAGGGTATTGATCTTAAGTCGGCTGCTTACGGCCATTGGGAATATGATGTTGGCTTCCAGGTATTGGACGATGGCAAAGACCACCACCACGCCTGCGGCATACCACGCCGAGTCTTTGGTAATCCAGGCAACGGTGATCGGTAGCAGAGAAGCGATCATAATTCCGATGTAGGGAATGAAGGTTAAAATGGATGCCACAAATCCAAAAAGAAAAGCCTGTGGAATTCCGATGATCAGAAGACCCAGGCTGTTGAGTAAGCCAACGATCAGATACACGGTGAGCATTCCTTTTATGAAATCGTAATAGGTTTTGATGGTTTTGTGCAAGACCCTAAGAATGGTTTCTTTTTTTGAAGGGTGAAAAAATCCAAGCAGGATGTTGACCAGCCCTTCGCGGTTGTATAAGATCAGTGCCGAATAAACCGGGACGATCACCACCACTGCCAGTGAACCACCTGAATTCAATAATGCTGATCCCAAAGAGGAGATCAATCGGGTCAAAGAATTTTTGAGCCATTCGTTTTGTCCGGAACGACTGATGGAAAGAATTTCGGTTATTTTTTGACTCAGCGCCTCAAGGGTTTGTCCAACCTTTTCACTGATGGAGGGCCAGGAGGTCTCAAATTGGACAAATTGAGCACCGAGTAAATAAATGACCAGCCCGATCAACAGCGTAATCAGACCGATTCCAATCGCAATGGAAAATGCCCTTGGAATTCTTTTAACCTCCAGCCAACGGCAGAAGGGGTATAGAATAAAACTAATCAGAATGGCAAAGCTCAGAGGAAGGAAAAGCACTCTTCCAAAATACAGCAGTACGCCTACGCCGATTATAGTTAATAGAAGCTGATTGATCTTTTGAAACTGATTTTGTGATTCTACCGTCATGCTGATTTCTTCTTTTTGATCACCACTTTTTTTGAGGTCGAGGCCTTCTTCAAAATTGAATTCTTTAAATGATATTCCTCCATGCGATGGCGTATGATTTCCCTCACAAGTTTTTCAGGAATGTCCTCATCCAATCTAAACTGAATGGTTCCTTTGCCGGTGATGCGGCTGCCTGCTTTCTTTTTAAATGCCGCGACCGTAGCCGCGCCGGGATATACGGCGATGTGGGTGTTATAGGCAGAAAAGTGAAAGATATTGGTCTTTAGCCTATAGGTTGGAATTCCATAACGGATGGCTTCCTCTGCACCGGGAATTTCCTCCCGTGCAATGGCTCTTATTTTTTTGAGTTTGGCCTGAATGGAAGTGGGAAATTCCTTTAAGAAGGCATCGATATTGGCTACATCTCTCATTTTAGGCATAACTCAGCTTTTGGTTATCAGAGGAGGTGTTTTTGGGTCTGCTAATTTCAATTTTTGGCACCGATTAACAAGTGATTCATGCGATTTACCCCCGAGGTTGGGTATGATCAGGCCCTATCCATTGCCGTTGGTGTAAATGCAATTGCCAGGAGGTGCATCTATGAATCCGATTGCCCTATATTGCCCGCAAATCCACGAAAATATGTTAAGGTATTTACTGTTGTTCTTTTGCCTGGCTGCAGGTTTTTCAAAGCTGGCGGCACAGGAAACTTTTCCTACCAACGATGTGCGCGATCTGCGTGCAGGAGCCTATGCATTGATCAATGCAAAAGTTGTTGCGAGCACTGCATCGACCATTGAGAACGGAACATTATTGGTGAGGGAAGGACGAATTGAAAAAATTGGTGTTAACCTCCCTGTTCCAGCCGGTTATACCACCATTGATCTAAAGGGTAAATCTGTTTATCCGTCGTTCATCGATCTTCACACCAACTATGGCTTGCCACGGGCTGAGAATGCCGGTGGACCAGGAGGGGGTGGATTTGGTGGTGCGGAACAGATTCAATCCAAAACCAAAGGTGCTTATAGCCCCAACCAATCCATCAAAGCCGATTACCAGGCTGTTCGTGAATTTACTATCGATGCCAAGACCGCTGAGAAATGGCGCGCTGCCGGTTTCGGAACGGTACTCTCGTTTCGTGCCGATGGTATTGCACGGGGGACTTCGGTGGCTGTTGCATTGGCCGACGACCGTGACCAAAATCTTATCTTAAAGGATCAGGCTGCTGCGCATCTTTCCTTCAATCGCGGTACATCCCGTCAGGTTTATCCCAGTTCGTTGATGGGATTTATTGCTCTTTTGCGCCAAACCTATCTGGACGCGGATTGGTACAGCAAACAAAATCCAAAGCCCTACCGCGATTTGTCGCTTGAAGGATGGATTGCCTCACAGAATCTTCCTCAGATTTTTGATGCGAACGGTTGGGTTAATGTGCTGCGGGCCGATAAAGTTGGAGACGAATTTGGCAAACAGTACATCATCCGTAGTACGGGCGATGAATATCAGCGGTTAAAAGAAATCAAAGCCACCGGTGCCAAACTCATCATTCCGGTAAACTTCCCTGAAGCCTATGATGTGGAAGATCCGCTCGATGCTGAAGCGGTAACCCTAACGGATATGAAACATTGGGAAATGGCGCCTGCAAACGCTGCTATGCTTGAAAAAGCTGGAATTCAGTTTGCGATTACTTCCGATCGATTGAAAGAGCGAACGGATTTTTTAAAGAACATTAGAAAAGCCATTGAGTATGGATTAAGCGAGTCCGCTGCGCTTAGTGCCATCACGGAGGTGCCTGCAAAAATGATTGGTGTAGACAACCGCGTTGGAACGCTGGCGGCTGGAAAGGATGCCAACTTCCTGATTGTTTCCGGCAACCTGTTTAGTGATGACGCAGTTATTTATGAAAACTGGGTTCAGGGAAAAAGATATTCAATAAAGGACATGGACGTTCCTGACTATGCGGGCAATTATAACCTTCAGCTGAATGGAAAGAGCTATGGTATGGAAATTAGTGGAAAGCCGGGTGCTCAAAAGGTAAAGATCAAGGTTACCGATAGCTTGTCTGTTGATGCCAAATCTAAAATTGAAGACAACCTGATCACCATGAGTTTCAATCCATCGAAAAAGCAACCTGAGACCATTCGACTCTCCGGATGGCGCACCACCAATGGTTGGAACGGAAAAGGTCAGTTGTCTAATGGTAACTGGATCGAATGGACAGCCAGTGCTGCAGGTTCCTCTGATAAGAAAGATGAAAAAGCCAGGGAAGGGAAAAAATCAAAACCTGAAATCGGAGACGTTATTTATCCTTTCATTGCCTTCGGAACAAAAGAACTTCCGAAGTCTGAGGAGATGCTGATCCGCAACGCTACGGTTTGGACCAATGAAAAAGACGGTATACTTCAAAATACCGATGTGTTGGTTCGTGATGGCAAAATTGCAGGCGTGGGTAAAAACCTGACTTCAACCGGAAAGATTGTTGATGGCACGGGTAAGCATGTTACTGCCGGTATAATTGATGAACACTCCCACATTGCCTTAGCGGCCATCAATGATGCAACGACCAATTCTTCTATGGTTCGTGAGGATGATGTGGTGAATTCTGAAGACAACAATATCTACCAGCAGCTTGCCGGAGGGGTGGTAGCGGCACAACTTCTGCATGGATCTGCCAATCCGATTGGTGGACAATCTGCACTGATTAAACTGAAATGGGGAGCCGGACCGGAAGAACTTAAAATTAAAGGTGCCGATAAGTTCATCAAGTTTGCTCTGGGGGAGAATGTAAAACGATCCTCCAATGCTCAGTCTATGCGTTTTCCACAAACGCGAATGGGTGTGGAGCAGGTATACGCCGATGCGTTCACCAACGCATTGGAATATGAAAAGAAATGGAAGGCTTTTCAGGCGCTGCCTGAAAAAGTCAGGGCCACAACGGCGCCTCCCCGACGGGATCTCGTAGATGAAACCATGTTGGAAATTATCAGGGGAAAGCGTTTTATCACCTGCCATTCTTATGTGCAGTCGGAGATCAACATGATGATGAGGGTTGCAGAGCGTTTCGGTGTGCGCATCAATTCTTTCACCCACATCATGGAAGGTTATAAAGTGGCTGATAAAATGCGTGCGCATGGTGTGGCGGCCGGAACATTTTCCGACTGGTGGAACTACAAGTGGGAAGTACACTACGCTATACCCTACAATGCCGCGATTATGCATCGTGAAGGTGTGTTGACAGCAATCAATTCAGATGATGCCAACATGGGGCGCAGGCTAAATCAGGAAGCGGCTAAAGCGGTTAAGTATGGTGGTATTTCAGAGGAAGACGCCATTAAAATGGTTACGTTGAATCCGGCAAAAATTCTTCATTTGGATCAACAAATGGGTAGCATCAAAACAGGTAAGTCTGCCGATATCGTGCTTTGGAATGGACACCCGCTCTCGGTGTACAGCCGCGCTGAAAAAACCCTTATCGAAGGGGCGGTGTACTATGACTTGGAAACCGATATGAAAAGGCGCGAGGAGCTTCGGACGGAACGTGCACGGCTGATTCGCAAAATGACGGAGGCCAAAAAGGGCGGTGCGCCTATGCAGCGTCCTGCGTCGTCGCAACAGATAGATTTTGATTGTGATGGAGAGCTCGCAGCATTGGAAGGCAATTGATTGTATAAATGAGAATTGATATGAAAAACATAATTGTAATTTTTCTTCTTGTATTGTTTGTCGGATTCCAATCTGCCGCTCAGGTACCAGTGCCTGCCAAAGCGCAAAACCGTCCGGTGTTGGTGGTTGGTGGAACGGTTCACACCGCAACAGGTGCGGTGATCGAAAACGGTGCTGTGGCTTTTGCGGATGGCAAAATAACCTACGTTGGGGCGGCCAGTGGTGCACCCGCTGACCTTAAGACCATGGAGGTTGTCAATGCAGCCGGTAAGCATGTCTATCCTGGATTTATTTTACCCAACAGCCGGGTGGGTCTGGTAGAAATTGAAAGCATTCGTGCTACGGTTGATTTTGATGAGCAGGGTGATTACAATCCAAATGTTCGGTCCTTGATTTCCTACAACACCGATAGCGAACATATTCCTGCTTACCGCTATTCAGGTATTTTGCTGGCAGAGGCAGCACCGGTTGGTGGTGTCGTTGCGGGAACCTCCTCGGTGATGCAGATGGATGGATGGAACTGGGAAGATGCGGTTCACACCAAGGATGTAGCCATCCATTTGAATTGGCCTGGCATGCAAAAAGTGCGGTTTGATTTTGAAACGTTTTCAAGGATTTCTGAAAACAATCCGGACTATGGCAAAAATGTTGAGGAGGTCTCTGCATTTTTTAATGATGCCATTGGTTATTCTAAGCTGAGCGCTAAAGAAGTGAACTTGAAATTTGAGACCATGCAGGGATTGTTCTCCGGGGCGCAGACGCTGGTCATTCATGCTGGAAAAGCAAAAGAGGTTGTGGATGCAGTGTTGTTTGCGGAATCAAAGGGTGTGAAACGGATGACAGTGGCATGCGGTGACGAGGCCATCTCCATTGCTGGATTTTTAAAGGAGCATAACATTGGTGTTATTGTTCCTTCCATCCACTCACTGCCTGTACGTGATGATGAGGATATCGATCTGCAGTATTCGATGGCTGCGATCCTGAGCAAGGCGGGCATTAAAGTTGCTTTTTCCCATACAGGATCACTTGGTACGGGTAGAAACCTCCCATTTTATGCAGGCACATCCGTTGCACATGGAATGGATAAGACCGAAGCATTAAAGGCGCTGACAATTTATCCTGCGCAGATGTTGGGCATTGATAAGGTAGCTGGAACGCTCGAGGTTGGAAAAGATGCTACACTGTTCATCAGTGCAGGTGATGCCCTTGATTTCAGAGGCAATCAATTAACAGATGCTTTTATTGGTGGTAAGCGTATTGTTCTGGACAATAAGCATCAGGAGCTTTACCGTCGCTATTCGGAGAAATACGGCCACGGAAAATAGATTGAGATTTCTATAAAGTTTGCTGTAAAAAAAATCCCGCCTCGGCGGGATTTTTTATTGTAGAAGACCAAACCTATTTATTTTTTATTTATGTAACCATCAATTTTATCCATGTATGTATTGAGAAAATCAACTGTGGCACCTTTTACTGATGAATAATATTTTGGAGCATCAACCTCTATTGGTTGCATATTTTTCATTTCCTCGTCTGAAAAAGAGAAATACGTATACATTCCGGCACTGGTTCCCCAGTCTGTCTTTGCAACAGCCATGGCTTTATAGCTTTTTGATTCCATAACACCTTCAATCGGGAAAGTTTCCCCTTTTATAAAGGCATTTGTGCCACCCTGTTCCCCCAGTTTTTTCATAAAATTCAATCCAACCGATCCTCCAAGCCGCAGGTCTGTTACAGCAGAAACTGCTGCACCTCCTAATGCATTGACTAAACCAGTTTTGAAATCCTTGCCAGGTTTTGCCATGGGCACATTAACCACAACATTAAGGACTAGTGCTCCGCCAAGTTCTTTGCTTAGCTTATTATTTCTGGTCCCTACGCCTGCATCAAATCCATTGCTCTCTTTTCCACTATCTTTTATTTTTTTAACCATGTATTCGAACCCTGAAGGGGAGACCGAAATAAAACCTTTCATTTGTGCCTCACTTCCAATGCCACCTTTTACCTTATTCCATCCTTCGTAAGGCTCGAAGTCGGTGAGGTTATCCAGTCCAACCAACGTGTACCCGGAATTTTTAAGTCTTTTTACAAACTCTTCATAGATTTCATCGGTTGTCTTGACCAATTCCTCAGAAGTTGGACCCTTCAAGCCAAGCATCAAAATCGCTTTGGCTGATCCTTTCATACCTCCACCAAGGGTGCTACCGCCTGCCTGAAATTCAGAGTCGGTGTACATGATCTGGTAATTCACTTTGAAAGTTGAAATATGGACTTTCTTCTCACTGAGTTTAAAATATTTCTCTCCATATCCTGTGAAGTCCAATTCAAATGGCTGTGCAAAGCCGCAGGTTGTACATGCGAGTAACAGAACGATCAAAAATTTATTCATAGTAGTTTTTTATTAAAGGAACCAAGTTCAAAAGCGGCACCCAATACTGCATATGCAGTATTTTGGGATGGTAATTCCTATAAAAACCAACAAAAAGCCTGCTTTTTAGTTGCTCCTTAAATCTGATGGGTCAACCGTTTAAACGGTATTTCTGTGCCAACAAAATGGCTTGGGCTTTGGAGTTGATGTGCAGCTTCTCGTAGATGTGACTAATGTGGGTCCGCACCGTTTGTGGACTAATGTGTAAGCGTACGGCAATGGCTTTATAATCATGCCCTTCGACGAGCAACTTCAAAAGCTCTTGTTCGCGTTCGGTGAGATTGTGTCGTATTAGGTTTGACTTTGAATTACCGGGCTGGTGGCCTTCCTTCAACCATTGAAGTGTTTTCCTTGCAATCGCAGGACTCATCGGTGCGCCGTTCAGATCCAATACGTTGTGAATGGCTTCCTGAATTTGAGTGGCGGCGTCATCCTTCAATAAATAACCTGCAGCTCCGGCTTTGATGGCCTCGAAAATTTTCTCATCGTCATCAAAAACAGTGAGCACCAAAAACCGTATTTCCGGATATCGCACGGTGGCCACTGCAATGGTTTCTATTCCGTCCATTACAGGCATATCTAAATCCATCAATACCAATTTTGGAAAATCACTGCTATTAAGTTCCTGAAGTTTGAAAAGAAAATCCTCTCCATTTACAGCTTCCAATACCACTTTGAGATCAGGGTCTGCAGACAAACTCTGTCGTAAGGTTGTCCTGTTGATCGACTTGTCGTCCACAATCCCTATTTTGATCATCTGCTAAAAGTTCAACGAATTTTCCGCATATTCAATACCCCAAATGCATTACCTGGCGACATTGCAATTCAAGGCGCATCTAAAACTGGTCCTGGCTATTATTTTTTGTGCCATCGCCGGCGCCTTGTCAGCTCAACAGCATGCGTTACGATATTATACGGTCAAAGAGGGGCTTAGCCAAAATTCAGTAACCGCCCTATTCCGGGATTCCAGAGGTTTTCTTTGGGTTGGTACCCAGGACGGATTGAACCGCTTCGATGGATCGGAGTTTACAAGATTTCGACATGATGGCAACGATGAGTCATCCATCAGCGATCAATACATAACATCAATCTACGAGGATGTCCGCGGACTGCTCTGGATTGGTACCCGAAATGGTGTTAATACCTTCGATTGGTCTACCCAAAAGTTCAGAAGGATCTACCCTGATTCCTCCATGAGAAATAAAGTTCAGTACGCAGTGAATCAAATTAGCTCTTTTAGTAATGGAGATCTTATGGTGTCGATTTCCGGTTCAGCCTTTCGCTATCGACATGCCGACCAGTCCTTTCAAAAGCTTAAGGATGAAATTTCATACTCTTATAGTTTTGTCGAGGCTGGAGACGAGTTGTGGCAAATTGTCGATGAAAACCATGTCTGTCGCCCAGTAGTTGAAAAACACAACCACCAGGGCTTGGGTGGTCGTTTGAATTTGTCGGTTGATCCCAATCAAAACATCTGGTCAGCATTTCCGGATGGACCTGATGGCACCCTAATTAAAATTTTTTCTACCAAAGAAAAGAAATGGCTTCCTGAGCAGATTCAACTTCCGATGGTGGTCAATCAAATTGTATTTGATCCTAAAGGAACAGCCTGGTTGGCCAGTGGTAAGGGAATCCACCAGGTACTTTCCAATAAGAAGGTTCTTTTGTGGCAAGCGGGAGGTATTTCGCCTGGAACAGAGGTCTTGTGTCTTTTGCACGATAAGGACGGATTTATGTGGGTTGGTCTTGGAAATAATGGACTTGGTCTATTCAATCCTGAAACGGAAGCTTTTAGATTGTTTCAAACAGGTCTTCCCAACGATCCTGTTTTCTGCGCCGTGGAAGGCCTGGACAAGACACTTCTGGTAGGTGCACAATCCGGCCTCTATCGATTTACAATGGAAGGCAATCGAATTTCAAAATGGCTCGATGAAAAATGCAGATCCATTGCCATTGGTATTCAAAATGAAATTTGGGTTGGTACAGAAGGAGCAGGCTTGTTTAGACTTAATTCAAACGGAAAAATTACCGGTCATTGGACCAATGGCAATTCTCTACTTCCGGGCAATCAGATTTTTAGCGTCCTGCCTACGAAAGATGGTGATTTGGTGTACGTCTGTACTGATGGAGGACTGTTGGCTTTTGATACGCGTGAGAATTCAACGGTCTTTCATGATCCACTTATGACCAAAACCGGACCTTATCTCAGCGGTAATTATGTGTTGCATGCTTTCCAGGACTCAAAAGAAAATATCTGGATTAGTACCAACTCCGGCATTGATGTTATGAAGGGCACGTCGATAGTATCTTCTTTTCACACCGATTCAGACACTTCTCAACACATTAAAAGGACCATCGTAACGGGTGTAAAGGAGGATGGAAGTGGCGATCTATGGATCACCACCCTCAGCAATGGCATTTACCGGAAACGTGGCAGCAAATTTTCTCAGTATAGGGGACCTAGCGCTATTGCTTACGGTGCTGCGTTGGATTCGTCAGGAAGGGTATGGGTAACCACCACCGACGGGATTATGTTGGTTGACCCGATTTCCGAAAAAGTATTTTCTGTCACCACCGACAATGGTCTGCCGGCATCGGACTTTTTCATTGGCAGTATTTCCTCAGGCCCATCCGGATTGTTGTTTGCTGGCAGTCCACAGGGTTTGGTTGTGATCGACCCAAATCTTTTTAAACCTATGGAACAAAAGCTGTCCGTTCATTTAACTTCGGCTTCCTTGAATTATGAACCTGTTCCGATTTCAGAATCCTATGTGGTAGGGCAGGGCACCAGGGTTGTTTCATTTGGATTTTCAGCTCCTACCTTTTTCAACGCTGAAAAATTAATTTTTCAGTATCGCCTTACCGGCTTTCAAAATGACTGGGTCACGCTTCCTGATCAGGAACGAAGGATCACCTTCACCAACCTCCCTTATAGTCAGTTCGTGCTCGAGTTGAGGGCGGCTCAATCCACTGACCTTTTTCCTGCATCGGCTATCCTCAAGGTAGACCTTACGCGTCAGCCGCCGTGGTGGTTAAATAGGTCCGTGCAGGTCCCAGCGCTGATGATGGGTTTGGTGGTACTGGGTTTGATCATTCGCAACCTTAGTCGAAGAAAATTAAAGGAGCGAATCCGTAAATCTGAATTGGAGAAGCGTTTGTCGGAGGAGCGGGAACGGCTATCCCGTGACCTCCACGACCGACTGGGATCATATGCTGCAGCGATTAAAAACAGCATTCATCATTTAGAGCGAAAAGATGGCGGGGAGGATCGGCTCAGTTTATTGAAAGAAAACGCCGAGCAGATGGTCAATGCACTCGGGAAACCATTTGGGCGCTTCAGCATCAGAACGTTTCACTGATATCGCTGAGTGATCGGCTCAAGAGCCACATCAACCGCATCGCCGGAAATTTCCCGGAGACCAACATTCAGGTCTTCGAAAATTTAAAAGCAGAGCATTCGCTTTCTCCTACAGAAGGCATCCATTTGCTTTCCATTTTACAGGAGGCTATCACCAATGCTTTACGCCATTCCGGCGCCTCGTCCATTCAGGTTGGGTTCAACGATCAGCCGGATTTTGAAATAATGGTACAGGACAATGGCAAGGGATTTTCAGCGTCATCACCCTCAGGCGGCTATGGTTTGGAAAACATGAGACAGCGAGCGCTTGAAGCAGGTTTTCAACTTGATATTTTTTCTCAACCTACCGGCACACGAATAAGCATTCGGAGAAAAAGTTAGGGTGATCCTTCCTTTTTGCTTTTGCTCTGATTCCAGTTGCTTTTTCAGGAAAAATTCAAATCGATTTTTTTTCCTTCGGCTTGACTTTGAAGAGCGGCATCGATGATTTTCATAACCGCAATTCCTTCCGTTGGGGTCACGGGTGGTTTTCCCTGATGGCGAATGGATTGAAACACACCTTCATAAAAATGCCTGTAGTTTCCAGGTTCTGTGGGTACCCTTTCTTTAACCGACTGGCCATTGAGATGCAGGTGTAGTAAGCCGGCTTCGGTGTCAGGCTCTCTTCCCCACTCAGGCTCATCTGGTTTCCTTCCAGCTTGTAATGCAGTCTCCTGAATATCACTTCGGTGTTTGAGGAAAGAACCGTTTTTACCGTGCAGGATGTATGCCGGGCCAGGTTCCTTCACAAAATAGCCACTGTGCAAGCGAGCTCGACCTTCAGGATAAAATAGTATCAGCTCAAAGTAATCATCCACTTGTGAATGCTCCCTGGTAATGCGCAGGTCGGCATACACTGCCTGAGGCAAACCAAACAATACGAGTGCCTGATCGATCAAATGAGGACCTAAGTCCTTAAGTATTCCAGAGCCTTGGGAAAGGGTCTCCTTATGGACCTTTGGGCTGAGCGTTGGATTGTATCGGTCGTAGCTGAGCTGTGCTTCCACAATGGTCCCAAGTTTTTCGGATTCCAGGATTTTTTTTGTGGTCAGAAAATCGGAATCCCAACGTCGGTTTTGAAAAATCGTTAAAACCAGGCCTTGTTGTTTAGCCAGGTTCTCCAGTTCAATGGCTTCTTGTGCGTTGGTGGTAAATGCTTTTTCGACCATCACATGTTTCCCTGCCCTAAGACATGCCGCGGTGAATTCAAAATGTGTGAGGTTGGGGGTGTTCACGACCACCAGTTCAGCGTCTGATTCCAGTACTTCTTTCAGCGAATCAAAACTTTTGGTCCATGGGTAGTCTTTTTGGATTTGCTTTTTACTGCGTTCCCATGCGCCCGAAAGATGAAAACCCGGATGGGTGGTCAGGAAGGGTGCATGGAAGACTTTACCAGACATCCCATAGGACAGTAACGTTGTTTTGATTTTATCCAATGGTGGAGAAATTGAACCTAAAGGTAATCAGGCAATTTCTTTTTTGATCTTTTGAAAGCCTGCCACATTCAGGCTGTAGCGTACCATGCGGCGGTCATCTTCAGTCCGTTGGGTAGCAATCAGCATTTCTTCAGAACCTGTGTAGAGCGAAAACTTCTCATTGATGGAGCGGATGACTAAGCTCCTTCGCTTTTTCATAGCGTCGATCGTTCTGTTTTCTGTACCCAGAATTTCATCCAAATCATTGGTGGTGATTGACTTTTGTTCGGATTGATCAAATGCCTTCAGAACTTGTTTTTCCAGTTCATCGAACAAGGGTTGCTCCTCATCGGATTGTTGTGTGTTGTGGCGCTTGCTTCTTCGGATTAAAATCAAGCCGGATAAAAACATTAAAAGCCCGGTTGCCGAAACGAAAAGTGATGTTCGGTCAAGTTTACGGACAAACCCAAAATAAGGTTGTTGATAAACTTTAAGATCCGTTTCAATGAATTCATCACGTTTTAAAGCAATCCGTTCATGGGTTCGATTGGAGGTGAGAATGTGTAAGGTATCCTGATGAAAGAAGGTGATCATCCGGTCGGCAAGCTTACCACTGTTTCGACCAACCAGTATGGCGTCTAAAATTTTTACAGACTTGGAGAAGTCCTTGAGTTCAAGGATCTTGTTGTTTCGGTAATCAATGACCTGTGTCTTGAATTTCTTTTTAGGGCCGAATGAAACCATTTCGCCAAAAGGCGTTCCTGCGACTTTAAACGTAGTACCCAATGCATTTTTTGCATCGTTGGTGAGGGTACCATAATCCGACCATGATTTGGAGTTTAGGTCCAACATAAAAACCCTGTCGGTTTCGAACGTCATGTGTGTGTTGTCCTTATTGACTCGAATGCCATCCATTGGAATGGCGCATGGGATAACAAATAGCATTTGGTTTGGCAAGTCAAGCAGGTAACCACTATTCTGAATGATTATGGGAACGGGTCGGTTCAAGGGCATGATTTCCCATCCATAAGTGTTTTCCCGATAGTAACGAAGGTTGCTATTTACGTTCCATAGTCCGTACCCACCAAGTGAAAATATGGTATCTCTATAGTTAAAATAAAAGGCTCCGAAATTGTATCCGCCGTAAATGGTTGAATCGATTCGTGTGACCACCAGGGAATCACCTTTGAACGTAATGGACTGCACCCAGCCTGTGCCAGGAATGGCGCAGAACATCCCCTTTTTATTTTTTATGATGGCATCGATCCCTGAACTTGAATGGATTTTTTTGGAGTCCCGCACACCATCCACAAACATGGGGTTTGCCTTCATCCAGATCGAACTGATTTCTCCGAAGAAGTTTTTTTGGTTCCAGATCTCCCTAAGCAACCAGATGTCTGATTCGGTTTGTGCTTGGGCGGCTGTAGTGGACAGCGTAAACAGTAAGGACAAGAAAAGAGGACGCATGGTTCAGGGATTCAAATTTAGTCCGCATTGGCCTTATCACAAACCTGAAAAGCAGGTAACTGGAGATAATTTATCCGTTTATAGGATAATTTACCCGAGAAAAGCTTCTTTGGTATCCGGAATCTGCATTAGGCTATCGAAGCGTGCCCATGATTCGGTCCCAGAATTTTAGATAGAGTCCGTAATTACCGTTGAAAAACCGGTGATGAAAATTGTGTGCTGTAGCGGTATTGATCCATTTGCCAAAGCTGCTTTCCATAAAGCGCTTCGGATAAATTTCCCACCCCAGGTGGCCATAAACATTGTAGACTATCGAGAATAAAAAGAACAGGAAAAAATGCGTTCGGTGCATTGGCAGGGTGAAAAGAAACAATGGGAAAATCCCGACCTCCACCAACGCTTCCAGCGGATGAAAAGCATAAGCTGCCCAGGGCGATGGATTTGTTGAGGCATGATGGGTCGCGTGAAACCATCTATAAATCCCTGGCGTATGCATGATTCGGTGCGTCCAATAAAAATAGGTGTCGTGGATAAGAATCATTAACGGAAAAGCCAACCAATAATAAATCCAGCCACGTTCAGATATTTCGCTGTACAATCTGGTGTAGGAACGAATGGTGGGATTAAAAACAAAAAAGTAAGGCACCAGGGCAAAGATCATAATGGTGACAACCGAATAACCAATTTCCCTCAAGTAATCTTCATTGCCTGGGAGCTTAGATTGTATTTTTTTTCCTGCGATTCGTGGATAGAGAATTTTGTAGCACACCAGAAAGGCAATACCTGCGATCAGAAAGTATCTGGTCGAAACATTAAACAGGATGCCCCAGTATCGCTCCACCTTTCTGCTGAGCTAAATTATTTCTTTTGATTTTCTACCTGGGCTTTTACTTCCGTCGGATTTCCTTTGATCACCTGGACCGTCTCCTTTGAAGTTCCTGCAGAATCTTCTTTGATGGTGATGGTGGCTTCGGCAGTTGAATCATTTACCATCTTCATTTCAACTTTTACTTCCTTTTCTCTTTTTTCTTCCTGTTTCTTACAGCCTTGAAGCATGGGCAAAAAAATCAGGGAAACAATAATGGTTGATTGGATCATTTTCATAGTACTTGGTTTTATTCCGGCAAAGGAACGTATACGATCTCAAGGAACAAAGGTTTGAATGGAAAAGCTGATCCTTACCAGCGCGCACGAAATCCACGGGCATCGATGTGAACCGACATTGCATAAACCCCAAGGCCCCCGCTGTTTCCAATTACCCGGCGTAAAATTGGCAGCAGAAGTTTTTTGTCTTCCCGGGTGGCCATGCCATCGCCATCGATGTCGCCGATTTTAATATCGAGCGCATCGCCCATCATGTGGCGGCTTTCACTTTTCCCGCCAACATTGCGATTGTGCCCGGGGGTACGATGTCCGGAAATGATTCGGATTCCATCCCGGTCATGGCCTGCTTTTTCCAATTCATTCTGAACTTCTATAAACCGGTACAAAATGGATGGATTAATGTGGAAGTAAAATTTCTCATCCGAAAAAATTGAATGTCTTCCATACTGATTGTCACCTGAAACGATACTCATTAGCCTGTTACTGCCTGCGATTTTTTTATACAAGTCCTTCTTGGTAACAGCATAAAAGCGCTGTCGTTTGATTCTTTCCCGTTCGGCGCGCCGGTTCATTCCCGTTCTTCTTCTGAAATCATCGGGTATCTGCTCGTACGATACGCGTTCAAGGTTGTTTAGAAATTCTCTTAGCTGGCCACGGTTTTTAACATAAGGATTGCTGTGGGTCCAATCGTAGTACACCCGCTCCAGGACATTGGTCTTCGGCCAGAAACGCGCAACAAGAAAATATACTATGGAGACGGCAACGAGGGATAGTAGTATCCAGGAAAGTGGTTTAAGTCGCCGAAAAAATTTCAAAAGCAGAATTTTCCCAAATTTAATGAGATCGACTCGGAAAAATCGACCTCATTCCTATTCAATTGAAATTAGGATGGGTTTTAACCTCACACCGTAACTCGTGTAGGATGGAATAAAGTCCAAAATAGGTTCGGTTGATGTACAGCGCGTCTTTTACGCCTCTTGCCTTTTGGGAATTTCTAAGTTCCTTCATGGATGCAAGCCGCTCGCCGTAGGCATAGAGCGTTTCAAAATACTTATCGTCGGAAAAATCAAACGATTCCTTGGCGAATGGACGGCTCAGGAGTTCCACTAGTTCAACAAAAAGATCAGTGAAAAACGCTTTTTCCTTCGGGGAGTCTTCGGGATAAATGAATTTTAAATTGTTAAAGGTTTCTGCAAGCCGGTCTGGATTATCCAGCAGGCCCCTGTCCAGCAACCTGAAATAATTTTCATAGAAATCCTCCGGAATCACTTTGACGCATCCAAAATCAATAATGCCCAACTCGCCGCTTTTCATAAGAATGAAATTGCCTGGATGGGGGTCTGCATGAACTTCCTTAAGCGAGTGGATCTGGAAATGGTAAAAATCCCAGAGTGCCTGTCCAATGCTGGACTTGATTCCGGCAGGAATCTTCTTTTTCAAGGCTTCGCCCAATGGTTCTCCATCCAGCCAGTCCATGGTAAGAATTCTTTTTGAAGAAAACTCAGGATAATAGCTTGGGAACCTAAGTCCCCTGATGTGGTTACAGAGGGAAGAGAGCCTTACCGAACGCTTAAGCTCAAGGGCATAGTCGGTTTCTTCCAACAAGCGGGATTCAACTTCCTGGATGAACTCCCGGTAGTCGGCAGGATTGAGGTTGAACATGGAAAGTGCTATGGGCTTTACCATGGCCAGGTCCGACTTCACCGAATCTGCGATACCAGGATACTGAACTTTTACCGCAAAGGTTTTCTTTGCTTTGGTGGCTTGATGAACCTGTCCCATGGAGGCAGCATTCACTGCATTCCTGGTGAACTGATCGAATAGGTCTTCTGGTTTTTTGCCCAGCGATTTCTGAACGATGTTGGTCACTAGGGGGTAGGACAGGGGCGGTGCGCTGTATTGTGCCAGCGTAAATTTCTGCTGATAGGCTCTTGGAAGAAGACTCCTGTCCATGCTCAGCATCTGGGCCACCTTCAGTGCGCTGCCTTTCAATTCACTTAATGACTCATAAATATCTTCTGCATTGTCCTGGTGCAATTCATCTTTGGAAAGATCCGGGTTCACCAGCTTCTTTCCATAATGCCGGAGGTAGTTGGTCCCTATTTTTGCACCGGTTTTGATGAATTTGGTCGCACGCTGGACCTTCGAAACCGGAATTTTATCAAACTCCTTCACGCAAGAACTTAGAAACGGACTTTGTTTTGATAGACGAATTTGGCCAGGTCAATGGCGGTGTCCAAAGCACCTTTGCCAAATAGATCAAAAGCCAGATTCACGGACTTTTCAACGAAGGCATCCGATTGTTCGAATGAGGTGGAGCTGTCGGAGACCCAGAACTGAAGGACGAGCATTAGGTGAATCCAAAAAATTTGAGGATAGCGGTTGTCCAGCATGGGTCGGGCAGCGACCTCGCCTGAAGATTTTCCACTTCCGATGATCTCGGTTACAAAACTTTCAAATGCTGTTTTGAATCCTTTCAGGCAGGCGGGCAATTGGACAGGTGAAAGGCTGATGCCTGCCGTCATGACCGCAAAGCTTCGGTTTTCTTTAAGGATTTCCAGAAGGGTAAAATACAGGGCCAGCATCTTTTCGCGTGCAGAGAAATTCACAAATTGCTGGTCTGCTGAAACTGCGTCAATGGCGCGAACCATCAGCGAGGTCCATACCTGATTTTCCAACTCGTGGAAGGAGCCGGCCACATCATAAAATTCAGATTCCTTTATGCCGATTTCCTTACAGAATTTAAATACGGTAACGGGCTTTTTGCCATGCGATACAACATGGTCGATATACGCCTGAATTATTTTTTCTTTGGTCGGATTCCCGGTTTTTTTTCCGGTTCCCTTTGATTTGGTCGTCTTAGCCATTCGGTTGATTTTTCCGAATGCAAACCAAACACAGAACGATCAATTTTGATCGTAGGTGAGTTACCTCTCGTCAGGAAAAAACGGCAGTTTATCGGGAAAAATGGAAGGTCCGATCAGCAGTAGACCTTGAAGGGCGCGGTTTTATTTTTGAAACCAAGGTAGTCGGCCTTGAAGCTCTCCAATCTGGGTTCAATTTCATCTGTCTTCACAATCCAGAATTGAGCGCCTGCCTCAACTGCCCTTGCCTGCTCGGTTTCATCGGCACTTGAAGAGATGATGCCGGCTACGACACCACTGTCGTATTCGGTTTTTAATTTTCTGATCAACTCAATTCCATCGATGGAACTTCCAATAATGTTTAAATCGATGAATGCGCAGTCGGGCCTTTTTTCAGGGTTGGAAGCCCATTCTTTAAACATTATTTCTGCCTGCTCCGTAGAATAAATGGTTTCAATGTTCAAGGCTATGTCCAACAATCCATTGACCTCCTCAAACACCAGGTGGAACAAGCTCTCATCGTCGACTAGTAAAATTGAATTGATCATGGTTACTTTAATTTAATAGAAATGGTGGTACCGACAGTTTCGTTCTTCCGGCAATATATCTGAAAATTATGTTCTTTCAATATGGCTACGCAGATCCCCAGGCCTAACCCGCTTCCGGATTCCTTCTGATTTTCCCTGCGCAGATTTTTGGAGGAGAAATTGATGAATTCTTCCTGTGTGATGCCCCTGCCGTTGTCCTCCACCAGTAGTGTATCGGGATCGCCCATTCGAACTTTAACCCACTTATTCGTGCTGTCGTTGTATTTCAGTCCGTTACGAAACAGGTTGTCCACGGCTGTACAAAACAATTGCTCACTTACCATGGCGCTGGTCAGGTTCTCTATAATGATTTGATCTTTGTAGGCTGTGGTAGAAATAAATTCACGCAGGATTTCACCGAGGTTGTGTTCGGTGAGTTTTAGTTTGGCGTCGGGCTTTACCAGGTTGGTAAACTCGAATATGCCCTTGTAAACCTTTTGTGCATGGCTGAGGCCTTCCTGAAGCATTCTTAAGGCAGGATCAAGTCTGAAGTTTTCAATGGCCTCCGGCGAAAGTCTGAGCTTAAGTGATTTAATGCCTCTGGGTATATAAACGTTTATGCCTGAGTGCATGTCGTGCCGTAAAATTTTTGCAGCGTGTTCCAGGTAGGTATTCTTTTTTTGAATTTCTCCGGATTGCTTTATTCGATCGGTAATGTCAACAGCAATTTTAATTATCCTTTTTACCAATCCTTCATTGTTAATAATCGGAGTGTAGGTAGCCTGAAGC
The DNA here is from genome assembly GCA_016866235.1 of Bacteroidota bacterium. Taxonomy (GTDB): domain Bacteria; phylum Bacteroidota; class Bacteroidia; order Cytophagales; family Cyclobacteriaceae; genus ELB16-189. Next base: position 512,662 of record VGMW01000001.1, read on the forward strand.
CAAACTATGGAACCATCTTTTTTGATGCGTTCCAATTCCGAAGATATGTGTCGGCCACCGCGAAGTGTATTCCAGAAATCCATGTATTCGAGGGATTCTGCGTACGTAGTGGTCACAAACATCTGATGGTGTTTACCTTGAAGCTCCTCATGGGTGTAACCCATGGTTTCACAGAACTGATCGTTGGCATACATAATGTTGCCATCCATATCAAACTCAACCACAGCGTTTGATTTGTTGATGGCATTCATTCGGTTTCTTATCTCCAATTCCTTCCTCTTTAATTCCGTTAAATCCTGACGGATGGAAGTGTATTCGGTTAAGGCTCCTGAGATGGGATCAAAATCCGCTTTAACATAAGTGTCGACATAATAAAGCTGTCCGTTTTTAGATCGGTTGGTGACCACCTGGTTCCAGATGCCCTTATCCTTTATCACCGTCTTATACATGTCCTTCCACATGTCCTTTGGATGGATGCCGGAATTCACCACATTATGGTCCTTGCCCAACACCTCTTCCAGGCTGTACCCTGAAACCTCTGTAAACTTTTTATTGACGTAAGTGATTTTACCTTTTGCATCCGCTCTTGAAACGATGGCGGCCTCATCAACAAAATGAATCAGTTCTTCAAATCTTTTCCTTTGGGTTTCAATTTATTGCTGCTGTAAAACCCTCTCGGTTGCATCGGTTGCAATTTTCATGACCCGGATTACCCTTCCTTCGGTATCCAATACCGGGTTGTAGGTCGCCTGCAACCAAATGCTTGAACCATCTTTTTTAACACGCTCAAAGACGGCATTGAGGTGTTTTCCATTGGATAATGTCTTCCAGAATGCCTGATATTCTTCAGAGCTTAAATAATCCTGCCGAACCAACATGCCATGGTCTTTTCCTACCAGTTCGTCCTGCGTGTAGCCAAACAGTTCACAAAAATTAGGGTTTGCAAAAATGATTTTATGATCCAAACCAAATTCAATAACTGCGTTTGATTTGTTGATGGCATTCATCCGGTTGCGGATGTCCTGCTCCTTATTTTTTAGTTCAGTCAGATCCTGGCGTATGGAAGAATAGCCGGTGAGTGCGCCGGTTGTCGGATCGAATTCGGCCTTGATGTATGTGTCTACATGGTAAAGGCTGCCATTCTTGGCCCGGTTGGTGACCACCTGGTTCCAGATGCCCTTATCTTTTATCACCGTCTTATACATGTCCTTCCACATGTCCTTTGGATGAATGCCCGAATTCACCACATTATGGTCCTTGCCCAACACTTCTTCCAGGCTATACCCTGAAACCTCTGTAAACTTTTTATTGACGTAAGTGATTTTTCCTTTTGCGTCTGCTCTTGAAACGATGGCGGCCTCATCAACAAAATGAATCAGCTCTTCAAATCTTTTCCTTTGGGTTTCAATCTGTCGCTGCTGCAAAACCCTCTCGGTTGCATCGGTTGCAATTTTCATGATCCGGATTACCCTTCCTTCGGTATCCAATACCGGGTTGTAGGTTGCCTGCAACCAAATGCTTGAACCATCTTTTTTAACACGCTCATAGACGGAATTAAGGTGTTTTCCGGTGGATAAAGTCTTCCAGAATGCCTGATATTCTTCAGAGCTTAAGTAATCCTGCTGAACCAACATGCCGTGGTCTTTTCCTACCAGTTCGTCCTGCGTGTAGCCAAATAGTTCACAAAAATTAGGGTTTGCAAAAATGACATTACGATCCAAACCAAATTCAATAACTGCGTTTGATTTGTTGATGGCATTCATCCGGTTGCGAATGTCCTGCTCCTTATTTTTCAGTTCAGTCAGATCCTGGCGTATGGAAGAATAGCCGGTGAGTGCGCCGGTTGTCGGATCGAATTCAGCCTTGATATATGTGTCTACATGGTAAAGGCTACCATTCTTGGCCCGGTTGGTGACCACCTGATTCCAGATGCCCTTATCTTTTATCACCGTCTTATACATGTCCTTCCACATGTCCTTTGGATGAATGCCCGAATTCACCACATTATGATCCTTACCCAACACTTCTTCCAGGCTGTACCCTGAAACCTCCGTAAACTTTTTATTGACGTATGTGATTTTTCCTTTTGAATCGGCTTTTGAAATGATCGAGGCCTCATCGATAAACTTTTCGATCTCACCAAGTCTGTGTTGTTCGAGCTCTAATTCTTTGCTTAGAACTCCTTTTTTGGATGCCTTCACCTACTGTATGTAGGAGCGAATCAAAAAAAGAAAGAAAGGGAAGAACAATCCTATGCACGCCAATCCAAAATACCCCAACCAAGGCTGGTAACTGAGCATACCAGATACAAGCAAAACCTGGATGAACAGGTATGTTACCATAATCGCCAAACAGGCGATGAATGCAGCGATACTACTTTTGGTTTTAAGAAACATGTCGGGTGCCTGGTTTTAAGTAGGTGGACAGCCTGAAACCATAACATCAATGCTGCCCTTCGATCAAAGTTAGCACGCTAACCCTGTATTTTCAATGAATAAAATGATGACAATCAAAATCAAATCAGACCATTAGGCCTTTTTACTCCTCTGTTTTATCTTCTCCTGAATGGGCTTAAATGGACCGAACTTGTGCTGCGCTTCGGTAAATCCATCCGAAAATGGCCCAAAGGGGTGGTCAACTGGCTTTTTCGAAATGTCCGGCCAATCGGCGGACAAATCTTTTGTCGGGCGTGGTTGTGAATTCACAAAAGCTGCGATGTCCCATGCCTCCTCATCGGAGAGCTGAGGCCGGTCAAAGGTTGAACCCAGCGGCATGTTGGCTTTGATGTAACCTGCAAACCTCGACAGTCGGTATAATCCTGCTCCCGTATTGTAACTGTGTTCGCCCCAAAGCGGCGGATAAAACCAACCAGGTCCACCCGGCATACGTTGCCCTTGTCCTTCTCTGCCGTGACAAACCGTGCATTTCTGAGCGTAAAGAATTTTTCCATTTTCCGGACTTGCGGCACGATCCAAAAAAGGCAGACTAACCAGTCCGGATCCTAATGGGGAGACATCCTTTTCCACATTGCTACCTAGCCAACGGAACCAGGCTAAAATAGCTTTCATCTCGCGGCTCTCATTGGAAAGCGGTTTTCCGTTTAAGCTGCGTTCAATGCAATCGTTCACCCGTTTCTCCATGGTCTCAATGCTCCCGGAACGTGCTCTAAACTTTGGATAGGTTGAAGCCACAGCGCTGTAGTTGTTTCCAAAGGGTCTTGTTCCTGCATCGAGGTGACAGTTCTGGCAGTTCATTCCGTTCGATAAGGCGCCAACTGAACCTTCCGGCCCCAGGTAGGCTGAAGTTTTCTCAATCAGCGATCTGCCATACCGGATAAGTTCAGCACTATCGGATTGATCAAGAAGGCTTAAATCCGGCGCATGCCACAAGGAATCCTTTTTTTGCTCAACGATGGGTGTCGGCGACTGACTGGGCGCAGGTGGTGAGAGCACCAGCCAGGACAGCACAAAACAGGAAAGCAGTACAACAACCGATACCAATAAGGTTAGCCTTACAAGGCTGAAAATTTTATTGGCCGGTGATTGCAGGGGCTCCAAGATTTTTTAGTGTGGAAGTTTCTCTTTGAGTAAACCGTAGGTCCAGGTTCCAGCCAATGCACTCAATAAGGTTACAGCAATTTGGGGATAGCCGCTGGTGATTTGTGCGAACAACGGACCGGGACAGGCACCGGTCAACGCCCACCCGAATCCAAACAGCAATCCTCCCCAAACAACACCCATGTGAAATTTTTTATCAGAAAGTACCACTGCCTCACCTTGAATGGTTTTGGTTCCAAATTTTTTAATCAGCCATACTGAAACCACTGCAGTGAAAACTGCTGAGCCAATCACGCCGTACATGTGAAAAGAATCGAAGCGGAACATTTCCTGAATGCGGTACCAACTGGAAATCTCTGCCTTTACAAAGACCACTCCGGTTAATAATCCCGCCAAAAGATATTTGATGTTTGATCCCAGCCATGATTCACGGGAGGACTGAAAATTCGACAGGTCATCCCCGCCGGTAAACTTTTCTGAGTTATTGTTTTGGTTGAGTGTTGACATACAGGGAGCGATCAAATCAGTTTGATGAGAAAGGGAAATAAAACATGCACCATAATAAATCCACCGGCCATAAAACTAACCGTGGCAACAAGCGAAGGCCATTGCAAGGTTGACAAACCGAAAATGGCGTGTCCGGAGGTACAACCGCCGCCGTAACGGGTTCCAAATCCAACCAGAAATCCTCCCAACACGAAAAACAATAATCCATTTGAGGTGAACAATTGTTCAGGTCCAAAAATGGAAGCAGGCATCAACGTTCCATTGCTTTCAATACCAAGTGTTGCAAGCGCTGATGCGGTGGCTGGCGCTACGGTAATTGCTTCAGGGTTTGCCAAGGGTCCGGCGGCCAACCATCCGCCAACACCAATTCCCACCACAAAAAATATGTTCCAGATTTCATGTTTCCATTGGTATTGGAAGAATGGAATTTTAGCCGGCAGGCAAGCGGCGCAAATGTGTCTGAGGCTACCGGAGATCCCAAATCTTTTGTTGCCCAACAACAGCAACAGTGGTACCATGAGGCCAAGGATGGGACCGGCTACATACCAGGGCCAGGGCTTAACTAATGAGTCCATGATGAGAATTAAAAGATAAAGATAGTCCGTGAGGACCAGAAAAGGATGGATTTAATGCTCGTTCAGAGCTCCTTCCACAACATGACCATGCCGGTCAACAGTACGAACCATCCGAAAATGGGTCTGAGTTTTTCGTCAGAAATATGGCGTGCCATTTTGCTGCCGACCAGTATTCCACCAATGGCAAATCCACTAAACAAAAGAAGAAATCTGTAATCGATCGGTGCGCCTGTCAGTAAGTCGCCTGTAAACCCTATGAGTGATTTGGCGGCGATGATGAGCAGGGAAGTACCCACAGCATGTTTCATGGGCAGTCCGGCAAAAAGAATCAATGCTGGGATAATCAAAAATCCTCCGCCTGCGCCCACCAAACCGGTGAGTCCACCAACGAGAAATCCTTCAGTAAAAATCAGCTGATAATTCAGCTGCTCCACTTTGGATGTACTGGTTTTATTGGGCTGGAAAATCATGGTTAATGCTGCGCCCAGCATGAGAACAGCAAAGAGTAAAAGGATCAGGCTTGATTTGGTAAGCAGGAAGTCGCCGGTCTGGAAAATATTTTCCGGTATGGCCGGCAGTAGTTTGGCGCGCACCAGCCAGACCGAGGCAATGGAAGGCGCTCCGAAGACAAGGGCAATTTTAAGATCGATGAAACCTCTCCTAAAGTGACTGTAGGAACCGATGAGGCTTGCGGTGCCAACGATGAACAAGGAATAGGCTGTAGCCGTAACCGGGTTGATGTTAAACAGGTACACCAGAATTGGAACAGTAAGTATGGAGCCACCGCCGCCAATGAGGCCTAGCAAAATGCCCATGACGACTGCAGATAAATAACCCAGAAATTCCATTATCGATGACCGCGCGAAGGTAGAAACATTCGCGCTGTGTCGCGCGTGACCTGAGTCACTATTGGTTTTGTTTGCGTTACAGCTAAAAAATTTTAATCACCATTTTTCCAAACCAAGAAGTTTTTTGCCCAAATCAGTGAGTGTGGCCGTCTGATATTTTGTCTGTTCCCACTTCCTGGGGTCGCCCGGGAATGCATAGCCCTCCGGTGCCATTCGATCGCGCCAGGAGCGGATCCGCCAGTCTTTTAAGGGTTCGTTGTCCTCTTCCGCAGGCATCATAGAAATGTATTGAGCCATTCTCACCTTATCCGTACTGTTGTTGGCACGAATGCCGTGTGGTTGCAGACTGTTGAAGATCAGTAAATCGCCAGCCTCAAGTTTCACCTTCACCAATTCATAACCGGTGACGTCAGGTTTAAAATGATCCCATCCCTCCGGTTGTTTGGCTTTCCAGGCTTCGTAATTCCTGAACAGCTCAGGCACACATTGAAAGCCGCCCATATTTTCATCGGTTTGATCTGCCAGAGCAAGGACGCCCTGCACGTTCACGGGTTTGGTTTCAGGGTTGTAATCCCAATGAATAAATGCTTTGTATTCAAAACCAGGTCTAATGGGAAAATTCAGGTTGGCCCTGTCTATGGTTACCCAGAGTTTTTCAGTTCCCCAGATGTCCACAAAAGCATCATACACCCGGCGCGTCATTCGGTTGTTCCACAGGTGCTGGTGGTTGTAAACTTCCACCATCCCTGTATTCACCAATTCCTTCATTTGCATGTCTGCCCGTGGTGCTGTGTACCAGGTGGAAGGATCGTTGGGATTTTTCTCTTCGAATTCCCATAAGAAGTTTGCAGTGGCCTGGGCCTGTTCTCTTGGTACTGCATTTTTTATAACGATGTAGCCATTCTCAACCCAGAATTTCCAATCTGCTTCACTCAAAACCCTGAGGGGCTGACCATTGGTTCGATCGTTTAATTTAAAGTTGCTGGATTTGGCGACGGAGGGATTTCCGGGAATGTCCTTGTGGGCATTGTTGGGAATCATTGTGGGGTTCATCGTGCGGTTTTCCATGATAGGGTAATCTGTTTTTTTCTGGAATCAGGCAGGGAAGTGCTTATGTTAAATCCATGCCCCGACATCGAAATTTAGCATGGCTTGATTTAAATCCAATACACTAAATCATCCGGCTTTTCGACCCAAAAACCCGCCACACCTGTATTTATTGTATTCACTCCGTTGATCTGGTGCGCATGATGGGCAATAGACACCTGACTGCGAAATTTGCCCCATGATTCTTCTGTTTTTGGTGGCTGCAGTCGGATGGTTTGGTGGTTTTTACCAACCGGAATCCTCTACGTTGACCGTTAAGATTCAGGGTTTCAGAAGCGCCAAGGGCCAGGTAGGTATCCTGGTCTTCCCGGGTAAAGAGGGTTTCCCGTCTGATAGACATAAAGCGGTTCGACAGGTATTGGTTCCATTGAATGGAACTTCTCTCGTGCATAGTTTCAGTAATCTTCCAAATGGAAATTATGCGGTAACGGTTATGCACGATGAAAACGGGAATAATGAATTGGATGTAAACTTTTTGGGTATTCCCAAGGAGGGTTATGCTTTTTCAGGAAGTGGTGCTGCGTTGTTGGGACCTCCTTCCTTTGAAAAAGCAGCGGTCAGGCTGGAGGCCAACCGTACCATTGATTTGAAATTGAGTTATTGACCAGAGGTAAGGAGGATTCACATTCTCTCAGGGCAACCCGGGCTTGTTTTTGGGGTTAGGTCTTGGGTTGCCGCTCTGGGAATTTTATTTCTGTTTCACTTCAGGACTCCGTCAGCGATCTGTTAATGAATTTCACCAGAGGGACTGCCGCTTAATAATGCTTTAAGATTGATTTAATGCTGTTCTTATTAAGCAGCGTATCATCATCCACCGCTGCAGTTACTGTAAAACTTTTCAATTTCAGGTATTCGAGCCCCGGATGTTCGGGCGAATAACCTTTCGGCGGACGAGATAATTCAGCTTCTCGATCCAGGTCTCCAAAAGTTTTTTTGAAGACAGATGATTTCACAATGGATTTGAATTCATCCAAACAATAGTCGATCTCCTGCCTGATGGTGCTGACCTGCTCGGGCTCCGGCATCCAAATTCCGGCCGCCAAAACTGTTGCCTGGCTCGATATGAAGATAATAACCTGCTGTTGCCGATTTTTTTCCGCCTTTATTCATAAAGACTCCAAAGTTGTTTTTGTACGGTCGTTTATCGTTGCTGAACCGGATATCGCGGTTAATTCGGAATAGACATTTATTCGATTCAATGGGTCGCAGATCGTCGTCCATCAGCTTTAGCGATTCCAACAATTCATGAACGTATTCGTGAAACACTTCCCTGCAGGCTGAATAAGTTGGCCTGTTGGCATCAAACCATTCCTTTCTATTGTTTTTCTTCAGCGCCTTTAAAAACTTAAAAACCGAATGGGTAAGTGAGGGTAAATTTTTCACGTGACGAAGATAGACAATGCCAAGGTTGCCGCTGAAGGAAAACTTTATGATTTCGGTGGTTTTACCGCGTAAAAATTCATTTTTCCATGTTTGGAATAACCTCCGGCGTTACGATTGAAAACGCTATTTTCGCACTTCACATTCTGATTGCAAACTTTAAATTCTCATAATGAAAATTGGTGTCGTTAAGGAAACACGTGATTTTGAAAAGCGGGTTTCCCTTACCCCTGACAGTGTAAAGCTGCTCGTTAAAAAAGGTTATCAAGTCATCGTCGAATCCGGTGCCGGCGCACAATCTTTTTTTTCCGATGAAGAATTCTCTGCCGCAGGCGCATCACTGGTTCCAAGGGATGAAGCCCTGGGTGCCGATGTGGTCCTGAAAGTCAATGCCCCGACCGAAGAAGAGATTTCCCGTATGCGGCAGGGTGCGGCAAGTATTTCTTTCCTGTATGCGCACACCAACAAATCTTTGGTGGACACCCTGAAGTCGAAAAATATTTCATCTTTTTCCATGGATGCGGTGCCCCGTATTTCGCGGGCACAGAAAATGGATGCACTGAGCTCTCAGGCAAATTTGGGTGGCTATAAGGCTGTTCTGCTCGGCGCAAACCACCTGACAAAAATTTTTCCGCTCATGATGACTTCTGCCGGTACCATCACACCCGGCAGGGTATTGATTTTTGGAGCAGGCGTAGCAGGTCTGCAGGCCATTGCCACCGCCAAGCGTCTTGGTGCTGTGGTGGAGGTGAGTGATGTTCGACCTGAAACCAAAGAACAGGTGGAGTCATTGGGTGGACGTTTTCTGGTGGTGGAAGGCGCAGAGGGTGTGAAAACCACCGGCGGCTATGCCAGTGAAGTATCTGAGGATTTCCTCAAGAAGCAGAAACAACTGATCGCCGATAAAATCCGTGAGGCTGATCTGGTGATTACCACAGCGCTGGTGATGGGTAAGAAATCACCAATCCTGGTTACGGAGGAAATGGTGAAGACCATGAAGAAGGGATCGGTAATTGTAGACATGGCTGTTGAGTCGGGAGGCAATTGTGAGCTCTCCGAAATACATAAGACCGTGGTCAAACACGGTGTCACCATTGTTGGTGAGTCCAACCTTCCTTCGCTCCTGGCCACCAATGCGAGTCAGCTTTATGCCACCAACATCAGTACCCTGTTGATGCACCTGTCTACCAAAGATGGTTTTCAACTGGATCAGGAGGAGGAGATCACCAAAGGTGTTCTCATCACCCATGGCGGTGCATTGGTCCATGAATTCACCAAGAAAATTTTAAACCAGTAATTGATCGTTAAACCATATGAGTGCTGAATCATTAATCATTTTGCTGTACGTGCTGGTCCTGGCCAGCTACCTCGGTTTCGAGTTGATTGCCAAAGTGCCACCAACCCTTCACACGCCTTTAATGTCCGGGTCAAACGCCATTTCAGGAATTACCATAGTTGGTGCCATCCTGGCTTGTAACGAGCTCGGCTACACCAGCACTGCCAAGTGGTTGGGCATGGCTGCCCTGGTACTGGCCACAGTGAATGTGATGGGTGGCTACGCTGTTACGGATCGTATGTTGAAAATGTTCAAAAAGAAATGAGCCTGCTAATTTCCATCGCCTACCTGATTGCCTCGGTATTGGTTATCGTGGGCATCAAACTCATGAACAAAACCAAGGATGCCCGGAGAGGAAACTTTCTGTCTGCAGTGGGTATGCTGATTGCCATCGCAGCCACCCTGGTACAGGTTCAATTGGTTACCTATACTGAAATCGCTGTTTGTATGGCAATTGGAACGGCCATCGGACTCTACTATGCATATAAAGTGGAGATGACCCAGATTCCTGAGATGGTTGCTTTGTTCAACGGATTTGGTGGTCTGGCTTCTGTTTTTGTTGGGCTGTCGGATTATTTCCTGCGTACCCAAACCCTTAATGAGGAGATGGGTGCGGTTATTGCCGTAAGTATTATCCTAAGTATTCTTATCGGTGGCGTGACGTTCACAGGATCTATGGTGGCGTTTCTTAAACTCAATGGAAAGATCACAGGATCACCGATTACTTTCTCCGGCCAGCATCTTTTGAATCTTCTTTTGTTATTGGCATTTATTGGTGCTTCCATCCTGGTTTATCTGACACCAGCGGATCCGCTTTTTGTTTACGTTATAACTGGAGTGGCATTGCTTCTGGGCATACTCACGGTAATTCCAATTGGTGGCGCCGATATGCCGGTGGTCATATCCCTCTTAAACTCTTATTCAGGGATGGCTGCCTGTGCGACCGGATTTATTTTGAACAACAACGTGCTGATTGTAGCCGGTTCGTTGGTTGGTGCTTCAGGCATTATCCTGACCCAAATAATGTGTAAGGCGATGAACCGCTCGCTGACGAATGTATTGCTTGGTGGCTTTGGTCAGACCAATGCTGCAACTGCGGCCGATGGTCCTGCCATTGTGATCAAGGAAGTTGGTGTAGAAGAAACAGCCATGCTTTTTGATTCTGCATCGTCTGTTATTGTTGTGCCTGGCTATGGTATGGCCGTGGCGCAAGCGCAACACGTCATCCGTGAATTGATGGAACAATGTGAGAAGCGCAACATTCAGTTTCGCTTTGCCATCCATCCGGTAGCTGGTCGCATGCCTGGTCACATGAACGTGTTGTTGGCGGAGGCGAATGTCCCTTATGATAAATTGGTTGAAATGGAGCAGATCAACGATGATTTTGCCAATACGGACTTGGTTTTTGTGGTGGGCGCAAACGATGTGGTCAACCCTGCTGCCCGCACCAATCCCGCCAGTCCGATCTTTGGAATGCCCATTCTGAATGCCGACAAGGCCAAGACGGTGATCGTTAGCAAGCGAAGCATGGGTAAGGGATATGCCGGCATTGAAAACGAGCTATTTGGTTACCCGAACTGCCTGATGTTGTTTGGTGATGCCAAGCAAACCATCACGAAGGTTGTCGGTGAGATGAAAGAGATGTAATCGTTTTAAATCAATCCGAATGGAATTAATGATTTCTCCAACCGCTGAGGCTCAGGCCGATTGGGTTGCGGAAATGTTAATTGATTTGATTCGTACAAAGCCAACAGCAGTAATATGTATGGCTTCGGGCAACTCACCTGCGAAGACCTGTGCCGCCTTCGTGCAAAAGGTTAAGGAAGAAAAAATTGATGTCTCCGGTTTTCGTTTCGTTGGATTGGATGAGTGGGTAGGAGTGCCGCCACTGTCGAGAGGAGCTTGTCGTTTTGATTTTGAGGAGCGGATATTCAAACCACTTGGAATAGAACCTGAGCGCTGTTTGTTGTTCAATGGTGTTTCAGGGGATTTGTCAGGGGAGTGTAGAAAAATGGATGAAGGCCTTGCCCGGGTAGGCGGAATTGATTTGATGGTGGTTGGACTTGGATTAAATGGTCACATCGGTTTTAATGAACCTGGTGTCTCATGGGGACTTGGGTCGCATGTGATTGAGTTGGAGAAGGAAACCGCGGTGGTGGGACAAAAATATTTTGATCAGCCGATGGATCTGAAATATGGCATCACGCTTGGATTTCGGCATTTAATGGATGCGCGAAAGGTGGTGTTGGTGGTGCAGGGTAAATCTAAAGCTGAGGTATTGAAGCGGGTGGTACAGGAAAAGCCCAATCAAAATTGTCCTGCCAGCATTCTTCAAACCCATCCCGCTGCGATCGTCTCGGCCGATGTTGCTGCGGCTGAATTGGTCAAGGGTTAATTCCGGAATTTTTAAATTTTCTTCTTGAGCATTTCAAGTTCACCGATAGGTTGATGCAGGTGATTATGCTTAACTTGATCGGAATACGAGCGGTAGCTTATGGAACCACTTTACCGAAAAATTTCTTTACGACTGATTCCGGTTTTGTTCGTCTGTTACATTCTGGCCTATTTGGATCGGGTGAATGTCGGCTTTGCAAAATTGTCGATGGGCAACGAGTTATGGTTTTCGGATGAGGTATTTGCCCTTGGCAGTGGTATTTTTTTCATTGGTTATTTTCTTTTTGAGGTTCCTGCCAACTTGTTGATGCAGCGCCTGGGTGCGCGGCTGTGGATGACCCGCATTATGATCACGTGGGGTATCTGTTCTGCGTTGTGTGCGTTGAGCTCCGATCCGATGCACTTCTATTTCTTTCGCTTTTTATTAGGTCTTGCTGAGGCTGGATTTTTTCCTGGAGTGATCTTGTATTTGACGTATTGGTATCCCCAGTACTATCGTGCCAGAATGGTGGCTTTGTTTATGTCGGCCATCGCACTGGCCGGCATCATTGGTTCGCCGGTTTCAGGTTTTATTTTGAGTCGGATGCAGGAATTTGTCTGGCTTAAACCGTGGCAATGGCTGTTTGTGATGGAAGGCATACCCAGTGTGCTGTTTGGACTTGCATTGCCATGGTTGTTAACCGATGGCCCACACAAAGCAGCCTGGTTGTCAGCGCATGAAAAAAAATCGGTGCTGGACCGGTTGGCATTAGAACAGGTGCAATCAAAGGCAAAAGTCCATTCTGTTGGCGCAGCCTTGCGATCGCCGGAGGTGTGGTTGCTTGCCTTGGTTTATTTTTCGATTACCCTTGGACTCTATGGAATTTCTTTTTGGCTTCCTCAGATTTTAAAGACAAGCATCACCACTGATCCTTTTAGGATTGGATTGCTCGCAGCCATACCGTGGATTTGTGCTGCTGCGGGCATGTACGCTTATGGTCGACATTCTGACCTCCATCAGGAGCGACGGCTGCACTTGCTGGCCGTGGCCATACTGGGCATGGTATCTTTTGTTGGTGCCGGATTATTTATGGAGTCGCCGGTGGTGCTGATGGTGTTTTTAAGTCTTGCAACCACTGCGGTGATGTGTTCAATGGCTGTTTTTTGGCCGTTGCCCTCAGCGTTGTTGTCGGGTGTTGGCGCTGCCGCCGGAATTGCGTGGATTAATTCGGTCGGGAATCTGGCTGGTTACCTTAGTCCGGAATTGTTTGTTTGGCTGCGAAATGTTTATTCCGGTAACGCTGCATTGATCACCATCGGAATGGCTATGATGGTTGGGGGACTGATCAGTTTTGTTCTGTTGAAACCGAAAGAATAAGATTCAGTCGTAGGCACTTATCTCATTTTTTCAATTGTTCTTCCAACCGCTTTTTGAATTTGTGGTAGTTCACCGTGATGGTGTGGCGCGGCGTATCGATTTGTCGGAAGTCAGGATTTTTTAATTCCATCTCAATTTTCTTTTTGATGTCGGTGGGGCGTTTCCATTTTCCGGCGAGCTCTCGTGCCATGATTTTGCTTTGCAATTCAGCGCCGGGCCAGATGCATCCCAGCGGTTGGAACAATCCGATAAAATAAAGGGTTGGGTGGTCCGGGTGAAGCATTCTGAGGTAAAGCGGAACGGATCCTTCGGAGTAGTCCAGGAAATTTTTTTCGAAGAAAGGATGGGCGATGATGTATCCGGTGCAAGCCACGATGGTGTCGTAGGATTCGGAGGTGCCGTCCTTGAAAATCACGTTTGTTCCATCAAAGCGATCGATGTCGGGTTTGGGATTAATTTTCCCATGTCGTATGGTAAAAAAGAAATCCTCGTTGATGGTGGGATGATGGGAGCCTATGGGACCGTCGGGATTGGGCAGACCATAATCTGAATTATTGCCGTTTCGGATGAAGAGACTGATGGCGGAAAGTTTTTGCCATAGTGCAGTTGGGAGCCAGTCGAATTTCCGACTGTATACATCTGCCGGTTTACCCATCATGAATTTGGGTGCGATCCAATAGCCGCGGCGCCAGCTAATGTCCACGCGTGACGCTACGCGGCTGCTTTCGACGGCCACGTCGCAAGCGGAGTTGCCGCCGCCGATGACCAACAGCTTTTTGTTGTTGAATCTGGAGAAACGTTTTACCTCGTGTGAGTGAATGAATTCACCTTCAAATTTTCCACGGTATTGGGGCATGCGTGGAAGCCAATGGTGTCCGTTGCAAACGGCCAGTGCATCGAACGTGTGGGATTCTATTTTACCGTTGCAGGACGTTTGAACGGACCATGATTGATCGGACAGCAGGGTGCATTTTTCTACGCGTGTTTGGAATCGGATGTGCGGGTAGAGGTTGAAATTTTTAGCGTAGTCCTGGAAGTATTGTGCGAGTTGGCGGTGCGAAGGGTAGTCGGGGTATTGTGATGGCATCGGAAAATCCAGGTACTGACTCAGGGTTTTGGAGGAGATGATGTGGGTCGTTTCAAAAACAGAGCTGTGTCCGGGGTTTTCGCTGAACACCCAGTTTCCGCCGACCTCGTTTCCGGCGTCGAAAACGGTGATGCGGTGACCTTCATCGAGCAGGTTTTTGGCTGCGGTAATGCCGGACGGGCCTGCGCCGATGATGCAAACGGATTTTGGTATGGAGGTCATGGGTTAGAGGGGTAGTAAGATGGTTATAAATCCGGGACTTTTACTTTGTCTAGGAAGGACGGTTTTTGTGACCTTTTGGAATGTAATGGAGATGACATATTGGGGCGGAATTGGCTGGATTTTGGGTCGATTTTTGACCCACTTTGGGATTTTATAGAAATTGATTAATATTTCAATTTTATGGCCATTAGGCCATTATAATTTCATTATTAAGCTTTTTTAAGATAAAAAATTGATATAAAAATTGATTTTATTGAATAATTTATAATAGTATTTATGTTATAACCTTATCCCATTTTGGAACATTATCAAAAACTTAAAAAATCATATCAAAAAAGGCTTTTAGACATCAGTTGATTGGAAAAAAGTCCCGTTCTTAGTAGTCCTTTTATGACAAAAATGGGACGAAACTGCGCTGATGGCTTTTTAGGGTTGGGGACTGGATTCGGGATTTTTTGATCCATGAAGGGAATAAAGATGAAAAAGCAGCCTAAACGCGCAGAAAACCAAGGTTTCAGGCAAGGGGATTTTCCAATCTTCGGAAGTGTATCTTTTTGCTTTATGCCCATGTTTTCTGGCATTGAGCTTGCCAAACGAGTCCGTATTTGATTGATAGGACCTAAGACCAACCTAGATGGAAGTTTTTACCAGAGTATTTCAATTTCGTCGAATTCAGGAACTAGGCAGCGCTCTTCGCATTTGGGTTTTGTCGGCCGTATTCCTTTTAAGTACCGGAGCGGTTTGGGGGCAGACCCTAAGTGCTGCTTTAACGGGTACATACGGAACTGCTTCTAGTTACGATCACGGGTGCTCCGTTCATTTATAATGGCAGTGCGATTACCCCTGCGACGGTATCGGTTACCGGGGCTGGTGGTCTGAATGAGACACCTGTTGCGGTTTATGTCAACAACACTAATGCTGGTACAGCGAATGCGAGCTACACCTATGCAGGTGATGAGAACCACGAGGGCAGCAGTGACAGTGAGGATTTCACCATTGGCAAGGCCATCGCTACTATTACTGCATCAAACAAATCCATTACTTACGGCGAACCTATTCCTGAATTCACTGCAGTCGAATCAGGCAAAGTAGGAGATGCTTTTGTATACACTTTATCTTCTGAGGCTAAAATATTAAGTGATGTTGGCACCTATGCTATTACCGTTGGTCTAGGTTCGAACCCGAACTATAATGTGGCCACAACTAATGGTTTATTGACCATCACCCCCGCCACACCAACCCTCACCCTCACCGGTGGAGAATTTAACTACAGCGGAAGTGCAATCGCTGCAACCACTACACTCAAGGGTGTAGCAGATGAAGCGCTTACCCCTGCCGCTAAAGTGTTCTACCAGGGTTCTTACATCACCAGTAACTCAAATGCTGCCTATGCGCAATCCGAAACAGCACCGATAGAACCTGGTACCTACTCAGTAACTGCCTCCTTCGAGGGTAATAAAAATTATAACCCCGCAACAGCCGGACCGGTAACCTTAACCATCGTCGATAAGGTGAAACCAGTAGTGGTCACTAAGGATATTACCGTGAAGCTTGATGCAAATGGCGTTGCCTCTATTGCTGTGGCAAACATCGACAACAACTCTACCGATAACCATCAGGTTCTTTCTAGAGTTCTGAATAAAACCAGCTTCAATTGTGACAACCTCGGAGAGAACAAGGTTGCCTTAACGGTGACCGATCTAAGTGGAAATACTGCTACCGCCACCGCAACCGTAACTGTCGTTGACGAAATTAAGCCCGCAGTTACCGCTGCAGCCGACATCAATACGACAACTTCATCCGACGACACAGCTAACTGCACTGTATCAGTTGTAATTCCTAATGCCACTTCATCTGACAATTGTAGTGTGACATCCCTGACATGGGTAATGACAGGGGCTAAAACTGCCGATGGTAATGGACAGATTGGTACAATTACATTCCCTATCGGAACCACCACCATCGTTTATACGGTTAAGGATGCTTCCAACAACACGTCTACAGATGAAATGGTCGTTACCGTTACCGATGATGAGAAGCCAACCTTCTCTACTCCAGCGTCCATTACCCGGAAAACAGATGAGGGCTCTCTTCAGTATACAGTAAATGCAACCGAATTGGATGCAATAAATATTACTGACAACTGCTCCGTAGCCAAAATTGAATATGAACTTACCGGCGCCACCAAAGGAAATGGCGACAACACATTGGCTGGAGTGAAAATGGAGTTTGGTTTAACCACCATCACCTGGACCGTGACCGATAAGGCAGGCAACGCTACAACTGCAACAACATCCATCAACGTAAATGCAGTGAACTCACAGATGTTGACACTTAATGCAGCACCAGCAGCTGTGCAGTACAGCGATAATGTAACCTATACCGCTCAAATCAAACCTTGGACGGGCTCGGGTGACCTGACGCCATCCGGTTATGTTGAATTCACTACCAACGGAGTATTCATGGGTAGGGCAGAGGTAGGTACAAATGGCGAGGCAACTCTGGTTGCTCCGTTGATTGAATCCAAATTCGATCAATCCTCCTATGATAATAATCGTCCTACTGCAGGTCTCTTGATGCCAGGATCTAAGGAAATCACCGCTGTTTTCAAATCTGCAAACAATAATTATCAAGACATAAGTAATACTCTTCAGAATGGCTTGTCGATTCTTGAAGAAGAGTCTTTAATTACACTTGATAATTCAAGGACCTATTTCTCTGCTGATCCTGTAACAGGTAAAGCCACCATCAGCATGAAAACTTCTGTCCAGGATGCACTTGATAATTCCAATGGTGACATCCGAAATAGCATGATTCAATTCATGGATGCTGAAACTGGTAAATCTATTTCAATTGGAACATTATTACCTGTTACACTTGAAAATTCCTCAGACCTCACTAAGGGAAGTACGACCTATAACTTTGAGCAACAACTCAATAATCAACCCGGTCGCCAGTGGCTCGTATGGCCTAAGGCATCCAACTACTACAAAGGGGATGATCGCCTTAACATGAATATTCTTACACTTGGTGTGCCGGGCTTAGAATTTTTATCAGGATCAGGTTTTATCATTCAGCAAAACTCAACTGGTGCATTAGCGGGTACTGCAGGACAAAAGATGAATTTTGGTTTCCATATGAAGTGGAATAATTCAGGTCAGAATCTGCAAGGTCAATTGAATATACTTTACCGTCGTATTGAAAACGGAGTAACCAGGCTTTACTTGATAAAGAGTAATGCAATCGAAGGTACTGTTATAGGTGCGAGGACTTTTGTAGATAGTGATGGAACGGAGCGAGCCTATACCACCAGCAATACAATCACCACCAAGGCTTCACTTATTGATATCACTGACGAAGGAAATCCAATCAGCGTCGCTGGTAACCTCTTACTTAACTTCACAGCTTGGGATGATCGATCATTGGGTTCACAAGGTGATTGGGATAAAGTTTCAGTGGAACTACGTCGAGGAACAAATAATGAATTGGTATTCACCAACAATTTTGACGGATCGGCTTCAACTGCAAGTAATATCCGTAGTGGTAACATCAATGTCCGTGACGCAAATACCTCTACACCTGAGGCCTGCTCAACACCAAGATCACTGGCAACCGATTTCATCACCTCTGGTTCAGCCAACTTAAACTGGTCTTTGGTGGCGGGTGCTACTGGTTACAACGTTCAATACCGGGTACAAGGTGCAAGCGATTGGATCCAGCTCTCTGGCATCCCAACCATGCCGTATGCTTTAAATGGACTTACTCAGGGCACTTCTTATGAATGGCAAGTTCAAACGGCATGTCTCGGATCAATGAGTCCATTCTCGACAACCATGTTCTTTACTACAGGAACTGTTTGTTCTGCTGTACCTACAGGCCTGAGTACTTCAAATGTTGCCAACACCAGCGCTCAACTAAGCTGGGTAGCAGTATCAGGTGCAGTTAGCTATAACATCGAATACCAAATCCAGGGTGGTACATCGTCCTTCATATTTGGTGTTACCTCCACTGCTTATACCCTCAATGGTCTATCCGAGGCAACCACCTACAACTGGAGGGTGCAGTCAGTTTGTTCAAGTGGTCCTGGAGCATTGTCGCCTTATTCGAACTTCACAACCACCACCAGCTGTCTGCCTACCGGAATTGTGGCGCAAAACGTAACGACGGAATCAGCTAAAATCAGCTGGAATACGGTTCGCTCAGCTAAGTTTTACACACTTCAATACCGTGAGTCACGAAGCACTACCTGGTCTACTCCTGTCACTGTTAGCACTGGAACCAGCTATGATATGCTCGGTCTGAAATCTGGTACCGCCTATGTGGTTGGTATAGCCGCTGATTGTAATGCTCAGGGTCTTGTGACCGCTTCATTCACCACGCTGGTGGGCTGCGATGCAACATCCTTGGTCGCTAGTGGCATAACAGCATCGACCGCTACTCTTTCCTGGGTAGGCCCTGCAGGCGCTACGTTTAACCTACAGTACAAATTGAACACGGCTGCAGCTTGGACAGCAGTAGATGGAATCACTGCAGGTAATTATGGTCTCACAGGTCTAAGCACGCAGTCAACCTACAACTGGCAAGTCCAGGCTGTATGCAATGGAACGGAAGGCAACTGGTCGGCCATTGCCTCCTTCAAGACGACTTCTGTTGCGGCTTGTCTTACGCCTTCAGGATTGATTGCCTCAAACATTACTGGAACTAGTGCAACCTTTAAATGGGGTGCTGTTACCGGGGCGAAGTCTTACAATGTTCAATACCGCTTGTTTGGAGCGACTACGTTTACTGTGGTACCCGTTACGAAAAATACCTTAAACCTTACCGGTTTGGTTGCTGGAAAGCAGTACGAATGGAATGTGCAGACCGTGTGTACTACCGGTAACTCAACGGTATCCGCAATCAATTCCTTCAATACCATAACCCCATGTGCTCCGTTCAACCTGTCTGTCTCGTCCATCAGTACAAGTGCTGCGACACTCAATTGGTCAGGATCGGGTTCCAATGCGACCTATCGTGTTGAATACCGCAAGCGTGGATCATCGTCCTACATTGCCGCTGTAATCTCAACTACCTCGTCTGCCCTCACCAGCTTAGCCGCCGGAACCACCTACGAGTGGAGGGTGACATCGATCTGCGACGGTAAAAATGGATCAACCGTTAATGGACCTTCCTTCACCACTCTTAAGAACGGATCTGGCAGATCTGCTGAAGATGTTGATACCACGGATGAGAATGTCTTTAATCCTTCGATAACAGCTCGCCCTAACCCTACCCACGGACCGGTTTCAGTAAAAATCTCAGGATTCTATTACGAGCCTGTCATGATCAGGGTAACCGATATGCGTGGCGCGATCATCTTCAAACAGGAAGTTCAGTTCCACCCTGATATGCAGTCCATCGATCTGAATCTGGAAAATGCTCCTGTAGGAATGATCTTTATCCAGGCAATCCAGGGCAACACGACCATCACCGAACGTGTGGTTAAGAATTAAATAAAAAGAGCTGCCGACATCAAACCGGCAGCTCTCTTTTTCACCTCAGCAATCTATCCCCCTCATTCTCTTCTTTCCCTCACTGCCTCACCTTCATCACACCTTGCATCAATCTCCAGTGCGCAGGGAAAGTGCAGATAAATGGATAATCACCCGCCGCAGCAGGTGCCTTGAATCTCAATCGATAAATCTGACCACCATTCACCAACGGGGTATAAAAAAGTACTTCAGGTAGGGAAGGGATATAATTTTTTTCAACCCCCTTTGGATCCTGAAGCATTTTGTCGGCTGCCTTGCCAACCTTTTCCTGATTTCCTGGCTTCACTATGACCAGGTTGTGTTGCATGGCATCAGGATTTTCAAGGACCAACTCTATGTTTTCTCCCGGCTTCACGGTGAATTCAGTCAAATCAAATTTCATAGCGTCTTTTATGGTCTTGATGCGAATCACCCTGGCTGCTGCCGTGGCTGCAGGTTTAACGACCCCCCATGCTTCCATCAGTTTCTTCTGATTTTCATCTGGGCTTTTCAGGGCAAGCAAATAGGCTTTTGAACCTGCTGAAATCTTAACATTTTTCTTTCGGAAATTCCATCCATCAGCAGCTGCCTTGTATAAAGCCTTACGATCTTGCTCAGGCAACCGCTCTGCCAACTTCATAACCGATACCAACGAATCTGCCGAAGCCACTGAAGCATAACCCCTCACAGCCCTCAACAATCCAAATTGGCCAACGGTAGGTGGATCAGAAAAACGGACAGTCTGACGAAAAAAATTATTCCGTTCATTGCCCTCAGCGACTTCACCATTGCGGTCAATCTGAACGGTCAGCGAATAATCGCCAGGGATATCCGTTGAAAAGGCAAGGTTTCCTACCCACGGTCCGTTGATGTTTTTTTCAATCCAAACACTTTTACCTGCTGGAATACCTCCCTTAAAATTCCTGCTGAGCTGTTCCTGCTTCAATCCATTGCCCTCAAAGCGCACATAAAAAGGAACAAATTTTCCGGTATCAAGATTTTTGGTACCCTGATTCAAAATTTCGACCGAAACATTAATACGCTCGCGAACGGCAGGGGAGGATGGCTCAACCTTAACACTTTTTACGACGAGGTCAACGCCTTCCACAAGTTCCTTTTTTCCAACTGGTGTTTCCTTCTCCTCCTGAATTGCCTTCACCTCATTTGTCTTATCTGTCCTACGCTCCAGTCCAAGCCTTTTTAGATACTTCTTCATCAGCTTTCCATTTTCGGCGGTAAAAACGCATGAAAATGCATCAGGAAACCATCTATCCTCGCTGCCACCCAATTCATCCAGTTTTTTAAAAATCGCCTGCTCTGCCTCTGGAGTGATGGTCGATTTTGAAAGCAACAACAAAGCATTCAAAACCACCAATTCATCCCGATGATTCAATAATCCTGATTCAAGAATTTTTTTGGTGGTGTTAGCACCCGGGTCCATAGTTTTCAACGCATTTTTCACCACCTCCGGCTGTGGATGACGTAACGCAACATTCAGTGTAGCCTCATCCAATCCATCCAATCCCTTCATCGTCCATAGGGCATGAACAGCAGTAGGATTAATCCCGATCTCATCAACCTTTGTCGATGCAACCAATTCAGCGAGTTGTGGTAGCACATCTTTATTTCCACGTTCTACCAAAAGCCGCTGTGCCTGCATACGCCAAAACATATTATCACTGCCCAATGCTGTAAGCAATCCATTGACATTCGATCGGTTCAATGCGAGGGGTACATAAGGAGCTGCTTTTCTATGTGAAACTCTGTAAATCCTCCCATGGGTATAATCGCGCAAATCAGTTTCATAGGCATTCCCAGTACCATTATCAAAACCCTGCGGCACCGGATTGTGTTGAATAATAAAACTGTACCAATCTGCTACCCAAACCGCGCCGTCCGGACCTGTTTCCGCAAACACCGGAGAGAACCATTCGTCTGCTCCAGCCATAAGGTTAAAGGATTCAGCATCGTAATAGTCCGTACCGCGTCTGATTAAATTGTTTTGATGCAAAACATGACCTGTTGGTTCAGCCACAAAAGCCATCTGGTTCCAATATTTTTTTGGAAATGCACGTGCCGTATAAAAATTGTGTCCCGCCGCTGCAGTAAATCCACCAAAGGCATCGACCTGCCGGACTTTGGTGGTGATGGGTTTCATATCGCGATGGGTGTCCGTACTTCTGCTGCCATTCTCTGTTCTTCCATCGGAATTGAAATATGAATTTGGAATGGCCATGTACCAACCATGTGAATTATTGGCTGTTGACCCGAAAACATCATTCGTTTCATTAAATGAAAATCCCCATGTATTGTTTGAGGTTGAAGTCATCCACTCCATCCGAGAGCCATCCGGCTTAAACCGGAAAAATCCCTGGCCAAACTTAAGGCTGTCGCCTTCTTGTAATTTTCCTTTGAATCCAGAGTAACCCACACATCCCCAGATCCAGTTGTCGAAACCATAATGCAAATTGGAGGGACCGGCATGGGTATCAAATGTTCCAAATCCGGTAAACAATTTTTTCTTCACATCGGCAACATCATCACCATCGGTATCCTGTAAAAAGAGCATATCGGGTGCCTGTGAAACAATCAACCCGCCGTTTGCGAAAACCATTCCGGTAGGAATGCTTAATCCATCAGCAAATTTTTTAAATCGATCGGCTTGCCCATCCCCGTTGGTGTCTTCACACATTAAAATATAATCTCCACCGCCACTGTCTTTTCTTTCGTTTGGATAATCCTTGGTGATCAACACAAACAACCTACCGCGTTCATCCCATGTTAAAGCAATTGGATGTTGCACATTAGGCTCTGCTGCAAACAACTCTAGTCTGAATTGCGGCGGGACCTGAATATGCTTCATCGATTCTTCCGGTGTTAACGGCATTTGCTGTAGTTGCTTTCCCGGGCGTTGCTCGTAGTTGGGCAGTCGGGCCTCTCTGTATTCAAACGGCTTAGGACTCCTGGCTTCAAAAGCAACTCGGGCTTCCTGAGGAACAACCCACAAAACAGCATTAAACAGCAAATCATGAAATCCCGACTGACTCCAGGTATTTTCATCATGACCGTAGGCCGTATAAAATACTTTTCCTTTTCCGTGTGTTCTTACCCAGGTGTAGGGCTCTGTTTTTTCCCCTGGCTTATCATTCTCCTGATCTTTTTTGATGGTTCTTGTGGCCAACACCTGATTGTCGGGTTGCAACTGAGTATGGAGATAAGTTTCATCCCAGGAAGTGAAAGGCCTCAGTCCTTTCATCACCGGATGTTCCGTTTGAACGATATCGGCTCTTACTGAATCCATGGTGTGGCGCCAAAACTGTCCGCCAACCATTTTAACATACTCCTGTGAATTTCTGAAACAGTATGAGGCACAATGTACCGGAATCAACCCCTTGCCGGATGAAACAAAGTCCAGAAGCGCTTTCTCCTGGTCAGGTGCGATTTCATTCCAGTTGGCGTAAATCATGATAGCATCGTACCACGAAAGATTTTCAGGATTTAAATCTTTCAGGTCTTCGGTGTAGGTGAAGTTGATGCCACGCGGACCGAGGGCGGCCATTAGCGAAGGCAGTCGATCCATGGGTCGGTGGTGACCTTGGTCGCCCAAAAACAAAACTTCAATTCTTTTTCCGCTCTGTCCAAACGTCAGCAACGGAAGGAACAAAATGACCAACAAAAATTTTTTCATGGAATTAGGTTTCAAAGTGCGTTAAAATCAGGAATCTGAATGATTTCGCCTCCTTTTAGGGCGGACTGATGGGCGAGAATGCCTACAGACGTCCAATTGGCGGATTGTGCAGCATTGGGGAAAGGATCACGGTTTTCCATCAAGGCCGTAACAAATTCATGGGCGAGGTGCGGGTGTGAACCGCCATGACCTGCTCCCTGGGTGAAGCTCAAATGGGTATTGTCAGCAATATCATAAACACCCTTGGTGGTGAAAGGCTGAATGGGCTCTGGTAACAAATGCGCATAATCCGGTACCGTAACTTTTCTAGGGATCTCATGTTCCGGAAGTTTTGCCGTGTGCAGCACATGCTGCTCATGTTCAATCAGCGACCATTCAAAGGATTTTTGACTGCCGTATACTTCAAAACTTTCACGGTATTGACGCGCAACATCAAACAACGAGCGATATACATAAGCGCTCAGATCGCTGTTTTTGAATTTGATGTGTGCCGATTCAATGGCGAATGGGGATTGATGAATTTTGGCCAATTCTTCCCGTATGGTACCAGATCCAAAACTAGACACATAGGCAGCGTCAAGTTTTAGCAGACCCGCTACAGGCCCGACACAGTGCGTTGCATAGTGCATTGGAGGTAAACCAGGCCAGTAATCGGGCCAACCGTCCATATCCTGTTGATGAGAAGCCTTTAGAAACTGAATTTTACCAAGTTCTCCTTTTTGATACAGCTCTTTTACATAGAGAAATTCTCTTGAGTAAACCACCGTCTCCATCATCATATATTTTTTACCGGTGGACTTACATGCTTTTACAATCTCCATGCATTCCTCAACGGTGGTGGCCATTGGAACGGTGCAGGCAACATGTTTTCCAGCATACAATGCCTTGAGCGACTGCTCGGCATGATTGGGAATCGGAGAATTGATGTGAACAGCATCGACTGCTTTGTCATGCAACAATTCATCATAGTCCGAATACCGCTTCTCAATATTAAAAGCCTTTCCAATGGCCTCCAGTTTATCTTTCGATCGTTGACAAACGGCATACATGTTTGTGTTGGGATGTCGTTGATAAATGGGAATGAACTCGGCTCCAAAGCCCAGTCCAACGATGGCCATATTGATCTTTTTCATAGTAGGGATTGTAGGTGTTTAAAACTGTCGCGCATCAGGTCTGATTCAGACACAAACATTTTGCGCCAAATGTTTGCTGCTGAAAGTTTAGGACTGAATGCTTCAATACTCAGCATGCCTTCGTAATTGATTTGATGAAGGGTTGATAAAATTTCACGGAAATTAATATGTCCTTGGCCAAGCGTTGACCGATCGTTTTCTGAAAGCTGCACATGAACGAGCCAGGGTGCTAAATGGTGAATGGCTTCGGTAAGGCTTTTCTCCTCAATGTTTGCATGAAAGGTGTCGAACATTACCTTACAGGCCGGGTGGTCAACTCTTTTGATAAGTGCAATAAGCTCTTCCGAACAGGTAACCAGGTAACTCTCAAAACGGTTGAGATACTCTAACCCTAGAACAATCCCTTGGTTTTGCGCATACTCAGCAAGTTCCCTTAGGTTATCAGCAGCCCATCCAAGTTCCTCCTCACGAGCAGGCTTTCCGGTGAAGACACCCAGCGCGGAGTGGAAGGGTCCGGTCAACAGCTTTGATCCCAGCACCGCCGCACAATCAATGGCCATCTTATTCCTTTCAAGAGTTTTAGCTCTTAGCCCTGCATCTGAACTGATCTGGTTGAATTCCGGTCCATTTAAGGTCACGGCCACCGGACGTAGTCCAAGCTCTTCCAGTTTCTTTCTCCATGGCCTCCAATAGGATGGGTCGGTTCGGAAAATTGGGATTTCAACTCCCTCAAAACCGATAGAGCGAATCTCTTCCAATACAGGAAAAAGGGTTTCATTGATTTCTGTCCCCCACAAAAGCAAATTCATTCCGACAATATTTCTATTCATGGATTCGGCTTTACTTGCAAATACGAGTTTTTGAACAGAAATTCAAATTCAAGCGGATGTAACCGGATGAGAATTTCTTTTTTCGGTCCGCCCTTAACCACATTAATTTCAAATGAGAAACCCCTTTCACCTTTTGCTGGTCCTACTGATTATTTTTGCTTCTGCTGGTCAGGTTTATAGCCAGTCTGCCGTGAGCAAAAAACTTCGCCATGTCGTTATGTTTGGTTGGAACCAGGATGCCGATCCTGCTCAGATTTCAAAGATTGTGGATGCCTTTGGTGCTCTTCCATCTAAAATTGCTCTGATAAAGGGTTATGAGTGGGGAACCAACAATAGCCCCGAAAAATTGAACCAGGGTCTTACCCATTGTTTTTTTCTGACGTTTAATTCCGAGGCTGATCGTGATGCCTATCTGGTCCATCCGGCGCATCAGGAGTTTGTGAAGCTATTAAAACCTGCTCCCGCCAAAGTCACGGTTTTGGACTACTGGACCAATTAAAATTCCACACAATCTTTAGTGTGTCCGGCAGGGCTTATTCTTCTGCGGGTTCCTTATTTTCGTGCCAATTAAGGTTCGGTTGACTTGAATTTTTATTTTGGTTCAAACCGAGATGCCTGCGCTAAACATGACCTCGTTTCAAACAAGCCATCTTCGATCCCTGGAGTCCGAGGCGATATTCATTTTAAGAGAGGTTGTAGCGCAGTTTAAAAATCCAGTTCTCTTATTTAGTGGTGGTAAGGACTCCATCACACTTTTTCATCTTGCACAAAAAGCATTCTATCCTTTACCTGTACCTTTTTCGCTGCTTCACATCGATACCGGACATAACTTTCCTGAAACCCTGGCGTTCCGAGATGCTTTGGTTGAAAAATTCGGTCTTCGTCTGATCATACGAAAAGTACAAGACACAATCGCTGAACGCGGTTGGCAAGAAGCGCAGGATCGATTCCCAAGCCGCAACTGGCTCCAGACCTTTACTTTGCTGGATGCCATCCGGGAATTTGGATTCGATGCTTGCATTGGAGGCGGAAGGAGGGATGAAGAGCGTTCCCGGGCCAAAGAACGAATCTTTTCGGTGCGCGATTCGGAAGGAAAGTGGGATCCCGGTCTTCAGCGCGTTGAACTCTGGAATATTTTTAACGGCAGAATTCATCAAGGGGAGAATGTCAGGGTATTTCCGATTAGCAACTGGACAGAGTTGGATGTCTGGGAGTTTATCCAAAAGGAAAAAATCGAACTGCCCTCCATCTACTTTGCGCATCAGCGTCAAATGATATTATGGAAAGATAAATGGCTTGCTGTTTTTCCATCACTGAAAATTGAATCCACTGATCACATTGAAACACTTTCTGTGCGCTACCGAACCGTTGGCGATATGACCTGCACTTCTGCCGTTCCCAGTCATGCCTCCAATGTGAAGGAAGTGATCCAGGAACTTCAAAATACAAGAATCAGCGAGCGCGGTCAGACCAGAATCGACGATCAGGTCACTGATGCAGCAATGGAGGATCGTAAGAAAATGGGTTATTTCTGATTGCTGAATATGGAGGTGCTTCGATTTCTTACAGCAGGAAGTGTGGACTCAGGCAAGAGCACTTTGATCGGTCGACTTTTGTTTGATAGCAAGAATATCCCTGACGATCAGTTACAGGAGCTCTCTTCTCTATCCGGTGGTCAACCAAATCTTGCACTTGTTACCGATGGACTGCGCGCCGAACGGCAACAAGGCATCACCATTGATGTAGCCTACCGTTACTTTTCATCACATAAAAGGAAATTCATTGTCGCCGATGCCCCTGGTCATCAGGAGTTTACCCGAAATCTTTTTACCGGCGCCAGCAACTGTGCCTTAATGGTCATTTTGATTGAGGTCAATCGACCATTTACCGAACAGACGCGACGTCATTGTATGGTTGCTGCACTGTTGGAGATTCCGTTGGTGGTGGCTGTCAATAAAATGGACTCGGTTGATTACAGCGAACAACTTTTCAACGAGTTAAAGGAAAAATTTATCACGACCATGGCTTCGCTCCGGATGCGAGAGCCTGAATTTATACCGGTCAGTGCCGTAAAAGGTGATAATGTGGTGGAAAGATCAGCCAACATGTCCTGGTATAAGGGTCAAACCCTTTTAGAATTTTTGGAAGCTTTCCAGGTTAGAGAAAATGAGACGGCATCTGTGTTGCGTCTCTACGTTCAAAATGTTCTTTCTGTCCAAAAAAATGAGAAAGCCATAACCGGTCGTATTCAGCGTGGGGCAATAAAGGCTGGGGATCTGATTATTTCAGCCAATACAGGTGAAAAGTACACGGTAAAAAACATCTTTTCACTCGGCGAAAAATCAGAACAAGCCAATTCGGGCGACAGCGTTACGCTTACTTTTGAAGAGGATAACATGTGTAATCGGGGCGAACTTCTTTGTAAACCTGGAGAAGGACCAAGTCCGATCAATGAATTCATCGCAACCATTTGCTGGTTTGATGATTCGATGCTAGAGGCAGGTACACAATTTTTGCTTCAGTATGGCACAAACCTGGTTCCCGCAGTTGTTCGTTCCATCAACTCAAAAACAGATATCCATTCTTTTCAGCAAATTGCCTGCTCCAATGTCATATCCATGAATGATGTTGCAGAGGTATCCATAACAACGGAACAACCCGTAACGCTCGAGGCCTATTCCGCGCTCCAACAAACCGGTGTGGGTATTCTGATTGACACCCACAGCAACCGAACCGTCGCAGGAATTCTTAGAAGATAAATGTCAGAAGAACCAATCACCAATTCACCCCACCCATCAGGAACCCCGTCTGAGGCAACCCGCTGGAAGACCTTGGCCAGGTTGATTGCCTATTCAGTTGGTCTGGTCCTGATCATTTCTTTTTGGTTCGCATGGTCTGATGAAGGTTTTTCCGGATTGAACAAAACAGATTTTACTTTTTTGCTGGTAGCAGGGTTCCTGGCTCAGTTGGTCGATGGCGCGTTGGGAATGGGCTATGGAATCACCGGCGCAACCATTCTACTTTCTTCCGGCGTCAATCCTGCCATGATCAGTGCCGGCATCCATACTTCAGAGTTATTTTCATCCGGGCTCTCCGGCTATTCACACTATCGTTTTGGAAACGTGGATAAAAATTTGTTCCGTCAGCTCCTTGTTCCCGGAGTAATCGGCTCAATCATAGGAGCAATTCTCATCATCGTTCTGGGTAATGAACTTGGTTCAATGGTCAGGCCACTGCTTGCTGCATATACGCTATTCATGGGAGTTACACTTTTGGTGCGTGCTTTCCGCACCATCCAGCACGAAAAGGATTTTAATAATTACCGTGTACTGGCAGGTGCTGGTGGTTTTCTGGATGCTTTCGCCGGCGGCGGATGGGGACCGGTAGTTACCTCCACCCTGATCTCAAAAGGACACACCCCAAACACCACCATCGGTACAGTAAGCCTCACTGAATTTTTTGTCACGCTTGCCTCCTCCATAACCTTTGTCTTCTTTCTTGGCATCAGCCACTGGCAGGTTATCGCAGGCCTCATTCTCGGTGGCCTGATCGCTGCACCGGTTGCTGCATTAATCGCAGGACGAATCCCGCGTAAAATCGCCATGGTTTCACTGGGTATCCTGGTAGTGATCTGGAGTGCTCGGATTCTATTCACGCTTCTCTGAATTCCTGAAATCAGCGCTCGGAACGGTTTGATGGAGGTTTCCTTTTGACCTTAAAAGGTTAAATTTACCTGACACCTTATTACGACTGCATGAAAAAAGTATTTAAAGTACTAGGTCTATTTTTTCTTGGGCTGGTTACAGCCTGTACACTTTTGTTGGCCTTTGTCTATCTACGTTCAATGGTCAATTCCTCCAACAATATGGCCTTGCTTGGTCCGGAGGCTCCTGTGTTGATCTCCGGCAAACAGTCATTC
Organism: Bacteroidota bacterium; assembly: GCA_016866235.1. Classification (GTDB taxonomy): domain Bacteria; phylum Bacteroidota; class Bacteroidia; order Cytophagales; family Cyclobacteriaceae; genus ELB16-189. The sequence continues at coordinate 542,112 of VGMW01000001.1, forward strand.
AGGGATTTGAATAAAAATGGAAAGCTTGATCCCTATGAAGACCATCGAAAACCTGTTGAAGATCGTGTGACGGATTTGCTTTCACAGATGACCATCGAGGAAAAAGCAGGCGCTATGTTTATCCCTATGGCAGCCATGAATGAGGATGGTTCCCTGAGTGAACACACCACCATTACTAATCCGTTGTCACTCGCTTTTGAATCCAATTCCGCTCTCGTTGTAAAAAAGCATATAAATCATGTGAACACGCTTCAATCGCCTTCACCCCGAGCCATGATCTTGTGGCACAACCAAATTCAAAAATTAGCGGAACGAACCCGCCTTGGTATTCCGGTGACGCTTGCCACCGATCCAAGACACGGTGTAGCCAACACGGTTGGAGCCAGCATCGTCACTCCGTTTTTTTCTGCATGGTGCACGCCACTCGGTCTGGCAGCCATTGGTGATACGGCTTTGGTCAGGGAATTTGGAGACATTGCCCGCCGCGAATACCTGGCCATGGGTTTCAGGTTGACGCTTTCTCCTATGGCTGACCTGGCTACCGAACCAAGGTGGGGTAGAATCAATGGTACATTTGGTGAAGATGCCAACCTCGCCGCTAAACTGACCAAAGCCTATATCCTTGGTTTCCAGGGAGATTCCATAGGTCCCGGCTCGGTTGAGTGCATGGTGAAACATTTTGCGGGTGGTGGTCCACAACTGGGTGGCAGAGACGCTCATTTTCCACCCGGCAAACAGAATTATCCCGGCAACAATTTTAAATACCACCTCATTCCATTTGAAGAGGGAGCTTTTCCTGCAAACGCAGCTCAGGTAATGCCATACTATGGGATTCCAGTCGGGCAAACCGGTGAAGACGTTGGCTTCGGTTACAATAAGTCGATCGTTACGGGAATGTTGCGCGAGCAGTATGGATTTCAGGGAATCATCTGCACGGATTGGGGTTTGGTCTCTGATGTTTCCTTTGCAGGCATCACCATTAAACCTGCCTCCGCACACGGCGTCGAAAATCTTTCTATTCCTCAGCGCGTACAAAAAATTTTGGATGCGGGTTGTGATATGTTTGGAGGCGAAGCTATACCGGAAGTAGTGGTGGAGTTGGTTAAATCCGGTCAAATCCCGGAGGCGCGATTGGATGAATCTGTAAGGCGGATTTTAAAAGAAAAATTTAAACTCGGCTTGTTTGATAATCCCTATATCGAATTGAGAGGGGAGAACTACGTCAATCGTCCGAATTACCGAAAGAAGGGCGAAGAATCTCAGCGCAGATCTCTGGTGTTGCTGAAGAATGAATCCATATTGCCGCTGAAAAATGGTGTGAAAGTTTTCTACAGCGGATTTTCTGAGGAGGCAATTGCCTTGCAGTCCGATGCTGTGGGTTCTGCGGAAGAGGCTGATGTGGTGGTGATTAAAATTAAAACCCCTGAAGGATCAGTGGAATACGATTACTTGCTTGAACGCGTGTTTACACCGGGTACCCTTGCTTTTTCGGCGGAGGAAGAAAGTGGACTGCTGGCACTGATGAAGCAAAAGCCAACCGTAACGGTCATCAATCTGCAGCGACCCGCCGTGATTCCGGGAGTCAACCAGCATACCCGGTCACTCATCGCTGATTTCTCCAGTCGCGACGACATCATTCTTGAATTGATACATGGTGTATTCAAGCCAGAGGGCAAGCTACCTCTTGATCTTCCTTCCTCAATGAAGGCAGTCGAAGTTCAGATGGAAGACCTGCCCTTTGATACTGAAAATCCTTTGTATCGGTTTGGTCATGGACTCACGTACCAGGAAAATTGAATGGATCAGACTGGAACATCACTTTATCTCTTTTCACTTAAAAAAAATTAAATCTCCAACATGAAGCGAATAGATTTTTTACAAAAAGCACTTTTGGCTGCCGGAGGCCTAACGGCTGGTGCGCTCTCTTCCGCACGCGCTGGTAATCCGGAAGTCATTCCTAACCCGCTACCGCCGGCCGATCCGGAGGCACTGAATATTTTTGAGTTGGAGCAGGTAGCGAAGGAAAAGCTCCCGACCATTGCGTACGACTATTATCGAAGTGGTGCCTGGGATGAAGTAACCCTGAAGTCCAATCGGGAATCCTATGAGAAGTTGAAGATCCATTATCGGGTACTGGTAGATGTGGCCGACCGCGATCTTTCCACCACCGTATTCGGTCAAAAAATTTCTTTTCCGATCATGGTTGCACCTACTGCGTTTCATAAGTTGGCGCATCCCGATGGTGAGCTTGCCACAGCTCGGGCAGCGGTGAATACTGGAACGATAATGACCTTAAGCAGTCTTTCCACCACAACCATAGAAGAGGTAGCGGCTGCAACGAATAAAAATTTCTGGTTTCAACTCTACATCAATAAGAACAGGGAGTACACACGTGATTTGGTAGCCCGCGCTGAAAGTGCAGGTGCTAAGGCATTGGTGGTCACCGTTGATACACCGATGTGGGGACGACGGGAGCGCGATGTTCGCAATGGATTCCATTTACCGCCTGGTCTGTCGGCTATAAACCTGGTGAAGTATGACAAAGATGCGGTGGCGAAAGGTCAGACCGGTGCCGGCCTCGGTCAATCGTTTGCCTGGATGCTGGATGCAACGTTACAGTGGAAGGACATGGACTGGCTGGCGGGCATCACCAAACTTCCCATTATCATTAAAGGAGTTTGTCGGGCCGATGATGCACGCATCGCACTACAGCATGGTGTAAAAGGAATTGTGGTTTCCAATCATGGCGGAAGGCAAATGGACAGTGCGCCGGCAACCATCGATGTTCTTCCCTCTATTGTAGACGCGGTTGGAAATGACCTGACGGTTTTGATGGATGGTGGTATCCGCCGCGGGCTGGATGCCATGAAAGCCATCGCCCAGGGTGCCAAAGCGGTGCTCGTCGGTAGACCAGTGCTCTGGGGACTGGCGGCCGGCGGACAGGTTGGCGTGGAGAAGGCCTTGACCATTTTACGTACAGAGTTGGATTTGGCGATGGCGCTAAGCGGTTGCCGGAATGTTCGTGAAATCAACCGAAACTTATTGGGTTGAAAACCAATAGCAGCCGTCAGTTCTGGTTACTAATTACTTTTTTACAAACAGTCATTTTGAAGTGATGAGATTTTTTTTGGTGCTTATTTTTTGTGTTTCCCTTGGTTTATCAAAAGGACATGCTCAGGATTTGCGTGTAGCTTTTGGTTCCTGCAGCCGACAAGATCTGTCGGATAAGCAACTATGGAAGGAAGTTCTGGAGGTAAAGCCTGATGCGTGGGTCTGGACAGGCGACAACGTCTATGCCGATACCAGAGATATGGAAAAAATGCGGGCCATGTATGAAAAACAAAAATCCCACCCCGATTACCAGTTGCTTAGATCGAAGGCAAAAATTTATGGTACCTGGGATGATCATGATTACGGTGAAAATGACGGAGGGAAAAACTTTACGATGAAAGCCCAAAGCAAAATTGAACTGATGAGGTTTTTGGATCTCACCAACGATGAGGCACTGGATGCACACGAAGGGGTTTATCAGTCCTATGATCTTAAAAACAAATCCGGTGTTGTTAGATTGATTTTGTTGGACACACGATCCTTCCGGGATGATCTTGTTCCTTCAAAGACCAAAGGCAGGCGGTACGACATCAATCCGGAAGGTGATGTGCTGGGTGAGGCCCAGTGGCAGTGGTTCGAAAAAGAACTAAGCCGACCAGGGGCAGATGTTTTTATGGTTATCACCAGCATCCAGCTGATTCCTGTTGAGCACGGATTTGAGAAGTGGGCCAATCTTCCTAAAGCGCGACAAAAATTTTTAGATGTATTGTCGAAGGCTCCTTCACAAAATATTTTTTTGGTAAGTGGGGATCGGCATATTGCCGAGGTGTCTGCGTTAACCATTCCAGGTTGGAAAAATCCACTTTATGAATTCACCAGCAGTGGGCTTACCCATACCTGGACCATAGCAGGCGAGGAGCCGAATGGTTTTCGAAAGGGTCCTCTGATCGCAGAGCGTAATTTCGGCTGGATCGGATTTAACTGGGTGGGCAAGGAGGTAAAGCTGGATTATCATGTGGTTGGTCCGGAAGGTAAAATCCTGTATGAACTGAATTTATCCTACCCCTTGCATTGAAATTTTGAGCGCTGATTTAAATGTTTCTGGAATAGACAAAAATCGCTGTAGCGTCAACAACTATCTTTTATAATTTCGCACGAATGGAAAGGTCGTTGCAGGTTTTTATGGATGGCTATACAGGATACTGGAACTACCTGATTCAGGAGATATTATATCCCGGCTGGCACAATTACTTCTGGTGGTTGTTGGGGCTTTCGATTTCGGTTTGGCTATTGGAGGTTTTCTTTCCCTGGCGTAAGGGGCAGTCCATTTTTCGTCAGGATTTTTGGCTTGATGGATTTTACATGTTTTTTAATTTTTTTCTTTTCTCGCTCATCGGATACAATGCAGTTTCGAATGTGGTGGTCGATTGGTTTAATCATGTGCTGGCGGCATTTGGGATGACCAATCTTGTGGCCTGGAATGTTTCCACCTGGCCAGGCTGGACGCAATTGCTATTGCTTTTCATAATGGCTGACTTTTTACAGTGGAACATCCACCGCTTGTTGCATAACGTGCCATGGTTGTGGGAATTTCATAAGGTTCACCATTCGGTTGAACAAATGGGTTTCGCTGCACACCTGCGCTACCATTGGATGGAAACCATAGTCTATAAAAGTCTTCAGTACGTGCCGCTGGCTATGATTGGATTTGGACTGGACGACTTTTTTATCGTTCACATCTTCTCTGTTGCTATCGGACATTTCAATCACGCCAACCTCAACATCAACTGGGGTCCCTTGCGCTATATTTTTAACAGTCCAAACATGCACATCTGGCACCACGCGATGCATTTGCCAGAAGGTCGAACCAGTGTTAATTATGGCATTAGTCTAAGTGTTTGGGATTATATTTTTGGAACTGCCTGGGTGCCTGGATCAGGTAGGGATGAGGCGCTTGGGTTTGATGGCGTCAGTAGATTTCCGAAAAAATTTGTGGATCAGATTACCCATCCATTCAGAACTAAAAGCGAATGAATAATTTCTTAAAGCAAATAGGTATGCCTGCTGTGGTTTGCCTGACACTCGGACTTGCGCCCTTTTTCCCGGAACCCCATGTCCTTGGAAAAATTCGTTGGGTGGCTGGTGGTGCCGTTGGGATGCAGCCTATGGATTGGTTTGATTTATTGCTGCATGGCTCGCCATGGTTATGGTTGCTTTATTCGGTCGGACGCTTTTTTGGTCAATCGAATTCAGATAAGCAATGATTCGTGGAGCGCACCACCACATCAGGAGGAAGCTGATTCTCCTTTGGTGCCTACCGTTACTGGCTTTTTCCGTCGAGGGTGTTAAAACGGAACAACTTCTCTTAATCGATCTTTTTTATAACGGATTAAAATCAGGGGTAGCCTGTTACCGCATTCCTGCATTGGCCAGTGCAATGGATGGCTCTTTGATCGCAGCTGCTGATGAGCGTATACCATCCTGTGCGGATCTGGGGACCAACCCAAACGTAAATATTGTATTGAGGCGGAGTACCGATGGTGGCAATACCTGGGAGGCTCCAAAAGTGGTGGTTGATTTCGAGGAGGGTATTTCAGCCTCCGATCCTTCCTTCATAACGGATGGACAAAATGGCGATGTGTTGCTCTTCTATAATTATATGGATCATGTTCGGAGAAGGGGCGTTTACCGTTTTCAATTTATCCGGTCATCCGATCATGGGATAACCTGGTCAAAACCTATTGATTTTACCGATCAGATTATGCGGCAGGGTTGGCAAAAACCTTTCCTATTCATTACATCCGGTAATGGAACGCAAACGAAGGATGGAAAATTGCTGCATACCCTTGCGCATGTAGGGGAGAAGGCAGCCTATGTGATCATCAGTGCCGATCATGGCAAGTCATGGAAATTGATAGATCGGCCCCTGGTGCCGGGTGATGAGAGTCGGGTGGTTGAATTATCGGATGGCCAATGGATGGTAAATACGCGGGTAAATGGAGCAGCTAAGCGATACACCCACACCTCTGCAGATGCAGGAAATTCCTGGGTTACTGCTCCGGTCGATGTCTTGCAGGATCCGGGATGTAATGCTGGATTGGTGGTTTCAGGAGCGCGTCTTTATTTCTCTCATTTATCAACACCGAAAGAACGCAAGAATCTTACCCTGAAATGGAGTGACAATTTGGGTAAAACATGGGATGGGAATTTGACCATTTATGAGGGCAGCTCAGCCTATTCTTCTTTGGTACCAATGGCCGGTGGAAATCTTGGGCTATTGTTTGAGCGTGACGATTATACCAAAATCACGTTCGTTAAAATCCCTAGTGCTAGGTTGAGATGATCAGGTCTCTTGGTTTACCCTGGATTTAACAGATGGAATAATTAAGTCTTGAATACCCGAGTGCTCTAAGGCTAAAACCTTAAAAAAACAAGGCGAATTTTAGGCTACCCTCCACGCAAATACCGCGTGATTTAAGATTCGTTAAGGAAAATTAAGACGACCGAAATTGGTTCATGAAAGCCAAAAAAGACCGCTGAAAATCAAGCGATCACCTGACCGCTTGCCTGCGATCTGAATAATCCATCCAACTCCAGGATCACTTTCAAATCCGGACGCGTGAAAAATAAACCTGATTTTCTACCTACGCGAACGCCACGCAGGAAAACATAAATCACGCCACCAAAATCGCGTTCATAATCAAAACCCTGAACTCTGGATTGTAAGTATTTATGGACAGCCAGACTGTACAAATGGTATTGCAAATGGTAATTGCCGACATCCATCGCATCCAGCAATCCCTGGTGCTCATAATCCTCTACTGAATCGCCCAGAAAATTTGATTTCCAATCCAACACGTAATACTTACTACCAGCCTGGAAAAACAAGTCGATCTTTCCATTCATCACGCCTTCAAGATTTCTTTCATTAATCGCCTGGATCGGAAAACTTACCGACTCCAGTCTCGTCAAATCCTGTGCATCAAACGGCGCTACATTAAAATCAAACTCCAATTCATTTAACCTGAGCCCTAATCCAACCGAGGAAAGCTTAAAATTGACTTCCGGTATCGTCACCTCCGTAATCACCTTCAACATTTCCAATACGCCACTACGAATCTCCTCTCGGCTATAGGATAACCGATGCATGGCCATTTTCACCACCCGTTCCCATCCCGAAGCATTGGAAAAGTCGATGTGTTCGAAAATATAATGCAGCAGGTTTCCGGTTACAGCCCCTTTCGGTAACTCACGGAAAATAAAACGATCATAATCCGACTCCTGTTCTCTGGTAAGCCGTACCGCAGTTCGATTTTGCTTCTCACTCAAGTAACTATAACTCAATTTTTTCCAATTCCTATGTTGCCAGGCTACATGCTTCGGTCTGGTGGTTTCGATCAGTTGCTCCTTTACGCTGGCTTCGTACCGGTAGGTCGAATTCATTTCCGGGAAAGCCGGATCGAAGAGGATTCCCGACCCAGCGCTCCCTTTTACCTGCTCTTTCAATATCTGAGTGAAATACTTCAAAGTCGAATTTTTGAAATAGGATCCATTGCTTTGAATCAATACACAACCAAATCTTGCTCTGGTCAGCGCTACATATATTAAGCGTCGGTTTTCCTGTTCCTGCTCTTTTAGGTACCAAGCATTGGACTGGTCATCGAGTTGAACGCTGTTTTGAAAAACATAAATGCCTCTGTTTGGATCCCGATACGTCGTGAGTTCCCTCTTTTTCCTGGGTATGAAATCCAGGTACGGGGCAAAAACAATGTTGTACTCCAATCCTTTACTTCGGTGGATGGTGAGCACATTGACCGATGCTTCATCACTTTCAATCCGAAGCTCGTACTCATCGCCTTCCAGCTGTCCGTCATTTATTCCTTTTTGCAGCCAAACCACCAGTTCCGAGGGTGCATAATTCTGCTGCTTTTCCATCTTGTGAAGCAATTCAGTGATCTGACCAATATTCGATTGCGTGCGTGCACTCATTGGATCCCCGCTCTTCATCAAAACCGCATGAATCCGGAAATCCGATAGAAATGAAGTCAGCATTACAAATACTCCTTTTTCCAGCCATTTTTTCTGATAATCCCGGAAGCGCTCCAACAACCAATCTTCTTCCAATGCCATGACTTCTTCAATGGTCATTCGGGTCATGCTCGTCAACAAGGCTTTGTGTAAACCTGGTAAGGTAGGGTTAAGTGCTGCCTCTAAAACGTATAAAACCTCCAGTGCTTCCTCGGTTTCAAGAATTTTGGTGTCATCGATGGTAACTGCCGGGATGCGAAAGCGCGCAAGGGCTTTTCTGACCGCCGCTGCTTCCTTTTTTGTGCGGACCAACACCCCGAAATCACCCGGTACCATGGCGCGTGATGTTCCTTTTACTTTTATGGCCCACCTTGAATCGGACAATAAATTGGCAATGGTGTTGGCAGTAATGGTCGACAGATCCTCTTTGTTCTTTGTGTTGAATACAATCATCGGATGTGCAGTTTCTCCTTCACACATAAGCGCTCCCTCCTTGGCATCAGGCCCTGGTTCAACCGCTTGATAAACTATCTGATTTTCGTTTTCACCGAAACCGAACGTATCAAATTTTTCATGCGGTAGAAAAAAGTAGTTCAATGCCTTCACCATTTCTGATGAAGACCTGAAGTTAACGTTCATGGAATAGCGATGGTCAACCTCATGCCCTGCCCGGAAATAGGTGAATACATCGGCCTGGCGAAACGCGTAAATCGACTGCTTGGGATCGCCAATAAAAAATACAGTGATGCCTTCTTTCAGAAATAACCCTTTGAAAATCTCATACTGTTGCCGGTCGGTATCCTGAAACTCATCGACAAAAACTACCTTGTACTTGTTGCGCAGCGCTTCTTTGATTTCCTCACTTTTATGCCCAACCACCACAGCGTGAAGCTTTGTAATAAGCTCGTCAAACGTGATTTGATTTTTTCGCTCCCTGTTGCTGGCCAGCGTATCCAGTATCTGCCTTAGGGCAAATTCAAATGCAGTACCTACCACCGACAACCGTATTTTTCTCTTCTCCTGTTCCAAATCCTTAATCTTATCCGGATAATCCTGTGCGATGGCAATGAAATATTGAGCTGATTTGTGTTCACTTAACCACTCAAAAACTTCATTAACATCACCCCTGATTAATAGATCTTTAGCAACGGGGGGAACTTTCTTCGCACCTTGAATTCGGGTTACCAAGGTTGGAATATCCGCTCTCAGCTTTTCTTTAAAGGCCATGTCAAGATCATGCTGTCTGGCCGTGCAATCGCTGAACCGTTCATTCAGCCTTACAATAAAATTCTCTGCCCTAAGGTCATTCACGCCGGCGTCTGCACCTGCAAATCGCTTTCCGCCATTATGAAACTTCACCGCTTCAACCAAAGAGGTACGGGTGAAATGGTTACTGACCAACATGCCATACAAATCCGGGTCAAGTCCTGTAATAAACTTCCGCCAGAACTTATTAACCGCATCCTCAATAAATTCATTCTCATTGGAAACCAGCTCTGCTTGAAACAATTGCCCGGTTTCAAAAGCATATTCTGAGAGTACTTGCTGACAAAAACTATGGATGGTGCGGATTGAAGCATCATCCATCAACAACATGGCTTTGTGTAGCCGATCGGTTATCACCTCCGGTTCAGTAGTCTTTCCGGCCTCGTTTAAAACTTCTATTATGTTTTTGTCTTCAATGGGATGACCGGTGCTAAAGGCCCAGGCCAATCGGACAAAATCCCTAATTCGTCCCTCGAGTTCGGCCACCGCTGCCTTGGTAAATGTGACCATCAGAATCTGATCTACTGAAATCCCTTTCAGGATCAGTCTTAGGGTGAGGATGGCTATAGAATAAGTTTTCCCGGTGCCCGCACTCGCCTCTATGAGGTTCGATCCACCAAGGTCTACGGAGAGCACGTTAAATTTTTCCAGCTTTTTGCTCATCGGTTATCGGCTTAAAAAGGAAAATGTTTATTCAGTAATCCAAAAAAACTCAACATATTGGTTTGTAACGCAGCATAATTTTCCAATGAAAAAAATCCAGATCGGTACATCAATAGAAAGTGCGGATCCTGAACATAGCCTGAATATTCCTCCTCCTCAGCTTTTCGGATTTTTTTGCCCAGTTCATTCAGATAATCATCGGCCGACATTTTAAATGCTTCCAGCACATTTTCCTCCAGACCTGGTACAAAGGGATAGCATGCCCTGTTTCCAATCCGGAATGCTTCCATCCAACCCTCAACCAGGACAGTTGCTTTTTTCTTTGAGTAGAGTCCTTTTACTATTGGCTTAAGGTTGGGATTTTTTTCATCCACTATCCACAATTCAATATACTCCCCGGAAGCAACAGCCAGGATGTATTGAACAAAGCCTGATACTAGATTTTTATTTCTGGAGGATTTCGAGTGTAGCAAAAGAACCATTCGATCGCCGTAGACCTGTCCTACCAAACCCACCACCTTCCCTTTATCGGTCGATACATTGACCTGAATCCTGCGCTCTGCTGCTCCATTCATGGCCTCCTTAAAGGCCTTCATCAGGTCATGATTTTCATTGAAGTTCTTTTGGATATAATAACGTCCGGCATTACGCAAGGGCAACTGTCCGTTCAGTACCAAACTTTCCCTCAATCGATCTGGATTATTTTCACTTCCCCGAAGCTGCAGATCACTAAGCTTCCATTCATCCAACTTGTTGAGTTCAAACATTTCGGTATCCGGCAGCAAAATTTCCTTTTCTCGGTAATAAATGTTCAATACCCGGTTGACATACCACTTTAAGGGGTCACCAAAAAACTGAATCAAATCTGCCGCATTCACATTCGGACTTTCGACTTTTTTATCGGTGGAATCTTTTTCAGCCTTCGGAAATCCATTTCCCTCATTCAGATGGGTCAGGTAAGTCCTGAAACCTGAATCCTTAGTAAAATATTTCCGACTGTAGTTGTGCAGCGGTTGCTTACCGATAAGGTCCTCCCGCTTGATTTTTACCTTATCCTCTGAATTTTCAATCAGATAATCAAGAAGCTCGTCCACCACGGTAGAGGGTGGCATGGCCACAGCATCTGTAACCCTTATACCTGTGAAGCTGATATACAAAAAGCTGCGTGCCGAAAGCAGAGTTTCCAAAAACAAATGTCGGTCGTTGTCACGCACATTACGGTCACCCGGCCTTGGATCCTTAGCAAAAAGACTAAAGTTCACCACGGTCTCTTTCCTGGGAAAAGCATCGAAATTCATTCCCAACATGGCGATGACCTCCGCCGGAATGCTTCGCATAGGAATTAACGAACAAAAGGTGATTCCTCCACCCGTAAAAGCATGGGTGCGTTTCACTGTTTGAAGCATGTCTTTAAGGCTGTACCGAATCACTTCAAATTCAATAGGCGATTGGTTTTCAGCTCTTGCTTCATCAACCTCCGGAGGTGAGGAAATTGCATCCGGTCCCGCCATCGACTCCGTAACTTGAATAAAACGATGGTAATCTTCATACTCTTTTTCACCCGGTTGGAAAATCAACGCGCCGACGACCTCATGCAGATATTCCCTCCAGTTTTCTAACGTGCGGGCCTGCGCACGTTTCTGAATAATCTTTTGAAGCGTGTTTACAAAAACGTAAAACCGCAACAGCTCATCCGATGCATTTCCCTCGATGACATCCAGCGGTAAAATGGTTTCCACCCCATTGAAAAATGGCGCTTCCCCGCCAATACAAATCCCATACATAAGCCGCTCCAGGCCGTAAGTCCAACTGTAGTAATGGGTTTCCTCCTCGCGTTCACCATTCCAGCCAAACTTGATGCCCGCCGATCGAACCAGTTTTCTGATTAATGCAACATCGGTAATGCCGGCACGTTCACGGATGAGTGTGGATTCCAAAAGTTCCAAAACAGATTCAGCTGAAAATTTCTCCTCGTCCAGATCCATGAGCAAACGAAGCGCATAAAACAGGTTGTTTCCGCTGTCTAATGATTCATCAGCGATGTTGTATGGAATCTGATACGGCGCATGATCAAAAACAGCCCGGATGTACGGGGCGTAGGCATCGATATCGGTGACCATGACCACAACATCTTTAGGCGATAGCTTCTGATTTTTTTGATCTATCAATCCAATCAGAAAATCATAAAGTACCTCTACCTCTCTGAGCGGTGTATGACAACTGTTGATGGTTATTGAACCGTCCTTTCGATCGGTGGCGGTAATCGGATGGCATTCCGTGGCCACAGCATTTCTGTAAATGTCGTCCTGGATTTTGCCCAACAGCGTACGGAAGGGTTTCTCTTGTATTCTGTTGACATATTCGTAAACATTGAAAACACGATCATTTTCAAACAGAACCCTGAAACTTCCTTTGATGATTTTTCCCAAATTCAACAACAAGCTGTTACCCTCCAGATCCTGATTCCAGTCGGATGAGGTTTTCATGCCATTTCTGTAAAACCAGGAATTGTAACGGGCAATTTGTTTTTCAGACAAGTAGTCGAACCAGTATTGATCCGGCGCGGGATTCAGCAAATAAAAGTTCACATCGATCCACTCACTTAACTCACTGAAGAGCTTCATGTAGTAGGGTGTAATCACTGCAATCCCAAAAAAATGGATTGCTGGCATCTTTGAACGTAGCCGCTCAATTTGTTCTGGTTGTTTTAGTGCCTGTAGAAGATCTGTGATGAGTTCAGTTTTGTCCTGCGGACGGTAATGTCCGTCCTCCCGAAGTCTATACCAAAGCCATTGTTGCCATTGTTCGTGTTGCAATTCAATTTTTGCACCACTGTTCCACTTAATAATGGTTTCCGTTCTGTAAACCTGGTATTGGTCGAAAAGGTCCGACAATCGGGCAGCCAACGCCATGCGCTTGACGGGCTCACCTTCATAGTAATTGGCAACATCCGGAAATTGGGCAGTGAATTCCGATTCAGATAGCAGGCGGTAAAGTCTCCACCGCATATAATCCTGCGTTAAGGCAGGTCTCACAGCACTCGACAAAACGCCCCGGATGGTCAGCACCACATCATTGGGCTTGGGAAAAACCACATTGGCCGCAATGCCTAAATATTCTGCAACCTGGACCTTTAGCCAGTTGTTCATGCCTTCCGTTTGTGTGACGATAAACTGTCGCGTGAAAGCATCCTGCCGGGTTAAATTCATTTGACCGGAAAGCTTTCGCGCCAGGGCACTCAGATCGTCTGACACATAAAATCCCAATGCCATGGCTTAGTCGGTTGAAAGGTTTGAAAACCGCTCCGCAATTCCTGATGAGCGTTGAACCCCTGCCGCAGCAGCGGTGAGAATAATTTCCTCTGTGCCCTGCAAGACCACCGAATCCTTTGCTCTGGTGATGGCGGTGTAAAGCAATTCTCTGGTGAGTAGTTTATTATCTGCATTGTCGGGTAGCACCACCAAAACTTTATTGTACTCCGATCCCTGTGATTTATGGATGGTCATGGCAAACAGCGTCTGAACATTGCTCAGGTATTCCGGTTGAAATTCGCGCAGGCCCCCATGGGCATCACCAAAATAAACCCTCAGCTTTCCATCCTTATTTTTTCGCACGATCCCCACATCGCCGTTTACGAGCCCCAAAAGGTTGTTGTTTTGGGTAACCAGCACTGGTCGGTTTTCATAGAACTCTGAAGTGCGGTGGTGGATGAGATTTTTTGCAGCAAGGTATTTTTCAATCCGAAGGTTTATGGCATTGAGCCCACGGTCACCTTCCCGCACGGTGACCAACACCCGAAGGCTGTTGAGTTTGTTTAATGCTTCCTGGATGTCCTCCGTTTTAATATAGGTCTCATAGCCTGAAATGAAGTTTTCGAATACGTCATCTCCGGATTTGGTGTCAATATGGATTTGATTGCTTTTACCGGACTGAATCAGCGCTCTTAACATGTCGGACTGATTGGTAATCACTGCACGACTGAGTTGACCGATGCCACTCCGCTCATTAAACCGTCGGCTCCGCCGCAACTCCACCACATGACCGGTGAGTTTATTCAACTTCCTGGAGGCATGGCTATCGGTGATTTGATGGGTTTTTGGCTGGATGTATTGATTAAAGCATTGTATTTCCGATGCGGTAAACTGATTGATGTCGGTGCAGCGGCATACATCGCCCAAAACAGACCCTGCTTCAACGCTGGCCAATTGATTGTTATCTCCCAGAAAAATTATCCTGGTGGATGGGGCGACGGCGTCAAGCAACTTCGCAAATAAGGGTACATCGATCATCGATGCTTCATCAACCACTATGACATCAAATGAAAGTGGTTGTGCTTGATGGTGACGGAAGCGGACCGAATCCGGTATGGTTTTTAAAAGCCGGTGAATGGTGGAGGAAGTGAGCTTGCTGAATTTTTCCCGAATGGCATCTGGGATTGAAAGGGGAGTGGACTGAAGCGACTCCAACATTCGGACCGAAGCCTTTCCGGTAGGTGCAGTGAGCGCAACTGATAACTCCGGATGGATGGTATACAGTATGGCCAGGATTTTAGCGACCGTGGTCGTTTTACCTGTGCCCGGCCCACCGGTAACGATGGTGAAATTATTGAGGCATGCCTGAATGGCGGCAATCAGCTGCCAGTCAATCCTTTCATTGGCCGTAAGGGATTCTGCATCAGAATCGTCGGCCTGAAGGGTCTCAATCAACGATTTGACTTGTTCCAGTTGCTCCAGTCGTACGGAGCGCAAATCCGCTTCCTGATCAATTAATCGATGGATGGACTTAATGATGGTGGTTTCGTAAGAAAAATATCGGTGGAAGTAAAGGCGGTTGCCATCCACCATGAAAGGTTTCGTTTCAGTGCCGCTTCCAACCAGTGATCTGATTTTTTTAATGGATCCCAGTTCCTGAGCATCGAGTGGCAGGCAGATATGGCCCTCCTCCAACCGTCTGGATAGCCTCGATGCCCACGGTCTGATGCGCCCGTCTGGAAAAAAAGACGCAAAAGATTCATGCAGATCGGTTGGTTGGTCCACGTGGGGAAGTTTATTTGAATTGGAAGGTTTCAAGATAGCGTAAGAGGATTTAAATAAAAAAGCATGCTGCAAGACTAATTCAGGCAGTTGTAACAGGTTTACAATGGGAAACTTTATACTGCAGGAAATTTGAAATAATGGAATCCGGTAGACTCCCCAATGGACTTTAACCTTGATTTGGGTAATGGACTGCAGGGGTCAAAAGCGTTCCGTATTTTAGAGGCAATTCTTCTATTTATTTAAACTATGATAACAACGGTTTTAATCACAGCGGTTACGCTTTTTGCCGGATTGCTGGCAGGTTATTGGTTTGGAAAAGGAAAAAACAATGAATTGAAAGCCGAGCGCGACGAGTTTCAGCGTCTTAGCCTATCGTCAGAGGCCAAGGTAGAGCTGCTGCAAAAAGAGGCGCAAAAAGCGGAGTTGCTCAATCAACAGCTTGGAGAAAAACGTGAGGAAATTGCCATTCTGAATACGCGTTTGGAAAATGCTGCTAAAATTTTCCAGACGCAAAAAGACGAAATTCAAAAAATGCAGGACAACAACCTGAGTCAGTTTAGGAATGTAGCCCAACAAATCCTCGAGGAGAAAAGTAAATCCTTTGCCGTTGCGAGTGAGCAAAGCATTAAAGGTCTCCTCAATCCGCTTGAAAATCAGATTAAGGAGTTTCGTAACCGTGTGGATACCGTTTACCAGGCTGAAAGCAACGAGCGCCATTCACTGAAAGATGAAATAAAACGTCTGGTGAGTGAAAGTTCTAAGGTAAGTGAGCAGGCCAACAACCTGACCAATGCCCTTAAAACCAATGTGAAGCTTCAGGGCAACTGGGGTGAGATGTTGCTGGAATCCATTTTGGAGCACAGCGGATTGAACCGTGACCGGGAATATTTTGTCCAGGAATTTATTCGCGATAAGGCCGGTAACATCATTAAAGACGAGGAAGGACATGGACTTCAACCCGATGTTACCATTCATTATCCCGATCACCGAAAGATCATCTGTGATTCCAAGGTCTCGCTGATTGCCTGGGATCGTTATGTCTCAGCGGCCGAAGAGGAGGAAAGGCGATCGGCCCTAAGCGACCACCTGAAATCATTAAAAGCGCATATTGATGGATTGAGCAGGAAGAACTACCCCAAATATGCCGAGGCATTGGAGTATGTTTTAATGTTTGTTCCAATTGAGCCCGCTTTTTTGGAGGCGATAAAATCCGATCACACGCTTTGGAAATATGCCTATGACCGAGGCATTGTGATGGTGAGTCCGACCAATCTGATCGCTGTTCTTAAAATCATAGCCGATTTATGGAAAGTGGAGCAGCAGAGTAAAAATGCCATTGAGATTGCTGAGCGCGCCGGGCAGTTGTACGATAAGTTCGCAAACTTCATTGCCTCCCTGGAGGAAGTCGGGCAGCGCATTGACCAGAGTCAACGTGCTTATGACGATGCCTTTAAACTGCTGTCAACCGGAAAGGGTAATGTGCTGCGTCAGGTGGAGGAAATGAAAAAAATGGGTGCCAAAGCAACCAAGCAATTGCCTGATCATCTGATCAAGGATTGATATTGGAAAATAAGGCGAATTCGACCCTTTAGTCTTTCGTATCGTAATATCATCTTAATTATAACATGTTAGGCGGTAGGCGTTTGAGGCGGCGCTGATGGTTCTCCTAATTTTTAAACTTAAACTCTGGTTAATTCCGGAGGGCTGAATCCTACTGACCAATCATTTAGGCTTACTCAGTCCTGTTAGGCCTCCGCTCACTCTCAGACGCTAAACTCTGAACAGATCCTTTCCGTTCTTACGGCTTAACACAAATAAACCTATGATCAAACAACAACTTTTTAGATTTCCTGCCCTGCTACTTTTAACAGTAGTGGTTTCGGGACTTTTACTTTCCTGCTCCACAGAAGCAGATGAGCCAAAACCTGATAAGTCAATCGTAGAATTGGCACAGAGCACCCCTGACTTATCCATCCTTGTAACCGCTTTAACCAAATACCCCGATTTGGTGACTACCCTCAGCGGGGATGGTAGTTTCACTGTATTTGCACCCACCAACGCTGCATTTACCTCACTGCTGACGGCCATCGGGTAAACCAGCCTCGATGACATACCAGCAGATGTGCTTAAAAATGTCCTGCAATACCACGTGGTAACGGCCGGAGCTTTTAAGGCAGCGCAACTTTCCAATGGATCAGTGAATGCAGCCAATGCAGAAGCCATTCAAATCTCTGTTACTGGTGGTGTGAAAATTAACTCCAGCGTAAATGTGGCGGTTGCCGATATCGTTGGAACCAATGGCGTTGTACATATTGTAGACGCTGTTATGGTTCCACCTTCCATCGTTCCCATTGTTGGAACCATCGTGGCACCGGCATTTTTCAATAAAAATTTTACAACACTGGTTGCGGCTGTTAAAGCAGCTGATCCTGCAGTTCTAACCATTCTGCTTGGAGCAGGTCCTTCCAAAAAGAAAATGACCTTGTTCGCTCCCACCAACGATGCCTTTGCGGCAGCCGGCATCACTTCATTGCCAACCGATAAGGCACTCTTAACCGATGTGTTGAAATATCACGTAATTGATGATGAGGTCCTTGCAGCAGAATTGCCTACTGGCTCAGCGACCATCCCTACACTGGGTGGTAATTTTTATCTCAGCAACAATGGCTCGAAGGGTGTCTACATCAATGCAACCACTAAGGTCACCAAAACAGACATTACAGCCTCCAATGGTGTCGTCCACGTAATCGATCGCACCTTGTTGCCGCCATCCAAAACTTTGGCTCAGATTGCAACGGATTTAGCTTTTGCAACTGCACCTCAGTTTACGCAATTGTTGGCAGCGGTTTCACGCACAGGCGGTGCTTCAACTGATTTCCTCGCGGCGGCTTCGAACGCAAGTGCTGATCTCACTGTCTTTGCGCCAACCGATGCGGCTTTCCAAAATCTCTACAAGGTTTTAGGAGTTAGCGGCGTTAGCGATATTCCGCTTGAAACCCTGATTGCCGTTCTGGCACACCACGTGGTAGCGAAAAGGGTATTCTCAACCGACCTTACCAGTGGCGTAGTAGCTACGTTAAATGGCAACATCACCATCAATGCAACCGACGGGACTGTTACCGATGGCAAGGGTAATGTGGCGAAACTAAGTTCTACAGCTGCTTTGCTAAATGTTCACGGAAAGAATGGTGTTATTCACACCATCGATAAGGTGTTGCTTCCTTAATTCGAAGCATTCAACGTTTTAAGATTACCCTGTTCGGAAACGGACAGGGTAATTTTTTTACATGGTATTTCCTGCAGCTGTCTAACTAGCAGCCCGACTTTACTACATCCAAAACAAACTGCTGTGCGTATTTTCTTCCGGTTTTGTCCTGCGCTGGTTTCCAGTTGGGCATGGAAAGGAGCGTTTTAAGCAACAATTGATCGGCCTGTAGGTTGCCTGAGGATTGGGTGAGGCTGGCATTGGTAATTTTCCCTTGTGGATCAACCGTAAACAATATGGAGGCGCCTGTGAATTCATCACCCGTCCCATCGGCGAGTTTTTTGAAGGACTGATGGATGAAATAATTTCTGACCGTTTCGATTTGGTCAGACGGTTTGGCTTCCTGATCGGTGACGATGGTAAAGGTGGAATGTATCTTACGTTGTTCGTTGATGCCGGTGACAGAATTTTTGCTGATGTAGCGAATGTCGAAGGTAAGTTGATCTCCAATCTGGCCATCGGAAAGTAGGTTTTTTTGGCCACTCGACAACCCATTGGAAGTGCCTTCGGCGCTACGTTTCGTATTTCCATGTTGCAGGGTGATGGTGGTGCCTGCATAGCCATCGATCCAGCTGCTGGGATAGTGGTCCATCAAATCTTCGAATTTTTGTGGTGACTGCAAACGTTCTTTCAGCAATGGTTTGCCAAAAGCACGGTGGAGTTCGATGGACGTAATCATATCCTGGCCACCGACCACCAGTGATATCGCGAGAAGATTTAGGACTAGGAGTTTTTTCATTCAGTTTATAGCTAAAGTCGACTAGTTGAAGTTTGATCTTAAAGGTATGCTTTTAAATCTTTTGAGCCGAAGATGGGACTTGAACCCACGACCTACGGTTTACGAAACCGTTGCTCTACCAGCTGAGCTACTTCGGCTTTAAAATGATGGAAATCAAATTTAACTATTAGCGATCACAGGAACTTCGCCGAACATCAAAGATTTCCTCATCATTAGAATAGGTCTTTCTCAAATAAGTCATCAACTCAGCCAGCTCCAAATCCGTCAGCCCGGGGTTACCAGGCATCAATGCCCTGTCGCCAGAAGCAGAATCCACCATAGACCCGTAACGAATCAAACAAACAACCTCATCAGGTTTGGTCTTTAACCAATCCGAATTAACCAGCGACGGATACAATTTACCAAGCCCACTACCATCGCTCTGGTGACAGTTGCTGCAATGCTGCTCATACAATCTTTCTCCCTGAACAAAATATTGCGCAGTCTTGGCATCACCCAAAGAGCAGGATGTCAGCGCAGCGGCCAACAGTCCAAACACAAACGCCTTCATCCTCATTCCTCTAACCTCAGTTTCTTGATATCCCCAATCAATCTGTCAACATCCTCCGCCACTGTGCCATCATATTTTCCCCTGATCCGACCCTTTCGATCAATCAATAAAAAAGCGCCACTGTGAATATAGCCGTCGGGGTCATTTTTGTCCTCCATCGCCGTCGCGAAATAACTGGTCTGCGCCAAATTGAAAATTGAATCCCGATTGCCAGTCAGAAAATGCCATCGCTTGCTGTCAGTCTCCAGCTTATCGGCAAACTTTTTTAATCTCCTAACATTGTCATATTCCGGATCAATGGTGTGCGATAAAATCATGAAATCGTCGAAGCTTTCCGTTGCCGCGTAAACCCTTTTCATCTGGGTCTTCATCTTTGGACATATTGTTCGGCAACTTGTGAAAAAGAAATCCGCTACGTACACTTTCCCGGCAACGTCATCATTCTTGATCAGTACACTGTCCTGATCAAAAAATTTAAATGGTGCAATGGTGTGGTAAACAGTATCCGTTCCATTAAAACTACGCTCCCCAAAAATTGGCATCGGCTTGCGGTCGGTGGAACACGACATCACCACGACACCAAAAAACACTACAAGCAACTTAGCGCTTCTCCACAACATCGCCCCTTTTGATAAAACCATAATTTTCAGCAATTAAATTCTGTCCAAAATAAACTTTTCCTCCTCGCTTGCGGTACTCCGACAAAGTTGCAAGAGGTTCTTTACCGGAAACGCCTGTTTCCGGATCAATCGTAATAAGGTTGCACCGACTGCAGGGTTTTACACCGGCAAAGTCCACGCTTCCAACCACCATCTTTTTCATCTGGTCCTCGCCATAGGGTTCTACACCTGAAATGACAAGGTTGGGCCTGAACCGATCCATACTTACAGTGATGCTTAGCCTCCGATTCAAATCACTCAGCGACTCCCGGCTAATCATTATATAGGGAAATCCATCCGCAAGACTTACCTGATCATGACCCACCGCATAATCCGGGTCCACGTCGCGCTGCGCGGATTCCGGAAATCTCACCAACCGACAGCCTCGTCCCAAATGCGAACTAAAAAAATCATCCGCCTCGCCAGAAACCCCAACGACTTCCACTTCATCCTCCCAGACCCTGGCTTTCGCTTCCTTAGGCCGATGGTCTTCCAACAAAGAGATTTTAATTCCCTGGCCAACGTTTATCCTTGATCGGATTTCAAGCAGATCGCCCTTAATCTCTAAATCAAATTGCGAAAGCAATGGTTCGGTCCTTTGGGTAATAAATTGCCCATCTGCGTCTACCACCATCATCCTTCGGTCAAACTTTAATCCTTTGGGCTGCACCTCTGCCTGATCAACCATCAAACCAGGCAATGATTTCACCGGATAAATTCTGATCTCGTCCAATACTGGCATCTGGGAACCTAATTTTCTGCTAACTTAAGGAATCTCCTGATCTGGAACCTATGCGATTATACCGTACCACCACTGGCGCCATTGTCGAGCACGACGGACAAACCTACCTTCATCAGCTTGATTGGGATCAGGTGGTCAACCGGTCATCGCTCTTCCGGAGGTTGTTGGAAGATCTTCAGCAAGGGTTGCTTAAGCCCTCCTCATTGGTTGGAAAAAAAATTTTAGCGCCCATCGGTCGTCAGGAGCTCTGGGCGGCGGGAGTCACCTACATCAGAAGCAAGGTGGCGCGGATGGAGGAATCAGAACAATCCGGCGCTTCTCGTTTTTATGACCTGGTTTATTCTGCTGACCGTCCTGAACTTTTTATGAAAGCTGCCGGCTGGCGCGTTCGCGCCTCAGGTGAAGGTCTGCGCATCCGAAAAGATTCGGTTTGGAATGTGCCTGAACCTGAACTCACGCTCTTCATTTGTTCCGGTGGAACAATCGAGGGCTACACCATTGGCAACGACATGAGCTCACGAAGCATCGAAGGAGAAAATCCACTTTACCTTCCACAGGCAAAAATATTTGATGGGTGTGCTTCCTTAGGTCCATGTCTTCTGGTGCCTCCGCACCCTATCAATTCCAGCACTGAAATTTCCATAAGCATCTTCCGCGATCAAAAGAATGTGTTTAGTGGTTCCGCCACAGTTTCACAGATGAAGCGCGGTCTGACCGAATTGGCCGGCTGGCTCACCAAAGAATTGTCCTTTCCCGACGGTGTCATGCTCATGACGGGGACCTGTATTGTTCCTGGTGATGATTTTACCCTTCGGTCAGGCGATAAAATTTCTATTTCAATCACCGGAATAGGATCACTTGAAAATCATATTGAATAATTAATCCCGTTACTATGAAAACCTATTTGTTTCTGGCGTTGTCGATGGTGGCCTTTGGTGCCGCCGCACAAACCACTGGAAAATTCAATGGACTTGGCGTTGGTCTGGATAATTTATACAGGCTTTCAGATGCCAAGACGCGTTCCATTTCGGCAGAAAATTTTACAGGCGAGAAAGGTAAAGGCGGTATGGCTAAAGAAGGAGTGGCTTCCAAAGCTTCCAGGGATTTGGGCCAGGGCTGGAAAGTGAATCCATATATTATTATTGAACCAGGTGCGACATTCACCTTGGCCGAGATCACCGGTCCGGGCGCCATTCAGCACATCTGGCTTACGCCAACCGGCAACTGGCGTTTTTCCATTTTGAGGTTTTACTGGGACGATGAAACCAATCCTTCCGTGGAAGTGCCACTCGGCGATTTCTTTGGCATGGGTTGGGGTGAATATGCACACATGAATTCACTTGCTGTAACGGTGAACCCGGGAAGTGCATTCAACAGCTATTGGGTGATGCCATTCAGAAAGAAATGTAAAGTCACCATCGAAAACATCAACACCGAAAAAGTCACCATTTTTTACCAAATCGATTATACGCTCACCGATGTCCCAGAAGACGCAGCCTATTTTCATGCGCAATACCGGCGCACCAATCCGGTCAAGTACAAGGATGTATACACCATTGTCGACAACATCCGGGGAAAGGGTCATTATGTAGGAACTTATATGGCCTGGGGCGTCCACAACAATGGATGGTGGGGTGAAGGGGAGATCAAATTTTATATGGATGGTGATAAGGATTTTCCAACCATCAATGGAACGGGTACCGAGGACTATTTCTGTGGTTCCTACGATTTTGATACCAGGCAAAAAAATGACAAGGGTCTTGAGGTAATCGACTACACACCTTTTTCAACGCCCTATGCGGGCCTCCATCAGGTGATCGACGGCGACGGACATTACAAAGTGATGCAACGATTTGGGATGTACCGTTGGCACATTCCGGATCCTGTTCGGTTTGAAAAAGATCTCCGAATCACCATTCAGGATCTGGGCTGGAGAAGTGGAGGGCGGTATTTGCCTCAGCAATCCGACATATCTTCTGTAGCCTATTGGTATCAGACCGAGCCACACGTTCCCCATCCAAAGCTTCCTTCCAAGGATGAGCTGGAGGTTAATTGATTTTACTGGATTACTCTATTTTGTCCTTTTAAACTCCACGTCGGCCACCTTTAAGGAGCCAATGCTTCCATGTTGATTCAGATGGAAGGTCACGAGTCCTTTACCCATCCAGCGCTCTGGGTATTGGATAGAAAAAGTATCAAAGTGGAAGTGTTGTAGGTTGCCCTTGACCACGTCGTTTTGATCGAAGCTCAGTGCGCCTCCCGATTCAACAATGGTTATGGTGCCATGCAGTGAATTTGAAAAAATACCTGCGTAATTCTTGAGTGTCTGTGAAGGTTTGGTGTCAGGAATTTTATTTGAAAACATTGAAGCAATTGCTTCCTCCTGGTTGGCCTGTAATGTTGAGTAGAGGCTCAGAATTTCTTTATTCCAATCACGGTCACCACCAAGTGCGAACAAATCAAAAGCTTTATAGACCAGGGCATGGCGTAATTCAGCATGGTCCATATTTCCTAAAAAATAAAATCCGAGTTGCTCCGACGGCAGCTGTGCATGCATGGCAATTTCTCCCGGCAAACTTCCGGTGTGGTAGTTCACTTTCCTTCCCTTGTAATCATGTTGAAACCATCCGAGTCCGTAGGTGGTCCAGGAAGGCTGAACCAGCTTCATGGTTGGATAAAACTGTGTTTCAGGAACCACCACTTGCGGCTTGAACATCTCTTTCCAGGTTTCGGATTTAAGGAGTCGAACGTTACCGAATTTGGAACTGTCGAGCATAACCTGCGCCCAGCGTGCCATATCCTCAATACAGGCATACACACTTCCTGCAGGTCCTACATTGTCTGCACTCAACCGCTGAATAACTTCTGTTTTGCCCTCAATCAAATAGTGTGCACTGCTGATGTTGCTCTTGTCCGATGAGGCCAACAGTGGTACGGTATGCTTCAGTTCCAGTGGCTTTATAATCCGATCCTGTATAAACGCACTCCATGGCTTACCGCTAATCTTTTCAATCACTTCACCTGCGATCAGATAAAAAATGTTCTGATAGATAAAGCCACCACGCAGGGGATAAACCGGTTCAATGTCTGCCATTTTTTTTACGATTTCTTTGGAGGTCAGCGACATATTGCCCCACAGAAAATCAGTGTTACCTGTTCCTGAATTGTGGGTGAAAAGATCACGGATGCGCAGGCTTGCCGTGGTATATGGATTGTACAATTTGAGCTCCGGAAGATGTTGAACCACTGGATCATCCCAGCGGACTTTACCCTCATCCACCAGCATGCCCATGCATACCGCGGTCATGGCTTTTGTGGTCGATCCAATAGAAAATTGGGTGTGGTTGTCGGTTGGTGTCGACGCGCCATAAGTGCGCACGCCATAGGATTTGGCGAAAATGACTTGATTGTTTTTGACCACGGCAACCGCCAAACCTGGAATCTTCCAGTCGGTCATTCCTTGTCGTATGTAAGCATCATAGGCCTCAAGCTTTTTCTCGAGTGATAATTGTTTTTGCCCAAAACCACTTACGGAGCAAATCAAAAAGAACAGGATCATCAGGTTTTTCATGTGCGGGAAATGAATTCAGGTCAGGAAGTTAATGATTATCGACATTGTTAGGTTTCGGTCTCCTGCGATTCCTTACACTTTCCTAATATTGGGCATGTCAAAATCGAGGCAGTTGGTTCGTTGCGGTTGGGTCGGTTTGGATCCTGAAATGATTCATTACCACGATACCGAATGGGGACGACCGGTCTATGATGATCGATTGCTGTTTGAAATGCTTACGTTGGAAGGTGCTCAGGCAGGCTTAAGCTGGTCTACGGTTCTTAAAAAAAGAAAACATTACCTGAAAGCCTTTGATGGATTTGAGATTCAAAAGGTGGTCAGATTTACGGACGCGCGATTTGAAAAGTTATTGAAGAATGAAGGTTTGATACGAAACCGATTAAAAATTGGATCGGTGGTGAAAAATGCCCGTGCATTGATGGAGATCCAGAGATCGGAGGGAAGTTTTAGTCAATACATCTGGTCTTTTACCGATGGCAAGGTGGTTCGTAATCGTCCTAAAAGCTGGAAAGAGGTACCGGCCCGGTCTGAGTTAAGTGATCGATTGAGCCGAGATTTAAAGAAGCGCGGATTTAGTTTTGTTGGGTCAACGATTTGTTATGCTTATCTGCAAGCCATTGGGGTGGTCGAAGATCATGTTGTAGGATGTTTCTGTAAAAAGTCAATCAGGGAATGAACCGAATCGAAGCACTTGCGCATCATGTAGAGGGTTTATTCAAAGAACTCGATGATGACATTGCCCGATTCTCCGGGTGGTCAGGTATTCACTGTGCATTTGGTTGTGGTAAGTGTTGTCTGAAACCGGACATAGAAGCATCACCACTTGAATTTTTACCATTCGCACTCGAAGTCCACCGCAGGAAGGAAGTTGCTATTTGGCTTGAAAAAATCCAGCAGGCAGGAGCAACCTGTGTGGTGTATGATGAACATCAACCTGGTGCGGGCAAATGTTCATCGTATTTGCATCGTGGAATGATTTGCAGGCTTTTTGGATTCTCTGCCCGTCGGAACAAATACAACAAACGTGAAATGATCACCTGTTCCATCATCAAGGACGAGCAGTCGGCCAACTTTGAAAACGCTGAAGAAAAAATCAACGATGGTGGTGAAATTCCTGTCGCCGCCGATTATTACGCCCGTTTGCGTGGCATTGATCCAGGCCTTGGTGCACAGCTTTTTCCGGTCAATCAGGCCATTCGAACGGCTTTGGAGACTGTCGATTCGTTCTTTTATTATGAATCTGGTCATCCGGCAGGCTGACCGAACCTTTTAATGCACAAAACGGCATCCTTTTTGGTAAATTGCCTCCCGTTATAATTGTATGCTAAGTCGCAAAATCGTTCCGGTTTTATTTTTCATTTCGATTGTGTTTGCTGCTGCACAGAGTCCTGTGCGTTGGTTAACCTTTGAGGAGGCTGTTGAAAAAAGCAAGACTGAAAAGCGACTTATTTTTATTGATGTATACACCGACTGGTGTGGGTGGTGTAAGGTCATGGATAAAAACACCTTCAGTGAACCACTGATTGCGAAAATTTTGAATGAAAAATTCTATCCCGTTAAGTTTAATGCAGAACAGCGGGAGGATGTGATGTTCCAGGGCAACCGGTTCAAATTTGTTCCCTATGGAAATGGTGGCTCGCATGAGCTGGCAGCAGCATTATTGAACAATCGGTTGTCTTATCCGACCGTAGTCTTTTTGGACGAAAACTTTGGAATGATTCAACCACTTCCCGGTTACCAAAAGGCTCCGGAATTCCATAAGATCATTCAGTACATTGGTGAAGGACACTTTCGAAAAACCAAGTGGGCCGACTGGCAAAATGTTTATAAATCACCCTACGGCTCCGGTGCAGCCGCTGGCAACTAAACAGATTTCAACGTACAACGCATGAGGATATCGCTGCTGGTCCTGGTCCTTACAACTGCAAAATTGTTTGGTCAGGGGCCCGAGGTTCCCCACAAAATGAATTTTGCCGGCATGACGCTCACCATCCGTGACGATGCCCGGGAGGAAATCCAAAAGGACGTTGATGCATTAACCCAATCGCCCAAGTATTTTGAGGTGAAGGCCGATCGTGCCAGAACCTACTTCCCGATAATTGAAAAGATTTTTTCTGAGGAGAACATCCCTGATGACTTTAAATATTTGGCCCTTCAGGAAAGTGCATTGGTTGCCGATGCTGTATCGTCGAGTAATGCCATTGGATATTGGCAGTTCAAGGAAGCAACAGCCACTGATTTTGGATTGGTGGTCAACGGCAAGGTAGATGAGCGAATGAACATTGCCTCGGCCACGCGTGGCGCGGCCCGGTATTTCAAAAAGAGTAATACCTATTTCAACAATTGGATTTTGGTGATTCAATCGTACCAGATGGGTATTGGCGGAACGATGCGATCGGTGGGAGAAAAATTTAACGGGGACCGACACATGGAAATCAACCGCGATACGTACTGGTATGTCAAAAAATTTCTAGCCCATAAAGTTGCTTTTGAGAATAAATGGAAAGGTGAAGCATCGATTACCCTTCGATCGATGGAGGTGGATAAGGAGTATTCACTTGAAGAGATCGCTAAGAAGGAAGGGGTGGATCGTGAATTACTCAGGTCGTATAATTTGTGGTTGAAGGCCGATAAAATTCCCGGTGATCGCGTATATGCTGTATTGGTGCCCGGTGGCACAGGAAGGTTGACCGATCCGGCACCGGTGGTAGCCTCGAAGCCAGTGGTTGAAAAGAAGGAGGCTGAAGTCAAGACCACACCAACTGTTCCGGTCACGGTTGCAGAGGTGGTCAATGGATTACGGGCCATACGGGCCAGGAAGGGTGAGGCCTTGGTGTCGGTTGCTGCGCGGGGCCAGGTCACATCGCGTGAATTGATTAAGTGGAACGACTATCCTGAAAAGAAAAGCCCCAGTGAGGGTGAGATCTTTTATTTAGAAAAGAAAAATAGGTCGGCTGAGGTTTCCAATTATGAAACCGATGGAAAAGAGAGCCTGCTGGCGATTGGTCAGAAGTATGGAGTGCAGCTTAGGTCATTGGAAAAAGCCAATCCTGGATTGCCAGATGGATTGCTGCCGGCTGGAACTAAAATTTATTTTGGAAAACGTGCCGATGAGGGTGGCCAGGTTGCGCGAGCGGTGGCAGTTGACCCTGCCAAGCCATTCGAATGGGGAACTCCTGATAAGGATTAAACCGCAACTGGCACCATCTATTCATCGTTTTAGAAGAAATTGGGTAAATTTGGGCTACATTAGAATTTACTTATTCTTGAACAAATGAAGAAAGTTGCAGACCTGGTGATGTTGGTGGATGATAACGATACAGACAACTTTATCAGCAAACGAATTATCGAAATAACCGGTTTTGCCGGCCGCGTAGAAGCAAAAAATTCCGGAAAGGTTGCGTTGGATTATTTGAGGGAAAATCAGGACCAGGTTGGTAACATTCCCGATGTTATTTTTCTCGATATCAATATGCCAGTGGTTGACGGATTCGTCTTCCTTTACGAGTTCGACAAGTTCCCTGATTTGGTGAAGAATAAAACCAAGATCATCATCCTGTCCAGTTCCGACAACAAACGTGACATTGATAAAATTGTAAACAATAACCATGTTATCAATTTTATCACCAAGCCGCTTACGGATACAGCTTTAGAGGAAGTTTCCCTTACCAAGAAGTAATTTTCTGTCGGAATTTTTCTAATCGACATAGAATCACTTTAAAATTTCGTGTATTGTACTGATCTTCAGGTTCAAACCAATTGAAGTTTTTGAACCATGACCTTCAGAATCGTACTGCTGCTCGTTTTATGTAGTGCTGTGCAGAGTGGTGCACAGATTGTAAAGCCTGACACCGCTACCCATTGGCGTAAGAGTTTTAAGTCAGCCTTGAATTTAAACCAGGCATCTTTTTCTTCAAACTGGAAGTCGGGTGGCGTTAATTCACTTGGCTTTAACGCCTTGCTTAATTACAAGGCCAATTATAAAGTAGATCGACTGACCTGGGACAATGAGATTGATTTGCTGTACGGCATGGTCAATAATGCAGGTCAGGGGTACCGTAAGACGCTGGACCGGGTATTTATAGATTCCAAATTAGGTTACGGTATCAATAAAAAATGGGGTGCGTTTGGTGCTATGAACTTCATGACCCAGTTTGCTCCCGGCTACAAGTACACAGTTAAAAATGGCGTAGAGGTGGCTTCCTTGATATCATCATGGTTAGCGCCTGGATTTTTCACCACCTCATTGGGTTTGGAATATAATCCGGTGAGCTATTTCAAGCTTCGAATCTCTCCGATTGCCCCCAGGATTACCATTGTTAAAAACAGTCAGGATTATTCTAGTGTGGATCCAGTAGCTCCTTATGGTGTTGTTTCCGGTGAAACCATAAGATATGAGTGGTTGGCTGCACAAATGCTCGCTGAGTTCAATAAGGATGTGGCGACCAACATCAATTTAAAATTCAGGTACTTGTTTTTCGCAAACTTTGAGCAGTTTGCATTTAATCGTTTTGACCATCGATTGGATTTGAACCTCACAGCCAAAGTGAATCGCTTCATCAATGTTAGCCTTGGTTCTATATTGTTGTATGACTATGACCAGGACGCCTCTATTCAACTGAGTCAGGCCTTTTCTTTGGGTATCCTGTATACCTATCGCAACTACGAAAAGTAGCTAGCAGATAATTCTCTTTCGATGAGGCAGGGGTGTTTTTCTACCCTTGCATAGGGTGTTTTTCACGCTCCATTTTTTTGTTGTTGGGGTAGGGAGTAATCTACTTTTGACCCGTCAGACGTCAAGACAATACCAACAACCAAAACAAATCAAAATGAAAAGTTTAAAGAACAATGTTCATCTGATCGGGAACCTGGGTAAGGACCCGGAGGTGAAAATGTTTGGTGAGCGAAAGAAGGCAACTTTCACGCTCGCCACCAACGACTCCTACAAAAATTCAAAAGGGGAGAAGGTGGAGGATACGCAGTGGCATAATATTGTCATCTGGGGTAGCCTCGCCTCTGTAGTGGAGAAGTACCTACGGAAGGGCAGTGAGGTTTGCGTTCAAGGCAAACTGATACACCGCAGCTACGATGTTTCCGGCGAGAAGAAATACATCACCGAAATCAGCGTGGACGATTTGCTCATGCTCGGAGGGAAATCCTGAGGGCGCTGCGTAGCGGTTGTTGCCGGTTCGTCCAGCGGGTGACGGTGTCGGCGCCCGTTCGCGTAGACCTTCATTAAGGGTGGAGCAATCCACCCTTTTTTTGTTTTAGCTGGCTTTTACCAGCCCTTTATTTTAGAGGAAAACCAATCGTCGCCTCCGGATTTTTTCTTTCCCTTCGAAAAAGGACGTTCAGCCCTGGGTTTACCAAATCTTCCCGAGCCGCTTGGTTTACCATAACGTTTTTCCTTTCTGGGACCTTCCTCATTTTTACCGGTCAACTCTATTCTGACCATCCGGCCACGGTATTCAAAACCATGTAAATGCTCACGCACATTGGCTGTATGGGTTGGCTCAACTTCAAAAAATGAATAAGCGCCTTTCAGGTCAATTTTGCCGATGGCATGACCTTGAACGCCGCTGCGGTCGCAAATCAGGGAAAGTAACTTACCCTTATCGAGTCCATCCATTTTCCCAAGATTAATGAACAGCCGGTCTCCGGTAACAAACCGCTCGCCGCCGCTATCCCGATCTGAAGATTTCCCGATGGCATTAAGATCAGGTGCGCCACGATAATAATCCAGCAGGTGATTGAATTCGAGTGACGTAAATCGCATGATGATCTCTTCTTTGCTTAAAGGCAAGAGGTCTTCATACACCGCCGGCAGTAAGTCCTGAATTTCGGATTCTACCACCTTTACTTCCCTGAGTCGGTGAACCAGTTTCACCAGCCGCTGTTTACAAACTTCCGGACCGGTTGGCAGATTGATCCTGGTCATTCTGATACCGGTTGACTTTTCAATTTGTTTGATTTTTCCTGTATCCCGCTTTCCCACCAGTGCAATAGAGATTCCTTTTTTGCCCGCGCGGGCTGTACGGCCGCTTCGGTGGGTATAAAATTCGATTTCGTCAGGCATGTTCAGGTGAATGACGTGCGTGATATTACTCACATCAATTCCTCTGGCGGCCACATCCGTCGCCACCAGCATCTGCAACGTTTTGTTCCTGAAACTTCCCATGACCCGATCACGTTGCTGTTGGGTAAGATCACCGTGTAATGCATCGGCATTGTAACCATCCCGCATCAACTGCTCAGCAATTTTTTGTGTATCAATTTTCGTCCGACAAAAAATAACCGCAAACATTTCGGTGTTGAAATCAACCAGTCTTTTCAGGGCCTCATAACGATGCCGATCTTCGACAATGGCATATTGGTGTTCAATGTTTTCATTGGTACGCTGTTCATGGCTGACCGAGACTTCCTCGGGGTTATTCATGTACGCAGCGGCAATCTTGCGAATGGCGGACGGCATGGTGGCAGAGAACAACCAAATCCTTCGTTCGTCGGGCATGGATGCAAGGATATGGTCAATGTCCTCCTTGAATCCCATATTCAACATTTCATCAGCTTCATCCAGAACCACAATTCGGATGGTTTCAAAGTGAACGGCTTTGCGCTCCATCAAATCCATCAATCGACCAGGCGTGGCAACAATAATCTGTGCTCCTCGTCTAATTTTTTTAATCTGTTCTGAAATACTGGAGCCTCCATACACAGGCACAACACTGAACCGGTTAACGCCTTCGCTAAAGCGATTCAAGTCTGCGGTGATCTGAAGACATAACTCTCTTGTAGGAGCAAGAACCAATGCTTGTGTGCCGCTGAAATCAGCTGAGCATTTTTCAATCAGTGGTATACCAAAAGCCGCCGTTTTTCCGGTGCCTGTCTGTGCTAAAGCAACCATGTCCCTTTCTTCCTGCAGAAGAATTGGTATTGCTTTTTCCTGTATCGGGGTGGGTTGCTCAAACCCCATCTTCTTGATGGTTTCGAGCATGGCTCCGGAGATGCCCAGAGCTTCAAATGAATGCATTATCTATATAAATCAGCTGCAAAGGTAGGTAAGTTAGACCAGAGTAGGGTTTTTATTTTTTGGCACAACGCATTGGTCACCTTCAGTTTGGCACTGCCATTTGTCGTAATTCCATCAAAAACCTCTGTGCAGGTTAGCGCGGCCTGTGTAAATTTCAAATCTTAAACCCAAGGAATATGAGATTGTTGCTCACTAGTCTGACCCTGATGGTTGCAATGTCTTTTGCACAGGACTTCCCTCAGAAAAACTTTTCATCCATGCGATTCCGTTTTATTGGTCCGGATGGAAATAGGGCGATTGCTGTTGTTGGCGAGCCTGGTAATCCTATGGTCTCCTACATTGGTGCTGCCTCCGGAGGCGTATGGAAGACAGAAGATGGTGGCTTTAACTGGAAGCCGGTTTTTGATAAACAAGACGACTCCTCCATAGGTGCCATGGCTATTGCACCTTCATCCCCCAGACAAGTATGGGTGGGAACAGGGGAAACCTTTCTGATCCGTCCTGCTCATGCAGTGGGTAATGGGGTTTATAAATCTTCCGACGCTGGTAAAACATGGAAGAAAATGGGTTTGGAAAAAACCTTTAGGATCAGTCGCGTGATTGTTCACCCAACCGATACCAACATTGTTTACGTTGCCTCCATGGGTCATTCTCACGGCCCTCAACAGGAGAAAGGAGTTTACAAAACAGAAGACGGCGGTAAAACCTGGCAACGCGTTTTCTTCCTGGATGAAAACACAGGTTGCTCGGACTTATCCATTGATCCTTCTGATCCGCAAACATTGTACGCCGCCATGTGGCAACTTGAAATTAAAACCTGGAACCTCAACAGCGGTGGTCCATCTAGTGGAATCTACCGGTCGCGTGATGGAGGCAAAACGTGGCAGCCATTAAGAAACGGTCTGGAGAGCGGCCCTGAACATCCTGTCGGAAAGACTTCGGTTGATGTTGCTTACAGCAATCCAAAGGTTGTTTACGCGCTTATTGAAGATAAAGAGCCACGCCTTTATCGCTCTGAAGACCACGGCGATACCTGGAAGCTGATGCAAAAGGACCACAGCATGGGTCAACGTGCTGGCTACTATACTCGGGTGCGCGTTGCGACCGATGACGAAAACCGGCTCTATACCATCTGTGTCGGAATTAAAATGTCGAAGGATGGCGGTAAAACATTCTCGAATGAAATGAGCCAATGGGCGGCGGGTGGCGATAATCACGACATGTGGTTCGATCCAAAAGATCCCAAACGTATGATGTGTGCACACGATGGATGCGTTAACATTTCAAGCAACTATGGTAAGACATGGAAAAATATTAATCTTCCCATCGCTCAGATGTACCACGTCGCCGTAGACGACCGGGTACCCTATTGGGTGTATGGCAATCGACAGGATGCATGGTCTTATCGTGGACCAAGTCGTTATTTGGGCGGCTGGTCCATCCCCTTGGGTGCCTGGCATGGGGTAGGGGGATGTGAAAGTGGCTATGCCCAGCCAGATCCATTTGACAACAATATTGTATGGAGTGGATGTTATGATGGTGGTCTTGATGTTTTTGATCTGCGCACCATGCATCCAAGAGATGTGAGGGTATATCCCCTCACTCAAATCGGAGCAACACCAGCGACTGCGAAATACCGCTGGCACTGGAATTTTCCGATGGCCGTTTCAGTCCACGAGAAGGGGAAAGTCTGGGTCGGCAGCCAGTACGTTCATGAAACTTCTAATGGTGGACAATCCTGGAAAGAAATCAGTCCAGACCTGACCACCAACGACAAAAGTCATCAGCAGAATAGCGGTGGAATGGCAAGCGACAATCTGATGACCTGGGATGGTTCAACGCTTTATTGGATTGCTGAATCGCCTGTAAAAGCCGGTGTTCTTTGGACAGGAAGTAATGACGGTATCATCCATGTCACTACCGACGGTGGAAAGAACTGGAAAAATGTTACCTCCGCTGTAAACGGTTTACCCAAGTGGGGGACCATTCGCCACATCGAACCATCCCCCTTTGACGCTTTTACCTGTTATGTGGCGGTTGATGCACATCACAATGGCGATTTTGGCTCTTATTTATTCAAAACAGAGGATATGGGTCAGTCCTGGAAGAGAATTTCAGTGAACCTCCCTGAATCCAACTCCAATTTCATACATCAGATCAAAGAAGATCCAGGCAAGAAAGGCTTACTTTTTATGGGTACCGATGTAGGATTGTATTTTTCATACAACGACGGTGCCAACTGGATCCGAGTAAAAAATAATCTTCCCCCTGTTCCGATCTATGGAATTGCGATTCAGAAAAATTTCCGAGATCTGGTTATTGGTACCTATGGACGAGGCATTTATATCCTGGATGATATCACCCCAATCCGTGAGTTTACTCGTCAGGTGGAAGCCTCCGAAGCGTTCCTCTTTAGTATGCGCAATGCATGGCGATTTCAGAAAATCGACGGTATGAAGACCGAGGATAGTTATGTGAATGGGCAGAATCCTCCTTATGGTGCTGACATCAATTTTTATCTGAAGGAAAAACAAAAGGACAGTGTGGAAGTAAAAATTTTGGATCAGCAGGATCGGTTGGTTCAGGTTATTAAAGCCCCTAATCGACCGGGCATTCAAAGGGTTTGGTGGGATCTTAGGTACCAGGATTATGTTCTTCCTCCGCTAAGGACCAAGCCCAGAGGAAAAGATTGGGTTCAGTTAAACGAAAAGGGTGAGCGCAATATGTTTATTTATGATTTGGATATCGGCCCTGGTTTGACGGCTCCGTTGGTAATGCCTGGTGTATATACCGTGGTTTTAAAAATTGGCGGTAAGGAATGGCGTCAGCCCCTGGAAGTATTAAAGGATCCTAATTCTGCCGGAACCCAGGAATCCATTACCCTTCAACATGGCTTTGGACTAAAGCTGTTTACTTCAATAAATACCTCACTTAAAATCATTGATGAAATGGAACAGCAGCGGTCGAAGTTACTTGCCATGAAAAACGATAAAGCTGCTCTTCTGCTGGAGGATAAAATATATGCCTTGGAAGCCCGGTTGCATGATGTTTACGCGACCGGAGCAAGAATGGACATCTTCCGTAATCCTCCTCAGGTACTGGAGCGATTTCTTTCAATGGCAAAGGAAAGCATCATCAGTAGTGCAGACAGTCCGCCCACCGATCAGCACCAGGAAGTTTATGAGCTTGTGAATGGACAATTAAAAGAAGTTCAGAGTGCTTGGGAATTGTTGAAGCAAAGCAGAGAGATGAAAAAGTTTAATAAGAATCTTTGATTTAGAGCGCACATGGACTCCGCTGCTGATCGTTTCTACGATGCTATTGTTGTCGGATCCGGAATTTCCGGAGGCTGGGCAGCAAAAGAGCTCACTGAAAAAGGATTAAAAGTTCTGATGATTGAGCGCGGTAGACCGATGGAGCATCCTGATTATCCCACTGCCACGAAAGATCCATGGAATTTTGAATATCGCGGCCGACTTTCCAATGAGGAACGGGAGCGCTGCCCTATACAAGTCAGGCACTATTCCATCAACGGTGAAAACAGCCACTTTTACGTCAGTGATAAGGAAAACCCCTATGAAGAGAAGCTTCGCTACGATTGGATCCGTGCTGATGTGGTCGGAGGCCGATCGCTCCTTTGGGCAAGACAGTCCTATCGCTTAAGTGATCTTGATTTTGAAGCAAACCTAAGAGAAGGTATCGGTGTTGATTGGCCGATCCGTTACCGTGATTTATCGCCGTGGTACGATTACGTAGAATCATTTATTGGTGTCTCCGGGCGGAGAGAAGGGATTGCACATTTGCCTGATGGTCAATTTCAGCCTCCGATGGAAATGAATTGTGCTGAGTCTGATTTTGAATCGCGTCTCAAATCAAGATTCCCTGAAAGAAAAATTACCATTGGAAGGACCGCCAACCTTACCGCTCCGGTTAAAGGCAGGGGTGTTTGTCAGTTTCGTAACCAGTGCCACCGCGGCTGCCCTTACGGTGCCTATTTCAGCACCAATGCTTCTACCTTGCCGGCAGCTTTTGCTACAGGAAGGCTGACCTTACTTCCTAACACGCTGGTTAACCGAGTACTCTACGACGAAAAAAAGCAAAGGGCGATGGGGGTCGAAGTTATTGACCGGGATACCGGGAAGGTAGCTGAGTTTTTTTCAAGTATTATTTTTCTTAATGCCTCCACCATGGCAACAACTTTTTTGTTGCTGAATTCGACCTCAAATCGATTTCCCAGCGGCCTTGGAAACGGAAGTGATCAGGTCGGTCGAAACCTGATGGATCATCATAAAGGTGTGAATGTGTCTGCATCGGTGGATGGATTTTTAGATCGTTATTATGTTGGCAGACGACCTACGGGGATTTACATCCCTCGTTACCGGAACCTTGGCCCTAAGCCTGAAATGGATTATCTCAGAGGTTTTGGTTTTCAAGGTGGGGCCTACCGAGAAGGATATTCAGGAAGTAACCAAGCTGATTTGATTGGTGCTGATCTGAAAAATTCTGCTGCCTTGCCCGGTCCATGGCGGATTTCTTTCAATGGCTTTGGGGAGTGCCTGCCTTATCAGGAAAATCGTGTTACGCTTAACACCGATGTAAAGGACAAGTGGGGAAGAAATACCTTAACCATGGAGGTTGCCTTTCGTGATAATGAAATCAAGATGCAGGAAGATATGGAAGCTTCTCTTGCTGAAATGCTTGAGGCTTGTGGCTATACAGGAATTAAAACAAGCAGGGTAATGTCCTTCCCCGGAAATGCAAACCATGAAATGGGTAGCGCCCGTATGGGTAAAGACCCCAAAACCTCCGTGCTCAATGGCTTCAACCAAATGCATGAAGTCAAAAATATTTTTATTACCGATGGTTCGAGTATGACTTCCTCTGCTTGCGTTAATCCATCGCTTACCTACATGGCCTTAACAGCACGTGCATGCCATTATGCTGTTGAAGAAATGAAGAAAAAGAACATCTAAGTCAACTACGCCCTGATGCAGGAGGCTATCCGATCGGAAAGGCCGGCGAAATCATCGAAGCCAAACCATTGTACCTCCGGATCACTTCGAAACCAGGTCATTTGTCTTTTGGCATAATTCCGCGTGTGTTGTTTAATTTTTTCAATTGCCTCCTGGCGGTTGCACTTTCCATCGAAAAAATCAAAGAATTCCTGGTAGCCAACCGTTTGAAGGGCTTTAAGTAACCGAAGGTCCTTGAGTGACTTAACTTCTTCTTCTAGCCCTGCCAGGACCATATCGTCTGTTCGTTTGTCGATGGTATGATACAAATCCTCGCGGGTTCGATTTAATCCTATTTTCAGCACCGAATAAGGTAGCTCCTTCGGTTTGCCAGTTTGAAAATAGGATAGTGGCTTACCAGTTTGTCTGTAAACCTCCAAAGCCCTTAATAGCCTCCGGGGATTTGATGAATCAGCCCGATCATACCATATCGGATCTATTTGTGAAACTTGTTGTTGAAGCCACTCCATTCCATTTTGCTGGAATTCGCGGTCAATGGCCCCCTTTACTTCATCTGAAACCTCAGGAATGGCATCAAGTCCATTTAGTAAGGCGTTGATGTACAGGCCACTTCCGCCGCAGAGGAAGGCTAGGCTGCTCGTCGAGAATAAATCCTTCAGTACTGACGCTGACTCTTTTGAAAAGATTTCTGCGTTGTACTCCTCCAAAACGGATCGGTGGCCGATAAGGTGGTGCTTAACCAACTTGAGTTCGTTGGTGGAAGGTTGTGCGGTGCCAATGGGCATTTCCCTGAAAACCTGCCGTGAATCCGCCGAAACAATTTCACCCCCAAACCGGACGGCAAGTCTGATGGCCATGGCCGTTTTTCCTGATCCGGTTGGTCCGGTGATTACTACCAGGAATTTTTTCATGAACAACAAATTTATTCGGTCGGGAACAGTTTTAAAATTTTAACTTTAAACCCGAAACAGGACCGGGATAATGATAAAATACACAAATCAGTTTCTCCTTCGTATGGAAGAGATGATCGGAGAATCAAATTACACTTTGCGTTACGAAAAAGGTCAGTTTAAATCAGGCTATTGCCTGCTTCGGGAACAGAACATCATCATTGTAAATAAATTTTACTCTACGGAGGGTAAAATCAACGCCTTGCTCGAAATTTTAAAAGGCATCCAGCTCGATACCGCTAAATTTTCCGAAAAAAGTAAAGCCCTTTACGAGGAATTGCTTACACCCGCTCAGGGGTAAACGCTACCGCGGAGATCACGTTGCTTCCTTATCTTTGGGTTTTATGGCAGACCCATGCAGGTAACATTTCTTGGTACGGGAACCTCACAAGGTGTGCCTGTTATCGGCTGCACTTGTCCGGTCTGCAGTTCACTTGATTTTAGGGACAAACGACTTCGCT
Source organism: Bacteroidota bacterium (assembly GCA_016866235.1). Taxonomy (GTDB): domain Bacteria; phylum Bacteroidota; class Bacteroidia; order Cytophagales; family Cyclobacteriaceae; genus ELB16-189. Next base: position 580,096 of record VGMW01000001.1, read on the forward strand.
GTTCCGTTCATATCACCACGGATGCATTCAGTCTGGTCATAGATACCGGGCCCGATTTTAGGCAGCAAATGCTACGCGAGGGGATTTCAAGGCTTGATGCCGTACTGATGACCCATGCACACAAGGATCATACGGCAGGATTGGATGATGTGCGTTCCTTCAACTTCCTTCAAAATTGCGATATGCCGGTTTATGGTAGACCTGAAGTTCTTCATCAGATACGCTCTGAATTTGCTTATGCATTCAGCGAGCACCGTTATCCAGGCATTCCCCGCATCGATCTCCGGGAAATCGGTGAAGGTGATTTTGATCTCCATGGTGTAAGCATCATTCCGCTGCCGGTTAAACACCTGCATATGGAGGTCATGGGTTTCAGAATAGGTGATTTTGCTTACATCACTGACGCAAACTTTATTCCTGAGGAGACGTTCGATCGTCTTGAGGGTGTTCGGATTTTGATTCTAAATGCTTTACAAAAAGAAAAGCATGTATCCCACTTTAACCTGGAGGAAGCCATTGCGGTAGCTGGTCGAATAGCCGCACCTCAAACTTACTTTACCCACATCAGTCACAGACTCGGCGCGCACGCTGAGATCAATGGACAGCTTCCTGATGGCATTCAACTTTCTTACGACGGACTCAGGATCACTGTCTAGTCAATGCACAACAGTTGGTTCTTTTTTCAGCACTTAATTCCTGCCCTTTCAGAAAAAATTAAGGGACTCCAGCTAACCTCCTGTTTTAGTCAGCAGAAAGATGAATTGATCCTGGGATTCTCAAATCAGTCCACAAGTTTTTTTATAAAGGCAAGCTTTTCATCCGGGCTACCCGGATTGTCCTTTCCTGATGTTTCCGGTAGGGCGAAAAAGAATACGATTGATCTTTTTCAGGAGGCTATAACGGAAAAGGTTTTAAGGGTACATCTTTTTCTAAATGAGAGAAGTTTCCTTATTGAAACCGCGCCGAATTCCGGATTTCTATTTCGAATGCACGGCGCTTCCGGAAATATTTTTTTGCTGAAGGACGGCGTAGTAACCGAAGCTTTCCGGAAAAATCTGAAAAAGCCTTTGAATGAATCGCTGAGCGAATTTGATCGAAAATTGGAATTTTCACCCGAAGTCCACACGACGATTACCTCAGACCACAAAAAATTTTATTTCACTTTTACCCGGGAGATTTGGTTGTGGCTGGAGCTCCAAGGTTATGAACAAGCAAGGCCATTGGAGCAGTGGGGGCTTATTGCAGAGGCTATTCAGCGGATGGCCCAGGGACAATACTATCTTTTGCTGCATGATGGAAAATGGTATTTCTCTTTACTTCCCTTTGGGAAAATAATTTCAGAATGGCGTGACCCCATACATGCGCTTAATGAATATGTCTCCTGGTGGTATCGGGAGGAGGCTTTGCATAAAAAACGGCTTGTCGTGAGCGCCAGAATCAAATCCCACCTCGATCAGACCATTCGATACCTGGAAACTTCCCGTCGAAGGCTGGAAGCGTTGGGTCATGACGACCATTTTAAGGTAGCCGCCGACCTGATCATGGCCAACCTGGATCGCATTCATGTCGGAGACCAGGAATTCCAAGCAACGCGCTTTGATGATCCTTCTAAGGAGGTTTTGATACGACTTCAGCCTACACTAACGGCTCAAAAAAATGCTGAGTTTTATTATCGAAAAGCGAAAAACAGAAACAGAGAAATAGAGGTCCTCCATCAAAACATCAGGAACAAGGAAAATTTCCTTACAGAAATTCAACAAATAGCCTCTGCCTTCAGTACTTCTTTTGATTTAAAATCTCTTGATGCTTTGTATGATAGATTGCCTGCTGAACGTACGACCCCCGATCAGGAATTAAGACTTCCCTACCATGAATTTATTCATTTGGGTTACCGGATTTGGGTGGGCCGAGGCGCAGCGGACAACGATGAGCTCTCTTTTAAATTTGGAAAGAAAAAAGATCTATGGCTGCACGCCAGGGATTGCCCAGGTTCCCATGTTGTGATCAAGCATATTGCCGGTAAAAATTACCCCAAGCCCGTCATTGATTATGCTGCCTCGCTGGCCGCTGGCTACTCCAAGCGAAAGGGCGAAACCCTATGTCCTGTTTCTGTCTGTGAGCTTAAATACGTCCGTAAAAAGAAAGGCGATCCTCCTGGTCTCGTACGGCTTGAACGGGAGGAAGTTGTGATGGCAGTGCCGTACCGAGCCTGATGGCTTATTGCTTTGGCTGAAATTTGAAAAAACTGATCTTATTTCCTCTGACCAATACCAATCTTTCATCGGAGGCTATAACCTGCTCACCATTTTCAGGCAGCGGAACCGAATATCGATCACCGGAATAGATGTCTTCAAATGTTAATTGGTCCTGCTCACGGTAATAAAAATCCTCCCCCAAAACACCAAAAACCGGAAAGGGTGTGGCAATCGTTCTTAAAAGTTTACCAGTCCGACTTAAAATATGAAGCCCTTTATCTTTTTCTAAAAGAAAAAGAAAGTTCTGGTAGAGCCGTAGGGCAAAAAAATTTCTTTTTTCCTCAGCGTTAAATATTGATGGTGACTCAGTCAGCATCCTCATGTTGGCAAGATCAATTTCTTTTAAGGAGTAATCTTCATCCAAGACCCATACAAGTTCACTTCGTAAACCATTGCCAATTAAAAGCGGAGCAAGCGCAAAGGCTGGATCGATATTAACGCTCTCCTGATAGGACTCCAGATTTTGCCCAAGCAACAATCCTGCATGTTTTCTCCGGTGGTGAAGAATGATCCTTAATGGGTTCCAGGCCTCCAGAAATGTCCCCTCCTTAAATATTGAATCCTTTCGGACAGCAAGAACCTTTCCGTCGCCATCGGTTTTAGTAAGCATTCCCTCTGACAGAAAATAAAAATTTCCAAGTCGGTCTATGCTGGTATGAAATACAGGTTTCTCAATCGAGAGCAGGCTAAGCGCCCGGTCTGCCTGGCCGAATGCCGCAAAATATATTATAGAAAAAAAGGCTGCGAGCAGACTTTTTACCTTCATAGTGGCTGGTAGGTCTTCAGCAATAGTTTTTCACCATCGTACTCGGCAAAGGTGGAGCCATGAACCCATTCACCAAGATTGAGGTATCGGCTTGCTGGTCCTGCTGGTAAATCCATCGTGGCGTGGCGATGCCCAAAGATGTAAAAATCATGGTGGTTATTCTTTTCTTCCTCCTTACACCAGGAGAGTAGAAATTCTTTTTCCTCTGAACCGTATTTTTCCTCCTTCTGCTGATTGGCAATCCTGCTGTTTTTGCTCCATACCTGCGCCAATGAAATGCCCAGATCCGGATGAATCCAGGAGAACAGGAACCGAGCCAGCGGAGAAACAAATATTTTCTTCAAAAACTTATAGGTGGAATCGCCAGGCCCAAGGCCATCGCCATGACCAACCAGAAATCTGTGCTGTTCTGTTTGTAGTTGAATGGGGTTGTGAAAAACCTTTACGCCAAGTTCTTTTTCAAGATACCCGAAGGTCCACATATCGTGGTTGCCGGTAAACACATAGACGGGAATTCCAAGGTCGGTTAATTGTGCCAGGGTTCCCATGAACCGTGTATGTCCCTTTGGAACTGCCTTACGGTATTCAAACCAAAAATCAAAAAGATCGCCTAGCAGAAAGATCGCAGAGGCCTCACTCTTTATAGAATCAAGCCAGCGGATAATTCTTTTTTCTCTTGAAATGCTGGATTCAGGATTAGGAATGCCCAGATGGAAATCTGAGGCAAAAAAGATCTTTTTGCCTGGCGACGGATTTAAATTCAAGGAATCCATTTCCGAAATTACACAAATGAGCGTCGCCTTAGTTCAAACCGCAATCTGGAATAACTTCCAATCCACAATGGCTATAACTTTAGACAACAGCAGGTTCAGGTGTTGCTCCAGCAGCTGATTCATCCGTTTTTGCCGGCTCCTCGCTGGTGTTTTCTTTCTCCTTGTGCTGCCCGTTCGTAAACCTTTGATAGGTTGTTTGTGTTGCAAAAGGCCTTTTTCCAATCAGGCGTTCCAAATCGTTCTGGAATAGAATTTCTTTTTCAAGAAGTTCAGTGGCGATGGTCTCCAGGTTGGCGCGGTGCTCCATCAGGAGTTTCTTGGTTCGTTCGTAGCATCCGTCGATTACCTTTTTAACCTCCTGGTCGATCCGTTCGGCGGTAGCATCCGAATATGGCTTCTGGAAGTTGTATTCCGACTGCTTGGAATCGTAGAAGGAAAGATTTCCAATCTCCTTATTCATACCGTAGACGGTAACAATGCTGTAAGCCATTTTGGTTATGCGTTCCAGGTCACTCAGTGCACCGGTGGAAATTTTTCCAAAAACAATATCTTCTGCAACCCGACCACCAAAAGCCATACACATTTCATCGAGCAACTGTTCTGTCTGATACAGGAATTGTTCCTTTGGTAGATATTGGGCATAACCCAAGGCTGCCACGCCTCGTGGAACGATGCTAACCTTAACGAGTGGATCAGCGTGTTCCAGATACCAACCTGCAACGGCATGGCCGGCTTCATGGTAGGCAACGATTTTTTTCTCCTCCGGTGAAATGATCTTGTTCTTCTTTTCCAATCCGCCGATGACTCTGTCAATGGCATCCTGAAAATCTTTCATATCCACTTCTTTCTTGTCCTTTCTTGCTGCAATCAATGCTGCTTCATTGCATACGTTGGCAATTTCTGCTCCGGCAAAACCAGGTGTTTGGGCTGCAAGATTTTTTACGTCCACCTCTGTCGCAAGTTTGATCGGCTTGAGGTGCACTTTAAAGATGTGTTCTCGGCCTACGATATCCGGTTTATCAATGCTGATTTGTCGGTCGAATCGACCTGGACGCAACAATGCTGAATCCAGCACATCTGGACGGTTGGTTGCGGCGAGAATGATGACACCACTATCGGTGGCGAATCCATCCATTTCAACCAAAAGTGAGTTGAGGGTGTTTTCACGTTCATCGTTAGCGCCTGGCATCTGACCACGTCCGCGGGATCTTCCGATGGCGTCTATCTCATCGATGAAAACAATGCAAGGAGCTTTTTCCTTTGCTTGCTTAAACAAATCGCGTACCCTGGCTGCACCTACTCCGACAAACATTTCGACAAAGTCTGAACCGGAAAGTGAGAAAAATGGAACCCCTGCTTCGCCGGCCACTGCTTTTGCCAAGAGGGTTTTACCAGTTCCTGGAGGTCCTACCAGCAAGGCTCCTTTCGGAATTTTTCCGCCAAGTGCTGTGAATTTGGTGGGTGTTTTCAGAAACTCAACGATTTCTTTAATCTCTTCTTTGGCCTCATCCAATCCTGCCACATCAGCGAAGGTGATTTTCACCCTGTTCTCCGCATCAAATAATGCTGCCTTTGATTTTCCAATGTTAAAAATCTGTCCACCGGCTCCACCGCCTGCCATTCTGCGCATGAGCATCCAAAAACCAGCCACCAACAGCACTAAAAATCCAAGGTTCAGCAACACACCGGTCATGTCGCTGCTCTCGTCGATTCGGTAATCAATTTTTTCTCTTTGCTCTGTTGAGGTTATGGATTTGTAATACTGACTGAACTCGTCGAGCGTTAAGAATTTATACGAATAATGCGGGCCTTCCTGGGTGAGGCTCCAACGATTGTTTTTCTCCAGCTCGTCACGGTATTTCGCATTCTTTAATGCGTCGGATGTCAGGGTGATTTCAGCGATGTTTACGGTTTTACGAACGGTAATCTTGCGCACATCGTTGCTTTGTACGATGTCCCTGAATCGTTTTTCACCGACCTCAATGGTGTCGCCTGCCCCTTTGAAAAAGGTAACTCCAAAAATGATGGCCACCAGTCCAAGGATAATCCACATCTGGTAGTTGTTCTTCGGATTGTTTCCTGGGAGTTGTCGCTTTCTTTTGGGTACGTTGGATGGTTTATTGCTCATGTTTTAATGTCTTAAATGTGGATAGGGCTTTGAAGCCCGATTAATTAGATTTCCTGGACCTCGGTGATTTCAGCATCCCCCCAAAGTTTCTCCAGGGCAAAGTGGTTGCGTTTTTCCTTTTTGAAGACGTGGGCCACAACGTCTATGTAATCCAAAAGCATCCACTCCTTATTTTGTTTTCCTTCCCTGTGCCAGGGCGATTCGCCTATTTTTTTGTCTACTTCCTCCTCGATAGAATCTGCAATCGCACTTAATTGTTTGTCTGAATTTCCGGAACAGACAATAAAGAAGTCAGCCACCGAATTTTTAGTGTTTCTGAGATCCATGATAACAATATCCGAAGCTTTCTTTTCCTGCATTCCGGATACAATTGCTTTGGTGAGCTTTTCTGTGGCAGTGACTTTCCGTTTTTTGGTCTTCAATGTTCTGTCTCCCCTTTAAATCTTAAATTAACGCGCAAATCTAACTAAAAACCAGTGTATACACCCCTCGAGGAAAGCATCCATCTGGGTGGAAAGGTGATATTCCTTCCCCGAACAGCTTCAACGAATTCTGAGCTTCAGAAGTTCGCTCAGGGGGGTAATTTGGCGAATGGAACGGTACTGATCACCGATGAGCAGTATGCGGGGCGTGGTCAGGCTGGGAACCAGTGGATGAGTCAATCGGGTGTAAACCTGACCTTTTCGATCTACTTGTCCGACGCAGGCGAAGTCAACGCGCAATTCCAGCTTAATATTTTTATCACCCTCGGTATCCTGGACTTTTTGAAAAAATCCGGATTGCCAGCCAAAGTAAAATGGCCCAACGACATTTTGATCCACGGGAAAAAGATCTGTGGCATCCTGATCGAAAATTCAATAGGTGGAAATCGAATCACCCATTCTATAGTCGGCATTGGATTGAATGTCAACCAACAGTCTGATTTACCGCAAGGCGCAACCTCGATGGCTCAGCTTACTGGCTCTGCCTTATCCCTGCAAAAATCTTTTCATGATTTACTCCGGTCGCTGGAATCACGATATGTTCAATGGAAATCGGGTAAAACATCACCTTTAAAGGAGGAGTGGCTTAGCAGTCTTTATTTGAAGGGTGAGCCTCATATCTTTACGGTTGCTGGTAAGCCATTACCCGGGACCATTTCAGGAATCGATGAAACAGGACGGTTAACGGTTGTAACTCAAGACGGCACACAGGTTTTCGGATTCAAGGAAATTACTTTTTGATTGGAATGGATTTTTCAGTTGTATCAGATGTTGTAGTGGCTTGTCCGCACCGAATTTCCCCTTATCTCAAAGAGGAAGTTGAGGCACTCGGATACGATATTGTTGAATCCTTTAAAACCGGTGTCCGAATCAGAGGCAGTCTAATGGATTGTATTAGGTTGAACCTAAATCTCCGGACTGCAACCCAGGTTCGTTATTCATTACATTCTTTTAGAGCCGAGCGACCTGATGATATTTATAACCTGGCCGCCAAAATTCCTTGGGAAGAAATATTTTCACCCCACGAAAAATTTTCCGTTCAAAACAGTGCGGAACATTTTACCCTTAACAACACGATGTTCATTAATCTTCGTGTTAAGGACGCCGTAGCCGATCGCTTTAGGTCAAAAGGACTGGGTAGGCCAGACTCTGGGAGCGATGCTGCAGGGGTTGTGATTCATCTTCATTGGCGTGATGATCATGCTGAGCTTTTTCTCGACACTTCCGGCAGCGTCATCTCCAGACATGGCTACCGTCGAATACCCGGAAAGGCACCAATGCAGGAGAGTCTGGCAGCTGCAGTGGTAATGGCAACGCAATGGGATCGGATGAGCCCGTTTATAAATCCAATGTGCGGATCAGGTACACTTGCCATTGAGGCCGCTTTGATTGCCTCTGGACGAAAGCCCGGACTCATTCATCGTGACTATGCTTTTTGTCACCTGTTGGGTTATCCAGCAGAATTTCTCGATCAGGAAAGAGAGAAATTAAAAGGCGCAATTCTGGAAAAGGAGATGCCGTTGATCATTGCAAGCGACATCCGAAATGGTGCAGTAGAAGATGCCCGGGAAAATGCAAGGAATGCAGGTGTCGAGCATCTCATCCAATTCGAGTGCGCTGATTTCAGAATGTCAGACATTCCCCCACAGGCGGGTGTAATAGTGCTCAACCCGGAGTACGGTGAACGCATGGGCGAATTATCGGAGCTTGAAAACACCTACAAAGAAATCGGGGATTTCTTCAAGAAAAGATGCGCCGGCCACAAAGGATTTGTATTTACCGGAAACCTTGATCTGGCAAAAAAGATCGGCTTAAAGCCCTCCAGGCGAATTGAATTCTTTTCTGCTCAACTCGATTGTCGTCTTCTTCAGTTTGAATTGTACCAGGGTAGCAGGAAAGTCAAAAATCCAGCAGAAGAGTCCCCTTCAGGGGAATAAAATTTATACCGGTGGTCCGACTGCGAATCGGCCATTGTCTATCTTTAGGCCTTCCAAAAAAATCTGGATATGAAAAAAATTACCCATTTATTAATTTTTGCTCTTTCGGTTTTCCTTGCCCATGCTCAGACACTGGATATGGAGAAACTAAAAGGCATCAAACCTCGCAGTATTGGTCCGGCAGGAATGAGCGGCCGCATTACTGCGATTGATGCGGTTGTGAACAACCGCAACATCATCTATGCAGGATCAGCTTCAGGCGGTCTTTGGAAATCTGTAAATACCGGAATTACCTGGGAGCCTATTTTCGACAAAGAAACTGTTCTGTCGATTGGCGCTGTTGCCATTCAACAAAGCAACCCTTCTGTTGTTTGGGTTGGTACCGGTGAGGGTAATCCGCGGAACAGCCTTAACAGTGGTAATGGTATCTACCGTACCCTCGATGGCGGTAAAACCTGGAATAAACTAGGTCTGGAGAAAACCAGAAACATTCACCGAATCATTATCGATCCTTCAGATCCCAATACGGTATATGTGGGTGTGATCGGATCGCCATGGGGAGATCATCAGGAGCGAGGAGTTTACAAAACAACCGATGGTGGACAGACCTGGAACAGAATACTGTTTGTCAATGAAAAAACAGGTACTGGCGAAATGGTTATGGATCCTTCCAATCCGAACAAACTTTTTGTGGCCATGTGGGAACACCGCAGACAGCCGTGGACATTCAAATCCGGTGGTCCTGGTTCAGCCTTGTACGTAACCTTCGATGGTGGAAAGAACTGGAAAAAATTAGGCTCAAAGGAAGGTTTACCGGATGGTGAACTTGGTCGTATGGGCCTAACCATTTCCAAAAGCAAACCGGAGGTTGTTTATGCCTTGATTGAATCTAAGAAGAATGCACTTTATCGGTCGTCAGACGGTGGATTCAAATGGGAAATGGTTAACGATAAGGCAGGTGAAATTGGTGACAGACCTTTCTACTACTATGAAATCTATAGCGATCCAAAAAATGAAAATCGGTTGTATTCAATATTCTCTGGTGTCAACATCAGCGAGGATGGCGGAAAATCATTCAGGGCACTCATTCAAATGATGAATGGCGTTCACCCTGATCACCATGCCTGGTGGATCGATCCCAATGATCCTTCATTTATGATTGATGGAAACGACGGAGGTTTAAACATTACCCAGGATATGGGTAAGACCTGGCGCTTCGCAGAGAATATTCCGGTTGGTCAGTTTTACCATGTGAACGTTGATATGAATCACCCATACAATGTTTACGGCGGAATGCAGGACAATGGTACATGGGTTGGTCCAGCCTATGTCTGGAGAAACTCCGGCATCAGAAACTCCTACTGGCAGGAAGTATATTTTGGCGACGGATTTGATGCGGCGCCCGATCCATCCGACTCAAGATATGGTTATGCCATGTCTCAGGGTGGTAACCTTGGTCGTTATGACATTCAAACCGGATTCGTCAAAAATGTACGTCCTACACACCCTGATGCAAACTTCAAGCTTCGTTTCAACTGGAATGCAGCTTTCGCGCAGGATCCTTTTAATGCGGGAACCATTTACTATGGTAGTCAATTCCTGCATCGAAGCACCAACAAGGGAAGTACGTGGGAAATCATTTCTGGTGATCTAACCACCAATGATCCCTCCAAACAAAGACAGTTTGAAAGCGGTGGCCTTACCATGGATGCCACCGGTGCTGAAAACCACTGTACACTGCTCACCATTGCACCCAGTCCAAAAAAGCAAGGTGTCATTTGGACAGGTTCAGACGATGGTCAGGTTTATGTCACCGAAGATGACGGCAAGAACTGGAAGAACGTAACACCTCAAATCGCAGGTATGCCTAAGAATGCATGGGTACCCCAGATTCAAGCATCTCTGCATTCCCCCGGGGAGGCATTTGTTGTAGTAAACAATTACCGCCAGAGTGATTACCGCCCTTATTTCTTCCGCACCAGAGATTATGGTAACACCTGGGAAAGCCTCGCAAATGTTGCTCAGCTGGGTGAACAGAACTATGTACTGGCCAGCGTACAGGATCCATTAGAACCAAAACTTCTTTTCCTGGGAACAGAAAATGGTCTTTTTGTTTCCATTGACGATGGAAAAAATTGGACGCGCTGGACGAACAACTATCCAGCCGGTGTTCCGACCATGGATCTGGTCATCCATCCACGTGAACACGATTTGGTTATCGGTACGTTTGGACGGGCTTTTTATGTGATGGACGACATTCGTCCACTAAGGGCTTTGGCTCAATCGGGTGAATCTGTTTTGAAGAAAACAGCGCATTTGTTTTCGCCTCCTGATGCATACACAGCTACGATTCAGCAGCCAGAAGGCCCCAGGTTCGATGGCGATGCTATTTACAATGGCGAGAACCGGCCGACTGGTGCAATGATATCATTTGTGGTGAACCGGCCAGATGAAAAGAAGGAGGAAAAGCCTGTTGATGAAAAGTCAAAGAAGGCGGTTGGTAAGAAACCTGAACCTGCTGCCGCTTCTTCTTCCAAGCCAGCAGTTACCGCAGGGCCTCAGATTAAATATGATTCCATGAAACTGGAAGTATTTAACGATAAGGGAAAATTGATTCGAACCATTAAACAAAAAGCTCCGGAGGAAAATGGATTACACCGCACCTTCTGGAATCTTACAGAACGCGGCGTTCGTCCTCCTTCACGCCCTGGTGCCGGTGGAGGTAGGCGAGGGGGATTTGGAGGTGAACCCTCAGGTCCAGTAGTCATGCCTGGCGTCTATAAGCTTCGTTTAACCTTTGGCAACCAGAAGGACTCAGTGAACATCACCGTAAAAGGTGATCCCCGATTAAAACTTGATCCAGCTGTTCAGCAGGCACGATATGATTTGCAGAAGGAGGTTATGGGGTTGACTGAAAACCTTGAGTCTGCTTCAAGACGTTTGATTGAGTCGTTGGCAGTGGTAGAAGACTTTGAGAAAAAGTTGAAGGAAGCCAAACGGTCTGATTTGAAAGAGGCTGTTGAAAAAACCAAAGCCGCTAAAGACTCAATTCAAATGCTGATGGATTTGGTTTATGGCAAGGAGGATAAACGTCAAGGTATTACCATGTCTGAATCCAGAAGTGTGATGGAATATGTATTCACAGCCACCCAGTATGTTGCCAGGGATTTAGATCCTGTAAGCGATACCGATAGGCGGGTGATGACCCACGCTCGTGAGAAAGCTGAAGCAGTTCTTGTTCGGGTAGACCGCTATTTTGAGGCATCCTGGAAAGAGTATAAGGCTTTCATGGAAAAGCAGACGATCTCTCCCTTTAAAGATTATCCACCGATTTTGAAAAAGTGATGAAGAAAAAATCCCGCCTAGGCGGGATTTTTTTTGTCTAAGGTTTCCATTCGGCGGGATTTTCCCGCCATTGGCCAACCAGTTCAAGTTGCTCTTGTTTCATATAGCCACTTTTGACCGCCTGATCAAGCAGGTGCTTAAAGTCAGAGAGGCAGACCAACGGGATTTTTGCGTCGTTGAAATTATTTTCAGCGGTTGGAAAGCCATACGTGAAAATGGCCGCCATGCCTTCAACTTTTACCCCCGCATCGCGTAAGGCTTCCGCAGCTTTTATAGAGCTTCCGCCTGTGGAGACGAGGTCTTCGATCAAAACCACTTTTTGACCGGGGACAACTTTACCTTCAATCAGGTTCTGCATGCCATGATCCTTGGGTTTGGGTCTGACGTACACATAGGGCAATTGAAGTTGATCGGCAACCAATGCTCCCTGCGGTACACCGGCTGTTGCAACCCCGGCAATACATTCAGCATCGGGAAAATTCTTTTGAACGGCTTCGGCAAGCCAATTACGAATCAAGGATCTTTTATCGGGATAAGATAAAGTAAGGCGGTTGTCGCAGTAGACGGGTGATTTCCAACCTGAGCTCCAGGTAAATGGCTTTTCAGGACTTAGTCGGATGGCACCGATTTCGAGTAGCAAAGAGGCTACCGCATCGGCTGAAGTTTGTTGAATGGTGATCATGGATTCAAATAAGGGTAAAATTTGAAAAAAATATCCTTGTCATAATCGGAAATATTTGTGTTTTTGCAACTGTAGAATTTCAGGAATGAATCTTTTTGTGAACGATATCCCGGTAGCCATCCTCAAACAAGGTTCCCGTCCTGCCAAAGGGGAAATCAATGCGGTCCTGGATGCGACGGTAGATAAAATAACCAAAGCCGCATTGATCAACCATGTGTGGATCAAAAATGCATCTATTGCTGATTTGGGTCTTGTATTGGATCTGATCAACTCAAAGGTTCCTCTCCAGCTGCTTTCCTTGTCTATAAGTGTTGCCAATCGAAAAGAAATAAAGGCTTATCTACGGAAAAAATTTAATGTGGTCGATGCTGCCGGTGGTCTGGTGTTGAAAAAAGACCGGATCCTCATGATCTATCGGCTGAAGCGTTGGGATCTTCCAAAAGGAAAACGTGATCCGGGGGAATCTTTTCGAGCTACGGCAGAGCGTGAGGTTAATGAGGAGTGCAATATCAAAGTGGAGGTTGGGCAGCGCCTGGTAACCACTTGGCACACCTATACCATGAATAAAAACAACATGCTCAAGCGCACCCGTTGGTACCTGATGGAACTCACCGACGATTCTAAAATGAGGCCGGAGGAAAAAGAGGATATCGAGGATCTCCGCTGGATGAATCAGAAGGAAGTATACCACGCCCTGGAAAATTCTTACAATTCCATTCGATTTGTTTTTTCAAGTTACTATGCACTTGAAAAAACTGATGCCTAGAAATTAAAGTGAATATGGCAGCATAGCAGAAACATCGCCGCCATAGCGATGCACCTCCCGTATGATGCTTGAAGAGATCGACGCATAAGGCGGCGAGGTTATCAAAAAAATGGATTCCAGCTCTGAATGCAGGTGTTTGTTAACCTGTGCAATGGTGTTTTCGTATTCAAAGTCGGTGGTGTTCCTTAAGCCGCGGAGCAGGAATTTAGCCTGATTTTCGCGCGCAAATTCAGCGGTAAGTTTGGAGTAGGTCTGAACTGATATTTGAGGTAGATGTTTGAAGGTGGATTCAATCCGCTCCTTCATAAAATCAATTTTAAAATAGCGGTCACTTTTTGCGCTGTTGTATCCTATGGCGATGATTATTTCGTCAAATAATTTCAATCCCCTCAATACAATATCCTCGTGGCCCTTTGTAAAAGGATCGAAAGAGCCTGGAAAGAGTGCTATCTTCTTCATCTTCAGGATTATTTTCTGACCATCGCAAAAATATCACTGAAAAAGTGATCCTGCACATCGCCAAAAGCAGGCGAAAAACCAACTGAACGGGTCCTGGCGCCCAAGGCAACGTGACGAATAAACTTTTTGAATTCTGCAAAATGGGGTGAGGTTCTGCTAACGAATCCCCATAAAATCACCGGAAAGGCTTCAGGATCCAACGTAAGGGTTTTCATGACCAAGAGGATATACCGTATGTAATCCTGAAATTCCTTAATGACGAACTGGTTATAGTAGAGAAGTTTTCCTGAAGCAACAGCGGTAATGTGCATGCTGAACCGATCAATGTAGACATGTACACCAGCAGGAACGGTGGTATCGTTCAGTGCTGCTGCGACTAGATTTCCTGATTGGTGAAAAAAGGTGGTTGACTGCCGGTTATAGATGGAATTCAGCCATCCGTAGAGCGATCGTTGCACAGAAAAAATGGTAACGATATTTTTATACGGTGTGCTCCAGGCAACTATTTCCTGTTGAGGATCAAAGCTTGAGTTTATTTTTAAAACCTCCGCGGCATTGGATTTATCAAATAGATCGGCCGGCAATTGTGTGAAATGTGTGCCTTTGATGCTGATCAGCACTTCTTTCCAAAAACCAGCCGAAAGAAACGTATGTCCATCAAACAGATTTTTAATTGAGTTCAGGCTATCGATGGTGCCTGCCTCGGGGAAGACATAATCTTCAAGTAAAATGAACTTACCTGCTGGCCTCAGGTAAAGGGCTACCTGCGCGTCGCGTGGTCCGACCTGAAGCAATAAAGTGTATTGATCGAGGTCTTCCCCGTCAAAGGATTCGTCTTTAACTCGTCGGATTAGTTTATGTGCCGTCAGCGTATCCAAACGGCAGGGGATTACTCCCAGTTACCTACCGTTGAGGCATCCAAACGTGAACCGAAACGAAGAGGCTTTTTGGTTTTCACCTCATTGGATTCTTTTCTTTCAGGGTTGGCTGGCTTGGGGTCTTTCACCTCAATGACATCCACCATCAAGCCGTTTTTATCAACCTTCCCAACAAAAATCTCCAACAATGTTCCAGGCAAATAAGGGATTTCACCAATTTTTCTGATGTCGGTGTTAATATCAAACTGGTATTCCCAGAAGTTGATCAGGTTGGAACCTTTCGTAACATTTTCGCCAGCCATTAATTCTGCCAGTGATTCAATGGTACCATTTTCGATGAAGATAGGTTCAATGGATCTGTCGGCAGTTTTCATGTTGTATGCTTTCATGCCCTTTACAACTTTTTGTCCAACAGCGACCTGAAATTTTTCAAACACTCCATCCTCTGGAGCATTCATGGTATAATTCTTTTTGAAAATACGATCCTTAGCAGATATGTATCCAAGGGTATCGATGTGAAGAATTACTTCTTCTCCACCATAGGCCTTTTGCTTAATTTCTTCTCTTCTGTTGATGATGGGTACTTTTCCGTTTTCGATGAAATCCGCCAGAGAATCCCAGTTCGCAGTGTATCTTCCATTTTGCTCCTGAAAGACTATTTCAGCCTCGCGAATCAGGCGAAGTCTATCAATGAGTTGCTGTTCTTGTGCGGCAATGAGCGCTCTTTTTTCCACAACAGAATCAATGCCGTTGTAGAGGAACCAGAACAAAACTATGCTTACCAGAAACAATACCGCGGTGAGAATCTTAATTGGCTTCATTTAGGGTCAGATTTAGGATGCAATAATAATTATTTCCTGCTTTTTCGACTATAAAAAGGGCATGTTTTACACGTCAGGTACATTCATGAAACCCACTGGTACCAAGTATGTCTGAGGGGTGGCTAAGCTTGCTGAAAATAGGGTGCAGGTTCTCGGATTTCATTTTCTCGATGGTGCTGAACGGGAGGTATTCAGCTGCCGTAAGTATCTGATGATCACCAAGCTCTGGATCAATTCCGGTGATCAATTGCCCCGAAAGCACCTCCACAGCAAAAAACAACTCCAAGGCATGGATTTTACCCCTGATGACCGCGCAGGTGAATAAATAATTTTTAGGAATGACCACCAATCCGCATTCCTCCCGAAACTCCCGAACCAATGTTTCAGCGCTTTTTTCGCCGAAAATTGCCCCTCCGCCCGGGGGTGACCAGAAATCTCTACCGTATAATCCACTATGGTTGAGCAGCAAAATGCTGTCTCCTCTGGTGGCCAGGCCACAAACCCGAATACGGGGTTTTCCGGTAAAATGATCCTCAGAACGGATATCCATCGGCTACAAATTATGCATCATTTTTAAAATCGGTTCAAAGTGGAGAAATTTGAGGGAATCAAATCCATTAAAAGCATTTAACATGAAAACGATCGTCATCGCCCTCGCGCTGGTAGCAAGCGGATTCGCTGTTCTGGCTCAATCCGGCCCCCAACTGGTTTGGGAAAAATCGGTTCACGATTTTGGTCAGATCACCGAAGGTTCTCAAGTCCAACATACATTTAAATTCACCAACAAGGGTAAGGAACCACTGATCCTGACTTCTGTTCAGCCAACCTGCGGTTGTACTGTTCCGAACAACTGGCCTAAAGATCCTATCCCTCCCGGTGCCTCAGGCGAAATCACCGTTTCGTTCAACAGCACAGGAAGAACTGGTAGCAACACCAAGGTCATTAAGGTTTTCTCCAATGCAGCCAATGAAGGTGCAGATCACTTCACCTTTACGGCCAAGGTGGTTCAGAAGGATGCCAATTGATTGGCTAAGCTGACTATTCAGATTGTACAGGGGCGGAAATTTTCCGCCCTATTTTTTTGGTAATCAGTCCATGTCTTGGTGAAAACAACATGGCCAAAAGAAAAAGAACGCCATTAACCGACGCAATGGCGCCGGCGATCGAACCATCCATCCGTACAGCAAGAAAATATCCTCCAGCAGAAGCAATTATTCCGGTTAAAACAGATAGCAAAATCATGATCTTGAGATTGTCGGTTAACAGGTAGCTTGTTGTTGCAGGCCCAATCAGTAACGCGACGACAAGGATGGCACCCACCGACTCGAACGATGCAACGGTTGTTACCGAGACTGATCCCATCAGTAGGTAATGCCACAATGCGGCCGATACGCCAATGGTTCCGGCATAGGCTGGATCAAAGGTGGTTAGCGCCAGCGGACGGAAACCTATCCAAACAAAACCTGAAATAAAAAGGAGTACCACGACACCAATGATCAATGCTCGCGGTCCAACAATGGTTCCACCATCGGTGATAAAAAGATCAAGTGGTACATAGGCAATCTCGCCATACAATACACAGTCCTGATCCAAATCAATTTTTCCTGTAAAAGCTGAAACTAAAATAACGCCGGCAGCAAATAGACTGGTGAATGTAACGCCAATGGCTGCGTCCGATTGTAGCCGTCCACGCCGGTGTAAAAATTCAATGATAAAAGTGGTCAGTAATCCAATGGCACTTGCTCCAGCCACCATAATCAGTGAGTCCCTCGACCCACTGATTAGGAATGCAATTACGATGCCCGGCAAAACAGCATGTGAAATGGCATCGCCAACCATGGCCATTTTTCTAAGTACCAGAAAGCAACCGAGAATGGCGCAGCTTGCAGAAACCACCGAGGCGGTTAAGATGATGTACCAGTCGTTGATGCTCATGGTTTTTGGTAGGGTATTTCCGCTGCGTGGGGATCGGTCTTGGGGTAGTTGAGTTGTTTTTCCAACTCAGCCTCCAGTTCAGGAGTAATCAGGTGTTCCATGGTTTCTGCATCGTCGTGCACATGGTCCGGAGCGATATTCATTTTGGTGGTCAGGTAAAGTTCCCAAAGCCGGTGTATGCGTACGACCCGTTCTGCTTTACGTCGACCGGCTTCTGTAAGTGACCAGTTGTTTGTGGACTTATCAAGATATCCTTTCGACTCCAGGTTGTTTAATATTTTAGATCGCAAACCTTGATCCATACTCCGTCGTGCTTCCATATCAGCAGCTGTTCTTCCAACCAAAAAATCACGGTTGGTTTCTCCAAGCTGATAAATGGTTTTCAGGACGTTCTCTTCGTGAATGGTGCGTCGGTTTTTTTGTTGTTTCAATAAACGTGACAGAATTCCTTTTTTCGGTGCCAGAATAAAGGACACGCCGGCAATCAGTGAGATGACCAGTACAATCCATGGACCTGTGGGTGCAGATGGTAATAAATAGGAGATGTATGCCCCGGATAGACCACTCAATGCGCCGAACAACCCAGCAAGTGCCACCATGGTCTTAAGTCTGTCGGTCCAAAATCTTGCCGCAGCGGCAGGTGTAATCAGCATGGCGGCCATTAAAACAACCCCTACAGCCTGAATACCAATCACCACGGCCATGACAATCAAAATGGTGAGAAGAAAGCGAAGTCTTTTTACCGGTAATCCGATGGCTTCTGCAAAATCTCTGTCAAAGGACAGCAGCGTGAATTCCCTAAAAAATAAGGTCAGTCCAACCAGCAGGGCAATGGCTACCACGGAAAAAACCACTAGGTCTTTCCCCATTAGTGCTGCAGCTTTTCCGAAAATGAAACTGTCGAGTCCACTTTGTGATGCGTTTCCTGATTTTTGAATGGTGGTGAGCAGAAGTATTCCGACACCAAAGAATACTGAAAGCACCAGTCCGATGGCTGCATCCTCTTTAATACGAGTGCGGGTGGTAATAAATTCTACAGCAAAAACGGAAAGCCAGCCGGTAATGAATGCACCACCAATTAGAAAAACCGGGTCTTTCGTGCCGCTGATTAAAAAGCCTAGACATATACCCGGTAGGACCGCATGTGCGATAGAGTCCCCCAACAGGGACTTTTTATCCAAAAAAGTGAAGCAGCCCACCAATGCAGAGGTCGCTGTCAGTAAGATGGCGCCTAAGGCTACGACCCTTACATTGGGATCGGACATTGATAAAAATTCCCACAAGCTGTTCATGACTAGGGAAGGGTCGTTTCTCGGTTGGGGAATGATTCTCTTCTGATCAGGTTTCCTACCTCAGAAAGTATCGAGAGTTTTCCTCCATAAGTTTCTTTTAGAAGTTCAGAAGTGAATGCTTCTGTAACAGCGCCGGATGCAATCAGACGGGTGTTCAGGAGGATAACCCAATCGAAATACTGCTGAACAGATTGTAGGTCGTGGTGAACCACCAATACGGTTTTGCCCGAATCGGTAATGGATCGTAACAGACCTATGATGGTTTTTTCAGTCGCTGCATCAACCCCTGCAAAGGGTTCATCCATGAAGTATAAATCGGCCTGTTGTGCCAAAGCCCTTGCCAAAAAGGTTCGCTGTTGTTGACCGCCCGATAATTGTGAAATCTGCCGGTCTGCAAACTGCAGCATGCCAACTTGTTTCAAGCAGTCGGTTGCAATGTCTTTGTCGGCTTGCCTCAGTGGTCTGAACATTCCGGCCTGGGTATACCGCCCCATCAGCACTACATCCATAACCGAGGCCGGAAAATCCCAATCCACCGATTCGCGCTGAGGCACATAGCTAACATGTTGACGAACCTCATCAATAGGCTCATTTAGGATTTTAACGTATCCGCTGCTTATCGGCAGCAGCCCCATAGAGGCTTTGATGAGGGTTGATTTACCTGCACCATTTGGCCCAATGATGCCAACCAGTTTACCCTGTGGAATTTGAAGGTCGATGTTCCAGAGCACAGGCTTCTTATCAAAAGCGACTGTGAGGTCGTGGACTTCAAAAGCTGGAATTTGTTTGTTGTGGTCGGTTTTCATCTTAATCCCTTAACGATGGTTTGAACATTTGCATTGACCATTCCAATGTAAGTGCCTTCGGGAGTCCCTTCTGCGCCCATCGCATCGGAGTAAAGTGATCCTCCAATAGAAACATCCCAACCTTTTTTTCTACAACCTTCCACCACCGCTTCAATAGAGCGTGGGGAAACGGATGATTCAATAAAAACGGCTTTTATTTTTCGAGTGGTGATAAAATTGACCAGCGCTGTGATGTCCCTCAACCCAAATTCCGAAACAGTTGATATGCCCTGAAGTCCCTTGACTTCGATGTTGTAGGCGTCACCAAAGTAGCCGAAGGCATCGTGGGCTGTGACCAAAACCCTGCCTGCTTCCGGAATCTGACTGATCTGTGTAACCACCGAGGCGTGAAGGCTATCAAGTTTTAGTTGATACGCTGCAGATCTGCTTTTAAAATTTTCAGAGAGTGCTGGATATTTTGCTGAAAGGAATTCCTCTGCGGACTCTACAGCATGTTTCCATAAACTCACATCGAACCAAATGTGGGGATCATGGGCACCGGCAAATCCGGGAACTGTTCGCAACAATGAATCCGGAATCCCTTCACCGACAGGTACTACAGGTTTGATGGCAGCTAATTTCTCCAGGACTTCGCCCATTTTACCCTCCAGGTGCAGACCATTATAAAAAATGATGTCGGCTGAAGACAGTTTTTCAAGGTCACCTTGTGAGGCTTTGTAAAGGTGTGGGTCAACGCCGGGACCGATCAGTGCAACCACGTTGGCCTCGCTTCCAACCACATTGGCCACGGCATCGCGAATCATACCGGTGGTAGTAACAATTTGAATGGTTGAATTGGAGGAATTTTTATTTTCTGAGGTACAAGAAACCACCAGAACAGAGGCAACCAGTAGGGGGTAGACAAATGTTTTCATGACTTGGAAACCAGTATTTTTTCACCTGATTCTTTTGATAAGGTGATTCGTCTCTTGTTTTCAACAAGCAGGTCCATGGAGCCATCAAATGCTCTTCGCTCAATAATTTTCAGACCGGCACCGATCCCGATGCCAACCTTAGACATGTATTGAAGCAATCCGGGTACATCGTCTCGAATGGACTTAACCCTAAACTGTGAACCGGCTCCGGCCTCTGAAAGAGGTGTGCGTTGCTCTTCCTTGTATTTTCCATTTCGGTCGGGAATCCAATCGCCATGGGGATCTGATTTAGGGTAACCCAGGAACTGATCAAGTTTGTCGACCAGGAGTCTGGACTGCACATGTTCAAGTTGTTCGGCGACTTCATGCACCTCATCCCATTTAAAGCCAAGTTTTTCAACGAGAAAAGTTTCCCAGAGTCTGTGCTTCCGGATTATGGACAGAGCATCGTTGGTTCCCTTATCGGTCATGCTTACCCCTCGGTAGCGTTCATACCGAATCAGTTTTTTTGCCGACAGCCTTTTCATCATGTCGGTGATGGATGCGGCACTGGTATTCATCTGGGCAGCAAGTGCGTTGGTGCTTACCGATTCAGTTCCCTCCGTGGAGAGGTGGTAGATGGCCTTCAGGTAGTTTTCTTCGGTATGACTGAGCATAGGCATCAAACTTAATAATTTAGACTAGTCTAAAAAATAATTTAGATCAATTTGATGGCCGTTTTATCCCTTTTTAGTGTCGGTTTGCCTTAAATTCTCTTATTTGCAAACCCAATTGATGATGTATGTCTGTTGAACAACTGATCGAAGAGGTTTGGTTGAATCGTGAGTTGCTCCGTTCGGCCATTCACATTAAGGCCATTGAGGAAACCATCCAACGGCTGGATGCTGGTTCTTTGCGTGTGGCAGAGCCGCATGAAAGCGGATGGAAAGTAAATGAGTGGGTAAAAAAAGCGGTCATCCTGTTTTTTCCGCTAAGTCAAATGGAGGTAATCGAAGTAGGCCCTTTTGAATTTCATGATAAAATTCCGCTGAAAAAGGGTTTCAAAGAAAAGGGTGTTCGTGTTGTTCCCCATGGACTGGCACGATACGGGTCCTTTTTGAATAAGGGTGTCATCATGATGCCTTCCTATGTGAACATCGGTGCCTATGTTGATGAGGGCACGATGGTCGATACCTGGGCGACAGTTGGAAGTTGTGCTCAAATTGGAAAGTCGGTACACCTGAGCGGAGGGGTAGGCATTGGAGGAGTGTTGGAGCCCGTACAGGCAGCGCCCGTCATCATAGAGGATCACGTTTTCGTAGGGTCACGTTGTATTGTTGTTGAAGGTGTTAAGGTTGAACGAGAGGCGGTTCTTGGGGCCAACGTTGTGCTAACCGCCAGCTCTAAAATTATTGATGTAACCGGACCGGAACCGGTAGAGTACCGCGGATACGTGCCGGAACGTTCAGTGGTAATTCCTGGCAGCATCCCTAAGAAATTTCCGGCAGGGGAATTTCATGTTCCCTGTGCACTCATTATCGGTAAGCGCAAGCCCTCCACCGATAAAAAGACTTCCTTAAACGATGCCTTAAGGGACAATCAGCTTTCTGTCTGATTATCTTTAGCCATGTTAAAACCGGTCACAGCCTGTCTCTGCTGTTTCATGATCTGTGTGCAGTTTCACGCCAACAGTCAGGCCGAACTGGTGGTCAAAGCGCCAGGCAACGAAAGTTTTTCACCTGGGGAGGAGCTCTATTATAAGGCAAGCTTCGGATTTTTTAACGTCGGAAAGTCCGTAACGCGGGTTGACCGTTCCTACCACAAACTCAACAATAAAATCTGTTATAAGATTGATGCGTATGGTGAAACCAGTGACTGGATTTCGTGGATTACTAAGGTGGACGATAACTGGGGTGCGTACCTTGATACAGCTACAGTTTCTACCCAAGTATCCTACCGAAGACTAAGGGAAGGCAGATATCGGCTGGATGAACTAACCCGTTTTGACCATCAACAGAAAAAAGCAGAGGTTAGTGTAAGAGAGAATCCCGCAGCCGCCTATAAAGTCAAAAAATCATTTTCAATTCCCACAAGAGCTACTGATCTGATCGGTGGATTCATCCACCTTCGGTTTATAGATTTTTCAAAAATCAGGCCTGGTGATTCACTTTCCATCGCTGGTTTTTTGGAAGATAAAGCCTATCAACTAAGAATTCTCTACAAAGGGAAAGCACTGGTGAATACCAAGCTCGGGAATATTCCATGCCACGTACTCATACCAAAAATGCCAGACAACAAGCTTTTCGATGGAGAAAATTCAATTACAGTCTGGATTTCCGATGACCTTAACCGTATCCCGGTAAAAATCCAGGCAAAAATGTTTATCGGTTCTACTGGAATTGAATTGGAGGGATTCAGGCGATTAAAAAATCCTTTGAAAATCCTTCACTAATGGGATTCTCTACTTTTTAAAAGCAGGGGAGGGTACCAGTTCTTTCGATCCCGACTTGTGCAGATAAAATCCTTCCCCTGATTTAACCCCAAGCTTACCCGCCAAAACCATATTCACCAAGAGTGGTGAAGGGGCATAACGCTGGTCGCCCAGCCCGTCCTGCATAACCTTAAGAATGGCGTGGCAGACATCCAGTCCTATAAAATCAGCCAATTGAAGTGGCCCCATTGGATGGGACATTCCCAGTTTCATGACTTCATCAATTTCAATCACGCCTGCAACACCTTCATGAAGGGCGCGAATGGCTTCATTGATCATGGGCATCAAAATACGGTTGGCAACAAAGCCAGGGTAATCTCTTACTGCTACAGGAATTTTTTGGAGCGATTTTGCACATTCGATGACCAGGTCACAGGTTTCATCGGAGGTGGCATATCCTCTGATCACCTCAACCAATTTCATAACCGGCACTGGATTCATAAAGTGCATACCAATAACTTTTTCAGCCCTGCCGGTAACCCCTCCAAGCCTGGTGATGGATATGCTTGAGGTGTTGCTGGCCAGGATGGTATGGGTTGGACAAAGCTGATCCAGCTGCCTGAATAAATTAAGTTTGATGTCCGCATTCTCGGAGACAGCTTCTACGACCAGATCTGTATCCTGTAAATTCTGCCGATTGATTTCGGTGAGGGTTTGAATCCGGCTAAGTGCAGCAGAAGCTTGCTCTTGGGTGATCAGATTTTTTTCTGCTTGTCGTCCAAGATTTTTTTCAATGGTCGCCAGTCCTTTCTTTAATGCATCGCCGTTGAGGTCAATGAGCTGTACTGTAAATCCATGCAGTGCAAAAACATGGGCAATACCGTTGCCCATAGTTCCTGAGCCAATTACAGAAACTTTTTTCATGGTTGTGATGTTTTGAGTTCTGATGAATAGATCTCCTTGGCACGCCCCATGGCGTTAAAACGTATGGTCAAGACTTCAGGAATGGCAAGACTATCGCCGCATCTTTGAGACGGACTTAGGAAATAAAGAAACATCTTTTGGTTTCGCTTGTAAAGCTCAATAAGATCAGGTTTACCCAGTACGGAAATAATGCCTGACTCAGGTTGTGCCAGCAGCAGAGACTTGTTGTTCGTGATGAGTGGAACCATTTCTATTCTGGTGGGTTCACACCCATTGCGTCCCTGTTCCCAGCGGGTTGTCTCGAAGCCCGGTACGACGGGTTTGGCGGGATTACAGGCGAAAAGAAAAAATACCAGGGCGAAGACAGGTAGATTTATCAGTTTGGGGAGAATGGAAAACACCATGGAATGGTCAGGTTGATTTAATTTGCGTCTCAAAATAAACAGGATGTATTCAAAAATCTTCAGGGTAATCTGGATTATCTCCTTTCTCGCGGTGCTGGTGGTATTCTTTTATGCTTATGCTGCATTACAGGATACGGTGCAATTGGGAATGGGGACCCTTGCGGTAAGCCGGTCTGGTTTCTTTTACCTGCTATTGTCTCTATTGGCCCTCACCAACGCCTCAGGTGTGGCCTCTGGAAAGTTGCTCTCCGATGATTCCCTTAAATCCTGGTTCTATGGTTTGTTGGCCTCGATGCATCTTTTCCTGATTGCAGCCATGGTTTTTCTGGCCATCCTCAACAGCAATGAACAATACGACTATTCACGGCTGGGACCATTTGTGATCCTGGCCTTCGTCTTATTTGCCGGATGGTTGCTGGCGTTGCCTGTAATGGGGTTATATCGGAGATCGACGGTTAGGTCTTGAGTTTTACACGGCATTCATTAATTATTGAATATCAGTCTCTTAATGGTTTATCCCTTGCGAAAAATTGCGACACTTTGTTGTTGCATTAGTAGCAAACGGGGAGAAGTTTATTTTTCTTGTTAACGAAAACGGAAAACGACGTCATGGCAAAGGAAACAACAGAATACAACGAGGCAAGCATACGATCATTGGATTGGCGGGAGCACATCAGGCTCAGGCCTGGAATGTACATTGGAAAGCTTGGCGACGGCTCCAGTAAGGATGACGGAATTTATGTTCTGGTGAAGGAGGTAATCGATAACTCGATTGATGAACACATGATGGGTTACGGCAAAACCATTGATGTAAAGATCAATGAGAGCACTGTGGTGGTACGCGATTACGGTCGAGGTATACCCTTGGGTAAGGTGGTGGATGTTGTTTCTAAAATCAATACCGGTGCGAAATACGATTCAGGGGCATTTCAAAAATCGGTCGGTCTTAATGGAGTAGGTACCAAGGCCGTCAACGCCCTTTCCGAGTTTTTTAAGGTCCAGGCGTTTCGAGAGGGTCAGACCAAGTCAGCGGAGTTTAAAAAGGGCAAACTGACCCATGATCCCAAGCAGTCCCGTTCAGCAGAGCGCAACGGTACCCTCATTGAATTTGAGCCGGATGCGAGCATGTTCAAAAATTACCGGTTCATTCCTGAATATCTGGACGACCTAATGTGGAATTATGCTTTCCTTAATGCTGGTCTGACGATCAACTATAATGGCAGAAAGTTTTATTCTAAAGATGGCTTGTTGGATCTGCTCAGGCAGAAAACCGATCCTGAAGAAATGCGCTACCCGATCATCCACATTAAGGGCGATGATATTGAGATCGCAATGACGCACGCCAATCAGTATGGGGAAGAGTATTATTCATTTGTCAACGGTCAAAATACTACCCAGGGTGGAACGCACCTTGCGGCTTTCAGGGAGGGTGTAGTTAAAGGCGTGCGTGAATTTTATAAAAAGGATTTCGATGCAGCGGACATCAGGGCAAGTATTGTTGCGGCTGTAGCGGTAAGGGTTCAGGAGCCAGTCTTCGAATCGCAGACCAAAACCAAACTTGGTTCTGTGAACATGGCGCCCGACGGACTTAGTGTTCGTTCCTATGTCGGTGATTTTGTGGCCAGAGAACTAGAGATTTACCTAAACACCCACCCTAAAGAAGCTGAGTCGATGCTAAAGCGCATTCAGCAGTCTGAGCGGGAAAGAAAAGAGATTGCTGGTATCAAGAAGTTGGCCAATGAACGCGCAAAGAAGGCCAACCTGCACAACCGTAAACTTCGTGACTGTCGTTTTCACCTGGACGAAAACAAAGGTGCGGATGGTCAGGGAACCATGATTTTTATTACTGAGGGTGATTCGGCGAGTGGATCCATCACCAAATCGCGTGATGTGGAAACGCAGGCTGTTTTCAGTCTGAGAGGTAAACCTCTCAATTGTTTTGGTCTGACCAAAAAAGTGGTTTATGAAAATGAAGAATTCAATCTACTTCAACATGCCTTGAATATTGAGGATGGATTGGATGGACTTCGTTACAACAAAGTGATCATTGCCACCGACGCCGATGTAGACGGCATGCATATTCGTTTGCTGTTGATGACCTTCTTCCTGCAGTTTTTTCCTGAATTGGTAAAAGCCGGACACGTTTATATTCTGGAAACACCTCTTTTCAGGGTTAGGAATAAAAAAGAAACGCATTATTGTTACAGCGAAGAAGAGAGACAGGCTGCTGTAAAAAAACTTGGTGGCCGTCCGGAAATCACGCGCTTCAAGGGATTGGGTGAAATCTCACCGGAAGAGTTTGCGGGCTTCATCAATGAAAATATCCGGCTCCAGCCTGTTATGATCGGAAAGGAAAGCCATCTGATTAAACTCTTGGAATACTACATGGGTAAAAATACACCCGACCGGCAGGATTTTATTATCGACAACCTTCGGATCGAGTTGGATAGACCTGATGATTTGCAGGAAGTAAAAATTGCTGAAGCTCAGGAGGAATAAATACGTGTTGACATGACGAAGAAAACAAAAAATAAACCGGAACCTGCGAGAGAAAAAGTCCATTTTATTCAGGTCGACGGCCTCTATAAGGATTGGTTCCTGGACTATGCTTCCTACGTGATTTTGGAGCGGGCTGTTCCCCGCGTGGAGGATGGATTTAAGCCGGTTCAGCGAAGAATCATGCATGCATTGCGTGAGATGGATGACGGAAGATTTAACAAGGTTGCCAATGTAATTGGCAGCACCATGCAGTATCACCCACATGGAGATGCTGCCATTGGTGAGGCGATTGTGAATCTGGGCCAGAAAGATCTCCTGTTCGACATTCAGGGAAACTGGGGAGACATCCGCACCGGCGATAGTGCTGCTGCGCCGAGGTATATCGAGGTTCGACTCTCAAAGTTTGCCCAGGAAGTGGTTTTTAATCCACAAACAACCGAGTGGCAACTGTCTTACGATGGAAGGAAAAAGGAGCCAGTTACGCTTCCGGTTAAATTTCCCATGGTTCTTGCGCAGGGCGTTGAAGGAATTGCAGTAGGTCTATCTACTAAAATTCTTCCGCACAATTTCTGTGAGATCATCAAAGCCTCCATTGAGGTGCTGAAGGGAAAAAATCCTAAAATCTACCCCGATTTTCCAACCGGTGGAATAGCGGATTTTTCTGAATATGATCAGGGTTACCGCGGCGGAAAAATTAAGGTAAGAGCAAAAATTGAAATCCAGGATAAAAAGACCCTGGTGATCCGTGAAATTCCTTTTGGAACCACCACGGCTTCTCTCATGGAGTCGGTGGTTAAGGCTAGCGAGAAGGGAAAAATCAAAATCAAACAGGTTGTAGACAATACTGCAAAGGACCTGGAGATAGTCATTCATTTACAACCGGGTCAGTCGCCGGAAATAGCACTTGATGCCCTTTATGCTTTCACCGATTGTGAAATTTCTATTTCCCCCAATGCCTGTGTCATTATTGAGGATAAGCCTGCATTTTTAAAAGTAAACGAGATCCTCAAGGCTTCAACGGAACAAACAGTTGCTTTGCTGAAGCAGGAATTGGAAATCCGTCGGGAGGAGTTAATGGAGAAAATTCTATTTTCCTCGCTTGAGAAAATCTTTATTGAAAACAGAATCTATCGTGACATCGAAGAATGTGAAAGTTGGGAGGAAGTAATCACAACCATCGATAAAGGCCTTAAGCCACATAAGAAAAAGTTTTATCGCGAAATCACCCGCGACGACATCATCCGGCTTACAGAGATTAAAATAAAGCGCATTTCTCGCTACGATGCATTTAAGGCGGATGAGCTGCTTCGTGATCTGGAGAAGGAACTAAAGCAGGTCCAGCACAACCTCAAAAATCTTACCGAATATGCCATTGCTTATTTCCAGGGACTACTCGATAGGTACGGTAAAGGGCGCGAAAGAAAAACGGAAATCAAAACTTTCCAGTCGGTTACCGCGGTTGAAGTGATTGCGAACAACCAGAAGCTTTATGTAAATCGTGCCGATGGATTTGTGGGTTGGGGACTCAAGCGCGATGAATACATCTGCGATTGTTCTGAACTTGATGACATCATTGCCATACGACGCGATGGTATGGCGCTGGTAAGCCGTATTTCTGAAAAAACCTTTATGGGTAAGGACATCTTGTATGCCGGAGTATGGAAAAAAGGCGATGACCGCATGGTCTTCAACCTGATTTATACCGATGGAAAGTCAGGTAAGGCTTTTGCAAAACGGTTTGCAATGCCGGCGGTGATCCGGGACAAGGAATATGTGCTGCATCAGGGAAATCCAAACAGCAGGGTGGCGTACCTAAGCGCCAATCCTAACGGTGAGGCTGAGGTGGTGGAGGTAAAACTCAACCCGAGCAGTACTGCCCGAAAAAAGGTTTTCGAGTTTGATTTTTCTGAATTGGACATTAAAGGCCGAGGGGCCCGAGGCAACACCATCACCAAATACCCTGTTCGTAAGGTTGATTTCCTTGAATCAAAAGGCACTACGCTAAGTGGTTTGCAGCTGTGGTTCGATGAAGTTTCCGGACGTTTGAACCGCGATCAGCGAGGAAAAAGTATAGGGAAATTTCAGGACAACGATCAAATCCTTGCCATCACCAAAAGTGGTAACTATAAAATCACGGGTTATGATCTCAACACAAGATTTGAACCCGACGGCAAAACACTTTTGATTGAGAAATTCAACATCAAGAAAGTTATTTCAGCAGTCTATTGGGACGGTGAATCTAAACAACACTTTGTCAAGCGTTTTAAACTCGAAACCACCACACCCGATAAGGAATTCAACTTTATTTCTGAATCGGTCGGCTCCAGGCTGGAATTTGTTTCAACGGAAGAGGATCCTGAAGTGCAGGTAGATGTGCTGAAGGGAAAGGGTAAGGAAAAAGAAACACTTGAGTTGGTGCTTTCTGATCTTATCGATGTCAAAGGTTGGAAGGCTATGGGCAATCGGCTTACCAACCATAAGTCTGTCGCTATTCGTTCAGCAAATGAACCCTCCGATGGTAATGACCAGGCTGAAGATGAAAAAGATGATGAGGTGACGGAAACGTCATCAAAAAAAAAAGAACAGCCGGAAGCCGGCCAGGCAAACCTCTTCGAAAACAAGCCGGAGGGGGAAAAAGCCAGCCGTCAAAAGTCAAAGCAGGATCAGGTCCAGGGAAACCTCTTCGGGGAAACACCCAAAAAGGAAAAGGAAAAAGTAAAGCGAAATCCACCGGCAAAAAAAGACGATAAGGATAAAGATGGAGGTAAAATTTTTACGGTTGGCGACACCATAAACCTGGACTTTTAATTTGGCATCTTTGTAAAAATTCCTAATGATGTTTGACCGCGAAAATCTTTGGGGAATCGATTTGGGAGGGACCAAAGTAGAAGGTGTGATCCTGAGGTCTGCCAGTGATCCGACGGTTCTTTTTCGCGACCGACTGCCAACCGGTGCTGATCAAGGGTACGACCACATCGTAAATCAAATTGGGTTGTTGGTGGAAAAAATGCGGCAAACCTCTGCTTCCAACACGCACCATATCGGTTTTGCCACGCCGGGCATTCGTGATCCGAAAACCGGCACGATGAAAAATTGCAACTCTACCGCATTGAATGGCAGATTTCTAAAAGAGGACCTTGCTGAACGGTTAGGTGTATCGGTTACACTAGCCAATGATGCCAACTGTTTTGCGCTGGCGGAAACGCGAATGGGTGTGGTCCGTGACTTGTATCCAAACGCACGAGTGGTATTTGGGGTGATCATGGGAACAGGTGTTGGCGGAGGTGTTGTGGTGGATGGAAAAGTCATTAACGGGCTTCATGGAATCGGTGGGGAATGGGGACACAATTACCTTGAAGAGCATGGAGACGAATGCTATTGTGGTAAAAGAGGTTGTGTGGAGCGTATTCTGAGTGGTCCGGCACTCCAGAAATATTATAAAAGTCTATCCGGAAATTCGCTGACGATGAAGGAAATAGCTGAGGCTGCAGCATCAGGAGATGATCCCTATGCTGTCCAAACCATTCAGCGGTTAACCGATTTGTTTGGGAAGGCCATTAGCGTGGTCATCAATATTCTTGACCCTGATGTAATTGTTATTGGTGGAGGTGTAGGACGGACTGAGGCCCTTTATACGAAGGGCAGAGAAGCCATCCAGAAATATATTTTTAACAATTCGGTCGAGACACCAATTGTGAAGCCACTGCTGGGTGATAGTGCCGGCGTCTTTGGTGCGGCATATCTCGGCCGCTAATCGACAATCTGGTTATTTGGTTGTATCACCCTGCTGATTAGCAGGTGCAGGGAATGAAGGCTGAGCAGCGGGCTGCTGAGTCTTAACCCTATCAAGGATATCGTCAGATGCGTTGCCGGAAGGGGAGACCAGGTTGGTTCCAAGGGCCACCAAGATGATAACCACAATGAATCCCCAGGTCAGGCGCTCTAGTAGATCACCTGTCTTTTTCACGCCCATGATGTTGCTGGCGCCGGAGCCGCCGAACTGGCTGCTCAAACCACCACCCTTCGAGTTTTGGGCCAAAATGACGAAAACAAGCAGGACAGAGGCAAAAATTCCAAGACCTATCAGCAATCCGTACATATAACTATTAACTTAATTTCTCAATTCGAGCCGCAAATAAAGCCTTTTTCTGCGGAAACTTCCAAATGAGCTTTTTCAGGACTTCGACGGCTTTTTCCTTTTTGCCCTGACGCTCCAGAATGTCAACCAGTGTTTCAGAGATTACGTTCTCGCTATAACCTCCTGCAGGCTCCGTAAAATCCGATTTAATCGGAGCATTTGCCGGTTTAATGACGGTTAATTTGGCTTTGATAAACTTATCGATGATTTCCAGTTGCTCGCTTTGCTTCTGGCTATCTGGTTTAATTTTCTTTCTGGAGGTTTTGATCTCCTGAATGACCTGCTCACCTATCGCTTCCTCTGAAAAAATCCTTGGTTGCTTTTTTGAGACTTTTTCTACCTCCTTAACTTTTTCAGGTTCAGATAAATTTTGAGTCAGCTCACGAAACCTTTCCTTCCGTTGTTTTAATTCTCCTAGATCCTTCATCACCTGATCGGCAGGAGCGGATGTGTCTGAAGGTGATTGACTTTCGGTGGCTGTAACCTTTTTTACTGCATCCGTTACAATTGCTTTTTCCTGAACAGCTGTCACTTGGTTTACGTCGACCACCGTGGCGTTAGGCTGAGCCACATGCCCGGCTTCAATTGCGTTGGTTGGTTTTATGGTCTCGGATCCGGTATTTATTACCGATGTGCTTTCCATCCACCGCTTGAGCAACGCTCTATCCTGACAGTAAACAGCTGCAGTTTGGAGTGCTATCGTGCTTTGTGTCGAGCCTGAATTTTTTAATGCCTTTGCTTTTAAAATTCTAGCCGATTGACAATACGGCGCTGCAACCAAAACTGTATTCAGTAAGGCTAGTTCTTTTTCCGAAAGATTCGGAAATCGGGAAATCATCGAAGCAAATTCCCTTTGGTTCACAGCGCTATTCAATTTTTTAGAGTCCAAAACTATTTAAAAGGTCAATGGGTGCCAAAATCCTTACCAGTTGGCAATGGTGGCATTGAACAAGTCAATCAGGATTTGTTCAAAAATCTTTTTCTCAAGGTCCTTTTGCACTGCCTGAAAGTCCTGATTGTTGTCAAAATCCTGATAAAATGAGAAGGTTCTGTCTTTAAAGCTGTTTTTAGGTTCAACAGTATCGGTGTAATTGATCTTGACCGAAATGGTTAGCCTGGTTAAGGCAGCCTGGTCGACCCGTGCACTTGAGCCAGATGCAGTGGGTGCAATTGGCGCCAGACGGTAATCGGTAATAACACCTTCCAATGCGAGTTGTCCGTTTTCCGCCACCACCGATAAGTTGGAGTTTTGAATGAAGTAATCCTTCACTTTGTTGGTAAACTCAGCGCCAAGGTTTGCCGGCGCCAGCTCTGTATTATTAAAAAACTGATCCACGGAAATGTTTGTGGCAGTGGTTGAAACGCCGGACATTGAATAGTGAATACAGCCCTGGAGCATTACACAGAGTACCACGAAAAAACCTGAGATTTTATTCCTCAAGTCCATACTCTTTAATTTTCCGGTACAGCGTGCGTTCAGAAATGCCCAGGTCATTCGCCGCATACTTTCTTTTATTGTTGTTTTTCAACAATGCCTTTCGAATCAATTCTTTTTCTTTCTTTTCAATTGAAAGCGAATCATCCTCGGTTTCATGCGTAACATCCTCGACAATCTGAGGTTCGGCATCCTCTTCAGCGGCCGCAGCGGACTTGTCCACTTTAATCAACACCGGATCAGCAGTTCTTTCATTGGATAAATCATTAAACAACTGAGGATGATCCTTTAGTATCTGTGAAGCAACACTTGGATTGTTCAATCCTTCCAGCACTAGTTTTTTCAACTCATTCACGTCCCTTCTCATTTCAAAAAGTACCTTATACAGGATTTCCCTCTCTGAAATGTTATCAGCAGCTGATCCTAAACGTGCCGGTAAGCTGCTCTCAGAAGGTATGTATTTGGCAAGCAATTCCGCATTGATTTCTTTTTGATCGGCAGAAAGAACAGAAATTTGTTCCACCAGATTTTTCAATTGTCGGATGTTGCCTGGAAAACGGTAACGGATGAGCACTTGTTTGGCTTCTTCGGTAAGGTTGATAGGCTTTACCTTATACTTCTCGGCAAAATCAGAGGCGAATTTCCTAAACAGCAATTCAGCATCCTTGCCACGCTCTCTAAGGGGCGGCACATAAATGGGGACGGTATTCAGTCGGTAATAGAGATCCTCACGGAACTGACCTTCCTCTGCTTTCTTCAGAAGATTGACGTTGGTTGCTGCAACAACCCGAACATCGGTTTTCTGGACTTTCGAACTTCCAACTTTAATGAACTCGCCATATTCCAAAACTCTAAGGAGTCTTGCCTGGGTGCTCAGGGGCATTTCGCCAATTTCATCCAGGAATATGGTACCGCCATTGGTGACTTCGAAATAGCCTTTTCTTGCTTCATGAGCTCCTGTAAAGGCCCCCTTCTCGTGACCAAACAATTCAGAGTCGATGGTGCCTTCAGGAATAGAGCCACAGTTGATGGCAATAAATTGGCCATGTTTTCGTGGCGATAGGTGGTGGATGATTTTGGAAAAACTTTCTTTTCCGCTTCCACTTTCGCCGGTAATCAGGACCGACATTTCAGTCGGCGCTACCTGCATGGCCACCCGCACCGCGTTGTTGAGCAAATCGGAAGTGCCGATAATGCCGAAGCGTTGCTTGACCGATTGAATATCGTTTTCAGTAATCATGCTGACTAAACTATTTTGCCCAGCAATGTTGCGCCGGTTGAAGATTCAACCAACACATTTACATATTGCCCGGGTTGGTAATTCATTTTAGGAAAGACAATAACCTTGTTTGCAGAGTTTCTTCCCTGAAGATCATCTGCTGATCGCTTAGACGTTCCTTCAATCAGAACCCTGAAGGTTTTGCCTACTTCATGTAGATTTCTTTCCTGCGAGTGTCTGTTTTGAAGCGCGATGATTTCTCCAAGTCTTTTCTTCTTGGTTTCAGCATCGATGTCGTCTGTAAATTTTTTTTCCGCAGGTGTTCCTGGTCTTTCTGAATAAGCAAACATGTAGGCAAAGTCAAATTTGACCTGTTCCATAAGGTCAAGGGTTTGAAGGTGCTCCTCCTCGGTTTCAGAACAGAATCCGGTGATCATATCGGAGGAAAGTCCACAATCCTCACCCAGAATTTCCCGTATTCGTGAGACTTTTTGAAGATACCACTCCCGGGTGTAACCACGATTCATCATTTCCAGGATCCGGTTGTTCCCACTTTGAACGGGGAGGTGTATGTATTTGCAAATGTTTTCATACCTGGCCATCGTATGGAGTACATCATCGGTGATGTCTTTTGGGTGTGAGGTAGAAAACCTGATCCTCAGTGCTGGGTTTACTTCAGCAACCATGGCCAAAAGATCATAGAATCGTACGATGGAAGAACTTGTTGTTTTTTCAAGTCTTGCTTTGTTGTTCTCTTCAGGGCTCCATTTATAAGAATCCACATTTTGACCCAGTAGCGTAACCTCACGGTAGCCAGAATCAAACAGTTTTTGTGCTTCTGCTACGATCGAGTGAGGATCGCGGCTTCTTTCTCTTCCACGTGTGAAGGGTACAACACAGAAGGAGCACATGTTGTCGCATCCCCGCATGATGCTGATGAAGGCTGTGACCCCATTGCTGTTAAGTCTTACGGGATCGATATCAAAGTAGGTTTCTTCCCGCGAGAGAAAAGTATTGATCGCTTTTTGGCCTGATTCAGCCTGAGCGATTAGTTCGGGGAGGTTACGGTAAGCATCCGGACCGGCCACCAGGTCTACTATTTTTTCTTCTTCTAGAAATTTTGATTTTAGTCTTTCCGCCATACAGCCGAGTACGCCGACCAACATCTCCGGCTTTCTTTTTTTGAAGACTTGGATTTGTTGAAGGCGGTGGCGAACCGTTTGCTCGGCCTTTTCCCGAATGGAGCAGGTGTTAAGAAAAACCACGTCGGCCTCTTCAATGCTTTTAGTGCTGGAGAAACCTTGTTTTTCAAGTACGGAGGCAACGATTTCGCTGTCGGAAAAATTCATCTGGCAGCCATAGCTTTCGATGTAGAGTTTTCCTTTGGAACCTCTGGTTGATTCGCTTAAAACAGCCTCTTCCGTTGATTTTTGCATTGATTTTGCGTGGTACAGCCTGCAAAAATACTAAGAATAGGGGATTTTTCTGCCACTTTGGCAGTAAGGGAAATTTCAGTTTGAGGGGTTTGAAAAGACCGACTTTAAACGTTGAATGATTATTTAAAAAAAATGCCCTGCATAAACTGATACGTTTTCTTCCAAAAGGCTCTTCAGCACAAAAAAGAGATAAGCATGTTCCATCAAACTCAGTCTCTTTTTTTGTTTCTGATCAGGGTCATTCGGTTGAAAGAATTCAATTCGCGTAATTTGATTGAGCAACAATCAAACGCATGGCACTAATCAAAACCGTCAGAGGATACACACCAGTTTTCGGGACTGATTGCTTTTTGGCTGAGACGTCTGTCATTCTTGGAGAAGTATTGATGGGCAATCGTTGTACCGTTTGGTACAATGCGGTGGTTAGAGGTGATGTGAATCGGATTACCATCGGAGATCGTTCCAATATTCAGGATGGCGTAGTCATCCATGGAACCTATCAGAAAAACGCCACGCTCATTGGCAGTGATGTGAGCATTGGCCATAATGCCATTGTTCACGGTTGCATTATTGAAGATCGTGTGCTGATTGGTATGGGGGCGATTGTGATGGACACCGCCGTAATTGAAACCGGATCGATGGTAGCAGCTGGTGCGGTGGTGCTGCAAGGGACAAGGGTTTCTGCAGGTATGCTCTATGCAGGGGTTCCCGCAAAACCCATCAGGAAAATTGATACGGAATTGCTTGAAATGATCGACCGGACCGCCAGAAATTATCCGGTTTACGCAGACTGGTTTAGGGAAGGTGAAAAGTAGGATGCGGTTGGCTTGGGTGAATCGGACATCCTGATATCTTTGCAGGTTCAAATCCAATACGATGAAAAATATTTCTGTTGTTCTCAATGTTGTCCTTCTGGTGGCAGTTGGCGCATTGTATTTCATTCACTTTTCTTCTTCACCTTCTGCAACCGCGCCTGCCGGTCCTTCCGGAGACGGATTGAAGATTGCCTACATCCAGGCTGATACGGTCCTGAAGCATTATGATTACCTCAAGGCAGAGCAGGAAAAATTTGATGATAAGGGAAAGAAGATCGAGCAGGATATGAAAAACCGAGCACAGAGTCTTCAAACAGAGATTCAGGCCTATCAGCAGAATGTTAACAACATGACCATTGGACAAGCTAAGGCGGTTGAGGAGGATCTTGGAAAGAAGCAGCAGAATTTTGAATTGTACCGCGAGCGTGCAACCCAGGAGCTGATGGCCGAACAGGATAAGCTTAACAAGGCCTTGTACGATAAGGTGACAGCCTTCCTTAAGGATTACGGCACTAAAAATGGTTACCATGTTGTATTAAAGTATAACACGGCCAGTGACGTACTTTTTGCCAGTGAAGGTCTTGACATTAGCCGTCAGGTAATTGAGGGCTTGAACGATGAGTACCGCAAGGAATCTGGAAAGTTAAAGACCCCAGAGAAGAAATAATTTCAGGTTAAAAATTCAAAAGGCCCGTAAGGGCCTTTTTTGTTTGCTTTAAAATCTTTGGCTTCATTCCAGCCTGTCAATTTCTTTTTAGTCTATCGCTTCAAAAATTTCTTTAACGCCAGAATCGTCTTCTCCGAAGTCTTTTGGAATATGGCCGTATCCTCAAATACCTGCCTTGCATTGTTATCATCTGTGCCCAACATCTCAATACGTACCGCTACCTCGCGCGCATTTTCCGCGCCAACCATCACCAACGATGGTTTCATTTTATGCACCGACCGCACAATGGTTCGCAAATCTTTTTTTGTTAGAGCTTCCTGAATATTGGTCAGCTCCAGTGCTGCCGTTGATAGAAACGATTCAACAATCTGTTGGATGAAATTCAAATCATTCCCGGAAACACGCTTCAGATACCCCAAGTCAAAAACCTTACCGGCTACATTCAAACTGCCATCGGCACCATCCTTAATAGCAACCATTGATTTTTTATCGGCATACAATCTTAAAACGCCTTGTAATTCAGCGGGCGTAAATGGCTTGGGTAAATAATCCGTCATGCCACAAGCCTTGCATTGCTCTAGAATATTTTGCGTTGCGTTTGCTGTTAAGGCAATAATGGGCATTTGATTTTTCTCAGGCAGCATAGTCCGAATGGCTTTGGTTGCCTCAAAACCATCCATCACCGGCATCTGGACATCCATCAAAACGATATCAGGCGTAAATGTTTTGAGTTTCTCCAACGCCACAAACCCATTCTCCGCAACCTCATAGTGAATACCCCAATTTTTTAAAATGCTTCCAGCGTAGAGTTGGTTGATGTCGTTGTCTTCCACCAGCAGGACAGAAATTTTTCCTGGACTGTCCAACCTCTTTTCAGCATTGGATTTTCCTGAGGATTTACGAACAGCTGTGGCTTCCATGGTTTCGTAAGGAATACGAACCGTAAATACAGAGCCCACCCCTTCAATGCTGGATACCTCAATGGATCCATGCTGAAGTTCGGTCAGCTGCTTCACAATCGCTAAACCCAAACCTGTTCCACCATATTTTCTGGTGACGCTGCTGTCTGCCTGGCTGAACCGTTCAAAAATTTTATTTAATTTTTCCTTGGCCACCCCGATGCCCGTATCCTTTACTTCAAAGGCGAGCAGAATACTTTTTTCCTTGGTTTCCTCCGCTTTTACGGAGACATGAATCGATCCCTGGTGCGTGAACTTTAACGCATTGCCGATCAGGTTGATCAGAATCTGGTTGAGTCGAACCGGATCACCCAACAGAATTCTGCGAATACCTGTTTCCTGGCGTATGATAAGCTGAATGCCCTTTGATTTGGCCTGAAAACCAAAGGTGCTTTGCAAGGCCGATAAAAGGTCATCGAGGTTGAATCCAATTTTTTCAAATTTGATCTGACCCGATTCAATCCGGGACAAATCCAGAATGTCGTTGATGATTACTTTTAAATTCTCAGCTGCAGAGCGTATCGCAGTAAGGTAGGATTTGGCCTCCTCCGGCGGCGTGGTTTCATTCAACAGGGATGCGATTCCTGCAATACCGTTAATGGGCGTTCGGATCTCGTGGCTAATGTTGGCCATAAACAATTCCTTGGCCTGTTGCGCCATCAGCAATTCAGCGGCATCTTTTTTTCTCTGCGTAATATCTCGACAATCTAGGATCAGGGCCTCAACACCCTCTGTTTTTTTAAGATTGATGGAATTAAACTCAAAAAACCGAAAGGTCTTATCCTTACAGAGAAACTGAAATTCAACAGACCGGTTGAAAGGTTTTTTGGTGCTGGCTTTGAATTGCTTTCGGGTCTCACCATCGTCCTTTAGAAACTTGAAAAAATTTTTTCCAACAAGGAAATCGCGGTTGTACCCGAGCGTTGATTTTACTGAGTGGTTGGCATAAAGTATCTCACCATCGTAATCGACAATCATGACGATGTCGGAGCCATCCTCAACAACCGATTTAAAAAATTTCCCCCTGGCAACGAATTGCCTTAGCTTTTTTTGGTCCATCAGATCCCTTTCGCTTCCATTTCCTTAAGATACCGGTAGATCGAGGATTTACCAATACCAAGCTTATTGGCTACCTCCAGCACATTACCGTCGTACTTGTTAAGGAAATTCCTGATGATGTAATAAGTATAGTCTTCCAGTGACATTTCCGAGGAGAAGAAATTCGTGGATTGATTGCTATTAAATGAAATGTCATTCTCACCAATTTCTCCATTCTCACATAAAACTGCCGCCAACTCCATCACCGACCTGAGTTCACGAACATTACCGGGAAATTGATAACTGTTTAACTTTTGCTGTGCCTCAGGACTTAATCGGACAGGATTGAGTTGATTTTCTCGTACAAACTGATCCAGGAAATATTTTGCCAGAATAATAATGTCCTGACCTCTATCTCTGAGCGGAGGTAAATGAATGGGTAATCCAAGCAACCGGTAGTAAAGATCTTCTCTGAATCTACCAGCTTTAACCTCCTCCTGTAAATTTTTATTGGTAGCAACCATAACGCGGGTATCCAGAGAAATAACCTCGTTGCTACCCAATCGAGTAACCTCCCTTTCCTGAAGAACCCGCAGCAACTTGGCCTGCATGGCGAGTTCCATTTCTCCGATTTCATCCAGAAAAATGGTTCCTTCATGGGCTTCTTCGAATTTTCCAATTCTCCTGGCTATTGCACCGGTAAATGCTCCTTTCTCATAGCCGAAGAGTTCACCTTCCAGAAGTTCCTTGGGAATGGCGGTAACATTGATGGCTACAAAAGGTTTATTCTTTCTTTTAGAGTTGTAATGAATGGCTTTGGCCACCAGTTCTTTTCCTGTACCGGTTTCACCGTAGATGCTCACCGTGATGTTTGATTTCACCGCCTTGTCGAGCAGTCCAAAGACTTTTCGAATGGCTTCACTGGACCCTACAATGCTCTTTTCAAATTCATATTTCACCGCAATTTCTTCCTTGAGCCTGCCCATCTCTCGGATCATGCCCCTTTTTGTTCGGGCATTCTGGACGGAATTCAGGATTCGCTCTTTTGCTTCATTGTCTTTCACAATGTAGTCGTAGGCCCCGGATTTGAGCAGGTTGACGGCGGTATCAATTTTTTCCTGTCCGGAAACAACGATTACAGGAATTTCTGAATCGAATTCGTGAATTTTTTTCAGCACATCTTCCCCCAACATATCGGGAAGTACAAAGTCCAGATTTATTATATCTGGTTTCTTGCTTTCCAGGTCAGCTAAAGCTGCTTTGGCGGTTTCATAGAAATGCACCTCGTAGTCGGGATTCAGGTCATAGACGTACTTAAGGAATTTGGTGTACGTTGGATCGTCTTCGATCACAAAAATCCGGCATATATTTTCTGAGTTCATAGGCAGTTTTAGCGTTTACCGGTTGAACACAGTGCCTATTGATGAGCATGCATGCTCGACGCTAAGCCGTACCGAATTTCAATCGGAATAAATCCCAAAATAGGAAAAATTGTGTCCCAAATTAAGTATTCGTTCAATACGCCAACAAACATCAGATTATCAAAGAATTATAAACATAAAACCGGTGCCTGATAAGTAGTGAAAAGTTGAAAATCGATTTGCATGTTGGATTTGACGACGGCTATCTCTGATTGGGATTTTGCAGACGGCATAAAGAGAAATTCGACGCTAAATGCACACAGGAAGATGTTGCCAAACTTGATTTCAGGGTGCAACCATCTATGAATTACCTTGCAGCTCCAATGGATCAGGCTGTAAAAAAGATTGTTCAGGAGATAAAGTCAAAGAAGCCTTCACCGGTTTATTTCCTGCAGGGAGAGGAAAACTATTTCATAGATGTCATTGCCAACGTCCTGGAGAATGAATTTTTGGGTGAAAGTGAAAAGTCATTTAATCAGGTTGTCCTTTATGGCGGAGAAACAAATTTGCCGACCATTCTCGCCAATGCCAGAAAATTTCCAATGATGTGCGACCATCAGGTGGTTCTGGTAAAAGAGGCGCAAGAGCTTTCTGACCTTTATAAAGAGCCTGGTTCCAAACTCCTGCTGGATTATTTTAATAAACCGGTACCCTCCACGGTATTGATGTTCTGCCACAAGCACAAAACCCTGGACAAGCGTAAAGAATTCGGCAAAAAAGCTGAGTTGTCCGGTGTGGTTTCAACCTTTAAAAAAATTCCTGATTACAAGGTTGCAGACTTTGTAATGGAACTTACCTCTGAAAAAGGTTACCGAATAGAAGAAGGGGCAGCCCAGATTCTCAGCGAATCGGTTGGAAACGACCTGAGCCGCATAGCCAATGAATTGGCGAAAGTGATGATCACCCGTGCGCCCGGATCTTTAATTACTGCAGACCAGGTAATGAAAGAGGTAGGGGTGAGCAGAGAGTACAATATTTTTGAACTCCAAAAAGCAGTCACGACCAGAAACCTGCCCAAGGCCTATGCGATCATCCGATATTTTCAGGCCAACCCCAAGAAAAATCCTGCCATTCCCAACATTGCTTTTTTGTATTCATTTTTTTCAAAGTTGCTGGCAGCATCATCGCTGCCCGATCAATCTTCACGGTCGTTGATTGCGCAGTTAAAAATGTCACCAATGATGGCCAACGATTATTCAACGGCGCTTCGTTATTACTCTGCTCAGCGAATCAGGGAAAACATTTCCGTGTTAAAGGATGCTGACCTTAGGGTGAAGGGTTTTGGTTCCCAAGGTGATAGTGATGGTGATATCCTGCTCGAAACCATCTTACGATTGATGGCCTAAGGGGCTCCGGTTATTGGCAATTATTCCCTAAATTTGATGGTCTGTTTAATTTTTTTGCAGACTGGATAATTTTTTGATTCCAAAACAGTTTTTCAGATAAACCGTTGATGCGTTTACTGTCGCTGCTTTTCGTTCCGATCTGTTTGCTTGCACAGCATCCGGCGCGAATCGCTACCCCCGAACAAATCAGAGATCAGATTCGGACGGCCTTTTTAAGGGCTGAATACCAGAAGGTGCTCAGTCTTCAGGATGAACATCGCTTTTCTGCCCATTTCAGCATCGATGATGAGGAGATGAATTTCTACAAAGCCTCATCGGCTGCGAGGCTGCTTCAAGCGGACGGTGAGAAAAATTTGAAAATTTTTCTTGACCACTACACCAACTCTGCATACTCAGATTTAGCCAAAGTCGAACTGGGCATTTGGTACCACCACAGGGGAAATTTTGATGCCTCTGCCGATTGGTTCGGCAGGGCTGATTTCCGTGCCCTCAAACCTGAGGACCGGGTACGTGCCAGGTTTCTATGGGGATATGGATACTTCAGCCAGAAAAAATTAAAGGAGAGCCTTAGTCAATTCAATCAGGTTAAACTTTCTGATGGTGCTTATGGACCTGCGGCATCCTATTATGCTGGTTTCGCTGAGTTTTATGAGGGAGATGTTGTAACCTCTTTGGCAGATCTTCGGAGAATTGAAAATGTAGATTCCTACAGCAGGGTAGTGCCCCATCTTATCGCTCAGATTCTAAACAAACTCGGAAGTGATGATGAATTGCTCAAATACATCGCTACCGTGGAAAATAAATCTGGTCTTCAAAATGCCGCAGAGATTAAGTTGCTGGGTGCCGAGGCGAATTTCAGAAAAGGGAATTTCAGCAGTGCTCTTGCTGGCTACCAGGCTTACCTGAAGTCAATGGCCCAAAAAGATAAAAGCATTCTTTTCCGGGCCGGTCTCTCAGGCTACCGCACGGGCTCTTATAATACTGCCATCGATTACCTCAAAAAAGTTGCTTCCGATAAGGATTCTTTGGGGCGACATGCATCCTATTACCTGGCTGCTGGTTACCTGCGTCAGGGCCAAAAGCAACTCGCGCTGACGGCCTTTCAATCCGCCAGGTCTGGAATGGAGCAGGGAGATATGTTTCAGGAGTGTTCCTATCAGGAAGGCAAGCTTTTGTATGAATTGGGAAGACCCGATGAGGCCATAACGGCGATGGAGGACTTTACGTCTAAATATCCGGATAACCTTCATGTTCAGGAAATCAGGGAATTACTTTCAGGTGCCTACGTTAATGCAAGCAACTACCACAAGGCCATTGAGCATATTGAAAAACTTCAGAAGCGAACAGCTGCAACCGATAAAGCTTATCAAAAGGCAACGCTCTTTAATGGCTATGAATTTTATAATAAAGCCGATTACACCGGTGCCAAATCTTATTTTGATAAATCGCTTACCGTGCCTCAGGATCCCGCATTGGCGGCAGAGGCGCACTTATGGCTAGGGGAGATTGCATCCGTTGAGGGTAAACTTGAAGAGGCTATTGCCTCCTATGAAAAGGTGGTTACCAACACAAGTAGTCCAGAGGCAACCTTGTTAAGGGCACGTTATGGTATGGGTTATGCCATGTTTAATCTTCGCTCTTATGAAAAGGCTCTTTTTAATTTCAGAGAATTTGTAAAACGTGCACCCGACAACCACACCTATTTTCCCGATGCTCTCATTCGTTTTGGCGACTGTCTCTATGCCACCAAAGCCTATGCAGAGGCTTACAGTCAGTATCGGAGGGCAGTTCAAATTGGAAGGGTTGCTGTTGATTATGCCAAAATGCAATCGGGCATTATGCTTGGAATACTGCGTAGGTATGTTGAGGGAATAGACATGCTGAGCCAGGTTATCAAAGGATATCCAGGTTCAGTTTATTGGGATGAGGCTATGTTCCACAGATCGCAGCTCGAATTTGAACAAAGTCGGTACGGCGATGCGAGGGACGGTTACACGTTCTTGATTGACTCTAAGCCAACCTCAAGATTTGTTCCCTTCGCTAAGGTGCGCAGAGCTGCATCAAACTTTAATTTAAAGGCATACAGTCTCACGGCCGATGATTACATATCGGTCATAAAAGATTTTCCAGGCCACCCAGCCGGTGA
This sequence comes from Bacteroidota bacterium, assembly GCA_016866235.1. GTDB lineage: Bacteria > Bacteroidota > Bacteroidia > Cytophagales > Cyclobacteriaceae > ELB16-189. The sequence continues at coordinate 623,192 of VGMW01000001.1, forward strand.
CGACATCCTTTTACCATTGCAGGAGGCGCTTGAACTCGCTGGAAGGGGATCAGAGTTTGATCAGTATTTACAACTATATCGAGAACAAAACCCTGATGCGAGAGGCATTGAAACTGTCGAATTTGAACGTGCAAAATCCTATTATTTTAATCAGCAATATTCCGATGCGGTTCGCTCCCTTTCAGGTTACCTATCCCGTTATCCGGAAAGTCCACGAATTTCTGAGGCCAGATTCTATCTGGCTGAGACGCATTATCGTCTGAAGGATTATACTGCTGCCCTGCCCGTCTATCAGCTGCTTTCCTCCGATCGTAGTTTCGCCAGCGCCAATCGTGTGGCTGCACGTTTGGCTGAAATTCATTTCCGTGCAGGTAGGTATGAGGAGGCATTACTGGCCTATAGGGCTTTACTCTCGCTCGCTACCTCGCCAAAGGACAAAGCAACGGCCTGGACAGGAATTATGGAGACGTCCTTTTTTACCGGTTCTTATGATTCAGCAATGATGTATGCAGAACGCATCCTCAGCGATGAATCAGTAGGTGTGGTCCAAAAGAATAAGGCTGGCCTGATGACCGGAAAAGTGTATCAATCTAAAGGTGATTTTGAAAAAGCACAGGATGCTTTTTTGTCTACAATAAACGATGCGCAGGATGAGTCTGGCGCGGAGGCTTCCTACCATTTTGCCGAAATTCAGTTTGCATTAAAAAATCATCAGCAGTGTTATGAAACGGTGATTGCCATGAACCGTGATTTTGGAAATTATCCAGAATGGGTTGGGAGAGGATTTTTATTGTTGGCTGAAAGCTTTGCTGCTTCCGGGGAAGTGTTCCAGGCCAAAGCCACGTTAAAATCATTAGAAAAATTTCCGCTTAATCACATTCGAGATCAGGCAATTCGACAGTTGAGGTTGCTTGAGCAGGAGGAGTCGAAGAAAAATAACGTACCCACCGACAGCACCCAAAATGAGCATTAACCGAATTAAACAATCGTTGGACTCATTGGTCGGTAAAATTTTTCTTGCCGGATTTATTCTGTTTGCTGGTCAGGCAGCTGCTCAAATACCCGATGTTGAAGTCCAGATTGTGAATCCGTTAAAAGTTACGCTCCCCCTGTTCGAAAGAAATTTTGAATTGGCACCGATAACGCCGCCTACACCTGTCTATCCGCCTTTGGTTTATGAGATAAGGGAAGTCCCTTTCCGTGGTCCTGAGTTCACGCCCTCCATTAAACCATTGAAATTGAAGGTTGGTGAGACTGAGAATAAAACGGAAGGCACAGCATCCATCGGTTTTGGAAATTACCTCTCTCCATTGGCAGATCTTTATGTGCCCCTCATCAGAAAAGAGAAGTCAAGTCAATACGCCAGCATACGCGCTTTCCACAACAGTTATTTACGTGGACCGGTGGATGGGAAAAATTCATCCTCTGCCATGACCACAGTATCGGGTGATTACCGATATACTGGTGAACGTATTTCCTTTGGAAGCATGGTTACCTACAGGGATGCAGCCAATAATTTTTATGGTTATCCGGAAGGTACGGAGATAAACTATGCTGATGTAAGACAGTATTATCGTTCGGTTGCTGTTGGTGCCGAGTTGGCCAATGCGACCACCACCAAATATCAATTCCGGCTAAGTTCTACTTTCAGCACTCTTTGGGATCGATTTGATGCAGCTGAAACCGATTGGAAGGCTGGTTTTGAAAATCGTTTCGACTTAAAAAAATTCGGCAAACTTCATTTTAATGCACGCTATGATTTTTTAGCCAGGGAGGATGCACAGACAGATCCATCTCCGCGGAACCTTATCCGGGCAGATCTATTTCATGAGTTTGTGCCGGTGGAAAACTTCAAGATAAGATCGGGCGTAAGAGGAGCCTATGAAAATGACTTATTGACGGAAAAAGAATTTCATTTTTATCCGTTGGTCGAGTTGAACCTGACCCTTCAAAAGTTGTGGAATATTAAGTCCTGGATACAGGGCGACGTGAAAAAAAATTCTCTGCACCTGTTATCAGCAAATAATCCATGGTTGAACACTGATGTGGACATCAGGCATATCAACAACAGATTGGCTGTTGGATTAGAAGGCTCTTACCGATATCCGGATGGCTTTAGATTTTTTGTGGGGTCGGAGTTTAAGGAATTCGGCGGACAATATTTTTTCACCCCTGCATTGGATGGCTCCAGATTTAACATGATTTATGATGATGCCAACCTGATCAACGCTTATGCAGGTTCAGATTATTTGAAAGGAAAGTCTGCCTTCCGGTTCAGAGCCGATTATTTCGGATGGAACACCAAAAATCTGGAAGCTGCCTATTTCAGACCGGAATGGAAGTTAGCGTTTAGCTCAAATTTTTCGATCGGGGAGAAAGTGGTGCTGGGGCCCTACGCCCATCTTCTTGCAGGAATACAAAAGTTTGATGCGGTAACGCTGGCGGTTGGTATGATGCCTGTTGTCATCGACTTGGGTGCGGATGTGCGTTATAGTTTTTCAGAGCGTGGATCGTTGTTTTTAAGGGCGACCAACCTCTTGTCACGGGAAAATGCAATTTTGTCCGGTTATCCTACCCGTGGAATTCAGGGTACGATTGGATTAACCTGGAAATTCTGATTTGAGGTCATTTTTATCTTAGTGGATAGAAGTTTATCTTTAAGTAACCTAAAACTGTGAATTATGCTTTTTAATCGAAAAGCGGAGCTCAACGTAATGATTACCTTGCTGTCATCGATCGCATGATGGATCAAAAAGAGGTCAATCTGATTAAAATGATAGGAAAGGCAAATGAAATTACAGAAGAGGAAGTTGATGAGTTGATCAAGCATCCTCAAACGGTGACGAATTTGCGTTTGATGACTGAGGATGAGCGATTTGAGCACTTGTATTACCTGATATTGTTGATGAAGGCCGATGGAAGGGTCATTCGGGAGGAGATTGCATTTTGTGAAAAAATTGCCCTGCGCCTTGGCTATGATAAGGAAGTTATCGGAGCACTTTCCCAGCACATTTACAGTGACCCGGAGATTCAAAGCGACCGTAAAATGCTTAGGGCAAAATTTGACCGCTACCGTATCCACTGACCGGACGGGGATCGCCCATGCACGCAACCAAATTGATTACGCCTTCCATGATGTTGGTAATGGCGGCTGGAATTCTGGTTTTTATGATTGTTTACCGCCTGGTTTTCCGTAAAAAATAATCTTCAAAAGAGTCGTTTCAGGGCATTAACCTTATTTTTGGGCTCGCAACCACGCCCATGATTCTTTATTTCCGAAAAGGTGACACAGCTGTTTACGCTTTAGAAATTTCTTCACCTTTTAACCCTGACCACCAGGCTCGAATGACATGGCTGCTGGGTGGTGCTACTCTGCTAGAAACTTCGAAACTGAAAGGGTTTTACCTCGGTCCACGCAAAGAGATGATAACCCCATGGAGCACCAATGCGGTTGAAATTGCTCAAAACATGGGTGTTACTGGATTGAAGAGGATTGAGCAGTTAACCCCGGTTTCCTCTGCTGATGTTCCGCACGACAGGATGTTAGAGCGTATTTATGCCGATCCTGATCAAAATGTATTTGCAATTGATCTCAAGCCTGAACCCATAAGGCACATTGCCGATATCCGTGCCTATAGTACTTCAGAAGGTCTTGCGCTTTCCGATGAAGAAATTGAATATCTGGAATCGGTCAGCAATAAACTTGGTCGTCCATTAACCGATAGTGAAGTATTTGGATTCAGTCAGGTAAACTCTGAGCATTGCAGGCATAAAATTTTTAACGGTACGTTTATTATCGATGGGAAAGAAAAACCATCTACCTTATTTCAACTGATCAAAAAAACTGCTCAGGTAAATCCCGGAATACTTGTTTCTGCATACAAGGACAATGTCGCCTTCGTCAAGGGTCCTGTGCTGGAGCAGTTTGCGCCAGTCAGACAAGATGGACCTGATTTTTTTCAAATCACTGACTTTGAATCAGTCATATCCTTAAAAGCCGAGACCCATAATTTTCCAACAACAGTCGAACCGTTCAATGGAGCAGCGACAGGCAGTGGGGGGGAGATCAGGGATCGTTTGGCGGGCGGAAAGGGATCGCTTCCGCTGGCAGGTACAGCAGTATATATGACATCCTATCCACGATTGGAAAACAATCGTCCATGGGAGCAACGCGTGCCGGAAAGGAAATGGTTGTATCAAACCCCTGCCCAAATTCTGATTAAGGCCAGTGATGGTGCCAGTGACTTTGGAAATAAGTTTGGCCAACCGCTGATCAACGGTAGTGTTTTGACCTTCGAGCATTTTGAGTCAGATAAAAAGTTTGCATTTGATAAAGTCATCATGCTTGCCGGCGGGGTGGGTTTTGGTCGACTGCAAGACAGTAAAAAGCAAAGCTTACAACCCGGTGATAAAATTGTCCTCCTAGGTGGTGACAATTACCGGATTGGTATGGGAGGTGGAGCAGTATCTTCTGTTGGTACAGGTGAATATGGAAATTCCATTGAGTTGAATGCCATCCAGCGTTCCAATCCTGAAATGCAAAAGAGGGTGATGAATGCCATTCGGGCCATGGTCGAATCGGACCAAAACCCGGTGGTCTCCATTCATGACCATGGTGCTGGCGGTCATTTGAATTGTTTTTCAGAGTTGTTGGAAGAGACTGGTGGTGAGATAAAGCTCGATGCACTACCCGTAGGTGATCCGACGTTATCAGACAAGGAGCTTATCAGCAATGAGTCGCAAGAGCGGATGGGCTTAGCGATGCCTACATCCAGCATTGATTTGTTAAAAAGAGTTTCTGATCGTGAGCGGGCACCAATGTTTGTTGTCGGTGAAGCCACCGGAGACCATAAACTGATTTTCAGTAGGGGAGACCGTAAGCCGGTTGATTTGGAGGTTAGTCATTTGTTTGGCAGTTCACCAAAGACCATCCTCAACGATACCACAGCAGTCAATCATTTTGAAGCCGCCTCATTCAGCGACGAGAAATTTCATGACTATCTATTTTCAGTTTTATCGCTAGAGGCAGTTGCCTGTAAGGATTGGTTGACCAATAAAGTTGATCGATCCGTTACCGGTAAAGTTGCCACGCAGCAAACCTGTGGATCGGTACAATTACCGCTTAACAATCTGGGTGTAATGGCGCTTGATTTTGTTTCGAATAAGGGTGTTGCTACTGCTCTGGGTCATGCGCCTGCGGCCGCACTGGTTCATGCTGGTGCGGGAAGTAGATTGGCTGTATCCGAAGCGCTGTTGAATCTTATCTGGACGCCCTTGACCCACGGCCTTAAAGGCATTTCATTAAGTGCAAACTGGATGTGGCCTGCTAAGAACCAGGGTGAAAATGCCAGACTTTACGAAGCCGTTCAAGCCTTAAGTGATCTGGCATGCTCCTTGGGTATTAATGTGCCTACAGGGAAGGACTCGCTTTCAATGACTCAGAAGTATCCGGATGGGTCTGTCGTGGTTTCGCCAGGAACCGTAATTGTGACGGCAGTTGGTGAGTCCTCTGACATCCGTAGGACGGTTTCTCCGGCAGTACGAAAGGATGAGAATTCAGTTTTATACCGCATTGATTTTTCTGATGGTAATAATGCTATTGGCGCCTCTTCCTTGTGCCAGGTTTTAGGTGGCATCGGCGGACGTGTACCGGACGTTGCCAATGCGGAATATTTCATAAAAGCATTTGGTGTTGTTCAGGAGCTAATCAAGAGCGACCTGGTTCTCGCTGGTCATGATGTGTCTTCCGGTGGACTGATAACCACTCTGTTGGAGATGTGTTTTTCAGAGCCTGGTTACGGAATGGAAATAACAATGGGTAGTAAGGAAACTTTGGTTGAGACTATGTTTTCTGAAAGACCGTCTATTGTTATCCAGGTAAATTCAGTCCACTCGAAAAAAGTGGAAGAGCTTCTCCATGGAATGACCGTGGGTTTTGAATGTATTGGAAAGGTCGTTCCTGGTAATAGCATTAAACTTTCCGTGTCAGGTAAGTCGATTGATGTAGATATCGATGTCGCAAGGAAAAAGTGGTTTAATACCTCTTTTATGCTTGACTCCATCCAACGACCCGCGACCTATGCGACGCAAAGAGCAGAAAATTATATCAACCAGCCACTTGTCTATAATTTCGGAAAAGTATTTGATGGAAGTTTTGTAACGATGGGTGCTGATCCTCTTCGAAGGAAAAATTCTGGCGTCAAGGCTGCAATCATCAGAGAAAAAGGTGTTAATGGAGATCGCGAGATGGCTTATGCCCTGTACTTGGCTGGCTTTGACGTTAAAGATGTTCACATGACTGATTTGATTTCCGGCAGGGAGGACTTACGGGAGGTGAACATGATTGTTTTTGTCGGAGGATTCAGTAATTCAGATGTGTTGGGTTCTGCCAAAGGTTGGGCCGGTGCATTTTTATTTAACCCTAAAGCAAAATTGGCCCTTGACAACTTCTACAAGCGCAGCGATACCCTTAGCCTTGGTGTTTGTAATGGATGTCAGCTTATGATGGAGCTGGGATTAATCTATCCTGGAATGGACAACCATCCAGTAATGCACCACAACGGATCAGGTCGTTTTGAGTCTGCGTTTGTGAATGTATCGATCCCGGAAAACAACTCTGTCATGCTTTCAACGCTCGCTGGTCAGCGTCTTGGAGTTTGGCTGGCCCACGGTGAAGGGAAATTTACGTTGAGTAATGTGAGTGATCCCACTGTAGCAGTTCGATTCAGCTACGACCGTTATCCTGGTAACCCTAACGATTCAGATTTAAGTGCTGCCGGATTGGTCTCTCGTGATGGCAGGCATTTGGCGATGATGCCACATCTTGAGCGTTCCATTTTCCCATGGAACTGGCCCTATTATCCGGCTGAGCATAAAAAAACCCATCAGATAAGTCCATGGATTGAAGCTTTCAAAAATGCTTACCATTGGGTTAAGGAGAAAAATCAATAAATCATTTGGTATATGGATTTACGGGTGGTGAGGCTTATTGGTGTTCTGGTTTTTTTCTGCTTTAATCAATCAAACCTTATGGCGCAGATCGTATTGTCAAAATCAGAAAATGTAAAATTTCTTGCCTTGGGGGATAGTTATACGATTGGGGAGAGTGTAGCGGAGGCAGATCGATGGCCGGAGCAACTGTCGGCTGGACTGCGCAGCAGGGGTTTTCAAATTGAAAAGCCGAAGATTATTGCTACCACAGGTTGGAGAACCGACCAACTCAAGCAGGCAATTATTGATAGGAATCCGGGAAAGGATTTTGGTTTGGTTTCTTTGTTGATAGGTGTTAACAATCAGTATCAAAAAAAGCCAATAGAGATTTATATCAAGGAATTTGAAGAATTGTTGAAAACAGCCATTCAATCAGCGAATGGAAGGAAAGAAAGGGTTCTGGTGGTGTCTATACCCGATTACGGTTATACGCCATTTGGTGAGTCCAGATTGCCAGACGTAAGCCGTGAGTTGGATCAATACAATGCCATCAATCGGGACTTCGCCCTAAAGTTTGGTGTAGCCTATTTCAACATCACTGAAATTTCCAGAAGAGGATTGGCAGAGCCTGAACTGGTGGCAGGCGATAAGCTCCATCCTTCCGGAAGAATGTACGCACTTTGGGTTGCGGAGATCCTTAAAAGTTTTCAGTAATTTTTATTCTCTAATTTTTTCCCGCCAACACCCGCTCAATGGTTTTGGCAACATTTTCGCCAATAATCTGATGGCCCTTCGCTGTGGGGTGTATGCCATCGGATTGATTCAATGCTGCAATCCCTCCAACGCCCTCCAGTAAAAATGGTATGCGGGTACAACGATTCGTTGCAGCGAGGTCCTTGAACATTTGTTCAAATGCTATGGAGTAATCTTTCCCCATATTAGGAGGGACCATCATTCCTGCCAGGATGATTTTAACCTTTGGATGCTTTTTTTTGACTTTATCTATGATGGCCTGTAAATTTTTTCTTGTCTCCTTAACCGGAAGCCCCCTTAGTCCATCGTTGGCCCCCAGCTCAAGAAAAAAAATATCGATGTTCTGCCGGAGTACCCAATCGGCTCTGGCCAGTCCACCTGCTGAAGTGTCTCCACTGATCCCCGAATTGATTACTGTCGTCTGGATTCCCCTTTGACGCAGGATTCTGCCTGCTACGGAAGGAAAAGACTCCTCCACAGTCAAGCCATATCCGGCAGTAAGACTGTCTCCCATGAACAAGATGGTCACAGGTTTTTGCGCCTGAAAGACCCCGAACACTGATAAAATGGAAATTATTACCGCCCTAAGCATTGTTCGCAATATAACTATGGTAGTTGAAAACCGACTGATCGGTATCACATACTCCTATACCATTCTGTTTTGCATATTGCAGCCGAATTCATCCTAACACTCAATGAAAATTCATCCCGATCGCAAATTCTTGCCCGTTGATTTTAAGTTGAATAGCGCTGCTGATGTGGTGCCCTATTTTGAACAACTTCTTGAGGCGTCGCTTTCTGACAGGGCCTCACTTGAGCATTGGTTGGTACTTAGAAATGAGCTGGAATGTGTGGTTGCAGAAGACCTTGGTTGGCGTTACATCAACATGACCTGCCATACTGAAAATGAGGACTTTCAAAAAAGTTACGCCTATTTCATTGAGAACATTCAACCTCAGTTGGCACAGTATGCCGATCAGCTTAATCGTAAAATTCTTTCTTGTGAGGCCGTTGGTAAAGTGGAGAATCTTCCCGGTTACCAGTTGATGATCCGAAACCTCCGAAAAGAGGTGGAAATCTACAGGGAGGAGAATATACCTCTGTTTACTGAAATCAACTCCTTGTCCCAGAAATATGCACAGCGGTCAGCGGCCATGACCATCGACCACAATGGAACAGAAATTACCCTACAGCAGGCAGCTGTTCTGTTGCTTGAAAACGACCGAAGCCTGAGGGAGCAAGTCTGGAGGAAGATAACCCAACGCAGACTGGAAGACGCATCTGAACTGGATCAAATTTTTTCAGCTATGGTTAGACTCCGTCACCAAGTGGCGGTTAATGCCGGATTTGAAAATTTTCGGGATTATATGTTCAAGGCCATGGGCCGATTCGACTATACCCCAAAGGATTGTTTTGATTTCCATCAATCCATTGAAGAATATGTAGTGCCGAAACTAAACGACCTGGCCAAGGAAAGAAAGTCACGTTTGGGACTGAATGATTTGCGTCCATGGGATAAGGCCGTCGATCCATCGGGATTGCCACCGCTCAAAGCCTTTGAGGGTGGGGACGATCTCACCAATAAATCAATCGAATGTTTCCAAAGGCTTGATCCGTTTCTTGGTCAATGTCTCTCTACCATGAAGGAAATGGGGCATCTTGATTTGGTTTCCAGAAAAGGCAAAGCACCCGGGGGCTACAATTATCCTCTGGCGGAAACGGGCATCCCATTCATATTCATGAATGCGACCTCTACACTCAGAGACCTCACCACGATCATGCACGAGGGTGGCCATGCCGTCCACAACTTCCTTACGAAAGATCTGCTCCTTAATGATTTTAAATCGCCACCAATGGAGGTAGCAGAGCTTGCTTCCATGTCCATGGAACTTATTTCAATGGATCAGTGGAACATATTTTTCAATAATCCCGGCGACCTCGTAAGAGCAAAAACAGAACAACTAGAGGATATCCTCGAGACATTGCCATGGGTGGCTACCATAGATGCTTTTCAGCATTGGATTTATGAAAACCCAAACCATTCTTCTGAAGAGCGGGCTAAAAAGTGGCGTGAAATTTTGAATCGTTTTAGTGATGTCTATACCGACTGGAGCGGCCTGGAGGAGGCAAAAGATTTTTTGTGGCATAAGCAACTTCATCTGTTTGAAGTGCCCTTTTACTACATCGAATACGGTATGGCACAGTTGGGTGCCATTGCGATATGGCGAAATTATAAAACCAATCCTGCCAAAGGCTTACAGGGTTACTTTGATGCCTTGAAACTGGGTTATATGACCGCTATCCCAGAAATCTATTCAGCTGCCGGAATTTCCTTTGATTTCTCCGGGAACTACATTCGTGAATTGACAGAATTCACAGGCAGGGAGCTTGATAAGGCCGCGACCATCAATTGAAAGATGCTTCATGAGAATTACCTTTGCGCCGTAAAAAATTATGGCATTCAGCTTTTTTAAAAAATCAGCTGCTTCGGAGCAGCCTAAGTCCGGCTCTACCGGTCATTACCGTGACCTGGTGATTCGGAGCGTAAAATCAGAAACTGCCGATGCAGTCTCTGTTGAATTTGAAAAACCTGATCGGGCAATGGATTATCAGTCCGGGCAGTTTATTACGTTGGTGCTTCAAATAGACGGGAAAGAGGTAAGGCGTGCCTACTCGCTTTGTTCATCGCCTGCAACCGATGCAAACCCCACGGTAGCGGTCAAAAGGGTAAAGAACGGGCTGGTTTCCAATTGGGTGGCCGATAACTTCAAATCAGGTCAGACGATTAAAGTCCTTGAACCTATGGGGCATTTTACCCTAAAGTATAACCCGGACAACCAACGACAGATAATTCTTTTTGCCGGCGGCTCAGGTATTACGCCCATGATGTCGATCATCAAATCGATTACCGCCATCGAGCTGAAAAGTCACTGCACCTTAATTTATTGTAATCGCGATTTGGAAAGCATCATTTTTAAGCGTGATCTGGAACAACTCGAACAAACTTTTCCAAGTCAATTGAAAGTAATTCATGTCTTGGATAATCCGCCCGCAAGTTGGAAGGGATATTCAGGGTATCTCAATGCTACCATCCTTGATAGCATTTTTCAATCGCCACCATCAGCAGATGCTTTATACATGCTGTGTGGACCTGAACAAATGATGAAACTAACCGGTGAATTGCTTGCTGGAAGGGGTGTGCAGGCTGATAAGATCATGAAGGAAAGCTTCAGCCACGAAGTACAAACCAAGCCGGCCAGTAGCGTGTCGGAAAAAGAAGGGAAGGTCCGTGAAGTTACCATCCGTTACGATGGACAGGAGTTTAAAGTTTCTGTACCGCCGGATAAAACCATCCTGGAGACCGCACTCGGTCAGGGAATTGATCTACCCTATTCTTGTCAGAGTGGTTTGTGCACAGCCTGCAGAGGCAAAGCACTCTCAGGTAAAGTTAAGCTAGACGAAGAGGATGGACTCTCCAGCTCTGAAATGGCTGAGGGTTACGTACTTACCTGTGTAGGTCATCCGTTAACCGACGACGTGGTTATAGAAATCGGATAAAAAACGCCCTATTATTTAATCGTAGAGAAGTCGAATGACGTCTCCAGGAATTTGGTCGTAAACTTTCCACTGCGGAAAGTTTCATTGTCCATTAATGCAAGGTGAAATGGGATGGTGGTCTTTACGCCCTCAATCACAAATTCACTCAATGCACGTTTCATTCTGGTGATGACTTCTTCCCGAGATTGACCGCTCACAATCAATTTAGCGATCATGCTGTCGTAATTAGGGGGTATGGTATAGCCGGCATAAACGTGGCTATCGACCCTGATTCCATGACCTCCTGGTAAGTGTAGGTTGAGGATTTTTCCTGGTGAAGGGCGAAATCCATTCGCAGGATCCTCAGCATTGATCCGGCACTCCATCGCAAATGCTTTTGGGAAATAATTGTTACCTGAAATGGGTACACCTGCTGCAACCTTAATCTGTTCTTTGATCAGATCGTAGTTAGTGACCTCTTCGGTGATGGGATGTTCCACCTGGATTCTGGTGTTCATTTCCATGAAATAAAAATCACCATGCTTGTCCACCAGAAACTCAATGGTTCCTACGCCTTCGTAATTGATGGCTTTAGCGCCTTTGATGGCAGCTTCTCCCATTTTTTCCCTCAGCTCCTGGCTAACGATCGGGGAGGGCGTTTCTTCAACAAGCTTCTGATGTCTTCGCTGAATAGAGCAATCTCGCTCCGACAGGTGGCAGACTTTCCCGTATTGGTCGCCTACAACCTGAATTTCTATGTGACGAGGCTCTTCAACGAATTTTTCGAGGTACAATCCATCATTACCAAATGCTGCACCGGCTTCTCTTTTCGCATCATCCCATGCTTTTTTGAATTCGGATTCATTGTTGATGATCCGCATACCCTTACCACCTCCACCAGCGGTTGCTTTTATGATGACAGGATATTTAATTTTTTTGGCCAACGCTACGCCTTGCTCCATATTCTCCAGCAGTCCATCAGAACCGGGAATGGTTGGAACGCCAGCCTTCTTCATGGTGTCCTTTGCGGTTGACTTATCGCCCATGGACTTAATCATGTCCGGTGTTGGACCTATAAACTTTATACCGTACTCGCTGCAGACGGCTGAGAATTCAGCATTTTCAGAGAGGAAACCATAGCCGGGATGGATGGCATCGGCATTGGTAATTTCAGCAGCTGAAATGATTCTTGGAATGTTGAGATAGGAATTCTTGCTGGGGGCATCACCAATGCAAACGGCCTCATCGGCAAACCGTACATGTAAGCTCTCCCGGTCGGCAGTGGAATACACTGCTACGGTTTTGATGTCCATTTCCTTACAGGTGCGGATTACGCGCAGGGCAATTTCACCCCGGTTGGCAATCAATATTTTCTTAAACATTTTCGGCGGGCTGTGGGTGGTTAATGAGGAACCGGGCTTAATCCGGCTCTACTACAAAAAGAACCTGGTCGTACTCAACCGGTGAGGAGTTCTCGCACATTGCCTTGACGACAGTTCCTGAAACTTCTGATTCAATTTCATTGAATAGTTTCATCGCCTCAATAATGCAGACTGTTTGTCCTTTGCTGACCTTATCGCCTACTGAAATAAAGGGCGGAGAATCAGGATTGGCTGAACGGTAGAATGTGCCAATCATGGGTGATTTGATATCCAAAGTATTTTTTCCAGCGGCCGGTTTTTCGGCCTTTGGAGCTGCGGCTACTGGTGCTTGCGGTTGTGCAGCTGGTGCCGCTACAGGTGCCATTGCTACCGGTGCTGGTGCAGCTGTTTTATACACAGCCTGGTCCGGTTCTCTTTTGATCCGGAGCTTAAGTTCCTTTGTCTCGATGTCTACTTCATTGAGACCTGTTTTCGATATGTAATCGATTAGGTCCCTGATTTCTGCAGTCTTCATAGAGTTAGGGGTTTTGGTTATTTGGACATTACCGGATTTCTTTTCCGGTGAATGGGCAGATTTCTTTTTGCTCATGATTATTTAACACGTTCAATGTAGTCACCGGTCCGGGTGTCAATTTTTACATTGTCACCATTATTAATAAAAAGTGGTACACGGATTTCACTTCCGTTCTCCAGTGTAGCGGGTTTAAGCGTGCGGGTAGCGGTATCTCCCTGCATCCCTGGCTCGGTGTAAGTAACTGTCATGGTTACATGGGCAGGTGCCTCCGCTGAAATGGGGCTGGTTCCATTTTCAAAAACAATCAGAAGGGTTACACCTTCTTTAATGTAATTGGCGGATTCCCCCAACAATGCCTTGTCCAAATAGATTTGTTCATAGGATTGATTGTCCATGCAAACCAGGCTTTCTCCATCCTGGTAGAGGTATTGATACTCCTTGGTTTCAACCGAAAGAAGATCGATGGTATCGCCGGGACGAAATCTGTTTTCAGCCACTTTACCGTTTCTGATGTTTCTCATTTTCACCTGATAAAATGCCCTCAGGTTGCCAGGAGTTCTGTGTTGAAGTTCTTCAATTTGCAGCACCTCGCCGTTGTACCTTACATAGTTGCCTCTGCTCAGATCAGAAATAGTTGCCATAAAAATTCAATGGTTATTTAGGTTCAAGTTTAGTTCGTGTCGTAGGCCCATTTAACATAAGCGGCGCCCCAGGTAAATCCACCCCCAAAGGCAGCCATGATGATGTTATCACCTTTTTTGAGTTGCTTCTCATAATCCCAAAGCAGAAGTGGAATGGTTGCTGCTGTAGTATTACCGTATTTGCTGATGTTCATCATCACCTTTTCTTCTCCGATACCCATGCGGTTGGCGGTGGCGTCGATGATGCGCTTGTTGGCCTGGTGCGGTGCAAGCCATGCTACATCGTCGCCGGTCAAATGATTCCGCTCCAGGATTTTCGCAGAAACATCGGCCATATTCGTAACTGCAAATTTGAATACCGTTGAGCCCTCCTGATAAATCACGTGTTGTTTCAGATCAACGGTTTGATGCGAGGCAGGCCTCAGACTTCCACCTGCCTTCATGTGTAAATATGGAGCACCTGAACCGTCACTTTTGAGAAGGGAATCCATTACACCAAATTCTTCCGTAGTGGGTTCAAGCAATACGCAACCTGCGCCGTCTCCAAAAATGATACAGGTCGAGCGGTCGGTGTAGTCTACAATGGCAGACATTTTATCACCACCGATGACCACCACCTTCTTGTGGGCTCCAGATTCAATGAATCTGGCTCCAGTGGCCAGCGCAAAAAGAAATCCGCTGCACGCAGCGGAGATGTCGTATCCGAAAGCTTCCGTGGCGCCAATTTCTGCAGCAACAATATTTGCGGTAGCTGGAAACATCATGTCTGGCGTAACGGTAGCAAAAAGAATCAGATCAATTTCCTTTGGATCGATCTTCTTCTTCGAAAGCATATCGTTCACGGCGCGAACACCCATGACCGATACGCCCTGATTTTCACCCTTAAGGATCCTTCTTTCTTTTACACCAGTACGGGTGACGATCCACTCGTCGTTGGTGTCCACCATTTTTTCCAGTTCCTGGTTGGTGAGCACATAATCTGGAACGTACCCGCCGACTGCAGTTATTGCTGCTCTGATCTTTGACATGTTTTAAAAAATGAAAAGCCCCGTTTTACTCCGGGGCAAGGACTTGATATTAGACCGATGATCAGGCTGCAACCTCTTTTTCCATCACAACGGTACCTCTGTAATAGAGTTTACCCTCGTGCCAAAAAGCGCGGTGCGGTCTGTGGTGTTCGCCTGTGGTCGGGCAAATAGAAAGGTCTTTGGCGAAAGCCTTATAATGTGTTCTCCTCTTGTCCCTTCTGGTTTTCGAGGTTTTTCTTTTCGGATTTGGCATAACTCAGTTGTTTAAAGTAGTTTTTTTAATTTTTCCCATCTCGGATCGATCTGCTCCTCTGATTTACCAGAAGTATACACGATCGAACCTGCGCTGTCGTTGGACTCATTTTGAAATTTCGGATGAAGCTTTTTCATGGGAATGGCTGTTCCCACCAGATCATAAATCAGCTTGCCGGCATCTATTTGTTCTGTTTCCCTGGTGATGTGGATGATGTCTTCCGACACTTCCTCCGCCACAGGAGCATATTTAAACAGGACCCTGCTTTCCACCTTTATCGGGTGGGTGAAGGTCTCAAGAGACCGATCACAAACCAGGGCTACAGACCCATGGATGCTGATGTCTGCTTCAAGAAAGGTCTCTCGCTTGTCGAGATCCAACTCAACGTCCAGATTACCTTTTTGAACCAGCTCCTTACCGAAATGTTCAAAGAACGAGTCACCGATGTGGAAGCGGAATTCGTGAACCTTTAGGCTTAAACCTTTTATGTTGATCAAAAACTCCTTCATGCCACCGTACAATGACAACGGGGGGCAAATTTAGAATGTTTTAGCCGATTTTTACCCGGTTACTCGTATTTTGAGTAAAGGAACTAACAAATGTTAGGGTATAAATTCCGCAATTCCTTGAAACTGAGGGTTTGGAGTGAGATCGGTTTTGCCATTTTCCACTAGAAAATCAACAATTCCCTTTCTGAAACCCAGTCTCATGGCTATAGATCGGATAAAAATTACCTCGCTCTCCCTGATTTTATGGTCGGCTTTCATCAATTCAATGCAATCGCTGAGGTAAGAAAGTTTTTGTTGGACGTCTGCCGTCTCGGGGGTACGAATAGGCATCGGCAGTTGGATCAAAGCAGAAATCTCCTCTTCTGTGAGGTTGTTTTCTCTGCCAATCCTATAAACCATCGCTTTTTCAAGCCAGGCAAATTGCTTGTCCGCAACGGATAGCCTGATTAAGACACTGAGTTTTCTGGTTAATTCTGTAATTGACATTGGACAGAGAAGCCCAATATAAAGAAACCCTTAATCAGCCGGAAGGTATTTGCTTTCGCTGGTTTATGATATCGGCTGCCAGGTAAATGGCATGCCGCATCGAACCCTCATCAGCCTTACCCTTTCCGGTAATGGCATAGGCAGTTCCGTGGTCGGGAGAAGTTCGCACGATTGGAAGACCGGCAGTAAAGTTCACCCCGTTATCAAATGCGATTGCTTTAAATGGTCCTAGTCCCTGGTCGTGGTACATGGCCATGACGCCGTCAAAATTTTGGAATTGTGCGGTGCCAAAAAATCCATCCGCTGCATATGGACCAAATATTAGCTTGCCTTTGGTCTTGAGGTCCTCAATAACCGGCTTTAAAATTTTTTCTTCTTCATCACCCAATAAACCTTCATCTCCGGCGTGGGGATTGAAACCCAATACAGCAATCCGTGGTTTTTGTTTTCCGAAATCCTTCTTCAGCGAAAACTCCATCAGTCGGATTTTCAATTCAACCCGTTCTTTGGATAAAAGTCTGGGCACTTCCTTGAGTGGCACGTGTTCAGTCACCAGGCCTACTTTTAAATTCTCACTGACCATCATCATCAAGCTCTCAGTTGCCTGAAATGCCTTGGTCAGATATTCGGTGTGCCCCTGAAAGGGGAAATCATCACTATGAGAAGTTTTCTTATCGATGGGACCGGTCACAATGCCATCCAGGTGGCCTGCGTTGATATCTTCTACTGCTTTTTTTAGTGCTGTTACCGCTGCCTTTGCCGTGGTTACCGATGCAGTGCCGGGTTGAATCTCCAGGTTTTCATCCCAACAGTTAATGACATTCACCGATTTATGATGGTACTGCCCTGGTCCTTTGGGCGGACCATAGCTGAAGTCTTCTACATTGAGGGCTTTTTTATAGTAAGAAATAACACGCGATGAGCCATAAACAACCGGAGTGATCAGGTTAAGTATACGGTTGTCGGACAGGACTTTGATGATGACCTCTGGTCCAATCCCGTTGGGGTCACCCATGGTTATTCCAATTCGCGGCTTATCGTTCATTTGTTCGTGCCTCGGTAAATGCGATGCAAGCTAATGCTGAAGTCGGAAAACTTAAAATAACAGGTATGCTCATTCGGTAGTTTGAATTATTGATCAGATTGGCCACTTTTACTTAAATGGTTAAGCCTAAAAAATTTCTTGGTCAGCATTTTCTACGCGATTTAAATGCCGCAGGAAAAATCGTTGAGGCCTTCCAACCTGGATCATCAAGCGTTGTAGAAATCGGACCAGGGACCGGGGTGCTCACCAAACTGCTGGTTGAGAAAAATTTACACCCGGTTTTATTTGAAATTGATCGTGAATCGGTTGCTTGGTTAAAAGAGCACTTTACAACAGAGCAGGTGGATATTCGCCATGTTGACTTCCTCGAGACTGGATTTGAAGCGCTAACCGATCGTTCCATAGCGGTCATTGGGAATCTGCCCTACAACATCTCATCCCAAATTTTCTTTCGCATTCTGGAAAGCCGAGATCGGGTGAGTCAGGTGGTGTGTATGATTCAAAAAGAGGTGGCGCAGCGCATTGCGGCACCCCCAGGTGGACGGACTTGCGGGATTTTGAGCATTCTTATCCAGGCTTTTTATGAGGTGGAGACGCTCTTTCATGTATCGCCCGGGGCTTTTCATCCGCCACCAAAGGTGATGTCGTCGGTAATCCGATTGACCCGAAATAAAACTTCACGACTGGCATGCGATGAGGACCTGTTTTTCAAAGTGGTTAAGCGTTCTTTTCAGAATCGCCGCAAAACATTGCGCAACGCATTGAAAGATCTAAATTTGTCAGCTGCTGTTTATTCCTTGCCCGTTATGGACAAGCGTGCTGAACAGTTGTCGGTTTCGGATTTTGTACAGCTGATTCAACAGATTGAAAAGTCGTGAAAGAGTTTCGCGAATTTGAATTGAACAAAGAATACATCGACCGCTTCCAGGAAGCCTTGGATCAGCGTGATCGGGAATTCGTTTTGGCCTCCCTGGAATCGGTGAATCCAGCCGATATTTCTGCACTCCTTTACGAATTCAACAGTGAGGAATCAAAGTGGGTATTGGATCTGCTCGAGCCTGACGTTCATGCCCAAATTCTAAAAGATCTGGATTCGGACACCAGGAAAAATTTCCTTCGCATTTATAAGGTTTCTGAACTCACCGGACTGATCAACCTTTTGGATTCGGATGATGCGGCTGATATTCTGAATGAGCTGCCCATCAAAAACAGTGAGGAAGTGATTGCTGGTTTGGACCTTCAGCTACGCTCACAGGTTATCGACTTGTTGCGTTACGACGAAAACGTGGCTGGCGGATTGATGGCAAAAGAACTGATTAAAGTGCGTGACCACTGGTCGGTGGTTCAATGTATTCAGGAGGTTCGGAGCCAGGCAGAGCATGTAACCAAATTTTACACAGCGTATGTGGTAGACGACCAGGATAGGTTGTTAGGCAGAATTTCTCTTCAAGATCTGATTATACGTGACTCAAAGACGTTGGTCAGGGATATTCTGGAGGAAGTTGTCGCCGTTGAGACTTTCATGGAGGATAGGGAAGTAGCGGAGGTGATGAAGAAATATGATTATGAATCTGTACCTGTTGTAAACGTCCAGGGAATTCTGGTTGGAAGGATCACCATCGACGATGTGGTGGATGTTATCACCGAACAGGCTGAAGAAGATCGACAGGCTATGGCCGGTATCTCAGAGGATGTTGAAGAAGATGATACGGTGTGGCGTAATACGCGCGCTCGTTTGCCATGGCTTTTGGTTGGTGTTGCCGGGGGTTTGATCAGTGCTCGTTTTATGGGTTTTTTTGAAGGTGAATTAAGCAGAATCGCTGCTATCTCATTTTTCATTCCATTGATTCAGGCGACCGGGGGAAATGTTGGCATTCAATCTTCCTCCCTGGTGGTGCAGAGCTTATCGGCCGAACGCTATCAGGAGACCTTGCGAAATCGATTGGCCAGGGTTTTTTCTGTGGCCCTTTTAAATGGATTTCTATTGGCGCTGGCGGTACTGGCGGTAAATATTTTCCTGTTTGAAAATGATCGATTATCAGGTATTGTATCGGTTGCCTTATTTGCTGTTGTTGTCTTTGCGTCATTTATTGGAACCATTACACCTTTGATCTTACATCGAATGGGATATAATCCTGCATTGGCTTCCGGTCCGTTTATTACCACCACCAATGATTTACTTGGACTGGCGGTTTACTTCTCCACCGTGCACGTATTGCTATAAGGGTTATATTTGCATTCACCCACATGAAGTTTTTAAAATCCATTCCTGAGAAGATCAAGGCTCTTTTCTTTCATATTATAGAGCGTCCGATTCTCACTGCCTTAGTGGTTTTGTTGTTGGTTTCCATGCTTGTCATTGCACTTAGCATCCCATTTTATATTGAAAGTGGTCGTGATTTCTGGAGTCAGATTTTGGTTGAAGCACATGGTATGTTGTTCGACATTGCCATCATCGGTATATTACTCTACTGGCTTAATGAGAATGGTGAGATCAGGCAGCGCATTCGGACTTATCAAAATGAAATTGATGATTTCAGACTTTGGAGATCGGAGGAATCAGCATTTCGCACGGTAGGTAACATCAGGCGCTTGAACCGACATAAGATTTTCGATATAAATCTTGCCAACAGCCACCTCCAAAAAACGAATCTAAGTTATGTGAATCTGAAAGGTGCAAACCTTAACAGTGCAAATGTTTCACATTGTTCCTTGATTGAAATTAATCTGGATAGTAGCCGTTTGAATCAGACCAATTTTGAAAACTCCAATTTGAATGGGGCAAGTCTTATGGGTGCCTATGCCAGTGGCGCCAATTTTCAGGATGCTTACTTGATTAAAACCAATTTAGAAAACTCCTTCTTGATTAAAACCATTTTTCGGAGTGCTCAGCTTATGGAGGCTAATCTTCGAAATTCATACCTGATGGGAACAGATTTTGAAAACGCAAGTTTGTTTAAAGCTGACCTCAGGGGTGCAAAAGGTTTGACTTTTGAGCAATTGAGTAAGGCTAAAACGCTCTATATGGCTGAAATGGAAGACGACATTCGGCAGGAGGTTATTCAAAAAGCGCCGCAGCTAATAGCTGAATAAAATAACAGCCTAAAGGTTTTTCAATCTGTTCTCCACGCAGACTTTTTGTCGCTGGAAATGATTTTTGATCAGTGCTTTTTAAATGGGCGCACCAATGGTCGCGACCCAATTTAAACCTTCACATAAATCTTTTTCTTATCAAGAAGTTTCCCGACCAGCCAGCAGGTAAGCATGATCCATGCACCAAATAAAAATGAGCCTGTATAGGAACCCAGTGGTTGGAAAATATTTTTATAAATCCAGCTATAAAGCGCACCATCACCAGCAGGAATCCAGTACAGTATAATGACAATAAACTCAGATAAGAGATAAATAAATAGGGTGTTTTTTCCGAACACCTCAAAAAATGGTGTCCAGGACTTTCTACCGGCATGTTCTATCAAATAGATAACTACAGGTAAAATCAATAAGTCCAAACCTACGGTATGGAGTACGTAGCTGTTTGACCATAATTTTTTGTTGATGGGAATAAATAGATCTAGCCACTGAGCTGCGAGTAGTAAAACAGCTCCTGAAATCATAAGCCTGGCAATGGCCTCAAATCCTACCCCTTTTTCTTTGATAAACTTCGCCGTTAAGTATCCTGCTATCACGTTAACGGTAGATGGAAAGGTGCTGAGTAAGCCTTCCGGATCGAATGGAATGCCTTCACCATGGTAGAGATGATCGGGTCCTACCAGCCATAAATCCAATTTAGTGCCTGCATTACCAGCCATGGTCAAATCGCCAAATAGCCACAGCACCAATTGATAGCCCACCATAGATACAACAGCGAATGCAATGGCTCCACGGGTACTGAAAAAATGAACCACCAATGCCACGAGTCCATAACACAGCGCTATCCTCTGCAGTACGCCGAAGATCCGTGTGTGGCTCCATGGTCTGAAAACGAGGTCACCGGTATCGCTAATGTTAAAAAACGGAAACCAATACATCAGGTATCCAAGCAAAAAGATGATGGCTGTTCGTTTAAAAATTTTTGCAAGCACGGGGCCTGTCCCCATGCCTTGATATTTTCCAAGGCTGAAATACATTGAATTTCCTACCACAAAGAGGAATGTAGGAAATACCAGGTCTGTCAATGTGAAGCCATCCCAATCCGCATGAAGCAGAGGAGACCAGGCGGTTTCATAACTGCCCAGTGAATTCACAATGATCATCAGCGCAACGTCCATTCCACGAAAGACGTCTAGGCTTTGAAATCTGGAGGAATTGCTCATAAGAGATGGGTTTGAATCCTCCTAAGCTACGAACCTCCTTTCAAAAAATTTTTCACTATAATAAAAAAGTCCCGGCTGACCGGGACTTTTTTCTATTCGAATTTTCTTGATCCTGAGGATTGGTAGGCATATTTAAAGGTATAATACCTGGACGGGTTGGCTGAGGTTGGGCTCGCCGGTGCATCCAGGTAATAGCTTAAGATTTCCATCTTAGCGTACTTTCCAGTGCCAGTTCTGATCACGAATACATTTCCTGCCAATGGTGTAACAATTTTAGCCGTTGCATTGTAGTTATACCAGGAGGATGGTACAGCGAGATTGGATCCATCGTCTGTGGCGTAGCCGGATTCCGGCGCTTCCTTAACCTGATCAAATGATGTCCCTGTTAAAATTTGGATTCCACCGTTACCCTTTCTGTCCTTCCCACCATTGACAATTATGGTGGTTGCCCGAAAGCCTATATCCCATTTGTTGGTGAGGCTATCAGAATTTGATACAGGTTCACCCGTGGCGAAACTGAATAAGGTGAATTTACCGGTTGTTCCCGTTGGCGCTCCTGTGGTAGGATTGAAACCAGTTGGGGGGTCTGCTGGTAAATTTCCAATCAGAAATGCCTCCAGCGGAGTGGGATCATCTGATTGATTACAACCAGATAAAATCAACGCAGTAGAGAGTAATCCCACCAATAGGAGGGATCCCGTATTCAGTTGTTTGGTAATCATCTTATTTATTGTTTTCATGTTTATTGGATTTTAAGTTGAATGTTGCGCTGATCCACCACAATCTACCGGGGATGTTCGGAATATAAATTGTGTTTCTAAAGTTGAGCAGATTGTCAATCCCCGTCTGGACCGTAAAACCTTTTCCAAGTTTCCTTGAAGCCGACCAATTTAGCAGAAAATAGCCTGGTACAAATCGATCATAACGATCCAGGATTGAATTGGCATTAACATCAGAGGAAGGAATGGTCTCACCCTGTACATTTCCCTGAATATCACCAATCCCAAACCTGCTTCTATAAATCATGCGGAAAGAGGATTCAAAGTTTTTTCCATCCATAAAAAAGACCTGAATGGTTCCATGATTTCTACTTCTGTTGTAAAGTCCGTGGTACTCAAATGGCATCAATCGTTTTGAAACCAGGGTTTCAGGATCACGGTAGAAGATTTTTTCCTTTCGCAGCTGATCCATGACATCGCGGTCACCGGCAAAAAGCAATTGGTAACCTCCCTGGATTCTAAATCTGGATCCTATGTTGGCAGAGAGTCCTGCTTCAAGTCCTTCGGTCATGGCTCGGCGAATGTTTCGGTAGGTATAGATATTTTGACCTTCAATCGTTGAAGCGACGATTTGTGTTTCAATCAGGTTGCCAACGTTGTTTCTGAAGAAATTAAAATTTCCTTTAAGTGCCTTAGAAAACTTTACATCAGCTCCTGCATTAAAGGACAACGACCGCTCTGCTTTTAAAGCACCAATGAGTTTCGGGTCAAAATAATATCGTGAGATTCGATTGGCATCTTCCAGATCCTTTAGCTGAGTGCTCACGACTTCAGAACCCAAAACGCTATAACCACCTGCTGCCGCATTGTTGAAATTGAAATACAACTGCCGGAAATCCGGAGCCTTAAAACCAACGCCGGAGGAAGCTTTTATGGTGATTGCCTCTGTTAGTTTTCTGCTCAGAGAAAGTTTGGGGCTGATTTGGCTTCCGTAAATTGAATTTTGATCCAGTCTTATGCCCGCTATAATGGTAAAGTCTTGCATGGGCGTCCATTCTTCCTGAGCAAATCCATAGAGGGTAAACTGATTCCGATTGGACCGATCACCGTATCGGCTTGTCGCAACTTCCTCTCCAATAGCACCTGCCCCTACGGTTAGTAAGCTTTTATTTGAGTAGTGATTAAGGACCACCTCAGGTCTGGAGAAGGTTTGTTGAAAATCATCCCGGTAGTAGGGAATATTCTCAGGCTCTAAATAAAGATTCGTCTTAGTGCTATAGGCAGTCTTGTAATATCGGAGCTGGAGCTTTGTTTGTTCTGAAATTCGGTATCGGAAAGATGCAGCGATATTCCAATCCTTTATGATTCCTTGTCCATCGGTCAGGGTTGTTTTGCTCGCGTCCTTAACCTCGAAGGCAAAATCCTGCTGTTCAGCAAACCATCGACCAGAAAGTGTGAACTCTCCCCGCTCAAACGGTTTCCATCTGATTTTGGATTGAAGTGTGTGGTTGGTGAATGGTGAGACCGTTTTGCCAAATCTTTCCGGACTTAGGTCGTATCCTCCCGTGCTGTAGCGGTCCGCGAATCCGTAAAATGAAAGATTTTTTATCCCCATACCACCTTGTAACGATAGATTGGAAGTGCTGTTGGTTCCATACCGTGCCGACACTGTTGCCTGTGGTGTTCCTGCTTCCTCAGTGATAATGTTCACGACGCCCGCAAGTGCCTCTGATCCATACAAACTGCTAACCGGACCTTTTACTACCTCAATTTGTCGGATGTTTCCTGTGGTGATACGGCTAAGTTCAAGGGAGCCTGTATACCGTCCAATCAATGGTTCACCATCAATGAGAATAAGGGTATAGTCAGGATTGAATCCCTGAAGCTGGAGGCCGTTTCCTTGCGCATTCACCTGAGGTACCACCACTAGCCCTGGCTGTTCTGCCAGCGCTTCATTAAGTCTCAGGGAGCCCAGGCTACGCAGCGTAGGTCTTCCAATTACGGTTATGGGCAATGGCACAGCATTGAGAGATCTTTCAGTTCGCGTGGCGGTTACCACAACGGGTTCAAGGTTCACCGTCGAAAGAGTATCTCCAGCAATACGCTGTGACATTGGTAGAAAGCCGAAAAGCAGGGCAAAAAACACGTGCAAAAATGTAAAGCCCTGTGATCATAAAATATCCAAATAGGTATAAAATATATCCTAAAAAGTTTAAGGTTTATATTTTAACTTCTAGGAGTATTTTTGAGCTAAATATTGAAATAATAGCTAAAAAAATAGGTCTAAATTGATATTTATGGATTCGACAGCTTCTGTAGGTCTGAATGGTGTCTCTGAAAATATCCATCCAGGTATAATAAAGTTCCAATTCAATCAGGAAGATGCCAGTCTTATGGCTACCGAAACGACTGAAAACCCCGAAAGGGGGATGGTTTCGCTCTCAAAGGGTGTTATTCATTTTTATTTTTGCCTTGAGGGAAGCGCAGTATTCGGTTTTGGGCCTCATTACAGCCGCGAACTAAAGTCGGGGTTCAATTACTTCTTCTACAACCCTGAAACCGACCTTCCCTGCAGCCTGTCACTTTCTGCCTCGACCCGATTGATTTATCTGTCCATTACCTTAAAAGGTCTTCATGATTTGTTTGTGCATGACCTTTCAGGATTACCAATTCTTGAGGATGGTGGCATAGGGAAGAAGTTTTACGATGAGCGTGAAATCCTTCCAGGTCTTAGGATGGTTCTGACCGGCGCATTCAATACCCATTTAAATGCTGCCTCGGCACGCTTGTTTTATCAAGGCAAGATTTTGGAAATCCTGAGTCTTTATTTTTCCAGCCCTGTACCAGATCTTGAATATTGTCCCTTTCTAAACGACCAGTCATCGGTTAGAAAAATAAAACACGCCAAAGATTATCTCATACGTCACGCCGACAATCCTCCACGTTTAAAAGACCTTGCCAAAATAGCGGGATTAAATGAGTTTCAGCTTAAAACCGGGTTCAAGCAAGTCTATGGACAAACTGTATACGGTTATCTACTTGAACACAAGCTGGAGCAAGCCAAGCAGATGCTGGATTCAGGAAAATTAAGGGTTAATGAGGTGGCGTTTAAAATTGGTTACGCCAATCCTAGTCACTTCATCGCCGCTTTCAGGAAAAAGTTTGGATCTACTCCGAAGAAATATCTCATGAACCGCTGATTCACAATTAATGAGTGGCAGATCACATAAAGAACTGACCGCAAAACCTGAAACGGAGGTTGCGGTAGCAGAGCAAACCCTGGTCCTCGAACAAGGTCATATCTATGTCCATTGCTATTACAAAAATGGTCAGGGAGATAATCTGATTCGAATTTGGAAGTCAACAGTGCTGATCGATAGGGTTAGTGGGGCACGTGCACCATTGATTCATGTGGAGAACATTACTTACGCGCCAACCTGGACGCGCGTTCCAAATAATTCAACCTACCGGTTTCTGTTAATTTTTGAATCATTACCCTCCACCTGTGTGGCTTTTGACCTCCTGGAGGATATACCTGAACCTGGAGGATTTTTCGTAGGCGGAATCCTTAGAAATCAGACCGACGTTTACCACGTCCAGCTCTAACCTTGCTGCGCTCTTAGCTTAATGTGAAGTTCCTTCAATTGCTCTTCTGCAATGGTTGAAGGTGAGTCAATCATGGTATCCCGTCCTGCATTGTTTTTTGGGAAGGCGATAAAGTCACGGATCGAATCTGCTCCACCGAATAGTGAGCACAAGCGATCAAAGCCAAAGGCAATGCCGCCGTGTGGTGGAGCGCCGTATTCAAATGCCTCCATCAAAAATCCAAATTGCTTTTTAGCCTCTTCGTCTGTAAATCCCAGCATTTTGAACATGAGTTGTTGGGTTGGACGATCATGGATACGAATCGATCCGCCACCAATCTCTGTTCCATTCAGAACCATGTCATAGGCATTGGCCCTGACTTTTCCGGGATTACTTTCAAGCAATGGTATGTCTTCCGGTTTGGGTGAGGTGAACGGATGGTGCATTGCTTGGTACCTTCCGGTTTCTTCATTCCATTCCAGGAGCGGGAAATCCAGAACCCACAGCGGAGCAAACGTATCCTTATCTCGAAGTCCTGCCATATTACCTACCAACAATCTCAATTCACCAAGGGCCTTTCTGGTTTTCTCTTCTTCGCCTGCCATGATCAGCATAAGGTCTCCTGGTGAGGCGGAAAACTGTTCTGAAATTTTTTTAAGCTCTTCCTGATTGTAAAATTTATCGATTGATGACTTTAATGATCCGTCAGATTCATATCTGATCCAAACCAATCCTTTTCCTCCGATTTGAGGTTTCTTAATAAATTCAGTGAGTTCGTCGATTTGTTTCCTGGTATAGGATGCACATCCTTTTGCGTTGATGCCCACAACCAATTGGGCACTATCAAATACCGAGAAACCTTTTCCTTGAACCGTCGAATTTAATTCAGTGAATTTCATGTCAAACCGGGTATCTGGTTTGTCAGATCCGTAGAATTTCATGGCATCGGCATAGGTCATACGGGGTACACTTCCAATTTCAATGCCTTTCACGGTTTTGAAGATATGTCTGACCAAACCTTCAAAAGTGGTCAGGATATCTTCTTGGGTAATGAAGGCCATCTCACAGTCTATCTGTGTGAATTCAGGTTGACGGTCTGCCCTAAGGTCTTCGTCTCTAAAGCATTTTACTATCTGGTAATACCGATCGAATCCAGAAACCATCAGCAATTGTTTGAAGGTTTGCGGTGATTGCGGCAAGGCGTAGAATTCTCCTGGATTCATTCGTGAGGGAACGACAAAATCTCTTGCTCCCTCGGGGGTTGATTTGATGAGAACAGGTGTCTCAACTTCAATAAAATTCAGGCCGTCCAGATAATTTCTGGTTTCTCTGGCCATTTTATGTCTGAGCTGCAGGTTCTGCCGGACTGGATTTCTTCTGAGATCCAGATAGCGGTATTTCATCCGTAAGTCATCACCTCCATCAGTTTGATCTTCAATGGTGAAAGGGGGGACCCTGGAGGCATTTAAAATTTCAAGTTGGGTAACCCTAACTTCAATATCCCCGGTGGGAATCTTATCATTCTTTGATACACGTTCAGTAACATCGCCAATAGCCTTAATCACAAATTCCCTTCCAAGGCTGCGCGCTGCCGCAATTACTTCCTGTGAAGTTTTTCCTTCCTCCAAAAACAGCTGTGTGATGCCGTATCGGTCTCTGAGATCGATCCAGATAAGGCTACCTTTGTCCCTTACCCGCTGAACCCAACCGGTGAGGGTGACGGTTTCACCTGTGTTGGTTAGCCTGAGTTCTCCGCAATGATGGGTTCTAAGCATCAGATTTTGATAAATTAGCGGGCAAAAGTAATAAACGTTGAGCAGTTATCTAATAATCACCACCGGTCGGACGATGATCCAATGGCGTCGAATGTTGCTTGTTTTTTCAACCGGTCTGCTGGTTTCTTTTGCCCATCCTGGTGGTCTGGTGAAAACTCGGATTGATAAGTCGGTTACGGTTTATTTACCAAAGATTTTTTCTGAAATGACGCCAGAGGATTTGATACAACGGTTTCCTTCCGTCAGGTCACCCCTTGGTGCATACACGGATCCTGATCGTTTGGCCGACTTCAGTGTTAATCTTTCCGCAACGCAATGGCCAAAAAGTGATCTGGCTTTTGTAAAAAGTTTTTTCAAATCCTCCATTCTTAACCTTTACGATCGCGTTGAATTTCTTCAGGAAGAAATCAAAACCATCAATGGTAAATCATTCATTGTCTTTGAATTCAATTCCAGAGTAAATCCAGATTCAAAAAATTTATCTACGCAGGACGCCTTGCTTAAGTACAATTATATTATGTACCACATCGGAGCAAAGCGAACCCTGGTATTTTCGTTTGGATGCACTAAGGATGTCCAGGAGGAATGGCAGCCGGTAGCGGCACAAATCATGCAATCTGTCAGGGTGAAATGAGCACTGATTTACAGGAGCACCAGAATTTTATGCGCGAGGCTCTGAAGGAGGCACGCAAGGCATTTGATTTAGGGGAAGTGCCTGTTGGTGCTGTTATGGTTTGTAAAGGAAAGATTATCGGGCGTGGACACAATCAGACTGAAAAGCTGAATGACGCAACGGCGCACGCCGAAATGATTGCCATAACATCGGCAACATCATGGCTTGGTGGAAAATATCTTTCAGACTGCATTCTCTACGTAACGCTCGAACCTTGTGTGATGTGTGCTGGTGCATTGAATTGGTCCCAGCTTCCTGGTTTGGTCTTCGGTGCTTCTGATAAGCAACGTGGGTATTCGCTCATTTCCTCACCGCTGCTTCATCCTAAAGCCGAGGTTGTTAAGGGTGTGCTTGCTGATGAATGCAGTGCGCTTCTACAAACATTCTTCGCACGAATTCGGAAATAACGGTCAGGATTTTTTTAGTGTGGTCGGATTGACACAATAAACCGGCGCTCCAGTTTCATAATAAGATATGATGTTTTGCGCAGCGACACGGGCCATTTCATTTCTGGTTTCCACTGTACCTGAACCCACATGAGGAAGAATGCAAACATTGTCCAGCTCAAGCAGGGGGTGATCCTTCCTCATTGGCTCCGGATCGGTCACATCCAAACCAGCGCCCCATATCATCCTGGATTTTAAGGCATGTTCCAAATCACTTTCATTCACGACGCCGCCGCGGCTGGTGTTGATAAAAATAACACTCCGCTTCATTGCCTGAAATTCTTTTGCGCCAAACCGGCCTCTTGTCTCATTACTCAAAACCGAATGAACCGAGATGACGTCGCTTTGGTTTAATAAATCCTGAAAATTTACCCATTGTGCCCCAACCTCTTTTTCACCTTCGATGTTACGGTTTCGGTTGTGGTAAATTACGTTCATGCCGAAAGCACCCTTGCACCTTCTGGCCATCGCCAAGCCAATACGTCCTAATCCGAATATGCCCAATGTCTTGCCCCTAAGTTCAGCCCCTAGATTTTTTACCGGCTCAAACCGCTTCCAGTTTCCCTTTAGAATTTCCTTGTGCAGCCACATGGATTTTCTTGCGACCGACTGCATGAGTAGAAAGGCAATATCCGCTGTGGCTTCGGTTACTGCGTCCGGTGTATTGGCCACGGGAATGTTCAATGCGGTGGCCGCTTCAACATCGATGTTGTCGTAGCCAACGGCAAATTGAGAGATCAAACGTAGATGCCTGCAGCTTGTGAGAAATTCTTTATCGATACGGTTTGCGCCAATGGTAATTATGGTATCTGCATTTTTTGCTTCCTGTACCAATGCTTCAGCGGAAAGATCATTTTCTCCATCCCAAATTCTAACGTCAAATCCATTTTCGATAAGCATTTTTCCTGCCAGTTCCGGAAGAATGCGTGTGATCAGAACTCTTTTCGACATGGTTTAGTTGAGAAATGGTTTAACGTCATTTTGTTCAAGTTAAGCTCTTTATTTCATCCTCAAAAACCTTCCGTCTAGCATCGACATAGGTCCTTTCCAATGGATCCATCATCCATTAAATGTATATTGCAGTAAGTAAAAAATCATGTCTGAAGTTAAAGCTGAGATTCTGACCATTGGTGATGAGATTCTTTTTGGTCAGATTGTTGACACCAATTCACAGTGGATATCCACCGAGCTCGCAGCAGCAGGTGTTCGGGTAGTCCGTAAAACATCAATAGGTGATAAGCGTGAGGAAATCCTGCAGGCGCTGACTGAAGCTACTTCCAGGGTTCAATTGGTACTGGTTACCGGAGGGCTTGGTCCAACAAGCGATGATCTGACCAAACCATGTCTCGCTGAATTCTATGGAGCTAGCCTCGAATTGAGTCAGGATGCCCTGAACGATGTTACTGAGTTTTTTAAATCCAGAGGAAGAGAGCTGACGGAATTAAATAAAAAGCAGGCTGAGCTTCCCTCCAATTGTAAACGGCTTCCCAATAAAAATGGAACTGCACCCGGGATGTGGTTTGATGAAAATGGAGTTGTGGTGGTTTCCATGCCTGGCGTTCCACATGAGATGAAGGCAATGGTTACTAATGAAGTACTTCCAAGGATAAGAGAGCGTTTTGTTTTGCCTGTTATACACCACAGTATTGTAAGAACAGCAGGCATAGGAGAGTCCTTTTTGGCTGATTTAATTGCCCCGTGGGAAAAGGCTTTACCAAAACACATCAAATTAGCTTACCTGCCTAGCCTTGGAATGGTAAAACTTCGCTTAACGGCTGTTGGTGCTGATGAGGTTGTTCTCAAGAAGGAGGCCGATGAGGAGATTAAAAAACTTTTGCCGCTGATCGGTGAATATGTGTACAGTCTGGATAACCAAAATCTTGAAGAGGTCGTTGGCCATATGCTCAAGGAGCGAAACCTCACGCTGTCCATTGCCGAGAGTTGTACAGGTGGCTACCTCTCACATCTGGTGACATCTGTACCTGGCAGCTCTGATTATTTTTTGGGAAGTATGATTCCCTATGCATACGAAATCAAAATGAGGCAACTTGGTGTTAAGCCTGCGACGCTGGAGAAATATGGTGCCGTCAGTGAAGAAACAATTTCTGAAATGGCGGCCATGGTCAGATCGCGGTTTAGCACCGACGTTGGGGTGGCTACCAGTGGAATCGCCGGTCCTGGTGGAGCTACTGCCGAAAAGCCTGTAGGAACCGTCTGGATTGCTTATTCTGATAAACACAGAACGGTGACCAAAAAATTACAACTCTCAAAAAATCGTATTCTCAACATTCAAATGGCTTCAGTGGCTGTTTTAAATCTTATTCGAAAAAATCTTCCATAAATGAATCGTGCGTTTCTTCTACTGCTATGCAGCATCATGCTTTTGGCTTGTGCTGACAATAAAAATGAATCCGCTCGTCCCTGGTCTGTTGAAAAAGCCAATGAGTGGTATAAGTCTAAGGGTTGGATGCGGGGCACGAACTTCATTCCAAGTACAGCCATCAACCAGCTCGAAATGTGGCAGGAGGAGAGTTTTGATACAGCGACCATAAATCGTGAATTGGGCTGGGCTGAAGAATTGGGAATGAATGTGATGCGGGTTTACCTCCATCACGCGGCGTGGAAAGCGGATTCAGCTGGGTTTTTAAAGCGCATGGATAATTTTTTATCCATTGCCGACCAGCATGGGATTGCTACGTTGTTCGTTTTATTTGATGACTGCTGGAATCCTGAATTCAGTTTGGGTAAACAGCCAGAGCCGAAGCCGGGTATTCATAACAGTGGCTGGCTACGTGATCCGGGAGATGTTTTGTTTCGGGATTCTTTACTGTTTGGGACCCTGGAAAGGTATACCAAATCTGTATTAACCACTTTTAAAGATGATCAGCGTGTTTTGCTTTGGGATTTGTACAACGAGCCTGGTAATTCCGGATATGGCGATCGGTCCATTCCATTGGTGAGAAACGTTTTTGCCTGGGCGAAAGAATCGGATCCCTCACAGCCTGTTTCCATAGGATACTGGAACGATCAGCTTGCCAATCTGAATAAAATAGCACTCGAAAACTCTGACGTTATAACCTATCATCACTATGGCCCCCCTGAACAACATCAAAAACTTATCGATACGCTAAAACGTATTGGTAAGCCTTTGATCTGCACGGAGTACATGGCCCGTACCAGAGGCAGCTTTTTTTCCAACATTATGCCAATGTTAAAAGAGCAAAATATTGGCGCCATCAATTGGGGTTTTGTGGCGGGAAAAACCAACACCATTTATGCCTGGGATACTCCCATGCCGGATGGTCAGGAGCCTCCTGTCTGGTTTCATGATATTCTTCGCCCCGATGGAAGTCCATACGATTCTGCCGAAATCACTACCATTAAAAAGCTTACAGGTAAAAACTGATAAAGTATACCGCTGGTTGTTTAAAGTACAGTTTATCAGGATAAGGAGTCAGCAGTTTTGATGATTCTTTTGTTGCAAAAACATGCAACAAAAACTTATTTCCATTTTTATAGTAGCTCTTTTTCTTTCGAAAAGTCTTCGGTCGCAAAATGTTTTTGACTTTGGTTTTTCTCAGTCAGTAAAACTTCGCGATGCTGTTCATCAGTTGGAGAAATCAAAAAAGAGTTTCGAGTACCGTAAGTTGCTTACCGGAAAGCCAGTTAAATCATCGGATAATAAAAAGATAGGTTCATTAAATATTGATCTTCGGCCCATGGATGCGCAATCATTGGCTTCTGATCTACACGGCTATATTCTGATACCTGTGTTTTCAATTCTTTCTGCAGGCTTGGGCGCTAAGTATTTTATCCAACCGCTAGGTGTATTGAATGGAACTCGAAACCCAACGATCTATTCAGCCTTTAGGCCCGAGTGGCTTCTGGGTATTAAGTTGCCATGGTTCAGTCTTCAGGCCGAGTCTGAATATGTAGCCATCAAAAATCAGGATGCGGGTCGGGCTGGTTCAAGGCGTCCTATTTTATCCTTAGGTGTCAAAAAAGACCTTTTGACAAGTCGCACTGGTGGTTTCCGGGTTTATGGATTTGCGGGGTACACCTTTCCAAATGATACCGGAACGGGGTTTTACCCCCGTCCATTTCAAGCCAAGGTCGGGCTGGAATGGAGGTTAAGGGCAAGGTTGCGACGGGATTGATGTTTATATTTGGTCATGGAAAAACGAACTTTTTTAAGGGGACTTTCATTGCTGGGTTTAGGCGCGGCAACTCCGGCCTTTAGCCTTGATCGTTGGTTGAAAAATTATAATTCACTCAGTCCGGCTACCCTGGCCGGTGAGGAAGAATTCTGGTTGGGTATCAGAAAGGGATATCGCCTTAAACCGGATTACATCAACCTAGAAAATGGTTATTACTGTTTTATGCCCCAGGAAACCCTTGAAAATTTCATTGACCATATTCGTGAAGTCAACTATCAGGGGTCCTATTACATGCGTACTGTTCAATTCGACAACAAACGCAAGGTGGCTGCGCGGTTGGCGGCTCTGACTGGCTGTTCTGCTGACGAGGTGGCTGTTACAAGAAACACCACTGAATCGCTTGATATGATTATTGGTGGTCTGGACTGGAAACCAGGAGATGAAGCGGTAATGGCAGAGCAGGACTATGGGTCGATGCTGAACATGTTTCGGCAAGTTTCACAACGATTTGGAACGGTTAACAAATTTGTGAATGTTCCCAATCACCCCAAGAATGATGAAGAGATTGTTGAATTGTATGAAAAAGCCATTACCTCCCGGACGCGTTTATTGATGGTGAGTCATATGGTCAACATTACCGGTCATATTCTTCCGATTCGGAAAATTGCAGATATGGCCAAGCGAAAAGGGGTTCTGGTCATGGTCGACGGTGCACATTGCATTGGGCATTTTAAGTTTTCCATTCAGGATCTCAACTGTGATTTTTATGGGGCCAGCTTGCACAAATGGCTGAGTGTTCCCCTGGGTGCAGGATTTTTATACGTAAGAAAGGAACAGATAGGAAAAGTCTGGCCGTTGTTGTCGGCGGGTGAAAAAAATCTGGACGACATCACCAGGTTGAACCAAACCGGTACCCACCCATGTCCTACCGATCTGACCATTCTGGATGCGATAGATTATTACGAAAAGATTGGTGTTGACCGAAAGGAAGCGAGGTTAAGGTATTTGCAAAACTATTGGAGTGGTCAGCTTAGAGGGGTAAAAAATATTATTATCAATACTCCCGATGATCCAACGCGCAGTTGTGGTATTGCCAACGTGGGTGTATCAACCATTAAGCCTACTGAACTTGCAGATCTTCTTATGAAAAAATACAGGATCTATACGGTAGCCATCGACGGTGCAGGTGTGCATGGTTTAAGAATTACCCCCAACGTTTATACCACCACCGAAGAACTTGATGTACTGATTAGGGCTCTGAAAGAAATTGCCGCTTCTTAAATAGTCATCAAGTACTCCGGCTAGCGCTTCAGAACATAACCGTTAAACTCATTCTGGTTGTCTGGACCAAACCACTCTGCTTTTCCGTAGGGTTCTTCTGGATAAAAAGCCGATGTCATAACTGAGGATCCATCATCGGCAAAGACTTCCACCATTTCTGCATCCAATAAAATTTGGAAATGAACCCAACCATCTTTTTGATTTACCTGCATCCGGTCAATACTGGCAAATAAGGGGGTGAAATCAATTCGGCCGGATCTGGTGCGATCAATGAAAAGGGTTTTGCTAAGGGGTGAATAACCAATGCGTAATTCCTGCCTTGCGGTTTTAAACATGACTATTCCGGTTTCTTCTGTCCCTTCCGACGGAACTTTAAGTTCCAGCCAGGCTTGTTGTATGCCGGTGAGCTCCCCGGGAGTTAAGATAGTTTTAGATTTTTTCGTCCATAAGTCTTGAACAGGTTGTTGTTTGACGATCCAACGTTCTGTCTCAACTAAATCGATGGAAAGATTTCTTGGAAAGCTTAGTCTCACACCAAATGACTTAGGCAAATCTTTAAAGTAGGCTTCATTGCTAGCCAGTCCAATGACCGTTGGAGGAGTGTTTTCTTGCTGCCGATCTTTGAGAATAAATCGACCACCAAAAAAGTCCTTTCCGTAATCCAGGTATCCGTGGGCACCGATTTTATGGTCAGGTAAAAAATATCCTTTATCGATGGTTCCTATAAAGTAATGGGTTGTGGTAAAAGGTCTGCCTGAGGGATTTTCGCCGGTTGCTGTAAGAATATAATACTCTTGTCCTTGGTTGTTGTGTAATCCGGTCGAGGTGATGGATGGATATCTCCAAGTTTCACCCCATTGAATTTCAGGTTTAAAGGTTGTCTCGGTTTCTGTGGCGCCTTGTACTGTGCGTTTAAAAAATATGATGGACTTATTCTCCTTCCCAGGACCAACAAACCACTTTGAGCCGTCTGGTTCGTGTCTCCACATAAACGACTCCGGGTTGGATTCAATAAAATCGTTTAGGGTTTCATTCGGTGAAAAAACAGTATCCCTGAAGTCAATAAGGTTGCGTGAAAGTTTCTTTTGCCAAGTAAATACAGGCTCACGTTCCGCCAGGTATACCAACCATTCCTTGCCAGCGTACCGTAATTCAGGCGGCATGAGATTTCTGAGTTCGGGTGACTCAAGGTGAAGTCTGGTAACTGAATCTTGGGTTGATTCATTCCCGTTGCTGCACGCTGACAGGATCAGCATCAAAATGAAGGCAGTAGCGGAGTTTAGCTTAAGCACTCGCATTAAATAAAAAAGGCATTACAGATGTAATGCCTTGATGATTGTTATGATAGGGTTAGAATCTTTTTTCAACCTCACTCCAATTCACCACATTCCACCATGCAGTGCAGTAGTCTGGGCGGCGGTTTTGGTAGTTAAGGTAATATGCGTGTTCCCACACGTCAATGCCCATTACAGGGGTTCCTTTTACTTCCGCAACATCCATTAAGGGGTTATCCTGATTGGGGGTAGAAGCTATGACCAACTTGCCAGAGGCATCTTTTATGAGCCATGCCCAACCTGATCCAAACCGACCAACGGCTGCTGCATTGAATTTTGTTTTGAATTCATCAAAGGATCCGAAAGCTGCATTGATTGCATCCAATAATTTACCTGATGGTTGTCCGGATGAATTAGGGCCCATGATCGTCCAGAAGAGACTGTGGTTATAATGTCCGCCACCGTTGTTTCTGACAGCCACGGGATATTTTGAAATATTCTTACAGATTTCTTCGATGCTAAGGCTTTCTGCCGGGGTTCCTGCAACGGCATTGTTGAGGTTGGTTACATAGGCATTGTGGTGCTTTCCGTGGTGAATTTCCATGGTGCGCGCATCAATATGCGGCTCTAAAGCATTGAATGAGTAGGGGAGTGAGGGGAGTGTAAATGGCATAACTTTCAAATTAAGGCACTAATATAATCAATGATCCATCGGCTAAATAGGATGCTTCAAGAGACCGGAATGATGTGCGTTATTCGTTGCGCAAATTGATTTCCTCGACCCCGGGATACTTTTTGGGGTCCCAGGTAAATACCGCATCCTCAACCTTGGCATTGGGCACAAATTTGGTGATAGAGTATTTAAAGCGGTTTCCAGACCGATCAAACATTGTCCAACTCATGATATTTCTTTCCTTCTGACTGATCTTCATTTTGATTTTGAAGTATTGGGCATCTTTTTTCTCAGGTACCAGGTCTATGACATCTACCTTTATTCCTGCTTCCGTTTCAGGTTCTAACATCAAGTATTTGAAACCTTTTTTGTAGATCTCGTAAATCTTGCTTGGATTGATGTCATCCGACCCCGGATCGAAATTGTCAATCGTCACTTCTTTCGCTTCGGGGATGTAAGTCCAGGTTATAGAGCCGTTGTTGATGACTTCCTGTTCGGGAAGAATTAGTCTGAACTTGTCACCTTTAACGATAATTCGACCTTCAAATTTCTCATTGACCTTGCTCACATCATTTGTTAAAGTATAGGTGATGTTGGCCTCAAAAGCGGTGAAAGCTTTATACCGTTTAGACATGGCCTCTAATACACCAAAGGCATTGGGGTCATACTGAGCAAAAAGGTTTGTTACAATTGTAACACCTAAAAAAGTTGCAATTCGAAAGGTCATAATCTTAGACTTAGAACAGCAAATCAAATACAAAAATTTCACTCTGGAGATAGAAACTGCTGTGCTTTGAGTGTCTACTCCGGAGCCAAACGCCTGAATTACAAAATTCAGGCCAAAATCAGCTTCCGCCGTGTTGTTCCCTTAGACTGGTTAAGAGTTGGTCCAGCGCCATTTCATCCTTAATCAATACCTCCCTGGCTTTAGAGCCCTCAAAGGCCCCAACAATACCAGCTGCTTCCAATTGGTCAATAAGCCTTCCAGCGCGGTTATAGCCTAATTTTAGCTTGCGCTGGATGAGGGAGGTACTTCCTTGCTGATGTGCTACAATGAGCCTGGCGGCATCTTCAAACAAGGCGTCCCTGTCGGACAGGTCTACAGCATCTGCGCCACTCTCCTCATCTTCATATTCCGGCAACATATAGGCTGTTTCATAACCTCTTTGAGATCCGATGTATTCGCAAACCTTTTCAACCTCCGGTGTATCTACGAATGGGCATTGAAGTCGGATGATATCGGAGCCTCCTGAAAGCAGCATATCTCCCATGCCAATAAGCTGGTCGGCTCCGCCGGTATCAAGAATCGTTCTTGAGTCGACCTTAGACGTTACCCTGAAGGAAAGACGTGCAGGGAAATTTGCTTTAATCACTCCGGTAATCACATTCACCGAAGGTCGCTGGGTGGCCACAACCAGGTGGATACCAATGGCCCGGGCCAGCTGTGCCAGTCTGGCAATTGGCGTTTCAACTTCCTTACCTGCTGTCATCATCAGGTCAGCGAGCTCATCAATTACCAGTACTATGTAGGGAAGGAACCGGTGGCCCTCCTTTGGATTAAGTTTGCGCTCGACAAACTTGGCGTTGTATTCTTTTAAATTTTTAGCCCCCGCGTCCTTGAGGATTTCATACCTGTTTTCCATTTCAATACAGAGGGAATTCAGGGTGTGTACAACTTTCCTGGTGTCGGTAATAATGGCTTCTTCACTGTTGGGCAGTTTGGCGAGATAGTGGCGCTCAATTTTACTGAAGAGCGACATTTCCACTTTCTTAGGATCAACCAAAACAAATTTCAATTGGGAAGGATGCCGTTTGTATAAAAGAGAAGTCAGGATAACATTCAAACCAACGGACTTACCCTGCCCAGTTGCTCCAGCGACCAACAGGTGAGGCATTTTCGCCAGGTCAATAACCAGAACTTCATTGCTGATGGTCTTTCCCAAGGCAACCGGTAGTTCCTTATCGGATTTTTGGAAGGACTGAGTGGCTAAAACAGATCTGATGCTGACCATCTCACGGTTTTTGTTGGGAACCTCAATACCAATGGTTCCTTTTCCGGGGATAGGCGCAATAATCCGAATGCCAAGGGCTGAAAGACTCAGTGCAATATCATCCTCCAGGCTTTTGATTCTTGAAATTTTTATGCCTGCCTCAGGCACAATTTCATATAAGGTAACAGTGGGGCCGATGGTTGCCTTAATACTCTGAATTCCGATTTTAAAATTGTTGAGTGTAGAATTGATGCGCTCCTTGTTTTGAATCAACTCCTCCTGGGTAACCTGGACTTTGCCTTGCTCATACTCGTTAAGCAATTCAAGCGGTGGGAATTTGAAGGAGCCTAAATCGAGCGTTGGATCGTAGAGTCCTTGTTCATTGACGAGTTTTTCTGATAATACTTCAGTTTCTGTTTTAGGCTCTTCGATGGTGAATACCGGCTCTTTTTCAGACGATGGATTGGTGACAGGTACCGGTTCGGGTGTGTCGGTGAGCAGAATGGGTTCAAGCGGAAAATCTTCAGCGGTTACCGTAGAGTTTTCTGCTGGATTTTCCTGTTGTTTTTTCCAGTTGTCCCTGTCGTCGTTGTACCCAGTATCTCCGGAGTTGTCATTTGCTAATCCGGTCGGATCTAAGGTCTCGTTAGCGGGTGCTTTGGCCGGGAACCAATCGATGACTGTTATGTTGAAGTAGTAAATGACGAAGACAAACAGGGTAAGAACAAGAAAGAGAAAAGTGCCCATACCGAGCAGGCCATCCGCCAATCTCGCCAGTTCAAATCCCAAGCCGCCAGAGTACAGCCCTATTTCGGTGTAGCCCGAAACGGAGTGGGTGATGTAGCCAAGAAGCAGTGTTAACCAGAGCCCTGCAAAAACTGAAAAATGGAATACCCTGAAAGTAGGTAGCAGTTCCCGTTTAAAGGTTCGATTGAATCCGACAACAAATAAAATGGGAGGAATAAAGAAAGCTGATACGCCCAGCCACTTAAAAATCAGGTAATAAGCTGCCAGCGCGCCCCATAAACCAGCCCAGTTGGATGTCTCAGCACCTGAATCAAGGAGTCCGGTGGTGCCCATAGAAACCACCACCGATTGATCAGCCTTTCCTGTAAAGAGGTAGGAGAGAAACGACAGGAACAAAAACAGGGATAGACTTAGTAGAAAAAAGCCAAAGGCAAGTACAAATCGGGGATCCTTTAGAAAAGCAAGGTTCCAGTTGGACTTTGATTTCTTCTTTCTCTTTTCCCTATCCTTTTCCCTGTCCTTTTCCCTATCCTTTTCCTTGGTTTCCTTTTCAGTATCCTTGGTGGGATTGATCCTGTAGGTATTTTCTGCCATCTCGAAATGATGACAAATCTAAGGAATATTCGCGGTTGCGAGGCTCTTTTTGACCTTAATGCAGTTTGCTCAGAATTCTTTTTACAATGCCAGGTCCCTCGTAGATGAAACCAGTGTAAAGTTGAATCAGATTGGCGCCGGCATTGAGTTTTTCTACAGCATCCTGAGGAGTCATTATACCTCCGACACCAATGATTGGAAAATCAGGTCCCAGTTTTTCTCTAAGTATTCGAATGATTTCGGTTGATCGGTTAGAAAGTGGTTTCCCGCTCAATCCACCAACGCCAATTTTAGCTACATCGTTCTGCTGAGTCCTAAGTCCATCCCTGGAAATGGTGGTATTGGTTGCAATAACCCCGTCGAGATTGGTCTCTTTCAAAATCGTAATGACGTCCATTAACTGGTGTTGATTAAGGTCTGGTGCAATCTTGAGTAGAATAGGTTTTTTCCAGTTGGATTTTTCCGAATATTCTTTGAGTGAAAGCAAAAGATTTTTCAAAGGTTCTTTTACCTGAAGTTCGCGCAAGCCGGGTGTGTTTGGGGAGCTTACATTGACAACGAAATAATCCACCACATCGGCCAGGGCCAGCATACATTTTTTATAATCCTCCACCGCCAGTTCATTAGGGGTATCCTTGTTTTTGCCGATGTTACCTCCAATGATGATGTGGCTCGACCTTTTCTTTAGTCTTGCTGCAGCAGCTTCGGCTCCCTGATTGTTGAAGCCCATCCGGTTAATGAGAGCGCTATCTTTTGGTAGACGAAATAATCTTGGTTTAGGATTTCCTGGTTGTGGTTTGGGGGTCACCGTTCCTATTTCAATGAAACCAAATCCAAATTGCTGAAGTTCATCGACCAGTAAGGCATCTTTATCAAAACCCGCTGCGAGACCAACTGGATTAGAAAATTTTAATCCAAAAATGGTTCTTTCAAACCTTGGATTGACACGTTTAAAAATTTTCCCAGCAATCCATGCAGCGAGAGGAATTCGAAGTGCAAGGCGTATGGTTGAAAAGGTGAAGTGATGAACAGATTCCGGATCGAAGAGAAAAAGAAATGGACGGATAAATTTCCGGTACATCAGGGCTTTTTGTTTTTGCGTGTTACACCAAATTTCTTGAAGCCTTTAACCACTACCTGTTCAACCGAGTTTCTTGGATTGGCTTGGTTGGTGTCTACATTGCTGTTGATTCTCCAAATCAACTGATTGTTCCTGGTGTCATTCAAATCAATGACCAAACTGCCTTCTGTATAGGATACTGTTTGATTTTGTGCGGTCTGACCAGGGCCTACACCCAAAGGTCCAAGCTGTTGAATTTCAGAGTGCCGGAAGCTTCCCGCCATATAGGTTACCATGAGCTGACCATTTTCTTCGTCCCGGCTCATGCCTTTTTCCTTTAATTCACGCTCAACGGTTTCACGGATGATTTTATCAAGCGACGCGTCACTTATTTTTTTTGAATTTCTGGTTGTAACGATTTCGCTGTCTCCAAACTTGAAGGTTTTATAAATGGAGAAGTCGGTGTTTTTTGGGCCTTCGGTACGAACCTCCTGACCAAAGGTTGTTAGGGTGTACGCCAGGCTGATAAAAAGGAGATAACGCATTCCACAAAGTTACTAAATAATCGATCCGTGTAATGATTTTCCTACCCACCGGCATACGGATCGAGTTGGAGCTGAATTTAACAAATCCACTTTGGTATTACTGATGGGTTACTGTGGTTACATTTGTGAAATTTTAAGACCTTGAAAATTCTTCAGTACGGCTATGTGGTATGGGCGCTGCTCGTATTCGTTGTTTTCATGTTATTGTTTCTTCCCTTTTTCCTTTTACCTCCCTTGTTTGGTCAGGGTGGATTAAGGATTACTTATTTTTTTCTAAGGCTGTGGTCCTGGATTTTCAGTAAGCTCAATTTTATTCCTTATGCCATAGAGGGCAGGGAAAATTTGACAGCCTCAAAGTCCTTTATTGTGGTGAGCAACCATACCTCTTTTCTCGACTTGCCGGGCATTTGCCTGGCGCTCCCGGGGCAATTCAGGCCTTTAGCTAAAACCGAACTCAAAAAAATTCCTGTCTTTGGATGGATTGCCAGTACTGCTACCATCATGGTTGATCGTTCGAATCCTAAAAGTCGCCGTAAGAGTATGAATGACTTGCTGGAAACGTTAGCGCGGGGAATTTCTGTTCTGATTTTTGCTGAGGGTACACAGAATCGTACTTCAGCGATGCTTCAGCCATTTAAAGATGGTGCATTTAAGTTGGCTATAGATACTGGTGCGTCAATATTGCCGGTGGTTATTTCAGGTGCCGGAAGGTTAATGCCGCCTGGAAGATTCTTCATTAAGCCGGGAAAAATTCATATACGGATCGGGGCCCCCATTGCCATTGATGCTCAACTGGCAAGAATCGATGCACTTAAACAAGAAACTTTTAACAAAATGTCTGCAATGCTTTTGCAGCTACAGAACCCTCCATTGGCGGCTGTCTGAAATCAAACCAATTGTTATGCCTTTCATTGACTATTCAAAGAAAAATACCGTTAAAATTTGGGATGGTATCCACGGTCAACTTCACCACACTCAACAGCTTACGTGCGGAAGGATATACCTGAAAGCTGGTGTGGAGCTTCCGGAACACCACCATGTTCATGAGCAATGGACCCATGTATTGGAAGGGGAACTTGAATTTAGGATAGGTGAGGAGGTCGCTGTACTGAAGGCAGGAATGTGCGCCTGCATTCCTTCTAACATCCCTCATTCGGGCAGAGCACTGACCGACTGTGTGGCACTAGATGTTTTTTCACCGTACAGGGAGGACTTTGTGGCAAAAGAAAAAGAACAATTTCCCGGTGCCTGATTAGCAGGGCACATAGATGACCTTCTTGGTTTCGAAGAATGGTAAGTCGAAATATTTATTGAGCTCAAATTCCTGATAGGGTCTTTTCAGTTCGGCCATTTCCTGGTCAAGATCGCCGCCTTTCAGATAGAGAATTCCATTTTCTAATGAATTGGTTTTTCCAGGGGAAATTTTTTGATGTATCCAGCCATAGAACTCTTTCATTCTGGTCACCGCCCTGCTCACAACAAAATCAAATTTTCCGTTCACCCGCTCGGCCCGAATACATTCAGCGGTTACATTTTTAAGGTTCAATTCGTCCACTATTCCTTGTACAACCGTAATTTTTTTACCTACGGAGTCGACCAAGTGAAAAATGGTATCTGGAAATAAAATGGCCAGAGGTATACCTGGAAATCCTCCGCCAGTCCCAACATCCAAAACTCTTGTTCCGGGTTTAAAGGTGATAATCTTCGCTATTCCAAGGCTATGAAGGATGTGGTTGGTGTAAAGATTTTCAGTATCCTTTCGGGAAATGACATTTATTTTTTCATTCCACTGTAAATAGAGATTTCCCAGCGCATGGAATTGCTCCAGTTGTTTCTCGCTCAGGTTGGGAAAATAGTGATGGATAAGTCCGACGCCTTCCAATGGTACTCGCTTAAATGTGGTCTTTTCTGTTTTTGACCAGGTCATACATCAGTTCCCTGGCACGATGGAGTTGCGCTTTGACCGTCCCAAGTGGCGCATCAATTTCAACAGCAATTTCTTCATAAGATAATTCCTGGAAGTAGCGGAGTCTGACCAGCTTTTGGTATTTGGCTGGCAACATTGCCACCACTGCTCTAACCACCTCTTCCTTTTGAGCTTTAATGGCTTCGTCCTGAGGATTGGGATTTCTATCAGGGATGCTGATGGAAACGGATTGCCCATCTTCATCGGTATAGGCACTTTCAATACTCAGGGTATTAAGTTTCTTTTTACGTATGAAGTCGATGGAATTGTTCGTCGCAATGCGAAAGAGCCAGGTACTGAACGTAAAATCTTTTTTGAATCGGTGGAGACT
This sequence comes from Bacteroidota bacterium, assembly GCA_016866235.1. Lineage (GTDB taxonomy): Bacteria > Bacteroidota > Bacteroidia > Cytophagales > Cyclobacteriaceae > ELB16-189. Next base: position 666,400 of record VGMW01000001.1, read on the forward strand.
TCTGAATGCTTTACCAAATGCTTCGATGGTTAAATCCTCTGCATCATCAACGTTGCGTACCATTTTGAGGATGGTGTGGTATACTGGCCTCCGATAGCGCTGCAACAATAATGCATAAGCCTTCTCATCCCCTCCAACGGCACGATCCACCAATTTGAAATCCTCCAGTGCCTTTGAGGAAAATCGTTCGTTCATTTCTTCCATGACACTTTCTTGGTGAATTGGGCGACAGGGGCCAGGGCAAGATAATAAATCGAAAATAGAAGATCCATGAAGGCCAGTTCACCCCAAGATTGCCGAATCTTCGATGATTTGGATAGCTCAAAAAAGGTTAGATAAAGCCATAACAAACTCAATGCGAAAACACCGATAATCCACAACTTTAGTGAAGTCAAAAGCCCTGCAATTATTGAGGGCACCAAAAGGGCGGTTGATATATAATATGGTGCAAGCAAAATTCTGTGTTTCGCCTTATAAAATTTTCCAACGGATAAATGTCGGACCTTCTGATTAAAAAAGGACGTCCATGATTTTTTACAAATACTGAATACCACACTATCTGGAGCGGCCGTGAAAACAGTATTTTCATTTGTAGCATGTTCGTTAACAAACAAATCATCGTCGCCACCCATCGTCCTTATGTGCTGATTGAATCCTTTGTTATCGAGGAATAAACTTTTTTTATAAGCAAGATTTCTACCTACACCCATATACGGATTACCGGCAAGAGCAAAAGCGCCGTAAGTCACTCCAGTGAGCATAGACTCGAACCGAATGAATCCATTCAATAGACCGTTTGTTTTTGCATAGGGGGACAGTCCAACGACAATTTGTGTTTTTTCCCCAAAGCAATTCATCATGGAAGTGATCCATGATTTGGTCGCTGGACGACAGTCTGCATCTGTGAGCAAAACGGTTTCGAATTGCGCCGCTTTAATGCCAAGAGTCAGGGCATATTTTTTGCCAGGTATATGATCTGGTTTGGTTTTAATTCTCACCGTCCGAACCTTGCTATGGGCTGCAGTTTCCTTCAGCAGAAAATCATACGTGCCGTCATTACAACGGTCCTCCACTATAATGATTTCGAATGTAGGATAGTCTTGTTCCAGAAGTGCTGGTAATAATTCCTTAAGATTTTTTTCCTCATCGTGGGCGCAGACGATAACTGAAACTCCCTGGTGGTTTGGGGTTGATGGTGGAAATGTGCTGTTAACTTTTTTCCAATTGATAAAGAAGAAAAACCTATAGATCACCTGAACGGAACAGATAATCAGGGCAATTACGGGTATCCAAAGGTCCATCATACATTAAAAAAGCCGGCAAAGGGTATTACCGGCTTTTCTCTTCAAAAATAAATGATTATCGGCAATCAGCCTTTTCCTGAAAGGATTTCCCTTAAACGTTTGGCCACAATTTTCTCTTCACCGGGATTTAGCATCCAGGTAGTAATATCTACCGATTCATCCCCACCCATGGTTTCAATACTGGGATGACCTGTGAGCAATGCCTTGCGAACATCGGGTGGACTGATGGTGACCTTTGTTTTATCCCATTTGATTCTGACCGATGGAACGTGGTTGGCAATCGCAGGAACATGATACACGGGAGTAACGCCGGGTACAGAGGCGGCTGCATCGGAAATGGTTTTCACCTGGCTTTCCCACATCGCCCATTCTTTCTGGAAGTCCTTTTTAAGGTAAACCTCTAAGGCGATGAGCATGCCCAGAATTTCTTCCTTATTCACCTTCATACCTCTTCCGACGGTGGCGCCATTGGGTGGTGCATTTTTTCTGGCTGCGGCAATCAGATCTTTTCTGCCCAGTAAAAGTCCTGCACTTTGTGGTCCTCGGATTCCCTTGCCCCCGGAAAAGCAAACCAGGTCAAATCCCATCTTGATGTATTTCCAAAGATTTTCAACCGGTGGTACATCAGCGGCGCAATCGTTGAAAGTGGGGATGTTGTATTGTTTGCCGATCTGCACAAATTCTTCATCCTTAATTTTCCCTTCAAGATTATTGGCGTTCAAAAACCACAACATGGCAGTTTTTTCATTGATGGCTTTCTCAAGGTCTTTTCTGGTTTCAACCTCAATGATTTTGGCTCCACAATTCCTGATTGCATGGTCATAACCAACTCGATGCGACTTTTGAACGATTACCTCTGATTTCATGCCGCTAAGGTCAAGCGGAATTTTATCGGCTTTAACCGGATCGCCTCCTGTGATAACCCCTGCAGTGCCCAACGTAATTGCCGATGCGGCACCGGCGGTGACCATTGCGGCCTCACATCCAATCAATTCAGCGATCCTTTCACCAACCTTATCCTGGAGGTCTTCCAGTCGAACGAATTGCCCGGAAGCATAATTTATGGCTTTCAGGACATCAGGGTGCATGAGTGATGCGGTGAGCATCGTATAGGTGCCTGCTGCATTGATAAATGTCCTTACACCCAGCTCCTTGAAATAGTCTCGTGGAAAGTCTTCACTTCCGATTGGTGCGGAAGACAGGGGTAGGGCATCGGCTGCAAACGTTCCGGCAAGCGGAAGGGCGACCATGCCTTTCAATAAATTTCTTCGCTTATTCATTATGGTTGGGGTTAGGTTTGATTCACTTTTTCTTTTTGCCGTCAACGTAGGCAATGCAGTCGATCTCAACCAGTGAATCGCCTGGAATACCTGCAGCTGCTGCGATGGTTGTTCTTACTGGGGGATTCGCTCCGAATCTTCCACGGAAAACTTCATTCATGGCCTGGTAATCCTTCAGGTCATTCAAATACACGTTTGCTTTAAGAACCTGGTTCATGGATGATCCAGCTTTTTCAAGCTCTTTCTGAATTTCATCCAACACATGCTTGGTATGGGCTTTGATGTCACCATCGAAGTGAGCGCCCTTTCCGGCAATAAATACGAGGTTTCCGAATGTCCTCGAACTTGAGAACAAAGGAATTTCCTGGTTGTGTATGACTTCACCCGTCGATACTTCCGGCATTACATCCTCTGCTGCGGCTGCTGCAGTTGCAGTAAGGCCAAACAACCCTGCAATACCAGCTGCAAACTTTTTGAAGCTTGATCTTCTTTCCTGATTCATGTTATGTTGATTTAAAATGTTGATATTAATTTTTCATACTCCTTACGGTTGCCACCTCGTCTGCTGAAACAGCCGATGATTTATTTCCAAAAGCTGATCGTATGTAGGTCGCTACAGCAGCGATTTCATCGTCCTTCAGGAAGCCATGCGCGCCCATTGCACCATCGTATGGTTTACCGTTAACCTTGATAGGGCCATTTAATCCATTAAGGATGACACCGATTAATTTTTGCTTATCCCCATTTACCCAATCTGCACCTTCCAGTGGCGGAAATCTTGGTGGCGATCCTTTGCCGTTACCCTGGTGGCATGCAAGGCAATACGTGGCGTATATTTTTTCACCCTGCGAAACAGAACCCTTCTCTAAGTTGTCGGTAACAAAATCCGGTGTTCTTACATTGGAAAGTTTTTTCTGTTCTTCCATCCTATCCAATTCAGGCTTGCCAAAATTTTTCTTATCACCCTTAAACATCACGCGCCAGATTTTTCCTTTTTCCGTTTCAGAAAGATAAAGTGAGCCATCAGGCCCCATGGCAATAGCCATTGGACGGTATCGTGCATCACTGGTATTTACAATTGGATCTACGCCGGCAAAACCATTGGCAAAAACTTCCCATTGGCCTGTAGGTTTACCATCCTTGAAAGGAATAAACCCTACGAAATAACCTGCCTGTGGATAAGGCGCGCGATTGGTCGAACCGTGAAAGGCAATGAATGCACCATTTTTATAATGATCAGGGAACTGATTACCGGTATAAAACAGCAAATCATTAGGGGCCCAATGGGCAGGGAAACCAAGAAGTGGTTGATTCATGGTGCTTCCTTCACCTTCCTTGACGCCATCTCCTCCGTACTCTGGATTTAATTTGCGTTTGTTCTCCACCTGATCATAATAGTAATAGGGCCAACCGCTGTTTGATCCTTCAGGAACTTTAAGAAATTCTTCAGAAGGAAAAACTGCACTTTGCCAAGGGTTGAAAAGTGCTGGCCAGGTTGAGTGAAGATTATCACGTCCATGAACTGCCACATACAAGGATGAATCTTGTTTATTCCAGTCCATGGCTACGATACTTCTAATGCCCGTGGCGTAGCGCTTCCCGTCTTTTAACGTTTGGTTGGGGATGGAATCGCTAAACTGCCAAACACCACCATGCTCTGAAAGTTGTGAGCAGGGGAATTCACCAGGATAGCCGGGTATTCTGTTTTGCAACTGACAGACATCGCCTGGTGAACCAAAGGGTACATATACGTGGCCTTCCTCATCGAAGGCAATCGGTTTAGCGATGTGTTCATAGCCATGCGCATCATTTTTGTAATCATCTTTAACGATTAATTCAAAGCTGCCACTTTGTACCAGGTTGCCTGTCGTCATCTTTACGCGCCAAAGCTCTCCTGCGGTGGTAAAGTACATATACCCTTTGTGCAGTCTCATGGCGGTCCCGTAGTTGCCTTCATCTGGGTAATCACCGAAATAATTAACTGAATCGGCTTTACCATCACCGGTTAAATCACGGAGTCCCACGATTCCTTTTGGCTTTCCGCCGCGGAGTTTGATGAAAATATCACCATTTCCTGCTACTGCCATGTGTCGCGCAGCGCCAGTGCTGTCGGCCACAACAAGCACCTCAAACCCATCGGGCACAGTAAGCCCTCCCTTATCGGGATCACCAGGTGGAAGTATTAATTTTTTCTCCCGACTGCATCCATAAAGCAGTACGGAAGTCGCCAGAAGCAACAGAATTTTTTTACGCAACATTTCGTTCATGAGGGCTACTGCTGTTAGGGCTTGTAAGGGTTGGCGGCCAGACCATTCAGGTCCCAAACCACTTCACCATTCAATAAAGTAAGGTGGCAGGTGAGTTTCTTATCGCCAGTCATTTTATTGTTGCCAACATCGATGAATCCAAATTTTCCAGTGTCAACTGAAAATAAGGCAACGTCTGCCGGGGCACCTGGACTTAAGTTGCCAAGGTCTTTTTTATTGATCACCTTGGCCGGCTCCCAGGTTGATTTAGCGATAACTTCCTGCAGGCTGAGCCCGATGTTTAGCAGCTTCGACATTACATTGGCCATGTCCTTCATGCCCCCGTTCATACTGCCGGTATGTAAATCAGTGCTGATGGTATTCGGCTTTAGTCCCTGCTTAATGGCTGGGATAGCTTGTGAGTACATGAAAGAGCCGCCGCCATGGCCGACATCAAAGATAATTCCGCGCTGCTGAGCCTTAAATGCGTAAGGTTGAACAGTGCCGTTTTCAACCACATGCATGCGGCCATCGGTCTGGCCGAAGCAGTGGGTTACGATGTCTCCAGGACGAAGTTTTTTAAGTAAAAGGGTGTCCCACGACAGAACAGGATTCGCAGCACCAAAATCAATCATGACAGGAATCCCCGCTTGTCTTCCTGCTTCAACGGCTCTGTCCGTTGGTGTCCAATCAGAGCTCATAAAGTGCGCGAGTTTGATCCCAACGATCTGATCAGGATACTGCTTGGCAACAAGGGCTGTTAGCTTGGAGTCCATATCGGTCGTATTCTGTTCGTAGGCTCCACCACGCATTCCGGCACCAACAATGTTGAGGAACGCGAACATTTTAGTTTTTGAATTCAGAAAGGTTTGGTCTCTGAAGTCAGTAAAATTTCTCCAACCGGAACCGCCGGCGTCAACCACCGCTGTTACGCCTGCGCGGAAGGTAAAGCCATCTGGAGGTAATGCAGAATAGCCGTCGCTTAGGTAATGATCAGGCTCTGTTCCATAATAATGGTGTCCATGTAAATCGATTAAACCTGGAACGACATAGAGCCCTGTGGCGTCGATGGTCTTTTTAGCGTTCACGGACAATTTGGGGCCGACTTGTGAAATTTTACCGTCAGTAATAGCTACATCCATTACTGAGTTGATGTTATTTTTTGCATCGATGACGTGTCCATTTCGGATCACGATGTCAGCATTTTGTGCAACCAGCGAGCCGGCAACAAGCACCAGCACAACAAGAAGGGTTTGGTAAGCGGATTTGATCATGGTAGTTATTGTTTGGGGTTTAATTCAGAATTTTATTTTTCAGAGGCTTCGGTTGCCGGTCGATTGTGCCAGTAGGATGCCAGGGTAGATCCGGTAATGTTCATCAGTGGACCAAATATCGCTGGCGCCAAGGCAACAAGTTTTCCCATGCTCAGTGCTAGACCAGAAGCCAATCCACCATTTTGCAGACCAACTTCAATGGCAATGGTTCGGCATGATTTTTCATCCATCCTGAGCAGCTTGCAGGAATAATATCCCAGTAAATAACCAGTCAGGTTATGGATAAGGCAGGCAAGAACCAATAGTAGCCCTACTTCAATAAGACTGTCTCGGCCAGCTGCAGTGATAATGGTAATTATAGCGCCGATGGAAACCATCGATACCATTGGCATGGCTTTATCCAGCCATGGAAACTTTCCTCCCAAAAAATGGTTGAATAACAGCCCGGCACCAATCGGTGCGATGACAATTTTGATGATGTCCATCATCATGGTCATAAATTCAACCTGAATAAATGAACCAGCCAATTGCTGCATTAAAAAAGGAGTGATCACCGGTGCCAGTAGTGTTGCCACGGCAGTGAGTGTGACAGACAATGCAACATTGGCATTGGCAATGTATGACATAACATTAGAAGCCAGACCGCTGGGCACACAACCGACAAGTATTATCCCTGCAGCAATCTCAGAGGGAAAACCGAAGGTATTGGCGATGGTGTATCCAACAAAAGGCATGATGGTGAACTGGCAGACAATACCTATGAGAACAGGTTTTGGCATTTTGATGACGCCTTCAAAATCACGGATGCCCATGGTGGATCCTACCCCGAACATAATAAGTTGAAGCAGTGGTAAGATCAAAGTTTTTAGTGGAAGTCCACCGACGTTGGTAAAAAGCTGGGGGTGAAACATGGAAACGGTTACAGCAGCGAAAATCCAGGTCGTGTAGGAGAAGCCTCGAAGTTTTGGAATGAATCTGAGGCAGACTGCGGTAAGGACTATTCCCCCGATGAGCAGATACGAGGCTGCATCGGAGGAGAGACTTAATGAAATGAATCCGGCCAGAATTGCGATGAGTCCAAGAAACAAGGTCGAGAGGGCACGTGTATTTTTATTCATGCACGGGGTTTGGGTGACTTTAAATATACCAAACAGCCCCTCAATTTCAGAGCCATCCCTAAAAAACCTAGGCCATTAAATGGGTTTCCTGACCGTTTAAGCGCTCATTTCGGAGCGCCAAAAAAATAACCAACCAATCCTGCAACCTTGTTATTTATTTTCGGGTCTGTAGGCGGTAAATATTATTACAGAATGATTAAAAATTTAATACAACTCGTTCAATTTCTGTTTTTGGTGCCAGTTTTTTTGGGTATTTCTCATGTAAAGGCACAAGTTTCTGATACGTTGAAATTTAAGGTCGGCGATAAAAGCTCGTTGCTTTTATTGTTGGATTCTAAAGAGGACCTGGATAGCCTGAGGTTTTTTAATTTCCGGGGTTTGGTCAATGATGCCGAAAGACATATTCAAAAGAAGGATTCACTTTCGGCAACCTCATCCCGTACCAAATATCTCCGGTCGTTGGAGGAGGTAGACTCCTTATTAGCAGACGCCATTCGACTCGCAGAGGAAAGACTTCAAAGTATGGCAAAGGACAATCCTGAGTATGAGCTTGAACTTGAATTACAGAAAGACAGAATCCGAAAACTTGCACGTAGCTACGATCAGCAATTGCGTGAAGACATGGATCAGGAAAGATTTTCTGAGGATCGAGAACGTTTTTCAGAGGATCAGGGAAATCGAAGGGATTACAACTTCAACTTCAATTTTGATTGGCCTGAAAAGTTTTTACAGCGAAGAGATCAGGATGACTGGGATGGTGAAGAACGCAAAAGAGAAAAAGCCGACCGTCGAAGGACCTACAATTCCTTTAATATTGATTTTGGAACCAATAATTTCTTACGTGAAGGAGAATTTGTAGATCAGGCAGCTGTACCCTACACCGTTCGGCCGCTTGGATCCTGGTATGTAGCAGCCAACAGTATTTATCGCACAAGACTTGCCAACAAACTTTTTATTGAATGGGGTTACGGTTTGGGTTTTTACAACTTTAAATTCCTTGACAACAACATTCGTATAATCAAAACTCCTGATGAAGTCCGATTCGTTGAGGATGGCCGAGATGCAGACTTCATTAAAAGCAAATTAACAGCCTATTATGCGCAGGCTTCTTTTGTTCCAGTGTTAGACTTTGGTGGAAATCGCCACAAGCCGGGTATTTTTGATGACCATCGCTCCAGATCTTTCCGGATTGGTATTGGCCCCTACGCAGGTTACAGGATCGATAGTTTCTCCAAATTAGTTTTTGAGGAGGATGGTAGAAAAAAAACCGACCGTAACCATGACAATTTTTTCCTCGAGAACATTCGTTATGGAGCCCGATTACAGTTTGGCGTACGGAATACCGACTTCTTTGTTAACTACGACATGAGTCAATTGTTCACCAAGGGAAAGGGTCCGGATGTAAATGCTTTTAGTTTCGGAGTTTCTTTTTAAGCGAAACAGGAATTATTTTTGACGATGTCAAAAATGATTACCTGGAAGGACATTATGGCTTATACCCGTAAGGGTAGTCCCGCCCCTGAACATCGCATGGAGAAATCGGCAGAGGCATGGAAATCGCAGCTCACCGAAGAACAATTCAGGGTTACCCGCGCCAAGGGCACTGAGTATCCTTTTTCTGGTGAGTATTGCGAGTCGCACAATCCGGGAACCTATGCCTGTATTTGTTGTGGGCAGCTTCTATTCAAGTCTGACCTAAAATTTGATTCAGGTACCGGCTGGCCAAGTTTCACTCAACCAATTGCTGAAAATGCTATTGGATATCACCTCGATGAGAGTCACGGAATGGTGAGGGTGGAGGTGCTGTGCAGTTGTTGCGATGCACACCTTGGTCATGTGTTTCCTGATGGGCCAGATCCGTCAGGACTCAGGTATTGTATCAATTCTGTTTCGCTGATAAAAAAGGATTAGCTCACCTAATTCTTTTGAATACCCTAACTGGACTATTTTGAAAGGCGGCAAGCAACAATTGAGATCCATCCTTTTTAGTTAAAAACTGAATTGAACTGCATTGTCCCCGCAGGTCAAGATTGTCCTCAATCCCATGGTGGGCATCTAAGCTATTTTTTTCTGTTGTTTTAAGTATTCCTCCACTGCCAGCATCCAGTCTACCGATTTCAGTCATAGCGCCAAAGTAATTTTCCCCGAAAATAAATTCAGGTTTTACATTTCTGTTTACTTCCGAGCATTCGATGGAATTTATGGAGGAAAACTGAGCGCCACTAGGCATGCTAATTCGTTTAAATCCAGTACCTGAATTTTCAAATACTGAAGAATTTAACACAACAACGGATAGAATATTTTCGGGGCTTTTATTTACTGCCTTGAAAATATCTGGAATGGTGGATTCTTTAAATGCGGCGTATTTAAGAAAGGATTTTTTTAAGGGCGGAACTTGTTTGAGCAACTGATCTCTGGAGACAAAAGGATATGCTTTATGCTTATTGTAATATTCGAGGAGCTGTTCCGTGCTTCCATTTGCATCTAAATCGCCGATGTAAAGCTTCAGGGGTTCCCTTTGAGTGGTACGAAGTCTGGAGTTCAGTCCAAAGTTTCCTGCAATCAGGTCAACATCGCCGTCAAGGTCATAATCAATCGAGCGTAGGCAGTTCCAAAGCCCCTCTGTTTCTCTGAGTCCATAGCTTTCAGATTGATCTGTAAATTTTGAGGAAGATTCATTAATCCAAATCTGGATGCCCATCCAATGCCCTGCAAGAATTAAATCTTCCTTTCCGTCATTGTTTAGATCAATGACTTCTGCGCTGGTAACCATTCCAAATTTTCCCTTATTGGTTGGGAAATAGCGATCTGTTTCATCACTGAATTTCCCGTTGCCTAGGTTAATCCATAAAGCTGATTTTGGAATTTTACCGTAATGACCTGGAACTAAGGAGGCGCCAATAAAAATATCTTTATCGCCGTCTTGATCCGCATCAATGGTTTTTATGGTAGAAGTGTGAATCGATTGTTCCGGGAGGTTTGATTGGGGTAATAATTTTTGTCCCCTTAGGTTGATGTAGAGCCTCGGTTGATGAGTTTGAAAGGCTGAATCCCTTTTCTGACCACCTGTTCCGAGGATAAGATCCATCCATCCATCACCATTAACATCGATTACCGCAGCCGCAGTTTCATCGAAACCTTCTGGCACTACATCTACTTTTGGACCAGGTAGAAATTTATTTTGGTCGTTGAGAAACCATACCTGGCCAGGTTGATCTGAATTGCCTGATAGAAAAAAATCTTCGTTACCGTCGTTATTGAAATCTGCAACTTCAAGGATTGGCCCCATGGCATCTCTTGAAAAAGGCAGCAACCTTTCCTCTCTATAGGCACTAAATGAATTCTCTCTGTGGTTTGGTCCATCAGCGAGTCGTTGCCAGACTTTATTGGGAGCGTTAATTGCAGGCGCTGTTGATTTTATTTCCGATGATTTTTTGATAACCATCGATGATCCAACAGATATATTTTTTTCTGTTTGAATCTTTTGATCAGGCCACCGTACTTCGATGGAGTCTATTGATCTGCTACCTGTCCCGAAGTAAATAAAGTGCGAATTCGATGATTGAAACCCTGATGATGGTTGAAATTCCTGTAATTGTCTGGTGTTTCCCTGATACAAAATGACTTTTGCACCTATGGCTGATCTATTTGGTGCATTTGCCTCCAATTTGATTTTTATATACTCTTTTGCATTGAGTGTATTGCGGTAAAGGCCTGCCTCTTCATTTATCCTATTCACCACCAAGTCAAGGTCGCCATCGTTATCCAAATCGGCCCAGGCTGCGCCATTTGAAAGGTCTGCTGCTTCCTTGAACCATTGACCGGCCATGTCAGAAAAAGTCAGGTCAGCATTGTTTTTAAAAATCATATCCTTGACTTTTCCTTCAGGCATGGCTTTAATAAATTCCTCATAGGGTAGAAACCGCTGTGCGGAGTCGGAAGAGATGAAGCTGATATAATCCATGTCATTTGGACGACGCACAATTCCGTTTGAAATGAAAATATCTTTATAACCGTCTTGATCGAAATCGCCGGCAAGGGGCGACCAGCTCCAATCGGTTGCTTCGATACCGGCCATGGAAGCGATGTCTGCGAAGACCGGCACGTTGTTTTGGTCAACGCCTTGATTGATTTGAAGCGCATTTCTTGCATACTGATAGTGAAAACCTAGTCGCTTTTTGAATTCAAAAATCTCAAATGGATCTTCGCCAGCGCTGGCTTTCAGGACCTGCTCCTCTGGTGGTAACATATCTAGCGATAAAATATCCATCCGGCAATCATTGTTAAAATCTGCCGCAACGCTGCCCATGCTGAAGCGACTGGTGTGCCCCATGCTTTTTTCGACCGACTCACTGAATTTACCTGTCCGATCATTTAAGTACAGGTAATCATTTTCATGGAAGTCATTGGAGATGTATAAATCCGGACTCCCATCTGAATTAAAATCGGCAACCGCGGCTCCCAACCCATAGCCCAACGCGCTGGAGAATAGACCTGAAGTGGTGGTTGCATCCTTGAAGTAGGTTCTACCTTCGGGCACCAATCGATTTTCGTACAATCTGTCGCCGGCTTCCCGATTGGATTGAAGACGTAGATCGATATTACCCATCGATCTAACGCTATGTACCGAATGGTTGAGTAAATACAAATCAAGGTCACCGTCGCCATCCGCATCAAAAAATACGCTGTGGGTTGAAAATCCCTGGAAGTCCAGTCCCAGACCCTTTGATGATTCAGTGAATGTATTATTTCCATTGTTAAGGTAGACTTCGTTCCTGCTGTTAAACGACTTATATCCACCCACCCCGCATACGAGAATGTCCAGCCATCCATCCTGGTTGATATCAGCCATATTAACGCCGGTCTTCCAATTCCCTTTCCCGCCAACGCCTGCCTCTTTGGTTATGTCCTGGAATTGAAAATCTCCCTTGTTGAGGTAAAGTCTATTGCTGTTTTGGTTTGAAGTAAAAAAAATATCTTCCAGCCCATCGTTGTTAATATCACCGATGGCGACACCACCTCCATTGTAGAAATATAAATACTCTACAATGTTGAATTCCTTCGACTCTGTTAAATCATTAGAAAATTGTATGCCTGTTTCATTTGAATCTATTTTTTCGAAAAGAAAAGTTTCCTGCGTGGATTTACCACAGGAGATAAAGAGGAGCCCTATCAGTGCAAACCTAATCAAGGCTTACGATTCAGATTGAATTGGTAAAGTAAGGCCTGCATATTGTTACGGGCAACAAGGAGATACTTATTTCCGCCTTTGCCCTTCAATATTGAAAAATCCCTCACTTCTCCATCGATGTTAATTCCTGACTGGAGAGGGCTGATGGCGATGAAATCACCTTTCCCGTTGCCCTTTAAAATTAGACCGTGGCTGGCATCGTAACGACCTGTTTCAGGTTTTACCCCATACAAATTTCCGCCTAGTAGGATATCGGTAATTCCGTCTTGATCAAAGTCATCGGTGGCAATGGCATAAATGGGTGAGAATTGAGCTTCTACGGGTAGTGGCTTAAGTCTCCAGTTCATTTTGCCTTCATTAATCAGCACGCTAGTGGTCATGATTCTGGCCTCAAGTCTCAGGGCTTCTTTTAACTGATCTTCAGTGAAAATATCTTTTATCGTTGCGTTTTTGTAGTCATCATATTTTAAGAAGCTCTTCTTTAAATAGGGCATTTGCGCAATAAGGTCATGCCTTAAGGCGAACGGATAAGATTGATCGCCGTTGTAGGCGCAAAGAATGTGCTCGATGGTTCCATTTCGATCAAAATCACTTACGAACAACTCTAACGGATGACGGTCATCGGCCTTAAATCTTGAATTCAATCCATGGTTTCCCAGAATAAAATCCATATCCCCATCTCCATCTGCATCCATGGATTGGATTTTTGTCCACCAACCTTTGGTTTCATTTAAACCAAGGTTACTGGTTTGATTGGAAAAAGTTCCATTGGTGTTGATGAAAATTACTATCGGCATGTATTCTCCCACCACGAGTAAATCGGAATCCTGGTCACCATCCACATCTTCCCAAGTGGCATCGGTGATCATTCCAATTCCTTTGAGTTCCGGAGCCACCTGATCACTTACATTTTCAAAATTTCCTTTTCCGTCGTTTCTCAGGATATAGCCATTCATTGGTATGCCATAGGCAAACGGCTTCAATCGAACGCCTACAAATAAATCCAGGTCTCCGTCGCGATCAAAATCAGCTGCCTTTACGGTGCTTGTTGATTCATAAAGCCCTGCCGGCAAAATCTGTTGTGATTTGGTAAATCCGCCTTTCCCATTGTTCAGATAAAGTCTGTCGGCTAATGCAGATGACTCAGATGAAAAATCATTGCCACCGCTGCATACATAAAGATCCTGGTCGCCGTCACCATCCGCGTCAAAAAAGAGACTTTTGGTATCTTCAGAATCACCATCTGTTTCAAAATCATTTGAAATCAATTTTTGGAAACCACCTTTTGTATTTTGAAGGAAGACTGAACCCGACTGACCTTTTGCTCCACCAATATAGAAGTCCTCTAATCCATCACCATTAATATCCCCACCGCAAACGCCCGGTCCCTCCGTGGAAAGCATCTGATAAATCAGTTTATCCCGATCAAAATCGACAAATAAGTTTTCCTGATGGATGAAATCAATTTTTTGTTCAGCAGGTTCCAGCCAGGTTGAAAAAGTTGCAGGTTTAAAATCAGGATTGTTTTGAAGACCTTTTTCTTGTTCAAGGGTAATGATCTGATTGGTTTCGATGGAATCTATTTCGGTGTATCTGCCGTCCGGCCAATCAACCCTTATTTTTTGGACGACTTTGGTTTTGCCCAAGCCGAAATTGGGTCTGGGATCAACGCTACTCTCGAATCCTCTGGTTGGTTGCTGTTCGCCATACCAGGTGGTATCATGGCCTGTAATGGTTATTGTTGCTCCAACAGCCTGTGTATTTTTTCCGGTACCCTTTAGGATAAATTTTAGAAATCGGTTTCCTGGATTTTTCTTATCCGTTTCATTTCTATAGACAAAACTTTTCATGTTCACGTTGTTCACGATCAAATCGAGATCGCCATCATTATCCAAATCACCATACGCCGATCCGTTTGAAAATCCCGGCTGGTCTAATCCCCATTCAGTTGCTTTATTTACGAATTGTAAATCGCCTCGGTTTTCGAATGCAAAGTTTGGAACGGGATTACTTGGGATTATTTCTGTTAACTTTTTATAATCGACTGATTTCTTTTCAATCACCGACTTTACAAACTCTTCATTGCTCGCATATTGAAGAAAATCCTGATTGGTGAGGTCCTGAAATATCCCATTGGCAACGAATAGATCTCTGATACCATCATTGTTCATGTCAAAAATTAGTGCACCCCAACTCCAGTCTGTTGCCTGAACGCCGCTTAGTCGACCAACTTCACTAAAGGTTCCGTTGCCCATGTTAAGCTGTAGCATGTTTCTGGTGAACTGATGGAAATAATCATTGGCTACATTATACTGGTAGCGGTTCCAGTCTTCAAAGGTTGTTACCGTCTTTAGTCTTGAATTTTCTGAGGGAAGCATTTCAGTGACGAAAAGATCCGGCCAGGTATCGTTGTTAATATCGGCCATGTCTGCACCCATCGATGCGCCACTGATGCTCTGCATTTGTTCTGTCAGTTTCTCTTTGAAGGTTCCGTCCTGATTGTTGATGTATAGATAGTCACGTTCAAAAAAGTCGTTCGATACATAGAGGTCAGGCCATCCATCTTTGTTGACATCACTGACAGTTACGCCCAAGCCAAACCCAATAACGCTCCCATAAATACCGGCCTGCTCACTCACATCAACGAATTTACCATTGTCGTTTCTCAGCAGCTTATCGCCTCCTTTTTTATCTCTTTTCTCCCTTTCATTTTTACGCAAGTTGAAGCTTCCGATGGCCTGATAGGAGTTGTTGAGAATATAAAGGTCCAGATCTTGGTCACGGTCGTAATCAAAAAATACAGCGTGGGTGGTAAAGCCTTCGTCGTCCACTCCATATTCTTTTGCCTTATCGGTGAATGTCAGATTTCCGTTGTTGATGAAGAGCTCGTTTTGTTTTTTATCGCCTGCGATGTCACCTGAATTGCATACGTAGATGTCCAACCAGCCATCACCATTCACGTCAGCCATGGCAACGCCTGTGGACCAGGCATGGGTTCCTGAAACACCTGCGGTTTCGCTGATGTCTTCAAATTGGAAGTTTCCTTTGTTTAGATACAGCTTATTGTCCTTCAGGTTGGAGTTGAAATAAACGTCAAGAAGTCCGTCGTTGTTTATGTCACCCAATGCTACGCCTCCACCATTGTAATAATTGCGGTAGGTGTAAATGTTGAATTTCTGATCGAATTGAAGATCGTTTGAAAAATTGATGCCTGTTCGGCCAGAGGAGAGAAGCGTGAATAGGTGGTCGGGATTTGTTTTATCCTCGTTGTTACAAGAAACGGTAAAGAGAATAAGCGCCGAGGTTAGGGCGGCATTAAATAAAGTTTTGCCCTTGAGCATCATTCACCTCTTGCCTTCAATTCGTCGACCTCTTTTTGGAATTCTTTTTCCATGTCTATATGGGTGATGACCATTTGAACAAACTGTTCATCTTTTACCATGAGGGTCATCCTTCTGTGGCCGTCAATACGCGCATAAACCTTTCCTTTCCGTGGGTCTACCTTCGATTTAAAACCTGGACCATACCACTTCTCAAGCATAGGAATAAGTTTCTCCAACAGTACATTGGCGTGATAATCCCTGGCCCAAGGTGCCCAACGGTCGTAGGTGAAGGTTACCGGCATCTGGTAAATTTTGTCTTTATAGAAATACGGGTAAAACCTCATGTATACAGGATAATCAAGCTCGTCCTTCATCAGGTACTCCACGTTCTGGTTGGTGGGTCCATGTACAACCAACTTCTGTCTGTTTAACTCCCAGCAGTGATCGTAAAATTCTTTAGCGGGCATTCCAAGATAAATCCCAAGAAAAAGGCTGTCGACTTTTTTCGAGGAAGTCAATCCTTTGAAATCACAGGATTGGAATAGAACACAGAAACCAAATGCAAAAAGAATTCCGCGTATCATAAAGGGCTCATTTTGTAGTTAGTGTAATGATCGTATTGTTATTTCTGGCAACGATTAAAATTGTTTTTTGTCTGCTTCGCAGGACTTCAAAATCCCGGATTTCTCCGTGTATTTGAAGGCCCGAAACTGATTTTGAAACGGGCGCAAATTTACCCGATCCGTCCCCATCTAGCAACAATCCGGTGCCTGCTGCATAGATTCCTGTTTCGGGCTTTGCTTTGTATTGGTTGCCCCCCAAAATCAGGTCAATATTACCGTCCCGGTTGTAGTCCAGGGGTTGAATGGCGTAGACTGGAAAAAATTGTGCCTCTGCAGGTAATTCTACTTTTTGGAAGTTACCCACCTTATCGTTGATCCAGACCGACGATCTGAAGTCTGTAGCCTTCAGCACCAAGGCATCATTAAGTTGGTCCGTTCCGAAGAGGTCGGTCATCTGCTTACCAGCATAGTTTTTGAAATACAGCAATTGTTTCTTTAGCGAAGGGATTTGTGAAACCAAATCGGTTCTTAATACCAGCGGATAAGATTTGCCTTCATCGTAGCGGGTTAGGATTTGTTCCTGGTTACCATTCTGGTCAAAATCCCCAACGTAAAGTTCAATTGGTTCCTGTTGACTAGCCCTGAATCTTGAATTCAAGCCGTGATTGCCAGTGATAAGATCAGGGAATCCATCGTTGTTAACATCACTTATAGTAAGCGCCTGGTACCAGCCGCTACTTTTAGAGGCTAACACCTTTGGATTTTCCCGGAATAATTTTTGTTCACCGTAGAAAATTTTAATGCCCATCCACTCGCCGGTTATGGCGAGATCGATAAACCCATCTTTATTAAAGTCTGCCCATTGTGCATCGGTAATCATACCGGACTTGAGCAGTCCAGGTGCTATGGCAGACGTGATGTCTGTAAAAATCCCTGTACCGTTATTCTCAAGAATATATCCATTACAGGGTTGACCATATTGGAATGGGATGGTTCTGATTCCTACAAATAGATCCTGGTCTCCGTCATTGTCGATGTCCTGAGGTCGTACAACTGAGGTGCTCTCAAAAGCAGAGCTTGTCGGAAGAATTTGGTTGCTTTTGGTAAAACGTCCACCACCCTGGTTGATATAGAGTCTGTCGCTGAGTGCCAGCGATTCCCTGGAGTACTCGATTCCACCACTGGCAACATAGAGGTCTTTTTTTCCATCACCATTGGCATCAAAGATGACGCAGTCGGTGTCCTCTGAATCCTTATCCTGTTCAAAATCTTTAGGGTTAACTTGTTTGAAACCTTCAGCTGTTTGAAAAAATAGGGTACCTGTCTGACCTTTGGCGCCACCGACGTATAGATCTTCCAGCCCATTGTTGTCCAAATCACCACTGCAAAGGCATGGACCCTCATTCGAGCTCATCTGGAAAAGCAGTCGATCCCGATCGAAATCAACAAAATCGTTTTCCTCATGTTTGAATTGAAGGCCAGGTAAATTTTGTGTTCGGAAAACAGGTTCGAGAGTATTTGTTTTCGAAGGCGTGGTTTGCTCAACGCTTTCTGATTTATAGAGTCTCAGGAGGGTATCTGCTTTGATTTCTTTTAAAATCGTTTTCTTGCCTCCTGGCCAATGGACTTCTATGGTGTCCACTTTGGTATTTCGTCCTATTCCGATGACCAATGTAGGATCAACTACTGACATGAATCCGCGCGTAGGGGAGAGCTCGTGGTAAAATATTTGACCTCCTGCCTTTGCACTGATGCTTGCACCAAGTGCATGGCTTCCACCTGGATAATTGCGCAGCTCCAGGCTTATTGAATGATGGTCCGGCGTAATTTTTTCAGACCGGTTTTCATAAAGAAAGGCTGGCATGTTCATGTTATTGATGATGAGATCCAGGTCTCCATCAAGATCCAGATCCCCGTATGCCGATCCATTGCTGTGGGTTGGAAAGTCCAATCCCCATTCTTTGGCCATGTTGGTGAAATGTAGGTTGCCTTCATTCTTATAGGCGTAGTTTGGGAGGCGATGGGAGGGAATGGAATCGATTAGTTGGCGAAGGACTTTTCCTTTTTCCAAAATGGTTCTTCGGATAAAATCTGGGTGCGCTACATAGGTTACGTAATCCTGGTCGAGCAGGTCTTTATAAATTCCGTTTGCAACAAATATGTCTTTAAAGCCATCGTTGTCCATATCGAAAACCAGAGCACCCCAACTCCAATCGGTCGCTTCAACACCTGAAAATCTTCCTATCTCACTGAAGGTTCCGTCTCCGTTGTTAAGTTGAAGTACATTTCTTCCAAACTGCTTTCCGTAGCCTGCCTGAATGGCTTGCTGAAAGCGATTCCAATTTTCAAACTGGCCATTGGTTTTTAAGCGGTACTCATGTTGAGGAAGCATTTCGGTCACGTAAATTTCTGGGAAGCCATCGTTGTTAATGTCGGCCATATCTGCACCCATTGAGCCCATGCTAAGTTCTTCGATGCAGTCATCAACTGATTCGGTGAACGTGCCGTTCCGATTGTTGAGGTAGAGGTAGTCCTTTTCAAAAAAATCGTTTGAAACGAACATATCAGGCCAACCATCCTTATTTACATCGCCGACGGCTACCCCAAGCCCAAAGCCAATGCTGCTGGAGTAAATCCCTGCCGGTTCGGTTACGTCGGAAAATTTAAGGCCATCGTTCCTTAGTAGTCTATTACCACCCATAGCGTCAGGTGTCTTTCTCTGATCTGGTCTATAGTCAAATACACCCACTGGTCGATAGGAGTTGTTGAGTAGATAACAGTCCAGGTCTTCATCGAGGTCAAAGTCCAGGAAAACTGCCTGGGTAGAAAGTCCTTCGAAGTCCAGTCCGAATTTTGCTGCCTCCTCTACGAAGGTCAGGTTGCCTTTATTGATGAAGAGTTCGTTTTTGCGTCTTGGTCCACCCGGTGGACCAGACTTGCAGAGGTAGACATCCAATAGTCCGTCATTGTTCACATCTGCCAGACTGATTCCGGTTGTCCAGAAGCCTCTACCACCTATACCAGTTTTCTCTGTTATATCCTCGAAGGAAAGGTTGCCTTTATTCAGGTAGACTTTGTTGGAAACCATATTACCAGCCAACACCAGGTCAGGTAAACCATCCTGATTGAGGTCCCCAATTCCTACGCCTGCTCCATTGAAAAAATTACGGAAGGTGTAAGGATTAATTTCCTCGTTGTATTCCAGGTGATTAGAAAAATTAATCCCTGATTCAGAGGGATGCCTGTAACGAAAAAGTGTCTGCTCAGATGCCTCTGGTTCATCTTTAGCGCAAGCAAAAACCAGGGTAATCCAAAGGATGAAATAAATTGAACGGACGAGCTCTTTCAAGGATTTTTGGAAGGTCTGCAAAAGTAGAGTGGTAATAGATCATAAAAAAAGCCCCCCGGAGGACCGGGAGGCTTTTTATCAGCTGTTCAAGCCGTATTAGTTAGGATAGCCTGGGTTTTGAACCAGTTTAGGGTTCACATCACGGGCACCTTTAGGAATAGGGAACAATTTGTACTTAGGATCGCTGGCATTTTTAGCCCACCACTCCTTGTTGAACTTACCGAAGCGGATAAGATCCTGACGGCGGGTCATTTCAGCAAACATCTCGCGTCCACGCTCTGCGAAAAGTTTCTCAGGAGTCAGAGGAGCAGCGAAAGGTGTTACACCTGCGCGGCTTCTGATCTGGTTAACGAGAGAGAGTGATTCAGCGTTACCGTTGTTAAGCTGCCAAAGTGCTTCTGCACGGGCAAGAAGAATATCAGCATAACGAAGGATAACGAAGTCGTTGCTCATGTTAGGTGTGCCACCAAGTTCGTACTCGTATTTTCCGATACGGGCACCACCCTGACGCCATCCGTTAGGATAGATCGTGTTGATCTTAGGGGTGAAGGTAAGAGGTGCTCCATCTGGATCATCAGAATCAGCGCCTGGATCGCTTGCGCGTGTTCCGTCGGCGTTAAACTGAGGGCCAACAACGAAGTTGGATATACGGGAATCTTGAGTTCCTTGTGCAGGAGCAATCGCGGTTCCTTTCCAAACGTTACCCTGTGTTCCAGGGTTATCGCTGCCGCCATATACCTCAGGGAACTGAGTATCAGCAGTTGCGTTAACGTAGGTGTTGTAGAATTCTTCAACAGCGGAATAACCATTCCAAGGCTGTGCAGTGAAGTTATAAACTCCCTGGCTAGCATAGTGGAGGGTCATCATAGGCCAGTTGAAACCACCTGCGAATACCTTATCATAAGGATAAACGAAGATGTTTTCATTTGAGCCACTGTTGTTTACAGCGAAGTTGCTCTTATAAGAAGACTCCAGGCTATACTTACCACTGTTGATGATGGCTTGTGCATCGTCTGCAGCCTTCTGCCACTGAGGAGTACCAGTGTAAACACCGGCATTCAGGTACAGTTTGCAACGAACGGCCAATGCCGCCCACTTATTGATACGGCCATAGGTCGTTCCGTCCTTAGCAGTTGAAAGGAGTGGAATGGTTTCATTCAACTCTTTCTCTACGAAAGCGTAGACTTCTGCGCGGGTCTTGCTGGCAGGGGCTTCAGTATCAGTAAAGTCTGTAACAACAGGAACATTACCGAAAGAATCCAACAACCAGTAGTACCACAATGCGCGGATGGCGCGAAGTTCAGCGATGGTAGCATCTCTGCCATCAGAGGCAGGAAGCTGCTGGAACTGATAAAGAAGACGGTTGCAAGTGTTAACACCACCATAGAGGAAGTTCCAGGTGTTACCAACGATAGGGTTATCGATGGTAATGTTGTGTTCGTGCAATTGAATAAGCACACCACCGTCGTACCAGTCACCACCTTTGGTGGTAATAACCAATTCGTCGGAAGCAAGTTCATTCATTGTCCAGAGACCGAAGTGGTTACCCATTCCTCCGAAAGAGGAGTAAGCAGCACCCAGTGCAGCGATGTACTCTGCCTCACTTTTGAAAAAGTTTTCGGCAGCCAAGTCACTATAGAGCTCTTCATCAAGATTGGTACAAGACTGGGCAAAAAACATCAGACCCAGTGCAAGTGCCATTACCTTATTGACAATTGACTTTTTCATATTATTAATCGTTTTAAATTTTTAGAAGCTGAGGTTCAGGCCTAATGTGAGTACACGGGTAGTGAAATAGGTAGAACGACGCTCGATACCAGGAGAGAAAGGATCGACGCCGCCAGGACCACCACCACCATCGCCGTCAATCTGGTCAGCCCAACGAACTTCAGGATCGATACCGGTGTAACCGGTTACGGTGAAGAGGTTCTGGCCAGAGAGGTACAGACGAAGTTTGTTGATCATGCTGCCTTCTCCAAGCTGAACGTTGTAACCAATGGTTGCGTTGTCCAGGCGGAGGAAGTCTGCTTTTTCAACGTGTGTATTGTTAACAGCAGCCTTCTTGATGGCAGGATTGTAGTACTTGGTGTTAACAACGTTGTAGTTGTCAACGGTGGTACCTTCAGTGTTCTCATAGAATCCACGGTAGCTGTTCAGGATTTCATGTCCCAAAGCACCACGGAAGAAGAAGTTGGCATCCCAATTTCCAAACTTCAGGTTGTTGTTGAAACCGAAAGTAAGTGTAGGAAGTCCATTTCCGATAACGGTTTTATCAGCATCGCAATCGCAATAGCTTCCATTACCATCGAGGTCCTTGAACTTAGGGGTACCATTGGCATTAACACCTTCCTGAATAGGTCCCCAAAGCTGACCGAACTCAGTGCCTTCTTTCACACGAACGAGTGTGAAGGCATTCTGACCAGGGGCACCCATACCTGCGAGGTAGAAGGTGTCGCCGTCAGGAAGTTCTTCAGAAGTCAGTTTGTTCACCTTCATGTTGATGGTACCGAAGTTACCGCCGGTTGTCCAGCTGAAGTTTGAATTGCTGATCACATTATAGTTCAAGGACAACTCAAGTCCTGAGTTGTTCAATTCACCAATGTTGAGGAGCGTTTGAGAAGCGAGGTTTGGAGGAACAGGTACGTTCTTCAACAAATACAGATCGCGGGTTGTACGGTTGTAGTAATCCAACGTACCAGTCAATCTGCTATCAAAGAGGGCAAAATCTGCACCGAAGTTATACTCGGCTTTGGTTTCCCACTTCAAGTTCGGGTTTGCATTAGAAACAGGAGCGTAGCTGTTTACAAATGAACCGTTGTAGAAGAAGCTTCCGGCAGGACCGAAGCGCTGAAGCGAAATGTAAGAATCACCAGGCTGTGTTCCGGTGAGACCGTAGCTTCCGCGGATCTTCAAGCTGTTAACCGCAGGGATGGTAACCAGGTTGCTCAGGTTAACACCAGCGCTCAATGCGGGGAAAAGACCGAACTTCTCATTGGCACCGAAACGTGATGAACCTTCATAACGTGCACTTGCTGAAACGAAGAAGTTGTTCTTGAAGTTCAGATTTGCACGACCGAAGAACGCAACCAGTTTGTTGCTGTTGGCATAGCTATAAACGCTACCAAGACCATTCTTGAAATCAAGTGCTGCGCCAAGGTTGTTATAGGTGAAAGCATCGGTAAGGAAGTTACCGCCTTCAGCACCAAATCCTTCATTGAAGAATTCCTGGTAAGAATAACCACCGAGGAGCGTCATGTTCACACCTTCGAAATCCTTAACGTAGTTCAGCGTGGTTTCAAACAGTTTGTTGTTGCGCTGGTTGGTCTGACGGCCTGCGAGACCGTTTCTACCGAAACCACGGAACTTAGAAGTCTTGGCATAATACTGACCACGGAGATCGCTTTCATCTTGCTGGGAGTATGAAACACTCAGGCGAAGACCTTTAACGAAATCATCGAAGTCGTAATCACCGCGGATGTTGGCCAATACGCGAATGTCTTTTCCTTCATTCTTGTTCTGCTTTGCAATTGAAAGCGGGTTGAAGAAGTCAAAAATGTCACGCTCTGCGTAACCTGCAAAGCGACCACCGGCTGTTGCGCTGGTTGTAGTTCCATCCCATACCGGCATGGTAGGGTTGGCAACGATAGCGTAACGAAGTGATTCTTTGAAGCCATATTCAGCATCCTTAGTAGTAGTAGTAAGGTTAACGCTGAAAGTTGCACGGTTGTTAAGCGCCTTTTGAGTCAGGTTAAGGCGGGTATTCAATTGCTGGAATCCGCTGTTGATGGCAACACCAGTAGCATCACGAAGGTTTACAGAAGCTCTGTAAGTGGTCTTCGCTGTTCCACCTGAAACGGCAATGTTGTGTACGTGTGAACGGCCTGGGCTGGTAACTACATCGAGCCAGTCAGTGTTGTTTCCAAAGTTTTTAGCTCCAGGAACCTTTGCGTACTCAGATGCTGACATGAAGTCAATTGAGTTCGCAACACTTTCCACAGCCAAAGAGGCGTTGTAATCAACGTTCACTCTTCCAGCCTTTCCGGATTTGGTGGTGATGAGGATTACACCGCTACCACCACGAGTACCGTAGATGGCTGCAGCAGAACCGTCCTTCAGGACATCCATGGATGCGATATCGTTGGGGTCAACTGTGCTAAGAGAAGCACCGATTACACCATCGATAACAATCAAGGGCTCGGTGTTGGCACCGAACGTGCTGATACCACGCAGACGGATGTTGAATCCGCCGTTGGGGTCACCACCCGGACGGGTGATGCTCAGACCAGCTACTTTACCTTGAAGGAGCTGAGCAGGATCATTAACTGTACCGCGGTTGAAGTCTTCTGACTTCACACTGGCAACAGCACTGGTGATCTCTTTCTTCTCCTGGGTACCGTAACCGGTAACCACGATTTCTGACAACTGGGTAACGTCTGCAGCGAGTGAAACGTCCACCACAGACTGTGAGCCAACGGCCACTTCTTTAGTGGAATAACCGACAGCAGAGAAAACCAGTGTGGCGTCTCCACTTACCATGATGGAATAGTTACCATCCAGGTCAGTGGCTGTACCGTTGGTTTTACCCTTCTCGATTACGTTAACACCCGGAACACCAGCCTTGTCTTCCGAGGAGGTGACCTTTCCCGTCACCTTTCTTTCTTGTGCAAAGGCTGTTACCCCGATGCACAGAAGGATTACAGGCAAAAGCCTGCCTACCTTAAGTAGATTTTTCATCATACGGTTTGTATTTGGGTTTAGAAACTTGTTGCGAAAGACTCAGAACGATCAAAAAAGACTATTCTGAATCAAACGCGGGCGGCAATTTATGACATAACCAATACGCAGTGCCTTAAAACCGCGAAAATTTTCATGAAATCGTCACCGCAAACGTTTGTGCAATGATTTTGCGTTACTTTATTTCTATTTTTTATTTTCGCCTCTGATTTTTTGCTCGACCTTACCCGTCTATTCCCTGACCTAAAGCCAATACCAGATGAAGTACAATCAAGTGACCATCAAGGATTTGGCCCGTGAATTGGGGATTTCCCCCTCCACCGTTTCCCGTGCTTTAAAAGATCACCCCGACATCAGCCGCGAAACAAAAAAGGCTGTCAATGAACTGGCCGAAAAACTTCAATATGAACCTAACATCGTTGCCCTAAACCTTCGCTCAAGAAAAACGAGGACCATAGGCGTTATCATCCCTGAAGTCGTCCACTTTTTTTTCTCAACCGTTATTTCAGGAATTGAACATGAAGCCAACACATCCGGCTACTCTGTTATCCTGACCCAATCGGCTGAATCCTGTGAACGTGAAAAGTCGGCCATCAAAACGTTGTACAACAGCCGCGTTGACGGAATGCTGATTGCTATATCCAGGGAAACAGAGGACCTTCAACACATAGAACAAATCCTCAATCGTGGCATCCCGGTGGTATTCTATGATCGCGCTTACCCACGAACCAATACAAACCTGATCCAAGTGGATGATTATGAGGGTGCCAGACAGGCCACGCTCCACCTCGCTCAGGAAGGTTGTAAACGAATTGCACACATACAGGCTGCTCCAAAACTTGATATTTCGAAACAAAGACTTGCAGGTTACCGGGATGTCTTGCATGAATACCGACTTCCTGATACCTCCGACCTCGTTTATACTTGCGAGGAAGGAAGTGTTGAGGCCGGTAGAAAGGCCATGGAAAAGTTTCTCTTCATGAAGAATCGTCCAGACGGAATTTTTGCCAACAACGATGTGTTGGCCATAGGTGCCGCACAGGTTATCAAGGAAAGAGATTTATCGATTCCAGGTGATGTTGCTGTGGTAGGCTTCAGCAACTGGATGTATTCACAAATGATGGATCCGCCTCTGACTTCTGTAGATCAGCCCGGATTTGAAATGGGTAAGGAAGCGGCCAGAATGCTCATCCGAAGAATAGAACATGGCGATGATCCGAAACCTCTGGAACCTGAAACCCTGACGCTTCGGACCAAACTCATTGTCCGGGAATCGTCCCGCCGGAAATCCAGAAAGTAAATTCCGATTGCAATCGTTTTCTGAATCTTTAAGCGTTTTTTTTATCGGGATTTTAATTCATCAGGTGCATCTTTAAGGTTGGTCTTCAAAGGAATTTCAAGGAATTCTTTTTAGACAGGCTCTAAAGATTAATTACCCGATGAAAAAAGTAATCAACCCCGTCACCCGTCCTGGAAAACTCAAAAAGTATTCAATCACTCCAAACGGTATAATCGGAGATTCCGAAAACGCCCGACTCTCAGTTACTTTCCTTACCAAACAAATCGTTCAGGTAAAGTTCCTGAGGAGTGCTGACCGGGATCTTCCATCCTATGCTGTAACGGCAGCAATACAGTCGGTCAAGCTGAAAATTTCCGAGCAAAAAAATTTGATTAAAATATCCAATGTCGGATTCAATGTTTTAGTCGACCGTTCAGAGTCCTCCATCTCTTTCCAGACCATCAATGGTAAAACCATCAACCAGGATGAAAAGGGTTTAGGTACTACCTGGAATGGCGAGCAGGTTACAACCTACAAGAAGTTAATGGAAGGGGAACGGTTTATTGGTCTTGGTGAGAAAGTTGGTCCACTTGATCGCAGGGGTAAAGGATATGTGAATTGGAATACCGATGCCTTTGCCTACCATAGCGGCACCGACCCGATCTACGCATCGATTCCATTTTACATTGGAATTCACAACGGCCTTCAGTATGGAATCTTCTTCGATAACAGCGCCAAGTCTTATTTCAATTTTGGCGCCAGCAACAACCGGACTTCAGCTTTTTATGCTGATACCGGTACCATGAATTATTATTTCATCTACGGCAAAACGGTTCGTGAAATTATTCAGGCCTACTCCTGGTTAACCGGAAATATGCCGCTTCCACCTCTTTGGAGCCTTGGTTTTCAGCAGTGCCGGTATAGCTATTACCCCGAATCAGAAGTTCGCGGCATTGCTAGAAACTTCAGGGAAAGAAACATTCCGGCAGACGCCATTGTGCTCGACATTCACTACATGGACGCATACAAGATTTTCACCTGGCATCCTAAACATTTTCCTGATCCTAAAAATTTGATTTCTGATTTGAAGGACGATGGATTCCATGTGGTGGTGATGTGTGATCCAGGCATTAAAACTGAAAAGGGTTACAAGCCTTACGATGAGGGTAGAAAACAAGATTTGTTTTTGAAATACCCTGACGGAGAAGCCTACACTGGACAGGTTTGGCCAGGCTGGTGCCACTTCCCGGATTTCACAAACCCAAAAACCAGAGAGGTTTGGACCGGATGGATGAAGTCATATGCAGATGTGGGCGTTGAGGGTTACTGGAATGATATGAATGAATTTTCATCCTGGGGACAGATGATGCCTGAAAACATTGTTTTTGATTTCGAGGGACAAAAAGCCACCGCCCGTCAAGGTCGGAATGTGTACGGAATCCAAATGGCGAAAAGTACATTCGAGGCTGCCAAAAAAAATCTAAAAGGAAACAGGCCCTTTAACTTGACCCGGTCCGGCTATGCGGGTATTCAACGATATGCTGCACTTTGGACCGGTGACAATGTTTCATATGATGAACACATGATGCTTGGTGTGCGACTGGTGAACAGTCTTGGCATCAGCGGCGTTGCATTTTCCTGTTATGATATTGGTGGATTTGTCGGCGATGCATCGCCCCGTTTATTTGCGCGTTGGATTTCCATTGGGGCATTCTCACCTTTCTTCCGGGTGCACTCTATGATCAATTCACGGGACAGCGAGCCATGGTCTTACGGAGAGGAAGTTGAAATTATATCACGCAATTATATCCGTCTGCGTTACCAATTGATGCCCTACATCTATTCTCTCTTCAGAGAGGCCTCGATTTCAGGAATGCCTGTTCAACGATCGCTGGCCATTGAGTATCCACACCGTGAAGAGGTTTATTCCGGATTGTTTGAGCATCAATACCTCTTTGGTCCGAATTTTCTGGTCGCCCCATGTGAAAGTCAAAAGGTTATCATCAAAGTATTCCTGCCACCGGGTGGTTGGTATGCCTTCAACGATGGAAAATATTTTCAAGGAGATCAAATCATAAGTGTTGATAGCCCTGTCCACAAGCTCCCGGTATTTGTTAGAGCCGGTGCAGTGGTGCCGACTCAGGACACCATTATGCATACAGGTGAAAAGTCAGATGTCGTGCACCTGCATGTTTATAAAGGAAAAGATGGAGAGTCGTTTGAATGGTACATGGACGATGGCAAGACCTATGCTTATGAAAAAGGTGAAAGTTGCATTCGTTTGATCCGTTACGATGGTGCAACCGGGAAATTGGTAATCGAGGCACAACAAGGCAACTATCGTCCTTCCTTCCGTCGGATGAACTTTGTGTTTCATGGTTTTTCCTCAAAAATCACAGTGACCCATGGTGGTAAGAAGGTAAAACTTAAATCCGGGGAGCATTCCTTTTTCCTTCCAATGGAAAAGTTTGATCCGCTGGGCGATGCCCCCGACGTTGGCTCTGAAAAGGTGCACCATTTCGCAATGCCCTACAATGCTGGTCAAGTAATCCTCGCACTGAAAGACTAAAACTTGCCTCAGTTTTGAGGCCCATTTGTTTTTGCATTCAAAGGGTTGTTCTATTTTTCAGGGAACATTAAACCGGCACCCATGAGTAACAACAAACCTGGCTTCTTGCAAATCTGGAACATGAGTGTCGGATTCCTCGGCATTCAGTTTGGATGGTCGCTCCAGATGTCCAATATGAGCCCCATCTACGAGTACCTCCATGCAAAGCCTGAGGAGATCCCGCTTTTGTTTCTTGCGGCACCCCTAACGGGCCTGATTGTTCAGCCCATTGTTGGATACATCAGTGACCGGACCTGGCACCCCGTTTATGGTCGGCGTAGACCCTATTTTATGATCGGTGCTTTGCTGAGCACTGTTTGTCTTTTGTTCATGCCCAATGTAACGGAGCTATGGATGGCGGCTGGACTATTGTGGATCCTGGATTCCAGCATTAATATTTCGATGGAGCCCTTTAGGGCATTTGTCGCTGATCAATTGCCAGAGGAGAGCCGAACCAAGGGATTTGCCATGCAAAGTTTTATGATTGGAATTGGCGCCTCGGTTGCTTCAGCATTGCCTTGGATTTTACGACATGGGTTTGGCATCACCGGGGGCACCAGCTCCAGTGGAATTCCCAATACGGTAGTGTATTCATTCTACTGCGGAGCATTCGCTTTTTTGGCGGCAGTGAGTTATACAGTGTTTACTACGCGGGAGACTCCACCCGCAGACGCCGAGGCGTTTCAAAATAAAAACCGCGCTTCCCGAGGCATCTTAGATGGGTTGCGTGAAATTCTATCCAACATCTCAACCATGCCATCCACCATGCGGCAGTTGGCCCTGGTGCAGTTCTTCACCTGGCCTGGATTGTTTTTGATGTGGTTTTATTATTCGCCGGCCGTAGCCAGAAATATCTTTGGCGCCACCAGTGAACAGGATCCACTCTATCTGACCGGAATAGAACATGCCGGACTCACCCTGTCATTTTATAACATCGTCACCTTTTTATTTGCCTTTCTGCTTCCGCCACTGGCAGAAAAAATTGGGCGTAAAATGACACACATGATTTGTTTATCAGCCGGTGCGGCAGGGTTGATATCCGTGGCATTTATTTCTGATCCAAATATGCTCTTTGTGAGTATGACGGGTGTTGGTATCGCGTGGGCCAGTATTCTTTCCATGCCCTACGTGATGTTGAGTGGTTCCATTCCCCAAGAGAAAATGGGTGTGTATATGGGTATATTCAATTTTTTTATTGTGTTGCCTGAAATCATTGCATCACTTTGTTTCGGATGGATCATGTCGGATCTTCTTGACAACGACCGACTCACTGCCGTCATGATAGGCGGGGTGCTCATGTTTTTGGCTGGACTATTGACCCTGCGGGTAAAAGAAGCGGGATCATCCACTAATTCATAATTTCCAAAAAACTTTATTCTGATTTTCACGTAGGTGTGAACCACTGACTTTCAAACAAATGCATCATGAATAAACCTTCTATAGTTTTAATTTTAACCCTCTGCTGTATGAATTTTTCAGAAGCCCAAAAGACCGGATCGAATACTCAGAATTTAGAAACTGCCACACTTGGATCTGGTTGCTTCTGGTGCACGGAGGCAGTCTACTTAAGTGTAAAAGGCGTCAGGGAAGTGGCATCAGGTTATTGTGGCGGAAAGGTTAAGAATCCAACTTACCGCGAGGTTTGTTCGGGTTTGACGGGGCATGCTGAGGTGATTCAATTGAAGTTTGATCCTGCAGTGATTTCATACAGTGAAATCCTGGAGATTTTTTGGAATACGCATGATCCTACCACCTTAAACAAGCAAGGTGCAGACGAAGGAACCCAATATCGCTCCGTTGTTTTCTACCATTCCGAGGAACAGCGAAAGACGGCCGAGGCCTACAAACAGCAATTGGATAAATCGGGGGTATTTAAAAACCGGATTGTAACGGAGATCTCCCCAGTTGAAACCTTTTATAAGGCTGAAGATTATCACCAGAATTATTACGCATTAAACCCAGGACAAGGGTATTGTCAATACGTAATACGGCCTAAAGTAGAAAAGTTCAGAAAGCAGTTTGCGGCTAAACTGAAGCCCTGACTTACATCTTCAGGTTATTTTGCGTAAGCCACGCTCCGCATTTCGCGGATAACGGTGACTTTTATTTGACCGGGGTATTGCATATCCCTTTCAATTTTCTGGGAGATGTCAAAGCTTAGCTGTCCAGCCCGATCGTCGGTCACCTTTTCAGCATCCACAATTACACGCAGTTCCCGTCCGGCCTGAATGGCGTAGCATTTTTCAACCCCCTGGAAACTCATTCCAACACCTTCAAGATCCCTGAGCCTTTTAATGTACTGCTCCATGACCTCCCTGCGGGCGCCTGGCCTTGCACCGCTGATGGCATCACAAGCCTGAACGATAGGGGAGAGAACGCTGGTCATTTCAATTTCATCGTGGTGAGCGCCGATGGCATTACAAACCACCGGATGCTCCTTGTATTTCAGTGCAAGTTCCATCCCAACAATGGCGTGTGGTTTCTCCAATTCCTCTGGCCATACTTTACCTATGTCGTGCAGCAGGCCTGCCCGCTTCGCTTGCTTTACGTTGAGTCCAAGTTCGGCAGCCATAATCGAGCAGAGGTTTGCTACCTCTCTGGAATGCTGAAGCAGATTTTGGCCATAGCTGGAGCGGTAGCGCATTCTTCCAACCATACGAATAAGTTCGGGGTGCAAACCATGGATGCCAAGATCAATGACCGTACGCTCACCAATTTCAACTATCTCATCCTCGATATTTTTGGAGGTCTTTGCAACAATTTCCTCAATTCTGGCTGGGTGGATTCTTCCGTCCTGAACCAAACGGTGAAGAGATAGCCTGGCGATCTCGCGCCGCACAGGATCGAAACCGGAAATAATGATGGCCTCGGGTGTGTCATCAACAATAATTTCAACGCCCGTTGCTGCTTCAAGTGCACGGATGTTTCTTCCTTCGCGGCCAATAATTTTACCTTTCACATCATCGCTTTCGATGTTGAAAATGGAAACACAGTTTTCAACGGCATGTTCGGTAGCGGTCCGTTGTATGGTCTCGATCACGATTTTTTTCGCCTCTTTGGTGGCGCTGATCTTCGCCTGCTCCATAATGTCTTTGATATAGGAGCTTGCCTTGGTTTGAGCCTCCTCTTTTAAAGACTCCACCATTTGTTCTTTGGCTTGTTCGGCTGTGAGCTTTGAGATGTTTTCGAGGATTTGAACCTTTTGTTGGTTGAAACGGTCAAGTTCCTCCTTCCTCTTTTTTACATGATCCATCTGAACGGCCAGATCTTTTTTGTCTTCTTCCAGGTCAGATTCCTTGCGTTTGATTTGTTCGAGTTCCTTAGAGAGCTGCGCCTCCCGTTGTTTGATTTTCTGCTCGTTGCCGATGATTTGATTTTTACGGCGGTTGGCCTCCTCTTCAAATTCCTGTTTCATCTTCAGGAACTTTTCCTTGGCTTCAAGGATGCGGTCCTTTTTAATGTTTTCTCCCTGGATTTCCGCTTCGCGAATAATCAGCTTAGCCTTTTCCTGATTGGTATGAAGGTTCTTAGATGTTTTTCTTTTATAAGTGATGACACCGGCGGTGATACCGAGCACTAGGCTTAGGACAGAGGCTGCCGGAATTAAAAAAATGGGTTCCATTTTGGGGTGTTTATAGTTTATGCACACCCCCGGTAGAATGGATGAATGGAATCGAAAAGCCGTCAGCTCAGCGCCTGAGCAACGAGGTTGTTAAGATGATTGATTTTTTCCGATACACTCTGATCGACTCCCTGGCGGGATTCTTCATGTTGTATTTTCTGGACCGTACTGTCAAAGGCCACCATAGCCAAAAGATCCTGATGATCTTCGAGCCCGTATTGTTCACGATATAACTTCAGCTTTTCGTTAATCCATTTTCCTGCAGCCCGAACGCGCTCCTCTTCATCCTTGCGGACTTTCATCGGGTATTCCCTGTCGGCAATCCTGATTTTTATTGAGAGCTCTTCCATGGCTGAATCGTGCTTCTGACTATTGACTTAAATGCGCTATACATTTATCGATCTCGCGGATATAATCATCCACTTTCCTTTTCAATTCCGTTACATCACCGTCTTCCGGGTGTATACGATCCGCAATTTTAGTGAATTTGATCTGATTTTTAAAACCCTCCAGCTGCTGGTCCCTGTTTTGGAGGCCTTGCTTAAGCATCTGGTTTTCATTTGTTAAGCTTTTTACTTCCTCCCTGAGATTCTTATGCTCGTTCAGCAACATTAAAATTTTGCGTTCAAGTCTGCTCAAATTGGATCTCAGTAAATCTTGACTCATGCTTTGGGTAATTTCTGTTCCTGTATTTCTAAATATCAATTCTTTATGATTTCCGGCGCATTTGAGCTCTTTTCTGCCCTTCAGCGGTCATGAAATCATGTGATCAAAGTAAACTATTTTCTGATCACCGCGCCAAGCTTTTGTTCAAAAGTGTGCATCAATTTTTCCATGACCCCATCAATCTGACTTTCAGTCAGGGTTTTTTCATCATCCTGCAACACAAACGATAAAGCGTATGCCTTTTTGCCCTCCGGTAGGTTCTTTCCTTCATAAACATCAAAAACTCCAACCTGCGTGATCAGGCTTTTCTCCGTTTCCTGAATAAGATCCTGGATTTGTTTGAAATTAACCTGTTTGTCGATAACCAGGGAAAGATCACGTCTCACCTTGGGAAACTTAGGTACCTCTTTGACAGAAAACGAGGGCCTAATTCCTTCTGTAAGCAGCTCCAGATCAAGTTCAGCAAACCACACCGGTTGTTTAATGCCGAAGTTTTTCAACACCGCAGACTTAACGGAGCCCAACTGTCCCAAAAGCTTTTTACCACGAATGAGTTTGACACCAAACTGAAGACAGGGATGAACTGCTGTTTCATCCTTGTAACCATTGCAATTGGTTTTTATCTGCAACGATTTAACCGCTGAAATCAGGTCATGGAAAGTTGAACTCCTCGCTTGCTCCTGCCAGGATTCCGGTGATGAAAGCCCGGTAATGAACAATGCAATTTTCTCAGACTCCCCATAAGCCTGTTGTCCTTTCAATTCCTGTAGATCAGATTTCCAATAAACCTTTCCGATTTCAAAAAGTTTCAGGTTTTCTTCCTTGCGGTTGATGTTATAGGCAAGTACTTCCAGTCCTGTGAACAACAAGGTTTGACGCAGCGCACCTTGTTCTTCGCTTAATTTATTCAGGATGGTCACCTGAGCACCACCTTCCATTGAAAAGCCGTTTGCGGCGTTATAATGTTCTGAAGAAAGGGAATTGGTGAGTATTTCCTGGTATCCTTTACCCGAAAGCATTTCACTGATGCTTTTCTTGAGCTTATTCAGATCCCTTTCAGGAAATTCGGCGAGATAGCTTGCACCAGCATGTTCACGCAGCGCTATGGAGTTGAAACCATAGATTCTTAAAACCTCTTCAGCGATGTCGGCCTCCTGCATTACATCCACGCGATAGGGCGGAACAGAAACCATAAACGCATCACCAGCGACGTTGGAAACCTCTATGTCTAAGTTTTTAAGAATAGGGAAGGTGGTGTCAGTTGAAAGATTTGCACCAATCAGGTCATTTATCCTGCTGTGGCTAACCTTAAAAATTCGGTTGGTTATGGGTTGAGGATAAATATCCCATGCCCTTGAACTCACTTTTGCCCCTGCCACCTCAGTTAATAAACCGACAGCAAACTCCAGCGCAAATAAGGTCAGGTTAGGGTCGGTACCGCGTGCAAATCGGAAAGATGCGTCGGTGGACAGTTGATGGTGCTGACTGGTTTTTCGAATGAAGGTCGGAGCGAAACAGGCGCTTTCAAGAAATACCCTGGTGGTGTTGTCATTAATTCCAGAATTTGCTCCGCCAAAAACTCCGGCAATGCACATTCCACCCTTGTCATCACAAATCATTAAATCGCTTGACTTTAATTTTCTTTCTTTTCCGTCAAGTGTAACGAATGGTGTGCCCTCTTCCAGGGTTTTTATAACCACTTTTTTCCCTCTAATTTTTTCGGCATCAAAGGCATGAAGTGGCTGACCTAAACCATGGCATACATAGTTGGTCACATCCACCACATTATTGATGGGGTTTAGCCCGATGGCTTTGAGTCTGTTTTTAAGCCAGTCAGGGGATTCGGTAACCGTGATGTTTTCTAATAAAATTCCGCTGTATCGAATGCATCCATCTGGATTTTCAATTTCAACCGAGAATTCCTTTTGATTATTTTCTACGGTCTGCTTGCTTCCTGCAGGCAGATTTACTGGTCTATTCAATAAGGCTTTCAAATCCCTGGATACCCCGAGATGAGATGCAGCGTCAGCCCGGTTGGGCGTAAGGCCTATTTCAAATAGGTGGTCCTGATAAAGTTGAAAATATTCAGATGCCGGTGTTCCATCGGGCAAGTCGGTTTTCAGGATTATAATTCCATCATGGGAAGGCCCAAGTCCCAATTCATCTTCAGCGCAAATCATACCCTCGCTGACCTCTCCTCTGATTTTTGTTGACTTAAGCGTAATGGTGGTCCCTCCGAAGGTGTGGAGCGTGGTTCCAACCAATGCAACCGCTACACGTTGACCAGCGGCTACATTCGGTGCTCCACACACAATTTTCAATGGTTCTGCAGTGCCTGTCGTAACCGTTGTTAAGTGGAGCTTGTCAGCATTGGGATGCTTTTCGCAGGTGCGTACTGTTCCTATGACAACACCGGAAAGTCCTCCTTTCACGGTTTCGTATTGTTCAACAGATTCAACTTCCAGCCCTGAACCGGTTAGAAGTGCAGCGATTTCCTCCGGAGATTCCGTCAGTTCAATAAAATCTTTCAGCCACTGGTAGGAAATTTTCATGGACGCAGTTTAGGATTAAGGAACAGCCGACAAAAATAAAGATTAATTCCAATGGGCAGAGGGAGCCCTGAGGTTACCGATAGTTTTTCTCTCCGGCAATGATTGCGGCCTTTAAATGATTTTCAGCCGGTGGAAATGGGCAGGAGAAATTTTCGTTGTAGGCGCAATAGGGGTTGTAAGCCATATTGAAATCCAATAATACTGATGTTGAACCGGGCACTTTTCTGATGTCCAGGTACCGGCCTCCGCCATAAGTTTCCGCTCCGCTGGTTTCATCTGTAAAAGCAAGGAAAAGATTACCACGCTCCGGCCCGGGATCAAGATTTTCGAAAATGAGCAACTGGTGACGAAGGTTTCCTAGGTCGAAAGATGCTGTTGCATAAGTAAGGTAGGACCTTGATTTACCATCACTTGTTTGAATGGATCGAACTTCTCGTGATTTTTCGTATTGAAGATCCGCCTGAATCCGAAAGTTCGCATCTGGCGTGTAGTAGGTCAGGCCTCTGAACTTTTTCCCCTGACCAAAAGGAGAATCAGGCGCCGTTTCCATGAATTGGTCTCGGTTCTTTCTCTCCTTTTCAATAGATGCTTTATAAGCTGCCTCATCGTCCCCACCGAAGAATGGATAGAGTAAGCTTATCAATATTCCAGTAGAAAGAAAAAAGATGATGAGTCGGCCGGGTTTCATAGGATTCAAATTCGTCCCTGGTCAGCAAAACTATAATATTTGTTGCCCGACACAATTAGGTGATCAATCAATTCAATCTCCAGTAGTTTACCTGCGTGCTTAAGTTTATCGGTGAGCTCAATGTCTTGCTTGCTTGCCACCAGGTTTCCAGAGGGGTGGTTGTGCGCCACGACAATCCCACAAGCCAATGACTCAAGGGCATGTCTATAGATGAGTTTAGGGTCTGCGACAGTTCCGGCAACGCCCCCTGAACTTATTTTTCTCTTGCGAATCAGGCTGTTGGCTCTGTTCAGAAACAGAACCCAGAATTCTTCGTGCCTCAAATCAGCCAGATCATTATAGATTATTTCAAAGGCATCTTTTGAGCATTTGATTTTCGGGAGCTCCACCGCATCTGTTTCTCTGGCTCTGCGCCCAAGTTCCAATCCCGCAACGATGGTCAGCGCTTTTGCTTTTCCAATTCCTTTTTGTTCCATGAGTTCGGCTGGATTGCAACGGGAGAGGTTGAATACATTGTTGGAAACTTTGAGCAGAAGTTGTTTGGCCACCTCCAGTGCATTGATGTCTTCTGTTCCGGTACCAAGCAGAATCGACAGCAATTCAGCGTCGCTTAATTCTGACTTACCCTTTTCAAGAAGCCGCTCCCGCGGGCGGTCGTCGGGAGACCATTCACCGATTTTCAGACTTTTGATTAAATCCTCCTGCACGAAGCAAAAGGAGGAAAATTTGATTTAGCCTGCAAAAAGAAAATCACCGTAAATACAACGTGTTTTTCCTTGCCTGGATTTTCAGTTGCTCAATAAAAAACCCTTTCCACAATGGAAAGGGTTTGGAATTTTAATGTGGGACTGCTTAAGAAAGCTTGTTGACCATCTTGGTTAGAGCTGACTTTTGGTTAGCAGCTTTTTTCCAATGGATGATGTTCTTCTTTGCCAGTTTATCCAACATGGCAGTTACTTCTTTCAACAACGCGGCTGCCTCGTCTTTTTTGGTTGAAGCTTTAAGCTTCTTTACGTAGGTGCGTGTTGTTTTGTGTTGGTAGCTGTTCCTCTGCCTTTTGGCTTCGTTCGAGCGTATTCTTTTTTCTGCTGACTTATGGTTTGCCATTCTTTTAAAAATCGAGGTGCAAATGTAATGGCATTCACAGGATTTACAATTTCCCTCGGCTGATTTTACCCCTGAAAAGCAGGTTTACTTCAGGGTCTAGAATCAGATTTTCAGGGCTTTTCTCCGCTTTAATGGTAAAAACCTGCGCTTTTTGATCAATTAAGAGGCTTTCATCTGAAATAATTTCTCCTTTCAGATCATTCAATCTTATGGCCAAATCGAATTTCCAGACCGAATTCCCGGTTTGTTTCACCAATATTTTGGTTTCTTTTCTGCCTTTAATGAATTGCCAAACGACATCCACTTCCGGGGTTCCCGGGCTGTAAACCCACTGTTTGAAAAACCAATCCAGCGGGGTGCCACTTGATTTCTCCAGCGCATGCTGTAAATCGCTTGTCAAGGCATTGCCGCCCTTGAAGTCCATATAGAAGTTACGAACACCTTTAACGAACGCATCATCTCCAATGGTTCGTCTAAGCATGTGTAAAACAAATGAAGCCTTCTGATAGGTGATGGTGCTCAAGACTTCATTGATGTCGGTGATGGTTGTATCAACCACCGGACTTGTGTTTAGTCGTGGATGCTTCAGGATATTTTCACGATCCTTCGTCATTCCACCTTGTCGTGCAGCCTCACCGTGGATTTGTTGATTATAGTAATGGGTCATGTAGGTGGCAAATCCTTCGCTGAGCCAGACGTGGTGCCAATCTTTTTCCGTCACGCCATCACCAAACCACTGGTGTGCAGTTTCATGGGCAATCAGGTTTTCAATTTGATTTTTTCCGTTGACTGCGCGCTCTGCATAAAATATGGCTCCTGCATTTTCCAATCCACCCCATCGGGTTTTAGATTGCACGTGCGCCAACTTTCCAAAAAGAAAGGGTCCCCAGGTTTTGGAATAAAATTCAATGATGCGCGCCGCTGGACTGAAATCAGAAAATCCTGCTTCGCGGTTCTCCGGGAAAACCCAGATGCTGTTTTCAACGCCTGCAAAGTTCCCCAGGTGTTTGACGGCAAACCGGGCAATACCTATAGTCATCACTTTTACAGGAACCACAGTTTCTTCCGACCAATGGTGTTGTTTTGTTCCATTGCCTAGGTTGCTTTGTTCTTTTAAAACGCCCGTCGCCACCACATCGTAATGTTCTGGCGCTGTTACAATAAATTCTACAGATGCTTTATCTGATGGATGGTCGACGCACGCCAACCAGTGGTGTCCGCGGTCTGGCCAGTTATCGCCAAAAAATCCACGGGAAGAAAATTTATTGTTTCCGATAACCAGTCCGTCGGCCGGTACGCCGCTGTATTGAATGGTTAGGGTGGTAGGAGAGGTTGGTATTGATTTTAGCGTGATTTCAATCCGGTTATTTTCAGTGTGTTGATATCCTGAAATAATTTCCGCGGGCCCGATTCCCTTGATGATCATTCCCATTCCATCGGATTGTTTCTTGACCAGGTCCAGGAAAAACACAGGTGAATTTCCTTTGAGTTCAAAGGTGATTTCACTCTTGCCTTCAATTTCATCCGTGCTGTCATTTACTGTAAGGTAAAACCGGTAATGCAACACATTCAGGTTTCGGTTTACGGGGTAAGGATCCGACCCCAAACACGAAAAAATGGATAAAGAAGTCAGGCCAATCGTCGCGAGTAATTTGTGCATCATTTAATTGTATTCAGAATCTTAAATATCAGTCTTTCCAATTCATGAAAAAAATACTAGCAGTGCTCTGTTTATTTCTGTTTGGTCAATGGGGATTTTTTTCCCACCGCATGATCAATCGCCATGCAGTTTTTTTGTTGCCTCCAGAAATGTCGGTTTTTTATAAGGAGAACCTGGAATTCATCGAGGAAGCGGCGGTCAACCCCGATCGGCGCCGATATGCGGTAGAAGGAGAGGCTGAATGCCATTTTATTGATTTAGATGTTTATGGGAACATTGGATATGATTCGCTTATCCTCTTTATTCCATGGGATTCAGCAGTGGTGAAGTTTGGAGAGGATAGCATACGAAAGCATGGTATCGTCCATTGGAATTTGGAGCGGACCTATTACCGGTTGCGGGAAGCATTTCTGACAGGCGATCCGTCGCGGATTTTATCAGCCTCCGCTGATCTGGGGCATTATGTTGGAGATGCTCATGTCCCCCTACACACCACTTCCAATTATGATGGGCAAAAGACCGGACAGACCGGATTGCATGGGTTTTGGGAAACGAGATTACCGGAGTTGTATTTTCAGGACTACGAATATTTTACTGGACAAGCCAATTATATCCCGGATCGAAGACCACCAGTGGCTTTAGGTATTTTGAATGCCCATAAGCTTTCTCAAAGAGTACTGACAGAGGAAAAAATTTTATTTTCTGAAAGTGCCAGGACTAAATTTTCTTTTGAATCAAAAGGTTACGGTGTTCAGAAAATGGTTTCACCTGAATACGCCGCTGCTTACCACCGTCGGCAGGACGGCATGGTAGAGGCCCAATTGAAACACAGCATAAAAATGGTTGCTGATTTATGGTATTCCGCCTGGGTTGAGGCGGGTCAACCTGATCTAAAGGCGCTGGCTAAAAATTTCGATCAAAAAGGGTTTCGGGAATCAAGGATGAAAGAGGTGAATGAATTAAAACTGATTTTGAAAGTTGACAGACCACATGAAGCGGTGCCCCAGAACTAGATATTTCTAATCCGATAATTCTGTCGTCAAAATTTTCCATTCCTCTTCGAGCGATCCTGTAAAAGGTTTTTTACCCGCAGCCCGGTACCAGTATTCTGCATTGGACTGATCGCCCTCCTTTCGGTGTAGGTATGCATGGACCATTTTCGAGCGTTGATCGCTAAGGTCATTAATCAGGTTATGCGCCAACGCCCATTTGCCCTGGTAATCATACCAAAGTGCCTTCATGGCGGGATCAAGCACTTTCGGTGGCTCCTTATGGCCGGTCAGGGAATCCATGAATTGTTGAATTTTCAAAGCTTTAATTAGAAATCAGTGTTGAAGGTTGAAAAGTCCTGAATTTTTCGTGAAATTTTAGAAACCTAATCCCAAAAAGAATGCAACTATTCAGCAACCCTAACCGGATTCCTGAAAACTATGGAATCCTGATTGGCGCAGGCCTTGTACTTTACTTTGGCGTCATGTACCTGCTTGGTCTTGGAAACCATGTAGAACTTCGATTGTTAAACCTTATGATCCTGGGGGCCGGTGTCTACTTTGGGCTTCGCAAGTTTAAAGACACCCACGGAGCACATATGAATTATTTCCGGGCCCTTGCAACAGGGGTCAGCATTTCAACCATAGGCTCGTTGATCTTTGCTGGATTTCTTTTTGGATTTATGAAGGTGAACGATGGTTTTATGAATTGGATTATAGAGAATGAAAAGATGGGTCGTTACCTGAATGCCTATATGGCTTCCTTCATTGTCTTACTGGAAGGTGTATTTTCAGGTCTGCTGGTAACCTTCGTGTTGCTTAACTGGATTGATACCGACGAGGTAACAGAATAAGCTCAGGCCTTGATGGCCCGGGCATAAGCCTCTTCATAGTAGCGGATCAACACGGACCAGTCGAAGGCTGCAGAGTAATTTTCTGCATTATTGCGTTGCATGATTCTTTCTCTTCTGTTCTGAAGCAGAAACTGATAAAGGTATGCCGACAATTGCCTCGCGCTCCAGTCAAAGGTGCGCTTTGCTCTTTCCACTACAAACATGCCGCCCTTTTCATAGTCAGGCATGTGCCGCAAAAGGTAATCTCCAAATCCGCTGAGGTCGCTGGTGACAGCCGGTACTCCACTCGCCATGCACTCCAAGGGTGTGTAACCCCAGGGCTCGTAATAACTTGGGAATACACCCAGGTGACAGCCTCGTACAAACTGACCGTAATCCAAACCAAACAAAGGACTTGTTGAGTTAATAAAGTCAGGGTGATAAACAATCTTAACCTTATCGCTTGGGTGGTTCAATAAGTTCCTACGGTTCAGAAAGTTTAGAATGTCATCGTTTTGCTCATCCACCAACTTATGTGTTACCGCGAGTGGAAGTTTGGTATTCTTCCAGGACTGAATGGTTCTCCGGTAACGTAGTTTCCAATACTCATCAACGAAGCCGTTGAGGTCCGGAAGACGCTGATCTCTTCTGGAGGTGCTTTCAAAAAATAGGCGTTTGCCGATTTGTCTTTGGATGGCATCACAGGTTTGCCGGATTTCTTCCATCATGGCGCGCGACTGCAATGCTTCGGGTTTAATACTGAAGTAATCCCGTTTGGTCACAAAGAACATGACTACGGTAACGTCCGCATTCTCCTGCTTTAATTGTTGGTTAAGATGGGTGAGCGCTTCAAGGGTTAGGTCAAAGCCCTTGTTTTTATACTCATACCGTCCTGAAGTAAAGAGGTAGATGGTTTTATCAAGGTCGAAGGAATATGATTGAAAAAAATGACCCATCACAAACTGATGGATTTTTTCCTTGTACTGAGCGTGTAGGTTTTGAAACTCATGCAACGCCTCAAAACGTTGGATGTTTAATCCATTGGGAAGGATCAAATCGCACTTGCGTTTAAGTAAGTGTTCACATTCCTGCGCAGTTACATCACTCACGGTGGTAAAGACATCACACTTTTGTGCGCATCCGTGTTCAATTTGTGCTTCGGTTTCTACCCAAAATTTCTTTGCCTCCGTTTCCCAATTAAAGAAAGGCATGTGCGCATAAAACAAGGGCGAGTTGATGGCAAGGTGCCTGCCAAGTTGAGTGGCATGTGTCGTAAAAATGGTTTTGATCGGCAGCTTCTCCTTTCTGATGTCCAGTATGGGCAGGCCCGCCATCCACTCATGGAAATGTGCTATGATGTTTTTATCCTGGGCTAGCTCCAGCAATTCATCAAAGTACAACTTGGTCAGGTAGGCAAATCCAATCACCTGGTCTATCAATGGATTTCCGGTGGGTGTGCCTATACCATGATTTTTCCAAAGAAGGTATTTAATGACGTTGAGGGCTTTCTCCTCAATAACATTTGGATTGAGTAAAACCACTCTAGGCTTTCCAGTGATAAGCCATTCGGCATAATGAACGTCGTACCCTTTTTTCCTTAGGTTGGCTGCAGCCTGTCCGAAAATATCTGCGACATCGTCGAGTGGCTCCAGCTCCGCCTGAATGTTTTTGTTCACATAAGGACCAATCATGCAAAACCTTCCACCCCAGTTCTCCATCATGGAAGGAGCTTTGGATCGGATTACGGTATAAATTCCTCCGACCTGATTACAAACTTCCCATGCAACTTCAACCAGCAAGTTCTGCGTAACCACAGCGGATTTTTTAATCTGTTTTTTTGGCATTGAATCAGGTCAATTTGGCTTGGAAAGGTATGATTTTCATCAAGTTAATGACAAAATTGCCTGAAAAAAATGAGAAAGGGCACTGGTTTCTAATTTGATGATTCAGAACGCGAAAGTTCGGATGAAAATTTTACTCAAGAGACAATGAACACAGATAAATATACCATCAAATCGCAAGAAGTTCTGCAGCAATCTGCGGCCTTGGCGTCGTCCATGGGACAACAAGCCATCGAGCCTGCCCATTTGTTAAAGGCCATTTTAGAAACAGACGAGAACATCGCCGGCTATTTGTTTAAAAAGTTGAACATCAGTGGAAATCTGCTCATCGACCGCCTTAATCAACTGTTGGCCTCCTTGCCAAAGGTTTCAGGGCAGCAGCCCTACCTTGCCCAAGGTACGGCGCAGGTACTTCAAAAGGCAGAGCGTGAATTGAGTGCCTTGGGTGATGAGTTTATAGCTGTTGAGCATCTGCTTTTGGCCTTGCTCGACTCCAGCGACAAAACCGGGCAGATTATGAAAGAAAATGGCTTTGAGAGGAAGTCCCTACTTAAAGCCATCCGTGAGCTTAGGGGCGGTCAGCAGGTTCGTGACCAGAATGCGGAGGCCAAATACAAATCACTGGAGCGCTACTCCAAAAACCTTAATGAGCTTGCCAAGCGTGGTAAGATTGATCCGGTAATTGGAAGAGACGAAGAGATCAGGCGGGTTTTGCAAATACTTTCTCGTCGGACCAAAAACAATCCCATTTTACTTGGAGAACCCGGCGTTGGAAAGACGGCCATCGTAGAAGGCATGGCTCAGCGGATTGTCAATGGTGATGTGCCGGAAAATCTAAAGTCAAAGACGCTGGTTTCCCTGGATATGGGCTTGCTGGTGGCTGGTGCAAAATATAAGGGTGAATTCGAGGAGCGATTGAAATCGGTGATCAAGGAAGTTACTGATTCTAATGGAGAGATTATTTTGTTCATCGATGAAATCCATACGTTGATCGGTGCCGGTGGGGGAGAAGGAGCGATGGATGCTGCCAACTTGTTGAAACCTGCCTTGGCAAGGGGCGAGCTTCATGCGATTGGCGCAACCACGCTTAAAGAATACCAGAAGTATGTTGAAAAAGACAAGGCATTGGAGCGGAGGTTTCAGGCTGTGATGGTGGACGAGCCTTCTGTAGAAGATTCCATTTCTATTCTCAGGGGCATCAAGGACAAATATGAGCTTCACCATGGGGTACGCATAAAAGACGATGCAGTGATTGCGTCGGTAGAGTTGTCCTCGCGCTATATCTCCGACCGGTTTCTTCCGGATAAAGCCATCGATTTAATGGATGAAGCTGCATCCAAGCTTAGGCTGGAGATGGATTCCATGCCGGAGGAATTGGATGAGCTCAATCGGAAAATCATGCAACTGGAAATTGAGCGTGAAGCCATCCGGCGTGAAAAGGATGCGGAAAAAGAATCTGAGCTCTCTAAAGAAATCGCTGAATTCAGCGGTAAGCGGAACTCTTTAAAAGCGCGGTGGGATTCAGAAAAATCAATAGTGGAAGACATCCGAAAAGAAAAGGAAAACATCGATCGACTAAAGTTTGAGGCCGAGCAGGCCGAAAAATCCGGCGACTATGGTAAGGTGGCAGAAATTCGTTACGGAAAAATTGTTAGTACTGAAAAGAAACTACAAGACCTCCAGCAACAGATGAAGCATATGGAGGGCGAACATGCCCTGCTGAAAGAGGAAGTAGATGGAGAGGATATTGCTGAGGTGGTGGCCAGGTGGACAGGTATTCCAGTGTCGCGCATGCTTCAAAGTGAGCGGGACAAGTTGCTCTCACTGGAAAAAGAATTGTCCATGCGTGTCGCGGGTCAGGAAGAAGCTATTCGGGCCCTTAGCGATGCGGTGCGCCGCAGCCGAGCCGGGCTACAGGATCCCAAGCGTCCGATTGGCTCTTTCATTTTTATGGGGACTACCGGGGTTGGTAAAACCGAATTGAGTAAAGCATTGGCATCATTTCTATTTAATGATGAAAATGCAATGGTGCGCATCGACATGAGTGAGTACCAGGAACGTCATAGTGTAAGCAGACTTATAGGTGCGCCTCCCGGATATGTCGGATACGACGAAGGTGGGCAGTTGACCGAGGCGGTTCGAAGAAAGCCCTACGCTGTGATCCTGCTCGATGAAATCGAAAAAGCACACCCAGATGTATTTAATATTCTTCTTCAGGTGTTAGACGATGGACGGCTTACCGACAATAAGGGCAGGGTGGCCAACTTCAAAAACACCATAATCATCATGACC
Organism: Bacteroidota bacterium; assembly: GCA_016866235.1. Lineage (GTDB taxonomy): Bacteria > Bacteroidota > Bacteroidia > Cytophagales > Cyclobacteriaceae > ELB16-189. The sequence continues at coordinate 710,919 of VGMW01000001.1, forward strand.
ACCAACATTGGATCGGGGATTATCCAGGAGAATTTTGAAAAGATAACCGATGATAATTATTTCGAGATCCTTGAAAGTACACGTGAGCAGGTTGTGGATATGCTTAAGAAGTCAGTGCGGCCTGAATTCATTAACCGTATAGACGAGATCATCATGTTCCGACCGCTGGGTAAAAACGATATCCGAAAAATTGTCAGCATACAGGTCGACCTGATTCGTGAACGTCTTGCCGCCTCGGGAATAATGCTGGAGGTTTCGGAGGCCTCGCTTGATCGGTTGGCCAAGCTTGGATTTGATCCGCAGTACGGCGCGCGGCCGTTAAAAAGGGTGTTGCAACGTGAGTTGCTTAATGAACTTTCCAAATGGATACTCGCCGGTAAGGTGAATAAGGATTCAACCATCCGCGTAGACCTGTTAAATGATGTTGAGTTTATATTTACAAACCTACCGGCTGACCTGATTATGGCATAAATCCATGTCCTCTGGACATCAATCCAGCGAGCAGAGGTATGATCGAAAGTAAAGCAACCTCAGCGTTGATTAGCCATCGCGTCAGTTTTGGGACAATCAATATTTCGTCTGGATTGCCCTTACGGTTTTTGATGAAGAAGATCGTTGGTTGAATGGAAAGTAGACCGAGCAGCATCACCAGCCCGATTTTGGTCAGAAATATCCAGTTGTTGGAATAGTAAATGGATGGCTTCCCTACATTTCCAAACCATAAGGTTAACCCCGCAGCCAGGAGGGTTATGGAAGAAATTCCATAGATCAAATCAACCTTTGCCAGAAGAGAAATTTCCGATCGAAGGTTTTTACTTTTTATCAGAAATGCCTCGGTGAATAAACTGCCCGCCAAAATCAGTAAGCTCAGGAAGTGCAGGTAACGGAAGAAAATTTCGTTCATAGCGGTTGCTTCCTGTCTGCGGTTAGGACTCTAATGAGTCGTAGACCAATACCTTTGACCACAGATGTGAATATTTTTCAACAAAGGCTTTGTGGATGGGGTGAACCTGGTATTCAGCCTGCGCCTCTTTTGTTGCAAACATGATCAATTCACAAACGTCATAAGAGTGATCTACCACGTCTCGTTTTTCGGTGTCTGCTGGCACTCCGATGTGCAACTGACCTACGCCGGCAATATTTTCAAGTGTCCTGATTCCTTCCATCAACTGTTTTCTGGCCTGGACTGATCCAGGTTCTTTCAACCAGAAAAAAACATGGTGCGCAAGCGGAAATGGGTTCTTTTTGGAATTCACAATGGTCTTGTTTTCAATGAGGCACTAAAATATAAAGAATCCTCGTTGGGGGTATAACCTTATGTTCCTTGAAACATGATGAAAGTCTTAATTAACAATGAGGATGGTCATGCCGACAGTTGTTGTTGTTAAGAATATTTGAACAATGACCATTATGAAAAATATACTTGTACCAACCGATTTCTCGTCGGCGTCAATGGATGCGCTGGAGGCGGGCGTAAAAATTGCATTGAAGTCCAACGCAACGCTTACCCTACTGCATGTTGTGGAAGAGTTGCAACCGGAGACCATTTCAGTTACCGGCGAAACGGGTCATGCTTCAATTGAGGACCTACGGTACCAGGCCGCCTTAATTCGTGAATCAAAACAAAAATTGGAGGATCTGGCCGTTTCGGTTCGTAGAACTTGGGATGACAATGATACATTTCAAATAAACTCGGTAATAAGACTAGGGAATCCTTTTCATAAACTGGAGCAAATCATTGATGAGCAGTCCACCGATCTCGTTGTTATGGGCGAGAACCTTCCATCAGGTTTGGAGCACTTTTTTGTGCGGAGTCATGCCGAAAAAGTAGTCCGTAAGATCAGTTGCCCGGTTTTAACCGTACGTCAGGGAATTAAAATAGGGGATTTCAAGAAAATTGTTTTCGCAACCTCGATGTCTGAAGAGGAACATGCGATAGCGCCAATGGTTGCTGAGCTTCAAATATTGTTTGGGGCAGAGGTAAATCTTCTTAGGGTGAATACTCCGGAAGATTTTCAGCGCGATCGAAGTGTAAAAGATTATATGAAGGTGTTTGCGCTAAACGCAGGAATCAAAAATCCTACCCTGCACATCTTCAACGAAGTATCGGTCAGTGAGGGCATTCAATTTTTTGCTTCTGAAATAAAAGCAGATCTGGTGGTAATGGCTACCCATGGAAGAAGCGGCGTAGCACAACTCTTTAGCTCCAGTATTGCAGAGGAGGTCGTGATGATTTCGAATGTTCCAGTTCTGACGCTTAAGGTGTAGGAATCACAGTTTTCTATTTTATATCTTGATGGCAAGATGCGTGTTGCAGACTTGCCGGATGATTACTACCAGCGCCTAGGTGTGCCTTCGGGATGTTCGGCCGATCAAATTCGAAGGTCGTTTCACAAGCTTGCAAGGACCTATCACCCGGATGTAAATAAGGAGCCCGACGCTTTGGTAAAATTTCAAGCCATTCAGGAGGCCTATGAGGTATTGTCTGATCCTGAAAAAAGGTATCGTTACGACAACCGTCACTTCAATATTGAGGAGCCGATGGTAAGACACCGTGATCCGGCATACCGCCGCAGACCTGCAGGGAGAAAGCAACCATCGGCAGAACAGGAGTTGGAAGTAATGATGGCCAAAATGATGAAAGGATTGATCTGGGTGCCGCGATTGGGGCTTGTCGTCGTATTGGTTTTACTGATTGATTTCCTTTTGCCTTCAATACAATTTGAGGATGAGGTTGAATTTAGGGGAAGATGGCGCTCTCAGTACACAATTAAAACCAAGTCCGGCGGCTCTTTCTATTTCTCATTGCCTGAGGGGAGGGCCTTTCTAAGGGAGGAAAAGGTTTTGGTTACCGTTTCACCGGTATTCGGGATTCTAAAATCTTTGGAAAATTCATCCAGGACGTACCACCTGCCTGGTTCGGCATCAATCTTTAGTTATTTGGCTTTTGCTCCAATTATTCTGGCCTTGGTATCACTCCTGGCTGTCATCAAAAAATGGGACTTGCAAATTGATTTTCGACTTTGTGTGGTTGTTGTATTGCTCTTAATATTGAATGGCGCTTTAATTGCATTTTCAATCTGGTAAGACTGTGTTATGAAAAAAAATGACTGGAAGAAACGGGAGGGTGTGGTGTACTCCACCGATCAAAATTTCACCTTTCAATATGGCGGAGCAGAAGAACAGGAAACCATATCCAAAGACAAACAGCAGTTGAGGGTTTTTCTGGATACTTCAGGAAGGGCGGGCAAGCAGGTCACCCTTATTAAGGGGTTTGTCGGCGCTCTTCAGGATCTCGAAAGCCTTTCAAAAAAGTTGAAAGCTTACTGTGGAACCGGTGGTTCGGTCAAGGATGGAGAAATCCTTATCCAGGGCGATCAACGCGAAAAAGCAAAAGCCTTTCTGTTGAAGGAAGGTTATCGCTGCCGCTAGCACCATCAAGCCTTGTCGGCTCAAAACTATTACTCTATATTTCAGAAACTAAACCTTCAAATTTCAAGCCATGGTAACGCGTAGAAATTTTATTCGGAAGGCTGCAACCGGTGCAGCTGCAGTAACAATTGTTCCTCGATTTGTTCTTGGTGGCCCTGGATTTATAGCGCCCTCAGACACCCTGTACATTGCGGGCGTAGGTGTGGGAGGAAAGGGAACCTCTGATCTTACTGGTTTTGCGGGTTCTCCCGATGGTAAAACAAAGGGTAATCCAAAAGCGCGCATCGCTGTTCTGTGTGATGTGGACGATCGCATGGCTGTTCAATCCAAGAAGAATTTCCCGAATGCGAAATACTACAAAGATTTTCGTGTCATGCTGGACAAAGAATCAAAGGGTATCGACGCTGTTTCTGTTTCAACGCCTGACCATACCCACGGTGTTATTGCTATGGCTGCGATGCAGCGTGGAAAACACGTATATGTTCAGAAACCACTGACCCACAACATCTGGGAAGCAAGAATGCTTACCGAAGCAGCTGCCAAATACAAGGTTGTCACACAAATGGGCAATCAACATGCTTCAGCGGATCCGGCAAGAACCATTAAGGAGTGGATTGATGCAGGGTTAATTGGCGACGTTACGGCTGTTCAGGCGTGGACCAACCGTCCGGTTTGGCCGCAGGGTGTACCAACGCCTGCAGGAAAATTTGATATTCCATCTGAATTGGATTGGGATCTGTGGTTGGGCCCCGCCAAGTTCATCGACTACAATCCGGCGTACCTTCCCTTCAACTGGCGGGGATGGTGGAATTTTGGAACCGGCGCTCTTGGTGACATGGGCTGTCATATTATGGACGCAGCATTTCGTGCGCTCCCCATTGATTTCCCAAGCGAGGTTGAGTGCAGTTCTACGACGGCATGGGAAGGATTTTTTAAGGAGGCCAGCTACATCGAAAGTTGTCCCGCATCATCCATAATCCATCTCAAATTCCCGCGTAAGGACGGCAAGGGTAACATCATGCTCACCTGGATGGATGGTGGACTCATTCCAAAACGTCCGGAGGAACTACTTCCAGATGAGGTGATGGGTGAGGGTACCAACGGTTTCATCTTTGAGGGAACCAAAGGTAAAATCACCGGAAGCTATAATACGCCTCCGCGGCTGTTGCCTACCTCCCGTATGCAAGAGGTTACTTTCCCGGCCAAAACCATCGCGCGTGTTGAAGACGCTGAAGCTGGGCATTATACTCAGTGGGTTGATGCTTGTATTGCTGGCTATGGAAAAATGGCCATCAGCTCGCCATTTGAATTTGCCGGTCCATTTACAGAGGCGGTCTTAATGGGTAACCTAGCCATTCGCGCCTATGCCATGAAAGACGGCAACAAATATCCTGGACGTAAAAAGTTGCTTTGGGATGCCAAGAATATGAAGATCCAGAATTTTGATCCTGCCAATGAATTTGTGAAGGGTCACTACCGAAGCGGTTGGAAATTGGATTAATCAGGTTATTTCCTGAGCATTTAAAATCCTTTAAGGTGCTGAGATACATTTTGTATTTTAGCACCTTAATTTTTTCCGTTGGAATCCACCCAAATGATGTCAGTAAGTCCTGTTGATGGCCGCTATGCAGGTCAGACCAGGGATTTGGGTAAATATTTCTCAGAGTTCGCCCTACATCGTTACCGGGTTAGGGTAGAGTTGGAGTATCTCATCGCTTTGCTCAACTTCCTTCCTGATCAACCAAAACTCAACCATCTACAGATTGAGGGTTTGCGTAAGATTTATAAAAATTTTTCCGAAGAAGATGCCCAGCTGATTCGTGAGACTGAAAAAACGACCAACCACGATGTTAAGGCGGTAGAATATTTTGTTAAATCTAAGCTTGATGAGTCAGGTCTTGGCGCGGTACGTGAAATGGTGCACTTTGGTCTAACCTCTCAGGACATCAACAACACCTCCATACCGCTTTCTCTTAAAGAATTTGAAGCAGACCACTTTCTTCCCAGGCTGGAAGAAATTCTATCTGTTCTTGGAAAACTTGCGGCAGAATGGAGTAACGTGCCCATGCTTGCCAGAACCCATGGACAACCTGCTTCACCCACCAGACTGGGAAAAGAGATAAAAGTTTTCGAGGTAAGAATACGCGAGCAAATCGGTTTACTGTCGCAAATCCCCCACGCTGCCAAATTCGGAGGTGCTACTGGTAACTTCAATGCGCATGCAGTGGCCTACCCTGGAATGGATTGGCATGGCTTCGCCGAAATATTTCTCAGAGAGAATCTTCAACTAAAGCGTAGCCATCCTACAACCCAAATCGAGCATTATGATCACCTCGCTGCACGTTTGGATGCGTATAGAAGGATTAATACCATTCTGATTGATTTTGCGCGGGACATTTGGCAGTACATCAGTCTAACTTATTTCAAACAAAAAATTAAGGCAGGAGAGATTGGTTCCTCTGCTATGCCACATAAGGTCAATCCAATAGACTTTGAAAATGCGGAAGGTAATTTCGGAATAGCCAACGCATTGTTTGGTCATCTTAGTGAAAAACTCCCGATCTCAAGATTACAAAGGGATCTAACGGACAGCACCGTTCTGAGGAACCTGGGTGTTCCCATGGCGCATACCTGGATCGCCTTCAATTCACTTTTAAAGGGTATCGGAAAACTGGAACTTAATCAGTCGGCACTGAACCGCGACTTAGAGGATAATTGGGTGGTGGTAGCCGAGGCCCTTCAGACCATATTGCGTAAATCAGGGTACCCTCAACCCTATGAGGCGCTGAAAAACCTTACACGGACCAACGAAACAATTACCGGAGAGACCATTTCCCGGTTCATTGATGGCCTGGATGTTTCCGAGGAAGTAAAAAAACAGCTTAAGGCTGTATCGCCATTTAACTACACGGGCATTTAGTTGTCCGTATTGCCTTGCAGGGCTGTTTAACCTAATTTAGCCAGCCTGTCCACCATCCATACCCGCAAGGATGAACCAATTACTCTTTCCGAAATTTAAATTTTCTGTTGTTGGGGTTGTTGTATGCCTTGCCGGCCTTGTTGCCGGTTCCTGTTCCTATTTACAGCCTAAAGTGAGTTTCAATGAGGAGATCAAGCCGCTGATCAACAAGCGATGCATCACCTGCCACGGGGGTGTTAAACGAAATGGTGGCTTCAGTCTGCTGTTTCGGAAAGATGCACTGGATTCCACAGAGTCTGGTAAACCAGCCATCATCCCCGGGGATGCCGAGCACAGTGAAATGTTTCTGCGTCTCACCCATAGCGATCCGGAGGAGCGGATGCCTTACAAAGAGGATCCTCTTACAAAGCAGGAAATTGATTTGATCAAGCGTTGGATCGATGAAGGTGCTGAATGGGAAACCCATTGGGCCTACCTGCCGCCCAAATCGGATGGCTCACCCTCGAATAAAAAATCATTCTCAGGATTTTTTGATTTCAATGATTTCATCCAAAATCCAATCGATGATTTCACCTATGCTGCCATGGAAGCCAATGATCTGGAGCCATCACCCGAAGCAGAAAAAAATATTTTACTCAGACGTGTATACCTGGATTTAACCGGACTGCCTCCTTCAGCAGACGCAATGAAAAGGTTCCTAACCGATGATCGTGAAAATGCTTATGAGCTGGTGGTCGACAGCCTGCTGGCCAGCAATTCATTTGGTGAACGATGGGCTTCTTGGTGGCTCGACATGGCGCGTTATGCCGATACCAAAGGTTATGAAAAGGATGCATCACGTACCATCTGGCGGTACAGGGACTGGGTAATTCAAGCTTTCAATCAGGATATGCCTTTTGATCAGTTCACCATTGAGCAATTGGCTGGTGATCTGTTACCCTCTCCAAGCAACGAACAATTTATAGCCACAGCCTTTCATCGAAACACCATGAACAACGACGAGGGTGGAACCGATGATGAGGAATTTCGTGTTGCCTCATTGATCGATAGGGTGAATACAACTTTCCAAGTGTGGCAGAGTACCACCATCGGCTGTGTTCAATGCCACAGCCATCCTTATGATCCTTTCCGAATGGAGGAATACTATAAGGTTATGGCATTTTTTAACAATACACGCGACGAGGATACAGAAGGTGATTTTCCGCTTTTGCGTGAATACGACTCAGTTCAATCACTTCAGGTAAATGAAATCGTAAATTGGTGTAGGTCCAAAAATCAAAAGGATGGTGACGAGGTGTCGCTTTTCCTGCGAACCTTGGAGCCTAAAATCCATCCCCATCGCTGCGACAAATTTGTTAATGGATCCTTAATGGACAATAAATGGATTGGTATTCGTAATGGGGGAAGCTGCCGTATCCTTGCCGTTGACCTGACCTCGAAATCCCATCTACTTTTCAATTACTGGACTGGTCATAAAGGCGGAAGTTTTCGCATCACCATCGACAGACCTGATGGACCAATCCTGACCGCTGGTAAGTTAGAACCGACAGAGGGTCAAAAGGCTGTTACCGTTCCATTGGATCTAAGCAAACTGAAGGACGGTGTGATGGTTCGGGATTTGTATTGGCATTTTTTTAATACATCCATTCCAGCCGACCGGTCGGTTTGTGGCGTTGAGTGGTTTGTTTTTCAGAAGCCACTGCCACTAGCTGATCCGGTTGTATCTGCCAAGTATTTGAACTTGGTGAATGCAAAGCCTTTGTCAACGCCAGTGATGGTTGAGAATCCAACCGAGTTCAGACGAAAAACTTTTGTGTTTGAACGTGGCAACCGACTGGTTCATGGCGATGAGGTTAAACCCGAAGTACCGGCCGCATTAAATCCATTACCAAAAGGGGCGACGGCAGATCGTCTTGGATTTGCCCGCTGGTTGGTCCATCCATCCAATCCGCTTACAGCAAGAACCATTGTGAATCGGTTTTGGGAGCAACTGTTTGGGCAGGGCTTGGTGACTACGATCGAGGATTTTGGAACCCAAGGGGAGCAACCAACCCATCCGGAGCTTTTGGATTACCTGGCCATTAAGTTTTCAGTCGATTATAAATGGTCGGTTAAAAAAATTTTAAAAGAGATGGTGATGTCGGGAACCTACCGACAGGACAGCCGACGGACAGATGAGCGTGATCCGTCCAATCGCTGGCTGGCTCGTGGGCCGCGGGTACGACTTACCGCTGAGCAAATCAGGGATCAGGCGTTGGAAATCAGTGGACTTTTAAGTCGCAAGATGTATGGGAAAAGTGTGATGCCTCATCAGCCCGATCGGGTGTGGCAGACGGTTTACAGCGGTGAATCATGGCAGACCAGTGCAGGAGAGGACAGCTACAGAAGGGGTGTGTACACCTTTATCAAGCGCACGAGTCCATATCCATCTATTATGATGTTTGATGGATCCAGTAGGGAGGTTTGTTTGGTGCAACGGGTAAGAACCAATACGCCATTGCAAGCATTGGTCACCTTGAACGATCCTGTTTATATGGAGGCTGCTGTGGCCATGGCAAAGTGCGTAGTAAATGAGAAGTCACCCATAAAACGTATAGCTGGGATTTACCAAATGGCTACCCACAAGCAGGTGTCGATGGCAACGTTGGAAGTCCTCGCTGATTTGTATGAAGAGGCACTTTTAAATTATCAGTCTGATCCAGAGGCAGCCTTCAAGGTCTTATCCTGTAATTCTGATTCAGCGCCGGAGGCGGCACTGAGCGTAGTAGCACTAGCAGTAATGAATCTTGATGAATTTTTGACCAAAGAATAATGAAGTCATTTAATCCAGAACACTTAAGGAATCTTGAGGCCTCTACCAGAAGACACTTTTTGAAGGAAGTGGCCGGTGGTATAGGTTCTTTTGCTTTGGCTGGTTTGATGGGATGTGGCGACAATAAGCTTATGGGTAACCTATTGGGCGAAAACCCCATGGCGGTACGTCCTCCCCATTTTCCTGGTAAAGCCAAAAGTGTGATTTATCTTCATATGGCCGGTGCTCCTAGTCAGTTGGAGATGTTTGACTACAAACCCGATCTCCAAAAACTTCACAACCAGGATTGTCCACCGTCTCTACTGGAGGGAAAGAAGTTTGCATTTATCAGAGGGGTGCCTAAAATGCTTGGACCACAGGCAAGGTTTGAGCAAAAGGGTCAATCTGGTGCATGGATTTCTGAAAATTTACCGCACCTCAGTTCCATCGTCGATGAGGTTGCGTTCTTAAAAGCGGTTACAACCGATCAGTTCAATCATGCTCCTGCACAATTGTTGGTTCATACCGGAGTCCCACGGCTTGGAAGGCCCAGCATTGGTGCATGGGCAACCTACGGTTTAGGATCTGAAAACAATGATCTTCCTGGGTTTGTAGTGTTGACTTCAGGAGGAAAAACCCCGGATGCAGGTAAAAGCGTTTGGGGAAGCGGTTTTCTTCCTTCGGTATATCAAGGTGTGCAATGCAGGTCTGAGGGTGATCCGGTGCTTTACCTGAGCGATCCCGAGGGAATCAACAGAGAACTTAAACGTTCTACCATAGACGCCATCAACAAAATCAATGGTCATCATTTTGAGGAATTTGGTGATCCTGAAACTGCTACGCGGATTGCTCAATATGAGATGGCGTTTAAAATGCAGATATCAGTCCCCGACGTGATGGACATTAATCGTGAACCGGAATACATCCATCAGTTGTACGGTACGACGCCTGGACAGGAATCGTTTGCCAACAATTGTCTGCTGGCACGAAAGCTGGTCGAAAAGGGAGTGCGCTATGTACAACTCTTTGATTGGGGTTGGGATGCACATGGCGACTCGGCTGGAAATGCCGTGGATATTGGATTGAAAGATAAATGTCGATCCATTGATCGCGCTGCTACAGCCTTGATCTTAGACCTCAAACAAAGAGGATTATTGGATCAGACGTTGGTGGTTTGGGGAAGTGAATTCGGCCGCACGCCAATGCAGGAAAATCGTGAAGGAAAACAAATGCCATTCTATGGCAGGGATCATCACTTAGAAGCTTTTACCATCTGGATGGCTGGCGGTGGAATCAAGGGAGGAACTACCTGGGGTGAGACCGATGAAATCGGTTACTATCCGATTCAGGGAAAAGTAGCGATTCATGACGTACAAGCCACCATTCTTAATCAGTTGGGCCTTAACCATGAGCAACTGACCTATCAGTTTCAGGGACGACCTTTCAGACTGACAGACGTCGCTGGAAAAGTGATTAATGAAATAATTGCCTGATCCGATACCATGATCCGTTTTTTGTTTAGAGCATTTTGGATGTTGGTTGCGCTATTGTCGGTGCTGATTTTCATTGGTTGGGAAAAAGACATTTCAAAGGAAGAGGCTCGCACACTTTTCACCAACAAGGACTCCCGCTTCATGGAAGTGATGGGTGTTCAGGTTCATTACCGTGACGAGGGTAATCCTGCCGATTCCGTGCCATTGGTGCTTATTCATGGCACCTCTTCCTCCCTTCACACCTGGGACAGCCTAACCGTACTTTTGAAATCTGAAAAGCGAATCATAAGATTTGATTTGCCAGCCTTTGGTCTTACGGGTATTAATCCTGAAAACCGATATGGGATTGATTATTACGCGACCTTCACTAAAAATTTTCTTGATGCGTTGGGTGTTCGCCAATGTTTGATTTCAGGTAATTCACTTGGCGGCGGAATTGCATGGAATTTTGCGGTAAAGTATCCGGAGTTTACCCGTGGATTGATTCTTTTTGATGCAACCGGATATCCAAGGAAAGGGGAGAGCGGTGCTTTAGGATTCAAAGTTGCCTCATTACCGGTGGTGAATCGTTTGTTGCTGGTGGTAACTCCGAGGTCGCTCGTCAAAAAGAGTTTACAGCAGTCCTATGGCAATCCTGAATTGGTTACGGAGCAATTGGTAGACCGTTACCATAAATTGATTTTAATGGAAGGCAACCGTAAGGCGGCCCTGAGTTTGTTTTCCAATCCTTCCAGGTTGGACACCTCACTGATCCGAACCATTAAGGCACCGACATTGATTGTGTGGGGTATGGAAGATAGGTTGATACGGTACGAAAATGCTGAAAAGTTCAGGCGTGATATTGCGGGAAGTGAATCGTTGATTTTAGAAGGCGTAGGCCATGTACCCATGGAGGAGCATCCGGTTTGGGTTGCTTCCATAATGCGTGACTTTATTTTTCAAAAAAAGCAGTAAAAGAAAAACCCCGCCTGAGCGGGGTTATTTCCGGGGTTAGGTTAAGGTGTTTAAGCTGCTTTAGCGGTCTTTTTTGACCAGAACCAAAGTATCGTAAACAATACAATTAGAATTACAGGGAATGTGGTCATGGTGCCCATGGTTGCCTGTCCGGCGGCCAACTCCAGCTCATCACCTGAAAGTCCGGACACCTGAGCAGCATACCTGTCACTTTCAATCCATCCACCGATAATGGGTTGCCAGATGGATGTGGAGAACATACCGAATGCGCCTACCACCGACATACCGATTGCACCGCTTAATGGGATTTTTTCAGCGACAAATCCAAGCATGTTCGGCCAGAAATAACATACACCCATGGCAAAGAAAATGGCAGCAACGTAGGCCATTGTTCCTGTGGAGACACTGAACAGATAAATGCCGAGTGCTGTGAAAACGGCTGAGCCCAACAGTACACCCGTCTGATCGAATTTATGAACGAACTCACCACCAAAGTAGCGACCAACAGCCATGAGGCCGGTAACCAATGCGAGGATCACCATAGGTTCAGCACCGCTCTTGGACAAAAGCAGGCTGGTCCATTGTTGCGGTCCAAACTCAGAAATGGCGGTAAGCGTCATACAGGCACAGATGAAAATGAACAGGGGAGTCGCCATTGCCTTGAAGTTGCTTGAAAGTGAAGCCACTTCGGTGTTTTTAGGCTCTGGAAATGTTTGACCCCAGAACAGGTAAGCATAGATGACGGTAGGAATGGTAATAATCCAAATTTGTGCTTCCCAACCCAAATTCAATTTAGTCATGGTTAGCGATACGAGGCTTCCCAATACAATTCCACCTGGGAACCACATGTGAAATCTGTTTAATAAAGTATTCATGACTTTACCGCTATAGGCATCTGCAATCATCGGATTACATGCTGCTTCAGTGCAGCCGTTACCCAATCCAATGAGTAAAGTTGAAATCAAAAGCCCTGTATAACCACCTGAATATATGGTCAGCAGGATTCCGGCCGTATGGGCCACAAAAGCGAACTGCATGATCACTTTTGGTCCGATGGTCCGATAGAAAATTCCACCCAGGACCATAGAGATAGGAAAACCAACAAACCACATGGAGTTGATAAAGCCCAGCTGCTCTGGCGACAGGCTGAATGATTCGCCGAGCTGAGGCAAAATCCCTGCCCGGATGCTGAAGGAGAAGGCTGTTGTGATCAGTGCGAAGCAACTGGCATAAAACAGTCTTTTCGAGTTTTGATCGTTCATTGAATTGGGGTTAGGTTAAGGTTTTTGAACTTTATCTTCTGCCAGATCCAAACGTATCGTGGTAGGGAAGATTTAGGTTCATTATTTTCAAAGAAATCTCGCCTTTTTTCCAGTAAGTAACAAGTGGTTTTTTGCTAAAGACAACCCTCTTTTTAACTTTCCCTTTCATCTTAAAATTTTAAGCCATGCTCCTGGGTCTTGATATTGGAAGTTCATCGGTTAAAGCTGCGCTGGTTGATGATCAGACGGGCAAATGTGTGGCTCAGGCTACCTATCCTGATGCGGAAATGCCGATTCAGGCTCTGCAGAAAGGCTGGGCTGAACAATCACCTGAAATGTGGTGGGAAAACACGGTCAATGCACTTAGGATTTTGAAGGGTAACCATCCCCAAGGATTTGCTTCCATTAAATCCATCGGTATTGGTTATCAGATGCATGGTTTGGTAACCATTGATAAAAATGGTAACACAGTGAGGCCTTCCATTATTTGGTGCGACAGCCGAGCCGTCGCAATAGGTGAGAAGGCATTTAAGGATTTAGGGCAGGATTGGTGTTTGAAAAACTTACTCAATTCACCAGGAAACTTTACTGCTTCGAAGTTGAGGTGGGTCAGGGAAAATGAGCCTGAGCTTTTTGGAAAAATTAACAAGTTCATGCTGCCCGGCGATTACATCGCATACCGACTTACGGGTGAGATTTCCACCACTGAAACTGGAATGTCGGAAGGAATTTTTTGGGACTTTGAGGCTGGAACGATTTCAGAAAAACTACTGGATCACTACCAAATCGATAAAAGCCTTTTGCCTGCACTAGGGGATTCGTTTTCAATACAAGGTCAGGTTGTCAATCATGCAGCTGATGCCACCGGTCTTAAGGTGGGAATACCAGTTTCTTATCGTGCCGGTGATCAGCCCAACAATGCTTTTTCGCTCAATGTGTTGCATCCCGGTGAAACAGCCGCCACTGCAGGGACCTCCGGCGTCATCTATGCAGTGTCGGAAAACAATCGATTTGATCCTCAATCCAGGGTAAATACTTTTCTGCATGTGAACCATACGGCCAACCTTCAACGCAATGGAATTCTTTTGTGCATCAATGGTACCGGTATTTTGAACAGTTGGCTGCGAAAAAATTTCGATCCGGATGGAAAACTTGGATATGACGATATGAACCAGATTGCAGCGCAGGCACCGGTTGGTGCACTGGGATTATCGTTTTATCCTTTTGGAAATGGCGCTGAACGCGTTCTTGGAAACAAAAACCCTGGCGCCATGTTACGTGGTTTGGATTTAAACCGCCATGATCGCTCGCATCTTTTCAGGGCTGCGCAGGAAGGAATCGTCTTTGCGATGGCTTATGGATTTGAGGTACTAAAATCCATGGGCGTGAATACTCAGGTGGTTAGGGCTGGAAGAGCAAACATGTTCTTAAGTCCGCTTTTCCGTCAGTCCTTCGTGAATACACTTCAGGTGCCTCTTGAACTTTACGACACCAATGGCGCTGTAGGTGCAGCCATCGGATCAGGAGTGGGGGCAGGGATTTATGAAAGTTTTCCCGAGGCATTCCGAGGTTTGAACTTATTGCAAACTGAAGAGCCCAGTCCAAAACATATTCCTGAATTCCGCGAAGCATTTTCGCGATGGCAAGCTGGTATGATTTTCTAACGATAGGTTCGAATTAAAAAATACTCATTTGATTCCCCAGCGGTCGGCGAGAACCTTGATAAAGTAGCCACCTACAACCGATCGTGCCTGGAATCCGATATGCTTTCCATTGGTGGTTTCATGCCAGTCAGAAAGCGGCACACGATCGGTGGTTTCTGTTGCGTATTTATAAACTGGCGCAACGATCTTATCGAAGTCGAGCATATTACTAGACAAGGTTGCCGTCCACATGATCCAATCTGATTTGGTGTAGGTCCGTCTGCTGTCGAGCGGAAGTCCATAAGGGTTTTGCTTGGTCAGGTAATAAGCCACTTCTTTTTGATAGACTTCTTGCGGGAAAATGCCCAGTCCTAAAAGTTTATCCCAAACAAGATTGTACTTCTGACTCCATGTGTCTTTTTTGTCGAATGTAAGTGCGTAATGGTCACCTGCGTTCGCTAGGTTCATCCAGTCGACGGCCATTTTTTTGGCCATTGTTGAATATTTTTCACTGGTCGCTTGATCTCCAAGGCTTTTAGCCATCCAGCCGTAGGCACCCAGGGCAACAATTGCTTTGATTGAGAGGTTGGCATTGCGTGCCAGGTGTCCTGCGAAATCGTCGGTACATAATTGATTGGCCGGGTCGAATCCATTTTTTTCAAGATACCTCGCCCAAAGGGTTAAAGCGGTCCAATGTTTTTTCGCGTAATCTGGTTTACCGTAGGCTTTCGTAAGTGCAGCGGACAGGATTATCATATTCCCACATTCCTCCACAGGCATATCTTCTGGATAGGTCTGACCGTTGGCCTGCGGATAGGTTCCTAAGTCGTGGGCCGCAAACGGCTTGATCCATTTGCCGCTCTCAGAATAATGAAAAATCCCATTGAGCATTCCCTCCAGCAGAGACGGATTGTAAATAAGAAAAAGGGGCGCAGAGGGGTATGTAACATCTACGGTATTAATCGAACCATTGGAGAAATTTTCTTTCGACAAGAAAAGGATTTCACCGGTAGGTGATTTGACAAGTTTGTGGGCCGCTATGGCCTGCCGGTAAGCGATTACACAGAGCTTTGCATAATATTTGCCTCCAGACTTCAGGGCATCCTGGAAAATGCGCGTATCCGTTTCTTTGCAACGTTGATAAATGGTGGGGAAGAACTGCAGGGACTCAGCGATTACTTTATCTATGGTTTTACCTGAAGATTTCCACCAGGCTTTTAAATTTTTTCCAAAGTATTGCACCGCCTCCAGGTCATCATAGGCAAAAGCAAAAACTTCCTCTGTAGGCTGTGCTTTGATGATGAACGAAGCCCTTGTGTTAAGCATTAGATTTTTACCACTCAGGAAATTTTTTCCGGTTGGTGAAAAATAACCCTGAGCAGCTGGTGAAACATCCTGTTTCCAGGGGATTTTATCGGAGGAAACCGAGACGTAGGCATAACCCCAGTCGATTCGAACATCGTCTCCCTTTTGCTTTAAAATGTTTTGTTGCATGGTGCCGGCCTTTAAGGTTGTACGGTCAGTCCCTTCTAGAACACTGGCCTGCACAATCTGATCGGGATCATCTACCGATAGGTTTGATGAAACGCCCAGGAGAACTGCTGCATTGTGATCACGTTGGTCCAGGGAGCGGAATTTCAATTTCAAATATGAAACGGGCTTGCTGACCATTTCAGCACTTTCAATTAGAAGCGGCGAAATAAAAATGGCCTCCACTTCAACCGGACCGCAAAGGAGGGTGTATTTGGTTTGAGTGGCCGTCAGTTCAACATTTTTTTGAGCGGCCGGCTGAATGGTTTGATCAGGTTGCCGGTCTACAATCCCTGCATCAATAAAACCGTAACCCCCTGTGTTGGTGCAATGGATGGCGAGTAAATTTTTTCCTTTAACTAATTTTTGCTGAATGGCTTGAGAGATTTCAATATCCTCATACCCACCGCGGTAGCACGGAGCACAACCAAAGATTCGTTCACCGTTTAGAAAAACCTCTACGTCATCATCATGTCTAATGGATAAGTAGGGTCTGTTCAAAAGGCTGCCATCAAAATCAAAAGATCGCCTAACCCAAACCTCCTTTGATTTCCAGGTGAGTTCTGAGGTTTGTGGTAGGGTAGATTTTGTCCAACCGGTATCATTAAAATCAGGGTTCATCCATTGTTCGCCAGGGTTTTCATAGGTGATGTTGGCGGGAACCGGAACTGATTTACCCGTCGGTACAATGGTTACCATTTCTGGTGCCGGTTGACCTAGAAAACTATACACCGATCCATCTACCCTGATCATTCCAATGATAGGCTGATTTTTCCCTGTCCAATGCGTGGTAGGCCGGTCGGTTATCCGATCTGAAAAAGACCAAATGCTAAAGTATGGGTCGTGGGTAATCAACGGATAAGCAGGTGCCCGATCTGAGGTTTGTGCATCGGCTTTCATAAAGGAGGCAAAAACCATTGCCAGCAAAAAGAATTTTTTCATGTGGTCGGAGAATTCATAAAAATATCCAAAGTCCAGTAATATTGTACCTCCTCTGCAACCCATGGCAACGTCAAAGAAGATCTTTATCGTCATCGTTGTACTCTTCCTGATTGGTCTTTTTTGGGCCAGTTATGACATTGCCTCGAGAACAACTTTTCCCGGTTCAAAGGGGCAACTTAAAGAACGGATAAAGGAACAGTATCTAAAGCCCGACAGTACATCTGTTCTTACATCGGACACCCTCCGTAAACCCTGAACCTTGCTCATCTTCGCCGTTGTATTGTACCTGCTGCTGACCATTTTGGTTGGATTTATTGCTTCAAGAAAGGTCCACAACTCAGGTGATTTCATGTTGGCGGGGAGAAGCCTTCCATTGGCCCTAAGCACCGCGGCGCTCTTTGCCACATGGTTCGGTTCGGAAACTGTTTTCGGTGCATCCAGTCAGTTTTTGGATGGAGGACTCTATGCGGTAATTGAAGATCCTTTTGGTGCTGCTTTGTGCCTTTTATTATTCGGACTCTTTTTTACCCGCAAGCTTTATCGGATGAACCTCATTACGCTAGGAGATTTTTTCAAAGTACGGTATGGAAAACGAACAGAAATTATTGCCGCCATTTTTCTTTTTCCACCCTACATCGGATACATCGCTGCTCAATTGGTCGCCATGGGACTGGTCATGCACGTGGTCACGGGCATGGAAACAGTAAATGGGATAATGATTTCAGCATTGATTGTCACCTTGTATACTTATACCGGAGGAATGTGGGCGATTTCCATTACAGACTTTATTCAAGGAATCCTCATTATCGTAGGCTTGTTGGTATTGGCCTGGGTTCTGGGTGAGAAATCTGGTGGATTGTTGAACATGGTGGGACAAATGCCGGCAGGTGATTTTAAATTTCTGCCTTCCATGGACTTTTATGAAATCGCGGCATGGATTGGCGCCTGGTCTGTTTTAGGAATCGGATCAATTCCTTCGCAGGATGTTTTCCAACGTGTAATGTCCAGCGGATCGGAACGGACCGCTGTGCTTTCCTGTTTTTATGCTGCAGGACTTTACCTGACTGTGGCAATGATCCCGTTGTTTATTTCACTCTGTACCAAGCACCTATACCCTGATCACCTGAACGGCGATTTACAGTTGGTGCTTCCCAGAATGGTGTTGGAACATACTGCGGTCTGGGTACAAGTTTTATTTTTTGGTTCATTATTGTCAGCAATTATGAGTACCACCAGCTCGGCCATTCTCGCACCGGCTGCTATTCTTTCTGAAAATATTGTTCGTCCGCTTTCAGGTTCTGCTTTTTCAGATAAAGCATTGCTTAACATAACGCGAATTGCTATTCTTTTTGTGAGCGTTGCAGCCACGGTGATGGCTACCATGCGGAAAAATATCTATGAGCTGGTAGGTGAGTCCTCCATCGTAAGCATGGTGTCTCTGTTTGCTCCGCTTGCAGTCGGGCTTTACTGGAAAAGAGCCACTCCACTTGGTGCGGTAGCAGCCATGTTCACTGGAACATTATCATGGTTTTTGTTCATCAACCTGCAGACGCAGGTGCCGGATTTCCTTTTGGCAACCGGAGTGAGTTTATTGACAATCTTCCTATTCGGACTGTTGCCAATCAATAAGAATCAGTACTTGGGTAGACTAGGATCGATTTGATCAGCCCAGGCAAGAATACCTCCTTTAAGGTTGTAAAGGTTATCCAAACCATGGTTTTTCTCCAGCCACAATACTGCCTGCCCGCTACGGGCGCCGCTGCGGCAATGGACAACAACTTGTTTGCCTTTTTCGATCTGATCCACTGAACCTGGTATTTCAGAAAGTGGAATTAACTTTCCTCCGATGTTGCAAATCTCAAACTCATGCGGTTCCCTAACGTCAATAAGCTGAAAATCTGCGTTGGTTTCCTTAAGGGATTTGAGTTCGGCTACGGTGATTTCTTTCATGATCTGGACTAATGATCTCAAAGTTATCAAAATGAACAATCCATTGGTTCGAATTATTCGGGATCCTGGAAATCAGGGGTCATTTTTTTGATGCGATCCAATAATTGTTCTGTGCTCATGTTCTCCCTTAGTCTGTCCACCATCACAGGGAAGGCAAACGGAGTAGGCCTTTTCGGGTACTTCAAAACGATTTTCTGTCGGTTGATGCGTTCCATGGCCGCTCTCATCCTGGCCTCCTCCAGCTGAAAGTCTATTACTTCCTCAAAGCTCTGTTGCAAGAGCAGGTTGTCTGGATCGTATTGCAAAAAGACGTCAAAAAACATCTGTGCGGAAGATTGGAGGTGGCTCCCTTTTAAGGGTGCGCCTGGAAATCCTTTGAAGATCAGGCCGGATATGGCAGCGATTTCTCTGAATTTTCTTCTGGCCATCTCGGTAGCATTAACGCTGGCCTGAATGTCTTTAGAAAGATTTTTATGGTTAAACAGATCACCCTCCAAAATCTCTTCAATTGGAATTTTTTCACTGCTAAGTAATTCAAAACCATAGTCATTCATGGCGATTGAAAAACTAACTGGTTGAAGTTGTGCAATTCTATTGGCCACAATGGCCGCAAGTCCTTCATGTACAAACCTGCCTTCAAAAGGATACATCAACAGGTGCCAACCTTCATCCGTATTCAGGTATTCGATCAAGAATTCTTTTTCAGTAGGCAGGTGGGATAATTCTTTTTGAAGATCGGTTAATGGTTTAATGAATTTTAGTTCTGGTTGAGACAGATTATTGGTAGCGACATCGTGAATACTCTTTCGGATTAAATGTCCCAAAGGAGAGGAGAGCGGCATTCTTCCTCCCTGCCACGAAGGAACTTTGCCTGTTTTTTTCTTTGAATTCCTCACCTGCGCTTCCATGCCCCGCACACGAACAAGCTCCAGGCTCCTGCCAGCAAACCAAAATGAATCACCCGGTGAAAGCTGACTAATAAAATATTCTTCAATGGTTCCAAGATATTTTCCGGTGACGTATTTGATCTTGAAGGAAGTGTCTCCGACAATGGTCCCAATGGACATCCGGTGTCTCCGGGCAACCGCAGTACTGGAGGGAAATAATTTACCCTCTCGATATTCTAGTTTTCGATATTCATCGTAGGCATCCAATGCCTTGCCACCACTAACCAAAAACTCCAAAAGCCATTCCCATTCCTCATCGCTAAGGGATTCAAAGCTTTTGGTTTGTCGGATTTCCTTCAAAATCTTTTTTGGATCCAGACCCTCGCCGATTGCCAATGTAACCAGGAATTGGAGCAAAACATCGAACGATCGGATGTGGGGGACCCTCTCCTCAATGATTCCATTATTGATTCCTTCCCGTAAGGCAACAGCTTCAGTGAGTTCGAGGGAATGTGTGGGTAGAAAATAAATTTTGCTGATGGCACCAGGCTGATGACCACTTCGGCCAGCCCGTTGAATAAATCTCGCAATACCTTTTGGCGAGCCAACCTGCACCACGGTTTCAACTGGTCTGAAATCCACCCCCAGATCAAGGCTTGCGGTACAAACCACAGCCTTTAATTTTCCTTCGTGCAATTGTTCCTCCACCCAATCCCTGAGTTCACGACTGATCGAGCCGTGGTGCATGGCGATCAAACCAGACAATTCCGGCGCCTGCTCCAGTAGTTGCTGGTACCATATCTCCGCAAATGATCGCGTGTTGGTAAAGATCAGGGTGCTGTTGCTGCTTTGGATGATGGGAAGAACTTTTTTCAACATTCTGATGCCCAGGTGGCCGGCCCATGGGAGTCTTTCTGCTTTCTCCGGAAGAATTGAAATCACTTCAATCTTTTTATTGACTTCTGAGCGGATGAGTTTCTTTCTGGCAGGTTTGTGGTTGCCCAGGAGAATTTCTGCTGAATCCTTTAAGTTTTTAATGGTTGCTGATATTCCCCAGGTTTTAAGATTTGGTCTGAAGCCACGAAGTCTGGACAGTGCTAACTCAAGTTGAACGCCTCTTTTGGTACCCAGCAGTTCATGCCATTCATCGGCGACAAGGCAATCTAAATCCTCGAAAAATTGTTCATAGCCTTTTGTGGACAACAGAAGATGGAGACTTTCAGGTGTGGTGATCAGTAATTGTGGTGGTTTTTCCTTTTGCTTTTTTCGGGTCTTTTCATTTGTGTCGCCTGTTCGGGTTCCAATATTGATTTTCCAGCCAGCGGTTTTTGCTGCCCGGGTAGAAGCCATTTCGATTTCTTTGGCCAGTGCTCTGATGGGCGTTATCCATATTGCCTGAAGTCCTTTCTTTTTGTTAAATGCTATCCTTTGTAAAATTGGAATTGCCAGTGAGTAGGTCTTACCGCTGCCGGTTGGTGCGTTGATGATGCCGCTGAATCCTTCGTCGTAGGCCATCCAGGCTTCCTGCTGAAAATCAAAAGGTGTCCAGCCCCATTCCTTAAAAATCTTGATGCCTTCTTCGTATGATTTAGTTGTCTTTTCCAAATTCATTGATGGAGACCGCAAATCTATAGACTAGCTTCTTGTTAAGCCGGAAATACCCTTTAGATTTGCTTGAACCAGTAAAAAATTCACATGGACATCCGAACCCTTGCCGTACATGCCGGAACAATTCAAGATGAAACAGCAGGAGCGGTCACAAATCCAATTTTTTTATCAACCACTTTTGAGCGCAGCCCTGAAGGTCAGATCAGGCCAAAAGGTTTTGTGTATACCCGCGACACCAACCCCAACCGGCAGGCACTTGAAAAGGTAATTGCTGCTATGGAAGGTGGAGGTGAGGCGCTGGCATTTTCATCCGGGATGGCTGCTGTATTGACTGTCTTTCAGACAGTACTTAAGCCAGGCGATCATGTGCTGATTTCCGACGATTGTTATCATGGAGTCGTGCATTTGCTCACAGAGCGCTACCCACAATGGCAAGTTTCTTTTTCATCGGCCGACATGACCAACATAAATTCATTGAGGAATGCCCTTCGTCCGGAGACCAAACTGATTATGGTAGAGACCCCTTCCAATCCACAGTTAAAAATTACTGATCTCGCTGCGGTCGCTGCTTTAGCCAAAGAAAGAGGAATCACAACAGCATGCGATAATACCTGGGCAACGCCTTTGATCACCAGGCCGATGGATTTTGGAATTGATATCGTAATTCACAGCACAACTAAATATTTTGGTGGCCATTCAGATGTTTTGGGTGGCGCCGTGGTGGTTCGTAAAGAAAATCCAATACTGCCCGAGCTTCGCGATTTTCAAAATGTTGGAGGCGCAGTTCCTTCTCCGTTCGATTGCTGGTTGTTGACAAGAAGCATCGCAACCATGCCGCTGCGGGTGATGCAGCAATCGACTTCTGCCGCAATAATTGCTCAGGCACTTGTTGGTCATAAAAAAATTGAAAAAGTTTTCTATCCTGGTCTTACCGATCACATCAACCATGAAGTTGCAGCGCGTCAGATGAAAAATTCATTCGGAGCAATGTTGTCGGTGCTGTTACACGGTGGACAAAAAGAAGCATTGGCTTTTGCCTCCAGATTAAAGATTTTCAGGCATGCTACAAGTTTGGGTGGTGTGGAAAGTCTGATTGAACACAGACTTACTGCGGAGGGAAATCATCCTAAAAGCCCCGATAACCTTATGCGTGTTTCCATTGGTATTGAGCACCCGGACGATCTTTTAAAGGATCTTCTTCAGGCATTAGCCTGAAAACCTATCCGGTCACTCCTCTTTTTACCTGGTCCTCAATAGAAAAGGCCTGTTCTGCAGGATAAAATCGCTTTTTTAGCATACATTCTCTTTAAATGAACAAGGACTCAGGCAAACACATTGTGGTGATCGGTACCGGCTTTTCAGGCTTGTCTGCAGCAGCATCGCTCGGAAAGCGTGGCTATCGTGTAACAGTCCTTGAAAAAAATGAATCCGCCGGTGGTCGTGCCAGAAAGTTTACAGCAGAAGGTTTTACTTTCGATATGGGTCCAAGCTGGTATTGGATGCCAGATGTTTTCGATGAGTTTTTTAATCGCTTTGGAAAGAAAACTTCAGACTATTACCAATTGGAGCGCCTGGATCCCTCATACCGGGTCTACTTCTCAAAAAGTGATTTTATAGATGTTCCTGCCACAACAGGCAAACTTGCGGATTTATTCGAATCTATGGAGCAGGGTAGCGGACAACGATTAAAGGACTTTATCGAAGAGGGAAAATTCAAATATGAACTTGGGATAAATAAATTGGTACGAAATCCCGGGTTGTCCCTGACGGAACTCATTGATTCCGAAGTATTCAAAGGAGTTCTTCGTTTGCATGTGTTTCAAAGCATCTCTAAATACATCCGGAAATTTTTCAAGAACGAGCGAATCATCAAGTTGTTAGAGTTTCCTGTTTTGTTTTTGGGCTCTACCCCTGAGGATACGCCGGCTTTGTACAGTCTGATGAATTACGCTGACATTGAATTGGGGACCTGGTACCCCGTTGGTGGAATGAGTAAGATCGTTGATGGAATGGTAGCGGTGGCCAGGGATCAGGGCGCTGAATTCCGGTTTAATGCAAAAGTTACCGGATATGAATTCGAAGGAGGAAAGATAAGCGGGGTTAAAGTAGGGGAAGAGGTAGTGGCTTGCGATGGTGTAATCACCAGTGCAGATTACCACCATTCCGAACAGGATCTGTTGCCAAAAGAACTTCGTCGCTATTCAGAGGATTATTGGCAGGGAAGGACCTTCGCACCGTCTAGTCTGATCTTCTATTTGGGCATCAACAAAAAATTGAAAGGTTTGATCCATCACACTTTATTTTTTGATGTTGACTTCAGTTTACATGCTAAGGAAATTTACCACGACCCTAAGTGGCCAACCTTGCCTCAGTTCTATTTGTCCTGTACATCAATAAGTGACGCCACCGTTGCGCCTGCAGGACATGAAAATCTGATGATCCTAATTCCTGTTGCCCCTGGACTCAAGGATACAGAAGAAACGCGCGAGCGGTATTACAAAATGGTCATGGCAAGGCTGGAACAACTTACGGGTCAGGACATCCTGGAACACGTGGTGTACAAACGTTCCTATGCACACAATGATTTTATTGCTGATTACAACGCTTATAAAGGAAATGCCTACGGACTGGCCAATACACTTCTTCAAACGGCCAATCTGAAGCCTTCCATCATTAATAAAAGAGTTCCGAATTTGTTTTATACAGGACAACTTACTGTCCCGGGTCCCGGTGTGCCGCCTTCCATTATTTCCGGAGAAGTGGTTGCACAGGAACTATCGAACCGAATTCCAAACCTGGTGACCGTTGAACCCTAAGCCATTGAAATCAGAATAAGAAATTATGGATGCAATTAAACTTTATGATGAGGTATCTGTCCGCTGCAGCCGGTTAACCACCAGAGCCTACAGCACTTCATTTTCCCTTGGGATACGATGTCTGAATTCCAAGTTAAGAGACCCGATCTATTCCATCTATGGCTTCGTTCGATTTGGTGATGAGATCGTTGACACGTTCCATGCCTCAGATAAAAAGCGTCTGCTGGACAAATTCCGTCACGATACCTACGAGGCCATTGCCGATGGAATAAGCTTAAATCCGATACTGCACAGCTTTCAAAAAGTAGTTCGGAATTTTGGGATCGAGCGTGCGGTCATTGAACAGTTCCTTAAGAGCATGGAAATGGACATTGATAAGAAGCAACACGATCAGGCATCTTATGAAGAGTATATTCTCGGCTCTGCAGAGGTGGTCGGTCTAATGTGTCTTCGTGTTTTTTGTAACGGAGACGATGGACTTTATCAGGCATTGAAATCTAAAGCCATGAAGCTTGGCGCTGCTTTCCAGAAGATTAATTTTTTACGGGACCTCAATGCTGACTTTAACGGAATGAGCAGGGTATATTTTCCGGGGGTAGACCTGACAAAGTTCGATCAGGACACCAAGGATGCCATCGAGAAAGACATTGAAGAGGATTTCAGGCAGGGTTATGAAGGCATTATGGGATTGCCCCGGAGCTCACGCTTTGGAGTATACATGGCTTACGTTTATTATCGTGCGCTTCTGAGAAAGATTATGAATACCCCGGCCCGGGAGGTCATAGAGAGCCGCATCCGTATTCGGAATCGTCATAAGATTCGTTTGTTGTTCACATCCTATCTGCGTCACCAGTTCAACCTGCTCTGATGGAAGAAGTAGTGCTGGTGGATCCGTCAGATCGCCAGGTTGGAACCATGGAAAAACTTGAGGCACACCGTCAAGGGTTGTTGCACAGAGCCATTTCAGTCTTCGTTTTCAATTCGAAAGGAGAGTTGTTGCTGCAGAAACGAGCTTCATCTAAATACCATGGGGGAGGTCTCTGGACCAACACTTGTTGCAGTCATCCGAGGGTGGGTGAACCTCCGGCAGATGCAGCAAAAAGAAGATTGAAGGAGGAGATGGGCATTGATTCCCATCCTGTGTTTTCTCATACTTTTTTGTACAGGGCAGACGTGGGACAGGGTCTGACCGAACATGAACTGGATCATGTTTTTACTGCCATCTATGACGGCGCTCCTGATCCGGATCCGACCGAAGCAGAGGATTGGCGTTATATCGATGAAGTCAGCCTGAAGGAGGAAGTAACCAAAGATCCTGGAAGATTTTCAGCCTGGATTAAAATCATATTGAATGACACGAAGTTCCGCTTTGCGGGAAATGACTGAGCGCAATCATTCCCTGCTGGAAAAGATTGATCCCAATACCTGTATCTTCTGGTTTAGGCGCGATCTTAGGTTAAAAGACAATCGAGGATTGTTTCAGGCGCTTACCGAGCAGGGCAATGTTCAACCCATTTTTATTTTTGATAGCAATATTCTGGAGCAGCTCGAAGACAGTGATGATGCTCGCGTTTCCTTCATTCATGAATCGCTCGAGCATATCCAAGCTGAACTAAAAAAAGTTGGTGCGACCATTCTGGTTTTTTACGGTAAGCCCGTTGATATTTTTAAGAAGATGCAGCCTGCTGCGGTTTATGCCAACCATGATTATGAGCCCTATGGTATAGAACGTGACGCTGCAGTTGAAAAAGTACTAAGTGCGCGTAAGGCAGGTTTTAAAACCTTCAAAGACCTGGTGGTTCTTGAAAAATCGGAGGTTACAAAGGACGATGGTAAGCCTTATACTGTTTTTACACCTTATAGTCGAAAATGGCTTTCGGTTTTGAAGGACTCAGACCTCAAAGAGTGTCCTTCTGAAAAACACCTTGATAAATTGAAAAAGCATTCGCAGGTTTCCCTGCCAACGCTTGAGCAGATTGGATTTACGAGGACTAAACTTGCATTACCTGAGCGAATCATTCCTGCCGGGGTTGTTAGAAAATACGATAAGACCCGCGATATACCGTCTATCCTGGGGACTTCGCGGTTGGGAATACATTTGAGATTTGGAACGGTGAGCATTCGTTCTCTGGTGGTGTTTGCCAAAAAAGAGAACAAGACCTGGCTGAACGAGTTGATCTGGCGAGAGTTTTACCAGATGATTCTTTTTCATTTCCCACATGTGGCGGGTGCAAGTTTCAAAGCGGCTTATGACCGGATTGAATGGAGAAACAATGTTAAGGAATTTGAGGCGTGGTGTGCTGGTAAAACCGGTTATCCCATGGTCGATGCAGGGATGCGTGAGCTTAATCAAACAGGCTTTATGCACAACCGTGCCCGAATGATCGTGGCAAGTTTCTTGACCAAACATCTTTTGATCGACTGGCGGTGGGGGGAGGCCTACTTCGCCAGGAAACTCATGGATTTTGAGTTGGCCTCCAACAATGGTGGTTGGCAATGGGCTGCGGGATCTGGATGCGATGCGGCACCTTACTTTAGAGTCTTCAACCCCACGCTTCAGATGGAAAAGTTTGATCCAAAGCTGGATTATGTAAGGCGATGGGTTCCTGAGTATGGTTCAAAAGACTACGTGAAAGAAATTGTCAATCATAAAATGGCGAGAGATCGGGTCATAAAAGTTTATAAAGAAGCGTTAACCGAATAATACCCTGGTGATGAAAATCTATAGATTGGAATACAAGCAATTCATTAAGGCACCTTTATCGAGGGTGTGGGATTTTTTTTCGGCTCCTGCCAACCTCGGGAAGATCACGCCAGCGCAAATGAATTTCAAAATAATCCGGATGGACGGCGATCGTATGTTTGCCGGACAGCAGATCGAGTACAAGGTCACGGTAATGCCACTGGTACGGGTAACGTGGGTAACCAAAATCACAGAGGTCGAGGAGAATAAAATGTTTGTTGATGAGCAGTTGAAGGGCCCATATAATTTGTGGCGCCACAGACATACTTTTGTGGAGGTTGAAGGAGGAGTCGAGATGACCGATGTAATTGATTACGCCATACCTTTTGGTATCCTGGGAAGACTGGCCAATTGGCTTTACGTGGAACGAGCGGTGAAGGGAATCTTTTCCTACCGCTCAGGCGTGACGGAAAAAATATTTATTGACTAAAAAGTTAGAATTAAAATTAGTCCTGTTTCCTGGTAAGGTCGATGCTCTGATTAAGCATGATCATTAAGCCGACATTATTTTCCTGTTTGGCGCCATTGGCTTTGATAAGCATCTGATAAAAGGCACCCGTCGAAAGGGCTAAGTTCTTGTTGATTTGCATTCCAAATCCCAGGTACAATCGATTTTGGTCGATGTCGCTAAAAGTCACTCGTGCACCACGGCTAATAAAGCCCTCATAAAAAAACGTTGATGTAATTGCGCCTGGTTCAATTTTCTGCTTGTTAAGCGGTACCGTGGCCATAAAGCGATAACGGACCCTGAATTGCTTGTTGATGTAGCCAAGGTTATCACCTTGTTGGTTGTGGTCCTGAAGGAAACGTTCCTCTGTTCGCAGTCGGTGATTGATTCTTATTTTACCTGCGGTATGGTTGGCTGCCAATTGCTGATAAAAACGGTGCTCCTGATTGATGATGGATGCAGGTTGCACCCCATATAGGTGGTTGAAGACCCGGCAATAACCAAGGGGAGAAAAAGAGAATAATCCTTTTAAAGGGAGGTCTAGATGCGTTCTTAAAAGAACCTGCATAGGCTCCAGAAATTTCCCAGGTTCCGGATCTGCAGCATAGCGAAATTGTCCATCAAGGAAAAGGGTAGCCTTTGGTGTTATTTTGACATTATTGTTATAGCTGACCCAAAAAATGCCTTGGTTATCAACCAGTCGCTGCCCCATGACAGTATTGAAAAGGATGATTGTTATCAGAGATGTTAATATTCTACCGCTCATTTTTATTGCAGAAGGTCTAAAATTGATCATTTCACGTAAAGATAAGCAGCCAGAAAACCGCTAAAGCACTTGTAATTCAGTCGATTACACAAACGGCGTAATTTCCTTAACAGTGTGGTAATATTCGCTTTCTAATGGAATAACATGCTGGTTTCACCTTTGTAGCAAACCACTACAGCATGTTTAAGATTTTACTACTTACCGCGGGAACCTTGTTCTCGACCTTAGGGCTAGCCCAAACGGGCACCATAAAGGGTTCGGTATCCGACAATCGATCGAAAGAGACCATCATAGGAGCAAACGTATTTATTGAGGGCACCACCGTTGGTGCGGCAACCGATTTAGATGGAAACTTTTCAATAGGGAACCTGAAACCAGGTCTCTATAATGTTGTGATCAAATATGTATCCTACCGTGATCAGACCATCAAGGAAGTTGAGGTGCAATCCGGAAAGATTACTACACTCACGGTTTCACTGGTGGAAGATGTTGCTGAATTGGCGGAGGTGGTGGTTACGGCTAAAAGAGAAATTGCTACCGACGTAAACCTGATCAATGACATCAAAACTTCCAAGTTGGTTGTCAGTGGTATTTCTGCCGAACAAATCGTTAAAATGCCAGACAAGGATGCGGCCCAGGTTATGCAACGAATGCCGGGTGTAACCATCGCAGACAATCGTTTTGTATTAATTCGCGGTGTGCCGGAGCGGTACAACCAGGTCATGATCAACGGCATGATCGGGCCTAGTACTGAAATCGATAAAAGATCTTTCTCCTTCGATTTGATTCCTTCCGGAGCCATTGATCAGATGTTGGTGTTTAAATCAGGCTCTGCAGAGATCCCTGGTGATTTCGCCGGTGGCGTGATCCAATTGTTGACCAAGACGCCTCAAAATCAATCCTATACTTCGGTTGGATTGAATTTCGGTTTCCGCAATGGGACAACCTTCGCCGATTACCGTCAGTCTAAAGGTTCGCCAACCGATGCATTCGGCTTCGACAATGGTTTTAGATCTTTACCCGCTTCCTTCCCGACGACAGAGGAATTACGGGGCTCATCCAGGATATCTGAATTCAGGGAAGCGGCTGGCCGCTCTTTAACCAACAATTTTGGAAACTCAGTAAGGCAAGCCCCTATGGACATGGGCTTGAATGTGGTTACCAACAACAATTTTTCGATCGGAGGTATCCAATTCAGTAACCTGACTGCTCTTTCATATTCTAATGGGTACCAGTCTTATCGGAATAAATTCCTTCGATACAACACCTTCGATGCCAATACGGCTGAAAAACGATTTGAATTTGATGATCAGTATTCATCCAATGCTGTGAAGGTTAATGCAATGCACAATTGGAATATCCAACTCAATGAAAACAACAGGATTGAATTTAAAAATTTGTTTGTCCAAATAGGAGAAAATGAAACTACCGTTCGATCTGGCAACGATTTTATCCAGCGTCCAAACAATGACCTGGTAAACTATGCTTACCATTATCTGGCGAGAGGAATATATTCCGGTCAGTTGGAGGGCACGCATCAAATGGGTAAGGAAGGGTTCACCAAAATCAAGTGGGTTATTGGAACCAACCAGATTTCAAGAAATGAGCCGGATTACCGTCGATTCAGAACCTTCAGGGAGAAAAACCTTTCAGACCCTGAAACACCCTTCCAAATGCAACTTCCTCCGAACGGAAACTTATTTGAGACTGGTCGCTTCTGGTCTGATTTGAAAGACGAGAGCTATTCCACCGGCCTGCAATTCGAGAAAAGGACTGCGGCCAACGATGATCCGAAGGCTAAAGTATTCCGGGCGGGTTATTATGCTGAGTACAAGACCCGTGCATTTAACGCCCGTTACATGAATTATCTGTACCCTGGATTATTTGATCCCATGGAAGGTGAAAGATTAAGAGCGCTTCCTTTGGGCGAAATTTTCTCAAATGGAAATATCAGCCGCACGAATGGGTTTGTTATTGAAGAAGGTACGACCAATCAGGATTCTTACAAAGGTGAAAACATGCTGGCTGCAGGCTATATGAGTGCCAGCATTCCATTTGGTAAGTTGAATTTATCGACCGGATTCCGGGGTGAGTACAACGTCCAGCGTATTACTGCCTTATCAAATACAGGTGAACCAATTAAAGTAGATAACCCTGTGTTTGCTCCACTTCCTTTTGTGAATTCTGCTTACAACCTGACAGATAAATCATTGGTGCGTTTTGCTTATAGCCGTACCGTCAATAGGCCAGAGTTTCGTGAGCTTGCTCCATTCCTGTATTATCAGTTTGAATATGAGGCAGGTGTTTTTGGCAACAAAGACCTGAAGACAGCCTCCATCAATAATGTGGATTTCCGTTGGGAATTCTATCCCGACAGGGGGGAAATGCTCACCGTTGGTGCGTTCGCCAAACAAATGCAAAATCCCATTGAGACCTACCTTCAAATCACCACCGAAACGCCTCAGTTGTATTTCGGAAATGCTCAACGGGCCTATTCCTATGGCGTCGAACTTGAACTTAAAAAATCACTGGCTGGTCTTGGATTAAGCCGATTGGTTAGAGGTTTAAGTGTAAACATGAATGCTGCAGTTATTCGCAGTCAGGTCGATGTGGGTACTTCCGCGACAAATCAACAACAGTTTAGGCCTCTTCAGGGACAGTCTCCTTACATTGTGAATACCGGTCTATACTACCTCGATGAGCCTACCGGTTGGTCAGTGAACGCTGCTTACAATGTATTTGGGCCAAGGATCTTCACGGTTGGTGACAAGATTTTCCCTTCATGGTGGGAACTTCCACGACAGTCCATGGACTTACAGTTTTCAAGGAAGTTTGTTTCCAACAAGCTAGAGTTTAAGTTAAATCTTCAGAATATCCTGAACGCTCCTTTCCGGATTTATCAGGATAACAACAGCAACAACAAGATCGAGTCTGGTGAAGCCCTTATTCGAAGATACAAGGTCGGTCCGCTTTATTCCTTCGGATTTTCCTGGAGGGTAGGGGGTAAGTAACACCATTCTGATTTTGCTGTATTGGTTTGGGATGCAGGCGTCTTGTACGCCTGTTTCCTTTTTATGGGCGTTCATGTTAAATCATTGTTAAGACTTTTCATCCCCCTTAACGCTGGTGTAATTCAATCATAACTCCCCGATAACTTTTTTGTGGCAATGGGTCTACTTCTTTGCACCATCAAAAACCACTATCTCCTATGAAAAAAATAAACTCTTTAAAAGTGCTTTTTCTTGCACTGGCAGCAATGTTTGTTCAAAGCTGTGAGGAGGAAACGCTCGCGCCTCCTCAATTGACAGCTCCATCCGCTGTTACAAGTGTTCAGACTGGAACCAAAGTTGAGATCACCTTCACCTTTACTGCAGCTGCCAATTACAAGTCAAGTTCAGTGACGGCTACAGGAGGAACAGCCGTGGTTAAAACTGCTCCTGCCGACGGTAGCAAAGAAGGAAATATTGTTGTTGAATTTACGGCCGGCAATACTACTGGTGCGGGAACAGTCGTCCTGACGATTACTGATGGAGGGAACCAAACTGTAAATGCAACCGCAGTACTTGACATCATTTTTGTTGATCCAACCATTGTATTAAAGGAGAACCTAACGACCCAGACGCTGGATGCATCAAAGCCTTACCTGATAAAGGGTCAGACTTTCATTCCTTCTGGAGTAACCCTAACCATTCCTGCAGGAACTTTAATAAAAGGGGATAAGGCTACCAAAGGAACGCTTATTGTTCAACCGGGAGGAAAATTAATAGCCGAAGGAACAGCCAGTAAGCCTGTGGTATTTACATCGGCGCAAAATCCTGGAGAACGTGATCGCGGGGATTGGGGCGGTATCATTATTCTGGGAAATGCATTTGTCAACCAAAGTGCAAAACCAGCCATTGAAGGCATTACGCCAACGCAAAACTATGGTTCCATTGGTACGGATCCTTCCATCAACGCCAATGAAAACTCTGGTAAACTGGAATATGTTCGCATCGAATATGCCGGCATTGAATTAACCCCAAACAATGAAACCAACAGCATTACATTCGGGGGCGTAGGCAATGGAACCACGGTCAACTATGTACAGGTTTCATTCGGTGGCGATGATGGTTTTGAGTGGTTTGGTGGAACAGTAAACGGAAAGTATTTGGTCTCCCATTCAACCTGGGACGATGATTTTGATACTGACTTTGGTTGGGGCGGAAATGTACAGTTTGGCCTTGTGGTAAGAAATCCTTTCTTCGCTGACCAGTCTGGCTCCAATGCCTTTGAAAGTGATAATCAGGCCAATGGTAACGCCATAGCCGGAGTTTGTGACGCAACTACTACGGCGGGCTGTACAAGGGGTGTCTTCTCAAACATTACAGTCCTTGGACCAAGAGATATCGTTTCGCGGTCTATTTCGGCTAACTATCAAAATGGTGTTCACATTCGTCGCAGAACATCCATATCCATCTTCAATTCATTTGTAGCAGGATTCAGGGTTGGCGTAAGGGTCGACGACCAGGGAACATTGGACAATCTGGTTTCCGCTGGCGGTGTTCATTCAGGTAATGTGCTTTCTGTTCCCGGAACCACCCTCCTTGGCTCCAGTACCTCTGTTTCTGATGCTGCTTTTGCCACTGGTCTGTCATCAGGAAACGCCGCCTCAATAGGTGATTATTGGACCAACAACGGCAACGGATCGTTTATCGATGTGAAGGCAGACTCTGTGCTTTCAAACCGCGGTATACGGCCTGCACTTTTCTGGGGCTCAAAAACAGCTGCCACCTATCCATCAGATCCTGATTTCACCCTTGAGGCCGGTAAGAGTTCTATTACCAATAACCTGAATAAGGGTGCAAGTTTCACCAATACTAAACTCACCGGTTCCTTCTTTACAACCACCACCTATCGTGGGGCTTTCGGATCTACCGATTGGACCAATGGTTGGGCTGAGTTTCAGCCGCTGAACAAGATCTATTGAGTTAATAGCTTTGGGTTTAAGCCGGAAGACTCTCTAACTGAGAGTCTTCCTTATTTTTGAATCATGACGAAAAAATTCATTCCTCAGATTTTCCTTGGGATATTTTTCATTGCCTGCACAGGACGTGGCTATGAGCCAGGTTTACATCTGACTTTACATGAGCAGAAAATATTCGTTCAGCGGATTATTCGATTGGCTGCCCGTACCCCTGAGTCCTTAGGATCTGGTGATAGATTTGATGCCCGTTATGATTCATTCTATTTGGATCAGGCCTCCAAACACCAAATGGAGGCCTATTTTAAAAATGGTAAGCGGGAATATTTTATGTTGTCCCGCCCGGCACCCAGTTTGTTTGAAAAACGAGTAGCCATCGGCGGCTACGTTGTATTTAATGAGCAGGGTGGAATCGATGATTATGAGGAGCTGTTCAGAACCTGGAAAATGGTACCGGACACTTTAAAGCGTCGCTCGTCTTTTCTGTTTGAAAAAATGGTTAAAGGTGAATCACTAAAGCCATGGGAAACGGTAAACAGTGGCGGAATTGAGTTCATCGAGTTTCCGGATGATCGTACCTATTTTGATAAGGCTTCCCGGACCTGGAAGATGAGGTAATACAGAGCTATGCTAAATGCCTTCGAACAAAAGGCAGGTTTCCTGGTATTCCGGAATCATCGGATCCCAACCCAGTTTCTGCTTGAGAAAATCAGCAAATCCTTTGGCCACTGAGGGCTCACCGTGGGTGATGAAAACTTTTTTAGGTCCTTTTTTAATTGCCCCTGCCCATTTCAGCAATTCCGTCTGATCGGCGTGTGCCGATAGACCATTGACCACTCTTACCTGGCACCTTATACCTACGTACTGCCCAAAAATTTTAATCGAAGGAGTGCCCTCAAGAATATCACGCCCTCTTGTTCCTGCTGCCTGATATCCTGTAAATAGGATGGTGGCCGAGGGATCGGGCAGTCTATGGAAAAGATGGTGCAAAATTCTTCCACCTGTACACATTCCAGAGGCTGATATGATGATACAAGGTTTTTTGAGGTTGTTAAGTGCTTTGGAGCTCTGTGAAGTATTACAGTAATGAATGTTCGCTGAATCGAAAATGCTGATCAATTCATTATGGTCCTTGACCACTTCAATTTTGTGCCACTCAGGATGTCGTTCGTACAGGTTGGTTACACTAATGGCCATAGGAGAGTCAACAAAAACAGGTAATTCCGGAATCTCCTTATTGCTGATTAGTTTTTGAAGGTGAAACAAAAGAACCTGGGTGCGTCCGACCGCAAACGCAGGAATGATTATTGGCCCTCCTCTGAGTAAGGCATCATGGATTACAGCAGCAAGTTCTTCACCAACTTTTTCACTTGGATTGTTTCGATCGCCATACGTCGACTCCATGACCACAGCGTCTGCTTGATCAAACATTTCCGGATCGGACATCACGGGGTCATTAAATCGACCGATATCGCCGGAGAAAACAATTTTTTTGGATTGACGCTCTCCCAGGAGCGTGATTTGTGCAGAGGAAGCGCCGAGAATGTGTCCGCTTTTAAAAAATTCAATGGATGCTCTTTTTCCAATAGGACAGTTGTGGTGCAGTTCGATACCGTGAATTAAATTTTTTACTGCCTCGGCATCCTCCACGGTAAACAATGGTTCGGGCTTACTGTGTCTTGAATAACCCTGTCTGTAGGCGAAATCGGCTTCCTCCTCCTGAAGTCTGGCGGCATCTTTCAGCATTATGGGCATCAGTTCGGCTGTGGCCCTTGTACAGAGAATCTTTCCTTTAAATCCGTCTTTCACCAACCTTGGAAGGTAGCCGCAGTGGTCGATATGGGCATGCGTGATGATGACCGTCCCAATACTGCTGATGTCGATGGGTAGCCCCGCCCAGTTGCGAAGTCTTAATTCTTTGTGTCCCTGGAATAAACCGCAGTCAACCAAAATTTGCTCTTCGTCTAACCGAAGAAGGTATTTCGATCCTGTAACGGATCCGGCGGCGCCTAGAAATTTAATTGAAACGTTCATGGACAGGATAGACTGTCCAAGATAAAGGTTTCGATGAATTTAATTTTCCTGATTTTTTTGAATGTTTCTGATTTCGCCAACCATGCCTTCGTTCCGCTCAAGTTTACCGCGGACGTTAACGGTTGCTTTACAGGGACCAGTGGTCTCAACTTCGGCTGATTCTACAGTGTAATCACCTGCCTCGAGTTTGGAAGCTCCTAGTAGGTTGGCTTCAAGGAAATTGCCTTTACCTTCAAGCTCCATTTTGGTTGCGCCGGTGAGGTTGATGTCGATGGATTCCGATTTTACGTCAGCATAGCCTTTAAGCGCACCAGAAAGTGATATTTCCATTTCCTCTTGTCGAAAATTTTCAACCCTGATGGTTCCTGCGCCGGTAACTTTCAGTGATTCCAGTTCAGGGAGTGTGATGTGAATCCGGAAGTCATAATCATCTTCGTCGAGGTTTAGATTAATTCCATCCTTCATTTTGATGATTAACGTCCTATTCTCCATAGACACCCTAAGGTTACGTTTGATAAAATCACTACCTGAAATATTTATGGCATAGTTTTCTCCCCGCTTAATATCGGCATCGACCACACCACTGATTTCAATTTCATCGAAATTTTTAAAACCATATTCATCCATCACATTTGGATCTTCTAATTCGTCTTCGAATTCCTGATCAAATGATGTGTCTTTTTCTGTACAGCTTACACATTTTAGACCGGTACTGTCGAATAAAAAGGTTTCCTTTGACCAATCTTCACTGACGTAGCGGTGAAGGCTGCTGACCTCTTCCATAAAATTTTGGGTAACCATAAACTTAAGATTGTACGGAACGTAGATCTCCACTCTTGCCTCTTGTGCATAAAAGGATGTGCCTTTAGGAAATTTGATGTTGGAGTCTACCAAAATCAGACTGTCCTTTTGTTCGATCTTATGGATGACCGACTTTGCATTTTCTACGGCTGATTGTCTGCTGTTGCCCCTAGATTCAATGGTCTGGACAATTAAAATGCTATCGTGGTCGTGACCTTTGAAGCGGATGGAAGTAGCCTGATAACCTTCCAGGCCGGTGTCTTTAAGGCTAAACACCGGTGATGATCCTTGAATCGGGAACCAATACGATGTGCGATGGGAGCCTCCCTTCGAAAATTTGAGAATCATTGAGGGCAAACTGATGGTCAGCCATATGCAGGACGCAACGAACAGGATGAACATAATTAATCCTGTTATCCTTCCGATCATCCATTTTTTGGTGAACAGCGATACGCCAGACATCATTAAAAAATAGGATGGTATGGCAAGTATAATTGGTGCAGCAATCAGCGACCAGGTTGAAAAGGTTTGAAGAAAAGCTTCGCTCGGAAAATAATTGACCCAATCGGAAGAAAAGCTGCCAGCAGAAATTATACCTAGAAATAGGCCAATGAAAATGGCGGTAGATAGCAGTAAGGCACCACCGGTCAACACCAGAACCGATCCAAGCACAAATCGGAGAAAAATCACAAATATTTCCGCTATGGGCCCCAGGGCTTTTCCGATGCCTGTTAGTACGGTAGCAACGGCGCGGAAGGGAAACAGCAGTATTCTGGAAAGTGTGCTTTCCTCATTTTCGCTGATGTTCAGTCTTGATTTTACATTTTTTTCTATGTTGGAAAGGGTAACTGGTTCACCACTCATTTCCATTTTCTCTTTGAGTGTAATTGCTGCGGGTACTGCAATCCAAAAAATGATATAAGCGATTATACCGAAGCCGAAAAATGCTCCCACAACAAATAGAATTCGGATTATGGACACATCCATTCCTGTGTAGGCCGATAGACCCGATGCCACACCACCCAAAACCTTATCTTCTGTATTGCGGTATATTTTTTTGATGCTGGGCTGATCATCCAAATCGTTGGACTCTGGCACGATAATCCACATTAACATATAGCCGAAGAAAACAAACACATTGGCAACAGGTATCAGCAGGATAAGCAGTAACCTTAGCCAGACCGGATCAATTTTGAAGTAGTGAGCAATTCCGGAGCAAACACCACCAAGTACTTTCCGGCGGTTATTCCGGTAGAGTTTTTTGGCTGATTGATTGGAGGAATGTGGATCGGCGTTTTCCTTGCTTTGATTGGTTTGGTTTTCGAACGATGCAGACTCTTCATCAGAAGCTACGCTGGCTTTGAAATCATCAATACCACCCATAGTTTGGATCAGTGCTTCTACATCTTCCAAAGTGATGACTTGTTTGTCATCTGAAAGTTTGGAATGAAATATTTCAGCAATTCTGTTTTCGAGGTCAGCGATTATCTCACTGCTGCCGTCAAATTTGCTGAAGTATTGATTGATGGCATCAAGGTACTGGCGTAGTTTTTCATAGCCGTCCTCTTCCACATGAAAGATGATGCCACTGATGTTTATGCTAATATTCTTTTTCATACGATTCTAGTCTAACTATCTGGTTTAGTTGGAGGAATGGTTGTTGGTGATTTGGGCGGTTGAGTATTGAATCTCTTTCCATGTCTCTTCCAGCCCGTTTAGGAATTCTTTCCCTTTTGAGGTGAGCGTATAATATTTCCTTGGTGGTCCGCTTTTGGATTCGATCCATTTATAGTCTACCAAGCCTGAATTTTTGAGTCGGGAAAGTAGGGGATACAGCGTGCCTTCAACAATGATCATTCTGGCCTTGGTGAGTTCACCGAGCATATCGGAAGCATAGACTTCGCCGCGGCTGATGATGTGTAGGATACAATATTCCAGCACTCCCTTTTTCATTTGAATCTGAGTGTTTTCGAGGTTCATGTTGCTGTTTAGCAGTTTATACGCAAAGGTACCTTGTAATGTTTAGTACTAGGCAATGAATTTTCAAATATTTTTATAAAACCGCTTAAAAATCTTAAAAAGGAGGTTTATAGGAAGTAAGGAAGCGACAGAAAAATTGCGCTATTGCAGGAACGCTGCCAGGAGCCGGTGAAAATGGTGGGTACCTGTTTCACGGGTAACCGAATACCTGCCTTGCGTATAATACCTTGATCGTATGCCTTTTTGGACGTTGCAAACAATGTCTTCATCCTCCATTTCAACCTGATGGAGGTCGGCACCAACGCCCTGGCGCAATCGGTTTTCATCCGAAACGTAGGTTAAGAAGCTAACGGTGCAGGAAGAGGGCGTTTTAGGTTTAACAATATTTATGGACAAGCCCCAGGGGTAAAAGTTGAACATCATGTTCGGAAAAACCCAGAAATAATATCCCCCAACTTTTTTACCATAATCAGGACTTTCCACCGGCAGGTTGAAGCACGCCTCATTGGATTTGGCAATCCCCAATTGTAGGTTCGAATATTGGAACAATTCAGTTGTATAATTTCCGTAGTCAATCGCCTCATTTAAACCTGCATGCACGAATGGTATGTGGAAACCTTCAAGATAATTTTCGCAATACAAAGCCCAGTGGGCGTCTACTTCGTAATCCCTCGATAGCTCCGGCCTTAATCTGAATTGGGTAAAGTCCATCCAAGCTAGCCTTTCTGACATTTCCTTGAAAAACGCACTTGCGGGCAATTGACCAAGAGAGGTGAAAATCCATTTTCCCCACTGATGAATGGGTAGGGTATGGAGATGATCGGATTCCGATGGAAAATTTTCAACCTCCCTAAATTCAGGCATGGAGGAAAATTTACCATTTAAGCCAAATCGGCGTCCATGGTATTTACAACGGATGTCGTTGAGTCTACATGCTTTTTCAACCAAAAGGTTGCCCCGGTGGGTGCACACGTTGGAAAGGCAATGAATATTATTCTCTTTATCACGGGTGAGCAGCAGCGGCTCGTTAATCATACCTGGCAACAATTGCACAGGGGTAACCCAGCCCGATTCGCTGACTTGATCGGTGTCGCCGGCAAACTGCCAGCTCGAGTCGAATATTTTTTCTTTTGATTCTTCAAAGACAGAATCACTCAGATAAAAATCTGTGTGAATGGTTTTTGCTTTTTCGATGGCTGGATCTACAAAAAATCGCATGAATTTCGGTTCAGGAAACCTAACGCAATCTATCAATTTTTAAGAGCAGTCTGAAGATCACTAAGCAGGTCCTTAGTTGTGGATTGATCCTTTAGTACTGATTGAAGTGCTTTCAATGTATAGGAAGGAATGGTTTCACCTTTCGTAAGCTTACTTTCAACATCCTGTAGGATTTCAAGTGCATCGGTTTTGCCCTCAAAGGTGCGCTCGACAACAGCATTTCGAAGTCTCTGAACAATCTCAACAGCAGGGATTCCAGCCTCTACCGCCTTATTGAATTTCATGATTTCAGCCGTACGTATCTCAATTTTTTTATTGTAGCGAGCAACAATTAAGTTCAGCTCTGCACGGCCTAAAAAACCTGCAGCAATGCTATCAGCCAAGGGCTTATCATCGATGAACTCCGGCATCGCTTTTTTGAAATTAAGCCTCGGCAATTCCATCATTTGGCCATCAGCCTTGAGCAGTAGAACCCCATCGTAGTTGAAGCTATTGTGGCTGGATTGGAAAGCAAGTACCGATAAATATCCATCCTGCATTACGCGCATAAACCTCAGTTTAGCATCGTAGGTCACCGGCTTATAGGTCTGATTTTCGATTTGTAATGATTTTACCTGGAGTGCGGATAGAAAAATCGATTTATCATTTTTTATTCTAACGCGATCAATTTTTTCATTCGACTCAAGGATAAGATTTCCCCGTAAAGTGTCGCCCGAAATGGTTACCACAAAACCCATTTGCGCAAATCCAGAACCTGAGCATAGCAACGTGAGTACAAACAACAGCCGGTTCATGAATCGGTGGGGATGAGCTTTGGTAAATTGGTTATCTTCAGGCAAAATTATCTCATGGTAAAGTATAATCCTAAAGTTTGGCTGTCCATCATATTCCACAGTTACAGCCGGCAGATCATGCGAACACTTCGTCCGGCTTTGGTGTTCATTACCATTTTTTCCCTTTTGGTTTGTATTGTAATCCTTGATGTGTTTCGTCTGCATGAACAGGAATTCAAAAGCACGATAACCATTCACCAGCTTTTGGGTATTGTTCTTGGTTTATTTCTGGTCTTTAGGATCAATTCTTCCTACGATCGCTGGTGGGAGGGAAGAAAGCTTTGGGGAAGTATGGTTAACAACGTGCGAAATCTCGCTATAAAATTCAGCACCTATTTATCACCAACCGATGTTGAGAACAGGGAATGGTTTGCTAAAATGATTTCAAATGTACCGGCATCACTCAGAGATCACCTGCGCGGAAGGCATCGTCTGGAAGATTTGGAATTACCAGATTCTGAAATTCAAGAAACTGCTGAAAATTTCCGTCACCTGCCAAATCTGGTATGTCTTTCTATTTACAAGCGAGTTGAAAAAATGAAACTGGAGGGAAAGTTGACTGAAAATCAACTTTGGTTATTGGACCGGGAATTGAAAGAGTTTGCAGATATCATTGGTGCATGCGAGCGAATCAAAAACACGCCAATTCCTTATTCCTACGCCATGTTTATTAAGAAGTTCATTTTTATTTTCCTGATAACACTTCCCTTTGGATTGGTTACTACCCTGCTGTACGTCACCGTACCGGTGGTGGTACTGGTCACGTTTGTTTTGCTTTCAGTGGAATTAATTGCGGAGGAGATTGAGGATCCGTTTGGTAAGGATGTCAACGACCTGCCTACCGATGAGCTTTCAGTTAAAATGCAGGAAAGTGTACGGGAGATTCTGATTCGCTGATTCAGCGAAAGGCAGTATACAGTAGATAAATAAGAATCATCAGGATCAACAACGCATACATGGCAAGGTCAACTTTAATGTACTCCCGGTAGTTTTCGTAAGCCCTTTTGAACCAATTGAACATTTAAACCTGATTTCGTGCAATAATAGCTACCGTTGGTGCACTCTGGCAAGGATTGCGGGCATGGTAAAGAGGAAATTTTCTCGGCATTATTTTAAGTTTGTCGTCCCATGCTTTTTAGAGATCCCTTTGCCTTGAAGCGCCCTTTCCCCAATTGTCTTTTCCTGATTTTTCTTTTGCTCGTAGGCGTGGGGTCTGTCCATGGTCAGATGTTTTCTACACTAGAAAATACCCCTGCTTCCGTACGATGGAAAAAAATTGAGACCACTGATTTCCGGATCATCTATCCGGCAGGTTTTTATCAGCAGGCCAACCGAATGGCCAATACCCTACAGACCATCCGCATGCCTGAAAGCAAGACCATAGGTTCAGCGGCATGGAAAATGCCCATCGTTCTTCAGAATAAATCTTCCATCTCTAATGGTTTCGTCGCGCTGGGCCCACGACGCTCTGAATTTTTTACCATGCCGTCTCAGAATTATAACTTTTTGGGAACCAACGATTGGCTTAACCTACTCGCTGTTCACGAATACCGACACATGGCTCAATACAAACACAGTGTTAGAGGATTTAATAAAATCTTTTACTATCTGTTTGGTCAGGAGGCGCTCGCAGGTTTGTCGTATGTTTCAGCCCCTGCTTGGTTTTGGGAAGGCGACGCCGTAGCCACCGAGACGGCATTCACAAGCAGCGGCCGCGGAAGAATACCGAATTTCGATTTGGTCTTCAGAACCAATTTGCAGGAGGGAAGAAAATTCAATTACCACAAACAATACCTTCGATCGTACAAACACTTTATCCCGAACCATTATGTGCTGGGTTACCACATGGTTTCTTATCTGCGGAAGAAATGGGATGATCCAGAGGTGTGGGGAAAAATTACCGCCAGGGCATGGCATGTGCCTTTTATGCCCTTCACTTTTTCAACCGCTACCCGGATTGAAGGTGGGAAATATCTACGGGGGCTTTACCGGGAAATGGCCGATACCCTAACGACACAATGGCAGCAGTACGCTTCCTCCCTTCCAATCACCGCCTATGAGGTTATATCCAAACGAAAAGGTAAGGCTTATACCGATTATTCGTTCCCCCAATTTATAAATGACAGTACGCTGGTGGTTATGAAATCAGGGATCGGTACCATCGATCAGCTTGCGTTGTTAACCCCTAAGGGTGAGAAAAAACTTTTTACTCCCGGTCCTGTGAATGAAACGGGTATGATTGATGCCTCTGGTGGTCGGGTGGTTTGGAATGAATACCGATTTGATCCGCGTTGGCCAGCAAAAAATTATTCAATCGTTAAAGGAACCGATCTCGACAGCGGTAGATTCAGTGCGCATACCGTATCCAGACAAACGCGTTATGCAGGTGCCGCCATTTCACCGGATGGTTCAAAGGTTGTGACCGTAGAGAGCGCCGAAGATTATTCCTGTCGCCTGGTTGTATTGAGGTATTCAGATGGAAACATTATTCAAATCATACAAAATCCTGACCAGGCATTCTATGCTATGCCGCGATGGGATGAAAGCGGTAAAAAAATTGTGGCGCTTAAGACTGTCGATGGACTGAAATCAATCGTGTTGATCGATGCTTCCTCTGGTAAGGAGGAGGTGCTTTTAGCGCCCTCGGATTGGAATGTGGGCTATCCTGTCCTGCAAAACGGGTACCTGTTGTTCAATGCTCCAGTAGGGGGTGTCGATAATGTTTTTGCGCTGAACCGAGCCAATGGTTTGATTTATCAAATAACGGTAGCCAGGTATGGTGCCTACAATCCATGTGTCTCACCAGATGGCAAATACCTGGTTTACAACAATCAGTCTGCCGATGGTTTGGATGTGGTGAGAGTAAAGTTTGATCCTAAATCCTGGCAGCCATTTACCGGCGATCCGGATTATTTTCCTGAGCTCTACTCACATTTGGTTAAGCAGGAAAAAAATGCTCACCTACTCGACAGTATACCCAGCGTTACCTATCCTGAAAAAAGCTACCGAAAAGGTTTAAAGCTCATCAATCCGCACAGTTGGGGTGGATTTGTTTCCACCGATCTGACAAGGGCAAGTTTTGGTGTTACATCAAGAGATGTTTTGAGCAACCTTTCCATGAGTGGTGGATATGAATTTGATCTTCAGGAAAGAACAGGGAATTGGCAAGGCGGTGCCTCCCTGCAAACGTTTTTTCCAATTGCCGAATTTGAGTACTCAAGCGGTAAGCGTGACGTTGAGGTCGCAGACGATCTGGAATTTATAGAATCCGTCAACGGTTCTGACACAGTAACCGTAAATGCTCCGCTGAGTTTTTCATGGGAGGAAAAAACAATTGAAGGTGGTTTTCGGATTCCATTTAATCTTACGCAGTCTCGTTTTTTTACCCAATTGAGTCTTTGGAATTATTTAGGAAACACAGTAGTCGATGGATTTAAAAATAGTTACGATCAGGGCGGTAGGGTGGTAAGCACAAAATATCCGCAGTATTTTTTTAGATCTTATCAGGATAATGGTTCGCTTCGCTATAATCGATTTGGATTGAATTTTTACAATCTGCTAAAGACCAGTACCCGCGACATCAACAGCCGCTGGGGACAGGTTTTATTTTTAGATGCTGTGAATTCGATTCCTGGAAGTGATTTCACAGGTGCACAGTTTTCTCTTACTTCCTATTTGTATTTCCCTGGTTTGCTTGCGCACCACTCATTGTGGGGTTATTGGGCTTTTCAGAATACGAAAATTGACTGGCGGAATCGGGCCAATTATAATTTCAGAAATGAAATTCCTTTACCACGCTCTGTTGCCTCTTCGAGGTCCGAAAAAATGTATTCGATGTCGGTCAATTATACCATGCCGGTC
This sequence comes from Bacteroidota bacterium, assembly GCA_016866235.1. Lineage (GTDB taxonomy): Bacteria > Bacteroidota > Bacteroidia > Cytophagales > Cyclobacteriaceae > ELB16-189. The sequence goes on from VGMW01000001.1 coordinate 754,791, forward strand.
TGGTATCCGGATATATCGATTGGACCACTGATTAATTTCAAGCGTGTGCGGTTGAACGGTTTTGCTGATTATGCCTTCGGCGACAATCCGGCACTTAGAGATCTGACCCGGAAGGCCCAGTCCACCACCTATTTTTCGACTGGAGCGGAGGTGAAGTTTGATGTGAACTTTTTCAGGTTATTGCCAGAGTTTGATTTTGGTGTCAGGGTTACCCGGACGGTGCTTCCCAGGAGTGGATTATCCTTTGAATTTCTACTGGGAACGGTCAATTTTTAAAAGGCTGTGAAATTTGGGTAAAGGTCCCTGAAGCCCTATTTTTGGCCCCTGCAATTGAAAATAACCGCTGAAAATCTGATCGTATGGCCGAGTTGATACGGATGCCCAAAATGAGTGATACAATGACGGAGGGCGTCATTGCGAAATGGCATAAAAAGGTTGGTGATACTGTTAAAAAGGGGGATCTGCTTGCAGAGATCGAGACCGATAAGGCCACGATGGATTATGAGTCTTTTAATGCCGGCATTTTACTTCACCTAGGAGCAGCGGAAGGCCAGGCTGTCAAGATCGATGATGTTTTAGCGATTGTGGGAAAGGCCGGTGAAGATATTTCTTCCCTGCTCTCCGCGCCATCTGCAACGCCCAAGGCTTCGGCACCTGTTGCCCCCGTGGCCAATTCAGAGCCTGCGAAATCAATTGATACTACTGGAATAAAGGCTGAGGTTGTTCCAATGCCTAAAATGAGCGACACGATGACCGAGGGGGTCATTGCCGCTTGGCATAAAAAGGTGGGAGATACTGTTAAACGTGGTGAGCTGCTTGCGGAGATTGAAACCGATAAAGCCACCATGGAATATGAGTCCTATCAGTCTGGTACTTTATTGTATGTTGGCGCAGCAGCCAAACAAGCAGTGGCCATTAATGGTGTCTTGGCGATTATCGGCGAGCCTGGTGCTGACTGGCAAACGCTATTGAATGCCTATCAGGCTGGCAAGACTGCTGGTGCTACTCCAAAAGAATCTGTTGCACCCCCAGCTTCAGCTAAAATGGAGACGGTTGTTTCAAGTTCTGCACCTGTTGTTCAGGCAGATGCTGTCTCAAATGGTCGCATCAAAGCTTCGCCACTGGCTAAGAAGCTTGCGCGTGAGAAGGGTCTTGATCTTTCGGCAGTAACCGGTACTGGAGATTTTGGTCGTATTACCAGATCGGACATTGAAAATTATAAGCCGACATCGGCCACCTCTTCAAAAGAACAAAAAGTTGTAACACCGGTTGTGTTGCCTACGGTCGTCGGAAAAGAAAGCTTTGAAGAAGTGTCAGTGAGTCAGATGCGCAAGACGATAGCGCGTCGTTTGTCGGAGAGCATGTACACTGCCCCCCATTTTTATCTGACCATGGAAATTAACATGGATAAGGCAATGGAGGCCAGAAAGAGCATCAATGAAATTTCCCCGGTAAAAATCTCATTTAATGATCTTGTCATCAGAGCAGTTGCAGCTGCGATCCGCCAACATCCGGATGTGAACGTCAGCTGGCTCGGAGAAAAAATCAGAAAGAACCATCACATTCATATTGGAGTAGCGGTTGCTGTTAAAGAAGGATTGGTTGTGCCCGTGGTACGTTTCGCCGATAGCAAAACTCTATCGCACATAGCCAGTGAGGTCAAAGATCTCGCACAGAGGGCAGCCGATAAAAAGCTTCAACCTGCAGATTGGGAGGGAAGTACCCTTACGATTTCAAATCTTGGAATGTTTGGTATTGAAGAGTTTACAGCAATCATCAATCCGCCTGATGCCTGCATTCTTGCCGTGGGTGGCATCAAAGAAACTCCGGTGGTCAAAAATGGTCAGATCGTCCCAGGCAATGTTATGAAAGTAACCCTGTCTTGCGACCATAGGGCTGTTGATGGTGCTATTGGCGCTGCCTTCCTGAAAACCCTCAAAGGATTGCTTGAAGAGCCGGTAAGAATTTTAGTTTGATTCATACTGGGTCTTACTAGGTTATAAACTCCTGATTTCGTGGAAAAAATTCACAGCACTACCATCCTATGCGTAAGCCACAATGGAAGGATTGCCATTGGTGGCGATGGGCAAGCGACAATGGGCAACACCATTGCTAAAAGCAACGTGCGTAAAATCCGGAAGCTTTACAACGGAGCTGTTTTGACCGGGTTTGCTGGCTCTACTGCCGACGCTTTTACGCTTTTGGATCGATTTGATGAGAAGTTGAGTGCCTATAGTGGCAATATGAAACGTGCTGCAATTGAATTGGCGAAAGACTGGCGAATGGATCGTTACCTACGCAGGTTGGAAGCCATGATCATTGTTGCCAACGCGACTGAAATTCTGATTCTATCTGGTACCGGCGATGTACTAGAGCCAGACCATGGGGTTGCTGCGATAGGTTCTGGTTCCATGTATGCACAATCTGCCGCCTTAGCCTTAAAAAAATTCGCCCCTCATTTGTCAGCAGAGGAAATGGTTCGTGAGAGCCTTAAAATTGCAGCTGATATTTGCATTTATACCAACCATAATCTGGTGGTAGAACAACTTCCTTAAAATCAATCTTCCAAAATACTGGTGATGAAGGTTGCCTTGGTGGCAATCCACAGTACCCAGAACAATAGTCCCCAGATCAGGTAGATGTGGTAGAAATCAGCCGTATCCTTGAAGCGGGTTTCTCGGATTTCCGCTTTTTCGTATTGATCAATTTGTTTAAAAACTTTTTGAAGTGCCTGGTTGTCTGTTACCCTGAAGAATTCGCCATTTCCAATTTCAGCAATTTTTCTCATGGTGGTTTCGTCGACCGTGTTCGGTACCATCTGAGGTCTTCCGAAAAGGTCTTTCCCATAAGGTACCAGCCCTTCCTTTCCTACCAGTATGGTATAAATCCTGATGCTGTACCCTGCGGCCAGTTCTGCGGCGGTGATGGGATCAATATTTCCGGCGTTGCTTTCGCCGTCGCTGATAAGAATGCACACTTTGGACTTTGAGTCAGACTCGCGCATGCGGTTAATGGAAATGGCAAGGGCGCTTCCTATTGCTGTGCCTCTCGTATCGATCATATTAAAATCGATGGCATCGAGATAGGAATAGAGCAATTTATAATCTGTGCTTAGCGGCGTAAGACTATAGGCATCACCGGAAAAAATAACCAGTCCGATTCGATCCTGTATTCTTCCCTGAATGAATTCGCGTGCTACATTCTTTGCGGCATTCAGTCGATTGGGTTGAAAATCCTCTATCTCCATGGACTGGGAAACATCCAGGGCAAGCATAATATCAATTCCCTCTGTCCATTGCTCGACTTTTTCATTACTTTTTTGTGGTCTTGCCAGTGCAACCATCAGCATAGAAAGGGTTAGCAGTAAAAGGAAATCAGGAATAACCCTAAGCCATGCGCCGGTTCCGGGTTTGAGTTCATTTTCCTCCAATGCAACGGGTACTTTTTGAGATCGGTACCTCCTGATCAGGTTTTTGAGGATAATTAAAAGAGGTGTTAGAATAATTCCATACAGGAAAAGTTGATTTTCCCAGGTGAAACTTTTCAGCGTTTCCGGGGTGAACCATTGATGGGAAAGCCAGTCTGTATTCATTATTTAATGGCGGCTGGTTTTTTCAATGCTTCAACCTTAGCGTAATAACTGGTCTCTGAAAAACCTTTTAGATCAAAAAACGCATCTACCCCTCCCGGATTTTTACCGCCATAAACAAAACGGTCAACGACATGAAGAGGCGCAGAAACAATTTGGTTTTCAGGTAGTGCAGAAATTTCCTTAGAGGTCAGTCGGGTGTAGGGGATGCCATAAAGTCCTTCCAGATATTTTTTCCAAAGCATTAGAGCCTCTTCTGCTTTTTTCTGTGAAAAGTCATTTCTGATTTCCTCTACAATGTTGCTGTATGCATCAATGAATGTCTTGAATTGTCTTTTCAGTCTGATCAATTCAAAAAAGGTTTTTATTCTATTACCAAATAAGAACCATGAAACAAGCAATGCCATAAGGATTATGGCCAATACCAACCATAGTAAGGGATAGTTGGTTAACTGAGCTACGCGCTCATAGACGGTATTTATTTTAAGTGGCAGATTGTTGGCTGTTACAGAATCAGGAACCTGATGCACATACTCCTTAAACCAAATCGAATCCTGGTTTGAGGCATAAAAGAGTGTGTCTCCATGCTCAATCATCAGCGCCGGTACGCTCAGAAATTGCAAACTATCGATTTCGAAGCTGGACAGCCAATAAACGACTGAATCATGACTTATTCCGTTTAGGGATCTCGTGGGTTCAAAGTCCCTGCTCCGGAATTCGAATTTGCCGAAGGAAAAGGTTGAATCAGGCAAATAAAAGTGCTTGTCGGATGGATAGTAAACCCCCAATCCGTACGCAACGGGTTCTCCCAGCCGCAAGGTATCGCTAAGGAATTTTCCGTAAACCCTGATTTCGGGTTTTTTAACATCCTGACCATACACCAGGAAATTAATGAGTAGAAGAAGCACGAAAAAGTTTTTCATGCCTTCACCGTTTTGTTTCTGATTTTGAAAAGTTTCAACAGTGCCGGAACAAAATCTTCGTGTGTGTCAACACTCAGGAAATTGATCTGATGTCTTCTGCTGATGTCTCTTACACCATTCTGTCTTTCCTTATGACCCTGGCTTAGCCGGTTTCTGAATTCACCAAAGGATGAATTAATCCAAAAGGTTTTTCCTGATTCCTTATCCAGTACTGGAACAATGCCCAATTCCGGAAGTGATGTTTCGCGTCGATCATTTACCTGAATGACGACCAGGTCATGCTTTCTTGCTAAGGCTTTCAAATGCCTTTCATAGCCTTTATCGATAAAATCGGATATCAGAACAATTACACTGCGTCTTTTGATCGCATTTAACGCGAAAGATAATCCACCGGTAATGTCTGTTTTTAGGGAGCGTGGTTGTAAACGGTCGAGTTGTGAAATAATCTGGAGCGCTTGTGCCATTCCTTTGGCAGGACGAAGAAAAAGTTCACGCTGATCAGAAAAGGCGATGAGTCCAACGTGGCTGCTTTCCCGTGCGCCGGCGATGGCCAGGACACCGCATATCTCTTTGGTGATGTCCATTTTGGATTGTCCCTCATCACCAATATTCTGGGAGGCACTTACATCGAGGATAAAATAAATGGTCTGTTCCTTCTCCTCTTTAAATGTTTTGACGTAAGGTCCATGTCCTTTAGCGGTCACGTTCCAATCAATAGAACGGATGTCATCCCCGTATTGGTAAGGTCTGACGTCATCGAATTCAAGGCCAGTCCCTTTAAAGATGGAGCGGAAATCTCCCTGCATCTGGCTGGTAATGGCCTTGCGGATGCGGATCTCGTAGTTCCTGACTTTTCTTAAAAGCTCCTTCATGCTGACAGGTCGCGAATTTAGCCTATTTATGGCTAATTTCGCCCGATTACAGGCTCCTGCACCATGTTCAGATCGATTCTTATTATATCTCTGGCTCTTTTTCTGTTGCTGTTGGGGTGTGCCCCAGCCCAGAGAAAAGATGTCCTAACCGAGGATCAAATGGTGGACCTGATGATGGATTTTTATTTACGGGAGGCGCGGTTGAAAGATGTTCGGGTCGGAGAGGATTCGGGCGCCATTTTATTTAATCACTTCAGAAAACTTTACAACGACCGTCATCTTACGCAGGATACTTTGATTGACGAATCCTTACGGTATTACCTGGCCGATCCGGTCCTGCTGAATCGAATTTATGACAGGCTTATTGATTCTCTTGCTTTGAAAGAACAAAAGGCGGGTGGATCAAAGCCGCCGGTAAGCCAATGATTTTCCCAGTTGATTTCGAATCGCGAATTGGCTTCAACCGAATTCGTGAAATCCTATCTGGCTATTGTCTTTCTGATCTTGGGCGAAGACGATTGGATTCTCTCGTTTTCTCCAACGCTACCGTTGAAATCACCGAAACCTTAAAGGCTAATCGGGAATTTCTTTCGATTCTTCAGTCTGGGGAGAGTTATCCAGATAAGCATTACATCGATCCATCGGCCTGGTTAGGTTTGGCTTCTATGGAAAATGCCTGTCTTCAGGCAGAGGAAATATGGAGCATCCGTCAGTCCCTGTCCACGGTACGAGACTGGCTGAAATTTTTTTCAACACATGCGGATTTTTATCCGCTCCTGTCGGGTTATGCCAAAAATGTTTTGGTTTCTGATTTATTTATTCGCCAGGTTGATCAGGCCATTGATGAGAACAGTCGTATCCGAGATCGTGCCACACCTGAGCTTTACCGAATCCGTACATCCATCGAATCTGCAATTGCAGCAGCCCGAAAACGTACAGAGGTTTTGTTTCGGGAAGCCTTGGCGGGTGGTATTTGTCCGGAAGGTGCATCACCGGTGTTCAGAGAGGGTAGGGTGGTAATTCCGGTAAGAGCGGAATTCAAGCGGAAATTCCGTGGTGTAATTGTGGATGAATCTTCAACCGGGCAAACGGTTTTTATGGAACCTGAGCAGGTGATGGAAGCCAACAATGAAATCAGGGATCTGCAGCATGAGGAAAAGCGTGAGGAGTATCGAATCCTCAGAGGTCTCACAGATCTTATTCGATTGGAGTTGCCTTCGTTGGAGCCAGCCTACCAGTTTTTGGCAGAAATGGATGTTAACCGAGCGAAGGCCAAGCTTTCCTCTGATTTGAATGCTGATCTGCCGGTCCTAAAAAATGCTCCAGGCATGACCTGGAAGCAAGCACGTCATCCGCTGCTTTATTTGATGTTTAAAGGAAAGCGTAACCTGGTGCCGTTGGATATTCGTTTGGAAAGTGCGTCTCGGATTTTATTGGTTTCCGGTCCCAATGCAGGCGGGAAGTCTGTTTGTCTCAAGACGGTTGGCCTTGTTCAATATATGCTGCAGTGTGGTTTATTGCCTCCGGCTCATCCTGATTCTGAATTTGGTGTTTTTGATTCACTTTTCCTGGACATCGGAGATCAGCAGTCCATTGAAAACGATCTTTCAACCTACAGCTCACATTTAAAAAATATGGCAGGCTTTCTTGAGGCCGCCGGCAACCGTTCGCTGGTGTTGATGGATGAGCTCGGCTCAGGAACGGATCCTGCATTTGGTGGTGGTATTGCAGAGGCGGTGCTCTCGGAAATTGTTAAACAAGGTGCCTGGGGATTGGTTACGACCCATTATGCAAATCTGAAAACGCTACCGGAGCGTATCTCCGGAATTGAAAATGCAGCCATGCTTTTCGATTCGGCACAACTAAAACCACTTTTTATTCTTCAGATTGGAAAGCCGGGCAGTTCCTATGCCATGGAGCTGGCACGAAAGTCAGGATTACCTTCCAGAGTAATTCAGGATGCCGAGCGTTTGATTGGGACCGGACTTATTGGTCTGGAGGAGTTGATGCAAAAGACCGAATCCGATAAGGTAACTGTTCAGAGGCTTAAGACGGATTTAGAGAAGCGTGAAAAACTTCTGAACGATCAGGTGGCTAAATATGAACGGCTCACCGCTGAACTGCAGTCAGGTAAAAAGGAAATAATAGATCAAGCCAAAAGAGAGGCGGAAAATTTGCTTAGTGGAACCCGTCGGGAGATCGAAAAGACCATTCGACACATCAAAGAAAACCGCGCCGAAAAAAAGGAAACCAAAAAAGCCCGGGAAAAATTATCAGAGCTCAGCTCTAAAGTAAGTGCTCCCAAAGAATTGTTGGTGCCTGAAGCTGGTGTGGTGATTAAAGAGGGTGATTCCGTGCGGTTGCGCGGACATGATTATTCCGGCACTGTACTAAATGTGAAGGGAAATGAGGCGACGGTGCAATTCGGTTTAATGCGTTCAACGGTACTCGTGAATCAGTTGCATCTTGTGTCGGGCACGAAGGAGAAAAAGCAATTGGTTGTTTCCAACATCGATCTCGCATCAAGGCGATCCACCTTCCGAACCGAAATTGATCTGAGGGGAAAGCGGGTGGAGGAAGTAGTTGGTGAGCTGGCCAGCTTTATGGATGATGCTGTGATGTTTGGTGTTGCTCAGGTTAGAATATTGCACGGAAAAGGTGAGGGAGTGCTTAGAAAAGTAGTCCGGGACCAACTTTCCAAGAATAAATCAGTGGCTTCGATTTCCGATGAGCACGCCGACCGGGGAGGTGCAGGTATTACAATTGTAGTTTTGAAATGACCTTAATTAAAGGTCATTACCCACTGTCCCTTCACAACTTCTGAGCGGCCGGCGATTCCGGTTCCCTGGTAATTGAAAGTGATTTCCAGTGAGGTATCGGTGACCTTATAGGTCATTTGAAGTTCATTATCTGTTCCCTTGTCGCGTAAAATAGTAGTCTCCGGACTGGTGGTATCGAATTTCCATTTTCCGCTGGCTGGCCATGGGCTTAATTGTGTTCTGCCTGAAACGGAATAGCTGTACTCTGCATCTGGTGTGGCCTTAGCATAAACACCTGAAATGCTTAGCTTAAAGTTGTTGTATTCCGTTGCGGTTTTTTTGTTTACGTTGTCAAGGGTAATTGCAGTCAGGGTCCATGTTTTGACCAATTTAGGAAGCGTTAGTTCCTGAACGGTAGGCTTGGGTTCGTCCTCCCCGCAACCAATAGCGATAATGATCAGGGCAAGTAGATAAAACGGCAAACGGAGCTTATTCATGCAATGATTTTAGTCCGGTAAAATTATAGGATTATTCGGTATAGGAAAATCTGACCAGGCGGTCATTTGTAATCATTCATCTGTATGACAGAAGTGCCAGGCAGGTAATCTTCTTTTGTATTGGTAGCAATCACAATGGTTCTTAAAATTCCTCCTAGGCCTGGTTTAAGCGAATTTTGTAACAGTCCCTGATACCACTGTATGCCTTGTTCATCGAGGTTGGTGGTTGGTTCATCCAAAAAGGTGACGGAGGCATCGGATAGGAGGGCTAAACCAACTTTAAGTCTTTGTTTCATGCCACTCGAAAACTCACGGAATGGTTTTTCACCGGTCCCCACGAGCCCAATGATGTTTTGGATGGTCTCCAAGGACATTCCTGATGCTGGTTTTTTGAATCGGAAATGAAAGTCCAAAATTTCCTGCAACGACAGTTCCTCGGGCAGTTCCAGGTAGGGAGCAGCGATGGTAATGAAATTGAAAATGGAATCCTGTTCAACCTGAACTCCGTTTTTTAAATAATTAAAGCTGCCTTCACTTTGTGGTACCTGGTTCCAAAGAACGCTCAAGAGGGTTGATTTCCCTGAGCCATTAGGACCAAGTACTGCTGTACAGGATCCTGATACGAGTTCGATGCTGAGATTTCTGAAAATCCAGTCCCGGTTAAATCTTTTGCCCAGGCCTGTGATTTGAATGGTCATTCTTCTGTTCCGTTGGCCGAAAAGCCTTTCATAATTCCCCGCTCGGAATTACGTATGAAATTAATGATAATGTCCCGTTCGCTACTCGGTGGGAGATCCTTTTCTACAAGATCAAGCGCCTTACTGTTGTTAAGTCCCTTTAGAAATACATAACGGTATATTTCCTGGATTTCATTGATCTTCTCAGATTCAAATCCACGTCTCCTTAATCCAATGGTATTCACGCCGCAATAGGCGAGTGGCTCTCTTGCTGCTTTTGTGTAAGGCGGAATATCTTTTCTGACAAGAGATCCACCGGAAACCATAACATGTGCACCTACACGCACAAATTGATGGACGGCTGAGGAGCCTCCGATGATTGCCCAGTCTTCAATTTCTACATGGCCTGCTACCTGTACAGCATTAACCAATATGCAGTTGTTGCCGATAACACAGTCATGTGCCACGTGTACGTAGGCCATCAACAAACAGTTTTTGCCGATAACAGTCCTGAATTTATCCACCGTTCCGCGGCTGATGGTTACAAACTCGCGGATCACGGTATTGTCACCGATAAGTGTTTCTGTCTTTTCACCTGAAAATTTCAGGTCCTGGGGGATCGAACTGACCGACGCACCAGGGTAGACTTTTACATTTTTACCCAACCGGGCACCTTCCCAGATCGTAACGTTGGGACCAATCCAGCAATCCTCGCCGATCACCACATCCTTCTGGATGGTGGTAAAGGCTTCAATTACCGCACTCTCTGCTACAATTGCTTCAGGGTGAATGTTTGCCAGCGGATGTCTCATGCGTCTTTTCTTACAATGCTGGCAGTCATAGTTCCTTCGCACACCAGGGAATTTCCTACAAATGCGCGACCATACATTTTGGCAATGCCACGTTTTATCGGAGCAAGCAAGTCGCACTGAATTACCAAAGTGTCGCCGGGACCAACCATCTTCCGGAAACGTACTTCATTGATGCCTAAGAAAATGGTCCAGTAATTTTCAGGGTCCGGTACGGTGTTCAGGACGAGAATACCGCCTATTTGAGCCATTGCTTCAACCTGCAATACGCCTGGCATAACAGGGTTTCCCGGGAAATGTCCCTGGAAGAATGGTTCATTCATGGTGACATTTTTAATGCCACTGACGGTTTCCTGATCCAGATAAATAATTTTATCAATGAGCAGGAAGGGGTACCGGTGTGGAAGAATACTTGAAATCTGTTTGATGTCCATTACCGGCGGAAGCGATGGATTGTATCTTGGAATTCCTTTCCGGTTCGATTCCTCCATGGCCTTCTTCAGTTTTTTTGCAAAGGCAACGTTCGCAGCGTGGCCAGGTCTTGCTGCCAGGATCTGAGCTTTTAATGGTCTTCCGGCTAATGCTAGATCACCCACAATGTCCAGAAGCTTATGGCGTGCCGGCTCGTTGTTGTAACGGAGTTCGATGTTGTTTAGGATGCCTTCCTTCTTAACCTCAACCCGTGGCTTGTTGAGCATCCTGGCAATGTTTTCAAGTTCATCCTGTTGAACGACCCGGTCCACAATTACTATGGCATTGTTAAGGTCACCGCCCTTAATCAAATTGTTTTTATAGAGCATCTCCAATTCATGCAGGAAACAAAAAGTTCTGCATGAGGCGATTTCTTGCTCGAATTGTCTGATGTTGGTGATGGAGGCATGCTGACTACCCAATACCGGAGAATTGTAGTCCACCATTACGGTTACTCTATAATCATCCAGCGGAAGCGCGGCGATCTCTACATTCCTTGACGCTTCTCTGTAAAAGATACTGTCCTGAACTTCAAAAAAGTCACGCAGTGCATTTTGTTCCTCTGCGCCGGCTTCGTGCAGTGCCTGCACAAATGGCATTGAGCTGCCATCCATAATTGGTGCCTCGGGTCCATCGAGTTGAATCAGGACATTGTCTATTTCAAGGCCTACACAGGCTGCCAGGCAATGTTCGATGGTGGAGACCCTTGCTCCACTCTGTTCAATGGTTGTACCGCGCGAAACGTCTACCACGTTATCGCAGTCAGCATCAATGATAGGGCTGCCTGGTAGATCTACCCGCTGGAATTTGATCCCATGGTTGGGTTTTGCAGGAAGAAAGGTCATCGTTGTCTGTACGCCGGTGTGTAAACCAACGCCAGATAAGGAGACGGATTTCTTAATGGTGTGCTGTTTATGGTTCAGCATAAGGACAAAGTGGGCGCAAATTTAAAATCTTGCTGCCCATTTATAAGAAAAAGTCAGGTTTTTTGACCGATGGTTAACGGCCGTTTGGGGCGTTTTAAGGGGTTTATCTGACCTTTTGAGAAAAAGGTTAGTCCTTCAGCTCTTCTTCAATCTTCTGAAGCCGATGGTAGAGATCCGGCAGCATTTTAAAGATGGCGTAGGAGCGGTGGTAATCCGTGAGTCCATAGGCTGGTGTTCCAAAGAGTCTGGTGCCTTCCTTTGAAACATTTTTGGTGATCCCTGCCTGTCCGCCGATGGCGGTGTGGTTGGCAACTGTTACATGTCCACCGATTCCAGCCTGTCCACCGATCATGCACTGGTCGCCAATTTTTGATGAGCCGGAGATGCCTGCCTGTGCAGCGATAACGGTATGTTTTCCGATTTGAACATTGTGTGCAACCTGAACAAGATTATCAAGGCGAGTTCCGGTTCCAATGACTGTATGGTCTCCAAGCATGGTGGCGCAATCGACCACTGTGTTCGCACCGATGGTTACGTGGTCTTCAAGGATTACATTACCCAGTTGAGGAATGGGTTTATAAGAACCATCTGGTTGGGGGGCGAAACCAAATCCATCGCTACCAATAACCGCACCTGCGTGAAGTTCGCAGTGGCTTCCAATTCGATTTCCGCCATAGATTTTTACGCCTGCATAAACGATGGTGTGATCGCCAATGGTGCAGTTGTCGCCAATGAAAACATTAGGAAAAATTTTTACCTCTTTTCCTATTTTGACGTTGTTTCCAATGTATGAAAAGGCGCCTCTGTAAACTCCTTCGCCTGCGGTCGATCCTTCCCCGATATAACTGGGCTGTTCGATACCACTTTTTATTTTTTTAATCTGGGCTGCGTATTGTTCAAGCAAAACAGTGAAAGCGATGTAGGCATCATCCACGCGAATAAGCGTTGCGTTAACTTTCTTTTTGACTTCCAGATTTTTGTTGATGATGACGGCTGTTGCGCCGCTGGTGTATAGAAATGGTTCGTACTTTGGATTAGAGAGAAAGGCAATTTGACCCGGTCCGGCTTCCTGAATTTTCGCCAGCATGGACACCCGGGCTTTTGGATCCCCTTCGATTGTGCCGTTCAATAGGGCTGCAATTTGCTGAACCGAAAATTCCATAGGACTTAATTATTCAGTGTCGATACCGTTTTGATCTGAAGTTTAGTCCGGCCTCGGAAAGCAGATAAAGTTTTTCTTTACCACTTTCGACATCGCCCGGATTTGCGGCAGATCGGATACTCCGGCAAGATCAGCAACTTTTCCGTTTTTCAGGAGGATATTGATTCGTTTTTCACCCCTGACGTATGCTTCGTTCGAAACAGTGCCGTGGTGGATCATGTAGGCTGCTTCTTTGAATGTAATGCCATAGTGATCTCTTGCCCAATCCTGTGCTTTTCGGATATCCTCCTTTCGCAATGTTTTGTTGGACATCATGACTGCAAAGATTTTACGCTCCAGTAACATGGTTGAAAGCTTGGAGAGGACTTTATCCTGACTTCTGGTCCATTGCTTTAATGCGTACCAAATATCGTGGTCATCAAGTTTGCTGTATTGTTCCAGATAATTAATGCCTCTGGTATTGGATTCAAAATCCTCCAGCTTGATATCATTTTCCAGAAAACATGCCAAGGCAGGAGAGCAGGGGGGAACGTGTCCGCCTTTGGCCAGTGCTTGCGCTCTCTTCATGATGTTGACCAACATCCGTTCCGCGCCCACAGCCGTTTTATGCAGGTACACCTGCCAGTACATCAACCTTCTGGCGGTTACAAAATTCTCCAGACTGTAAATGGCCTTTTCCTCGACCACCAATTTGTCCTTAACCACATTGAGCATGGCAATAATGCGTTCAACTCCCGTGATGCCTTCACGAACGCCGGTATAAAAGCTGTCACGCTCCAAATAATCGAGGCGATCGATGTCGATTTGTCCACTGATCAGCTGATGGAAAAACCTTCTCCGGTATCCATCCCGGAACATCTGAAGTGCAAGGGACAATTTTCCTCCAAAAGTTGCGTTTAGTGACAATAGAAAACGATAGGTCAGGCTTTCGTGTTTGATTCCGGGAAGTAACGTTTCTTCCAGTGCATGCGAGAGTGGACCATGACCGATGTCATGAAGCAAAATAGCAATGCAAACTGCCTCTGATTCCTCCTCACTGATCGCAATGCCCTTGGAGCGGAGGGTCTGCACAGCCTCACCCATTAAATGATAGGCGCCAAGTGCATGTTGAAATCTCGTGTGAACAGCTCCAGGGTAAACCACGTCGGCCATACCCAATTGACGAATGTGTCGGAGTCGCTGAAACCAAGGGTGGCTGATGATCTCCATAACGAGTTCGCTTTCCACCGAAATGAAACCGTGAAGGGGATCGTTAATGATCTTCTTTTTCAAACTTAGGAGGGTGAGCAGGATGCCCTTACTGAACTTTTATCCTGCCCTTTTGGTTAATTTTGTATGATGCAAAGATATAATATTCTGTGGGCCGACGATGAGATTGATCTGCTCAAGCCGCACATGCTGTTCCTGCAGCAGCGTGGCTACGACATTACGCCCGTGAACAACGGTTCCGATGCGGTTGAGCTTTGCACCACCCGTAATTTTGATGTGGTGTTTTTAGATGAACACATGCCCGGCATGTCAGGATTGGAAGCTTTGAGCTTGATCAAAAATGCCAAGCCCTCACTGCCTGTGGTTATGGTCACTAAAAATGAAGAGGAGCAGATCATGGAGGAGGCGATTGGAGCTAAAATCGATGACTATTTAATTAAGCCTGTTAACCCAACGCAGGTTCTTATTTCGGTCAAAAAAATTCTAGACAACAAGCGGTTGGTGATGGAGCATACCAATGCTTCTTATCAGCAGGAATTTCAAAGAATCAGCCTGGCGTTTATGGGTGAGTTGTCGCACGAGCAATGGTCTGAAATGTACCGCAAGCTTATCTTTTGGGATCTGCAGATGGAATCGGCCGATAACAAAGAAATGTTGGAAGTGCTGGAAGCACAGAAGGTGGAGGCCAACCACAACTTCTGCAAGTTCGTACGGAAGAATTATGACAAATGGCTTAATGACCCTGCAGCGGAAAAGCCGTTGCTTTCTCACCAATTGATGAAAAAGAAAATTTTCCCAATGGTCAAAAAGGGTGAGCCCTTGTTTGTTTTTTTGATCGATAACCTGCGCTTTGATCAGTGGAAGGTGATTGAGCCTGCCTTGCTGGAATACTTTGTGGTGGAAGATGAAAAGACTTATTACAGTATTCTGCCTACTACGACTGCTTATTCTAGGAATGCCATTTTCAGCGGAATGATGCCGTCGGAGATGGAGCGAACCCATCCACAACTGTGGGTAGGCGAGGATGATGAGGAAGGTAAAAACAATTTTGAAGATGAATTTCTGCAGAAGCAAATCGCACGGGCAAATCTTAATTGCAAAGCCTCCTACCATAAAATCAAAAAACTCGAAGAAGGTAAATTTTTGGTCGACTCGTTTAACAATCTATTCACGAATGACCTGAATGTCATCGTCTACAATTTTGTGGATATGCTCTCGCATGCTCGGACCGACATGGCCATGATCCGGGAGCTTGCACCTGATGAGTCGGCTTACCGCTCCATTACCAAATCGTGGTTTTTACATTCACCACTGTGGGAGATGATGAAGATGGTTTCGGCGCGTGGTGCCAGGATGATCATCACCACCGACCATGGAACCATTCGGGTTAAAAAGCCATTCCGTATTGTCGGAGACCGAAATGTGAATTCCAACCTACGCTATAAGCAAGGTAAGAGCCTTGGATTTGAAGGCGACAAAATTATGTTCGTACCTAAGCCGGAGCGACTGTTTCTCCCAAAATCAAGTGTGACAACGGCTTTTGCATTTGCAGTGGAGGATCAGTTTTTCGCCTATCCGAACAACTACAACTACTACGTTAACTTTTACAAGGATACTTTTCAGCATGGTGGGATTAGTATGGAGGAAATGATTGTGCCACTCATTACACTGGCTGCTAAGAAATCCTGATGACATGAAGTCGGAAATTTTATACCGTCAGGAGCAACTTTCGGAAATCGCAAAGGAATTGATCAGTCGTTCGGCGGGACAGAAAACATGGTTGCTTTCCGGTGAGCCGGGTGCAGGGAAAACAACCCTGGTTAAGGCGTTGGTAGCGGTGCTGGGCGGAAATCCCGACCAGGTTAACAGTCCTACTTTTTCAATACTTAATCAATACCCCATCAGTCAGGGGGAGGTTTTTCATTTTGATCTTTATCGGGTAAAGTCGGAAGCTGAATTGTTTGATATTGGAATGGATGAGTATTTGGATTCCGGCAGTTGGTGTTTTGTGGAGTGGCCTGAAAAATTGAATGCCTTGCTTCCCGCCGAATCCTTCCGGGTTGAAATTCTTCACCCGGTGCCCGCAGATGGTGAACCGCATCGGCTGCTTCGCGTTTCTGACTAAAATCTTGTTCCTGTCGGCCTAAAGACTGTTTCCTGAACCGATTTTTTGCGAAATTTACTTGGTTCCAATTGTTGGGACCCTAACCCTGCCGATTCATGTCCGAAAGAAGATCCTCCATGGCTGCACTGGCCAAAACAGCAATGGCCACCCAGGAGAAGCTGGCCCGCGTAAAGGAATCATCCAAATCGCTTTTTATCGGTTTGCCCAAGGAGATCGCCCTTCAGGAAAAAAGAATTTGTCTAACCCCTGATGCAGTACGTATCCTGGTTGCCAACGGTCATGAAGTCTGGGTAGAAACCAAGGCGGGTGCGGGCTCGAAGTATTCAGACCAGTCCTACAGTGAGGCGGGTGCTAAAATTGTATATACCTCACAGGAGGTGTATAAGGCGGATCTGATCATCAAAATTGAGCCGCCCACGGCCGGTGAAATTGAGCTGATGAAGCCAGGACAGATGCTGCTTTCAGCGGTTCAACTTGGTCACCTTGAAAAAAGTTGTCTGGAAGCCTTAATGCGAAAGAAGATCACCGCGTTGGCTTATGAGTTTATTGAAGACAAAAAAGGAGGAATGCCGGTCATCCGTGCACTCAGTGAAATTGCTGCTATTGCCGTTGTGTCGGTCGCCGCGCAATACCTGAGCACCGCCGAATCAGGAAAGGGAATTATTCTTGGTGGAATTTCAGGGGTTGCACCAACCAAAATTGTGGTGATCGGAGCGGGTACAGTTGCTGAGCATGTTGCGCGCGCCGCTATGAGCCTGGGCTGTGAGATTCAGATTTTTGACAACCACCTCTATAAGCTTCGCCGGATCCGGCAGATTCTGGGAAGTCAGGTGTATACTTCAACCATCGACAACATTACACTGGGTGAAACGCTGAAAACAGCAGATGTGGTTATAGGCTCATTAAGGGTTGAGAAGGGTAGACCTCGACATGTGGTCTCAGAGGAAATGGTGCAGGCCATGAAGCCGGATTCTCTAATTATTGATCTGACCATTGATCAAGGGGGTTGCATTGCAACTTCTGAGATCACCACCCACCTTAAGCCAGTTTTCAGGAAATATGATGTCATTCATTATTGTGTTCCTAACATCGCTTCCCGTGTTTCCAGAACTGCAACAAATGCACTGAGCAATATTTTTACGCCGATTATCCTCCGACTTGCCGATGAGGGAAGTGTCGACGAGATGATCGCCAACGTACGTTGGTTTACAAAAGGTGTTTATCTGTATAAAGGTGTACTGACGAACGAGGCGGTTGCGCGTACCTTTCAGCTCAAATACAAGAACATTGAATTGCTGCTGGCAGCCAGATTATAAACGTTAGCCAAGCTTTTTTATGGCTTCCTGGATTTGTTTCGCCAACTGATCTGGTGCCATGGTTCCATCAAAACGAAGAATATTTTCCGTCTGTCCTACTTTTTTAATAGCGAGTAGGTAGGTTTCTCTCACCTTTTTCAGGTTTTCGAGATTCTCATACATTTCCGTTTCGCTGCGGCTTGATTGAATACGTTGCATACTTACTTCCGGTGGGACATCAATGAAGATGTGAACATCGGGTCGAAGCAATCGTGCACTCATGGCATTGGCCTGAATCACCCAATCCATATCCATGTGAACACTGTGATAGGCGTAGGAAGATAGGTAATAACGATCGGTGATCACGCAAAAATCATTTTTCAGCTTGAGCAACATTCCATCATCTTCGTTGAGCAGATGGTCTAACCGATCGGCAACGAAGAGTCCGGCAATCACCTTCTGATCGGCAATCTGTTTACCTGAAAAAATATCACGAATCATCTTCCCAACAGGCCGTTTTGTTGGTTCAGCAGTTCGCCATACTTTTCTGCCGGTCGATTCCATCCAGGCGGCAAGCATTTCGGCCTGCGTTGATTTTCCGCTGCCATCTATGCCCTCAAAGGCGATAAAAAGGTTCTGATTCATGAGCGCTCAAAAATAGATAATTTATAATCTCCCTGAGTTTTTGATGACTGCTGATTCATTTTCTGAGAGAGGAATTTTAGGTGGATTCCCTACCTTTGAATGGGATGAAAAATCTTTTGTTTAAAGCAGTATTGATTTTTGGTTTGCTCGCCGGTAAATCATCGGCCGCTCAGATCGTTTACCTGACCAATTATAAAAGTGAGGCCGAT
The DNA here is from genome assembly GCA_016866235.1 of Bacteroidota bacterium. Classification (GTDB taxonomy): domain Bacteria; phylum Bacteroidota; class Bacteroidia; order Cytophagales; family Cyclobacteriaceae; genus ELB16-189. The sequence goes on from VGMW01000001.1 coordinate 772,959, forward strand.
AAGGTTGTGTTTGTTACCCAGTATAAATCGGAGGCTGATCTGATTGTATTTGAGACTAAATACAAAAGTGAGGCTAAGCCCTGGAGTGGTTTATGGTATTGGACCAAGTACAAATCGGAGGCCGATTGGAAGATTTACTTCACCAAATACAAATCAGAGGCTGACCTGAAAGTTTATTTTACCCGTTATAAATCAGAGGCGGGGCCGGATTAAGACTTTCTCTTTTAGCCTAGTTTTTCCAATTGACTTTGAAGCGAAACAATTTTTGCCTCGGCATCCGCCTTTTTCTTTCGTTCATTTTCAACGACCTGAGCAGGAGCGCTCGAAACAAATTTCTCGTTCCCCAGTTTGCTGTCAACCGCTTTAAGGAATCCGTGTAGGTAAACAATCTCCTTTTGAATGGACTCTTTTTCAGATGCTGTATCAATTTTTCCGGCGACAGGAACAAAACATTCGGTCGTACCTGCGAGGAATGAAACCGATAGACCTGGCTGCTCGGTGGTGGATTCAATGCCTGAAAGGTTGGCCAATTTCTTCACCAGTGGCCAACATGGACCGGCCGGTGCGGCAGAGAGATTTTTTACGTATAGGGTTAGTGGATCCTTTGGGGATATGCCTTTCGCACTGCGCACATTTCTGATTTCGGTAACAATTCTGAAGCAGAATTCAGCAGCTTTTTCTAATGTAGCATCGGTGGATTTAGCGGTAGGCCACTGGGCGACAATGATGCAATCCTGTTCACTTCTTTTCCTGACTTCGTGCCATAACTCTTCAGTTATGAAAGGCATGAAGGGGTGAAGAATTTTGAGCAAAACTTCAAAGTGACCAATTGTTTTTTCCAGCGTTTCCCGATCAATGGGTTTTCCATATTCCGGCTTTATGATCTCCAGATACCAGGAACAAAAATCATCCCACACAAGCTTATAAGCGGTATGCAGCGCGTCCGATATTCTGAATTTGCTGAAATGATCCTCGAGTTCCTTGGTTGCCGTACCGATGCGGGACTCCATCCATTCCGATGCCACACGATTTTCTTCGGATGCAGGGCGCTCTTCAACCGGTAAGCCGCTGATGAGCCTGTAGGCATTCCAGATTTTATTGGCAAAGTTTCTTCCTTGCTCACAGAGTTTTTCATCAAACAGCAAATCATTGCCTGCCGGTGAACTGAACAACATGCCGGTGCGTACCCCATCCGCTCCATACTTAGCCATGAGTTCCAATGGATCGGGTGAATTGCCAAGCGACTTGGACATTTTTCTGCCCTGTTTATCCCTTACAATTCCGGTAAGGTAGACGTCTTCAAATGGTTTTTTACCAGTGTACTCGTAACCGGCAATAATCATTCGGGCTACCCAGAAAAACAAAATCTCCGGTGCGGTTACCAAAGTTTGGGTGGGGTAGAAATAGTCTAAATCAGCGTTGGTGCCTGACTTGATTTTTCCGGAATTGTTATCGAAATGTGCATCGCCAAACCCATGGAAAACTTCGATGGGCCAAAGCCATGACGATGCCCATGTATCCAAGACATCCTCGTCTTGTTTTAGCGGTTTATTTTTACCAGGAAATTTCTCGTTATAAATCTTCCTGGCTGCGTTTTCATTTTCAGCTACAACATAATTTCCTTCCTCATCGTACCAAGCTGGTATCCTGTGACCCCACCAAAGTTGTCTGGAGATACACCAGTCTCTGACGTTCTCCATCCAATGGCGGTAGGTGTTTTTAAATTTTGAGGGGTGAAGTTTGATCTCATCCTGTTCGACAGCCTCCTTTGCTTTTTTGGAAATGTCCTTCATGCGGATGAACCACTGAAGTGAAAGCCTTGGCTCCACAACCGTATTGGTTCGTTCCGACCGACCAATTCGGGTGGTGAAATTCTCCTCTTTCACCAAATGGCCTGATGCTCTCAGGTCTTTTACAATTTCTTTTCTGACCGCAAAACGGTCTTTTCCGAAGAATTTCGGGATCTCACATTTCTCATTCAGTGTGCCGTCTTCGTTGAGCGTGTCAATTACCGGCAGATGATGGCGTACGCCGATTTCGTAGTCATTGATGTCATGAGCCGGTGTAACCTTGAGGCAACCGGTTCCAAAAGATTTGTCCACATATCCATCGGCAATGACCGGAATCTCGCGGTTGATAAATGGCACCAATACTTTTTTGCCTACGAGTTTTTGGTAGCGCTCATCCTCCGGGTTTACGGCGATGGCCACATCGCCCATGATGGTTTCCGGACGCTGCGTTGCAATGGTAATCCATGATTCAGGATCGTCCTTAACCTGATAGCGAACAGAATACAAAACGGAGATTTCACCTTCCTCTTTGTACAAAACTTCTTCGTTCGAAAGTGCTGTTTTTGCCTCGCAATCCCAGTTGATCATGCGGAGACCGCGGTAGATGAATCCCTTATTGTACAGGTCAACAAAAACTCTGATTACCGATTGGTAATACTCTGGATCCATGGTGAACCCAGTACGGTCCCAGTCACAGGAGGCTCCCAGTTTACGGAGTTGCTGTAAAATGATGCCGCCATATTTTTCCTTCCATTCCCAGGCGTACTCCAGAAATTTTTCTCTGGAAAGATCAGATTTTTTGATTCCACGTTCACGAAGCATCGCCACCACCTTAGCTTCTGTTGCAATCGAGGCATGATCGGTACCCGGCACCCAACATGCTTCACGGCCTTCCATTCTTGCTTTCCGGATCAGAACATCCTGAATGGTGTTGTTAAGCATGTGTCCCATGTGCAGGACGCCCGTAACGTTGGGTGGCGGAATGACAATGGTGTATGGCTTCTTCGCTGGATTAACGGTTGCTTTGAAATAGCCGCTGTTTTCCCAATGGCTATACCATTTGGTTTCTGCGTGTTCTGGTTGGTATTTGGTCTCCGACATCTTGTAATAATGGCGGCCAAAAATACACAATTGACCTTGTTTAAATTGAATTTGGGTGGAACCGTGGAGGCTAATTCACAAACAAAAGTTTGCACGTTGAATCAGTGAAGATCCATCAGGATCCGCTGACCGGATGGCAGAAGATTGTTCATTCTGTTTTCTAAAATATTTCCCCAACCAAGTCCATCGCCTCCATAGGTCAGCCTGACCATCCCCTTCTTTTCTGTATTGGGCATCAGGTTGTCTTTTTTCAGGTAGTGCAATGCATCGTTGTGACTGAGTTCTACGGAAGTGAAGACCTCATTTCTAAGTGCAGTGCTGAAGGCCAGCCCATGGTGGGGAATGAGCTTTTCCTTTTTGATTGTTCCGGCTATGGTGCCGGAGGAAAGAACCCTTAAATGGTGACGAAGCAAGTGTACGTCTTGCTCAAGTGTTGCTGGATAAAATCCCAGCACTGCTCCCGATTCGGTGTTATGATTTTCTATGATCCATTGCTTAGGATCGCCTTCCAGAAATTCTTTTGAGAAGGCTTTTGTTTCTTTAACTGAATTGTCTCTGCTGGAACGTTTCAGGACAGGCGTTGCTGAACCTAGAGACCCAGTTTTTCTGACTACAGCCATAAAGAAGCCTTCGCCGATGATGCGATGGGGATAAAAACGATAGGCCAACATGCCGCCTTCGTCGGTCGAATGGATATTCCAGTCTGCATTCACCTTTATTCCGACGGATGAGGCACCTAAGGATTTTAGTTGCAGGAGATTTTTTTCGTTTTCAGTCTGATTAAAGGTACAGGTTGAGTAAACCAGTAGACCACCTTCCTTTAAGGCTGGCCACACCTCTTCCAAAATGCGTTGTTGTCGAGCTGCGCAAAACTCAGTGTGGTCAATGCTCCAATGGTCAATGGCCGCAGGATCTTTTCTGAACAGTCCTTCTCCTGAGCATGGGGCATCAATAACGATCAGGTCAAAGAATCCCTGGAGAACTTTAAAATCAGAAGGATCGTTGCTGGTCACCATGGCGTTGGGTGCTCCCCATCGTTCAATTGTATTTCTAAGAATCCCTGCTCTTGTTTTAATGGTTTCATTTGAAACCAACAAGCTGCTCTTGTCGATCAGGCTAAGCAAGTGTGTCGATTTTCCGCCTGGTGCGCCGCACAAATCTAAAATCTTCAGACCTGTTCGATCTGGCAGCAATTGTTTTAAAACCTGTTCCAAAAACATGGAGCTTGGTTCCTGAACATAATAGGTGCCGGCGTGAAATGCAGGATCGAGTGTGAAGACTGGGCGGCTTGTTAATGTAAAGCCGCTGCTACACCATGGAATGGGATTTTTCGGATGGTTGGGCAACGGTTGCCTATTCCGTTTCCTTGGATTTAACCTGATGGCCGTTGGTGCTTCTTTTGATAAAGCCTCCTGAAACTTATCGTAGTCCTCGCCAAGAAGGACTTTCATTTGGTTTTGGAAATCAGAAGGTAGGTTCAATTCCTTTTGTCGGATCTTTTTTTGGCGTTTGGGTCGGTTGACTTTAAAAACTCAGCCTTTCAGCCGCCACCAAAATCAATGGCGGTACATGACTGCCTTTACAGCCTCGATGGTCCTCTTTACGTTGGGCAGAATTTCCTGAATCAGGGTTGGGGCGTAGGGCAGGGGGGCATCTAAGCTGTTGACCCGGTTGATCGGTGCATCCAGGAAGTCGAAAGCATACTTCTGAATGTGATAGGTGATTTCCGATGAAATTGCAGCCAGGGGCCAGGCCTCTTCTACAATAACCAGGCGATTGGTTTTGCGCACCGACTCCACCACTGTGGCGTAATCAATGGGGCGGACCGAACGTAAATCGACAACCTCCGCAGAAATACCTTCTTTCTCGAGTTCAGCAGCAGCGGCCAAGGCCACCTTCATGATTTTTCCGAAGGAAACGATGGTCACATCTGTTCCTGATCGTTTGATATCGGCGCTTCCGATGGGAATGAGGTATTCCTCTGCTGGCACCTCGCCTTTATCTCCGTACATCAACTCGCTTTCCATGAAAATAACAGGGTCATTGTCACGGATGGAAGTTTTTAATAGACCTTTTGCATCGTATGGATTGGAGGGAACGACAACCTTAAGACCTGGACAATTGGCGAACCAATTTTCAAAGTTTTGAGAATGTTGCGCACCGAGTTGGCCTGCGTTTCCGGTAGGTCCACGGAAAACAATCGGAACATGGTATTGACCACCGCTCATGGAATACATTTTAGCGGCTGAGTTAATAATCTGGTCAATGGCGACCAGCGAAAAGTTGAAGGTCATGAACTCTACAATCGGACGTAATCCATTCATGGCGGCTCCAACACCAATTCCTGCAAATCCCAGCTCGGCAATTGGGGTATCTATTACGCGCTTTGAACTGAACTCATCCAGCATACCTTGGCTTACCTTATAGGCGCCATTGTATTCAGCAACCTCCTCACCCATAATGAATATGGAAGGATCCTGGCGCATTTCTTCAGACATGGCCTCGCGGAGTGCTTCTCTGAACTGGATTTCCCGCATAACAGACGTTTGTTTTTAAGTGCGCAAAAATAGCATCCTGCACCTAGGGATAAAAGAGTGCCATAAAAAATAAAAGCCCTTTCCCGTTAAGGAAAGGGCTTTTGTAGGGAGAATATTAAATTATTTCAATGCGTTTCTGAAGGCATCTGAAGTTGCCCACTTGCTGAACTCCAGGTCGGCCAGTGCTGCTTCCCTGAGGTTTGGATCAGCCTTTACCGCTTTGCTAAGGTTTGAGGTCACACCATCTGCATTACCCTGACGAGCAGCTGCAACAGCGGCGCCGTAGTAAGCCAAACCGAAGTTTGCATTAGCGCGGGATGCTTCTGCAAAAGAAGAACCTGCATTTGCGAAATCTTTATTGAGCAGTTGTGCCAATCCTTTGTTGAAAAGGTTGATGTAGCTGCCTGCAGCAGAAGAAGCTGATGATACCGCAGCAGCGTAGCGTGCTGCGTAGATTTCACTTGCTGCCTTCACGCCATTAACACCGCGGGTGACTTCGTTACCGGCACCTTGGAGGGCTTTGGAGGCATGTGATGCAGCCTTGTAAGGATTGCCTTGCATCAAAGCAACAGTGGCCAGGTTGGCGTGCACTTCACTGGTAGCCTTAAGACGTGCAGCAATTTCCAGCTGAGCAGCTGCTTTTCCTGCGAGGTCTTGTTGTGAAGAAGGATTGGCAATAGCCTGCATCAGATAGACTGCTGCAAGGTTGTTGTGTGCATTCCAGTTGTTACCCATTTTGGTTGCAGCACTGTAGATGGCAATCTTCTCATCATTGGATGGTGTAAGGGATGCGGCATACATCAGCTCCTCAAAGCTGAGGGCATCTGATGAAGCCTGGCCAGTGGTGATTTGTTTTGCCAACACAGAAATTTCCGCATCGGTTTTCTTTTTCTTGATGGTAAGGATTTCAGTCTTTGCAGCGCGAAGTCCAGGATAGATGTCTTTGTAAACTTTCTTATAGGTAGAAAGTTTACTGAGTTGTTTTTCAACATCTGCAAAAGTTCCACCGCTATTGATTACGTTAAGGTAAGCTGATTTCTCTTCGTTGCTTATGCCACTGTAGGCGGCGAGCGCTGTTTTGAACTCATTCCAGTCATCAACCACAGGCTTCAGAATGAATTTGATTTCATCGGCCATGTTCTTGTAATCGTACTTTTTCATTTCAGCGCGATAGAATTTCTCGATGGATTTCGCGCGCTCTTCTGAGAGTTTGCTGTTGATGCGTTCACGTCCCTCAGGTGAGTGGGTACCGGTGATGATTACAGTCTTGGTCAGGTTTTTGGTTGCAATAAATGCATCCAATTGCTTTCCGGTTGCGCCGGTCATTTCTGTCTTTCTTAATACTGAGCTGCCTTGCGGGAAGGTGAAATTCGGGATCACAACGGGAATGATTTCTTCCTGGTTGTTGTATCCATGATCTGCAACAGCGGCATAATATGAATTTTGAACCAACTTAGAAGTGGTGATAACGCCAGTGGCGAGATCCATTCTTGGTGTAGCCTTCGATTTGGTGCCCTTGGAGGCAACGCCTTCAACCTGAAGAATTCCACTCTTCATATCAGGCTGGTAGGGAAGGTTGAATTTCTTAGAAATTTTTGGCTGCTGGGTTGCTGCCTGAGGGTAGTCGGTTGACTTAAAAGCCACCGGCTCAAGCGCCTGTTCCTTATCGCCGTACTTGTAGAAAGTATTCAGCGTATAAGTGGTGTTTGGCTTCAGCATTTTAACTGGAAGCGCAGCGGACATGTCATAGGAAACAGTATCCTTATGAACCTCCAAAGGATTGGGAGCAACCTTAAGGTCTTGCTGCTTGGCCAGCTTAATCATCTGTGGAAGCGTACAGCTTCCCAGAATCATTCCGGCGGAAACCAGGGTGAGGTAAATAAGTTTTCTCATGTTTATAGGGTTGATTCTCAAAATTTGGTGGCAAAACTAGCTTTTTTAGCACGTTTAGGCAATAACAGGACCAATTTTTACTGCTTTTGACCAGTGATTTTTACAAATGGTGAATTTCCTCCATTTAAAGCATCAAGACTAGGTTTTTCCGGCCTTTCAAGCTGACTATTGCATCGCCTGGAGGTCAAATTCTGCCGACCCATCATGACGATTGCTTTCCATCTGACTGAAATTTGATGCCATTGTTATATTTGTCATACCGTCATCTGGAGTTATGTCTATTACCCTTCGCGACCGATTCACTTCGCTCACCATCCTGATTCAAAATTTTTTTGAGCAATACGCCTTTGGTGTTTGTACCCGCCTCGGTGAAAAAATGGGTATTGCCACCGCCTCAATCAGGTTGTGGTTCATCTACGCTTCCTTTCTGACTTTTGGTTCACCAGTAATTATCTACATGATCCTTGCCTTCTGGATGGACATCCGAAAGCATCTGCGTCGAAGAAGTTCGATTTGGGATTTTTAATCTGAGAATTTTCTTTTCCCTGCCAGGTAGTATTTGAGGACGATGGAATCTGTTCTCTCCATCAGCTCTGTGGATCCAAAATTCCATCGGGATGTCCTTTGTCTTTTCTCTTTTTCTTTTCTAAAGTTTCTAAGAAAATCCATCCATGCGCCCAGTATCCTGGAAGCGCTGGGGCCATTTCCCTGAATTAAAAATCTGAGGGCGGCAACCATGTCCAGGATCAATCGAAGTGGTAAGCGTACCATCAATTGATCGGATCTAAGATTTTTGAACAACAGGCTAAGGCTGTTGCGAAAGTTTAAATATACTTTTCGAGGATTGCCCGCGGGCAGGGTGCCACCGCCGAGATGATAAACAGTGGTGGTTGGACAAAACAAGACCTGCTTGCCACTTCTCCAGATTCGCCAGCAAAAATCAATCTCCTCCATGTGGGCGAAAAAGGAATCATCAAATCCACCTAATTCGTCAAAGGCATTTTTGCGCAAAAAAAGACAAGCTCCGCTGGCCCATACGATTGGTGTGGGTTGATCGTATTGTTGGTTGTCCTCTTCAATGGTCTCAAACAATCGTCCACGACAAAATGGAAAACCCAACCGATCCAGAAATCCACCTGCGGCACCGGCATAATCAAATTTTTTTCGGTTGGTACAATTCAGGATTTTAGGTTGGACCGCAGAAACATCGGATTGACTTTCAAAAATTTTGATTGGGCCATCCAACCAACCTGGAGTTACTTCAACATCATTGTTTAGCAAAACAATGAAAGGGGTTGCAATCGACTTTAGTCCTTCATTATAACCCCCCGCGTAACCTTTGTTTTCTGGCAGCTGAATCATTAGCACGCCTGGAAAGGCCTGCTCAATCCATTCCACTGACCCGTCCGACGACCCGTTGTCGATGACGGCTACTGGCTGGTTTGCCGATTGTTCAACCACACCGGGAAGAAACCGTTGCAACAGCTCCAGTCCATTAAAATTCAGTATGGCAATGGTAATCTGATTCATCCCAACATGCTTCCGAGATCCATGCCCGGGATGTTCGGGATTAAACCTTCGGTTGACTTTTGGAGTACCATTTTGCTTTCCGCTTCGGCCTTCTCCTGTGCGAGGTTCACGGCTGCAACGGATAAATCCTGAATAACTTTGATGTCGTTGAGGGAAGGATCAATCTCTAGTCGGATTAATTTCTTTTTTCCATTTACGGTGGCCTTTACCATCCCGGCCCCTGACTCTGCGGTAACCTGCATCTGATCTAAAGTCTTCTGCGCTTCCTTCATTCGTTCCTGCGCCTCTTTAATCTTTCCCATCATTTTCATCATGTCCATCATACGTCAGTGCATTAGGTTATTTTTTGTGGATCAGGTTTACGGAGCCTGACTTTTCATAGCGTTTTCCAAGATAGTCTGTGTACACAGCTTTCCAAACGTAAACACCCTGGTCGGCTGCAATACCTTGTGTGTTCAGTCCATCCCACTCCGGCGGAGCTTCACCTTCCTTGTTTTCACCGGAATACTGAAGAGTGCCCCAGCGATCAAAGACTTGGAGTTTTTGTGTGCGTATGAAACGACCAAATCCTCTGAAGGTTTTATTGATGGGTAATTTGGTGGTGCCCTTGGCTACAAAAGCTGTTGGGAATATTAACAATGGTTTGAGGGTGATGGTTACCTCATTTGAAAAACTATCACTGAGCGTAGAGCTTACAGGATTAGCGACAATTCGATAGGTGATTTTCTGGTTGATTTGGTCAAAATCTGAATCGATGTAGGTGCTGTCGTTCGGAATGGTTATGGCATCGATGGTTCCTCCGGTTGCGTTTGTTTTTTCAATGGTATACGAAGCGATTCCGTTTTCATAGCCTTGATATCGATTCCATTGAAGGGCGATGGTGCTGTCGCTGAGTGCTTTTGCGGTAAGGACTAAAGGCGAAAACGTTCTACCTGGCGGACTGGTTTTAATGCAAGCATCAACGTAGTTGATGCGGTAGGCCAGATTGAATTCAGTTGAATAATCACTGTCGGTGAAATCTGTGGTTGGTGATTCGCCCAGCAAATTCAAAGGACCGTTGTTTAAGGAGCGCGAGACGTAATAGGAAAGGGCTGTAAAATTGGTTGGTTGAAGCCAGGTCAATGACACCCCTTTGCCATCGGATCCGGTTACGGATGAAAAGTTTTTCAATGCATCTGGAATCGCTGCGGTTTGGGATTTACCTGTTTTGGGTAAGCTGAAACTCTTGGAACCATCGGGATAAACTGCTTCGATGGAATATTTATAGTCGGTATTGCAGATGATGGCGGAATCGTCATAGGCCTTTTGATTGGTGCTGGTAAGGTTAGCATCGTTTCTTATAATGTTGAATGTTGGACTTCCGACGCCAGAAGTATTCCATTTGAGTTGGTTCACATCATCCTTTATGGACAGATCAAAGTCCAGGCTGCAAATTTTCCCTGTAGGTACACTTGTATTGGTACACGGATCATAGGTTCTTAGTTGCAGACAATAGTATTTTTCTTCCGGGGTTATTTCCGAGATGAATTCTGCTGTTGTGGCGGATGATGGGCTTAGTAATGTTCTTAATTGCCCGTAAGGGCCATCGTTTCCAATGGCTATATCGAGTTTGTGCTGGGTATTTACAGCGGGATCATACGTAAGTTGAAGCGTAGATGCATCGCGTACTTTTAGGTCAATGATGGATGCGTTCGATAACACCGGAACAGCTGTGAACGCTTTTTGTCTTGCATCACAGTTGTTTGCTGCATTGTTTTTTTTACCCCGCACTGCGATCTGGCGGTTGCCCGGACCAGAGTAATTAAATATCGTAGACGGGTTGCTGGATGCGGGAATGGAGCGCATGGCATTGAACGTCGAACCGTTAAAATCGAAGTCGACAAAATATTCATCATACGTAACGTCGGTCACTTTTACTTCTACGGATGATCCATTGCAGGTGCTTAAGTTGAATTCAGGTTTGAGGTTGGGAAAAATTCGAACAGTAAGAGTGTCAAAATTATTACCTCCGCCTTGTCTGATAACCTTGATTTTAAATTTTTCCGGTTTAGTTGGATCCTTTAGGTTATAGGTAAAAAGTATTTTACAGTCTCCATCCACATCAGATTTAAAGTCGGCCGAATTACCAAGACCGAAAGGATCTAGGATGGCCTCTAGGCAACCCGACTCACCCGGAACGGGTAGGATTGTAACTTCTATTTTTAATGGATTGCAGCCACTTTTTTCATTAATAGAAAAATAACCTTTGTTACTAACGTATCCTTGCCCAACTGTAGTAATACTAATCAGTAATAAATAAGTGGTGAGGCTATTCGCTCTTTTTATGAACATTAGAAGGTAATCTCCAAGGGAGTTCATTATCCTAATTGATAAGTGAGAAAAACCTCAGAAAGCTGTTTATTTTTTTGTCCACTTATTAAGTGAAAGTTAATGTTTACGCCTAGTCCTCTCTGCTTCAAGTGCAGTTTGGATGTCAATTTTATTTTTAGGTAAATGGTTTTTAGAAATATCCCAGATGATATCGTAATCAACTCCAAAATATTCATGTGAAATCCTATTTCGCAGTCGATACATTTGGTCCCATGGCACATTTGGATACTTGGATTTAATATCTGCAGTTAGATTTTTTGAAGCCTCACCAATAACCTCAAAATTCCGAATTACAGCATCCACTGTTTTATAATCCTGCTTAAAATTTTTAAAGTCTAAACCGGAAACATATTCCTCCACCCGTTTCATGGATTGTAGGATATCCTCCAGGTAAAGGATGGGATCTCTATCTATCGGTTTCAAATGTACCTGACTTGTTTCAGAATATTTTCTCGGATCCGGTCCTTAAGGGCATTTACCGTTACCATATCAATTCTTAATCCCAATTGATGCTCCAGGTAACGCTCAAGAGTAAAATAATCCCAGCCTATGGGTTTTTTGAATTCAACCAGGATATCAAGATCGCTGGTTTCAGTTTGTTTTTCCTCACTAAAAGAGCCAAAATAGCCGATGTTCTTAACATGGAAGTTGCTTTCCAGCTCAGGTTTTATGCGCTTGAGCTTATTCTCTATTTCTGATCTTGAATACACAAGTGCAAATTACTGCATTATCTCTTAAACTATTTGGCAATAATGCTCTCAAATCAACCTGAAAGAATTCACCAGTTTAAACTCCTCAAAAATAATTCTGCTTTTACCATATCGTCGTGAAGCACACGATCCGTATTTACGAACGTAACTTCCTTGCGGAAATTGTGCACCAATTCTTCCAACCGATCAGAGGATCGGGATGGTCTCCTGAATTCCAATGCCTGTGCGGCACACATCAGCTCCAGTGCTAAAATCATGTAGAGGTTGTCCACCACCTGCTTGGTTCGTGTAGCTGCGTTGGCGCCCATGCTCACATGGTCCTCCTGTCCGTTCGAGGATACAATGCTATCCACAGATGCCGGTGTAGCCAGTTGCTTGTTTCGACTAACCATGCCGGCGGCCGTGTATTGCAAAATCATTAGTCCGGAATTAACGCCCGGATCTTTCACCAAATAACTTGGTAATCCCCTCATTCCAGAAAGCAGCTGGTAGGTACGCCGTTCAGAAATATTTCCAAGTTCCGCCAACGCGATGGCCAGAAAATCCATTGCCAATGCCAACGGTTGCCCGTGAAAATTACCTCCTGAAATTATTCGTTCCTGATCCGGAAAAAGATTTGGATTGTCCGTAACGCTATTAATCTCTGTCTCTAAAATTCCCTTAACGTAATTTATTGTATCGGCAGTGGCGCCATGTACCTGCGGAATGCAGCGGAAAGAATATGGATCCTGTACGTGTTCTTTTTTTATTTTTTGTAATGCACTTCCGGATAAAAGTCTGCTGATTTCCTCGGCGACCGCCACTTGTCCGTGGTGCGGCCGTATTCCATGGACCAGGGCATCAAATGCATCTCCTCTGCCATCAAATGCTTCCAGTGAAAGTGCGCCTACCACATTGGCCAAATGCAAAAGCTTGAAAGCATGAACAGTGCACCAAACGCCGTAAGCGCTCATGAATTGAGTGCCGTTGAGTAGCGCCAACCCTTCCTTTGCTTTTAGTCTGATGGGATCCAGACCAGTGACTTTTGGTAGCTCAGTTCCGGCATAAATATTTCCCTTAAACCGAACCGAGCCCTTGCCAATCAGCGGCAATGATAAATGTGCCAACGGTGCCAGATCACCCGATGCTCCCAGCGAACCGAATTCAAAAACAACCGGCAAGGCACCGGAATTAAAAAGATTGATGAGCTGTTCAACGGTCGATACCTGGACACCAGAATGCCCATAGGCGAGGGAACGGATTTTTAAAAACAACATCAGCCGAACAATTTCATCACTCACCTCTGGTCCTGAACCGCAGGCATGGGACATCACCAGGTTTTCCTGAAGTTGCTCGAGTTGTTCTTTATTGATGTGACGGTTGTATAGCGAACCAAATCCGGTATTAATTCCGTAGACTGGCTCTTCCGAGGTATTTAGTTTTTGTTCAAGAAATTTCCTGCATACCTCCACCTTTTGTTTCGCTTCGTCACTCAAAACCAATTGAAGGCCAGAAAGGTCGTTGCTGAAGAATTCAAGTGGTAAGGGTGCGGTATCGAGTTGGTGAATTTTGCCCATCATCCAATGGTTTGAGCGATCAATTCCACGGGCAGCGTTTGCTGCGTTCCGCTTCGAAGATCCTTCAGTGTAAGTTTTCCGCTGGTCATCTCCTCTTCTCCGACAATAAGAACAAATGGCAGTCCACGGCGGTTGGCGTAGTCCAGTTGTTTTTTGAGTTTGGCTACATCTGGATACACTTCACAGGCAATACCCGCCGATCTCAATTGGGTGACAAGTCCAAAGGCAAAATCTCTGGTGCGCTCGTCGAAATGACAGATCAGGACACGCGTTCCATAGTGATCATCGGTTCCAAAAAGTCCCAATTCCTCCAGCGCATCATAAATTCTGTCAATACCAAAAGAAATTCCAACACCCGATAGTTTCTCTTTCGATCCAAAGGCCATGGTAAGGTTATCGTATCGGCCGCCACCACAAACGCTTCCAACCGCCACATTAGAAATGGTCACCTCGAAGATGCAGCCAGTATAATAACTAAGACCTCTTGCAAGAGATAAATCAAAAACCAAGGATCCAGAGCCCGCGTGATCGCCAAGCAACCGGTAAACTTCTTTTAAGTCATTAATCCCTCTTTTACCTTCATCGTTAAAAATTTCCTGAAGTTTATTGAACAGGTCGACGGCATTTCCAGGCTTTGCAATGATAAGCTCCATTACTTTTTGCGTCTGCGGCCCTGAAATACCACGCTCTGCCAACTCACCCAATACTTTTTCTGTTCCGATTTTATCCAGCTTGTCCAACGCAACAAAAAACTGTCCTTCTTTTCCTTCGGCACCTGCCATGGCCGCCAAAGCGGAAAGAATGCCACGGTGGTTGATTCGGATTTTAAAATCCTTCACACCCAATTTGGTGAAAGCCAAATGAATCATTTGAACGATCTCCGCTTCGCAAATCAACGAATCGGTTCCAACAGCATCCGCGTCACATTGATAGAATTCACGGTAGCGACCTTTCTGTGGTCGGTCGGCACGCCACACAGGCTGAATCTGATAGCGGCGAAAGGGCATTGCCAATTCGTGCTGATTCATCACAACATATCGCGCAAATGGTACTGTTAAATCGTAGCGAAGACCTTTTTCGGAAATAGACGCGCTTACCTTTTTAAAATCACCGTTGGTCAAGGCCTCCTGGTTGGCGTCTTTTAGAAAGTCACCTGAGTTTAAAATGCGAAACAAAAGCTGGTCACCTTCTTCCCCGTATTTACCGGTGAGGGTTGACAGGTTTTCCATGGCTGGCGTTTCCAAAGGCTGGAATCCGTAGGTTCTAAAAACCGACCTAATGGTGTCCAGAAGCTTCAGTCTTCTGTTCATCTGGACCGGACCGAAGTCCCTGGTGCCTTTTGGCAATGTCGGTTTTTCCATAAAAAATGCCATCAAAACTAAGGAATTGGAAGGAATCTGAGGGGTCGATAATTGGTCGTTAAAAGCCCTTTCAGCCTGATTTGTAATCTTGGCAGGTGCCATTTATCTTCGCGCCTCATTAAAACTGAAAATCCATGTCCGTTACACGCCTCAAGCGCAAAAACCGGAAAGACAAATCCATCGCATCTAAGAGAAGACAAGCGCTGAAGATTCAAAATTTCAAGCCTGTTCTTAAGGGTGTTGACGTCGAAAAGATCAAAGAGGAATTCAAGGCTAAAAAGGCGTAACAGCGACCCTTGTTTGTTTTTCTTCTTTTAAGGACATCCTTCTTTAATAGGTTGTCAAAAGCACATTTCATTTCGTATACAGCCTCCATCAAAAAAGTCACCCAGCAAGTGACTTACGAAGTTTCGTATTTTCGTCAAAAATTTATCCAAGATGTCTGCTAGCCAAAGAAATGTAAAGGTTGGTTTGGTGCAGTCTTCCTGCTCCGCTGATCTCAAAAGCAACTTCGACAAGGCGGTTCAGGGAATTCGGACCGCGGCCGGTGAGGGTGCTCAGGTAGTTTGTCTTCAGGAATTGTTTCGCTCGCTATACTTCTGCGATGTCGAGAACTACGACAATTTTCTAATGGCAGAATCCATTCCGGGGCCTTCAACAGAGGCGCTGGGTAAACTTGCTGCGGAACTAAAGGTGGTTATTGTTGCATCCCTTTTTGAAAAGCGAGCCAGTGGTGTATACCATAACACGACAGCGGTAATCGATGCCGATGGCACCTATTTGGGTAAGTACAGGAAAATGCACATCCCGGATGATCCATCTTACTACGAGAAATTTTATTTCACTCCCGGAGATCTTGGTTACAAAGTTTTCAAAACAACCTATGGAACTATTGGTGTTTTGATTTGCTGGGATCAATGGTACCCCGAGGCAGCGCGCATTACTTCCTTAATGGGCGCGGAGGTTTTGTTTTATCCCACCGCCATCGGATGGTCGACTGCCCAGGATGAACAAACGAATCAAGACCAGTACGGTGCATGGCAAACCATTCAACGGAGTCATGCAGTAGCCAATGGAATTCCTGTTGTCAGCGTTAACCGTTGTGGCATGGAGCAAAATGGTGCCATGAAATTTTGGGGTGGTTCATTTGTTGCCAATTCAATGGGACGAGTGATTTATCAGGCGCCTCACGATCGGGAGGAGGTAAAAGTGGTAACCCTCGACCTCAATCAGGCCGACAGT
The DNA here is from genome assembly GCA_016866235.1 of Bacteroidota bacterium. Classification (GTDB taxonomy): domain Bacteria; phylum Bacteroidota; class Bacteroidia; order Cytophagales; family Cyclobacteriaceae; genus ELB16-189. Next base: position 789,049 of record VGMW01000001.1, read on the forward strand.
ACCCGCGTGCATTGGCCTTTCCTGCGTGACCGAAGAATCGATTCCTATCAGCCCGTGTTGAAGCGCTACATCGACGACCAGGATTGAGCCTTTCCAGCGATGAGTTCATTTAAATTTTCTTCTGAAGGAGTTCCTGCAGGAAAAACCCCCGCTGAACTTGGATATTTTTTCCCTGCTGAATTCAGTCTTCACCGTTCAACCTGGTTAAGTTGGCCCCATAAAGAGGCTTCGTGGCCAGGTAAAATTTCTACCATCTTTCCTGTTTACGCTCAATTTATAAAAGAGGTAGCTGCGGGGGAGGTAGTTAACATCAATGTTGTCGATTCAGCCATGGAATCCTCAGCCAGAGAATGTTTGATCGCCGCCGGTGCTGATGTAAACAAAATTGTCTTTCACCATCATCCCACCAACGATGCGTGGTGTCGTGACCATGGTCCGGCATTTTTATTGAAATCCGATGCGGCCTCAAAAGAGCTGCCCGGTAAGGTGGTGGTCGACTGGGGATACAATGCCTGGGGAGGAAAATATCCGCCGTTTGATCTGGATGATGTTATCCCGACGAGCATTGCTAAAAAATCTGGTCTACCTGTTTTTCATCCAGGAATTGTAATGGAAGGAGGATCGGTGGATTTCAATGGTACTGGAACCGTGCTCACCACAACAGCCTGTTTGTTGAATCCGAACAGGAATCCCCATTTGAACCAGGCTGAAATTGAATGGTACCTCAAATCATTTTATGGTGTTCAGCAAGTACTTTGGCTTGGTGATGGAATTGTTGGTGACGATACCGACGGGCACGTCGACGATATTACAAGATTCGTGAATGAGGACACGGTGCTTACGGTGGTAGAGCCGGACCGCAACGACGCAAACCATGAGCCGCTGGATGAAAATCTGAAGGCTTTAAAAAAGATGAAGCTCGTTAACGGCTCTGCTTTAAACATCGTGGAGCTCCCAATGCCCTCCGCAGTGGTTTACGAAGGTCAGCGATTGCCAGCCAGCTATGCCAACTTTTATATCGCCAACCAATGTGTGGTTGTTCCGACCTTCCGAGACAAAAACGACGATAAAGCACTACGAATTATTGAGGGTTGTTTCCCCAGTCGCAAGGTCGTTGGATTGGATTCATGGGATATTATCTGGGGGTTGGGTTCCTTTCATTGTTTAAGTCAGCAGGAACCGGAGGTCCGATAGAATTTTTGTGGTGGAAATGGGGCATTGAATGCTTTTTTATTCTCGTCTCCGTTTAGCATTTTTTTAGGTCGGGATAATCTTTAGATTCAACCTCCTTTCGGACCTAATTATTTATGCTATGAGAATTTCTGTTTTTGTAGGTGCATGGATTGCAATACTTCTTTTTTCCTGTTCCGTTGGCCCATCAAAGAAAATGGATAAAATCCGACTGATTACCCTCGATCCTGGGCATTTCCATGCCGGACTGGTACAAAAAACCATGTATCCGCAGGTTGATTCTACGGTTTATGTTTACGCGCCGGAAGGACAGGATTTGCTTTTGCATCTCGAGCGTGTGGATCAATACAACAGCCGCGCGGAACAGCCAACCGGTTGGAAGGAAGAAATCTATGTTGCGCCTGATTATTTTGAAAAGATGCTGGCGCAAAAGCCCGGCAATGTGGTGGTGCTTGCTGGAAACAACCGGTATAAATCCAAATACATCATGGGGTCACTCAAAGCAGGTTTGCATGTGCTCACCGACAAGCCTGCTGTTATTCGTCCGGAAGAGTTTGATACTCTTATTATGGCGTTCGGGCTGGCTAAAAAAAATGGTTTGTTGTTGTACGATATTATGACCGAGCGTTTTGAAATCACCTCTGAGTTGCAGCGCCGGTTGGCCTCTTCATCAGCTGTTTTCGGTGAGCAGCTGACGGGCAGTGCATCGGAGCCAGGTGTTGAAAAGGAAAGTGTCCATCATTTTTTTAAAGAGGTTTCAGGCAAGCCATTGAAACGACCGGGGTGGTTTATGGATGCCTCGCAGCAAGGTGATGGAATCGTTGATGTCACCACCCATCTGGTTGATTTGGTGCAGTGGACATGCTTCCCGGATCAGACACTGGACTACCGAAAGGACATTGAAATTTTGAATGCCAAGCGAAGCACCACGACGATGACTTTACAACAATTTAGGACGGTGACTGGTAATCCTGTGTTCCCGGATTATTTGCGTGCTTATCAAACAAACGACACCACCATTGGCGTTCAGTGCAATGGAGAGATAACGTGGAAATTGAAAAATTTGGTTGCCAAGGTTAAAGTTCGTTGGGAATTCCAGGCACAACCTGGTGCTGGGGACACCCATTTTTCAAGGATGCGTGGCAGCAAATCTGATTTGGTGATCAGGCAAGGAGCGGAGCAACGCTATAAACCAGTGCTTTATATAGAGCCCAAGGTTAACGATACAGACTATGAAACTTCATTAAGACAGGTATTTGAAAAAATTCAATCCGCATATCCGGGAATTGAATTGCAGCGCCTCGGAAGTGGTTGGGAAGTGGTTGTCCCAGACCAATACAGGGAAGGGCATGAAGCACATTTTGCACGCGTCACTGAAAAATTCATTGGCTACCTTACAACAGAAAAGTTGCCGGAGTGGGAGGTGCCCAACATGTTGTCCAAATATTACACCACCACCAAGGCGCTTGAATTGGCTGAAAAGGTGAAGGATTGATCTTTTAAAAACAATTGGTAAATGGGCTTATGAAAAATATTTTACTGACCAACTTCCTGCTTTCCTTCCATCTCCTCTCCATTGCTCAGTGGCTTCCGGTGGAGTTCCGAAATGTCAGCGACCAATCGGTTGCGGAGGTCTTGGTTGATGGTAAATTGTTTACTGCTTTTCGCTACGGCTCAACACTGGAAAAGCCGGTGCTGTTTCCTGTTCAAACGTCTAAGGGGACTATCGTTACACGCGGGTTTCCTCTGGCGCCGCGTGCAGGTGAGCGGATCGATCATCCACACCACGTAGGTGTTTGGTTCAACTTTGGAAGTGTAAACGGCATTGATTTCTGGAATAACTCTACAGCCATACCACCTGCAGAAAAGCATCATTATGGTACCGTAAAAGTTATCGGAGCTCCTAACGTCACGTCTGGGAATGCGTCAGGCGAGCTTGCGTATACAGCCGATTGGGTCGACCATAATGGCGCCCCGGTGGTTACGGAGAGAACGAAAATGGTATTTACTGGAAGCGGAGCATTAAGGGTCATCACCAGAACCACTACGCTTATAGCCCGACAACAGCCTGTGGTGTTCAAGGATAATAAAGAAGGATTATTGGCATTTCGGGTTGATCGCGCTTTTGAGGAGCCCATCACCGAGCCGGAAGTAATGGTTGACGCCCAGGGTAAACCTACGGCTGTGCCGGTATTGAATAATCAGGGTGTAAACGGTAAGTACCGCAACAGTTCAGGAATTGAAGGTGGTGCAGCGTGGGGTCAACGTGCTGCTTGGGTTAAGCTATCCGCCGAAAAAGAAGGAGAAAACATCACCATCGCGATGATCGATCACGGTCAGAACTATGGATTTCCCGCACACTGGCATGCGCGCACGTATGGACTATTTTCAGTAAATAACTTTGGTTCAAAGGTCTTTGTTCCAAATGATCCCGAACAAATTTTGACTCTTTCGAAGGATCAAACCCTGACATTCAAACATCAAATTTTAATTGGTCCTACTTCCTTGCTAACCGATGAATTCATGAATCAAATGTTCACCGATTTCAACCGGTGATGGATCAGAAACCAAAATAATTTTTTGCGTTGTGGTAACAGATGTTTTGAATCAGTCCGCCGAGGAGTTGTTGATCCTTTGGTAATTCACCCCGATCAACATCATTTCCAATCAGATTGCATAAAATCCGCCGGAAGTATTCATGCCGCGGATAGGATAAAAAACTTCTGGAGTCGGTGAGCATTCCTACAAATCCTGACAGCAGACCCATGTTCGAAAGTGTGTTCAATTGTTTCTCCATCCCATCTTTTTGATCCAGAAACCACCATCCCGAACCGTATTGAATTTTTCCCTGTTCCGGACCACGGTTAAAATTTCCCGCCATAGTGGCGAACAATTCATTATCGGCTGGATTTAGATTGTAGAGAATTGTTCTAGCCAGACGATTCTCCTCGTCGAGGAGGCTGAACAAAGCGGCGATCCCTTTTGCCTGGGAAAAGTCGCCGATGCTGTCGTAACCGGTATTGGCACCAAGCGCCTTCAACATCCTGCTGTTGTTGTTACGTATGGCACCCAGGTGAAATTGTTGGGTCCAACCTTTTTCGTGGTACATTCTTCCAAGGTCGGCGAGCAACATAAAACGAAAATTCTCACGCAGGGCAGGTTGGAGGGTCTGTCCATCTCGGAGTTTTTTAAAAAGGTACTCTGGATTTGATACAGCGCTCTGATCCGGAACCGGAATAAATTCCAGTCCATGGTCAGCCAGCCGACATCCCGCCTCTTCGAAAAAATCGATTCGTTTCTTTAATACGCTCAATAAATCATCATAGCTGGAAATTTCCTTTCCTGTCACTTTAGCGAGCTTGTCCAGATACTGATTGTATTTGGCTGCATCGTCTATAGAATAGACCTGATCCGGTCGAAAGGTCGGCAGAACCTTCACCTGAAAATTTTCAGCCTTTAGTTTTAGATGGTTGGACAGATCATCTGAAGGATCATCGGTAGTGCAAACCACTTCCACCTTTTTTCCGATTAATAGGTTTTTGGTGAAATGGGATTCATTTGACAATTGAGCGTTGCAATTACTATAAATGGATTCGGCGGTCTTAACATTCAAAAGCCCACCGATGCCAAAATACCTTGAAAGTTCAAGGTGTGTCCAATGGTAGAGGGGATTCCGAAGGGTGTGTGGTACAGTTTCAGACCATTTGAGAAATTTATCGTAGTCAGAGGCTGTACCTGTAATATAGTGCTCATCGATTCCACGTGCCCGCATCGCACGCCATTTATAATGGTCACCTTCCAGCCAGATAGCGGTTAAGGTATCGAATCGGCGGTTGGTAGCAATATCGGATGGGGGCAGGTGTGAATGGTAATCGATTATGGGGAGATCCTTTGCGAAACCGTGGTACAGACTTCTGGCAGTTTCCCCGTGCAATAGAAAATCGTCGTGAATGAAATCAGTAGGCTGCATGCTCATTTGAGATGCTCAAGTTGCAGAAATTTCCTCATTTCATTATCGATTGAAGCGGATCGCAAAGGAATACCGCTGCTTCAGGCTATATTGAGGAATCATGGAGCAAGGACTGCCGATTCAATCTGCGTTTACTGTCCCCGTTGGTAGGGTTCGTTGGCAGATTTGTGCTTTAGTCTTTTTTGCCACCACCGTTAACTACCTGGATCGCACCGTTATCAGTTACTTAAAACCCTATCTCGCGACAGAGTTTGGTTGGTCGCCGGTGCAAGAAGCGGCGTATTACGCTGACATCGAAATGGCATTCAAGCTCGCTTATGCGTTGGGGATGTTGTTTGCCGGCAGGCTCATGGATAAAACCGGAACACGGATTGGTTATGCTTTGGCTACATTTCTCTGGAGTGTGGCAGCATGTGCGCATGCCATTGTCGCTTCTGCTTTTGGATTTGGGATGGTACGTGCATTTCTTGGTGTAACTGAAGCCGGTAATTTTCCTGCGGCTGTTAAAGTGACAGCGGAATGGTTTCCCCGAAAAGAACGTGCCCTGGCAACAGGAATCTTTAATTCAGGCACCAATGTAGGCGCTATCCTGGTTCCACTAAGTGTGCCCTTAATGGCAGAAGTCTGGGGATGGAGGTTTGCTTTTATCATCACCGGAGCACTCGGCTTCATTTGGGTTGTTCTTTGGTTGTGGTTGTACCGAACACCAAAAGAACATCGAAGTGTTACAGCGGCAGAGCTGGACTATATCCATTCCGACCAGGTGGAGGAAAGTGGAGAGGAGCGGGTACCCTGGTTGGAGCTGTTGCGTTATCGACAAACCTGGGCATTTGCACTTGGAAAGTTGTTGTCAGATCCCGTTTGGTGGTTTTATTTATTCTGGTTGCCTGATTTCCTTCGTAAAGAATATGGGCTTACGGCCGCCGCAGATATCATGTGGCCCAGCGCCATGGTCTACATCATCTCAACCGCCGGAAGTGTGTTTGGTGGATGGCTACCTTTCAAACTGATTAATGCCGGTATGCCTGTCTTTAAGGCCCGGAAAATGAGTATGCTGATTTATGCCTTTTCTGTTACGCCGATTGTTTTTGCGCAGTACCTGGGCTCAATTAATATGTGGTTGGCGGTGGCTGTAATTGGATTGGCCGCCTCGGCCCACCAGGCGTGGAGCGCCAATATTTTCACGACGGTATCAGACATGTTTCCTAAAAAAGCTACAGCCTCGGTTACAGGCATTGGTGGAATGTTCGGAGGCTTGGGGGGAATCTTATTGGTGTTGCTCGTGCAAAAAAATATGTTCGTTTATTATGAAAGCATCGGCAACATTCAGGCCGGATACTTTATCATGTTTTTGATTTGTGGAGCTGCCTACCTTTTAGCCTGGTTGTTGATGCACCTGTTGGTGCCAAAAATGGATCCGGTTAAGTTATAAGACTTACCGTTTGAATTTTTGTGAGGCGATCCCAAGTTCTAATCCTCTGAGCTCTGCTAAACCTCTGAGGCGACCGATCGCTGAATAACCTGGTTGTGTTTTCTTTTTGAGGTCATCCAGCATTTGATGACCATGGTCAGGGCGCATCGGAATGGATTTACCCGTGCTTTGCATGCAATCAAGTATTTCTGAAACCACGGCAGGCATATTGGTGTCGCCATCCAGGTGGTTGGCTTCAAAAAAATTTCCTGCACCATCGCGTGTGGTATTTCTTAGGTGAAGGAAGTGGATGTGTTTTCCCAGGCGTTTAACCATTCCGGGCAAATCGTTGTCGCCCCGTACACCATAGGAGCCTGTGCAAAAACATAGCCCGTTGGATGGAGAGGGAGCGGATTGCAGTAGTGCACTTGCATCGGCTTCGGTGCTTACCACCCTGGGAAGGCCGAGGATCGGGTAGGGAGGGTCATCGGGATGGATGGCCAAACGAATTCCATGTTGTTCGGCGGTGGGCACGACGTGACGTAGAAAGTAAAACAGATTTTGCTGGAGGGCAGCTGCATCAATCCCTTTATACGCTTCCAGTGCCTCTCGGATTTGTTCCGGAGTGAAGTGTTCATCGCTTCCAGGCAGTCCCATGATCGTATTGTGGAAGAGTTGTTTCTGCTCTTCAATGGAAAGGGAATCCAATCTTTTTTTAGCTGAAATTTTTTCTTCTTCTATATAGTCTTTTTCAGCGCCTGGTCTTTGGAGAAGAAAAAGATCGAAGGCTATGAAGGCGGATTTTTCAAAGTATAGTGCCAGGCTGCCGTCGGGCATTGGATAGGAAAGGTTGGTCCGGGTCCAATCCAGGATGGGCATGAAATTATAGGTAACGACACGGATGTTGCAGGCGGCCAGATTTTTCAGGCTTTCGCAGTAGTTGTTGATCCAGTGCTCGAATTGACCGGTGTGTTTTTTAATGTCCTCGTGAACGGGAAGACTTTCTACTACCGACCAGGTGAGCCCGGCTGATTCGATTTCCTCCTTTCGCTGGTTGATGGCCGCTATGGTCCAAATGGTGCCGGGAGGCAGGTGATGGAGGGCGGAAACCACGCCGGTGCAGCCGGCTTGTCGGATATCGGAGAGTGAAACGGGGTCTTTGGGTCCGAACCACCGCATCGTCTGTTCCATGAGTATCATTTCTGGGTCGATTTGGGAAAAATTTATGTGCAGGTTATCAGCAATTTATATTCCTTTTCCCAGAATGAATAGTGTATAGGATAAATGGATTGAAGATCTGATGGGAATTTGGTTTAGGGGTTGTGGTAATTGGGTCTAAGTTTTATTTTAGGAGATTGATTAACCATAACCTAACTTATCTAAAATGAAAATCAATCGTTACTTCTCGTAGTCAGCAGTTCTTTTGGTGCTGATTGTAGCTTCTTGTACTGAACTCGGTGTAGCACCAGAGGTTAAAAGAGGTTTATCTGACATCAATGGAGCCACGGAGTTGGCAGAAGCAGGCCAGGTAATACCAGGAAAGTACATAGTACTTTTTAAGGAGGATTTAAATTTGCGTGGAAAAAGCGATTTAATTCGAGCCAAAGCTTTAAATAAAATGAGTGCACGAGGCTTGGATAAATCAAAACTTGGCTTTGTTTATTCTAATGCGGTACAGGGTTTTTCAGTGCATATGGGTCCAGCAATTGCTGAATCCTTCTCCAAGGATCCTGATGTATTATTGATAGAGCAAGATCAGATTGCGACGATAAATCAGAAGGGGAAACCAGTTGGCGGTGGGGGTACCGTTGCACAAACCATTCCTTGGGGTATAAAAATCATTGGGGGCTCCTCAAATTATACTGGAACCAATGTTGCGTGGGTCATCGATTCAGGTATAGATTTCAATCATACTGACCTTAATTCTGATAAAAGCATGAGTAGAGATTTCACAAACAGTAGTGTTGGTCCACAGGATGAAAATGGTCATGGTACCCATGTTGCAGGTACAATTGCTGCAATAAACAACTCAATTGGGGTGGTGGGAGTTGCTGCAGGTGCAAAAGTTGTTGCTATAAGGGTATTAAATCGAAGAGGCTCAGGATCATATGATGGCGTAATTGCCGGCGTAGATTATGTTGCGGCCAACGGTAAAATTGGAGATGTGGCAAATATGAGCTTAGGAGGAGGGTACTCTAAAGCAGTTAATGATGCTGTTATTGCAGCTAGCAAAAATGTAAAGTTTGCATTGGCCGCAGGAAATGAATCAACAAGTGCAACAACAAAATCACCTGCGAGTGCAGAAGGCCCTAATATTGTGACCGTTTCTGCTCACAACAACTTAGGTAACTGGGCTTCCTTCTCTAATTACGGTAATCCACCTGTCGATTGGTGCGCGCCCGGCGTAAGTATTAATTCTACTTGGTTAGGAGGTGGTTATAACACTATTAGCGGGACCTCCATGGCAACACCTCATGTTGCGGGGTTATTACTTCTAGGATCATTAAAATCTAGAGGGACTGTTACTGGTGACCCCGATGGTTCTGCTGATCCAATGGCATCTAAGTAAAAAATTTATTACTCGATTCAAACCAGCACCCCTACGGGTGCTGGTTTTTTTTTGGTCCACTTCCAAATACCTTCCTAATATTGCTGCGTCTTCCCGATGCGAATCCTATCTCTTTTACCCCTCGCCGCATTTCTGCTGCTCAGCTGCGGATCTGAATCCCCAGACCTCATCCAGCAATACGAGGCCGCATGGGAAATAGACCTTGCTCCTAATAATGTAACAGAAAAATTCGCCGCTTCACGGTTGCTGCTGCTCGATGATCAGTCCACACTTGTCGTGGCAAATGGTATCACCAATCAGTTGGTGGGTGATGTGACCAGACTAACCATCGTTTCACCCGACGGCCAACGCACCGGTCTTTCTGAAATCAATAGCTATATGGGTTGGTCGATCCTTGATCCATCCGGTAACTACCGCTTCCTCTCCGATTCAGTGTACATCATCAATCAAAACCTTAGCCTAATCGCTAAAACACCACTTCCTTTTATACGTTTCGGTTTATCAGCCTTCAACTCTCAGTCACTCATCTACCTTGATTTCTTTTCCAGTCAGCCTGCAATCACCTCCTATGATTTTAATGGCAAAATCCTCTGGAGCAATCCAGCCAATACCATGGGCTGCGGTGGCTCCTATATGTCCATTCAAATGGATGAACTTAATGCCGGTATGCTTGCCAAAGCAGAAGGAATTGAACAAGATACTTTTCGCATCACTAACTTCGATCCAAGGACCGGGAATCTTAAATGGTCACGCGAATACCTCTCCGAAAAACTGTTTCCAGGCACACGTTTAATCCCAAAGCCGGTCTGGACAACCAACTATTCAGGTGTCAATCTCTTTGGAATTGATCCAGCCACCCGAAATCTTTTTGTTGCCTCAGTAACCAATGCAGGCATCGGTCGAAAGCTTCGGACTGAATTGCCCGATATCTCATTTTCGTATTTGGTAACAGCATTTAAAACCAAGGACGGCGGATTCTTGTTTGGTCTCAATGGCAATCAGCAAGCGGACTACTTTTCATACCGCCTCGTTAAAATTGATCGAAATGGAAATCCTGGTTGGGTGGGTACTTTCACCAATCCTGGTGACGATTACCTCGTCGATATGGTGGAACGGGCCGATGGTACTGTAATCGCCCTGTCGGCACAAGGTGTCGTTACTGCTTATAAGCCGGTTTACTAGTCGGTTGCGATTACCGTGCCATAGCCTGCAGCACATCGTGCTGGGTTATGATGTGCACTTTTTCAGCCTCGTCACGGATCAAAATCGCTTTATTGTTTTTGCCCAACATCGATGATAAAACGTCAAGGGTACTGTCCAGCGCTACAAATTGCAATGGCTTATCCATTACTTCCATCAATGGCAGTTTCCTTGCTTCCGGTGACTGGATAACTTTTTCCAACAAACCGGCCGTTGAAACCGATCCTACAAACTGATCACCTTCCGTCACCGGTACCTGATCAATGCCTTCACGATTCAAAATCAGAATGGCCTTCTCAAGGGGTTCATTAGCGCCTACGGTGATGAGCGAATCCCGACCCACTCTTCCCATGATGATGTCACGGGCGGTTCCATACTGCCGCTCTTCCAAAAATCCATGATCCTTCATCCACTGATCGTTGTATACCTTGTTCAGGTAGCGGGTACCATGATCAGGCAGAAGAATTACCATCGTATCACCGGCCTTCATAAATTCACGTGCATACTCCAGCGCGCCGTGCACGGCGGAGCCACTGCTCCAACCCACAAACATTCCTTCTTCCCGCGATAACCGCCGCGCCATGATTGCACCGTCTTTGTCGGTGACCTTAATGAACGAATCAATGACTCCGAAATCCACATTTTGCGGCAGGATGTCTTCTCCAAATCCCTCCGTCAGGTAAGGATAGATTTCATTTTTATCGAATACCCCGGTCTCCTTATATTTTTTAAACACGGAGCCATAGGTATCAATGCCCAGGGCAAAGAGATTTGGATTTTGCTCCTTGAGAAATTTTGCTGTTCCACACATCGAGCCGCCCGTACCGACGGTCGCAACGTAATGTGTAATTTTTCCTTCTGACTGAGTCCAGATTTCAGGGCCGGTAGCGGCATAATGCGCTGCAGCATTTGATGGATTGTCGTATTGATTCGGATAAATGGAGTTCGGAATTTCCTTGTTGAGTTTGCGCGCAACGGAATAATAAGATCTTGGATCATCGGGCTCTACATTGGTAGGACAGACCACCACCTCGGCACCCACTGCCTTAAGAATGTTGATCTTCTCCTGTGACTGTTTATCGGCCATGGTGAAAATGCACTTATAGCCTTTGGCTACGGCAGTCAGTGCCAGTCCCATTCCTGTGTTGCCTGAAGTACCTTCTATGATGGTGCCCCCTGGTTTCAATATTCCGGCACGCTCAGCATCCTCAATCATTTTTAAGGCCATTCGGTCTTTCGTGCTGTTGCCTGGATTGAAATATTCGACTTTGGCTAAGTAAGTGCCAGGCAGTCCACGGAAAATCCGGTTGAGCTTGACCATTGGGGTATTCCCGATGGTTTCAACGATGCTGTTGTATATCATCCCTGTAATTTTCGGCAATTTAGCCACGATCGCCCAGATGTGTAAAAGACTGTTTCAGTGTAATCCGAATAGGCCTAACTTTAACCAAAAGTGTTGTTATGCGAAATGGTTTTATTTTTCTCTTTGTACTGCTGGCCTCAGTTACTATGTCTGCTCAACAATTGATTCCCTTATACGATGGACCGGTTCCGGGGTCTAGGGACTGTGAAGATCAGGAATACACGGGCAAATGGAATGGCATCAACATACTGTACAAAATTTCAAAGCCTGCAGTGGCCGTCTATTTACCAGACAGAAAGAATGGTGAGCTTGTTGCTGCGGTGATCATTTGTCCTGGTGGAGGCTATGGTGTTAATGCCTGGCAACATGAAGGCAATGAGGTTGCAGAGCTTTTTCAAAAGTGGGGGATGGCGGCTTTTGTGGTTAAATACCGATTGCCTGACGATGGTTGTATGGTTGATAAAAAATATGCGCCATTACAGGATGTACAACGCGCCTTCCAGTTGGTGCGATCCAGGGCGAAGGAGTGGGGCATCGATGAGAAAAAAGTCGGTGTGATGGGATTTTCTGCCGGAGGACACCTTGCTTCAACAGCTGCGACACAATACCATAATCCGGTCCTGGAAAGTTTTAAGCCGGCGAACCTGCGACCTGATTTTCAGATTCTGGTTTATCCTGTGATTAGTATGCTCCCAGAAATTGGTCATCAGGGTTCAGCCGATAATCTCCTGGGTAAGGATGCGTCACGCGATTTGAAAGTCAGGTTTAGCAGTGAACGCAATGTGCCCGCTGATGCGCCGCCAGCCTTTTTGATCCATGCCTCCGATGATGAGGTGGTCAACCCGGATAACAGTATTCTGTATTACCAAAGTCTCCTCCGAAGAAAAATCAGTGCATCGATGCACCTGTATCCTAAAGGTGGACATGGTTTTGGAATGAACAACCCAACCTCCTCCGATGCCTGGATGGACAGGTTGCACGCCTGGCTTAAAGATCAAATGGTATTGTCTAAATAGGCAACCTAGCGCTGATTGCTGAAACTCTTTTTAGCCGCGTTGTCCGGACACAGAACAGTTACTTTTTTCCAACCCAGCGGCAAGACAGTTTTTACTTGTTGCAATCCGGTATCGGTAAAGGTCAATCCGGCAAACCCGAAAATCACAGACTGTAACATGCCTCCGGCGCCGGTGGCAAAGTAGGGATTGCTTCCACCAGCTGTTTCCGAAATCACACCGAAAGGAGGCACTGCATTGGGCTTATAGCTCCTCGGAAAATATTCTGATGCCTTCTCCGTGTTTCCAAGCCGTGCGTGCAGCGTTGTTAAAATGGCCAGACCCATCGCAGGTCCATCCTTGGCATAGCGCGGCTCATAATACCTGAGGTCTTTTTCGATTTGGGTGCGGTCGGTATAAAATCCAAGTGGATAGGACAGCAGGTTAACATCGGCCTGTTTTATGGTCACGCCGTCGTAGGTGGCATTTTCTTTTGTTGTGCCATCGGGAAATTTAAGGATAGGTATGTTTTGTGCAACATGCTCCCAATCCGGATCAGGAACGATTCCCAAAATTCTTGCTGCCTGAGAAGCGTAGCGCAATACCGTAATCGCCATAGCATTGGTAAAGGCATTGTTGTCGATGTTCTCCTGCCACTCGTTCGCTCCAATGACATTGTTGATTTCATAACGACCAGGTCCCTTGCGCTCGACTCTACTTGCCCAAAAATCAGCTGCCTCGCGCAACACCACGAAGCCTTTATCTTTTAACCATTCTTTGTCGCCGGTTACCTGATAGTATTTCCAGAATGCCCATCCGATACAACCGGTGATGTGGTGTTGAAAGGGTCCGGTGAGTGCCCAGACCGGTGTGTCTTCATCGCCCGTACCGGAGGACTCCCATGGAAACATGGCTCCTTTATAACCATGACTGAATGCATTTCTTTTTGCTGCTTCCAGACGATTGAAGCGGTAGTCGAGGATGGAACGCGCGAGATCAGGTTTTAGGGCAAGAAGCGGTGGATACATCCAAAGCTCGGTGTCCCAAAATACATGACCATTGTAACCTAAGCCCGACAAGCCCATGGGCGACAAACTGTATCCGGTGCCTTCCCGGACAAAACTATACAGGTGGTACAATGCAAACCGGATATCTTTTTGAGCAACAGGATCGCCTTCAACCACGATATCGCTTTTCCACATCTCTTCCCAGTCACGATAATGCCTTTCCAGGAGTCTGTCGGTACGCTCTAAGGCTGCAAAGATGGTCAGGCGCTCAGCTTCATTCAGAGGATCCTGGTAATGTTCGGTGGAGGTAGCGGAACTCACCAGACTAAACCGATAGATTTCACCTGCCTTTAATTTCCTGTGAAACTTCGCCAGGTGCATGTTGTAATCCCAGTCTTCGTGGATCAGATCGGGTTCCTGGCCATGGGGTTCATCAAAAATGAATCCGTTGCTGGCTGCCACAGTATGTCGGCCACTCGGACTTTTTGCCACGGAGGTTAGGAGAGGGATTAATACATGTGGCCGGTCGATTTCGGAATACAGGTTTTTCACATCGCTGAGGTGATCAGGCGCTTCGATCACACTCATGGGTGTAATGGTTACTTCTTTTTTAGCGGTAATCTCTATTATGGTTAAGGCGGTAAACGGAAGGTGGCGCAGTGCAAGAAGACGATGTTTTACTTCTACGGCACCGAGTGCTGTAAAGGTGGTAACCAGTTCAGCCTTTTTCATGTCCAATACCTGACGGTAATCGGAAATGTCATTCAACCCTATCCTTCTGCCGTCAACATCCAGATTCATGTTGACGTGGTTAAAGGTTTTAAGAATGTTTGATACGCGTCCACGTTGATAATAATCGTACACCCCATTCAACACGACATCTTTGACCTTCATGGGTTGTGGTGAGGACACAATGCCGACCATCCCATTGGCCACCGTAACACCAAAGTATTTGGAGGGATCTATGTTCTTGGCCTCCACCTGCCATTCATCGCTCTGAGCGCTGGACTTTAAGTGGATAAGAACGAGTAAGAGGATGAGCAGGTGGTTTTTCATAGCCGGGTGATTCAAGGATCGGCAAAATAAGTAGGCTTACGGTGCCAGTCAACGGTTCAAATTCCGTCATAAATAGGTTTTTGCATGCTGATTTGTTCGGTATCTTGAAGGACAGATTTAAAATCCAATGCCCATGAAATACGTTTTGCCTGTAATGCTGTTGTTGATTTTTGTTTCTTGTAAACCTGAATATGATGTGGTAATCAGAAATGGTAACGTTTATGATGGTTTGGGTGGAGCCCCTCAGTCGGTCGACATAGGAATTAATGCCGACACCATCGCTTTTATTGGCGATTTGAAAGGTGGGTCTGGTAAAATCGAAATCGATGCACAGGGAAAGGCTGTGACGCCCGGATTTATCAATATGCTGAGTTGGGCTGTGGAATCATTGATCGTGGATGGTAACGGTGAAAGCGATATTCGGCAGGGTGTAACCCTTGAAGTTTTTGGTGAAGGTATGTCGCTGGGTCCTTTGAACGATGCCATGAAGGAAGACATGCGTTCAGGCATGAAGCGCAATCCTGATTTTGCTTACGATATCGATTGGACTTCACTGGGTGAATACCTGGAGTCGCTTGAACGCCGTGGGATTTCGCCCAATGTGGCTTCTTTCGTTGGTGCCACTTCGGTTCGTGTCCATGAACTGGGCTATGCCAACCGTCCACCTACTACCGAAGAACTGGAGCGCATGAAAAAATTGGTACGCGAAGCTATGGAGCAAGGTGCCATGGGAGTGGGTTCTTCCTTGATTTATGCACCGGCCAATTACGCATCCACACAAGAGTTAATGGAGTTGTGTAAGGAGGCAGCGCAGTATGGTGGAATGTACATCACCCACATGCGCAGCGAAGGCAATGCCATGGAGCAGGCTGTACAAGAGACCATCGATATTGCGCGTGAGGCTGGACTGCCAGCAGAGATTTATCACCTGAAATTCAGCGGTAAAGACAACTGGAATAAAATTGATTCGGTGGTGGCCATGATTGATCGGGTACGAAAGGCAGGCATTCGGATCACTGCCGATATGTACACGTATCCTGCAGGTGCAACCGGACTCGATGCCTCCATGCCTCCTTGGATTCAGGAGGGTGGATTGCACCAATGGATTGCAAGAATGAAGGACCCGGTCATTAGAAAAAAGGCGCTGCAGGAAATGCTGACGCCAACCAATAAGTGGGAAAACTTGTTAAGGTTGGCCGGTGATCCTGAAAAAGTTTTGCTGTTGGAATTTGCCAACGATTCACTGAGAAAAAATTTCACTGGTAAAACCCTGGGTGCGGTTGCTAAAATTTATGGCAAGTCTCCTGAAGAGACCGCCATGGACCTGGTGATCACCGATAGTACCCGTGTAGGTACAGCGTACTTTTTGATGGACGAAGGAAACATCAGCCGTCAGTTTAAACTTCCCTACGTAAGTCTGGGTTCCGATGCGGCTGCGCCGGCCACCACTGAGCGATTCATGAAAGGACGGGAGCACCCCAGGGCCTATGGTAATTTTGCTCGGTTTCTGGCCAAATACGTTCGTGAGCAAAAGCTTATGGCATTGGAAGAAGGTGTTCGACGTCTGACCTCTTTGCCAGCTGAAAATTTAGGGGTTAAAAAACGCGGAAGACTGGCGGTAGGCTATTATGCCGACGTCAATGTTTTTGATCCTGCATTGGTTCAGGATCATGCCACATTTGAGAATCCTCATCAGTATAGCACGGGAATGAGCCATGTGCTGGTGAATGGGGTTCAGGTGCTCCGCGATGGTGAGCATACCGGCGCCAGACCCGGAAGGGTAGTGCGGGGTCCGGGTTACCGCGGCACCGATCAGAAATGATAGCGTACGAAGGCCTCCATGGCCTCGTATTCAGCAAGCCCAAGTTTGTTGTACTCGTTTGCAGTAGCGTGGTTCCGATCTTCGGCGCGCTGCCAGAATTCTCTTTTATCGCTACCGGGAAATACTGCGCTGTCTTTTTGTGATTGATGTTTGAAGATTGCTCTTCGCTTGCGCATCAATTCCTCAGGACTCAGCGGTACGGCCATTTCAATTTCATCGATATCCCATTCCTGCCATGCGCCCCTGTACAACCAGAGGTAGCACTGCTTCATAAATGGTTTGTTCTTCAATCGCTGTACAGCCTGGAAAATTGCAGAAAGACAAACCCTATGGGTTCCATGTGGATCGGACAAATCACCCGCAGCATAGATCTGGTGGGGCTTTACCTTTTCAATCAGGTCAGCAATAATGTTGATGTCCTTGTCGCCCAAAGGTTTCTTCTTGACGGCGCCCGTCTCATAAAACGGCATATCCAGGAAATGAGCCTGGCTGTCAGGAATACCTACATAGCGGCAACCTGCTTTGGCTTCACCTCGACGAATCAATCCTTTGATGGCCATTACTTCAGCACTATCTACAGCGCCGGGCTTCTTTTCCCTGATGTCCCTGGTAACTTTTTTAAAGAATCTTTCGGCATCAGCCTTGGTTAGACCGAATGCATTGTTGAAGTCACGGACAAAATCTGCAAAGCGAATGGCGTCATCATCGAACACCGCAATGTTGCCCGACGTCTGATAGGCTACATGGACTTCGTGGCCTTGATCGACCAGACGAATAAAGGTTCCACCCATTGAAATCACATCGTCGTCGGGGTGGGGTGAAAATATAATTACACGCTTAGGAAACGGTTTAGCCCGCTCCGGTCTGTGGGAATCATCGGCATTGGGTTTGCCTCCTGGCCAGCCGGTAATGGTGTGCTGGAGTTCATTAAAAACCCTGATGTTCACTTTATAGGCAGATCCAAACTCGGTAACCAGATCGCTCATGCCATTTTCCATGTAATCCTGATTGGTGAGTTTCAGGATTGGCTTTCCTGTTTTCTGACAGAGCCATACCACGGCACGGCGCCTTAGTTTATCGGTCCATGTACAGCCATCCACAAGCCATGGTGTATAGACGGCAGTGAGCTTGCTGGCAGAAGCATCGTCTAATACCGTAAGGGTATTGCTATGGTTTTGAAGGAAGGAAGAAGGGATCTGATCGGAAACAGGACCTTCCAGTGCTTTCCGGATAATGCCAGATTTTCCTTCACCCCAGGCCATCATGATGATGCGCTTAGCCTTCAGGATGGTGCCTACGCCCATGGTGATGGCTTTTTTTGGCACATTCTCTTCTCCAAAAAAGTCACCCGATGCATCAATTCTGGTTACTTGGTCAAGGCTCACCACGCGGGTGGAGGTTTTTTCATTGCTGCCCGGTTCATTAAAACCAATGTGGCCGGTGCGTCCAATTCCCAATATCTGTAAATCCAGTCCGCCTAACTTTTGAATGCTTGATTCATACGCCTGACAGAATTTTTCGATCTGGTTTGCCTTCAGGGTACCATCCGGAATATGAATATTCTTTTTTGGGATGTCGATGTGGTTGAACAAATTCTCGTTCATGTAGCGCACATAGCTTTGAAGCGATTGCGGATTCATCGGGTAATACTCATCCAGATTAAAAGTGTGAACGTTTTTAAAGCTCACCTTTCCGGCCTTATGAAGCCGAACCAACTCGCTGTAAACGCCGGTCGGTGTAGAGCCTGTAGCCAGGCCCAAAACACATGGCTTTTTTTGTTTTTCTTTTTCTTTGATCAGATCAACCATCTCTTTGGCTACAAAAGCAGAGGCCAATGATGAATTGCTGAAGATTTTGTAAGGAATTTTTGCTGCGTGTTGATGAGAACTCATGTATACCGTCGGGTTTGGAATCAGCTAAAATAGCATGTTCCGGCTTGATTTAGAAATGAATTTAAACAGGAGGGATGTAGTAATTCATCGCGGCAGTCAGACCGCCTTGAAATCATTGTAGCGGATTTCCTTTTCTCTGGCCGCATCTTCTTTTTCACGCTTGATCTTCACTTTGGCCTGTGGGCCGACCATGATGGGTACGCGCTCGACTTCCACGTTGGCAAGTTCGAGTCCATACTGCTCTTCAGTAGAAAGGCTGTATTTTTTAATGAATCGATACCCCTGAATGATCACATTGTCGAAAGTGGAGATTTCGCTGTCAATGGAAGCAAGGGAGTGAAGAATGATGAATTTGAAGTCCGCGGACATGCTGTGCTTTCTTAGCGAGTCATAATGACTCACCAGATCTATTTCACCGTTCTCACTCATATCGTGGAGAATCTTGTTGAAAAGAAGATTCACGCGGTGGTCGGCTTTAAAGCCCAGTTTGATGCGGACAAAAAAGCATTTTTTTGGAATGATGGTGTCCACCGAATATTTACTGGTGAACGGGCTGTCCACCGTATCGACATGAAGGAACCAGTAAACATCTGCACGTTTAGGTCTCTTTCGGAAGATGGAATAAATGATGTTGTTGTCGATCTGTCTTCGGCTATCGGCCAAAGCCATGTAAACAAGGTTGGTAGATTCCTTTGGAATGGTGGTATCGGATTGTAAATCCTGAATCAGCGGCACGTAGTGTTTGAGATCGACGAAGTCGGTATGACGTTCACGCAACTTGCGTGCTTTCATTTGAATGAACATCATCAGGAACATGATGAAGGCAACGGAGAACGCGAACCATCCACCATGGGTGAATTTGTCCAGATTAGAAATCAGAAAAGATCCTTCTACGGTTATAAAAACCAGGGCCATAAATCCGGCCCGCACCCTTGATTTTCTGGTCATACCGAAATAGAACACCAGCAAAGAGGTGGTCATGAGCATGTCAAACGTAATGGCCAAACCATAGGCAGCCTGCATGGCATCGGATTCTTTGAACCTTAATACAACCAGGATGCTACCCAGCATCAACATCCAGTTGATGGCCGGCATGTAGATCTGACCTTTCAGTTCGCTAGGGTAGCGTACCCTAGTACTGGGCCAGAGTTTGAGTTTCATGGCCTCGTTCACCATGGTGAAAGTTCCGGAGATCAAGGCTTGGCTGGCAATAACCGTTGCCATGGTGGCAATGAGAACGCCAAACAGTTCAAATCCATTGGGTATAATGGCGAAGAAGGGGATGGTGTCGCCGAGTTGTTCGCCGCTGTGTTCCAACAGGTAGGCACCCTGACCAAAATAACAAAGCAGCAAACAGATTTTTACAAGCGTCCAACCCACGCGAATGTTCACCTTGCCGCAGTGACCAAGGTCGGAATACATGGCCTCTGCTCCGGTGGTACAGAGGAAAATCGCACCTAAAATCCAGAATCCTCTCGGGTATAAAGTCAGTAAGTCAATCGCATAGGAAGGGTTGAGTGCTTTGAGTACTGAGAGATTTTCAAAGAGTTTAATTCCGCCGATGGTGCCAATAAACGCAAACCACACCAGCATCACAGGTCCAAAAGTTTTGCCAACCACGCTGCTACCGAACTGCTGGAATAGGAAAAGGGCAATTAGAATTCCGATGACGATTGCGATGATGGTCTCCTGTTCAATTCCAGGTGAGATGGACCTCAATCCTTCGATCGCCGATGTAACGCTGATGGCGGGCGTGATGAATCCATCGGCGATCAGCGTACAACATCCAATGATGGCGGGAAATATGACCCAGCCTGCCTTATAACGTCTGACCAGGGCATACAAGGCAAATATTCCACCTTCCCCTTTGTTATCCGCATTGAGTGCCAGAATCACATATTTGATGGTGGTGATGATGGTCAGTGTCCAAAAGACACAGGAGAGTCCACCCAGAATTAGTTCTTCGGAAATGGTGCGGTCGCCGACAATAAATCTCAGGGTATAAATCGGTGAGGTACCGATGTCTCCGTAGATGATCCCCAGAGCAACCAATAGGCCTGCTGAGGTCAGTTTGTTCCTTTGTGCTTCCTTGTCGGACATTAAAAAATGCCTCTGCTAAGAGGTTTAAGTTTTACCGCTTCTGGACCCTTGATGAAATCCATATTGCGGGCTTTCATTTTAGGGTATTTTACCGGTAAAGGCCGCGCGAATTTACCTGCATTGGGGAAATGACTATAAAAAATTGTCAAAATATTTTCGGGCCTAAAACCTGCGTCGCAGGCTTTCTTTTAGATCTTTTTGGTTACTAAAGGTCAATTTTTGGCGTTGATTTTTAATTAAAACGCTGCCTCAGCATCGATCTGATTAATTTTGAATCGGAAATAATTCAACCACAAGTGCTATGAAATTTCTTACTGTTATCGGCTTAATTATTCTGATTCTTCCTTTTCAGGGTTGTATAAAGCCCGGTGATCAGGAGAAACTTCAGTCGCAGGTCGACTCTCTTCGCAATGAGCTGGAGACCAGTCAGGAGATGGCTGAAACTTTAAGTGAGGTCAGTGTTTTAATGGACTCCATTGATGCCAACCGTCAGGCCATTCGCATCAATATGGTTGAAGGTACAACCTATGCCGTTACCGTAAACCGTATGCAGGGACTCAACCGATATGTGCGGGAGACCCAAAAGAAGATTACAGAGCTTGAGAAAAATTTGAAGCGTTCAAGGGCAGCTGCAAAGGCCTACGCGGCAACCATTGCCAGCTTAAAGGCAGAAATTGCTTCTAAGGATGAGGAGATCGCCAGACTCAATGAGACCATTGAAAAATTTCGAAACGAAAATCAAAATCTGCTGCGGGTGGCAGAGTTACAGGAAATGGAGCTTGAGGATAAGCAACTTCAAATTGAATCTAAGAAACGAGAGCTTACTGTGATTGAAAGGCGGATCGAAGAAGTTCTTCAGAATTCACAAATCAGTGAGGCTGAAGGCTTGTATGCCCGTGGGCTCGCAGTTGAAGAAACGGCTAATCGAACCAAGTTGGCTCCTAAAAAAAGGAAGGCGACGTTATTGGAGGCGCTGGAGCTTTACAAAAAAGCTCAGTCACTCGGTCACACAGGTGCCAAAGCCAAAATCAAGGAGCTCGAAGCTGAAATCAATAAATAATTGTTTGGATCCTTTTCATAGGATCTACTCCATACCGATCAGGTATAGGGTGTAGGCTAGATACAGCGTCAATAGAATAGCGGCTTCCCAACGATCAAGTTTTTTGGTGTTGATCGTGAACATAAAGAGCATTAAAATAATTGTTGCGCCAAACAGAACATAAAAATCTGAATTCATCGTGGCGTGATAGGGGATCGGATTTACCAATCCCGTAAATCCAAGGATAAAAAAGATGTTGAAAATGTTTGATCCTACCACATTGCCTATGGCGATGTCGGTGTTTTTCCGGTAAGCAGCAACGGCCGAAGTAGCCAATTCGGGCAGCGAAGTACCTGCTGCCAGTATGGTTAATCCAATCAATTTTTCGCTCAATCCATAATGATGGGCAATTCCGATGGCGCTGTCAACCACCACTTTGCCACCTGCTATGAGCATTGCAAGCCCTGCAATAATCATAGCGACCGAAGCATACATAGAAAATATCTTCACCCCATCGCCATTGTCGCTGGAACTGCCGGCTGACTTCATGGTGAGGTATACAAACCAAAGGAAAAGGCAAAAAATACCAAGCAGGATTATACTGTCTACGGTGCTTAAGATGCCGTCGTATCCACTGGCGGCCTGACTGTTGTCACCCCATAAGAGCGAATCATTCACCAAAACCCAAAGGACAACTGCAGCGAAAAGTGAGATCGGAATTTCATAGCGGACGGTATTTTGATGAACCACCAATGGATAAATGATTCCGGCAATACCGAGGATAAACATGAGGTTAAAATTGTTGCTGCCAATGACGTTTCCAAAGGAAGCATCATTTTTTCCGTCGAGGGCTGAAAGCAGGCTAACTATTAATTCAGGCATTGAAGTGCCAAAAGCAACTACAGTTAATCCGATGGTCAGGTCAGAAACGCCAAATCTCTTTGCTGCAGAAGATGCGCCGTCGACCAGAAAATCAGCCCCCTTAATGAGAATACCGAATCCAACCAGCAACAGTAAAGTTGCTATCCAAATTGAATCGAATGAAAAAAACCAAACCTGGATTTCTGAAATCATGTGGGGTAATTTTTTTTAAAGTAAAATAAAAAATACAAGCGTTGAAAATCATTAGAACCACTTCTTATACCTGAAATAAAAAATCATCGAACCCATGATAAGTCCCATAAGAATCATGACATATAGATACCCAAAAGGCCAGTGCAATTCAGGCATAAACTCGAAGTTCATGCCATAAATACCCACAATAAAGGTTAGCGGCATAAATATGGTCGATATAACCGCAAGTACCTTCATCACCTCATTCATTCTGGTGTTCATGGCATTGATGTGAATGTCCATTAAGCTGGTCGTTAGATCCCTGTAGGTGTCCATCGTGCTGATCAGTTGGGCCACGTGGTCATGCAAGTCAGAAAAGTAGCGCACATTTTCCTGCGACACATAATCACTTTCGCCTTTGGTAAGCTTACTTATGGCGTCGCGTAATGGATACAAGGCCTTGCGAAGAAAAATCAACTCTTTTTTGGTGTGTTGAATTCGTCTAAATCCCTCAGCTGAAGGTTTTTCTAAAATCTCTTCTTCAATGTTTTCAATTTTTCCGCCCAGGTCATCCAGCACCACGTAATATTGATCGATAACGATGTCCAGCAAGCGGTACAGCAGATAATCTGTTTTGAGTTTCCTAACCCTTCCCTGATCAGATCTGATTTTTTCCCTGAACGATCCAAAAAAATCTCCCCCTTTCTCCTGGAAGGAAAGCAGAAAGTCCTGACCCAATACAAAACTCACCTGTTCATAATCGACCTTCTCCTGAGTAATGTGGTGCAGCATTTTCAGGGTGAAAAACAAATAGCTGTCGTACTCTTCGGCTTTAGGCTGATTTTCGGTAGTAAGATCTTCCAGTAAAAGATTGTGCAGGTTGAACTTTTGCCCAATCTGATCGAAAACCTTTTGCTCATGGAGCCCGTCCACGTTGATCCAATTTACGCTTCCGGGTTTTATTTCTTCGAGCAGCTTCTCCACAGGTAGATCCCTGAATTCATTCACTTCACCTGAATTGTAACGGATAAGCTCTAAGGTAGAGCCATCGGCCTGAACAAATTTTTTATCGGATGTGCTGACCAGTGTCATGATTTTTTGCTCGCGGACAGTAATATGCCCGGAGGGTAGGGCGATTCCATTCCAGCTTTGGTCATTTCATCTTTGATGGTGCGCATGAGGTCACACTTTAGTATAAAGGCCTCAACCGCATTTTTAGACCACACCGAAACACGAACCTGGACATTGAGTTCATTGAGTGCAGTAACCCTCACCATCACTGGTTTTTCACCACGCTGCAATTCATCTTCATTTCGGTTGTCAATGTAATAGGGGTGGCTCGTGGCGGAGCGCTCTGCAATCTCGAATACTTTGGCCAGATCAGCCTGATAGGAAACAGGAAACTCCAACAAAACACAAATCTTTTCATCTTCTATCGTACTGTTGAGGATGACTTCGTTGCTGATTACCGAGTTGGGGATCACCACCCTTCGGTTTTCAAAATCCTTGATAACCGTATGCCTAAGGGTAATATCTTCTACATCGCCTGAATACAAGGTTCCAATTTTCACCCTGTCACCAACGCTAAATGGCTTAAAAATCACCAGAAATAATCCACTGACAATATTTGAAAATGCCTGCTGGCTGGCGAAACCGACAATAGCGGCCAATACTCCGGCACCAGTAAGCAGGGTGGTTCCAAATGATTCAAGTGCGGGGATAGATCTGAATATGATGATCGTGACGACCAGGAAAATGACAAGATCGACGGCGTTCTTAAAAAAACTGTAGTGGGTGGGATCAACTTTTAATTTCTGCGCTGCCTTTTTAAAGAACCTTCCCACGATGGCCCTCAGGATCCGGCTGGCTATAAAACCTGATGCCAATACGGTCAGAATGAATATGACTTGCTCCCAGTTTTTATCAGGATTCCACATATCATCAAAATAACACACTATTTACGCCCTTTCAAAGGTTTTCTCGCGCAATGCCTCATAAAGAATTCAATAAAAAACTACGGCCGTAATCGAGTTGCTCTAATTATTATTGCAAATCCGCATGTCTTCCATCACCGATCAAATCAAAGCGCCCATTGTACAAGAGATGGAGGCATTTGAACGAAAGTTCAGATCCTCCATGAGCACCAAGGTGATGCTGTTGGATAAAATCATGGACTACATCGTTCGTCGTAAGGGCAAACAAATGCGTCCGATGTTTGTTTTTCTTTCAGCAGGCGTTTCCGGCGGCATAAGTGAATCAACCTACCATGGTGCCAGTCTGATTGAGTTACTCCACACCGCCACCCTTGTTCATGATGATGTAGTTGACGATGCGAACTACCGACGCGGATTCTTTAGCATTAATGCCTTATGGAAAAACAAGGTAGCGGTTCTGGTGGGTGATTTCCTCTTGTCCCGTGGTTTATTATTATCGGTTGAAAACAAGGAATTCGGTTTGTTGGAAATTGTTTCGGAAGCAGTGCGGGAGATGAGCGAAGGCGAGCTGCTGCAAATGGAAAAAGCCAGAAACCTGGATATCACGGAGGACCTTTATTTCGAAGTCATTCGTAAAAAAACTGCTTCCCTAATTGCTGCATGTTGTGCAGTCGGCGCCTCGTCGGCAAAGGCAAGTACAGAAGTGGTGCGAAAAATGAAAATGATTGGCGAAAAGGTTGGGATGGCTTTTCAGATTAAGGATGATCTATTCGATTATGGTGAGGCAGAAATTGGAAAGCCGCTGGGCATCGACATCCGTGAGAAAAAATTGACCCTTCCCTTAATCCACGCAATCGGAAAGGCCTCCTGGTCGGAAAAGCGCCGTGTAATTTCCTTAATCCGAAATGCAGAAAAGGAATCTGGCAACATTAAAAAGGTGATCGAATTCGTCCGCCATTCCGGTGGAATCGATCATGCCAATAAGGTGATGAAAAATTTTCAGGATGAAGCCCAGCAGCTGCTCAACGAAATGCCTGCATCCTCCTATAAGGACTCACTCCGTTTGATGATCGACTACACGATCTCCCGGAACAAGTAAGATCACCAACTATTTTTTTGCCGGCGGCTTTGATGCAGCAGCCATCTTTTCCTGGTTGGTGAAGAAATTCACCAGTTCCTCAATCGGTGGTTTTTTAGCAATAATCTTTTTACGCTCATCAATGATGTATAAGCTAGGCGTCTGGTCTGCATCATACAGTTTTTGATAGCTGCCAACGTAACTTCTGGGTCCATTGACTGTAATCCAGGGCATTTTATAATCTCTTATAAAATCTTTCATCTTTTGCATAGAGGTGTCCGCACTAACGGCGAATACTTCAAGGTTCCACTTGGTCTTATACTTATTGTAGAAATCGACAAGCTTAGGTGTCTCCTGTCGGCAGTGTCCGCAATCTGGATCAAAAATGTAAAGAATGGTGTACTTGCTGTTAAGCTCATGCATATTCCGGACATTCTTGTTCTGATCCAGCATAATCAGGTTTTGTGATTTCATTCCGATCATGCTTAGTCCAAGCTGGTCAGCCCGGTCTTTCAAATTTTTCTTCATGGTGGCATTCATCCAAAAGTCCATTTCGCCACTATTAAAATATTTACGAATCAAATGGACATACACAGCGTCTAGTCCCATCACTTTGGGATTTTGGAATTCAATCACACACATCCAAATAAAGTATTTATAGGTTTCCTGGTTGCTCTTCGCTACCGCAGCCAGTCGGTCGATCTCGGCATTTACTGAATCAGCAACCGGCGGGACAAGGCGTGTGAGGTACTCTCGGATTTTCTCCTGATAAACCGGTCTTGGCAATCGGATCATGCCGTCATCAGCCAAATTGAAATTATCCCAATAATGCTTTCGGTAGTACTTAAATTGGAAAGTTGAATCAACACGTCCATCTGCATTTTTCGGCGGATCGGGAACTTGAATCTGCCGGGTTGACTTCATAATCCTGGTGGTGAGCATCGTTGGATGGTTGGAAATGATTCCATCCTGATAGCTTATGACTTTTTCGTTCACAACTTTTAAGGATTCCTCTGCTTTCTTTTTTTCCTCTGCGCTCGCCAGGCTGTCTCTTATAACTTTGACAAATGGCTCTGCTTCCTCATTCCGCGCTCCATTGAACAACATCCCCTCGAAGAACAGTCGGTTGTCCTCATCACCCACTACCTTCATTTTACGGATGTAATCTTCTGTCGAAGTTTCCAATGAAAAAAACTGATCCTTACCAACGACAAATTCAAAAATTCTGGTTTTGTTCAGCACCAGAAAATAAACGCCTTCACCCAAAGATTTCTTTCCATCAAAAACCAAGGAGCCTTTCGTATCTACCCGGGCAGTATCGTTCAGGTAAGTAGATTCCCCGTAATAATATCCGAGGTACGCTGTGGTGTCCCGCAGGCCATTGATTTTCATCTCGATTTTGTAACCGGTCTGACCCAGGGCCGTCACAGAAACAAAAAATACCAGTAGTCCGAACAGATGCTTCATAAACCTTGTTTAGCGTGCTGCAAAATTGAAAAAAAAGAAATAACTGCCGTCCGAACCGACAAGGATGGTGCCAATTTTTCTCAAACTCCCTTAGATAAGCGGAAGTGCCGTGGTTTCATTCTAATTTTGAACGATGTCGGTGTCTGTTAAAAGCCTGTCAAGGTTATTCGGAAGTCAAAAAGCAGTGGATAACATCTCTTTTTCTGTAGGGAAAGGAGAGGTGGTTGGTTTTCTGGGTCCCAATGGCGCCGGTAAATCCACCACCATGAAGATGATCACCGGGATTTTGGCTCCGTCGAACGGCGAGGCCTATGTTTGCGGATACCCTGTTAATCGCCCCAACCCCGATACGAGAAATTTTATTGGCTACCTCCCGGAAAACAATCCGTTGTACCCGGAAATGTTTGTTCATGAATACCTGGAATTCAGTGGCGGATTTTATGGTCTGAAGGGTGCTGCTTTAAACAAACGGATTGCCTTGCTCATGGATACCTGTGGTCTGGCGCCCGAGCAAAACAAAAAAATTCAGCAACTCTCCAGAGGCTACCGTCAGCGGGTTGGCCTTGCGCAGGCACTGCTCCACGATCCGGAGGTTCTGATTCTCGACGAGCCCACTTCCGGACTTGATCCCAATCAACTGGCCGAAATCCGTGCACTCATCCGAACGGTGAGTGCCAATAAAACCGTTCTCTTCTCTACACACATCATGCAGGAAGTTGAAGCCATCTGTGATCGTGCACTGGTTATCCACCAGGGGAAATTGGTAGCCGACGACACCATAAAAAACCTCGTTGGGTCATCAGGCACTGCACTGCTGGCAGAGTTTGCTACACCGGTTGAACATACTGAGCTGATGCTCCCCGATGGCACGATCCCGGAAAAATGCGATGAGCGGATCTATCGATACAAATCCAGTGGCGTAGACCTCCGTCCTGCTGTATTTCGCCTTGCGGCTGAAAAAAATCTACCGCTGGTCGGATTGAAAGAAGAAAATTTTTCCATCGAACAGGTTTTCAGAAAGCTTACGGCGAATGTCAAAACCGAATCCGATCAACAGCCATGATTACGGTTTTTAAAAAGGAGTTGGCTAGTTTTCTGAATTCCTCCGTCGCCTGGATGGTCATCCTGGTTTTTCTCGCGGGTATTGGATTGCCGACCTGGGTTTTTCCAGAAACCTCCGTCCTGGATTATGGTTATGCTGATTTGACTTCGCTGTTTACTACAGGTCCGTGGCTTTTAATGTTTCTCTCCTCCGCGGTGACCATGAAAACTTTTGCTGAGGAAAGAAAGATGGGTACGCTGGATATGCTCTTAACGCGACCGGTGGGTGACCTGGGTATTGTTGCCGGTAAATTTCTGGCGGCCTGGACCTTGGTTTTTCTGGCGCTCCTTCCAACCGTCACATATTACTTCTCAGTTTATGAGTTGGGCAATCCGCCGGGAAATCTGGACACACCCGGTTTCCTAGGCTCGTGGTTGGGTTTGATGCTGCTCGCAGGGGTATTCACCAGTTTTGGGATCCTGGGGTCATCGATCACCAACAGTCAAATTGTTTCCTTTTTGGTTTCTGCGTTGTTGTGTTTTCTGATGTGGACAGGTTGGGAATCAATGGCTGAAATATTATCCTGGGCTGACGCCACGATCATCAGGCAGTTGGGTATTTTCAATCATTACGAATCAATCGGCCGCGGGCTTATCGATAGTCGTGATTTGGTATATTTTCTTTCCCTGATTGTCATCAATCTCACCGTTTCCTTAACCATCCTCGCTTCACGAAAATGGTAAACAGGAAAATTGCCCTACTGACTTTAGCCAATGTATTGGTTCTGCTCGTGGTGTTGAATCAGTTGTCGTCCATTTGGTTTTTTAGAATTGATCTTACCGAAGAAAAAAGATTTACGGTTAAGCCTCAGACCAAAGAATTGCTGGGGCGGCTAAACGATGATGTTTTGATTGAGGTTTTTTTGGAAGGCGATCTCAATCCGGGGTTTAAAAGATTCCAAAAACAAATTCGGGAATTGCTGGATGAATTTCGAATCCACTCCGATGGTAAGCTCAACTACCTAATTACTGATCCAACTTCTGCTAAAAGTGAGAAAGCGAGGAATGAGTTCATGAGCGGACTCATCTCAAAAGGTGTTCAGCCCATCAACATCATTGAAAACAAGGATGGTCAACGAAGTGAGAAAATTGTTTTTCCTGGTGCACTGCTTACAACGGGTGGTAATGAATGGCCGATCAATCTTCTTCGCAACAGCAGTGCTCAGGGTTGGCAGGCGGCATTAAATCAATCCATGGAATCCATGGAGTTTGAATTTGTGCTGGTGCTGCAGCGCCTCATCGAGGAAGATCGAAAAACAATTGGATGGATTACTGGCCACGGCGAGGCGGATGGACCTAAAGTGACTTCCGGAAAAGCCTTGCTTGCAGAATCTTTTGATCTGCTCACCATAAATGCTGAAGATCTGTTGAAGTCCCGTCCGGTTGACCTCGCCATGGTTGTCCAACCGACCATGCCATGGAGTGATCGAGATTTGTTTGCCTTGGATCAGTATGTTATGCGGGGTGGCAAGGTTTTATTTTTTGTCGATCAGATTAAGGTCGATATGTCGCGCGCATCTGATCCTGATTATTTCGCAGAAATACCTGCGCATGGATTAAACAACCTGTTGTTTCGCTACGGTATTCGATTGAATTCAGATGCAGTTCAGGATGCAGTTGCATTACCGTTTCCGGTGGTGACCGGTTCGGTGGGTGGACGTTCGCAGATTACGCCAATTGAGTGGCCGTTTTATCCGCTGGCTTCTGTTATGGCAGATCATCCTGCCACCAGGAACCTCGATGCAGCCTGGTTCAGGTTTGCTTCGACCACCGACACGGTGAAGGCAGAGGGAATTCAAAAGACTCCGTTGATTTGGTCATCACCCTACACAAGAACAATAGGTGCGCCGGTGAAGGTATCTGTTAGAGATTTGCAAGCCGATCAGAATCGTTCGGATTTTAATCAGGGCCGGAAGCCGCTGGCATGGTTGCTGGAAGGCAGATTTACTTCTTTGTACCGAAATCAATTTACCCCGGAAAATTTAGTTCCAATTGAAAAAATAGAGGAAGGTGTTCCAACAAAAATTGTTTTGATCAGTGATGGTGACTTTTTTCAAAACGATGTTGACGCCCGCAACGGAACCCCACCTCCTGTCGGCTTTGATCCAAATACGCGGCAAACCTTTTCAAATGGCGACCTCGTCATGAACCTGGCGCGGTGGTTAACCGATGAAAATGGGGTCATTCTTGCGCGCAGCAAAAAAATTGAGGTTCGTCCATTGGATAAAAATAAAATCAGAGCGGAAAGAAAATTTTGGCAGGCGCTCAATTTAACGTTGCCAATACTCATCATGGGTTGTTTTGGTCTGATCTGGCATTGGATCAGGAGAAAAAAGTACACATCGTTTAACCAGGGCAGCAATGGATAGACGGGAGATACGACTTTGGACAAGTTTATTTTTATTGACTGCACTCTCAGTTGCGATCGGACTATTTTCATCCATGGACCAAAAAATCGCCATTGATCCATTCTGGCGTTTTGGAAATGATCCGGTTAACAGAATCCTGATCAGCAAGGGATCAGAAAAGGCTGATTTAACCTTTCAATCAGGAACCTGGCAGGTAGGGGATAGCCTCCGTGCAAATTCGGATCGTATTTCAGTTTTCCTGGCAGCCTTGGCCCGCGCTCAGGGACGACGATATGCTTCACCTGAACAAAATGATTCATTGGTGCGCCTCGTGGTTAAAGAGGGTGTAAGGGTTGAAATTTTTTCAGGCGATAAGCGGTTGACTGAATTTTTGGCATTTGGAAATCCGGAAAAACAGGAGACCTGGTTTATGAAGGCTAAAGGTGTTCCTGTGCAGGTCGCCATTCCAGGCTACCGAACCTATTTATTCTCCGCGTTTGATGTAGATCCAAATCGGTGGCGGGACTTAAGGGTATTTGATTTTAATTGGAGAAATTTTTCTGGCTTTAAAGTTGAATTCCCAAAAGATGAATCGTCCAGTTTTTCAATTGAACCTGCTGATGGATGGTTTGGAATTCCGGGCATAGCGCCTGTCGATACGGCGAGAATAAATGATTACCTCGATGCTGTTTCATTGTTGAAGGCCGATGAATACAGGACTTCGCAAGGCCCTCTTTTGGATTCACTTATAAGGGTTGATCCAACAGCCATACTATCCGCCCGGGAAACTTCGGGCGCCATCCACCGATTAAGGGTCTTCGACCAGGGTCTGGCCATGTTGGACGACAAGCAGGTTTTGTTTTTCGGACGGTCAAAGAGTGGCCTACTGCTTACAAGAAAAGGAGCCTTCCGGCTGAAATCAAATTGATTTAAAGGTCAATTAGGGTCTGTCGGTGACCCAATGCTGGTTTCTGAGGTAAGGTTTTATTTCTAAATTTGGTCGTTAAAACCAAACCACTACAACCGATGAAATTCATCGTTAACTCCAGCTATCTTCTTAAACAACTTTCCGCGATAAATGGTGTGATTACCACCAATCCTGTGGTACCCATCCTCGAAAACTTTTTGTTTGAAATCGATAAAAACAGGCTTACGGTTACGGCCTCTGATCTTCAGACATCGATGGTCAGTGAACTGAATATTGAATCAAAAGAAAAGGGAAACATTGCCGTTCCAGCCCGCATTTTATTAGATACCCTGAAAAATCTTCCCGACCAGCCGGTGACTTTTTCCATGGATGAATCTACCTATGCCATTGAAATCAGTTCCGACAATGGACGCTACAAGCTTGCAGGAGAAAACGCGACAGACTTTCCGAAAGTGCCGTCGGTTTCCAACGATTTTAGTGCGGTGATTCCCAGTGATGTGCTGTCCCGTGCGCTCAGCAACACCATTTTTGCGACCAGCAGCGATGAGCTTCGTCCGGCCATGACGGGCGTGTACATCAACATAACCGACAAGCACGCAACATTTGTTTCTACCGACGGACATCGATTGGTTCGCTACCGCCGTTCGGATGTTACGACCGACTCAGGCAATGCGATCATTGTGCCACGTAAGGCACTTAATTTGTTGAAATCAACCTTGCCAACCGACAATACCGAGGTGAGCATGGATTTCAATTTGTCAAATGCTTTCTTCCGTTTCGGAAACATCAAGATGATCTGCCGCCTCATTGATGAGCGGTTCCCAGATTATGAAAATGTAATTCCGACCCAGAACCCGATAAAGATGACCATCAACCGCAGCGAGTTTCTCGCGTCTTTAAAGCGGATCGCTATTTACGCGAACAAGACAACGCATCAGGTGCGGTTGAAAATAACCGGCAGTTCATTGCAGGTTTCGGCAGAAGACTTGGATTTCAGTAATGAAGCCAACGAGCGCCTCGCCTGCGAACATGAAGGAGGCGATATTGAAATTGGCTTCAGTGCAAGATTTTTGGTTGAAATCCTTTCCAACCTTGATTGTGAGTCGGTTAAGCTGAATATGTCAGCACCAAATAAAGCTGGCTTGATTGTTCCGGCGGATAAATCCAAGGATGAGGACATCCTAATGTTGGTGATGCCGGTGATGTTGAATCAGTACGCCTAAGTAAGGCTTACAAAGATTTTAGGGTTCGATAGGGTAGTAGGTGCTGGTCAGAGCCAACGCTCCATTTCCTTTTTCACTTTTAGTGCTTCAGTGCGGGCTGCTTCGGCAAAATCCTTTCCGGAAGATGCGTAGATAATTGCCCTGGAGGAGTTTACCAACAGGCCACACTCGGAGGTGATGGCCTCTTTAGAGACCTCTTCCAGGCTTCCACCTTGTGCGCCAACGCCGGGCACCAGAAAGAAATTTTTAGGAGACAGTTTTCGAATGTGACCTATGCGGTCGGCTCTGGTGGCTCCTACCACAAACATCATTTGGTCTGGGCTGGCCCACTGTTGGGATTTGGTAACCACTTCCTCGTAAAGATTTTTCTTACCGTCGGAAAACAATTGAAAGTCGGACGACCCTGGGTTGCTGGTGTGGGCAAGAAGAATAATCCATTTTCCCTTGGTGTTGAGAAAGGGTTTCACGGAATCTTCTCCCATGTAAGGTGCCACCGTTAACGCATCGTAAGCCATTTGATTAAAAAACGCTTCAGCATAGCGTTCGGCAGTATTTCCGATATCACCTCTTTTGGCGTCAGCGATTCGAAGGTGTTTATCGCCGATGTAGTCGGCTGTCTTTTTTAAAGTTTCCCAACCTTTGGCGCCGAGGGCTTCATAAAAAGCGGTGTTTGGCTTATAGGCAACACAAAGATCTTTGGTGGCATCTATGATTTGCTTATTGAATTCAAAAACCGGGTCGGGAGAATCGAGCAGATGGGTAGGGATTTTGGACAAATCAGCATCCAATCCTACGCAGAGGTAGGATTTTTTGCTGAAAATATTGTCAATAAGCTGATCTCTAGTCATCAATTGGAGTTGAGTTATAAAGAAAAATATTTTCAGCGATAATTCAATCAAAGAGTTAATTTCTCTTTCCTCAGTCGGTCTGCATTTTTGAGCCCATCGGAATGATCATCCGCCTAATGATGGTAAGGTGTTTTGTGAACCATTAAGATCCAATACTTGAAAACATCCGCTTCCGTTTTTTGTCCGCTTTTGTGATTAATTTGCGACCCATTTTAATACCTGTATGGCCAATTACCCTGTTCAAAAGATTACCAAGTCGCGAATTGCTGAAGTTGATTTTTCCAACCTCGAATTTGGAAAACATATCTCCGACCATATGTTGGTCTGTGTTTTCGAGAACGGGAGCTGGGGACAACCCTCCATTGTTCCTTTTGGTGATCTAAGTCTTTCACCGGCTATGCTGTCTCTGCACTACGGACAAGCAATATTTGAAGGCATGAAGGCTTTCCGGATGAACGATGGCCGGATTACCATTTTTCGCCCGGATAAGCATTATCTGCGCTTAAATCGTTCACTCGATCGGATGTGTATGCCGACCCTGCCAAAAGAAATTTTCCTGGAAGGACTTTCTCAATTGATTCGATTGGATGAACAGTGGTTGCCGGGTACCCATGGATCGTCACTTTACTTAAGGCCTTTTTCATTTGCTTCTGAATCGAGGTTGGGTGTAAAAATTTCAGATAAATACCATTTTATCATTCTGACCAGTCCGGCGGGATCTTATCAGCCCAAACCTTACCGTCTCAAGGTTGAAAAGCATTACGCCCGCACTGTAGAAGGCGGTACTGGTTTTGCCAAATGTGCAGGTAATTATGGTGGCGCCTATTATCCTACCCGCATGGCCGTTCGCGAGGGCTATGATCAGGTTCTTTGGACCGATGGAAAAGAACACCAATACATCGACGAAGTAGGCATGATGAATGTGATGTTTATGATCGATGGCGTATTGCATACCCCTCAACTTAATACTGCGATTCTGGAAGGCATCACCCGTGATTCCATTCTTACGATCGCTCGCGATATGGGACTGAAGGTTGAAGAGCGCCGGATTAAAGTTTCAGAGATTGAGCAGGCCTTTAAGGAAAACCGAATTACTGAGGCCTTTGGCGTTGGTACAGCAGCTGTGGTCGCCCCCATCGCTGCCATCAACATTGAAGGAACGGATTATACAGTTCAGGCGCCTGATTCGAATTCATTTCAGCTTAAGGCCAAACAATTGCTCCACGATATGCGGATGGGGGTTTCTCACGATAAGTATGGTTGGAATTATATTGTGGGGTAAAGGAGAGCGCGAGAGCGAGATGGCAGTGATCGGCTATCAATTAAATTTCTAACACTCTTTTCTCGCTTTCGCTCTTGCTCTGTTTTTTTTCTCTTTTCTCGCGCTCGCTCTCGAGCTAAATCAGATCGAGAATCAGATCGAGATGGGAGTGATCGGCTATCAATTAAATTTCTAACACTCTTTTCTCGCGCTCGCTCTGTTTTTTTCTCTTTTCTTGCGCTCGCTCTCGAGCTAAGCCAGATCGAGAATCAGATCGAGATGGTAGTGATCGACTATCAATTAAATTTATAACACTCTTTTCTTGCGCTCGCTCTCGAGCTAAGCCAGATCGAGAATCAGATCGAGATGGCAGTGATCGGCTATCAATTAAATTTCTAACACTCTTTTCTCGCTTTCGCTCTCGCTCTGTTTTTTTTCTCTTTTCTTGCGCTCGCTCTCGAGCTAAGCCAGATCGAGAATCAGATCGAGATGGGAGTGATCGGCTATCAATTAAATTTTTAACACTTTTTTCTCGCTCTCGCTCTCGCTCTGTTTTTTTTCTCTTTTCTCGCGCTCGCTCTCGAGCTCATTCTCTACTTAATCAACCTACTCTCCAACCACGCTTTATCCTTTCTCACCCGCAGAATATATCCTCCCTTGCTAAGCATCGAAACATCAATAGGTGCATCTGAAAAATGTGTTCTCGAAAGAACCTTTTCACCAGTCATTTTAAATATCTCCAACGCTACGCTTCCACCACACCACGCTGTTGGCAACCTTAAGGTCACCCATTCGGTAGCGGGGTTTGGATAAAGTGTCAGGTGGTCCGGACTATCCTTCATGAGTGCCGTGACAATCACCGGAAATACATCCGAAAATGTTTTACAAGTACCTACCGAGTAAGCAACCTGATAATTGCCTTCAAGGGTTGGACTAAATTCCTGTTTATTTTCTCCGGTGAGGGGATTGCTGTTGCGGTACCATTCGATGGAGCTGGCGTAATCCGATTTCAGCACCACATTCGTTCCCTCCAATCCAGTTGCAGTGATCACCGGTTTTTTCGGGTTGATGCAAAATGTTTGCGACACCGAAGCAGCTTCTTTGAAAATTTCACTTCCACCCTGATTGGCTTGGATGGTGACCTGGCCGGGCTTCAAAATCGTCACCTTATTTCCACTAATACTAATCTTGTCACCATCAACTGTTGAGTAGGTCAATGACAATCCGGAAGTTGATTTTCCATTCAGATCAAAAGATCCAACCGTTTCATCCCGGCTTCCGGGATTGCCAAAACTGATCGTCTGCTGATAACGGTCTGTCGCCGCTGTCCATATGCCTCGGCCGTGGGTTGCAATGACAATTAGATTTTCACGCTCCTTAAGCTCCCAAACCGATACCGCCGGAAAATCTTCTCTTAGATTCCAGGTTAAACCTTCGTCGGTGGATTCAACAATTCCGATCTCCGTTCCAGCCCACAAAAGTTTTGGATTCTTTGAATGCACCAATAGGGTATAAGTTGCGACATCTGGAAAACCGCGGTTACCGGCCGGATTGGATTCAAAGCCTGAAATATCCTCCCACGATGCACCCTTATTTTTTGTCCTCAATATTTTTGGTCTACCGGAAAATGAAAACAACGCATAAGCAGTGCCAGGTTCGGTTGGATGACTGGCCAATCTGCTGATGTTACCCATTACAACCTTATCGTAATTGTTTACTGCATTGAATGTCACGCCCAAATCCTCTGAAATAAACAGATTCCTTAGGGTTCCCGTTGTGCTCATCCCTGTCCCGGCCCAAACAATATTTTCATTGGCTCTGGAAACCTCAACATCCATCAAACTTCCACTGCCAAACCGCTCCGCAATGGGTGATAAGGTCCAGGTCTGACCAAAATTTTCAGACCTGAAAACACCAGCGGAGGAAAGCGTATAAATTCGGTCCGGCAGTTTATCTGAATTGGCAAGCTTCGAAACAAATGGGTGGGTCCCTGAAAGTCCACTGGTTGCATCGGTCCAGGAATTGCCACCATCAACCGATCGCACAAACCGATTGCCTTGTGATCCACCAATCAACTTTTTACCATCTGTCTGATGCCAGATAACTTCAAATCCATCACCACCGATTTCAAAATCATAATTGGTCCCAGATGAACTGACTACACCGTCTGGTGTTTTCCAGGTGCCGTTGTCCTGGGTGCCGCCAAAAAATTCTTCAAAACCCGGCCGCTTATCGGCGCCATAAAACTGCGTGGTGCGAAAGCCGGTGCCTCGCATTGACCAGTCTCCTTCGTTCACTCCGGGTGTAGCAGATAGGTTTGATAGGAAAATACCGCCATCATTGGCGGCCAACAGCCGGAAGGTCGATGCAGTGCCCGCAATGGGTACCAGATTATGTTGGTCAGGATGCATGTCGCGGCCAAATACGCTGAATTTATTCAGACCCCCGTAATTCGAATAAGCATCGGAAACCACTGCGGTGGTGGCGTTTAACACACTAACGTCCCTTGATAAAAATTTCAACTTTGATTCAACCACACTTCCGGGCCAGCTTTTGTTTGCAGCCAATACCGGCCAGAAAAAAAGCATTTCCCTGAATTTGTGTCCGCCAGCCACCGCCATCTGCGCATCCGGACTCGTCGCATTGTAATCAACATCAGAGATGTAAACATATTCCCTGGCTTGAACTGTAGATTCACCGGTGGTGTTCTCAGGCAAAAGATTAAAAAGTCCATTGCGGTCCTGATCACGGAAAGAAACCATCAACTGTTTGTTGCGCGTGATATCCCAAACTTCAAAAGGAATTTGAACATAGTCGGCATAAGAATAATTGGCATCCGCAACGCCTGATGTAGCACCAACCGGTGTCAAAAATCTGTGGGCCTTTTGGCTTTTGGTCGCGCCAAACCTTACTTCAATCGAATTAAAACCTGCAAAACTTGAAACGGTATAATTTCCGTTCGTGGCGCCGGTAAAATTGACAAGGCTTAAGAACTGATCGGTATTATCTTGCTCCAAACTGCGCACCGGTCTTTTGGTTGAACCAGAAGTGGTCTGGATTCTGAAAAAATTAACCCCGCCAACATAAACGGTGTTCTGATTTAATGGATCGCACGTAACGACATTGTCGTACCAACCCTGGTCGCTCAAGAAATTAAACAATTCACCATTGTAGGTAACACCAATAATTTTCCAGGTCTGCGCACCATCTTCTGATCGATATAAAACCGAGCCTGATTCCGTGAGGCTGGACTGCGCTGCAGCATAGACCACATTTCCGTTCAAAGGCGAGACATCAATCTCCACTCTTCCGCTGGCCACCAGATCTGTATTCGACGGACCCCAGTTGATGCCACCGTCCACCGACTTGATCACCCCAAATCCATACTGGGCTGCATACTGTATTTGAAAATTATCTGCAACAGCGTTCAGATCCTGTACATTTTTTCGGTCTGAAACCAATGTCCAACTGCTGCCGCCATTGGTGGTGCGGTAAATGCCTTTGGTGGTTGCGGCCACCACAACATTGGCATCGGTCGGCGAAACAATCATTCGGTTCACATCGCCAATATCAGCAGAGGAAGAAAGCCAGGCCCAGCTTTTCCCTCTGTTCGATGATTTAAAAATCCCGTTTCCGGAAACACCATCAAGGTTTCCAAAACCTTCTCCCGTCCCTGCATAAATAATTTCTCTGTTGGATGCCGCCATCACCAATACCGACATCGCCAGGTTGGGTAGTCCTTCGGTAAGATGGGTCCACGTCTGTCCACCATCGGTTGTCTTCCATGCACCACCGCTCACTGATCCTGCATACCAGGTGTTTTTGCTTGCATCGTCGGGATCAACAATCAGACCTCTTGTGCGCCCAGGCACATTGTTTGGTCCTCGTTCCTTCCACTCTAATACAACTGAAGCATCGGTTCTCATGGCCTGATTCCTTAGCCTGGCCTTTTGATATTCCTTCATCAGATAAGCCGGATGGTACATTGGTCTGAAGGCATCATCCGGCGTCCGCATTTCACGGTGCATTCGGAAAAATTCGGCCGGTCCATCGAATTTTTGTTTACCCTGACGACCAGCATCGGTTGGAATTGAATGGCTGGTCCATTCGTTTCCTTGGATGACCATCAGGCAAGAAACGGAAACCGCCAGAACACCAATTCCAATAAATATTTTTCTCATGGATTCTCCGGTCTTTTGAATGAAATGGTTTTGATGAAGTCTGCCTCCCGCTGATCTGCCCGCATCACTCCAGGCATATCCTGGTACTCGAGCGTGGCCACGCCTGACCACCGTGCAAACCCTGGCCGATATACTCGCTCTTCAATAAGTTTCATGCCCTTCTTTTCATGAACACAAAAAGTTGCCTTTCCCCCTGCATCCGTTGGTGAAATTTTTCCAAGAAAAAGTACAAGGGTGCCTCCTGGGTCGACTGTTGGGGTTTGATCCTGATGGATTAAATCATGCTGACGGTTAACTGTCCTTTGTGGTGACTTGCAGGATGCGCCACAAACCATGAGCACCAAAATAAACAAGGACGTAATTTTTGACATCATGCGCACTACGGGAAAATGTGGATTTAGCGATACGCAATATGTAAAATTTACCTTAAGGCTTGTTTGCCCCAGGCATATCAAATAGGTTAGGGCTATGAAAAAATTTACTCGTACCGTTCTACCTATTCTGATTGTTGCACTTTTTGCCATCCAATGCAAAGAAACCAATGTGGTCAAATGGCCTCATGGGGTCAACTATGAGGTTTTTGTACGGTCTTATGCCGACAGCAATGGTGATAGTATCGGTGATTTTAGGGGACTTATTTCCAAGCTGGACTATCTGAAAGATCTTGGAATCGGTGGAATTTGGCTCATGCCCATCATGCCTTCTCCGTCCTATCATAAATATGACGTAACCGATTATAAAGCGGTAGATCCGCAATACGGCACTACCGAAGACTTTGTCTCACTGGTCAATGAAGCCCACAAACGCGGAATCCGAATCCTGGTCGATTTGATTGTTAACCATACAGGTACTTCGCACCCTTGGTTTCAGCAAGCCCTAAGCGGAACGGACAATCCATACCGTGACTATTATGTGTGGGCGAAAAAGGATTCTATTCGAAAGCAAATCTCAAAGAAGGCCATCTCGCTTGATTCCGATAACCTCACCCAATGGCATGCGGTAAATGGCGACACCACCGCAGAACATTACTATGGATTTTTTTGGGGAGGTATGCCTGATTTGAACCTGGACAATCCAAAAGTCAGAGAGGAATTTATTTCTATTGGTCGCTTCTGGCTTGATTCCATGAAAGTAGATGGCTTTCGATTGGATGCGGCCAAACATATTTTTCCCACCGAGCGTGCTTTGGACAACCATGCCTTCTGGATTTGGTTTCGGGAGGAGATGCAAAAAATTAAACCGGATGTCTACCTGGTAGGCGAGGTCTGGTCAAAGGCAGAAGACGTGGCGCCTTACCTGAAAGGACTTCCTGCGCTTTTCAATTTCGACATGGGTTATGCAATAAGTGCTGCAGTGGCTGCAGGTAAGGATAGCCTTGGACTCATCCATCGGTATAAATCCATTCTTGATTATTACTCGAGTCATACCAGCGATTACATCGATGCCACCTTTTTACGAAACCACGATCAAAACCGGATTTTATCTGAACTGAACGGTGATAATCAAAAAGCCCGGTTGGCAGCATCCATTTTATTCTCACTGCCCGGTACACCGTACGTCTATTATGGAGAAGAGATTGGGATGCTTGGAAGGAAACCGGATGAACAAATCCGAGAGCCTTTTCTGTGGAAAAATATTGAAGCCGATCATGACCGTACGCGGTGGGAGCAAGCCGTTTACAGCACTGATGCTACTGTTGTTCCGCTGGAACAGCAATGGAATGATAAGCATTCTATCCATCAACATTATAAGGATTGGATCACCTTCCGAAACAGTAGTGCTGCGCTGACCTATGGATCGATTGAAGTTTTTGATGTGGGTGATTCAAGAATAATCGGATTTGTACGACGTCACCAAAATGAATCACTGCTGGTCTTTCACAATCTTTCGGACAATTCAATAGCGATCAAAGTCCCTCAGGAGTTTTCTGAAATACTTTTTTCGGCCAATGGTCAAGGCTCGGTAGCAGGTCTGGAAGTGACGTTAGCAGGAAATAGTTCTGTGGTGCTGAAATAAGCTAGCGCAGGAAAAAAAGCTTGGCCACCAGATTATGTTGTTTCCATAACTGGGTATGGAGGTCGGTCCGTAAAATCTCTTCTACCCGGCCATGCTTTCTTCCAATCCAAATACCACCCTCTTTGCGGTGATTTCTGTAGTCGGTTAGCCTGAACCAGGATGAAAAGGATGGCAGCTCGGTGAAATAATCATCCCGGTTGGCATCATGAACCACCACGACACCATTTTCGGAAACAAGCTCGAAAGCTATTTTCAGACATTCTTTTCTTGCGCGTCCGTCGATAAAAATAAAATCAAACCGATGGCCAAAATTTTTTGGTGTAAGGATATAGGTTTTAAAATCTTCAAATAGCCCCTCTCGTTTTGGGTTGTATTTGCCTGTGAGCTTAAAGTGATCGGGATCGTCAGGCTCCACCAACTGGAGATTCACCTTTTCGCCGGTGATCATGCGCTGTACATTTTCAAACCACCCTTTGTGGTGCTCCAGTGCATACCAGGTTTTTAGGGAAGGAATCTGATTTGGAAAATAAACAGTACTCAGGCCGCTGCCCCATTCAAGACAATATTCGGGCTGAATGTTGTACAAGACCTCGTTAATGATGTCCAGTTCCCGGGTGCGCATCCACGGTACGAGAACTTTTCCGGTTAGTTTCCGATTCACTTTGTTGGTGAAATCGCGCCACGTTTGTGAGCGTAGGGTTGGGGTATTAATGCTTCCGGCTCCGGCGGCTGATGAGACTTCGATGGGAAGTGAGGTGGACAAGGTCTTTTGAATTTCCCGAAAGTTAAGATTAATCCGCCGCTTTCTATATTTTAGGCTCGCTATGGCCTACGGCAATAATAAGTTTCTCTATTACCTGAAAGGAGTGTTGGGTGAATTGTTGCCTGATGAATTCTATGCTCGTCGGTTGGAGGATATACTGAAATCTTTTGATGGTTTTTCACCGCAGACCATTGGCGACCGACTTCATTACTATAATAAGCTTGCTG
Organism: Bacteroidota bacterium; assembly: GCA_016866235.1. Classification (GTDB taxonomy): domain Bacteria; phylum Bacteroidota; class Bacteroidia; order Cytophagales; family Cyclobacteriaceae; genus ELB16-189. The sequence continues at coordinate 831,089 of VGMW01000001.1, forward strand.
GTTTCTCGATGGACTTAGGAAATGAGCCTTTGGCTTTGAGTGAATTGAGGCGACCGGTTAAGGGTAAGGTTTATTATTTTGATTTTCGTGAATATGCCCGCTGTTTCGATCAGCGCTTAAAAGCCATCTGGCGATTTGGGGACATTACGGATGTCCCGGCTTATCCTTCATTGGTGAAAAGCAGGCCAGTCGATGGTGAAAACCAGAATTCGGTGTTATTAAAATGGAATAAGGTCCGGCATTTTCAGTACATCAGCGATCCGGTTCCTTTTGAAAAGAAGGAGGATAAACTGGTTGGTATGGCGATGGTCAAAGTTCCGCATCGTGTGCGGTTTTATGAGCAGTATTTTGATCATCCGTTGTGCGAATTAGGACAGATCAATCAGGGTACCGATCACGATCAATGGATTAAACCAAGAATGACCATTAGAAATCACCTGAATTACAAATTCATTTTGTGTTTAGAAGGTTACGATGTTGCTTCTAATTTGAAGTGGGTGATGAGCTCCGGGTCCTTGGCGGTAATGCCTAAGCCACGGTATGAGACCTGGTTTATGGAAGGCAGGCTAATTCCTGATGTTCATTATATTTTGTTGAAGGATGACTATAGTGATTTGGAGGAAAAACTTCGGTTTTACAGTGATCATCCGGATGAAGCAAAAAGAATGGTGCAAAATGCCAACCGGTATGTTGAGCAATTCAGAAATGAAAAGCTAGAGGCGCTGTTATCCATTTTGGTGATGGGAAAATATTTTCAATCCACCGGCCAGCAAACCATGCTGCCCACCGCACTTCAGGAAATACTTTTTAAATTTTAAAAGTTGAGGGTTTGGCCCGCCAGCAATCTTCCTTACCCCTGCTATTTTTCAACCCAAATTCTAAATAAATTGCTCCACCTATTCTTAAACCACTTTTAATGATTCGTCATCTACTCCTGGTGCTGATATTTATCATTTCTGTTGCGGCACCTTCCTATGCTCAACCTGCTATCTCCCCGTCTCCTTATTTTACTTTTGGTAAAGGACTTGGTATTATTTCACCCGACAGCCTGTTTTTGCTCAACATCAGGTTCCGCATGCAAAACCGTGCTGCCTTCACTACCGTAAGCGATGAGGACTTATCCATCGACCGAGTTGAAGCTCGGGTTCGAAGATTGCGGTTGCGTTTTGATGGTTATCTGTACAACCCACGATTGACCTATTTAATTCAATTGGCCTTTACCCGAGGTGACATGGATTGGGACGACACCAATTTCCCGAATGTCATTCGCGATGCAATGGTCATTTATGCGGTGAACAGTCATTTCTCTATTGGACTCGGACAAACCAAATTACCGGGCAACCGCCAGCGTGTTAATTCTTCCGGTGACCTTCAGCTGGCCGATCGTTCCATTGTGAATTCCACGTTCAATGTTGATCGTGACTTCGGTGCACAAGTTTATTACAACAACACCATCGATAAATTTTATTACGTTTTGAGGGGTGCCATCTCCAGCGGTGAGGGCCGAAATGTCACCTCCTCTGATAAAGGACTTGCCTACACCGGGCGGGTCGAGTTGTTGCCTTTAGGAAAGTTTACCAACGGTGGTGACTATTTTGAAGGTGATTTGGCGCGTGAAAAAAAACCTAAGCTTTCGGTCGGTGCCACCTGGTCCGGAAACTACAACACATTGCGAACCGGCGGACAGCTTGGTAAGAGTTTGTATTCACCACGTGACATGAAAACGGTGATGTTGGACGTCTTGTATAAACACAAAGGTTTTGCGCTGGCAACGGAATTCCTAAAGCGGACTTCACCGGATCCCATTACCACCAACACAGCGGGTGACAAGCGATTTATTTATGTCGGCCATGGAGAAAATTACCAGGCCAGTTATCTGATGAAAAATGATTTTGAATTGGTGACCCGTTATTCTGCGGTTACCCCATCAGAGGAGATTACTGATCTGGAGGAACAGATCAAGCAATACACGTTTGGTATGAATAAATATATCCGTGGACATCGGATCAAGTTGCAGTGGGATCTTACGTATGAAAAAAATATCTGGCTCAAACCGGTTGATGACAATTTAAACCGTTGGCAAGTCCGTTTCCAGGTCGAAGCTGGAATTTGATTTTACCTATACCTGTTTGTGCCTGTAACAACTTTGCGCAAAGCCATCCTAGGTTTTACCGAGCCGATTTCAACAGGCCTTCTTTAAAGCCAATAGACCCCTGAGCTTGTTTATGCCGAGCGTTTAACTTTGCGTATACCTTCAAGACCCCTGAGCCGACCCCTGAGCCGACCCCTGAGCCTGTCGAAGGGGTCGAAGGTGTCGAAGGTGTCGAAGGCATCGAAGGGCCCCCCTCTCTTCTTCCCCCTCATTTCCTCCTTACTCGTTAATTTTACCTCTTGACATAAGAAAAGTATGGTGAATCTGAATGCAGTGAAGGTAGAGGTGGATGCTTCCTATTTGTATGGAATACTGGCAAAACATGAGCCCGATCCTGATATGGCCTATGTTTTCAAAGAGATGAGCGAAATCGAGCGTGGTCATGCAATTGCATTTATGACAAAGAACGGTCTGACTGAAGCCGATCTGCCTGCTCCTTCTGGTAGGGCTCGGACCCTTGAGTTTATCGGACGGGTATTGGGCTACGATTATATCCTTGGCGTATTGTTGGATACAGAAAAGCGCTTGTCGGCCTCCGTGTTGAAGGCCAGGAAAGATGCAGGTTTACCCGTGTCCTTGTCCGATACCGCGCATGTCACGATTGTGAAAAACATCATGACGGGCGGAAGGAACCTATCGGGTTCTAATTTAGCCCGATTCGAAAAGCGCCATCGTTCGGTGGGGGGCAATGCATTGAGGGCTGCGGTGTTGGGCGGTAACGATGGATTGGTATCAAACTTTTCGCTGGTGATGGGAGTGGCTGGGGCGGTAAGTGGACAGCAGGAAGTATTGATTACAGGTTTGGCAGGTTTGTTGGCCGGTGCGTTATCGATGGCCATGGGTGAGTGGATTTCGGTAAAAAGCTCGCAGGAGTTGTATGAGAATCAGATGGAAGTGGAGATGGAGGAGTTGGAAAACAATCCGGAGGGGGAGGAGCGGGAGTTGGCCTTGATTTATCAGACCAAAGGCATACCGGAGGCCCAGGCAAAGGCGATGGCGAAGGAAATAATGGGCAACAAGCAGCAGGCCCACGATGTATTGGTGAAGGAGGAATTGGGGATCAATGCGGAGGAATTGAAGGGTTCGGCAATGGAAGCTGCGGTTGCGTCTTTTGTCTTTTTTGCTGTTGGAGCGATCATCCCTGTTATTCCCTTCTTCTTTTTCGGCGGCATGAAAGCTGTATTGATCAGTGCCGGTTGCAGTACGGTAGGATTGTTTATGATTGGTTCAGCGATCACCTTGTTTACTGGCCGCAGTGTTGTTAAAAGTGGCTTGCGACAGGTTGTTTTTGGCCTTGCAGCTGCAGCCGTCACCTACGGCATCGGTACCTTAATAGGTGTAAGCTTACAGTAGTGTAGGTGCTCATCAAAAGCCCTATCCTCCCCACTCGCTCTCCTCCTCGCTCTATTCCAATTCAGGTTTTTGCTATTCCGAGTCAGGTGTTTTCACCTGACTCAACCAACTATAAAGCCCCCTGAGCTTGTTTATGCCGAGCGATTACTCTGTGAAGAATTCAAAGGCCCCTGAGCTTGTCGAAGGGGCCGTGTTGTAGCCGAGGTACCGAAGGTGTCGAAGGGGCCGAGGTCTGGTGACCGGCCTTCGACTTCGCTCAGGCCTCCTTTAAAGCCAATAGACCCCTGAGCCGACACCTGAGCCTGCCGAAGGTGTCGAAGGGGCCGAGGTCTGGTGCCCGGCCTTCGACCACCTCGGCTGCGCTCGGTGACTAAGCTCAGGCCTCCTTTAAAGCCAATAGCCCCCTGAGCCGACACCTGAGCCTGCCGAAGGTGTCGAAGGGGCCGTGTTGTAGCCGAGGTACCGAAGGTGTCGAAGTGGCCGAGGTCTGGTGACCGGCCTTCGACCACCTCGGCTGCGCTCGGTGACTAAGCTCAGGCCTCCTTTAAAGCCAATAGCCCCCTGAGCCGACACCTGAGCCTGCCGAAGGTGTCGAAGGTGCCGTAGTGTAGCCGAGGCATCGAAGGTGCCGAAGGTGTCGAAGGGGTCGAGGTCTGGTGACCGGCCTTCGGCTTCGCTCAGGCCTCCTTTAAAGCCAATAGACCCCTGAGCCGACACCTGAGCCTGCCGAAGGTGTCGAAGGAGCCGAGGTCTGGTGACCGAGCGAAGCCGAGGTCTGGTGACCGAGCGAAGCCGAGGTCACACCCCATTCCCCATCCGGCCCATCCGCGGTTTCCCTGACCATCATTTAGCTCAAGTAAAGGTTTAACATGTCATTTCTCCATTTTTTCCCATTTATGAACTTTTTGAAAAAATATTGGGAATTGGATTGGAAAGGAATAGGAGGTAGCCTTTATCTCAATTATAATTCAAGCATAAATGCTGATATTGATACCAAATGGGGGAGTTCAAGGGGTGGATAATTCTAATGGTAGCTAACCACGGTTAGGTTGAAATTGGTTTTTTTGATCCATCGGCATTTTATAACGGTTTCATTCTGGGAAATATTGTTCAGGCTTGGAAAAAAAATATTGACATGCATATGTGTAGTCTCATATGGCGTCATAATTTTACTCAGGGCTTGGTCTGACCAGCGACAAAAAGTTGTTCAGGCCACCACTAAAAAACGACCACTACGACTAAAAATTTTACATTAAAAAAGATGATTATGAAAAACGTCTAATTGTCCTCTGCCGATCAGCGACAACAAACGACCTGGATGCGGCGAGTAGCCGTGGTTTGGGTGATGCTTTTGAGCAGCTTTGGGGTGTTTGCACAGCCTCAACTCAATTTAACAGGGAATACTCCTGTTCTTACAGAATGCAATCCGACAGCAAAAACAATTGAGGATGCGTTCGGAACAGTAACAGTTTCAGGTGACAATTGCCCATCTAATAGTCAAACTGCATTTGCTGGCAACATTAAAAGTGAAGGTCCAAGCTGTGATAAATCTGGCAATCCACAAGGTGGAGGAAGTAGCTTTTTCAGGTACTTTTCAGCCACAACAGCATCCACTCAAAATATCAGGTGTCGAATTGGCCGCCGTCTGCGACCTATACCAGGGCCGTCTGGTCAATGCAAAAGAGGAATTTGGTGAGAGCCTGTTCACGACAATCAATTACAAAGATCTCCTCGATAGAAAAGACATCGACGCGGTATTGATCTGCACCACCGATGTATGGCATGCACGCATTGCGATGGATGCTCTGGCCAAAGGAAAACATGTGTACTGTGAAAAGCCAATGGTCTATAAAATCGATGAGGGTTATCCGGTCATGGACGCAGCGAAAAAATCCGGTAAAGTGTTTCAGGTCGGTAGTCAACGGGTAAGCAGCATCGGATACCTGAAAGCAAAGGAATTGCTGGCAGCAGGCGAAATTGGAAAACTCAATATGGTCAACGCAGTGTACGACCGACAAAGTTCCATCGGCGCCTGGGAATACACGATCCCCAAAGACGCAAATGCCCTAACGACCAACTGGGATAAATTCATCGAAGCCACCGAAAAGATGGCCTATGATTCAAAAAAGTTCTTCTGGTGGCGAGCCTTTAAAGAGGTGGGTACAGGAGTCGCAGGTGATCTGTTCATCCACCTGCTTAGTGGTTCACACCTGATCACCGGATCCAAAGGTCCGGAAAGTATTTACAGCACCGGACAACTTAGCTACTGGAAAGATGGTCGCAACCTACCCGATGTAATGTCCGGCGTGCTCCATTATCCGGATGCTCCCGAACACCCTGGTTTTTTAATGACCCTTCAGGTGAATTTCATCAGCGGCACCGGTGGACAAGAGATTATCAGACTCGTAGGTTCAGAAGGTGTAATGGAAGTAAAAGGAAATAGCCTGACCATAAAGCACAGTCTGATGCCCGAAGCACCTGGCTTTGGGGGATACGATTCATTGTTCACATTTTCAAAAAGCATGCAGGAAGAGATGCAAAAAGAATACAATGCCAGGTGGACCCCCGAACAACAAAAGCGGAAAATAAAAGAAGACGTCATCTTTAAAGCACCTGCCGACTACAGCGACCACCTCGATCACTTTACCAATTTCTTTGATGCCGTACGAACCGGTAAGCCTGTGGTGGAAGATGCTGAATTTGGTTTCAGAGCCGCGGCACCTGCGTTGGCCTGCAACGAGAGCTATCTTAATAAGAAGATCATTCAGTGGGATCCCGTCAACATGCGGCTGAAATAATTTTTAAAATCATCTCCTAAAAAATCATTTCGCCTTTTTAGCGGCTTCGGTTCGCTATTTTTGAGCCATGGAAAATCCTGTAATAATTTTTGGCACCGGTCCCATTGGTCGTTCTGCCCGCGACATCTTTGAAGCCAATGGAAACATGGTTTATGGCTATCTGGACGATCGTTCTGATCTCCATGGTACACAAATCGATGAAATCACCGTCCTGGGAAATACAGACGATGACGGTTTCCTGAAATTGATAGGTAAAAAATGTGAGGCCTTTGTGGCCGCTGATGATCTCCGTCTTAGGAAATCATTGGTGAAGATGCTCAATGATGTAAGACATGTCCAGCCGGTAAACGCAGTTCATCAACGGGCAGGTCTTTCGCCTTTGGCCATCATCGGACATGGTAATTATTTTGCTGCCCGCACTGAAGTTGGTCCCGGAGCAAGCATTGGTAATCATGGTTTATTTCATACCGGTTCGCAGGTCGGAGCTGAATGTGTGGTTGGCCACTATGTTCAGATCGGCGCTGGTGCTGTGATTAATCCAGGTGTGATCATCGAAGATGATGTTTTCATTGGGTCAGGTGCCATAGTGGTTTCAGGTGTTAAGCTTGGTAAGGGCGCCCGGATCGGTGCTGGTTCAGTGGTTATTGCACCCGTTGCTGCGGGTGAAACTGTTTTCGGAAATCCCGCTAAACCCGTTAAGTCCTGAAGGTGAAATTCTCTGCGACAGATTTGATCATCAATCGAGATGGATCCATTTACCATCTCCACCTTAAACCGGAAATGGTAACCGACAAAATTATTCTGGTCGGTGATCCAGGCCGGGTTGGTCGGGTTAGTCGTCACTTCGACTCCATCGAGTATAAAATCACCAACCGCGAATTCGTTACGCACACAGGCTACTATCATAAAAAGCGAATTAGTGTTATCAGTACCGGGATTGGCACCGATACGGTGGAGCTGGTGCTCACTGAACTTGATGCCCTCTTCAATATTGATTTGAAAACAAGAAAAGCACGCACTAAATCCAAGAAGTTGACATTAATCCGGGTTGGCACCTCGGGATCACTGCAGGACGATGTAGCTCCGGGCTCTTTTTTGGTTTCGCAACTGGCCATCGGAATGGACAATCTGATGAGTTTTTACCATCATCCCACCACACTTGGTCAACGTCAGTTTTGCGATTCACTTCGGATATATACCGGACTTCCATTCACGCCATATGCAGCAGCCGGTTCCAGTCGTTTGCTGAAAAACTATAAGCCCTATATGATGGAAGGGGTGACCGTTACCGCTCCAGGTTTCTATGGCCCCCAGGGAAGGCTTACCCGCAAGGGCAATCGTTTCCCCGGATTCCTGAATCGGCTTTCTTCCTTCCGTTTCAATGATCAGCGCTTGACCAATTTTGAAATGGAAACTTCCGGACTCTATGCGCTCGCACGCATCATGGGTCACGACGCCATCAGCCTGAATGCCATCCTTGCCAGCAGGATGGGGGAAAAGTTTGCCACCAACCCGACCAAGATCATCGACGAATTGATCCAGGTCGCTCTGGATCGGATTTGAGGCGGAGTCTTTTTCATTATTTTGCGGGAAATGACTGAACCCGAAATCTTCTCACTGCCCAACGGTATTCGGGTAGCCTATAAAAGAGTGACATCTTCGAAAATCGTTCATTGCGGCATCATGTTTAACATCGGCAGCCGCGATGAGAACCGAACCAATCAGGGGATTGCTCATTTTTGGGAACACATGGCCTTTAAGGGTACTCGTAAGAGAAACGCCTTTCAAATACTCAACCGTCTTGAAACCGTGGGAGGGGAGTTGAATGCATTCACGGACAAGGAAAAAATCATGTTCTATGCCTCGGTCCGCAGTGAACACGCAGAACGTGCTGCTGAATTGCTATCCGATATTGCCTTTCATTCCATTTTTCCGGAAAACCACATCAAGCGTGAACGAAGGGTTATTCAGGAGGAGATGGCCATGTATTACGATGATCCGGACGGTGCACTCCAGGACGAGTTTGATCAGCTGATATTCCACCGCCACCCGATGGGGATGAATATCCTGGGAACTGAAAAGACCATTTCTGCCTTTAGCCGGACCGACTTTAAAACATTCATCCTAAAAAATTTTGATACACGTGAGGTAGTATTTTCAATAACCGGTGATCTGACCATGAGCCAGGTTCAGACGATTGCCAAAAAATCTCTAGAGCCAGTGAAGCGACAGATCTCACGACGCAAGCGTACCGTCTTTGAAGACTATACGCCTAAAAAAGTCACCATCAGGAGACCGGTAAAGCAGGCCCGCTGTGCATTGGGACGGCCATCTTTTTCCATACGCGACGATCGACGTGTGCTGCTGTATTTCCTCAACAATATTCTTGGTGGACCAGGGATGAATTCCAGGCTTAATTTGTCGCTACGCGAAAAGCATGGTTATGTTTATTCCGTTGGCTCCCAGTACATTCCCTTCTCCGATACAGGTTTGTTTGTGATTTCGTTTGGAACAGAGCCGGGTCAGATCAAAAAGACCATAGCGTTGGCCAAAGACGAGTTGAGAAGGTTGGTCGACAGACCTCTTAGTCAACGACAGCTGAGTATTTCCCGCGAACAATTTTTCGGTCAGTTGGCAATGGCGGAAGAAAACCACATTGGCTTTATGATGATGATGGCGCGCAACGTTCTGGATTCCGGTGTTGTGATGTCGTTTGACCATATCCTGGAGAGAATCCGGGCTGTTACTCCAAAAGAATTACAGGTTGTGGCCTCTGAGTCCTTTGGACTCTCAACACTTAGCACGCTTATTATGGAACCCGATCCCTTGGTGGCATGATCGATTCTGATTTTAGTGGTTTACTTGGATATGCGGAGCGGCACACTTCACCAGAGTCAGTTTGGCTTAAGGAAATTCGTGAAGAAACTGAACGTGAGGTTCGGTCGCCACACATGTTGTCGGGTCATCTTCAGGGGCGATTGCTTGCCTTGTTAAGTAATTTAATTCAGCCTGAATTCATTCTTGAAATCGGCACCTATACGGGCTATAGTGCATTATGTCTGGCAGAAGGTGTTAGACAAAAGGTCGTTACCATTGAACAAGACGCAACGCTTGAGGAACGAATTCGAAAAAATTTAAGCAGATCTCCATTATTAAATAAAGTAGATCTCAAAATTGGTTCAGCGCGTAATGTCATCCCTGAACTCAATCAGACATTTGGGCTGGTGTTTATTGATGCAGACAAAAAGGCCTATGCCGATTATTACGACATGATCTTTCCGAAGGTATTGTCAGGTGGATTGATTCTGGTGGACAATGTCCTGTGGAAGGGAAAGGTGATGGATGAGGTTCAGGATGCTCGTACAGCCTCTATTGTTGCGTTCAATAAAAAGATTCTTAACGATTCCCGCGTCGAGCCGCTTTTGCTCCCCCTTCGTGATGGTTTGTTGATCATCCGAAAAAAGCCTGAAAACCAGTAGGTTGTCAGGAGGTTAGATTTTCACTGTTATTAGTCATTTCAGTCGTTGCGCCATTGGTGAAATAATCCTACTTTGAGCATCGAAAAATTTTACCATGGCTGATTTCCAGATCAAAAAAAATCCAAAAAAGTACGACGTCTGTATCATAGGCTCAGGTGCGGGCGGAGGGATGGCAGCATACATGATGGCGCAGGCAGGCATCAAAACTGTTCTGCTCGAAGCCGGACCTATGTATGATCCAAAGAAAAATGTAACCCAGATGAAATGGCCGTGGGAATCGCCTCGTCGAGGTGCCAGTACGGCCCACCGTAACTTCGGTGACTTTGATGCTGCTTACGGCGGATGGTCGCTCGAAGGTGAGCCCTATACCCATAAGGATGGCACCAAATTCGACTGGTTCCGTTCCAGAATGTTGGGTGGCCGAACCAACCACTGGGGAAGAATTTCACTGCGATTTGGCCCAAAGGATTTTAAACGAAAGAGCATCGATGGTATGGGCGACGATTGGCCGATTGGCTATGAGGATGTAGCGCCCTACTATGATCGTGTTGATAAATTGATCGGTGTATTCGGTTCAAAGGAAAATCTGCCAAACGATCCAGACAGTATTTTTCTACCCCCGCCAAAACCACGTTTGCATGAACTTATTATTAAGGATGCAGCAACTTCGATTGGAATACCGGTAATTCCGTCACGATTGTCCATCCTCACGAAGGCTTTACCAGACAACAAAGATCGTGGTGCTTGTTTTTATTGCGCACAATGCAATCGGGGTTGTCAGGTTTACGGCGATTTTTCATCGTCTTCTGTTCTGGTTAATCCTGCCATCAACAGTACCCATGTCGATGTCATTGCCAATGCAATGGTACGGGAGGTTTTGACCAACGATGAAGGCTTGGCCACCGGAGTTTCTTATGTCGACAAAACTGATATGCAGGAATATACGGTTCAGGCACGTGTGGTCATACTTGCGGCGAGCGCCTGTGAGTCGGCCAGGTTGCTGATGAACTCTAAGTCAGCCCGCCATCCAAATGGTATTTCCAATTCAAGCAACATCGTTGGAAAATATCTACACGACAGTACCGGTGCAGCCATGGGCGGTATTTTGCCGAAGCTGATCGGACGTAAGCGGTACAATGAAGATGGGGTAGGTGGAATGCACGTTTATACACCTTGGTGGTTGGACAATAAAAACTTGGATTTCAAAAGAGGTTACCACATCGAATATTGGGGTGGTATGGGTATGCCTGGTTATGGATTTGGTTTTGGTATGCAGGGCCTCAACGGAAAATATCCGGGCCGAGATGGCAAAATGAAACCCGCTGGTGGATATGGCGCTTTGCTGAAGGACGATTACCGTTATTTCTATGGAGCAACTTTCGGAATGTCTGGAAGGGGAGAGGCCATAGCAAGGGAAGACAACTACTGTGAGATCGATCCGAAGGTGGTGGACAAGTTTGGTATTCCTGTGCTTCGATTCCATTACAAATGGAGCGAAGAAGAGGTGAAGCAAGCGCGACACATGAAGCAGACCTTCGCCGAGATCATTGACAAAATGGGTGGCGTGGTAACGTGGGGAAATGATGGAGCGGAAAAGGATTACGGACTTGAAGCTCCCGGTCGGATCATCCATGAGGTTGGTACCACACGGATGGGTGATGACCCCAAGCGTTCGGTGGTTAATCGATACAACCAGGCGCACGAGTGTAAAAACCTTTTTGTGGTCGATGGTGGACCTTTTGTTTCACAGGCTGATAAGAATCCAACCTGGACCATTCTTGCGCTCTCTATGCGTGCAAGCGAATACATCATTGAGGAAATGAAAAAACAAAACATCTGATCGATATGGATCGCAGAAAATATCTTAAATCATTTACCGTAGGTGCCATCGGAACCGGTGCACTGCTACAGTCCTGTGCTCCAGGTGAAAAAACCAGTCAGGTTGCACCGTTGAATCATGATCGTACGCCCGAGGAAAAGGCGCACTATGAAAAGCTCATGTCAGAGAAATTTTTCACCGAACATGAGATGAAAACCATCACGGTGTTATCGGATTACATCATTCCAAAGGATGAAACCTCCGGAAGCGCCTCAGAAGCCGGTGTGCCTGATTTTATCGAATTCATTGTCAAAGACATGCCTCATCATCAGGTTCCTATGCGTGGCGGATTGAAGTGGCTCGATTTACGTTGTAACAAGGAATTTGGAAAACCATTTGTTGAAGGGTCTGGGGAACAACAGACCGCGATGTTGGATCAGATTGCTTATCCCGATCAGGCCAAGCCAGGTGTTGAACAGGGTGTTGCCTTTTTCAACCTGATGCGCGACCTGACCGCCTGTGGATTCTTTTCAAGCAAAATGGGAATCAAGGATCTTGGCTATATGGGCAATACACCCAATCAATGGGATGGTGTGCCGGATGAGGTCTTGAAACAATACGGACTTAGCTATGACCAGCGAACGCTGGACATCAGCGTGAAGTTTGATTCCTGAGCAGGCATCAACAGACCTTAAAGCCCTTTACGGTTTCTGTAGCGCTGTTCGCGTTTAGACGCGCTTCAATTTCTTTCGCTGTTTTGGTAATGGCCAATCCGCCAAGCCCAGTACATCGAAGGGTATTGGGAATGGCATCACCAACTTTTTTCATGGTTTCGATTACTTCATCCAAGGGAATCAGATGTTGGTAATCTGCCAGCGCCATGTTGGTGCAGGACAGTGCCTGGGTGGCGGCCATAACATTACGGTTCAGGCATGGGGCTTCAACGCGGTCGGCAATGGTATCGCAAACCATTCCAAGCGACGTTTGAAGAGCCATCGACGCGGCTGCCAGTGATTGATTCAGTGTTCCATTTCTAAGCACAACCAGCCCTGCGGCAGCCATACCGCATCCGGAGCCACATTCAGCCATACATCCACCAACCTCTGCCGCAAAGGTTGCGTGGGCAGCGATGAAAACTCCAACCAGTCCGGCGGCCAGCATCGCCTTCACCATTTCATCTTCTGAAAGTCCAAGGACATCCGCTGTGCCGAGCACTGCGCCTGGCAGTGCGCCACAAGATCCGGCGGTGGGTGCTGCAACGATAACACCCATTGAACTTTTAACTTCCATAATGGCTGAAGTATAAAGAATGATCGTGTTGAGCACATCTCCTTCAACCAATCCGCCTTCCTCCATTCTTTTTCTGAATCCCGGTGATTGACTTCCAAGGATACGGTCTTTCCATTCGGTGCCGTTTAAACCGGTCTTAACGGCATTCCTCATGATCCGTACTATCGTACGCATCTGATCGAAAACCTCTTGTTCCGAAATGTTGCCACGTGCCGCTTCATAGTGAACCGCCAGCTGCCAAAGGGATAAATTTTTTCCCTGATTGTACCTAAGCATTTCCTCGGCGGTAATAAATGGTACCCGTAATCCCTTTCTGGAGAGTACGGGTAATACAGGCTCAAGGATTTTTATTTTTTCCGTTCCTTCCAACGCACTCAGTTCTTCCAGTAAACTGGTGCTGAGTTTTTTCGTGGATTTAATTTCAGCGAATGTTTTAGCCCCACGATGTGATTTAGCCAACTCAATTTCATCGTTGCCATCGATCAGTTTAAGTATGGCATCGGGTTGACTCGTATAGACCAATGTTTCATAGAAGTCACCATACATTTCTACAAAAGCGCTGTCAATGGCGATAACTTCGATCATTCCGCCTCCGGTGGAAAGTGCAATCAGGCTATGCGATTCAGCGTCGTTCTGAAGGGTTATTTGATAGGTGTTTGGATGGGTGGCGCCGATGGGATGAATGTCGATGGTAATGTCGATGCCTGCTTCGTCGATGGCCTGGAGATAATCGGGTAGTCGTTCATCGTCTGCGGACCAGCCAAGAAATCCTCCGAACAATCCCATGTCCGAGCCTTGACCTTTGTGGGTGGTTGCGAGCGAACCATTGGGATCAAATTCAATGTAGGCTTTGGTGATTTTACCGCCCATCAGGTCACGGCACAAACGTCCGATCCGAAGCGATGCAGCACAATGGGAGCTGGAGGGCCCGCGCATGACAGGACCGATAACGTCATTGAAAATGCTTGGAAATTTTTCCATGGGGGTTTGATCGTCTGGCGAATGTATCTAATTTACTGACCAATTGTAATAGAACCAACCCTCTTCAACCATCAACTACCTGACATGATAAACAAAGAGATGATTTTGCCTGTCCTTATCGCTGCTTTTGCTGTGCTGGGGGTAATTCTTGCTGTGGCATTGATTCGTGATTATCAAAAGCATAAAAATCAATTGGAACCCAACAGCTGGACCAAAACTGGTTTGATTGGATTTATTTCCAACTTCCTGGACACGCTGGGGATTGGATCTTTTGCGACGGAAACGGCGATGTTCAAATTTTTCCGGCAGTCCGAAGATCGGGTTATTCCCGGTACGTTGAATGTTGCCAACGCGATTCCAACCATTGCGCAGGCCATTATCTATACGCAGATTGTTGAAGTAGAGCCGCTGACGTTGGTGTTGATGTTGTTGTCGGCTGTGGCGGGGTCTGTTCTGGGCGCAGGTATTGTTGCCAAGCTGCCGGAAAAGAAAATCCAACTCACCATGGGTTTTGCCTTGTTTGTCACCGCTGGATTTTTGGTCGCCAAGGCACTCGGTTACATGGAAACCACCGGCGAAGTAATTGGCTTGGAAGGTAAAATGCTCGCCATTGGCGTTGGTGCCAATTTCGTTCTTGGTGCGTTGATGACTGCAGGAATTGGACTGTATGCCCCTTGCATGGCCCTGGTTGCGATGTTGGGTATGTCGGCCAAAACAGCCTTTCCAATTATGATGGGTTCCTGCGCGATGTTGATGCCTGTTGCAGGATTGAAATTCATTAAAGAAGGTGCTTACAACAGACGAGCATCTTTTGCTATTGCCATCACCGGAGTATTCGGTGTTTTGATTGCAGCCTACATCGTCAAGTCACTTCCTATGGAGTACCTGCGTTGGCTGGTGGTATTGGTGGTGATTTATACCTCAGTCGTGATGTTGCGTTCGGCGCTTCAGCCAAAGGCAATAAAATAGCGCTCGATTTATTTTATTTCTACCGGCATTACGACCCCAACGTTTAGCGGGGCGTCAATTTCCTGAACCTTCAGCCAAAGGCTGTATTTACCTGCAGGCACATCTTTGGTGCTAAAGTCAAGTTTGATGTGTTCACCATGGTAAACGGCTTTGCCTTTGCTTTCCAGAATAATTTTACCTGCCGGGTTAAGAAATCTGAAAATGAAGTGGGAATGTTTGTTTAGATTTTTCACTTCTGTAGCAGTGAAAGTGTAATCGGTATTGGATTCTATTTTGGAGGAATCAACAGGAGTTCCTTTGCCCTTATGATGCAATTCCAGTCCTGAAAGGGTGCCGCCCAAGCCTTCTATTACGATGCCATTTTTTAAGACCTTTTTTTCAGTCTTCAGGTTGATCGTGTGTAGTGTGGTTTTGGTGATTTTAAATGGAAGTTCAACGAACAACTCTGCATTGCCTTTGGTATCGAAGAAATGCGCGGTAAGCAAGTATTGTTTTTCTGTTGAAAGTGTTTCAGGAAAATCAATTTTAAGGGTTAGGTTTTTCGCCTCCTCGCCCGAAAAACTTTTATCGTTCGGAAAGATATTGTGGACTTTTTCTACCTCTCTTCCACCATTTTCACGCAGTTCGAATCCAATGCCGACGTGTATGGTTTCGGGAACTTCACTGCAAAAACCGGAAACTCCCTTCAGGATAATACTCAGCTCCTCGATTTCAGAGAACTCGGGTCCACTGACCTCGTGACCACCTTTGGTCAATAGTTGAAAAGACTCATAGCCAAGTCCCTTGGAAACGAATACGGCGCCGTTGAGTGGCTCCATTTCTACTTTTGAAATGGGTGCATCGCCCGATGGACAGGTTTGGGTACCGGTAATTTGTTTGACCCATGGACAGGCGAGTTTTACTGCCCGAGGTCTTGCGTTCCGGTTTCCAAGGGCGTGTGCTTGCTGATAATCTGCACAGGCTTTGGGAACCTGCTTTAACATTTCATAGGTATCCCCTCGGTACAGCCAGGTGGTCGCACTTTTAGGATCCAGTTCGATGGACTTTGTGTAATCAGCTTCTGCGCGGGCATAGTTTTTCATGTCATAAAATCCGTCGCCACGTAACCTTCTGTATTTGGCATTTTTAGGATCCAGATCCAGTGCATTGGTATAATCCTCGATGGCGTTTTCATAATCCTTCAATTCACGATACGCATCTCCTCTGAAATAATAGGCCTTGGGTTTATTGGCCTCTAGGCCTAAAGCAAGGGTGAAAAAGTGAATGGCTTGTGCATAATCCCGGGCTGCATAATACTCATCGCCCTGTGCAACGTATTCTTCATACGTCTGTGCACTCAACCAATTCGAGGCTAAAACCATCACTGCCAACATCAAACGAATCTTCATATGGTTATAATTTTTATTTTTTTTAATCAACATCAAATTATGCCTGGCTCAGGGTGGGTGTAGCCGTTTCGGTAGGAGCGCTTAAGCAACGCCGTCGCCTGGACGTCGCCCTTTACGGTCATTGTTGCCGGGTCATAAACCAACGGTCTGCCAAGATCCATAGATAGATTGGCCAGAATACAACTGGCTGTAGAAATATGGGCTTCGTGTATGTCGGCTACAGGTTTTCTTTTCTCCTCAATCGCCTGAAGAAAATCCACCATTTGTCCACGGGTGGCGGGAGCACAATGCAATTCAATCATTCTTTCTGTGACATCCTCAGGATATTTCTCCCGTTCGTAAAGGACATCGCCATGGATAACATCGCCTTTTCCTTCCGGATAGAAATCATAACGAGTGGTGCTTGCCCATAGGGTTCCTTTCTCACCGTAGATGGTAAACGCCCACGGGTAATCGGGGTTAACGGGTGTTCCCCAGGTGCGGTGTTGCCAAACGCAGTTTAACTCTGGATATTCGAATACAGCGGTCTGCGTATCGGCAATATTGGATGCCGCATCTTTATCCATGAAGATTCCTCCGGTGGAAGAAATTTTTTGAGGCCATCCCAATTGAAGTAACCAGCGGACCGAATCGAACATGTGCACGCACATATCGCCCATAATCCCATTTCCATATTCCCTGAATGCTCGCCACCAGCCTCGGTGAGGATCATTATCGTATACCCTTAGCGGTGCTGGTCCTGTCCAACGGTCATAATTCAGGAATTCTGGAATTGGTTTGGGATCTGGCCGCGATGAATTTCGCATGTGGTAATAGCAACACATTTCCACATGTCTGATTTTCCCCAACAGTCCGGCGTCGAGAATATTTCTCTTGGCATCCAATAAATGGGGTGTAGATCGACGCTGTAAGCCTACCTGTACGGTGCGGTTGTATTTTCTCGCAGCAGCCACCATCGCTTCCCCTTCAATAACGTCGACGCTGATTGGTTTTTGAACATATACATGAGCGCCGGCTTTTATGGAATCGATGCAGGTGAGCGCATGCCAATGATCTGGCGTTCCTATCAGAACAATTTCTGGTTGGGTTTCTTTCAGCATTTTCTGATGGTCATCGAAGAGTCGGGGTTTCGATAAAGGGCTACGCTCTTTGATCAGTGCTCGCGCTTCCTCAAGATGATTTTTGTCCACGTCGCACAATCCAACCACCCGAACCGGTGCCACCTGAATCAGACGGAACAGGTCACTTTTGCCGTACCAACCACAACCGATCAAGGCGACCTTATACTCTTTGGGTGCCATTTCACGCATCAGGGCTGTTGCATCCAGTGCGCCGAGTGCAAGTCCGGAAATGGAGCTTTGTAGGAAAAATCGTCTCTGCATGGCTAGGGTGTGGTTTTAATTTTCAGAACTGAAAAATAAAGCAATACCGCCGTAAACCAAAGCCTGGAATTTGGCGCATACAATCCCCAAAATCCTACCTTTGAGCCTTCGACCATGTCCTTTTTAGAACTACAAAAGATTTCATACGCCGATCCCGGTGGATTCACTTTACAGGAATTATCGCTGATTCTTGAGGAGGGCAAACGGATTGCCTTTGCCGGTGAAACTGGCTCTGGTAAAACAACCGTTTTAAAACTGATTTCTGGTTTGCTGCAACCAAGCTCTGGAAGAGTAATTCTCAAAGGAGATCAGGTTCGTGGTCCGGTCCAAAGCCTGGTTCCAGGAAACGAACGTGTGGCCTACTTATCACAGTTTTTTGAACTTCAAAAATTCCTGCGTGTAGAACAGATTTTAAAATATGCATCGCGTATTTCCTCCATGGCCACCGAGCGCATCTATCGGATCTGTGAAATTGAGCACTTGCTGGAGCGAAAAACCGATCAGCTTTCTGGCGGTGAGCGACAGAGAATTGCCTTGGCAAGGCTTTTGGTGATGGCACCGGATCTCCTGTTGTTGGATGAACCATATTCTAACCTTGACTCCGCACACCGGATTAAAATGAAATCGGTGGTTGATAAGATTGGCGATCAACTTGGGATCACTTCCATCCTGGTTTCCCACGACTCTTTCGATACGTTACCGTGGGCTGATGAGATTTTTATTTTAAGAAATGGTTCAGTCGTTCAACACGGTTCACCTGAAATGGTCTACCGCCGGCCGGTGGACGAGTATGTAGGGGCGCTGTTCGGCCGGTATAACCTCATTGCCATCGACCCTGGTGTTTCAGACACCAGGGCATTTTTAAGACCCGACGACCTCATCATCACCAAAGAAGAGGATTGTGAGTTGAGTGGTGAGGTAAAAAAAATAAGTTTTGCCGGTCCTTTCTTTGAAGTTCAGGTATCTGCTCCACAGGGAAACATTACGGTGTTGTCAGGTATGCCTGATTTTAAAGTTGGTGACCGGATCAATTTGAAGGTCATTCCTGAGCGCGTTCATTTTCTCTAAGAACATTTTCTGGTCGTAAAATTTCAGGCTGTTTCGAAGGGTAATTTTTTTAAATTGAGCCTTCAATTTTATTATGAAAAAAGTCGTCACGTTTGGTGAAATCATGCTGCGTCTGGCTACGCCTGACCATCAGCGCTTTGTTCAGTCAACCCACCTCGAAGCCACCTTCGGTGGTGGAGAAGCGAATGTTGCGGTATCGTTGGCCAATTATGGTTTACCCGCAACTTTTGTTACGCGGCTTCCCGACAACGACATCGCTCGTGCAGCAATGGCCAACCTTCGGAAATTGCAGGTTGACACCACTCAGATTATTTCAGGCGGTGAGCGATTGGGAATCTATTTTTTAGAGACCGGTGCTGTAGCGCGCCCCAGTAAGGTTGTTTACGATCGTTCCGGATCTTCCATTTCTACGATTCAACCAGGAATGATCAACTGGAATGACGTTTTTAAGGATGCACAATGGTTTCATTGGACCGGAATAACACCTGCCTTATCGGAGAGCACCGCCAAGGTCTGCCTCGAGGGTATTAAGGCGGCGAATGCATTGGGTATCACGGTTTCGACCGACCTTAACTATCGAAAGAATCTTTGGAAATACGGAAAGAAGGCATCGGAAATTATGCCGGAGTTGGTGGAAGGTTGCGACATCATACTCGGTAATGAAGAGGACGCAGAAAAAGTTTTTGGAATCCATGCTGAAGGTGCTGATGTACACGGCGGTAAGGTGGATGCCGGGGCTTATGAATCTGTATGCCGACAGTTGTCGGCCAAATTTCCTCGCGCCAAGAAAATAATCATTACCCTCAGGGGGTCGATTAATGCAGACCACAATACCTGGTCCGGCACCCTGTTCGATGGCAAGAAAATGTATGTTTCACCCACCTACGACATCACACATATCGTGGATAGGGTAGGTGGAGGTGACTCCTTTATGGGGGGTCTTATTTATGGATTGATTACCTATCCTGGTGATGATCAGAAGGCTTTGAATTTTGCAGTGGCGGCATCATGTTTGAAACATACCATCCATGGAGACTTTAACATGGTTACCGTGGAGGAAGTGCTGAACCTCATGAAAGGTGACGGAAGCGGAAGAGTTCAACGATAATCCAGGCAAATGGCGAACACGGCGGTAATAACAAATGCGATCATCGCACAGGGCATGTTGCCCCTGTTTTACAATTCAGATGAAGGGGTTAGCGTGGAAGTCCTCAGAGCACTTTATCAGGCAGGGGTGAAGGCGGTTGAATACACCAACCGAGGCGATGCGGCACGCGAAAACTTTAAACGACTTGTTGCGGTTAGGGATAGCGAAATGCCTGGATTGTTTCTTGGGATAGGCACCATAAAAAATATGACGGAAGCCCGGGATTATATGAGCATTGGAGCAGATTTTCTGGTTAGTCCCGGCTACGTTCAGGACATTGCACAGTATGCTGTCGTGAATCAGATTTTTTATGCTCCTGGTTGTATGACGCCTTCTGAAATCATTGCCGCAGAAAACACAGGCATTGCATTTATAAAGTTGTTTCCCGGTAACCTCCTCGGCCCTGAGTTTATGTCCACCATCAAAGACGTATTTCCTAAACTGAAGTTTATGCCCACCGGTGGTGTCGATACCACGCGTGAAAATCTTGAAGCCTGGTTTACATCAGGAGTGTGTGCCGTAGGAATGGGAAGTAAACTGGTTAGCAAAAAGTTGATGGAACAACGCCATTACGCTGCCATCACGGAGGCAACCCGTGACGTTCTCTCGACAATTGCTGAAATCAGAAATCATGGAAAATAAATCCGATGTATTGGTAGTAGGCGCTGGTCACAATGGTTTGGTGGCTGCGTTACTGTTGGCCCGAAGTGGTTTGAAAGTCACCGTTCTGGAAGACCAACCAGTAATCGGAGGCGCCGTGAGGACGGAATACCCATTTAAAAAGGTGCCCAATCTGGGCACCAGCACCGGTGCATACCTGCTTGGTGTTATGCAGCCGGAACTGTTAAAAAAACTTAACCTTGACCTTCCGCTCTACCGCAGAGATCCTCACTACTTCCTTCCCACAACGGGCAACAAATACCTTTTGTTTGGGTCCGACCGTGAGGCCATGAAACAGCAATTTGTTTCCTTTTTCTCTGAAGCCGACTGGCGTGCCAATGAGGCGTTAACAGAAGAGATTGGTCAGATCCGTGACGATGTGGCGCCAACATGGATGCAGGAACCGCTTTCGATCGAAGAAACCGCAGATCGTTTTATCCGGCCTGCACTTCAGGAGCATTTTATCAGATTGTGCCGCGGTCCGGTAGGCGAGTACATCGACCGTTTTGGTTTTCAAAGTGATCTGGTGAAAGCAATGTATGCCGTTACCGATGGCTTCTCAGGATTGTTCGGAACCTGGGATACGCCTGGTACCGGAATGAATTTTTTGGTTCATAACATGTGTCGCTTACCGGGTAGCGACGGAACCTGGATGATTGTCGGTGGTGGCATGGGCACGGTAACCAGAAAACTTGCTGAAGCATGTCAGGCGGCAGGTGCAACCATCCTCACGTCAAAAAAAGTTTCCGCCATTGAAACAGAAGCAGGTGTAGCCAAAGGCGTGGTGCTTGCAAACGGAGAGAAATATTCCGCAACAACGGTCGTGGTCAATGCCGATCCATTCCGGATGCGTGACCTTATTGGAAGTCATAAACTTCCTGAGGCTTACAACCAGCGGATTGACGGCTACAAAAAGCCGGGCTCTACCATGAAGGTGAACCTCGCCTTAAAGGGATTGCCACGATTCACCTGTCTGCCCGAAGACCGTGGACAGTTTGGTCCGACGATACATTTATTGCCGGAAGAAAAAGATGTGATGAGAAGCCTCCAGGATGGATTCAAAGCGGTCAGTGAAGGTCGCCTCGATCCATTCCCCACCATTGAATGGTACATCCATACCACGGTTGACCCTTCTTTGCGCGATGCTGATGGTCATCACAACTCAGCATTGTTTGTGCAATGGGTACCACTTGAAATCAAGGGTAGTTCCTGGGAGCAGGAAGAGGAGAAATACGTCCGGCATTTGTTGTCCATTTGCGATCGCTTTGCACCGAACACCAGCAGTCTGGTCGCTGATGTATTTCCACTTCATCCTGGTAAAATTGAAAAGCATTTCGGGATCACCGGTGGCCACATCCACCATGTCGATAACAGTTTTGGATTCGCCGATCGCCTTCCTTATGTAACGCCGATTCAGGGCGTTTATTCGGCCAGTGCTGGCACCCATCCTGCAGGCTCTGTGATTGGTTGTGCGGGTCACAATGCCGCCATGCGCGTAATGAAGGACATGGGTGTTCGCAAGTCCTGATTACGTCGGCTCACAGGTTGGTGATGAACAGCATGGCCAAAATGAAAGGCGCAAAATACCTGATCAAAAAAAGCCAGAGGTTATACAACCCATTGGAAATGGGCTGCATTTCATTTCGGTTCGCTTGTTGATTGAGTGCCCATCCCGCTACCACTGCCATAAGAATTCCGCAGATAGGCATCACCAAATTTGAGCTGAGGTAGTCCAATGCATCAAAAAAGTTTTTTCCGAAGAAAGGCTTCCAATCTGCGAGCAGGTTGAAGGAAAGAATACTTGGGATACCAATGATCCACAATAGAATTCCTGCGATGATGGTGATCCTTTTTCGGTAGCCACCTGATTTGAATTCAAGATGGCCGATAATGGATTCCAGCAGCGAAATACTTGAGGTTAAGGCTGCGATAAAAAGCAGTAGAAAAAATAATGATCCAACCACATTTCCTGCGGGCATGCTGATAAAAGCCACCGGTAAAGTGGTGAAAATCAATCCCGGTCCTTCTGCTGGCGACAAGCCATAGCCAAAGACGATTGGAAATATTGCCAGACCAGCCAGGATGGAAGCTAGTCCATCCGAAAAAGCAATGATCATTGCCGATGGAAGGATGGAGCTTTTTTCAGGCATGTATGCGCCGTAAGTAAGCATGACCCCAACGCCAATGCCGAGGGAGAAAAATGCCTGGCCGAAAGCTTTCAGGATTACTTCCTGATTGATTTTTTCAAAGTCAGGGGTGAATAAAAACCGAACTGCAGCACTGAAGTCGGCGGTCACGGCGCTGTAAACAACCAGCGCGATAAGAATTCCAAAAAGCAAAGGCATCATCCATTTCACAGACGACTCAAGTCCTTTTTTAATGCCCATCGCCACAATCCAGATGGTGGCTCCAAGGAAAATCACTTGTCCGACCGACATACGCAAGGGGCTGTTCAACAGTTCGTTGAAACGTGCTCTGGACGCTTCACCGGCTTCAATTTGATTTCTGGAGCTTGATTCACCCAAACCAAACAAGGTTGTGAAAAAATAATCAACAGTCCAACCGGCGATCACACAGTAAAAGGTCAGGACCAAAAACACAGTTGTCATGCCGGTCCATCCAAACCAGGTCCATGACTTGCTGATGCCATCGGTATCAGACAAAAGAGACAGGCTGTTGACCATTCCTGTTCTTCCCCTTCTTCCGATAAGAAATTCAGCGGCCAATACAGGGATGCCCATCAGCAAAAGGGAAAGAAGGTAGACCAATACAAAGGCACCACCTCCATTTTCACCGGCCAGATAGGTGAATTTCCAGATGTTGGAAAGTCCCACCGAGCTTCCAATGGAGGCCAGGATAAACAGGTAGTGGGAGGACCAGGTAATGGATTTTTTAGGTGCTTCCAAGGGCTGTTTAGATGTTGTTCAGGTTGTAGCGCATGATTTTGCCGTGTGGTCCGTCCTTAATGCGTTCGGCATCGAATACATCACCTTCAGGACCATGGGCAAAGGCAGCAATGGATTCTATTTCTTCGGCAGTCAGTTGAAAGTTGGTGCAATGCAGATTTTCTTTCAGGAAGCGGGCAGTGCCTGCGCCAATGATCACCGAGGCAACCGCGGGGCGTGAGAGTACATAGGCGGTGGCAACATTGGTGATGCTCGCTTCGTATTTTTCTCCAATGGTTTTCAACAGCGCTAATAACTGCTGTAACCGGTTCCATCCGCCGAACGCATCGATGATGAGCTTGTATTTGATTTGTGATCTGTTTTCAAAGGGTGCTATCGGCTCTGGTTGGTTTTGCCAGCGCTCGCTTAAAAATCCGCCGGCCACCGTTCCATAACACAAAAGTTTGACCTGGTGCTTCAGGCATAGGTCTACAAGTGATTTTTCAGGTCGGTTGTCGAGAACAGAATATTGTACTTGTAGCGAGGAAAGTTTTATTCCTGATTCCAGGATTTCCCTGGTGGTGGTGGTATTAAAATTCGTTCCGGAAATAGTTTTGATTTTGCCTTGTACGCGAAGCTCCTCCAACCAGTGCGCGGTTTCCACATATCGTTTCACCTCATAATTCCACCAGCTAAACTGCACCATATCAAGGGCCTCCACCCCAAGGCGAAGGAGTGACCGGTCGATTACTTTCTCTACATAAGATTTGGTGATGGTCTGCAGCGCATCATAATCCGGTACAAATTTCGTAAGCACCCTGATGTTTGCTGCGTGCCCCTTTTTCTTTTGCTCTGAAATAAATTTTCCGATGAGCTCCTCCACACCGGTATAGATATCGGCGCAATCGAAGGTGTACACGCCGGCATCCAGAAAGGCTTCCATATCACCAACTGGATTTTGAGCCGGCTGTTGTCGGTGTCCCTCGCTAAGTTGCCAACCACCCTTAATGATTCGGGAAATGCTTAATCCGCCAGAAAGGGAAATTTGTGGTACGGTCATTTGATTACTTCCAGGAGTGGTCTCCATCCTGCGGAACCACGGTCGTGGTTTCGCGTCGGATGATTTGTTTACCAGTCCTGCTGATACGGAATTGTGCTCCGCAATGTGGATCCGGACAGGCAATTACATGATCGGTGGCCATCCAGTCCGCTGGATTCAATGGACGTTGTTTGGTGGGCAGCAGTGGGATCAGTGCTGCGAGTGCATACATGGAGAACGGCTGATTATTGAGGAAATATAAGTTCTCACCTTTCACCTCAATCGCAGGCCCAATCTGATGGCTGCAAACGAAAGGACGTCCGCTTTCTACAACATCAATTCTTAAATCGTAGAGTTCAAATGTAGCTTGTTCCATGACTGGTTAATTTTTTACAAAGACCAGGTATTGCCATGGCTCCATATTGAGCGGAGAGCCCATGCTAAGCTTAAATTCTTTTCCGCTGAAATAATCCTGGTAAACACCTTCTACCGATTGATCTGTTAATTGAAAGCGCTGCGGTTTGCCTGAGAAATTCAATACACCAATGACGGTATTATTCTCTTTGGTTCTTTTGAAGGCATAGATGTCCTGATCCTGATTGATGCGCACGGGCTGTCCTCCGTATGCGCCTGCCCACAGTGCTTTATTTTGCTTTTTAAGTGCGGTGAGTTGTTTGTAGAATGGCTGTAGCCCAAGGGAATCTTTCCAGTTGATGTTATCCTTTTCAAAAAACTTGAGTCGTTTGGCTAAACCTGCTTCCTGTCCACTGTAAATCATCGGAATGCCATAGGCTGTGAAAATAAACGTAGCGAATGTTTTATGACCGTCGCCGTATTTTTCAAACATCGTGCCCGACCAGGAGTTTTCATCGTGGTTGGTAATCATGGTCATCCGGAACGGCGCTCTTCCATATTCCTTCATATCCCTGTCAATCCAGGCTGCAACGTCGTTGGCGCTTTTCTTTCCGACAGCGACATCTTCTGTCAGATGCAGCAACTCCCAGGCGTAGGTGAGATCGAACTGAAGGTGCATGCGTGCACCATCCCATTCAGCGAGCCAAAGCAGATCTTTGATCGGATCCAGCTCCTGTCGCACTTCTTCCCAGAAATAAAGTGGTATCTCGTGGCCTGCGTGGTCACAGCGGTATCCATCGATATTAAATTCGGTTACCCAGTATTTCATGGCGTCGATCATGGCTGCGCGCGTGCCCGGATTGGTGTGATCAAGTAAGGCAATATCGGTCCAGTCTGCCTCATGCATGATGTTTCCATCTTTATCGCGCACATAAAATTCAGGATGCTCGGTGGTCCACACATTATCATAAGCACTGTGGTTGGGTACCCAGTCCATGATCACGGCCATCCCCAAATCATGGGCTTGTTGTACAAGGTTTTTAAAGTCCTCTGCTGTGCCAAACTCTGGATTGACGCCCTTGTAATCTTTAACGGAGTAATAACTGCCTAAAGGTTCCTTTCTGTTCTTTTCACCGATCGGATGGATGGGCATGAACCATAGCATGTCTATCCCCAAATCCTTAAGCCTTGGTAATTCCTTTGCGAAGGCATTGAAGGTGCCCTCCGGCGAGTATTGCCGGATGTTCACCTCATAAATGGTGTAAGATGCTGCCTTGGCAGGATAGACATCAGTTTCTGAATTGGTCTTGGCTGTTTCTTTGTTCGGCTGACAGGCATTGAACAACAGTAGGTTTATAAGTAAGCAAACGATGATTAACCTTTTCATACGATGGGTTTTATAGGTCACGAATTTGCAGTAAAACCCCCGTCCCTCAAAATGCCTATTGGTGAAGTTTCCGCTGTCAATTTTATTGTAGGTTTGTTCGCTAACCGGTTTAGAAATGGACGCCTCATTTGATGTAGTGGTGTTGGGTGTAGGATCAATGGGTTCTGCAGCATGCTACCACCTGGCCAAGCGTGGTATGAGCGTTTTGGGGCTTGAACAATCGTCGATCGTGCATGAATTCGGATCTCATTACGGGCAAAGCCGAATCATCCGAAAGGCCTATTTTGAACATCCCGATTATGTTCCACTGCTGAAGCGCTCGTATGAACTTTGGAATGTTTTGGAACAGGAAACGGGCACCAGATTATATACGGAAACCGGCTTGCTTTACGCCGGACGGAAAGACAGTATGCTCATGAAAGGGGTTCGGGAGTCTGCCGGTATCCACGATATACCCATTGAGTTTTTTGATTTTGATCGGCTAAAAAAAGTATACCCGCCTTTTAGCCTTCATCCTGGTCACGACATCATTTTTGAATCCGGTGCTGGATTTCTGGAACCGGAAAGATGCATTGAAGCGCACGTAGAACAAGCAAAAATTTCAGGCGCACAAATCCGGTCTCACGAAAAAGTATTGGGTTGGGCCAAATCAGGCTCTGGATATGAAGTAACGACCAACAAGGGTATTTATGCTGCAGAAAAGCTTGTGCTGACTGCAGGTGCGTGGATCGGTGGCTTGTTGCCACAAGTGAGTCAGCAGTTAAAAGTTACACGGCAGACTGTTTTCTGGATGGCAACAAAGCATCCTGATCTTTTTTCACCGGAACGCTTTCCATGCTGGTTGGCAGAAACGGAAAATTCAGGGGATGTGTATTATGGATTTCCCAACCTTCAAGCCGGTGTATACGGTCCACTCCATGGGCTCAAAATTGCTCAGCACAATCCGGGGCAGGTCACTGATGCGGATTCGGTAGACAGAATGGTTTCGGCAGAAGAAAAAGATGCGATGCGGGCTGTGATGGAAGAAATTTTCCCCGGGGAGTATGCGGGGTTGCTGCATACCAAAGTTTGTCTTTACACGTATTCACCGGATGAGCACTTCATCATCGATGTTTCAAAAGATGATCCTAACCTGATTTTTGCTGCTGGTTTCAGTGGACATGGATTTAAATTTTGTTCGGTGGTAGGTGAGGTGCTGGCCGATTTGGCGCAGGATGGAAAATCATCGTTGCCCGTTCAATTCCTCTCAGCGAATAGGTTTTTGTAACGGGCTGAATTTTTTTGTCTAAAGAATTTCAGATCTGCTTGATAAGACCGGATTTTCATTCAATCACTTTTGATTTTTTCGTTCGATTTCCCTGAGATTTTCAAGTTTCTTGATGCGAAGGAATCCATTAATGTCTTCAAAGTGCTCACGGATGCGCTTGTTCCCAAATTCAAAAACCTTTGTAGCCAAGCCATCCAGAAAATCTCTGTCATGCGAAACAAGAATCAAGGTACCGTCAAACGCCTTTAGCGCATCCTTTAAAATTTCCTTGGTGCGGATGTCCAGGTGGTTCGTGGGTTCGTCCAGGATAAGCAGGTTGACAGGTTGAAGTAAAAGTCTCAGCAGCGCCAGTCGGGTTCGTTCACCCCCTGAAAGGACCTTCACTTTTTTATCGATGGCGTCACCCCCAAACAAAAAGGCACCCAATAGATCCTTGATTTTGGTTCGGATGTCACCCTCCGCAATCCGGTCGATGGTTTCAAAAACAGTGTATTCACCGTCGAGTAGTGACGCTTGATTCTGTGCAAAATATCCGATCATGCTGTTGTGGCCGATCTGAACCCTGCCTTCAAATTCGATTTCACCCATGATGGCTTTGATCATGGTTGATTTACCCTCTCCGTTTTTTCCTACAAAGGCCACTTTTTTCCCTCTGGCGATCGTCATCGAAACGTTTGAAAAAACCAGGTGATCTCCGTATCGCTTACTCATTTCGGTAACGATGACAGGATAATTTCCTGATCTTGGCGCCGGGGGAAACTTCAGGTTCAAAGACGAAGTATCCATTTCATCCACCTCTACGATCTCAATTTTCTCCAGCATCTTAACCCTGGACTGTACTTGCAAGGTTTTGGAATAGGTTCCTTTGAAACGTTCAATAAACTGCGTGATGTCGGCAATTTGTTTTTGCTGATCATCAAATTGTTTTTGCTGCTGCTCTCGTCTTTCTTTTCGCAGTTGTAAGTAGTGGGAGTAGTTGGTTTTGTAATCGTACATCCTGCCCATGGTTAACTCAATGGTTCGGTTGGTCAGGTTGTCGACAAACGTTTTGTCGTGACTGATTACAATTACAGCCTTGGCCTGGGACACCAAAAATTCCTCGAGCCACTGAATGGACTCAATGTCCATATGGTTTGTTGGCTCATCCAGTAGAATCAAATCAGGTTTTTGGAGCAGGATCTTTGCGAGCTCAATTCGCATGCGCCAACCGCCGCTGAACTCGCCGGTTGGACGGTTAAAGTCTTCGCGCTGAAACCCAAGTCCACCAAGGGTTTTTTCGACCTCTGCATCGTAGTTGATTTCTTCAATGGAATAGTATTTCTCACTTAATTCAGAAACTTCTTCAATGATCTTGGCATACTCCTCCGATTCATAATCTGTTCTGGTTTCCAATTGTCGGTTCAGCTCATCCATTTTGGCTTTCATACCATGAATGCGGTGGAAGGCTTTAGAGGCTTCCTCAAAAACAGTACAACTGTCCTCGGTGAGCAGATGCTGGGGGAGGTAGGCAATAACTGCGTCTTTGGGTGCACTCACTTTTCCCCTGCTGGCCTTACCAACGCCGGCCAAAATTTTTAAAAGCGTTGACTTCCCCGCGCCATTTTTACCCATCAGCGCTATTCGATCTGTCTCGTTGATGTTAAACGTTATGTCATTGAACAATGCTCTTCCTCCAAAGTCAACACCGATTCCATCTACCGCTATCATTACGCTGTAATTTTTATCTGTTTAATACTGAATTCCATTGCCCGATCTCTAAAAAGACCCGCAAAAATGAACAACTCCTGAAAAGGGTAATACTATTGTTCGAAAAAAGTTTTGCTAAAGCGCCGGGGGGCTTTTAAACGACTTTATTTCCGTTTATATACACGGATTGGACCTGTAATTGGTCATTCATCACCACCAGGTCGGCACTTTTTCCAACTTCCAGTGATCCTGTTTGTTTGTCAATTCCGATAATTCTTGCCGGTGTACTGCTGGCCATGGTAACGGCATCGGTTAGTGGTATTCCAGCAATTTCCACCATTGTTCTGAGCAACCGATCGGTAGTAGCCACACTACCGGCGAAAGAAGTTCTGTCGGGGAGCTTTGCAACACCGTCTTCAACAATGACGTCCAGTCCATTGGATTTGCTTCCGAGTCTGCTTTTACCAGGCGGCATGGCGGCGGCCCGCATGGCATCGGTTATCAAGGCTACTTTGGAAGCGCCTTTCGTTTTATAAACCAACTGAAGTAGGGGTGCGGGGAGGTGTACACCGTCGGCTATTATTTCAGCATCGATCTCGTCGAGCACCATGGTACTCTCTACTGCACCAGCATAGCGGAATGCGTTTCGTCTCGTCACGCCCAGCATCCCTGAGTATAAATGTGTAGCAAGGGTGTACCCAGCACCAAGTGCCTTAACGATATCTTCATGCGTTGCTTCCGTATGGGCAAAGGAGGGTAGGATGCCTTTCTCGAGTAGATATTTTCCAAACTCCAGTGCTCCCGGTAACTCCGGGGCGGCACTCCAACGACGAATGCATCGGTAGGAAGAAACTATTTCTTTGTATTCGGCCGGATCGGGGTTGCGCACGAACCTTGGATCCTGAGCGCCTCGCTGCGCCATCGCAAAATAAGGGCCTTCAATGTGTAGCCCTGCAAATTTAGAACCTCGGTGTGCCAACTTTTCGGTGCCAGAGTACGACTCCAGTGTGTTGACCAATTCCTCTCTGGTGCTGGATAAAGTGGTGGGCATCATGGTGGTGGTGCCAAATCGAGCATGAGTTTCTGCGATCCTGATAAATCCATCTACAGTTCCGTCCATGAAATCAGAATCCCCTCCGCCATGAATGTGTATGTCAATGAACCCCGGCATCAAATAGGATCCATTCAAGTCAATGGATTCTGCATCAATAATGTCAATTGGGCCACTGGTGATCTCAGCAATTTTATCACCCTTTACGATCAAGCATCCATTGGATTGTATGCCGGAGGGCAACAAGATTTTTCCATTAAAAAATTTTAGTAACCGCATCAGAATTTCCAGCTCTTGATCAGGTGGCCTTTGAAGGAATACCAGATCAGGTAAAGATAGCACGGCACTAGGATCCAATAGCCTGTTGTGAGGTTGGTTTTATCAGCCAGCCATCCATACCCCAATGGCATTAGCGCATTGCCACAAAGACCCATGATGAGCAGTGACGAACCTTTTTTGGTGAAGCGGCCGAGTCCATCCATCGCCAATGGCCAAATACCTGCCCAAACCAGTGAATTGGCAAGTCCCAGCAGAACTATAAACCAAATAGAAACATGCACAGGATATCCAAGCCACTGAACTTTTTGGTGAAGCGTGAGGGCGCCGATGGTAAACAACAATCCAAGTAAGGTGCAAATCCGAAGTGCAGTGCGCTGTGAAATAACAGAAGGAATAAGCGCAATACCCAACAGGTATCCTGTGATCGTGGCCGTTAAAGTGAACGATGGGAATGCTTTTGCCTCCGGTAGGGTGAGCCCCATTCCTTCAGCATAACTGATTACGGTATCGATGGAAATGACTTGGGTGCCGACGTGAAAAAAGATTGCAAACGCGCCGAGCACCACATGGGGAAATTCCAAAATACTTTTTTTATGGTCGGCCTGATGCCGTTCATTTTGTTCCTCTGCGGTTTGAATTTCCGGTAAGGGAGAAAAGCGGATGGCCAAGCCAAGCATCATCAGTACGCCGCCCACCACCGCGTATGGATAAATAACCCTTCGTATGAGTTCATCCAAGGCAGAGGCCTTTGCTGTTTCATCCATCGTTTCAAGGGAGCGAAAGAGATCGGTATCCGTTGCGCGCAACACCACCGCCGCAAAGATCAATGGTGCCAATATGCCAGCGGTTTTGTTGGCGATGCCCATCAGGCTTAACCTGCGTGCCGCACTTTCTTTTGGTCCAAGGATGGTGATGTATGGATTGGCAGCCGTTTGCAGGATGGATAACCCGGTGCCCAACGTAAATAAGCCTACAAGAAAAATTCCGTACGTCCGTCCCAGTGCAGCCGGGATGAATAGCAATGCTCCGGCGGACATGATCAGGAAGCCTGTCATGATCCCCTTTTTGAATCCTGTTTTTTTAAGCAATTCCGCAGCGGGAACCGACATGACCAGATAGGAGATGTAGAATGCAAAGGTGACCAGGTAGCTTTCAACATTTCCTTTGAGTTCACAGGCGATCTTGAAATAGGGAATTAAAATCGCGTTCACCCACGATACAAATCCGAAGATGAAAAACATGACGGCAATAATGCCGACTGAAATGGTTGTTTGTCGTGGCGTGAGATCTTCCGGCGTGAGAATTTTACCTGCGCTCATCCTTTTTGCGCCAGGGTGTTGGTTAGTGCGCGAAGGTATCCTATCGATTCGCCGATACCTGTATCGGGCCTGCCAGGAACTTCATATTCCAGACTGCACATACCTGTATAACCCACTCTTTTCACCGTTGAGAAAAAACCCTTCAGATCAATAATTCCTCTGCCCGGTATGGTTGATTTCCCATCCGGTTTTTGGATGGTTACATCCTTAATATGCATGTCAATTACCCGTTTATGGAAACGCTCCAGCATAATGGCGGGTTGATGGTTGCAACGAAAGGAATGGCCAATATCCAGACAGATCCCAATCCGCCTATCCCGGTTTGCGATCTTTTCATGAATGGTATCGATGTCTGGATAGACTTTGTCTTCGGGGCCATGGTTGTGGATGGCAATCCGGATGTTTCGATTTTTGACTTCCTCTTCGACCACCTCCAGCACTTCCGGCACGGGCGAACCCACGATCATGCCTACGCCTGCTTTGGCTGCATATTGAAAAGCATTTCGGACTTCCTCCTTCGTTTTCATATAGATGACGCCAAGTCCATAGACCTCGATCCCCTCCTTTGCAAATTTGGCTATGATCGTTTTGCAGGCATCTTCCGTGCAATTCATCGGAAGGTGAAAGTCTTTTAGTGTGATGCGTCTGACACCTGTTTCTTTTAGAATGCGAATAGCCTCATCGGGTTGGTCCTTATAATAGGCGAAGGAATACCCTGCAATCCCGAGATTGAATTGAAAATTTTGATTGTAGGCCGGGGTGTCTTTTGCAGACAACTGTATTCTGGACGATGCGATGGCGGAAAGGGCTGCTGTGGTGATAAACGCTCTTCTGATCATCAGTTTGCTTTTTTCAGGATGGTTGGTGGCAGCAGTGAAGAGGAGTAAGGATCAAGATGAAGGTTGCAGTTGAGGTGGTTTCTTAAAATGGAGGCAGGAAAGAGGTTGGATACTGGTTTGGTCATCGTGTTCAGAACGGCCTGTGCTTTTCGTTGGTCAGGTACAGAACAGATGATGTGTTTTGATTTAAGAATTTGTTTCACGGACATGCTGATCGCCTTCAAAGGCACTTCGTGAATTGTTCTGAACCATCCTTCACCCATTTGTTGCTTTCGGCAGGCTTCATCGAGGTCCACGACGATGTAGGGATCATCTGTTTCAAAGTTTGCCGGTGGATCGTTGAATGCCAGGTGGCCATTTTCACCAATTCCAACCAGGGCGAGGTCGATGTGCACATCTTTGATGGCGTTGTTGAGACGTTTTATTTCATCAGAAATCACCGTCTCACCATTGATGAGCCAAGCCTTTTTTACGGCAGGCACTTTTTCAATAAATCTTTCTTTGATGTATTTCCTGAAACTGGCTCGGTGTGAATCAGAAACTCCGATGTATTCATCCAGATGAAAAATGGTAACCTTATCCCATGAAATGCCCTCTGCAGCCACCAGTGTTTTTAAAGTTGCAAACTGACTGGTTCCGGTTGCCAGGATAATATAGGCTTCATTGTGGGAAGCCAGGGCTGTTCTGATAATCGATGCCGCCTCTTTCCCGGCTTTTTCACCTAATGCTTCGGGCCCTGAGTGGATGAACAATTCCATATATAAGTTTACGACATCATCCGATTATTTCCACGTATTATTTTTTGATCGTGGCTTGATTTAAATTTAACCACCGATTTAAACCCTGTAAGGCAGTTTTCTGATTATTTCATCCACCGGTTGAACCAATCAAAGGCTTCACGCTGCATGTTTTCATCGAATTTGTGCGGGCCGGGGTGATAGGAACACTTGTAACGGTCAACTGCTCCGCACTTTTTGAAAATCTCAGTCAGAATTTTGTCTGCTTCCTTCATTTCGGGTAAGGTGTATAGCTCATCTTCTGAGTCGTTCAATACCATGGTTGGCAACGGTGCCCGAATGCCATAAATCTCCGGAAAGTCCAGTTCATTGGGCAGGACCGGAACATAGGTCATCCAGGTGTGGGTGTATGATTTGTATAGAATCAAATCTTTCCAGGTGGTCATAAATCCGACGCACACCGCACATTGAATCCTTTCATCCAGTCCACCCAAAAAGGCTGTTCGCATACCGCCGCCTGAAAGACCTGCACAACCCAATCGGGTAGTGTCCACATCTTTCCGTGCGCACAATACATCCAGCGCCCGCTGGTCTTCACTCAGGAATACCCCGGGCCAGGTGGTGCCTGCACTAAACAACGACTTAGCCATAATATGTTCGTGGTTGCCTGCCCAGGAATTATAAGCATCGATGTTGGTCTGTAACTCCGGATTGGAATCGGATAATCCCTGCCTTATTTCATCAGGAACATCCTTTAACAGGACCCTTCTGCTTTCAAAAGGGAAGGCGTCTGACACCATCACAACGTACCCAAGGCGGGCAAGTTCATTGGCCCATGCTCTACCACTGTAATACAACCGTTGATGTTCCTGCATCATCGGATGTTGGTCCCCTTTGAGTCGAACAATTTTACGGTGACCAAAATACTTATTTCCGCCATGGTCATGGAGTGCTAACACAGCAGGTAGTTTTCCGGTTGCACCTTCTGGTTTCAGGATAATGGCTTTGGTGGGTGGACCGTAAGGCAGTTGCCAGCTGATCTCTTCAATGGTAAGCCCGTCATAATTGTACTTGCTCTCAACGACCACGGTTGGTGTGCCAGCGGATGCGGGAATTGCCAATCTTTCCAGTACTTTTTTTCTGGCGGTTGATTTCCAGGAGTGGTTGTCCTGATTGGAATCGTTTCGAAAGGAAAGCGATGGTAGTTTCTGGTCGATCAGGGATGCGGCCCACGAGCCGTAGGCTCCGATTAGACTGGTTTTTTCTTCCATGGCTGTAAGATTTTTTGCTGTTAAGGGAGTGGTTATGCCTGCTGCTTGAAGGGTGGGGATAGCTAAAAGTGCTGAGCCTGTTGATTTCAGAAAATTTCGCCTGCTTGCCCTGTTCATACTCCGGAAGTTAATCCAAAAATCCATTAGCGGGAAGGCGTGGAGTACGTAGGTGTGACGGTTACGGATTGGAATAGGTGTCATGTAATGGGATCTGACACGGAATATTTGGGCACGTCTATTACTTAGGGCATTATTTTAAACGCCCACGAAATGTCGGGTGTTGTCACTCGACTTTATTTCATTCTTGTTAGTTAATGCTGTACGTATTCCATGTCAGGTGTTGTCACCTGACATCATTCTATCTATTGGATATTAGGTAAATTGCAGGCAGTAAAATAGTTTCTCAAAAAAATATTCTTGCCAATTAATCGAAGATTTAATTAGCCATTTTCCCCAGTCAATGAAGTGCAAAGATTTTTGGTTTGGTATTATGCTGCTGGTTTTTACTTCCTGTGAAAATCCAGACGACACCGTATTAACCACCGTTGAGCCGCAAATCGAAACATCGACGGTAATCAACGGATTTGAAATCATCTGGGGAATGGATGTTCTTCCAAATGGCGACCTAATCTTTGGTGAGAAACGTGGTAAAATGTACCTGCTCAAAAACAATCAAACCAGCCCGATTGAAATTTCAGGCGTCCCTACTGTCGATGCAGGCGGGCAAGGTGGATTGTTGGACATTCGGGTTCATCCTGAGTATTCAAAAAATGGTTGGATCTATTTTTCTTACACCGCCAGCACGCCTTACCACACCTTGAAGCTGAGTCGCTTTAGGTTGGTAAACGATCAAATCGAAAGTCTTCAGAACATCTATACCGCAACTGGCCCCGGCGGTCACAATGGAAGCAGGATTCTTTTTGACAGAAATAATTTTTTATACCTCAGCATTGGTGAAGGTCCCTCAACTGGAGGTGGTGCATCCAATACCAATAAAAATGCTTCAGACCCCACCTCACCATGGGGTAAAATCCATCGCTTCTTCGATCAAGGTGGATTTCCGACGACCAATCCTGTTCTCCCGGGTAATGCATCGTTCAATTCCATATTCAGCTACGGTCACCGCAATCCTCAAGGGCTGGCACTGGATCCTATCACAGGTCAGGTTTATTCCACAGAGCACGGACCTAAGGGTGGAGATGAGATCAACCTTATCCAACCTGGAGCCAATTATGGTTGGCCCCAGTTTTCCCTTGGTATCAATTATGACGGTTCTGTAATTTCTGACAGTCACAGTCAGGCTGGAATCACTGCGCCGATTTATTCCTGGTCGCCATCGATTGGAACTTGTGGTATGACATTTATTAAAGGAAATAAATTCAAATCCTGGTCTGGAAATTTATTGGTTGCCGGATTGGCATCCCAAAAGCTTCATCGTTGCGTGATGAAAAACAATCAAGTTACAGGTGAATTTATTTTACTGGAAGGATTGGGTAGGGTTCGTAATGTCATACAGGCACCTGATGAGTCCATCTATGTTTCAGTTGAAGGTCCAGGCAGGATTTTAAAAATTACCCCGATTCCATAGCCAAAAACCTTCAAGAGGTCCTTTTGTTCCTACAGGCTTTCCGCTTCCACCTTTTTACTTGAAGGACTCAATTTTTATCCTGATCTTCCTTTCCCAAATTCACCATGAACCAAAATCTTTCCCGCAGAAAATTTCTTTCTGCCGTTACCATTTCATCGACCGCATACCTGATGTCGCCCTCCGCCTTGGCATTTGAGCGCATCGTCAATCAAAAAGCCGCCGCGAAAATCAAAGTAGCGGTCATGGGTGTCAACGGCAGAGGCCTAGCCTTGGTTCAGGCGTTTGCCGCCAACCCTGTTGCAGAGGTCACCTGGATTTGCGATGTAGACAGCCGCGCGCTGAGTGGGGCCATCCAGGCAGCCAGGTCCGCTGGACAATCCAGCGTACCCAATACCACCGATGATTTCAGAAAGGCACTCGACGATCGATCCGTCGACGCACTGGTTATCGCAGCGCCAGACCATTGGCATACGCCGGCCGCACTCCTTGGATTGAAGGCAGGCAAACATATTTATGTAGAAAAACCCGGAAGCCACAATCCTGCAGAAGGTGAG
Organism: Bacteroidota bacterium; assembly: GCA_016866235.1. Lineage (GTDB taxonomy): Bacteria > Bacteroidota > Bacteroidia > Cytophagales > Cyclobacteriaceae > ELB16-189. The sequence continues at coordinate 867,831 of VGMW01000001.1, forward strand.
TTGCTCGTTCAGGCCGCCAATCGATACCAGAAAAAAGTTCAACTTGGGAATCAAAGGCGCTCGTGGCCCCGTGTCGGTGAAGCCATTGCTGAGCTTCAATCCGGTTCCATCGGTAAGGTCGACTTTGCGCGGGTATGGTACACCAATAATCGCCCCTCCATCGGCATTGGGAAAAATTTGCCAGTTCCTGAATGGCTCAATTATGATTTGTGGCAAGGACCGGCACCCCGGTGCGCCTTTAAAGACAACCTCATTCATTACAACTGGCACTGGCATTGGAACTGGGGCACAGGCGAACTGCTGAACAATGGCACCCATTTTATGGATCTCGCCCGCTGGGGTATGAATGTCAATTATCCGACATCTGTTTATTCCACCGGAGGGAGATTTCAATTTCAGGATGATTGGGAAACGCCCGACACCCAAACAGCTACCTACCGGTTTGCTGACGGAAAAATAATCCAATGGGAGGGGAGAAGCTGCAACCCAAAAGCCATCAACGAGATGGGTTCTGGTGTTTCCTTTCACGGTACCCAGGGCTCGCTGGAAATCCGGGACAACAGTTATCGTGTATACAATCAGAAAGGTGAAATGATTCGTAAGATCGATTCTGGCACCAACACCGTTGTCGGTCAAACCGGCCCTGGATTTGATTTTGATAAAGACCACGTCACCAATTTTCTGGAAGCGATTCAAAGTGGCGCTCGACTTAATTCGCCCATTCAGGAGTGTAATAAAAGTGTGCTGCTGTGTCACCTTGGAAACATCTCCTACCGTTCAGGTACAGCATTAACTTGTGATCCTGACGCTGGGAAAATCATCAATAACCCCGAAGCCATGAAATACTGGACACGCGAGTATCAACCGGGGTGGGAACCTAAAATCGGATAACGATGCAAAAACAATCACGTCGGAAATTCATCAAAGCCTCAGCGGTAATGATGTCAGCAACTGCGCTTCCTGTCTACGCTTTGCCCAATGACTCCATCAGGGTTGGGATTGTTGGGCTAGACACATCTCACTCACCTGCTTTTGCTGAATTGTTTTCCTCCGGCAAACCAGGTTTTGAAGGCTTTAAGGTGGTTGCAGCTTGTGCGAAAGGTAGCGACGACATACCCAGTTCTGTAAACAGGATTCCGGAATACACTGAAAAAGTAAAAAAGTTTGGTGTGGAAATCGTCCCTTCGGTAGCTGATGTAATTCGTAAATCGGATGTGGTCTTATTGGAGACCAACGACGGAAGGCCACACCTGAAGCAAGCTTCAGAGATTATTCAGGCCGGTAAAAAGTTATTTATCGATAAGCCCGTTGCTGCCTCCTTGAAAGAGGTTAAATCCATTTATGCAGAGGCTGAAAAATATAAGGTTCCTGTTTTTTCTTCTTCATCCCTCCGTTATCTACCTGTGGCACAAGAGGTTCGATATCAAAATCGGATTGGTAAAGTGTTGGCTTGTGACGCCTACAGCCCGGCGACACTTGAGCCCACCCATCCCGATTTGTTCTGGTATGGAATTCATGGTGTTGAAATTTTATTCACCGTCATGGGCTCCGGTTGCGCAACCGTTCAGCGTACCACCACGCAAGACACTGAGCTGGTGGTTGGAAAATGGAACGATGGAAGAATAGGCACCTTTCGAGGTATGCGCAGCGGGAAGCATGATTACGGAGGCATCGCCTTCGGGACCGATGGAAATCTATCCTTGGGAAGTTTTGAAGGCTATGAGCCACTCGCAAAAAAAATAGCAGAATTTTTCCGTTCAGGTATACCGCCTGTACAGCCTGCAGAAACCATAGAGATTTACGCTTTCATGGATGCTGCGGATCGAAGCAAGCAGGCGGGCGGATCAGTTGTTTCACTTTCTTAGCCAATTTCCAATGACAACATCAACCACTTCACGGTTACTTTCTCTTGATGTTTTCAGAGGAATGATCATGGTGCTGCTGATGATGGAAAGCACAAGGCTTTACGATCATCTTCTCTCATTCATTCCTTCAGAGACTCCACTTCATCTTTTTTTCACTCAGTTCACCCACCATCCATGGAATGGATTGCGCTTTTGGGATCTGATTCAACCCGGATTCATGTTCATTGCCGGAACAGCTTTGGCTTTATCCCTGATCAAGCAGGAGGGACTTGGAGTTTCCTGGAACACGCGCTTCTCAAAAGTGCTTCGTCGTTCAGGTTGGTTGTTTTTCTGGGGAGTTCTGGATTATGCAGTTCGTGATCATGGATTATCCTTTGAACTGTGGGACGTACTAACCCAACTTTCATTTACGACGCTCGTTGCGTTTTTGATTTTTAACTTTTCGCTCTCTGCCCAACTCACCATAAGCTTTGCGCTGCTTCTAATGACCGAAGTCCTGTACCGTTTCACTGGATTCCCCGACTTTGATCAACCATTCGTAGACCAACACAACTTCGGCAACTACATGGATTTGGTCCTGATGAATAAAATAAATTCGGGCGGTTGGGTTGCCATCAATTGCCTGCCCACAGCCGCTCACACCATCTGGGGTGCAATGGCAGGTAAATGGCTTCTTTCTCAAAAGTCCACCAATGAAATTCTTAAACCAATGATTGTCCTTGGTCTTATCTTTCTTTTTTCTGGGTATGTCCTTGATTTCGCAGGTGTAACGCCCATCATAAAAAGAATTGCCACTTCCTCTTTTACGCTTGTTTCCGGTGGTTGGTGTATTCTGTTTCTAACTGGTTTTTATTGGTGGATTGATGTAAGAAATCACCGCAGCGGCTGGTCATTTTTTACCATCGTTGGCATGAACTCCTTGTTCATCTACCTGTTTTTTGAAATTGTTGGTAACCGATGGTTTACCGAGTATCTCACCACCATCGTGACGGGTCTAATGTTACCCATTAACCTGCCTGAATGGTTGTCGCTCATTACCGCTTCACTGGTTATTTTTGCTGTTGAATGGAAAATGTGTCAGTTTCTCTTTCGGAAAGGAATATTTTTCAAAATCTGATTGAACGTCACACCGACATGCTGATATTTTTTACCGCTAATTCTCAATGATGAAAAGATTATCACTGGCTTTTCTGCTTGTCCATTTTCTTCAAACCTTTCCGCTATTCGCTCAGCCAAAATCTGTATCCTCTGACGACCTTCTGCTTCGTCTTCAAAAGCTTAAGGTCCTCGGATCTGTTTTGTATGTGGCTGCACACCCTGACGATGAGAATACGCTTGCCATCGGTTATTTTGGCAATGAACGACTGATGACCACCGGCTATCTGTCCATGACCAGAGGTGATGGCGGACAAAATCTGATTGGTGGTGAGCTCCGGGATCGTCTCGGTCTGATTCGAACCCAGGAGCTTCTGGCGGCACGAAAGGTTGATGGTGGAAAACAATTTTTTACGCGTGCCAATGATTTTGGGTTCTCGAAAAATCCTGAAGAGACCCTTCGGATTTGGGATAAACAGTCTATTCTTTCTGATGTTGTATTAATTATCCGTCAATTCAGGCCGGATGTAATTATCACCCGTTTTCCACCCGATGCCAGAGCCGGTCATGGACACCATACCTCCTCTGCACTGCTGGCTCTTGAGGCATTTGACCTCGCTTCTGATCCAACGGCATTTCCAGAGCAGGTTTCTAAGTATGGTGTCTGGAAACCCAAACGTCTTTACCTCAACCTCAGCCGATTTTTTGCACCCAGTGTGAACGAATCCACACCAGGTGTTTTCACCATCGATATGGGGGGTTACAATCCGCTGTTAGGAAAATCGTACCCTGAGCTCTCCGCTCAAAGCAGAACCATGCACAAAAGTCAGGGCTTTGGTTCACGCGCACGCCGTGGACCAACACCGGAATTTTTTGAATACCAGAAAGGTGATCGTGCAGAAAAAGATCTGCTGGAAGGCATTAATACCAGCTGGTCACGGGTAGATGGAGGTCAACCGATCGACGGTCTAGTTTCCAAAGCCATCGATTCCTTTAATCCACAGATGCCCTGGAAGTCCATACCACAACTGGTGGCAATCCGGAAATCCATTGAGTCCATCGGCGATCCTTTCTGGAAGCAACGGAAACTTGAGGAAGTGAATTCGCTTATAAGCGATTGTCTTGGAATTTATTTCGAAATCACTGCAGATCTTTACTATGTGAGTGCTGGTTATCAGTCTGCTTTTAATTTGGAGATCGTCAACCGTTCACCAACACCTGTTCAATTAAAGAGTTTAAGAATTAAGGGGTCAGGACTTGACACAGCGTTTAATGTAGTGCTCAAGGATAACCAACAGATGGTCAAAACCTTCAAGCGTTCTATTGACACCAACCTCAGTCCATCCGGTCCCTATTGGTTGAACGAAAAACACTCTGATGGATTATTCATCGTTCGCGATTCGAACCTTATTGGTAAACCTGAAGCATCAGCAGCATTAATGGCCACCATGGATTTGGAGGTTGATGGTGTTTCTTTAAGCCTGGAAACGCCTGTGGTTTATAAGTCGCTGGATCCGGTTAAAGGTGAGTTGTACAGGCCGGTACAGACCACGCCTCCGTTAAAAATGTCCTTTGGCTCTTCGTTGTTGTTTTTTGCCTCTACCAAACCCCTCTCGGTTGATCTTGCCATCTCACCAGTAGTAAATCGGGAGTTATCAGGGGAATTGACATTGGAGGTACCTGCGGGATGGAAGGTTCAACCTACAGTGGTTCCAATTTCATTCAATAAAAGAGGCGAACTGCGAAACATAAAACTTACGATAACGCCACCAGCTAAAGGTGGAGAAGGTTGGTTGCGCGCACAAGCGAAAATAGGTGATCAAACCTACGTTACTTCTATCGAGGAAATCGCCTACGACCACATTCCTGTTCAAACCATTCAATCGGCGCTCGAAGTAAAACTGGTGAGCGCCTCCGTTGTAAAGCTTGGAAAATCCGTTGCTTATATCCGTGGTGCTGGCGATGATATTCCTGCTGCGCTGACCGCGATTGGTTACGATGTAACTGAATTTTCTGATGTTCCGACCAGGGCAGAAGACCTTTTTGGGTTTGATGCCGTGGTTTTGGGCATACGGGCACTCAATACCAACGAATCATTGTCAGCAGGGATGGCTTCACTTTTTAAATATGTGGAGCAGGGTGGGGTGGTGGTCAACCAATACAACACCAACTCCGAATTCAAGACGGATAAAATTGCTCCTTTACCGCTTACCCTCGGACGCGAGCGTGTTACCGAAGAGGACGCTGAGGTTCGCTTCCTGGCGCCTGAACATCCTGTATTGAACACGCCCAACAAAATCACCGCAGATGATTTCAAAGGTTGGGTTCAGGAAAGAGGCCTGTATTTTGGTTTGAAGTGGGACGAAGGTTTTGTCCCTGTATTATCATTGAATGATAAAGGCGAACCCGCACGCAACGGCGGACTGCTAATTGCGCGCTATGGTAAGGGCTATTATGTTTATACAGGCTTATCCTTTTTCAGACAACTACCGGAAGGGGTGGGTGGAGCCTACCGACTTTTTGCAAACCTGATATCTTTGGGTAAGTCCCCAGATCAAAAGTCGCAGCCAGCGAGAAAATGAGTTCTACTGAAAATAAACCACCCGTCTTCAAATCCTGGAAGGGATGGTATCGATTGTTGGTGGTCGTTACCTTGTTGCAATTGCTTGCCTATTTCTGGATTACCCGAACGTTGAACATCTGACCTATGATGCAAACCATTGATTGGGTCGTAATGTTTTCGACTCTTTTTCTTATTGCCTTTTATGGTTATTGGAAAACACGTGGTACCACTGGAATGGATGGCTACCTGTTGGGAAATAAGTCATTGCCCTGGTGGAACGTCTGTCTCTCCATTATTGCCACCCAGGCGAGTGCCGTTACATTTTTATCCACCCCTGGCCAAGCCTATGAAGATGGCATGCGGTTCCTGCACTTTTATTTCGGATTGCCGCTGGCCATGATTATTCTCAGCGTTACGGTCGTTCCGATTTTCACGCGGCTTAAAGTTTATACGGCTTACGAGTACCTTGAAAATCGTTTTGACCTGAAGGTCCGCACTTTGGGTGCCATAATTTTTTTATTGTTAAGAGGACTTTCGGTCGGCATCACCATCTATGCTCCTTCACTGATTCTTTCGACATTGCTTCGTTGGGATATTGCGTGGACAACCCTGCTCATTGGATCTCTTGTAATGATTTACACGGTGTCTGGCGGAACCCGTGCAGTTAGTCTGACGCAGAAATATCAATTGGCCATCATCATGGCTGGAATGGTGCTTGCCGGTGGCATCGCGTATAGTTTGCTGCCAGAAGAAATTGGATTTTCTGACACGTTTGTATTGGCAGGACAAATGGGTAAGATGAATTTGATCAGTACGGATTTCAATCTTTCAGACCGTTATAACATTTGGTCAGGATTGATCGGTGGCTTATTTCTGTTTCTGGCCTATTTCGGCACTGATCAGTCGCAGGTAGGTCGATACCTCGGCGGAAAAGATATGACAGAGAGCAGGCTTGGACTGTTGTTCAACGGCTTGTTGAAAATTCCTATGCAGTTCATCATTCTTTACATTGGTGTCTTGGTGTTCTTATTTTATCAGTTCGAACGTCCTCCTATTTTCCACAACCAATCGCTCTATGCTCAGGCCAGGGAAACAAGTGCTGTGGCTCAATTGGATTCACTTGAAGCAGTGCTGGGTCAAACACACCAGGATCGCAGGTTGGCTGCGACCAAAATGCTGAAGGCATTGGATGAAAAGGAACCAGTGGTACTGGACCAATCAAGATCGGAATGGAAGCGTGCTGTTACGCTGGAGCAGGAGGGGAGGCAGGCTGTTCGGGAGTCCATTGCAGGTGCATTGCCTGGTGCCAAAACGATGGATAAGGATTATGTGTTTATCAATTTCACCATGCGCTATTTGCCTCATGGATTGATCGGGTTGTTGTTGGCTGTGGTTTTCCTGGCTGCTATGTCCAGTACCGCCTCTGAGCTTAATGCATTGTCTTCGACAACAGCAGTCGATATTTATAAGCGACTGATTCAACCTACAGCGGATGAGTCGCACTATGTTTTTATGTCCAAAGTTTTCACAGTGGTTTGGACCATCTTTGCCATGATCTATGCCTCCATGGCGAACCAGGCTGAAAACCTGATTCAGTTTGTGAACATCATTGGATCGCTTTTTTATGGAACCTTGCTCGGTATGTTTTTGGCCGGGTTTTACATTCCTTATTTAAAATCAACGGCTGTATTTATCGGCGCATTGGTGGCTGAAAGCATCATTCTCTATTTGTATTTTTTCCAGCGGGATGCTGTTGCCTTCTTGCATTACAACTACATCAGTTGCGGGGTAGTCCTGGTGGTGGCGGTGTTGTACCAATTTCTCCTGGCAGGAGGAAAAGTTAAAAGCTAGGTCGCGGAACTTTTTCGGCACAAAAAAAATCCCCCGGGTGACGGGGGATTTTTCTTTTATTCTTTTTCCAATTATTTGCCCAGTGACTTAACAAAGTCGTCGTTAAGCTTAACATAGTCCTGGTTATTGGCCTTAACGGCTGCAGCGCGGCTCAGGGCTGAGGTAGCTTGTGCGCCAGCCTTATCCCCAAGCGCTTTTTGAATGCGTGCCTTGGTCAACAGATTCCAGTAAGCGTCCGGATTGGCGTTGCATGCGATGGTCATCCATTCCAGGGCCTGACGAAGGTCCTTTCCGTTTTCAAAGTAATAGGAGGCAGCCTGACCGTAAACGGTGGGGCTAACCTTTGTTGCGGCATCAATGGCCTTCATCACCTTAGAATCGAAATCAACTGCTACGTTGAATTTTACGGAAGTGTTTTCCCAGGCCAATTGAATTTTAGCATTGGCATTGTTGTCAGAGATGTCGGATATGTTGATGGTAAACATCTCCACACGCTCAGAAAGACGCTCCGGCTTTACCGTAAAACGGGCTGCTTCCTTTGCCTTATCATACCCGTCGGTGTTACCACCAAGCTTTACATCGCTATACAGGCTGACGGTCCACTCGGTTGCACCAGGCCATGAGAAGATCAGGTAATCGCCTTTCGGTACCGCAGTACCCTCGACCTTCACATCGTCGCTAAAGGAAATAACCGTTCCGCTGTTGGCTCCGGTTCTCCAGATTTTTCCATATTGAACCAGGTACTCGGTGCCCTCTCCAAAGATCTTACGGCCCTTCATTTTGGGGCGGCTGTAGTTGACCTTTACGTCGGTGAGACCTACAACGGTCGTAACGGTGGAAGCAGGACTTGCTGAAGGCGTTTGTAACTGAGCTTCTGCCATGAGGCAGGAAAGCATAATCAGTAATGCAGTGATTCTCATATTATTACAGTATTTAGTTTGACTTAAAACTTAGATGGCGCAAAGATATTATTATTGATCAATTGAAGACCATAACCACCCCGGAACAGGGGATAGCATGAAAACATTGGGCTTAGGGTGGCATGGTCATTGCCATGGTCCGCTGCTAGCCCTATGTTTGTCAAATGATCCGACCAATTGTATTGCTTTTCCTTTTACCTTTTGCTGCTTTCGGACAACCGTTGCCTCTCAATTCTGCCTTTGACGAACAGGCACCGGTATTATCCCCTGACGGCTATACGCTCTATTTCACCGTGGCCGGAAACCCAATCAACCGATATGGTAAGAGGGATCCGGGTGACATCTGGGCTTCGGTCAGGACCGCCAGTGGGTGGACTGCTCCGGAAGTACAGCTGCTTTGGAGCAACAGCGCATATAACGCTGTAATAGGGTTTTCGGAATCAGGTAAAGAAATTTTCCTGATGGGTCACTACCAATCCGATGGTTCACCGGCCTCGTCCCAAGGTATTTCTGTGGCCAGAAGGACTGCGACTGGTTGGTCATTGCCCGAGAATATTTACATACCCTACTTCGTAAACAAGAGTGTCGGTAGCGGCGGATTTGTAAATGCATCGGGTGACGTCCTCGTATTTTCTGCCTCCGGTCCCCTGAGTATGGGTGCTGAAGATATTTTCATATCCGTCCGTGGTGATGGGGGATGGTCCGAGCCATTCTCCATAGGTCCGGTGGTTAATAGTAATTTTCAGGAGTGGTCGCCATCACTTAGTCAGGACGGAAAGACACTCTTTTTTTCCTCCAACCGTCCGGGAGGGTCAGGTAGTTTTGATGTTTACCAAACCCAAAGGCAGGGTGATGGATGGAAGACCTGGTCAAGTCCTGTGGGGGTACCAAACATCAATTCTGAGGGAAGAGAACTCTTTTACCTGGAGTCAAATGGTTTTCAATGGTTTACCTCCACGCGCGACAGCGATGGTTATGGTGACATCAAATCAATCCAAACCGGCCAGGAGCCTATTCCAGTGGTTGTGAAGCCTCAGGAAAATAAGCCTGTGGAGTCGGTTGTGCCGGAAAAACCGGTAATCGTTTCCGAAGATCTGGTCTTGATTAAAGGTTTGGTGGTGAGCAGTGCAGATAACCGCCCGCTGCCCGCATTAGTAAGCTTAAAAGGAAACCCATCGAAAACTATTTCCACCGATGCACAAGGTATCTTTTCTATCTCACTTAAAAAGGGGGCTAGCTATACCTTGGAGACTGAGTATAAGGGGTTTATAGGATCAATTACAAAAATTGATCTGATGCAGTTCACCTCTTCATCTACCATGCTAACCATCAAGCTTCAACCTGCTTCCGTGGGAACGGTGGTGAATCTTAACAGTGTACTTTTCCGTCAAAGTACAGCCATCCTTCTGGATGAATCCAATGATGAGCTGGATATGGTGGTTGGCTTCTTAAAAACCAATCCCACTATAAGGATTGAACTTACCGGCCACACCGATAACCGTGGAGACCGCAGCCTGAACATCAAGCTCAGCACAGAGCGTGTTAAAAAGGTAAAAAATTATCTGGTCTCAAAAGGCATTGATGCTCAGCGCATTCAGGGAAAAGGTTACGGTGGCGCCAAGCCAATTGTCGACAACCGAACCGAGGAAGGCAGGCGACTCAACCGCCGGGTTGAATTCAAGATCATTCAATAACCGTTAGTGGCTTTCGCATTTCAGTTAAAGTTTCACTTTAATTGATTTTCAATGAGATGCGATTTTCCACATTTTAGTGTTTATCCTTTGTTGAAAACATTTCCTTAACCGCCTCAGATTTAACGATGTGAAATCGTACGTTTGAATTGTCATTTCAAACAGCGACCACTACGAAATGGAGCAGAGACCGGCGCAGAGGCAGGGGATTACAAGGATAGGCAGAAATGTCCCACGGGAGATTTCCGAAAGCCTTGGCAAGCTTCCTCCTCAGGCGCTGGACTTGGAGTCCACCGTTCTCGGTGCCCTCATGTTGGAGAAAAATGCACTCACTTCTGTAGTCGAGTTTCTCCGCCCCGAACATTTTTATACCGAGCAGAACAAAGAGATCTACCAGGCAATTATAGACCTGTTTAAGTCTTCTGAACCGGTTGATATGCGCACCGTGGTTGCTCAGTTGCGCAAAAATGGTAAGCTGGAACTCGTAGGAGGTGCTTTCTACATCGCTGAACTGACTTCAAAGGTCAGCTCTGCGGCCAACATCGAGTACCATGCCCGCATCATCATTGAAATGGCAATCAAACGCGAGCTGATTCAAATCTCCTCGCAGATCCAACAAGATGCCTACGAAGACACGCACGATGTCTTCGACCTTCTTGACCGTACTGAACAGGCAGTTTTCAAAATTTCGGACTCAAACCTTCGTAAGAACTACGATACCATGAAGTCCCTGATGTTCAAGGCAGTAAAAGAACTTCAGGAAAAGAAAAATCATAAAGATGGCCTAACAGGTATCCCAACCGGATTCACCCGTCTGGACCGAATTACCAGTGGATGGCAAAAAGCTGACCTAACCATCATCGCGGCTCGCCCCGGTATGGGTAAAACCGCCTTCGTGGTTTCCGCCATGCGCAATGCAGCGGTAGACTTCAATCATCCGGTAGCCATTTTCTCTCTGGAAATGTCCTCCATTCAGTTGGTCAATCGTCTGATTTCCGCTGAAGCTGAATTAGAATCTGAAAAGCTCAAAAAGGGAAATCTGGCCGATTTTGAATGGCAGCAGTTGGTGCATAAAACCAACCGTCTTTCTGCTGCACCTATTTTCATCGACGATACACCTGCCTTGAGCATTCTTGAACTGCGCGCCAAATGCCGAAGGCTCAAAGCGGAACACAACATTGCCCTTATCATCATCGATTACCTCCAGCTGATGAAGGGAGATGCCGGTGGAAACCGTGAACAGGAAATAGCATCCATCTCCAGAGCATTAAAAGGCATTGCTAAGGAACTTGAGGTACCAGTTTTGGCACTTTCCCAGTTAAGCCGTGGCGTGGAAACCAGGGGAGGCGACAAACGTCCCCAGTTGTCTGACCTTCGCGAATCTGGTTCCATCGAACAAGATGCCGACATTGTTATGTTCCTCTATCGCCCGGAATACTATAAGATCACGGTCGACGAAGACAATATGCCCACGGCAGGCATGGCAGAAGTAATCGTAGCCAAGCACCGAAACGGTTCACTGGATACTGTTAAACTGAAATTCATCGGTAAATACACCAAGTTCGCCGACTACTCTGATCCATCGTCGGAAAACAATCCTTTTTCCAGCATGATCACCCGCGGAAGCCGCCTGAATGAAATCCGCGAAGAGCCGCCCACGCCTCCTCCTGCCAGCGAAGGCACCTCCGAGGACGACAGCGTGCCGTTCTGATTTTTCTCTTTCCATCCCATTCGTCTTGCTGCTTAAGTCGTCCCGACTTATCTTGTATGCAATGCCCGAATAATCGTTAATTCAAAAACATAACCCTTGAAAGCGTTACAGTTGACTTCAATTGGTACGGTTACCCTCCGGGATATTCCCGTCCCAACACTCGCGCCGGGTAAGGTGTTGGTAAAAATGAAGGCCGCCGCTCTGAACCGAAGGGACGAGTGGATCAGAGAAGGCAAATACCCCAACATCCGGCTTGGTGTAACCCTCGGCTCTGATGGAGCCGGGGTGGTGGAAGCCGTCCACGATGAAAGCGATAAGCATTGGATCGGTAAAGAGGTGATCATCAACCCAAACATCAACTGGGGACCGGATCCGGAAGTTCAATCTCGATTTTACACCATCCTGGGAATGCCTGTCGATGGAACATTTGCTGAATACATCCTTGTTCAAACCGATCGAATCCAATCCAAACCTGCTCACCTCGATGCGCTGCAGGCTGCAACCTTACCCCTCGGTGGACTCACGGCCTTTCGTGCGCTGTTTAAACGTGGTCACCTCCAGCCCGGGCAAAATGTTTTGATCTCAGGTTTTGGAGGTGGGGTCGCTCAATTTGCCTTTTCATTTGCACAGGCAGCCGGTGCCAATGTCTATGTTTCATCGGGCAATGACACCAAAATTGAAAAAGCATTGAAAATGGGCGCGCGCGGTGCCTACAACTACCGTCGCGATGCCTTGTATCCTGATCTTTGGAAGACAAAAGGTGGATTTGATATTGTAATCGATAGCGCCGGTGGCGATGCCATCAACAACTTTATCAAAATGCTCCGGCCGCACGGCAAAATTGTCTTTTATGGCGCTACCAATGGACTGCCGGGAAAGCTCGATTTATACCGCATGTTCTGGAATCACCTGACCCTCAAAGGAACCACCATGGGCAACGATGAGGAGTTCGGGGACATGCTGCAATTTGTTGAGAAACATAAACTCAAACCCGTCATTGATTCGATCAGGCCCTTTTCGCGAATTGCAGAATCCTTCAACGACATCACCCTTCCCAATAAGGCGGGTAAAATTGTATTTCAATTCTGATTTTTGAATATGACAAGATTTAGGTTTGGCTTGATTTTACTGCTGATCAGCACGTCAGTATTTGCTCAGGTAAAAATCACAAAGCAGGTTTCTAAAGTTTTACAACAGGTCGACACCACGGCCATCAGAAACCGGATAATTTATCTCAGCGATGATAAACTACTCGGTCGTAAGCCCGGTACGCCGGGGTATAAAATGGCTGTGGACTTTGTCATTGATCAATTCAAATCGCTTGGTGTTGCGCCGAAGGGCGATAACGGTTATTTACAGAATGTAATCATAAGGACTGCAAGGTTGGACACCCTTGGTAGTCGAATCGAATTGTCGGGTATCATGCTCAAACTTGGAAAGCAGGCTGTCCTGCTGCCAAACATGAATGTAAATACACGGTCCGGTGGTGGCTCTCTGGTCTGGTTGAATTATGGAATCACGGCGTCACATCTCAACCACGACGACTACCAAGGCATAGATGTCAAAGGAAAGGTGGTGGTTGTCAGAGCAGGAACCCCGTCGGCTTTTCCTGCGAGTGAAAAAGCGCATTTCAACAGTCCTGCAAACAAGGGTGATTTGGCAGCTAAAAATGGTGCAATAGGAATTATTTACCTGGAGGATAAGCCTCAGATGCTCGCACTGGCTCACGATAACGCTGTGAAAGGTATCATGGGCTATGTCAATAAGGATGGTTCGGTGGGCTCTGGCAGGGTTAGTGTTCACCCAGGCTTGGTTTTCGCCGCAACGGTTTCCACAGATTTGTTGAAAGAAAAAATCTCATCCTTGAAACCTGGATCTGCTGAATTAAATGTTTCAGTAAATGCCACTGTAAAAAGTAACTACCGCGATTTAGAAAGCTATAATGTTATAGGATGGATTGAAGGGAATGATCCTGAACTAAAAAAGGAATTTGTGGTCCATACCGCCCACCTGGATCACGTAGGTATTGGAAAACCAATACGCGGAGACTCCATTTACAATGGAGCACATGATAATGCTTCCGGTACAGCATGCCTACTCGAGATCGCCCGTCTTTACAAGCAAACCAAAACCAAGCGTTCGGTTTTAATTGCTCTGGTAACAGCGGAGGAAATGGGTTTGTTGGGCTCCAGGTATCTGGCTTCCAATCCACCGGTTCCTAAAGACAAACTGGTTGCCGATGTTAACACAGACATGCCGACCCTGATTGCACCTCTTCTTTCCATAGAACCATTGGGTGCAAAACACAGTACGCTAATGAATGAAGTGAACAACGCAGCGTCGCACCTTGGTCTGGAAGTGCAGGAAGATCACATGCCTGAACAGGTCCGGTTTGTGCGCAGCGATCAGTATAGTTTTATTCGGGAAGGTATACCGGCGCTCCATGTTAAATATGGTCTAAAAACCAAGTCACCGAAATTGGATTTAAAAAATCTGATTGATGTCTGGACAGAAACCCATTACCATAAGCCATCTGACGAGTATAGTGATGCCGCCTTTAATTTTTCTGCTGCCGCAACCTATGTAAGACTTAATTTTTTGATTGGCTGGCAGGTTGCTAACCGGACTGAGCGACCGTCGTGGCTGGCAGGTGATTTTTTTGGCCAGACTTTTGGCGCTGGTCGATAATTTAATCAGTCCATCCGGGTACAAGCCAGCTTAAAATTCCTTTAGTAATGCCAATGCCGTTTGTAAAAAGTCTCATTCTATTCTAATTTTAAAGAAACCCAGAAAATTGTTTTCAATCATGAACAATAATCTCCAACAAGCTTTCAGTGACCATTACGCTTTAACTCCTGATCAGATTTCGTTTTACCGGAAAAATGGATTTATAAAACTCAAGCAGGTCCTATCCCCGGAAGCCATCGCCTATATGGACGAAGTTATTACTTCGGAGGTCCGAAGGTTGAACACCCAACATCTCCCGATGGAACAACGCGATACCTATGGAAAAGCCTTTTTGCAAATCATGAACCTCTGGACCAAGTCCGAGCCTGTAAAGGAAATTGTATTCAGTAAGCGTTTGGCTAGAATTGCTGCAGAGCTTATGGGTGTGGAAGGTGTTAGGATGTACCACGATCAGGCGCTTTACAAGGAGCCGGGTGGAGGCCATACCCCATGGCATGCTGACCAGTTTTACTGGCCTCTGGAGACGGATAAAACTGTGACTGCGTGGATTCCTCTTCAAAATACACCGTTGGAGTGGGGGCCACTGGAGTTTAGTGCTCAGAGTTACAAGCTTACGGTTGGACGCGATAAGGCGATCAGCGATGAAAGTCAGTCCGTGCTGGAGGATGCATTACGCAGGGAAGGGTACCAGCACGTGGTCGAGCCTTTTGAACTTGGTGAAGTGAGTTTTCATTCAGGATGGTTGTTCCATCGGGCCGGACCAAATACAACGGGTAAAATGAGGAAGGTGATGACCATGATCTACATGGACAAGGACATGCGACTGAAAAGCCCGCAAAATGATAATCAGATTGCCGATTGGGAAACCTGGTGTCCGGGTGCAAAAGTAGGAGAGGTGATCAACACGCCGCTCAATCCGGTAATCGCCTGATGATCCGCAAGTCACGGTCGGCCATAGCCGACGGTTCAGGTAATTTTTCCATTGCTGAAACTTTGGTATCACCACCAGTAGGTGATGAGGTATTGGTGCGCATTCGTGCTGCCGGAATTTGTCACACCGATTGGGACTCTCAATCGTGGGGAAAAAAATTGGTTATGGGGCATGAAGGTGCTGGTGTTGTGGAAATGGTGGGACCGTTGGTAAAAAATCTTAAAGTCGGTGATAAGGTCATTTTGAATTGGGCAATTCCTTGTTACCATTGTTTTCAGTGCTTAGCAGGAAATGAACACATCTGTGAAAAAAATTCAGCTGTCACTGCTGGTAACAAAGTAAGTGGTGGGCACGCCACTTTAACATCGACGACATACCAGGGGCAACCCATTGAACGATCATTTAGTCTGGGTACGATGTCGGAGTGGGCGCTCGTGAGATCGGCGGCATGTGTGGTCCTTGGCGTGGAGATGCCTTTTTCCTCTGCAGCGATTGTTGGTTGTGGTGTTATGACTGGATATGGTTCTGTCCACAATGCAGCGCATGTGGCGGAGGGCGCTTCGGTGGTGGTATTGGGTGCAGGTGGCGTAGGGCTTAATGTCATTCAGGGTGCAAAAATTGCCAAAGCGGGCTCTGTCATCGTGGTTGACATCAATGAGAACCGATTAAAGCAGGCCATACGGTTTGGCGCAACCCATACCATACTTGCCTCAAAAGAAGATGTAGGGTTGAGGAAAGCTGCGGAGGAGGTAAAAAAAATGACGGCTGGGAGGGGTGCCGATTATGCTTTTGAATGTACTGCCATTCCTGAGCTTGGTGCTGCTCCGCTTTCCATGGTGCGCAATGCGGGCACTGCGGTTCAGGTGAGCGGAGTAGAAAAGGAGATCGCCGTCGATATGAGTTTATTTGAATGGGATAAAATTTACATCAACCCTCTATACGGTAAGACCCGTCCACAGATCGATTTTCCCATTCTGATGGAGTTGTACCGCACCGGTGAATTAATGTTGGATGAATTGGTAACCAGGACCTATCCATTGGATGGATTGCGTGATGCCTTTTCGGACATGCACGCCGGTAAGAATGCAAAAGGTGTAATTGTATTTTCTGCATGAGTCAGTTTTTTACCACTGAAAAAGGAGACATTCCTGAGGTTCATCCCGGGTTTAGGCTGCTTACGGTAAAGAGCAACGCATTGGGCAGGCGTGCTGACATTACGGTGTTTAATCCTGTTGAAAAAGCAGGGAGTAAATCACTGCCGGTGGTGTTGCTGTTGCATGGCGTTTATGGTAGTCACTGGGCCTGGGCCTTAAGTGGAAAAGCGCATCTTATTCTGCTCGACATGATGCAGAAGAAGCAGGTGGAACCAATGGTGTTGGTAATGCCCTCTGATGGGCTCTATGGCGACGGCAGTGCGTACGTGCCGCATAATGATGCTAATTATGAATCCTGGATTGTTCGGGATGTGTTGGACGCGGTGCGGGAGAATGTTGAAGGGGTAAGCAAGGCATCGCCTGTATTTATCACCGGATTATCGATGGGGGGTTATGGTGCTTTGAGGCTTGGTGCAAAATACCCTTCCGTTTTTAAGGCTTTTTCCGGGATGTCTTCCATTACTGGTTTTGAACAAATGAAAATTTTTGTTCAGGACTATTCGTCCCTTTATGCAAGTGCGACAGAGCACTATGATGTAATTGATCTGATGCTCAAAAATCGGGAGCGTCTGTCGCCTTTCCGTTTTGATTGTGGATCAGAGGATGTGCTGATTGCGCACAATCGCCAGCTTCATCATGAGCTCTTGTCTAATAAAATTCCGCACGAGTACCAGGAACACACCGGAGGTCATTCCTGGCAGTATTGGCAGGACCATTTACCTGAAAATCTCCTGTTTTTCCAATCTGTGCTCACTGGTACAGCAGGGTAATTCTTTTGATTTGGGCCTTTTTCTTCTGTAATCCTCATTTAATATAAGATTTAGTGATTATAATCCCTGAATTACATATAATTTGGAGATCATAATCACCAAATTATATTAAATTTGGTGATTAGAAATCGTAAATTGAACCAAATCAGGGTTTAGTATGATACCACGTTTAGCAGAGAAGCTCATCAGAAAATCACTTGAATCAGGGAAAGCAACCATTTTGATTGGCCCTCGTCAGGTTGGAAAGACCACGCTGCTTAAAAAGGTTCTAAAAGGCATGCCGCATTTATTTATTAATGGAGATGATCCCGATGACCGCGCTTCATTTTCAGAGATCAATACCGAGAAGCTGCGGCGATTCATTGGCAAAAATCAGGTGGTCTTTGTAGATGAAGCGCAACGAATTCCAAACATCGGTCTCACCTTAAAACTCATCACCGATCAATTAAAAGATGTACGATTGCTGGTCACTGGCTCATCCGCTCTGGAGATCAATGATAAAACCAGGGAAACACTCACAGGTCGAAAAAGAGAATTCAATTTATATCCGATCAGTTGGGAGGAGTATGAAAACTTTGAGGGCATCAGGGTTGCTGAAAAAAATCTGGAGGACCGGTTGATATTCGGAATGTATCCGGAGGTGCTTTACAATCCAGGGCAGGAACAGGCCAACTTAAAAGAGCTCACCACGAGTTTTCTATACAAAGACATTTTTAATATCTCTGGAATACGTAAGCCAGAAATTTTAGAGAGGCTTGTTCGTGCACTTGCACTTCAGGTTGGGCAAGAGGTTTCCTTTAATGAGCTGTCTTCATTGATAGGCGTGGATAAATTAACCATCATGCGTTACGTGAGAATTTTGGAGCAGGCTTTCATTTGTTTCCAACTTCACAGTTTCAGTGGAAATCAAAGAAATGAAATTAAGAGAGGTTGTAAAATATATTTCTGGGACAATGGAATTCGTAACCAGATCATTAACAATCTCAATCCGGTTGCGTTGCGCAGCGATATTGGTGCGCTGTGGGAAAATTTCCTGGTAGTGGAGCGGTTAAAATGGCAAGCCATCCATGAGGTTAATGCAGCCAATTATTTCTGGAGAACCTTTCAGAAACAGGAAATAGATTTTGTTAGTGAAGGTGGAGGAAAATTAATGGCATGGGAATTCAAATGGAATTCAAAAGGAAAGCGCTCATTGCCTAAAAACTTCCTGGAAGCCTATAAGGCAACCGGCTTCATCATTGACCGGAAAAACTTCAGAAGTTTCGTTTGTCCAGATTCTTCTGACTAGGCATACAATGCCTGCACTTGCGCCTGTACCTGCTCACTTTCCAGGTACTCATCGAAGGTCATAAGCTTATCGACAAATCCAATAGGGCTAATCTCAATTATCCTGTTCGCCACCGTCTCCACAAATTCGTGGTCATGGGAGGTAAACAAAACGGTGCCCGGGAAATCCTTTAGGGCATTGTTGAAAGCAGTGATGGACTCCAGATCCAAATGGTTGGTGGGCTCATCCAGGATCAGAAGATTGGCGCCTGCGAGCATCATGCGGCTGACCATGCAACGAACTTTTTCACCTCCAGACAAAACGTTGCATTTTTTAAATACTTCCTCACCAGAGAAAAGCATTTTTCCTAAAAATCCGCGGATGTAGACCTCATCTTTATTCTCCTCTTCAGCAAACTGTCGAAGCCAGTCAATCAGGTTGTCCTGTGATTTAAAATAGTCTTCGTTGTTTACAGGTAGATAAGCGGTGGTGATGGTTTGCCCGAACTTAAAATTTCCCTGGGTGGGGGACAGTTCACCTGCCAAAATCCGAAACAGGGAAGTTGTTGCAAGACTGTCTTTGCTCAGAAAGGCAATTTTATCTCCCTTCTTCACATAAAAGTCAAGTCCAGTGAAAACAGTTGTTCCATTTAAGGTGCATGAGAGATTTTCCACTTGAAGAATTTGATCCCCGGCTGTCCGCTTCTGATTGAAAATGATGGCAGGGTATTTTCTGGTCGAAGCCTGAATCTCATCCACACTGATCTTTTCCAATAATTTCCTTCTGCTTGTTGCTTGCCTTGATTTGGAGGCATTTGCACTAAATCGGGCAATAAATTCCTGGAGCTCCTTTCTTTTTTCTTCGTTCTTTTTATTGGCCGAAGAACGTTGCTGTAAAGCCAACTGACTGGACTGGTACCAAAAGGTGTAATTACCGGTGTACAATCTTATGGCATTGAAGTCGATGTCGACAATGTGTGTGCAAACGGTGTCCAGAAAATGTCGGTCGTGTGAAACCACGATCACTGTATTCTTAAACTCTAGAAGGAAATCTTCCAGCCAGGTGATGGTGTTAATGTCCAGATCATTGGTTGGTTCATCCAGTATTAGAATATCCGGATTACCGAAAATGGCCTGTGCCAGCAGTACCCGAACTTTCAGGTTACCGCTTAACTCCTTTAGTAATTTAAAGTGATCGTCCTCATGAATACCCAATCCACTTAAAAGTGCCGCGGCATCTGATTGAGCATTCCAGCCGTCCATTTCTGCAAACTCTGCTTCCAGCTCTGAGGCACGAATCCCGTCTGCCTCTGAAAAGTCAGGGTTTTCATAAATAGCATCCTTTTCTTTCATCACCGCCCAAAGTCGGCTATGTCCCATCATGACCTTATCAATCACGGCAACTTCGTCGTAGGCGAAGTGGTCCTGTTTCAGGACGGCCATTCTTTTTCCAGGCTCGATACTCACCGAGCCACGGGTTGGATCTATATCTCCACCAAGAATTTTTAAAAAAGTAGATTTCCCCGCACCATTGGCACCAATGACACCATAACAATTTCCCCCCGTGAACTTTAAATTAACCTCGTCGAAGAGTACCCGCTTACCAAATTGAAGGGAAAGATTGTTTACCGCGATCATGTGCTGTTTTAAGAGGCGGCAAATATAGCACTAAACCATACAGCGGCTCTGACTTTTCAGTGTTACCTGAAGGGCTAGTCGGGTTGGGGACTCACAGAAGTCCAACCTCCATCAACCACCAGTGTTTGTCCTGTAACGTGTGTTGCCTCATCGGACAATAAAAAAAGTGCAGCTGATGCTACTTCACCTGTCGACGCTGGTTTTCCGAGGGGAGTGATCGAAGACCAGGTTTTTTTATACCCGGAATCCATCTGAGTGCGCTCCGTAAGGGTGGCACCCGGGGCTATGGCATTAATCCGAATGTGGTGCGGAGACAAATCTATCACGGCATTCTTGGCAAGCATCTCAATCGCTGCTTTACTCATGGCATAGGCGCTTAGATTTCGGTGGGCCTGATGTGCTGTCACCGACGACATCAATAGTATACTTCCACCAGAGCCTTGTTTGATCATTTCCTTTGCCGCCCGCTGACTGAGAAAAAAGGATGCATTCAGGTTTGTTCGCATCACCTGATTGAAGTGCTCTTCCGTATAACCAAAAAAATCACCGAATACGGTAATTCCGGCATTGCCAATGGCTACATCCAGCTTGCCCCATTTGGCAATTGCACTCGTAACCATGTTGTCAATGACTTTTAAATCAGATGCATCGCCCGGCACCGCGATACAATTCACTTCGCCAAGTGCCTCACAGGCTTTCTTTAGGATTTTGGAATCTACATCGTTGATTACCAGTCTGGCGCCCTCTGCAATCATCCGCTGCGCAATGGCCAGACCGATACCTTGTCCGGCGCCGGTGATGATCCCTATCTTATTTTTAAATCTTTGGCTCATAGTTTTTAATGAGAATCCCGGGTGACTTCACTTCCGGATCCACCTTTAAGAAAATTCAAATCAGCTCCCTTGTCGGCTTGTTCAACGGTCTGGATGTACATGCCAACAAATCCACGGTCACTCACAGGCGGTAATGGTTTCCAATTTGCCTTTCGCTGCGCCAATTCGGTTTCGCTCACGTGCAGTTGAAGCAATCGCTTCTCAACATCGAGCTCAATCAAATCGCCCGTTTGAACGACGGCAAAATTTCCGCCTGCAGCTGCTTCAGGTGAGGCATGAAGTACAACGGTGCCAAAGCCAGTGCCGCTCATCCGGCCATCAGAGATTCGAACCATATCCGTGATTCCTTTTGAAAGGAGTTTTGGAGGCAGTCCCATGTTACCAACCTCCGGCATACCGGGATACCCCTTAGGACCAACATTTTTCAAAATCATTACGCTGGTTTCGTCGATGTTCAGGGAAGGATCATCAATTCTTGCCTTGTAATCCTCTATAGTCTCAAACACTACTGCTTTTCCTTTATGTTTCATCAATGCAGGCGTTGCTGCCGATGGTTTCAATATGGCCCCCTGTTCGCAAAGATTTCCGTGCAGCACGGCTATCCCGGATTGTTGGTTGAAAGGCTTTTCAATCGTAGCTACGACATCCTCGTTGTAACATTCTGCCTGTTCATTATTCGCACCAATGGATTTACCGTTTACGGTAAGGGCATCGCGATGCAGTTTGGGTAGAAGCTGGCGTAAAACAGCAGGCAGTCCACCGGCATAATAAAAGTCCTCCATGAAATATTTACCCGATGGCTGGAGATTGGCCAGCAGGGGTATGTTGCGGGAAAAAGCATCAAAATCATCAAGATGCAGTTCAACTCCAATTCTACCCGCGATGGCAAGCAAATGGACAACAAAATTCGTCGATCCACCAATGGCAGCGTTGGCCATGATGGCATTTTCAAAAGCCTTTCGGGTTAGAATTTTACTCATTCTCAAATCTTCCTTCACCATTTCCACTATTCTCATCCCGCTTAGGTGTGCTAAAACTTTACGCGCAGTATCTGTTGCCGGCACTGCTGCATTGGCAGGCAATGAAAGGCCCAACGACTCTACCATACACGCCATCGTAGAAGCTGTTCCCATGACACCGCAGTGGCCATCGCTTCTGCACAAGCCATTCTCTGCTGCTTTTAAGTGATCGTTTGAAAGATTTCCTGAGCGGTAGGCATCGCTGAATCTCCATACATCGCTCGTGCTGATGCTCTGACCTCTGAATTTTCCTGTGAGCATGGGACCACCTGAAACCACGATCGTGGGTAAGTCCACACTGCAGGCTCCCATGACCAATGAAGGTGTTGTTTTATCGCATCCGCACAACAAAACGACACCGTCCATGGGATTGGCCCTTATGGACTCTTCAACATCCATACTTACAAGATTTCTATAAAGCATGGCCGTCGGCTTGATAAGGGTTTCGCCCAGCGACATCACTGGGAATTCGACGGGCAAACCGCCGGCCTCATAGATTCCGTGTTTCACCGATTCTGCCAACTGCCTGAAATGGGAATTGCAAGGCGTGTATTCAGACCAGGTATTGCATATGCCAATTACCGGTTTGCCGCTCTCCAGCTCAAATGAGGGAATGCCCTGCTTTTTAAACCACGAGCGATAGATAACGCCATCCTTACCTTTTTTTCCAAACCAATTCGCACTTCGCATAATCTGTAACTTTTATAGACATCAATTTAATATAACCTCAGCTTCAATTTCAACCAGATATTCCGGACCGATGAGTTTGGCTTCCACCATGGTATTGGCTGGAAGAATTTTTCCAAATCTTCTACCATGTGCAAGGGCAACGGGTTCCCAATCTTCTGCGTGTTTCACAAAAATTCTGGTTCTTACCACCGACGCTAATTCAAAACCAAGACTGTACAGTGCACCTTCTATTTTATCCAAAACAAATTCAGTCTGCGCTCCCGGGTCATCACCACCGATGAGTCGGCTTCCATGGGTTGCTGTGGTCCCGGAAACATGAATGGTATTTCCGCGCATCACGGCACGGCTATAACCCGCCATAGGCTCCCAAATGGTACCGGTCATGACCACCTTGGTTTCTTTATTAATCTCCCGTACCTCAAATGGTGCTGGTAAAGTTGATAGGTGATGGCTCAGATCGCCGCTGGCGGTGAGGTAGGGTGGCTTTCTGTATTCGTCTCCACAGTCACCTGGTATTGAATTTAATTCAACCAATTCAGCATCAATTTGCTTAATGGTTTCTGCACTCAGACTAATGGCTGCAAGTTTTTTGTTTTGTTCGAGGTGTGAGGACTCGCCCAGTCGAGCGCCAACAATTACGCCTCCAACGGCAGGTTTTTGAAGGATATAGCCGGATGCTAAATGGGCGACCGATATTCCAGTTTCCTTCGAAAGTTTGGCTAGGGTTGTCAAAAGTTTTTGAAATTTTTGCCAACCTCCACTCTGGTCAACAAATCGTTTATACTTCATCAGTGACCAATTGCTTAAGGCTTTACTGTCGGGTTCAGGTTGATTCAACCATTTGTCCGATAAAAGTCCACCAGCAACGGTACCAAAGGCGAATAGCTGAATATTTTCCTTCAAACATAATTCAGTCATTTTACCGGCGGCTCGCTGATCGAGCAATGAGTAACACACTTGGTTGGAGGAAATATTAATCCCGCTTTTTAAAGCGATGTTGAGGTGGGCAGCATCAAAATTGGTAACGCCGATTCTTTCAATGAGTCCTTCTTCAGTAAGTTTTTGTAACGCGAACAAACAATCCAACCAGACCGGATTCGCATAATGCCATGCATGAAATTGCATGACATCAATTTTATTGGACTGCATTCGGCGCAGTGCTTTTTTTACCGCCTCCCGGGTTTTATCGAGAATAAATTGCTCCTTCTTTGACCCGTCCAACCCCAGCGTTGAAAGTTCAGATGGTTCTGGAACCCATTTGGTCATCATGGTGGCCTGCGTATCGGGGTAATTATTTCTGAAGGCGCCGACTATTTCCTCAGCTGAGCCATAGTGATCGGCCATATCAAACACGTTGAGTCCAGCATCGGCATAGGCTTTTAATTCCCTTGCAGCATCGGTTGCGTTAACCTTGGTGCCATGGCGTTCCATGTCGGCTATTTGCCAAAGTCCGGTAATGACTCTTGATTTAATTTTTTCTGAAGACATTTAATTTATTCTCCTTTTTTAAGGTTGACTTGAATTTCTTTTTCTTAACCAATAAATAATACTGCCGACCAACATGACGAGCAGCCAGACTAAAGTTCCTCTGAAATACCATTCCCTTTGAGATCCGGTGAGATCCTTTCCGATTTGAATTGATAAAAATATCATCAGGCTTACCATCCCTGCTGTGGTCACCACTTTCCTAATCAGACTATTTTTTAAAAATGTAATCCGGATCAGAAGATCTGGTTTATGCTCGAGTCGAAAGAGTGTAATGGTAATGATCAGGAAATTGAACATCATCGCCACGACCATGATGTCAATTCCAAGGAAGAAGTTTCCGGCGAAGTGGCTGCCCAATACCCCGATGCTGGCAACCATGGTGCTGGCAACTATTGAATTAGAGGGTACCAATGTTTTTGAATGGATGGTTGAAAGGAAGCGTGGAAAAATACCATCTGAAGCCCAGGCGAAAAGCAATCGCGATACGGATAAAATCATTCCGGGTAGATCATTGAGCAATGCTATCGTAGCGCCAGCAAGAACAGCAAGTGTTAAGCTGGGTGGTAGGAGATAGGCAAGCAGACCAGGTGCAGTAATATTTTTGTGTTGAACCTCATAAGCCATGAAACGCCATGGCACCATCTTATACACGGCGGCGGTAAATAATATGTAAAACAAGCCAACGCAGACCACCGCAAGGACCATAGCCCTCGGCAAATTTTTGTGTGGCTCTTTTGCCTCGCCCCCTGCTTGAGCAATGGTATCGAAACCTATGTAGCTGGAGAATAAAACGGTAGCACCAAAAATTATCTGAAGCGGGTTATAGGGAATGGCTTCGGCTTCGGGTGGAAGTCTGCCTTCTTTCAATTGGTATGCAGCAAGAAAGTCATTCGCATCCAGAAAAATTCCTGCTACGATTACGATCGCACCTGATCCAATCATTAGCCACATCATCGGAATCAGTACATTGCTGTACGTGGATCCACCGCTTAGGTTTAATCCTGCGAACGTCCATAGGATTGCAAGTGAAATCCATGGTCTCCAGCTGCTGTTTACCAATACCTCAGCGACATCTGGGGCTCCCGCATTGATAAAAAAATCAGCGGCGAAGTCGGGTATGATAAAGGCGACAACGCCAATAACGATGCTTAGGCCAAACCACTGTGAAAAACTCGCGATAAATCCTGCAAATGGACTTAGCCCTTTTGAAACATACCTGAAGCTGCCCCCTGCCTCAGGCATGGCCGTCGAGAGGCTGGCATAGGAGAGTGCGGCCAACAGACAAGGTATGGCTGCAAGCAGAAATGAAATGATCACCTGATTTCCGATTCCAGGCACATTTTTCTGAATCATGAAAGGAACCACGTGGATAGAAGCGCCCACCATGGAGCACACACCGGTGGCGAGCAGTGCATTAAAGCCGAGTGATCGCTTTAAAGTTTTTTGTGGGTTTTCCGAAGATTCAGGAATCACCCCTTAAGATAATGATTTAACCTCTTTTTAGAGTGTGTTTTAAGCCTTCTTGGATGGATTACCGCAAGTTGATGTACCGCGTGAGGGTAAATGAAAAAAATCCACCCTTGGTAAGGCTGAGTACTTCTCCAGGGAGTGCCTTGGGTATGTTGTATGTATACATCAGCAAAAGATTCCAGTCCTTAAGATTGAGATTAAGTGGTGCTGAAAGACTGTAATTCATGATTCCTGTCGATGGTGAGGTTCGCTCATAATACAGAGGCAGTCCCTGACGCAATCTGGCCAATGTTTCTCTTGGATCTCTGGTATATAAGATCGTTTCAGTAATCTGTTCAACACCAAATAAGACGCTCAGGGTAGGGAAGAACTGCAGGCTTGTTAGTGGTCCAACTTTGTTCTTCTTAAAATTCATGGAAATCCCAGGATTAACCCTGTGTCCTGTTTTTTGTCCGAGGTAAAGTCCATACTCCAGGCGTGCATTAAATTTTTTGTATTGGAAAAATCCTGTTGCGCTGGCATTGCTGGTATAGGCGACATAAGCACCATCGGCAAGGTTATAGAAGTAGCGACTGTATTCAGCTGCGATTGAAAATCCGTTTTTTGGAGCGGACAGGTAACCTGCCGTAAGGGTGCTTAAGAAAAATGAAGGGGAATATTGTCTGCTGAAATAGGTTGAAGCATCGGCATAGAATCCCTTTGGATGGAGATATCCTGCGCCAGCGGTTAGTCCATATTGACCGAAGGCAAATGGCCTTCCTGTAGCGGTGATGTTGCTGTTGTAGCCTGTCCTGAGTGAAACCATGGCGCCAGATGAAGACGGATCGCTTTCTGCGTCCATAGAAGTCATCAGGCTGTCGAGCAGTTTAAAAATGTACAGTGAATCAGGCTGGGAGAGAACAGAATCCAGTCTTTCCAGGTCACGGGAAGACATTGCTTCTGGTTGCTGTGCCATAAGGGGCACCAGAAGGGCACATGCCAATAGGGTAAGAAATGGTCGGATCAATTCAGACTAATTTCTGCGCTGACGGAGTTGTTGGTTTTTATCTCTGAAATGCTCCTTACGCTGCTGCATGTTCCGACGTTGTTGAAGTTGATGCATAACCATCTGCTGAAAGTCTCGCTCAGCGCTGTGAAGCTTAAGCATTTGCTGTGCAGATATTACTTTCATCAGTCGACCTGAATAGTCCTTTTCAAGATTCAATTCACGCTGTCTGATTTCCATGCCCAGGTTGACCAGCTTTCGCTGCTGCTCATCATCGGGCTGACCTTCTCCTGCGCTACGTCGGGCATCAAAAAATTCCCTTCGGAGGTCCTCACGCTTTTTGCTGAACTCATTGTAGACCGGCCAGAATTTTTCGGCTTGTTCTGGTGTTAATTCAAGTCGTTGGCTAATCACGGCAGCACGCGCCGCCTCGATTTTCGCACGGTCCTTACCGTTGGGTGGAGGTGGTGGAGGAGGAGGACCATCCTGTCCAAACAGTTGACTGGTGCTGAACATCACCAGTACGACCATGAGTTTTAGCATAGAATGCTTCATATCAATTCAAATTTATAAATGAATCACTTTCGTTGACAAATATGTATTCCTCCTCAAATTCATCCAGATTTTCAGAGGATATGGTAATGCTTTCTGTGCCTGGACTTTCGTTCATGGACAGGTATAAGGTTAGTTGCTCTTCGCTTACGTCGGCCAATAGTTCCTCTGGTGTACCCGATGATGAACCGGTAGGACGAATGAAAAGGCCAATCAATATTATGGCTGCCGCCACGCCAACAGGGGCTAGTCTGGTCCAGGAAAATTGAGGGACCGTTGCAGTTTCCTTTTTTTGTACTCTTTCTCTTACCGAATGCTCCATTTTTTCAAAGTAGCCATCTGGTACTATAAAAATATTGCGCTTCGGGAATGGATTGTTGTGTTCCATGATGCTTAGATGATTTTAAGAGCCTGAGGTTTGATTGGACTTAATATATTCTTCAATTTTTTTTACGGCATGATGGTGACTGGCCTTCAGGGCACCTACAGTTGTTCCGGTGACTTCCGCGATTTCTTCATATGGCATATCCTCAAAGTATTTCATATTGAAAACCATCCGTTGTTTTTCCGGTAAGGTGAGCAGGGCCTTTTGAAGAAGTTTCTCGATCTCACTGCCATCCATTCCGTTTCCATGGTCGATGTGGTTGGCCAGTTCCCGCTCTACATCCACCAACGGTAGCAGGAACCTGGTCCGTTTTCGTTTCAGAAAACTCAAACATTCATTGGTAGCAATCCTGTATATCCAGGTGAAGAGCTTACTGTTTTCCTGAAAACTTCCAATGTGTCTGAATATCTTAACAAAGACTTCCTGCGTAACATCATCGGCATCGTTGTGGTCAATAACCATTCTTCTGACTACCCAGTAGACCCTCTTCTGGTATTCCCGGAGCAACAGGTTGAAACCATAATCTATGGTTTCAGTGTTCCTGATTTTTTCGAGAATGAACTGATCCTCCAAGTGGTTTTTTGGTAGTCGTTAACCGGCTTTAGACAGCTTTGGTTGGATAAGGTTTAAAGCCAAAACAAATTTAAATGCTTGTCAATGAAGGCTTTACATCAACCAGATGGTTACCAGAAACAAAATCAGCCGGTAGGCTTCCAGGGCGACCTTCAAAACGGCCAATTGGACCATTGACTTGAATCCAAGCCTCCAACCTGATTCATGGTAGAAAATGGCGCTTGAGCGCACCAGGAAATACAGGTTGGTCAGAATAAATAGTACCGTCAGAACATTCTCATTGAGTAGATCTCCGATTGGGAGAATTTTCGCCATCAGGGTGATGACCAGTGCATTTACAAATAGGTTGAAGCACGCCAGTTCCACCATCAATCCAACATGATCTGTAAAAAACCGTTCACTTTTTCTATAAAGGACATTCAATGGAAGACTTGCAAGAATCGCAAAAACAATAACCAACAACTTGGCGTATCCGACAGTGGTTTCATTGTACAGCAGCTCGAAGGCATCGGTAGGAATTCCACCTTCCACCATTTTAAAGCTGCTCATGGTCATGACCATTTTACCGTAGGTGGTACCCAGTTGTGTTTTCCAGGAGGCATTAAACAATTGAATCAGTGGAAAAAGAAAATAAACCAGGTTGAGGACGAAAAACAATGAAAGCGGTCTTAGGTACTTTACTGTTCTCCCTTCCGCTATTTCTGCAGAAACAAAACCCGGCTTGGTTAAAACATAACTGAGCGTTCGGAAAACCTTGCTGTCTGCAAAGGTGATGGCCACCAGAATACTGCTCAGTAAACTTTTGAAGGATCGGTTGGCAGGTAGAATTACCTTTTCACCACAACGGTTGCAATAGAGCCCCGTGAATCGGTTCTCACAGCTTTTACAAATATGCTCTGAGGCAAAGGTGTCCATTCAATGCGCAAGTTACCGTTTTCCTGCTATTCGGCAGGACGTCTGGCATTGACCAACCTGGTCTATTTGACTATATTCAAACGCTAAATTTTTGCCATGAGGTTCTCGATTAAACTCTTTCTGATTGTTGTAAGCTGTCTCACGGTTGCACAGGCTCAGCAGCCATCCGGACTTGAGCCTATAAACTTTTCTAAAGTCACCATCCGGGATCGATTTTGGAAACCAAGAATTGATCAGGTTACCTCGACCACCATTCCGGTTTGCATTGAGCAAACGGAGATTAAAACGCCACGTGTCCGAAATTTTGAAAAGGTTCCCAGAAACGCGGGGGAGAAACATGAGGGGATATTTTATGATGACAGTGATGTTTTTAAAGCGTTGGAAGCCATTGCTTACTCGCTTCGGAACAAACCGGATCCGATGTTGGAGAAAAAAGCCGATGATTGGATTGATAAAATTGCTGCAGCTCAATTGCCCGATGGCTATTTGAATACTTACTACACACTCACTGATCTAAATAAGCGTTGGATGGATATGTCCATGCATGAGGACTACAACGGTGGGCACCTTATTGAAGCGGCGGTTGCCTATTATGAGGCAACCGGAAAACGTAAACTGCTCGACGTGGCGATCAAATTCGCTAATCATTTTGATTCAATTTTTGGTCCGGGTAAACGTCATTGGGTGACAGGACATGAGGAGTTGGAACTTGCACTTGTAAAATTGTTTCGTATCACCAAAGACCGTCGTTACCTGGAACTTTCGAATTGGCTATTGGAAGAGCGCGGTCATCGTTATGCTGTTGGTTATACCTGGACCGACTGGAAGGACACTGCCTACGCACAGGATGTAATTCCGGTCCGAAACCAACGGGAAATCACCGGACATGCTGTGAGGGCAATGTATCTGTACACCGGCGCTGCTGATGTGGCCAGTTATACTGGTGACCAGGGATATGTTGATGCGATGAAAGCTGTTTGGGAAGATGTGGTTTACCGCAACATG
The DNA here is from genome assembly GCA_016866235.1 of Bacteroidota bacterium. Taxonomy (GTDB): domain Bacteria; phylum Bacteroidota; class Bacteroidia; order Cytophagales; family Cyclobacteriaceae; genus ELB16-189. The sequence continues at coordinate 897,889 of VGMW01000001.1, forward strand.
TACATCACCGGCGGTATTGGTTCCTCCGGAAGTAATGAAGGATTTTCAGTTGATTATGATCTACCCAATGAAAATGCCTACTGTGAAACATGTGCTTCCGTTGGAATGGTTTTCTGGAATCAGCGGATGAATCAATTGACGGGCGATACACGATACATCGATATTTTGGAGAGGAGTTTGTACAATGCCGCCAACGACGGACTTTCATTAGACGGGAAATTATTTTTTTATGGAAACCCTCTTGCCTCCGATGGTCGTCATAAGCGTAGGGAATGGTTTGGAACGGCATGCTGCCCCTCCAACATTGCCAGACTGGTTTCTTCCCTGGGCAACTACATCTATGCTTCCAATTCCAAAACTGTTTTTGTGAATCTTTTTGTCGCCAGTTCAACCAGCATTGATCTGACTTCGGGCAAACTTTCGCTCGAACTGGACTCTAATTATCCGTGGGAGGGAAAGGTATTGGTTAAGGTCAATCCGGAAAAGAAAAAGCTGCGGTTCCCTCTGGCCATTCGTATTCCAGGTTGGGTATTGGGTCATCCGGTTCCGGGCAACAGTTATACGTATCTGAATTATTCCGGATCACAGTACGCACTAAAAGTCAACGGACAACCTGTGGCTTACAATCTGGAAAATGGATATGCGGTGATCGAACGCGAATGGAAAAAGGGTGATGTACTTGAAGCTGATTTTCCAATGGAGGTTCGCAGGGTGGTTGCTAAACCTGAAATTAAGGAAGACGTTAATCGGGTTGCTCTTGAGCGTGGGCCATTGGTTTATTGCGTTGAACATCCGGACAATGATGGCAAGGTTATGAATCTTGTTCTCCCGGATCAGATTCAGTTACAAACGCAATTTGAGGCCAGTCTTCTTGGCGGAGTTCAGACCATTTCGGCCGATGTACCCGTGGTGGTTCCTACAGCCGATGGTAACGGCGTGGTCACTGAAGTCAGGAAGATGAAGGCAATTCCTTATTACTCCTGGGCTAACCGTGGGCAAGGTGAAATGCAGGTTTGGATTCCAAGAAAAATCTCAGGTGTTCGCCTTAGTGCGCGCTAGTAAGGGCCTGCAGAATATCGTCCAGAATATCGTCACAGTACTCGAGGCCTGCAGAAATTCGGATAAGACCTGGTGTAATCCCTACGGCCTGTCGTTCTTCCTCCGTTAATTTACTATGGGTGGTGGAGGCGGGATGTACAGCAATGGTTCGGCTGTCTCCTAAATTGGGTGAGTGGGATATTAGCTCTAGTGAATTCAGGAATTTTTTACCGGATTCGAGTCCTCCCTTTAATTCGAAGGAGAACACACCGCCACCCATTGTCATTTGACGCCTGGCCAGTTCAAATTGTGGGTGTGACTTCAAATGTGGATAGATCACTTTACTGATTTGCGGATGCTCCTGAAGTGCTTCAGCGAGTTTCAATGCATTTTCGCAATGCCCCTTCATTCTCAAGTGCAGTGTTTCAAGGCTTTTGGAAAGCAGCCATGCATTGAAAGCCGATAAAGCTGGCCCGGTATGTCTGGCAAAAAATCTGACTTCTTTTATGAGTTCGGTATTTCCCAGGACCACGCCGCCCAGCACCCGACCTTGTCCGTCGATATATTTTGTAGCTGAAAGGGTTACAAGGTGTGCGCCTAACTTGAAAGGATTCTGCAGAATTGGTGTAGCAAAGCAATTGTCTACGTTAAGGATGACGTTATGTTTGGCTGCCAATTTTCCAAGCCATACCAGGTCAATGATTTCCAATGCGGGGTTGGAGGGTGTCTCAACAAAAATCATTTTGGTATTGGGCAGGATGGCTTGTTCCCAGGTTTCCGGTTTGGCTGCATCGACATAGCTATGGGTGATCCCGAAGCGCGGAAAGAGCCTCGTCAGAATCTGATGCGTTGAGCCAAATACCGATCTGCACGCCAAAACGTGATCTCCAGATTTTAACAAGGCAGCCATGCTGCAGTACATGGCGGCCATACCTGACGCCGTGGTAATGCCATCTTCGGTTCCTTCCAGAAAATTCAGTTTCTCAAGAAGCTCATTCGAATTGGGATTCGAGTATCGACTGTAAATGTTGCCTGGGATCTCATCGGCAAACATGGCTCTGGCTTGCTCGGCGTTGTCGAAGACAAAGCTTGAGGTTAGGAAAAGAGGAGAGGAGTGTTCCCGTTCAGGTGTTCTGGTTAGCTGATTCCTAATAGCCCTGGTTTGCGGGTGGAGTTCCTTTTTCATGACTCGTTATTTCTGTTCAGGCGGTTAAATAATTTCAAAGCTATGGGTAATCACGGCCGATTGCTCAAGGGTCTTGGCCACCGAACAATATTTTTCCATGGAAAGTTTGATGGCTTGTTCGGCAGCAGATGGTTCAATTTTTCCGAACAGCTTGAAGTGAATATGAATTTTGCGATACAGCGATGGCTCTACGCCGGGTTCCCGTTCACCTTCGATGGTTATCTGAACATCGTCGGCAGCCTGACGTTTCTTTTTAAGGATAGAGACCACATCAATTACGCTGCAGCCACCCATAGAAGCGAGCAGAACCTGCATCGGTCGCATACCGGCACCCTGTCCACCCAGATCCTTACCAGCATCCATTAATATGGTGTTGCCGGTCTCATTTCGGGCCTCCATCAGGTAGGCATCATCCTTTCGTTTTAATTCAATACGGACCATAAAAAATTTGGCTATAAAATTGGCTCAGCGCTTTTTTCGTAAAAGAAAATCTCATCAATCATCACCCAGCCTTTTTCCCCTTTTCCACCATGCCATAAGGGTAGTTTGGAGACCGGAGCAACCACTACCTTCCAATATTTATACGCTGCATTCACCGGTATGCGTGCGGCCTCTGTCAGATTCGGATCATATTTGAGCGGTTGAACCGGCTTAAGTGATCCAACCTTTTGGTATTGTCCTGGTAAATTTCCACCCCAGATCTCAATGGAAAGGGGTGGCATGATGTACGATCCAATATTTTTTAGATAACTCACGGCCACCGTTCCCAGTGACTTTGGTTCACCAAAATCAAATTCAGCAGAGAGAACATTCTCTTTATACCCAAGCCATTGTCCATCCCTGAAGTTCTCCTGATCGCCGGCAGTGGCATCGATGAGTGTTTCAGATCCTTTGGCCCGGTAATCCTTGTTGGGTGGAGTTAACAGTTTAGCAGAAGCTGGCTTGACTCCGGAAGTAAAAAATGAGGCTTCCATTAACGTGCTGGACTTCCAACCTGATTTTACGGCTCTTGCACGAATCGTGGTCGGTCCTGTAACCCGCAAAGGCCCCGCATAAACATCACCATTAACCGAATCGGGAAGTACGTCGGCGTTGACCAGGTATCGTATGGTAACCCCTGGCAGGTTGTGTTTGAGTTTAATGGTTTCATTCGGGGATAGAATTCGATTTTCATTAACCAGGATTGGAGGTGTAAGCCTCAATATCTCTTTTTCATCCGGTCTGAATCCTTCATTCCATTCAATGGAAGGAAAATCCTTTCTAAGTGAAGAAAACTCTTCTGGTTTCACCTGAGTATCCCAGCAGTAAACACTTTTGATTCCATTTCTTTTGGTGAGCACCCTGAGACCTTTCAAGGTGACTTTTGTTGAGGCAACGGAAATCACTTCCAAAGCGGGGGTGTTTTTTAAACACTCGATAAGCATGTCGTCGGTGAGTGGCGTCTTATTGAGATTGATTTTGTTGAGGTTCGGAAAATTGCTGAGTTGTTTTAACGTCTCGATCGTCACTGGCATTCCGCTCAGATTAATCTCGACCATTTGTTCTGCAACTGAACTGAGTTCTTTAACCGAATTTTCATTGAATCGTGCAGCCAGAAAAAAGGAGGCCAGGAGCGCTGGCTCGTCAAGGGACAATTGTGCAACACTTCTGGAAGGCGTATTCAAATCCTTGATGGTTTTTGAATCTGCAAAGTCAAGATTGGAAAACCTCGCAGTTGGTTGGGATGTTGAAGCGGTTCGTGTGGCATACCACCTTAGTGAATCGCCCTCCTCAACAGAGGCAAGGGTTTTGCTTACATCTGCGCCGGTAGAAATAAACAACCTTAAAACCGCAATTTCTTCTTTTGTCAATTGTGCCTTCCCTGTCGGCGGCATGTGGTCATCGTTGTCTGCCGGCAGATGGATTCGTTGGAGCATTAGGCTTTCTTCTGGTTTACCAGGTACCCAAACTGCTCCGTCCTCGCCACCTTCGAGTAATTTTTCTGCTGAGGTCATATCCAACCCACCCTTTTTCTTGGAAGGATTGTGACAACTGTTGCACTTTTTATCCAATACGGGCATGACTGCCGCTGTGAACAGGGTTGTTGAGTCAGTGATGTTTTCAGCGCCTGAATTGTCACCGGGAGTTTTCAATACGCCGGTAATAAAATCCTCCCCATGGGTTATAACAGCGCCGTAATGTCCAGTGAAAACAACCACCACAAAAGCCAATGCTGAAACTCCCTTGATTACCTGGATTTTAAATTTTCCGTAGTCGTAAGCAAAATATAATAGCGCGGCCAAAATGCTTAGGGCTGTGCCAAGATTCATATGGCGAAAAAGAACATCACCCGCATAGCCTTCCTCGGTTGAAAGGGCTAAACCACTTAATGCAGACAAGACCGTGAGTAGTGCTGTCAAAGGAAGCAGCAACTCCATCATGGGCTTAGATGCGCTGCGAAAAGTATCGGTCGAAAAAATTAGTAATCCACAGACCAATAGCATCAATCCAATGGGCAGGTGAAGCAGTGCTGGGTGCAACCTGCCTACCATTTGGAGAACAAGAGGAAAGCTCAATTGTTCATGAAAGAGCACTTGTGTGAGGAGTGCTGCATTGAGAAAAACAATAAACCAGGCCGCAGCCAACTTAAAACGCTTCATGAATTCAGGTCAGGCGAGGATCGGTTTCACAACTTTGCCGGCAACATCGGTAAGTCTGTACCTTCTGCCAAGGTGTTTGTAGGTCAGCTTCTCATGGTCAAGGCCCATCAGGTGTAAAATCGTTGCATGGAAGTCGTTGATGTGGACCGGGTTTTCCACAATGTTGTAACCGAATTCATCGGTTTCACCATGAACAATTCCGGGTTTGACTCCACCACCGGCCATCCAAATGCTGTAACACCTCGGATGGTGGTCGCGTCCGTAATTTTCTTTGGTAAAGTTGCCCTGACAATAATTGGTCCTTCCAAATTCACCACCCCAAATCACCAGCGTTTCATCCAGAAGTCCACGTTGTTTCAAATCCTTCACCAACGCCGCAGAAGCTCTGTCTACATCCATAGCTTGTATGGGCATTTCACCGGTCAGATTTCCGTGCTGGTCCCAACCCTGATGGTACAGTTGGACAAACCGAACGCCTGACTCGGATAATTTTCTTGCCAATAGTGCATTGGCAGCAAAGGTGCCGGGCACCAAACACTCCGGACCATACATTTTAATGATGTGGTCTGGTTCCTTGGATAAATCTGTTAGCTCCGGAACACTTGTCTGCATCCGATACGCCAACTCATATTGTTCTATCCTGGTTTTGATTTCAGGATCACCAAAGTCTTCGAAGCTCTTACTATTCAGTTCCGCAACTTTATCAAGCATTTCTCTACGCTGTGTCTGATCCATTCCTTGTGGATCATTGAGGTAGAGTACAGGCTCTTCGCTTGCACTGAATTTAACACCCTGGTGTACGCTATCCAGGAATCCATTGGTCCAAAGCTTATCATAAACCCCTTGTCCGTTTCCTTTGCCACGGGAAAGGAGAACACAGAAAGCCGGTAGATTTTTATTCTCGCTTCCCAAGCCATAACTCAGCCACGCACCCATACTTGGTCTGTTCCCTTGCTGTGCTCCGGTTTGCATAAATGTGAGGGCTGGATCATGGTTGATCGCCTCCGTGTGCATGGTTTTTATTATGCAGATGTCGTCGGCAATGCTTGCGATGTGCGGGAAGATCTCACTGATCCAAGCTCCGCTTTTCCCATGCTGGTTGAATTTAAACCATGAGCCCACCATGGGGAACTTGGTCTGACCTGAGGTCATGCCTGTTAGTCTTTGTCCCATCCGGATTGATGCTGGCAGGTCTTCACCTGCACGTTGCACCAACATGGGCTTGTAATCAAAGCTTTCCAGTTGCGATGGTGCACCATTCTGAAATAGGTAAATGATTCTTTTTGCTTTTGGTGCAAAATGTGGGATGCCAGGTAGGGGAAGTCCTGAATCTGATCCTGAGAATAAATCAGGGATCAGTAGTGAGCCCAATGCAGCTCCACCGATACCAGCGCCAATTTTACCGAAGAAATGTCTTCTGGTAATGTTGAATTGATGTTTTAAAAACTCGTTCATGGAATTTTAATCAGGTCCGAACTATGGTTTCATCCAAATTGTACAACGTCATAATTACCTTCATCAAGGCAAAGACTTCTTTTGTATTTGCTTGAGTGTTTCTTGGAAATTCACCCGCTGAGGCTAAAGCAGATGCCTTTTCTGGATCTTTTTCTGCCATCTGAGCCGATTTTCTAAAGTAATCGGCAAGGGTTTGCATTTCATCTTCTGTTGCTTTTCGGCAGACAATCAATCTGAATGCTTTATTAATTCTTTCTTCAGGGCTACCTTTCTCTGCTGAAAGTTTCTCGGCGAGTACACGGGATGCTTCCAAAACTTGTGGGTCGTTCATCAGCACCAATGCTTGTAATGGGGTGTTCGTTTTTAACCGTTTAACCTCACAGAGGTCTCTGTTGCTTGCATCGAATACCAACATCGATGGCGGCGGCACCGTGCGCTTGATGAAGGTATACATGGTTCGACGGTACAAATCATTGCCATGATCCTGGATGTATTTGGTAAGACCTCTGCCGGAGGTAGATGCTTCCCATATTCCCTTGGGTTGATAGGGTTTAACACTGGGGCCGCCAACCTCAGGGACCAGCAATCCGCTGCTGGCCAAAACGTGATCCCTCACCGATTCGGCCGGAAGCCTCAGGCGGGAAGAGCGGGATAAGTAGATGTTTTCGGGGTCTTCGTTTAGTTGTTTTTGAGATACTTTAGCTGAGAGCCGATAGGTGGAAGACATCACCATCTGTTTGATCAGTCTTTTTATGTTCCAATTGTTTTCCATGAAGTCAATGGCCATCCAATCGAGTAGTTCAGGGTGGGACGGGAGCTCTCCCTGCATGCCGAAATCACCGGACGTTTTAACGAGTCCTCTTCCGAAAATTTCCTGCCACATTCGGTTGACGAACACCCTTGAGGTAAGCGGATGTTTTTTATCCAGGAGCCATTGGGTAAGTCCCAGACGGTTTTGCGCGAAGCGGGTGGTATCGAAGGGTAGTATGGCTGATGGCAGACCGAACGATACTTCTTTTTCAGGTTTATCGTACTCACCGCGTTTTAAAACATAGGTTTTTCGGTAGGAGGTATCTTTCATAACCATCACCTTTACGGGAAGGCTATCTTTTTTATTGATGAAGGTGAGAATGGATTGCACATCTTCCGACGTTATGGTCATTCTTGGTGGGTCCGCCGGAAAACCTGAATAAATATCGCCCTGAATTCCTTTTTCAGGAACCTGGTTAAAGAAGGCAAAGGTTTTGAAATAATCTTGCTGAAGGATGGGATCGTATTTGTGATCATGGCATTTGGCACATTCAAATGTCAATGCCAGAAAAGCTTTGCTGAAGGTATTGGTGCGATCGGTGACGTATTCAATGCGGTACTCTTCATCGATAACGCCGCCTTCCTGTGTGATTTTATGATTGCGGTTAAAACCGGTTGCCAGTATTGACTCTTTATTCGGTTCAGGCATTAAATCACCCGCCAGCTGCCAGGTTAAAAATTTGTCATAAGGATAATTGCTGTTGAAGGCATGAATTACCCAGTCTCTCCAGGGCCACATAGTTCTAATGCCATCGTCCTGATAGCCATGGGTGTCGGCATACCTTGCCACATCCAGCCAGTAGGCTGCCATTTTTTCTCCGTAATGCTTGCTCGACAAAAGCTCATCAACAGTTTTTTCGTAAGTCTCCTCACTGAAATTATTTTCGAAGGCCTCTTGCATTTCGATCGTAGGTGGAAGTCCTGTGAGATCGAAGGAAAGTCTTTTTAAAAGATGTGCAGGCTCTGCTTGATCATTGGGCTCCAAACCCACAGATTCCATTTTTTCGGCTACGAATCGATCAACCTCATTGGTTGCCCAGTCATCTCCGGAATCAGGAATTTTTTGCGTTTTAGGTGGAATAAATGCCCAATGAGGTTCATACTTGGCTCCTTGTTCGATCCATTTCCTGATGAGATTAATTTCCAATTCATTCAGGGAGAGGTTGGATTCCGGAGGAGGCATCACTTCAGAAGTGTCTGAAGAAATTATTCGCTGATAAACCATGGAATGTTCTAGGTCGCCTGGCACCAGGGCTTTTGCACCTTTGGTATTTTTCAAAGCAGCATAGGCACCTTCCTCTGTATCCAGCCTAAGTCCTGCTTTCCTCTGACGTGAATCGGGTCCGTGACATTTGAAGCACCGGTCTGAAAGAATTGGTCTGATGTGGTAATTGTAGTCAACAGTTTCTGGTAATGCATTGCGGTTGGTGCAGGAAAACCCAGCAGCGGCAAGCACCAAAAAAACGAGGGTGTTATGGAATCGGGTGTACAACAAAGCAGTCAATTTTTTAGAATCAGAAATTTAAGAAGATTCCCGAGTAACTGGGCCTGTTCTTAAGGCTGTACCAAAAAAAAGACCCGGCTCGAACCGGGTCTGATTTTTACTACGTTTTACTTTTTACGATCAGGCATCCTGCCCGGTGTATGGGGTGCACCTGCAGCATCAAGTTTTTGTTCAATGGCTCTAAGATCGCTGGAAATCAGTGTTTTAAGTTGGGCGTACCATTTATCGAAATCTTCTGACGCTAGTTTGAATTGTTCCTTCATGGTGGCTGTGGGCTCGCCAGTGCTTCCATAGCCATCGTAAACAGCGCTGTTCAGTCGACCATAAATGGAAGGTGTTTCTTGAATTTCAAGTCTGCCCTTCACGTTGTCCCCGTAAAACTGCTCGCTTACTTCATTTATTTTTCTGTCCAGTTTCTGGATATCATTTAAAATGGAGTTTCCGTTCTCCTGAATGCTGTTGACGGCAGCCTTGAAATATTTCAGTTTGGTCTGTGCGTCGCTGAGTGCTGCCGATGCGCTTTGGGCCACCCGGCGAAGTTCGGCAACGCCTGCTTTCCAGGCAGCCACAGCAGGTGGATCCAGTGCCGGCAGGCTGTTTCCGGGCAGCGCTTTCAAAACAAATTTTTCAGCTGTGCCCATTTCTTTGAATTCACCTCCTATGTATTTCGACAACGAAACACTATAGTTTCCGGGTGAAACGAGGTGCCCAACATCATTGCTCATGAATACATTATCGTTGACTGTTGGATTAAGATTTACGGCACTGCTTGTCGGTGTGCGCAAATCCCAGACAATTCGTTGCAAACCTTTTTTGATGTCTGCTTTGAGTTTACGAACGGTCTCTCCCTTATCATTTTTGATGGTCAACAGGTAGTAAGAAGATTCCTCTTGTTGTTCAGCTTTTAAAATTTCTTCGGTTGGGTACAAAACATCCTTTCCTTCTTTTGCAAGCTTTGCTTCAGCCTCTGTGCGAAGATCCTTTTTTGATTTGAACTCCTCTTTGCTGTACAGCGTTATTACAGCGCCCACTTTAGGATTCTCTGCCTGATAATAGGATTCACCCATGAAACCCTTACCGCGGATGCCCAAAGGAGAATTTTCAAGGTAAAGCCAGGTTTCCTTCACCGGAAATAACATTGCTTCTGAACCTTCAACTTTCTTCAAAAGTCGTAGTGGGGAATAATCATCCAGCACATAAAATCCTCTTCCAAAGGTTGCCAGCACTAAATCCTGTTCACGTTTTTGGATAGCAATGTCGCGAACAGCAATTACTGGTAAACCTGATTTTAACTGACGCCAGTTTTTTCCTCCATCGTTGGTAAAAAATATTCCAAACTCTGTGCCTGCGAACAGTAGATCCTTATCCTTGAAATCCTCAGCCATGCAAAAGGTAGATCCTCGCTCTGGAAGATTCGACGTAATGGTATTCCAGGTAACGCCGGCATCGCTGCTCTTTAATACCATTGGACGGAAATCGCCGCGTTTGTGATTGTTGAAGGTTGCGTACAGAACATTTTTATCGTGCTGGGAAAACTGAAGGTGATATACATAGGTCATATCGGGTATTCCCGGGAATTGTTCTGATTTTTTCCAGGTTGCTCCACCATCGGAAGTCACCTGAATCAGTCCGTCGTCGGTACCTACAGCAATCAGATTTTCATCCAGCGGTGATTCTGATAGTGCACTCACGGTACCGAACTGTGCTGTTCCATCGTTTTTTCCAACCGCATCAATGCCCCAAATCCTGCCCATCACCGGTAGCTTGTTTCTGTCCAGATTTCTGGTGACATCCTCTGAAATTACGGTCCAGGTGCTGCCATAGTCATCACTTCTGAAAACCTTATTTGCTGCAAACCAGATTCGGCCTTTCTTGTGGAATGAGGTAAACAGTGGCGCATCCCAGTTCCATCGGTACTCTGCTTCACCTTTTCTTGGCTTGGGCTGGATGCCTACCGATTCGCCCGTGATCTTATCAAAGCGCACCAGGCCTCCATACTGACTTTGGGCGTATACAATATTGGGATTCTGAGGGTCGATGGCGCTTTCAAATCCATCGCCACCATTGGTGACAAACCAATCGGAATTAACAATGCCGTTTTCATTTCTGGTCCTAGACGGTCCACCAAGACTAAAATTGTCCTGCGTTCCCCCATAAACAAAATAGAATGGCTCTGCATTATCCACTTCAACTTTATAAAACTGAGTTACGGGGAGATTGGATTTATAATCCCACGTCTTCGCACCATCCTTCGATTCATAGATGCCACCATCGCATCCATTGATCATGTGGTTCGGATTTTTTGGATTCACCCACAAGGCATGATTATCGACATGCTTGGATTTCTCACCGATCGGTCTGAAATTTTTTCCGCCGTCGTCGCTTACACTAATGGCGTACCCCATGGTGTATACACGGTCACGGTTTACCGGATCGGCTATTACCTCGTTGTAGTAGTTTCCACCGGTCTGGTGGCTGCTCATTTTTTGCCAACTGGCTGCGCGGTTGGTGGTGCGATAGAAACCTGCATCTTTTGCACTGGCCTCTACGATGGCATAAATGTATTCCGGATCGGCAGGAGAGATGTCCAGACCAATCCGACCTTTATCACCGGATGGTAAGCCTTGGTTGGCCTTTTCCCAGGATTGACCTCCATTGGTGGTCTTGTAAATACCGGATCCGGGGCCACCGCTGATATAAGCATAATCATGCCGCCTGCGCTGAAATGCAGCTGCATACAACACATCGGGATTTCTTGGATCCATGATCAGGTCGTTGACGCCTGTATGCTCATCAAGTTTTAATACCTGGATCCAGGTTTTTCCACCGTCAGATGTTTTATACACCCCCCGGTCGCCGCCGGCGCTCCAAAGCGGACCAATGGCAGCCACATAAACCACATCACTGTTTTTGGGGTGAACAATTATTTTCCCGATGTGTTCCGAGTTTTTCAGACCAACATTTTTCCATGTGTTTCCTCCATCCTCGGATTTGTACACACCGTCACCATACGAAACGCTGCGTTGATTGTTGTTTTCGCCACTTCCTACCCAAACGACATTTGAATTGTTTGGGTCGAGGGTTACACAACCAATGGAGTAGGACCCTTGAGCATCGAAGAGTGGTTCGTAGGTTGTGCCGCCATTAACGGTTTTCCAAACACCGCCCGATGCGGTGGCCACATAATATTCGAATGGATTATTTGGGTTAACCGCAAAGTCGGCGATACGACCAGAGGTTAATGCCGGACCAATGTTCCGGAACCTCAGTGCTCCAAGAGAAATTTCATCTTTTGGTGTAGCGGGCTTGTTGTCGGTGGTTGTTGATTTTTTCTGAGCCTGAGTGATATCAGGGTACAGACAGAAAAATGATATGACGATTAAAAGCAACTTTTTCATAATGGTGATTTCCTGCAGAATTACAGAAAACCTCCCATTGGGTCAAGCGGCTTTTTAACATCGGTGGAAAGAAAAAAGTAAACAGTCCGGCAAAATGCCGGACTGTCCGGAAAAGACCCTAAATCCCCTTGCCGGCCCCACAGATCAGTTGACGGATTTGGCAGGACTTTTCATCTTCGCCTTACGGGGCGAAAATATCTTACCTAACTTCTATCGGTTTGGATATCGTTTCCTTGGAAGGAACCTTTTTTGGAATGGAAACCTTCAAAATACCATCCTCGTAATGTGCTGCGATTTTATCCTCCATTGCATTTTCAGGAAGGTTAAAGCTTCGGGTGAAGGAGGTGTAATTAAATTCCCTTCGCATGTAATCCTTATCTTTTTCCTCGCGCTTTTCTTCTTTTTCAGAAGAGATGGTTAACGTATGGTTTTCATGGCTGATTTTGAAGTCTGATTTTTTCATGCCGGGTGCAGCCATCTCAATCTCAAACTCCTTTTCTTTTTCGTTGACGTTTACTGCAGGCAGCATCTGTGTTCTGCGCAGCCAATCGGAATCAAAAAAGCGCTCGGCGTCAAAGAAATCCGTAATCCAGCTTGGACTGGCCAGCAGAGGCCAGTCAGATCGTCTGATGAGTGACATAATTTTTTCCTTTTTGTTTAATGGAGGAATAAAATTACACCGACATCATGCCGACGGATATGATTGGAATCAGAGGAACCGCTGATCCTTTAATTTCCTTCGCCCCAGTTGTTACCAGGAAGGCTCGTGAGTGGTCCGAAGAATAAGGCGTTCAGGAAAAGTTTATTGGTTCCGTACCAAATCCCTCTGAAGTTAGGGTTGTCTGCAAACAACAAAACCCTTCCTTGTCCTTCCGGACTAAACAATACTGCAGCAGAATTAGCCAAACGACCTGATTGTGATTTGTGCAGATATCCACCAATGAGTGGCTTGGCGGTGTACTGCGCGACGGTGGTATACGGGCTCTTTGAGGGTTGTAATGCCGTAAGGCCATTACGGTAAACCGATATTTTTCTGTCGGTAAAACCAAAACCAATCGGGCTGGTCAGGTCCAGGTCGACTTGAAAAATTGATCCACCGATAGATCGTGAACCTTCGGCATTGGCAGCATCCTCGAAATTGATTCGTGGTTTTCCTTTTGAGGAATCCTGTGGAACCAGTTTTTGTTTGGCGATTCCTTGCCTGATGGCCCATTCGGTTGCTCCCTTAATGGTGATAAGTGTTCCGCCTGTTTGTACCCAGGCACGAACGCGGTCAGTGGTTTGTTTGTCGAGGTTATAGCTGCCGTTAACCATAATCAGAACATTATAGTCGCTCCAGTTTACACGGTTCAGGTTGTTGATGTCCAGTTTAGTTATTGGCATGCCAATACGCTGGTCCATCAAATGCCAGACTTCGCCTGCTTCATTTCCCATGACACCATTGCCCATCAGCATGAGGGCTCTGGGTGGACGAACGGTGACAGAAAAGTTGGAGCCCAGATCAATGCCGGAAAGGCTGTAGCCGGTTTCAACCGGAATAATTTCCATACGGCAATCTGATGCAATGGTGGACAGCGATTGATGCAAATTTTCAGGGGATAGGGTTTGTCCAACAACAGGAATGATAAGTGTACCGTGACCAAATTTTTTCTCTTTTCCCTGGATGTTTGTGCTGAAACTTCTGAACGATGCCTTAACAGTAATTCCTGCGCGCTGCATTTGGAAGAGTGCGCGGTGGGCCTGGTAATCGGTAAGCTCCATGAGGTAGGCATATGAGCTCTTTTCAAAGCCATTGATCTTTTTTATTCGAGGCTCGGTGATCTTATTGCCTTTGTTCACTGGTGTTTTTAAGGCAGCATGCGGCATATTGAAAGCATGAACCAAAGACCAGGTGGAGGCATCATAAAATATGCTATCCGTGTAGGTTATGTCCTTTTCAAAAGCCGACCTCACCATGAGGTAGTTCTCCTGTTCAACCGGAACTACATAAGAAAATCCTTTTTCAAATTTTTTTCCATCCTGCGCAACTTCCTGTGCAGTTTCATATACGTCGATCTTATGTGTTAGCAACAAATTAAGTAGTGCATGCGTCCTGTTCTGATCGGACTTATCGCCAAAAACATAGGCTTTAACCGGATTGGCTTTCGCCTGTGCAGCCGTTGACTTGTAAAAAGCCAATCTGAGGTCGATCAGGTTTTCTCTTTCTGCCAATGAGGCGCGGATGGTGGTGAGTCCGGCAACAAACTGATTCCTGATGGTGAACCCGAACGTAATTGGTCCGGCAGGAGTATTTTGTACATGTCCTCTGGAGCTTGCTTGTTCGAAAAGGAACCCTGCTCCCCCGAAAAAGTTTACATAGCTTGAGCCGTAGCCCGGATAGAGTTTATCAAATGATTCTTTGGTGAAATATTGGCTCCCAAGTTTGTTCATGGCTGTGGCGAAATAACTTCCGAACTTCGGATAGATCTCATCGTAGAGCTTGGCGGGTACAATCGGATTGTTGCTGCTGTATTTACCGGGATCGAAATAAAATGTCGAATTGGTTCCCATTTCATGGTGATCGGTCATCACGTATGGCCTCCAATCATGGAAAAGTTTAAGTCGGTTTTTGCTTTCAGGATTCACGGCCAGATACCAATCTCTGTTTAGATCAAACCAATAGTGGTTTGTTCTTCCTCCAGGCCATACTTCATTGTGCTCCCGATCCAGCGGATCGGCAACGGCAGGGGTTCCTTTGTGCATGTTTGCCCAATGGGTGTGGCGGTCCCGACCATCGGGATTGTAAACGGGGTCGACCATGATAACCATTTTCTCCATCCATTCACTGGTTTCAGGATCATTGCTGGCTACCAGGTAATAAGCAGTCAACAGGGCGGCTTCAGTGCTGGAGGGTTCATTGCCGTGTACGTTGTATCCAAGCTGAATGATTAATGGGGTCCTACGATGCTCGTCGCTGGTGTTTCTGGTCAGGTGTTTTTGTCGAATGTCTTCCAACTGAGCGTGATTGGATGGACTGGTAATAAAAGCAGTAATCTGAAGTCTGTTTTCAAAGGTGAAACCAAGGTCTTTGATGGTCATGCGATCGGAGAGTCGGTCCAGTGTTCTGAAGTACTCAATGACTTTATCGTGCCGCGTATGTTGCTGGCCAATTGGGTAACCCAAAAATTGTTCGGGTGTAGGAATTTTAGGGTCGAGGTTTCCGGCTTCCGGATAATAATAGGATGCCTGGCTGAAAAGTTGAATGGAAGTATGTAGGATTAATACAAATACTGAATATCTCATGTCGTTAATTTTTCCAATGATAGGAATATTTTGGGAATGCCCTGAGGGTTGCGGTACAAGCGGCGATCAGAACGGATAGCCGATACCAATATTGAAGATTACCGGTTCTCTATTGGTACCAAATGGCCGCACCACCCGGACGTTGTCTAAAACAAACCGATCGCCTTTGGGTCGCGCGGGATCAAAAACCTTTACCCCCATATCCAGTCGCATGATGAGGAAGGTGAAATCGAATCGTAAGCCTACACCGGTCCCTACGCCAAACTCACTTAGGAACCGGTTGAAACTGAATTTTGCCCGCGGATCAGTATTGCTCTGAAGGCTCCACACGTTGCCCGCGTCTACAAAGACAGCATAGTTTACAAACCCAAAAAGTTTTTGTCTCAGTTCAGCACTTGCTTCGAGCAGCAGATCGCCAGGTTTCTCAAAGCGATAATCGAATAATCCGTTCGTTTCCGGATTAGCGCTCAACGATGGTGGTAATGCTCCTGGCCCTAATCTTCGAGGGCGCCAGGCACGTATGCTGTTGCTTCCTCCAATAAAAAAGTTTTTTTCATAGGGAAGGACTTTGTTTTCGCTGTAGGCATAACCAAAGCCACTGTTCACCCGAAAAGCCGCCAGAGTATGTTTGTTAATTACGGAGGTCCTGCGTGCATCAACATTCAATCGTATGTACTGATAGGGCTGTAATCCCAAATTGGAAATAATGGAAGGGGAGATGATGTTGAGGGAAGTTCCGCCGCTCTCCAGGGTTGCTCTAAGGAAATAGGAGCTGGCTTCCGTATTTCCATAATCTTTTGGATTCCAGGTGACCGACAAGGACATGTTGCTGACAAAGGCAGGTTTGAATGCATTGATTAACCGGTTGCCTTCTGCTTCGAGCTCTCGCAAGCGCTCACCAAAAAGGGCTGATGTGTCTGATCGGATAATGTTCAGGTTGGTGCCGGTGAGTGCGAATTGCAATCCATTGGGTTTATCCCAGTTCAGGGTGCTGGAGGCTGTGATAATGGAGCGGGTATATTCCGGTCTTGAGGTATAAGTGTATCCGGCGAGTAGTTTGGTTCTTGGATTGAACCTTGCCAGCCGGAGCGCTGTTGCACCAGAGATTGGAATCAGCAACTGGGGTAGGGTAATCGTGCCGTTGATGTTGGCTTCTGTGCTCTGGTAAAAATCATTCTGCTGGGTTGCCGATGCAACGCCTTCAAAACCAAATCTTCCATTGAATTCAAGAATGTCCAATGCCCGAAAAAGATTTCTTCGTTTGAAATTCATGCTGTAGTACGGACCTGGAAATCCCTGTGTAACCGATACCCCTGTTTCATTAGACCATGAGTAGCGCTCCAGCGGACTGGCAAAAATGTTAGCAATGAACTGTCCATCGGACGTATCATAGTTGATGTTCACAAACTTGAACATATCGAGATTAGCCAACTGCCGCTGTGTGGTGAAGGTGTTGTCGCGGCTGTATAAGCTATCCTGTTGCATGAAAATCCTTTGGGTGAGTACCTTCTTATGATACTTTCGATTGAAGTATTGGAATTTTACCCTCCGGTAGTAATAATCGTCACGGTCTCCTGGATAAAACTTTTCCATTCCAACATCTGGAATCATTTTGATGGTATCCAGTCGATACTGCTTAAGGGCTTGATCTGGGGCATCGATAATGATGCCCAGTAGAATTTTATTTTTTCTCCGGAAGGAAGTGTCTGCATCAAAATAGACCATCTGACGGCTAAAGTTGTAATAACCTTGATTTCGAAGCCAGACCTCTATGTTTTCCCTGGTTTTATTCAAGCGGTCCTGACTAAACCTGGAACCTCTTTGCAATCCATCCTCATTGATTTTATGGGAAATTATTTTCAATGCGTCTTCGGAGGGACAGCTGATAAAAATTGAATCAATTTGATAGGAGGGACCTGGCATAATACGGTAAGTCACCTCAGCCTTTTTATCAGTACCCCTTACCTCCGGATTCACGCTACCCTGAAAGTATCCGTGGCTAAAAAGATAGTCGGTCATTCTCGCCGCACTCTGTTTCATGTCCGTGTAATCAAATAGTGCCAATGGTTCTCCCCATCGCATGAAGTTGTTTCCATTTTCGATCCTGAGGTTTTGCTGATCGACCTTTCTGGATTTCCTAAACTGTACATTAGCCTCTGACCTTCGTCGGGTGGTGTCTTGCAGCAGCCTGTCAAAACGCGCTTCAATTTTTTCCTTTTTACGGAGGTGTTTTTCCTTGTTGTAATATTTCTGACCGGTATAGTACATCCACACAAGGTGGCTGCCCATAAAACCCAGCAGCTTTCGATTTGGTTTTTTGGTGGTAAGATTTTTAAGCTCCTCCGTTGAAAGAGGCTCCGGGGCTATCACCGATTGTTTGGAGAGCATCCGTTCACCCTCGCCCAAATAGCGCGTGCTGCCGCAGGAAATCAGGATCATTATCCCAGCCAGGCTGCAGAATTTCTTAATTTGCCTGCAGTAAATTCTTTTTATGATAGGCCGGGCAAAGTTCAAGTGGATCAAATCGCTGCAATTAAAGAAATACCGCCAATCAGAGCAATGCTTCCTGGTTCAGGGAAGAAAGAGTGTAGAGGAGCTGCTGCGGTCAGATTTTAATGTGATGCACGTCCTTGCGGCCAAAGGAACGGTGCTCCCTGACCTTCAGACCAGGACTGAGATCGAATTGGTTTCTGAAAAGGATCTGGCAACCATAGGCTCTTTTCAATCCAACGATTCTGTTCTTGCCGTTGCGCGTATGAAGGAGCCTGGACCGGTGGTTTTAGGAAAATCACCAGTACTGGTGCTCGACGACATTAGGGATCCAGGGAATTTAGGCACCATCATTCGTACAGCGGATTGGTTTGGATTCCAAAATATCATTGCCTCCCATTCGACTGTTGACTTTTACAATCCGAAAGTGATCGCTGCTACCATGGGGAGTTTTTGCAGGGTTAATATCTTCTACACTGATTTGGCCCTGGCACTGGCATCTCAGGAGCTAAATATTTTTGGTGCCTTTTTGAATGGCAAGAATCTCGATGAGGTGAATTTTGGAAAGAATCCAATTGTGGTGGTAGGCAATGAGTCAACCGGAATATCCGCTGAAGTTGAGCGCTTGATTAAAACGAGAGTAACCATTCCTGGTAAAGGTCAGACGGAATCTCTTAATGCTGCTGTGGCTGCGGGCATACTGATGTATGCTGCACATCATTAGTGTTCAATCGCCCACCGTATAGACCTTATTCTCTTCGGCCAGTCTGGTGTTGGGGAAAATTTGCTGCGCTTCCCGCAGAAGGGACTCCGGGTCTTTGTAACGTGAGGAAAGATGACCGATAAGCAGTTGTTTGGTGCCTGACAACTTAGCCATTTGCGCTGCCTGGGAGGTGGTTGAGTGCCAGGTTTCCTTTGCCTTTTCAATATCCTCATCAGCAAAAGTTGCTTCATGATACAGTAGCGAACCGTTTGAAATTTTTGAGGCCAGCGTTGGATCAAATGCAGTATCGCTACAAAAGGCATACGATCGAAGTGGGTCTGGTGAATGGGTAAGATCCTCCACTGCATATTTCGTGGTCCCGTCTGCATTCAACACATCCTGTCCTGCTTTAAGCATGCCAATATGCTCTATCGAAATATCTTTGGGTAGTCTGTCCTTGATCAATTTTAGCGGTCCTTGCTTCTCTGTAAACAGGAATCCAACGCATGGAATCCTGTGTTGCATGGGTAGGATTTCCACCAAAAGGTGTTTGTTCTCAAAAATGACCGTTCCCAGATCTTCTGGTAATGGATGAAAAATTAGGGGGTAACAAAGTGCTGAACCTGCGTGTTTAAGATGGAGTGTGATGATTTCAGCGAGTCCGCGGTGTGCGTGTAAGTGCAGTTCGGTTTTTCTTCGGTGCAGGTGCATCGTGAACAGCAATCCCATCAGACCCAGGTAGTGGTCGCCGTGTAAATGGCTGATAAAGATGCGTTCAATTTTATGATGGGCTATGCCATTTTTAGTTAGCCTGGTTTGAATGCCTTCCGATGCATCAATTAAATAATGGTGGGTGCCATAGCGGAGGCACTGCGCTGTGGGATTGGTGTCAATACCCGGTAATGCGCCTCCTGAACCGAGGATGGTCAGGACAAATTCCATACAGGTACAGATTTATTCTTCGCTGCGAAGGCCGTTTTCGATCTCGTTAAGGAAGACGGCATCAACGGCTTCTTCCAGTGTATTGAGAATGGTGAGCACGCTGTCGAGTTGAGATATTTTGACCAGTTTATTGGCGTGGTCAGACAATTTGATCAGAATAAAGATGCCGCCGTCCTCTTGTAAAATTCGGTTGCCTACGAGCAGTGCACTTAAACCTGATGAATCGGTGTATTTAACTTCTTCCAGGTCAAGGATGATGTTGTGAATACCCTCTGCGTGTAAGGTGAGCAGTTCAGACTTGAGTGAAGGTGCCACGGTTGAATCCAGTTTGGATTCATGGAGCTTCATAACACAGTATTTTTCACTCTTATCGATGGTGTATTTCATAATGGTGGCGTCTGAGGATGTAAAATTAGCAATTATAGTTGCGCGGAGCTGAGCCATTGCTCAATGTTTTTCCTAATCCTGTCTTCTATGGATTCCTTGGGCATTGTTTCCAGTGGTTGACCGGCTACGACTTCATAGAGCTCACGGTAACGGGCTGAAATTCCCTCCACAACCTGGTCGGTCATTTCAGGCACCTGTTGTCCGTCCTTGCCCTGAAAACCATTTTCAATGAGCCATTGTCTTACAAACTCTTTTGAAAGTTGTTTTTGAGGCTCACCTTTTTGTTGCCTTTGTTCATATCCGTCGAGGTAAAAATAACGTGAGGAGTCGGGTGTGTGGACTTCATCGATAAGCAGAATTGTTTTATCTCTTTTCCCAAATTCATATTTAGTATCCACCAGGATCAGACCTCTTGCGGCCGCCAATTCAGTTCCTCGTTGAAAGAGTTTCAAGGCATAAGTCTCCAGCCTGGTATACTCTTCCTCAGATACCAGTTGCCGCCTGATGATTTCTTCTCTGGATATGTCTTCATCATGTCCAACCTTTGCTTTGGTGGTAGGTGTAATGATTGGATTCGGAAGTTTGTCGTTTTCCCTTAGTCCCTCCGGAAGTTGCACCCCGCAGAGCAAACGTTTTCCACTTTTATACTCGCGCCACGCGTGACCGGCCAGATAGCCACGAACCACCATTTCAACAGGGTAGGTTTCGCATCGGATACCAACCGTTACATTCGGATCGGGCATGGCTTGCACCCAATTGGGAACGTCGCCAGCGGTGGCTTTCAAATGAAGCGCTGCAATTTGGTTTAGCACGCGGCCCTTGTCCGGTATCGCCCTAGGCAACACCACATCAAAGGCAGAAATTCTGTCCGTCGCCACCATAACCATGGTGTCTCCGAAGTAATACACATCACGGACCTTCCCCCGGTAAAAGCCAGTTTGTCCCTTGAATTGAAAATTGGTTTCTTTTATGGCCTGCATTTGAAAATTTGGTCCAAAATAAGCCAGCGGACACCATAAATTGGCGTGCGGGAGGAAAAATTTACTTATGGCTTGTCAGGCTGCTGAACGGGTAATCCGCCCCGGTATAAAATGGTTTTAAGCAGATTCCCATTTTCATCAAATTCCTTCCATTCCTTATGTTTTCGGTTCGCGAGGTATTCACCTTGTTCGCTGATTTTACCGTTGGGATGGTAAGCTAGGAATAGCCCATGCATCCTGCTGCCCCGGTAATCGCATTCCCATTCGACTTTTCCATCCTGATAAAAATGCCTGACCTTCCCAGTCATTAAATTCATTGCCCACGTTTCTTCTGAGGCCAGTTTTCCACTTGAATAAAAAGTTGATCTCAATCCATTAAGCTTGCCAAGCTGATACAATTCTTCGATGGAGGGTGTTTTGCCATCGGCATGGTAGTAAACAGATTTGCCATGGAGTTTTCCATCCCTGAAATTCCGTTCGGAAATTTTAAGTCCGTCTTCTGTAAACTGAATTTCGTTTAAATCAGTGCCCGAGGCAGAAACATTTTCCCGCATCCTTACTTTTCCATTGGGGTGGTAGCTGATGTTGTTTCCAATCTTTAATCCATTCTTAAAATTGAATTCATGCCGGATGGTTCCATTCGGAAAGTAGCCTGTATTTTTTCCATGCAGTCTTCCGTTCATGAATCCACCGGCCAGCATGAGGTGTCCAAGTGAATCATAGTACCTGAAATCTCCGCTGGTTTTTTCAGGATGCATCACCGACTCTGTCGAAAGTTGTTTGTTGCGGTAATACGTTCTAAGGAATCCCGTATTTATTCCATCGACATACAGGGCTTCAGAATAAAGATTGCCATCGGGATAGTAAATTTTTGCAACGCCATTTGGTTTTTTGTTTTTATACGGTATCTCCGATTGCAAGGCGCCACCCGGGAAATATTCACGAATCACGCCATCGGGCTTGCCTTTAGAAAATACGGTTTCACGTCGCAATCTTCCATCTTCAAAATATGTCTTTGCGCTGTCGGTTAGTTGATTGTTTGCGTACAGTGCTCTTTGCTTTATGCGACCTTGCTGATCAAAAACCTCCACCGGGCCTTCCCGTTTTCCATCTTTGTATTGCAGCCTTCTCAGTAATGTTCCATTTTCTGCATACTCTAAAAAAGTACCGGATCGGACTCCGTTGGTGAAGTAACCTTCTATCTCCAGCTGACCGTTTTCATAGTATCTGCGGTAGCGTCCGTTGAGCGTTTCAAAATCGGACGGTAAAACGGTATACTCTTCTTTTATTTTTGACCGGGCTGCATCGAACCATGTCCGAGTTACGCGTTGGGCCTTTAGGTGCCCTATGCTCAGGATGAGCAGTGCAATCGACAGCAGGATGGTTTTTGTACGCACGGGAGACAAACGTAAACGCACCCTCAAATCGTATTGGAAAATTTATAATCGTTCAACAACCAAAGCTGATGCGCCTCCGCCACCATTACAAATAGCGGCCAAACCCGTTTTAGCCTGTTGTTGCCTGAGGACGTGAACGAGGGTTACCAAAATTCTGGCACCGGATGCACCCAGAGGGTGGCCCAAAGCCACTGCTCCGCCGTTTATATTCACCCTGGAAGGATCCAGTTTGAGGAGTTTCATGTTGGCCAGCGCGACGGCGGAAAATGCTTCGTTGATTTCAAAGTAATCTACCTTATCCTGAGCGATGCCAGCATGCTCAAGTGCTTTTGGGATGGCCAACGCTGGTGCGGTGGTGAAATGCATGGGATCCCTCGCAGCATCTGCATAACCAGTAATCTTTGCCAGTGGTTTAAGATTATTTTTTTGAACGTAGTGCTCACTGGCCAGCACCAGCGCTGCGGCTCCATCATTTATGGTGGAAGCATTGGCTGCCGTAACAGTACCATCTTTGGTAAATACCGGTTTCAGGGAGGGGATCTTATCGAAGTTTACATTTTTGTACTCTTCGTCTTCGGTGATTTTAATGACATCACCCTTTTTACCGGTTAATTCTACCGTGATGGTCTCCTCGCTGAATTTACCATGTTGCCATGCATCAGCTGCTCTGCGATAAGACATGATGGCATAATCATCCTGGTCCTTTCTGGTGATCCCTAGTTCAGCCGCCGTTTGGTCGGCGCATACGCCCATTGCACAACCGGCATAAGCATCGGTCAGCGCGTCGGTGGTAAGTCCGTCCAGCAACTCACCGTTTCCATATCGATAGCCATACCTTGCCTTGGTTAAATAGTAGGGGATGGCCGACATGTTTTCCATGCCTCCGGCGACCACCAGGTGCGAATCTCCACATCGTATCGATTGCGCTCCCAGCATCACTGCCTTAAGACCGGAGGCACAAACTTTATTAACCAGTGTGCAAGGAACCTGGTCGCTCAGTCCGGCACCAAGGGCTACCTGGGTTGCTGGTGCCTGACCAAGTCCGGCAGAAATAACGTTTCCAAAATATAATTCATTCACGTCCGAAAGGTTGGCGCCTGACTTTTTCAAGGCTTCCTTTACGGCTGCAGCGCCTAAGGTGGTGGCTTTGATTCCGGAGAGTGCACCTCCGAAACTTCCAAGTGGTGTTCGGACGGCCGAAAGAATGTATACATGTTCCATAACAAGTGGTCTTACCAGTCGGGTTTGGATTTATCCTTTGGCTTGGTTGCCTTTCTTCTGTTTTGTTGCAAATACTGAACCTCATTGCTTTTCATCGCTTCGAGGATCATTTTAGCCTTCTCTTCAGAAACCTTCATTTGCTTCATTTTATCAGGATCAAACTTAGGTTTCTCTTCTTTTTTGTCTTGATTTTCTTTTTGTTCCTGCTGTTCCTTTTTCTCTTTTTCCTTCTGATCCTGATCTTTTTTCTCGCTGTCCTTCTTCTCGTTTTCTTTTTTCTCCTGATCCTTTTTATTCTGATCCTTATTCTGGTTTTGATTTTGATTTTTCTTCTGTTGTTGATCTTTCTTATCCTGGTTTTGCTGATCCTGTTGATCGTCTTTTTTCTGATCGTTTTGTTTGTTTTCCTGCTTCTTCTTTTCCTCTTCAAGTTTCTTCTTCACCATTTCATAATTGTATCTGGCTTCCTCGTTGGCTGGATCTGTTTTAAGGGCTTGTTTGAAGAATTCCAAAGCTTGTTCCAATCGACCTTGCCGGGTTTCCATAACACCCAGTTGCTGATATGCTCTTCCTCGGTAGGTGGGGTTTCCGCTTGCAGTTAACCTGCGATAGGCATCAGATGCACCAATGGTGTCGTTTAGGTTGAAGCGTGAACTGGCCAGGTTTAATAAGACTTCATCTTCCTGTACGTTAAGTGAGTCCATCAGATAACGGTACTTAGAGGAGGCGGTTTCATAGTCACCGTTTTCAAATGCCTTTTTTGCCTCCTTTTTGATTGCATTGATTTTACTGATCTTACCAATATCGATCGGTAAAAAAAGGAAGACGGTGATGGCAAACAATCTGATCATATCCTGATGAATTTGGATATCAGCAGCATATCGGTCACAATTAGAACAACGGCTGCCAGCAGAAAGTAAAAATAGCGGTTGGCGGAAACATCCACCATGCGTGAATCCATGAAATTTCCCTCTATGGAGTTTATGGCATTGATCATCCTGGGCACATCATTCTTTTCATCGTTGAGCTCAAAGTAGGAGCCACTGCCCACTTCCGCAAGATTTTTTAGTGGCTCGCGGTTGAGCCGTGAGATTACAGTTGCGCCACTGCGGTCTGTCTTATACCCCCTTGGGGTTTGGATTGGACTTCCCTTATCGGTACCAATGCCTAAGGTAAAGAGCTGGATGTTTTCATCGGAAACTTCTTTAGCGGCAGATTCGGTATCTTCCCCAAAATCTTCGCCATCGCTGATCAATACGATTACTTTGGAAGTCTCTCCGGTTCGCCCCGGGTCGTTCAGTAGTTTGTCTGAGGCCATTCGAAGGGGAGGGCCAAAGTCAGTGCCTGCATTGGGCACTAAATTGGTGTTCATCGTTTCAATAAACAGGTTCAATGCATTCTGGTCGAAGGTCAAAGGACACTGAACAAATGACTCGGAGGAAAAAATAACGATACCCAGTCGATCGGAATTAAACGCTTCAACAATGCGCTTCATTTCAAACTTCACTTTCTCAAGTCTTGTGGGCTGAATATCGAATGCATCCATAGACTTGGAAAGATCCACGCAAATCATGATGTCTTTACCAATTGACTTTACTTCGCGTCTCGCTTCACCAAAAGTGGGGCCAAGCAATGCCACCACCATCAGGGTCAGGGCAGCAAGTCGAGCAATAAGTTTTAACCAGAAGGATGGTTTTTTTGTCTGTAATGCCTTTGCAACACGGAAACCTCGAAGAAGGAATAGGAGATAGGATACCAGAAAGATGCTGACGATCAGCAATTCAATAGCCCCCGGGTTTCTGAACCAATTCATATGGACGGCTTAGCCGGCTGCAAAAAAAAGTGTCGGGGTGGCCAGATTCGAACTGACGATCTCTTGGTCCCAAACCAAGCGCGATACCGGGCTACGCTACACCCCGAAAGCAAGTATTCCGAAGAATTCTGCCTTTTGGACCGCAAAGAAACATCATTTTTTTGAATTGCTCAGATTTTAATCAATTCGATGGTGTCTAAAATCTAGGGGCATCTGACCATGGTCAGAAGTGTCGGAAAACCAACTGAATAGCTTTGAACTGTTGGTCCCGGAATCATGCGGTTTCCGGTGCATCAGATGGTTGTAACGCGGTTGTGGGTCCGGTTACAACTGTACCAGCAAAGCTGAAGCGAATGCGAGGTTCGGATTAATACCTGGGCCAAACAGTTTTTTACTTCAGCATGTTAGGTTAATGTGGGGAAGAGCCGGCCAAAAGCCGGCTCTTTTCGCTTTATCCAGAACTAAACTTTTAGATCGACCACTGAATGGTAATCGAGGCATGCCGTCCGTAGCCGTCCACCCCTGAACCATACATTCTATAGGCTTCGTTAAATATGTTTCGGATGGCTAGTTGTGTCTTAAGTTTCCCCGCTGTATAACCTGCGACCAGATCAATGGTTTGCCAACCAGGCATCGCACCATCCCGCAAGCGGCTGCTGATCCTTTTGTCTGCCAAATCACCAGATGAAAGTCTTGATTGCTTTCCTGCCTTGTTCCAAAAAACAGCGATGTTGATGGTGCGGCTCAGATCGTAATGAAGGCTGGCCTGTCCAAAGGCCGGAGGGATTCTCCTGGAGGGCTCCTCCTTTGTTTGGTTTTCTCCATAAGTGTAGGTGAAATGACCTCTTGCTTTCAAATGGTGTAGTATACTAAGCTCAGATTGAACCTCCAGGCCTCGGAAAATCGCTTCACCGAGATTTTCTTTTTTAAAAACTTTCCGATTCTCATAGTCTGTTTGCCCAAGGTACAATGCAGGTACCCGCTCAATGATGTTGCTGAGGTTGGTCTGAAACCCTGACAGACTGAATGCTGATTTTTTTGAGGCGAACTTAATGCCAGATTCGATCCCGGTCGATCGCTCGGGTTTCAAATCATTCGCCGGTATTTCAAAGATCCCGGCTTCAACTGTTCCAAATTTGCTTAGGTCGTCGATGTTTGGTGCTCTGAATCCGGTTTGTACAGAGATGTAGGGAAACAGATTTTTACTTGCTTTCCAAGTGATGCCTCCGCCACAAACCAAGGCAGATGGATTAAATTGTTGATTGCCAAAAGCCGGATCAACGATTTCAATTTTACTCCCCGTATAACGCGCGCCGCCGCTGACTAAAAAATGATTTGTTTCAAGCTGATGGTTTGAAAATACGGCCATGCTCCCAAGCGTTGAGCCATCGGCATAATTGCCTCTGGTGGTTTCAGTGATACTTGTCGATAGGAATCTTTTTTTCCCTCGACTTGATACAACATCCTTAAAAAATTCCACTCCGGTTTGTGTGGTCCAAAATCTTTTGGGCCTGGAAAGAATCTCAACGTTTGCCCCGGTGGTCTGAACCAAATCGGTGAAGGTGGACTCAATGCTGCTACCGGATTTTTCGGTGGTTAGCCCTTCTCTAAGTGCATTAAAATAAACGGTGGCGGTGACTTTCTCCGTCCACCGAGTTTTCCCGGTATGCTGCAGCCGAAAGTAAGTTATAGACTGGCTTTGTGGATTAAATTCATAGCGACTGAATCCTCCAAGGTTTACTTGATCAAAACGAGGAACATGGTTTTGGATTAGGTTTTGGTGTGAGGCATAAAGAATATCACGGTCTGTCAGACGGAAGGCAGTTTTAATGTTACCGGAAAACTGACGGTAGCCGGATGGTGATTGCACGCCGATCCCTCTTCCCGCCACCAGGTCTCCAAATTGATCATGAGCGATGTTTGAGGAGAAAGCAAAACGTTGCCCTTCGCCATTCAATTGAATTGAACCGCCTGTTTGCATTCGGGAGGTTAAAAATCTTGTGGAAGCTTTTCCCGAAAATCGGAAAGACTTTGTGGTTGTATTGAATTCAGGTGATTGACTGAACAATTGAATTACACCTCCGATGGCATCGCTTCCGTACAGAAGAGAGCCGGTGCCTCTTACCACCTCTATGGTATTTAGGGTACCAGGATCGATGGTGGATAGATATTGATTGGGTCCATAGCGGTAAATGGCATTGTTCATCCGGATGCCATCGTTGATCAGGACAATCTGATTTCCTGTAAGTCCTCGGATAATCGGGGATCCCCCTCCATGATTTGTTTTTTGCAACCAGATCCCTGCGGTGTTCATTAGTAACTCAGGTGTGGTGCGACTGGCAGAGGAAAAAATTTCCTTTTCACTGAGAAGTGTTAGAGACCGCGTTTCGGTTACTGTTGCCTGTTGTCTTTTGGAGGCCGTGACTTGTATGGTGTGGTTTAATTCGGTGCTGGATGGCTTTAGACTTACCTTCAGTTCAGACCCGGTTTTGTAATGGAAAATTTCCTGAGTATAGCCTAAGTGTGATACCTGTAGGTTAAGGGTTTCGGATTTGGGAACGGTTACCTTGAACTGACCTATTGAGTCACTGATAGTGACCATGTGGTGGTCTGGAAAAATGATGTGTACGCCGGGAATTGGAAAACCTGTTTCCTGATCAATTACCTTCCCGGAGATTAATTCATTCTGACCCAGTAGGTGGGTTATAGAACAAAAAAGTAAAAGAATGGGCAGAAGAACTTTAGTGGCAGGTCGGGTCATTGTTTCCGAAAAATAGATGGTAGTCACCAAAATACAGCTATTGAAATGCTTAAGTTTGAGCTCTAATTAATTACTGACTATGAAGTTTTCAGCTCTGATTGCCGGTTTGTTGTTGTTTATCGGGCAATGCGATACCGATGAATCAGCGACCAAAGGAAAATGTTTTAAGGTTTCCTTTATCAATGGAATTTGTCTTGAAGCTGTTTTAAAAATTGAGGATCCTGCATTTTATGAATACGGTGAAACCTGGGATGGAATGAGTAATGTATTCATGGCCACCTTTCCTTGCGGCACCGATTGGGATTTGATTTCAGCAGCTACCCCGGAGAGCGGTAAAACCTTTTATGTGGAGATAACCGCTCAACCCGATGAACCCACCTGTGTCCGATGTAAAGCCACTGTAGCCTACGACGGTGAAAAGCGGGTCTTTGCAAGGGCGACGGATTCGAAATGTAATCCACTGCCTTGATGTTGGTGTGATGCTGGAGCGGTTTCCTGGCTTGACAAGCGCTGAAATCAGAAGCCGCAGTACCCCTGGATTCTAGGTCTCGTACTTTCTAATCGCTGCTCGCTTAAATCTGATTTTGAATTTATGGTGATCCCGGCTGGGGTCGAACCAGCAACCTACTGCTTAGAAGGCAGTTGCTCTATCCATTGAGCTACGGGACCTGGGAAACCATCACCAGGTAAAGCGCCCGGTGCCTGAGGGTCTTAAGAAAAAAGACCACTAGGTTCAGTGTGGCGGAGAGAGGGGGATTTGAACCCCCGGTACACTTTGACATGTACGACAGTTTAGCAAACTGCTGGTTTAAGCCACTCACCCATCTCTCCGGGTAATAACTTTAACTAAGAACTTACCTAAAAAAGGGCTTTATACCCTTAAAAGGAACGCAAATATAGTCGTCAGGCCCGAATGATGAAGGCTCTGAAGGCTTTTTCCACCGAAGTCTTCGCAAAGGTATTTTAACCCTTCCATCGGGGCAGAAATCTGCCCACCGTCGAAATGTAATTTTTGTATTCCGGGTATTTGCCGGCAGAAATGGATTCCGAAAAATCCGCACTGCCCCTGAACAACAGCAGCAATAGGACACAACCTGCAATAGACCAGTTGAACCACTCGCCGCTAACGGCTGCGCCGATCAAATAGAAAGAAATCCAAATGCCTTGCTCCGCCGCATAGTTCGGATGTCGGACGAAGGCCCACATTCCTGTGCGAACAAATCCATGGGCATAACTGTCGAGTGGTTCACCTGAATTTTTTCTTCGGTGTTTTTCCGTTTGAAAATCGTATTGCTCCTGGTCGGCGGTGTATTCAATCCATAACAATACCAGAAAGGAAAAGGCCAACAACAAGGGAATTAAATCGGGTTCGGTTTTTGACCGGCCTGCTGCTACAACAATGGGTAAGGTGAATAAGAGAATCAGAAGATTTTGGTAAACACAGATAAACCCAAGGTTAAAGAGTGTCCAACGCCACTTTTTCTGAAACATCGGCTTTTGACGAAGCACGCTCCATCGGTAGTCTTCTTCACCTTGCCAAAATTTCAATCGATAGGCGCCGCGACGTGAAAAGTTATAGGTTAAGCGTGCGCCCCACAATGAAACCAAAATCGCCATTAGCGAAACGTATGGCTCGTAATTGACTTGCTTGGCTACCATCCAGACATAAATTATCGGCAACAGGCTCCAAAGTTTATCTACTTGTGAATTATTGCCGGTAAGTTCTCCAGCGACAAAACAATATAAAATAGAGCCCAGGGTAATCCAGGCGCATGATTGTATCAGTTGAATCTGATTCTCCTCTGGCCTCGTTCCAAAAAACCATGCTGCAATCGGAACCAATACCACCGTTGCTAAAAGAAAATTGACCGTTTTTTTCATGCTTCCTCTGTTGAACCCTCATCAATTTAGGATCTTTTAGCTGAATTCATTTTGATTTAACTAAGGCCGTCAGTTCATGATGTAGTTTTTGGTCTAAATTATTTGTCAAATTCTTAAATTAGGCACCATCCTAAATCTAACCCATGAAAAGACCACTGATCCTTTCTCTATTGCTGATTTTTAATCTGATGCTTTATGCTCAAAACGAAGCGGAGCGGACGGAGCAACTTAAAAAAGAAGCCCTTTCCGAAGTGGAAAAACTTTCGCCACTCGGTCAACAGATCAACGATATGCTGTTCAGTTTTGCTGAGCTGGGCTTCCAGGAATATGAATCTTTTACCTATCTGACTGCACTTTTAGAGAAGAACGGCTTCAAGGTGGAGAAGGGTATTGCCGGGATGCCTACCGCCTGGATTGCACGTTGGAGCAACGGAACCGGAAAGCCGGTGATTGCCTTGGGTTCAGATGTGGATTGTATCCCCAAAGCCTCTCAAAAGCCTGGCGTAGCCTATTACGATCCACTCGTCGATGGTGCTCCTGGCCATGGTGAAGGTCATAACGCCGGACAGGCGGTTAACATTCTATCGGTTCTTGCTTTGAAAAAAATTATGGAGCGCGACCGGATCAATGGAACGCTTGTCCTTTGGCCTGGTGTTGCCGAGGAACTGGTTGGCGCTAAAGCTTATTTCGTCCGTGCAGGTTACTTCAAGGATGTTGATGCCTGCATCTTTACACACGTGGCCGATAACCTTGGAGTTAGTTACGGCGACTCTGGTATGAATGGATTGGTTTCAGTGCGTTTCAATTTTGAAGGATCTGCTGCCCATTCTGCGGGAGCGCCATGGAGAGGTAAAAGTGCACTGGATGCTGTTGAATTAATGAATGTGGGTTGGAATTATCGGCGAGAACATCTTGCGCTCACACAACGTTCACACTATGTCATTCCAGATGGTGGAGACCAGCCCAACGTAGTTCCTTCCAAGGCATCGGTTTGGTATTATTTCCGGGAGCGTACCTACCCTGACATCAAAAAATTATTTGAAACAGGAATTAAAATGGCTGAAGGCGCTGCGCTAATGACGGATACGAAATTCAATTATGAAATTCTTGGTTCTGCCTGGCCGGGTCATTTTAATAAAGTGATTGCCGAGACGATGTATCAGAACATTCGAAAAGTTGGTTTGCCTTCCTGGAGTGCTGAAGATCAGTTGCTCGCCAAGGCGACACAGATCGAGCTTAAGTCCACCAAGACCGAAGGATTGGCTGTTAAACTTGATACCATTGGAATGCCAGCGCCGGTTGGTCCGGTAAATTATATGGGCCGGCAGTTGATGTCGATGGGTGGGGGTTCGGATGATATTGCCGACATCAGCTGGAATGTTCCTACGGTTGTGTTGCGTTTCCCTTCAAACATTCCTGGTTTACCCGGTCACCATTGGAGTAATGCTATTGCGATGGCAACACCGATTGCTCATAAAGGTATTGTTTATGGTGCCAAGGCTGAAGTCATGACCTTGCTGGACATGCTCTTGAAGCCTGAAATCATTCGAAACGCCTGGTTGTATTTCAGAGAAGAGCAAACCAAAGATCTCACATATACCCCGCTAATAGGAGAGAAGGATCAGCCAGCCACTTTTCTGAATAAGAAAATCATGTCGGAATATGCTCCTAAGCTCAAGCCCTACTATTACAACCCGGCGAAATATAAAACCTACCTGGAGCAGCTGGGGATTGCTTATCCGATGGTTAGGCCAGATCAAAAAGAGGCAGTTGAAAAGCTTGTCAAAAAGCCCTGATCCACTTTCGATCGGTTTCGCTTAAAGGTGTGCTTCGGATTACAAAAGTTTTGCCCGGATTGGTGCACCTTTGTGGCTGATTAAAAAATTAGCTGCGGTGTTTACAGGTATTGTAGAGTCAACGGGTAGGGTGGTCTCTCTTCGGAAGGAGGGGGGTAATCTTCATTTGCGTATTGAGTCTGTTATCGGACCTCAATTGAAAATCGATCAAAGCGTATCCCACAATGGCGTTTGTTTGACGGTGGTGGAGGTAAAGGGAAATGAACATACCGTTACGGCGGTGGATGAAACACTCCAAAAGACCAACCTGGGTCAGTTAAAAATCGGAGAGCGTGTCAATCTGGAACGTTGCTTGAAATCAGATGGTCGGTTCGATGGGCACATTGTGCAAGGTCACGTGGACTGCATGGGCGAGGTTAAAGCCATCAGGGAGAAGGATGGAAGTTGGGAATTTGATTTTGAATACCCTTCAGAAAACAACGGACTGTTGGTTGAAAAGGGCTCGATAACGATTAACGGGGTGAGCTTAACTTGTTTTAATTGCCTGAGCAACAGATTTACGGTGGCCATTATTCCCTACACGTATCACCACACTACGTTCTCGACACTACGAGAAGCTCAGAAGGTAAATCTTGAATTTGATGTTATCGGTAAGTATGTCAAGCGGATGCTTGAGGGGCGTGGTGTGCAGTAATTTTATGGACTACTGTTTACCCTCTGCTTGGGTTTTAAAATAGTGCTCTGTTTTTCGGAAAATAAATTTCCAACACAGAAATCCCAATGCAGCGCCGAGTGCTGCACCAAAAATTATGTCACTCGGATAATGTACACCCAGGTAGATTCTTGTATAGGATATGATCAGGGCGAGGGGAAAAGTCAGAAGCCCAATCCAACCTATTTGATTTCTTAGGATAAGCCAGGTAAAAACGGCAACACCAAATGCATTGGATGCGTGACTGGAGGGAAATCCAAACTTCCCGCCTTTATAGAATTTGCCGCTCTCGGTTTGAAATAGGTGTATGATTCCATCCAGGCTTGGTTCATGTGAGGGTCGAAGTCGTTCGGTAAGGGGTTTTAATAAAGAGGAGGTGAGCTGATCGGAAACTAAAATGGTTAGTCCAATACATCCCAACACAAGCCAGGCTTTGTTATCGAGGTGTTTAAAAAATAGGTAGATCAGCAAAAAATAAAACGGCATCCAGAAAACCGTCCCGGTTGCGGCAAACATAAATCCATCCAGCCATTGGGCATGTTTGGCATTCAGCCAAATCAAAAGGTTTTTATCCGCCTCAATTAAAAAATTCATGCCAATCGCTTAATCAAATAAAGTGATATAGGAATTGAAGTTTCCCTGAAAATGCCGGCTTTGATTTACCCTTAATCTCCATAACCACCTCAAGCTCTGCTTTGGCAATACCACGCAGGTTGTTGATGGAAATAAGCGAAACCCGAAGCCGAACTTCATCACCCGATAACACCGGTTGTCCAAAGCGAAGTTCCGATATGCCGTAATTGATTAACATTTTTATGTTGCGCACCTCCGCAATCTGACTCCATAGGTGTGGAATAACGCTGATCGTCAGGTATCCATGTGCTATGGTGGTCCCAAAAGCTGTTTCGCTTTTTGCCCGTTCCGGATCGGTGTGGATCCACTGATGGTCTAGCGTTGCATCGGCAAATCGGTTGATCATTTCCTGAGAAATCTGCAGAAATTCGGAAGCCCCGAGTTCCTTACCGGTAAAAGCTGCAAACTCATCGAAACTGTTGATGACTACCATGGGTGTGTAGGTTAGGCCAATATATCTTTTTCGATGGCTGAAATCTTTTCATCGAGTTTTTTGGAAACCACCGCGAATTCAGATGACTGCTTGAGATTTTCCTTTACACTGATGTAAAATTTTATTTTTGGTTCGGTGCCCGATGGGCGAACGGATATTTTAGAACCATCCTTGGTATAAAATTGCAATACATCTGATGCTGGAAAACTTAATGGCTTATTGGTTTCCTGGTCCAGGTCTTGTTCAATGCCTGTCTTGTAATCAAGAATTCTAGTTACCTCGCTTCCGGCAATGGTCTCTGGTGGGTTTTGTCTGAAGCGTTCCATCATTTCTTTAATTTGTCGTTCGCCTTCAGCGCCCTTCCTGACCAGATTTACAAGTCCCTCTTTATAAAAACCAAAGTCGGTATAGGCTTTGATCATCCACTCATACATGGTTTTTCCTTCGTCTTTGGCAGCGGCTGCCAGCGCTGCGAAAAATGCGCAGCTGGAAACAGCATCTTTATCGCGAACAAAGGGGCCAACCATATATCCGTAGCTCTCCTCACCGGCAGCAACAAAATTCATTTTGCCTTCGTTGGCTCGAATAAGCTCAGCGATGTACTTGAATCCGGTGAGCGTGTTCATGCAGGCCACGCCATAGTGTTTGGCCATGGCATCGATCAGTTCAGTGGTTACAATCGTTTTGGCAACGTAATGTGGTAAAGGGCCGCTTTTTAGATTTTTCATGATGAATCCCATCATAATGGCCAGCGCCTGATTGCCATTCAACAAAAGGTATTCTCCGTCAGGCTTTTGTATGGCGATACCGACCCGGTCGGTGTCCGGATCTGTTGCCATGATCAGTTCAGCCTTGTTCCGCTTTCCGTAGTCAAGCGCCATGGCCATGGCTGATTTTTCCTCCGGGTTGGGCGATTGTACGGTGGGGAAATTCCCGTCGGGCTGTTCCTGTTCCTTAACAATGCTTAGGTTGGTAAATCCGAGTCTCTTCAGGCATTCGGGTACCATGGTAATACCGGCACCATGTAGACTGCTGTAAACCATGCTGATGTTTTTTTGTCGATCAATTGCTTCGCGAGCAGGTATCAGTTTAAAAACTTCTGCGTAATAAGCATCTTCAACATCGGCACCAATGGTGTGCAGCAGATTGTTGTTGCCGGTAAATTTGATCTGGTCGAAACCCGTAATGGCGTTGACTTCCGTGATCACATTTTTGTCGTGGGGAGGCACGAGCTGTGCACCATCGACCCAATAGGCTTTGAAGCCGTTGTATTCTTTTGGATTGTGTGAAGCGGTGATGACCACGCCACTTTTGCAGCCAAGGTGTCGAATGGCGAAGGATAGGAGCGGTGTGGGCCTTAAATCTGGAAAAAGGTGAACCTCAATCCCATTGGCAGTAAAAACATCTGCGACAATTCGTGCAAACTTGTTGCTGTTGTTGCGGCTGTCGTGTGCAACGGCAACACTTATTTTTTCATTTGGAAAAGATTTCAGCAGGTAATTGGAGAGTCCTTGCGCAGCAACGCCTACGGTGTATCGGTTCATGCAATTGGGGCCAACGCCCATGGTGCCACGCAATCCCCCGGTGCCAAATTCAAGGTCCCTGTAAAACCTGTCAATCAGTTCATTTTTATCGGGTTGTTGCAGCAGTGTTTCAATTTCCTTTTTTGTTTCCTGGTCCACTGCCGGGCTGTTCAGCCATTGATTGGCCTTCGTGGTTGCTTTCTCAAGTAATTCCATACGTTAAAAAACGTTTAAGGTGTCTGTTTTCAAGAGGCTGCAAAAATAACCATATCGGCCAACGCTGGTTTAAAATATCTTTGAATTCGTTTTGCAGTAAATGGATCATTTCAGGCGGTTTTTTAAGGATTTCCTTCGTGGCAACATCTATTTGGTTCTGATGCTGCGGCTTCTTTTCGTGGGCCTGCTTTTTACGGTTTCGCGGCTGCTGTTTTATTTCTACAACCAGGATCTCTTTCCTGGGATGAACCCCGGAAGGATGTTCGATCTTCTCGGCGGTGGTCTTCGGTTTGACCTTGCCGCTATTTTGTATTTGAATCTGCTGCTCATTCTATTTACGGTACTGCCTTTAAAAATTCGGTTCAACCGCGCGTATGATCGGACATTAACCATCCTGTTCGTTTTAATGAATGGTCTTGGATTGGTGGCTAACCTGGCCGACATGGTGTATTATCGATTTACCCTGCGTCGAACGACCAGTATGCTGTTTGAGCAATTCAGTAATGAAACAAACATGGCTGTCTTAATCCCTCGATTTATTTGGGATTACAGTGGTGTCACGATCATTTTTATTCTGATGCTGGTCGCCTTGATTTGGTTTGCCATTAAAATCAAGTCAAGCGGTCCAAGACAAGGCAACCCGTGGATTTTTTTTGGTGGTGGCTTTTTGATGGGTTGTTTTTGCCTTGGTCTGACGGTTGCGGGAATAAGGGGAGGATTCAGGCATAGCACCAGGCCCATTGCTGTATCCAACGCCATGGCATATGCCCACGCGCCTGAAGATGTGTCATTGATTGTGAACACACCATTTTCACTCATTCGAACTGCTGGTACCGCTGTTACCCGTCGGGTTGAATACTTTACAAAGGAGCAAGAACTGGAGGATGTTTTTTCACCTGTGATTCATCCAGCGCCAGAGGGTGATTTCACGCGCGAAAATGTGGTGGTCATCATCCTTGAAAGTTTCTCTGCCGAATTTGTTGGCGCGCTTAATCCA
Source organism: Bacteroidota bacterium (assembly GCA_016866235.1). Lineage (GTDB taxonomy): Bacteria > Bacteroidota > Bacteroidia > Cytophagales > Cyclobacteriaceae > ELB16-189. The sequence goes on from VGMW01000001.1 coordinate 934,086, forward strand.
TGGGCTGAGGATGGTGCCTATAAAGGGTACACGCCTTTTCTGGATTCATTAATCCAAAAAAGTATGACCTGGCAACACACCTTCGCCAATGGAAGAAAGTCCATCGATGCTATGCCAAGTGTATTTTGCAGTATACCTTCCGGAGAGGTTCCATTTATTTTATCGCACTACAGCAACAATAAGGTTAACAGCCTGGCTAGTTTATTAAACACCAAGGGTTACCACAGTGCCTTTTTTCACGGCGCACCGAATGGCTCTATGGGCTTCGATGCGTTTGCCAGGCAGGCGGGTTTCAGGGAGTATTTTGGAATGAGGGAATATGGTAATGATGCGGATATGGATGGGTGGTGGGGAATATGGGATGAGCCCTTTCTTCAGTTTACCGCAAAAAAGATTTCTGAGTTCAGGGAGCCATTTGTTGCAGGAATTTTTACGGTTTCATCACATCATCCATTTGAAGTGCCAAAATCTTTCAAGGGGAAGTTTAAGCCGGGGAAATCAAAAATGCATGAGGCGGTTCAATACACCGATTATGCCCTCAAAAAGTTCTTTGCAAATGCTTCCGAGCAATCATGGTTTAAAAACACCTGGTTTATCATTACGGCCGACCATGTTTCATCAGAGATAACCCTGCCGGAATACAAAACCATTTGGGGTCGCTTTGCCGTTCCCCTCCTCATATTTAAACAAGGGATAATGCCTCAGTATGAGTCTGTGAAGGTTGCTCAGCAGACCGATATATTGCCAACGGTGTTGTCCTTACTCAAATACGATGAGTCTTACCTTGCCTTTGGCAATGACCTCACTTCAAGGGATTCAAATTTTGCATTCGGATATGTTCATCCGGTCCACCATCTATATTCCGATAGTCTCTTGTATCGTTTCGATGGTCAGCGGATTGGTGAGGTTTATCAATACGAAACGGACAAGCTTATGAAAAATAATCTGACGGGAAAGCTTGACTTGGCGCTACCTGAGAGGCTCATCAAAGCTAGAATTCAACAGTACAACAACAGGATGGTAGAAAACCGCCTTACACTACCCTGATCAGGCGAGATTGTGGAAGACGTTTTGAACATCGTCGTCCTCTTCTAACGCAGCAATACATTCCATTACCTCGTCGGACTGTTGTTCATTTAACTCTTTGGTGGTGGTAGGGATGTATTGTAGTTCGGAGCTCTTAGGCGTATAATTTTTTGATTCCAGGAATTTTTGCATTGCGCCGAATTCGGTGAATTTCGTGTAAACCACGATTTCCTCCTCATCCCGTTGAATGTCCTCAGCGCCCGCATCGATAAGGTCCAGCTCTACTTCATCCAAATTGATTTTAGAGGGATCGAATTTAAAAACCCCTTTGCGCTCGAATAAAAATCCCACTGACCCTGAGTTTCCCATGTTGCCGCCATTTTTGGAAAAGTGCAATCGAATGTTGGCGACAGTCCTTGTCGGGTTGTCCGTAGCGCATTCCACCATGACGGGTACGCCATGGGGTGCATAGCCCTCGTAAACAACTTCCTGAAAATCTTTTTCCTCTTTGGAGGATGCGCGCTTGATGGCTGATTCCACGCGGTCTTTCGGCATGTTAACGCCCTTGGCGTTTTGAATTGCCATGCGGAGCCGCGGGTTGTTGTCGGGATTGGGACCACCTTGCTTTACGGCGATGGCAATATCCTTACCAATGCGGGTGAATGCCTTGGCCATCCGGTCGAACCGGGCGAACATCTTGTGTTTTCTTTTCTCAAAAATCCTTCCCATATCGTTGAAATCAGTGGGCAAAAATAATCACCGCGGTTTATTTACCAACCTCCTTTATCGCCCTTAAAAGGCTCGTGAAGTCATAAAAAACAAATAGCCGCTGGTGCGGCTATCGTTTTTATTGAATAGTAAAGATTTAGAAGAGGGAACCGGTTCCTTCGTTTGGAGCGGGTGCTGCAGGTGCAGGAGCTGGTGCTGCTACAGGAGCAGGAGCTGCATTTTTCGCAACAGCTTTCTTCTTTACCGCCTTCTTCACAACTTTTTTAGCCGCCTTTTTAGCGGGCTTCTTTGCGGCTTTTTTTGCGCTTTTTTTGGCGCCTTTCTTCGCTGCTTTTTTAGCAGCCTTTTTTGCCGGCTTTTTAGCTGACTTCTTAGCAGCCTTTTTGGTCTTCTTTGCCATGGTTTTTGTTTTTAGAGTTTTTGTTTGAGCGTCAAGTTGATTTTGAGGGGCGAAAATTAATTCACCGGATCATTTCACCAATAATTTCTAAATGAATTTTTAATTATTTCCTCGATACTGCCTTTACCGCTGCTTCAACAATATGTTCGGCTGAAAGGCCATACTTCTTCAAAAGATCTGTTGGCTTCCCACTTTCACCAAAGCTGTCACGCACCGCCACCATCTCCATTGGACAAGGTAAATGGGCTGCCAAGAGTTGTGCAATGCTGTCGCCAAGTCCACCATTGATCTGGTGCTCCTCACAGCTCACTGCACATCTTGTTTTGTTTACAGAGGCTATAACCGCTTCAGCGTCAAGAGGTTTTATGGTATGTATGTTGATGATCTCAGCGGAAATACCTTTTGACTCCAGGGTCGACTGGGCTTCGAGGGCTTCCCACACAAGATGTCCACATGCAAAAATCGACACATCACTTCCTTCAACCATTCGATCTGCCTTGCCAATGACAAACGGCCGATCGGCTGCGGTAAACACCGGCCAGGATGGACGACCAAACCTCAGGTAGGCTGGTCCTACATGATCCCCCAAAGCCAGGGTTGCTGCTTTGGTCTGATGGTAATCACAGGGTACGATGACCGTCATACCGGGAAGCATCTTCATCATTCCGATATCTTCCAGAATTTGGTGCGTTGCGCCATCCTCGCCGAGGGTAAGACCTGCGTGGGACGCGCAGATTTTAACATTCTTGTCTGAATAGGCGACCGATTGACGGATCTGATCGTACACGCGTCCGGTGGAAAAGTTTGCAAAGGTTCCTGTAAATGGAATTTTCCCACCGATGGTCATGCCCGCAGCCAGACCAATCATGTTGGCTTCGGCAATTCCAACTTGAAAAAAGCGCTCTGGAAACTCTTTTTTGAAAGCATCCATCTTTAGCGATCCGGTTAGATCAGCACACAGGGCAACAACGTTGCTGTTCTTTTTTCCAAGTTCATGTAGGCCTGCTCCAAACCCGGAGCGTGTATCTTTTTTATCGGTAAAGCTGTACTTGTTCATGCTCAAAGTTTGGTTAAGATCAATAATCGCCTAAGGTTTCTTCCAATTGTGCCATGGCCTTTGCGAATTCATCGTCATTGGGTGCTACACCATGCCATTTGTGTGAGCCCATCATAAAGTCTACACCCTGGCCCATGGCGGTGGTCATCAGGTTAAGGACTGGCTTACCCAAACGGGTCAGATTTTTGGCTTTTTCCAGCGTAGTCAAAAGAGATTCTAAATCATTACCATCCGACTCCACAACGGTCCACCCAAAAGCCTCCCATTTAGCCTTCAGGTTTTTAAGGGACATAACTTCATTTACAGGCCCGTCAATTTGCTGTCCGTTGTAGTCAATGGTGGCGATAAGGTTATCTACTTTATGGTGTGCACCATACATAGCTGCTTCCCATATCTGTCCTTCCTGCTGCTCACCATCACCCATTAATACATAGACGAGGCAATCGTCTCCATTTAATTTTTTAGACTGCGCGGCTCCAATGGCCACAGAAAGTCCTTGCCCCAAGGAGCCAGACGCGACCCTTATTCCGGGAAGATGCTCATGGGTGGCGGGGTGTCCCTGAAGCCTTGAGTTCATTTTTCTGAAGGTACCCAGTTCCTCTGGTTTGAAATAACCGCTTCTGGCCAGCACCGAATACCAAACCGGACTGATGTGTCCGTTTGATAGAAAGAAGAGGTCTTCACCCTTCCCATCCATGTTGAAACTTGGATGGTGATTCATCACCTTGAAGTAGAGTGCGACAAAAAACTCTGTGCAACCCAGTGATCCACCCGGGTGCCCGGATTGACAGGCGTGGACCATTCTTACGATATCCCTGCGAACCTGGGAACAAATCCTTTGCAGGTCATTAATTGATTCAGTTTTCATCGCTTCAGATTTAGGCTCAAGTTAGGAAGGAGTAGGCGGTTATTTTTTCTTTTTGATGATGGTCTTTTTTGTCTTCTTTTTTGGCGCTGCAGCTTTTACTGCTTTTTTGGCTGGTTTTTTAGGAGAACTTTTTTCAGGTGCCGGTGAACCGAGAATCTGATCGGTGTGGTTTTTAGTATCCACCTTTTCAATGACTTCAGAGATTATTCCTTTTTCGTCAATCAAAAATGTGACACGTGCGGTACCCATGTATTTTCTGCCGTACATAGACTTCTCTACCCAGGTGCCAAATGCCTCGTGAACTTTTTTATCGGTGTCGGCGAGGAGCCTGAACGGTAATTTTTCTTTTGCAATGAATTTTTGGTGCGACTTCTCATCGTCGGTACTGATCCCAAAAACCTCATATCCGGCTTTTTGAAGTGCTTTATAATTGTCCCTTAGGTTGCAGGACTCGGCAGTACATCCCGGAGTCATGTCTTTCGGATAAAAGTATAGAACAACTTTTTTTCCTTTAAGACCGGACAATGTTACGGATTCCCCGTTCTGATCCTTCACACTAAATTCAGGAGCCTTACTGCCTTGTTTGATTTTCATAACTACAATATGTTTTGTTTGAATGTTTTTACGTTTCCTTTCTGATCGGTTACCCTTAACAGAAACTCCCCCTTCATGGGCGATTTTTTATCCAATCGCTCTGCGAATACCACGCCGGTTTTATAATCATAGTTTAAGGCCAGCCATTGTCCATCGACGGAAGCCTCATAACTCGCTATTCCCGAAAGTTCATCCGCAATTCTGAAACGTGCGTGATTGGCATTAAGCGCAATGCGGTACACGCGTGGTGGTATGCTGTCCTGCAAAACCCTGAAGTTCCCGAGCTTAATCGTAGAAAAGGACACCTTACCGTTTTCATATTTTCCGGGCACATAAATAAACCTTCCACCGTCTTGTCGGTAAACACCGGAGCGAGGTGTATAGGTTGCTTTGGGAGTAAACTCTACATGAACCGGCCGCAACAAGGGCACTGTTTTATCCGCAATGCTGATGAAGTCACGTCGGTTCATGAGATCGTGCTTCACATCAAAATACAGCGTATCAAAAAGAGAGGAATCAGGAAAATGTAGTCGGTAGGAGGGACCGAAAAAAGTATAAGACGTATGAGAAGGCACCTTCCCTTTAAATGGAAAGCGAACCGTTCCGGAACAGGAGGTGATGGAGTCCGGCAGTGTTTTGTTTAAGTCGATGATGAAAACAGACCAACGGCTGCTGCCATAATCTGCTTTGACGGATTCATTACCGGAACGTTGGTAGAGGGTAGCCAAACCATCTTTGGAGCATTTGGGCAAGCGTACGATAAGATGATGACCCTGACGATCGAATCCTGTGGTCAGTTTTAAAGCATCCAGGATGGGTACGTGCTCAGCTTTTTCTTCCGGGGTAAGAGAAAATTCTAATTGTGAGGTATTGCCGTATGAATCAGACATGCTGAGCTGAATGTTGACCGGATTATTTTTTACGGTGATGATGCCTCTATTTTTCAGGTTGGAATACATCGATAACGGATTGCCATCATCGACATACATTTTGTAAAATCTTCTGCCTGTGTTCTCCAGGACGGCATTATCCATGACCGATAAAATTCCCCGGGTAAGATCCATTTCAATTCGGTGGATGACCTGGGAAAAAACAGGCTGATCGTTGGCTTTCATGTGAAACTCGTTGATGCCGCAGCGGAAACCGCTGTGGTTCATTACATCATGCCCCAACAACTCAATACCGATGTTGCCGGTAACTTTTAGGCCTGACGGAAGTCTGAAGGTGCGACCAGATCGAACTGCACGAAATTCAAATCTTCCGAATCGGCCGTTAATCCTTGAATGCCGATCCATGGTACGTAAGGCCACCAGATATACCACTGGGGCAATGTTGTCTTTGATTTCGTCAAACCCGTATTGTAGCGGATTGATTGCATTCATTTTTTCGTCGCGCACATCAAAGTGCAGATGGGGGCCTGTCGAAGAGCCTGTGTTTCCGGACAACGCAACGGTATCTCCGCGCATCACCCTGAATTTTCCAGGTGGAAGCTTCAGATCAAGTTGCGAAGATTTTGTGCGGTATTGTTCTGCCAAAACATGGGCTCCGATTTCTCCCAGGAATTTATCCAGGTGTGCGTAGAGCGTCGTGTGTCCGTTGGGATGGGTAATGTAAAGTACATTCCCGTAGCTGTATGGACTTTTGGTTACGCGTGAAATGTAACCCTCCTGAGCAGCCAACACAGGTGCGCCGGTCATGTTGTTGGTGCGTATGTCTAGACCGGAATGAAAGTGATTGGTGCGCAATTCACCCATGGTACCGGCAAGGGTATTGGGTGTTCCTGGTTTCACCGGGAAAAGATATTTAACCGTACTGCGTGCTGCTGAGCCTGAACTTTCAGCGGCCATGTCCTGCGCGAGTAATTGCGTCAGGGTAGAAAGGAAAAGAAGAAAAATGTATTTACCGAACTTCAAAGTCAAGCATCTTTTCGGTTCCAATGTATCCGGTTAGTTTGTCGCCTGGTTTCACGGCGGAAACACCCTTGGGTGTACCGGTGAAAATTAAATCCCCGGGCTTTAGGGTAAAGAACCTGGACAGGTATGAAATAATGTAAGCAAACGGAAAGAGCATCAGACTGGTATTCCCTTGCTGTCTCAATTGACCATTAACCTCCAGGCTGAAATCAATTGAAGACAGGCTGCTGAATTCACCTGCGGGAATGAATTTGGAAGATAGGGGGGCGGAGTGATCAAAGCCTTTGGCGATGTCCCATGGAAGACCTTTTTCCTTTGCTTTTTGTTGGAGATCCCTCGCAGTAAAATCAACCCCAAGACCAATGCTTTCTATGAAAGTGATGGCTTCCCCCTCAGGTATTTGAGAGCCTTGTTTGCTGATTTTCAATACCAGTTCGATTTCATGGTGAATGTCCTTAGAAAAAGAAGGATGTACGAAGGGTGCGTTTCCGGTTAGAAGTGCGGTGTCGGGTTTGGTGAAAATGACCGGTTCATCCGGTCTTTCGTTGTTTAATTCCTGGATATGTTCTACATAATTCCGACCGATAGCAAAAATCCTCATGATTCAATTTTTTAGACGCCAAAATTATGCAGAAACGACCACTATATTTGCCATCGTTTGGTTTAAATCACGCGATTCACTCATTAAAAATTTAAATTCTATGACATTCCGTTTCAAGGTTTATGCGTCTATGGCGCTGCTCCTGATTTTTGCTGCTTGTTCTACGGTTGCCGTGACTGGTCGCAAGCAACTGTTGTTAATTTCCGGTGATGAGATTAATGCACTTGCGGCTGATCAGTACAAGGAGGTTATTTCAAAAAGTAAGCTCAGCCCGGATGCGTCTAAAACCGAAATGGTAAAACGCGTAGGAACCAAAATACAAAAAGCAGTAGAGGCCTACATGGCTTCCAAGGGAAATGCAAAAGCATTGGATGGTTTCAAATGGGAATACAATTTAATTGAGGATGATAAGACGGTGAATGCCTGGTGTATGCCAGGTGGTAAAGTGGCATTTTATACGGCCATTCTTCCCATCTGCACAGATGAAATGGGCGTTGCAGTTGTGATGGGCCATGAGGTAGCGCATGCCATTGCCAACCATGGTGCGGAAAGAATGAGCGAAGCATTGGTGGCTCAGGTTGGAATGGAAGCAGTCGGAACAGCCATTGGTAAAGATCCCGCCATGAGCAAGCAGCTCCTCCTTCAGGCGGTAGGTGCAGGCACTTCACTTGGTCTGCTAAAATTTTCCAGAAAGCATGAATCTGAAGCCGACCATATGGGTCTGATTTTTATGGCCATGGCCGGGTACGATCCCAGGCAAGCACCTGAGTTTTGGAAAAGGATGGCAGCGATCAAAGGTGGTGCTGCGCCACCAGAGTTCCTTTCAACCCACCCATCGGATGAGCGTCGGATTGCAGACATCAATAAGATTATGCCGGAGGCATTGAAGTATTATCAGCAACCCTAGGAGGTCAGGTAGTTACTTTTTTACCTGAGAGAGTTTTAGTTCGGTTAATTTTCGTTTGGTATCCAGCGAGAAATCGCCATTCATCATCCAGTCGTAGTAGGAGGGTTCATCCCGAAGGACTTGCAGGACCGTTTTGCCTTTGTGTTTTCCAAAGTTGAAGATCACATCGCCTTTTTCTGAATAAACCATTCTGCCGGCCAGATCGAAAAGCCCGGAGTTGGAAAGCTCACCGAGTATTGCCATATCGTTACTGATCTTGCCGACCACCTTACCTGAAGGATCGGTAACTGCCTGGCCGTCGTAGCGCTGGATTTGTCCGGCGAGGACATCACGGGCAGCCTCAGCATCTGCCTCTGCGGTATGCGCATCCTGAATTTGCTTGCCGCAATAAAACTGCAAGGCAGCCGCCAGGTTTCTTTTTTCCATCATATGAAAAATTCGCTGGGTGTCGATTACGCGTCTTTTGATGTATTCAAATTCAACGCTTGCGCGCAGGAACTCTTCAACCAATAGTGGAAGGTCAAATTTCAGGACATTGAATCCGGAGAGATCACAACCCTCCATAAACTTTGCATATTCTTTTGCCAATTCCTTAAAGGGTGGTTTGTCTGCAACATCCTCGTCGCGTATGCCGTGCACTGCGGTAGATTCAGGGGGAATTGGAATGCCAGGATTGACCAAATGCCTTCGCCTTGATTCGCTTCCATCAGGCATGATCTTGATTACAGCAATCTCGACAATTCGGTCGGTTGCGACATTGGTGCCGGTGGTCTCAAGGTCGAAGAAACACACTGGAACCCGGAGGTTAAATTTCATGAGGGCTGGTATTGGGTAATGGCCTGGTAAAACTGCTCCGAGGTAATCCCGAGTTTCTTTAAAATCTCCTTAGCTCCTGAATAATACTGTAGGTCGAGCTTGTTTTTAAGATGAATTTTGATTCGATCTTTATGGCTGGTAATCAGATAATTAAATCCATTCTCCTCAATGTGTTGTGGAGATTTAAAAGGTACGTAGGCCACATCCGCGCGCTCCTTATTGCAGAGTACGCCAGCTACTGGATCGTGCTCAGAATAGGCCAACATTCCGCCTTTTGGGGTGGCATCAGCAAATTGATCATAGAGTCGGATGTACTCATCCTCAGTTCCGAAGCCGTTATCCTTATCGTAGCTTATTCCGGTGATTACCCCGAAATGGTGCTGAAACTTTAGAAATAGGGGTGTTCCGTCTGAGCTTTTTTCCTCGCCTGCATCTATCAGGGCTATTGCTGCCCCTGAATCCTGTTGGATAATCTCTGCTCCCTTGATGAAATCAAATCTCCGACCCAAATGGCGCAGGACATGTGCAGTAATTCCTGCAAGCAATGGGCATCCGGTGGTTCCGGCAAAGACAATTCTTTGTTTATCGGTAAGATGCTCTTCGAGCCTGGTCATTCCTTCGGGGTAGGATTTGCTCAAAAATAGCTTTTATGGCTGAAACCAATCAATACCCTCTTGCGGTGTCATCGCCCCGGTACCTGTCGGCAGCCCCCTCCAACCTTCCATCCGGCAAAACCAGTATAGCCGCCACCCGCCCAAATTGTTTTCTGGGTTTAATGACATGCCCCATCTTCTGTAGGGATTCAGAGACTTCCGTACTCAAAGCGCTGTCCTCCGGTGCTATGAGGTCTGGCAACCACTGGCTGTGAACACGCTTGGCATCCACTGCCTCCTGCATGGTCATGTTATGGTCGACCACGTTCATTAAAACCTGAAATATAGAGGTGATGATGGTCGATCCTCCTGGTGTACCCAATACCATGAAAAGTTTGCCATCCTTTTCCACAATGGTTGGGGTCATGGCACTCAACATCGTTTTACCGGGTTCAATCTTATTGGCCTCCCCGCCAATTAAGCCGAACATGTTAGGAACACCAGGCTTTGAGCTGAAGTCATCCATTTCATCATTTAGAAAAAATCCAGAACCTGAAACGACCACCTTGTTACCAAACCATTCGTTGAGGGTGGTTGTGAGTGAAACAGCATTACCATCCCGATCTACAATAGATATGTGCGTGGTCTCTTCCGATTCCTTTTGCATTGGTTTCCCTGCTGAAACCTCCGAACTCGGCGTGGCCTTGGCCGGGTTGAAGGACTTCATCCTTGATCGGTTGTAGTCGGGAGAAACCAAATCCTGAACGGGTACCTTATAGAAATCAGGGTCACCAAGATATTCCGCGCGATCTGCATACACCCGTCTTTCTGCTTCAGTGAGCAGATGAATGGTTTTGGCTGAATTATGCCCCATCGATTTCACATCAAAATCCTCTACCGACTGAAGCAACTGATGCAATGCCACGCCACCTGAAGAGGGTGGAGGCATTGAATAAATGGTAAGTCCTCTGTATGTGCCCTTCACGGGTTCAAACCATCTGGAGCGGTAGTTTTTAAGATCCTCCGCGGTAATAATTCCGCCACCGCGTTTCATTTCAGCAATAATATTTTCAGCTGTTTGACCCTCATAAAATCCTGCCCGTTTCTGGTCCCTGATGCGCTCCAGGGTTTGGGCGAGTTCCATCCATCGAAGCGTATCGCCTTTCTTCCAATTGTTCAGCAGAAATTCCGGAGCAACAGTGTTGTATTTTTTTAAATCTCCCTGCACACGGTTCAGGTTGGCAGCGGCGCGTTCAGTAAGAGCAACTCCATTGCGTGCAAGGTTAATGGCAGGTTGAACAAGCTCGGCCCAGGGTAACTTGCCATACCGCTCATGGACAGTGACCAGTCCATCTATCGTTCCAGGTACACCCGATGCGAGATGTCCACTGATGCTAAGCCCGGGGATAACCTCACCTTTTTTGTCCAAATACATGTTGGTCGAGGCGGCACCTGGCGCTTTCTCTCTAAAATCCAATGTGGTAATACTTCCCACTGCGGGACGAAAGACTAAAAATCCTCCACCTCCGATGTTACCTGCTTCAGGAAAACCAATCATGAGTGCAAGTTCAGTGGCAACGACGGCATCGATGGCATTGCCTCCTTTCTTAAGAATTTCAATACCAACTTCAGCGGCGGTGGGATGTGCACAAACAACCATGGCCTGTTCGTGGATCATTCCCTGGCTCTGATTTTTATGAGCATCGTCATGCGACGAGCAACCAATCATCAACATAGAATATAACCCTAAAACAATTTTTAAACCTTTCATGCTGAATATTTTAAAATCAAAGATACATGGCTTATCTATGCACTAGTATTTATTGTCCTATTCTCCTAACTGTCCTTTGTACTTTGTCCTATGGAATTAAGAAAACTCAAGGCGGCCAAGCTTAAGCTTGCAGTTTTAGACCAGTCTCTTCGTAGTATTGGTAAAAAGCCTTTTCAGGATCTACACATCACTGAAATCTGTAAAAGAGTTGACGTTTCAAAAGTCACTTTTTTCAATTATTTCGACATCAAAGAGGATCTCTTGCTCTACTACCATCGCATCTGGTGTTTTCGCCGTTGTGTGGAGTTGAGTGACAAGCCAAAACATGGACTTGCCGGAATCTATTTTCTTGGTGAGAAACTGGCCACCTCAGCCGAAAACAATCCAGGCTTTCTATACTCCTGGTTGGGTTACTTAAACGACCAGAAAAAATCTCCAAAACCGTTCGCGGTCAAGCCTGAGGAAAAAACGCTTCTCTATCCCGACAAAAAGAACGCCTCAGAAATTGAGATCAGATCTGTCGAACAAATGGTAGAAGGTTTTGTGCTGGAGTCAATCCTTAAAAAGGAGATTACCACCTCCGCTGCAACCAAAGAACTGACAGGCATCGTACTCGCAACGCTCTATGGTTCACTTACTGTAGCGCATGTTGGCCGTCAGAGTTCAGTCACCACGCATGTAAAGCGTACGTTGGATTTGCTTTTCAAAGGTTTGCGTTAAAATTTCCTGAAGTAATTGCTGTTATCAGCCTCCCTTGCGGGAGTAGAAGGCGTTATTGACCTTTGAAATGACTAAATTTCGCGTTCACGAATTGCCATTATGGCCAAACGCCAGTTTCAGGGATATTCAGCAAAATCAGAATCAGTAAGTCTTTTATCGGATTTTGACATCCACCTTTTCAAATCAGGAAAGCATTTCAGGCTTTTTGAAAAACTAGGTGCCCACCCGATTTCAAGAGATGGAAAGGAGGGAACATATTTTGCTGTGTGGGCCCCCTCGGCCAAGCAGGTTTCTGTAATCGGAAATTTCAATTACTGGACTGCCGGTCAACACAGGCTCCTGCCTCGTTGGGATGAGTCGGGGATTTGGGAGGGATTCTTTGAAAACATTGGGAAAGGGGAAGCCTATAAGTATGCCATCACTTCACCATCCGATGAATACCTGGAGAAGGCTGATCCTTTTGCTTTCTATGCTGAAACAGCTCCGAAGACTGCTTCCATCGTTTGGGACCAGGCCTATCAATGGCAAGACGATGCATATCTTCAGCGCAGGCGGGAACAAACGGGCAAACCTGCACCATTTTCTGTTTATGAGGTTCACCTTGGAAGCTGGCGGAGAAATCACGCTGACCACAACCGATCCCTGAGTTACAGGGAGCTCATCGAAACGCTCGTACCCTATGTTAAGGATGCAGGATTCACCCATGTAGAATTTTTACCGGTGATGGAGCACCCATTTTTCGGATCCTGGGGCTACCAGGTAACAGGATATTTTGCACCCACGAGTCGTTATGGAGAGCCGGCGGACTTCATGGCGTTGGTGGATGCTTTTCATAAGGAAGGTATTGGGGTAATTCTGGATTGGGTTCCGTCCCATTTCCCGGGTGATGCACACGGACTATTTCGTTTCGATGGTTCTCATCTGTATGAGCACGCCGATCCCCGACAGGGCTATCATCCAGACTGGAGCAGCTATATCTACAATTACGGTCGGAATGAGGTTCGGTCCTTTTTAATCAGCAATGCGATTTTCTGGTTGGACCGATTCCACATCGATGGATTAAGGGTGGATGCCGTTGCCTCAATGTTGTACCTCGATTATTCGCGGCAACCGGGTGAATGGATTCCCAATCGCCATGGTGGCAATGAAAACCTTGAGGCCATCAATTTCCTGAAGGAGATGAACATCGCCGTGTACGGTGCATTTCCAGATGCCATTACCATCGCAGAAGAATCTACAGCCTGGCCAGGGGTATCACGACCAACCTTTATGGGAGGTCTGGGCTTTGGGCAAAAGTGGATGATGGGATGGATGCACGATACGTTGGTCTACCTAAAGCGCGATTCCATCCATAGAAAGTATCACCAAAACGATATAACCTTTAGTGTTATCTACGCTTTCACCGAGAATTTCATGCTTTCGCTTTCCCATGACGAAGTTGTTCATGGAAAAGGAAGCCTGTTGTCAAGGATGCCAGGCGACGATTGGCAGAAGTTTGCCAATCTGAGGTTGTTGTTTGCCTACATGTATGTCCATCCCGGGACCAAACTTATTTTCATGGGTGGTGAATTTGGGCAGTATCATGAGTGGAACCATGACCATGCACTGCATTGGGATTTGTTGGGCAGAGATCTGAACAAGGGAGTTTTTAAGCTACTACAACGACTGAATGGGTTGTACAAACAAGAGCAGGCGCTTTACCTCCATTCATTCACAGCCCAGGGATTCGAGTGGATTGACTATTCGGATCGAGAAAACAGTGTTATGGCCTTCAGACGGCTCTCCGACGATCCGGCTCAGCAACTGGTGGTTGTCATCAATTTTACTCCGGTTGTACGCTACGATTATCGCATTGGTGTTCCATTCGGAGGTGAATGGAATGAGATTTTTAATTCCGATGACCTGGCTTACGCTGGCAGCGGTGTTCTGAACGGGAATAAAACTGCCAAAGATGACGGCTATCATGGTCAGTCACACTCCTTGGTACTGAACCTGCCACCATTGGCTGTTTCTATTTTTAAACATTCTTCCGGCAGATAAGTTTTCGATTAATTTGGGATTGTAATGGTAGAGGCAGGAAAGAGGTTTGTTTGTATTCATGGGCATTTTTACCAACCACCGCGGGAAAATGCGTGGCTGGAAGTCATTGAATTACAGGATTCTGCCCATCCATACCACGATTGGAACGAACGGATTTCCGCAGAATGTTATGCGCCAAACGCCTCCTCCAGAATTCTGGATGCCGATCAGCGTTCTATTAAAAAAATCCAGAACAATTATTCACGCATCAGTTTCAATTTTGGTCCGACCCTTTTATCCTGGATGAAGGACTATGATTCGGAGGCTTATGAAGGCGTTCTGGAGGCCGACCGTTTAAGCATAGAACAATTTGGCGGACATGGATCAGCATTGGCACAGGTATACAACCACATGATCATGCCGCTGGCCAATAAGCGGGATAAAATCACTCAGGTAATTTGGGGCATCAGAGATTTTACTGAACGATTCCGTCGGAAACCTGAAGGAATGTGGCTCGCCGAAACAGCGGTCGACACTGAAACGCTGGAGGTTTTGGCCGAACACGACATTGTCTTCACCATCCTGGCGCCACGGCAAGCTGCAACAATACGCAGCATCGGATCCGAAAATTGGCAGGAAATCAACGAGCAAAGTCTTAACACCAAAAGACCGTATCGCTGTCACTTACCCTCCGGAAGACACATTGATCTGTTCTTTTATGATGGTGACGCCTCTCAGTCTATTGCCTTCAATGGGTTGCTGTATGACGGTAGAAATTTTGCGGAGCGATTGCTTTCAGAATTCGACCCCAATGACCAGGGGGCGCAATTGGTTCATGTCGCGACGGACGGAGAGACGTACGGGCACCATCACGCGCATGGCGATATGGCTTTGTCTTTTTGTCTTGACTACATTGATAAGGATCCACGTGCAAGGTTGGTGAATTACGGTCAGTATTTGACCTTGTTTCCGCCGCAGTATGAGGTGAAAATTCATGAGCGTACCTCCTGGAGTTGTTACCATGGCATAGAGCGATGGCGGGAAAATTGCGGCTGTCATTCCGGTGGTAAGCCCGAATGGAATCAGAAGTGGAGAAAGCCACTTCGGGAGGCATTGGATTGGTTGCGGGATGAGTTGGGGGTATTGTACGAAAAGGAAAGTAAGCTGGCATTGAAAGATTGCTGGGCAGCGCGCAACGATTACATCAATGTGGTGCTGAACAGAAAAGATCCTGTATTAAGGAAATTTTTATCGGAACATGCTGCTGCCGACACCGATATAACCAAGGTTTTGCGCATGCTGGAAATGCAACGTCACGCGATGTTGATGTACACCAGTTGTGGTTGGTTTTTCGATGAGGTTTCTGGTATTGAAACCGTGCAAATCATGCAATATGCCTGCCGTGCCGTTCAGCTGTCCAGGCAATTCACGAAAATTGATTTAGAGGAGAATTTCATCAAAAAGCTGGAACTGGTACCCAGCAACCTCCCTATGTTTGGAAATGCGGCTGAGGTTTACCGCAGGAACATCCTTTCCAATAAAACCAACCTGCAGCGCGTTGGCGTTCACTATGCTGTTGCTTCTGTTTTTGAAGAAGAGCCTGAGTCACTGCCCATGTTTAATTACAAAGCCAATAATATTTCATTGGTTAAAAAGGAGGCGGGGGAACAAAAGCTGGTGGTAGGTGTTACCAAAGTGAAATCCCTTGTAACCCGTTCGGAGAAAATTTTCGCATTCGGTGTGGTTTATTTAGGCAAGCATGATCTAATCTGTCACCTGCGGATGGATCCGGACATGGAAAAATTTCCAGGCACGGAATCCGAGCTCACCGCAGCATTTATGGATGGTCGGCTCGGGGATGTGATGGAGCAATTGAGGGCCTTTTTCGGTCCGGAGATGTATACATTGTGGCATCTTTTTACCGACGAAAAGCGTAAGGTGTTGGATCAAATCACAACACGAAGTCTTCGTGAGCTTGAGCAAAGTCTTCGGTATACCTACAACCGTGACTATCCGTTGATCAATGCTTTGTCCAATAACCATATACCCATACCCCGTGCCTATCGCACCACTTTCGAGTATGTGTTGAATGCTGATTTGACTGATTGCTTTACGCCTGAGCGGATCGCCATTAAATCACTCGATCGCATTGCAGCAGAAATGGATCGATGGGGTTTGGTTGTTGATGATCCAGACCGCATTGCACGTTTGGCGGGTGAAAGTATTTTCAAGGAAATCCGACGTATTGAGGGTGAGGGAGAGAATACCGGACGAATTGTTCGGCTCAACAAGGTTTTCGCACTGCTAAAAAAACTTCAGATCCAGCCTAAGCTGCATAAAAGCCAGAACCTATACTTTGAATTTGCCATGCGCAAAAAAGATGAACAGGGAAACAATCCGGATTGGATCCGCGAGTTTGTTATCCTTGGGATCAATCTGGGTGTACGAATTGAGTTTGATTAAGGATTATTCCCAGCCGGGAAAAATCACTCCGAGTCCGAAGAATTTTTCAACGATAATCAGGAAGGTCAGAATGGCCAGCAGCCATGGGCTGATGTACCGCATGACTACACTTAAGAATGTTCTGGTGGCAGACTTCATGTAGTGGTCATTGCCAATGGCCAGTTCCTCATCCATAGATTTAAGTGACCATGTTCTCACAATGAAAATGGACATCAAACAGCCGCCAAGGGTAAGGCTGATGTCGCACATGTCTGCCACAAACGTCAAAAAGTCTCTTCCCTGGTAGAAGGGTAATTTGTTCAACGCCGGGATCATGCCCTGGCTAACCATGCTGGGAATTCCCAAAACAAATATCAGCAACGCCATACCCCACACGACCCCTTTTCTTGACCACTTTTTCTGATCCACAAAATAGGCTGCGGGAACCTCGAGCAGCGATATCGTAGAGGTTAGAGCCGCAAAACAAATTAGCAGAAAGAAGGATCCGCCAACAACCCGACCCACCAGCGGGTCCATATTGCTGAATACCTTAGCGAGTACCACGAAAATGAGACTGGGACCTGAAACTTCATAGGCATTTAATGCAGCCACCATAGGAAATACCATCAGGCCTGCCAGAAATGCGACGGAGGTGTCGGCCAACGAAATAACTGCAGCAGACGAAACAATGTTTTGTTTTTTGTCGAGGTATGAACCGTAGGTAATCAATGCGCCCATGCCGAGGGACAGCGAAAAGAAAGCTTGTCGTAGACCATCAAATACGGTTTGTACCTTGAGTTCAGAAAAATCCGGTACCAGATAAAAAATAACCCCTTGGATGGCATTGGGTAGTGTAAGGCTATAAATGATGAGGCCAATCAAGATCAAATAAAGTAATGGCATCATGATTTTATTGGCTGCTTCTATTCCTTTTTGAACCCCTTGGGAAACAATCAGTGCCGTCAGAACCATGAAGGCAAGTGAAAACCAGAAGTTGTCTGAAATGTCGTTGATGTAGTTTCCAAAAAATGCACCAAAGTCACCGGCGGACAACAGATCACCAAAAGATATTTCCAGAAAGTATCCAAAAGCCCATCCCGCCACTACATTATAAAAGGAGAGAATGAAAATGCCTGCTAAAATTCCGAAGATGCCCAGAAAGCCCCAGCCTCTGCCACCAAGTTTTTTATAAGAACCATATGCATCGGATTGTGTATTTCTTCCGATGGCAATTTCTCCCACCATTATGGGGTAGCACAGTAGAAAAATACAAATGAGGTAAATCAGCAGGAAGATGGCTCCGCCGTTTTGGCCTGCCAGGTAAGGAAATCGCCAGATGTTGCCCAGGCCAACCGCAGAGCCTGCGGCGGCTAGAATGAAACCAACTCTTCCTGAAAAACTACCGCGGTCAGCCATAAAATTGTTTTTGGTGCAGCAAAATAGAGATTGAACCCAACAAACAAAAGAATTGATTGATGGGGATGCGAAATTGGTGGTATCCCTGTTTGTAACTTTCAGGCCAAATTATTTGGTGGTTATGGAAGAAGGGAAAAAGCTCTCCACGCAGGAAAAGGCATTAAGAATCAACCTGAGCAGAACCATTTATGGTTCCTTCGCAGAAATCGGTGCAGGTCAGGAAGTTGCAGCCAATTTTTTTAAGGTGGGCGGCGCATCAGGCACAGTCGCAAAAACCATTTCGGCCTACGACATGAAATTCAGTGACGCCATTTACGGCCAGTGTGAGCGTTATGTTTGTGAAGACCGGTTGCTTCAGATGTTGGACCACGAATACCATTTGCTGCCGGAACGCCTACCAGATCGGGCGCCCGATACCCGATTTTTCGCTTTTGCAGATACCGTCGAGGCGTTAAATTATGAGCGTACCAACCAGGGCCAGGGGTGGCTGGGCCTCCGATTTCAGCTACACCCGGAAACAGCTCCCAATGAGCTGGTCATCCATGTTAAACTGCATGACAACGATGCACTTCAACAGCAAATTGCTGTCGGTATCCTTGGCGTCAACATCTTATATGGTGCGCTTTTTCTGAAAAATCCCCAGAGCATCATCCTTAGTTTGCTCGACGGACTAAACAGCAGAAGGGTGGAGGTTGATATGTTCAGGCTCACTGGGCCAGATTACCAGCACGCCGACAACCGACTATTGGCACTTCAGCTCGTTAAAAACGGTTTAACCAAGGCGGCGATGTTTGGACCGGATGGAACTGTCCTTCAGCCCTCGGAGGCACTGTACAAGAAAAATGTTCTGGTCATCCGCGGCAGATTTCGTCCACCGACCCTGGTGAACATGGATATGTTGCACAGTGGAATGGAGCAGTTTGCCCGTGATCCTGAAATTGACCGGGAAAAAATGCTTGCGTTGTGTGAACTCACCCTCAGGGACCTGAGTGCAGACGGCAGCATAGATGAGAATGACTTTCTACATCGTGCCGAAATACTTTGTTCACTTGGTCAAACGGTTCTGATCTCGAATTATGTGGAATACCATCGTCTCGCTGAGTATCTCATTAAGCTTACTAGAGGAAGGAAAATTGGATTGGTTCTGGGGATTTATGGGTTGCAATCATTGTTCGATGAAAAAAATTATGATGGCCTAAAGGGGGGTATTCTTGAGAGTTTTGCAGCACTCTTTGGTAGCAAGACCAAATTGTTCATCTATCCGTCTCTTCGCCGAAATGGAGATGGATTATTTACTTTAAATGATTTCAGTGCAACCGTAGCTCCTAATCTTACCGGGTTGTTCCGCTTTCTATTGGAGAACCACAAGATTGAGGACATGTCTGAGTTCCGAAGTGATCATCTTCACATCATTTCGGATGATGTCCTGGAAATGATCCGAAACGGTAAACAAGGTTGGGAAGAAATGGTTCCGGAGGTTGTCTACAAAGCCATAAAGAGTAAAGCCTTATTTGGATTTAAGACCTGAGCAGCATTCAGCGTTTTTCTGTTTCCAGTTTGGCGAAATATTTTTTTGCTTCCGCCATCACCTTTGGTGCTAGCACAAATCCACTTAACATGGTCGGAATGGCCATAAGGGCATAAGCGATGTCAATCACATCGGTTACCACTTGCATGGAAACAACGGCGCCTATGACGATGGTAGACAAATAAAAATAATCATACCACTTCCCGGACTTTACACCTGCTAAAAAAGAGATTGATTTGTTTCCATAATAACTATATGAAAACAGTGAAGTAACGGCAAAGAAGAAAGCACTGATCAGCAGTAGATAGGTTCCTGCTGGGCCAAGAGACTGCTTGAACGCTTGAGCGGTTAGGGAAACGCCTGTAACGCCCTCCACCTTCCAGACATCGGTAACCAAAATCGCCAGTGCAGTAAGTGTGCATACCAAAAGCGTATCGATGGCTGGGCTTAGCATGGAAACCAATCCCTCCCTGATGGGTTCAGTGCTTTTGGAAGCACCAAGTGCAAGCGGTGCAGTTCCAATTCCAGCTTCGTTGGAAAATGATGCACGCTGTACGCCGGTAACAATTAAACCCCCGACGATTCCTCCCAATGCAGGCTGTCCGCGGTAATGCTCGGCGGCGAAGGCATCAGAAATAATCAGCATAAAATAGTCCGGGACGAGCTGGTAATTCACAACCAGGATCAATACGACGGTGACAAAATACACCACGATCATCAGTGGCACCATTCTTCCGGCCCAGTTGCCAATGCGGTGAATTCCTCCGATGATAACGATTCCGGATAGGACCATGAGAAATGTTCCAATGATAAGTTTTGCGGTGTTTAAGGAAAATAAACCAAGATCCAATGAATGGTTTTTAAGCGATTCATCCTGAATACCGATGTCAACAATGATCTGGGTTAACTGGTTGGCCTGAAAAATGGGCAGGCATCCGATCATACAACAGCAACTGAACAATACAGCCAGCGGCATCCATTTTTTTCCCAAGGCTTCCCGTATCACATACATCGGTCCTCCTTGTAAGTTGCCCTCTGAATCTTTTCCCCTGAACATGACCGCCAACGCACTGGTGAAAAAGTTGGTGGACATGCCAACAAATGCGGTGATCCACATCCAGAACAATGCACCGGGGCCGCCGATGGAAATGGCGGTTGCCACCCCTGCAATATTTCCCATCCCAACGGTTGATGCCAACGCAGTGGATAAGGCCTGGTATGCACTTAGTTGTCCAGGGGCATCTGGTCTGTCGTACTTGCCTCGCAGGATTTGAATGGCATGAACAAAGTATCGGTATTGAATGAACCTGGAATAAAACAGAAAAAATACTCCGCCTAAAATCAGGAGAAATAATTCAGGTGTTCCGACGCTTCGGGCGATTAGGGAAATAAGATCGGTCATCAGTTTTTTTTAAAAATACTCTTAAAATAGCTCGAATCAGTATTCCAGCTGGATTGAAACTACACCAAACTATTTTATCGGAGGGTCTATGGTGTTCAACAACTTGAATGAATCACCGTTTTTCACCTCAAATTCAGCGCAGGTTCCGGGTGAAAAAACAGGTCCGTGATCACACAGGTCATTTGCAAGCATAGTGATCACCGGATTGTGTCCTACCATAAGCAGCTGTTCATTGTCTGAATGAAGTTGCATTTCCTCCAGATAAGTTTCCGTGGATCCATGGTATAAATTTTCGACAGCAATACGTTTGATGTTCAGTTTTTCTGAAAGGATTACTGCGGTTTCAGTAGTGCGTTTTGCTGCGCTGTGAACAATGACTGCACTTTTTGAAATTCGGTCCAAAAGCAGGTTGGCAAGACGTTCAATATCCGATCTGCCGCGCGGGCTCAGCACTCTGTTAAAATCCCTTTCACCACTTTTTGCGGCCATGCTTTCCCCGTGCCGAACTAAAAAAAGTTTTTGCATTCTAACCTTTGGTTTCCAGTGTGATGCGTTGTTCTGACGACCGCTAAAATACCCTTTGAAATTGCTTTTTTAAAAATTTACTGATATTTGACGCGACTGATTGATGCGTGCATGGCAAAAAATCTTGTGATTGTTGAGTCTCCTGCGAAGGCAAAAACCATCGAAGGATATCTGGGAAAGGACTATAAAGTAGCCTCAAGCTTTGGGCATGTCAGGGATTTGCCAAAGGGAAACGGTGCAATTGATGTAGAGAATGGATTTGAGCCCACCTATGAAGTTAGCGCCGATAAAAAGGAGGTCATCTCAAAGCTCAGAAAGCTCGCCGAAGATTCAGAGCTGGTCTGGTTGGCCAGTGACGATGACCGAGAAGGGGAGGCCATTTCCTGGCACCTGAAAGAGGTATTGGACCTCAACGAATCCAAAACCCGTCGAATTGTTTTTACGGAGATCACCAAAAATGCCATTAAAAATGCATTGCAATCTCCACGCGGAATTGACATCGACCTGGTCAATGCACAACAGGCGCGCAGGGTACTTGACCGCCTCGTTGGCTTCGAACTTTCACCCATTCTTTGGAAGAAAATAAAAACCGGGCTTTCCGCAGGACGGGTACAATCTGTTGCGGTAAGGCTGATCGTAGACCGCGAGCGCGAAATAGATAAGTTTCAGGTCAAATCTGCATTCCGGGTTACCGCTCTGTTCGACGTAGGAAAAGGTAAAACCTTATCGGCTGAACTTTCAGAACGGTTCGAATCCGAAAAGGAAGCCATTAAATTTTTAGAATCGTGCGTTGGTGCAACCTTCACCATCTCAGACCTGCAGAAAAAGCCGGCTAAAAAATCTCCCTCGCCTCCATTTACAACCTCAACCCTTCAGCAAGAAGCAGGTCGAAAGCTCGGATTCTCAGTTTCTCAGACCATGACGATTGCTCAGAAACTTTATGAGGCCGGTAAAATTTCCTACATGCGTACCGACTCAGTTAATCTTTCTGAGGAGGCAATTGGCGCCGCAACAGCGAGAATAACATCGGCCTATGGTCCGGAGTATGTTCAAAACCGACGCTTTAAAACAAAATCTTCAGGTGCTCAGGAAGCCCACGAGGCCATCAGGCCAACGGACTTTACTTTAACCGACCCTGGAATGGACAGGGGTGCCCAACGTTTGTATGAGCTCATTTGGAAACGCGCCATTGCCTCTCAGATGTCAGACGCTGAGTTGGAGCGCACAACGGTAAGCATAGACATTTCTACCAATTCCAGGAAACTGACCGCCACCGGCGAGGTGGTTCGCTTTGATGGATTCCTGAAGGTATACATGGAATCTGCCGACGACGATGATGCGCAAAGTCCGGAAGAGGAAGATGGTAAGGTGTTACCGCCTTTGAATGTTGGACAGGCTTTAGCCCTCGACAACATGAAGGCGACACAAACCTTTTCCCGTTACCCGGCGCGTTACACAGAGGCCAGCTTGGTTAAAAAACTCGAAGAGTTGGGCATTGGTCGACCTTCTACCTACGCTCCAACCATATCTACCGTGCAGAAGCGCGGCTACGTGGTAAAAGAGAACCGAGAAGGCACAGAACGTAAATATGCCGTTCATACCCTTTCCTCTGATAAAATTCAGTCTGGGACAGAAACAGAAATTACCGGTGCAGAGAAATCCAAGCTGCTTCCTACAAACATGGCTATGATTGTCAACGATTTTCTCGTTGAGCACTTTCCAGAGGTCACCAACTTTTCATTTACAGCTGAAATTGAAGAGGAGTTCGACAAAATAGCAGCGGGCAAACTGGAATGGAGGAAGATGATCGACAGGTTCTATCAGCCGTTCCATAAAACTGTTTCCAAAACTGAAAAAGTTGAGCGGTCTTCTGTACAAAACCGTAGCAGGGAATTGGGCACTGATCCAACCTCCGGAAAGAAAATTTATGCCAAGCTTGGAAGGTTTGGTGCGTACGTTCAAATCGGGGAAAATCCTGAAGAGGGCTCAGAAGAAAAACCACGCTTTGCCAGTTTGCGTACAGGTCAATTCCTTGAGAACATAAAACTTGAGGATGCACTCGAGTTGTTCAAACTGCCCCGTGAAGTAGCCACTTTTGAGGAAAAACCTGTTGTGGTTAATATTGGCAGGTTTGGACCCTACGTGCTTCACGATAAAAAATTTGTCAGCATACCGAAGGGAGAAGATCCATACACCATAACCGGTGAGCGGGCTGTTGAATTGATTCACGCCAAGCGCGAGACCGATGCCAACAGGGCCATAAAATTATTTGAAGGAAATGAGGAGGTTCAAATCCTTAATGGTCGGTTTGGTCCGTACATAAAGGCCGGTAAAAAGAATGTTAAGATTCCTAAGGACCGGGAGCCAGCAAGTCTTACCCTTGAGGAATGTCTTGAGTTGGCTGCCAATGCGCCTGAGCGAAGGGGGAGATTCGGTAGGGGTAAAAAAAGCTAAACAGGTTCAGTCCTTACAAACCGATCTGACCATTTGGTCATCCGGCTTGATTCCATACTTCAGAGAGTTCTTTAAATCGCTGCACGCTTCCTTTTTCTTACCCAGTCGTTGCTGGGCTATGGCGCGGTTGTGATAGCATGCAGCATAGGCACTATCGAACGACAGTGCCATACTGAAGTTTTCAATGGATTTTACCAGATCGCCATTTTTGAGAAAGAGGTTGCCTTGCGTGAACCATGCCTTGGGATTGGCGGGATCGGTCTGCAAAGCCTGTCTATAATTTTCCATCGCCTCATTCGATTTAGAAATTTTTTCAAAGGCAAGTCCACGGTTTACCCAAAGCTCAGAATCCTTGGTGCCCAGTAGGATGGCTGAATCATAATCATGGATGGCGCCAGAAAAATTCTCTCTGACAAAGCGCAGATAACCACGCTGAGCATAAAATGCGCCGATACCGGGATTGTTTTTGATGGCTTCGTTTAGTTCTTCTTCCGCTTCTTTAAACTTTCCCTGCGACACCATTAATTCTGATTTCTTTTGCATTGAAAGCGGATGATCCGGGTTCAATCTGAAGGCCTGATCGTAATCCAGTTCCGCTTTATTGGGCTGACCCACACGTTCCCATGCCACGCCACGGTGGGCATAAACATCAGGATCTTTTGGATTGAAAAGCAGGGCTGAATCGAATAGTTCGATCGCTCGTTTGTAGTTGCCGGCTTTAAGTTCTGTGAGTCCAAGGTAATGAAGCATCATATCTTTTATGCCGCTCTCCATGGTCGAAATGCGATCGGTGCGACCGTAATTCTGTCGGTAATAAACCGACGATGTTACTGTGTTACCCTTGTTGAGGAGTATCCTGAAATCAGCGCGTGCCAGGTCGGTTCTGCCTTCGCGGTAGGCCAGCCACGCTCGATCGAACCGCGTAGCTGCATCAGCCGGATTGAGTTCAACAGCAATGCTCAGATCGGTGAGCGCAGCATTCAGGTTCCCCAGTGCTTCATAAACCTTTGATCGCAGTAGGTAATGCTTTGCTTCACTGGGGCTGTTGGCAACTGCAGCATTTGCAAACCGCAAGGCTTTATCAAAGTCACCTTCTTTGAGGTAATCATCTGCCTGTTCATGTAGTGTTGCTACTTCTCTTTTTGATGCCTCGGTCCTGGAGGAGTTGCTTGAATTTTTTTGTGCTTTGGATGCTGCGGAGAAAAAAATGATCAGGAGTAGAACCAAGGCTCTGCATTTGCTGAGTGAAATAGAATTGCCGGCGGTCAACACACCATTCATTTTACTCAGGGCCTGAAGTCACGTACCAAGTCGCTTAGTTTCTCAAACGATTCCTTTGAAAGGGCGGGGAAGTTTGCGAACCGAAGTTGGGTTGCCTTAAATTTTCCATAGCCATCGCCGGGTTGCAAACCGTGGCCAGACAAGTAATCATATAATTTTTTGGTGTGGTCACCTGTGTCGGCTACAATGACAGTTTCTGAGCGATGTTCTGGATTGGAAACAAAGGGTTTCAGGTGGTCATTTTCGGAAAAGGCCTGGTAAAGCACGGTCGATTTATAACTGGTCTCTGACCGAATGTTTTCAATCCCCCTGCGAAGGAAATCACGGCACACTTTTCCCAGCAGATAAATGCCCAGCACATTGGGTGTAGAGGGTGTCTGATGCTTTGCGGCATGATCAGAAAGTTGCTGAATGGTGTGGTAGGTGCCCTGTAGCTTGCCTGCTTCTTTTACTGCACCAGCCTTTGCGCGGGTACGTGAATTCACCATCCACACGCCGAGTCCTGCGGGCAATCCGAAACCTTTTTGAACGGAGAAAAAGACAGAATCAACCAGCTTGAAATCAGGTTGAAGGTGGGGGAGGGAAGAAACCGCGTCCACGATTAGAATCGCTTCAGGATTTTTTTCCCGGATCCTGGAAATGAAATCATTGGTAGTTCTTACACCTGTGCTGGTTTCATTCTGTGCAACTGAAATTAGCTCCGCATCGGTTTGTTCGATGTGTTCTGAAAGAAAGCCAGTACCCTCCATGGTTTTAATTGCCCTTGGGTTTAATCCCAATTGTTCCGCAAACTCATGGTATTTGGCAGAGAAAGCGCCATTGACGTAATGAAGTGACTTTTGAATCACAAGATTTTCAAGCGAACGTTCCCAAACTTCGGTGGCGGAGGAAACAAAATAAATTTCCCAGTCCGACGGTACACCAAACAGTTCGCGAAGTCCGTTCGTGCAATCGGCGGAAAGCTGTTCGAAGGTTTTACTACGGTGAGAGATCGAGGGAATGCCTGTACGAAAGGCCTCACGCAGGTGGTCTTCAACAGTAAAATAAATCTGGGAAGGACCCGGTGCGAATGTGAGTAAACCCTTCATGAAAATAAACTTCGGCTTAAAACTTCGGCAATTTAGCCAAGGTGTTGTCATCGGCGGTAGAAAAAAGATTGAATATGTTCAAGGCTTGACAAGCAGATTCTTAGGGGTACTTTTGTATGAAGCTCCGTCGGAACCTGGACACGTTTGCTGAACCTAACGCGAATTACAATACCGAGTGAAGCTTTCGCCCAAAATCAGGCCTCAGCCCGTTAATTCGGGCCCTCGCTTACAGCAGGTTAACAGTGGAAGGTTGCGGGTGACGGCAGCTCAAAGCTTGTCAATTATGGGGTTCAGAAACTCCTCTCAGGTTTCGCGGGGCTTTGTTTTTAAGCCTGCATTAATAAAGAATCCTGAATTTGATCGTCTGTTCAATCGATCTTAATTCGCTGATCACTTCCTTGTTGTATTCCTTGTTGATGTCGGTGATCACGTAACCGATGTCTTCGTTGGTCTTCAGGTATTGCCCGGCAATGTTGATGCCATGCGATGCCAGTACCTGGTTGATTTTCGCAAGTATGCCGGGAACATTGTGGTGCATGTGAATCAGGCGGTGCGCATTTTCAAGTTCAGGCAAGGTAAGGTTCGGTAGGTTTACAGAATTGCTGGTGCAACCGGTATTGATGTACTCCATCAGCCGCGCTGGAACAAAATTCCCGATGTTTTCCTGTGCCTCCAATGTGCTGCCTCCAATGTGCGGTGTTAGTATGGTGTTGGGAAGTCCGCGCAGTTCGGAAATAAATTCCTCATTGTTGCTGACAGGTTCATAAGGAAAAACGTCTACCGCACAACCGGCAACTTTACCGCTTAAAACTGCATCCCTCAATGCCTTAATGTCAACAATATGTCCACGGCTAAGGTTAATGAAAATAACGCCATCCTTCATTTTTTTGAATGCTTCCGCCTGGATCATGTTTTCATTGGCGGCCCTACCATCGACATGCATGGAAATGATATCGGCCTGTTCGAACAAATCAGACAGTCGCTTGCATTTGGTGGCGTTTCCAAGGGCTAATTTTTCCTCCCGGTCGTAGTAGAGGACCTGCATACCCAATGATTCAGCGATGACCGAAAGTTGGGAGCCAATGTTGCCATATCCTACAATGCCCAGTTTTTTTCCTCTGACTTCGAAGCTTCCTTTCGCTGATTTATCCCAGATGCCTTGGTGCATCTTGTTGGACTTTTCAACAATGTTTCGAATCAGCACGATCATTAAAGCAATGGCCATTTCAACAACCGACCTGGTGTTGCTGAAGGGGGCGTTGAATACGGCAACGCCTTTTTTCGTGGCTGCTTTGAGGTCGATCTGGTTGGTGCCAATACAAAACGCTCCTATGGCCATCAGTCGGCCGGCCTGCTCAAGAACTTTTTGTGAGACCATGGTTTTGGAACGGATACCCAGAACAGACACGTTTTTAATGCATTCAGCCAGCTCGTCTTCCGTCATTGCGGCTGAATAGGTTTCTACGTGAAAGCCTTCTGACCGGAAGAGTTGAACCGCAACCGGATGGACGTTTTCCAGGAGCAGCACCTGTATTCTGTTTTTAGGGTAGGAGATGGCGGTGTTGAGCTTGTTGAGAAACAGAAACTCATCAAGACTCGGAGTAATATGATCGGCTTTGCTGGTTACGCTGGCGCGTTCAACATTTTCAGTAAAGGCAAAAAACTTGTTGGCCAGTCCGGAGTGTTTGATTTCATAATCCGTGTAACCATCACCAATGACATAAACATCACCGGGCAGGTTGAGCTTTCGAATTTGTTCCACCTTTCCATTGTTGGCCGAAAGCGGGTTGTTGGTATCGAAACCGATTACTTTGCCATCCTTGTTGAACACAAAAGTGTTGGCAAAAATATTCTCCGGTATTATCCCGTATTCGGTTACTACCGGTTCGATGAATTCCTTAAAACCATTGGAGATCACGTAGATGTTTGGTGCCCATTTCTGAAAGAAATCTTTGTTCCTTTTGAAGGAATCTGAAACCAGTTGCTTGAGCTCCTTGATGAGTTCAGGAAGATGTCTTTTTTCAGGAGCGATAATCCGAAGCCGTTGTTCGAGTGATTCGCGGAAAGAAAGTTCGCCGCTCATACCGCGGTTGGTGATCTCGACCACCTGGTTGATTTTATCCAGCTTTTCCGGGTGGTCTTTTAGGGTAATGGACGCCAGGACATCAAAGGCTTCAACCTTGGTGAAAGTGCTGTCGAAATCGATGATGAAATACTTTTGAGCCTGCATGGCTTGGGTTTTGGCGACGCAAAATAAACCATCCCGACTATTAACCGGCGTTAGGTTGATGCCCCGAAAGCGTCTTTTTTAGGACCTAAATCAGCTTTTTGCTTACCCAAGATGATTTTGAGATCACGAATTATCTGCGATATTTGCAGCCTTGAAAAATGGCCAATCCCCTTTTCGAAGGAGAAAAGCCTTAAAAAGTCAGATTTAAACCCAAAGAGTGGCATTTATACCAGGTGGAAATAGGCCTCAGCGTCCGATGAACCGAGGGTTCCGGAGAGTGGTGGAGGAGCCTTACAGAATCAACGAGAGAATTACCGCACCACGCGTAAGGGTGGTTGGTGAGAACATCAAGGTCGATGTTTATCCGATTCAGGTGGCCATAAAAATAGCGCAGGAAGCTGGGCTTGACCTGGTAGAGATTTCACCCACAGCAGACCCCCCGGTCTGTAAGGTGGTTGACTACTCTAAGTTTAAATACGAGCAGAAAAAGAAGCAGAAGGAGATTAAGGCCAACGCGCAAAAAACGGTGGTCAAGGAAATCCGCTTCGGCCCTAATACGGATGACCATGACTTCAATTTTAAAGTGAAGCATGCGATCAACTTCCTCGATGATGGTGCAAAGGTTAAATCCTATGTTCATTTCGCAGGAAGGTCGATCATCTTCAAGGAGCGGGGAGAAATCCTTCTTTTGAAGTTTGCTCAGGCTCTGGAAGATCACGGAAAGGTGGAGCAGCTGCCACACCTGGAAGGTAAAAGAATGTTTATGATGATTGCCCCTAAAGGCAAGAAATAGAGGAATAGAAAAGTTTTAACACAGTAGCGTAACGGATATGCCTAAAGTAAAAACCAAGTCAGGAGCAAAGAAGAGGTTCAAGGTAACCGGTTCAGGAAAGATCAAGCGTAAAAAGGCTTTCAAGAACCACATCCTGACCAAAAAAGAAACCAAGCAGAAGCGTCGCCTGGGAATCAAAGCAACGGTAAAAAAGTCGGATGAGAACAACGTCCGTCTTATGTTGCCTTACCAGGTCTAGCGATCTCAAAGACATCTTCCCGAAAGGGAAAGATCGGTTAAGTCGGTGTACCATTAAACACTGGCACGTAAACCCGGATGTGGGCCCAAAGTCTTCAGCAATGAAGCGCCTCCATTCAAAAATGTAAACATATGCCACGCTCAGTTAATCACGTAGCGTCGCGTGCCAAACGTAAGCGCACGCTCAAACTCGCCAAAGGATATTTTGGCAGAGGAAAAAATGTCTGGACGGTAGCAAAGAACAAGATTGAAAAAGGTCTTGGCTACGCTTACCGCGACCGTAAAGCCCGTAAAAGAGATTTCCGTGCATTGTGGATCCAGCGTATCAACGCGGGAGCCCGACAGTTCGGTCTTTCATACTCTGAACTTATGGGTAAGCTTGGAAAGGCAGGCATCGATCTGAACCGTAAGGTTCTTGCCGACCTGGCCATGAACCACCCTCAGGCTTTTGAAGCGGTGGTCAAGAAAATCCAGTAAACATCAGATTCATTCAATCAAGCACCGCGCGGTAGTTACAACTATCGGCGGTGCTTTTTTATTTCTTAAAACATTCCACCATAATGCCCAGTTGCTCATCAACCATAGCGGTTGGAATGAATGGACAAATCTCCCTTGCTTTTATAATATTCTCACATTGCTTTCGCTCGTCCTTAAGGTAGAAATGACAGACGGCCCTGGTGTACAGGTATCGTGCATTGGTGGGTTCAAAAACCAAAGCATCGTTCAGGTGTCCAATCGCGGCGGCGTATTTGGTTTTGGTAATCTGCGCAGTTGCCTTTTGGTAATACTGATAAGCTTTCTCAGAAGCTGAAATGGTTTTATAACCTGTTCTTAGGATTTCAAGCCGTATCCTGCAGTTCACAGGTTTACCCTCTGCCATGGCGGGTATCCACTCACCGGAGGTTGCGACCAGCGAATTACGAAACCAACGGTTCCGCATTTTACTGTGAGCAGAGATAATTTGGGTATCGCGGACGTCGCCATTGGCCATCACGGTGAAGTCAACAACGATTTTTTGATCTGCTCTTGGCGCCGGATAAATAACCAGACTGTTAAAGAAAAAGTTGCTTGCAAAACGACTGCCGTGAACCGGATGAAATGATGGTCCAGGTCTATAAACAGAGTCGCGTGCATAGGTAACCTGATTGTCGCGCATTCTATTCAACACCACCATGTTTCCGTTTTGCAGTCTGGTTAGTTGAATCCGGTCGGGTGATTGCCGATTCAATACAAATAAAGGTCGGCCGTAAACCAATGCTGTATCGTTCCGGTAGGTGACGGAGCTATAGCAGCCTGTTAATTCATAGGCATTGAAGCCAAAACAGAGCTGATCGCCTTCAAAGACATACTGCAGATACTGTACACCGAATTCCGGATCGGTGACGGGCTTAAGCTCATTCGAATATTTCGAGCCTTCCGCTATCCAAATGCCCGATAAGGGTGCTGATAAACCGCTTGAAAATGGTTGAGCGAAAAGATTCTTAGAATATATGGTCGCCTGGATCAGGAAGAGCCAACAGAATATGGGTACCCGACGCACAACCGCTCTTCTAAATTAACCTTCTGCCGTAGTATCCGGTTAGTGAGGAGATACCTCCGCTTAAGCCTCCGATGATACCGGTGAGGACAACCAATACCACCACAGATTTTCCGGGAAATAGCCCTGCTACTTGTTCTGCAAGTCCCGTCCCTGCCCGGAAGGTGGTGAAAAGCGCCAATGAAATCCAAAGAACTGCTATCGATATGAAAGCAGTCCAAAAGCTGGAGCCACCTTTGTTGCCGTAAAAAAATCCGAAAGCGATGCATGGTATCGCCAAACACCACCAGGGAAGAAAACTTTGAAGCAGTGCTGCTGCAAGGGTAATGGCTGCTATATTTTTTAAATGTCTCATTTCTGTTTCAGGTTAGGGGATCAGCGTTGGGGTGAAAGTTTTATTGAACTGCGTGCAGAAAGGCGGGAGGCATCTGAAAACTGAAGCGAAAGCATGCTGCCTTCAGACCAGGGCTTGATCATGTTGTCGTAATCCTTACTCGCAGGGTGGCCCGATTGACCGCCAGGGTAAATGCCCCACGCTTTAATTCCATTTGGCTCAAGGCTAACAACCATCCTCCAGCTTGGACCACCTCGTCTTGACGTGGCATTAACGGCTTCCCTGTTCCCAGGCGCAGCAACCGTCCGACTCAGGCTTGGTAATCTGGTGAGATGCTCAACTGTAGTTCCTTTGTAATCAGCCCACGCTGGTGATTTCTTATTTTCTTCCTTCCACTTTTCGATACTAACGACGCTCTCTTTGAATGAATTCAATACAATAGTTTTTAATGTCTCCTTTTCAGGCGTTTCCAAGACATCATAAAATTTAAGTTCAGGCGCAGTTTTGATCAACCGTATCGTCTGATACGATGTTGGCATCGGTAACTCAACCTGTTTACCCCTGAATTCATCCCACACCATGGGATAAAGAGCGCTCCACCAACTTTCAAAATAACTTGCACCAAGGGATCCCAGGCTATAACGGAAATCCCATTTCTTTAATTCATTTAGAGCCGTTTGTTCCTGTTCGTTGAGGTTGGCCGCATCCAGATGATTCAACAAAAGGGGTAGAGCCTCGTAACCTTTAAGGCTGTGGTCGTCCATCTGAAGGCCAATCATGTCCATGGGTGAGATGGAATCCATGGCCTCCAGCAATCGGTTAATTCTTCTGTTTCGGTAGGCCTCGTAACTGGCTGCGTTGATGTAATAGGGGTAGGTAGAATCGGCAGGATACTGGTTGGCCGAACTCACGAATCCTCTCTCAGGGTTGTCCTGACGGGCATGGTGTTCGTCCGGTATAAAGTGGTTCCATTCAGTTTGAGAAGTGGAACCATCAAGGACAAATTTTCCTTCGTATTTCCTTCTGATTGGAAATTTCCCTTGTACCCTAATGGCGATGTCTCCGGCAACAGATGCGAAAATGAAATTCTGGGCTGGTGCACTGAAATACGCTAAAGCCGAATGATAATCGCTGAGATTTTTTCCTTTGTTCATCTGGTAAAACGTTCTCATTTCATTCGACTTATCGTGGCTGATCCATCGATAAGCATAATTAACCCGCTGATTTTTAGCTCTGAAATTTTTGTCAAACCGAATGGGGCCATGGTGGGTGTAAACAACTTCTTCTTTGAAAATGCCCAAACCCCGGACGTTGTACTCCTCTGACTTAACCACTGATTTTTTCCACGTTCCATCGTGGAGGTATTCAGCGCGGGTGCTGTCACGAAACTGGATGGCATACCAGTCCACTGCGTCGCGTTGTGCGTTGGTTACCCCCCAAGCAATGGAATCATTAAAACCACTGATGATTCCCGGGCTTCCAGGTAAAGAAGCGCCCATGGAGTTGTAACCTGGTGCACTTAAATGTACGGTATACCATATCGATGGCAGGCTTAGGGTAAGGTGAGGATCATTGCTTAAAATCGGATAACCTGATGCGGTTTTCTTTCCAGACACAGCCCAGTTGTTGCTTCCTGTATCCTTATCCGTTTTGTCTTGCGCGATTGCCTCTGCCAGTCCCTGAGGAACTGCAAGGGGAATGGAATCCGGAATCACAACCGGTTTCGGCCACTTGCCTGGATTTTCAACAATGGCATCGCCAACACTTTCATAATCAGGAAACAATTGATTGACGGTTTCCAATCCGAACAATTGTAGTGCATTCGTCATTTCTAGATCTTTTTCTCCGGTGTTAAGGGTTTTGGCCATTGATTTCAGGAGCAAGGCTGTCTTGAGGATGGTCCATGGTTCAGGTTGGTAATCCAACAGCTTATATTCAAGTGGCAGGTTCTTGTAATTAAGCGTTGCGATGTAGGCATTTACGCCTTTGGCATAAGCTTCGGCGCGGTTATACATGGCGCTGTCCTCTTCAAGCGACTTGAAAAAATTTTCAGCTGCGAACACCATTCCGGATCGCCGTTGGTCGCGGTCAAAACTCAAATACACACTGTCCTTTCCGGCGCCAAGAACTTCAGATACCCTTCCTGCCGCAGCATGGGTTTGAAATTC
>VGMW01000002.1 GCA_016866235.1 Bacteroidota bacterium
AGCAAATGTAAGAGAGTTTCGTAGGATGGATAAGGAAGGATATAATCCAAATCCAAACCAAAAAAAATATGGTAGAGAAGCTCTGTTCGTATTGGCAGCTAAACTTTTTGAAGATGAGAAGGTATCTGTAAAGGATAAAAAAATTATTCATAAAGCTGTAAGTAGAACAATTTCAGATATGGAATCCGATGGGGTTTATTTTTCTGAAGAAGTGAAAGAAGAATTAGAAAAATATAGAGACCCAAAGTTGAATGATTTAAAACAAGCGCATTAGAATGATGAAGGAGAACAAACGGGAGGCGGTTTTCAACTAATTGCTATCTTTTAAATTAAGGCTAATTCCATCCTACCCTTTTTCTCCTTCTCGCACTCCTTCTCATTCTTCTTTGTTGATTGAGAAGGAAAAGTGGGGGTGCTTATCGGTTGAAATTGGTTATTACCTCCAACCTCACTCCCCCTCGCTCTCCCACTCGCTCTCCTCCTCCACCCTACTGCATCCTCACAAATTCATCGTACGGCTTAACCATTATTGGCTCTACTTTATCACCAGCCAATAACTTATTGATTTTAGCAATATGCTTTTCTTTGATCTTTTTGAATTCGGCTTTGCCCGCTGTAAATCTTGATTCAAGCGCTTCAAGATTATCAAGCTCTGCTTTAGACGGTTTTGCAAAACTGGAAGCAACTTTACTGTATAAATCAGCAAGCTTTTCACGCAGTTGAGGTTCAGCAGCGCCAACATAATTGTCGCCCTTCATCACAACCAAACTCTCTTTAAGCTTCGCAGTTTCATTTACAAAAGGTGCGACCGCTTTCGTCGCTGCTGGCCCTTTTGACTTCAAGGCTTCCGCAACCTTAGTCAGCTCATCCATTTCATAAACGAGATAGGCCAATTCCTGATTCATTTTATAAAGTTTGGCCGTCATTTCTTCATTTGCCTTGCGGTCCGCCATCGATACATCAGACTTCGAATCATACTGAATCACAATCTCTGTTTTGTATTCATCTTTTCCTTTCTGAATTACGGCTTCGTAAGTGCCCGCCGGAACCCGCGGAGAAGTAAAGCCTCCAAAACTAAAGGTCTTACCCGCCGCAACCTTGGGCGGTTTGATGGTGTAATTCCACTCAACAATATTGATCCCTTTACTCTTTCCGGGCGCCAACTCAGTCAATACATTTCCTTCTTTGTCCCGAATCTCTAAAGCCATCTTTCCAATGTTGTGCTTGCGACGAAGATGATACATGATGCGCGCCGCACTGGTGGGATTAGCGCCAACAAACTGGGTTTCTGTTGCAGTTCCGCCAAAACCATTCGACTCTGAAACAATCGTTGGCTTCACCGAAAAGAAATACAACTCCTTGTTCAGGCTCTCCTCTGAAAGCTGTCGCAACGGACTGATGTCGTCAATAATGATAACGCCGCGGCCGTGCGTGCCAAGCACCAGATCATTCGTTTTCCGGTGCAGATCTATGAAATGAACCGCCACCGCCGGCATGTTGTTGGTAAACTTCAACCAGGACTTTGCGCCATCAAGGGTGATGTATAGCCCGTCTTCTGTACCCAAATACAACAAGTTCTGGTTTTCATAATCTTCCTGGATGTTGCGGACAAACGTGGTCAGGTCTTCGGTTACAAGCGATTTCCACGTCGCACCAAAATCCGTTGTTTTATAGACATACGGTTTGAAATCACCAGTCATGTGTCCTTCGAATGTGACATAAGCCGTTCCTTTATCGAATACACTGGCCTCAATATGGTGCACGAGCGTATTCTTTGGAACTCCGGGAACATTCGCGACCACATTGGTCCAGGTCTTTCCACCATCTCTGGTTAACTGCACATTTCCATCATCGGTACCAGCCCAGATTATATTTTGATCAAGTGGTGATTCGGTGATCGTGAAAATCGTACAGTGATTTTCAGCACCTGAATTATCGCGCGACAATCCGCCGGAGTCTTCCTGATTCAATTTTTTTGGATCATTGGTCGTGAGGTCAGGTGAAATTTTTACCCATGTCTCTCCCATGTCCTCCGAGCGGTGAATAAACTGACTGCCCATATAAAAACGATCGGGCTGGTGGACACTTATGGCCATCGGAGAATTCCAGTTGAAACGGAGCTTTGGATCTCCTTTTGCTGCAAGAGGCTGAATGCTTTTGGCTTGATCTTTCTCTGGATCAAAGCGCCAAACATTTTCAGCACCCTGCATTTCAGAATAAATAAGTTTTTTACTCGGGTGACGTAAAACTCTGTATCCATCGCCCACCCCTACCCTTTTCCAGTCTGCCGCTTCTACACCACCTGGCGATCTGGAAGGTCCAACCCAGGAACCATTGTCCTGTAAACCACCATAGACATTGTAGGGCTCATCGTTGTCCACGCTAACCTGATAAAATTGAGAAACCGGCAGATTTTCTACCATCTCCATAGTAGTTCCTCCATCCCATGAGCGATAAACACCACCGTCGGTAGCAGCATACATCCGATCAGAATTATTGATGTCAAAGACAACATCATGAATGTCTGAGTGCATGAAGCCCAGATTTTTGAAGGTCTTACCACCATCACGAGAAATGCTTCCGCTAAGTCCTGCCTTAACCACCACATCAGGATTTCGGGGATCAATAGTAATTCGAGAGAAATAAAATGGACGTACAACTATTTCAAAATCATTGTTGAGTTGCTTCCAGCTAGAACCGGCATCGTCACTTCTGTAAAGTCCTTTGTCTTTATCCTGCTCCGATTCAATTACAGCATACAACACGGATGATTTGGATGGCGCAACAGCCACCGCGATACGTCCGAGTTTGCCCTTGGGGAAACCGTTGTGAATTTTGTTCCATGTTTTTCCACCATCAGTTGTTTTAAAAAGTCCGCTGTTAAGTCCGCCGGAATTAAATGACCATGGCGTCCGGCGAAATTCCCAGAATGCCGCATAAAGAACATCCGGATTGGATGGATCCATGATCAGATCACTGCATCCGGTTGTCTTGTCAACAAATAAAATTTTGCTCCAGGTCTGTCCACCATCAGAAGATTTAAAAACACCACGTTCCTCACTGTCGCTCCAGAGTGCGCCCAGCGCGCCAACATAAATTTCAGCGGGGTTCTTTGGATTCACCTGAATTCCAGAAATGCGCTCTGATTTTTCGAGGCCCATCTTTTTCCAGGTGTTGCCGCCATCATTGGTTCTGTAAATACCATCTCCCAGCGAAACACTGTTCCGCGTCCATACTTCACCGGTTCCAACCCAAACCACCTGGTCGGGACTGCTGGGATCAATTTCTACTGCACCGATGGACTGGTTGTAATCATCAAAAATTGAATTGAAGGTTGCGCCGCCATTGTTGCTCTTCCAAACTCCGCCTCCACCAGTTCCGGCATATATCACACGGTCGTTGGTGGGATGAACTTCAATGTCTGTGATGCGACCGCTCATCAGCGCTGGTCCAATGTGTCGTGCACGAAGATCTCCGAAGAGTTCTTTTCCTTTTAGCACTGCATTTTGTGCAAATAGTGAACAGGTTGTGGTGGTAAGAATGATGGCAATCAGTCTTTTCATAAAATTTTAAATTTGGGTTGATCGTAAATGAAACCGGCCCGAATGTTCGGGCCGGAATTTCAATTGCTTAGAATTATTTATCGGTTGGCATCGCAAAAACAGATGCATCAACTTTTGGATTCACTTCTAGTGAAGTGATGGTAATCGTTTGCCCTGGTCCGCCCTTCATTCCTATCGTTGTGCTAAAAGGAAACATCAATCCATTCACTTCCTGATAGTCACTCAGTTTGGTTTGGGTAACTGTGCCTTTACCGGGCCCTGATTTGGTCTCGCTTTCAGTAACAATCGGCACATAATCGTTGGCGTCGAAATAATAAAACATAATGTTTTCCTCCGGCTTTCCATCGACGGTAATGGGCTTACGGGTGAGTTTTAATTTGAAGCACTCTGTTCCCTCAACAGTTTCCTTACCCACCATATCCACTTTGTATCCTTTTGATTTGTAGTCAAGGAATGGATCGGGGAAATCTCCAATGTTGACTTTAAAATTTTCGGTTGACTCCGCATCACTTTTCTCTGCTTTCATAGTCATGAAATTCATGGACCACAATGTATTGCCATCAAACACACCCTGCTTTATTTCTTTTCCCTGAAAAGTAATGGTGGTCGCCTGTCTGCCATCTTTCAGTTGAAGAATTGACAATGGAATTTCCATGCCCATCTGATTTACCTTAGCGGACATTTTTATTCCTGAAAGCGCTCTCCATTTGTCCATACCGCCTGTGTTTTCGAAATATTTAGAAAGCACATCATCTGCACTTTGAGCCCAAAGACCACTGGAGGCAAGCATCAGGGCTATCAGAGGTAGTAATTTTTTCATTTTATCGGGGTTTGATGGTAATAAGCTTATTTAAACTGATATGCCAGATTTAAGTTTCAAGATTAAAAGGATTTCTCTATTCCAGGAGAAAAACTTGTGAAGAATGGCCTAAAGCTTCGATTAGTAAAGGATTATCGAAATTGCGCTTCCAATTTCAACAGGAAACCGGAATGAAAAAGGCCTTAATCATCATTTTTTGCAGCTTTTTAGCCGTTGCTGAAAGCCAAATTCTATCTCCGGCCATATGGTCCTATGCTTCTGATAAACGTGAAACAGTCGCTGGAAACACCATTGAGCTCACTTTTTCAGTAAAAATTGACCCAGTCTGGTACCTGTATTCAACGGAGTTCAAATGCGAAGATGGTCCTTTGAAAACCACTTTCACCTTCGAACCACATCCAAGCTACCAGCTCGAAGGAAAGATCATTCCCATTAATCCAATAGACAAGACCGATGAGATTTTTGGTTGTGACGTGCGGATTTTTAAAAAGACCGCAACCTTCATTCAGAAAATAAAAGTTCTGAGCAACCCGCTTGTATTGCGGGGCATGTATGAGTATCAGGTGTGCAGCGAAACAACTGGGCAGTGTGTTCCCGGTGATGGTGAATTTGACTTCGGATTTATCAAAGTTACCGGCAAAGCTTCTGAGCCTGTCGCGGCGCCCGAAAAGGAGAAAGAGGAGATATTCACCATAAAACCATCAGAGACCCAGACTCCCAACGAAGTTGCGCCAACGGGAGCTTCCATTTCTGAAACCTTTAATGGGCCCATCATTGACAAATCTATTTTAACCGAAGAAAAGGAATTCGGAGAGGAGTCGTTTTTCGGTTACCTGTTGTTTGCCTTTGTACTTGGGCTTACCTCATTGATTACGCCTTGCGTGTTCCCAATGGTGCCGATGACGGTAACCTTTTTTCTGCGCGATGGGCAAAGCCGAAGTGAGGGAATCAAAAAAGCAATTGTCTTTGGATTTAGCATTGTTACAATCTATACACTTGCGGGCACGCTGTTCGCTGTGTTGTTGGGAACCGATGGACTCAATGCGCTGGCAACGCACTGGGCGCCAAACATTTTTATTTTTATTCTGTTTCTGATTTTCGCGCTTTCATTTTTCGGTCTCTTTGAAATCAATGCGCCTCACAAGCTGGTCAATGCCGCTGACCGTAAAGCTGAAAAGGGAGGTTGGGCTGGTATATTCTTCATGGCGGCCACGCTGGTACTGGTATCATTTTCGTGCACGGTCCCCATTGTTGGCAATGTTCTTTTTATGTCGGCCGGTGGACAAATTCTGAAACCAGTTGCCGCGATGTTCAGTTATGCACTGGCTTTTGCATTACCCTTTACACTTTTTGCTGCCTTCCCGGAATGGATCAAGGGTCTGCCGAAATCAGGCGGTTGGCTTAACACCGTAAAGGTTACCCTCGGTTTTCTCGAACTCGCACTTAGTCTGAAATTTCTAAGCATAGCCGATCAGGCATACCATTGGGGTCTCTTGGACAGAGACGTAAACCTTGTTCTTTGGATTGCAATTTTCAGTTTGCTTGGACTTTATCTCCTGGGGAAAATCAGGATGAAGGGCGATTCGCCCATTGAATCCATTAGTGTGTTCCGTTTATTAATGGCGACCGGCATCTTCTCTTTTGTTGTATACCTCATTCCCGGACTTTGGGGCGCGCCACTTAAGGCATTGGCAGGCTATCTGCCTCCGTTGTACACCCACGATTTCAATCTGGTAAAAGAAAATGGTGAGAAGGCCTTGTGTGAAAATCCTAAATACGCTGACTTCCTCCATCTGCCCCATGGACTCAGTGGATACTTCGACTATAACCAAGCGCTGGCTTGTGCCAGGAAAGAAAACAAACCACTGTTCATTGATTTCACCGGACATGGCTGTACCAACTGCAGAGAAATGGAGGCAGTCGTTTGGAGTGATCCCGAAGTTCTTAAAAGACTAAAAGAAGATTTTGTAGTGGTCGCGCTCTATGTTGACGATAAAACACCGCTGCCGGAATCTGAATGGGTGACCTCGAAATATGATGGTAAGGTTAAAAAAACCTTGGGCAAAAAGAATGCAGACATTCAAATTGCCAACCTGGAAAATAATGCACAGCCATTCTACGTTCTGCTCGGACCCGACGAAAAAGTACTGGCCTGGCCATATGCGTACAACCGTGATTCGAAAAAGTTTATTCAATTTCTTGAGCTCGGCAAGTCGCGCCATGCTGAGCGTTACAGCAATCAATAATCATTTACGGAAAATTGATCCGTCTTGACCTGGCACTCATTTATATTTTTTTCTCTTCTGATCTTCCTGTCATGCACAGCTGATAAGCCAAAAGAGGATCGTGAAAAACCCTTTGATGACGTCTTTGTACCTCAGGTGCGCTACAACATGCTCGTCAATGAATTCTGCTCAGAGGACGGTGTCGTCAGAAAAAACCAGCAGTTCCAGGACATGCTGGGCGGCCATCCGATTTCGGCTCGAGCCATTCGCACTTTAAACACCATCCCACGAAAAGAATTTGACTTCCGAAGTATCCGCTCCGGAGACCGGTACACATTATTCACCCATCTGATGACCGACTCCGTACAGGCACTGGTGTTGGTTCATGATCCCATTCGGTACACAATTTTTCATTTTGGCGACTCACTTAGTATTGAGCGCTGCGCCAACAAAGTGGATACACTGCTGCGCACTGCCTCCGGTGTAATTACAAAAAGCCTATCCCACGCTATGGACGAAATGGGAATTAGTCCAACCCTAACAAACCGCTTCGTCGACATCTTCGCATGGGTGGTGGACTTTACCTATTTGCAAAAAGGTGATCGATTTAAAATTCTATATGAAGAACTGTCCGTAGAAAACAAGCCGTTCGGAATAGGAAAAATTCATGGAATTTATTTTAACCACAACCGGCAGGACGACTACGCTATTCCTTTTGATCAGGGCGACGGTGAAGACTATTTCGATGTGTCCGGAAAGAGTCTCAGAAAAGCATTGTTGAAGTATCCCATCGAATTCACGAGGATCTCCTCGCGATACTCTCTTAGCCGATTTCATCCGGTGTTAAAAGTAAACCGGCCACACTTTGGTACTGATCTTTCTGCTGCCACCGGTACACCAATCCGTTCGGTTGGCGATGGAACGGTGGTGGAGTCTGGCTACAAAGGAGGAAACGGTAATTATGTACGCATCAGACACAACGACACCTATACGACGGGTTATCTGCACATGTCGCGCATTGCCAATGGAGTGCGGGCGGGGGTTCGGGTGAGACAGGGTGAGGTGATTGGATATGTTGGTCAAACAGGATGGGCTACCGGGCCACACTTATGTTATCGGTTTTGGAAAAACGGTGTGCAGGTAGATGCTTTGAGGGTTGAACTCCCTCCAGCACAACCTGTAAAGGAGGGTCGGCTAGCCCAATTTAAAATTCGCTCCGACAGCGTAATTCAAGCGCTCGCGAAAATTCCTGAACCTGTCGCACAACAACCCAGCCAAGGCGAACAAAATTAGTGGCCGTTTTGGTTAGGTTTAAAGTAGTTTGAAGTCAGACCGCCATGTAGACTTTCGAACATTAAATAAAAACTGATTCGATCATGGACATCATACCCGAAAAGGAAATCATCAACCTGGTGGCTCAGCAAAAAGCTGAGGCTTTTCGTTTGCGCACTTCGCCTATTTCGGATCGTAAGAAAAAGCTTCGCAAGCTCCGGAATTGGATTCTAGACCACGCCGACCTTATTCGTAAAGCCGTGCACGATGATTTTTCCAAGCCTTATGCTGAAACCGATGCCTGCGAAATATTTCCAATTCTCTCTGAAATCAATCTAGTTCTAAGCCGACTTGACGACTGGTCAAGGCCAAGAAAAGTGGATACTCCGCTTACCCTTCTTGGCTCCAAGGGTGAGGTTCGATACGAGCCCCGGGGCGTCTGTTTAATTATGGCACCTTGGAATTATCCGTTCAATCTTTGCATCGGGCCTTTGATTCCTTGTTTGGCGGCCGGTAACACGGCAGTTATCAAGCCTTCAGAAATTACCCCCGCCACTTCAGCCATTGTCAGACAATTGGTGAGCGAAATTTTTGAGCCCAGAGAAGTTGCAGTATTTGAGGGTGGGCCAGGCGTAGCACAGTTCCTTTTGAAGCAGCCTTTTGATCACTTCTTTTTCACCGGAAGTGCTTCGGTCGGTAAATTGGTTATGCAAGCCGCTGCCGATCAGCTTGCATCGGTTACGCTTGAGCTGGGTGGCAAAAGCCCCGCCATCGTGCACAGCGATGCCTCAATTAAAGACGCTGCAAAAAGAATTGCTTTTGGAAAATTTCTGAACAACGGACAAACCTGTATTGCGCCAGATTTTGTCATGGTGCACAAGTCTGTCCGCTCTGAATTTCTTAATAGACTGAAAGAAGAAGTGCTTAACATGTTTGGTAACGGCTCTACAGTTTCTGAGCAATCTGATGCTTACGGAAAAATTTCCTCCGATCGGCATTTCATCAAACTCAGGGGATTGTTAGACGATTCTCTACAAAAAGGTTGGCAACTGTTACTAAGCGGACCTATTATTCCAGAAAAAAGATTTTTCCATCCTACCATCATCACAGGAAGCTGGAACACATCAAAAATTTTGGAAGAAGAAATTTTCGGTCCCATACTTCCGATAATGGAGTATGAAGACCTGGACAACGTGATCGCTGAAATTCATAAAATGCCTCGTGCGCTGGCGCTATATGTGTTTTCAGAAAGCAGCAAGATTAAAAACTACCTATCAGACAGGATACCCACCGGAACCGTCTGCTTCAATGATTGTTTGATTCAATTTGTGCACAACAATCTCCCGTTCGGCGGTGTTAATCAGTCAGGCTTTGGATTGTCGCATGGTGAACATGGATTTCGGTCATTCTCGCATGAGCGCGCGGTGGTTTCACAGCGAAGCGGACTTTCCACGCCATACGTTTTTCATCCCCCCTACAAGTCTTGGCTTAAACCACTGATGAAAATTTTATTCAGATGGTTTTAGTGGTGCGGTTTCGCATGTCCCATAACTGA
Source organism: Bacteroidota bacterium (assembly GCA_016866235.1). GTDB lineage: Bacteria > Bacteroidota > Bacteroidia > Cytophagales > Cyclobacteriaceae > ELB16-189. The sequence goes on from VGMW01000002.1 coordinate 9,436, forward strand.
AGATTGAATTAAATTTGGATTTTCCATTACTATGAAAATCCTTAAAACATTACTGTTAGTTTTTGGTTCGTTGGTAGTCTTGTTATCGGCGTTAGCATTTGCTGTGCCCTATTTCTTCAAAGACGAAATAAAAGCAGCCATCGATAAGGAAATTTCAGGCGCCGTTCGCGCGGATATTGTTTATCACCCAGACCAAATCAGTTTATCCCTGTTTAAGGAATTTCCGCAACTAACCGTTTCTACGGGTGAAATTGGAGTATTCACAAGAGAGCCATTTGCAGGAGAGCATCTGTTTATCGCTGAAAATGTGAGCATAAGTCTTGACCTGTGGCAGCTCATCACTGGCGAATCCATCATTGTAAAAGGAATTATTCTCGAGAGCCCCGACATCAACCTAAAATATCTACCTGACGGAAGAGCCAACTTCGATATAGCTGTCGAATCAGAAGCTGAACCGGCATCCGATACCAGCGCCGCTTTTTCGCTTCGGATTGATCACTGGGAATTGGTCAACGGAAAACTTTCCTACGACGATCCAACCATTCCCTTTTCCATGAACCTAAAAGGTGTTGAACACCAGGGAAGCGGAGACATCACTGAGAAGATTTTCGACCTTAAAACTTATACGGCCGCCGATACCCTATCGATGTCTTTTGATGGAACGGAGTACATAACCAACAAAAAGGCCTCGGCCGATGCCATCATCACGATCAGCGAAGACATTTCAAAGTTTACGTTTAAAGAAAATACAGGCAAGCTCAATGACTTTGCGTTTGGTTTAGACGGCTGGTTCAAGATGAACGAGGCGTCATACGATATGGACCTGTCCATAAAATCAAAAGACAATTCTTTCAAATCCATTCTTTCGCTGGTTCCAGGAATTTACACGCAGAGTTTTACCAATCTTACAGCATCAGGAAGTGTAGATTTCTCTACCGTTTTGAAGGGAACCTTCAGCGATACTTCAATGCCCGGCTTTCGGGTAGAGACGACCATTAAAGATGGAATGTTTCGCTACCCAGATTTGCCCGAAGCGGTAAAAAATGTAAACCTTGATCTTGTCATCAACAATACAGATGGCATAATTGACAATACCACCGTCGACCTAAAGCGTTTGCATTTAAACCTGGGGAACAACCCAATCGATGCTGCGCTAAAAATTGAAAACCTAAAAACTTTCCCTTTGAAGGCGGCGGTTAAAGCCAGCGTGAACCTCGCTGATGTAACCAAAATGTTTCCGGTTGATGGGCTCACCCTCAGGGGAAATTTTTCACTTGACGCCAAGGCCGATGGCATTTACGATAGTGTGCGGCAAATAATTCCATCCATGAATGCGGGTTTTAGTCTGTCGGATGGTTATGCAAAAAGTAAAGACTACCCGTTTGCTGCAGAAAATCTAATGGTTAAGGGCTCCGTAATTAATCGTTCTGGAAAAATGGCTGAAACCGTTGTCGATGTGAGCAGCCTCAGCCTCATGCTGGATGGTGAACAACTGGAAGCCGCTATGCATCTCGAAAATCTCTCAGACTATACGTGGAAAGTTGCTGCTAAGGGTGGCGTTGATCTCGGAAAGATCTTAAAAATTTTTCCGGTAGAAGGAATGTCTGTTTCGGGTAAAATCAAAGCAGATGTTCAAACAAGCGGAAAATATTCAGACCTCACCGCTTCCCGGTATGACCGATTGCCCACCAGTGGCAACTTAAGCTTAAGCGATTTCAGCTACAGCTCGAATGATTTGCCGTACTCCGTAGCCATTCAGTCGGCAGCAATGATTTTTACACCTGCGTCCATTCAACTTGAAAAGTTTGAAAGCAAAATCGGGCGAAGTGATTTTAAAGCAAGAGGCAGCATTTCGAACTATCTGGCCTATGCCTTTTCTGAACAGGGCGATCTTAAGGGTTCGCTATCGCTCGAGTCTGGACTATTAGACCTGAATGAGTTCATGTCCGAAGAGGAAGGAGCTGAAGCCGATACCAGCGCCATGGGCGTTGTCCCTGTTCCTCAACGAATCGATTTTCAACTCAATTCAAAAATAAATACCATCAAGATGATGGATTATACCCTTACCGATGCTTCGGGTGGTGTTGAAATAAAAAACGGGACTGCCAACCTGAACAACGTTCGCTTTAATATGCTTGGGGGTCGGTTTACCGTAAGTGGTTTGTACGATCCGCGAAATCTCAAAAAACCGCTGTATAACCTGGGGCTGAAAATTGAGGATATGTCCATCCGGCAAGCTTCAAGCTCATTCAGTATGGTGAACAAGTTCGCGCCAATTGCTCAGGTAGCGAACGGAAATTTCTCACTCGACTTTAAACTCGCCGGGGCGCTTACAGAACAAATGAGCCCCGATCTAATGAGTGTTGATGCGTCCGGCCTGGTCAAAATTATTCAAGCAACCATAGCCGGCTCCAAAGCCCTGTCTGCTGTTGGCTCGGTGACCAAACTTCAAGGAACCGAACAGGTGTCGCTCAAAGACGTTTTAATCTCGGCGTCCGTAAAAGATGGTCGACTATCGGTTAAGCCATTCGACATAGCGCTGGGTAAATATGCCACCAACGTAAGTGGCTCAAGCGGACTGAACGGAGCGCTCGACTATGCCTTCAAAACACTAATTCCTGCAGAGATGGCAGGAAACCAGATTACAACCATGCTGGTGAAATCAGGAATCACACAACCAGATGCCCAGGGAAATATCCCCTTAAAAATCTCTCTTGGTGGAACCTTCTCATCACCAAAGGCGATTCTGCTTTCCGAGGAAGCAAAGGCTCAGGTCAAACAGGCCGTAGTGGAAGAGGTTCAGGAGAAAGGTAAGGAAGTAGTAAAAGAGGCGCTCCAATCCAATGAGGCCAAAAAGTTAATCGGAAATGTTTTAGGGCGCGATTCTGTTGCCAAGGATTCCTCAACGAAAACGCCCGCGGTTCAAAAAGTTCTGGAGGATAAACTGAAGGGATTGCTGCTTAAGAAGAAAAAGAAAAATTAAATTGTTTTTACCCTACCAGGAGCCTGAGTGTCTTACGCTGGAGTTACCTGAAATTGCTCTTCGAGAAGTTTCAGTAAAAATCTTACGTGAAGATCAAAACCATGAGGAGGTTTCCGGTAACAAATGGTGGAGGCTTAAGTACAATCTTCTGCAAGCGTCTATGGAGCGCAAGCCCATTCTGACTTTTGGGGGCGCTTTTTCAAATCATCTTTATGCAACAGCGGCGGCCGCCGCTTGTTTGAAAATTCCATCCATTGGAATTGTACGGGGCGGTCCATTCCCAACACCGGGGCCAACACTTGAATTTGTCAGGCAAAAGGGAATGGCCCTACACCATATTTCCAAAGAAAAGTACCGTGAAAAGGAGTCTGAGGAAGTCATTAAGGAGCTTCATGGATTGTTCGGTGAATTTTTAGTTGTACCGGAGGGTGGGAGCAATGAAGCGGCAATCAGAGGCTGCGAAGAGTGGGGACAAAAACTCTTGTCCACCTACGACTTTGATGTGGTTTGTCTGCCCGTGGGTTCTGGAGGAACCGTGTCGGGTTTAATTAAGGCCTTTGGCGGTCGTAAAGAAGTGATTGGATTCAGTGCATTGAAAGATGGCGCACAACTCGTTGAGGTTATTAAGAAATTGTCAGAAAATTCTTCAAACCGCTGGCAAATTGAATCAGGCTTTCATTTTGGTGGTTATGCAAAGACCAAACCTGTATTGATTGATTTCATGCAGAAAATTTATGCTGACAAAAAATTGCCGCTCGATGCGGTTTATACTTCAAAGGCTCTTTGGGGTTTGCTGGCGTTGATAGAAATGGGTCGTTTTACGCCTGGGCAAAAGATTCTCTTCATCCACACGGGTGGACTTCAGGGCAATCTGGGGTTTTTCAATTCAAAGTTTCCTGGGGTGTTACGAAGTCACCGCGCAAAAGCCTGAATCTTTTTCTTGCTTCAGCAGCATAAACGCTGCCGGGGTGATTGGTCAGCAGCTCTTTATACCACTCCATTGCTTTGTCAGGGTTTTTTAAATCGCGCTCATAAATTTCTGCGGTCATAAATACCGCGTCGTCGCACCAGACATCGGCGCAATGCTGTTTCAATATTTTGTCCAACATTCGGATAGCGCCTTCATAATCTCCCCTCTTTCTAAAGATTTTTGCCCTCAACCAAAACACATCGTCCTGGATGGGCTTGAGGTCTGCGTTGTCGCTTACTTTTACCGTTACAGAATCGCCTTTTTCGATGAGGCTTAGTCCAACCAGCTTGGCCTTTGGCAAAAACGAGGCGTCCTTTTTAAAATTTTTTCTTCGGCTTTCCTGTGTCATCAGATCAAGAACCTCAGTGGCTTCCTCTGTACGATTTTGAAAAATCAACATCTCTGCGGCTGAGTAAATTTTAAGTGCTGTGCCAAGCGTGTCGGTTAGTGTGTTTTCCTTTATACGCAGACTAAGGTCAATGGCGTCATTGGATATTTCACGGCTGGTAGCCTGTTTGAGAATATCCAACTGTTCTTCGGCGAGCTTAAAATCCCCTTTAAAATAAGACAGCCGCGCGTTCCGAAGTTTGGCTTCATAACCAGCCGGTGATTCCTTTTGCATTTTCTCCACCTGAGCATAAAGGAGCGCCGATTCCCAATATTCATCACGGATCAAATAAATATCACCAAGCTCAAGTTTGGCCCTTGCTTTAATTGGGGCGGGTACGCGAAGATTTATGATCAGCCTGTTGAGAAGCGTGCTCGCAGAGTCAAGACGGTTCAAATAAAAAGCATAGAGCCGGGCCTGACTAATAGCGGCCTCGTACGAATTGTTGTTCGTTGGAAAGCGTGCTGAGAAACCACTGTAGCTGTTGATCACGAGCGCAACAGAATCCTTGTTGACCGGAGAAACGCGCACCACCTGTTCTTCCATGGCCTTTATATATCCAAGGGCTGACGGTGAAAATAAATCGCTGTTTGGATAACCGTTCGTTATAAAGCGATAACAAGACTGAGCGGTTTGAAAATCACGGTTGTTAAAAGCTATCTGAGCAAGCTCAAAAGTTTTTACAGGATTGCCACCGCTAAATCGTCTGTCGTAAGCTTTTGATTGAATTGCGGCGCCATAAAAATCTTTTTTCTGGATATAAGTCCAAATTAATAGATCCGCAAAAACATCCGAGTCAGGATTACTCTGGATCCTGGAAAGCAGGGATTGTTGAAGGGCATCCTGATCCTCCGAAGTAGTGAGAAACATTTGTAAAACATTCTTTATGTATCCAATGTTTGACGGGGTTTGGGTTACATAAAGTAGATACTCATCAACCATTTCTGTGGTTTTTCCCATAGCCCTAAGTGCGTTGGCTAATTCCAGAGCATAGAGGGCAAAGATTTGCGTTCGTTTTCTTCCCTCGCGATAGGTGGCTACGGCATATGCGGGTAGTCGGCGGTTTAGAAAGTAATCAGCGATGAGTCTGATCTGGTATTGATCTTCGGCCCGTGTCTTTATAATTTCAAAAAACTTCTTTTCAGCATCTTCAAGTTTGCCTTGCTTAAGAAGTACATAAGCTTGGTCGAGCAAGAATGTTGGATTAGCCAAGTTTGATTTCGCGAGCCTCTCTGATAGATCCGTGGCTTCTCGGTACTTAGCCATATCAACCAAAAGATTGAAGAAGGATGGATATATCTGTAGGAGATTGGTCTGATCCTTGGTTAATGCTTTAAACGTTTGATAGGCCTTTTCTTTTTCGCCCTTTTGAACGTATTCATTGCCAAGTTGAATCTCTGACTGTTGACCTAAGAGATTAGTAAAGGATAAACACACTACTATTAGTATTAAATATTTATATATATAAGATATAATAGTAATCATAAGGGGTGTTGAATTGTGTACAACCTTCGGTCTGTTGAGGAATTGTTAGTGTATATAGTTTTTTAGGTTTTGATTTCCTTGGTCTTGCTTAATAAAAGCATCCTCACGCAAAGTTATGCACAATGTTGATGGATGTATTCTACAATTGTTGAATGTTAATAGGGTGATTCAGTTACTTACTTTTCATTGCTGATTGTTGTCAACTTTCTCCATATAACCTGTCGTGGTAGTTGTCCACAAGTTATTCAGGATCCCAGCTAACTGTTAACTCCCAATTTGCTCGTAGAGGTATTTTCCTGTCTCCGTTTTCGTTACGGTAATAGGTGATTTTTTCAGGGGGCCGTTTATTTGTTGGGTGCCCTGGATCCCAGGAGTTATTACCGTTCGTATCATGAATAGCCCGTAGACTGATATTTTCAGGGGGTAGGTTTTTAAATAGAATTCTTTTTCGCAAGGGTTCCTGGTGAATGATTTCTCCCTTTTCATTGAGGGCCTGGATTAAAACCTTGTCGGAGTTTTTCGCAGACTCTAATATTAATCTGGCCATTGTTGCCTGTTTTCTAGCCGGTATCTTGATTGTTAGTGCCGTAGATGAATCATTAAATATTGAAACGAAGGTGGCTGCTGGTAAACCGACTGAGACGTCTGTGTTCTTTATAGAGTCTGGCAGTTGGATTTGTGTGACAATTTCCACCTTTCTATAGATGCTGTCGTATTGGGCAGAAAATTTCCTTTTAAACAGAGGAATGGTATCCTTTAAAACCAGAAGAGAATCTTGCAGTTGTTTAACCAATGGAAGGTTGGTGTTTAGTGTTATGCTTGAATTTGGTTCGCCTTCAAAGTTTCTCGTTTTTATAACACTCAATTTGAAAATTTCTTTTATCGGCTTTTGAGGGGTTTGTTTGATGTAGAATGTACTGTCAGCCACGAATCCTGCGCTGTCGAGGACGCTAAGCTTTACCCGGGCACTGTCTCCAACAACTGTCTCAGGGTAATAGAGAATTTCATTTTGTGTTTGCGCAAACTGACTTAAAATTTTTTTGTCGCCCGTAAGGTTGGTGAGCTTATAGCCGACAATGTTTTTGTTTAATCTGATGATCCCATAGTTCGAGATGTTTCTGTAGCTGTTTATTTTTAATGGGCGCGCATCAAGCTTTGTTGCAAAAAGTTTAATGCTATCTTTTTGATGGTGTGTTTTAATCGTGTCATTTAGAAAAGCAATCAGCTCCGTCTGTGAGTCAGCTCTTAGGTTTTTATTTTTATCCTCGAAAGCGTAGATAAAATATTTCCCTGGTTTTAGGTTGGTAAGTGAAAACCTACCTCGTTTATCTGTTCTTGTAAAGATGCCGGGCTGTGACTTGAGTATATTGAAGGTGTCTGATTGATATATGGCCACAGTTATTTTTTCAGCCGGTACATCCTCGGGCCATTTTTGTACACGCCCGTGAATTTTTAGAGAGTCAATAAATTCACCGGTACTAAAGGCTAGTTTAAGATCCTCGGCCGGGTTTGCTTCATTGAGGTCTACAATGGCCTGCCTGAAAGCAATGCTATAAGTTATCCCTGATTCAAATGGCTTTGAGGGCCTTATTATTACTGAGTTTTTTCTAGCAAGGAATTGGGTTTCCTTTCCGGTGCTCGGTGTGATTATGATTTCTTCTTTGGCATTCTTCAAAGCGATTGCTTCGTCAAAGATTAGTTCAACATTAGCGCCTTGATATTTCACCTCCTCGTTCGATGGAATTGATTTTATCAGTGTGGGCGGAATCGTGTCTTTTGGTCCGCCTGTTGGCGGCACCACATTTGCGCAACCGGTTAAGATTAGTGATATAACGATGACAAAAAAGATCCTCAGCATTTCTGGAAGATAAAGATATTGCTTGAGTAATTCTTAGTTCGCCGCGCCATGATGTTTGATACGCCCCCCGTAATGAAGGCTCTTAGGTAGCTCAATAAATCAGTTTGACCTTTTATGTATTTCTCGCTTAGCAGGCTGACATAATAAGAGTCAAGTTTCATCGGGTGGCCGCCTTCATATTTCCAGCCTGATTTTTCTGCAACGTTTATTAAGGACTTTTTAGTGAAATGATGTAAGTGACGCGGAACATCATATCCAGCCCAATATTTTTTGTAATGGTCTGCATCGTAACTTTTATAGTTTGGCACAGCGACGATCAATAAACCATTTCTGGGGGCAAGTTCATTAAGCCTCTTTAATTCAAGCGTTGGGTTCTTCGTGTGTTCTAGTACATGCCAGAGGGTTACCAGATCGTAACGTCCTCTTATTTCTTCGGCTGACTTGGTTATAGGTATGCCTGTTTTTTTCTCAGCTTCTTTTCTAGCCTCGTGATTAGGCTCTAATCCCATTATCGTCCAGCCCCTTCCTTTCATATAAGTTAAGAATGCCCCCGTTCCGCATCCATAGTCTAATAGGCTTCCTGGATTCTTCTTATATCTTGAAATGATTTTGTGCTTGTATCGAAGCATCAATAGCCGTGATACTTTGTACAGTTGTACGAGGAGGCCTCCTCCTTGATCGGTGTGTGAGTAGTATTCTTTGGAGTTGTAGTAGGAGCTTGTGTCATTGTTTTCTGGAAAATTTGTGGCGCCATGTCCACAGTCATTGCAAAAGCTGACTATGAATTTTTTCTTCGACAGAAAGTGATCAGTTATTTCCTGATCTGTTAGCTCCATCGATCCACAAGCAGGACATTTTAAGCTCACTTCCCGAGGTATATGGTTAGGATAGAAACGTCGGCAGGTGATACGCCAGAGATTCGTGACATTTGTCCGATGGTTTCCGGTTTTACCTTTTTGAGTTTTTCTCTGGCTTCTGATGAGAGCGCTTTAACGAGATCATAATTGAAGTCCGGCCGTATTTTATAATCCTCCAGCCCTTGTATTTTTTCTGCCAGCTTTTGTTCTCTATCGATATAGACTTGGTACTTCAATTGAATTTCTGCCTGTTCGATAATTTCTTTTTTATAGCGTGACGTAAGATTTGAAAACTCAGGTGACAATTGTTGCAGTACGCCAGTTCCGATTTCAGGTCGCTTGAGCAAAACTGAGAGAGAAATTTTTTCGTTGATTGGTGCGGACTGTGCTTCTGTGAGAATTTGATTCGCTTCTTGTGGTGTGACTTTGGTTTGTTCCAGAGCCTTGGTGATTTCTAATGTTCCACGTTCTTTCTCTAACAATTTCTGAAAACGGGATTCATCAGCCAAGCCTAGCTCATGGCCAGTTCTGGTCAATCGAAGATCAGCGTTGTCCTGGCGTAGAAGAATGCGATACTCTGCACGGGATGTGAACATTCGGTATGGCTCTTTTGTTCCCTTAGTGGTGAGGTCGTCAATTAGTACACCTATGTATGCCTGATCTCTTGTTAATGTGAATGCGGGTTTATTGTTAATCTTTAGGTGCGCGTTAATGCCCGCCATTAATCCTTGACAGGCCGCTTCTTCGTACCCCGTAGTCCCATTGATCTGACCCGCAAAGTACAGATTATCAATTAGTTGTGTTTCTAAAGTAAGCTTTAATTGTTCTGGGGGGAAGAAGTCATATTCAATGGCATAGCCTGGACGGAACATTCTGGCTTTTTCAAAGCCCGGTATATTGATGAGTGCCTGATATTGAACGTCCTCAGGCAGAGATGTGCTGAAGCCATTGACGTAGATCTCAACTGTATTCCAGCCTTCCGGTTCAACAAAAATTTGATGTCTTTCGCGGTCAGCGAACCGATTAATCTTATCCTCAATAGAAGGGCAATACCTTGGCCCCAAACCTTTTATGCGTCCCTGAAACATGGGAGATTTTTCAAACCCTGTTTTCAGAATATCGTGGACCTTATCGTTCGTATAGGTAATGTGACAGCTGAGTTGTTTTCTGGGCCCTGTCTCTGTTTTGTATGAGAAGACGCCCGGTTCCTCGTCGCCCGGCTGTTCTTCCATTTTTGAATAATCAAGGCTTCTTCCATCAATTCTTGGTGGTGTCCCGGTTTTCATTCGGCCCGCCTCAAACCCTAATGCTACCAGCTGCTCTGTTATTCCGTGTGAAGCCCTTTCAGCTGTTCTACCACCACCGAAGTTCTTTTCGCCTATATGTATTAGTCCGTTAAGAAAAGTTCCATTGGTTAAAACCACGGCCTCGGAGAAAATTTCAAGTCCCATAGACGTTCTTACACCACAAGCTTTCTTGTCCTTAACTATGATTCCCGTAGCCATGTCTTGCCAGAAATCCACGTTCTTGGTCTTTTCAAGCGCTATTCTCCAGGATTCAGAAAAGCGCATTCTATCGTTTTGTGTTCTTGGACTCCACATAGCAGGCCCCTTTGACCTATTCAACATTCTAAACTGAATTGCGCTCTCATCTGATACTATACCTGAATAACCCCCTAGGGCGTCTATTTCTCTAACAATTTGTCCTTTGGCCACACCCCCCATGGCGGGGTTACAGGACATTTGTCCTATAGTGGTCATATTCATGGTTACCAACAAGACCCTAGATCCCATGTTTGCTGCCGCGGCCGCAGCTTCGCAGCCGGCATGCCCTGCCCCCACTACGATAACATCATACTTTGGAAAAATTCCGCTATTCATATCTTTTGTTCCACGTGGAACCTTAAAAACCTTTTTTAGATCCTTTTTTGGCCTTATTAGACTTTAGGGCCTTCTTTTTGATTGTTCCACGTGGAACACTCCACAAAGATAGGCAGGCATCCTCTTTTCTAGTCATTTCGGCCTTTTTAGATGGAGATTTATCACTATAACCCATGAGATGAAGAAATCCGTGGATAATCACCCGTCTTAGCTCAGTATGAAATTTTACGCCAAGTACATCCGAGTTTTCTTTAACCCGATCAGTACTGATGTAAAGCTCTCCGTTTATTTCCTTCCCACCGTCACCTAAATCAAAGGTTATGATATCCGTGAGGGTTTTATGTTTTAGGAATCGGTTGTTAATGTTCAAGAGAAACGGATCATTACAGAAAACTACCGAAGCTTGATTTAGACTAAATCCTTCTTTCTCGATTATTCTGGTTATCCAGGATTTTAAATGAGAAGCCTGGTCAAGTTTGAACCTAACTTGATTTTTATGAAAGACGATCTTACTACTCATTACTTATAGAAGCAGAGCTTGACGCAGCTTCCATTATTTTCAAAAGAGACCTCATCCGCCAGGTGCTTCATCAGAAATATTCCTCTACCGGCTGGTTTGTCAATGTTTTCAGGAAGTGTCGGGTCTGGAAGTTGTTGATAATCAAATCCTTGCCCACTATCCTGGATAATAAAACGAATCGAATGGTCATCCATTGACAGGGTTAAAGACACATTTTTCTCCGGATCGGCAGCGCTTCCATGACGAATGGCATTGTTAACCGCCTCGGTTACTGAAATCATGATGTTGCCATAGATGTCATCATCCATCCTGTAATCATCCCTGGCATTTTCAATGAAGCTCTCGATCATCCGGATGTTTTCCGGTATCGCGGGAATATCGATGGTGATGCTCTTCATCAAATAATTATTCAAAACTGCTTTCCTAGGCGCTGAAGATACTGCTCTGCTTCCTTTTTATAATACGGATACATCTTTAACGGAACACTTCTGAGCAATTCCGATTCACGCTCCTTCATGCGAAGATATTCTCTAAAGGCTTTCGGAATATCTTTTTCATAATCTTTTGCCGTCTCCCCTTTTCGCTCCGGATCCATCTCCTGTTCACGCATAGACTTTTCAGCTTCAAGCAATCGGGTTAAAATTTCCTTTTGTCTTCGAATGGTTTGTTCCGTTATCTGCTTGTTCACCAGATCAATTTCTGTTTGCTCCATTTTAGCAGGGATGTCGCCGCCAATCTTTTGTCCATTTTGCTCGTCAAGTTTTTCCTGAAGATTTTGCAACGCCTTCCGAATCCTCTCCTGCTCTGCCGCCATTCGAGCCAGCTCCTCCGAAAGTTCCCTCCCACCCTTTTGCCCGTTTTTGATCTGTTCAATCTGCTCGTTCAACTGACGTTGCATTTCTGCCAATCCTGGATTTTTCCCTTTCTTCTTTCCCTTTCCTTTTCCAGGCTTTGACATCATTTCCATCATCATCTGAAAATGATCATTTAGCATCAGCGAAAGATTGTTCATGGAAGTCATACTTAACTGCATCTCTGCCGAAGCATTGCTTTTCTTTCTTTCTCTGATGAATTCAGTAGAACGATCAAGATGATGGTTAAGCTCACCGATTTCACGTGTAACAAAACTTCCAAGCGCCATATCTTTTTTCCCTAATTCCATTAAACTGTCTTCCAGAACCTTGGCATCGTCCTGCAATTTCAACTGATACTGTGAAAGCCTCAGGTAGTCGGGATCAGCGGTATTTACCTTTGAAAACTCCTTCATGTTCTGCTCCTCATCAAAAGACAACTTGAGCATGCCATGCAATATTTGCCTTAAGCTTTCAAGGTTGGCCATGTCCATTTCCATCTGCATGGCGCTCTGCATGTTGGAAAGATTCTTTTCCATTTCTTTCATTTTTTGGATGGCCTTTTTCTGGGACTCTCCTGATTTTTTACTGTCCCCACCCTTCAATTCCTGCTCACTCTTTTTCATTTCTTCCTGAACTGAATCGAAGTCGCTGTCTTCAGGTAAAGCCGAGTCGTCCTCACCCAACTCTTCTGCAGTTTTTCTGATGTCCTCCATCTGAAGTTTCTCATCGCCCAGATTTTCTTCGAGCGCTTTTTGTTGTTCGGCCAATTGGTCCTGTTCGGATTTTTTCTCCTCCCCTTTTTCGTTTCCGTCCAAAGTTTCTTTAAGAATTTTCTCCTGGTTTTTGATGCTCTCTTTAAGTCGATTCAGGCTTTGATCGATTTTTGATTCGAGCTGAAGCTGTTTGAATAACTCCTTGATTCGATCGAGCTCCTTTTCAAGGTTGATCTCATTGCGCTGAATCTTATCGAGAAGTTTCTGCATTTGTTCAGGCTTTGCATTTTCACGCAGAAGCTTTTCAAGCTCTCCGAAAAGTTTCTTGGTTTCCTCATCCAGTAATTCATCCATCAGCTTCTGCAGCTGCTCGGTCTTTTCTTTGATCCGCTCATCCTGCTCATCGAATGACGTTCTCTTGTCATTGAGCAACTTATTTTCCTGACTTAGTTCCTGGAGCGCTTTTTCAAGATCATTTTTTTGCTTCAGGATGTCTTCCATCATCGCCTTATCCTGCCAGTCAAGACTTTGCTTACCACGAAGCTTTTGTTGAGCCTCTTCAATTAATTTGCTTAAGGTCTTTACTTGTTCTGAGCCTGTTTTGATTTCCTCTTTTGTCCTTGACTCAGAAAGTTTTATTTGCTGATCAAGCGCTCTTTTGCCCGGCACCATCAAAACAAATTGCTCGCTTCGGGTTGACTTATTTCCATTTACACCGTCGTTGTCCCATACCTGCAGGTAATACTCCAGCCGATCGCCTGGGGCCAACGAAAGGGAATCGATAGACCAAATTTGTATGAACTCCTGTGATGCCTTGCCCGGCAAAATCTGAATGGGGTAGGACCGGTATTCAAGCTCTTTGATGCCGATACCGGACTTTCGCCAAAAAACCTTTAATGACTGAATTCCGTGATCATCGCTTACATCTCCGCCGAGGTAAACAGCTTTGAAAAAAACAGAGTCCTGAGCGTTGCGTACCGAAATCTTTGGAAACTCATCTTTAATAACTTTCACATCATATCCGATCACATCTTTGTTTTCGCCAAAATCATTTTTAAGTCTGATCTCAAAAGGCGAATCATCCCGAAAAACTTTTTGGAAAGAAAACCACTCGTTTCTCTCAGCGTTCATGGCTTCGGCCATGCCTTCACCAAATTTTATACTGGCTTCCTGCGCGGCGCGGGTTGATATCTTCCATTTAACCGTAGTTCCTTCCGGCACTTCCAGATTTCCTGCATTGTCAATTTTTTGAGAACGCATACCGAGATAACTCGGAAAAATCAGCTCACTCGAAAGCCCTGAAAGTTCCGGCCGCGATTTGATTTCGATTTTATAGGCACCTGAATAATAACCCGCAGCATAGAGCCGGAACTCTTGTGATTTCTGAATCCTGGAGAAAATAAAACGAAACTGATTTTTTCCATCAGGCACCATCTTTCGAAGCATGCCATTTTGTTCCACGAAAAGTTCGTCGGGCAATGAACCGCCTTCAAGACCGGCCAACAGCTCAAAGTCTTCTCCCATATATCCTTTCAATTCCTGATTCTGAATCTGGAAATCAAAGGGCGCCTGTGGGACGTATGTTTCAGAAAAGTTAAGGATGCGGGTGGTGCTACCGGTGATTACCGTTGAATTAATCAACAGCACGGCAATCAAGACCGTTGTAGGCACGACAAGCCACGGCAGGTATTTTTTATTCAGCCGTAGATCAATTGTTTTTTCGAATGCCAATGTTCCGATCCGTACAAATTTCTGACGTAAACTGGCCTCGGCCAGGGGAGAGTCCACCGTCTTCGAAAGCTGCAGCATGTTCAGCAGTTGATCATCTACCTGCTGATCCGACTTTCCGATAATCTTAGCTGCGATTTCATTGTCCATACCCCTTTTGAACAAATACCAGAGCAGGGGCTCGCGCAGGTACTTTAACCAACAGACGACCAGCAGGCCAATAAACGCAGCAAGAACGATCAGGCGAAGGAATGAATTCAACCATAAAAAATGCTCGCTGAAGGAGGCAAACAACACATAAGACAAAATAACACCCGCGCTCAGCATCGACCCTCGTAGCAGCTGACTCAGGTAGTAACGGTTTTTAAATGGAAGCAACCGTTCATCAATTCTTTTTGTCCACTCAGTCATCGCAAAGAATCAATTGAAACGCTTGATTTTTTTGTTGGTTTGATCGGAGCATAAAAAGTGCAGCATCATTCGGCAGGATTTTCATCAGGATTCCATCCAAGCTCGTGAACAAAGTATTCAACGACATGCTCGCGCAGGAGATGCTCCTGTTCAAGGAGATCAAATCGGGGTAATTTTTTGACCAACTCCCAATGCGGCCATCCTTCCTGATCAATGCCTTTGAGTTCATAATAGCCCGCCAGGCTAAGTACTTTACAGATGGCAATGTGCATGAGATCTTGTTTTTCCTCTTTGGAAAAATTTCTATTGCCTTTGCCCAGTTCATGTACGCCAATAATGAATAGTACCGCATTTAAATCCTTGGGCCTTTTTCCTATTGTCTTTTGAAGGTATAGCGTAAGCCTTCCCCACTTTCTGGCCAGTTCCAGATCACGTTTATACATTTTCAGTTACGAAGCCTGCAGAGCATTCCAATATTCAAAAGCCCTTCTGAGATGGGGAATAACAATGGTTCCGCCGATCAGGGTTGCGACACCCATGGCTTCCTGAACTTCTTCTGTTTTGAAGCCCACCTCCTTACATTTTCCCAAATGATACTTTACGCAATCATCACACCGCAATACGAGCGAACAAGTAAGGCCGATGAGCTCTTTTGTCCGAATATCCAGTGCGCCTGGCGCGTAAGCATTCGTGTCTAGGTTAAAAATCCTTTTGATCAGGAGATTATCACTGTCGAGGATCTGTTTATTCATCGCCGAGCGATAGTCATTAAACTGTTCTACCAATCCCATACGTGTATTTAGTTTGCGAAGCACCTCAAATCTAATCAGCCGAAAATGAATTGGAGTTACCTGGAAGACTTTGCAAGATTGTTTTTTCCTCACTTCTGTTATGGATGTGGCGGCTCGATGGTTTCAGGCGAGAAATTATTGTGCACCTCCTGCATTATGCAGCTCCCTTATTTGTCCTATGGACAAAATGAAAACAACCCGCTAACCCGCCGACTGGTTTCTAAAACCCGTTTTGAATACGGTTTTGCTTTGCTTCGATTTAAACAGTCCGGGCTTGCTCAAAATTTATTGCACGCATTAAAATACCAGGCACAGCCCGAAATTGGCTTTCGTCTTGGGCAAATCCTTGGTTTACGAATGTCCAGGCAGGGTTTTTCAGAGAATTTTGATTTGGTTTTACCAGTTCCCATCCATGTTTCACGTGAACGGGTTAGGGGCTATAACCAAAGTGAAGCCTTTGCGAATGGCGTTGCCGCAGGGATCGGCAAGGAGGCCATCATTAAATCGGCGGTTCGCTTGCGTAAGACAGAGACCCAAACCAGGAAGGATAAAATGAGCAGATGGAGAAATGTAGAAGGGTCGTTTAAAGTTCTTGATCCTGAAGTTATCCGAGGAAAACGCATTCTTATCGTCGATGATGTTATTACGACCGGCGCGACAGTAGAGGCCTGTGCGGCAGAAATCATGAAATATGACCCAATTTCACTAGGCGCAGCTTGTATTGCCGACGTTGTTTAGGGTAAAAAACCCCCTAATTCTCAGCATGTTACAAATGCTATTACTTTTTAGCCTAACACTCCAGAGTCCAATTCATTCACATTTCAAGGAAGTTATGCACAGCGATTTCCGGAAAGCACATAACCAACTGATTTACAGATAAATACACCTATTTTAATAAATCAATTATTTGTGGAAATCTTTTTTTCAGCACTGATTTTCACTCAATTCTTTGCTTTATAAGCCTCAGATTATCAGCGAATTTCTATTCCAAATTACCCTCATAAGCCTTAGAAGCACCTTAAAATGCCCCGTAGATCAAATCGAAATTGTTGGGGATTGGGCAAAAGGAACAAGAATTACTCCTGGCAATCCGTTATGCTCCCCTGAGGTTGGTAAAAGTATATTTACCCATTGTATCCACCTGTGGTTCGAAAGTGTCTCATATTTACCCTTGCGGTTTTTGCTGTATTGACCGCATCCTCGCAGGTTTCTAATACAGCCGCAGGAACAGCAAAACCAGTCATGCAATTCCCGGATAGCGTCGCGAAGATGCTAACCGCTGCAGGACAGTCGGACGCCACGCTGATCAGCGGTAAGTTCTCCTCCGTTTGGAAGCAATTACCAATCAATCAGCAGCAGAGTATTCGAAGACATCTTCGGCTGATGAAGGAACTGAGGTTTAAACCCAAGCAAGAGGTTGTTCAATACATTCGAACAGTTGCTTTTTCCGGCCACCCGTTCCTCACCAATTCATTTTCAGGATGGCTTGCTGTTACCGATTCTGTTTTTCGTTATGAAAATCCTCCACGCATTGGAAAATTTTTAGAGTCAAGCAGAAATCTTTTTGAGTTTCAATCGCTTCAAACAGAAAAAACTTTTCGCTATCGCATCAGTGCTTCAAAAATTGAATTTGAATTTTTTACACAACCCTTTGATCCTTCTAAAGACTCAACCAAAATTTTTCCAGATTCCCTTATTCGAAAACCAAATCTGTATGCCTTTCAGCTTTCTGCTGCTGTTACCGGCGCGGTTGCAAAGTTTGTTAATCCTGAATTGATGCTGAAAGGTCTTTCTGATTCTCTTCGTTTTAGTTTTAACGATGGTGTTTTCTCTTTATCCGATAAGGTTCTTCTTGGACAACAAGGGGAAATTGTCTGGAATAAGTTTGATGTTGAGCCACCGGTTTATACGATGAAGGGCCCGTGGTCCCTCTCGGTTTCGAAACCTGAAATAATTTTTGACAAAGGTCACTTGAAACATCCGAAAACACTACCCGATTCGGTCTGGGGAGTTTTTTCATTTCGGATTTCAGGAAAGAGTGATCAGAAAAATCCGAAGTTCATTTCTTTTTGGAACGACATTCAAACCAAGAGAATTGACTATCCTGGTTTAAACTTTCGGGGAGGTTATTCCCTCAGCGGAAATCAGATTTCATCTGAATCGGTTTCTGGCCTCCCATCCAAACTTGCGCTGGTCCGCGACAGCATTCCAAAGTTTGTGGTTCGCTCAATGCGTTACGATTTCAGGGACTCACTGGTTGTTGCACCATCAGCCGCCATAACCATTTACCACGGACAAGACTCCATTACCCATCCATCGATTGATTTTGTTTTTTATACACGACAACATCGGGTACAGCTCTCCAGAAGCCGCTCCATTCAAAAAGATGTTCCATATCAGAGCTCGTATTTTGGAGTGGACTTTTCCGCCGATGAGTTGCGTTGGGATATCCCGGCAGACAGCATCAACCTCTATTCGGCGTCCAATGTTGCACAGGTACCCGTGGTCATTGAGTCGAAGGATCATTTCAACAGAAACGACTATCGATTGTTGGCAGGCGTTGGATTTAGTTTCCATCCGCTGGCCTTGGTGGCCGATTACGCAAAGGAAATCGGCACACGAACATTTTATTCAGGAGATCTGGGAACCCGTTACAAGAAGCTACCCGGAGAAATCAGATTGGCATTGGAATTTTTAGTCCAAAAAGGAATGGTGCAGTACGATCCGTCCACCGGCGTTGTCGAGGTAAGTGAAAAAGCCATACACGTTACAAATGCAGCAAGGAACAAGGAGGATTACGACAACATGAAAATTTTGGCGATACCCGACAAGAATGTTCCCAATGCCTCCCTTAGTCTTAAGAATGGAGAGATGATCATCCGAGGCGTTGAAAATTTTAAGGTCAGCGACTCTCTCAACCTTTCCATCAAGCCCGACAGCAGTATGGTGAGCCTGAGGAAGAATCGTGATCTGCAGTTTGATGGACGCATCACAGCGGGAAATTTTGAAATCAACGGAAAAGATTTTCAGTTTAAGTATGACAGCTTTTTTATCACGCTTAAAGAAATTGATTCCATACGGTTTTTGGTAACGGAAAGAAATGCCCGCGGACAAAAGGTTCGTCGCCGGCTGAGCAATGCAATGGTCAATGCCGACAGCACCGGCATGGCAAGTGCAAAGGCCGAGGAGACCACCAGCGGCGTTATTTATATCAACACACCGGATAACAAATCAGGTGCTAAAATATTTCCCGATTACCCAAGACTTAACGCCTCTTCCGGCGGTATTATCTTCTTTGATCAGCCTCAAATTCTTGATGGCATATATGGAAGGTCTGTTTACTTTTTAATTCCTCCATTTAAAATGGACAGTCTCAATCAGCAGGAGCGCGCATCGATTGGTTTATCCGGTGCATTGGTCAGCAGTGGAATGTTTCCTGTCTTTAAAGAAAAGCTTCGTGGAATGGAGGATAAGTCACTTGGTTTTATCCATCAGGTTCCCCCTAAAGGCTACAACCTTTACAATACCGATGGAAAATTTAATGGAACGCTCACGTTGGACAACCAGGGGATTATTGGAAACGGCGAGCTTAATTTCCTGGCGGCTAAGGTTAAATCTGATCGATTTACTTTCTATCCCGATTCAGTTGTTGCCTTAAGTCAAAGCGGCGGCATTGAGGAGAAGAGGATAGGGGACAAGTATTTTCCGCAGATCACCTTCCCTGAATTTAGGTTGAAATGGACCCCAAAAGCAGATCATTTCGGCATTTTTAGCCTTAAAGATCCCTTTGCGCTATACGATTCAACCGCAACGCTAAAAGGCGAACTGTCGGTTTCCGGCACTGGCGTGTCAGGAAATGGAACCATGCTCACCAGAGGATCTGAACTTGTTTCTGAGAAAATGACCTTTGAAGGAAAAAACTTTACAGCACGCGAATCGACCTTTAAAGTTTTAACGAATGATCCCGACAAACCGGCACTCCTTGCAGAAGCGGTTAAACTAAACTTCGACCTCAACCAAAATTTTGCAGAAATCAATCCGGAACTTTCTGGTACAGCCGCTATAGAATTTCCATACGCCCAATTCAAAACTTCTATTCCATCTGCACGTTGGGAGCTCGACAGAAAAAAAATCGTGATGAAAAAATCTCCAACGGTTCCGTTGGAGGATTCCTGGTTTTATTCGACTAAAAAAGATCTTGACTCTCTTGCGTTTTCAGCAACAGGCGCGGAATACGATATCCCATCGCAGCAACTGCTTGTTACAGGAATTCCTTATATCACTGTGGGTGACGCCCGGATCACACCTGATCAGGGCCAGCTTCTCCTAAAACCCAATTCTGAAATCGGTCAGTTGACAAATGCAACTATAGTGCTGGATACACTCAATGGTTATCACCGATTAACCGGTGGCGTAATTGATATCGCTTCAAGAAAATCATTTAGAGGTTTTGGGGTCTACGAATATGTCAATGCGCTGCAGGACACGTTTAGAATTAAGATGGCAGACTTCCATAGAGATTCTGTTGGCACGGAAGCGGGTCAGACGGTTGCTATTGGACAGGTTTCTCCTGAACAAAAGCTTCGACTTGCTCCAAAGGTTTTTTATAAGGGGAAGATGACCATGTATGCCCGTCGGCCCGCATTAGAACTCGAAGGTTATGTAAAGCTCGATCTTCCGAAGGTGCGCAACTACAACACCTGGTTGTCACACACCCAATCCGGAAAAGAAAAACTCTTTTATATCGACTTTGATAATGCCATCACGGAAGAAGGCAGGAAAGCAACCGCTGGTATCCATTATGGCCGTGATTTGGATCTCTATGCCAATTTTGTTTCTGAAAAGAGAAGCGAAGAGGATGAAGATTTTTTCCTTCCATCCGGCAAACTATTTTATGATACAGCGTCAAAAGAGTTTCGCATCGAAGACCCCAGGAAGGCCGCTGGGGAAAAATTATCCGGAAAGGTTTTTGCCTACCGCGACGAAAATCAGGATGTGAAATTTGAGGGACTGGTTAACCTGTTTCCCGATCAGTCTGATTTGAAGATCATTTCATCGGCAATCGGTTACGGTAATCTGGAAACGGACGAGGTAAAACTCAATGCACTGATTTCAGCTGACTTTAATGCGGGTTCAGGTGTTTTTCTACTGATGGCTCAGGCCATTTCCGATGTCATAAAAAATGAGAGCGTACCGGAAGCATCGGCCGATCAGACAGAGCTTCTTTATAAAGTTGCCAATGTGGTAGGAGAGTCTGCAGCGACTGAATATGAAAAAAGGTCGCTTGCTGCGTATACCTCGCTTTCACTGGTGCCAGGGCTCGGCGCACCCTTGGTTTTTTCCTCGGTGGATTTAAAATGGTCTCCAAAGCACAGAGGTTTTTATAGTGTCGGCGATCTTGGATTGAGCCACGTTGGGCGGACGGATATCAATGGGGCCTTTGAAGGTTTCATGGAGTTTAGAAAAAATGAAGATGGTAGCCCCGTCTTTAATGTTTTCTTAAAAGCGTCGCCCGAGGCTTGGTTCTTTTTTGGATATGAAGACGATCGTATGATGATTCACTCCTCTGTTGAGCTGATCAATGAACAAGTCTATAAGAAGGCAGGGGGTGGACGACCGGGATCGGGTAATCTGGTGGTAATACCAGGCAGCGAAGAAGAAACCCTTGCCTTTGTTAACAAGTTCCGGTCGGTTTATCTGGACAATGATCAGCCTTATAGCTTGAGCGGTAAATCACAAGCGGCCGGTAAAAAAGAAAAAAAGAAGAACGAAGAAGACGACGGATTTTAAAATCAGATGACCAAACTCATCGGTTGATCCTGCCTGATGTCTGCTGTTTAGGATCTCCGAATTCAGATTTTTGCTTAAATATTTTAAGATGATGCTTTCAAGATTAACCTTTTTCGTTTTTTCCTTGATTACCCTGGTGATGTTTTCCTGCGGCGATAAAGACGACGCCCGCATTGAAGTAAGTCTCACTGATGCACCAGGCGATTACGAAGCTGTTAACATCGATATCCAGGATGTTCAAATTAATCGTACCGAGGAGGTGGGTGGCTGGGAATCACTTGATATGGAAAACCAAGGCGTTTTTAATCTTCTTGATTTGACCAATGGCATGGACCGACTTTTAGGGACATTGTACCTCGGACCGGGGAAAATTTCGCAGATCAGATTAACGCTCGGAACCAATAATACTATTTTGATTAATGGTGACACCAAGCCACTGGTTACGCCAAGCGCGCAACAGTCTGGTTTGAAAATTAACATTGATCAAAATTTAGAGGAAGGGGTTACCTATCGGATTCTACTTGATTTTGATGTTGCCAAATCAATCGTTGCCCGCGGAAACGGGGTGTATGCGCTGAAACCGGTCATACGCGCCATTGTAGAATCCACCAGCGGATCAATCAGCGGCTCTGTTGTGCCAGTTCAATCTAATCCTGCCGTTTATGCAATTGCCGGCACCGATACGGTGGGCACAACTTTTGCGGATGAGGATGGACATTTCCTTTTGCGCGGAATTGCAGCTGGTTTGTATCGTGTGTCTTTGGCGCCAAAAACAGGGTATAAAACCCGCAACCTCGATCAGGTTCAGGTAACCACCGGTGTGGTAACGAACCTTGGCGAGCTCGTGATCGAACCGGAATAAAGCCTTTATTTTGGGTGCACATTTCTTGCGCCCATGTTGTTTCTGAAGGATGATGAATTGGATCGGTTCTCCGATCCTGAAATGTTGGTTTCCTCCGTGGAGGCGGCTATGGTTTGGGATGAAACCCATCCTGGAAACGTTCCTCAAAGAATGCATATCAATCGGGGCGATAATACTTTTCTGATGATGCCTGCTTTTGGGCCTGTCCGATACGGAACGAAAGTGGTTTCGGTGCTCCCTGGAAATTCCGTGAATGGTATGCCGGTGATTAGTGGAACATATCAACTCAACGATAACAGGGATGGATCTGTGCTTGCGCTTATGAGTGCTGCGAAACTAACTGCACTTCGGACCGGCGCAATTGGCGCTGTAGCGGTGAAGCACTTATCCGATGTTGATGCAACAAACGTTGGAATCGTGGGATGTGGTGTTCAGGCCAGAGCACTGGTTAAAATGATTGCCGCCGTTAGAGCGGTAAAGCGCATCTATTATTTTTCACGCACCAGACAGTCGGCCGAATTCTTTGGCAGTGAAATGAAAAAAGTCCTGCCCAACATCGAATGGATAGCCAGCGAGAGCATTAGCAGCCTGATTTCTTCTGTTCATGTGGTGGTCACGGCTACCACGTCACCAGATCCGGTGTTACCCGATCGAGAGCCTTTGTTGATGGGAAAGACTTTTATTGGAATGGGATCTTATAAAACCAACATGCGTGAATTTCCCGATGCGGTTTTCAGATTGGCACATCAGGTCCTGCTCGATGCGCCCGGAACGCGTTATGAAACAGGCGACGCACTTCATCCGGTAAACAGCGGCATCAGAAAAGCAGAAGATGTTTTTACTCTTGGGAAAATATTGACAGGAACTAGGCAGGTGTCAGGGGCCACCAAAGTATTTAAATCGGCGGGTTATGCCTTGTTTGATTTGTTTGTGGCAGAGGCTATCTGGCAGCGCGCCTTACTTGATAAGAAAAACATGGAAATAAATTTTTAATCAGAGGAAATATAATTTAGAGCGATGAGTACTGAAGTTGAAATATTCGAAAAGGTGGTGATGCAGAGAAGGTCTGTTTTTCAAAAAGACTATCTGCCTGAACGGATTGAAGATGAGGTGGTGGCGAAAATGCTTGTGATGGCAGACCGCGCGCCAACCCATAAGCGCACGGAGCCATGGCGATTTGTGGTTTTTACCGGCCAAGGGATCACCAAGCTGGCAAAATTTCAATCTGAGCTTTATAAAAAGGTTGCCACCGCCGACGGCAGTTTCCGCGAAGACCGATATCTGAATCTGTTGAACAAGCCAGCTGAATCCTCCCACATCATTTCGGTTGGCATGAAGCGAGATGCAGCCCATTCAATTCCGGAATGGGAAGAGTTGGGCGCAGTATTTTGTGCAGTAGAAAATCTTTATCTGGCTGCAACCGCTTTTGGTTTGGGAGGTTACCTAAGTACCGGAGGAATTACAAACTTTGCCGAAGCAAAAGAATTTTTTGGTTTAGGCCCTGAGGATCGTTTATGTGGATTTTTTCATTTGGGGAAAATTAAGACGATTGAAACCCCTTTGAGCAAGAGAAAACCAATGGAAGAAAAAGTCAGCTGGGTAAAAGATTAATCCCCAATTCATGAGCCTTCAAAATATACCCACCCGAGAACAGATTGTTGAAGCACACAACCGCATTAAGCCGTACATCAATCGCACGCCTTTATTAACCAACGACAGCATCAATACACTTTGTGGCGCAACAGTGTGGTTTAAGTGTGAAAACCTTCAACAGATTGGCGCTTTCAAGATGAGGGGAGCGATGAACGCCGCATTGTCTCTTCCGGCGGAGCTGTTGAACCGCGGACTGGCAACACACTCTTCAGGTAATCATGCACAGGCATTGGCACGCGCTGCTAAACTTTTGGGTGTGCCTGCCTATATCGTGATGCCAAGAACAGCGCCTGAGGTTAAGAAAAATGGCGTTCGAAAATTTGGCGGAGAAATTACTGAGTGTGAGCCGACCCTCGCGGCAAGGGAAGAAACACTCGCCCGGGTGATGGAACGAACCGGCGCTACAGAAATACACCCTTTCAACAATTATGATGTTATGGCAGGGCAGGCCACTGCTGCACTTGAGGTTTATGAAGAGCTGAGACCAGATTATCTAATTGCACCGGTCGGTGGAGGTGGATTGCTAAGTGGCAGCGCCGTTGCTACTTCCTGTTTTTCAGCGGGTACAATTGTAATTGGCGCCGAGCCTGAAGGCTCTGATGATGCTTACCGATCTATGCAATCAGGGAAAATTGAACCGGCACAGTCCCAATCCATTGCCGATGGCCTGCTTACAACCCTTGGGGATAAGACATTTCCTGTAATCAAATCGAGGGTAAGTGAGATTATAACGGTCAGTGACAAGGAAATTATTGAGGCTTTGAGACTGGTCTGGGAGAATCTGAAGGTAATCGCAGAGCCCAGTTGTGCGGTGGTGCTTGCTGCGGTCTTAAAAAGACCGGAGCAATTCAGGGGTAAAACGGTTGCTGTGATCCTGAGTGGGGGGAATGTGGATCTGGTCCGGATACTGGACCTTTTCAAAAACCTTTGATTTTAAGGTTAAAAGTATTGTTTTGAGGTCAGGTAATTATTTAACAATTTTGTTAAACAATATTGTTAAAAATGACGGAAGTCGAAGCAACGGATCAT
This sequence comes from Bacteroidota bacterium, assembly GCA_016866235.1. Classification (GTDB taxonomy): domain Bacteria; phylum Bacteroidota; class Bacteroidia; order Cytophagales; family Cyclobacteriaceae; genus ELB16-189. The sequence goes on from VGMW01000002.1 coordinate 34,208, forward strand.
TTGATTTTGGAGGCAGCACGGGAGGTCTTTTTGAAAAAAGGCTTTGCGGGCGCCCGGATGGAGGACATCGCTAAAACAGCAGGAATGAACCGCGCACTTCTCCATTACTATTTCCGCTCAAAGCGTGAATTATTTCAAATCGTATTCGACAAACATTTTACCGAACTACAATCTGGTCTTCAGGACATTTTATCGTCAGAGGTTATTCTAACTGAAAAAATTCAGCTCATCATTAATTTTTATCTCGATAAGCTTGAGGCCAATCCTGATTTGCCTGCATTCATCATCCAGGAATTAACCGTTAATCCTGAAAGATTATTTCTTTTGATCAAAGAGAAGCAGCGATTACCCGGACGCACCAGATTGGTTTTTGAAGAGCAAGTCAGGGAGGCAGTACGTAAAGGACGAATTCGTGAAATTGATTCACGTCACCTGATAATTAATATTCTGTCACTGGTAGTGTTTCCATACATCGGAAGACCGTATGCTAAAATGTTTCTGGAACTGGATGAACCTTCCTACAACGCTTTCCTTAAAATAAGGAGAAGAGAAATTTCGTCCTTTATACTGAAATCCATTCAACCATAGACTTCAAAACAATTTCTTTAGTTCTTTAATCGATTCTCTTGAAGACCAGGATAAACAACCAATGAAAGAAGGAACTTTATTACTTAATACGGAGCTCAGTTTTAAATCCGATCAGGTGGTTTTTTAATGCCTGAAACTTGTCCTCATCGGCATCCCACTTCGTTCCTAAATAATGATTACCGTTTTCCAGATGCTTGAAATAAAATTTCCAAACGGTGGTTTCAGCCGAAACGTTTTTTATTTCAGCCTGTCCGGAATCAGTGAACGATATGGTAGGAAGGGTCTTTCCAATTTTTGTAGGCTCATAACCCAATAACCGCATGGCCACCCCTGCGCGCGCATGAACGTATTTTAGGATGTATAGAAATCCTTTTGAACGAATGTCTTTATCTAAGACTCCTGGATTAAAGAATTCAAACTTGAAGGGATAATTCTTCGCAAAGTATTCTTCCACGATTTTATCCTCGGCCGCAAGCCCCGATCGAACAATGGCCAGTCTGTCTACTTTCAGATCCAATGCAAAAAATTCATTCCGATTTCCGGTAATTGTATTTAAGCTCAGCTGAGTCTCTGGAGTTTCATTGATGAGTAGATTTCTCTTTTTGAGTTTTCCCGCTGTAAGCCGAAAAATACTCTGTGTAATCGCGCTAGCATCGGTACCGAATAGATGCCAGGCCGCGTGTCCTTCTGTAAACCAATCCTTTTTACCATCAAAGGGGGCCACAACCAAATCGTAGAGTGATTCTTTTTTGGTGAGTATTATAAAATAATATACCTCACGCTTGGACGCATAATTTATGAATAAGCGATTCACCTCAGCATTGGCGGTCGGTATGTCGTAGGGTACGTAAAGCACTGCATCGATACCACAACGCTGAAATCCGGATTGAAAAGATTCAAGCTCCTTTAGGCTTATAGCAGGATCATGCAACACCAGTGACTTTCTGGTGAGCAACTCCTCCGGTATGGCGTCGCCCTGATTCAACCGAGAAACAATCGTTGAAATATCAGGTGCAGGCTGACCAAAGACCATTGGACAACAAAGAAATGTCAATAAGCCTAAGAGCCTTTTAATTTTCAATAGATCAAAAACCATTGCGGAAAGATAAAAAATCACTCAACGTTAAACTGCAATAAAAATTTCGCCGTTTTCCTCTTTTATTGGAAAGACCTCTGCGTCTTCACAGGCCTCACTGCAACGGCCATCCATAAGCCTGAAACGGTAGCCATGCAAAGGACACACAACTTCTCCGAATGCTGTTAGCCGACCCTGACTAAGCGAAGCACCATTGTGCGTGCAACGGTCTGCAATGGCCATCCACTTACCAGCGTAATGGCCAAGACAAATCTTTTTACCAGTAACCTCCAACTTTATGAGGGCTTTAGATGGGACAGGCTCCGGCAAGGAAATTCTTATCCATTTCATAAAAAACCAGCAAGTCTTCCGATCATCTTTTTCCTAACTTGGATGAAATTTAACTTCAAAAACCGCAAGTATGGCACACAAGTACTTTTTAAATAAGGTCGCTGCAATCAGAACGCTCCCAATTTTTTTACTGATTGTTTGTTTTTCAGCGATCGGTCAGATGAATCCGAAGTTGGCAACCAAACTCGATCAGGAGGCAACAGGGCTTGAGAAAAAAGTGATCGAGTGGCGTCGTCATTTTCACCAGAATCCTGAGCTTTCAAATCGTGAGTATAAGACTGGGGCTTACATTGCAGAACACCTTAAGGCTCTTGGTATGGAAGTTAAGTACCCTGTAGCCAAGACGGGTGCGGTTGGAATATTACGCACCGGTAAGCCCGGACCTGTCATTGGTCTGCGTGCAGACATCGACGGATTGCCTGTCGAAGAACGCAACGGACTTCCTTTCGCTTCGAAGGCAAAAGGAGAGTACAATGGACAAGAAGTTCCTGTCATGCACGCATGCGGTCACGACACGCACATCGCCATTCTCATGGGCGTGGCTGAAATTTTTTCTAAAATGAAAAATGATTTGCGAGGAACCATAGTATTTCTTTTTCAACCTGCAGAGGAAGGCGCTCCAGCCGGTGAGGAGGGAGGCGCTGAGTTAATGGTAAAGGAAGGGCTCTTGGACGACCCTAAGGTAGAAGCCGTTTTTGGTTTGCACATCAATTCGCTTACCCCCGTTGGAGTGCTTACCTATAAGCCAGAGGGCGAGTTAGCTTCTGCGGATGGGCTGCACATTAAAATAACAGGACGGCAGACACATGGTTCAGCGCCATGGGCAGGAGTTGATCCAATTGTGGCATCAGCACATGTGATCACAGCCCTTCAAACCATTACAAGTCGGAGCATTGAGGTAACCAAAGCACCAGCAGTGGTAACCATTGGCAAAATTACCGGAGGTGTTCGCAGCAACATTATTCCTGAATCTGTTGAAATGACCGGCACCATTCGAAATCTGGATACAGGAATTCAGGATCAGGTTCATGCCCTCATTAAACGCATTGCTCAAAATACCGCTGAAGGCCTTGGCGCAAAAGCAGAAGTGACCATCACCAGAATGTATCCCATTACATACAACGATCCGAAATTAACCACATGGTCAGGCCCAATTCTCGAACGAGTAGCCGGAAAGGACAACGCCAGGATTATAAAGGCGCAGACCGGCTCTGAAGACTTCAGTTTCTTCGCCAACAAGGTTCCTGGATTTTTCTTTTTTGTTGGCGGAATGCCAAAAGATGCCGATCCGAAAAAAACTCCTTCGCATCACACACCTGATTTTTTCATCGACGAGTCAGGTATGCTCACCGGCCTGCGCGCTATGCTTAATTTATCCGCTGAATATTTATACAGAAAATAAAATTTTATGAAATCACTTTTGGCCGTAGGCCTTTCATTGGTCATCGCGACAACATTAACTGCACAGGTTAATCCAAAGCTCCAGCTTAAGCTGGATCAACACGCCCGTGAGCTTGAACAAAAAACAATTGAATGGCGACGATACTTTCACCAATACCCGGAGCTTTCCAATCAGGAGGTTAAGACATCAGCAAAAATTGCAGAGATACTTCGTGGGATGGGCCTTGAAGTAAAAACAGGCGTCGCCCGAACTGGTGTGGTGGCCACGCTCAATTCTGGAAAGCCAGGACGTGTGGTTGCGCTTCGCGCGGACATGGATGCATTACCGGTTGAGGAGCGGAACGATTTAACCTTTGCATCAAAGGAGCGGATAGTGTACAACGATCGTGAAACATCAGTGATGCACGCTTGTGGCCATGATTCACATATGGCAATTCTTCTTGCCGTCGCGGAAATCCTGGTTCGAAACAAAGCTGATTTAAAAGGACAGGTGAAATTTATTTTTCAACCCGCAGAAGAAGGAGCCGGAACTTTAAAAGGTGGCGCAGCTATGATGGTTGAAGAAGGGGTACTCGAAAACCCCAAAGTGGATGCCATTTTCGGCTTGCACATTCAGTCAACGGTACCGGCTGGAACGATCAATTATCGTTCTGGCGCTTTGATGGCTGCCCCCGACTTTTTCACCATTAAGGTTAGAGGTAAAGGTGCGCATGGTGCTACGCCGTGGGATGGTGTGGATCCACTGGTGGTGGGCGCACAAATTGTGATGGGAATTCAAACCATCATCAGCCGTCAGCTTGAGTTGACCAAGGAACCGGCCGTAATTACCATTGGAAAATTCACCTCCGGTAATCGGGAAAATATAATTCCCGAATCCGCAGAGATGGGCGGGACGATCCGGACCTTCGATAAGTCAATGCAGAAAATGGTGCATGAAAAAATAAGAACCACTGCCATGAACATTGCGGAAAGCGCTGGTGCAACAGCAGAGGTTATAATTAGTTCCGGATCTCCCGTAACCTACAATGATCCATCGCTCACCGCTTCAATGGCAGCAAGCCTGGAGCGTGCTGCGGGTAAAGGAAATGCGTTAGCGGTTAGTCCTGTGACCATGGCAGAGGATTTTTCTGAGTTTCAGCAAAAGATTCCGGGCTTATTCTTTTTTATAGGCGGAATGAAGCCGGGAACCGATCCGAAAAAGGCACCAATCCACCATACGCCTGATTTTATGTTGGATGAAAGCGGATTTGGTACAGGCGTTAAAGCACTGGTTAACCTCACGGTTGATTTTTTATACCGCGACACTAAACTGGATCCGAAAAAATGATCCGACTGATCTCCTGGCTTCTAATCACCATACTATTCGGTATCGGCTGCACGGGAAAAAAAGCGGAGCAGCCTTCGGTTAGCGGTAAAGTTCTGCTTGCTGTTTTTGCTCATCCAGATGATGAGACTACCGTAACACCGGTATTGTCGCGTTATGCGGCAGAAGGTGTGAAGGTTTTCCTTGCAATTGCCACCGACGGACGGTATGGAGTAACTACCCATGCCGGAATTCCGGCAGGCGACAGTCTTGCCGCTTCACGCGCCCGCGAATTGACCTGTGCTGCTGAAAAGTTGGGCATACAGCCACCAATTCTCTTTGGCTTACACGATCAGTTTAAAATGCAGGGAGGATATGACTCTGTTCACCATCAGTTGGATGAGTTGCGTTTACAGGTAAGAAAATTGTTTGATGAGATTCGTCCGGATGCAGTGATCACCTGGGGACCTTCTGGTTGGTCGGGCCATCACGACCATCGTTTGGTAGGAGCGGTGGTAACGGAAATCTTTGAGAGCCAGCAGTGGGACAAGCCGAAACAGCTTTTTTATCCAGCGATTCCAACAGGCAAAATACCAGTCGGCGCAAAGGGCTATGCGACTACCGACAGTACGTATTTAAATGTCAGGATTGGAGCATCGGAAACAGATTACGAGCGCGCTCGTGAATCATTACAATGTCATGCCAGTCAGTATACTCCGGAAGTGATGGACCAAATGCGGGGAATGATTGGTTCGGCCTTGGGTCGTACCACATGGTTCCGCACTTATCATGGTTCGGAGCAGCGAACCACCTTGTTTTAGCTGTTAGTGAATTATTGGTAGAGGCAAGTTGAACTGTCTTCGGAGACAAGGTAGCTCTTATAGTTCTTAGCCTTGGGATCCTTGCATCCCTTCAGGTTGAGCAATTCAACTTTACGGAATTCTATGGGATGGCTTTCGCTTTGCAGCGCAATGAATCCTTCCGCTAAACTTTTTCCATCAATTTTTACAAGACTATCGTAGCCGTTGACTACGCCCCCTCCGATTTCAGGCTTGGTGTATTCCAGCACGGTTTCACCTTCAACAGTATGCCGAATCAGAGAGTCACCCAGCACAAGAAATTCAACATGCACCCATTGGTCGCCATCGTATGTTTTTGATTGAGCATTAATGCAGTGGGGAATGAATAAGGTGTCGGCGAACCGAACATGCGTGCCAGGCGTGCAAAGGTTGGCAGTCGATCTGGGTCCATCACCAAGGCCTCCCAGAAACTGTGCTTCAATGCTGATTGGGAAATCCTGATCCTTAAGCATCGATGTTGGATCCTGGCTGTGAAGCATAGCGCCGCTGTTGCGTGTTGCCCAACCTTCTCCGCCAGCACATTGTTTTCCGATGAAACGGTATTCAACGACCAGTCTGTAATGTGAGAATTTGTCTTTATAAAATAAGTGCCCATAGCGTTGCCTAAAGGAGTCGTAGGCGTGGTAGTTCACTTGAATTCGGCCACTGTCCGCTTTGAATGTTTCACCAAAATTTTCTCCGGTTTCATATCCACGGATTTTTGGAATCCAGCCGGTAAGGTCCTTCCCGTTGAAAAGTGCTATCCACTCTTCCTTATTGGGGTCGTTGGAAGGAGCGCATGCAATAAAACTAAAGGCAAGGATGATGAGTAGGGTGGGGGTGTACTTCATGGAATGGATTTGATTTAAAGATAGCGTCTGGAGGGGCAGGAAAATACGTCGATGAGCAAGAAAAACACGATTGACTGAAGAGAATTGGTTTAGGTGTTTTGTCGAGGCAGATGCAGGCTCTTTATATTATTTAAATATAACTTACACTTAATGTTAATTAAATTATTAATTTTGCGATGACGGTTAGATTTGCGGATAAAAAACTAGGAAAGATATTGGCGGATTATGGTCTGTGTTGTAAAAAAATGGGGAGCATCAGAGCTAAGCTTTTATACCTCAGACTTTACGCTTTAGAACGGTCGAAAACATTAGAAGCGGTTAGACATATGTCAGGCCGTTTTCATGAGTTATCGGGTAATCGGAAGGGTCAGTGGGCATGCAGTCTTGACCATCCATATCGATTGATATTTAAACCCGCAGACCATCCTATTCCATGTAATGAAGACGGTCAGTACATATGGTCCAAAATTACCTCTATCGAAATAATTGAAATAGTAGACTATCATTAGGCTGTAAAGTATGGAAGATAAAATGATATATGTACCCACAATAGTTTTTCCACCAGGGGAAATACTCAAAGAAAAACTGGCTGAAATGGAAATGGGTCCAAAGGAATTTGCCTTGCGCACAAACAAACCTGAGAAAACTATTATTGCTGTATTTAAGGGGGATAGCTCTATTACAGCTGAAATGGCAGTACTCTTTGAAAATGTTACTAGGATTCCTGCGCACTATTGGCTGAATCATCAGAGAGGTTATGATGAATTTATAGCACGTAAAAAATTGGAGGCGAGGATCCATCAAGCAGTGTCATGGGCAAAAAGATTTCCAGTTAAGGAAATGATAAGAAAGAAATGGATATCTGAAGCTGCAGGGATTAAGGAAAAGACAAGTCAAATGCTGGACTTCTTTGCATTTTCAACGCATGAAGGATGGGAAAAATATTATTTCAAGCAACAATTGAAGGTAGCCTTCAAAATATCGCTCAAAAGAGTGAGTGAACCATATGCACTCACGGCCTGGCTCCGAAAAGGTGAACTACAGGCTCAGGAGCTGAGAGCCAAAGAGTACATTCCTAAAAATTTTAAAGTTGCACTCCCGAAAATAAAATCATTGTTTGATAACGAGCGGCAGGACTTTTTTGAACAGCTTCAAACTATATGTTTGGAGGCAGGAGTGAAGGTGGTGCATACACCTCGATTGAATAAAGTTGCTATTCGCGGTTGTACCAGGTGGCTTCATGACACACCGCTGATTCAGTTATCAGGTCCGATTAAACAGAATGGGACGTTTGCCTTCACTTTTTTCCATGAAGCCGGACACATCTTTCTCCACGGTAAAAAAGATATTTTTCTGGAGCAGATAGACTACTCCGATAAGGACGCTGTTAAGGAACGGGAAGCCGACACCTTTGCGGAGAAGTGGGTGATCTGACCATGGATCCTTGCTGAGCTCAATTTAAACTTCGGTACTCCAATGGCGTCTTTCCAGTTTTTTGCTTGAATAATCTGCTAAAGTATTGAGGGTATTCGAAGCCTAATGAATAGGCTATTTCGCTTATCGATTGGTTGGTCTGTAATAAAATGGTTTTAGCCTGTTCAATAACAAAAAAGTGTATGTGATCCTGGGCATTTAACCCTGTTTCTTTTTTCAACAAATCGCTTAGATAGCCCGGCGATAAATTGACCTGATCAGCAACATATTTTACTGAAGGAATGCCATGTTCTTTATCTCCACCAGTTTCAAAATAGTTTTTAAGGATTTTTTCAACTCTTACCATAACATCGCGGTTTGCATCTTTTCTGGTAATGAATTGCCGGCCATAATAACGAGTACAATACTTCAACAACAGCTCAATGTTTGAAACAATTAATCCCTGGCTATGTGGATCAATGTTTTGAGTTAATTCACTTTGAATTTTCAAAATACAATCATACAGCAACTGCTTCTCCTTTTCGGAGAGATGCAACGCCTCAGAGATCTCGTAAGAAAAAAAATTAAAATCTTTAATTCTAAATCCAAAGGGTGTACTTCGTATCAAATCAGGATGAAAGAATAAGCCCCAACCCATCATGTCCTCTTTGATTTCAATATCATTATCAATCGTAATGATCTGATTGGGGGCGATACACACCAGGCTTCCATCCTGAAAATCAAAGGTCTTTCGGCCATACCGAATATGGTTGCGGCAATAGTTTTTGTACATGACAGAGTAAAAATCTGTCTTGATCCGAATTTCACCCGGAGTGTGTTCAACTACTTTTCCAAAATCTACTACTCCGACCAGAGGATGATGGGCAGGACCTAAATTTAAAAACCTGAATAAATCAGAAATGGTTCTTAAGTGCAACAAATCGTCCACAGCTTAGTCAGATTATAGCTTAAAAAACTTTTTATTCATGTTGACGATAAAATTATAACCAAACCATTTATTCAAAAACTGGTATAGTTTGGCATCGGACCCCGCCATATAACGCAATCTATTTTTTCCGTCAGTTGCGGCCTCATAAATCACCTTGGTGACTACACTTGCCGGTGCAGCGTTTTTAAGCATTTTCGGCATCACTGCTGTGATCTTGGAAACGATGTTGTTGTACTCCTGTAGTTTGTCATTATGGCTAAAATCAAAAGATCTCCCCGCAAAGTCTGTCGCGATGGCGCCTGGTTCAACTATTTTAACTCTTCCTCCGAATTGTTCTACTTCATACCTTAAGGATTCAGAGATTCCCTCCACCGCAAATTTGGTTCCGTGGTACAACGAACCTAAAGGAAATGTCATTTTTCCTCCCATGGATGAGACATTGATGACTATTCCGCTTTTGTTTTTTCGAAAATGTGGGAGCACAGCCCTGGTCACATCCATGAGACCAATCACATTGGTATTAAACTGACGAAGAATTTTTTCTCTGGGGAAAGATTCCAGCGGGCCATAAGCACCGTAACCCGCATTATTAAGTAACACATCAATTTTTCCAAATTTTTGAATGCCTTCCTCAACAGCATGGTTGATGGAATCTAAATCCAGCACATCCAGTTTCGTGACAAGGACATCAGGTAATTTGATTAGTTCTTTTTCATTTTCCGGATTTCTCATGGTGGCAACAACGCTCCACCCTTTTGACTGAAAGAATTTCGCTGTTGCTTTACCAATGCCGCTACTGGCGCCTGTGATTAAAATAGTTTTTTTCATTTGCTTGATGTTTGAAAACAAAACTCATTAATCTCCTTGCACCTTATGGATACAAATTCAGGATGTTTGTATACTATTTTCGGAATTTGATTTCAGTGGGATTGCTTTACCACGATTGCAGGTAATTAAACACCAACAATTACATCAATCACCCCACCAACATAAATTCTTTCTCTAACCCTAATCTCTTTTTTCAACGGTAACAAATAAGTCCGGCGCCGGGTGTCAAACCAAATGGCAGTTGCCCATTTACTTTTCCCGGTTTGTGCTGTAATTTTTAATCTTCCCCAGCCTTGTTCCTGTGACTTAAATTGTTTCCTTATTTCTTTTGTTACGGACTCGGGCAAAGAAATAAAATGCCATCCGCCAGGCGCGGGGTGTTGCCAGACCTTTGATCTGAATTCATATTTAATGTCAAGGCTCATTTGGCCACATCATCCTTTTTAATCCTCGGTGGCATTAGTTTATACACCACTGGTGTTACCACTCTGCTCAATAATGTAGAGCTGATTAATCCGCCAATCAACACAATGGCAAGCGGGGAAATCAGTGGATTGGATGACCAGGCGATTGGAAGTAACCCGCCGATCGCGGTGAGCGAAGTCAGAATGATGGGTAGGAAACGAACTTCTCCGGCCTCGCGAATGGCAGTTTCCAGGTCATGTCCGCGTGCCCTCAGCTGATTGGTGAAGTCCACCAGTAAAATGGTATTCTTGACCTCAATGCCTGCCAGCGCAATCAGTCCAACAATCGCAACAAAGGACAATGAATTTCCAGTAAACAGCAGCGCCAGCACCGCACCTACAATTCCGAGCGGAATAACAGATAAAACGATGAGCGTGCTTTTGAAGGTTCCAAATTCAAGGATCAGTACCGCAATAAACAGAAAGATGGTTACGATGATCACGCTTCCGAATCCACCGAATGATTCTTGTCTGCTTTCAACCTCACCACCCATTCCGTAAGAATACCCTGATGGTAATTTCATAGCGTCCATTTTCTTGGTTGCCTCAGAGACTACTTCACTGACCAGAAAATTTTTATCAACAAATGCAGTCACAGAGACCATTCTGTTTTTATTGTAATGATTAATGTTCAGCGGGGAAGCCTCGAATCGCACATTGGCTACCTGCTGAAGAGGAATTGCGCGCCCTTGCTGATTGTTCACAAATAAATTATCCAATGCATCAAGTTCAGGCCGGCCTTTGTTTCCTTTGGTTAAAACAATTCCGACATCTTCTCCGGATTCATTGGCAAATTTTCCCACCGTCAATCCTGCCACTGCCAAGCGTACGGTCCGGTCAATTTCAACTGTTGGAATTCCAAGCATTTGAGCTTTTTCCTTGTTGATGTCCACTTTGATGTCGGACTTGAGATAAGCCACGGGGTTATTAATATAAATGGCTCCGGTTGTGGCTGTCAGCATGGTTTCAACTTTAGCAGCCAGTGTGCGCAGACTGTCTAGATTTTCACCGAATAATCTGATTTCAATCGGTGCATTGATGGGAGGACCCTGTTCAAAATTTTTCACTTCTACCTTGGCGCCAGGATATGGCGTCCATTTTTTTCGGAGTGCATCAATCAACTCCAGCTTTGCTTCTGCGGGTGTGTCTTTGTCGAGCTGCACAAAAAGTTGCGAAAAATCGCTGCGCTCATTTTCAGGAATCACATTGTAATAGATCCGCGGATTTCCTTTTCCGACATTGGTGGTCAGATATTCAACTTCCTTATAACCCAATAGCTCTTCTTCTACTTTCCGGGTGATGCTGTCGGTATAGGCTAGACTGGACTGAAGTGGCGTGGTGATCTCCACCAGAAACTGAGGTTTTTCACTCGCAGGAAATAAACTGAATCCGATCACTGGAAAAAGTTGCAATGATCCTGCGAAGATTAAAGCCGCAACACCAATGGTCCACCATGGTTTACTGAGCGCAACGTCCAGCAGTCGCGAATAACTTCCATGGATCAGTCGCTTTAAACTCCGCATAAAAATATTTCCATCCGGATGGCCATGTTTTTCGTTCAAGAGTCGGCTGGAAAGAAAAGGAATGATGGTCAGTGATACGACCATGGAAGCAAGTACAGAGGTAATGACACCTACGGGCAAACTCCGGATAAACTCACCGGATGCTTCAGGCAGGAAAACAAGCGGCAAAAAAGCGATGATCAGCGTAGCAGTGCAGCCAATCACGGCAATACCAATTTGCTGTGTGGCCTTGAGTGTTGCTTCCATTCTGGAGTGTCCTTCCCGAAGCCACCGCTCAATATTTTCTACAACGACGATACTGTCGTCCACCAGCAAACCCAGTGCAACGACCAGTCCGACAATACTGAGCTGATTGAGGCTATAGCCAAGCGCGCTCATCAACACAATACCTATTGCGAGTGAAAGTGGAATGGAGATCATCACGATCAAGGCTGCACGTTGTCCGAGGGGGAGTAAAGTAATGGCCACCAGTAAAATCGCGATCGCAAAGTCCAATCCAAGTCCACTAAGTCGACGGTTCACATTATAAGCCTGATCGAAATGATGAACCAGATCAATTCCTTCCGGCAGTGACTTCCGGAACTCATCCAATACAGGTAGATAAAATTTTTGTGCACCGGTGATGTTCTCCCCCGACTTAAGCGCAGCGGTGATGATGATACTGCGATGCCCGTTTAGTCTGGTGATGTGTACCTCATCCTGAAAGGTGTCATATACATTGGCGATATCACTCAGGGTGATGTTGCGTCCGCCGACCGAGGAAATAATAGTATGACGGACTTCATCAGCATTATGAAAAGCGCCGCTTGTTTTGACATTAAATGATTTGTTTCCGGCATTGATATTTCCGCCGGGGATGTTGGCGATTTCACTTTGCAAATTTCCAATGACGGCATTCAAAGGAATATGAAACTGCGCCATTTTGTCTAGCCGGAGGTCTACGCGTACAATCGGATCAGGTATTCCGTGAATTTTTACTTTTTTGAGTTGATTGATCTGCTCAAGTTTTTTCTGAAGTTCTTTCGCCTGCTTTTTTAATGACTCACGTGAGGCGTTTTCGGACACCAAAGCCGCCTGAATCACGTTTACATCTGATGGCGTAACTTTTCTGACCTCCAGACTTGTAATGTTTGCCGGCAATTCATCCCGAAGGGCATTCACCTCCCGTACCAGTTCAGAATATTTTTCTTCGACATCACTTTCATAGTCATATTCAACAAATGACACCACGACGCCATCGCTGATGGAGGTAACGATTCGTTTGATGTTGTCGAGTTGGGAGATTTCGCGCTCAAGAGGCTCGGCGATCAGTTCTTCCATGTCTTCCGGACTTGTTCCCGGAAACACCACTACAATCGGAAACTGGGGAGCGTTGAGTTCTGGGTCTTCTGATCTCGGCATGGTCAGGACAGTGACAATTCCCAATGCTACCACCATCAGAAAGATGACGAGTGTGAACTGGTAATTTTTTACGGCGTAATCTGAAATCTTCATAAGTCAGGTGGATTCATCCGGCATCAAAAAATTATTGTACTGAGATCGATGAACCATCTTTCAGGTAAGCACTTCCGCTGATGATCAGATATGGTGCGCTGTCAAGTCCGGAAAGAATGGTCACATACTCTTTATCAATGCGGCCAATCACGACCGGAATTTTCTTTGCGGTCTTCTGATCGTTGGAAATAAACACATAACCGGAATTACCATTACCATCCAATAATGCTTCGTATGGAATCTGCCATGCCGATTGATTTTGTTTTGTGCGGATGACCGCATTACCAAACAATCCCGACGCAAGGCCAGAAGGATTTTTTACCTGCAGGTCGATGTTGAAGGTGCCGCTGAAGGTGTCGGTTCCAACGGATTTTCGTGAAACTTCTGCCTCAAATAGTCGGTTTGGTAGTGCGTCGCTTGTGATGGTTGCGGCATCGCCCAACTGAATGGCCGCCCACTCGCGGTCGCTCACGCCAACTTTTAGTAGCCACCGCCCTTTACTTGCGCCATTGGTGATCAATACCGGCGCCCCGGGTGCAATCATTTGACCTTCGTTTGCCAGTTTTCTTAGGATAAAGCCATTGCTTAGTGCTCGGATTTGTGAATAGGATTGGTTGAATTTCGCGGTTGCCAATTGACGTTCGGCCACCTTCATTGCAGTTTGTGCATTTTGAAATTGCTCGAATGTTGCCACACTGTCGCGGTAGAGATTTTCTGCTCGACGAAAATCACGCGATGCTTTATCGAATCCCAGTTGAGCCTGCTCCACCTGTGCCTCAATTTCGGTCATGTTCAGTTGCGCAAGAACTTGGCCGGTACGTACGGCATCACCTTCTGAAACCAGGATCTTTTCAATAATGCCGCCTGTCTTAAACGCCAGCATGGTTTCATCATCGGTGCTGAACTGACCGGAGGTTTGTACGAAGAATTCAAAAGAGCTCTTTTTTAATTCTTGCAACCGGACCGGAATTCGTTCTGTTTCCGAAGCAACTGTTTGAATGTTGTTATCTGATTTGCTGCAGCTTTGGATGATGAGAACAAAAATGAAAAGAGGTAAGAAATATTTTTTCATGATGAAGATGTGATTAATTCAATTGATAAGTAGCAGTCTCTCGTTCAAGACCGGCCTCAGCGATAAGGACTTTGTACAGATTTAATCGCAGCAGTAGTTCGGCGCCAGTGAGTTGATTCCGGGCGTCGACCGATTCAAGAAAAGTATTGACTCCTTCCTTGTACCCTTTTTCTATGAGGCGTTGGTAGCTGCGCGCAGCTTCGAGTTGTTTGAGTGAGGTCTTGTAATTCTGATAAGCGCTGATTAGCGTATTGAGGGAAACATTGGCAGCCAGGTGTAATTGTTGTTGGGTTAGCTGAACATTTAATTCCACATTTTTTACCTGGAGTTCTGACTGATTGATTTTTTGTTTGTTGTTAAAACCCGAGAACAGCAGCATTTCCAATTGAAGGCCGGTAAGTTGATATCTGGCGTTGCGATTGTATTCCAGGTTTTCGGCCTGAGCGCCAAGGTCAATGAATCCGCTCAGGCGCGGTGACCAAAAGAGCTTGTTCATTTTCACCACTTGTTGGTTGATGTTCAATGCCCGCTGCAACTGAACGACCTCTTCGCGTTGTTGGGTGCTTACTTCACCGGATAAAAGCGTAGTGACATTTGAAAGATCTGTAACAAATTCAGTTTCTATTTCAGCGGATCGATCTCTGTTGAGTAAGAAATTAAAATACATTTTAGCATTGTCTGTACTTCGTTCCGCCTCGACCATTTGTCCATTGATGGTTTCAATTTCACTTTCAGAGCGCAGAATATAGGCTGGCAATCCTTTGCCGTTGGTCAGTAGTGATTCGTTCACGCGTTTTCCTTCTTTAGCCCGTTCGAGTGCGCTTTCATAAATCGAAAGACTTTCGCGGGCACTCAGGTAATTGTAATAGGCGGTTTTGATATTCCGGACGAGTTCACGTTGATAGATTCTGATTTCCATTTCCTGCAGTAATACCTGACCATCCTTTATTTTTCGGTTGTAGATCAGGTCGGTGTTGAACAGCGGCATGGAAGTACGAGCGCGGACATCATAGAAATCTCTTGGAAAGAAATTCGTGTTTACATTTTCAATGGTTGGAAAATTCTGAGATGCTGTGAGTTGGTTGAGTGTTGAATAGACTGGGTTCAGCAGATCTCCGACCGGGAATGAGATGCTTCGTCCTCCTGTACCGTTGGTGTAGTTTCCTAATAAAGTGACGGAGGGCGAGAACATGCCATTAGCCATTTTGAGTGCTACCAGTGCCTGATCCAGTGTGATGTTTTTTTGTTTCAGGACCAGATTGTTTTCCAGTCCATACCGGACATAGGCATCAACCGGTGAGATTTTTTCCTGGGCCTTGAGCGGTAGTGAAGAAACCGCTTGAAACAGAGAAATAAGGCAGATCGTAAATACTGTTTTCATTCTAAACACTGTTAAGTAACAGATCAAAAAAAGTTAATTATTTAGTTGTTCAAGCATTTTGACAAATTCCTCATACGCCGCAGTGAGCACGTCGTCAAGGTTGTGATTGCTGTTCCGGACAAGGCTTACATGACCAAGGTGGCCGCTGGTGCGCAGTGTACATAGACCATGCATGGTGCTCCAGATTACGAAGGAGAGGTTAATGGTTTGAAGGTTGGTGAAATGTCCCTGCTTCTGACATTCCTGGACGGTATTCATGAGCAGGTTAAAAGCTTTATCCCCTTCATCCCAGTCCATGGTTGCACAACTGGCTACATGTTGCATGGGCTCCTCCATTACGAAAAGGAGCTTGTAAGTATCCTGATTTTCAAGGGCAAAGCGAATATAAGCGCGCCCCATAGCCTGTAGACGTTCAAAGGGATTTTTCACACCCTTTAGCACATCCAGATAGTTGACAAGCAGACGAAATCCTTCGCGGTGGAGGTCGAAAATGATTTCGTTTTTGTCCTTATAGTATAGGTAGATTGTGGCGGGGGAGTATTCAATTTTTTCTGCGATGTTTCGGATGGACGTTGATTCCCATCCTTTTTCGGTGAAAAGTTCACGGGCGGCGGTAAGGATCTCTTTCTTGAGATCGGCCTTATGTCGGAGTTTTCTTTCGCTAATGCCCATTGATTTTTGAGTGCGGACAAAATTAATGAACAGTGTTCATTTTCTTGTAAAAAGTTATTAGTTTTAAAGAGTTGCTGTTTTTGACCTTAAGGGAGCGCTTTTTATCTTCCATTCTAAAGCAAGATTGAACACTTGACTTTTAACCAACCATACCCCTGAAATGAAAAAAGAACAAAACTTTGAGAACCACGAACAAATTGTAATCGGCTATCACCGGGTGGGTACCATCGGAATTCTATTACTGATCATCGGTTCATTTGTTAACCTTTTTAAATCTGCACCGGAGAATCTTTATTCCGCGTCGCTCATTTGTCTGATGTCGTTTATTCTGTTTCTGGTAGCAGCTTATGCACGGTTGTTTCCGTTGAAGGCACAAGACCGTGCCATCCGTGCGGAAGAAAATCTTCGCTATTATGTTTTGACCGGTAAATTGTTGCCGAAAGAATTGAGGATCTCTCAGATCATTGCATTACGCTTTGCGCCGGATGAAGAATTGGTAGCATTGGTGGAAAAAGCCGTCGCTGAAAAACTTAAGTCAAAGGAGATTAAAAAGACAATAAAAAATTGGAGAGCGGATTATCATAGAGTTTAGAAGAGAGCAAGTGGCAGAGCGAGATGGGAGTGGGGGAACTACAAATGAAATTTCTTTACACTCTTTTCTCGCGCTCGCTCTTTATTTTTAAAGAATCTTATCAAGTAAGAATCGAGCGCTTCAAAAATTCTTAGGATAGCTTTTCTTTCAAGAATTTCGCTGTATAGCCCTTTCCCTTTTTCACAACAGCTTCAGGAGTTCCTTGCGCAACGACAAAGCCACCCTCAGCATCGCCGCCTTCCGGTCCAAGATCAATTATCCAATCGGCACACTTTATGACTTCAAGATTATGTTCGATGATAATCACACTATGCCCTCGGTCGACCAATGCCTGGATTGCTTTCATCAATTTTCCAATGTCATGAAAATGTAGTCCGGTCGTTGGTTCATCAAAGATGAACAACACATTTTTTTCAGCTGGACTGTTTTTACCCAAAAAGGAAGCCAGTTTAACCCGCTGGGCTTCACCACCACTTAAAGAACTGGATGATTGGCCCAATTGAACATAACCCAAACCAACTTCGGCCAGCGGACTGATCCGGTCATGAATGGTTTTTCGATCAGCAAAAAACTCAAGGCTCTCTTCCACCGTCATGGCCAGAATATCGGAAATGTTCTTACCGTGGTATTCAACTTCTAGAATTTCCTGTTTGAAACGCTTACCACCACAACTTTCACAGGTGAGATGGATGTCGGCCATAAATTGCATTTCAACCGTAGTCACCCCTTCACCTTCACAGGTTTCGCAACGACCACCTTCAACATTAAATGAAAAGTGTGAAGGCTTGTAAGATCTGGTTTTGCTTAAGGGCAACTCAGCGAAAAACTGTCGGATGGCGTCGTAGGCCTTAATGTAACTCACAGGATTCGATCGCGATGACTTGCCAATCGGATTCTGATCAACAAACTCAACCAAACCAATCTGTCGGACTTCGCCATCCAACGAATCAAACTTTCCAGGATACTCAGTGCCTGTTCCCGTAGCCCTGCCAAGCGCAGGATAGAGAACTTTTCTAATCAAAGTAGATTTCCCTGACCCACTTACCCCGGTAACCACACACAAAACACCAAGTGGAAATTCGACGGTCAGGTTTTTTAAATTGTTCTCTCGTACACCGTGCAATACCACAGAATTATTCCACTTTCTTCTTACCGTCGGCACAGCCACGGAATCTTCTCCTGAAAGAAATTTCAGTGTGTATGATCTGTTGTTCGATGGACTGATTTTAGAAGCCCTCTTTGGTACAATGCCCTGATAAACCAATTCGCCGCCATGTCTGCCAGCATCTGGTCCAATATCAATCAGCTCATCAGCAGCACGCATGATCGCTTCTTCATGCTCAACCACAATTACGGTGTTGCCTAAATCGCGGAGTGACAAAAGAACTTCAACCATTTTTCCGGTATCCCGCGGGTGCAGTCCGATGCTGGGTTCGTCAAGGATATACATGGAGCCAACCAGTGCACTGCCCAACGAGGTCGCCAGTTTGATTCGCTGATATTCACCACCAGACAAAGAGGAGGTAAGGCGGTTTAAGGTGAGGTAGCCCAATCCAACTTTGTTCAGATAATCCAGGCGTGTTACAATTTCTGTAAGCAATCGCTCAGAAACTTTTTTATCAAAGTCTGGCAGCTGTAATTTTTTGAAAAACTCAAGCACCTGTCCAATGGGTAAAAGACAGATATCGGTGATCGACGTATTTGAAATCTTCACGTAAGATGCGTCTTTCCTCAACCGCGTGCCCCTGCAATCCGGACAGGTGGTCCTTCCACGGTAGCGCGACAGCATCACTCGATACTGAATCTTATGCATTTTAGATTCAAGATGACGGAAGAACTGATGAATGCCCTTAAGTTCCCGGTTACCGTCCCAGAGCAGTTTTCTGTGGGCCGCTGATAATTCGTTGTAAGGACGATGAATGGGGAAACCAAAATCAATCCCTCTTTTTAACCATGGCTTGGCCCATTCTCCCATTACTTCGCTTCTCCAGGGGGCAACGCAACCATCAAAAAGTGAACGAGATTTATCGGGCACCACCAATTCCTCATCGATGCCAAGAATTTTTCCGAAACCCTCACAAGTGGTGCAGGCGCCGTAAGGATTATTGAAGCTGAAGAAATTAACCGACGGTTCTGTAAACGTGACCCCATCCGATTCAAAGCGATCAGAAAATTGTAGTGTTCCGGAATTTTCTACGTGGATGATACAGTCGCCATGCCCTTCGTAAAAAGCAGTTTGTACCGAATCGGAGAGACGGAAAATGAATTCCTCATCATCTTTTTTTACGGCTGTTCGGTCGATCAACACTTCGACAGGCGTTTCCTGTTTGGCTTTGGCACTTTTCCTTTTTGGGGTCTCTGTGCTTTTGAGCAATTCCTCGATGAACTCAACCTTTCCTTCTTTTAATATTCTTGCGAAGCCTTTGCTCAATAGAACTTTAAGTTCGTCCTGCATCGAACGACCCTGAACAGGTTTAAGTGGACAGGTGATCGTAATCCGGGTTCCTTCATTAAGTGCTATTACCGCATTCACCACATCGGTTACCGAATCTCGCCTCACCTCTTTACCTGTTTCCGGTGCATAGGTTTTGCCAACGCGCGCAAACAATAATTTGAGGTAATCATAAATTTCGGTGGTCGTGCCGACCGTAGATCTTGGATTTCGTGTGTTTACCTTTTGCTCAATGGCAATTGCCGGCGAAACACCTCTGATATAATCTACATCCGGTTTTTCCATCCGACCAAGAAATTGTCGGGCGTAAGAACTTAGGCTTTCTACATACATTCTTTGTCCTTCGGCAAACAAGGTATCGAACGCCAGCGAAGATTTTCCAGATCCCGATAATCCTGAAACCACCACAAGTTTATTTCTTGGAATGGCGACACTTAGGTTGCGCAGGTTGTTCACCCTTGCTTTACTGATGATGATGTACTCTCTTGGATCGAGTTCGTCGAGTGCTGCGCCTTGGATGGTCATGGATAAAGAGTCCCAATATTATCGAAACCGCCGACAAGCGCCTTAAAGAATAAATGAAATTGTGCGCCAATCAGATAATTGCCTTCGGGGGTCGTGAGGTTGGTCAGAGAAAGTACAGGTTTAGGAGTAAAGGTGGTTGTTTAGTGGCGGCTTTGGATGTAGTGCCGCTCAGCCTCCAGTAATTTTTGTAGTAACAAACTGGCAACCGGACCAGGCTTACCGTTACCAACCTGAAGACCGTCGACCGAAACAATAGATTGTATTCTTTTTGTGCTGCTCGTCAGGAAAATCTCAGATGCTTTTCGCACCTCATCGAGCGTTATCCTACGAATGTTTATGGGTTGACCAGGAATTTCCAGAAGCCTTTTCCGTGTAATGCCTTCAAGGATGTTGTGACCCGGAGTAAAAACCTCACCATTCTTGTTTACCACGAAAGCGTTGCATCGTGGAAACTCACTGATGCCTGCAGCGGTATAATATAAGACATCATCGGCCTTAAGCTCTTTAACTTTTTCCTGAAGCCACACGCCCATGGAGTAATTGATGGTTTTTGCTTCGGGGAGATCACGAACAAATTCATGGGTTATGATGCGAATGGCTTTAGGTTCACTTGGCGAAGGATCAATTACAAAGGGTTGCTGAACAACCATAAAAGCTGGGCGACCAATTTGCCACGCGTCAGGAGAATCGCCGCCCGTGAGCACCATGCGAATACCGGCATCGGTGAGTCCGTTCAATTCGCTGAGCTCCTTAAGAATTTTGATAAGCTCTTCATTGTTGTAGGGTACTTCCAACCGAAGCATTTCTGCTGATTTCCTGAATCGGGCAAGATGGTCTTCTACATACAATAAAACCCCTTGCTGAAGTCTGAAAAAATCAAAGATGCCATAGCCTCTTTGAATCGAAAGATCTCCTATCGGAAGCATGGCTTCCCGCGCCTCTAAAAACCGATCGTTCAAAAATACCTTCATAGGTAGGTTCCGTTGCTGGAATCATTATAAACCGAGCCCAAGATAATCAGTGGGAACCATTGAAAAATTTGTCATTCCATTCCTTGGTGGGTTACTTTGAATTCCAAACGATTCTGCATGAGAAACATCTGGACAATTCTGTTGATGATTGGCCTCAAAGGCACCTTTGCCCAGGATAAGCCACTTGACCTGAAAATGGATTTTGAGGAATACGATCCCCCATCATCCCTCGTAGTAGCAGAGCATAAGCTGAATAAGGCCAAATTCCCTTTCATCGACATTCATAACCACTACGGCAATATGAATTCTGCTGATTTAGGAGAGCGCGTAAAGTACATGGATCAGCTCAATATGAAAGTTATGGTCAACCTCAGCGGACGGGGTTTCCGGGGAAGCAGTGATCACCTGAAGTCCAGTCTGGAAAACATCCGGAAAAACCATCCCGGTCGTTTTGTTTTGTTCACGAATGTAGATTTTGCTGGCATTGATGAGCCAGGCTGGACAGAAAGAACCGTTCGCGAACTCGAGCAGGATGTTAAAGCGGGCGCGATGGGTTTAAAAATTTATAAGAGCCTTGGCATCCACAGCAAAGACAGCAAAGGCAACCGGATAAAAGTAGATGATCCAAGAATTGATCCAGTGTGGGCCGCCTGTGGTCGATTGGGTATTCCGGTTTTGATTCATTCGGCCGATCCTAAACAATTTTGGGATCCGCTTGACAATAAAAACGAGCGGTGGTTGGAATTGAAACTTCATCCCGGAAGACGGTACGGCAGTCATGAAGCTTCTTGGCAAACCATCATTGATGAGCAGCACCGGGTTTTTAAAAAGCACTCAAAAACAATTTTCATTAATGCCCATCTGGGTTGGTATGGAAACGACCTTCAGAAATTGTCGACACTGATGGATCAAATGCCAAACATGTATACCGAGATCGGTGCCGTTATTGCTGAGCTCGGCCGTCAGCCGCGGGCTGCAAAAAATTTCCTGACGCGTTACCAGGACCGGGTATTGTTTGGGAAGGACAGCTGGGTTCCTGAGGAATACCAAACCTATTTCCGTGTATTGGAAACGGAGGATGAATATTTTCCGTACCACAAACGCTACCACGCCTTTTGGAAGATGTATGGTATTGGACTTCCAGACGAAATCCTTAAAAAGATTTACTATAAAAACGCGCTGAGGCTAATGCCTGCGCTCGATGCCTCTGCTTTTCCGAAATAGATTATAAATGCCGTAGGTCGCTGTATTGGTCGAGCATCCATCCGGTAAGCGATGCTCTTTCTCTTCCTGCAGGAAGAACTTCGTGCTCGATCGAATCACTTCTGAAGCAAATCAATTTTCCACCTTCAGGAAGAACCTCCAACGAGTGATCCGGAAAATACATTTTGAGTTGTCCGCCATCTTCCGCTTTCCAGCCTTCATTAAGATAGCATACGACTGAAATTTTTCGATGATCATCTTTTTTGAACTGATCCAAATGTCTTTTGTAGCCGGCACCGGCTGGATACCTCGCAATGTGAACCTCAAAATCCTTAAGGCCTAAAAAAAGGGTTCTGTTTAAATAAGTACGGAGCAATTCAATTTTTTCAAGGACAATTTTGAGCTCCATCGGAGCTGTTGCTGCATCAATCCATTGAATATGGTCGCCGCGGACCGCTTCATTGATTTGTTTGTTTTCCTTGCCAATACCCGCTTTTTGGAGTGTTTCGATGTCGGATTGCAGCACCTTCAGGCCTCTGATCGCAGCCACTTCCTCTTTTGAGAGAAAATTTTCAGCAATGCCATAACCTTTTTCGGCGAGTCCGTCAGCAATAAGTTCGAATTGATTTTGAAGTTCGTCCACAGCGCAGCAAATTTAGGTATTATGTTGAAGCAGGTAATCGTTGGTGGCGTTATGGCCGTCCTGATTTTAATCAATGGATGTTCAGGGCCCAGTGATCTGGAATTCAGAAAAGTTTCTAACGTGAAGTTTTCTATGATGGGCAAGCCTAAGGTAACCGCCGACGTGGTTTTGTACAATCCAAACCGTATTGCAATGGAGCTGCGCTCTGCCGATCTCGACATTCGGATTGATGGAAAAAGTGCAGGCAAGGTCAATCAGACCTTTCAACTTAAATTGCCCAAACAATCTGAGTTTGTTTTACCTGTGGAGGTTGGTTTGTCACTGAGGGAATCAGGGTTGCTGGGTACGTTGTTGGGGATGGTGAATGGGAAAACTTTAAAGGTTGAATTTATGGGAGAGGTTAAAGTGAAAATTAAATCAGTTCCCGCTTCGGTCAGGGTGTATCATACAGAAGAAATTAAACTTTGATATTATGATTTGGTTGATATGGTTGTTGTTTCTGATGCTTGCTGCCTCCGTTTATTTTCAAATCCGATCTGCCAATAAGATAGCCGTTTTGGAAAAGCGCCTTGCAGAAAATCCTGATATTGGCGACGAGGCGCGAAGGGTTAAAACCCGTCACGATTTAAAAGGGTACTTCAACCGGATCATGGCGCTCTCCAAGCTAATTCAAATGAGCGGGCCGGTGGATGAGGGTCAGCGTGATCTGCTCACCAAGATTGAAAAGGAATGTTCTGCCGGAACAGCATTTGTTAATCAGGTGATACCAAAAGTAGAGTAGCGTTAGGAGAACAACATCTCTTCCTCTTTGCCGTCTAAAATGGCATTGAGCGAGTCGACGGCATTTTCATCTTTGATCACATAATCGCGGACGCCGCGGCGAATGAACCCCAGGACGATTTTCCCATCGTCCAGTCCACTTAGCATGATGATCTTCACCAGTCCTTTTTCAAAAGTTCCATTAAGTTTTTCGAAGAGGTCAATGCCTTTTATTCCGGGTAAGTCGAAATCAATGATAATGGCGTAAGGAGCCTGGGGATTGGTCGAAAGGTGATCCAGCGCAGCTTCTCCGGTTGAAAAATGGCGAACTGTTCTGCCGGGTTTAAGCATTAGCGACTTCCTGATATAAGTCGCATAGATTTCATCATCCTCAATCAGAAGAATTTCCATAAGAAAAAGCTGCCCCCAAAGGCCATGCAATATAGTATTGGAGGATTCGATTTGGAATCGCTGCAATGATTTATAGCCTGGGGTTGTAGAAAATCCGGATAAAAATTAATTTCCAAATCGCTTATACTCAAACCGACCCCCTAAATCATGAGAATTATTCTGATCGTTTTACTTCTACCGGTAATGTTTGCCTGCTCCGGTCGCAAAGAGGCCGTGCAATTCAGCATTTCATTTAATGACTCACTTTCGGCTCAACAGCAAGACGGCCGCTTGTTGATTCTTCTATCATCGGATGCTACCGGCGAGCCCAGAATGAAAATCAATGACGGATTAAACTCTCAGATGGTGTTTGGAATTGATGTTGAGGGAATGAAACCCGGACAAACCGTTGAAATTGATTCAGCTTTCGGATATCCCGTCACTGAATTCAGGGACATTCCTCCTGGAACCTATACCGTTCAGGTTTTACTCAATCGATATGAGACCTTCAACCTAAGCAATGGAAAAACCGTAAAGCTTCCCCCCGATCAGGGCGAAGGCCAGCAATGGAACAGAAAACCCGGCAACTTTTTGAGCAAGCCATTTACCATAGAACTTAAACCGGGCACCGGACAAAAGATTAAAGTGGAGATGACCGAAGCAATACCTGCCATTAAAGAGCCTGAGGATTCCAAATACATAAAGCACATCAAAATTCAGAGTAAGCTCTTATCGGACTGGTGGGGCAAGCCAATGTTTTTGGGTGCACACGTTCTGGTACCGGAAGGATTCGAGGAGCATCCGGAAGCACGCTATCCGCTAATGATTTACCACGGGCACTTCCCTTCTGATTTTGGTGGATTTCAAACCACTCCGCCCGATGCCAACATGGACACCACCGATTACAGCTCACGGTTTGGAATTTATGGCTACGCAAAAATTCAGGAGCAGGAAGCGTACAATTTTTACAAACAATGGACCTCTCCAAAGTTTCCAAGATTTCTAGTAATTGAAATCCAGCACGCTAATCCTTACTATGATGATTCATACGCTGTAAACTCAGCCAACCTGGGGCCTTATGGAGATGCCATCATGAAGGAATTGATTCCAGCCATCGAAGAAAAATTCCGAGGCATCGGACAGGGTTGGGCAAGGTTCACTTATGGTGGTTCCACCGGTGGATGGGAAGCACTGGCGGTTCAAATGTTTTATCCTGACGAATTCAATGGCTGTTTTGCCGCCTGTCCCGACCCCATCGATTTCCGGGCGATGTGCTTGGTGGACATTTACAGTGATAAGAATGCATTCTATTATGAGAGCAATTACAAGCAGCTCCAAAAACCTGCACACCGCGATTACCTTGGACAAATTCAAAGCACCATGAAGGAGGCCAATCACTATGAGTTGGCTTTGGGCGATAAATCAAGATCAGGACAGCAGTGGGACATCTGGGAGGCGGTTTATTCACCTATGGGTGAGGACGGTTATCCGAAGCGGATTTTTAATAAGCGCACCGGTGAAATCGATCAGGAAGTTGCCAACTACTGGCGCGAAAATTATGACCTGCGCTACATCCTGGAGCGTGATTGGAAAACTCTTGGACCGAAGCTTAAGGGTAAGATTCATATTTTCTGTGGCGATATGGACAACTACTACCTCAACAATGCAGTGTACCTGATGGAAGACTTTCTGAAGAAAACCAACAATCCTTTTTATACTGGTGAAGTGGATTACGGCGATCGGGCAGAGCACTGCTGGAACGGCGATCATGAAAATCCGAATTACATCTCCAGGTTACGGTACAATACCATGTACCTGCCGAGAATTCTAAAACGTATTTCTGAATCGGCACCCAGCGGAGCAGACGTAAAAAGCTGGAGATATTAAACAAGAGCCCCATGCGTAAAATCTTTGTTGTCCTTTTTCTTTTTTCCGGCGCTCTATTCGCACAGAAAAAGAAAGTTGTATCTCAACCCGATCCTTCTGCACAATACGAACAGCGGCTGAAGTCTGAGGTTGAAAGACTTTCCCAGATCTGTGGTGGTAAACTTGGTGTCACAGCACTCCATATTGAATCCGGAAAACGATTCACTCAAAACGGAAGTGAACCTTTCCCAATGGCAAGCTCTTATAAAATTCCGATCGCTGTGCAGCTGCTCACTCGGGTAGACAGTGGGAAACTTAGCCTCGATCATATGGTGGAGTTCACCAACAAGGATTTGCACATTGGCAGTGGAATGATTTCAGAGCGCTTCAGCTGGCCGGGTGCATCTAAACCAGGTGTTGCATTAAGCGTGCGCTCATTGTTGGAACTGATGTTGCTTATTAGCGACAACAGCGCAACCGATGTCTGTCTTCGGTTGGCCGGTGGACCACTAAGGGTTAATCAGTGCCTTGACCGAAATGGCGTTCAAGGCATTCGGGTCGACCGACCAACGTCCTGGCTAATTTCAGATTGGCTTGGAGTTCCCTGGCCGGAGAATGCAGACAATCCTATTGCAGCGTTTGATTCTTTGGAAAAAGGAATTTCAGCAGAACAGGCCAAAGAAAATTCCAGAAAGGCGGACAGTGATCTAAGAGATACCGCTACTCCGGACGGTATGGCCAACCTGTTATTAAAAATTTATCAATCAGACTCACGACTGCTCAGTCCAGCCTCAAGAACATTATTACTGGACATCCTTGATCGTTGTGAAACCGGCTTAGGCAGATTAAAAGGAGCACTTCCACCCAATACTCAGGTCAGGCACAAGACAGGGACTATTGGCATGACCACCAACGATGTTGGAATTATCTCTTTGCCGGGTGATGCCGGTCACCTGATTGTTTCTGCTTTTGTAAAATCCTCTGAAAAGCCAATTGCCGAACGTGAAAAGGCTATAGCCCAGGTTACCAGGATGCTGCATGACTATTTTATCATCCATCGATAGAAGCCTGCATACTACCTTTGTATTGATGAAAAACTTTCTCCTGGCATTTTTGATGGTTGGCGTAACGCTGGTCTGCGTTGCACAGCCTGACCCACTTACGGCTTCCAGAAAAAAGATAGAAACCGGTGATTTCACCGGAGCCAAAACAGATCTCACTGCATTTATAGAAAAGAATCCACGCAATAAAAGCGCACTTGTGCTTCGTGGTAAGGCCAGATTGAAATTAGAAGATTATTATGGTGCGATCTCTGATCTGACGGCTGCGCTTGAAATTGACTCGACGCTCGCAGAAGCCTACAATGAACGCGGAGCGGCTAAAATAAATTTGGGTGATGATGCCGGTGCCATCTCAGATCTTGATCGTGCGATCCGGCTGAGCCCGAAAATGGCCGACGCCTACACCAACCGCGGTTTTGCCAAATACAACATCGAAGCCCTGGCTGATGCCTATTTTGATTTTGCCAAGGCGCTTGAGCTGGGTCCACCCGACGCTGATAAATATTATAACTGCGGTGTCGCCAAAGCTGCACTGGGTGAATATGTAAGTGCCATTGATGACTATAACAAAGCCATTGAATTGGATAAAACCGATGCCAGTCTATTTAATTTTCGCGGCATTGCATTCGACCAGCTCAGCAACTTTGAAAAAGCCATCGCTGATTATTCTGAAGCCATTAGACTTGATGCCAAAGTCGCTGATTATTTTGAAAACCGTGCATTGGCCCGCTCTTCACTGAATGATTTGAGAGGCGCATTGGAGGATTATTCCAGTGCTTTAAAACTCAACCCCGATGATCCATCCACCCTTAACCTGCGCGGTGTGGTGAAATTCAATTTGCAGGATTTTGATGGCGCGATGGAAGATTATACCCGCGCCATTGCTCTGCATGCCGATAATCCGACCTATTATGACAACCGCGCCCTATGCCGAGAACAAAAACAGGATCTAAACGGCGCCTTGGAGGATTACTCAGTTTCTATCGACCTTTTTCCAACCGATCCGGAAACATATCTCGATCGAGGAAAAATCAAATTAAAGATGAGCAACGTTTACGATGCGTGCCTTGATTTCAAACGATCTGACGAGTTGGGTTCGCAGGAAGCTAAAACCCTGTTGAGAAAAAACTGCAAATAATTTATTAAGCCAGCGCGCTAAACAAATTATTGATCTCCAGATCAATTTTATTTACGATTCCTGAGAAGTCTTCTACGCGTTCCACAAAATCCAACTGGTTAACATCGATGACCAGCAGCTTTCCGAGGGTATAATTGCTGATCCAGTTTTCGTAATGCTCGTTCAGGCTTCGGAGGTATTCCAGTTTGATGTTGTACTCAAACTCCCTGTTTCTTTTTTGAATTTGATGAACCAGTTTCGGAATGTCAGCTTTTAAATAGATGAGCAGGTCCGGAGCTTGAATAAAATTGGTCATCGATTGAAAAATATCGAGGTAGCTCTGGTAATCCCGCTCTGAAATATGTCCGCTGCGATGGAGGTTGGAGGCAAATATGTGTGCATCCTCGTAGATGGTCCTGTCCTGGATGATCGTGTTATCGCTTTGACGAATTTGGTGAACCTGATTGAACCTGCTGTTGAGGAAAAAGATCTGAAGGTGAAAAGCCCAGCGCCCCATGTCCTCATAAAAATCACGCAGGTATGGGTTGTTGTCTACCGACTCGTACAGCGGCGTCCATCCATAATGACGGGATAATTTTTCTGCCAGAGTAGTTTTACCCGAGCCGATGTTACCGGAAACTGCGATGTGCTTTAAGGCCATTGGTGCGATAAGTTACTAAACCCCCACCGTTACATTAAGAGATATTTTATGAAGGCATAAACCCCAAGCACCAGCAGTACGATTCCCGGTGTTCTTTTAACCCAGATGTTGCTGCTCGCATAACCAGAAACCCGGTTGGCAAGAAAAATATAAATGAGCAACAAGATCATAACACCCACTGAGGTTCCGAAAACATAGCTGTGTATTCCTGCTGAAGTATCTACCTTCAGCCATCCTGTCGATCGGAGGTAAGCAGTGATGGCAATCCAGAAAGGAATGGCCATTGGATTGAGGATGCTCAGGATTATCCCTCTTCTGAATCCACTTTCATCCAGTCTTTTTGTAATTCCTGAGCCGGAGGACGCGGAGAGCAATATCAAAATTCCAACAAGGGTCATGACCGTGGCAGTGATCAACTGAAAATGTTCCAGGATGGTTGGCCTTGAGGTGATCCAGGATTCAAATTCAACCGCTATCCATGCGTAGGGGTATTCAATGATGGCAACTGCAGTGGCAAACCGGAGTGCAATTTTTGTTTTCCCCTCAATACCAAGTTGCAATACCGCCATGTTGAGCGTTCCTGGCGGTATCGAGCCCAGGAAACTGAAAACAGCCCCCAGTATAAATGCGATGGTTAAATCAATCATAGGTCCTTTCCCAAAATAGCAGTAGTTCTTTTATAAACTTTTATTCCTTCACCGAAGGACATATACGAAGTTCCCCTTTTACTGTTTTGAACACTTACTTCATAAAGATCGTTCATGTGTCTGAAAAGTGTTCTCCAGGCACTCCAAATGGAAAAACCTGGCTGATATATGTGTGAAGGCTCTGCGCCACATCCGTTCAATTCCATAATCTTTACCCTCCCCAGCCGCAGGTCTGCTTCAGAAGCGCATCGCAGGTCAAATCGACCGAAATAAAACCCGGGGATTCTGTCAACAAGATCATTAAAACTTTTTTCAAGCCGCTCGTCGATCAGGTTTCCGCAGTTTAGAAAAGTGGTACCCAAACAATGGTTACCAATGGGATTCAATTCAAAAGTCTCGCCCTTTTCCAGAACAGTTTCCCACTGATCCTCAAATTCTCTCCTTAGTTTTTTATACTGAAGGCGCGCTCTGCGGTTCCTTTCAATTAATTGTCCGATAGACTTTTTACCATCCCCGGTAACGGACAACATCATTTTACCGGTCACCGACACCACTTTGCCCTGACTTTCTTCCGGCTTGCGGACATAGTAGACCCCAAATTCCATAGGCTCGTGTACATATTCCTGAACGATGAAATCAATAGGAACTTTTTTTAAGTAGTCTTTCAGGTCGCCTTGCCCACGGATAACATTTACCATCCAGCCTCGCTCACCCAGGTCTGGTTTGAAGATGCAGGGGAAAGAAATTCCGGCTTTGTTCATGGCATCTAAAACCATTTCGGCGGAAGCAGGCAACTTCAATAAAATCGTTTTAGGCTTAAGGTCAACAGGGATCAAGTCCAACACCTCCGATTTTGACTCTCCCATCATTCCGCCAGTGTATATGGATGGGTTGGAAGCCGTAAAGTAAAAAAGCGACTTTGACCGAAACGAAAACCATAACCACTGTAAAAACAATGGGGCTTGAAGCAAACCAAAAGGCCAGTGTTCCCAATACCTCCATCGGGTGTAAAAGTTCATCAGTCGGATTCGGAACGGCGTATTCATGCCGCCGGCTGATTCATTTTTTTCTGATGGTGAAGGGTAGAGAAGGCCATTCCGAAATCGGCGTCTAGTTTGATGTCCGGGCTGATCTGGGCGATGGCCATTCTTAAAATAGCCATATGGTGTATGGCATGATCAATAACGTAGAGCAGTTCCCGAAAATATCCGGTTGACACCGATGTCCAGTTGTTGTCAGCTTTGTCGTGCATGCTTTCCAGCACCAGTGGCCGGTCTTCCAGGCAACTTTCAAAAAATAGTTTTGCTGATTGAAGCGCGTCCAGTACAAATCTTTTACTGGTCTCCATCTCTTTGTTGTGCTCCCTCAAATCATAAGAAACAACTCCCAATCCATAGCCCTTCTCTAAGGCCAATAAAAATTCTGCGATGTGTCGCACATGTTGCCCAGGGGTTGAGCCATGTAAAAGATCAAGTGGCCTGGCATATGAATCGTCCGGGATCAGCTCTACAGCATTTGTAAGTTGTGCAATGATTTTACTGCAGGTATTCGATATTTCCATGTTCAGGCCTTCTTTTGAATTATTTACCGCTGCGTAAAACTTTTTCTAACGTCTTCCACACCAACTCTGATTCATACCCTTTGCTCAGGGCAAACCGTATCGTTTTTTGTTTTACTTCAGTTTTTTCCTTGCCTTTCAGGGTATTTATTTTTTTTCGGATCAATTCCTCCAGCGTTGCCTCGTATTCCTGTTGATTGATTTCCTTGGATGCTTTTGCCACCGCGGTGGGATCAAGACCTTCCGATCGGAGACGATGCTCAATTTTTATCCGTCCCCATCTTTTCATTCTGAATTTTCCGCCTGTAAAAACCTTTGCAAAACGCTCTTCATTCAGATAGCCAGACTCAACCAAACCTTCTATGATTTTTCCGATCTCAGCTTCGGAAAGTAAATAGGTTTTTAGCTTCCTTTTTACCTGCGAAGCATTTCGTTCCTGGTAGGCGCAGTAATGCTCGATTTTTTTGGTCGCCTCCGTAACGGATAAAGGCTTTTTAGAAATTGAGGAAGACCTTTTTACTTTCACCCCATTGGATTGGTTTGTGAGGGTTAGCCGACCAACCCTTTATTCTTAAGAATGCTGTGCACGAATTTTCGTTCGTTGTCGGTTGTAAAAATTTTATACGGCCAGTAAATAAGTTGTGCCTTGTTTACAAACAGTAGAAAATAATCCTTTCCGGCCTTGGCCCTTAAAATCTGATCCCATTTCAGAGGCATACCTTCGCGGGAACTTATTTTCATCAGAATCTGCTGGCTTGTGATTTCATAGGAGAACCTCTCAAAAAGCATTTTGCCTTGATCCAGTTGCGTGATTCCGAAAAACTGAATCCACCAGAACAAGACAAACAAACCATAAGCCAATACGCCGGAGAAAATCCACCAAAAACTTGGAATCCAAAACGCTCCACAACAAACGGCAAGCGCGATTAAGCCAGCCCACCATTGCTGAAGCAAAACAGCTTTGAGCGCCATTTTGATATAGTCACTTTTTTCAAGGCGGTAGTTTCGAGTCGTAACCTTCATAGATAGTAAAAACGGAGGCCAAAGGTAAGGGCTTTGACAGAGATCCGGAAACACTTCTGTTCAGCCTAAACCTGACTTCTGCGCAGTTTAAGGCTAAGGTCCAGGCTTCGATAGGAGTGGGTGAGCGACCCCACTGAAATAAAATCCACACCAGTCTCAGCATACGAACGAATATTTTCTTCGTTGATGCCGCCGCTGGCTTCCACTTTACATGCATTCCCGATCAACTTTAAGCATGCTTTAATTTGATCGGGCGACATGTTGTCCAGCATGATCACATCAGGGGAAAGTGCAACAGCTTCTTTTACCTGTTCAAGATTTTGAACCTCAATCTCTACCGACAGGTTCTTCTTATTGGATGAAAGAAAATTTCTTGTTCGTCGTATGGCCTCTCCGATGCTCCCGGCAGCAGTCAGGTGGTTGTCTTTAATAAGAATCTGCTCCGATAAGTTGAAGCGATGGTTTACTCCACCACCGATCTGTACAGCCCACTTTTCAAAAGCGCGGAACAGGGGAGTGGTTTTTCGTGTGTCCAGCAATTTGACGTTGGTTCCTTCAACAAGTTGACAAAGGCGTGAAGTGTACGTTGCAATTCCACTCATACGCTGCATGCAGTTGAGTAAAAGTCTTTCTGCAAGAAGCAGTTGCTGGGTAGAACCGGTTGCCGTAAAAACAATATCACCTGGCGCCACTTGGGCACCATCGTTCAGGTTTATAAATATTTTAATGGACTCGTCACACTGATGGAGAATGTGTGCAGCCAATTCTACGCCGGCGATGATTCCTTTTGATTTGACCAGCAATTCAGCCGTAGAAATCTGGTCCTTATCTATAGTGGCTAAACTGGTGAAGTCGCCCTCGCCCTGATCTTCCTGTAGTGCGCTTCGGATAAATGTTTGGAGTGCGGTCCCGTCGAGGTAAGAGGGAATCATTCTTTCACAAAACTGATCTCGTGGATCAACCACGTCTTCTCTCCTTCACGCATGCGAATCAGCACGGAGTAGGAAGCAGAGCTGCTTTTATACTGCCCGATCGCAAACTTCAACCCGGCCCGTGATGAACCAGTATGGATTATGGAAAAATCAGTTGGAGGCTGTGACCTGAAAAAATCTCTGAAAATAATTTCAGCCTGCGCTTTGCTGTAGGGCGCTTTTGCACTTTCGAGCGTTACATCAACCGTATTGCTGAACAATCTGGCCAACTGGCCCGAATCGCCGGATTTTAAAATCGATTTAACCGGATTAAATACATCCTGAGCCTGCATCGTTGCGGCCATTAAGAGCAGTGCAGTCGTCAGCCTGAAAATTTTCATACCTCCTTCGTGAACCAAAATTATGCCATTTATTGCCAAGGCTGAAACCCTGTTCCTGAAATTCTCTGCGCGCATCCCCTTGAGTGTTACCGTATATTTGCAAACCTTTTGCTGAAAGCAAGGGTTTAACATAACATGAAAAAAGTTCTTCTGATGATATTGGACGGGTGGGGCCTGGGAACCGACCCGAAAGTTTCTGCCATCGCACAGGCCAAGACCCCATATTTCAACAGCCTTATGGAGAAATATCCTAACAGTAAGCTGGAGGCTTCCGGAATTGCTGTTGGTCTGCCGGAAGGACAGATGGGCAACAGCGAGGTCGGACATATGAACATCGGAGCCGGCAGGGTTGTGTACCAGGATCTGGTTCGGATCAACCAGGCATCAAAAAATGGCGAGCTTGCTTCAAGCCCTGTTCTTCAGGAGGCCTTTCAGTACGCCAACGACCATAAGAAGAATGTTCATTTTATTGGTCTATTGTCGGATGGTGGGGTTCACTCACACACCGAGCATCTGAAAGCTTTGTGTTCCATCGCAGCTGAAACATTAAACGGTAACTTTTTTATTCATGCTTTTACCGATGGTCGAGACACCGATCCAAAAAGCGGAGCGGCTTATTTGAAGGAGCTTCAACATCATTTGAAAGGCACAAAAGGTAGTGTTGCTACCCTGATTGGCAGGTATTATGCCATGGACCGCGACAACCGATGGGAGCGCGTGAAGCTCGCTTATGATCTTCTGGTCAGAGGAATTGGAAAGCATGAAACAGATCCCGTCGCAGCGCTTCAATCGTCCTACGCAGAGGGAGTAACAGATGAGTTTGTAAAGCCGGTGGCAATAACCGGAGGCGATGGACAGCCGATGGGTAAAATTCATGAAGGCGATGTGGTGTTGTGTTTCAACTTTCGGACAGACCGTGGCCGTCAGATTACACAGGCGCTTACCCAACAGGATTTTGCCGACCATGGCATGCACCGCCTGAAAATTTACTATGTGACCATGACCAACTACGACGACACTTTTAGTGATGTAAAAGTGTTGTTTGATAAGGACAACCTTGAAAATACCATTGGTGAGGTTTTATCCAATGCCTCTAAAAAGCAGATACGCATTGCTGAAACGGAAAAATATCCTCATGTAACTTTCTTTTTTTCAGGAGGCAGAGAAGAAAAGTTTCCCGGTGAGTCAAGAATTTTATGTCCATCGCCAAAGGTTGCAACCTATGACCTTCAGCCTGAGATGAGTGCGGCCGATATAAGGGATGCGATCGTTCCTGAATTAAAGAAGGGCGAGGTTGATTTCATTTGTCTGAATTTCGCAAACCCCGATATGGTGGGCCACACCGGTGATTTCAAAGCAGCGGTTAAAGCGTGCGAGACGGTTGATGCATGCAATGCAACGGTAACGGAGGCGGCGCGTCAAAATGGATACAGCGTTCTGATCATTGCTGATCACGGCAATGCCGACGTCATGATTAATCCGGACGGTTCGCCCAATACGGCACACACCACGAACCTGGTTCCGTGTATTCTGGTTGACGATCAATACAATGGAAAGATTAGAAATGGTAAGCTTGGCGATGTGGCGCCAACCATTTTAAAATTAATGGGCCTTCAACAGCCTAAAGAAATGTCGGGCACCCCGCTCATTGATTGATGCGGAACAACACGCTACTTTGGTTTCTGGTCGCTGCGTTTTTGGCTTCCTGTTCTCAGCAATTCAAGGAAACGGGAAAATCAGCATTACCGAATCTGGATTTACTTCGGACTACGACAACGTCGACACCTTCTTCCGTCCGAAAAATTTCTGAACTGAATGGCCTTCGTGACAGTGTGGAAGTTGCTGGTGCGGGTAAAGTGGAGCGTGATGAGGTATTGGATAAATTGGGGTTATTCAATAAGCCTGTCTTCGCTGATCAGTATGAAAAAACAATAATTGAAGACAGTCGGAGCAATCTTAAGATAGAACGCTGGAAGGCTAAGACCTCAGAGGCGCCTATTCAACGGCTTGAAATTTATTTTAATGAAGAGACCAAAGCCTGGTATGCGCTGAAGGCGGTTTTTATAGCCGATAATCTGCTGTTTAAAAAAGAAGAATTCATTTCCGTGTGGCTGGATCCAATAAACGCACGGGTTGAAGAGATTTTGGTTGCGGGAAAACAAAAAATGTTTCTTTTCAAGGAAGATCATTACTCGATTGAATTGAAGCTTTTGTATTCAGCATCGAACCGCTAAACCAACTACTGATTCCTTTGTCTAGCTTTACATCAACACGCAGCGCTTGAATTTTTTATTTTCCATTTTTCGAAACCACAGCCAGGCCGAGACCATCATGTTTGGAATCTTTGCGCTGCTCATCGCGGGATTTCTTGTAATTGATCTGGGCTTACTCAACCGGCAGGCCAAAGCCATTACCACCAAGTCTGCACTCTATCAAAGTATTTTTTGGGTCACCATTAGCGTACTATTTGGTGTAATGATGTATTGGTACGATGAACGTGGCGCAGATGCTTCCCTTGAATATTTCTCAGCCTACCTGACTGAATATGCGCTTTCTGTCGATAATATTTTCGTCATACTATTGATTCTTCGCTACTTCTCCGTTAGGGAAGAACATTACCATGGAATTTTATTCTGGGGCATTCTGGGCGCACTGGTTTTCCGTGGCTTGTTCATCTTCATCGGCACCTTACTTGTTGCCAAATTTCATTGGATTCTTTATTTCTTCGGTGCGTTCCTGATCTGGACTGGAATCAAAATATATTTTGGAGGCGAGGGAGATAAGCCGGACCCGGGAAAAAATCCTGTACTGAAGTTTTGCAGAAAATACCTACCGGTCTCCGTTCACGACAACGACGGAAAATTTTTGATCAGGGACAATGGTAAGCTCATGTTCACCCCACTTTTTCTGGTACTGATCCTGATTGAAACCACAGACTTGATTTTTGCCGTTGACTCCATTCCGGCCGCTTTTGCCATCAGTGAGAGTGAGTTTGTGATCTATACCTCCAACATCTTTGCAGTCCTTGGCTTGCGTGCCATGTTTTTTCTGCTGGCTGGAATCATTGACAGATTTTACCTCTTGCAAAAAGGATTGTCGATTATCCTCTTTTTTATCGGTGCGAAAATGTTGTTGACTATGGGAGAGGGCTATCTGCCATCCTACCTGACGCACATTAATCCCCTGTATTCTTTTGGGTTTATTTTTCTGACACTCACCTCCTCTGTAGTTTTCTCCGTAATCCTTCCGGAGTCGAAAGAGGCAAACGAGAAATAATCGCTTATTCAGTTAAAGGATTTCCATCCTTTTTTCTCCAGCTCTTCCGCGGACTGCTCAACTTGTTTTTTGAGACCCGCCTTGTAGGCCGAAACTTTTTTATGGACGCGGTCATCGGATGAACCTAAAATTTGCGCAGCGAGGATGCCGGCATTTTTTGCTGCATTGAGTGCTACGGTAGCAACAGGAACACCATTGGGCATTTGAAGAATAGACAAAACCGAATCCCAGCCGTCGATTGAATTGCTTGATTTTACAGGGACGCCAATCACCGGCAATGACGTGCATGAGGCGACCATCCCGGGCAGATGGGCTGCACCGCCCGCCCCGGCAATGATTACCCTGATTCCTCTTTGTTTTGCGCCGGTGGCGTATTCCACCATTCGACCCGGCGTACGGTGCGCCGAAACAACAGTGACTTCAAAAGGAATTCCGAATTCTTCCAAAACCTCCGCTGCGGCACGCATCACTTTCAGGTCGGACTGGCTTCCCATGATAATACCTACAATCGGACGGCGTTTGGACATATTCTCTGGTTGGGTTTTCAATAATTTGACGCCGCAAATTACGTCAAGTTCATTTTGAAACCACGCGTAACTTCTCTTTGATAAACCTTGCCCTGTTTCGGAGCTCCTCTAAATCATGGCCGGTGATGGTTACGTGCCCCATCTTCCGTAAAGGTTTGGTCATTTCTTTTCCATAAAGGTGAACGTGGGCGCCGGCCGCTAGACATTCTTCTATTCCTTGATAATGTGCTTTGCCCTCGTAGCCGGTATCGCCGAGAAGGTTAATCATGGCGGTTGGGATCCTAACCGAAGTATCGCCCAACGGAAGGTTTAGTATGGCCCTGAGATGCTGTTGATATTGTGAGGTTTCATTTCCTTCAATCGTCTGGTGTCCGCTGTTGTGTGGGCGGGGCGCGATTTCATTCACAAGAATTTCCTCCTCATGGGTGAGAAACATTTCAACCGCAAGCAGGCCGGTCATCTTAATTTTTTGAATCACTTCCGAAGCCACCTGAGCTGCTTTTGCAGCAGCTTCTTTGCTGATCTCTGCAGGTGAAAACAAAAACTCAACCATGTTACCGGTAGGATGAAACATCATTTCTACCGCTGGAAATGTTTTCACTTCCCCTGCATTGTTTCTGGCGACGATTACGGCGATTTCTTTTTTGTAGTCAATGAGTTTTTCGACGAGGCCGGGAGCATCAAATGCCTGCGAAAGACTTTTTTCATCCCTGATAATTTGTACGCCACGTCCATCATAGCCCTCTTTTCCAAGTTTGTTCACCATTGGAATCATGGCTTTTCTGTCCATTACCTCTTGTTTATTTTCGGTAAGAACAAATGGCGCAGTTGGAATACCGTTTTCCTGGTAAAAAGTTTTTTGTTTTCGTTTGTCCTGGATGAGTTCGATCACCGAAGGCTCCGGGAAAACCTTTTTCCCTTCACGCTGGAGGTCGTGTAATGCCTGGGTGTTGACGTTTTCAATTTCAATGGTTATGAGATCACACCCACGACCGAAGGCCATGACTGTTTCGTAATCGGTTAGTTTTCCAACAGTTAAATCAGCGATGCCGGAGCATGGTGCTTTAGGGTCTGGGTCCAGCACACTGAAATTTATGTTTAGATCAATGCCGGATTGAATCAGCATTCGACCCAGCTGCCCGCCTCCTAAAATACCAACTTTTATTCCCGGGAAATAATGAGAAGACATTCCTGCCGGTGATTAAGTTCCAACCTTAAGACTAAAACTAATAGTGTACACCCGCTGCGCGCGCAACCACATCGTTGAACTCCACATTGGACATTTTAACGGAATACAACAGCAACCGGACCTCTTTAACGTGCACGTCGTTATCGGCTTCTGAAATTTTATAGAGGTGCACAAAAGCCATTATCTTTTCTTCTTCGGTACAGGCGTTCAACATGGTGATTCCATCGTTGTAAATATCGCGCTCCTTCTTTTTTCGTGCCATCTCCACAAACTCGTTGAACAATTCGTCAGAGATTTTTTCAATGACTTTTATTCTTTCCAGTCCCTTTTTCTCGCGCTCTTCAATCACCCCGTCTGCACTGATCAACAGGTGAACCAGATGGAGTAAACCAAGCTGATAATTTTTATTCATAGGCGAGTCGTTTAAGATGCAAATTAAAGGTTTTTTGCTGTCTTTGTTTTGCCTGTCCGGCACACAACTTCCGGAATTCACTTATCGAAGGATTATATTTGTAGCCATTCAACGATACGTATGGCCAACAACAATAGATTTTCCGAACAGGAGCTGGATAAAATCCGTGAGGCAGTAAAAACTGCTGAGGCAAAGATTTCAGGTGAAATTGTGCCGGTTTTTGTTGAGCGCAGTGGACATTACTCCATAGCCAATTATAAAGGAGCAGTTATCGGATTCATCCTTTTCTTTGTCATGGTGATTCTCTTCGACCGTTTCTTTCCAGAGATGGCGGTCTATGATCCAATCATGATATTCATAATTGTTCTGACCGGTGGCTTGTTTGGCGCAGTGTTGCCTCAGTTTTTCAACCCACTGAAGCGTTTGCTCATTACCGGTGAGCAGAAAAAACATGCCACCAAGAAGAGGGCTGAAAATGCATTTCTCGAGGAAGAGGTTTTCAATACCCGTCACCGCACCGGAATCATGCTCTTTGTTTCATTTTTCGAGCACGAGGTAATCGTGATGGCAGACCGTGGCATTAGCAAAGTGGTTGAACAGAAAGAATGGGACAATTTGGTTTCGATCATTACACATGGAATAGCAGAAGGAAAAGTTTTGGCGGGCATGGAAAAAGCCATCAATCGATGCAGTGAGCTTTTGCTGGAGAAAGGGTTTGTTAAGACAAAAGATGATGTCAACGAATTGCGTGACGATCTGAGGGTTGAATAATGGCTAAAATAAAATTTTTGGTGTGGCAGCTTCTTTTCGTGCTGCTCCTTTCTCCGGTTTCTTTACTTGCACAGAAGGCCATACCCTCCCATGAGGGCCGTTGGGTTCACGATGAGGCCGGTATCCTAAATGGTGAAACAATTCAGAAACTGGAGTACGCTTTGAAAGCAGAGCGCGATTCAACCTCCAATCAGGTTGCCATCCTCGTTGTACCAAGTCTGGAGGGCGATGAAATTTCCTCCTACGCCAACCGTGTTTTTTCGGAGTGGAAGCTTGGACAAAAAGACAAAGACAACGGAGTATTGCTGGTGGTTGCTGTTGAAGACCGAAAGGTCAGGATAGAAGTGGGCTACGGACTGGAAGGCAACCTCACCGATCTGCTTTCATCGCGGATCATCCGAAATGAGATCGCACCCAATTTCAGGAGGGGTGAATATGAAAGCGGAGTCGTTGCTGGAACCGTTTCTATCCTTCAGGCCATCCACGGCGCTTATACCAATGAAGACAGGGGCGAAGGAAAAAGGACCTCTGTTCCCGGACTGTTCCGCATTCTTTTCATGATCGCCATTATCGCCTACTTGTTTGGTCGCCGTAGGGGCGGAGGTGGTGGATATTGGCATGGCCGCGGAGGCTACTTTGGACCTATGGGTGGTTTTGGCGGTAGTTCCGGTGGATGGAGTGGCGGCGGTGGTGGTGGCTTCGACTTTGGAGGCGGTGGCAGCTCTGGCGGCGGTGGTTCAAGTGGATCCTGGTAACAGGTTTATTCCATTAAAAATTTCAATACCCTTCCCTGTCTGACCAGGCAAACCTATTTTTGTCCTTCCCAAAAAATCTATGAAACGCGATAAGGCTGTATTTGAGCTTATTGAAAAAGAACAATACCGTCAGGAGCATGGTATTGAACTGATTGCTTCTGAAAACTTTGCATCACCCCAGGTCATGAAAGCCATGGGATCTGTTCTAACCAATAAATATGCTGAGGGTCTTCCCGGCAAACGTTATTACGGTGGATGCGGGGTGGTAGATCAGGTGGAACAGCTGGCCATTGACCGGTTGAA
Organism: Bacteroidota bacterium; assembly: GCA_016866235.1. GTDB lineage: Bacteria > Bacteroidota > Bacteroidia > Cytophagales > Cyclobacteriaceae > ELB16-189. The sequence continues at coordinate 74,425 of VGMW01000002.1, forward strand.
AGAACTTTTCGGAGCCTCATGGGCCAATGTTCAGCCACACTCCGGCGCACAAGCAAATGCAGCCGTTATGCTTGCGTGTCTGAAACCTGGCGACAAAATTCTTGGCTTTGATCTGGCCCATGGCGGCCACCTTACCCACGGATCACCCGTAAACTTTTCGGGAAAATTGTATCAGGCCAGCTTTTATGGCGTCGAGCAGGAATCAGGTCTTATTGACTTCGATAAGGTTATGGAAACAGCGCTGCGCGAAAAACCAAAGATGATTATCTGCGGTGCGTCAGCGTACAGCAGAGACTGGGATTATAAAAAGTTGCGTCAGGCCGCAGACCAGGTAGGCGCAATTTTGTTAGCAGATATTTCTCATCCTTCCGGTCTCATTGCGCGTGGATTGTTAAACGATCCCGTTGAGCATTGCCACATTGTTACCACCACCACCCATAAGACCCTTCGTGGTCCAAGGGGAGGTGTAATCATGGTTGGAAAAGACATTGACAACCCATGGGGCATTAAAACACCTAAGGGAGAAATACGAAAACTCACTTCTTTACTCGACAGCGGTGTCTTTCCCGGAACACAGGGCGGGCCTTTAGAGCATGTGATCGCCAGCAAAGCCATTGCATTCGGTGAAGCACTTTCAGACAGTTTCATGGACTACATTGTACAGGTGGCGAAGAATGCAAAGGCGATGTCTGCAGAGTTTCGCAACCGCGGCTACCGGATCATTTCCGACGGCACAGACAACCATTTGATGCTGATCGATCTGCGTTCAAAAAGCCTTACCGGAAAGCAGGCAGAAGAAGCGTTGATCAAAGCCGACATTACCATCAACAAAAACATGGTGCCCTTCGACACGCAAAGCCCGATGGTCACATCAGGCATGCGTATAGGTACACCAGCCATGACCTCCAGAGGTTTGAAGGAAAAAGATATGGTGAAGATTGTTGATCTCATCGATGCAGCTCTTAAGAAGCCATCCGATGATCGTCATTTGAAAAATATTCGTAAGAAAGTGAATGGCTGGATGAAGAAGTTTCCGTTGTTCGCCTATTGATTTTAAGTTCCCCATTATTTTCTAAACATGCCATTGGATCAACAGCAGGAGGAGGAGTACAAAGACAGCGCAGGAGAGAAGGAGATGTCATTTCTGGATCACCTGGAAGAACTTCGGTGGCATCTGATACGCTCGCTGATCGCAGTGGTCGTATTTATGATTGTGGCTTTTGTCTCTGCTCCTTGGATTTTCGACAACATTGTATTTGCACCGGCACGCGTAGATTTTCCAACGTTTAAGTGGATGTGTAAGATTGGAGAGTTCACCGGCGCAACAGAGTCGTTGTGTGTTGATAAAATCAACTTTAAAATCCAAAGCCGGTACATGACCGGGCAGTTCACCATGCAATTCATGGCTGCATTTGTGATCGGACTCATTATTGCCTTTCCCTATGTGTTTTGGGAAATCTGGAGTTTTGTAAAACCTGGTCTTTATTCCAAAGAGCGAAAATTCTCCAGAGGCGCAGTTGTTGCTGTTACCTTTCTTTTTGCGCTCGGCGTTTTGTTTGGATACTATATTCTTTGTCCGATGTCGATTTGGTTTTTCTCAAACTATACGATCAGCGATATGATCGTAAACGAATTCGACATTACTTCATACGTTCAAACAGTTGTTGCACTGGTGTTTGGCAGTGGACTGTTGTTTCAGCTTCCGGTCGTAATTTATTTTCTGTCGAAAATTGGAATGGTTACTCCTGCCTTTTTACGTCAGTATCGAAAACATGCTGTGGTCATTATTTTGATCGTTGCAGCCCTCATTACTCCACCTGACCCACTCAGCCAGACCATCATTTCTCTTCCACTTTATGTGTTGTATGAAGTGAGCATAATCATTTCAGCCATTGTTGCACGAAACCGGCAGAAGGAAGAAGATGATACGCTGGAAGCAGAACCATCATGAGTAAAAAAATTTCAATAGGATCAGATCATGCCGGCGTTGAGTATAAACGGGGGGTGACCGATACGCTAAAGTCGCTTGGTTACTCCGTTACAGATCACGGGACCCACACCGCCGACTCAGTAGATTATCCTGACTTTGCCCATCCGGTTGCCTCTGATGTTGAAACCGGAAAGGCTGATTTTGGAATTCTTATTTGCGGCAGCGGAAATGGCGTATGCATGACCGCCAACAAACATCAGGGTATCCGGGCAGCTTTATGCTGGACGGAGGAATTGTCGGCATTGGCGCGGCAACACAACAACGCCAATGTGCTATGCCTCCCAGCCCGATTTGTTCAATTATCGGACGCTGTTGCTATGGTTAAAACTTTTCTGTCCACTCCTTTTGAAGGGGGCAGGCATCAAAAGCGGGTTGATAAAATCGGCTGCTGAAACTGCAGTTTGGTTTGATGTAGGTATTGAAAGCACGGTTGGCCTGTTTGCCGTATCACCCACTGAAAAATTTTCAAAGGAAATCTCTATCTTGAACAGAAGACAAAGTCTCCATGTCATCTGATAGCGAAGAAAACCTACCAAAGAAGGAATCGGCTTTTATTGGCTCAAGAAGATTTTTCAAGAGACTGGATCAGCGTGTACGCAACATAACCTCCATCGCCGGGCGATTGTTAATCGTGGTGCTGGTGGTTGCTTTGCTCACTTTTTTAATTCGTGAATGGACTGCCGATGGATATGTCATTCAACAAATAAATGTTCCGGAAGATCTCGCTAAGTCGGGATACACAGGTCCGGTCATCGCAAACCGAATTCGCTACAACCTGGAAGAGATTGTCGAGAATACCCGGTTGCAGGAAAATGCACAGGCGTATAAGTCAGCTTCCGAGGATCTTGATCTTTCGGTCGACCTGATTGGTGTTGGCGTGCCGGTTCGTGCCGTAATTGACATGCTTGGCTCTGCCATTGGATTTCAGCGGAAGAAACTCATTCATGCTGATATTTTTATTTCAGACAGCACCATCCACAGCATAATTAAAATCACTGATGCTGAACCTGAACATTTTCAGGTAGCGCTTGGTGATAACCTGGAAGATGCCGTCAAACAAATTGTAGCTCAATCATCGGAGGCAATATTGAAGTACACCAATGATGGTATCCTACAACGTTATTATCTAATGAGTTTAAGTCCGACGGCTGCGGAGAAGGCTGCACTATTGGCAAGTTTTCGGTTGGAGAAGTATAAAGGATATGCCCGGGAAGAAGCGGCGGTACTGGCCGATTGGGCGATGGGCCTGGTTAGACAGGGTAAACTGGAACTAGCGGAGGAAAAAATTTTGGAAGGTTTGGCTAAAGATTCCTCACGTGCCACCCTCTACATTGTCTGGGGCGCACTCAAACTTCAAACCGATGCTTCAGCGGAAGATATTATTGAGAAGTTCGATAAGGCGGATGCATTGCTGACGCCTGAATATCCTAAAATTGAACAGGTTCGTGTTTACAACAATAAAGCAGTAACCTACATTGCGCACAACAGTCCTGATTCAGCTTTTGTTTATTTGCGAAAGGCACTGGAGGTAGACCCTAAGTTCAATATTGCCTGGATGAACCTCGCGCTAGGTCATCTTAAATACAAACAGGATACCGTGCATTTTCTTGAGTATATGGATAAAGCTATGGCTGCCGGACTGAACCGAGCCAATCTCAGGGATCCAGATCTGGACGGTGTTCGTCACGATTCTCGCTTTCTGAAGTTGATTCAGAAATACAGCGAATAATTTTTACCTAAAGAGATTTCGCACGCCACTTCCCCGACTGCATGTACAGCCATGCCGGCGCAAACATGCACACCCAATATAAAATTTCAGATCCCCATCCCCAGACAATTCCAAGGTCCATCATTTCCAAAACAATGGACACGTACAGGATGTAAAACACGATGGCAAAAATTTCGATGTAGAGGTTAACGCGGGTATTGCCGGTTCCTGTTACGCTGTTGAGCCAAACTGCTGAAAAAGACATTAGCCCAAGTGCGACGGTGACCACCCTGAGCACCGGAATGGCTGCAGCCACAAATTCATTTCCTAATCCGTAGAGTGAAAAAATAGTTTCAGGGAAAATATTCAGCAACAACAACATCGGGGCACAGAAGAAAACACTGGTGCGCGCAATCCTTCCAATCAGCATAAGCACATCATCATGCCTTTTCTGACCAATCAGATTACTGACCATGGTGTTCGTTGTTGAAGCAAATGCCCACGAGAAAATTCCAACCAGCCCAAAAATATTCCGCATCATGTTGGAAACCGCCAATGCCCTTTCGCCATAATGTTCAATCAGAATATAAAAATATTCCCAGGTCACAATGCTGATGGCATACTGCAGCATCAGCGGTGAAGACTCTGTAACCATCAATCGGATCACTTTCATTTTCAGTCGTTCGGGACTGTTGAGAAAAAATTGTTTGTGTAATTGTTGAAGTCGGATGACAATGAATACAACCAGTAAGCCGGTGGCCTCCGCAATCACTGAGGCGTATGCAGCGCCGTTAAAGCCAAGCTCCGGAAATCCAAACTTGCCGTAAATCAGTGTGTAGTCGAGCAAAATATTGGTTAGCGCTTCAGCCATGGTTCCCCAGAAAAGCAAATTCGTTTTTCCGGTTCCAACCAGTAAAGAGTTTCTCAGGCCGTACAGATACAAAAATGGCAGGCCCCAGATTCGGATGTGCAGAAACTCAATTACTCTGTCGGCAGTAACATCGTTGTGAATGGCCCACCTTAATATCATCCCTCCCGGGAAATAAGTCAGCAGGATTCCGGCCAAACTAAAGGCGATGGTGACCCGGGTGCCATGGTAAAACAAAATTCCAATTTGTGCCGGCTGGTTTTCTCCCGCCCTCCTGGCCATCAGCATTTGAATTCCGTTGTTCAACCCTGACCCGATCACAGCGAAGATCAGGTAAAAAACACCGGTTAAACCTGCGCTCGCCAGCGCATCTTCACCCAGCCCGGACAGGAAAATATTGTTGGTAATGAAATTGATCTGTGGCACCAGCAATGCAAGGGTGATGGGCATAGCCATCTTCAGGATATCGCGGTATCCTGTTCCAACCCTTAAGTCTTCTGTCGTGCCTGAATTCATCTAAAATTTTCAGGAAACCTGAAGGATCAGCCCTTTGAGGTATGCGCCCTCAGGATGAAATGCAGAAACCGGATGGTCTGCCGGCTGACTCAGATGACCGAGTACACGAACCGCTCTGCCGGAAAGGATGGCAGCCGACATAACAGTATCGTAAAACAACTGTCGGTCGACCACCTGACTGCAAGAAAAAGTGAAAATGATTCCACCGTTGTTTATGATACGCATCGCTTCAAGGTTCAACCGCTGGTAACCTTTCATGGCCTGATGTTTCGCTTCACGGTGTTTTGCAAAAGCGGGAGGATCCAGAACGATTACATCGTATTTTTCTTCTCCGCGTTTTAGAAAATCAAAAACATCTTCTGCATAACATTTGTGTAAAGAGGGATCAAATCCGTTTAACCTGATATTTTGTTCACACAACTCAATGGCGGATGCAGACGCATCTACGGAATGCACGAGGGATGCACCTGCTTTAAGTGCATAAACTGAGAATCCGCCGGTATAACAAAATGTGTTCAGAACTTTTTTTCCTTTTGAATAAGGGCCAAGCAGCGCTCGGTTGTCACGCTGATCTAAAAAGAATCCAGTCTTTTGTCCTCGTTCCCAGTCGATGGCAAAATGACAACCATTTTCGGAAACACTTTTTATCTCGGATGGTTTTCCGAAAAGGTATTCACCGCCTTCGGTAAATGTATCCCGGAAATAAACGGCCTCTAATTTTAATCCTTCAAGGGCAACAAGTGCGTCAGTGATAATGGTCTTATCACGGCTCATGCCTGCGGAGTGGCTTTGGATCACAGCCGTCGACCCGTAAACATCAATAACCAACCCCGGCAGGCCATCACCTTCGCCATGAATAAGTCTGAAGCAATTTGTCTCCGGTGGAATGATTCCGGGTACCTGCCTTAGCCGAAAGGCCTCGGCAATTCGTCTTTGATAAATATCTGTTGATGCTTCTTGATCGAAAGTGATCAGCCGTACTGCTATAGAACCCTTCTGGAAATGTCCGCAACCCAGGATTTTTCCTGAGCCTTCTTTAACCTCCACCCAATCGCCATCCTGAAGTCCTTCCGTGCTGGTTTGAATTGCGCCTGAAAACAACCAGGGGTGTTTCCGCATTACAGACTGTTCTCTGCCCTTTTTAACCTGTACCTGCCCTGCCATTTTCAACTTGCTCATCCTGCAAAAATGACAAAGAACTGCCACCCTGAACGGAATCGGCCTGATTTTTGTTAAAATCGGCGAGTTGCCGGTTGCTTTCGGAACAAAATGTCTTCACTTATCGTATCAAGACATCTGTCCGGGCTAAAATGAACCGGCCTGAAAACACAAATACTTATGAGACAATTTGGTTCTTTATTTCTCGCAGCTGTACTGGGAAGTACAATCACCTTTTTAGCCGTTCGATGGATTGGCGGAAACAGCTCCAATGTTCGCATCGAACATGTTAACGGGACACCAGTCAAAAACATCGGTTATACCACCGATGCCGAAGGAAATCTGGTGCCGCTTGATTTTACTGAAGTTGCTGCCAGGGTTACCAAGGCAGTGGTGCACATCAAATCAACATCATCCGCACGGACCATGCCAAGAGAGCAAAATGATCCATGGCAATTCTTTTTTGGTCCAAACATGCCCTACCAGCGTGGCCCCAGCCAAAGTACAGGATCAGGTGTAATCATCAGCGATGCCGGCTACATTGTTACCAACAACCACGTGGTGCAGGGAGCCGATCAGGTCGAAGTTACGTTGCACGATAACCGCACCCTCAAAGCGGAGGTTATAGGCACCGATCCTGATACAGACTTAGCTGTAATCAAAATTATTGCAAAGGACCTCACGCACCTTTCCTTTGTAAATTCCGATCAGTCAAAAGTAGGTGAGTGGGTACTCGCGGTTGGAAATCCTTTTAATCTTAATTCAACGGTTACGGCGGGGATCATCAGTGCGAAGGGAAGGGACATCAACATCATTAATTCAAATAGCCAAAATCAGGATGGCAGTGGACAACCTCCTGCACGAACAGCCATTGAGTCGTTCATTCAAACCGATGCTGCCATCAACCCAGGCAATAGCGGAGGCGCTTTGGTAAACCTTTCCGGCGGACTGGTAGGCATCAATACTGCCATTGCGTCTCAAACAGGATCTTATGTTGGTTATGGTTTCGCAGTTCCTGCAAACATTGTGAGCAAAGTGGTTGAGGACTTACTTGCTTTCGGAACAGTGCAGCGCGGTTGGCTTGGAATTCAAATCGGAAGTGTAGACAGCGAGCTCGCCAAAGCAAACGATCTTTCTGTTAATGAAGGTGCCTATGTTTCCGGCTTTGCTGAAAGAAGCTCTGCTAAGGACGCAGGCATTAAGGAAGGCGATGTAATTGTAAAGCTCGATGACAAAGACATTAAGACCAGCTCTGCATTGATCGAATACATTGGTAGAAAACGCCCTGGAGATAAAGTCAATGTTACGGTAAACAGAAAAGGTAAGGAGCTTGTTTTACCGGTGACGCTCAAAAACAAGGAAGGAAAAGTTGAAACGGTGAAGCGTGAAGAAAAGGACGCCATTGCCACCCTGGGTATGGAGCTGGAGGATGTTGATGCCAAAGTGCTGAAATCACTTGACCTCACCAATGGTGTTCGGGTGAAGTCGCTGGACAATGGACGCATAGCCCGCTACACCGATATGGAAAAAGGATTCATCATCACTAAAGTCGATGATGTGGCGGTGAAGACGGCCAAGGAAGTGAACGAACTTCTCAAAAAGAAAAAATCCGGAGAGCTTGTCACCTTTTCAGGTGTTTATGAGGATTTTCCAAGAGAATACATCTACGCCATCCGAATGTAATTCGGAGCATCGAACTATGGGAAAGGGTACCAGCTTACAGTTGGTACCCTTTTCATTTCAAGGCATCCCTGGAATTGGATCGAGGACTGCCCGAGCTGTCGCTTAAGTCTTAACTTGCAGGAAATTTTTAGTCATCAAAAAGTTTAACATACCAGAGCATTACCGATCCCGCGTTGCTGGAAAGGTTAAAGAGATCAGGAGGACCAAAGACCTTCGAAAACAGGATTTTTCTCCCTCTATCCTTGATTTTGGTGCAGTACGATTTCAAATCGCACGCCACTTTGGCTTTTGCTATGGGGTAGAGAATGCCATTGAACTCAGCTACCGTGCCCTGAGTGAAAATCCAGACAAAAAAGTTTACCTGTTAAGCCAAATGATCCATAATCCGCAGGTAAATGAAGATCTGCAGAGCAGGGGAATTCAATTCATTATGGATACCGATGGAAAACAGTTTATCCCATGGGATAAAATTTCATCAGACGATGTTGTGATCATCCCTGCGTTCGGAACGACACTTGAAATTGAAAAGATGCTCACCGAAAAAGGGGTAGATGTTCAGCAGTACAACACGACATGTCCCTTTGTTGAAAAAGTATGGAACCGCTCTCAGAAATTGGGAAAAGATTCATACACCGTGATCATTCATGGCAAACCGGAACACGAAGAGACGCGCGCAACGTTTTCCCACAGTGCGTCGGCAAGTCCTTCTGTGGTGATTAAGGATATGTCTGAAGCTGAAATGCTAAGTGCATTTATAACGGGTGAAAAAAATCCCGATGAATTTTACGAAATCTTTAAAGGAAGATATTCCAATGGATTTAATCCTTCCAGCGATTTTACCAGGGTAGGCGTGGTTAATCAGACCACCATGTTGGCAACCGAAACCCAGGCCATTGCCGATTACTTTAAGGTACAAATGATTAAAAAGTTTGGTGCTGAGAACGTTGCCGCTCATTTTGCCGACACTCGGGACACACTTTGTTATGCAACCAACGACAACCAGGATTCTACCTACAAGATCATGGAGGCTTCGGCTGATCTTGCCATCGTTGTAGGCGGTTACAACAGCTCAAATACCACGCACCTGGTGGAGCTTTGTGAACAGAAATTCAAAACCTATTTTATCTCTTCCGAAGCTGAAATCATTTCAGCCGATTCCATCAGGCACTACAACATTCACTCTAAAAGTATAGAAACGTCGTCCAGTTATCTTCCTACAAAAAAGCCCGTGGAAATTATCTTAACCAGCGGAGCCTCTTGTCCTGATACCTTGGTCGATAAAGTGATGGAACGCATACTTTCTTTTTATCCGGATGCGCGACCGGTAGAAAAAGTGCTCGAAGATTTCGCAGCAACATACAATTGATCGTGCCCACGATTATTTTTGTTGAATGCGTTTATTAGTCATCTTCTTGATTTCATTCCAACTGACCGCAGCTCAAAAGCTGATGGCGCAGGAAAAAACTGATGGTTCTGATTCTACGCGTTTATTAGAGCAAATTGAAATCAGGGCATTTGCGCACGGTCGCCCACTTGTAGAAATTCCTTCCTCCTTAAGTTTGGTTTCTGGCCCTCAGCTTAATCGTTTCAGCAATGCTAATTTATTGCCCGCCATTAACACCATCCCAGGTGTTCGTATGGAAGAGCGCTCACCCGGAAGCTATCGACTCTCCATAAGAGGCAGTTCATTGAGGTCACCTTTTGGGGTTAGAAATGTTAAGGTGTATTGGAATGGAATTCCGCTAACCGATGCGGGAGGAAACACGTATCTGAACCTCCTTGATTTTTCATCTGTGAATCATTTGGAAATTGTACGGGGACCCGGATCAAGTTTGTATGGTGCCGGTACCGGCGGTATCCTTTTGACTGAAACTAAGCCTGCAAAAAATGGCACATCGGTGGAAATGGCGGCTGGAAGTTTTGGTTACCGTCGGATTGGAGCGGGATATGAGACGGGCACCAGCAAAAAATTTTTGAAGCTTAATCTCGTCCGACAGCAGTCGGACGGTTATCGTGTACAATCGGCTATGGATCGGACCTTTTTGCAGCTTAATACCGCACGCGCAATTTCCCCACGCACCACGCTGGCATTTAATAGCTTCTATTCCCGACTTCAGTATCAGACACCGGGCGGACTGACGCTTGCTCAATTTATAGCAGACCCCTCGCAAGCCAGACCGGCGGGCGGTCCAAATCCGGGGGCAGTTGAACAAAAGGCACAGGTTCAAAACAATTCATGGCTCGGTGGATTGCAATTGGATCATGATTGGAATGATCGGTGGTCAACCTCAGTAGTGGCCTTTGGTAACATTACAGACTTCAGTAATCCTGCCATTAGAAATTATGAAGAGCGCTCAGAGAAAGGTGCAGGGATCAGAACATTAACGGGATTTGATTTCGAATTCGGAAAGTTATCGCTTGGTCTAGAGGCGCAGTCCGGAGAAGGGACGGTGAAAGTTTTTCAAAATCTTTCAAGCGTAAAAGGAAATCAGACCAGTGCAGTAAAACTACCAGTGCTTACATCTACGGCCTTTTTGCAGTCGGATTGGAATTTACCGAAGCGCATTTTTTTAACAGCCGGGTTTAGTTTAAACCGATACAAAACAACTTTCAACCAGACGCTTCCCAATCAGTTTTCGAACGAGCAACGAGCCAATCCGGTTTTGGTACCACGCCTGGCGCTTTCTAAAAAATTGGGTCAATCAACGGTGCTCTTTGTAGGGTATGGCGAAGGGTTTTCTCCGCCAACAAGCCCTGAAATATTTCCATCCACTGCCGTATACAACAAAGACCTTAAGGCTGAGCGGGGTGTTAATGCAGAGATGGGAGTTCGTTCCAGTTGGAAAGGGTTGGGCATTGATCTGGTTACGTACCGCTTCAGACTTCGTAACACCATAGTAGTGAAAAGGGATGAGTCAGGCGCTGATTACTTTTTCAATTCCGGAAATACGCTTCAGAATGGATTGGAGCTTATGGTGTCTTACCGTCGGCCATCCCCGCAATCCTGGTTGTCTAATTTTCGTCCCTGGATTAGTCTGACATTCAACGATTATCAATTTGAGGATTACATTCAGAACGGTCAGGATTTTTCTGGTAATCGACTAACAGGCACACCGGATCGATACCTGGTTTCAGGGCTGGATTTCAACACACGCCAAGGCCTCTACTTCAATCTTACCGCAACGTATTCGGATCAGATTCCTTTAAATGATTCCAATACTGTAATGGCTCCGGAGTATTATTTGTTTGCTGTCAGGACAGGTTATCGCGGAATGATTTGGGGTAGGTCTGTGGATATTTTTCTTGGCTCAGAAAATATTTCAGACCGTCGATACAGTCTGGGAAATGACCTCAATGCTACTGGTGGTCGATATTTTAATGCGGCGGCAGGCCGTTCTTTTTTCGCTGGCCTGATCATCCATTTAGCATCACCGGTCGCTTCTGGAAATTGATTTTTACGCTGCATTTCATCGCAGTGTAAAACCCGTGGTGTTTTAAATAGATTTTTTTCAACTTGTGCCAAACTTCCTGTTTATGAAATATTTCATTGGTATTCTTTTGGTATTGATTGTCTTCAGTGCGGGGGCGCAAAAAAACAAAGTGACCCCACCGCAGCCAAAGTTTAACGCAGAGCTTTATAAAGGCTTAAAGTGGAGGAACATTGGTCCTTTCAGAGGCGGTCGGGCGAACGCAATAAGTGGCGTTATCAACAATGATCAGGTTTATTATGTTGGTTATACCGGAGGTGGTGTTTGGAAGACTGATGATGCAGGAAAAAATTGGAAAAATATCTCCGATGGTTTTTTTAAGGTAGGGTCAATTGGAAAAATTGCGGTAAGCGAAAGCGACCCCAACGTCATCTATATTGGTTCAGGCGAACACGCTGTACGTGGCGTGATGACCTCCTACGGCGACGGTGTGTACAAATCCACCGATGCAGGAAAAACATGGAAAAATATTGGGTTGGAAAAAACACGCCACATAGCCGATGTGGTGGTGCATCCTGCAAATGCGGATGTTGTGTTGGTTGCAGCACAAGGACCAGTACATGGAGCAGCACCTGATCGAGGTGTTTACAAGTCTGTTGATGGAGGCTTAACCTGGAAGAAGACCTTATTTGTCGATGACAATACCGGTGTTAGCAGTCTTTCGATGGATATGACCAACCCAAGAATATTATATGCCGCTACCTGGCCACACCGCCGCTATCCATGGAAGGTAGAGAGCGGTCCGAATGCTTCCATCTGGAAGTCCACCGATATGGGAGAGACCTGGAATAAAATCAATGAAGGGCTTCCAAAGGAAATGGGAAAAGTTGGTGTGTCTGTTTCCAGGGCGAACCCCAACAGGGTCTATGCCATTGTTGAAGCAGAGCGATCAAAGGCCGGTGTATACCGTTCGGATGATGGTGGGAAGAAATGGAATTTGATGACCAGCGATCAAAATCTTACGGCACGCTCCTGGTATTATATGGAGGTTTATGCCGATCCGATCAATGCGGATATCGTATGGGTACTGAATGCACCGGCCCTCAGATCTATTGATGGAGGAAGATCATTTCAAAATGTAAGGGTTGGACATGGCGACACACATGATTTTTGGATCAATCCCTCCAATAGCTCCAATGTTGCACTGGCCGATGATGGGGGAGGAGAAATTTCATTTAACAGCGGAGGCTCCTGGTCACCTCAAGGCAATCAACCGACTGCGCAATTTTACCGGGTGAATACCGATAATCGTTTTCCGTATTGGGTGTATGGTGGACAGCAGGACAACACCAGTGTCATGATCTCCAGCCGCACCGCAGGTGCTGGCATTACCGATAAGGATTGGACCACAGGCCCTGGCTGTGAATCGGCCTACATTGCCTACGACAATGCCGATGACCCTAAATATTTCTTCGGCGGATGTTATCAGGGAATCATTGAAATGATGGATGCACGCACCGGCGAGAGCAAGGACATTATGGAATATCCTTCGCTTAACCTGGCATGGGAACCGAAAAAAATGAAGTACCGCTTCAACTGGAATGCACCAATTGTTAACTCTCCGCACGATTCCAGGACACTGTACCATGCAGGGAATGTTTTATTCCGTTCAGAAAATGGTGGAATGAGTTGGGAAAAAATAAGTGGTGATCTCACAAGAAATGATAGTACCAAACAGGGTATTAGCGGTGGACCAATAACGAACGAAGGCGCAGGCGGCGAGAATTACAACACCATTTATTATGTGATCGAATCGCAACATGAAAAGGGCGTAATCTATACGGGCAGTGATTGTGGTTTGGTGCACCTCACCCGTGATGGCGGTAAAACCTGGAGCAATATCACGCCACCCGATTTACCCGAATCAAACATCCACAGCATTGAGGTTGGCGCGCACGACAAGGGAACCATTTACGTTTCTGCAACGCGATATAAATTCAATGACTACAATTCATACACTTATAAATCCACCGACTACGGCGTGAAGTGGACTAAAATCATCAATGGTGTTGAGGCTGATGATTTTATTAAGGTGATACGTGAGGACAAAAAAGTAAAAGACTTATTGTATGCTGGCGCTGAGCGTGGTTTTTATATTTCGTTTAATGGTGGCGCTCAGTGGAATAAGTTTCAACTCAATATGCCGGTTGTTCCTGTAACCGATCTGACTTTCCGCGACAACGATCTTGTTGCCTCTACTGCCGGTCGCGCATTCTGGATCCTTGATGATCTAGGGGCCATTCAGCAGAGTAAAGGTGAATTTGGAAATACAGGTGTGAAAATATTTACTCCGAAACCCACCTATAGACTCAGTGGCCCTCCAGCCTACCTGGCAGCCATGGGTATTGAAATTCCGGGAATCGGACAAAATCCATCTGAAGGCGTGACATTCGATTATTATTTGAAAGAAAAAGCAGACACCGCTAAGGTTACACTTGAGATATTGGATGCTTCAGGCCGACTGCTGCGCACCTACTCTAGCAAAAAGAACGAATCCTTCAAGCCTTATCCTGGCGGACCACCGGCTCCATTGGCAATTCCAGCAGCTGCGGGTATAAATCGATTTGCATGGGATTTTAGGACAGAGGTTTTGCCGGATGTTCCGGGTGTGTTTGTTTATGGTGACTATCGTGGACACCGTGTGGTGCCTGGCAAATACAAAGCCCGCATCAGCTTCAAAGGCGAAGCATCTGAAACCGAATTTGAAATTCTCACCGATCCACGGTTGACTGTTGCATCAAGAGATTGGGAGGAGCAACAAAAGTATATCGGCTGGATTGAGGACGGGTTGAAAGAAATGCACTTGAGTGTAAATGAATTGCGCAAGGTGAAGAAGCAATTGGAATCTTTTCAGGAATTATTGAAATCTGATCCTGCAGCCAAGGAATTGAATGAAACCGGAAAAGGCATTATGAAAAAAATCACGGATTGGGAAAGCAATATTATTGAGCCACGATCCAAAAACGGGCAGGATGTAATCAATTGGCCCAACAAACTGAATTCGGAGTTCATGAATGTCCGCTCTAGCCTCGATGCACATGATCCAAGGGTAACGCAGGGCGTAAAAGATCGGACCAGCGACCTGCTTCAGGAATGGGGAAAACTTAAACGCGATCTGGAACCCCTGAAAAAAGAAATGGAGAAGTACAACCAACTGTACAAGGAAAAGAACTATCCTGCGCTGATTACCGACAAAAAAGAGCAGGTCATCAACAATTAAAAACCGTTCAGTACCAGACGAATTGCAAGGCTAACCGTTGAACCTAGATTTGCGTTAAAGTCGACGTATGGAAAAACTAAGGATGGATTTGGTACAGGCACTTCGCAACACCGTGGAGAAAATCCAGAGTAGCCCTGAATATCAGTGGGGGCATATGGGTCTTTGTAACTGTGGATTCCTGGCGCAGGAGGTTACTGCACTGACCAAATCCCAGATCCACAGTTCAGCTATGATGGGCCATGGTGACTGGACAGAACAGTTAAACGACTATTGTCCCACGAGTGGTCTTCCAATGGACGGAATAATTAATGCTTTGATCAATTTTGGCTTTACGGTTTCGGAGCTTCAGCACCTGGAGAGACTTTCGCATCCGGAGGTTGTAAGAGCGCTTCCGCCCAATCGCCAGTACCTCAAATACAACAACAAAGAAGATGTCATGTTGTACCTGAACACATGGGCCTTTTTGCTGGAGGAAAGAATTATAGGAAGTATAGATATCGCTGAACTTACTTCTGTTCAGGTCGCATCGGTAGGCTGAGCTATCGGGTAGATTCACTTAAAGTATAACCGAACGCTGTTTTGGTGTAGTGCTTTTCCAGCTCAGGAAGCCGGTAAAAGATACCCGCCATTAGGTTGCTTGGATCTACAATTGCTTCCGGCAGATCTGAATGGAATGCCTTGTTTATTAAGGCAATTTTTTTGTAAGATAAATCGCTGCTGAAAAGTTTTTCTGAAAGTTCCCACTCCAGAAACCAGGAGGCGCAACGGTTTGTCCGGTAAAAATTCATGTTGTCTTCCAGTACCAATATTTTTTTATTCTGAAGCGGCTGGGTGGTTATGGCTGACGGAAATATTTTCAGGTAATCAACTGTTTTGATTTTTCCTTTCAGTGCAATCGATGCGATGACGGGGACACCAATTAAAAAAATCCACAGCATGGATTCGGCTAACCATTTTTTTCGGATTCGGATCAGGAAGTAATGAACAAAATAGGCCACCGGACCGATGCATACGATCATGGTTTGGGCTGTGCGTTGGCGGGAAATCAGAATTTCGATGGTGCCGAAAATCAACCAGATAATCATAATGGATGAAATCTGTGATTGGTATTTGGTTAATCGTATCGAACCTGAGCCTTTCAAAAGCCCAAAAATCAGATACAGTAGTGGTAGGGCGGCAATTGATAAAATGCCAAGGATTCCAATGTAGGATGTACCAGAGGTTGTGAAATGAACAGCGTAGTAGTTGAGCCAGAGCTCGGTGAGTGAGCCTTTAGACAAGTGAATAAAAATCAATACCAGGTGAGGGAAAAGAAATCCAAGCGTGATCAGGGCGAGGACATTGAAATTGACTCTGGTGGTGATCAGCAAAATCAATATGGTGGCTGGGAAAAAAATTGAATATCCGAGCACGCAAAGAGATGCAAGCCCCAGAAAGATCCCCAGCACATGACTGTTTGGATAGGTTTGGTTTCTGAACTGAATCTGCACAAACACCTTATCGATCGCAAGCATTAAAAAAGATGTTGCCAGTACTTCCCGTGAAAATGAAATATTGTCCAGACTAACGAATACCAAAACACCATATAATAATGATGGCAGGTAACTGTATTGATCAAACGCTCTGTTTTGATTAAGCAGAATCCCAAAGTATCCTGCTTGCAGAAAAAAAATCACAATGGTCACAAAATGCCTGAAACCATTGTTGCGTCCGGCAATGCTTTCCATTACCCAATTCGCCATGGCTGTGATTGGTCCGGTTGAATCCCAGATTTCGGAATACATGATCTTGCCTTCTGAAAGCATTTCACCAATAGCCATCCCACGGATGTCTGTTAGCGAAAGATCAGGTAAAGCCGTATGCGCATACCAACCCAAACCTGCCATGGTGAACAGGACGAAGATTAAACGGTAAGGATCATTAGCGCTGAAAAATCTGATCATGCTTCATCCAAAGATTCATAAATACCTTTCAAAATTCAACAATAAAGGATCACCTCTCTCAAAAAGTTTTACCTTTAAGCCATGAGCGGAACCATCAGACAGCAGAAATATGGAAAACTCCTGCTTCGTGAACTGAGCGAAATTTTTCAGCAGGATAAAAAAGGAATTCTTGGTAATCTTTTTGTCAGCATTGCTGAAGTAAGGGTTAGTCCCGATCTGAGCGTTGCCAAAGTCTACATTAGTATGATGATGGAGGCTGATAAGAAGAAGGCGCTCGATCGACTTAATAGTCATAAAAGTGAGATCAGGAAAGCGCTCGGTCTGCGCATCCGGAATCAAGCCCGAATTGTACCTGAACTTATCTTCCTGGTTGATGAAGTTGAAGAGAATGCGATGAAGATGGATGCACTGATTAAAAGCCTCAACATTCCCCCTGATTCAGAAGCATCGAAAGGAAAAAAGTGAACCTTCCTTTATTTATTGCAAGACGGTATTTTCTCAGCAAGAGGAAAAAAAATTTCATTAATGTAATTGCCTGGCTATCGATGTTGGGCGTTGGGTTTGCTACTGCTGCTCTCGTTATTGTGCTGTCCGTATTTAATGGCATCGGTGGTTTGCTCCGGAGTTTATACGGCGCTTTCGATCCACCATTAAAAGTGGTTCTGGTAAAAGGTAAATCATTTGAGTTTAATCAGACTGCTGCATCTAAAATCCGAGCCCTGAATGGTGTGGAGGTGCTTACGGAGGTAATTGAAGATTTTGTTTACCTGCGAAACAGAACGAATTCTGGTTCGGCAGACATGGTGGTTACCATGAAAGCAGTGAGCGATGACTTTACGCGTCAACATCCGATGGATCGTTACATCACGGAAGGTGAATTCATATTACAGCGTGATAGTTTTCCTTGCGCCATTATTGGTGCGGGAGTACGGAATACTTTGTCGGTCAATGTAACTGCGGATGTTTTTCCGATGCAAATCTTTTATGTCCGCGCAGGAACTTCTGGTGGATTGGATGCGACATCAATGTACTCTTCACGCCAGATTATGCCTTGTGGTGTTTTCATGATTGAAAAAGCTTTTGATGAGAATTATATTCTGGCGCCCTTGTCTTTGGGTGAATCACTGCTGAATTATTCAGGTAAGCGAACATCCTTGGAAATAAAGCCAAAGAAAGATGCTGATGTAGATGCATTAATTGCCTCGGTCAAAGCCATCATGGGAAATGATTTTGCTGTACTTACCGATGCAGAGCAGCATAAAGACCTTTATCGCTTATTGAAACTTGAAAAGGTTTTCACTTTTCTTGCACTGGCGCTACTGGTTGTGGTAGCCACCATTAATATTTTTTTCTCGCTGATGATGCTGGTGATTGATAAGCGAAAAGATATTTCTATTCTGAGATCGGTTGGGGCTGGAGCTAAATTGGTTCATCGTATTTTCCTTACGGAGGCATTGTTGGTTTCTGGTTATGGGACAGTAGCGGGGTTGTTGGTAGGCGTTTTGATTTGCTATCTGCAGCAAACCGTTGGTTTGGTCGGAATGGGAATGGAAAATGCAGTGGTAGCCAATTATCCCGTATCAATGCAGTGGGGTGATTTAGCTTTGATTTTGCTTTTTAATTTGTTGGTTACGTTGGTGGTTTCCTGGTACCCGGCCAGACGCGCCGCTTCCACTTTTGATCCTCAGTTGTTGTAAGTAGTTCCGGGTGAATCAAGGCCCAACCTGTTTCCTCATTCTGTCAATTTTGTATCTTGCTAGTCTGCCCTTAGCCTGATTCGGGCCTAAAATGGTCTTTTTGACGGGATAGCCCTCAAAAACCCCCTGAATTAGAGGAAAATGCAGGTTTTTGAATTATGAAAGTTTCGGCAACCCAGCCTTTCCAAATCATCTACTCGATGTACAACCACGAGTACCTGGGCTATATGCTTGAGGCCTATATTGTTCAACTCGATGACAAAGGAAAACTCACGTTCAGAAACCAAAACATCTCCTCCAAAAATGCTCGCGAATTTGCCAGAGGGCTGGACCAGCGTGATTACGAGCTTATAGAAATTATGGACGGCATGAGCCCTGATCAGGTGCTCAAGCATTTCGGTAAAAAGCCTTTGAAGCCAAATGACTTTTTTCAGAAAGTCTACGATGCTAAAAAAGGTGATGCTATGCTCCAGGAACAAATCGAGGCCTACATGGAGCGGCGGAGAGCTTCTGCCTTAGAAAAACTGAAGGGCAAGCAACTTTTCGAAATGGGAAAAGATGGTGAACCCACCTGGCGTGCGATTACAGTAGCTGAAAAAAAAGCAGAAGTAAAATTCTGGTTTAAAAGAGACGATAAGCAAACCGTTTACTATCCAACCATTTCCTGCGAAGGAAAAAAAGTAACATTACCCAATCCTGATTCATTTTTGGTTTGCCGGAATCCCGGCTGGCTGGTCGTTGCAGGAAATCTATACGGTTTTGAAAAAGTCATCGACGGAAAAAAGCTGGTGCCCTTTCTAACCAAAACCAATGTCATCATCCCAAGGAATCTGGAAGAAACCTTTTACGAAAAATTTCTTCCACCACTCATCGGCATCTTCGACGACATTGAAGCCGAAGGATTTACAATTAACAAACCTGAGCTTGAGCCCCGACCAGTCTTAACCATGTCTGAACTGGCCACCAATGAAAAGGGACCAGATTTGTTTGGTAACGAACCCGAGGCAACCGGCAGTGAAGAGAGTGGGAAGATATTTTTTGACCTCTCTTTTAAATACGGAAAACATTTGTTGCGTGGCGACTCGGTAGCTCCGGTGAGCGTGAGCATGGAGAAGGATGGGGGCACATACATTTTTCACCGGGTTCGGCGTGAACTTGATCTGGAGAAAAAATTTGCGACAACACTTAACAAGCTGGGTTTGCCTTTAAAGCCCTTCCGCTGTTCAGTAGAAAAATCTCATGCCTTCAGTTGGCTAAACGAAAACCGTGTTAACCTGCTCAACCTTGGTTTTGAGGTTAGTCAACCGCAGAACAACGATAAAAAGTATTTTGTCGGTAAAGCGGTAATTGAATTGGAGGTTAAAGAGAATATCGACTGGTTTGATATTCATGCACGGATCAAGTTCGGTGAATTCGAAATTTCATTCAAAGAGCTCCGCAAGCTCATCTTAAAAAAGAAAGTTGAATTCCGTCTACCCAATGGTGAAATCGCCATTATTCCGGATGCATGGCTGGTGAAGTATGGCGATCTGTTTGCACTCAGCCATTCAGAGGAAAATTCTGAAAAGCCAGTACTAAAAAAGCATCACTTTAGTCTGTTGAAGGATTTGCAGGAGAATAATCTGGCCAAGGTGCAGATGAGTGAACGGATTCGTAACCTGGATTCTTTCACTGGAATCAAGAACTACGATTTGCCTCCTGGATTCCTCGGCGAGTTACGTCCTTACCAAAAAGTTGGCTACAACTGGCTTAGGTTCCTTAATGAATTTAGCCTGGGTGGCTGCCTGGCTGATGATATGGGTTTGGGTAAAACCGTGCAGACGCTCGCGCTATTGATGTGGGAAAGCCAGAAAGAAGATCCCGGAACATCGCTTATTGTGATGCCGACATCACTCATTTACAACTGGGAGATGGAAGCGAACAAGTTTGCGCCTTCCTTGAAGATCCTGAATTATACGGGATCGTACCGAAAAAAGGATGTTTCAGGATTCGGACGATACGATGTGGTCATCACTTCCTATGGCATTACCAGGCTTGATGCGGAGTTGCTTCAAAAATTCCGTTTCAATTATATTATTCTGGATGAATCACAGGTAATAAAAAATCCGACTTCCAATATTGCTAAGGCTGTGATGCTGCTGCAATCAAGATTCAAGCTTACCCTAACGGGCACACCGTTGGAGAATACAACCATGGATCTCTGGAGTCAGATGAACTTCATCAACCCGGGTTTGCTGGGCGCTCAGTCCTTTTTCAAGAATGAGTTTCTTGCTCCGATTGAGAAAAAAGGGGACGATGCCAAGGCTAAGAAGTTACATGCCATGATCAAGCCGTTTGTGCTTCGCCGACTTAAATCGCAGGTGGCAACTGACTTGCCGGAAAAAACTGAAAATGTTCATTACACGAACATGACGCCTGATCAGGAGGAAAGATATGAGGAGATTAAATCACTGTACCGTGAGCGCATTCTTCATGAAATTGATAAGCAGGGCGTAGGCAGCTCTACCATGACTTTGCTGGAAGGATTGACAAGACTTCGGCAGCTCTCCAATCACCCCCGGATGATTGATCAGGCCTATAAGGGTGATTCAGGAAAAATGGAAGATCTGTCACACATGATCGAAAATGCCATTTTAGAAGGCCACAAGCTTCTGGTTTTTAGCCAGTTTGTTAAGCACCTTGACCTGGTGCGCGACATGTTGAAAAGCAAAAAGATTGATTATTGCTATCTCGATGGATCAAGTCTGGACAGAAAAGAACAGGTAGAGCGTTTTACCAAAGATTCCTCGGTCAGGGTTTTTCTGATTTCAATTAAAGCCGGTGGACTTGGATTAAACCTTACCGAAGCAGATTATGTCTTCATTCTAGATCCTTGGTGGAACCCGGCCGTTGAACAACAGGCCGTCGATCGCGCCTATCGTATTGGACAGAAAAAGAAGGTCTTCACCTACCGGTTTATTACACGAAACACAGTTGAAGAGAAAATTCTTCAGCTCCAGAAGCGAAAACAGAAACTTTCTGACAGCCTCATCACCACTGAAGACAGCATCATTAAGAGCCTCACTAGAGAAGACATTGAAATGCTTCTCGCCTGATTTTATTCAGGGCTTTTAACTCAATCTTTTCCGGACGAGATCCTTCATATAAACATTGATCGCCCATTGGTCAGCCACTGGTTGTCTGGTGTATGGCAATGCAGGAAGATAATCGGGCGGACCAAACTCAGTGAGCACAGTAAGTATTTTACCTTCTTGCTTTTTTGTTGCAGCAATTTTTTCCCACCAGGTCAGGTGGGTATTAACTGCCTGTTCCCATTCTGGTGCACGCGGATCACTAACCTGTGGTCCTTCAGGATGTCCGATCCGTGCGTGAATATGGCCTGCACGGCTTAAGGCAAGCGCAACATGCTCGGGTTGATCGGCCAGAAATGATTCATGAACATTGCACCAGTGTGAAATGTCGAGCGTTAACCTCAACTCCGGCAAACGCGTCAGATAATCGGCAGTAATCGGAGCGGAGTACAACATCCGGCCTCGGTGCGTCTCGTGGTATACCGGTATACTTTGTTGTCTTGAGGCCTGGTAACTGTAATCGACAATTTTTTTGTTCTGCTCGAAATTGAAATAATCTCTGCCGGAATGACAATTGATGTACACTGGTTTCATAAGCAGGGCTGCATCGATCGCATTTTTGAACTGCTCAAGGTGACGGACAGGATCCTTTTCCCCTGAACCACAAAGAAGTCCGAAAGCGAGTTTGTATTTTTCCATGGTTCTCAGGAAAAGTTCTCGCTCTGGTTCTGAATTCATGACCCAAACTTCCACACCGTCGTATCCCTCACCGGCGGCACGCGCTGCAAATTCCTCCCATGGATTGGATTGGTTGTTGACCTGAAATCCCCAGTTGGTGGCCAGCACTAAAAGTTTGTAGCCATTGGCTGCTGGTTGAACAGGCTTACTCAGCACTTCACCTGCGGTGACCACGCCTCCGATGGTTCCCAGAAATTCCCTTCTTGTTTGCATCAGAGGTCCTTAATTTTTTCCCAAATGGTTTCTGCTACCAGCCGATTTCCGGTGCTGTTCAAATGAACCCGATCGGAGGTTAAAATACCTGACTCCTGATTTTGAGGATTGTTCTTCAAGTTGTAATCGAGGAATGTTTTTCTCAGGTCAATCAGTGTCAGATTGTTTTTGGTTGCCAGGGCACGGATAATGTTGCTGTACCGATTGAGATCGCCATCGAGTGGATTGCTATGGTCGGTGCGTTCGCCAATGGCGGCCGGTGTACAGAGCAGTGTTTGAATGTTCTTCTGTTTAAGTTTATCGATTATGGCTTGGTAAAATTTTTCAAACTTATCCGGGTCGGTTCCGGTGCCATGCGTTTGCTTGTGCCATACATCGTTTACGCCAATGTAAACGACAACGACGTCTGGATTTTGTGACAGTACGTCGTTCTCCATTCTCAGGAAAAGATCATAGACTTTATTTCCACCAATACCTGCACCCGTTAGGGTGAATTTCCCCGGGCTTGACTTAGAGGCAATTTCATTGAGTACGGTAATGTAACCTCCCGGCTTTACTCCGGCTTCGGTGATCGAGTCCCCGAAAAAGATTACCTTTTTGTTTTGTGTAAACATGAACGCAGACAGGATAAATGCAGAGAATAAAAGAACAAGGGTTGTTTTCATCAGAAGAGTTTAGGTGAAGCAAATAAAATTACGATTTTTAAAGTGATGCTTAGCAATCTGTTGTATGTACTGTTGAGGGGATATGTGAGGGTGGCCATGCATGGCTATTTCAGCAGGATTCGAATTGAAGGCAGAGAGAACGTTCCTTCCAAAGGACCTGTATTGTTTGCTGCCAACCACCAAAATTCATTTTTGGATGGGGTTATTATTGCGTGTACTCAGCCGAGAATACTTCATTTTCTGGTTCGCGCAGATGTGTTTCGAAAATCCTGGGCGCGAAAATGCCTGACATTGCTGAAGATGGTGCCCGTTTACCGGATAAGGGACGGCTGGAATACACTTGGCCAAAATTCTTTGAGCTTTAGCCGTTGCAAGGAGGTTTTTTTAAAAGGAAAAAGTGTTCTGATTTTTCCTGAGGGCAACCACAGCAACCTTAGACGATTGAGACCTCTGAGCCGTGGATTTACGAAACCCATCATTGAGACCCTCCAGCAAAATCCTCAAATCAATATAGCTGTTGTGCCTGTTGGACTGAATTTTGAGGACCACGAAGCCCCCCGGACTGGCATCACAGTGGTGTACGGAAAGCCATTGTGGACGCAAGATTATTTTTTCGATGGAAAATTGGATGCGAATCGTTTAAGAGATGATTTGGCAAACTTGCTTTCTGGTCAAATCACGGACATAGGTGAATTGGATCGATACCAGGAAGTAGAGCAAAAACTTGTTGAAAGCGGAGAAGATTTTCTTGATCCTGATCGAGCAAATCAAAAAATCAAAGTGATTATGGAAGGTGGCGTGCTGTCTTTACAGGCAGTACAAACCAATAAGATTATTTCTGATCAGGTGTTCAGAAGGGTAAACTGGATACCTCTGGCAGCCTGGGGTTGGACAAAAGCACAGATAAAGGATCCTATGTTTCTTGGATCAATCAAATTTGTTTTTGGCGTATTCGGATTTCCCGCCATCTACTTCGCAATTTATTTTCTCTTATCGCAATTCAATGCCCCGATGGCACTGATCGTTATTATGATCATGGCCTTTGCCGCCCTTCGTTTAAGGAAAAGAACAGATTGAATTATTTTATTTCAAAGAGGTTGGTCAGGACTGTCTGATGGCCTGCAATTCTATTCACCTGTATTTTTTAGCAAGCCCAAGAGTTCATAGGTGCCTTTGAAAACAACCTCTTTTGCTGAGAGGTCCTGGTCTGAGGAGAAACTGCAAAATCCATTCGCGCACGGCCCTTTATTTACGTGCACCATTTCAAATACATTCTTACCTTCTGAAACGAACACGTAATCATTCTCCTCGAAGGATGCAAAGGCCTGCTCGGGTAGTGTGGGGAATTTACTTTCCCCGGCTTCAATGATGGCACTGAAAAACATACCAGGCAAAAGATCTTCCTGATGTTTTTCAAAATGGCCATGTACCCGAACAGTTCTTTCCTCAGAAATTTCTTTGCCAATCAGGTAAACCTTAGCTGATCTTTCTTTTTCCTCATCCACCAACCGAAGACGAATCAGTTGACCAACTTTAATTTTAAGAACATCTTTTTCGAATACCTGAATTTCTGCGTGGAGATGTTCTGTATCAACAATACGGAAGAGTTCCTGTTGAGGAGTAACATAAGAGCCCAGGTTGATGTGAACCTGAGTGACAAAACCTGAAATCGGTGATTGAATGTTCAAGGTTTCCTGAATCCCTGATTTCTTTAATTCCTCAGGCTCAACCCCTATTAGCCGCAGTCTTGCAGCAAGACCCTGATGTTTGGCTGCAGCCTGAGCCTGATCGTTTCTTGCCTGCTGCAAAGTTTTCTGGGCGTTGATGTTCTCCTTCGCCAATAACTCCTGTCTTTCAAGTTCAAGGGAAGAAAATTTTAACAGGCTTTCTGTTTCCAGAAACTCCTGCTGCAATTGAATGTAGGTTGGATCTTTGAGGGTTACCAACACCTCTCCTTTTTTAACCTTGGTGCCCTGAAGCAAATGGGTCTCATGAACAATACCTCCCAATGGCGCTGTAATGGATACCAGATTTTGTGGCGGAACATCCAGCATACCGTTGGCACGAATCAAATCAGGGACAACTTTGACTTCAGTATGCCCAAGCGTGAGGCCAATCTGTTTAATCTGATCCTCATTGAGCGTGAGCTTGTTTTCTACAGCCTCTGCTCCGGTAGTTTCATTGCTCTGACCGTCTTGATTTTGCCCGCATCCGCCTAAAATCAAAAATAGAACGGCGGAAATCCATTGAATACGTTTCATAGAATTAGCGATTTTCATAGTAACCTGTGAGGTATTGAATTTTTAAAATTGATTGATTGTATTGTCTGATGGCCAGTTGATATCCAAATCTGATTTCTGAGACAGAGCGCAAATTTTCCAAATAATTCATCAGACTGAGTTCACCGCTTTTGTATGCCACACCCGATTGTCTGGCGAGCATGTCTGCCTGTCTGTTGGCTGAATTTTCGTAGAAAGAAATAGCCCTGGATGCTTTCTGGAATTCTTCTTTTGCTTGCTCCAGGTCCCTTGATAAGGATAATAGGTCATCTTCAGCTTTAAATTCCAGCTGCTTGGTTCGGAAGGAGGCCGCCTTGCTTCTCGCCAGTTGAGGCCCGAACCACAGCGGGACAGCCAATCCAAGTTGGAAACCAGAGAATTTTTTATCCCGGTCGTAAAAAACCTCTTGCCCATTGACCCTTTGAAAGCCAATCAGACTTTGATTGAAATAACCAACGGTAACATCTGGCATTAGTAAGTTACGTTCTACTTTGGTTTGGAGATTGCCAATCTGAATTTGTTGCAAGCTCCATTTTAAATATGGATTGTTTGAAATCTCCGGAGCCAGTTCACCTTCACTCCAATTCATTTTTTGTAAAACGCCATTGGCAACAATCAACTCATTTGTTTTCAAAAAAGCCCCGAGTCTGGCCTGCTGAATTTTGATGTCTGATTCACTTTGTAACAAAAGATGACTGATCTCCAGTGACTTGGTTTCGGCGGTGATTTTCTCCAGCTGTGTGGCTTCACCTGTGGCAAATCTTCGATCCACAGCTTTTGCAACCTCCTTGTAAAGAGAGTCCTGGGTTCTTCTTAGTGCGTAGGCTTTTTGAAAGAAGAGGAGTTGATCAAAAGCATCGGTTACATCGACCAAGAGCTGCTGTCGAACCAGCGACTGATTCAGCTTGTCGCCGTCCACCACCGCTTTACCCAATTTCGATTGAGCGGCCATGGTGGTGGGAAGAGGAAGCGTTTGTGTAAGCGTTAAGTTGTTGTCGGTATTCAGTGAGTTGTACTGACCACTTAGCCACATGGCTGATAATTTTCCCGTTTCGGTTGCCGTCCTTCTTAGTTGAACCGATTCTTCAATTTTAAGATCAGCAATTTTCAAAGCGGGATTTTTTTCAATGGCTGTTTTGAGCACTTCTTCCAGACTCATAGCCTTTTGTCCAAATAGTTCCGGTGCAATGCCTACGAGGCAGAGCAGGAAACAAAAAGAATGGCGGTAAAAAGAAATCTTATTCATGGATCGTCTTTTTTTCAAAATAGGTATATAAAACAGGGAGCACGACCAAGGTCAGGAAGGTTGCTGAAACCAATCCACCAATCACCACCGTTGCCAGCGGCCGTTGAACCTCTGATCCTGAGGATTGTGAAAGCGCCATTGGCAAAAAGCCAAGGGATGCTACCAGTGCTGTCATGACCACCGGCCTGAGCCTAACTTCAGTTCCCCGAAGCACTACATTGTTGAGATCCAACATTGGCTCTGCTTTACGGATCCGGTTGAATTCAGCAATGAGTACGATGCCATTCAGAACAGCAACACCAAACAATGCAATGAACCCTACACCGGCAGAAATACTGAAGGGCATATCCCTGAGCCAAAGCGCAAGAATTCCGCCAATGGCCGACAATGGAATGGCTGTAAAAATAAGCAGTCCGTAACGCAGGGAACGAAACGCGAAAAAGAGAAGCAGAAAAATCAGAAGGAGTGCAATCGGAACAGCAATCGATAATCGTTGCTTGGCTTCCTCCAGGTTTTTGAATGAGCCAGAGTACTTCACATAATAGCCTGGTTTAAATCGAATCTGACTTTCAATTTTTTTATTGATTTCATCCATAACACTGGCTACATCCCGGCCCCTGATGTTGAAACCAACCGTGATTCTCCGTTTAGCATCATCGCGCTGGATTTGATTGGGGCCAGTTTCTAAGGTCACGTCAGCAACCTGATCAACGGTTACCGGTGTGCCGGATGCCGAGGTAACAAATAGCTTTCGAACATCATCAAGGTTCGTCCTGCTTTCCGACTCCAATCGTACCACCAGATCAAAGCGCCGCTCTTGCTCAAACACCTGCCCCGCACTTTCACCGGAAAATCCCATTCGAATGGCACGGTTTACATCTGCGATGTCTACACCAAACTGAGCCAGCTTATCGCGGTGGTACCGAATCACCACCTGTCGAAGTCCACCGATGGGCTCCACGAAAATATCGGTCGCACCTTCAACCTTTTGTGCAATTCTTCCAATACGGGCTGCGTAGTCTGCCAGTTGGGCAAGGTCTTCCCCGTACACTTTTACCACGACATCCTGTCTTGCACCGGTCATCAGTTCATTAAACCTCATCTGAATGGGTTGCTGAAAACCAAAAGACACACCAGGCATATTGGCGTATAAGACCTCAGACATTTTTTCGGCAAGCTCATCCCGTGTTTTTGCCGAAGTCCACTCATCCTGATCCTTAAGAATCACCATCAGATCCATAGCTTCCATTGGCATGGGGTCGGTGGGTATTTCGGAGGTTCCAATTTTCCCCATCACCTCAATCACTTCAGGGAAATTATCGAGCAAAATTTTTGCGCCGTGCTGCGTGGTCTTAACACTTTCTGAAAGTGAACTTCCGGTCAGCAATCGGGTTTCCACCGCAAAATCACCTTCATCTAAGGTGGGAATAAATTCACCCCCAAGACGCATAAATACAATCAGGCTTGCTGTAAGTACAGCTCCGGCAGCACCGATGACCAGTAACCTTTTTTGCAAGGCATACGACACCATCGGATGGTACCATCGCTGTAAAAGACTGATCAGTTTATCTGAAATATTTGCCTTGTGCCCTGTCCATCGACTCATAAAGAGCGAAGACAACATAGGGACGTAGGTCAGTGAAAGGAGGAGTGCACCAATGATGGCGAACGCTACTGTTTGAGCCATCGGTCCAAACATTTTTCCTTCGATGCCTGTTAGGCTAAGAATGGGGAGGTATACGATTAGGATGATCAGCTGACCGAATACCGCGGAGTGCATCATTTTTCCTGCAGCATCTTCAACTTCCTGATTCATTTCTTCATTAGAAAGCTTACGGACTACATTGGAAATTCCCAGATGGTGCATGGTCGCTTCAACAATAATTACTGCGCCGTCAACGATCAGCCCGAAATCAATAGCACCCAAACTCATCAGGTTTCCACTGACCCCGAATAGGTTCATCATGGACACAGCAAAAAGCATTGAGAGCGGAATGACCGATGCCACGATAAGGCCTGCCCGGAAATTTCCAAGCAGAAGCACCAGGACAAATACGACGATCAGTGCACCTTCTGCAAGATTTTTTGTAACCGTATTGATGGCATTGTTTACCAGTTTCGTCCGGTCCAGGTACGCATCAATCGCTACACCTTCCGGTAGCGTTTTTCGGATCTGATCGATTCGTTCCTTTACTTTCTCGATGACCAGCGATGAGTTTGCGCCTTTAAGCATCATAACCACAGCGCCGGTTACTTCACCTTTATTGTTGTAGGTGAAAGCGCCATATCGATTGGCTTGTCCCAATTGTACTTTGGCAACATCCCTGATTTGTACAGGTATGCCTGAGGGCAATCTTTTTACGACAATTTCCTCCAGGTCAGCAATAGATCCGATGAGGCCTTCACTCCTGATGAAATAAGCATTTGGCTTTTGTTCGATGTAGGCGCCTCCCGTATTCTGATTGTTTTTTTCTAATGCCGTAAAAACTTCGGATACACTTACTCCGGTGCTTCGAAGTTGTTCCGTATTGAGTGCAATTTCATATTGCTTTAAAATTCCACCCCAACTTGCCACATCCGCCACTCCTTCTACACCAAGAATTTGTCTTCGAATAATCCAGTCCTGGATGGTACGAAGTTCCATAGCGTCGTATCTGGATTCATAACCTGGTTTTGGCCTAACGACATATTGGAAGATTTCGCCAAGACCGGTGGTGAGTGGAGCCAGGTCAGGTTTTCCAGCACCGGCAGGAATGAGCGAGGCAGCAGTAGAAAGTCGTTCGTTGACTTGCTGCCTTGCCCAATAAACATCGGTGTCTTCGGTGAATACGATGGTCACCATCGACAATCCAAACCTTGAAAACGATCGCATTTCGGTAATGCCCGGAATGGTTGCCATGGTTTGTTCGACAGGGAAGGTGATCAGTCGTTCTACCTCTGGTGCACCCAGAGAAGGTGAAACGGTGATGACCTGCACCTGATTGTTGGTGATATCGGGCACTGCATCGATAGGAAGGCGCGTAAGATTATAGATGCCGACAGCAATAAGCGCCAGCGTCATCAGTATGATGATTAGCTTATTCCTTACCGAAGAGGAAATGATAGCATGAAGCATGAATACGTTTTCGTACTAGAGAAAATATCAGAAAAATTCAGGAGGACTGTTTTTAGAACAGCCGGTTTAAAAGGAGTGGCGGGCCTATAGTTTGGGTGGCTGCCAGATGGATTGGGAGAATTCCGAAATGAAAACAGATCGGTAGGCGTTTTCCTGTTTGCTGCTATTGATGACGCAGCTCGTAGAAGGAATGGCTACAACTTGTTGAAAGGAAATAAATTGAACGGTTGTGCTTTCGTGAGATTTGAATGGGAGGCTTTTGTGTCCATGCTCCTTATCGTGTTTTTCAGAGCCATTGCCGTAATGCAACTCAAGAAACTCTAGCAAACTGATTTGTTCGTGTGCCTGATGGTAATGGTTAATGAGTAAACCGATTTTGGGCAGATCCCTGAATTCAATCAGAGATCCGGCTGCAATCACAACAATCAGCAATGCCGAGATCAGGCTTCTCATGGCGTCAAAGGTAAGCCTTTCATAAAACTTTAGGAACACATTTATGTCAGCGGCGGGTGCCTGGGCACGGGCTTTACATCGGAAAGCCAGGTACGTTATCGGTATCCGATCGCCGGTTTGGTGTTCAAACCTGATTAAATTTGGTCTACCTAAAACTAAAATCATGAAATTGAAATACGCTTTATACTTATGGATGACCTTGGCTCACCTTTCTACGTTGGCGCAGGTTAAAGCATTGGTTGGTGGTACACTGATTGATGGATATGGAGGCAAGCCGCTTCAGAATAGTGTGGTGATCATCGAAGGCGAGCGGATTTTAAAAATTGGAACGGTGGGCTCAGTAGAAATTCCACGTGGTGCCGAAGTAATATCTACAGAAGGAATGAGTGTGATGCCGGGTTTGTGGGATATGCACGTTCATTTAATGATCAACGGCCACAGTGATTATACCCACTGGGATAAAACGTATCTGAAGCTTGCCGGAAATGTTATCATGCCCTCATCGGCACAGCAACTGTTGCTTGCGGGCGTAACCAGTGCCCGGGATTTGGGCGGACCACTTGAGCCCAGTATTTCTGTTCGCAATCGGATTAACAAAGGAGAAATTCCCGGACCGACCCTTTATGTGTCAGGCCCATTCATTCAACATGAACCTTATCCCGGCACTGCTGAATTCAGATGGGGTGTAAAAGGTGCCGATGATGCCAGAAATAAAGTTCGGCAGTTGGCCAAGGCAGGAGTGGATTGTATAAAGTTGATTGATCAGGATGAAATGACCATGGACGAAGTGAATGCCGTGGTTGACGAGGCACACCGGAACAAGCTACCTGTGGTGGGTCATTCTCATCGACCTGAAGAAATACTAAGGGGATTAAAAGCAGGTGTTGATTGTTTTGAACACACAGGACTTGCTGCGGCACCTGAATATCCGGACGATATTATTTCGATGATCAAGGAGCGGACGGCGCAGATGTCGAAAGGGTTTTTGTTCTGGACTCCAACGGTGGAGGGTTTATATAATTATGAGTATACGAGAGACAATCCGGAGTCGCTGGACAACGACAGCTGGCATCTTGGTTTACCCGACTCCATTATCCGGGACATTCGTTACTCCATTCGTAAGCCTGGTGAGCTTGGTTATTTTCAATTCAATCCAGTCCGCAAGCCTACCCTTGAAAAAAAGGTTAATCAGTTAAAGCAAGCTGGAGTGGTTTTATTGATTGGGACTGACAGTGGCATCCCTATGAAATTTCACAGTCAGAGTACATGGAATGAGTTGGATATATGGGTAAACAGATTTGGTTTTGATCCCATGTATGCCATTCGAGCTGCAACCTATTGGCCGGCGGTAGCCATGAAAGTTGATAAGGACTTCGGAACGGTTACTGAGGGCAAGTATGCGGACATCATTGCCGTTAAAGGGGATGTTCTGAGACACATTTCTTTACTTCAGGACGTTAAAATGGTCATCAAGAAGGGTAAGCGGTATAAGTAGCGCCTTCTAATCAAAATATATAGGTTCTGATTTGGCGTTTCCTTTTGAATGGGTTACCTTAGATTAACTCAAGTAAGGTCACGCAATGGGAAAGAATCAATTTTCTTATGGAAGGGGTCTGTTAAAAAGAATTCTTCTTGGAATTGTACTGGGCGTAATCCTGGTGCTATGTCTTGTTTCTTTAAAAGCCTTTGGTCAAACAAGGGGCTATCAGTCCGAATGTCTTGGAGGAACAGATGGATTGGTTATACTCAAAATGTGGAGCCCGGTCTTAAGTGGTAAGTATAAACCTGAGGAGGCAAGGATAGACGCCGTGCATGCCTTATTGTATACTGGAATTTTTGTTGGATGCAACCCACAATCTCCCATATTGGATGATCAGGAGAAACAGGAGAAATTCAGTAAAATCAGCGCGTCGGTTTTTGCTAAAGCAGGATGGTGGAATTCGTTGACCGTTCGTGATGTTGCCAAAGAGAATGAACTGGGAGATCCTCGGTATTCGAATATCAAGTTTTACGTCGTTTCAATTCAGAAGGAAAACCTCCTGAAAAAGTTAAGAGAGGAATCGATTCTCAACCCTTGATTCAAAGAAAGGGTTTGCTTGGTGTTTGATGTTATTTGGCTTAGACTGTACAGGCATCCAACGCTTAATTATCAGTGCTCTTTTAGGTTGGCGCTGAATTTTCCCTTTTCTTTGCCCCCTCATTCAAAACCAAACTCATGAAACAAGCATTAGTCCTGTTGCTGTTCGGCTGTATGGCCTGTGCACAAACCAATAATCCAATGGACAAAGACATTAAACTCGATACTGAAGCAAAAAAAGCCAGCTACGGGTTGGGCGTAGTTCTTGCCAACAACATCAAATCACAAAATCCTGATTCCATCGATATGGAAGCACTGTTCAAGGGATTTTATGACAAGTACAAAGGCAGCGCTACCCTGATGAACGATCAGGAGTGCATGCAGGCTGTTCAAAAGTCAATGTCGGCAGCAGCTGAGCGGAAAAATGCTGGCGCTAAAAAAGCAGGAGAAGATTTTCTTGCTCAAAATAAATCGAAGACGGGAGTAACCACTACGACTAGTGGATTGCAATACAAGGTGCTTAAGGCAGGCACTGGGAAAATGCCTTCTGCTTCCAGTCAGGTTACCGTTCATTATACCGGCAAGCTCATCGATGGAACGGTCTTCGATTCATCTGTAGAACGCAACGAGCCAGCCACCTTCCCGGTAAATGGCGTTATTCAAGGTTGGGTGGAAGCACTGCAACTGATGAAGGAAGGCGACAAATGGGAATTGTACATCCCCTCCCAACTTGGCTATGGTGAGCGCGGCGCTGGTCAGCAGATTCCTCCCTTCTCAACTTTAATTTTTGAGGTGGAGCTCATAAAAGTGAATTGAGCATTAGCCCATCGACAATAAAAAACCCCGACGAGTCGGGGTTTTTTGTTTTTGGGGTTAACTATAACTGACAGGAATTGCTTCCCGATCGGTTCAATCTTCAACTTCCACAATCATTTCAATTTCCACTGCAATGTTTTGCGGAAGCGCGTACATGCCAACAGCTGATCGAGCATGTTTACCTTTTTCACCAAAAATAGCGACCATCATGTCAGAAAATCCATTCATCACCTTCGGCTGATCGTAGAAATTCTCAGTACAGTTTACCATACCAAGAACTTTTACAACTCGCTTTACCTTGTTGAGGTCACCAATTTCCCCTTTGAGCGTCGATAGCAGTGCAATACCAACCTGACGTGCAGCCTGTGCACCTTGCTCAAGGGTCAGGTCCTTGCCTACCTTACCGGTTATATTGGTATTGTCAGCAAAGGTTGGTCCATGACCAGCAAGGAAAATAAGGTTGCCGGTTCTTACAGCTTTAACATAGTTGGCCATTGGTTTGGTGGGGGCGTACAACTCTACACCAAGGTCCTTTAGCTTTTTATCAAAGTCGATCTTTTGGGCAAAGACCGTTGACCCTAAGGTTAAGGTCATCAGGATAACAGCTATCTTTTTCATGAGGATAATTTTGATTTAGCAGACCTGAAACTAAAGAAAATTGTTCTTATGGCCCAGCGAATTTCTTTGCTGATGCTGACGATTAAAAGTGCCGTTGTATTTTATTAATTTACGATTCCCTATACCACCCTATAAACCAAAACCTTATGAGGATTTCGCTCATTTTTCTCCTGGCGTTGGC
Organism: Bacteroidota bacterium; assembly: GCA_016866235.1. GTDB lineage: Bacteria > Bacteroidota > Bacteroidia > Cytophagales > Cyclobacteriaceae > ELB16-189. The sequence goes on from VGMW01000002.1 coordinate 108,168, forward strand.
TTCACTACTTGCCTCTGCACAGGATGAGGGGCCAAGGCTAGATTTGACCATATTTTAATTCATTAAGCCTTTAAGGATAACCACTCCTGCATTCTAAAACTCTATAGCCACATCCGATGGGGAACTCCAAGATCGTTGTGAATTTCAAATTCAAATAATTACCGACCATTACGTCCATCCGACCCTTTTTCAATTCGATTACATTTTTTGTCACACTGTTTACTCTAATTCTCAATACAGGGTGGAGCCAAACCGTAATCAATACGCCCGATGTCAGCAACCGTCCTGCAATGCAGGCATTCAAAACCGACAAGGAGCCAACCGTCGACGGTGAAGTGATTGGGGATGCAGTCTGGCAAACCTTTAAGCCAGTCGACCAATTGTGGCAAACCAAACCCAATTCAGGATTTCCAGCATCTGAGAAAACAGAAATCAGAATTATCTACACCTCGACCACTTTTTATCTGTCGGTTGTTTGTTACGACAAGGAACCCGGGAAGCTTGTTGTTTCTGACGCTCGTCGCGATGCACCACTGGACAACACCGATAGTTTTTTGTTTATCCTTGACACTTTCCACGACCGACAAAATGGATTTGTCTTTGGCACCAATCCCATTGGAATTGAATACGATGGTCAGGTCGATAATGAAGGCCAGGGAAATTTTTCCAACAACCGATTACAAATGGGTACCATCGGGGGATTCAACCTCAACTGGGATGCAGCGTGGACCGTCCGCTCTAAAACCGGCGATTTTGGTTGGAGTGCTGAGTTTTCCATACCGTTGCGAACCCTTCGATTTGCTTCTGGAAAAGACCAGGTTTGGGGCATCAACTTTCAGCGCAACATCCGCAAGACGAATGAAATTGTATTCTGGGCTGCATTGCCCATTCAATTTGATTTGAAAAGATTAAGTCTTGAAGGAACACTGACCGGCCTTGATTTACAGAGTCCTGGAAACCTGAAACTCATTCCCTATGCCCTGGGAAGAGCCGCCAGAGATTTTACGTCAGGCGATGGAACAACCGTTAAGCCGGTTGGTGGTGTAGACCTGAAATACAGCATCACGCCAAGTGTAACACTTGATCTCACGTACAATACAGATTTCGCTCAGGTGGAAGTTGACCAGCAGCAAGTAAACCTCGATCGGTTCAATCTTTTTTTCCCGGAGAAGCGACCGTTTTTCCTGGAGAACGCCGGTCAATTCACCGTGGGCAGTGCTGGAGAAGTCGATTTATTTTTTACACGCAGAATTGGTTTAGGCAATCGAGGAGAAGTTATTCCAATCATTGGGGGCGGAAGGGTTTCCGGTAAAATTGATAATACCAACATTGGATTTCTAAACATGACTACGCGTGCTGTTGATGAGCAGGATATTGAGGGACAAAATTTTACAGTGGCCAGGGTAAACCAACAAATCGGACAACGATCTTCCATTGGCGGAATAATCGTCAACCGCCAGAGTACGTCTGTTTCTGATAATTATAACCGTTCATTTGCTCTGGATGGAAAATATGGAATTGGTAAGAAGGCTACCATTTCAGGGTATGTTGCCAAAACCCAAACGCCCGGCGAAACTAGAGATCAGACATCCTTCAAGCTTTTGAATTCATACGAGTGGAATGGACTGCGTGCAACCCTTGGCTACACCCAACTTGGCGAGGGCTTTAACCCGGAAGTCGGGTATCTTTTTAGGTCGGCATACCGGAAACCAGAGGCTTCCGTATTTCAACAAGTACGAATGAATGGAAAATATGGACTGCTTGAACTAAGGCCACATGCTACGTATCGAAGCTTTTGGAATTTTAAAGGCTTTCAGGAAACGAGTTACCTTCATGTCGATAACCATTGGGTGTGGGTGAGTGGATTGGAAATCCACACCGGTATAAATTTTACCACGGAAGGGGTGACCAAGCCGTTCGTGATTTCAAGAAGGAATGATGTAACGGTTCCTGTTGGCACCTATGATCATCGAGAGGCCCAATTGGTCCTTATGACCAACGCCAGCAAACCTTTTTACATCAGTACCCGATCAATTCTGGGCGGCTCCTTTGGCGGGCTTCGCTACCTAAACACCGGTACGGTTGGGATGCGCGTAGGGAAGAAGTTTAATTCAGAGCTGAGTCTCCAGGTTAATGATGTGCGGCTTCCTGATGGAAGTTTTGTTCAGGAGGTTCTGGCGGCCAGGGTGGCATACTCTTTCAGACCCCGAATTAATCTCCAGAGCTTTGTTCAGTACAACAGTGAGGAAGATCTATGGTCTTTTAACATCCGGTTTAATATTCTTGAACAAGCCAATACCGGATTGTTTCTGGTCTACAACGATGTTTACACCGAAGGATTTGTTCGCAACCGAAGTTTTACCGTCAAATACACCCACGTATTTGACTTGTTGAAAAATAAGTAATTCCTTTTTTAAGGAGTGATTACACTTCCGTCAGGGTATTTGGCAAATCGTCCTGTGGCATCCTTATGCACGTTTTCATACGACGGCCATGGCCATCCACCAAATTGTGTTCTTCGGAATTCGGTATAAGTCTGTTGAACTTCCTCTTGTGTGTTAACAACGAACGGACCATATTGTACAACTGGTTCATTAATGGGCCTTCCTTCCAACAAAAGAAATTTTCCGACTGCGTTTCCGTTTTTCAGTTCTACGTTTTCGTCGGCTTTAAGTCTGATCATATATCCGGGAAGAATACTTCTGTCGGCAATTGTCACCTTGCTCCCTTCATAAAAATATAGCGTCCGGTTTATTCCTGCTGTCGCTGAAGGAATGGTGAAATGCCCATTTGCATCAGTTTGAATGGTCCAGATGTTCACATGGTTTTCCGGATTTGCTGCCCATGAATCCGGATTGGGTTTAGGCGCAGAATGATTTTGATACTCACCGGCGATAAGACGAACCACCGATTGAACATTATTTTCATCGTTAATGCTGATTTCAGGGATGGATTCAGCCCAAAGCATGGAGAAATAAGGTTCAGCTGATTTTTTTGATTTTGGAAGATTGAGCCATATCTGAAACAGTTCTGTTGGATTGGTTTTATCGGTGTGAATCAGGGGGAACATTTCGCAATGCTGAACTCCCTTGCCGGCGGTCATCCATTGTACATCACCATTGCCAAACCTGCCTGCAGCACCCAGTGAATCAGAATGATCGATGTAACCCTGTCGTGCGATGGTCACCGTTTCAAATCCACGGTGCGGATGGGCAGGAAAGCCGGGAACGCGTTGTCCGTGGTACATTCTCCAACCGTCTTTTATGGTGAAGTCCTGTCCAATGTTTCTTCCTGTAAGCGATGCTGCCGGTCCGAAATCGCCATTTCCTGGAGGATAGATGTCGAGATGGTGTACACAAAATAAAAATGGATCCTGGGTTTGCCAGGGGAAGCTGAGTGGAGCAATGTCAAGAATGGCCATAGGGTGGATATGAACGGTTATTATGATTGGAGGTTTAGTTGTTGGATGGATTTATTGATGATGAACCCAAAAGATTAAGTCTATATGAACAATTTGTTAATCCTGAATTTGACACTTGTTCCATTGCATCAACATCTGAAGATTTGTGTTACAACCACAACCACTATGAAATATGATTCAGTTACAGTAGACACTCGTTTGCTTGATTCCCTGAATTACCGTCAAATGGAAGTGACTTTGGCGTACATTCAGAAAGTTCTTGCCGAGCGTCCAAAAGCAGAAAAGGACAGAATAAAGGAGAATGCCATTCGCCAAATCCGCTTTGCCCTGGAGAGCAGCGAAGACCAATCTCATCTTTTTTGAGCAATCAGTCATTCGACACGTAGCCCTCCCATTTGAGCAGAGCTTTGGTGAAATCCTCAGGGAGTTCTGAGTCGAACCTCATCAGCGCTCCAGTTGCCGGATGTATAAACTCCAGAGTTTTTGCGTGCAGCGCCTGTCTGGGAATTAGTTTGAAGCAGTTTTCAACAAACTGTCTGTACTTCGCAAAGACAGTTCCTTTTAGTATTTGATCACCGCCATAAGTCGCATCGCTGAATATTGGATGACCAAGATATTTCATATGCGCGCGAATCTGATGGGTTCGTCCGGTTTCCAGTCGACATTCGATCAATGACACATACCGCAAAGGCTTTAAGGTGCGGTAATGGGTTATGGCATGTCTGCCCGAAGATCCGTCTGGGATGGCAACCGTGATTCTTCTGTCTTTTGGACTCCTTCCAAGGTTTACATTAATGGTGCCTTCGTTTGGGTCAGGCTCTCCCCATACTATAGCCTGATAAGTGCGTCCGATGGTATGGTGATAAAATTGGGCTGCAAGCGCAGTCATCGCCGATTCGGTTTTGGCAATCACCAACAACCCGCTGGTGTCTTTGTCGATCCGATGTACCAATCCTGGCCGGCCCTCATTGCCCATCATTTCTGGTAATTGACTGAAGTGATACACCAGCGCATTGACCAATGTACCGGACCAATTTTCATGTGCCGGGTGCACAACCATTCCTGCTGGTTTGTTCACCACCAACAAATGCTCATCCTCAAACACAATATTTAAGGGAATATTTTCCGGATAAACCTCCGTATCCCTTGGTGGTTCTGGCAGTGCGACCGTGACAACATCCTTAGGGTGGACACGGTAGTTGGAGCGAACGACTTTACCGTTCACTTTAATAAACTCCGCCGCAACCGCGTCCTGAATTTTAGTCCTGGTCACATGAGGAAGGCGATCGGTAAGGAATTTATCCAGCCTGATCAGGCTCTGACCCGGATCAGCGATGATGCGGTGGTGGATGAACAATTCATCATCCTGCTGTTCAAACTCTGCTTCGGAATTCAAGTGGGTGGTTTGGTTCAGTTCTGACGGCTCATCAATACCTTGGCATAGTCGGTGAGATCGTCAATAGATACACCGGAAGACAGCCCCTTCAATAAGGCATAGCTTTCCCTGAAGTAAGCGTCTGCTTTTTTAGAGGCCAGTGTGTGGATACCAACTTTATCGTACAATGCGGTGACCGCCAGTACTTTTTCTTTTTTGTTGAATTTTTTTGCTGAGAGCCAATAGCGTAGGCTTTCCAGATCTTTCCCTTTACACAACTCAAGCGCCTTAATGAGGAGATAAGTTTTCTTGTTGGAAATAATGTCTCCACCTACCTGTTTTCCAAACTTATCCTGGTTCGCATAAACGTCGAGGATATCATCCCTAAGTTGGAAGCCGGTACCGATTCCCACACCAAACCGATAGAGTAGTTTTTGATCCTGTTCCGGTGCTCCGGCCAACAGCGCCCCAAACGCCAAACTGAATCCCAACAAAACAGCGGTCTTTAACCGAATCATATTCAGATATTCTTTTTCAGAAACCGTTTCCCTGGTTTCAAAGTCCATGTCCAGTTGCTGTCCCTCACAAACCTCTACTGCAGTTTTATTGAAAATTGGCAAAGCTTTGTGGAGCAGCTCGGGTTCCAGTGCACTCAACATTTCGTAGACCTTAACCAACATAACATCGCCCGAAAGAATGGCTGTGTTCTCACCCCACTTTTTGTGTACGGTTGGCTTTCCCCTTCTGATTGGTGCCTGATCCATTATGTCGTCATGCATGAGGGTGAAATTGTGAAATGCCTCTACCGCCACAGCAAAAGAAACAATTTGTTGAAGGGTTTGGTTTCCTGACGTTTTAAGTTTTAGAGAACGACCGGATGGACGGCTACGGTACATGTTGTAGGCAAGCAACACCAAAACAGGTCGTAATCTTTTTCCGCCCAGCGACATAATATATCGGATGGGCTCATATAGGGTTGCTGGCTCTTTTCCGAAACGCTGTTTGCGGATCTCCTTCTCAATCAGTTTGAGGTAGTCCATAGATTTGAACTGTAAAAAACCGGAATTTTATTCAATTAATGCGCTGACCTCTGACCATCCGCACATTAATTCTCAAGGGTCAGGTCAATTAATCTCCGATCAATATCCGTTTTCTTAATGCGGACACTTACCGAATCACCGAGTCGGTAGATCTTTTTTCGGCGGCGGCCGATGACGCGGTAGTTGCGTTCGTCAAATTCATAGTAATCATCTTTCATATCCATAAGCCGCAACATGCCTTCACATTTGGTTTCGATCATTTCAACGAAAATGCCAAAGTCAGTGACACCGGTGATCATGCCAGGGTAAATCCGGTCTGGCATTGTACTCATGAACTCAACCTGTTTGAATTTGATAGAGGCACGCTCAGCGTCGGCTGCTCGTTTTTCGCGTTCTGAAGAGTGAACGCACTTCTCTTCGTACAATTGTTCATTAACCGGTTTCCCATCGTCAAGGTAATGTTGCAGCAACCGGTGGACCATCATATCGGGGTACCGTCTAATGGGTGAAGTAAAATGGGTGTAGTGCGCAAAGGCAAGTCCAAAGTGCCCCTTGGGTTCGGTCGTATATTTTGCTTTGGCCATGCTTCGAACTGCCAGTTGTTGAAGCACATTTTGTTCTGGCTTACCTTCAATTTTATCCATCAGGCTGTTCAGCGATCTGGATATGGTGGCATCTTCTGTTTGAAGCTTGTGACCAAATTGTCTGGCAAAATTGGCGAAGTCGCGCACCCGGTCAGGATCCGGAAAATCGTGGATTCGGTATACAAAAGGCAGAGTATCTTTTTTGCCTTTGCCACCCTGTTTCTTGTAAATGAAAGTTGCTACGGCCCGGTTGGCCATTAGCATAAATTCTTCAATCAGTTTGTGTGCATCCTTTCTGATTTTCGGAATGACCTCCAGTGGTTTACCCTTTGCATCGAGCTTGAATTTGACTTCAGTGGTCTCGAAGTTGACTGCTCCCTGTTCAAATCTTTCTTTGCGAAGTTTCTTTGCCAGACCATTCAGCATTAAAAGTTCTTCGGCGTAAAGGCCTGCTCCATTTTCAATAACTTCTTGTGCCTCCTCGTAGGTGAAGCGATGGTCTGAATGTATGATGGTACGACCAAACCATTCGCGGGCAACCTTTCCCGTAGGCGTCATTTCAAATACGGCAGAAAAGGTAAGCTTATCTTCCTTGGGTCTAAGGGAACACAAAACATTGGAAAGTTTTTCAGGAAGCATTGGGACGGTGCGATCGACCAGGTAAACAGATGTCGCACGATCAAGCGCATCGGCGTCGAGTGCTGTATCAGGCCTTACATAATGCGTAACGTCTGCTATATGAACACCGATTTCAAGATTGCCGTTGGCCAATTTCTGATAGGAAATGGCATCATCGAAGTCCTTTGCATCGGCCGGATCGATGGTGAACGTGAGTATGTTCCTAAAATCTCTTCTTTTTGAAATTTCTTTTTCAGCGATTACGGTTGAAATGGCCTCTGATTCGGCAATTACTTTAGGTGAAAATCTGAACGGTAAACCGAACTCGGCCATGATGGAATGAATTTCAGCTTCATTCTCTCCGGTTTTTCCAAGGATCTCAATGACACGTGCTTCGGGATTTTTATCCCCGTCACCCCATCGGATGACTTCAAACAGAACCTTATCGTTGGTTACCGCGCCTTTGAGATGTTCAGGGTAAACAAAAAAGTCCTGATAAATCTTTTTGAAGTCCGGTACGATAAAACCGAATCCCTTAGATACCTCGACGCGTCCGGCAAATTGAGTTCTGCTGCGCTCCGTTACCCTGCTTACAAATCCTTCAGGATGATCACCATCGCGTCGGTTGAACAATTCTACTTCAACGAGATCGCCGTGTAAAGCAGAGCCCAGGTCGCGTGTTTTTACGTATATGTCTGAGCCATCGGTCTCACTGGTGATGATGTAGGCGAACCTCGGATTTACATGATCAACCTTACCGCGAATTACTTCTGCTTTTTTGGTGGAGGTGAATGCACCATTGGGTAGATGACGGATTTTTCCCTCTTCTTCTAAGGCATCCAACAAACTGAACAGGTCCTTATTTAAGGCTTTCTTTTTTAATCCAACCCTTCTGGCTATTTGTTTGAAGTCGTAACCTCTCCCCGGATTATCCTCGAACAGGGAAAGAATTTCTTTCCTGATGGATTTAATTTCCTGCTTGTGGTGCTCCTCTTTTTTTTCCTTGAATTTTTTCTTCGACATGAGTAGTGATTAGGGGTTTCGGATTTTCCCAGCCCCCATAGTGCAGGTTAACCTCCGTGATTGATGAATCTGTGTGCAATTTAAATTATATTGACCACAGCATGGTGTTTTAAAACACTGATGACCATCATAAAGACACAAAACATAGAACAGATTAAACATGAATTCAGGAAAACTAAACATTTGGCATGTCGGTAATTGGTGCGTGCACACCGGTCAGAAATACATTGAAAGCCCTTTTTTGTCGGCCACTAAGGGCGTTGAAATTTTAAATTATGCTCAGCAGTTTGTCGATGCCTGCAAGGCTATTCCCGGCGCAAACGTCATTTCACAACCTTCATGGGAGCTCTACAACATGTCTCCGGAAGAGTTTGATGAAAAACTAAAGTGGGCAACCAGCATTGTCTTTGGAGATGTAGAAACCAAGGTGATGATGCTGCACCCTGATTTTTTCAATCGCAATAAATGGGGCGATAAGTATGTGACCTTTCCCGATCGATTCATGTTGATGGAAGAATGGGTTAAAAATGGTGGCCACTTTCACATGATGGGTGGTTGGTACAGCTTCAGTGGTGAAATCGGAAAAGGAGGATGGAAAAGGGTTCCATTCCATGAAGTGCTACCGGTAGAATGTCTGGATGGCGATGACTTAATTGAATCAACCTGGAGTTTTCCGGTCAGACTTCCCAACCCTTCACATCCTGTGCTTTCTGGAATTACCGTCGATGAAATTCCGCCCTTGTTGGGGTTCAATGAAACCCGGTTGCGTCCCGATAGTGTCAGCCTGATGGAAATCCAATACATGAACAAGTGGTATCCGTTGCTAACTGCACGAATGATTGGTAAGGGCAAGGTATCAACCTTCACAACCAGCGCAAGTCCGCATTGGGGAATCAATCTGGTGAAGTGGGAGAAGTATGATCAGCTTTGGCAACAGCTGTTCACGAGGCTTTAAAAAATTATTTCTGAAGGCAGCGACGGATAACTTCGTCCAGTTTGCCCAGGAGGTGAATCTTAATGCCTTTTTTTTCCTGAAGACCTGATTGGTGGTATTTAGAAATAAAAATTTCTTTGAACCCAAGTTTTTCAGCTTCTGAAATTCGTTGTTCAATTCGGTGAACCGGGCGAAGCTCTCCTCCCAGGCCGACCTCGGCAGCGAAACAGGTCTTATCGGAGATGCTAATTTCTTCCATGGAGGAAACCATCGACATACACACCGCCAGGTCAATGGCGGGATCTTCGACGTATAAACCTCCCGCCATATTTAGAAAGACATCCTGCGTGCCCATGCGGTAGCCACAGCGTTTTTCTAAAACCGCCAACATCATGTTTAGCCTTTTATGGTCAAACCCATTTGGATTTCGTTGTGGTGTTCCATAGGAAGCTGTGCTCACCAGCGACTGCACTTCAATAAGCAGTGGTCGGTTCCCTTCAACGGTTGCGCCTATGGTTACACCGCTTAGCGGATGATCCTTTGGTGAGATCAGGATTTCCGATGGATTGTTAACCTGGCGTAAACCAGTGCCCAGCATTTCGTAAATCCCGATTTCGGATGTAGAGCCAAACCTGTTCTTGATCGTACGAAGAATTCGGTAGGAAAGATGCCGGTCACCTTCAAACTGAAGCACTGTATCGACCATGTGTTCCAATACCTTTGGTCCGGCAAGCATGCCGTCCTTTGTGATGTGGCCGACCAAAAAAACGATGGTTCCGGTCTCCTTAGAAAATTTCAGCAACTCCGCTGCACATTGTCGTACCTGACCGACGCTTCCTGCAACCCCGTCCAACAGGGGTGAGTACAACGTCTGAATTGAATCGATGACCATCACCTCCGGCTTTATCTCCTCTGCTGCATGAAAAATATTTCTGGTGTTGGTTTCGGTGAGCAGCCATGTATCCGGATTCCGTTCGCTGGACAGCCGATCGGCACGCATTTTTATTTGCTGATCACTTTCCTCACCGGAGACATAAAGCGTTTTAATTTTTTTTAGCGACAACGCCAGCTGTAGCATTAACGTTGATTTTCCAATGCCTGGCTCCCCGCCGATTAATAATAAACTTCCTGGAACCATTCCACCGCCTAAGGTCCGGTCCAGTTCCTGGTCGCCGGTGAAGATTCTTTTTTGAGGAACAACCGTCAGATCACTTAAGGCAGTTGGCTTGGAGACTTTTGATATCGACTCCTTTCGCCATTCATTTTTGTTTTCATTTTTTTGAACCAGCTCTTCCGCGAAGGTATTCCACTGTTCGCACGATGGACATTTTCCCATCCACTTTGCGGCTTCATGTCCGCAGTTCTGACAAAAGAAAACAGTTTTAGTTTTAGCCATCGGACAAATCTAAGCAGCGAATGGCTTAAGAGTTCTCAAACGTGAAAAAAACGGTGTCCTAGGATTTTTTTAACGGTGAATCGGGTTCTTTGGACATAATGTAGTAAACCAATTTGTCCATAACCGCCGGTATCCATTTGTTTAAAAATACGGCCAGTTTTCCCTGTGAAGTTAAAATTAGGTCACGTTTACGTCGAACGACCGCCTGATAGGTTAGTTCAGCCACCGTTTCAGCAGTCATCATTTTATTTTCATTGCGTGGCGATTCACCCTGAGAATGTCCGGAGGCATTTAGGGCTTTGTTTCGAATGTTGGAGGCAGTGAAGCCCGGACAAACCGAAAGAACATGTACACCTCGGCTCATCACCTCTGTCCGCAACGATTCCAAAAATCCTTCCATGGCAAACTTTGATGCGGAATAGGCGGTGCGCGCAGGTGTCGATCTCCTTCCATTAATGGATGAAATTCCGACGATAGAACCTTTTGATTTGAGGATATGGGGCAAAGCAAATTTGGTTAAAGCCACCACACCCGTGAAGTTGATGTTCATCACCTGGTTGAAAACACTTAGATCCAGGTCTTCAAAGAGTGCCCGCATGCCAACGCCGGCATTACAGACCAAAACATCGATTTGTCCAAAATGCTCTACAGCGGCTTCAACTGTTTTTTTATTGTCAACCTCCGAACCCGCATCAGCGACCAATCCCCTAACGATGATTTGTTTTGCTGAAAGTTCTCGGATAGTTTGATCAAGTGCATCAGGATTTCGACCGGTAATAAATATTTTTGAACCACGAAGGCCGAAGGTAAATGCGATTGCCTTTCCTATGCCAGAGGTGGCACCGGTGATGACGACAACTTTATCTTTCATTCTTCAAAAGTAAACTTTAACCAGTAACCATGGGTTTTATCCCTTCTTCAGGATTTAAAGAAACGGTTGGTAACCGATACCATATATACAATAGCCTTTTTCTGAATCTGCCTTTTCAAAGTATTGCCAGGACTGGCGCTTTGATGCCGTTGTTGCTTAAGCATTGTGAAGAAGGTTTCGCAGCTTCAAAATCCCCTGAGGATATTCTGAATTCGTTTTTTACAAGGTATGCGACAGGCTTGAATCAGGAAGAGCAGCATGAGTTGTTCTTTGATATCATTCGGTATGTAGAGCGACAGGTTGTATTGTTTGATTCGGTGGAAGATGCTGCGTTTGAAGAGTTGAATGATGTACGCGGACAGGGAACCTTCAGTGGGCTGTTGCTAAGAGCCAAGGCCGAGAATAAGTTGGACCAGCTAAAACAAAAGCTTCAGCAATTTTCTGTGCGTGTGGTTTTAACGGCTCACCCGACGCAATTTTATCCGGGAACGGTTTTAGGAATTCTGACCGATCTCGAACTGGCCATTCGGTCTGGTGATCTCGTCCAGATCAATCAGCTGCTTCAACAGCTGGGGAAAACAAAATTTTTTAAGCAGACCAAGCCTACTCCTTTTGAGGAGGCAGCCACGTTGTGCTGGTACCTTGAAAATGTTTTTTATGCATCGGTAACGGACATCGTTTTGCGGATGAGCCGCTCATTGGAAATTGAGCCATCGGAATGGATCAATCCGGACATCATCTCCATCGGATTTTGGCCGGGAGGCGACCGAGATGGAAATCCGTTTGTAACCAATGAAACAACCTGGCAGGTGGCGACCCATTTGCACGAGCGTGTTATCCGGAACTATTTCAATGAAGTCAGAAAACTAAAACGTCGATTAACCTTCACTGGCGTGGACGTTGTGGTTCAGCGGATGGAGCAAAAACTCCTGGCCAACATCCAAAAATCGGAGGGGGCCTATTCGACCGATACGGAACTGTTGGGAGATATTGACGAGGCAAGAAAAATTTTGATTGAAAAACACGATGGACTCTTTCTGGAAATACTTGATGAATTTCTGATTAGGGTTAAGATCTTTGGTTTTCACTTTGCGGGACTAGACATCCGACAACATGCAGACAGGCATGAAGGGATTTGGAAAAATTATTTTGGAGCAAAGTGGGAAAATTATGCTGAGGAGAAGAGTAAAATAGATGCCGTGCTTAATTCCTCAGCAAAGGACTTCAAAGAAAATTCGGAGTCAGATGATGTTGGAGTTTTTTCTGTTGTAAAAAAAATACAATCGGTTTATGGTGTTAAAGCTTGCAGCCGGTACATCATCAGCAATTGTGGCTCTGCACTGCATGTTATTGAGGTTTTTCAATTGGCCAAATTGTTTGCAGCTCAATCCGACGGGCTGAAGGTAGATGTAGTGCCGCTGTTTGAAAGCATCGAAGACCTTGCAGGCGCAGGAGATGTGATGCGGGAACTCTATGCTATACCGACGTACCGTGAACATATTCGCATGCGTGGCAACCGTCAGGTGATTATGCTTGGATTCTCCGATGGCACCAAAGATGGGGGTTACCTTCGGGCCAACTGGTCCATATTCCGTGCCAAGGAAATGCTGACCAGCGTTTCAAGGGAAGCAGGCATTACAGTCATATTTTTTGATGGAAGAGGAGGGCCGCCTGCGCGTGGAGGCGGTAACACACACGACTTTTATGCATCGCTTGGTCCTTCTATTGAATCTGAGGAAATCCAGATAACCATCCAAGGTCAGACCATTAGTTCTAATTTCGGAAGGCCGGTATCATGTACATACAACCTTGAACAATTGTTGTCTGCAGGTGTTGAGCAGGCAGTATTTGATTCCCATCCAGAGATGACAGCCGACGATAAGTTATTGTTGGATGATCTGGCTGAGGCTGGTTACGAAGCTTACCTCCGACTAAAAAAACATCCGGATTTTGTTGCCTATCTGCAGGAGGTAACACCACTGCCGTATTTTGGCGAAACGAATGTTGGATCCAGGCCAACCTCGCGCAAAGTGAATAAGGATTTAAAGCTTGAAGACCTCCGGGCTATTCCCTTTGTGGGCAGCTGGGCACAGATGAAACAAAATATTCCTGGTTTTTATGGCGTTGGGACGGCCATTGAAAAGATCGCATCAAAAGGATCGATGCCTGCTATTAAAGACCTGTTCAGACGTTCATTGTTTTTTAGAACATTGCTCGGCAACAGTATGATGTCGCTGACAAAAACATTTTATCCGGCTACAGCGCATCTGCAACAGGATGAGAAGTTTGGTCAGATCTGGAGTCAGATGCAACAAGAGAATGTCCGCTCAGCGGAAAACATTCTTGCTGTCGCTGGAATTTCAAGTCTGATGGAAAACAGTCCGGGTGGACGAGCATCCATCAGGTTGCGTGAAAAAATTGTTTTACCACTGATTGCGATACAGCAATACGCCTTGATTCAGGTTCGCAAAGGCAATGATTCGCTTGGAATATTCAGGAAGCTGATCATCCGCTGCATGTTCGGAATCATAAATGCAGCAAGAAATTCAGCCTAGCACTCAGCTACCAGATTTTCGGAAACAACAACCCCGACTTTTCCTTGTAAGCATGGAACGTTGGATATCTTGAGAGGGACCGATCCTTTCGCAGCATATTCGGAATGAATTCAGCAGCGAAGAAGGCGCCGATTCCGAGCCATCCATAAGGACTGCAGGAGGCTAAAGCAAATCCTGAATAAATCATAAGCTCACCCAGGTAATTGGTGTTTCTGCAATTGGCGAAAAAACCTTCAGTGATCAGCCCCGGTTGGTATTTAAGGGTGAAATACTTCTGCGCATCACTCGCATAATGAATCATGGTTCCGAAAACGACCAGGAAAACTGAACCCGCGATTACTGGTCCAGATGGTTGAAGTCCTGAACTCAGGAGTATCCAGGGTGCAACCCAATACAACAGTAAGGCGCACCAGGCAAAAATTCCAAAGCCAACAGAAACCTGTTTTTCCCATTGACGGTCAGGATAGATTCGGTCTTTGAGCAACCACAATATCCCGTAGGTACCATGCAGAGCCAGGTACAGCCAGGCTCCGGTCCCAAATTCATCGAAGTAGAACATCAGGCCCAACACAACAGGAGCAGTTAAGCCCTTGTGCAAATTGACCGCGTATTTAAGTTTCATGATGGTTGGTTTTGGTAAAATCTTCCTTTCGGGCCAGGCTAAAAATCAATACTTTTAGAAATTATCCTGAACGAATATGAAAAAAATTATTCTTATCGCTTCCGTGGCCCTCTTGGCATCTTGTTCTCAAAAACCCGCTGAGACAAGGCTTGAAATTTTTCAACGCATCAATGCTGAGGTTCTGGCCAATTCAAGGGCCTATGAAACCCTTCAAGAGGAAACTTCTACGATAGGTCACCGGTTAACAGGATCTGACAATGGCCACAAGGCAGAACAATACACTTTCGATAAATTCAAAGAGTATGGCTTTGAGGACGTTAAGTTTCAGGAATTTGAAGTTGAAGCCTGGTCTCGAGGTACAATTTCCGTTGAGGTAGAAGGTGCGCCACTAAAGGCAGTGACGCTCGGTCACGCTCCGGTAAGCGCAGAGGTTAATGCTCAGTTGATTGATGTTGGCAACGGACTGGAGGAAGACTTCGCTGCACTTTCCAAAGAAGTGAAAGATAAAATTGCTTTTTTCAGTGTCGGCCTTTCGAAGGACAGTAAGCCCGGGTTACACAATCTTCATCGAAGTGAAAAAACAGCCTTGGCCATACGGCACGGCGCAGTCGGAGTAATCATCTTCAATCAGGTTGATGGAGGTGTACTCTTTACCGGCACTGCTTCCGTAACCGGCGCACTGATTCCCATCCCTGCTGTTTCTATCGGACTGGAGGATGGAATGGCCATCAAAGAAAAACTTAAAGCCGGCAAAAAAATTAGCGCGAAAATCAACATGACCAACAACAGTGGCATGATTAAGGCAAGGAACGTGATTGCTACCATTAAGGGTTCTGAAATCCCTGATGAAAGAATTGTGGTCGGTGGCCATCTCGACTCCTGGGACTTGGCGACTGGGGCCATTGATAATGGTATAGGATCATTTGCTGTGTTGGATATGGCACGTGCATTCATGGCCAATAAACTTAAACCAAAACGGACTGTTCAGTTTGTTATGTTCATGGGTGAGGAGCAGGGTTTACTGGGTTCTCGTTATATGGTTCAGCAGGAAACTTCCAGCGGCTCGATCGATAACATCAAGTATATGTTCAATTGTGACATGAGTGGTAATCCTGTCGGCATCAATGCCGGCGGCATGCTGGAGGACACTGTTTTCTTTGCAACCCTGGGAGCGGAGTTAAGTAAAATAGATACGGTCTATAAAAATAAATTTTCCAAAGGCCTTGGATTGCACAGCGATCACCAGCCGTTTATGCTGGAGGGCATACCTGTGTTATCCATGCACAGCAATTTGGAGCGTCACATTTATCGCTGCTACCATGCAGATTGCGATGATTTTGATTTGGTAAATCAGGAACACATTCGAAACATGGCCAGGTTTGGCTCAATGTTGCTGTTCGCTGTTGCTGATGCTGAAAAGCTTCCGGCCAGGAAAATGGATAGTGAGACTACACGAAAGTTCATGATTGAAAACAATCTTGAACAGCCGCTTAGGATTGCAGGTGATTGGAAGTGGTGATCGCTGCACTAAATGTGCAGCAGCCCTTTTTCTTTGGCTTCCAGTTGTGTTTCACCCATGAGGTAGGAATCTACTGCTCTTGCTGCCTCACGTCCCTCCGAAATGGCCCATACCACAAGGCTTTGCCCACGACGCATATCGCCGGCTGAAAAGACATACTCTACTGAAGTTTGGTAGCGGTTGCATTTGACATTTCCACGTTCGTCGTACTCAATGCCCAATTGATCCAGCAATCCCTGATGCTGTGGGTGCAGAAATCCAAGCGCCAGAAGGGCCAGATCACAAGGCAAGGTTCGCTCGGTACCGGGAACTTCTACGAATTGAGGTGCTTTGCCTGCTTCGTTTTTCCATTCGATGTCAACAACATTTAGACCAGTCACCTTTCCTTCTTTGTTTCCAACGAATGATTTGGTGAGTATTGCCCATTGACGTTCGCAACCTTCTTCATGTGAAGTGGAAGTCCGTAGAATCATAGGCCAGTTGGGCCAGGGCGTCACCGGATTTTTTTCCTTGGGAGGCTTCACCATTATTTCAAGCTGGGTCACCGATGAAGCGCCATGCCGGTTGCTGGTGCCAACACAATCGGAGCCGGTATCTCCACCCCCGATGACGATCACATGCTTACCGGTAGCAAGAATTTCCTCTGCTTCGTGATTGTTTTCGTTGGAAGCCAAAGGCTGTTTGCCGCTTACCCTCCGGTTCTGCTGTGTAAGGAAATCCATTGCGAATTCCACACCATCCAATTCACGTCCCGGAATTCCAAGGTCACGTGGTATGGTAGAGCCGCCACACAACAAGATAACATCAAACTCATCTCTTAATTGCTGAACCGGTACGTTAACACCGACGTTGGCGTTGGTTTGAAATTTAATCCCCTCAACTTCCATCAGTCGAACTCTTCTTTCGACGATACCCTTTTCAAGTTTAAAATCAGGAATACCATAGCGCAACAGCCCACCAATTTCATCCGAGCGCTCAAATACGGTGACGGAATGTCCTGCTGTATTAAGTTGGGAGGCAGCGGCTAACCCTGCAGGACCAGACCCGACCACGGCTACTTTTTTCCCGGTTCGTTTTCCCGGGATATTAGGCTTTACGTAACCCTCTTCAAAAGCTTTTTCAATGATTGACTTTTCAATGAATTCAATGGCAACGGGTGGCTTATTGATTCCGAGAACGCAGGACGATTCACAAGGTGCCGGACAAATTCTCCCGGTGAATTCAGGAAAATTATTGGTTGAAACAAGCAGTTCATAGGCTTGCTTCCAGTTTCCATGATAAACCGCGTCGTTGAATTCAGGTATGATGTTGCCGAGGGGACAGCCATTGTGGCAAAATGGTACACCACAGTCCATGCAGCGTGAGGCCTGTTTACGGGTGAGCTCTGTATTTCCGGTTTTCTCGATTTCGCGGTAATCTTTTAGCCGCTCGTTCACCTCCCGCTTTTGCGGCAATTCTCTTCCTATTTCAAGAAACCCTGTTGGTTTACCCATGTGCTGAACAGTTATTTAACTCCGTATTGAACCAGCGGAACTTTTTGCTTTCTTTTCTGAAGCGCAGCCTTGTAATCCATTGGCATGACCTTCACAAAGCGTGGATAGCATTCGTTCCAGTTTTTAAGAATCTCAGAAGCCACCTGGCTGCCAGTGAACGTGAAATGATCGAGAATCATGCGACGAAGACCCTCTTCTTCCCCATCTTCGAAAGTATCGAACATCACCATCTCCGTATTACAATTCTTTTTGAAATCATTTTTCAGATCGTATATGTAGGCCACACCACCGCTCATCCCTGCTGCAAAATTTCGACCTGTCTCGCCCAGTATGACAACGACGCCACCTGTCATGTATTCACAGCCGTGGTCGCCTACTCCTTCTACCACTACTTTTACACCAGAATTTCTAACGCAAAAGCGTTCACCAGCGCGACCTCGAATCCAGGCTTCGCCGGAGGTACCACCATAGAAGGCCACATTTCCTGCAATAATATTTTCTGCCGGATTGAAATCAGATTTTTTCGGTGGATATAAAATCAGCTGTGCACCAGAGAGGCCTTTGCCAAAATAATCGTTGGCGTCACCTTCTAACTCAAAGCGAAGTCCACCGGTACCGAAGGCACCAAAACTTTGTCCGGCCGTTCCCTGGTATTTAAAGTGAATGGTTCCCTTTGGCAATCCAGGTGCCAGGAATTTTTTGGAGATCTCATTTGAGAGCATGGCACCGACCGCCCTGTCGCGGTTGGTGATCGGAAAAGTTTTTTCTACCCGATCTAAGTTCTCCAGGGCAGGTCTAGAGGCACGAATCATTTCACGGTCAAGCACCAGATCGATACCGTGATCCTGATCTTCCTGTTTGAAGAGTGCAGTTTCCAGGCTCATCGGCTCCTTATACACAACGGGTGAGAGGTCTAAATTGAAGTGCTTCCAGTTTGTGCGGTCTTTTACCACTTCAAGAAGATCGGTCTGCCCCACCATTTCATTTACCGTTCTGAATCCAAGTTCCGCCATGATCTCACGCAACTCTTCAGCAAGGAAAGTGAAAAGGTTTACCACGTGCTCAGGTTTTCCTGTAAATAGGGCCCGTAGCTCCGGGTTTTGTGTAGCCACCCCAACCGGACAGGTGTTCAAATGACACTTGCGCATCATAATGCAACCTTCCGTAACCAGTGCAGCAGTAGCAACGCCCCATTCTTCAGCGCCAAGGAGCGCCGCAATCGCGAGATCACGACCGGTTCTGATTTGTCCGTCCGTTTGAAGTGTAACACGTCCCCTTAATTTATTTTTTACCAAAGTCTGGTGCGTTTCAGCAAGACCAAGTTCCCATGGCAGACCGGCATGTCGAATGGAGCTTAAGGGGGAGGCACCGGTTCCACCATCGTGACCGGAAATCAAAATCACATCGGCATGGGCTTTTGCCACACCGGAGGCAATGGTTCCTACACCTGCCTCAGAAACGAGTTTAACACTGATGCGGGCAGTTCGGTTGGCATTTTTCAAATCAAAGATCAGCTGTGCCAGGTCTTCGATGGAATAAATGTCGTGGTGCGGCGGAGGGGAAATCAGGCCAACGCCAGGAGTTGAATGTCTCACTTTTCCAATCCACTCATCTACTTTATGACCCGGAAGCTGACCACCTTCACCGGGTTTTGCACCCTGTGCAATTTTAATCTGCAGTTCCTGAGCGTTGGACAGGTAGTAGCTCGTTACGCCGAAGCGTCCGGAGGCCACCTGCTTGATCGCAGAATTTTCCCAAGTCCCATCTTCTTTTTTCTGAAAACGTATTTCATCTTCACCGCCCTCACCACAATTGCTTTTGCCGCCAATTTGGTTCATGGCAATTGCAAGGGTGCTGTGTGCCTCATGGCTGATGGATCCGAAGGACATGGCCCCCGTGGCAAACCTTTTGAAAATATTTTCTTTTGGCTCTACCTCGCTGATTGGAATCGATTTTCCTTTTCGGATTTTCAACAGACTACGAAGGGTGATATTTTTTTCACTCTGTTCATTGATGAGCCTGCTGTATCGCTTGAAGACGGTGTAATCATTTGCTTTGGTTGCCTGTTGAAGCAAATGAATGGTTTGCGGATTAAACAAATGTGCTTCACCCCTGTGTTTCCATTGATAAATGCCACCCACTTCCAGTCGCGGCGTGATGTTGTGTGAACTTGGAAAGGCAAGACTGTGCTTGATCAGTGCTTCATGTGCTATATCGTCCAGCGTTAATCCGCCAATGCGGCTAACGGTTCCGGTGAAATACTGATCAATAACCTCTTTGCTAATTCCAAGGGCCTCAAAAATCTGTGCACCATGATACGACTGCAGCGTACTGATTCCCATTTTGCTCATGATCTTGAGCAGCTCACCGCACACAGCCTTTTTGTAATGGTAAATGGCTTTCTCTTCTGTAAGCTCTTCCGACAGAAGATTTCTCTTCTTCATGTCGTGAATGGTTTGGTAAACCAGATACGGGTTAATGCCCGACGCACCAAATCCAAGTAAGGTGGCGTAGTGATGGGTTTCCCAAACATCTCCTGCTTCTACAATGAGCCCCACTTTTCCACGAAGACCTTTACGGATGAGGTCGTGGTGCACGGCAGCGGTGACCAACAACGATGGGATTTGAGCGTGTCCGCTATCGAAGCTGCGGTCGGACAGATTGATGATGGTGAAACCATCTTCAATGGCATCGGTTACGTACTGACAAATGCGGTTTAGTCCTTTTTCCAATGAGCCTGGCTGACCATCGGCCCGGAAGTAGGTATAAATGGTTTTGGTTTGAAGGTGCCGATGATCGATGTATCGGATTTTTTCCAATTCATTGTTGGATAGGATCGGCACAGGAAGCTCAAGCGTAACGCAGTGCTCCGGTGTTTCTTCGAGCAGGTTAAGCGATCCTCCAACCCTTGAGGCCAGCGACATCACCATGCGTTCCCGAATGGGATCAATAGGTGGATTGGTTACCTGGGCGAAGAGTTGTTTGAAATAGCTTGAAAGATGTTGCGCCTGATCGGAAAGTACCGCCAACGGCACATCACTGCCCATCGAACCCAATGCTTCTTTTCCGGATTCGCACATCTGCGCAATCACCACACGGATGTCTTCACTGGTTAATCCAAAAGATATTTGCCTTTTTAGAAATGTATTGGAATCGTATTTGTGGAAACTTCCGCCTGGCTCAGGAAGATCCTGAAGCCTGACTTTATTTTCCCGAAGCCATTTTCCGTAAGGCTGTCTGCTGCAGATATCCCTTTTCAACTCATCGTCGCTGATGATTCTGCCCTCCTCCATATCAACCACAAACATTTTGCCCGGCTGAAGGCGGCCTTTGGCTGAGACCAACTCAGGATCAATATCCAGAACACCCACTTCACTGGACATGATAACCCGGTCATCTTTGGTTACAATAAATCTTGAAGGCCGTAGACCATTTCGGTCGAGTGTAGCTCCGATTATTTTTCCATCGGTGAACGTTATGGAGGCAGGGCCATCCCACGGTTCCATCAGGTTTGCGTGGTATTCGTAAAAATCTTTTTTCTCCTGACTCATGTTTTCGTTGCCGTCCCATACCTCGGGGATCAGCATCATCATAACATGGGGCAATGATCGACCAGCGTGCACCAACAACTCAACTGCGTTATCAAGATTGGATGAATCGGAACCAAAGTTGTTGCAGATCGGCATGATCATGTCCAACTCTTCCCGGCTGAAAACATCTGATGCGAAAAAAGCTTCCTTAGAATGTAGCCAGTTGATGTTGCCCCGAATGGTGTTGATCTCGCCGTTGTGCGCAATAAACCTGAACGGATGGGCCAGTTTCCAGGAGGGTGAAGTATTGGTTGAAAATCTTGAATGAATTACCGCGAACGCTGAAACCAGCTCTTCATTTTGAAGGTCTGCAAAGTAATAACGCAGCTGACCACTGGTTAGCATTCCTTTGTAGACGATGGTTTTGTAGGAAAGTGAGGCGATATAGAAATTGTGGTTCACCCCGGAAACCGACTCGCTGATAATCCTGGTTGCATACCTGCGTAGGATGAATAGCTTTCGTTCAAAATCTTCAGGATCGGCAATGCCATTAGGTCGCTGAATGAACACCTGCTCCATCACCGGCTCTGAGGCCAATGCTGTATCGCCCAGATCAGTATTGGTTACCGGAAGCGAGCGATAACCCAATACCGTCATTTTCATCTTTTTGATCTGACGGTTGAAAACGGTCCGGCATTCTTCCCTGACTTTTGAATCACCGGGAAAAAAGACAAGGCCTACAGCATAGGAGCCGAAGGCTGGAAGCTTAATTTTTAATCTTGAGCACTCGCTGATGAAAAACTCATGAGGAATCTGAATCAGAATACCGGCACCATCTCCTGTATTGGCTTCACATCCACAGGCACCACGGTGTGCCATGCGCTCCAGCATTACCAAACCATCGCGGATGATTTGGTTTGATTTTCTTCCCTTGATGTTGGCAATGAAGCCTACTCCGCAGGAATCCTTTTCAAAAGACGCTCTGTAAAGACCGGATTCAACGGCAACTGGAGTGCTAATGAGTGAGCTTCCTGGTTCAATGGATTGGCCATTTGGCCCTGAATCCTGGGTATTTTTTTGGGTCACTTTTAGGGTCGGTGGTTAAGGGTTAAGAAGCTGGATTTCAGACCTCCCGGAAATCCACGCTAAAAATAATTTTGGCGCAATCGGTAACAGTCATTAGGATGAAAAAGTTTTTAAAAATTTAATTCCATCAACCTAACAATTAGTAGCCACAACGATTGTGTTGGGTTCATTTTACCGGTTTATTTGCATTCAACTCCGACACTATGGTAAAAGAATACATCGAACAAAATCAGACCAGATTCCTGGAAGAATTATTTGCCCTGCTGAGGGTTCCTTCTGTTAGTGCCGACAGCCGCTTCAAAGGCGATGTGCGCCAAACAGCTGAACTGGTTCGTCAGGCGTTGCTTGATGCTGGCGCCGACCATGCCCGGTTGTATGAAACTGCAGGCCATCCGATCGTTTATGGAGAGAAAAGGGTGAGTAATGATGCGCCTACGGTGTTGGTGTATGGTCATTATGACGTACAACCCCCCGATCCACTTGACCTTTGGAACTCGCCCCCTTTTGAGCCGACTGTAAAGGACGGTAAAATCTTCGCGCGCGGTGCTTGCGACGATAAGGGGCAATTTTTTATGCATGTAAAAGCCTTGGAGATCATGTCGAAAAAAAATCTCCATGGGTGTAATCTGAAATTTATGATCGAGGGCGAGGAGGAAGTTGGATCTGATAACCTTGCACCTTTTGTAAAGGAGCATAAGGATCTTCTTAAAGCAGATGTGGTGCTGATCTCCGACACCTCGCTAATTTCTTTGGATACTCCTTCCATAACCTGTGGACTCAGAGGGCTGAGCTATATGGAAGTTGAAGTAGAGTCCGCCAACAGGGATTTGCATTCAGGGGTTTATGGAGGCGCAGTCGCCAATCCGATTAATATCCTCAGCAAGATGATCGCTTCACTTCACGATGATCAAGGCAGGGTTGCTATTCCAGGATTCTATGATAAGGTGCATAATCTGACTACCGAGGAGCGCGCTGAAATCAACCGTGCACCATTTAATGAGGAGCAGTATAAAAAGGAGATTGGACTGGAAGCCTTATACGGAGAGAAGGGCTTTACTACCATTGAGCGCACGGGCATACGGCCAACGTTGGATTGCAATGGAATTTGGGGAGGTTACACGGGTGAAGGTGCCAAGACCGTTCTACCGGCGCGAGCCAGCGCAAAAATTTCCATGCGCTTGGTTCCTGATCAGCATCCAAATGAAATCACAGAACTTTTTTCAAATCATTTTAAGTCAATAGCTCCGCCATCGGTTCGTGTGCGCGTAAAGGCACACCATGGTGGTGAAGCGGCGGTGACGCCCACGGATTCAAAAGCTTTTTTAGCAGCCTCTTCTGCCTTTCAGGAAGTTTGGGGTAAAAAGCCTATTCCAACGAGGGATGGCGGAAGTATTCCAATCGTGGCATTGTTTAAAAGAGAGCTTGGATTGGATACAGTGCTGATGGGCTTTGGATTGGATACCGATGCACTGCATTCTCCAAACGAGCATTACGGCATCAAAAATTTTCTGATTGGTATTGAGACCATTGTGGCGTTCAACCGCCACTTTGGAAAATCCTAAGCAGGATTTCTAGGCCTTCGGATGGGCCTGATCAAAGACTTTCTTAAGTTTTTCTACTGAATTGTGGGTGTAAACCTGTGTTGCAGCCAGGCTTGTATGACCCAGCAAATCCTTGACCGCATTGATTTCAGCGCCCTTGTTCAGCAGATGCGTGGCGTAGGTATGGCGTAGAACGTGTGGACTCTTTTTTTCTACGGATGAAAAAGCCTTGAGATGTTTTTTGACTATGCGATTCACAAACATTGGATAGAGTTTATCGCCAGAGTCGGTTACCAACAGACAGCCGTGGTCTTTTTTGTCTACAGATTTATTGCGCGACTTAAGGTATGATTTGATTACGGTTCCCAAGGAAGAGGCAAATGGAATGACCCTTTCCTTGTTTCTTTTTCCGAGCACCTTAATGGTTTCATCTCTAAAGTTGACAGCCGTTTCTTTCAGTCCGGTTAGTTCTGATAAACGCATGCCCGTACCGTAGAGCAACTCGAGAATCAGCCGTTCACGCCAACCGCTGTGGTCATCGCTAAAGGTTTGGTTGTCCAACAATCCGGTCATCTCATTGTCCCGCACAAAATGCGGAAGCCTTTTGGCAGTTTTTAAAATCCTGACTTTTAACATCGGATTTCGATCAATCTTTTGTTCGCGCAGAAGAAAGCGAAAGAAACTTCGAAGGCAGGCAATTTTCCGATTGACCGATGAAGGATCGAGTTGCTGATCGGAGAGACTGATGATCCAGCTTCTGATCATAGGATGAGAAGCCTGATCGGGTGTTGATTCGTAAGTTGTGGAGAGATACTGACTGAACTGAACCAGATCGGTCTGGTAGCTGGTTATGGTATGGGCGCTGGTCCTTTTTTCAAACTTGAGGAATTTGAGAAAGAGCGTTACCGAAGGATGGGCCTCCTGGGAGGATTTCATTCCTGAAATTTAGGAAATAAAAAAACCCTTCCGGAGAACATCCGAAAGGGAAAAAAGACCAGAATAATTCCGGTCAATAGTTGTCGGTAACGAAAAGCTTCTGACGGTAAGCAGCGCGAATGATTTGATTTCTTCTGCGAACAGAAGGTTTCTCATAGGCTGTCCTGGCGCGGAGTTCGCGAAGGATTCCCGTCTTTTCGAATTTCTTTTTAAAGCGTTTTAGCGCTTTATCGATCGATTCGTTTTCTTTCAGGTTGATGATCAGAGGCATTAACTTCTAAAAATTTTGAGGGGCAAATATAGTCTAAACTTTGAATCAGGCTATTCTTGGCCAATCATTCTTTATACCCTAACGGACGTTAGGAAAGGTTTTATTTTCTACTTTTGACCTCTTTTTACCCAAGGAAAAAATGCGGTTGGCTGTTGTAGGAACTGGTTATGTGGGCCTGGTAACAGGTGCTTGTTTCGCTGAAACCGGCAACACGGTCACTTGTATTGATATTGATCGTGATAAGGTGGATAGGATGAAAGCCGGTCAGGTGCCGATTTATGAAAATGGCCTTGAGGAAATTTTCCATCGCAACCAACAGCAGGGCCGGCTTCGATTTACCTCCGATTTGAGGGAAGGAATTCAAGGTGCTGAGGTTATTTTTCTTGCGCTACCCACCCCTCCGGGTGAAAATGGATCTGCGGATCTAAGCTATGTGCTTGGTGTTGCAGATCAACTTGGGTTTTTGCTGTCCGGCTACACTGTAGTGGTGGATAAAAGCACTGTTCCGGTGGGCACCGCAGAAAAGGTGCAGCAGGCCGTAGCCAAAAATTCAACAGTAGCGTTTGATGTGGTTTCGAATCCGGAGTTTTTACGCGAAGGCCTGGCCATTGAAGATTTCATGAAACCCGAACGGGTTGTTATCGGAACCAACTCCCCCAAAGCCAAGGTGGTCATGGAGCGGTTGTATGCTCCATTTGTTCGTCAGGGCAATCCGATATTTTTCATGGACGTGCGCTCAGCAGAACTGACCAAGTATGCCGCCAACGCTTTCCTCGCTACGAAGATTACTTTCATGAATGAAATCGCCAACCTGTGTGAACGGCTTGGCGCAAACGTTGATGATGTTCGAAAGGGTATCGGCTCGGACAGCAGAATTGGAAAACGATTTTTATTTTCCGGTATAGGGTATGGAGGAAGCTGTTTCCCTAAAGATGTTAAGGCTATGGCACAATCTTCTAGGGAGGTTGGTTATGATTTTAAAATCCTGGAATCGGTGATGAAGGTCAATAAATCCCAGAGAACAAAATTATTGCCGGTTATCCGGCACCAACTTGGTGGAAGTGTGAAAGGAAAAACAATTGCCATTTGGGGCTTGGCTTTTAAACCGCAAACCGACGATATCCGGGAAGCACCTGCATTAGAAAATATTGATGTCCTTCTGGAAGAGGGCGCAGTATTACGGGTTCATGATCCTGAAGCTTCAAACAATGTGGAGAAAAAATATGGTGATCGTCTTATTTATTGTAATGCTCCACTAGAGGCAGCAGCAGGCGCTGATCTTTTATTCATTGCAACGGAGTGGCAACAATTCCGCTCTCCTGATTTCACGGAGTTGGGGCAGTTGATGAAAGGAAAAATTATAGTCGACGGAAGGAACCTCTATAACCTGGAGGAAATCAAAGAGAAAGGTTTTAAGTATTTCAGTGTAGGCCGTAAACCGATTGAATGAATCCTAAACGGATATTAATTACCGGCGCTGCTGGATTTCTTGGCTCACACTTGTGTGACCGATTCATCCACGAAGGTTATGAAGTGGTAGGGATGGACAATCTGATTACCGGTGATCTGAAAAACATTGAGCACTTATTTAAGCTAAAGGAATTCGAGTTTTATCATCATGATGTTTCGAAGTTTGTTCATGTCTCAGGTAGGCTGGATTACATCCTTCACTTTGCATCACCAGCAAGCCCTATTGATTATCTGAAAATCCCTATACAAACTTTAAAAGTTGGATCGCTGGGTATTCACAACCTGCTGGGATTGGCGCGCGCAAAACAAGCAAGAATCCTTATCGCGTCAACTTCAGAAGTTTATGGCGATCCGCTCATAAATCCACAGCACGAAGAATATTACGGCAATGTAAATGCCGTCGGACCCCGCGGCGTTTACGATGAGGCCAAACGATTTCAGGAAGCCATCACCATGGCCTACCGGAATTTCCATGGATTGGAAACAAGAATCGTTCGAATCTTTAATACCTATGGTCCCCGGATGCGTTTGAACGACGGTCGGGTGTTGCCGGCATTCATAGGGCAAGCACTTCGTGGAGAGGACCTGACCGTTTTTGGTACAGGTACACAAACAAGATCCTTTTGTTATGTGGATGACTTGGTAGAAGGCATTTATCGTTTGTTGCTTTCCGAGTACAGCGAGCCCATAAACCTTGGAAATCCTGATGAAATCACAATCCTGGACTTTGCCAAAGAGGTCATTGCCC
This sequence comes from Bacteroidota bacterium, assembly GCA_016866235.1. GTDB lineage: Bacteria > Bacteroidota > Bacteroidia > Cytophagales > Cyclobacteriaceae > ELB16-189. The sequence goes on from VGMW01000002.1 coordinate 135,201, forward strand.
TCACAGGCACGCGTCAGAAAATAGTTTTTAAAGAACTCCCAAAAGACGATCCGAAAGTCCGGCAGCCAGATATTTCCAAAGCCAGAGCGATTTTAAATTGGGAACCCATAATTTCAAGAAGCGAAGGCATTGCTAAGACCTACGCATATTTTAAATCACTGCCTTCTGAGGAATTGTATCGGACGGAACATAAAAATTTTGAAACCTACATTCATAAATAAATGAGCCAATCAATTCTTGTTACCGGCGGCGCAGGATTTATTGGGTCGCATGTGGTTCGAAGATTGGTAAATCGTTACCCTGATTACCGCATCGTTAATCTGGATAAGCTGACGTATGCGGGTAACCTCGAAAACCTGCGCGACATTGAAAACAAACCGAATTATACTTTCGTCAAAGCCGATATCCTGGACCTGGAAAATATTCGTGCCCTGTTCCGCGATTTTAAATTTGACGGTGTGATTCACCTCGCAGCTGAATCGCATGTGGATCGATCGCTGACCAATCCTACCGAATTTTCTGCCACCAACATTACCGGGACATTACATCTCCTGATTGCATCAAAAGAATCATGGGGGTCCGATAAGCGTAAGCGTTATTATCAGATTTCTACCGATGAAGTTTATGGTTCGGCACACGATGGATCAAAGTTCACTGAAACTACACCTATCGATCCCAAGTCGCCGTATTCTGCCTCCAAAGCTTCAGCCGATCATTTTGTTCATGCCTATTTCAACAGTTTTGGTCTACCCGCACTGATCAGCAGGTGTTCTAATAATTATGGACCCAATCATTTTCCGGAAAAACTGATTCCGCTGATGATCCATAACATCATCACCCATAAACCACTTCCGGTTTATGGTAAAGGGGAAAATGTTCGTGATTGGCTTTTCGTAGAAGACCATGCATCAGCAATCGATGCTATTTTTCATAAAGCAACACCCGGTTCTGTCTACAACATTGGAGGCAATAACGAGTGGAAGAACATTGACCTTGTAAAATACCTATGTCGTCTTATGGATCAGAAACTTCAGCGTGCTGATGGCACTTCTGAAAAGCTGATCACCTATGTTACCGACAGACCAGGTCACGACCTGCGCTATGCAATTGATTCTACCAAACTGCAAAGTGATTTGGGTTGGAAGCCATCGGTAACGTTCGAACAAGGTCTCGAAAAAACCGTTGACTGGTATCTTGCCAATGCGGCGTGGCTTAGCAATGTAACGTCGGGCGCTTATCAGGCCTACTATAATAAGATGTACAGCGGTCGCTGAATTCAGATTATCAACTATGAAAGGAATAATTTTAGCAGGAGGCTCTGGCACCAGACTTCATCCACTTACCCTCGCGGTCAGTAAACAGCTCATGCCCGTTTACGACAAACCGATGATTTATTATCCGCTCTCTGTGCTCATGATGGCCGGTATCCGGGAGATCTTAATTATCTCAACGCCTGCAGATCTTCCAATGTTCAGGAAGCTCCTTGGAGATGGTACCTCACTCGGGTGCAGGTTTGTCTATGCTGAGCAACCGCGCCCTGAAGGTTTGGCACAGGCATTCATCATTGGGAAAGAATTCATCGGAAAAGATAAGGTGGCACTTATTTTGGGTGACAATATTTTTTACGGCAACGGCTTCTCTGATTTGTTGCAGCAAAGCACAGATCCTGATGGTGGCCAGGTATTCGCGTATCATGTGAACGATCCTGAACGTTATGGTGTGGTTGAGTTTGATGACACCGGAAAGGTGCTTTCGATTGTGGAAAAGCCTGCAAATCCGAAGTCAAATTATGCTGTCCCGGGAATTTATTTTTATGACAACGAGGTTGTTCAGATTGCTCATAATATTAAGCCCAGTCCCAGAGGTGAGTTGGAGATCACGGAGGTTAACAACCAATACCTTCTTCGTGGAAAGCTGCGCGTGAGCATTATTAATCGTGGTACTGCGTGGTTGGACACTGGAACTTTTGCCTCCCTTCAGCAGGCAGGTTTGTTTGTTCAGGTGATTGAGGAGCGACAGGGATTAAAAATTGGATGTATTGAGGAGGTAGCCTGGCGGATGGGTTTCATTGGATCGGAGCAATTGATGAAACTGGCCGCACCACTCGAAAAAAGCGGTTACGGGGCTTATCTTAAAGGACTGGTTTAGATAATTATTACGATTTCTTGGGTTTTAGCGCCATTTGCATACCTTTGCTGTGTATTGAAAAAGTTAAGAGGGGACCACAAGTCCCCTCTTCGTTTATAGAACATGCATTCTGGGCAAAAACAGGCTGAATCCATCCGACAACTGGCTGACCAATTGGTTCAGGGAAGTCCTTTTTTTGTGCTTGATGTATTCGTATCACCTGGCAAAACAGCGCGGATAAGGGTGATTTTGGATGGCGATACCGGAATCACCATCGATGATTGCGCAAAATTGAGCCGGGAACTAAATCAGCAGATGGTTGGTTCTGATTTTCCGGAGAACTACAATCTTGAAGTGACCACCCCGGGTGTGGATGCATCGCTGCAAATGCCGAGGCAGTACCCCAAGCATATCGGGAGGACCTTAAAACTTGTGCTCAAGAATGAAGGTCTTACCGTTAGGGGGCAACTTCTGGAGGTTAATGGTGAGGGAATTAAAATATTGAAGGAGGCGATTAAATCAAATAAGAAACAAGAGCCTTCAACAGCGTATTACAGGTTTGATGAAATAAATAAAACAATTGTTCAGGTATCTTTTAAATGATTGAATTATGGATGTTACCGTTTTAATTGAGTCGTTCGCAGATTTCGCCCGTCAGAAAAATATCGACAGGCCGACCATGATCCGAATACTGGAAGATGTATTCAGGACCATGATCAAAAAGAAATTTGGCTCGGACGAGAACTTCGATGTCATCGTCAACGCTGAAAAAGGCGACCTTGAGATCTGGCGTTTCCGCGAAATCGTAGACGACGAATCAGAAGACATTTGGGACTTTGATAAAATTCCGCTCACTGAAGCGCAGAAAATAGAGCCTGATTTTGAGGTTGGCGAAGAAGTGGCCGAAGAAATCCATCTTGAAGATTTTGGCAGAAGGGCGGTAACCACAGCACGCCAGACATTGATTCAAAAAGTGAAGGATCTTGAAAAGGACATTCTGTTTCAGAAGTATAAGGACATTGTCGGAGAAATTATCTCCGGTGAGGTTTATCAGATTCTGAGCAGAGAAGTTTTATTGATCGATGGTGAGGGTAATGAGATTTCCCTCCCCAGAGGTGAGCAGATTCCCAAAGACCGTTATAGGAAGGGTGAAACCATCCGCGCGGTCGTTCATAAAGTTGAAATGATAAACGGAAATCCGAAGATTGTTCTTTCCAGAACCTCTCCGGTATTTCTGGAACGTTTGTTTGAGCAGGAGGTTCCTGAGGTTTACGATGGCCTCATTACCATCAAAAAGGTTGTGCGTGAGCCAGGAGAGCGTGCTAAAGTTGCGGTAGAATCCTACGACGACCGCATCGATCCGGTGGGTGCATGCGTCGGTATGAAGGGAAGTCGCATTCACGCCATCGTTCGTGAATTGCAAAATGAAAACATCGATGTAATCAATTACACTGAAAATCTTGAACTCTACATTCAGCGTGCATTAAGCCCTGCAAAGATTTCAAGTCTTAAAATCGATCAGGAAACCAGAAGGGTTACTGCTTTCTTAAAACCTGAGCAGGTTTCACTGGCAATTGGAAAAGGCGGCTTGAACATTAAGCTGGCCGGCAGACTTACCGAATACGAAATCGATGTCTTCCGTGAAGTGACGGAGCAAGCCGCGTATGAAGATGATGTGGATCTCGACGAATTCAGAAATGAAATTGATGGCTGGATCCTCGATGAGCTGAAGCGCATCGGTTGCGACACTGCGCGTAATGTCCTTGATCTTGATCGCGAAGAGCTTGCAAGGCGCACGGACTTTGAAGAAGAAACCATTGATAATGTGCTCAACATCCTGCGTATGGAATTTGAGCAAGAATAATAATGAAGGGAAGATTTCCGGCTTAAACGCCGGAAAGTGTTAGAAAACGAAAAACAAAAAGTACTCCGCATGGCAGAAGAAAAATCAACACGACTCGGGCAAGCCTCGCGAAAACTCAATGTGGGTCACAACACCATTCTTGAGTTCCTTGCGAAGAAGGGCTTCACGGTCGAGAACAATCCAAACGCCAAGCTCACCGCTGAGCAGATGGCTATGCTGTCGAAGGAGTTCGCTTCATCAGCCTCCGAAAAAATTGAGGCCTCAGGCCTTACCATCGGAACTAAGTTCGCCGAACCTCAAACGCCGCGTCAGGAGAAAGAGGCACCGCGCAAACGTCAGGAAGACGAGCAAAGCATTCTCATTAAAAACCTTGGTTCAGAAAAAGTAAAAGCAAAGGAAGAACCTAAGCTGGAAAAAATTGAGCGCGATCGCACCAAGCTTGGGGGGATTAAGGTTGTTGGAAAAATCGACCTTGAACCAAAGGCACCAGAGAAACCGGAAGTACCTGCCAAAGTGCTTGAAAAGCCAAAGGTCGAGGCTCCTGCTAAACCTGAAGAGCTTGAGTTGATTAAGGCTAAAGCCGACAAGCTGCAGGGTCTCAAGGTCCTGGATAGAATTACACTTCCAACCGATCCTGAAAAAGCCAAGCGTGAGGCTGCTGAATCCGAGCGTAAAAAGCGTCCAAGAAAAAGAGTGCAGCCCGCTGCCGAAGTGGCAAGAGGCGCACGTCCCGTTACCGGTGCAAGAGGTGGTGTAGCCCGTTCCGATCGTGCCGAACCTACAGAAAAGGAGATTCAGGATCAGATCAGAGCAACGTTGGCCAAACTAAGCAGCGGCCAGAAAAAATTCTCCGGCGCCAAATACCGAAAGGAGAAAAGACAGGCCGTATCTGATGCTCAGGAGGAGAAAATTCTTCAGGAGCAACAAGCTTCAAAAGTCCTTAAGGTCACTGAGTTCATTTCTGCAAATGACCTCGCTTCGCTCATGAACGTTTCGGTCAACGATGTGATCTCAACGTGCATGGGCTTAGGAATGTTCGTCTCCATTAACCAGCGACTTGATGCCGAAGCCATCACGGTTATCTCCGATGAGTTTGGCTATGAGGTTCAGTTTACCAGCGCCGATGAGGAAGAGGTAGTGGAAGTAAAAGACGCTGAAGATGAATTGAAGCCGCGTGCACCCATCGTGACCATTATGGGTCACGTTGACCACGGAAAAACTTCATTGCTCGACTATATCCGAAACACCAAGGTAACGGCACAAGAGGCAGGTGGGATCACCCAGCACATTGGTGCCTACGATGTAATGACAAAAAGCGGACATAAAATCGCTTTCCTGGATACCCCCGGTCACGAAGCCTTTACCGCTATGCGTGCCCGAGGTGCCAAGCTTACCGACATCGCCATTATTGTGGTGGCGGCCGACGATGATGTGATGCCCCAAACAAAAGAAGCCATCAATCATGCTCAGGTTGCCGGTGTGCCTTTGGTTATCGCCATCAATAAAGTTGATAAGCAAACTGCAAACGCGGATAAAATCAGAGAGTCCCTTTCCAAAATCAATATTCTGGTAGAAGAATGGGGTGGAAAATATCAGTGTCAGGAAATCTCTGCAAAAACCGGAAAGGGTGTAGACGATTTGCTTGAGAAAGTTTTATTGGAAGCTGAACTGCTTAATCTGAAAGCCAATCCCGATCGCACCGCATCAGGATCTATTATCGAAGCGACCTTGGATAAGGGTCGTGGTTATGTGGCCACCATCATGGTTCAAACCGGCACACTTCGTATCGGCGACATCATGCTGGCTGGATCTAACTATGGTCGTGTCAAGGCTATGCTTGACGATACCGGTAAGCGTATTCAGGAAGCAGGTCCTGCAACACCAGTACAGGTTCTTGGATTGGATGGTGCTCCACAAGCTGGCGAGAAGTTCAGCATTTTTGAAACGGATCGCGAAGCACGTGAACTGGCCAACAAGCGTTCACAACTCCAGCGCGAACAGTCCATTAGGACCAGGAAACACATTACGTTGGATGAAATCGGTCGTCGATTGGCGATCGGCAGCTTCAAACAACTCAACATCATTGTTAAAGGTGACGTTGATGGATCAGTGGAGGCCTTGTCTGATTCCCTGCTGAAATTGTCGACCGGTGAAATTCAGGTGAACATCCTTCATAAGGGTGTTGGTCAGATTTCTGAGTCCGATGTATTGCTTGCTTCAGCCTCTGATGCCATCATTGTTGGCTTCCAGGTAAGACCTTCATCAACCGCCAAGCGTTTGGCAGAAAATGAAGAAATTGAAATCAGGCTGTATTCCATAATCTACGACGCCATTAATGAAGTCAAGGATGCGATGGAAGGTCTTTTGGCCCCGGAAACCCAGGAAGTCATTGTTGGAAATGCTGAAATACGCGACGTATTTAAGATCAGCAAGGTTGGTATGATCGCAGGTTGTATGGTCACCGACGGTTATATCAAGCGCTCCAATCCTGTACGACTTATCCGCGACGGTATCGTGCTTTATTCAGGCAAGCTGAATTCTTTGAAGAGATTCAAAGATGATGTCGGCGAGGTGAAATCCGGATTTGACTGTGGTATTGGAATTGAAAGTTTCAATGACATGAATCCGGGTGATGTGCTGGAGAGCTTTGAAGTACGTGAGGTGAAACGCTCTTTATAAAAACCCTTTGGTATGAAATAAAAAATCCCGCCTAGGCGGGATTTTTTTGGGTATGCCTTGATCAGTTTTTACTGAAATCCACTTTGGGCGCTTCCTGTGCCGACTGACTTGCTTCAAATCCTTTTCTTACTGAGAAATCTTCTCCTCCGCCAAACATGTTCAGCGCCATTCTCTTGAAGAAACCGCGTACATAGGTGTTGTACGTCTTGATGGATTCATTGTAGTTCTGTCTGGCAACATTGATTCGGTTTTCAGTGCCTTCGAGTTGTGCCTGAAGGTCCTGGAAATTTTCGGTGGAACGGATCTGAGGATAGGCCTCAAACGCCAGATTGATCGCAGTATTAATTTTTCTTCCGGCAATCTCGAGATCCTCTGGTGTTTTAGCACCAACGATACCTGCTCTTGCTTCGGTTACTGCAGTCAAAATACCACGTTCGTTTTCAGCGGCACCTTTAACGGTTTCAACCAGAGAAGGAACCAGGTCAGCTCTTCTTTGATATGTGGCCTGTACATCGGACCACTTTTCATTTACCTCTTCCTGAACGCGAACGGCATTGTCGTATACCCCCGTGCCCCACATAACGAAAATGATCACCAGCAGAAGAATTCCGCCTACAATGGAAAGCCCGGTTATTAGTCCTTTACTCATATATAATGTGTTTTTTCAAAATTACCGTTTGCCTGTCAATTACTGTACCAACCCCTTTTTTAACATGTATTCTGCGATTTGAACGGCATTTGTGGCAGCCCCCTTGCGCAAATTGTCAGCCACCACCCACAAATTCAGTGTTTTTGGTTGGGATTCATCGCGTCGGATCCTTCCGACAAAGACATCATCCTTTCCGTGGGCGTGAATGGGCATTGGATAGATATTTTTTTCAACTTCATCCTGAACGATCACACCGGGCGCTGCTGCAAGGATGTTTTTGATGTCAGATAGTTCAAATTCATTGTGAAACTCTGCGTTCACTGCTTCGGAGTGTCCGCCGATGGTAGGAATTCGCACGGTGGTGGATGTAATGCCGATGGAATCGTCACGAAGAATTTTTCTTGTTTCATTCACCATCTTCATTTCTTCCTTCGTGTAGCCGTTGTCCTGGAAAACATCGATGTGCGGCAAAGCATTGAAATCAATCTGGTAAGGGTAAACCCTTTTACCTTCGACGCCTTTACGCTCGTTCATCAATTGTTCAACAGCATCTTTCCCGGTACCGGTAACGGACTGGTAAGTGGAAACCACAATTCGTTTTAAGCCGTAGGCTTTATGCAATGGAGCCAGTGCAATGACCATTTGAATGGTACTGCAATTTGGATTCGCAATGATTTTATCATTGGGGCCAATGGCATCTCCGTTAATTTCAGGTACGATCAGTTTTTTAGAGGGATCCATTCTCCAGGCTGATGAGTTGTCAATAACCACCGTGCCCTTTTCAGCGAATTTGGGCGCCCACTCAAGCGATGTACTTCCTCCTGCAGAAAAGATGGCAATGTCAGGTACCGATTGAACGGCCTGCTCCATAGAAATGATCGAATAGCTTTTACCTTTAAAGGCGATCGGTTTCCCTACATTCTTGTTAGAGGCAACCAACAGCAACTCATCAAATAAAAAGTTGCGTTCCTCTAATACCTTCAGGAGTTCCTGTCCTACCAATCCGGTTGCACCAATAATGGCTAATCTCATATGGGATAAAATTTCAGCCGCAAAACTATTCAGCAGTTTGACTTTGTTGGCGCTACAGGTCAAAAAAGTTTTCCCAACAGTTGTTCGTTATCCGTCCCACGACTGGTCTAGGAACGGAAATGAATAACACTACACAGCCTGGTTATAATTTAACCTTAGTAAAAAAAGCTTGAACACGGCCGATAAGTTTGTTCCATGCTTAAGCTGTTTTTGGGATCTGTGTTCGTTGCCTTCGGGTTGATTGCAGGCGCACAGGTTAGCGATGATTTCACCGATGGTGAATTGTTGTCGGGGCCTAATTGGACGACCTCAGTCAACGCAGGATTGGGAGGCGCCTCGCCATTTAGGGTGGAAGAGGGTCGTTTGCGTTTGGTGGCCGACCCTTCAGTGAGCAAAGCCTGGATCTCCACGCCGAGTGAGGCCATTCACAATGCACAGTGGGACGTTGAGGTTCGGTTGGATTTCAACCCTTCGTCATCAAACCTCCTTCGTTTTTATTTAGCCAGCGATAAAAAGGAACTTGACCAACCATTGAATGGCTACTTCGTTCAGATTGGTGGTACACAAGATGAAGTAAGTTTATTCCGGCAGTCAGGTACAACGATTCAAAAGGTTATTGATGGTGAAGATGGCAGGGTTAATCAAGCCTTGGTAAGAATAAAGATCAGGGTTACGGTGAATGAAAATGGAAGATGGACTCTTTACTCCGATTCCGGATTGATCGGTACATGGACGGAAGAAGGAAGTGGGGTTGATCGTGCTATTTTAAGTTCAACCTGGACTGGTTTCCTTTGTCAGTTTACCGCCACCCGATCGGACAAGTTTTGGTTTGATAATTTTTCAATAAGTGGTTCAAAATATCCGGACCGCATACCACCTAAGCTCGCTTCAAGTCAATTCATCGATTCCGTTCAGCTTGCACTTATTTTTTCAGAGCAGCTTGATCCATCTGCCAGCAATCCGTCAAACTTTAGTCTTTCTGTGAAATCAGTACAATTTGCCGGACAAACTGAACTACGACTGGTTTTTTCATTGCCGTGGATTAATGGCAGTACATCTCCATTAAAGGTTTCATCCATTCGTGACCTGGCGGGCAATGTGATGAGGGATACTATGGTGCAGTTGTTGTATTTCCGGGCCGGAGCGATTTCAGCAAATGATGTGGTGATCAATGAAATAATGGCTGACCCCGTTCCTTCACGGGGTCTTGCACAAACTGAATATGTTGAAATTTTTAACCGATCCTCCAATCCAATCAGCCTTGATCGTTGGGTATTGAGCGACGGTTCGCAGGCTGCCAAATTGCCACAACATATTCTGTTGCCAAAAGGATTTGCCGTGTTGTATCCGCCGGGTAATACGCCTCCGGTAAATAGTGATGTCGCACTGGCAATAAATGGCTTCCCTTCTCTGAACAATTCCGGTGACAGGGTGATGTTGTTTGATCAAAAAGGAATGTTTGTGGACTCGGTTAGATATTCATCAGGCTGGTATCGGAATTCAGAGAAAGCTGAGGGAGGATGGTCGCTGGAGCGAATCGATCCGAATGATCTTTGCGGAGAGGAGGAGAACTGGACATCCACCGAAAATTTTAAAGGCGGTACGCCTGGTCAGGTTAATTCAGTGTATGCTGTCCGAATGGATCGTACGCCTCCGGCTCCTGTTTATTCTAAGGCACTTGGAGATCAAAAGATTCAGCTTGTGTTCAATGAGCGGATGCAACCGGATTCTTTGCGCGAGGAAATGTTAACCATAGAACCTGAATTGGAATGGTTTGGCCCAAGATGGGAAAACGGATTTAAAAAATTAATGATTGGATTAAAGACTCCATTGGATGAGGGCACACTGTATAAAGTCCGGATTAAAAATGTTCGTGACTGTGCTGGGAATTTTGTTTCAAATGAGGGGCTCAAGTTTGGTGTGGCCAAACCTCAGGAAGCGGACTCAATGGATGTGGTTGTCAATGAAATTTTATTTAACCCTTACCCTGGTGGTGTTGATTATGTCGAGTTGTACAACCGAAGTAAAAAATATTTTGATCTCGAGCGATGGAGCATTTGTAATGACACCACGCAGGTGGCATCTGAATTTAGTCACTCACCGATGTTATTGGGCCCTGGTGGCTATGCGGTTTTAACCGATGATCCTTCTGCTTTAAAATTATTTTATTCCGAGGTCCCCGATTCAGTTCTGCTTAAATATAAACTACCTTCTCTACCAGATGATGAAGGAGCGGTTTTCTTGAAAAGTCCGGAAGGTAAATGGATTGATCAAGTGTATTACTCGAAAAACTTTCATTCGCCGCTCTTACGCAGTGAGGAAGGGATTTCACTTGAAAGGATTGATGCTTCTGGTTCCGGACTCCTGCCAGGCAACTGGCGGAGCGCTGCACATGGATCAACATTTTCAGGAAAACGTTATGGCGGCACACCCGGTGCTCCAAATTCAAATCGATTTACGGATATAAATGAGCGCTTAGACTTTCAGGTATCGCCCGAAGTTTTTAATCCAATGAAATTAGAAAATGGGTTTACCAGAGTCATTTATCAATTTAATCGGCCTGAATTGTTTGGGAGTGTTTTTGTTTTCGATTGGAATGGTCATCGGGTAAAGGAAATTGCTAACAATGAACTTTTACCTGGGGATGGATTTTTCAGATGGGATGGCGACGATGAGTCTGGTAATCCGGTGGATCCGGGGTTTTATCTGATTGTCTTCGAGGTTCATGATTCTTCCGGATTTTACAGGCTCTATAGAAAAAGAGTTGTTATTGCACCCGGGTAAACTAATTAATGAAGGTGGCCAGGGTGACCCTGATCATTAAAATACTTTTTTTGTTTTAGCCCTGCCTTCCTACTTTTGCAAACATTTTTTCAAACGAAAACAGGGTTATATATGGCGAAAACAAAGAAAAAACCCACTCCCAAGGCGGTAAAGAAGGCAAAGCCAACGGCAGCCCCGAAGGCAAAAAAAGCAGTTGCTAAAGGCAAGGCTCCAAAGCCGGCGGCGAAACCTAAGAAAGTAGAGAAGCCTAAAAAGCCATTAAAAAAGGAGGCTCCGGTAAAAGTAGTTGCGCCTAAGACCAAGGAAAAAAAAGGTTCAAAGGCAGAGAAGTCATCGAAGGCTGATGTAAAGCCAGCGGCTCCGATGAACATGAATCTGAATATTTTCCCTATCGTCAACCAACGCCCAATTGCACACAAACCTGCGAAATCCGCCAATCAGGACGATTCTAAAACGAGGTATTCTGACGAGGAGTTGAAGGAATTTGAGGTACTCATTAATAATAAGTTAGCGGTTGCCCGCGATGAGTTCAGGATCTTAAAAGAAACTCTGAACCGTAACAACGACGAGGGCACCGACAGCACTTCTGGTGGTAATACTAAAGTTCTTGAAGATGGAGCTGAAACCGCTGAAAAGGAAAATCTGAGTCAGCAGGCTGCAAGACAACAGAAGTATATCGCTAATCTTGAGAACGCCTTGGTTCGGATTAAAAATGGAACCTATGGAATTTGTTCTGTTACAGGCAAATTGATTTCCAAGGAAAGATTGATTGCTGTGCCGCACACGACGCAGTCCATCGAGGCTAAAATGATGCAAAAGGATTAACTTTATTGATCGGCATTAATGGATTTTCTAATCAATCATATAGAGGCACTCATTTTCTGTTCGCACACGCCCATCAAGTTAAGCGAATTGAAAGCCTGCCTCAGTGAAATGTTTAATGCCGATATTCCGGAGGAAGACATTCTAAGCGCCATTCAAAAGCTGGAAGAAAAGTATGGCCAGGACCAATTCTCGTTTCAGATTTTTAAATCAGCAGGCGGATATCAGTTTCTCACCAAGCCAGCCTATCAGGCCAGCATAGGAATTTTACTCAAGCAGCAATCGAAAAAGAGATTATCGGTTTCTGCGATGGAAACCCTGGCTATTATTGCTTACCGTCAGCCAATCGGCAAAACTGAAATTGAAAACATCCGTGGAGTCAATTGTGACTATGCCGTTCAGAAGCTGCTCGAAAAAGGCTTGATTGAAATTCAAGGTAAATCCGATTCTGTTGGTCGCCCGATTATTTACGGGACCAGTTCAAAATTCATGGAGTATTTTGGCATCAGTGAAATTTCTGAATTGCCAACACCAAAAGATTTTTCTTCAGAGATCAACACGATCGGGACGCCTCCGGAAGCCGGTGTTCAGTAAATTTTTTACCGGCAGCATTTCGGCTGCGGGAACTCACCACCAACCCAAATTTTTATGAGACCAAGAAGTTCCGGCAGAAATTTTTCATCCAAAGGTCGCCGATCAGGTGGAGAGGAGGGACGCCGTTCTTCTGGTAGACCTACTAGAGGTGGTGAGGATCGAAAATCATCCTTCAACCGCAATAGCGGAAAACCATCAGAGGATAGAAGGAGGCCATCGTTTAGAAGAGACGACGATAATTCTGGTGAAGGAAAGAGGAGACCGTCTTTTTCGAGAGCATCTGACAGGGGAGAAGAAAGAAGAAAGCCTTCCTTTGGAAGGGGAGCAGGTAGACCTGGTGGCGATCGAAGACGACCGTCTTTTGGACGAGATTCTGAGCGGGATGGAGGAGAGCGACATAGACCATCTTTTTCGAGAGAATCCGATAAGGGCGAAGAAAGAAGAAAGCCTTCGTTTGGAAGAGGAGCAGGCAGACCCGGCGGAGACAGAAGAAGGCCTTCATTTGGACGAGAGGCAGAACGTGATGGTGGCGAAAGGCGCAAACCATCTTTTGAACGAGGACCAGGCAGACCAAAAGAGGAAAGAAAAAAGTCTGCTTTTTATGGAAAGCCTTTCGGTCCTACATCAAGAAGAGGCGTTAAACCACGCGGTGAGTCAGAGGATGGCAAACCAGGATTTGTACAATCGCGCCTAAGCCGTCAGCGGAACTATATAAAAGAGAATTCTTCCGAAGACATCAAGTCACCATCAGATGAAATTCGTCTGAACCGCTTCATTTCCAATAGTGGAATCTGTTCGCGTCGTGAAGCCGACAACCTTATACAGATGGGCCTTGTTTCAGTAAATGGGAAAACCGTTACGGAACTTGGAGTAAAAGTAAAACGGACCGATGATGTTCGGTATGAAGGAAAACGTTTAACAGCAGAGAAACCTGTTTACATTTTACTCAACAAGCCAAAAGGCTTTATTACCACCACAGAAGATCCCCAGGAAAGAAACACGGTGATGAACCTTATAGCAGGCGCATGCAAAGAACGAGTTTATCCGGTTGGTCGTTTGGATCGAAATACGACCGGGCTCTTGTTGTTTACCAACGATGGTGAACTCGCTGACCGATTAACCCATCCATCCTACAACGTCAGGAAGATTTATAAAGTTGAATTGGATAAGCCCATCACCAAATCTGATTTCGATAAAATCAAAGAAGGAGTGAGGCTGGAAGAAGGACGGGCGACGGTCGATGACCTGGCAATTGTTGATGACGATAAAAAAACGATTGGTATAGAGTTACACATCGGTTGGAACCGAATAGTTCGTCGGATTTTTGAGTCCCTCGGCTATCAGGTAACACGCCTCGATCGAGTGGTCTATGCTGGTCTTGATAAAAAAGAACTACCGAGAGGTAAATGGCGCTTTTTGAAAGACACTGAAGTGGTGAGATTAAAGCACTTCAACAAAAAAGAAGCTTGATTTAAATTTTTGCAGTTAACATAAGCATGAAATTTCTTCCTGCTTGTGGATAAAAATAATTCTGCCGGTACTCCGTAGCACCTCCAAAATAACCATAGGTGTAGCCGTTGGAAGCATAAAGTTTGTTCAACAGGTTGTTCACCTGGAGGTTTAAGCCAATCTCCTTTGCAAAGCGTGTTTGGAATTTCCAGCCTACTCTAAGGTCGTTCACCAGGTATGGATCGATTCTCCGGGATTCATTAAGGGTATTATCGAGGTATTGTTTCCCAACAAACTTTGACAGCACCGAAACTTCTCCATTTTTAAAGACCTGAAACCTCCATTGTGATCCTGCGATTACGCCAGGGGAAAAGGAAATGGTGGTTTTTTTAAATGTTGTCCGTTTTTCTTCGAATAGGTCGAAAGCTTCACCGTAATCATAAACCACCTCAGTGAAATCAAAAATTTTGTTTTCACTGAGGGTCAGATTTCCAGTCCAGTAAATCTTTGAATTAATCCTCCATCCGCCATCAAGCTCTATTCCCAGCCGGTAGCTCCTAGGCACATTTGTTCTGATGTATGCACCCACGTCGTTTAATGCACCTGTTAATACAAGCTGATCCTTGTAAAGCATGTAGTATACATTTGTTCCAAGCTGGAATTTTTCGGCTTTAAAACGAAGGCCTGTTTCAAAGTCGGTAAGATTCTCTGGCTTCGGGGCATCAGGAAGTGCACTGATCAGATCTTCTCGCGCTGGTTCCCTCCGACCTACTGCAACACTTCCATACCACTGAGTCATTGAATTCATTTTCCAGGTAACCCCGGCTTTCGGATTGAAGAAATTATAATTCAGATCAAATGAAAATTTAGTGCCATCATTTTCAGTCCCACCTGCTTTATAATCAATACCTCTGTATTGTAAGTCAGTAAATAGATTTAGTTTTTCAGTAAGATCATATCCTATTTTCCAGTACACGTTCATATCTTTTTTCAGTCCGTTGTTGAAGTAATAAGGATTATTGACAGTCCGTGTAAGGCTTGGTCCTGTTTTGATCACTTCACCGTAATGGTCGCCGTCGTATTGATTCCAGCCTCCTCCCAAAACACTTTGAAATTTTTTATTGTCATAAAGCAACGACCAGGTTGTCCCAAAAAATTTATTATCAAGCCAGCGTCGTCGGACGAGTTTACCCGTGGAGGTTACTTCGCCATTTACCGTGATGTTGTTTAAACCATAATCGGCATAGGTTTCATTGGGTCGGAATTCTTCAAAGTAGCCTGCTCCACCGGTGCGGTGCAGGGAAAGGTTGGCGGTCAAATTTTCGTTGAATCGGCGCGAGCCGTGTAGTTGGAAATGGTCTTGACCGTAATCGTCAACCTGATTTTCATAGGTATAAAAATTGAAAGTTCTTGCACCCGACCGCAGTAGATGGTTGAGTTGTTCATCGTTCCATCCTTCGGTTAAGGCTGTAAACTCCATTCCTTCACGGTCATTTTTGAGCCTTGATTCCGGAACACCATACCAGCTTTGATAGGTTACCTCGCGTCCGCCGAACATCATGGCGCGTAAAATAGTTTTGTCGCCGAAGTAGCCCGCCTGGAAATAATAGGACTTAAGGTTTGCTGTTGCGCGGTCGATGAATCCATCACTGGAGATAAACGATAACCTGCCTTCGGTTGAAAACTTTCCAAGGTGGTTTCCTGATCCTCCGCCTAGTGTTGTCCTTAAACTATTGAAGGAACCTGCTGATTGGATCAATTCAGCGTAAGGCTCATCGCGTGTAAGGTTGGTCTGAAGATTCACCGTAGCCCCAAAAGCCCCGGGTCCGTTTCCGGATGTTCCAACGCCGCGTTGTATTTGAACACTTTCTACCGATGATGCAATGTCCGGAATGTTTACCCAGAATACTCCCTGACTTTCACTGTCATTGTAGGGGATACCGTTGATCGTTACATTGATTCGCGTAGCATCACTTCCTCTGATGCGGATTCCTGTATAACCAATCCCAGTACCGGCGTCACTGGTGGTAACTACCGAGGGCGTAAAGTTCAGAATATAAGGCATGTCCTGCCCAAAATTTTGTCTTGCAATGGCTTGCCGCTCAAGATTGGAAAAGGTCATCGGTGTTTTTTCGTCCGATCGGGTGGCTTTCACAACAACAGTTTCGGCCAGGGTCGATGAAGGCTGAAGCTGAAAGTTTATTTCAGAGGTTTCAGGAATTGAAAAGCTTGTGGTGATTTGATCAAATCCAATATGCCTGACCGTTATCGAATACTGTCCAGTTGAAATTTTTCTGAAAATGAATCTGCCAAAGTCATCGGTTACCGTCATCTTTCCGGTTGGCTGAAACACAAGGGTTGCACCGGGTACAGGCGTATTCGTTTCTTTATCGGTGACCAGTCCGCTAACATCCGATTGTCCACGGAGTAAAATCGGTAAGAGCAAAAAAGAAATAAGGATAACCCTCATGTGCTTTTGGTTAAAAAAAAACAACGGAGGGGTCGTTGTTTGAATTCATTCCGCCAAGGCGGAATCGCCTTCCCTTCGTCCGCATTACCGGAATCAGGTTCTATGGGTATAATCTCAGCCCGTGTTTTAAGGCACCCCTTCAGGACGCAAATATAAAAAGGCCGGAAGTAATCCGGCCTTTAATGGTAATGTTTACTGCACTGGAATACTGAGACCAACGTCTGCCCAGTAAATAACGATGTTCAGTCCGGAGCCGGATGGCTTAACGTAAAATGTCAGCTGTTCAACAGGTTTATCCAGTCGAACCACAGGGATGCTCGTTTTCAAAAGATCTTTTGAATAATCGGGCTCTGCGGCACCCCACATGCCGATTTCAGTATTGAGAACTACCTCGAAAGTGTCTTTTCCAGGGAACGCATAGATCCTGTATTTGCCTGCGGGCACACGGTTTCCGTTGAATGAAACATCCCTGCTGAAAGAAACAGAGGTGGGCTCATTGGCACCGAGTCTCCAGTATTTTCCATAGACCAGTAAAGCTCCTTCTTCCTCTGTTCCGAAAATCACTCTGCCACGGACAGATGGTCTGCTGTAGCTCATGTTGATTTCCAGATCGCCAATCTTTCCGTTCGCAGTTCCCGACGGACTAAGGGTACGATTTCTGGAGTTAAGCCAGAAAAATACTCCGGCAAACACGACCAGTGCTACACCAGTAATAATGAGGATTTTCTTTTTCATCAATTTTTAGTTTAAGCTTTTAGGAGATTTTTTCATTTAAGCACCAGGATTCAATTATTTCAGAGAAGTACTGGTACTCAAGTTCGTGAACTTTTTCGGCAATCTGCTCTGCCGTATCATTTTCTAATACCTTACACTTAGCCTGATAGAGTATTTTGCCCTTATCATATTGTTCGTTAACAAGGTGAATGGTGATGCCGGTTTCATTTTTTCCTGAATGCTTCACTGCCTGATGTACGTTCATGCCGTACATGCCTTTTCCTCCAAAATCTGGCAACAGGCTTGGATGGATGTTGATGATGTGGTTGTCGAATTGCTTAATTAATTGTGAAGGCATCAACCAAAGAAAGCCGGCCAGTACAAGGTGGGTGATACCTTTTTCCTTTAGAAGGATCGAAAGCGCATCCCCTTGAAATTCCTCTCTGTTGAAAACTCTGGTTTCTACTCCATGGTCTGAGGCACGTTTGAGCACGTAGGCATCTTTCCTATTTGATAAAACCAATGCTACTTCGATACGTTTGTGCCCCGAAAAATGCTCCATGATTTTTCCGGCATTGGTTCCGCTGCCTGATGCAAAAATGGCAATACGAACCGCTTGTGCTGACATCAGTCGATTCGGTCAAATCCGGTATAAGGCGTCAGTACCTGAGGGATGCTGATGTATCCGGGCTTTTGGTTGTTTTCAAGCATTGCAGCAACAATTCTTGGCAATGCCAATGCACTACCATTCAACGTATGGAGTAATTCTGTTTTGCCATCGCTGTTTTTGAACCTCAGTTTTAACCGGTTTGCCTGATAGGTTTCGAAGTTCGAAACTGAACTCACCTCCAGCCACATCTTCTGCGCTGCGGAATAAACCTCCAGATCGTAAGTGATCGCTGAATTGAATCCCATATCTCCACCACAAAGCAGCATTCTCCTGAACGGTAATTCAAGTTTTTCCAACAGGCCTTCAACGTATTTGGTCATCTCTTCAAGAACCTCCATGGATTCAGAAGGCTTTCGGATCTGAACGATTTCTACTTTATCGAACTGATGGAGGCGGTTTAATCCACGGACGTGTGCGCCCCAGCTGCCCGCTTCCCGTCTGAAGCAAGGTGTATACCCTACGTTCATTATCGGGAGTTCTTTATCGCTTAAAATGACGTCACGATAAAGGTTGGTGATGGGTACTTCAGCCGTTGGAATCAAAAACAAATTATCGGCTGCAACATGGTACATCTGTGACTCCTTGTCGGGGAGCTGACCAGTACCATATCCACTGGCTTCATTGATGACGATCGGTGGTTGAATTTCCCGGTATCCCGCTTTGGCGGCTTCGTCCAGGAAAAAATTAATCAAAGCACGTTGCAGTTTCGCACCCTTTCCTTTGTAAACAGGAAAGCCGGCACCAGAAATTTTAGTGCCAAGATCAAAGTCGATGATGTCGTATTTTTTGATCAGTTCCCATTGAGGCAATGCATCGCCGGTGAGTTCCGGGACGGTTCCCCATTGATTTACCTGTACATTTTCCTGAGCACCATTTCCTTTCGGAACCTTTGAATGGGGAATATTTGGAATTTGATACAATGCTTTGATAAGGGAGGCTGCGGCCTCTTCCATTTCAGCTTCAAGCTGTTTAATCGAATCCTTTGCGCTTGCGACCTCTTCCCTCAGCTTGGCTGCTTCCGCCGCCTTTCCGGCCTTCATCAATTCACCGATCTGTCTTGACAAAGTATTGGCGTTGGCTTTCAGATCATCTGTTTTCTGCTGACTTTGCTTTCGACGATCGTCATGCATAAGTGCAGTAGTAATCAATTCATCTGGGTTGGCAATGCCTCGCTTCAGCAAGCCCTCTATGGCTTTTTCCCGTTGATCGCGTAATACCTGAATCTGTAGCATTGTCTTCTTTTAAGTTGACAAAAATAGGCCTTACCTAGATTTTTTTGTGCCTGATTTGATAATATTCAGAAATGGCATATAATTGCATCATCAAACGGGCATTCATCCGTTCGACTCAAACCAACTCTTTACCGCTCTTTTTTATATACCAGCAAATCTGAGTTCTTTTTGTTCCGCTTGGCCGGACGTCCAAAAAATCTTCTTCTTCTCAATTTTAAATTAACCTTACTGCTTCTGCATGTATTCATCTGAGGAACTGAACGGCAAACTTTTGTCTGAGCTGCGTGAGCTTGGCGAATCACTGGGTATCCGAAATGCCAAAAAGCTTACCAAGGCCGAATTGATGACTAAAATTCTGGCGCTTAAGCCCGCCGCAAAATCAGCGGAAAGAAAACTCCGTCCCAGGAAAAGGGAAAATGTGGCCAATGAATCTCAGGAAGATGAGGAGGAGCAGGCCCCTGTTTCAGTGTCGGAAAATACCGTCCCTGAAGCAGCACCACCCCAACCTGTGCAGCAGGAGGTTTCAGAAAGACCAATTTCAGGTCAGCAGCCCCAGGAGGGCAATCCCAACCAGTTTGAACAACGCCCTCCTTTCAGACCACACCAACATCCTTATCAGCCTAATCCACAGTCGGCCATCAAGGAGCAGACGCTCAGAGAATTTGAAGGTGTTGTAACCAATGAAGGCGTTTTGGAAATTATGCAGGATGGATACGGTTTCCTACGCTCATCTGATTACAACTATCTGGGCAGCCCCGATGATATTTATGTATCACCGGGACAGATTAAAATGCTTGGATTGAAAACCGGTGATACGGTTCGAGGACAGATTCGTCCACCCAAGGAAGGTGAAAAATATTTTGCCCTTTCGAAAATTGAATCCATCAACGGTAAGACCACCGATGAAATTCGTGATCGGGTTGCTTTTGAATATCTGACGCCACTTTTCCCGAACGAAATGCTTCGGTTAAGTACAACGCCAGACAATCTTTCAACCCGTATTCTTGATTTGTTTTCGCCGATCGGAAAAGGTCAGCGGGGAATGATCGTGGCGCAGCCTAAAACTGGTAAAACGGTTTTATTGAAGAACATCGCCAATGCCATAGCTGAAAATCATCCTGAGGTTTACCTCATTGTACTGCTTATTGATGAGCGCCCTGAAGAGGTAACCGATATGGCCAGAAGTGTTAAGGCAGAAGTGATTGCCTCAACTTTCGACGAGCAGGCCGAACGCCATGTAAAAGTTTCTTCCATTGTTTTAGAAAAAGCAAAGCGATTGACTGAATCCGGGCATGATGTGGTTATTCTGCTTGATTCCATCACACGATTGGCCCGTGCCTACAATACGGTGGTTCCATCTTCAGGAAAAATTCTTTCCGGTGGTGTTGACGCCAATGCGCTTCATAAGCCCAAACGGTTTTTTGGTGCCGCCCGCAAGATTGAAAATGGTGGTTCACTCACCATTATTGCTACAGCACTGATCGACACCGGTTCTAAAATGGACGAAGTGATCTTTGAAGAGTTCAAAGGCACAGGAAACATGGAG
Source organism: Bacteroidota bacterium (assembly GCA_016866235.1). Lineage (GTDB taxonomy): Bacteria > Bacteroidota > Bacteroidia > Cytophagales > Cyclobacteriaceae > ELB16-189. The sequence continues at coordinate 155,833 of VGMW01000002.1, forward strand.
CTTCAGCTCGACAGAAAACTCTCCAACCGCAGGGTCTATCCTGCGATCGATGTACCAGCATCAGGAACACGCCGTGAAGATCTCCTTATGAAAGAGGATGAACTTCAAAAGGTTTGGATCCTGCGAAAGTTCATGGCGGATATGAATTCAGTTGAAGCCATGGAATTCCTTCAGTCTAAAATGCGAGGCACAAGAAACAATGCAGAGTTTTTGATTTCTATGAACCGATAAGGTTCTCTGCCTGGTTTTTTCAGACTAAGTCCCCGAAACGTAATCCTCCAAATAAGAAAAAGCCTGGGTGAGCCGGCCTTGGTCTGCTATGGTTCCCCTGGCAATGATGCCATCCTGGTCACCGGTCAGCAAAGGTTTAAGGATCCGGTCGATGAGATCCCTTCCAAACTCTTCCGATGCGCTTCGTGGAAGCTCACATGGCAGGTTATCGATGGCCATAACGGTAACCGATGGTTTGCTGGAATGTAAGGCAACTTCCTTCCCTGTTTTCGGATCATAATCGTACACTGGTTCGGCAATACTGCTGGCCCGGATGGTGCTTGGGAGAGAGCCATTAATATCACAGGTTACATCGGCGATGGTGTCGATGGTAAAGTCTGGCGCGCACATTTCATCCCTACTGAACAGCAATGGGGCTTTTGGATTCCAGAAAGCGCCGGCGATTAGTAAACTGGTTCCACGTGCAAAATCAGCAAATCTTGATCCATACCTATCGGGTTGTGCATGGAACTCTGCTCGGTTAAACACACCGCCTTCTTTTCTGAAATGATAATCCCCGCTTCCCAGCTGGACATAAACAGGCTCCTGAAATGTTTTATTCAGATAATCCTGCGGACTGATTTTCCGAATGCCTGCCGTATCCAGCGTTTCCATTGCACCACGTGCGACCCGCCCTGTTCCAGTTAAAATGATTTTTACCGGTGGAAGTTTTACTTTCCTGAGTTCAAGTTTTAGATCATTAACGTCGAAGCATTCAAAGGCTCTGCGCAGAGAAAAGAGTTTGTGCTTTTTTCCGTAAGCCCATAATCCATTGTAAGCACCAACAATTCCGGCATATCTTCCGAACGCAACCAATCTGTTTCCCTGCGTGTCTTTGAGTGCTTCATAATCTACCAGTTTAATCCTCTTCTCTAGGACAGCCTGGAGCAACTTCCGGTTGTAAGGCTGTTTTTTTATGGTGTGGGAAAAGAATAAATACGTCTTGTCATCAATAAGCTGCTGAACCGGAACTTCTTTAATCCCCATCAGAATTTGGCAATCCGAAATGTTTTCTGTGACGTCGATACCGAAGTCAGCATACTCCTGATCCGGAAAACACCGGATAGGACTCTTTTCGACCATGACTTTTACTTCCGGAAACAGTTGGTGTATTTCCAGCACCTGGTCAGGTGTGAAGGGAACCCTTTTGTCAGGTGGATTTTTTCCTTCCCTGATTAGGCCGATACGGATCACCATGTTGGGGTTTCCTTAAGCCGTATGCAGAGGATGATTACTTCCAGGGAATTTTTACGGAAGGATGATAATCGATGCCCAGTGATTTCCAACGTGCTGCCTGTCTTCCAGTACGGTAGCTATAGCTTTCCCATGATCTGTTTTCAGCTGGTGTCCAGCCTAATTCAGCTACAGCCGTAATCCGAGGAAATAAAAGATATTCAATGTCTTCCATGCTATCAATGGTTTCACCCCATAGAGGACCTTCAATGCCAAGGATTGCCTCCTCATCTACACCTTCTACATGTGTTGCGATGTCCCAATTGTAGGCATCGTCGGCTTCCACATAAGCTGCCCAGTGCAATCCAATCCTGCTTGTTGAATCATACTGCATATCGAGATAGATCTTAGTGGAAGGAGACATGATGATTTTTGCGCCTTTTTCTGAGGCCATCCTGGCATAATTTGGTTCATGCCAGTGTTGTGAAATGGAAGTGCTGTCGATATCACCTTGTGCAATTTCTTCCCAGCCAATCATAATTTTCCCATTGGCTTTAGCCAATTCCGTGAATTTATTGACAAAGGCGATGTAGTCAGATTTTTTAGTGACGTGCGCTTCATCACCACCGATGTGAATCCATGGGCCTGGGGTAATGGCGGAAATTTCGCGGATCACGTCAGTAATAAATCGCATGGTGGATTCCTTTTCAAATCGTAAGGTGCTCCAACCCACTTCGGTGCCGATGTAGAGGTCGGTTGGTTTTATTTTCCCATCTAATACAGGGTTGGCATCTACGACTTTATACCGACCTTCCTCTGGTACCACCGTACCACCATTTAATTCTCCATAGGATGCCAGCGCTGAGTTGATGTGACCAGGCATATCGATTTCCGGAATGATGGTAATAAATCTTGACTGAGCGTAGTTGACCAACTCTGCGTATTGCTCTTGTGTGAAGAATCCACCGGTTCCACCGCCCACTTCGGTTTTACCACCATGTGCAGTAAGGTTGGGCCATGATTTAATTTCTATTCGCCAACCTTGATCGTCGGTAAGGTGAAGGTGAACCTTGTTCATTTTATACATCGCGTTGTAATCGATGAAACGTTTTACAGCCTCCATTCCAAAAAAATGTCTTGCGACATCAAGCATGGTTCCGCGCCAACTGTAAACCGGGCGATCGGTGATTTCACCTGTCGCCACCTCCCACGATGCATTTTGCACATTGGTTGCTTCAATTGCTGAAGGCAGAATTTGACGAAGAGTTTGAATGCCGTAAAACAAACCATTTGGTTCGGACGACCGGATTACGATCTGATCGTCGGTAACGGTTAGGCGATATCCCTCCCCTCCAAGACCTGATTCGTCACTCGTTAATTCAAGTACAATCGTGGCCTTGGTGTCTTCGGATTGAATTTCAAGGTCAAATCCTGTTGCAGGTTTTAGTAATCCCGCGAGGTAATTGGCAACCGCTCTTGTTTTTTCATTATCAGGTTTTATTCCAATGGCTGCATCGGACTTTAGAAAGAAAGCACCTCCTGATATGTCAATGGTTAAGGGTTTTGGTATGACACTGTTGAAGGCTTCTGTTGCTTCCTGAGAAGCTTGTTTTTTACAAGAGCTCAGAAATAAGAATGAACCGAGTAAAACAAAGAGTAGGGGTTGCAGTCGGGTTTTCATGATATTTTTTAATGACACCCAATTTAAGAATAAATGGACTTCGTTTAAATGATGGCGACAGGGTGAAAGCGAAATTGATGAGTTTTTAGGGGTTGAAACACTTCGTCTTTTTCCTGATTTCAAACCGTTAAAACACGCTGTTCCTGAAAAGCTCCACTGTATAGTCTTGCATCATCGAAACAGGATGGATGCGCAGCTTGAATGATGTCGGTTTTTGCTTTAGGTGGCTCGGCTTTATGATCGTGTGCGCCGCCCTATCCACAGGTGCTCAGGATGTCGGGGGTTATTACCCGGTTTCTCCTGCGGCAGGCAGCCTCGCCAAAGGTGCAGGTGTGCCGGTAAATCTCAGCGGCGGACAAATTCGCTATCAGATTCCGATAGCGGAAATTGAAACTGCTGAATTTACCCTGCCTGTCGGGCTTGGTTATGCTTACAGTGGCTTACGACTGGAGGAGCCCGAGTCTGAATTTGGTTTGGGTTGGACCTTATCCTTATCAGGAGGAGCTATTGTCAGGGAAATCCGAGGATTACCCGATGAACACCGACGGGGTTATTGGGGTAGTGATAGCCGGCGAGCTGCGGTTGCAAATTTTAATGCGCCGGGTGACATGCCGCTTGAGGTGGTAAGGGATTTTTCAAGCGGACTTTATGATGCAGCGCCGGATCGATTCATGATCAATCTTCCCGGAAAGTCATTTTCATTTTTCATCACCAATGTGGATTGTCCGAATTGTTTACCTGAAAATCAAAACATAACAGTATCCGATCTGCCCGGTACCGATAAAGTGAAGTTCAACTGGAACTCTGTGGAGGTTGTGGATGGTCGTGGAATCCGTTACCTCTTCTCAGAGAAAGAGTGGACTGATTTTAACGCTCTGCATGTATCAAACTCAGAGCAAATGCAACGATATGTATCGGCTTGGTATTTGAGTGAGATCATACTAAACAATGGCCAAAAAATTCGATTTAGCTATACACCACTTCGCATCGCGTCGATCTCTTTTTCCGAGGTGTATAACCGTACACTAAACCGTTCTGGGGAGCTTATTAAAATTAATTGCACCTCCCTTGGCGGGCTTTACAATACCGGTCAGGAAGAGCTGATGAATTTATGCGATTTGGATTATGACAGAAAAAGCTACTACACACACATCGATGCTGTCTTACTTTCAGCCGTTGAGTGGGCGGATGGTAAAATTGAAATCAAAAGGACGCCACCCAACGATTCGACCGAATTGGATCCGGGTGAGTTTAAGGTTTGGCCGGTAAATCGTCTTGAGGTTACTGATCCGCAGGGCGCACCAATACGCTTCGTTGATTTTGAGTATGAAAATCAGGCGCGTCGCTTGCTTAGGCGTGTCACAATAGATTCTACGGAGCATTATCGATTTGAGTACTGGCCGGTTTCTATCCGGCGGCCGGTTCGGTCCTGGTATGGCGGTTTAGTAGATCCTGGTCAAAATCCATTTGCTCAAGACTATTGGGGCTTTGCAAATGGCCTTCAGAATACCACCGCGATCCCTGAGTTGGGCGGAAAGCGTAACCCTGTTTTTGAAGTGACGCGTCAGGGGGCCTTGAAAAAAATAATTTATCCGACGGGTGGTTCTTCAGAGATTCTGTACGAAGCCAATCGTGTTAAGGTAACTGCTTTGGAATATGAGGAGCAACAACCTTATAGTGCAAACAAGGAAACCCGTTTGGCTTTTGTTGCCAGAGACGGTGATTTTAAATCCTTCTCAGAGCGAATAGTTTTCTCAAAAACCACCTATGCAAAAATTTATCACCGCGGGCAATTGCAAGGCCCTTCTTCTATGTTGAGTGTTTCTTTCGGTCCCGCGGATAGTTGCGTTGGGAAAAATTGCCAGACCTATTATACCTATGCTGCTCAGCAGCGTCAGGAATTTCCGGAGCTGACACCAAAATTTCATCCTTTATTCGGTCTGATCCTTACTGGGGATGCGGTGACTGAAAACTGCGGTGATCAGATTGTTTGTGAAAGTCAGAATACGGAGGATTGGATTCGAATCGAGCCCGGCGACTATTTATTGGAGGGATTTTTATTTGGCGTTGAGGAGACAAGCTTTAACCTTGATATTATCTTCTGTGAGCCTGATGCTGGTGTGATTCAATCAGGTTATGCTGAACTTGAGGCGCCAGGAATTCGTGTGGCGTCGGTGGCGGATCTGCCTTTTGATCCTGGCGTGAATGGCAAAAAGAAATTTTATCGATATAAACTAAAAGATGGAACAGGCTCGGGTATGTTGCAGAGCCGTGTTGATGTAACCTACGATTATCAGGTTTACGATGCAGTAAATTGCAGGGATCAACAAGCGGCGACCATTGGCGGTTCTTCAGCAACGCCATTATACTTTGAATGGAACTATCCGGCACGCGCCCATCATTTCAAAACCTTAAATCCGCTCGTTGATAACAATGGGAGTCCGGTTTATTATTCCAGGGTTGAGATTCTTGATGATGAAAAAGGTTTTTATGGGTCTGAGGTTGCTGAATTTTTTGACGCTGCAGTCCTTGATTCCGGCTATCCTCATATCCCGGTTACAAAGAGTCCTTTAGTTGGTCTAAAGCGTCGAACGGGTATTTTCAATGGTGATGGAATGCTGTTGAATGAGGAGAGAAATTACCCGATTATTCTTGCCGGTAAAGGACTTCCAGCAGGTAATCCATCGGGAATTGTGTTTGGTAAAAAATATGAATACCGGTACACGCCTCTATTACCAGAAAGTCAGTTAAAGAATCTTCTGCTGAATGGATTTGCGTATAGAAAATACAACATTGACATACCTGTCGCGGCGATCAACCCCCGAACAGAAGAGTGGCTTTCGGTAAGCAAACCATTTCTTCAAAAGTATTTCACATTTGATGAATTCCAACGGTTAAAGTCCGATAGCGTGTATTCTGTTGACGGGGTGTCGACTGTTCATCGATATTATTATCCGAGCGCGACTATTTCAGCTCATCGTGACCTAATAGAAAAAAATCGGATTGATGAACCTTACCTAATAATAAGGCAGATAAACGGAACGGTCATTGATTCAGTTCAAACCACGTTTGGTTCAGCTGCAGGCATCAATGCGATGGCACCGGTTTACCGTTACCGATCCAACGGAAAGGATAAAATATTAATTCAAAAAATTCTGAGGTATCACCATTCAGGCAAACCAGCTGAATGGATTTCTGAGGCGGGAATAAGGTCTTTTGCCAAATGGAATTATTCAGGAACGCGGATGGTGGCCCGAGGCAGTCAGGCTTCGGCTGAGGAGGTATTACAATTTGTTGCTACAGTCGAAGGGCAATCTGATTTTACACGGATGTTGGATGGTCTTAAGCCGGGGAAATCATTTACGATTCGATGTGAATTATTTCAAGAAGGTAGCTGGATACGGAAGGATATGATGGCTGTGGCAGGGATGGACGGAACCCTTCCAATCAACCTAAAAGGAAAAATCCGGAACATCCGAATTCATCCCGCCGAAGCATTGGTTGAATATTTCACTTATACCAATAGTGGATTGCTGAGCACTCAATCGGACGAGCTGGGGAAAACAGTTTATTATGAATATGACCGTGCCGAGAGGCTCTCTGCGGTTAGAGATGAACATGGCGATCTGCGATCGGTTCTTAGATACAAACTTAGGTCAGCCTATTAATGCGAGCACTCCTTAAAATATTTCTTTTTATTCTTTCATTGGCCAGCCTTAAGGCTTACGGACAAGATGAAAAGATTATTGGTACCATCTGGAAAAGTGAGTCGGTATTTTCCGTCACAGACGGCAACCTGATTACCTATAAAGGGATTTGGAAGATCCACGCCGATCGAATCGAATGGTTACAACCCGGACAAAAGTACAATTACGTTTTCCAGTTGAAGGATCTTATTGGTGATTGGGATCGCGATTCGCAGACGGGAAAAATTTCAGCAGGGGTGATTTTCAGGGAACACGAAGGCAAAATTGATTTTATCCGCAACACAGAGGAGTCAACATTAAAAATTTCAATTCAATCAGATGAAGGTGAGTTTTTTCCCTTTCGATTTAACATTTCAACCATCGGGAAAAATTAATCTGAACACCATGCCTCAACTGCCGATCCTGGTGGTTTTGGTCATGTTGTTGTTGATGATGATTCTTCCGGGCAAGTTAAGCGGACAGGGATTATCCGGACCTGATCGGGGCATTGTTGGCGTGGAATCAATTTTTCGGTTTGAGGATGACGCTATTATTGCTCAACCTGTGTGGATGACATCAGGTGGAAGTCTGGAAGTAAGCCGATCAGGAATAATTTATATGGCCAAAATAATTTGGAAAGAACCTGGTAAAAAGTTGGTCAGTTTTAAGGATGGCGAAAATACTTTGGCTTCGATTGAAATAGAAATTTTTCCAAACGATGGTCTGCTTCCGGCACCGGTGGCATTGGCTGGTTCAGGAATAGGGGACACCTTTTTTAAGGCAAGTTGGAGTGTCGCCTTGCCAGAGAGTGTCTCTTTTTCAATGGAAGTTTCAGAGGATAGTTTATTTAGTCAGGAGATAGTGTGTTGTGGAAAACAACTTTTTATTGCGCAGCACAAAATCATAACTGGATTGATGCCATCAAATCAATACTACTACCGCGTTCGATGGCACAATGAGTATGGAAGCTCTGTATGGTCTTCGGTGGTAAAAATTACAACGGCGTGCTCCTATGAATCTCCTATGCCGATCGTGTATGGACAAAAGCGATTTGATGATGGACCATTTGATCTGAGGGTGGAGCCGCGGAATAGCGAAATAAAATACTTATGGTTTGATGATCAGCTTCAAAACCTCGGCGCTGGATCGACCTTCAAGGCAGAAAAGTTAAATCAAGGCGCACCGTTTTATGAATTGAGGCTTGTCGATCAGTATGGGTGCTATTCAAAGGGATTTAAGGTTGAAACTGCTCAGGTTCCGTCACCTCAAATACTAAAGACTGGTGATAGGCTTTCCCCAGGAAAGCGGGTTGTTCTTTCGCTCGCAGAACAATACCTGCGTGTGCGATGGATGGATAACGCCAACAAGGAGTTGGCTGAAAGTGAAACTTTTGAAGTGTTGATCCCCGGATCCTATTGTGCAGAAGTATTGCAGAAAGATGTTGATGGAAGGGGAAGATCACAGACAGTAAAAATTATGGATCGCTGGGATGGAATGCCATCCAATCTTCAGGTAGAGACTAAAGTACTGGTAAGTGGAATGCGGGAAACCGAGCAGCTTTTAAAACCCGATGTCATAAGAGAAGAGGTGAAAGTACACGACGGATTAGGCCGGCTCAACCGCCAAATCCTGGTTGGCCAAACGCCGAAGGGTGATGACTGGGTAGTTCCACATCATTATGACTTTGCTGGAAGGGAGTCTAGGATTTTTTTACGCGCCTTGTATGCGGGCACTGATATTTATTCGGAGCAGTTGCTGGATTCTGCGGGCAACCTTCTTAACGCAACCAAAAAATTGTACAACGGCACTACCACGGGAATAGATGCGGACCAAAGGCCCTTTTCAGAGATTGAATTTGAACGTTCGCCGATGGATAGAATACTACAGCATTATGGTCCCGGAGAGCGATGGAAACAGGCAGAGCGAAAAAGAAGCTTTGGATATTCTGTCAATGAAGCTGTGAATGTCCAGGATGAAAGGGTGATCATCTGGAGCCTTGCCCCAGATGGCATGCCGCAAAAAAATCTAAACATCAACAATGGAATTTTTCCCGATGGCTCCCTTCGTGTGGTCTCTGAGAAGGATGAAAATCAAAATGAGACCATTCGGTATTATGATGCCGGAGGTAAGCTGATTCTTGAAAAAGTGCAATTGGTCAGTGCTCCGGTTGGAAATGATCCGCAGCATTGGATTCGGAAATATTTTATCTACGATTTGGAAGATCGATTAAGGTTTGTACTGCAGCCGGAATTGGTTCGAGTGTTGCTGAGTCAAAACCGCAATCCGTCCAAATCAGAGCTTGAAGGAATGGCCTTTCAATTTCGCTATGATCATCGGGGTCGATTACAGCTGGAACAGGAGCCGGGCAAGGATTCGGTTTTATACCTCTACGATTGCCGCGATCGGTTGGCTTTGAAACAAAATGGCAACCAAAGATCCCAGTCACCATACCAGTGGACGTTCACCAAATACGATGCCCTAAACAGACCTGTTTTGACGGGCATTAAAGACACAACAGCACTATTGTCAGCAACTTCAGCTCAAAATGTCATAAACCGATTTTGCCGATCGAGAACATCAGAAAATTATTTTGAAAAATTCATCGGAGCAGCCTCGGAAAATGTTCACGGCTATTCAAACCAGACTTACCCTTTGGTTACCAGTGGCACTCTATTGGATCCAGACCAGTTTTTGACCGTCTACTATTATGACGACCACCAATTCACAAGCAATTGGCCTGATAATCTTTCTTTTCAATCTAACCTTCATTCCAAAAATCTAGTACTGCACACCAATCCTTCTGGCAAGGTGACAGGACAAAAAATTAAGGTTTTGGATGGAGGCGCGGCAGGGGGCAATACCTGGCTAAAATCAATTAATTATTACGATCACGATGGGCGCCTGATTCAAACCGCATCTGAGAATTATAAAGGAGGTATAGATGTGAACATTGCAGCGTCAGATTTTGAAGGTAAAATCATTCGTTCGGAAACACGACACACGGAATCTGATCCCACCTACCGTGATTTGGTGCAGATCAATTTAATTGGAAATAAAATCATCAGATCAGCAGTAGTCCAGGGTTGGACTGCAGGGCTGAGCTCTTTTCAATTGTTACCAGTCAATATTGACGGATGGATTGAATTCACGGCCATTGGATATTCTACCCGAGCAATAGGATTGTCCGATGTTAACAGCAATCAACATTACAACACGATTGATTTTGCCATTGTACTGAATCAGAATGGCACGATTTCATTGTATGAGCAGCAGTCCGGAAAATTCATTCCTGGAAATTTTGGCACCTATAAGCATGGTGATGTTTTCAGAATTGAGCGCACAACAGGAAAAATACGATATCTTAAAAATGGTCTGCCATTATTTACCTCTACTACGTTATCTAACTCCGCTTTGATGCTGGATGTTTCCATGTTCACGCCTGGTGCCCAGCTGTCTTCCTTGAAATGTTCCTTCAGCACAACCTTAAACACCACCAAAAGAAATTTTGTTTACGATCGATCCGGCCGCTTAATGGAAGTTCGCCACCAGTTTAATGAGCAACCTTCGGTTGTACTCACACAATACGAATATGATGAAACCGGAAGACCGAGTGTTAAAGCTTTTCATCAATCGAGTGCTGGTTCCAACGCCGCATTTGAGACGGGATTGAGGTACAACGTAAGAGGTTGGTTGTCTGAATTGACGGATAAAAAGGGAGTATCTTTTTCTAAGCCATTGGTCAATTTAAAATGGCGCTACAATGAGCCCACCAATCAAACATTTCATCAAATTCGTTTTGATGGGAAAACTTCAAGACACGAATCATTTTGTCTAACGAACAACTATTTCTCAGAGCCACTCGCCTTTGATTATAATTATGATCGGGTTAACAGGTTTGCTTCTGTTACATCCCAGTCCTTTCAAAATGGAGTATGGAAGAATCTTGTCACCACCGAATCCATTCAATCCTATGATCACAATGGTAACGTACAAGCCCTTCGTCGGGCTGATGAAGGACTCAAAAATATTGATCAATTAACCTATTCCTATTCTCCGGGCTTTGCAAACCGGTTGTCATCGGTTTCAGATGCTGCAGATCCTGCGTTCAAAGCGGATGGATTTTTGGATGGGAATAGCAATGGTGGCCCTGATTTTTCCTATGATGCGAATGGGAATTTACTTACTGATTTGAATCGAGGTATAAGCACACCGATCAGGTACAATATGCTCGATCTCCCTGAGTTCATTCAGCGTGGCAACATCAGAGTTCATTTCGTTTATAGCGCCCTTGGTGATTTGCTTCAAAAAGTCACCGGATATTCAAATGCTAACCAGGAGCCGGTAACAGGAATTCTTCAAACGGACTATGTCGGAGCGTTTAAATATGAAAATGATCAGATGGTTTCTGTCGATCATGAGGAAGGCAGAATGGTGTTGAGCAGGCGAAACTTGGTTAGAAGATCGAACGCATCCAACCCAACTTCATTGACCCTGCTTGGCACCACCTCAGCTATAACTACTACCAATTCCGGCCGCAAGTATTTAGTATTAACCAATTCAAAGAATACGCAGCGCTCTGGTGCCTATTTAAGCCAGGGGATTCCAGTTGTTGCCGGAGAAAGGTACCTGATCCGATTTACAGGCTATCGCACAAGCGGTTCGGCAAAGTCAAGTAATCCTGTAAACATTAGTCTTAAACTGAATGGCGTTGATTTGGCGCTACCAACAGCAACCCTTCCGTCAACATCGCTTTCAGAACATACACTGGAGCAACAGATAATTATCCCAACCTCTGGCACCTTAATTCCGGGAGTAGCCTGGACTGGCACCGGCCTTGCCGGTGAGGTGATTTATTTCTTTGAGTTGGAGGTCTTTCGACAGGTGGCCATCGATCCAACCTATGAGTACTTTATTAAAGATTCAGGCGATAATGTCCGTTTTACGATTACTTCCAAACCTGAACAAAAAGTTCGTACGCTAACTTATGAGTCGGAAAACTCAACGGTGGAACAAGCTGAATTTTCCAGAATGGAAAATGCACGACTTGTGTACTCCGGAATTTTCGACCGAACCAACAATCCAGCCAATGGTACATCACTACGATTGTCCGGTGGAACCAATGAACGCTATGGTTCAGCCTGCATGGTTTCAGTGATGCCCGGCGATTCCGTTCGGGCTGAGGTTTATGCCAAGTTTGTAGATCCCTCCAATACCAACTGGACCAGTGCCTTTGCATTGCTCATGGGTCAAATTGTAAGCGGCGCTTCGGGTGTCGTTAAAGATGGAATAGCCTATGGAGGAAGTACGGCTTCCTTCCCTTATCTATTCAATTGGAAATCGGTTGGTAATGTTTCAGACGGACCAAAGGCCTATTTGAATTGGCTGGTCTTTGATAAAAATTTCACCTTCATTCCTTCTGCCAGCGGCTTCACCCGCATGACAGCCTCTGCGAGGGAGTACGGTCAGGATGTGCCACACGAAAAAATTTCGTCACCATTAATTCTAATTGAACGCCCTGGTTTTATTTATTTCTATTTGAGCAACGAGGAGGATAAGGTGCTGGAGGTATACTTCGATGATTTCTCGGTTTATAATAAAAATTCTGTGTTGCAGCAATTGGTGGATTACCATCCATTGGGATTGGTCAGGGCAATGGCTGAGCGGGAAAATTTCTTAGAGCAGCATAAACTATTTGGATCTAAAGAAACCTTATCCGATTTGGGATTAAAGGAATATGATTTTCAAAACAGATTATACGATCCTGCCATGGGGAGAACCTGGCAACAGGAGCCGCTTGCCTTGAAATTCGACCGATGGTCTGCTTATTCCTGGTCGGGGAACGATCCGGTTAACCACACCGATCCTGACGGCAGGGACTGGTATCAAACACAGGGTGATCCGAATGGAAAGGTAATGTGGCAACAAGGAAGTCGACGGATTGCAGGGTACACCAACCTTGGCTCTCATTATACTTTTCGAAATGTAGATGAAAATGGAAGCGAGGTGTCCGTTACGTTTGATCAGAACACGCTCGAGAGCATGACCGAGATGGTCATCGGTCCTGAGGTTTGGCGAACCCAAAATCCAGCGCTGAACCCTATTGGTTGCAGTAGTTGTTGTTACAAGGTTTCAAAGCAGATGGTGGCGCAGGATGGAGTATTCCTTGGTAATGCTTTTGGTGCGTCTTCCATAAATATGGCGAATGAGAAGGCAACCATTGACGGTAAGGTTCGTCTGGTCAGGTCTAAAGGGCATGAGGAAGGAATAAAAATCATTAATGGATTATTAGATGGTGGCAAGCCGGTTGTGGTGGGAGTGAATTATACACCTGGAAGTGTGAATGTCGACGGCATCACTGATCACTTTATTGTACTGGCTGGTCGATTGACCAATTTCAAATCCGGGCAAGTAAGCTTTCGTTATTTTGATGCGGGAAACTGGAGACAGTCTGCCGGTACATCGCCTGAAAATCTTTTGTATCTCAAAAATGGCTTTTACGAAAGCAATCACTACTTCGGGGGACCAAACCTTTACTACACCCTTTCGCATGTCGTTCGTTAGCAAATTTCTTACAATTCAATTCCTCTTGCTTCTAAAATCGAAAATCCGTTTTGCTAATTCTGTTTCCCTTTTATTCATCTTTTTTCTCTTAACAGACTGTGCCATTAAAGGATCCAATTTGAATGAGATGCTGGAGAAATTTTCTAATGCCAATCTGCCGCACATGATTGATGATAAATTTACTTATGAATATGGTGAGTGGGAGCGGTCATCAGATTTAATCATTCACCGCAATTACTATACTCTTGATTCAATGGACTTAAATATTTTAGGCACGAATAAACTTCTTTCAAATCATAAGTTCTATTCAAGACAGGTTGCGCTTAAAAAGTTCATGGTAGCAGGTAATTATTCCTTGCTGATTTACACAAATGATTGGGTTGCTCGTGATCAGGAACAATATGCGCATGAAAATGACTGGCAAATAGTTTTAGCAGTATTGGACAGCAATATGCTTTTAACCGACAAAATCATTATTGGTAGAGACCGGCCAGAGCAACTGCTGATCACTTCCGAGCTCGACCAAAACCTGGTATTGAAAATCAGGACAGACTCTATTCCTCTTATCGGTGAAATCAAAACCTCACGCGAAGTCTATCGTTTCAGAAATGGAAAATTTATTAAGCAATAATTTTTTCTGCAGGCTGTACTCAATTCTTATCTGAAGAATTTTATTCCACCGGGCAGTACCGTAAATGCAGCCGGTGTTTTGCCCACCAACTCCCCGTCAGCCTCAATCCAAACCTCTTCACCCGATCTAATACAAACACGCTCGGCCTCTGCGTACAGCGCCTTATGATGATGTACTTTTTTGCCGCGCTTGATTTTACCCAAGAAGTATAAAAATTGCATCAACGGAACATCACCTGCAACGAAAAGATTAAGTCGTCCGTCATTTGCCTCAGCTTCCGGCGCCACAGTAAGTCCACTGCCAAAGGTCTTCCCATTGGCTACGGCAACACTTCTGATCGAGCCAGACCAATCTCTGTCATTCCATTCGATTGTTAAGGACTCCGGCCGGTAACCGAAAAATGATTTAATGGTGGACTTTAAATACGTGAGATCTGGTCCAAGCCAACGGCTGTCGTTTTCGAGTCTCTTCACCACATCCGGTCCCATCCCTAAACTCGCGACATTGATATAAAACCGTTTTTGATCCGCACCGTGCACAATACACCCAACATCTGTTGCCACACCTCCATTTTTTATCGCTGCGATAAGTTTTGCTGGATTTATTAGTCGATTCAATTTGGCAAAATCATTTCCCGTTCCCAGAGGAACGATACCCACTGGAATTTTATGGTTGGATTTCATCAAACCATTAACAACCTGACTGAGGGTTCCGTCACCGCCGGCAGCCAGAATTCCGTCAGGATTTTCTTCTGCGGCTTTGTTGGCCAGCTCCTCTGCATGTCCCGCATAATGCGTCGTTCGGACATCAAGATCGAACGCCGACGCCAACGACCCATACCAGGTCAGATTGAATCGTTTTACTTTTTGTTTGGCCCCGTTTAGAATCACAATCAGGCGCATAGCCGAAACCAATTAATGGGCCTCGAGCCAGTTGTCGCCTGTTCCGACCTCAACCTCCATCGGCACTTCCAGCTGAACAGCATTCTTCATAAGCTCTGCGACTTTTGTTTTCACGATGTCTACTTCTTTTTTAAAGACATCAAAAACCAATTCATCATGAACCTGAAGAATCATTTTGGTCTTGAGATTTTCGCGAATCAACCACTGCTGGATGTGAATCATCGCGATCTTAATGATGTCAGCAGCACTTCCCTGAATCGGGGCATTGATGGCATTGCGCTCAGCAAATCCGCGTGTGGTAATGTTTCTTGAGTTGATGTCCCGCAGGTAGCGTCTTCTGCCCAGTATCGTTTCTACGTACTCCTTTTCGCGGGCGTGATTAATGGAATCATCCATGTACCGCTTTATTCCGGGAAACTCCTTAAAATAAGAGTCAATGAGCTCAGATGCCTCTGTACGGGAAATATTCAGATTTTGGGCCAAACCAAACGCAGTGCTTCCATAAAGAATACCAAAGTTCACTTCCTTGGCCTTCCTGCGCATGTCCGCAGTTACTTTCTCTGCGTCTACTTTAAAAACTTTGGCGGCAGTGGTGCGGTGGATGTCTCGTCCATTTTTGAAAGCATCCATCATGGTCACATCCTGTGCAAAAGTTGCCGCTATTCTTAATTCAATCTGTGAGTAGTCGGCCGACATCAGAACAAAATCTCTCCCTCTTGGAATAAAAGCTTTACGTATCTGACGACCTTTTTCAGTCCGGATGGGAATGTTTTGAAGATTGGGGTTGTTGGAGCTTAACCTTCCTGTTGCTGCCACCGCCTGTCGGTAATCGGTGTGAATGCGCTGGTCGGCAGGGCTCACCATTTTTGGAAGCGCTTCAACATAGGTGCTTCTAAGTTTGTCGTTTTCGCGGTACTCAAGAATCTTTCCAACAATGGCATGCTCCCCCGCCAATTTCAGCAGCACTTCTTCACCTGTTGCGTACTGGCCGGTTTTAGTTTTTTTGGCTTTGTCAGCCAGTTGAAGTTTGTCAAAGAGAACTTCACCCAACTGACGGGGTGAATTGATGTTGAATTCCTGTCCCGCCAGTTTAAAAATCTCTGTTTGCAGCCTTTCCAGATCTTTCTTTAGTGCCGAAGACATCGTCGTTAAGGCTTGTTGATCAAGGTTGACGCCTTCAAATTCCATTGTAGAGAGAATTCTCAGCAGAGGAAGTTCCACATAACGGTTAAGTCTCGAATGTCCCCTTTTCTCCAACTCCTGCTCAAGTGCAGTGCGCATTTGAAAGCAGATGTCAGCCCGCTCGCAACAAATCTCCCATTCTCTTGCGTCGTCCGGCTGCAGCAGCTGATAATTGGCATAAAGTCCGGAGATGGCCCCCAGATCATGAGCGGCCTCCGGTTCAATCAGGTAGTGTGCCAGCAATACATCGAAAAGGGGATCCGATAATTCTAACCCAGCCTTCCTTAGTAGGATCAAGAGTGGCTTAAGATTATGTCCGCATTTTTGAGCTCCACTGCCTAATGCATCAGCAAACGGCTGGAGAATAGCCGAAGGGTCATGGTTGGCAGGAATCGGAACGTAAAACGATGCGCCCTGCTCACCACAAAAGGCAATCCCGCTTAGTCTCGCATCGAAATGAGATTCACCCTCCATGGTAAAATCAATTCCAAACGATGATAAATCTTTCAGCTTTGCAGCAGCAGCTTTTCTGGCTGTCTCATTTTCAATTACTTCATACCGATGGCCGGCAGTTTTGAAATTTTGTTTTGTGGAGGTTATGGTTTCTTCAGGCGCACCGCCAAACATGGAGAGTTGAGTTGCCTTTACTTCTCCTGTCTCAGGTTTAGGCGCTCCACTGAGGCGGGCAAACATGGACCTGAATTCTAACTCTTCAAAAATTACACGGAGTTTTTCCAGATCCGGACCGGTGTACCGAAGGTCTTCCTCGTTAAATTCTACGGGTGATTCAATATTTATGGCCGCCAGTTTTTTTGAAAGGATTGCTTGATCGCCAAACTTTTCAACCAGCTCTTTTTGCTTCCCTTTAAGTGCTCCGACATTTTTGATAATGCCTTCCACACTTTTGTATTGCTTGAGTAATGCAGCGGCCGTTTTGGGTCCAAAACCAGGGATGCCTGGAATATTATCCGATGTATCGCCCATCAACCCCAACATATCTACCACCTGCCCCACGTGATCAATATCCCATTTATCACAGACCTCCTTTTCTCCCAGCACATCTACACCATTTCCCATGTAGGCAGGCTTGTACAACCAGACATTGTGACGAACGATTTGTCCGAAGTCCTTATCGGGCGTCATCATAAAAACTTCAAACCCTTTTTCAGCAGCTTTCAAAGAAAGCGTTCCGATTAAATCATCAGCTTCGTATCCGTCAAGCTCAAGAATGGGTATGTTAAAACCTTTGAGAATTTCTTTAATGATGGGTGTTCCGTAGCGCACATCTTCCGGTGTCTCCTGGCGGTTTGCTTTATAATCCTCAAACATTTCATCCCGAAACGTTGGCGCAGAAGTATCGAACGCAACACCGATGTGTGTTGGTTTTTGTTTTAGCAATACCTCCAGCAAGGTGTTTGTAAATCCAAAAGGCACCGATGTATTTCTGCCTTTCGAGTTTATTCTAGGATTTTTTGTGAATGCGAAGTGCGCCCTGTAGATCAGTGCGTAGGCATCGAGTAGAAATAGTTTTTTTGCCGGTTCCTTGGCGCCCATGGTCAATTGGGTGAAGCTGTAAAAATCACTAAATTTCTCGCCACAGATCCCCTGTCAGCAAAGTTTATTCGCTTACTGTGTTCGATAGGGCAGTGGACAAACCAACCCAAACCCCACAATCCATGAAAAATCCCTTAGGTCAATTTTACCATTGGGAAAAAAATACGCCTGATTTGGTTTTTCTCAGGCAGCCCATCAATGGTGAATGGAAAGATTACACTTTTGCCGCCGCTGGTCAAGAGATTAGAAAGATAGCATCAGGCCTAAAGGCCATGAATCTTCCACCCCAAAGCAAAATCGCACTGCTTTCAAAAAATTGTGCACATTGGATTATGGCCGATCTCGCCATCTGGATGGCAGGCCATATTACGGTTCCTCTGTACCCAGTGATTACAGCCGCTTCCATTCGACAAATTCTTGAGCATAGTGGCTCTTCAGCAATTTTTGTTGGAAAGCTTGACGATTATCCGGCCCAGGCTTCCGGCATCCCAGATCATGTGACCAAAATCAGCTTCCCCCATTATGGAATTTCAGAAGGGGTGACCTGGGATAACCTGTTGAAAAGCAATCAGGCACTGCAGGGTGAGCCACTTCGTGATTTGAATGATCTCGCCAGCATTACCTATACCAGCGGAACCACAGGGGTACCCAAAGGAGTGATGATGACTTTCGAAAGCCTGTCTTTTAGTGTGTCACTGGCCTTGGCTGAAATCGATCGTGTACGACCATTGCCTCAGCACCTGCGTTTGTTTTCCTATTTGCCATTATCGCATGTGGCAGAACGGATGGTAATCGGTTTGCTTGGTATCTATAAGGGTGGGAGTATTTCATTTGCAGAAACACTTGAAACCTTTGGAAAAAATCTCGCCGATGCCCAGCCACAACTTTTCTTTGGCGTTCCCCGCATATGGGCAAAATTCCAGGAAAAAATTCTGGAGAAAATGCCTCAGAAAAAACTTGATCGTCTGCTCAGTATACCGCTGATCGGATCATTGGTCAGCAAAAAAATCAGAACAGCACTCGGGCTTTCAAAAAGCATAATCAACTTGTCAGGCGCTGCACCAATTCCACCCGATATGTTGCGGTGGTTTGGAAAGCTTGGCGTTGAAATCAGGGAGGTGTATGGCATGACAGAGAACTGTGCAGTGTCCCACATCAATCTCAAGAAAGTAAAAATCGGGACGGTAGGCCAGCCTTGGCCTGGCATTGAAACCAGAATTAGTCAGGAGGGTGAAATTCAAACCCGGCACAAAGGAACCATGCAGGGATATTATAAAGAGCCAGGACTCACGGCCGATATGTTTACAGAAGATGGATTCCTCAAAACCGGTGACCAGGGAGCTGTTGATTCAGAGGGATTTCTGACCATAACTGGCCGTATCAAAGACCTGTTTAAAACCGATAAAGGCAAATATGTAGCCCCGGGTCCCATTGAAATGCGCCTATTGAAAAATACAGACATCGAGCAGGTTTGTGTGGTGGGCATGGGAATCCCGCAACCAATAATCCTGACTGTTCTCTCGGCTGCAGGCAAAGCAAAATCGAAGGAGGAAATCACCCGAAGCATCACGACGCTGGTAGATGAAATCAACCCCTTGCTTGAACACCATGAGCGGTTGTATAAGGCAGTGATCATGAAAGATGCGTGGACGGTGGAAAATAATCTTATGACCCCCACGCTAAAGGTCAAACGAAACGAGGTTGAAAAAATTCACTTGCCTAAATACCCTACCTGGTATGGAATGCCTGGCTTTGTTTTATGGGAGTAGATAATTTTTAAAGTGGGCATTGAACTAAAAACCTAAGTCATGGTTGGTGAAATATTCCGGAGGTTTGGATGGAAAGATATCTTTTCCATGATGCCATTATTTTTTTCCGGTCTCTGCATTTCACCAAATTTTGATCAGAACCGACTGGTGCTGTCATGGATTGTTTTCCTGATATTTTTTATTCCTGCTTGGCATTTTTTCTCTTCCTTAAATCCCTCCGGCAAATGGACAGGTCAAATTCCGGGAATAGTCTGGGCCGCCATTGGACTTTTTATAGGAGCGAAGGCCTCATTCTGGTTCGTTGTTTTTATGACGCTCGCATTGGTAATCATTATGGCCATTCAACAAATGCGAAGGATGGAGCCAGCATGGAGGCACCGGTTTGGTTTAGGGGTGATTTCTATTTTTATCCTTTATCTGGGGCTGAACGACTATGAACCGGGACAGCTGATTCAAACAAAAGTAATTTTGATGTCATTGGTTTCCGGTTTCTGGTGTGCATACTCTTTTTTCTATCGATCAGAAAATTTTAAAGATGGCTCCCCTGTATTGAAATGGTTGGCGCTCCTTTGGATTCCTGCATTGTACCTGTCTATTCGAATAATTTTCGATCAAGCCGCAGCAGAAATGTTTATACTGCCTGCGCTGGCCATAATCATTTTTTCGGTGCTTAGAATTCTATCGACCGGAAGGGATCAGCGGACCACTCGGATACTTTTGGATTCCGTTGTACCTGTTTTGTCTGAGTTGACGTATGGTGGATTCCTGATTTATTTCTTTCTCAGAAATACGCACGTTCTTCAAGTATTCGGCTGATTCAGAGTTCGTCTTTCAGAACAATTCGCTTTTGCAACACGACACCATCGCGGATTATTTCGAGGCTTATTTTTCGACCGGGTCGTGAGTTGAACAGTTGATTGATCTCTGGCAACTTATTCGCAGAAGTGCTGACTTGATTGATTTTGGTCACCTGATCTCCTGGTTTTAATCCTGCCTCTTCACCGGCCGAGCCTTTTCTTACTTCAATTATTTCAAACGTGTTTAATCGGTAGCCTTTTGCAATCAGGGTAAGACCACTCAGGTTATGGTTGAAAGGGTGGCGAAGGGTTGTATTTTTTTTGAGGTAAAGTTTACCCCCTGAATAATCAAAAATGACATGAAATCGGCTAAGGGCCTCTCCTCCAAGGGTGCCGTTTCGAAACACGTCGGTCGAGCGAAGTGAATCGGTATAGCTACCTGGATCTGGAAAGCTCGCGATTGGTGTTTTTAGAATCGATCTGCCAGTTTTTAGGTAATCCAGTCGCCCGACTTTGCCCATGATAATTCCACCAAGCGCTTTACCGATGCTGCCATAAATATTTCTGGTAGGCGCAACAAGGGAAGTGTCGGAGGTGGGATCCAGTAGTAAACAGTGGCTGGCACCGGTATCGACCATGAGTTTTAAATTTTTTTCACTTCTGCCTTGAAGTTTAACTGGAATATTAATGTAAGGCTTGGTGTCCTCGATGGTCATCGGGAGCACTTCATAGCTTTTTGGTTTCCTAAAGTGATCGGGGTCGAGAAGAATTATTTGCTGTTTTTCATAATTGATTTTGACCACAAATCGACTGAAAATTTCATAACCCAATATGCCCTGGATATCGTAGCCAATGGTTTGTCCCAATTGCAGATAATCTTTTTCGAGCACCAAAATGGAGTGACCATAACCAGTGAGTGTGGGCGGGATACTTAATGAGATATTATTGGCGACAAGAGCGCTGATGAGTTTCTCTCCTCCGGGCCCGGTAAATAAATACTGACGGCTGAAGGATAACCCCATTAGATCAGCGTAAGTTTTTTCGGTTAAGATGGCATTGCGTACGCCGGTGTCCAATATAAAATGTAGGGAAAGCTGTCCATTAATCTTTACAGGCACCACCATCAGGTTGCTGTAATTCTGAAAAGGGATCACCAGCTTCTTTTTGCCTTCGGGCAAGGAAAATCCAAGGACCTGATTTTGAGAAAAGGTCTTTATGGTGAATGAAAACAGGAATATGAAAATGAGTGACTTTCCCATTCTCGTAAGGGTAGCACAAAACTAGTTTAATATGCACCCTGTAGTGGTGCCGGACTTATTTCTTTTGGAGCAGAGTAAGGACTTCCGCGGGTGATCCGGCTACGAGAATTTGTTTCAGGTTGTCTTCTTGTAAAAAACCCTCCTGGCTGCTGTGTTTCATGAAATCCAGAAGTGAGTTAAAAAATCCCTGTGTATTCAGTACCAACGCCGGTTTGCTGATCAGGTGAAGTTGTTTCCAGGTCAGAATTTCCGCCAGTTCCTCCAGGGTACCCCATCCACCGGGCAATGCAACAAATGCATCGGCCAATTCCGCCATTCGTTTCTTTCTCTCATGCATGGAGCCGACAACCATCAGCTGTGAAATTTTCCGATGGGCAATTTCTTTGTCAAATAAAAAGGAAGGAATGATTCCGGTTACCTCACCACCACCATCCAGCACTGCATCAGCAATCGAGCCCATCAGGCCTATGTCGGCCCCGCCGTAAATCAGCCGGTGTCCGTTTTCTGCCATCAGGCGACCCAATTCCTTTGCCGCTTCCAGATAAGCAGTGCCGACGCCGTCTGAGGAACCGCAGAAAACACAAATATTCATGATGCAAAAGAAGCCCGCATTGGAGCAAAACCACCATTCCGGAGACTTGCCGGAATTAAATTAAATGGGGCTGTAGAGAAATTAATATTTAAGGTCGTGTTCGTTGTCGCTAACCTTATTATTAGGGACCAGCCAAACCGATAAAATGGCAAGCACAAACAGAACGATAACAACACCAAAAACTTCCATAGCAGATATTTTTTGCGAAGGTATACATTTTCCGGAACCAAAATTTTAAACAACCAGCACCCTATGAGAAAAACATGCGCAAGTCTTTATATTTTTGATCAACTGCAGCATCCATGATTCAGGTCATTCCCTCCATAGCCATCCGAAAGGGCAAAGTAGTCAAGATGAGGAAAGGCAATCCGGCCAGTGAAAAGGCCTACGATGAAAATCCCATTGACCTGGCCAAACGATTTCAGGACCATGGTATATCGGTGGTTCATTTGGTCGACCTGGATGGCGCAGAAGCCGGATCTCCCAAAAACTATCATGTACTGGAAGGGGTTTCCGGGTACACTGATTTGAAAGTTGATTTTACAGGAGGCATCAGCACCGATGGCGACATCAGCAAGGCATTTGAATGTGGCGCCGACTACATCACCGCTGCCAGCGTTGCTGTTACCGATCCGGAATTGTTTGCCAGTTGGATCGTTTCTTATGGCCGAGAAAAAATTACACTGAGTGCCGATGTTTCCGATCCATTAACCATGTCCATTACCTTCAGAGGATGGTTGAAAAAATCAGATAAACTATTGTTCGACCACCTTCAGTACTTCAATGACCGTGGACTGAAATATGCCAAAAGCACCGATGTAACCAGAGATGGCGTACTGGAAGGTCCGAACTTTGATTTTTATCAGAGCATCAGAAATAAATTCCCAGACCTACAGGTACTCGCCAGTGGCGGGGTACGCGGAATCGATGACATCAAAAAATTTCAGGAAATGGGAATCTTTGCCGTGATCTTCGGCAAGGCCTATTATGAAGGGATATTAAAACTTAGTGATTTAGAAAAGTTTATTGCCTCAGGCGGCAATTAAGTTCAGTCGATGATATCTGAAATTTTGAACTTCTGAATAATGAAATACAGGAAGTTGAATTTCAGTGCTTCCTCGTCTTCGTGGTGCTTCAAATCGCCCATCTTTGATTTTGGCTTGGCGGGTAACGCTTTGAACGAATGCAGTGTATCCTGATGATGAAATTTCAAAGGATCACCTTCCGGAACATGTACATCTGTTGGCGTCTCATGGTAAACAGGCTCCTCTTTTCCATAACTATGTTCTTGAGCAAAAACAGAAGTGCTGCACATCAGCATCATAACCAGGCAACCAGCTATGATTAATGTTTTTTTCTTCTGATGTGATGATGCTTTCAAAAGCCTAGGTATAGTCTATAAAATTAAGAATTTTTGAAATCTATCCTTAAGTGCTCTGACTTAAATAATGGCTAAAACTGCCCCAAAACCTCCTTTTCAGCTCAATTCATCTGAATTGCCAGCCATAACCGGCGGCAGCTGGATTCAATACCATGGGGAAAAGCCAGTCACCACCCTGCTCACGGACAGCCGAAAATCCTTTCCCGAGGAGGGCGTTGTGTTTATTGCATTTGAAGGCGCAGGGCGTGATGGCCATCAGTTCATCCAATCGTTGTACGAACGAGGGGTGCGTCAGTTTGTGGTGTCCAGAGAGATCAATAAGGAAGATCTCCCGCTGGCGAATATTTTCTATTGCGTTTCACCGATTGATTTTTTGCAAAAGGTTGCAAGCCACCATCGTAAGCACTTTAATATTCCGGTGATCGGAATCACCGGCAGCAATGGTAAAACCATTATTAAGGAGTGGTTGTTTCAGGTGCTTGAGCCGGAGCATTCAGTGGTAAAAAGTCCCGCCAGTTACAACTCACAAATCGGCGTGCCACTTTCAGTCTGGCAGATGCAACCTGAAAATACACTTGGGATTTTTGAAGCAGGGGTATCCAAAACAGGTGAGATGGAAAATCTCCGAAAGGTCATTCAGCCAACCATCGGATTGTTTACGAACCTCCTCTCAGCACACGATGAAGGATTTTCGTCAAAAAAAGAAAAGGCTTTGGAAAAAGCCCAGTTGTTTAAATCGGTTGATAGACTCATTTGTTGCTCTGATGATCAACTCATCACCGAGGCTATTAAAGGGCTGCCAACCTTTACCTGGGGGTCTTTAGGATCACCTGACCTGAGGATTGGTTTTGAGCAGGGTCAATTGTCCGTGAAAAATCAAAAGGTTGATTTCAATATCACCCTGGCATCAGTTGATTCAGCTTCTGTACAAAACCTTTCGCATGTTGTCGCTACGATGGTGGTGCTTGGGTATGAACCGGAGGTAATCATCAAAAGGGTTAGTCAATTGCGACCACTGCCCATGCGCCTTGAAATGAAAGAGGCTATAAATGGTTGTAAGCTGATCGACGATTCTTACAGTAACGATCTTTCAAGTCTACGGATAGCGCTGGACTTTTTATCCGCTCAGCATTCAGGCGAAAAAATTATTATCCTTTCTGATTTGCAGCAAACAGGGCTGGATAAAAAAGTCTGGATTGATGAAGCAGCCAAAATGATTCAGAAGGCCGGAGTATCTGGATTTATTGGGATTGGACCTGAATTGGAAAATGCCGCAAGACGCATGCATCCCAAAGGAATTGGTTTTCCTGATACTGAATCTTTTCTGAGGAAAGCAGACCTTCAGCAGTGGATCAATACAGGAATTCTTGTAAAGGGTGCCCGCAGTTTTCGTCTGGAGCAGGTGGTTGAAAGGCTTGCGCGTAAAATTCACGGAACGGTAATGGAAGTGGACCTTCTGGCGCTTAACCGTAACCTTGGTTACTACAGATCACTGCTTCCGAAAGGAACACGTATGATGGTCATGGTTAAGGCATTTGCTTACGGCAGCGGTGCGGCTGAGATTGCAAGATTTTTGGAACACAGCGGTGTGGATTATCTCGGTGTGGCTTATGCCGATGAAGGGGCATCCCTTCGTAACCATGGTATTGGGGTTCCGGTAATGGTTATGAATCCATCGCCTGAAAGTATTGGATTGTTGCTGACCTACGGTTTGGAGCCCGCGGTCTATTCCATGAAATCCCTTCAAGTGCTTATTGAAAAAGTTCGTGGCGAAAGTCTGAACATCCATTTGAAGCTGGACACAGGCATGCACCGACTGGGATTTGAATCGGGCGAAATAGAAGACTTGTTGTTGCTGCTTAAAGAAAATCCTCACCTCAGGGTCGTATCTGTTTATTCTCACCTTGCGGCAAGCGAAGATGCTGGTCACGACGAGTTCACGAGGTTGCAATTCGATCGATTCGATAAAATGTATGAGAGGGTTTCTGCTGTCCTGGGTTATTTGCCCCTGCGACACATATTGAATACTGCTGGTATTGAACGCCACCCATCGCACGCTATGGAAATGGTGCGACTTGGAATTGGACTGTATGGCGCGTCTGGCAATCCGAATCTTGAAAATGTTCTAACGCTGAAGTCTGTTATTTCTCAGGTAAAAACTTTGGCACCAGATGAAACAGTTGGTTATGGTCGACATGGACGTGTTGCGGCGGGGAGTGTAATCGGAACTGTTGCCCTTGGTTATGCCGATGGTTACCATCGTGCCTTTGGAAAAGGAGTTGGTAAGATGCTTGTGAGAGGCACCTTGGTTCCTACAGTGGGAAACATCTGCATGGACATGACCATGATTGATCTTACGGGTACCGATGCGGAAGAGGGCGACGAAGTAATTGTCTTTGGAAAAGATATTCCGCCCTCAAGGGTGGCCTCCTGGATTGGAACCATTCCTTATGAGATTTTAACCGCAACCGGTGAAAGGGTGCGACGTATTTTTCATTCTTCTGGATAAATTAATTTATCGGACCGGTTTGTATCCCGAATTACGGAAAAGCCGATTGGCATCATTTTCTTCCATAACTTTTTTGACGTCAAGTTTATTGTCGCGCAGATACTTTCCGACCATCCGCATCCCGGTCCACATTCCGATACGACCAGGACAATTTGCACTGATTTCGGTCGTGTTGGGCCGCTCACCCAAATACTTTTGTTTAACCAGATGACTGCTTTCAAAAAGCAACTCATCATCGATCATTTTTTTCCAGATCAAATCTTCATTGGCATAGACACCGGCTGTTTCTGCGGGCGTATAACCAAATAGGGTTGAGTCGGGTACACATGGGATGGTGTGTTGAGCAAAAACATATGCTTTTCCATAGGCAACCATTTCCGCCAATGCGGTTTGGTCTTTGGGGTCGATCTTATTAAATCCTTCAGAAATACCGGTAACCAGCA
The DNA here is from genome assembly GCA_016866235.1 of Bacteroidota bacterium. Lineage (GTDB taxonomy): Bacteria > Bacteroidota > Bacteroidia > Cytophagales > Cyclobacteriaceae > ELB16-189. The sequence goes on from VGMW01000002.1 coordinate 182,223, forward strand.
TGACCGAAGGAACCACAGATTCTGGCTTGTATCGGCCAAGCATATAATTGTACAGGTTAGGCCGGTACCTGGCGTTGGGACCGAGAAAAAAATCCAGTCCAACAATCACAAGAGAGTCACTGAAGAAAAGATCATTTTCCATTCCGCTGACAGTGGTCATGATTTTTGGTATTCGCGCATCAGGAAAATAATATTTCAGGTGACTGTAGGCGTCTGAAAATTCCTTTTTCACTTTTACCTCATCACCGAAAATTTTATTTGTTTCTGAAACCAGGGTGTCAAATCCCTTATGGGTGAACCTGCGGTAGAGTTCATTAATGAATGCTGAATCGTTGGGATACTCTGGTCGTTTAAAAAAATAGTCCATGAGTATTTCACGGCCCTTAAACAGGTCGACTACATCTTGTTTTGATCTGATCTGGGATATTTCACCCAGCACTGATTCATACTCGATGTTTACCGGCAGAGGTGCCGATGGAGGTGTAAAACAATTTTCTGTAGTTTTTTCTTTACAGGATGACACCAGCAGGACAGTTAAGCTGGTTACTACCAACAACACTTTATTCATGCCGTAAATTTCGCAAAATAGATGGCATGACCGGTGTTGATTTGGGTTCGCTTTTAACCTTTACTCGGGCGGTAGGTCATATTCCTTGAAAAGATTTAACTTCCAATTTCAACAACTGGACTATGTCAAAGCGAAGAACATTTTTGAAAAAATCTACGGGGATATTAAGTGGTCTTGCCGTGGGCTCTATGGCCACAGATGCAGCCGCGGCTCTGGTTACCGATGCGCTGTCAGGCTTAAATCAGAAGTCACCTATGGAGGCTGCTGCAGATGAGGAGTTGTGGGCCATGATGGCTCAGGCTTATACGGTATCCCCAACAGTTTTGAATCTTAACAATGGTGGTGTTAGCCCGCAACCTAAGGTAGTCCAGGATGCGGTAGACCGATACTATCATCTTAGCAATGAAGCGCCCAGCTATTATATGTGGCAAATTCTTGATCGGGGAAGGGAGCCATTGAGAAAAAAACTGGCAGCCCTGGCGGGAGTTTCTCCTGAGGAAATTGCGGTGAACAGAAATACAACAGAGGCCCTTGCCAATTTTACCTGGGGCATTGATTTACCTGCCGATTCGGAAATTGTTATGACCAAACAGGATTATCCAAACATGATCCACGCCTGGAAGCAAAGAGAAATGAGGGGTGGCGTGAAAATAAAATGGATTAGCCTGAATCTTCCGGTTGAGGACGATGAGCAGGTAATCAAAGCTTTTGTTGATGCTACTACGCCGAAAACAAAAATTTGGCACATCACCCACATCATCAACTGGACAGGACAGATTTTACCCGTTCAAAAATTATGTGCAGAGGCAAGAAAACGTGGACTGATTTCTATAGTAGATGCTGCCCACACATTTGCGCATCTTGATTATACGGTGGCAGGACTGGGTTGTGATTACTGGGGATCTAGTTTACACAAATGGTTAAGTGCTCCATTCGGAACCGGACTGATGTATATCCGAAAGCCTCTGATAGCCGGAACGTGGCCAATTTTTCCCAACGACAAACCGAAGGCCGATGACATTCGGAAATTTGAGTCCCTCGGCACAAGATCGTTTGCCCCTGAACAGGCGATTGGTCAGGCGATAGATTTTCACAATGCGATTGGTTCAGCCAGGAAGCAGGCACGGTTGCATTATCTGAAAAAATATTGGTGTGAGGCAGTGATGAAAAATTCACGAGTAAAAATTCATGTGTCGCTAAAGCCAGAGTACAGCTGTGCGCTGGCCACTTTTAGCATCGACGGAATGGATGTGGGCGAAGTTTCCTCCAAGCTTATGTCAGAGCATCAGATTCATACGACGGCGATTAAATGGGAAAATGTGAATGCTGTTCGTGTTACGCCGCACGTCTATACCACCACCCGCGATCTTGATCGGTTTATTGATGCGGTATTGAAGATTGCATCCGCCTAGTAAAAGGCTAATTTTTCTATGAACCCGATCCATGATCAGCTGATCAGGGTTTTTGGGGTTACCTCAAGTATTTGGCTAAATTTAAAATTCTGATCAGCAATGCAGGTATCGGAATTTTATAAGGACAACGCTAAGCTTAAGTGGGTCGTACTGATTGCTTCGGTGATCATCAGCATCGGCTCTATTTACTACACCAATATTTTGGTGGAGCAATTGAAGGAGCGCGAGCGCGCCCAGGTTCGGTTGTTTGCGCGCGCTATTGAGTATACCCTCTCCGAAAGTGACGATGCCCTATTGTTTGTCAGTGAAGAAATCATTGCCAAGAACAATTCTATTCCAACCATTTGGCGTAATGCTGAGGGACAGCTGAATTACCGAAACATTGATTTGCCTGAGGACTTAAGTCCGACACGACTCAATCGAATCCTTGAATCAAAAATTCTGGAAATGGAGAAAGATTACGACCCCATTCCAGTGAACTACCGCAACAGCAATGGCGAATTGGAGAATTATGGCGCGGTGTATTACGAGCACTCTTTTCTACTCACCCAATTATTGGCCTATCCCTACATCCAGCTAACGGCCATTGCGGTTTTTGGAATTATTTCATTTCTGGCTTTTAATTACTCAAAAGAGGCAGAGCAAAACCGTGTGTGGGTTGGTCTTGCCAAAGAGACTGCCCATCAGCTCGGAACTCCGATTTCATCTTTGATGGCATGGACAGAAGTTTTACGCGATGATCCGGAATTGCAACGTAAAGGAATACCGGAAGAACTTGACAAGGACATTAGAAAATTGAAGGTAGTCACCGAGCGTTTTTCCAGCATTGGATCGGCCCCTGCGCTGAAGCCGGAACCGGTTGTTCAGACCGTGAACAATGTTGTGAATTATTTGCGTCCCAGATTATCGGCTAAGATCAGGTTTATCATGGACGTTCCAGACGATGAGATCATGGCCAACATTCACACCCCGCTCTTCGAATGGGTTCTTGAAAACCTTTTTAAAAATGCCGTTGATTCCATGGGCAGCTCAGGTACCATTACTGTTCGGATTTCCAGGGGGGTGGCCGATAAGGTCCTATTGGAAGTTTCCGATACCGGAAAAGGCATTCCGGCCGCCATCCTGAAGAAGGTTTTTCGACCAGGCTTTACAACCAAAAAAAGGGGTTGGGGCCTTGGCCTGGCTTTGGCCAGGAGAATCATTGAAAACTACCACGAGGGAAGGATTTTTGTCCGCTCAACAGGGGATCAGGGCACAACCTTTAGGATTGAGGTAAAGGCCGCATGATTCTTCTGAATATTTGATGCCTGGACGGGCAAAACCTCTTTGCGGTTAACCTCAGAAAGAATAGTTTTGCACTCCCTTTACTAGGGAAAAACCCTCAGAAATACACTAAAAAATGGCAAACTCCGGCAAAATTACTCAGGTCATCGGTCCCGTTGTAGACGTGGCTTTCGATGAACCTGGTTCAAAGCTTCCAAACATTCTGGATGCATTGGTTGTAAAAAAAGCAGATGGCACCAAAGTGGTGTTGGAATGTCAGCAACATTTGGGAGAGGACAGGGTTCGTACCGTTGCCATGGACGCAACCGAAGGATTGGTGCGCGGCATGAAAGCTGAGGATACCGGATTCCCCATTCAGATGCCTATCGGTGATGACATCAAGGGTAGACTTTTTAATGTGATTGGTGACGCCATTGATGGTATTGCCCAGCCTTCCGGTGGACAGGGACTGCCCATCCATAGACCGGCTCCTGCCTATGAAAATCTTTCTACTTCTTCGGAAGTACTTTATACAGGTATCAAGGTTATTGACCTGATCGAGCCCTATGCCAAGGGAGGTAAAATTGGATTGTTTGGTGGTGCAGGTGTAGGTAAGACCGTTTTGATTCAGGAGTTGATCAACAACATCGCCAAAGCATATTCTGGACTTTCTGTGTTTGCCGGTGTTGGTGAACGCACCCGTGAAGGAAATGACCTTCTGCGTGAAATGATCGAAGCCGGTATCGTGGATTATGGCGAAGAGTTTCTTCACTCCATGCACAAAGGCGGATGGGACCTTAGTAAGGTTGACAAGAATAAATTGAAAGAGTCGAAAGCGACCTTTGTATTCGGACAGATGAACGAGCCTCCTGGTGCCCGTGCGCGCGTGGCGCTTTCTGGTCTTACTGTAGCGGAGTATTTCCGCGATGGTGACGGAAAAGGAAAAGGCCGAGACATATTGTTCTTTATCGACAACATATTCCGATTTACGCAGGCCGGATCAGAGGTATCCGCCCTTCTTGGACGTATGCCTTCGGCGGTGGGTTACCAGCCTACGCTGGCCACCGAAATGGGTGCCATGCAGGAGCGTATTACCTCTACTAAAAATGGTTCAATTACTTCCGTACAGGCGGTTTACGTTCCTGCGGATGACTTGACTGACCCGGCACCAGCAACAACCTTCTCCCACCTTGATGCAACAACTGTATTGAGCCGGAAGATTGCTGAGTTGGGTATTTATCCTGCTGTAGATCCGCTGGATTCTACCTCAAGAATTTTGAGGGCAGATATTATTGGTGACGAGCACTACAACTGTGCGCAGCGCGTGAAAATGACCTTGCAACGGTATAAGGAACTTCAGGACATCATTGCCATCCTCGGTATGGATGAATTGAGTGATGAGGATAAGCAGGTGGTACACCGTGCACGTCGTGTGCAGCGATTCCTTTCTCAACCATTCCACGTTGCCGAAGCCTTCACTGGTTTGAAAGGAGCCTTGGTTGACATTAAGGACACCATCAAAGGATTCAATATGATTATGGATGGTGAGATGGATCACCTCCCTGAGGCGGCATTTAACCTGGTGGGCACTATTGAGCAAGCGCAGGAAAAAGGAGAGCGTCTCATCAGAGAAGCACAAGGCTAAGAACAATGAATCTCGAAATACTTACTCCTGAAAAAAAGGTTTTTGAAGGCGAAGTGGTTTCTGCCACTTTTCCTGGCGCCGATGGTTCATTTCAGGTTTTGAACAATCACGCACCACTGATCGGACTTCTGAAGGAAGGTACGGTTGAGTATAAGGCAAAAGATTCTGTCGGCAAGGTGGTGATCACCGGGGGTGTGGTGGAGGTATTGAAAAATCAAGTGATCTTGTTGGCCGATGGCGTTATTGAAAGCTGAGGCGATCCAATTGAAATAAAAAAAGGCGTAAGTGATTACGCCTTTTTTGTTGTATCAAAATCTCTATTCAAAATCCTGTTCCACCAAGGAAAACAGCATTCGCAAAAATCATTTTTCCATTCTCCCAGAAAGCCCTGAACAAGGTGTTGTCGGTCAGATAAAACACACGACCCTGCCCACGTTCCTCAACACCAAAAACCAATGAATTCTCCAGCTCTCGGCTCACTTTCGACCCTGCAAACCCAATGACCGGAGAGGGTTTGCCTCTCAAGGTTCCAACATTAATTCCTTTGTCCAAATAAGGATACGACTGCGCTGAAGTCTTAAGAGAATAATAAATATCACCAACGCCAAAAGCGAGTGGATGGGTTTTGTCAAGAGAGACTTTATAGATCGCACCAAACAAAGACGACGACAATTGTTTACGTTCCAGGTCGCCATAAGGCACAAGTAAATCATCTGGCTTGGACTCCTGTTTCTTTATTTCCTTTTGCTTCAGTGCAAAACCTTTTTTATCCGCAAAGGCGTTGCATGCCGAGCCATTCAAAATAAGTCTACCTCCGTCCGCGACCCATCGGTTAATGGTAGATAGCATCTCCTCATCAAAAATCCTGTAACTCCCTTCGGGAACCACCAGTACATTATACTTCCAAAGGTCAATGCTTTTGAAATAATCGGTTCCTATTATGCTGATCGGATACTCCATACTTTGTTCAAAAAAATGCCAGATCTGTCCGTGGTTCTGTGAGTTGGTCTGATCTCCTCCCAACACAGCTACGGAAGGCTTTTCCACGAAACTAAAGTCTGAAGATCCTGCATCCGGCCCTGCATCGGCGTATCCGGTTTTCATCGCTACCAGTTCGCGTCCTGCCTGAAGCGCAAGTGATTTAATTTTCTGGTGAAAATCAGGAATGTGCTGGTTGTGTCCGGAGGCAACCATGAGCGTGCCTTCCGCAAAAGTCTTTCCTGCTGTAGTAAAAGACCGCATGGCAGTACGCACGCGGTAACCTGACTTCAACAGCGTCGCCAGAAATTTTTGATCAGCCGCCGACTGATACCGGCAAAGCCATGCGTAGGGCTCACCTTCTGCCATAGATGCAGCCGCAGGTTGGTAAGGTTTGCCAGGATTGATACGTTCCGTTGTGGCTACAGCCTTCAAGCCACAGGCATAGATTAAATTCCAGGCGGTAATGTCGTATGTCAATGAATCCTTGAGCTTGGACGCCGGTTCAAATACGGTGGTGATAAATCGTCCTTTTGGCTGATAGACATTAAAGACCAAATCCTCTGCGTTGATGTTGATGGTTTCTGTTTTCCGACTGGTAAAGTCAAAGCCTTTTATTGGTCTCGAGCCGCCAACCACTCCATATTTGATGGCATGAGCACCCAACCACTGGGTCAGCGCTTTAAGCTTATCCGGATTGTTGCCCGCACCAATAACATAGCTTTTATAAGGAGCAGCAGGTTGCTGCAGATTCTCCTTAAAAAATCCCTCAAACTCATTCAGAAGGCGTTCCATATTCATGGATGAAATTTCAACGGTCGACATGCCAGTTGTAAAGTGGTGATCAACCCTGTCCTTCAAAGTCAGTAAACTTTTATCTCGTGTTTCAACCGTAAGGCCTCCGGCACCTCCTCCGGCCTTCTCGTAGGTCATACCAATGGCTCCACTGTATGTGGGGTAGGTGTCACCATAACTTGGATAAAACAGGTCGAACCGTTCCTTGGTGAAATAGAACCATCCATTTTCATCAAAGTATTTGGCATTGTTACGGCCAATCATATCCTGAAAGGTTCGCTGCCATGGTGTAATAACTTCATGGTAGGGCTCTGCAGCAGGCGCGAAGTAATATGGATTGTTGATACCCTGTTCGTGGAAGTCTACATGCACCTGAGGCATCCATTCGTTGTATACTTTTAATCTTGCCGCTGATTCTTTTTGAGTAATCCACGCCCAATCACGGTTCAAATCAAACAGATAATGGTTGGGTCTTCCTCCTGGCCATGGCTCACGGTGTTCACGCGATTGTGGATCTGGGTTGGCTGGAAAATTTCCGTACTGGTTATAAAAATTAGCATAGCGATCTCTTCCATCGGGATTGATGCATGGGTCGATGATCACCACGGTATTTTTTAACCACTCCTGACTCTTCTTGTTGGCTGGGTTCACCAGTTCATAAAGTGTACGCATAGAAGTTTCGGTGGAATTGGATTCATTTCCGTGTACGTTGTAACTAAGCCACACAATTCCTGTTTTCCCTGTTGGTGCACCTTGTTCCATGCCGGCTCTTCGCAGGTTATCGACCCGGATATCTTCCAGTTTGGAAAAATTTTCAGGTGAAGCGATCAACGCAATGACCAATGGTCTGCGTTCGTAGGTTTCGCCATACTGAATCAGTTTAACGTTGGGCATGGTTTCGTCTACGTGCCTGAAGTATTCAACAACGCGGTGGTGACGGGTGAAAGCCTCGCCTGGCTCATAACCGAGAAATTCTTTCGGGCTTTGTAAACGAGTTTGGGAAAATCCTGCCCCAAACGTCAGCAGCATAAGTGAGATCAGAAGGAAATTTTTCATGGTATTAAAAAGGATAAGTTGAATCCAATCGGTCGTTTGAAGATAAAAAAAAGAGGGTGTCGAAGACACCCTCTTTTGTGAGGTTCGGAAGAATTACTTTGTAGCAGGCGCTGTTGGGGTAACACCCAACTTCTTCAATACTGAATTCGAGATGTCAAACTTTTCATCTGAGAACAAAAGGATGTCATCACCGGCAGTGGTCTGCGGATTGATGATGAAGGCAAAACCTTGTTCTTTGGCTACATCTTCGATGGCTTTGCCCACTTTGGTATAAACGGGCTGCATCAGATCTACCTGCTTTTTCTGAATGGAAGTCTGGGCGTCCTGCTGAAACTTCTGGATGTTTTCCTGAAGTGCCACCAGTTCTCGCTCTTTGTCTGCTTTAATCACGTCTGAGGTGGTAGCAGGCATGGATTGAAACGCCTTCACTTTGGTTTCATAATCCTGGTACTTGGCTTTCAACTGATTTTCGAGCTGAGTGCCATGGGTTTTCAATTCGTTGTCGATTTGCTTGTATTCAGGAAGTTGGCTGAATATGTAATTCCAGTCTGCAAAGCCGATCTTCTGTGGGGCAGGAGTCGGCGTTTGGGCCAGTGCTGCTGCAGAAGACAACGCAACAAACAGTACAATTGCTACTTTTTTCATGATGGTTTGTGTTTATTTTATTTTATCGTTAGGGTCTCCGAGTCCAAGTTCTTCCAGTACAAATTCCGTGTAATCGTGTCGTGGGTCGGTATAGATCATCACCAGCTCACCGGATTTATCAAAAATAATGGCCAGGCGGTTCGACTTGGCAACTTTTTCAGTTGCATCCCAGACTTTATCCTGGATGGGTTTTATAAGTTCTTTCTTTTTGAGAAAATACAATCCATCAAAACCGAAAACCTTTTTTTGGTAATCCCTTAGTTCCAATTCCTTTTTACCGATTTCCTCCATTCTTTCTTTCCGCATTTCTTCGGTGAGCAAAACTTCCTCTGCGCGGTAGGAGGCATGAAGTCCTTTAAGTAATAGTTCCATGGCGTCAATTTCTTTTTGCCATCCGGCTGCAAACTGCTCTAATTCATCCTGAGCTTTTTTGAAATCGCTCATTTTAGACAGAATGAAATCAGAATCGATGTAACCGAACTTTTGGGAAAAGGCAAAATTCGGGCCGAAAAGCAAAACCAGCAAAACAACTGCGCTGCGGTACATCCTTAACGAATTTGTTGACCTATGGTGAAGTGGAATTGCTGTCCGCTGGGTCCGGATCCTCCGGGTAGGGTATCGAATCCATAACCCCAGTTCAAACCAATCAAACCAAATGCAGGCATGAATAATCTCACGCCGGCACCGGCAGATTTGTAGATTTTAAACGGATTAAACTCGGCAAAATTGCCCCAGTTGTTACCGCCCTCAGTAAACAAGAAGGCATAGATCGTAGCGCTCTGTCCTGTGGTAACAGGGTAGCGCAGCTCCATTCCAAGTTTGTTGTATACAATTCCACCCTGTATCTGACCAGAAGACAACTGTTGATTCTGGCCGTAAAGCGGCGGTGTTACAACGTTATTGCGGTAGCCACGCAGTCCAATGATGTCCTGACCCAGTACGAAGGATTGGAATCCTCCAGCCAAACCATCACCACCAAGTAAGAATCGCTCGAATGGTCCAGGTGTGCTGGTGCTTGAATAACTTCCTATAATTCCGAAGTGTGCTTTTGTTTCCAGCACAAGACTTCTACCGCCTTCAAGCTTTTTGCTGCCAATGAGTTTGAGATAGAACTTAGTGTCGATCATCCACTTGTGCAGCTCAACGAATTTATACTTGGTGGCATTGTCTTTCAGGTAGCTGCCGTCGGTGATCAGAGAATACGGTGGCGTCATGGTCAGGCTCAGGCTGAGCGAGGAGCCTGTGGTTGGGAACATTGGATTATCAATACTGTTCCTGGCCAATGTGGTGTTCAGGTTGAAATTCGTTGTGTTGCCGGAAAGCGGCAGGCCAGGATAATTTTTATAGTTGTAGAATAGAACGGAAAGCGAGTTGCTCAACGTAAAATAATTGTCCGGCCAGCTAAGCCTTCTTCCAACACCCACGGTTACACCGGATTGCTTTAACATCCGGTCGTCACTGAAATCAGGTGTGAAACTGAAGAAGTTGTTGGCAAGGCGGGAAATTGACTTATTCACACTAAACGTAAACGAATTAGGTCTCTTACCTCCGAGCCATGGTTCGGTAAAGGAGAAACTATAACTCTGGAAAGACTTACCATTCGCCTGCGCGTTGATGGCAAGTTTCTGGCCATCGCCGACAGGAAGTGGACGCCAGCGGTCGAAGTGGCGGATGTTTCGAAGCGAGAAATTGTTAAAGGCCAGTCCGACTGTTCCGACGAATCCATAAAATCCACCCCAGCCTCCCGATAACTGCACCTGGTCATTGGATTGCTCCTCCAGTTTCCATTCAATATCAACCGTTCCGGCTGACATGTTTGGCTGAACATCCTGACCGATCTTTTGTGGATTGAAATAACCCATCGACGAAAGAAGCTGTTGTGTACGGATGATGTCTGAGCGTCTGAATTTTTGTCCGGGCACGGTACTGAGTTCACGTCGGATAACATGATCACTGGTTCGTTCATTTCCGGTGATGATCACCCGATCTATGGTAGCCTGGTCGCCTTCAAAAACCCTCATTTCTATGTCGATTGAATCGCCAGCGATGGCAACCTCCACCGGATCAACATTAAAGAATAAGTAACCGTCGTCCATATACAAACTGCTCACATCTGCTCCTTTGGGATTAAACGTAGTACGTTTTTCAAGAAGCTCTTTATTGTAAACGTCACCCGACTTGATGTCCAGGATTTTGTTGAGCGTGTTGGCGGTATGGATATAGTTTCCTGTCCAGGTAATATTTCGGAAGTAGTACTGACGACCTTCAAACATTTTAAAACGAATGTCCACTGTTCTTTCATTGTGGTTTACCAGTGTATCGGAGAGAATCTCTGCATCGCGGTAGCCACGAGTATTGTAGAAGTCGATGATGCGCTTTTTGTCATCGTCGTAATCCGTTTTAATGTATTTAGATCCGGAGAATATGTTGAGTTTGATGTTGTCCTGAATAAAATGTTTGGTTTCATCCCACGTAGTTGGCCTGGTGTGGGTAAGGTAGTGGGTCAAATCTCCGGGGGAGGACCTTAAAAATTTCGACAACAGAACACGGTGCAACCGAAGTCTTGCGTGCTCGTGGGTCTTTTTCATTTTGCCTCTGAGCCTTCCATCGTCGAAAGCTTCGTTGCCTTCAAACGTAATGGCATTGATTTTTACTTTGCCTTTTAAATTAACATCAATGCGCAGCTTGATGTTCCCGCGATTGAGTGTATCGGTTTCAGGGGTAATGTTGACAGCCGTATTGAGAAAGCCTTTCTTAACGAAGAATTTTTTTACGGTTACCTCCGTATTCCGAATCATGGCATCGTTCACAATTTTTCCACGTATCAGCTTGATCTCTTCTTTTATTGATGATTCCCTGCCTTTCCCTATGCCGGTGAAATAAAATTCACTTAGCCTTGGGCGTTCGGAGAGTTGAATGATCAGAAACACTGTCTGACCTTCAATTCTGTCTACCGCAATAGCAACATCGCCGACCAATCCGTGCTTCCATAATCTTCGTACGCCTTCGCTGATGCGGTCTCCGGGAATTTTGATGACATCGCCCACTCTTAATCCGGTCAGGGAAATCAGTGCATTTTTATCTAGGATATTTAAGCCGGTAACATCAATGCCTCCTATGGTATACTCTTTTGGGTTGGCGTAGTTGAGGTTGCTTTCGCCTGCAGCAGGCGGCGTTTGACTTTCACGGTTTCTTCTGAACTGAGCGTCGGCCAGAAAAACAAATGAAAAAATAAAACAGGTCGTTAAGAACAAATTTTTCAGCATACTCAGGCTTGCGGTTCCAATACTTTCCCAAATCTTCTCTCGCGGTTCTGGTAGGCTACGATGGCCTCGTATAAATCTTCTTTGCGGAAATCCGGCCAGAATTTTCTTGTGATAAACAATTCAGCGTAGGCGAGTTGCCAAAGTAAAAAATTGCTGATCCGCATTTCACCTCCCGTACGAATCATCAACTCAGGATCCGGCATTCCGGAAGTACTCAGTCTTGATGAGACGAATTCTTCGTTAATGTCTTCAGCGGTAATTTTTCCTTCAGCGGCTTCTGAAACCATTTTTCGGATGGCATCGGTGATCTCCCACCGTCCGCTGTAACTCAATGCGAGGGTGAGGGTAAGTCCGTAGTTGCCCGCCGTAACTTTCATGGTGTCCTCAAGCTTCTGCCTGCACCTTGAGGGCAGATTTGCGGTATTACCTATGGTCTGAAGTTTTATTCGGTTCTTTTGAAGCGTCGGCAGTTCCTTTTCCAGGGAGTCCACCAAAAGCTCCATCAGGGCATCGATTTCAATTTTTGGCCTGCCCCAGTTTTCGGTACTAAAAGCATAAAGCGTTAAAAAATCTACGCCCAGCTCAGCGCACCCCGTTGCAATCTCTTTTACTGCTTGTATGGCATTGCGGTGACCAAAAATCCTGGCTGCTCCTTGCTGGAGTGCCCACCGGCCGTTGCCATCCATGATGACAGCAATGTGCCTTGGTATTTTGTTGGGGTTTATTTGGTCGAGATTTGTGGCCACAAGGGCGCAAAAGTAGGGTTTTTTCGGGAAAAAATAAGTTTTTGATGGGGTATGCCAGAGGTTGTATTGTAGAGGGCAAAACCCTCAATAAGGGCTCTGGGCACAGGGGATGTCGTAAAAGGTTCGGGTAAGCGTAATCCCGGTGAAAAAGTAATTGTCCAGGTCGTAAACATTCCCAAACCGATAATTTTTGTTGTTCAGCTTCCCCCCTGAAACATTGTCCAGGTAATCAAAAAACGTCTTTCTGATCCCAAATTCAGCGGTGAGATACCAATTTGGATTGATGATGTATTTTACACCGCCGCCAAAAGGTATGGTGATTTGCACATTGCTGTAGTCCACCGGCTTTGTATCGTTCCCTGAGAAGACAAAAATTCCCCCACCGGCATAGAGGAAGGGAGTGAATTTCAGCCGCTGTCTTCGGTCGTGCCAATCCAGGAAATGGTACTCAAAAGTTCCGTTCAGCTCCATCACATTTAGCCGGAACGATGAGTTTCTTTTTACTGCTGCCGTATCAATTGGGTTAAGCCGGTCGTTGGCGGCAAGCGTACCAAAACCAAGACTGGTTTTAAAACTTACGATTGGAGAGATGTTGCTTCGATAAAAAACGGTGATCGCTGGTTTTGAAAAGGCAGGATTGTACGTCCTGACCAAATCTCCGGTGTAGTTAAATGCCCCGAACCCCGCTCCGATTTCATGCTCACGCGATACCTGACCAAGGCACATCACCGGAAGAATAAAAATCAAAAGGACAAAACGAAAAGTCATGGATAGGTTAACGAAGGAGGCTGCAGTTTCTTGCGCACCCCTCATTTTTTAATTCGATTAGTTACGGATATCAAGTCCCCAATTCAGTTTTTGCCGCAGTGTATCAAAGAAATGGTGGTGACTCAGCTGAACGAGTTTTATTTTGAAGGGAGCCTTTTTTATTTTAAGAGACCATCCTTCGTCAATGTTTTCAAATCTTGAGTCAAGGGAAACCTGAAGCTTTTTAATCCGGCTCTGCATCCTGAACTCCAGATCTACCTTATCTGAAAGCACCATAGGCCGCATGGTAAGATTATGCGGACTCACCGGCGTGATCACAAAACTTTCCGATTGCGGGTGAATGAGTGGCCCTCCACAACTCAAAGAGTATCCGGTTGATCCTGTAGGTGTGGCCACGATTAATCCATCAGCCCAATATGCGTTCAACGGCTCCTGATCAACCAACACCTCAACACGAATCATGGAATTGTCTTTTTTCATGATTGTAAAATCATTGAGCGCAAATGGAAAGCCACCAAAAACTTTTGGTTTTGATTCAAGCTTTAAAAGGCTCCTGGAACTGATTTTATATTTTCCTTTGATTAAGCTCTTAACAGCACCTTCAGTTTCCTCTTTGCTGATGGTTGCAAGAAAACCGAGTCTTCCGGTATTGATACCCAAAACCGGAATTTCCTTTTTACCAATGTAGGTAATGGAGTCGAGCATGGTTCCGTCACCACCGATGGAGATGAAAAAATTTACTTTCTCGAGTTGTTCGGGTTTGCTGAAAAGCTTGTAATGGTCAGGATGCTTGAAATAGTGAGCAAACTTTTCAGATAATAAAATTTCTGCGCCCTCTGCTTTGAGGAGCGCCAGCACGTTTTCTACAAACCGTGGAGACTTTTTTCTGAAATCCCTTCCGTGGACAGCAATTCTCATGAAATCAGATGTTCAGGTAGCGCATCAGCAAATCAAAGCGCTCCCGGTCCGGTTCGTTAAATTTTCCTTCCTGATATCTTCCAATGATCTTATAGTCAAAACGTTCAAAGGTAGCCACGATTCTCATCAGGTCCGGCTGATCAATCTTAAGGATTAGCCTGATCCTGCTGTTGTCCAATACATCCTCCACCACAACAGCACTGATGATCTTTCCTTTATTTTCCTCTACGAGTCTTGCAATTTCAGAAAGTGAGTAACTAACCTGCTCCATGCTGAACACGAGTATGCTGCCGGGCGATTGAATGGCAGAGGATGGAGCGTAAAGAGGGGCAAGATCATTAACGGCAATCACGCCAATGTATTGACGCAGGTTGTTTTCAACGGCCACCATTTGCAGATGCTGGTCACCGGAAACTTTGAGCACTTCATAAAAGTGGGCATCGCTGGCAACAGCACACTGTTCACCGATAAGGGTGCAATGACGAACCGTTTTATCGGAGGCACTCTTTTCCATCAGTGAATCGTAGCCGACAAATCCAAGCAGCCGATCCCGATCGACCACTGGTAAATGGTTGCATCGGAATTCTTCCATGCGGTTAAGTGCCATGGCCACTGAATCTTCCGGCTGAAGCGGTAGAATCATTTGATTGATAAGCTCTTCTGCGATCATTCTACTGGTTTTGTAAAAACGCTGCAACGAGGTTGTTAAACTTTTCAGGGTGCTCCATCATGGGTGCATGGCAGCACTTATCGATAAATTGTAAGGTCGAGTTGGGGATCAGGCGGTTAAAATCATGCGCAACCATCGGCGGGGTAATCGTATCGTTGAGTCCCCAGATTAAAAGCGTTGGAACCTTGATCTTATGAAGCTCACTGGCCAGGTTGTTGCGTTGTGCAGATTTGGCGATGGCTACAATGCGCATGCATTTGGGTATGCTGCGGGTGGTTTCAAAAACTTCACCCACCAGCTCTTCCGAGGCTACAGCGGGATCATAAAAGGTGTATTCAACTCTGTCTTTAATATAGTCATAGCTTCCCCTGCGCGGATAAGAGCCACCCATAGCATTTTCAAAAAGTCCTGAACTTCCGGTAAGAATCAGACTGGAAACTTTGGGGCCATTGTCAAGGGTATAAAGAAGTGCCACATGGCCACCAAGTGAATTGCCCATGATGATCATGTTGTCCAACTCCATTGTTTTAACAAAATCCTCAACGAACGATTTTAGTCCTTCGAGGCCGGCCTCTTTAATCGGCATCGTGTAGATCGGAAGCATCGGAATGACCACCCGGTAATTAGAGGCAAAGCGGTTTACTACACCTTCCCAGTTGCTGAGTGCGCCAAAAAGTCCATGCAACAGCATCAGGACCTGGCCTTGCCCTTCAGCAACATAATTAAAACCGTTTTTTTCTCTGACGTTCAGTGCCATGCTATAAAACCCCGTTAAGTAATGAAAAAAAACCCTTTGTTCAGCCTAACGGGATTAAATCCCTGAAAAACGGTATCATTTCACTCATCCAGGGCGCAATTTTCCTCACATGGGGAAGCAGAACCGATTCACCTGACCAGGTTTCCGGAATCATCAGATGGAGTGCCTCGGTAATCCATAATGTGATGCTAACGGTGAACGCATATTTGAACATCCCAAGCATGGCACCGGTTACTTTATCTGCCTTTCCTAAAAAAGTATCGTCGATGGAATACTTGATCATGTTGCCCAGCAACCGAACAGCAATAACAATCAAAATAAAAACTACGAAGAAAGAAATGTAGGGAAGAACTTTTTCGTCGGCATTAAACTCCTTCTGCAAGTAAACCATCGCCCGATCCATGAGTTTGATGCCGCCCAATACGCCAAGGATTACTCCGATTACGGTGAAGACAGAAAGTAGAAACCCTTTCCGAAAACCACTCCAGGCCCCCAGTGCCAGAAAAACCAAAAGTGTTATATCAGCTTTGCTCAAGCTGTAAGCATTTGTTTGACAATCTCTGAAATCTGTTTTCCGTCGGCCTGTCCCGCGAGTGCCTTGGTTACTGCGCCCATAACCTTACCCATGTCCTGTGGACCTTTTGCGCCAAGCTTGCCTACGGCATCGGCTACAGCTGCCTTGATCTCTTCAGTGCTTAACTGCTTAGGAAGATAGCGGGAAATAATTTCCAATTGGAAAAGTTCACGATTGGCCAGATCAGTCCGATTTTCTTTTTGAAAAATTTCGGCTGATTCTTTTCGCTGTTTTGCAGCCTTCATCAGGATTTTACCTTCTGCTTCAGCGGTAAGCTCTTCAGCGCCGCCTTTTTCAGTTTCTGCCAACAGGATCATGGATTTGATGCTGCGTAAGGCTTCAAGCTCTTCCTTGTTTTTGGCGAGCATCGCTTGTTTGATGTCCTGGTCGATCGTTGATTTGAGTCCCATGTTTTTAAGGTTTGAACAGGCGTGCGTGGCCTGTGTATATTCGTGCAAAATTAGACAACCACGGGGAAAGCTAAAATGACCAGGCTGAGTGTCAACATCAATAAAATTGCCACCCTTCGCAATGCTCGCGGCGGTAACAATCCGGATGTTATAAAAGCTGCATTGGATTGCGAGCGGTTTGGCGCTCAGGGCATCACCGTTCACCCGCGGCCGGACGAGCGCCACATTACCGGCTCAGACGTCAGAAAACTTGCTGCAGTGGTAACCACTGAATTCAATATTGAGGGTTATCCCGACGATAGGTTTATGTCCATTCTGAAGGAAGTACATCCGGCACAAGCCACCCTGGTTCCCGATGCGCCCGATGTGATTACTTCCAACCAGGGATGGGACACGGAGGGCCGAAGTCAGTTTCTAAAAGAAGTGATCAAAGAAATCAAAGGCCTTGGCATTAGGGTGTCTTTGTTTGTTGATCCTCTTCCTGCTATGGCAGAGGGCGCAGCAAAAGTTGGAGCCGATCGAATCGAACTATATACCGGTCCTTACGCTCATGATTATGTTGTGAATCCGGCGAAGGCAGTGGCTCCGTATGTCGAGACGGCACGCGTTGCCTCTTCACTCGGCTTGGGAATCAATGCCGGTCACGATTTAGATCTGAACAACCTTGGGTTTCTTAAAAAGTCCATACCCAACCTGGATGAAGTAAGTATTGGGCATGCACTGATTTCAGATGCGCTGTACCTTGGATTGGAGAACACCATTCAACTGTACCTGCGTCAGTTGAAAAACTAAAGTGGTTTAAAGATTTTTCGCTTCGTTCCAGTATTGGTCCATTTCTGCCAGGGTCATTTCATCAAGTTTCTTCCCATCGCGTGCCGCAGAGGATTCCAGGTATTGAAAACGTTTGATAAATTTTTTATTGGTACGTTCAAGAGCTTCTTCCGGATCAATTTTTAAAAATCTGGCATAATTGACCAGGGAGAAAAGCAGATCGCCAAATTCCTGAACCATCTTTTCAGTGTGGCCAGCAGCTTCCTCCTGTCGGAATTCATTCATTTCTTCTTCCACTTTTTCCCAAACCTGCTCTTTTCGATCCCAGTCGAATCCCACACCTCTGGCCTTATCCTGAATGCGAATGGATTTTACCAAAGCCGGGAGTGATTTTGGCACGCCCTCCAGCACCGACTTGTTTCCGGTTTTGAGTTTTATTTTTTCCCAATTGGCTTTCACCGTTTCCTCATCGTTGGCCACTACATCACCATATACATGAGGGTGCCGTTCGATCAATTTATCACAGATGCCATTCAAAACAGTAGCCATATCGAATGCACCTTCCTCACTACCGATTCTGGAATAGAAAGCCATGTGCAGAAGAAGATCACCGAGTTCTTTTCTTATTTCAGTACGATCTCCCTCCAAGATGGCATCCGAGAGTTCATAGGTCTCTTCGATGGTCAGGTGCCTGAGGGTTTCCATAGTTTGTTTTTTATCCCATGGACAGTTTTCGCGCAGCTCATCCATAACGGTCAGGAGCCTGTCAAAGGCTTTTAATTTTTCTGCCCTGTTTGGGTCAGGCGCTGAGCGAACCTTTTTTGCAGTCTCCATTTTGGGTGAGGTTGTCCGGGGTCTTTTAACTCTTATTTTTGCAGTCGGCTAAATGCCTGGACAAATATCATGGCAGTTTTTCTTCTTACCCTCATCATTTTCGCTTTGTTTTTCGCCTTAATGGGTGTTCGACTGCTTTTTGTGAAAAATGGTGAGTTCAGGGGCACCTGTGCAACGCAGAGCCCCTTTTTGGCCAAAGAGGGGATCACATGCGGTTATTGTGGTAAGGTGGTTGGGGCGGGCGACGCCTGCGGCGACCCAACGGTTCAAACGGTACAAGACCTGCCTGAGATCAGTAAGAAAATCTGACCGCTGCGCCAAAGGTCTTCAAACAACATTCCATGACGCTTATTAAATCCATTTCAGGAATAAGAGGAACCATCGGCGGGAAACCTGGCGATGGATTAACCCCTGTTGATATTGTAAAATTTACTGCTGCTTACGGCTCCTGGATAAAATCTGAAGGTGGCTCAAAGGTGGTCATCGGCAGGGATGCACGGGTGAGCGGAAAAATGGTGAGCAATTTGGTTTCTTCCACCCTTTCCGCATTGGGTTTAGAAGTAGTGAACATCGGACTCTCCACCACACCGACCGTTGAAATCGCCGTGGTAGCAGAAGCTGCAGACGGCGGAATTATACTTACCGCAAGTCACAATCCAGGTCAGTGGAATGCATTGAAACTGCTCAACCACAAGGGCGAATTTATTTCGGATGCTGAAGGTAAGGCGCTTCTCGCTGTAGCTGAAAAGGGTCAGTTTGATTTTGTGCCTGTCGATAAACTCGGGGCCATCGTTAAAAAGAAAGGATACATCGATAAGCACATTCGTAAAATTCTGCGCTACCCGCTGGTTGATGTGCGTGCGATAAGAAAAGCAGACTTCCGCATTGCAGTCGATGCGGTAAACTCCAGTGGTGGTATTTCCGTACCCCAGTTGCTCAAAGCACTTGGTGTTAAAAAAGTTGAGGAGATCAATTGTGATCCCACCGGTAAGTTTGCTCATGACCCTGAGCCCCTTCCTCAAAATCTTAAAGAGATCAGTAAAAAAATTGCTAAGGGAAAATTTGATCTTGGAATTGTGGTTGATCCGGATGTAGATCGACTCGTGCTGATTCAAGAAGATGGAAAGCCTTTTGGTGAAGAGTATACCCTCGTTGCAGTTGCTGACTACATGCTTTCAAAGTGTAAAGAAGATGCAACGTGTACGGTGTCAAATCTTTCATCTTCCCGGGCCCTTCGTGATCTCACTGAGGCCTATGGCCATGTATGGCATCCTGCTGCCGTGGGTGAGGTGAATGTGGTTGCAAAAATGAAGGAAACAGGCGCCTTTATTGGTGGAGAGGGCAATGGAGGAATTATCGTACCTGATTTCCATTATGGACGCGATGCGCTCATTGGAATTGCATTGGTGCTTACCCACCTGGCCCTGACCGGAAAGAAATTATCTGCGTTAAAGGCAGAGTATCCCGCTTATCAGATTTCTAAGAATAAGATTGAGTTGAAGGATGGCGTAGACACCACAGTCATCCTTAATAAAATAAAAGAGAAATATTCCTCTGAGGCCATCAACCTCACCGATGGCGTAAGGATTGATTTTGAATCTGCACGATCGTGGGTTCATCTTCGCAGGTCGAATACGGAGCCGATCATTCGGATCATTGCTGAAGCGCCAACCGCTGCTGCTGCAGAAAAGTTGGCCGGTGAGCTTATGTCAGAAATAAAGAAAATATCGCGATGAGGGTTTATCTCGATAATGCTGCTACTACCCCGCTAGATCCCGAGGTCTTTGAAGCCATGAGACCCTACATGCTGGAAGATTTTGGGAATCCATCTTCGACGCATGCCCATGGACGAAAAGTGCGTGCAGCGATAGAGACTTGCAGAAAAACCATTGCAGAGCTTTTAAACTGTACCCCCGGCGAAATCATATTCACTTCTGGTGGTACGGAGGCAGACAACGCCATTATTTTTGGTGCCATAAAAAGTCTGGGCATTCGCCATGTAATCTCCTCGCCCATTGAACACCATGCAGTCGAACATACCCTGCACCTGGTTGCGGGAAGCGGTACGGCTCAACTCCATATGGTTGAATTGGATGCAAAAGGAAATGTAAACCTGGAGCATTTGGGGAAGTTGTTATCGCTGTATCCAGGTTCATTGGTTTCATTAATGCACGCCAACAATGAGATCGGCAATCTTCTGGACATCGAAAAGGTAGGAGACATGTGTGCTGCACATCAGGCTTATTTCCATTCGGATACGGTTCAAACGATGGGTCACTATGCTCATCCCATGAATAGATTGAAAGTTGATGGAGCCACTGCAGCGGCACATAAGTTCCATGGACCGAAGGGAACAGGGTTCATGTTTCTTAAAAAAGATAAAAAAATCACGCCATTTGTTTCAGGCGGAGCTCAGGAACGAAACATGCGTGGTGGAACGGAAAATACTTATGGCATTGTCGGGCTAACCAAGGCGCTCGAGATAGCTTACCGTGATATGGCGGACCATGAAAAACACATCAAGTCCCTGAAATTAAAAATGATTGAAAAGCTTAAGGAGGCTATTCCGGGGATTGAATTTAATGGTGAGAGCGAAAGCCTTACGGGGAGTCTATATACAGTGCTTAACGTCAGTCTTCCGGAATCGGAGGCCAACGATATGCTGTTGTTTAACCTGGACCTTGAAGGAATTTCGGCATCTGGCGGCAGTGCCTGCAGCAGTGGCGCTGCAACAGGATCACATGTAATTAATGCACTTCGTCCCGGTTCGAAACGTGGGACGGTTCGGTTTTCTTTCAGTAAGTACAATACTGAAGCGGAAATTGATTTCGCGGCAGATCGCCTGATTGCCATCGCCAAGTCATAAAATAAAAAATCCCGCCGGAGCGGGATTTTAATATTCGTTGAATTGAATCAAAACATTCTGTAACGCTTGTCCTCAATTTTAGCCGCAGAGCGAAGGGCTTCACCGATGATGAATGAACTTCTGCTGTTGGCCGCTTGTAAGAGCTGACTCTTATAGGTGTTGAAGTCGGTGATCTCTGGGGCAGTTGTTTTTCTGATGCCTTCAACAATCAGAACGCCGTTTTCGCCAATATAGGGTGCGCTTCGTTTTCCGGCTTCTGCTGAAAAAGCTTTTCCGACGGCTGCGGGGTCAAAGCCAACGGATACGAGTGAGTTGGTATTCAATCGGAGGTCATTGGATGTATTTACGATGGCGTCGTTTCCAAATTGCTTAGCCAAAGTTTCCAGGTCATCCTTTTTACCGCTTACTTTTTCGGCGATCATTTTACCGATCATTTGTTTTTTAGCCAGAGGGGTAATTGTTTCTTTAAGATCCTTATCCAGCGCTCTATAACCTTCGCTAGTTTCTTTGGTCACGACAGCAACAACCCAATTGCCATCGATGTCGGTTGCTTCTGAAACTTTTCCAACCGAACCATCGCGGTAGGCCCAGGAAATTATTTGTCTGGCATCGGGCAGGTTGCTGAGTCTTCTTTCGGAGGGAGCAAGGTCATTGGCATCGGATACGATGAGTTTTTCCTTTGCTGCTTTTTCTCGGAATGCTTCTACACCGCTCAATTCACTCGCGAACGCATCGGCCTGACGGTAAATTTCATTTTGAGTCTCATCGCTTGGAGTAATTTCTTCTTCCACCGATGCCACGGTATAAACCTTGTTGTTTTTAGCGCCAGTAACCTTGATGATGTGGAAACCAAAATCAGTTTCAACTACGTCGGACAACAGTCCTTCGCGGGCAGCACCAAACACTGCTTTTTCGAATGGCTTTACCATGGTGCCTTTACCAAACCAACCAAGGTCACCGCCGGTTGATGCAGTGCCATCGGTACCATGCTCTCTTGCTTTGGCAGCAAAATCGGCTCCGGCCTTAAGTTCCGCCAAAACTTTTCTTGCCTTTTCTCTCGTGGCTTTTTTTCCGGCATCAGAGGGGTCGTCGGCACGGAAAAGAATATGACTGGCTCTCGCAAAATAGGCTGTATCTGTTCCGGTGCTGATAAGTTTTACGACTTTGTAAAATCCATTTTCCTGGAAAGGTCCCACCACCGTGCCCGGTGTGATTTCATTGAGTTTCTCCTGAATGCCTGAAGGTATGTTCGATGCATTGTATTTGTTCCATCCGGAAACATTCGGATTGGTATTGTTGGTTACAGCAAAAATGGAATCTTCCTTGGTGGTTTTGAAGTTCTCTGCAACGGTTGTGAGCGACGTCTTAATGGAGGCTGAATCATCCGCTGATGCTTTAACCGGGAACATTACGTAGCTCAAACTTTTTGTTTCGGTGGTTTTATATTTTTCCTTGTTTTGATCGAAATACGATTTGATGTCTGCGTCGGTTACCTTAACCAGTGAATCGCTGACGGCATAAAATGGAACGTAGAGGTATTTTACTTCAGCCACATCGGATTGTTCATGGTAATAGCGTTCCGCTTCTGTGTCGGTAACATAGTTTGATTTCAGCAGCAGAGCTTCATACTTGAGTCTTGCTCTTGCCGGTGCAAGGTTTGAACGATAGATATCCCATTGCGCACGCTGCGGACTTCCGGCAGGAAAACTGTTGAATACCTGAAGCTGCTGAATGAGTCTGGCCCTGTCGAAACGCCCAAGAGAATCTTTAAACGCATTCTTGAGACCTTCTTCAACATTTTTACCCTGGATCATATCCCACTCTTCTTCGCTGTGAACTTTTACGCCCACTTTTTCAAATTCAGGATTAATGGCCAACCGGGCGATGAGCAGATCCCATGCCTGTTGCCGGATGGTGGGCATCTCCTGTTCCGTTGGTTTGCGGTTCAGGTTCATGGCGTAGTTATTTTCAGTTTCCTGAATTGCAGCCTGATAATCTTCCATAGAAATCGTTGTGCCTGCGATCTCGCCAACGGAATTATCGTTGCCGATGAAAGACTGCGCACCGTTACCCAAGAAGTCACTGCCGAGAATGAATGCCGCCATAGATACTGCAACCAAACCGACCACCCACTTGGTCATTCTGTTTCTGAGCGTTCCGATTAATGCCATAATTCGCTGTATGTTAACGATTAAAGAGCGGCAAATTTAAGCCATATTTTGGCTTACGAAAGCCCCCGCAGGGTCAATCCTTACCCTTATTTCCGCTGTTTTTGGGCTTTTTATAACGATAGTAGAAAAATAACGCAATAGAGAGCATGACCGCCCAATACCCGGACGCCGGTCCGATGGCCATAATTTCATAAACGCCAATGATTAGAAAAACAAAGGCAAGTGAGAGGGCGAGGATTTCAATCAGTCTCACGGGTTGTCATCGATTTCAAATTCACCTTCGACCCTACGGATCTGGTAATTGGAAAGATCCTGAGTGGCATCCAGCCCTGTTCCGTAAATCACTTCTTTCCCGGTCCGAACCGTCACAAATTTTTCGGTACGGATCATCTTTTCCGCAGGGTACCAAAACAGCTCTTCGGTTTTGAGTTGCTCATCTTGCTCCATACTTCTGAGCTGAACATCACCCTGTGCACGCCATTTATTTGTGCTCTTGAAATAGTAAGCGGAGCGCGCGGCCAACGTCGAAGAAATTTTTCTGTCGTTAAAGAATTCAATAAAAATACCATCTGGAAATTCACGGTCGCCGTTTCTGAATTCCCGAATTTTCCCAGCTTTTAATCTAACGGTCAGCAGATCTTCCTCTGCATATTCCATTTCAATGTTATCACCTTCTCTGACCGGCCCCTGGTATTCAATTATTTTTTTCTGTTCAATTCCTTCACATGCAAAGAGGAATATTAAACAAAGCAATAAAAAAGAAGGCCGGCTTTGCAGCCAGCCTTTTTTGATGTTTAAAATTTTAAAGTTAGTCACGGGTTTTCAGTGTGACAGTCTCACCAACCCAACAGCTGATCTTTTTAGACTCGCCAACTTTCCAGTTTAGCAAGAAGATGTCCTCTTTGGAAGGCCACTGTGAACGAGACTTAGCCATTCCCTGTGCATCGCCACCACGCTGATACATCTCATACGCTGCGATGTACACCAATCGGTCTTCAGCCATGTTCTGACGCTTGGCACAATCGTCGAAGCTGTTGTAATACAGATCTCCGATTTTGCTGTAGGCTTCCTTATTGGCAGGATCTGCTGCAGCAGCCTGTCGGAAGTTTTCACGTGCAGCTATGTTGCTACCCTTCTTACTCTCAATGGCTCCTAACGCCATATAGCCCTCTGATTTTTGATCAGGCTTGATGTTGGGCAGTGCAATGGCTTCACGAATTAAGGCCTCAGCTTTTTCAGCATTCCCGTTGCTCAGATGCTTTAAGCCGAGATTTTTAATCAGACCAAAATCTTTGGGCTCAACATCTTTAAGGACCTCACCGGTTTCCAGCCAAAGCGGATCGTCGGTACACTTGTCTTGCAACATGAAGGTGAAGATTCTTTTAGCCAAAACCCGATCGGTTGGATTTGCACGGAATTTGGGTTCAAGCTTCGACTTAACCATTTCGCAGTCAAATTTGACCGGCGTTTTGGCCAGGTTGTCATCGAGCCCCGCTCTGATGGACTTGAGTTTGTCGGCATCTGCAGCCTTACCTGCATCAAGCGCTTTCTTGATTTTAAAATCAATGACTGCGTTGATTTTGTCGTAGCGATCAAGGATCTCATCGTCTGACAAGCTGCCTTTGTTGAAGGTAGATTGTAATTGAACCACCTTCATGTATAAATCAAGGCTCTGATCAATCATGTTGTTGCCATTGAGCTCATAGGCTTTATCGAACATGGCCAGAATATCGCCCAATTTGGTTTTGTCCTTATAGTAATATTTGAACATGCTGTTTGCCTTACGGTTTACAACAGGACCCTCATCACCACAATTCCTCACGCGCATGTCATAGATCGCCATGATGGAGTCTATCAGCATTTGCTTTTTTGCAGGGTCGGCTTCTGCAGCAGCAAGCTTGTCGTATATGTCTACTCCGTCGACATAGATCTTCGTGCTTACTTTAGGCGCATTGGTGAGCAACCACTGTAGTGGAGCACGAGCTTCTGAAAATTTATTGCCGCGGTAAGCGTCGCCATATAAAGCAAGCTTTACCTCCGCGGTGGCTTTGTCGGCACCGAAATCGCCTTTACACTGTGCGTGCAATTCGGCAGAGGAGATAATTGCCAGCCCAATGAATGCAGCTTTGAAAAAAATTGATTTGAACATACTGTAGGTTGTTAGTCGTATCTGCTTTTTATAAACCACTGATCGTTAAAAGTGATGCCAAAATAAATTTTAAAATAGTTTTCTATTAAACCGTTCACATTTTTGTCTCCTCTTTTTCCTAGCCTTAAGGCTAAGTCAAGCGTCGAAATTCTGTTCACCGGTAGCGAAAGACCAAAATTGATGCCAAAATCGCGCAATTCAGTGCCTTCGATCAAATAGGGGCTTTTTTCCACACTTACACCTGTTCGGTACGTCATGCGCTTCAGTAATGAAGTGAGCGAGCGAGAGTCTGGTGTAATTTCCGCGCCTACACTCAACCGCGTGCCTTGAATGACCGGATAGGAGTCTGCACCGATTCGGGTGGTCGAACCAGCAAATCGTGTGATGGCATAATCTGCAGCAATGGTCCACTTCTCCATATTACCAAAAGCGATACCCATGGTGAACATGTTCGGGATGTATAAGGTTCCAGATTTTGATTGAAGGGAATCACTTTGGAGAACTACGCCCTGTGAATTTTTTCTTTCGATTTTCTGAATGAACTGCGACCTCAGGTCTCTCCCCAGGTCAAATGTTCCTCCGGCGTTAAAAAAGAATTTTTTGCCGATAGAGTCGATCCGATAATGAAATGAAGGTGAAAATTGCCAACCAGAAACGGTTACGATTTCGTTGAGTTGAATTTGATATTTAAACAATTGGTTGGCCTGGTTGAGCAGGTTGCTATAGTCGGCAATTACACTGCTGAACATGTATGAACCCTTAATTCCAACTGAAAGTGGCTTGGCAATTCGAACGCCATGCGACCAATAAAGCTGGTTGAATCCACCTGAGGCTTTTTCCTCAGCATAAAAACCTGTGTTATCGCTGCCAGGAATCACACCCTGCTTTTCAATTCGGTAATTGACGGATGAGTACGGCATTAATCCGAAAGCAGAGGACCACCTTACCGAGGTTTTCTCTTTATTCCAAAGCATTGGAAATCCCATTGCCATATAGGCCACATTTCCTCCGGAAGCTTTTTCAGACTGGTCATCGGTTTGAATGGTCCTACGTTCGCCGATTATTCCTGCATGGAAGGTGGTCAGACGGTTGTAAACCAGCATCGACGGATTGATGTTGTTCAGATACCAGGACTGTGGGTTGGCTACGCCTGCACCGGCTGTGCCCTGATTGTGTATCAGGAAAGGCCCAACATAATCCCCCAAACCAAAAGATGAAAATGGAGCTGATGCAGCCTGGCCCAACAACCTGACCGATGCGGCCGTAACGAACAGGCCGATCAGAAGACTTCCGCGCAATGAAAAGCAGGACATCAGGTAGTTGCGGTTTGTTTTGGGGAGGCAAATATGAGTTTTTCTGAGGGTTTTTTAAAATTCATCCCCACCCCAGTAGCTTAATAATGATCTGATTTTCAGGTTGTGACCTAAATTGGTCGGTGAAAGGATTTAATATTGGTCAATGGCAGCCAAGTCAAACAAAAAAAAGACACCAACGCGAACGGGTAAAAATACTTTCAGGGTGGTCGGATTAATGTCCGGCACCTCCTTAGATGGACTTGACATTGCACTCTGCAGCTTCACTTTGAGCGGTGGTGCCTGGCGCTTTGAATTGGAGCATACAGTTACGGTTGCATATTCCGCAACCTGGAAAAAGAGGCTTTCAGGCGCACATTTACTTTCCGGCCAGGAACTCACTCAGTTGCATGGAGCCTACGGACTTTATCTGGGGCAAACCGTAAAAAAATTTCTCTCCAATGTGCGATTAAAAAAGCCTGATTTCATTTCATCACATGGGCACACCATTTTTCATCAACCGGCCAATGGCTTTACATTTCAGCTTGGTGATGGCTCGGCCATCTATGCTGCCAGTCAAATTCCTGTGGTGTGTGACTTTCGCACCCTTGATGTTTTTCTCGGTGGCGAAGGTGCACCGTTGGTTCCGATTGGTGACCAATTGCTCTTTAGTAAATATGATGTATGTGTTAACCTTGGCGGCATCGCCAACCTCTCATTCGAAAAGCAGCGAAGGCGAAGGGCCTACGATATTTGTTTTGTCAATATGGGCCTGAATTGGCTTGCACAAAAAGCAGGTAAGGATTTTGATCGAGATGGTGCACAAGCTGCTACAGGAAAAATTAATCAAGCGCTGTTGAAGTCGTTGATTGAATTGTCTGAATCTAAAAATGGAAAACGGCGATCCCTCGGGCGGGAGGACTTTGAAAAAAGTTTTCAGCCACTGTTGGATGATGATCGTTTACCGCTGGAAGATCGTATGCGAACCTTCAGTGAGATGATTGGCAAGATGGTGGGGGAAGCCATACAGGAGACAAGAGGAAAAAAAGTTTTGCTGACCGGAGGCGGTGCGCACAACACGTTTGTACGAAACCGCATTGCTGCACACGCCGGAGGCGCGACGTTGGTTAAAGCTGACGACCAAATCATCAATTTTAAGGAAGCATTGATTTTTGCCTTCCTTGGCGTGCTCCGGGTTAGGGGGCAAGTAAATGTTCTACGCGACGTTACAGGCGCCGTAACCAACTCCTGTTCAGGTGTTTGTATTGGGTTCGAAGGTCAGTAAGTGATCATTCCTTTCGTTCCCTGAAGCTTAATTGATGGACACTGAATTGAAAATTCTAACTACCTTAGCGGTTCATCACTTTTGAAAAATCGGTGATTTCGGGCAAACACGGCCGTTTTCATCGGGTACTATGACGCTGGAGATTTTACTTACTCTTTTCCTTGTATTCCTGAATGGTTTTTTTGTGGCGGCGGAATTTGCCATCGTAAAGGTCCGCTCATCACAGATTGCATTACAAACCGGGTTGGCTAAGAAGGCTGCCGAGGCTGTGGTGAGCAATCTCGATGGATTTCTTGCTGCAACACAGCTTGGCATCACCCTTGCCAGTCTTGGTCTTGGATGGGTTGGCGAAGATGTGGTTTCCAGAATCATTCTTTACGGGATGGATTATTTCGGGCTGGGCCTTGATGAAAAACTTGCGCACACCATTGCCTTCCCGGTTGCTTTTGTTTTGATCACCATCCTTCATATTGTATTCGGCGAGTTGGCGCCTAAATCCCTGGCCATTCAACATCCGACAGAAACAACCATGAGGTTGGCCATTCCATTGAGGCTTTTTTATTTTTTCTTCAGACCATTGATTTTGATGCTTAACGGATTTGCCAACATGATTCTTCGTGTCATTGGCATTCGTCCGGTTCGTGAACAAATTCATTCAGAAGAAGAACTAAAACTGATTATTGCTGAAAGCGAAGAGGGCGGCGCCATTGAAACTTCGGAGCGGGAATTGATTCAAAATGTTTTTGATTTTGACAACCGCATTGTGCGTCAGGTGATGGTGCCACGAATGAAGGTCTCTGGCCTAAATGTTAACATGTCCATGGAGGACGCACTCACGCAAGTGCTTAGAGAGGGTTATTCGCGGTATCCTGTTTTCGAAGGCTCGTTGGATGAAATTGTGGGCATCGTGCATTCAAAGGATATTGTTTTCAACCATGTTGAAAAAACTTCCAAGTCCCTAAAAGAGATTACAAGGCCGGCGTTTTACATCACTGAAAACAAAGGAATCGACGTATTGCTACGGGAGTTTCAGCGGAAGAAAGTTCAGATGGCCGTGGTGATCAGTGAATTTGGAGGCACATTGGGTTTGGTAACGCTCGAGGATATTTTAGAGGAGTTGGTAGGTGAAATTCAGGATGAGCACGATCAGGAGCAGCAGGTGGTGACCGCGACCAGTGAGGGGATTTTTCAGGTGGTGGCACGAAGCCCCATTCACGACATTAATAAATTTCTGGAGGTTCCCTTCCCTGAATCTGAGGAGTATGAAACCCTGGCCGGACTAATTGTAAATACCAAATCGGATTTGAGGGAGGGAGATCAGTTTCTCGCTGCCGGATACTCCATCAAAATCCTGAAAATGAGCAAGTCTATGCCGGAGTTAGTAGAAATCCGGCTGCTTCCAGAATCGGATCGGGAGGAAGGTTAGTGTAAAAAGGAGTAGATGCCTAAATAGGTGAAAGCCCCGGCGAAGTAACCGATCAGCGCAATTAAGCTCACTCTTTTCAGGTACCAGATAAAATCGATTTTCTCCATTCCCATTACCGCGACACCCGCAGCAGACCCGATGATGAGTATGCTTCCGCCGGTCCCCGCACAATAAGCAAGGTATTCCCAAATGAAGCTATCCATCGGATAGGTTTCCAAAGAGTACATACCCATGCTTGCTGCGACAAGCGGAACGTTGTCGATGATCGCAGATAAAATTCCTATCATGGTAACGATAACCGCCTGACTTCCGAGTGCCTTATCCAACCATGCAGCGAAAACTGAGAGGATGTGCATAGACTCCAATGCACCAACAGCCAAAAGAATTCCAAGAAAGAAAAGAACGCTTGATGAATCGATGCGGGACAATGCACCCGCAGCTGAAAGCGGTTTTCTGGACGCCTCGTCAGCTTCCGGGTTAATAAATTCAGACACTACCCATAATACGCCCAGCCCTAACAACATGCCAAGGTAAGGGGGTAAATGGGTAACGGTTTTAAACACTGGCACGAAAATCAGTGCCCCGATCCCTAGAATAAGCATGGTGCTGCTGCCTCTTGGTGGTGCTTCACCATTTCCATTTTCCTGTATCGTACCCAGTTCTCCTTTCATGGTAAAGCTTAAAAAGATGAGAGGAACAGCCATACAAATTACGCTGGGTATAAAAA
Organism: Bacteroidota bacterium; assembly: GCA_016866235.1. Classification (GTDB taxonomy): domain Bacteria; phylum Bacteroidota; class Bacteroidia; order Cytophagales; family Cyclobacteriaceae; genus ELB16-189. The sequence continues at coordinate 212,215 of VGMW01000002.1, forward strand.
GAACTTTCATGATGGCAGCTGTGCTGATTTGTCCACCGATCCAAAGCATGGTGGTCGTCACATCACCAATAGGGGTCCAGGCACCTCCGGCGTTTGCGGCGATAACAATCATACCCGCAAAAAACATTCGCATGTCTTTGTTGGGGATCAGTTTTCTGATCAGGCTGACCATCACAATGGAGGTGGTGAGGTTGTCCAGGATACCGGAAAGAATAAATGTTACCCAGCAGATGATCCAAAGAAGGGTCACTGCATTTTTTGTTCTGATTTTATCGGTGATAATTCTGAAGCCCTGGTAGGCGTCCACCAATTCCACGATGGTCATTGCGCCCAGCAGAAAGAAAAGGATCTCTGCAATTTTACTTAAGTGGTGTCCAAGTTCTTCGCCAACGCGCTCTTCTCCACTAAATGAAAAAATAGTCCAGCACAGCACGCCGGTGAGTAGGGCCGTAGCGGTTTTATTAATCCTGATGGGGTGCTCAAGTGCGATGGCTATGTAGCCGACAACAAACACCAGAATAACAGAAAATTCCATAAGGTGGGTTTGGGTAAAATTAACCTTTAAAATCTTTTATAAAAGCGCCTGCTGCAGGTAAAATTTATACCAGTGGGCTTAATACATGAGAATCGCAAGAAATTCCTGATGCGTTCTAGAGATTAAATAAACCTTCGTTCAAAAGTTGAAGGGTTTTCTCTTTCCACTTGGTTTCAATAAGTACTGAAATATTGTTTGGACTTCCTCCAAAGGAAACCATTCTTACCGGTACGGTTTTAAGGGCAGTGAAAACTTTGCTGAGCACATCTTTATCTTCAGCCAATCGGTTTCCTACAATGCAAACAATGGTCTGATTGGAATCGGTTTCAATGGTTCCCATGGTCTTGAGTTCTTCAAGAATGCCTGGAAGATTTTTAGCGTCATCTATGGTTACGGATACAGCAATTTCCGAAGTCGTGATCATGTCGATCGGCGTCTTGAATTTTTCAAACACTTCGAAAACTTTTCTTAAAAATCCGTAGGCCAGCAACATTCTTGAAGAGCGGATGCGCACTGCTGTGATCCCGTCTTTTGCTGCAATGGCTTTCACCCCTACGCTGGAAGAACTTTTGTCGCTTATCAGGGTGCCGAGCGCAGCTTCATCCATGGTGTTTTTTAATAGAACAGGAACGCCGTATTTCTGTGCCGGCACTATGGTAGATGGATGCAGGATTTTAGCGCCAAAATAGGCAAGCTCTGAAGCCTCATCGAATGTCAATGCCGCAATCGGGATGGTCTTATTAACTACACGCGGGTCATTGTTGTGCATGCCGTCGATGTCGGTCCAAATTTGAACCTCACTGGCGCGAATGGCGGCGCCAATCAGGGAGGCGGTGTAATCGCTTCCTCCGCGTTTCAGGTTATCGATTTCATTGAGGTGGTTTCGGCAGATGTACCCTTGAGTGATCAGGATGTCCACCGACTGCATGGTATCCAACAAGGGTGAAATCCGTGAACTGATTTTATCCAGTTCAGGTTCCTGATTTTCATCGATGGACATAAAATGAAGTGCGGGCAGAAGTCTTGCCGGTACTTTTATTTCCTGGAGGTGGTGATAAAACAACTCTGTAGACATCAGTTCTCCCTGTGCAAGAAGCTCCCGATAGGTTCGGTCGTCATGTTGATAAGAGCCCGGGCTGCCGGCAGAGAGCAATCTGAACAAACTGAAATACCGGCTTATTATTTCCTGTCCAATGGCCTTGAAGGCATCTATAACGTACAAATCATCGGTGAATTTTCGGTAGTGATCCTCCAATGCTTCAATTTCCTTAGCGGCATCCTGAGGTTTGTTTGCAACCAAGGCGTCACCAAGCCGAACCAATGCGTTGGTGGTTCCGCTTAATGCCGACAATACAACTATTTTTCTTCCGGGAGTTTGCTGAAGCAAGCCAGCAATGGTTCTCATCCGTTCCGGCTTGCCTACAGAGGTGCCGCCAAACTTCATTACGATCATACCAGTCATCTTAAGGCCGCAAAGATTATGGGCCAATGTCAGATATCAAAAAATCAAGTCGTCTATTTCCCCTTAACAAACGTTCGATCAAACGGATTTCAATCAATCGTCGTCTTCTCCCTCTTCTTCTTTGCCGGCCCGGAAAAATGCTGAGTAGCGAGGGGCAGGATAGGGGCGGTCTCCTTTTATGGCGTACCACAAAACGCGGTTGAAGTCATCGTCCGGTGCGCTATCTTCTTTCAGGAAATTGAATTGTTCACTTTTTCTCTGCCATTCGTTACGGGCAGTATTCACTGCTCCAAGGTTTGTCATTGGCTCGATGGATTGAAAAGTGCCAAGATTAACCTCCTCCGTAAAGCATCTCCACAATGGTTCAGCTGCGGCATCGTATTGACTCATGGGTGGCAAGCCAAGGATGAGTTCAATGGTCCTAAGTATAGAAGCTGTTGAATACATTGTATGATCTACGAAATTTCTTTTCACCTGGCCTCCGGCGATGTACAAGGTGCTGCGGTGCGCATCGACGTGGTCTGGCCCGTTTTGGGCATCATCTTCGGTGATAAACACCACTGATTCCTTCCAAATCGGGCTTTTGCTTAGGTACTCCACAAATAATCCTGTGGCGTAATCATTGTCTGCGACATGCGCTTCCGGGGTTGGTCTTCCCAGTCGTAATCCCTCGGTATGGTCATTAATAAAACGAACCGTATTTAAGCGCGGCACTGCACCGATGCGCAGCAGTGAATCAAAATCTTTTCGCCATTGATGAAACCGCACAGTGTCAAGCACCGATTCATCCCATGGCGTATAGCTTTTACAAAAATGTCCTTCAAGTGATTCGATGTTGGCTTTTTTGTCATCGGCAAATTCACCATAGGTTCGATAGCTGACCCCGGCACGTTTGCAGAAATCCCAAATGAATCCATTTTTGTTGTTGGCTATCCTTCTTTGCCCCTCACCGCCATAACCACCGCCACGGCTGCCGTAAGAAGTTGGCCAAGTTTTTTCAAGGTAATCTGTTGCGTAGGCCCCCATGCTCCAATTGTGGCCATCAGCACTCACTTCACCATTCACATAAAAATTATCCAACAACACAAATTGTTCTGCAAGGGCATGTTGATTGGGTGTTACTTTTCTTCCGAACAACACCAAAGATGTATCGCCGTTTCCTTTTGGAAGGTCACCCAGCACCTGATCATAGGTTCGGTTTTCCTTCAGCACGTAAAAGACATATTTGATGGGTGAGCCTTTGCGGTCAGGAGAAGGAATCGGATTGGAAGCTGCCCATTTCTTTTCAGTATTCTCAGATGGATTGAAAGGTGTATTCGCATAAACCATTGTTGACCAGCTGTTCAGCTTTTTTTCCTCTGGTATCCGGATAAAACTGAGGGTTCCTTTAAACAATCCGGCGATGTATTGCACTTCTTTTTTAGGGGCGTTGTCGCCCGCATGATGTGCAACCTTTTCTGTCCTTTTGGAAGGATTTGGTCCATCCGGATTTGGTAGGCTGGTGAAACCTTTGGCATTGACCACCAAAAGATTTTTGCCAACACTTCTGACTACAGTTGGATACCATCCTACCGGAATGAATCCGCGGCTTTTTGCTTTGCCGGGGTCTGTGACATCGTAGACAGCAACACAATTGTTATCGGCATTGGCGATGAATAATGATTTTCCATCTCCGGAAAGGGCAACACTATTAGTAGTAGAACCACTTGGTGAATTGGGATAGAGCGCTGAATTGAGTACTGCCTTTTCTCTTCCTCCGGCCAGGTCGACTACGGATACGGAGTTATCATTGGCATTGGCCACATAGAGCAATTTCCCAGCCCTACTCAGCACCATATCGTTGGGGTTATCACCTACCTTGATTCTTTGTTCGATGAGCAAACTGCCGGTGTTCACCACCACCACTTCATCACAACCCCAGCAAGACACATAAATTTTCTTTTGGTCTGGTGAAAGCAGACAGGTATAGGCCTCTGCGCCCAGATCAATTTTGGAAATAATTTTTTTGGATGAGAGGCTTAAGACATACAGTGCATTGTCTTCCCGGGTGGCGGCATACAATCGGTCTGACTTTTCGTCAACTGCAATGCCGGCAACAGAAATTTTTTCGGGCCATGGTTTTCCTAATCTGAGTGTATCGGTGGGTAAAAGTTTACCACCTTCCGTTTTGTACCGAATCACCCAGTTGTCATTTCCGCCAGAGGCAAACAGATCGTTGGAGATTTCACCAAAGGAAAGTCCAAGCCACGATTTGCCGATGGTTCTTGTGTCGAGTATCTGTTGTTTTTGAAGATCAATGAGCTGAATGGTTTGTGTGCTTTGACCATTGTTGGTCACCGCACCCATTTTACCATTTGGTGAGATGATCAGGTTGAGTGGAAGATCGCCAAGCGTAATCGATTTCCCCTGAGGTGTCAGGCTCCAACCGTTTGGAAGGAGTACACGATCAGGGTCTGAGGTTTTACCGGGAAGGACAACTTTAGTTGGCTGCCCGAAAAGAACCAGGGATGAAAATACCAGACAGCATGAAAGCAGGTGCCTCATAACCATAGAATCATTGGATTAGAAATTTTAACAATCAGCCACCGCTGACCGGTGGTATGATGACCACTTCATCATTTTCGTTCAGCCCAAAATGATCTTCTCTGTAGTTCTCCTGTACGGCGAATGAAAGTGAGCGAAGTCGTGCAAATTCCGGAAAGGTTTCGACGAGCTGATCTTTTAACTGTCCGACGGTTAGGCCTTCAAATTCGAACGGCAGGTTTCTGCTGCCCAGAATTTCTTTGGCTATTCCGAATGCTACAAGCCTGACCTTCATCTCTGAAATGCTATTGAAAGGCCCAAGCCAGGCTAAAACTATTTGGTAGGATTTTCGGTCACAATCTGATCAAGGACATCCTTGATTTCGATTCTTTTTCCATCGCGGTAAGGAACAATCCAGGCGTCTTTCACGCCCATTTCCCTCATGTACTTTTTGAACGTATCAGCTTCCCAGTAATTTCTGAAGACGCCGATGTTGATTCGTTGTGGTTCGGTTGATTCTTTTCCAACCTCTCCGCCAAAGTTCGGGTTGTTGTCAAAGTATTTGGAAAGATCCTTGTTGGTGAATGCGCCAACCTGAACTTTGAAAACAAGACCAGAGATCACATCATTTTTAACGGGTTGTGCTGTTCGGCCCGCAGCCTTGGTGTCGGCGGTGCTGATCATTCCACTTTTATACTTTTCCAATTCCGCTTTGGTTGCCGCCAGGTCTACCCGCATTCTTGAAAGCTGTTCTTCCAGCTCAGAAATTTTATCATCTTTTCCTGCTGCTGCAGCTTTCATGGAATTATTTTCCCCGGCAAGGTTTACGGCTTTTTCTTCAGCCGCCGTCTTATCGTCCACCAGCTGTTTAAGCTGATCTGGGGCTTTTACATATTCTTTGGCTTTCGCCTTCCAGGCAGCTTTTTCCTTCTTGGTCATCTGTGCGAAAAGGTCGCCTGCGGAGATGCCCACGATTAGACAAATGCAAAAAATTCCACGTTTCATAGGTTCAACTTTGAAATAAGCTATCGAAAGTAAGAAAAAATGCCGAGTCCTTGCTCAGACCATCTTTTCAGGACGCACCCATTGATCAAACTGTTCAGAAGTTACCAGCCCCAGTTCAATGGCTGCTTCCCTGAGCGTTTTATTCTCTTTGTGGGCTTTCTTGGCAATTTTTGCCGCGTTCTCATAACCAATGTGTGTATTCAAAGACGTGACCAACATCAGCGAATTTTCCATGTGTTTTTTGATGACGTCCAGATTGGGCTCAATACCCTTTGCGCATTTCTCTTCAAAGGAAACGCAGGCATCACCGATTAACCGGGCAGATTGTAAAACATTGGCTGCGATAACCGGCTTGAATACATTAAGTTCAAAGTGACCGGTTGCGCCACCCACTGAAACAGCAACATCATTGCCCATAACCTGTGCACAAACCATGGTGAGTGCCTCCGGCTGTGTAGGGTTCACCTTACCGGGCATAATGGAGGAGCCTGGCTCGTTGTCCGGAATAACAATTTCACCGATCCCGCTTCTTGGTCCGGAACTAAGCATGCGTATGTCGTTGGCAATTTTCATTAACGCCACGGCAGCGCGTTTCAATGCGCCGGAAAGCTCGACCATTGCATCGTGTGCCGCCAATGCTTCGAATTTATTCGGAGCAGTTATGAATGGATATCCGGTTAGGGCAGCAATTTTTGAGGCCACCAACGTATCGTAACCCTTAGGCGCATTCAATCCAGTCCCAACTGCAGTTCCCCCAAGTGCCAGTTCGCGAACAGCCTCCAATGCATTATCAATTGCCCGAAGGCTGTTGTCCAATTGTTGAACGTAGCCTGAAAACTCCTGCCCCAGCGTTAACGGTGTGGCATCCATAAAATGGGTTCGACCTATTTTAACGATGGATTGGTATTCCCCGGATTTTTTGGCCAACGTTTCACGCAATTTTTTTATACCTGGAATGGTCACCTCTTTCACCTGACGGTAGGCGGCAATGTGCATGGCCGTTGGAAACGTATCGTTCGAGGATTGTGATTTATTAACGTCATCGTTAGGATGCAGCACCTTTTTTTCATCTGTTAGTTTTCCGCCGCTCAGCACGTGCGCCCGGTATGCGATCACCTCATTTACATTCATGTTGCTTTGCGTTCCGGATCCGGTTTGCCAGATCACCAATGGAAACTGATCATCAAGCTTATGATCAAGAATTTCATCACAGACTTTTGAAATCAGATTCATTTTTTCCTCGGACAATACACCTAGGTCGTGGTTGGCCTGAGCCGCTGCCTTTTTAAGAGAGGCAAAAGCATAGATGATCTCCTTTGGCATACTGGCCTCTGGACCGATTTTAAAATTATTCCTGGAGCGTTCGGTTTGAGCACCCCAAAATTTGTCTGCGGGGACTTTTACCTCCCCCATCGTATCCTTTTCTATTCTGAATTCCATGATGCTGATGAGTTTAACAATCCCGCGAAATTGTCAATTAATTTTCACATCTGCATCCGGCCCATTAATAGTGTTTAAGGTTTGGGATGATTGGCGTAGCGTTCAAAAAATTCAATGACACGAAGCAAATGGTCCATCATCCTGCCGGGGTTTCCGCTTCGGGTCAATTCATGGCCCTCTTTTGGATAACGAATGTACTCCACGGGCTTGTTGAGGATTTTCAAACTCTTGTAAAGCATTTCAGATTGAATGACGCCGGTGCGCAAATCCTGATCGCCATGGATGATCAGCAATGGTGTATTGATTTTATCCACATAGTTTATAGGGGAGTTCCTTTCCAGAATCTCTCCGATCCCAGGACTCCATGGATAACCGCCGAAGTGCGTTGGAATAAGTCTCCATGCATTTCCCTCTCCCATGAAGGTGGTTAGATCGTACACGCCGCGTTGGGCATTCGCTGCCTTAAATCGCTGGTCATGCCCAATAATCCAACTCACCATGTATCCTGCGTAACTACCGCCTTCTACAAAAAGCTGATTGGCATCCATCCAGCTGTGGTTCTTGAGTGCTTCATCCAGTGAGGACAGAATATCGCCAGCCGGCCCTGTGCCCCAGTCTTGAAAATTTCCCTTTTTGAATTTGTCGCCATAACCACCGCTGCCACGGGGATTACAATAAACAATGCCATATCCCCAACCTGCTTCGGTTTGAAATTCATGCCACATGGAAAAAATGGCCGGCCCCCACATGGCAGATGGTCCGCCATGGATGTTCAGAATGACCGGGTACTTACTTCCTGGTTTAAGTCCAATGGGTTCCATCACCCAGTACTGCACCGGAGTGCCATCAGGTCTGGTAATCTGAAAAGCTTTTGGTTCACTCAAAGCTTTTTCTTTCACCCAGCCATTGAAAGCGGTTAACATGCGAATCGACTTATCCTTCAATTGGAATACACCTGCTTCCCAGGGTTCCTGCACGGTGGTTCGCACAAAGAAAATTTTATCGTTTGCCACCGTGAATTCATTGATGCCCGCTCCTGCGCCCATAAGCAATTCAGGTTTACTGCCACCGGCTGCAACTTGAAATACAGGAACGTAACCTTCTGACTCGGCTGAAAAGAAAATGGTTTTGCTGTCCGACGACCAGATGGAATTGTTCACATCCCGATCAAAGCCTGTGGTGATCTCGGTAGGAACGCCGCCGCGTGCGCTGACCACAGCCAGTTTTGTTGGTGGCGCATGCCTGTTGAGCATTGGTCTGAATCTGAAAAGAATTTTAGATCCATCGGGTGAGAACATAGGATTGTTCAGGTCGTTGTTTTCCCAATGAAGGAGTTCGGATGCAGTTTTTGTTCCTACCTCGATGACCCATATGTCGTTGTCTTCCTCCACATCAGGATGTTGATCCAATTTTTTAGAAGCATAGACAATTGATTTTCCGTCTGGTGACCACTCTGCAGATTGATAATCCTGAAAACCTCCTGCTAGCAGTTCAGCCTTTGCATCTTTTTCAATTGGTTGAATAAATAAATGCGTAAAATTTTCGTCAGGTTGTAAACCCAGTTCTGCCTGAATGTCTTGTCTAACCAGTACCCGTGGATTTCCTTCGCTTGCATTTTTAGCCAGCCAGAATCGAACGTCGGTGAGGTTTCCATCCGGGCTTCCGGCCAGTTTCTTCTTTTCATCAGGCTTCATGCCTTTGAAATTTGGTTCATCACCTGGTTGACGCCCTGGTCTTTCATAAGTCCATGGTATGTTTCCCTGAATACTGTGCCGGGGCACGGAAGATTGATAGAGAATTTTTTTACCATCGGGTGACCACCGAGGTCTGGACGCGCCAAATTCTGCTTTGGTTAGCGGATAGGCTTCACCACCGTTTAAGGGCAGGATCCAGATCTGGGATCGGTCGTTGTCGGTCCGGGTGAATGCCAATGCAGTGCCATCCGGTGAAAATTGTGGGGTGCCGTCGTTGCGATCACCGAAGGTCAGTTGTTTGGGCGATTCCTTTCCGCTGAGGTCAAAAAGGTAAAGGTGTCTGGTGTAGTAGTATTCGTTGTCGTTCTTAACTGCTTTCCGATTTACCACGCCAGCGCCAAATTTACCATCGCGCGATGTGGTCATCTGATTGATTGTTACCAGACGCATCAGATCGCCTGCTTTTATTGGTGTTTTATCCTGTCCGAAGGAAAAGGTTCCTGGCAGAAACGCTGCCAGAATAATGAATCGGATGAGCTGTTTCATATTCTTAAAAATGACTGGGAAGACAATTAAATGAATTTTTGGGTCAGCCTAAAGTATTTTCTTTTAATCAGTTTGATAATCCTTTTGGCTGCCTAACCTTCTGACTAGCGGAAAAGCCTAATTTTGCCGCGCTATGATTTTTTCTTTTTTGACTTCATTTTTCCTCTGGCTGCATCCGGTGCATATTTCAGTCACCGAGATTAATTACAGCGAAAAAGACAAAACCTTCCAGATCACCTCAAAAATTTTTATTGATGATCTTGAGCTTTCCATCCGTAATGACCGGAAGCTTCCTGACCTTGATTTGCTAAGTCCGGGAGGCGGTCTGACAACCGATAAGCTTATTTCAGAATATTTGTTGAAGCGTCTGCGGATTAAATCGGATGGCAAGGCTTTACCGCTAAACTATCTGGGCCATGAAATTGAGGATGTTGCAGTGATTTGCTATGTGGAATCTGCGCAAGTTCGAAAAGCCAGGATCATGGAAGTGATCAACGAAGTGATTCATGAGACCCATGCAGATCAATCAAACCTTGTTCATGTTACTTACCTCGGCCCTGTGAAGAGTGCGCGTTTAACCCGTGAGGAGCCGGAATTTGTATTTTCATTTAATGCTAAACCTTGATTACAACCTTAATTCTATGAGAAAGAAAATTGTTGCCGGTAATTGGAAAATGAATAAGACAGCTGAGGAAGCTGTTGCCCTCGTCAAGGAGCTCTCTTCCATACTTGCAACTGAATTCAAAGGAGATTCAACCATTTTGGTGTGTGTCCCTTTTCCTTATTTGACCACCATGAAGGAGCTTGTTAAAGACACTTCCATTTCAGTCGGAGCGCAAAATTGCAGTCAGTTTGATTGGGGTGCTTATACGGGAGAAACATCGGCGCCCATGCTTGCTTCAATAAAAATTGACCATGTGATCCTCGGTCATAGCGAAAGAAGACAGTACTTTGGCGAGGACGGAAAAACAATTGCTGCAAAAGTCGATGCCGCTTTAAAGTACGGAATCACGCCATTGTTCTGCTGTGGTGAACAGCTTGAGGTTCGTGAAGCCGGTAAACATTTTGATCTTGTTAGACAGCAGGTAGCTGAAGGTCTTTTCCATCTCAATGCAGAAAGTATACAGAAGGTAGTGATTGCGTATGAGCCGGTGTGGGCTATAGGAACCGGCAAGACGGCTAGTGCTGCACAAGCTCAGGAAATGCATGCACTCATCCGTCAGCAATTGGCAGGTCAGTATGGCAAAGCCGTTGCCGACGCTATAAAAATTTTGTACGGCGGCAGTGTTAAAGCCGACAATGCAGCGGAATTGTTTTCTTGTGCTGATGTCGATGGAGGTTTGGTCGGCGGTGCATCGCTCAAGGCAAGAGAATTTGCTGAGATTGTAAAAGCTGCACGCTGATTGCATGTATTATACACGTCTTAAGGTTGAATGTGCCTCTGAATTTTCTGAAATACTTATTGCTGAATTGGGTGAATGTGGGTTTGACACATTCATGGAAAATGAGTCAGGTTTCGAAGCCTATGCAGAGCAGGAACAATATGATTCGTCTGCACTAATCTGGTTGAAAGAAAAATACACGGGTACCATTGAATTTACCTACTCCGTATCACGGGTTGAAAAGGAAAATTGGAACGAGCAATGGGAGAATAGTTTCGAGCCTGTTGTTGTTGAAGAGGCGTGTGTTGTGCGGGCGGAATTCCATCACTTGCCTCGAACCTATCCTTATGAGATTGTCATTACTCCAAAAATGTCTTTTGGAACCGGCCACCATGCCACTACCTGGCTGATGTTGAAAATCCAATTGCATTTAGATCAATTCGGTAAAAAAGTTATGGATGCAGGCTGTGGTACAACGGTCTTATCGATCATGGCTGAAAAACGAGGTGCCGAACTGGTGGATGCTTTTGACATCGATGAATGGAGTGTTGAAAACGGCAATGAGAACATCGCCAACAACGGTTGTAAGAAAATTAGGCTGAGGCAAGGAACAGTTCGTTCACTTTCCTTTGATCAAAAATTTGACATCGTCCTGGCCAACATCAATAAAAATATTTTGTTGGATGAAATGGATGCCTATGCCGCTGCACTTTCCACCAGTGGACATTTGGTGCTCAGTGGCTTTTTTGAGACCGATGCAGCTGATTTGATCGCCAAGGCAAAGCCATTTGGATTTCAGGAACTCAGTCGCGAATTGAAAGAAGGATGGTGCGCGTTGTTGCTTAAGAAAAACTGAATTGAATAGATCCTGAAGTCAGGCATTCATTCCTCCACAACTACAGCAAGTTTTTTTCCGTTGGGACTGACGGCAATGCGTGAAATGTTTTTAAGCGTTGGACCATTGGTCGGCTGCCAGTTTCTGGGTTTTTTGGGATTGAACATTAGAATATTCAGTCCATTGGAGCTCAACAGTCGTCCATCGGGAAGCCAGCAGATATCATCCTGGGTTGAAACGGAATTGGTGATGAATTCCACGCTACCGTCTTCTTTCACTTTGTTGATTTTCCCATGCACGCCGCCGGAGCGGTCGATGAAGCTAATGGCTTGTTCACCCGGGACTTTATGCAAGGAACGACCGATGCTGGAAGCAATCACTTTTGCAGTGCCGGTTTTCAGGTTGTAATGCTGTAATGTCTGTGGGCTTCCAAGAACGAACAAAAACAGGTTGTCCTCGTTTAGCCATGCGTGGTAACCAACGGTGAGGTTGTTGATCAGTGTTTTTGCGTATGCCCCATTCGATTCAAACAGACCGAGATCCTGTGATTTGTTTTCACGCATTACAATGCAGGAAACTTGCTCGCCACCAGGCGTTACTGTCGGAGAATATTCACTTTCCGGTGTGTTGGTGAGTCTCGATAATTGTCCGGTCTTGTAGTCAAAAACCATAAGATCGGTTTGTCCACCCTGATCGGAGGCAAAATAGAGCAGCGGTTTATTGGGATGGAAAAACGGCTGGTTGTCATAACCCTTGTGTTTTGAAACATTAATGCCGCTGCTTATGCTGATCACGCCGCCCTTATTGACGATATCGAACAGATAGACATCAGTTGGATTTTGTGCATTGGCGCCAATACGAATCAGGACAAAAAGCAAAATCAGTTTTTTCATGGTTTGTTGATTTCCTGTAATTCAAAATTAGTGTCGTTCACCCAGCCCGCGTCAGTGCTTTTCAGTAGGGTGATCGCTTGTACTGTAAAGTTACCCTCAAATTTTTCATGCTGAAATTTCTGCCATGCCAATTCAAAGTTCTTAGGTGATAAATCTCTGAAACCAATGGTAAGGTGTGGCCTGAAGGGGAGATCCCGGTAATCAGCGTTAAATACATTCAACTGTAGCCTTATCCTTGTCACTAATTTTTTTTGAAATTCAATGAGATCCGGATCAGGGCGTACCCTGATGAATAGGACCTTGGGTTCAAACGAGCCGAAACCATCAAAGGACACTTGAAATGTTGGCAGGCTGGCGGCAATCTCCGAAAGCGTTTTTTTAAGAATTTCAGTTTTTTTTAATGTCCAGCGAAATGGCATGTGCAGCGTAATATGCGGCGGAGACCGCAGCGCTCCCTTGCTTTCATAGACATCACGAACCTCTTTCTTTAATTGTAAGGCTTCCGAGTACCATGGTTCTGCTGGAATAATTGCTATAAAATACCGACCGTATTTTTCAGTCATTTCTTTTTTCTGGTGCTCAGGTACTCCACCATATTTCTGATTTCATCTGGTGACATGATGCTTCCCATAGCCGGCATTCCTGATGGACTGTTCTTGCGCTCTTTAATTCTTGACAAGGCAATCTTTAATGGTTCAGCGTCCTGTGTCTGAAGGGTTAAAGATGAGCTGTCTTCACCCATGAGAATTCCGTTGTGCGTACTGCCATCGGTAAGCGTTACCGTCACTGAACCATATCCCGGAGCAAGCCTGGCCCCCGGGCTAACCATTGCCTCCAGGATTTGTTCCCGGCTGAGTACGTCTCCAATATTTGCCAATGGTGGTCCAACCTTGCCTCCTTCATTCCCCATGGTATGGCAGCGGATGCATTGTCCAGTCTGGTTCCAAAAGAAATAGCCCTCACCACGTTCGGCGATACCGCCAAAAAGCAATTCGTTGTTGTTGCCTTTCAGGTTTTCAACTTTTTTCCGGAGTGTTTCGCTATGCGTTGGTTTGATGGCTGAAGTAAGTTCAAGTAAAATCCCCTTGTCTGCTTTTCCTTCTGTCAGTCTGGATGCAAACGCAGCAAGCAAACTTTCCGTTTGGTTGGCTGGCAGTCCCGATAAGACCTTCAGCAATTGCTGTTGTTCGCGCACTGAACCTTTTTCTAATACTGGACTCGCAATGGCCAGTAATTTTTCATTGTCGAGCGGATGACCAGGAAGAAGTGAAATCGCAACACTGCGCACCTCTTCGTTTTTGTCCTTGAGCGATGCAGCCAGCAAATTCTCCATTCCATCAAAACCCAAAGAATCCAGCGTAATAAGGCACGCAGCCCTGATTTTACCTGAGGCATGTTTACCAGAAAGGTTCGCCAGCGTTTGATCGAAGTTCCGCACCGATGTCCGTTCAATGGCTTTGATTACAGACAACAAAACTTCTTCATTGGTGCCCGTCAACCAACCTGCTCCTTTTTCTCCGATGAGATTTTTGATTGGGTCTGCATCTCTATTTACAGGCCCACGGTAATAGCCATCTACACGATCCACCAAAGAAGGTTCAGCCCAGGTTCCCAAAGCGTCAAATGCTTCAGCTTTAAGGTCAGCCGTCACATTTTTTCTTTCAACGAACTGCGACAAGAGTTTCAAGGACGCATCGTTTCCGGTGCGTTGTGCCGCGCTGATTGCTCTTCGCAGTAAGGGTTCAGCCTTAAATCGCTCTTCACTCAGCAATTGTGCAACATCCGGTAGTAGCGCTGGTACAGATAGATCGTCATGAATGGCCCGTACGGCTTCGGTAACCAAATATTCGTCCTGGTCACCAAGGAATCTTTTGAGTTCAACGCTTTTTAATCTTCTCAGAACGAGTATGGCGGCAATGCGGAGTTCCCGGTTGTCGCTGGTGCTCAGTGCCGCCACTTCTTTTTCAGCACCAATTCTGGTCAGTGCAACAACTCCCGCAAGACGTAAATAGAGGTCTGAGCCATTGTTCTCTCTGATCATTTCAATCAGAGCGCCAACAGCACTCTTGTCACCCATTCGCCCCAAAGCCTGCGCAGCAAAAAATTTTATTCTTGGTTCACTTCGCTTCAGCAAACCGATCAGTGTCTTGCCTGCTGCTTTAAATCGAATGTCACCCAAGACTTTTACACTTTGTGCAATAACTTCAGGATCCTGGTCCGAGAGTAAGCTCATCAAGATTTTTTGTTCTCCGTCGGGCTGCTGTCCCAGTCCCCATACCGAATGAATCCTGGCAAGCTGTGAGGTTGAACCGGCAGCAACGGCCTCTAGTGCCTTTCGGCCTTCAGGGCCTCGACTCACCAGTTCGAACTGCGCTTTTTGCCTTACGCGCATGTCGCCATGTGCAAGCAGCTCTTTCACTTCCTCCGTTTTCAAGTCTTTAAATTTTTTACTGAGCAGATCCCGGGTTGATTTCCGCTCTTCTGCCAGATCATTGTTTTCATCTTTGACATCAATTTTCCAAACGCGGCCATAGTCTTTAGTGCCCCAACCCGTCACCCAGTCTGCTGCATATAAAGCGCCGTCTGGTCCAAATCGAATTCCTGTCGGTAGAAGACCACCAACTATGTCGATCTCTTCATTGAAATCGAATGAAGCTCCATTCGGTTTTAAGGTGAACGACCAGATGTGTGCTCTGGCGGGTGTGCCCGTGAACTCAACTAAAAAGAAACGGTCTCGCCATGATTTACCCAAGGCGTTCCCCGGATTGAAAACCATTCCCGTTGGACCGTTGTGATAGTTTCTGATGGGAGGAAGAATGTGCGCGGCCTGGCCTTCCCATCTTGGCATGTAAAAACGCTCCTCCATCCATACATTGTACCCGTTGTTTTTCGGGTCGGTGTACTTTCCGTATTGCCAGTTCGCCCTCCATCCGATATCGGCACCCTCAACTACATGCATGAGGCGTTCGCTTTCGCCCGGGTGATCGCCGTCGTTGTCGGAAGTGATCAGATTTCCATAAGCGTCAAAAACAAACTCATGTGTATTCCTAAGTCCTGAGGCGAAAACTTCGAAATCAGAACCGTCGGGATTCGCGCGAACGATAACACCTTCATTCGGATAATAGTGTTGGTTGCCTTTTTTGTCGACAATGTTTGCGCCGATGTCTCCAATGCCCCAGTAAATTTTTCCGTCGGGACCTTCCACAACGCCCGACATTCCATGACCACTGAAGCCAATGTGTACAGCGTAGCCGTGGCTTATGGATTCTTTGGTTTCAGGTATTCCATCTCCATTTTTATCGGTAAGCCTCCAGAGATCAGGACCGATTCCTATGAACATGTCTTTTTCTCTGACCAGCAATCCCTCCGCCACATCGGTAATTTCCTCGTTAAAATCCTGAACAATTCGGGTGGCCTGTTCAGCCAGACCATCTCCGTCCTGATCCTGAATTTTCCACACCTCATCTTTTTCAACGGCGAGGTCTTTCCAATCGTGTATGCTGTCGCCATTCAAATCCGGCAACCATTGATTGGCTTCACTATTTTCTGGAGCAAAGGTCTTTCTAAGAAAGGCCCTACGGTCTTCTACCGAGGTCAGTGCTATGGAGGGGATCATCCAGTGCTGAAAACCTCTGATGTCGAATTCTGAATTTTTTTGTCGCTCGGTGCTGGTGAGGTAAATGTTCCCTTGTTCGTCCACCGACATTGCGATTGGATCCGGGGCAAGGGAATCGGAAGCCCAAAGGGAAATTTTTAATCCTGGAGCCAGTTGTACAGGTGTTGCCGATTCGATTTGGGAGGCAAGTGTTTTGGCTCTCGCTGCCGAAATTTTGATTTCAAGGGGCTTTACTTCTTGTTTAACGGAGCAGGAGTAGAGAAGTGAAAGGACAGCGAGGAACCAATGGATCCTTTTCATGCGATGGGGTTTAGGGTAGGGTGAAAATACTAAACACCAACGCTGAAAAAAAAGAGCCCGGTAATTCGGGCTCTTGTTAATGAATTTAATGGATGGTTTTAACCTACGAGCTCAACACTTCTTCGGATAAAGCTCGTCAGATCTGCACCTGAGAGCATGTTCTGGGAGAGCAATGCCAGGTCGTATACCTGTTTGGCGAGCTTGGTTTGATTTTCCTCTGTATCACCTTTAAGAATTTTTTGGATCAGTGCATGGTTGCCATTGATGGCTACACCATATTGGTCGGGCATAGAACCGTAGAATCCGTAGCCGCCACCGGTTTTGGCCATATCCTTCATCCTGCGCATCCACTCGCTCATGGTTATGGTTACCGGGAAATCGTCTGGTGCCAGCGACTCAACCGTCACGGTCATGTTGGTGTTGTTGATGGCTTTTTCAAAGATGGATTTGACATTTTTTTGTTCATCCTCGGAAAGCACTTGTTCCATCTTGGTGTCGGCTGGTATCAGCTTATCGATGGTTTCACTATCGACCCGCTTGATCTGGGTCTGCTCCAGTTTTTGTTCGAGGTTACCAATGAAGTGGCTATCGAGCACGCCCTCCATTAAGAGCACATCGTAGGATCTGTTTTTGGCTGCCTGAATGAAAGAGTCCTGTCGCTGTGAATCGGTGGTGTAGAGGTAAATCGTGTTTTTGTCTTTATCGGTCTGATTGGATTTCACCTTCTCCTTGTACTCCTCCAGTGTGAAATATTTGCTCTCTGTATTCTTCAGCAGCACAAAATCTTTGGCGCGTTCATGAAACTTCTCCTCACTGATCATTCCGTATTTCACGAATATGTTGATGTCGTCCCACTTCTTTTCGAATGCTTCGCGATCTTTTTTAAACATGTCCTGAAGCTTATCGGCAACCTTCTTGGTGATGTGTTGGCTGATCTTCTTGACGTTGGCGTCGCTCTGAAGATAGCTTCTGGAAACGTTGAGTGGAATGTCTGGTGAATCAAGCACGCCATGAAGCAGCATCAAAAAATCTGGCACTACATTCTTCACTTCATCTGTGATGAATACCTGCCTTGAGTACAACTGAATTTTATTCTTGTTGAGCTCAAAATCATTTTTGACTTTCGGAAAGTAAAGAACCCCCGTCAGGTTGAATGGATAATCCACGTTCAGGTGGATCCAGAAAAGTGGAGGTTCAGAAAATGGATAGAGCTCTTTATAAAAATTAAGGTAATCTTCATCCTTTAGGTCAGAGGGTGATTTTGTCCAAAGGGGAGAAGGATTGTTAATGATCCTGTCTGATTTTACCGTCTTATATTTTGGTTTGCCGTCTTTGTCGGTTCCATCTTCAACGCTTTCCTCCTTGGTTCCGAATTTGATTTCTACCGGCAGGAACTTGCAATATTTTTCAAGAATTCCTTTGATTCGGAATTCATCCAGAAATTCTTCAGAGTCCTTATTGATGTGAAGCACCACATCTGTACCTCTTGTTTTTTTCGTGGTAGATGTCAACTCAAATTCGGTAGAACCATCGCACGTCCAATGTGCTGCTTCATCTCCTTCCGTCGTGTACGATTTAGAAATGACATCCACTTTTTCAGAAACCATGAAAGCGGAATAGAAACCCAGTCCGAATTTTCCGATGATGTCATTCGTGTCGGCCTTATCCTTAAACTTCTCTAAAAATTCAGCAGCTCCGGAAAATGCGATTTGGTTGATGTATTTTTTGATCTCCTCACCAGTCATGCCGATTCCCTTGTCGGAGACGGTAATGGTTTTTTTGTCTTTATCGAAGCTTACCTCTACGGTGAGGTCTCCTGGTTCGCCGTTGTATTGGCCCAGGGCAGTTAATTTTTTAAGCTTTTGGGTGGCATCTACTGCGTTGCTGACCAGCTCCCGAAGAAAAATCTCATGGTCTGAATAGAGGAACTTCTTGATAATGGGGAAGATGTTCTCGGTATGGATCGAAATACTGCCTTTTTCCTTCATGACTTAGGTGGATTAATTGTGATCGCCCCGGGATCAAATAATGTTCCAAAGGAAAAATATGACAGTATGACAGCATTAATCTGCTGTCATACCGTCAAAATTTTATTGCTCTTCAGCGTCTACTTCGATTTCCTCAGAATCCTCGTGTTCACGGGCTCTGCTGGTGAAGATCTCTTCACCTTCTTTGTTGAGAAAGTGGAATTCTGTGATTCCAAGAGAGGAGTCTTTTACAAGGCTTACCCAACGGCCGTATTTGAAGAAAATCTTCCACTGCTTGGAAATCAGTCCGCGGGTGTAATAAGCAAACAAGAAAGGATGGAGCGCCAATACCAGACCGCGCTCATTCTGCTTGGTGAACAAATGCTCGATGTGCATTTCGATCTGATCGGTAACCAGAATCGAAGCCGAAATACTTCCTGTCCCGTTGCAACTCGGGCAGGTTTCTTTGGTGATGATGTTGATTTGCGGACGAACGCGCTCTCTGGTGATCTGCATCAAACCGAACTTCGACAGCGGGAGCACGGTGTGCTTTGCCTTGTCGTTCTTCTCCATCTCTTCGCGCACGGTTTGGAAAATGATCTTTCGGTTGTCCTGGTTGCGCATATCGATGAAATCCACTACGATGATGCCCCCCATATCCCTCAGCCGAAGCTGGCGCGCGATTTCTTTTGCGGCCTCGAGGTTTACGGATAGTGCAGTGGTTTCCTGGTTTTCTTCGCGGTTTGATTTATTTCCGCTGTTAACATCGATTACGTGCAGTGCCTCGGTGTGTTCAATGATGAGGTAACCACCGCCTTTGAGGCTCACCGTCTGACCAAAGGCAGATTTCAGCTGACGCTCGATGCCGAAGTGTTCAAAAATTTTCGCCCGACCAGTGAAAAGCCGGACAATTTTTTCCTGTTCCGGGGCAATGTTGTGCACAAAGCCACGAACCTCGTCGTAGAGCTTTTTATCGTCGACCTGAATGCTGTCAAATGAATCATTCAGCATGTCTCTGAGAAGCGACGATGTTTTGCTGATTTCTCCAATCAGTCTTTCTCTGGGCTGGGCATCGACCAGCCTGGTCATTCCCTCTTCCCAGCTTTTTACCAGGTTTCGAAGATCCCGTTCGATCTCAGAGAGTTCCTTTCCTTCCGCTACTGTGCGGATGATGACACCAAAATTTTCCGGTTTAACGGATTTTATCAGCTGAAGAAGGCGTCTGCGTTCTTCCCCGCTGGTAATTTTTTTCGAAACGTTTATAACATTCGAAAATGGCACAAGCACCAAAAAGCGCCCGGCCAATGACAGCTCAGTAGACAGTCTCGGACCTTTGCTGGAGATAGGCTCTTTAACGACCTGGACCGGAATCTGGGCACCTTTAGCAAGCAACTGGGCAATTTTCCCGTGCTTATCGATGTCCTTTTCCCGATGAAAGCGTTCCAGTTTTCCTCCTGTAATTCTTTTTGCTCTGACGAGCTTGGTGAATTTTTGAAGTGAACCGAACTGCGGACCCAAATCCAGGTAGTGAAGGAATGCATCCTTTTCATACCCGATATCAATGAATGCCGCATTAAGACCCGGCACTACTTTTTTTACAGTGCCCAGGTAAATATCTCCGACAACGAATCTGCTTCCGGGTTCCTCACGGTGGTATTCCACCAGTGTCTTGTCCCGCAGCAGCGCAATCCGACAACCATCCTGAGCTGAACTTATTATCAGTTCATTACTCATGGATACGTGTTACGGATTATTTCTTCTTGTGACGGTTCTTTCTCAAGCGCTTTTTACGCTTGTGCGTGGCCATTTTGTGTTTTTTTCTCTTCTTACCGCTTGGCATATAGAAATTGGTTTTTGTAAGACTTGGTGCCCGGTCAGCATTCCGGGGCCTCGTCCGAATTAATTTAAATCCTTTACGTATGCATCCAGCTGCTGCTGTACAGCCGGATCAGTGGTCATTTTTCTTGCGCGCTCGTACTGTTCGAGCGCTTTTTCTTTTTCGCCGGCGCCTGCGTAAGCAGCACCTAAGAGCATCTGTCCTTCCACGTTCTCAGGATGGGCCTTGTCCAGCCTCCTGAGCCAGTCGATTGCCTTAGCAAATTGACCAGAGCGAATGGATAAAATGCCCATGTTAAGCAAAGCCTGTTCGTGTTCAGGATATTTCTCCAAAACCTCGCGCAGCATGGCTATTCCCTGCATCGGACCATCCGAAACCATGTAGGTCATCGCCAGTTTTACTTTTAAGTCGGGCTGATCAGGCTTTTTTTCTAGCAAACTGCTGAAAAATTGCCTGGCTTTTTCAGCCAACACCTTGCTTTTGGCATTGTCCACACTAAAGGAAAAAGCCTGGTAATAGGCTTCTGCACTTTTCAGGATGGACGCTTCCGTACCAAAGAACGAAGCGGCTTGCTCAAAATAGGCGGCAGCGCTGTCGAAACGCCCGGCATTTTGATACAATTCCGCCAAAGAATCGGCAAATATAGCGGTTTTCTGGTCGTTAACCCCGCCGGTAAGCCGGGCCCGAAACTGGTTGATGGCCTGCTGGACCTCGCTTGCTACCTCCTGGTGTCCTGCGTTATTGGAGGTGGAAGAAGCTGAGGAAGACATCGCTGCGTCGTTTTCCACCACGGCCTTTGGAAGTAGGTAGATGGCTCCGACCACCAGCGCACAGCTGATCAGCAAAAAGATGCGTGTGCGAAACACCGGATAAAATCAGTTAAGCTCAGGCTTCTTTGCCGGTGAGCTGCTTCACCTTATCGCTGTTTTTGATTTTGTTGATGAAAATCTTAGCGGGTTTGAAGCTTGGAATGAAATGTTCGTCGATGACGATGGCCGTATTTCTTGAAATGTTACGGGCAATTTTTTTCTTACGCTTTTTATTGATGAAGCTTCCGAATCCACGGACATAAATGTTGTGTCCATTGCTCATGTTGGTCTTCACCATGGAAAAGAATGCTTCTACCGTTGCGGTAACATCACTTTTGTCTATACCAGTTTTCTCAGTGATTTGATTGATGATGTCTGCTTTGGTCACGGTTTAGTGGGTTTGGATTTTTTTCTTTCAGGACGGCAAATTTAACGGGCGGCAGAATATTCGCAACTGGTGAGTGCCTGATTTACTGCATTTTAGTTTCTTTGACCCCTCCAAATGCTGAAATACCACAAGGAAACGCAAAAAAATTTTTCTGTACGAATCGTACGTTGGTACCGGTTAAACTCCAGAAATCTACCCTGGAGGGAGAACAACGATCCCTACAGGGTGTGGCTTTCAGAAGTGATGTTGCAACAGACAAGAGTGGAGCAAGGCCTTCCGTATTTTCAAAAATTTGTAAAAAAATTTGAAACAATTTTCAAGTTGGCCTCCGCGCAGGAAGATGTTGTGCTGCGTCTATGGCAGGGCCTTGGATATTATTCGAGGGCAAGAAATCTTCATCGTTGCTCCAAAATAATTGCAACAGAACTGAATGGTGAGTTTCCCGCATCAGCCAAAGCACTTCAGCGGCTGCCCGGCATTGGTGAATACACCGCTGCAGCCATTGCATCGATCAGCTTCGGTGAAAAAGTTGCTGTAGTCGATGGAAATGTATTCCGGGTTCTGTCTAGGTATTTTGGAATTGAAGTGCCCATCAATTCCAGTGAAGGAAAAAAAGTTTTTTCAACACTAGCACAACAGCAGTTGAATGAAAGTCCCGACCCCAAACTTCCTCCCGGCGAATACAATCAGGGCATTATGGAGCTGGGAGCTCTGGTCTGCACACCACGGTCGCCACGATGTGCAGATTGCCCTGTTTCTGCTGGATGCTTTGCCTACAACAAGAATCTGATTGAAGATCTTCCCGTTAAACTGGCAAAAGCCGGGAAGCGTGAACGCTATCTTTATTATCTGATGCCAATCCAGGGAAAATCCGTTTGGATGAAAAAACGCAGTCAGTCGGATATCTGGAAAGGTCTTTATGATTTCCCTTGCATTGAATCAGACTCCGAGCTAAAAGCCGCTGCTCTAAAGCAAAAATGCAAAAGTATGGCTGGTCATGGGGAGGTAGCGCTGCTGGGCTCCGTAACCCATCTGCTCACCCACCAAAAACTTTTTATCGCATGCCTTACCATGACCGGAGTAAATGAGGTGTCTTTGAAAAAAAATTTCGAAGGAAAATGGTACACACAAAAAGAGGTGGTCAGATTGCCAAAACCTAAAGTGATTGATGATCTTCTGAAGATTTACTTTAAAAAAATATCCCAAGGTAAGTAACGCACTTTCCGTCTGAAGCTTGTGTTTTTGCTCAAATAAAGCGCCCTGCTTGAAGTGCGGCCAACATACTTCCGGGATTTCGTAAATTTGACTCGATAGTTTTTTCTGCAACCACTAATCTGAAAAATTATGTCAGGCGTAAATAAAGTAATCCTCGTCGGAAGACTCGGAAAGGATCCCGAAGTAAGAACCCTTGAAAACGGTGCAACCGTAGCCAATTTTACGATGGCTACGACCGAGGTGTACCGCGATAAGACCACCGGCGAACGCAGAGAATCGACCGAATGGCATAACATCGTTTTGTGGCGCGCGCTCGCCGATATTGCCTCCAAGTATCTTCACAAGGGTGATCAGTGTTACATCGAAGGAAAACTCAGAACTCGTTCGTGGGAGAAGGAAGGCGTAACCCGCTATACAACTGAAATTGTTGGCGAATCGCTCACCCTGCTTGGCTCGAAACGCGATGGATCAGGCACTTCCTCAAATTATTCAGGAAGCTCTGCGGAACGCGGCGCTCCAAGTGGCGGCGCATCGGCCCAACCCAATGCTCCTTCAGCGGATACCGGTTCGGATGACCTTCCGTTTTGATCAGGGAATTTTAAGGCCTGCTCAGGTTTTATTTTTTCTCCTGATCCTATCGGCCTGCTCTACAGACCATCAGCCTAAGCCCCGTGGCTTCAATCGGCTGGTGCTGCCACCACATGCGTACCGCATGCTGCCGGATTCACTTCCTTATTCCTTTGAGGTGTCCAGGTATGCAAAGGTTTTGGATGACACGTCGTGGATTAGTGAGCCCGATTGGATTGAAATCTATTATCCTTCCCTGAAAGCGAATATTCACATTACCTATAAAACCATTAGGTCTGAAAAAGATTTACGGGAATATGTGAAGGATGCTTTTATTCTCACCTCGAAGCAGCAAATCAAAGCCAATGCCATCGATGAGATTGTGATGAAAACACCATCAGGGAAAACCGCAGTGGTTGCAGAGCTCAGCGGTGAGGTGCCTAGCCAAATGCAATTCACCATCACCGATTCATCAAAAAATTTCCTTCGCGGTGCACTTTATTTTTACACCAAAGTCAACAACGACTCCCTCGCGCCCGCCATCGATTACGTTAAAAAAGATGTGATTCACCTGATCAACACGCTTCAATGGAGGGCAGGTAAATCAAAAAATTGAATACGCCGATTTTAGTTAATGGCTTTTGAGCCCTACCTTCAGGGAAACAGTCAATCACTTTCCATTGAAAATCACGATTGGTTTTATCATCCTTCTTTCCTTCAGCCTTTTCGCGCAGCCTGAACAGGAAAACCTGACCATCGCCGGTCTTCAGCAGCCCGTAAAAATTTTCCGCGATGCCAATGGGGTAAACCATATTTATGCTGAAAATGAACACGACCTTTTTTTCGCACAGGGTTTCTGTGCAGCAAGAGATCGCTTGTTTCAATTTGAAATATGGAGGCGACAGGCCACCGGCACCATCGCAGAAATTTTAGGTGAAGAAGAACTCCTACGTGATGTAGGCGCAAAACTGTTCCGCTTCAGAGGGAATCTTGAAGATGAATTGAATCACTACCATCCACGCGGGGCTGGGATCATACGCGCCTTCACCGAAGGGATCAACGCGTGGATTACGCAAACCAGAAATAATCCTTCTTTACTTCCTGTTGAGTTTTCTATCCTGAAAATGCAACCCGGGCTTTGGACACCCGAAGTGGTGATCAGCCGCCATCAGGGTTTGCTGAATAACCTCACACGAGAACTTCAAATAGCAAGGGCTGTTGCCGCTATTGGTCCTGAACGTGTAAAAGAATTGGTCGTCTTTGAGCCAGGACAACCAATGCTCAATCTTTCAACCCCCGAAATTTTAAATGAAGACCTCATTGCTCCCTATGAAGCATTCCGAAAGGCATTAAAATTCACCAAAGCCAATCTTGGAATTTCCTTCCAGGACAATTCAATCCATCATCAGTTTGATCTATTTGATGAATGGAATCGGCTTGATGATCGGATTATCGGCAGCAACAATTGGATAGTCAGTGGAAAAAAATCTACTTCTGGATTTCCAATGTTGGCCAACGATCCACATCGCGCATTGGCCACACCCTCACTTAGGTATCTGGTTCACCTGAGTGCGCCGGGTTGGAATGTTGTCGGTGGTGGCGAACCGGTGATCCCCGGTGTATCCATCGGTCACAATGATTTCGGAGCTTGGGGGCTTACCATCTTTGAACTCGATGCTGAGGACCTTTATCTCTACGATTTGCGTCCCGGTGCGCCTGAAGAATATCGTTACAACGGTATGTGGGAAAAAATGAGGCTGATCTCGGACACCATTCATGTAAAGGGCAAACCAGATGTGATCGTCCAACATCGTTTTACCCGTCATGGTCCAGTCACCTATTTTAATCCAGAAAAAAATCTCGCGGCCGCTGTGAGGGCCGGGTGGTTGGAGAAAGGTAATGCACCTTATCTGGCAAGCCTTCGAATGAGTCAGGCCCGCAATTGGAAAGAATTCAGGAATGCCTGCGCCTATAGTTTTTTGCCTGGTGAAAATATGATTTGGGCCGATCGCGCTGGCAACATCGGTTGGCAGGCAGTGGGGCAGGCTCCGATCCGAAAAAATTGGTCAGGGCTTGTTCCTGTCCCCGGCGATGGCCGATATGAGTGGTCCGGCTTTCTACCGGTTAAGCAACTTCCCAACGTATTGAATCCGGATAAAGGTTTCTGGACAACCGCAAATGAAAATAATGTGCCATCCGGATATAAACATCGTGAGGCTGTTGGTTGGACATGGGCAGAAAAGTTTCGTTTCAGAAGAATCGAAGAGGCGCTGAGTTCGAAAAAATTAATTTCCTATGAGAACATGCAGGCGCTCCAATTTGATTACCTCTCCATTCCAGCACGCGAGCTTGTTGGCATGTTGAAGGGTAAACAGTCGGAAGATCCAACCACCAACGCTGCGATTCAGCATCTCCTCAACTGGGATTTTATCATGAATCCAGGGTCAGTGGCTGCCGGCATTTATGCGGCTTGGGAAAAGGAAATGGAATTATCGATACGCAAAAAACTGATTCCTGAAGAAGCCTCTGCTTATATAAGATCTTTTCCGCTCGGCAGAATGATAGAAATTCTGCAGACTGCCGGCACACCTTTCAATGGTATGAGGGCAAGAGATGAATGGATGGTTCAACAATTAAAGTCTGCTGTTGAAAAATTGACTTTAAGGTTTGGTGCTGATCAGGAAAAGTGGCGCTATGGTCAACCGGCCTACCATCATGTTGAAATCAAGCACCCGTTGAGTGGGGTGGTATCCGATTCATTGCGCCGAAAACTTGATTTTGGTCCCGTCGGTAGGGGTGGCAACGGAACAACTCCCGGAATGACCGGCAGCAGCGATTTACAAACAGCCGGTGCCTCATTCCGGATGGTGGTCGATACGGGTGATTGGGATGGGTGTAGTTTCACGAATACGCCTGGACAAAGCGGTGACCCATCAAGTCCGTTTTACCGCAATCTTTTTGATTCGTGGTCGCAGGACCGTCACTTCAAGGTATTTTTCACCCGTGATAAGGTGGAAGGTTCCGCTGTTTCTATTCTTACCCTAAAGCCATAATTAATCCTTCCCTGGACTAATCTTCATTCAAAACAATCAGCCTAAATTCAGTCGTAGCGGTTAGTTTTGTGCCTCAATTCATGAATAAAAAAATTCCGGATTAGTCCGGTCGGAGGGTTGTACGAGCTATGGATGTACCGTCGGGTAAGGAGGAACAGGAAAAGTGGAAGGTCTTCCGGCAACAATTGGAAGACAATTACGCATGGCCGGCTTTGTATATTTTTAAATTCATCGTTCCTAAGGCCAAAGCTGCAGAAGTTCGTGAATTGTTTCCATTACATCTCTCAACGGAAAAAGAATCACAGCAGGGTAAGTACACCAGTCTTACATTTAAGATGATGATGCCCGGCAGCGATGCCATTATTGATGTGTATAAAAAAGTTAGTCATATTGAAGGAATAATTGCGCTATGAGTAGTTGGAAGATTGAAAACAATGCGATGCACCGAACTTTTGAATTCGGTGATTTCAGAGAGGCTTTTGCCTTTATGACCCGGGTAGCTTTCCTCGCTGAGGAAATGAACCATCATCCTGAGTGGACCAATGTCTACAATAAAGTCATGGTTAAACTCTCTACCCATGATGCCGGTAATATTGTAACCGAAAAAGACCGAAAATTGGCTGAGGCCATCGATCACCTTGTACCATGAACGAAGCGGGTGCTCAGCTTACACTGGTTCCAACGCCATTGGGAAATCTTGGCGATATAACTTTCAGGGCACTGGAGGTTCTGAAATCGGTAGACACCATCCTTGCTGAAGATACCCGGACTTCTTCCGTTTTACTTAAGCATTACGGCATCGGCAAAAAGCTTTCAAGTTTTCATGCCTTCAACGAGCATAAAGCCTTAGCAGGTCTCATCCGCCGACTTTCGTCAGGCGAAAAAATGGCGCTTATCTCTGATGCAGGCACACCTGGCATCGCAGATCCTGGATTTCTTTTGGTACGTGAATGTTTGCGTGCCGGTATTACGGTTGATTGCCTTCCGGGCCCGTCTGCTTTTCTTCCGGCATTGGTGAAGTCCGGTTTTCCATGTGACCGATTTGTATTCGAGGGATTCGTACCCCATAAGAAAGGTCGCCTGACTTTTTTTCAGGAAATTTTGAAAGAGGATCGAACTGTTGTGGTTTATGAGTCGCCCCACCGTCTTTTAAAAACCCTTGAGCAACTTTCGGAAATGACAGAAGGAAAAAGACTGATTTCTGTTTCCAGGGAGCTTACCAAAATTCACGAGGAAACCATAACCGCAACGGCAGAGGAGGTTCTAGCCCATTTTCAAAAAGAAAAACCAAGGGGAGAAATCGTAATCGTTATTTGTGGAAAAGACTGAGCGAATAAATCGTTGGTGGTTGTTTCTGGCAGGGACCATTTTATTGTCTGCTGCCTTCCTCATGAAGCTGTTCCCTGTTTTTATATTTTTTGGTCTGGCGCCGTTGTTTGCCTTGTCCGCTCAGGCTTCCGAAGAAACCATTTGGGAGAACACTGAGCTCATTTTGCTTTCACTGGCCATTGCCTTTTTTTGTTCAACCTTTTTTGAGATCGCTGCACTTCCTAAATCCACTGCTCTTGCAGTAGCGTTCTCATTACCGTTCCTTTTTTTTGCTTTTGTCCGTCAAAAAATGGGCAGACTCACAGGAACCATGCTCATCATTTTCTTTTGGATGACACTGGAATACCTGATGTTGAAAACAGGGCTGCCCCGAAGCCCAACTTTTCTTGCCGACACGCTGCTCTCCCATCCAAAATGGTCTACATGGACTGCTGAAACCGGCTACCTGGGAATCTCCCTCTGGATTCTGACGTCCAATTGGATTTTTTCTCTAAGCCTTAGAGGTAGCGGAATCAATTGGTTTTGGATTATTACTGGTATTCTGCTGGTGGCAGGACCTTTGGCCTATAGCTTTTTTCGTCCAGGCGAATGGATAAGCAGAGACCTGATGATGAGCGCATATTCCGATGCGCCTAGTGATGGAAGCCAGCTGTACCATGAGCGGGGCGAGTGGATTGCCAGAACTGCAGTTTGGGTATCGATATTGGTGTTATTGGTTGCAGCTGTAAGAGGTAAAATTTCTGATAAAAGCGCCACTAAAAAGAAATCATGAAATCATTAGAGCAGGTCTATCGCAGTACAGAACAACTTGCTGCCGAAGTCGCACAGTTTATCAAAAAGGAATCTCAAAATTTTGATACCGGGCGTATTGAAGAAAAAACCGGATGGAACAATTTGGTTTCTTACGTCGATAAAGAGTCAGAAAAAAAACTGGTTGGCGGGTTGACAAAAATTTTGCCTGGCGCTGGATTTCTGGGTGAAGAAGGTACCGATATCCCGTCCACCAACGGTTACACCTGGATCATTGATCCCCTCGACGGCACCACCAATTTTACTCATGGTTTTCCTCCGTTCGCTGTTAGCATCGGCCTTAACTATAACGAGGAAACCGTCCTTGGGATCGTTCACGAAGTTATGGCCAATGAATGTTTCGGATCGTTTCAGGACGCTCCCGTGTGGTGCAACAATAAAGAAGTCCACGTCGCAGCAACTACTTCACTTGGCCGAAGCCTGATTGCAACTGGTTTTCCATACGATACCGGAGATCGGATGGACGCTCATCTGTCCTCGATTCGTGATCTCCTGAAGCAAACCCATGGCGTCCGTCGACTGGGTAGTGCTGCAACCGATCTGGCCTATGTGGCTTGTGGTCGATTGGATGGATTTTTTGAATACAACCTCAGTCCGTGGGATGTTGCTGCAGGTGCTTTCCTGGTTCGTCAGGCTGGTGGCAAAGTCACGGATTTTGATGGTGGCAGCAATTTTTTGTTTGGTAGGCAACTGTGTGCTGCCAATGCGGTTCACAATCAATTGTTATCCGTTGTCAGGCAAAATTGGTTTCAGTGATTAACTTGCGGCATGCTTCAGCAAGGATTGATCGGGATTTTACTTTTAGCATCAGTGGCTTTCCTGGTCAGAACTGTTTACAATTCTTTTAAAACAGGCAAAAGCTGTTCAAGCGGATGCAGCAAGTGTGCTGTCGATCCGGACATTTCCACGAAGTAAAATTCTATCTGCTTTTGATTTTGAGCGTGTTGCGGAACTGATAGGCTCGATCCGGATAATCGGTAATTAGTCCGTCAATGCCCATTCCTTTTAACGAAAGCATTTCGTTGGTTTCATTGACTGTCCAAGGAATCACCCTTACTTTTTTTGTCGGCCTTGAATCAGGTTTAAGTTGATGGAGCTTTTTAACATCCTCTCGCTTTAACTGACGGTAATTGGGGCTCCACACATCCGGGACAAAACCAAGCTCAGCCAGCAGATCATTCAATGGCTTTTTGCTGTCGGTCAATGCAGCCAGCCGTACCTGCGGATATCGCTCATGAAGGTATTTCAGCACCCTGAAATCAAATGACTGAATCAAAATACGCTCAAGGGGCAGATACTCATCAACCATTTTTACGACCAGGTCAGAAAAAGCAGTGGGGTCAGGATGAAATATGCCGTCGCCTTCCGGTGCACTTTTTATCTCCAGGTTGTAATCTACCTCATACCGCGTTTTGCTTTTGATGTGGTCTTCAACAGCGGCAATGACATCGCGAAGCAGGGGTTTGATTGCCGGTTGATTTTTTTGCCCGGGGAAATTCGGATGGGTTTTGGATCCGCAGTCCCATTTTTTTATTTCCTCATAGGTCATTTTATAGAGGCTGAAATCCTTTCCGTTAGAAAAGTTAATGCCTTGCGGGGGCCGGCATATCAGCGGATTCATCCAGGGCTCGTGTGAAACTACCACCAGACCATCGCGGGTAATGGCAAGATCCATTTCCAGGGTTGTAACGCCTGTATCCAATGCGGCAATAAATGCGGGGATGGTATTTTCCGGCATCAGCCCTCTTGCACCGCGGTGCCCCTGAACATCAAAAACTGGTTCGGCGAATTGTCCCGCTGCGCTCATGGTAACAAAGAAAAGTAAGCAGACCCTGATCATCGTATCCGCTAAGTTAGGAATTCCGCAAAAGCCGTTGACTACTGATCGCGTTGCATGAATACCCTCATGCCTGATCCTCTTCTTCCACCGGGTCCGCCGCTCATCGGATTCAATTGCTTGTTAAGCGCATAGGTAAAGCTCACCATCAAATACCTGCCCAGGTTATTGATGGTTTCCTGTTGGAGATAATTGGCGGAAGACGTTTGGGTAACGGATAAACTTTTGTCAAGCAGATTGCTGACACCAATTTTGAGTTCGCCGGAATTTCCCTTCAGAAGAAAACGCGAGATCCAGACATTAAGTATGGGTATGCTCTGATTGAAATTTGTCGTTCTGCTGTCGTAGATGAAATAGTCGTAAGAGGTATTCAGTTGCCAGTTTTTTAGAATGGTGAAGTTTGCTTCGGCGCTGTAGGTCTGGTTAAGGAATTCCTGATCCTGTTGCGGCGCAGCTTCATAGTTGGTTTTTTGATTCCGCAGATTGGCGCTTAAATCCAGGTTGATAAATTCTTTGTAGGAGAAATTGTATCGCACATTACCGCCCAGCGTTTGCTGAAAAACCTGGCTCTCTTTTCCGTTAAGAACGTTGATCGACCGGAAATAAGTAGAAGTAGGCCCAAAATTAAATCGACTGTATATTTTTCTGATGGGAAATCCCAGGTTCAGGTTGCTGCTGACATTAAGATTATCGCGTACGTTAACCGGTATGGATGTACGAACCAGGCGCTGATCTACCTTTTGTGAAACAGTAATCGCGTTGGTTTGATAGGTGGCATTGATGAAAGCGAAGAAGTTAAGAAACTTAGAAGGATTGAATGAGTTGAAATTAAGGCTAAGGTTGTGCGCATAGGCTGGCTTTAGCTTCGGATTACCAATGCTGATGTTGAGCGGATCGGTATTGTCAATAACCGGTTGAAGCTGCTGCAGTGAAGGCTCTCTGAGATTTGTTTCATATTCAAACCGCAACCTTCTGGAGCTGCTGAAGTCATAGTTGAATCTGGCCACCGGCATCACGTTGCTGAAGGTTCGGCGAATGGAGGTATCTCTGCTTATGAGGTTTCCTTCAAGGGTCGTGTATTGGTAACCAGTGCCTAGTGTAACGTTAAATTTATCCCGATTAACCCTGAAGTTCAGTGATGGTCTGTTGAACACATACTTGCTGTTGAATTCATTGCTCAGCTGCAGATCACGAACCTCATTTCCTTTGATCAGGTTAAATACGTCACGGTCTGAATCGTTCAGGTTGGTTCGGTAGTTATGGTTTAGTTCAAGATACCGTCTTCTTCCAAGTGGTTCGGTGTAGGAGAGGGTTGCGCCGATTGTGCTGGAGCTGTTGGCCTGGGTGTTGGATTGATCAATCACTCTTTTCTCTGCTGATGAACCAAAAAAATCATTGGTAGAATTTTGTCCACCCTCACTGTTCGATTCCGTGGCAGCAAAGGTCAGGTTGGCTGAAAAGGTTCTGCCTTTCTTTTCAAAACGGTGTCTCCAAAGAAGAGAGGAGTTGATGTTGAATGCCTGGCCATCATTAAATGTTTTTCTGAAGCTCTCATTGCTTAAGCTCCCGTCGACATTAAAGGTTTTGCTTTGACTTGACAGCAGGGATTCATTAAACGATTGGCTAGCGGCGGCATTGAAACGTATTGAATTGGCCGAATCTATAGCATGGTCTATGGTCAGGTTGGCCCGGTGGGCTTCGGTGGTATTGTTTTGCTGACTCTGTTGTTCAAATAAGTAAGATCGAGCCGGTAAACCTGCTTCCGGATCTTCGGGCAGATAATTGATGCGTTGTAAATCTTTGTCAATGTTTTGCTCTAGGCGACTGAAAAAATAACTACCACCGGTTTTTGTTTTGCCCTTATTGAAATCCTGATTCAGATTTAATCCACCGGCATAGTTGGTCTGAATTCCATTCTGTCTTCCACCGAAATTAACAGGCAGCTGATTGCTGCCTTCAGAACCTAAGTCAATACGTACTTGCCCATTGCCCCGCATCATCTGCTGGCTGTTTCCGGAAAAATTCATCACCTCATCAAAAGAAAAACCCTGCTCGTTGATGTTGTTGCCCATCCCGATGAAGGACAGTTGTTTTCCTTTCGTAAAACGGTTGATGCTTGCTTTTCCCTGAAACCTTCCCTCATTTCCCAAGCCACCCATCAGGTTGCCAAACGCTGCATTTCTTTTTTCTTCCTTTAATTCCAGATTAACAGTTTTTTCTTTTGAACCGTCATCAATTCCTGTAAACAAGGACTGCTCTGATTTTTTGTCGAAGATTTGAACTTTCTCTACCGCATCTGCAGGGAGATTTCTGGTTGCAAGCTTTGGGTCTCTTCCGAAAAATTCCCTGCCATCGACGGTAACGCGTTGTACTTGTTCACCCTGCGCAGTGATCGATCCGTCCGATTCCACTTCTACGCCTGGCAGCTTTTTTAACAAATCCTCGACGTTGGCATTGGCTTTGGTTTTGAACGAGCCTGCATTAAACTCAATGGTATCGCGCTTCACGGTAACCGGCGCTTTTTCACCTACGACAGTGAGCCCCTGAAGCAACTTACTTTCGGGTTTCATTCGCAGCATACCGAAGTCGAATACCTGACCATTGTCAGGCGTTGAAAATCTTTTTTCAAGTGGCTCGAAGCCGACAAATGTAATTTTGAGCAGGTAGGTGCCCTTGTTTACATTTTTTATTTCGAAAATTCCCTGTGAATTGGTAACGCCAAAGTTGACCAGCGATGAGTCGCCCGGGTTCAACAGCATCACGGTAGAGGAGGGCAGGGTAGTGCCCAATGAATCTTTTACTTGTCCTTTGATTAAAAATTTCTGCCCGAAGGCATGCCCGGAAATCAGGACCAGGGCAAGTAGTCCGGCGCGCAGTAACTGCATTAGTTCCTAATCGTGAAATTGCCTCCTTGAGATCGCATCTCTTTCATGCGTTTTTCCACCATCTCGCGAAACTCCTTTCCAGTTACAGGTGTGCCTGAAACAGGCTTTTTCAATTCATTTTTTCTGAGTGCGCGGAGTTCAGCCGATTTGGCAACAATCACCCGCTCGCCGTTGTTGATGTCTACCGCAAGAACTGCTCCGGGTAAAGTGTTGAACCGCTCCGGACCCAGGAATGGACGAAGTTGATCGGTAAACCAAGCAGTGATTTCCTGCGGACGATCCGGTCTTGATTGATCTGTGTAATAAGCCATTCTACAGGTGTAACCTGCGATGGTTTTTGTTTCGGTTCCAAACTTCCATGGGGAAACCTTTACCGTATCGGTGATGAGATACTCCTTACCCATAAACTCCTGTTTCGATACTACGGTTGGTTCGTCGGTGTGAAAATAAATTTCTGAATTCATAGCGGCCCGCATGATTACCATGCGTCTTCCTCCAGTTTCAGCATTGGCCACATCATCTTCTTCATCCACCAAAGTTTTGTAGAGGCTTTCTGAATTGTTGAACAGCAACTGGAACCGAGCGGTGTTGAACTCAGGCATCATGGCCTTCATATCCTCCCGCTCTTTTGGAATGTTGCGATGAAGGTTAATTTTCATTTCATAGGTCAGCATTCCTTCGGGTTGACCGACGGCTGTGTAGCCTGAAACAAAAACTAAAAGCAGGAGGGAAAGGACGGTTTTCATGGTTGGGTCAGGTTTGAAAGAGCAGTTTAGACGTAAAAACTAATGAAAGGTTTAGCAAAAGGGACCAGTGGAGAATGGCTTGTTCGGATGGGCGGGGGAATATTTTATGCCCCTGATGTTCCTCCAATAAAAAATGTGGGTATTACAGGATTCGAACCTGTGACCCCTACCCTGTCAAGGTAGTGCTCTAAACCAGCTGAGCTAAATACCCGTTTTCGTTACCGCAAAGAAAACCTAACTTTCTGCCATGAAAAACGCGTATTCAATAATTATTTTTCTGGCTTCTCTGACAGTTAGCCTGAGTGCACAGGAAAACCAAAAGCCATCCAAAGATGGCTACGAACAACTTTTCAACGGTAAAGACCTGACAGGCTGGAAGGTGCACGGAACTGAAAAGTGGTTTGTATCCAATGGTGAGCTCATTTGTGAGAGCGGTCCCGATAAGCAATATGGTTACCTGGCCTCTGCCCGGGAATTCAAGGACTTTGATCTAGTGCTCGATTTTTTTCAAGAGTCCAATGGCAACAGCGGCGTGTTTTTTCATTCACAGGTTGAAGGAACGCGTGTGAGTGGCTGGCAGGCTGAAGTAGCGCCTCCAGGTTTACATACTGGTGGTATTTATGAATCCTATGGAAGAGGATGGCTTATTAAACCGGATGCAGCGAAAGAACGTAGCCTGAAGACCAATGCCTGGAATACCCTTCGCGTAAAAGTGGTGGGAAATACCGTAACCACCTGGCTCAATGGCGATCAGATGATTGAATTCACCGATGAAAAAATCGGTTCGATTGCAGGACGGATTTCCCTGCAAATTCACGATGGGGGTGGAGTAAGGGTGCGATGGAAAAACATCCGCATCGCCCCCCTTTAGAATTCAGCAATCCACCCCGAATTTGGCATGCTGCATAATGGCGGCTACCACGTCTTTTCCGGGCATGGAAATTTCAGAGTCAAGTGCTCTGGTCATTTGCTGAAGTGCATCCAACTGACCGGATAATTCCCGATCAACTTTTACACTTTTTCTGATTTCACGGCTTTCCTCCTCCGTGGTCTCTTGGTAAATAAACCTGATCAGGTCGTTTTGAGTAAAGGTTTTTATCATAGGCATTTTCAGTTTTCGACATTTGTTTTTTCATGTTGATTAGGGCGTAGCGCATCCTGCCCAATGCAGTATTGATGCTTACCCCGGTGCGGTCTGCAATTTCCTGGAAGCTCATTTCGAAATAGTGCCGCATGATGAGCACCTGACGTTGCTCTTCGGGCAAATCAAGAATGCAACGACGTACCCAGGATCGGTTTTCGGCGTTGATCTGAATCGACTCTGCAGAGGTCTCAGAAAACTTCATGGAATTTAACAGCGGACTCCCATCGTTCATGATGATGTGGGGGTACCGACGGTTTCTTCTGAAATGGTCGATGGCAAGATTGTTGGCAATGCGTGCAATCCAACCATAGAATTTCCCTTCATCCTGATAACGGCCTTCACGAATGGTTCGAACCGCTTTAATGAAGGTCTCCTGCAACAGATCCTCCGCTACATACCGGTCCTTTACGATCAGGTAAATGGCTGTGTAAATCCTCGATTTGTGGCGCTTGACCAATGTTTCAAACGCTCCTTCGTCACCTTTCAGGTACTGCGATACGAGGAGGGTATCGCTTTTCTTTTGATCTATCATTTGAATCTATCGTTTATAGTAACGTAGATGTCTGATCGATAGTATTGGGGGTTTGGTGATTATTTTGAGGTCGGGAAGCTAGGTAGATTGACTATATCTCCAAAAAAAATGTAGAAAATTCTTGCCTTCAATCGATTTTCTTTAACTAATTGCCCTGATTTTTCTCAAAAACGGAAATGCCGGTCAGCAAAAAAAAGATTATCAAAAGTCTGGACAGTCTAAGTGAAGAGCTTCAGGCACTGATCAAGAAACAATATCCAACTGGATACGAGGCGAGCCTCAACCGCATCACTACTCCTAAAAAGGAAACAATTTTTGTGTTTCCTCTGGAAACCGATGAGGCCACTTACCTGGTAAAAGTCCCCGCTACGAAGAACAGTGAGGGTGATTACGATGTTGATTTCAGAAAAGAAAAAGGACAATTCGAACCTTCCGGTCGCGCAGCCGATGATCTGGAATCCAATGGTGATGATATGGATCAGGATCAGGAGGACGGAGACGATTACGATGACGACGATTCCGGCGGTGGCAGGGGAAGAAAGGATCCCAGCTACGAACCGGATTTCGATAATTGATTTTCATCGGCCCCCGGTCATCAGCCAACGGGTTGCCATTGTTGCAGGGGTAAAAGCTTAACCAACTGTTTTTTTATGGATGTTTTCCCTTTGTATTTCGGAATAGGGAAAGACCATATCCTCGATATTGGGCAAGGTCTGGACCACATACTTTTTGTTCTGGCTTTAACGGTTATCACCCGTCCCCAGGAATGGAAAAAAGTGCTCATACTGATCACCTCCTTCACGGTAGGTCATTCACTCACCCTTGCCCTGGCCACCTTGAATGTAATTGCTGTACCGTCGGCGTTTACAGAATTTTTGATTTGTCTTACCATTCTCATCACCGCCGTCTCAAACCTGTTCGTCAAAAACGTTGAGCCTAATGCTCCGGTGTTGAATTTCTGGTACGCCGGCGTCTTTGGATTAATCCACGGACTTGGATTTTCCAACATGTTGCGCGCAATGCTTTCAGGCTCTACAGATCTGATTTGGCCCCTGTTTGCTTTTAACGTTGGATTGGAGTTTGGACAAATCATTGTCGTTGCCTTATTTTCACTGCTAACCTTTGCCGCTTTGGAGTGGTTTAAGGTGAAACGAAGAGACTGGATCATGATTTTCAGCGCGGCAATCGCTGGCATGGCCCTGATGCTCATCTCAGAAAGAATTGATCAATTATAATTTCAGACCGAAAACACCCACCCCATGAAGTATCTGATTCTTTTATCCTCCCTCCTCATCGTCCTGCGCGTAGGTGCTCAAACCACTGAGCCGACCAAACCACTTTGGCAAGGAAAATTTGAACAACTCGGGCAGCTGCTGCCAACACCCAATGAATACCGTACAGGCTCCGGTGCACCTGGCCCAAAGTACTGGCAACAACGCGCTGATTATGAAATCAACGTTGACATCAATGACGATAGCCATGTACTCACCGGATCTGAAGTGATCACCTATTACAATCAATCACCCGACGTGCTCACCTACTTATGGATGCAGCTGGACCAAAATATTCTTTCACCAGGTAATGCAACCGATCAGACCAAAACAGGCAGCCTGAAGGACTCTACCACGACCATGGCCCTTCAACAAGACCTTGATTTGTATGGTAATTACACAGGAGGATATACCATTAAGAGTGTAAAGTCACAGGATGGTAAGAGCATTCCGTTTCTGATCAATAAAACCATGATGCGTGTAGACATTCCTCAACCTTTGAGACCAGGTGAAAAATATGTCTTCTCCGTTGAATGGGCGTATCCCATCAGTGACCGTCTTAACGAAGAAGAAGTTGGCCGACGTGGAGGTATGGAGTACTTCCCTGAGGACAACAACTACATCTACGCCATCACCCATTGGTTCCCACGAATGTGTGTGTATGACGATTACCAGGGCTGGCAAAACAAACAGTTTCTTGGTCAGGGTGAATTCACACTACCATTTGGAAATTATAAGGTTAAAATCACTGTGCCTGCAGACCATATTGTTGGCGCCACCGGAGTGTTGAAAAATCCTTCAGCGGTATTGTCGGCTCAGCATCTTCAACGTTTTGAGACGGCCAAAAAGACATTTGATAAGCCCGTAATTATTGCCACTGAATCTGAGGCCATTGCCCGTGAAAAAGTGAGGTCAAAAGAAAAAAGGACCTGGGAATATGAAGCGGAAAATGTCAGAGACTTCGCATTCACTTCCTCAAGGAAATTTATTTGGGATGCACAGGCTGTAAAACTCAACAACGGAACGTCTTTGGCAATGTCTTATTATCCAAAAGAGGGCAATCCACTTTGGGAAAAGGAATCGACCAAGGCAGTGAAAAATACCATCACCACATATTCCAAGTATTCCATCGATTATCCCTACCCGGTGGCGATCTCTGTTCACACTGCTTCTATTGGCATGGAATACCCAATGATATGCTTCAATGGAGGTCGTCCGAACAAAGACAAGACCTATGCTGATTCAAAAAAGTGGGCCATGATCGGAGTCATTGTTCACGAGGTGGGCCACAATTTTTACCCGATGATCATCAACAACGATGAGCGACAGTGGACTTGGATGGATGAGGGCCTCAACACTTTTGTTCAATACCTAACCATGAAAGAACACTATCCCGATATGCCACAACGGCGCGGACCAGCCAGTTCGATTGTTGGTTATATGAAAGGCGATAAGTCCACCATGAGACCCTTGATGGTGAATTCGGAGCAGGTAATTCTTTTTGGTGCTGAGCAGTACGCTAAGTGCGCTGCAGGACTAAACATGCTTAGAGAAACCATTATGGGCCCAGAACTTTTTGATCGGGCCTTCCGCGAGTACGCACAGCGTTGGGCTTTCCGCCATCCAAAGCCAGCTGATTTTTTCAGGACCATGGAAGATGCATCGGCAGTTGACCTTGATTGGTTCTGGAGAGGATGGTTTTACAGCACCGACAATACAGACATATCACTTGATCAGGTCAAGTGGTTTAGGGTGAAGAAAGAAGGGGTAGCCCCTGAAACGAAAACTCCGCTGGTTAAATCTTCTGCGAATGGTGCGATGGCTGATTTTTCGGGCGGGCCACAACCGCTAACCGTAATGCCGACCGATCCACGCTTCTATGGAGAATTCCAGAATCGCCTGGACGATAAAGCTTTGGTTACTTCGCTTGAGAATAAAAATCTATATGAGCTTAAACTTTCCAATAAGGGAGGTTTGGTTATGCCTGTAATTATTGAATGGACCTACGCCGACGGAACCAAGGAAATCGAAAAACTTCCTGCTGAAGTTTGGCGTGCCAATGAATCTACCTTCGCCAAAGTGTTCGCAAAGGATAAAGAAGTTGCTAAAGTGGCTATTGACCCGGTGAATGAAACCGCCGATGTTAATTCCGACAACAACATCTTCCCAAGAGTTGAAAAGGCTTCAAAGTTTGACGAACTAAAAAAGAAAAACTGATGAGGTCTGCACTTATATGGCTGGTCGCGGTTGCGCCGTTTTTCGCTTCCGCACAGGGTTGGCAAGGAAAATTTGAACAGCTTAACGAGTTGCTGCCAACGCCAAACGGGTATCGTACAGGCTCCGGGGCGCCAGGTCCCGATTACTGGCAACAACGAGCCGACTACGTCATGTCCTGTGAGGTTAACGACGACAATCAGTCGCTTACCGGCTCGGGAACAATTACCTATTACAACAACGCCCCTGAGGCGCTCAGTTATTTATGGCTTCAATTGGATCAAAACATCAATGCGCCAAACAGCCTTACAGCACTTTCTTCACCGGGCGCTATTCGTGATTCCATTCCTGCTAAAAATTTAGGCTCCATGGTTGGCGCCCTTCCTTTTAAAGGAGGCTATCAGATTAAAGCGGTAAAAGATGCAGCCGGAAAGCCACTGCCTTATCTGATCAATTACACCATGATGCGTGTAGAACTTCCCAAGCCATTGAAGACCGGGGAAAAATTCTCTTTTTACATCGAATGGTTCTACAACATCAACGACCGGATGCTCGTCGGCGGTAGAAGTGGTACGGAATATTTTCCTGAAGATGGAAACTATGTCTACACCATTGCTCAGTGGTTCCCCAGAATGTGTGTGTTCGACGACTATGAGGGTTGGCAAAACAAACAGTTTCTTGGAGGCGGTGAGTTTGCATTGACCTTCGGAGATTATAAGGTGCGCATTACGGTGCCATCGGATCATGTGGTCGGCGCTACGGGCTGGCTTCAAAATCCGAAGGAGGCCTTGTCTGCTCAACAATTGGAGAGATTCGAGGCTTCAAAAAACAGTTTTGATAAGCCACTTCTTATTGTGACGCCTGATGAGGCAAAACAAAAAGAGAAGGAGCGGGCCAAAACCAAAAAGACCTGGGAGTTTCATGCTGAAAATGTGCGTGACTTCGCTTTTGCCCATTCGCGCAAATTCATCTGGGATGCGCAGGCCGTCCGAATCGGCAGCAAAGTGGTGATGGCACAATCACTTTATCCAAAGGAGGGCAATCCACTTTGGGAGATGGAGTCGACCAAAGCCATAAAAAATACACTCGAAGTATACTCGGCACGTACCATTGACTATCCTTATCCTGCAGCATATTCGGTGCATGCTGCCAGTATTGGAATGGAATATCCGATGATATGTTTCAACTTCGGCAGACCACCGAAAGATGGCACCATCAGCAAGCGTTTGTTGGAGCGTATGGTTGGTGTCATTGTTCACGAGGTTGGCCATAACTTCTTTCCCATGATCATAAATTCCGACGAACGTCAGTGGACATGGATGGATGAGGGTCTGAATACGTTTCTTGAAAAGGAAACCAAACGCGAGCGCTACCCTGATTTTGATTTAACCAGCGAGATTCCCAAAGGACAGGTTGCCTTTATGAAAGGCGATAAAAGCGTCATGCGCCCGATTATGGCGATGGCCGACAACCAGTCAAGGTACAATGGACCGAACGGGTACACCAAACCTTCTGCTGCGCTTACTTTATTAAGAGAAACTGTGATGGGTCCCGAATTGTTCGATCAAGCATTTAAGACCTACGCCGAGCGCTGGGCCTTCAAGCACCCTAAGCCAGGTGATTTTTTCAGGTCAATGGAAGACGCTTCTGCGGTTGACCTCGATTGGTTCTGGAGGGGTTGGTTTTACTCAACCGATCACGTCGACGTCACCCTGGATCAGGTGAAATGGTTTCGGGTGAAGAAAACTTCTGTAGATCCGGAGCGCAAAAAAATTAAGACTCAGGTTGGTGATTTAAAGCCATTCAATTCTGCCTCCGGCATGACTGACTTCAGCGATGGTCCACGTGAGTTCAATCTTATGAATACGCCAACGGCTGATTATCGCGAATTCATGAATCGTGTGAATGACAATTCACTGAGAACCGAACTGGAATCAAAAAATATTTATGAGCTCACTTTTAAAAACACTGGAGGCCTGATCTCTCCTGTAATAATTGAATGGACGTATAAAGATGGTTCAAAAGAAATTGAAAAGATCCCGGCGGAAGTCTGGAGAACCAATGAAAATGAATTCAAGAAAGTCTTCGTTAAAGCAAAAGAAGTTGTGAACATTGTCATCGATCCGGATGAAGCTACAGCCGATGTGAACCGTAACGACAATGTTTTCCCAAAGAAAAGCGAGTCGGCAAAATTCGATCAGTTCAAACAGAAGAACTGACCGGGATACTTTTATAATTTTAACAACAGCCGGTGACCCCGGCTGTTTTTCTTTAATTTAAACCTAAGAGTATGGATACCTATTACAATCCCGCTGACCTGAAAAAATTCAGTGCCATTGCCGACTGGGACAAAAACCTTGCAGAGAAGTTTTTTGCCTGGTATGGTGAAGTTTTCAAGCCCGGTGAACTGACCGCAAGGGAGAAATCACTTATCGCGCTAGCAGTAGCCCACACGATACAGTGCCCTTATTGCATCGATGCCTATACCCAGGATGCAGTAGAGCGAGGAACCACTGAAAAACAAATGATGGAGGCTTTGCATGTGGCTGCAGCCATTCGTGGTGGCGCATCGCTTGTTCATGGCGTTCAAATGATGGAAAAAGCGAAGAAAATTTCGATGTAATTCCAGCTCATGAAATCCCTTCGAGCAATCAACAGCAAATGGTCAGATCCTGAAGTGCAGGTCCGATTTCTTGAGCGGGAAGGAGCACATGAGCATATACCTTTTTTCCATTCGAAACTTCAAGATCATGGCATTGGTTTATTAAAAACTGATCGGCCGTCTATTCTTCAGGTAAACATTGGATACCAATGCAACCAGACTTGTAAGCATTGTCATGTGGATGCAGGTCCGGATCGAAAAGAAAAAATGTCGGAGGAAATCATGGAAGATTGTATCCGTGCATTGGAAACCGGATGCTTTGAGATGTTGGATATTACGGGAGGGGCGCCTGAAATGCACTCCGGATTCCGGCGATTTGTTGCACGTGCAGCTTCTACACCTGTCGCTGAAATTGTAGTTCGTTCCAATCTGACCATACTCATGGCAAATCCGGTGTACGCTGATTTGCCTGAGTTTTTCAAGATGTATGGTGTGAGGGTTTGTTCTTCGCTGCCCTTTTATTCTTCCACGAAAACCGATCGTCAAAGGGGAGAGGGTGTTT
This sequence comes from Bacteroidota bacterium, assembly GCA_016866235.1. Lineage (GTDB taxonomy): Bacteria > Bacteroidota > Bacteroidia > Cytophagales > Cyclobacteriaceae > ELB16-189. The sequence goes on from VGMW01000002.1 coordinate 254,214, forward strand.
TCATGAAATCGATAAAAGCATTAAAAATGCTGAATGCAGTCGGATATGGTATGGGGGTTGACGGGCTTAGACTGGATCTGGTGTACAATCCATCGGGTGCGTTTTGTGCAGCGCCCCAGGATCAGCTCGAGAAGGAATTCAAATCAGTGCTTGAAAAAGATTACGGTATTTATTTTGACCGGTTGCTCACCATCAACAACGTGCCGGTAAGTCGCTTTCTGGATTTTCTGATTGAATCCGGAAATTTTGAAGACTACCTCGACAAGCTGGTTCAAAATTTTAATCCTGCAACTTTAGCCGGACTTATGTGCCGCAATACGGTTTCGGTAGACTGGCAGGGCAGACTTTTTGACTGTGACTTCAACCAGATGCTGCAGCTGCCAAAACAGGTTGAAGGAATGGATCACATCAGGAATTTTTCAAAAGAAAAATTTCGTGATAAGAAAATCATTACTGGAAGACATTGCTTTGCCTGCACTGCGGGATTGGGTAGCAGTTGTCAGGGTGCAGTGGTCTAAATGCTCAGCTTAAAATTTCCCTAAGCACTTCCACTGATTTTATTTTTCCGAAGTTGTCCAGGTGGTGTTGATAGAAATCCAACAACATATTAAGCAGCTCCCTTCGCTGTTCAGCTGTTATCGGCGCGGTTAATTTCTTTGAATCGATAAGATTTTGAAGGATGTTGGTATCTTCTGCTGGTACAATCCGACCCAGTGTAACCTCATTCCATCGACCAGGTCCAAACCCCAGGTGCCGGCTTAAGCCAATAAGGAATTCCAGATGAAAGTTTTCAGTATTGGTCGATGATTCATCCAGGGCGATAAGTGAATTTTCAATGAACCGATAGAGTTCCTCCGGATGGGACTGATCTTTAACAGTGCGGTTTAAAATTTCAGCAATAAAAAATGCGATGGTTTTCTTGGTCAGGTCTTGTGGAAGATGTTTGAAAATGTAGTCGCATTTCATTTCGCGAATGTGCTGCGTTTGGGCCTGTTCGCGGTGGTAGGCCACCATATCCAGGATGGTGAGCGGCTGAAGCAGTGCCATTTTAAGTTTCGATTTACTGCTCCTCGCTCCTTTAACCATGTACGACTGCAATCCTGCTTTTTCAGTAAAAATGGTTGCAATCAGCGAGGTGTCGCCGAATTTGGTGAACCGCAGAACGATCCCTCTGCTTTTAATCAACATTCAGCGCTGCTGAAACGATTGAGCCATTTCAATCATCCTTTCTGCAACCGATGGCTGATTCGATTGGTTGGATGCCCATTCAACGGTACCTATGATCTGCGATTTCTTTTTACCCAATGAATACAAATAGGTTTTATCGTAATAGTAAAGAAGAATTTCGATCGTTCCGTGCCAGTCACCTTTCAACAACAATTCTTTTGCAGCATTGAAGTTCTGGCCACCCAATCGCTCGGTAATTTTTTCCATTGACTGTAAGAATTCATTTCGATCGGCTGGACTGTACTCATTGACCAGTCGTTCAATTCGCTCAGTAGTATTCATTTCCACTTGCATCACCGGAGCCGCAGCCTTTTGTTGCCAGAATCCTTCGGGAATAAAAACTCTGCCAATGGACATCGACTCATCTTCAATCCAAAGTCTCCGGTCGATATCAATTTTCATCAAGGCTTCAAAAAGATTGTTTTGGAATTGCTCCGTGGTTGGTTGTTTACCGCGCATCAATCCACCGAAGGCACTGCCTTTGTGGTTGGCTAAAAACTCCAGATCAATAACCTGCTCTCCATGGGCCTTCAGTTGTTCAAGAATTTCTGTTTTTCCACTTCCTGTTTTACCACCTACCACCATTAACCGATAGGGTTTGGAAAATGTTTGAAGAGCAAATTGACGGTAAGTTTTGTATCCGCCCTGAAGTCGGCGCGTCTTAATGCCTGCGTTGGTCGCAAAGTCGCAAAACTTCTCCGAGCGCAATCCGCCACGCCAGCAATAGACCAATAGTTCATTAGCGTGAGCAACAGATTTGGCTTGCTCCATCATTTCGTGGAGCCTTGGAGCTACCAGCGCATGTCCGGTTTCAATGGCTGTTTCTTTTCCTTTCCTTTTATAGTCTGTGCCGACAGCTTTTCTCTCCTGATCGTTTAGTACAGGAATGGAAATTGATCCTGGAACATGTCCGGATTGAAATTCACCTTCTGACCTCACGTCGGCCGTTGGAATCTGATCGCGCAGCTTAAAAAATTCCTCTAGGGTGGTGGTCATGGGTGGACTTTCAAAGCTAAGGTCGCAAAAGCCTCAAAAACCAGGTTATTAATGAGGGGGCCTGATGTAAGTTTATTTGAAATTTTGATCGAAAAACAGGGGTTTAAAATACAGATAATCAGGTCGCTGTTGGGTCAGATTCCTTATTTTTGGTCCCCCTTTATGGCAAAGCAGAAAAAATCGCTCCTAGAGCGTCTTACAACCCGCTATCAGTTGATTGTCCGAAATGAGGACAATCTGGAGGAGCGATCTGTGGTTGGAATGACCAATGGGAGGGTCCTTGCCATTGCTGGAATGGCTTTTTTAGGGCTTTTTTTCCTGTCTCTTTTTCTGGCGCAGACCCTATTGGCCAGATGGTACGACCCAAGACATGCGCAACGTGAGGCCAACCAAAAATTGTTGGAGTTGGTCATTAAGGTAGATTCCTTGGTGGTTGAGGTAGAAAGAAAAGACAACTTTATTTTGAATATCCAGAGGATTTTAAGGGGTGACACCGCTGGCGCCAAAAATCCTTCAGAACTGCTTAAGAATCCAGATAAGCCTATATCGCAAGCCGGTGATCTTGAACTCGGTGAGGCGGGCGCTGATTTCCGAAAGGAGTATGAGCAAACTGATTTGTCCTTATCAGCCGTTTCCGGGAACAACTACAGTGAGTTACAGGAAACATTCTTCTTCTCACCCACGACAGGTTTTGTGTCCGACAAATTCGATGCACGCCGTGGTCATTTTGGGGTGGACATTGTTACCAAAGCCAATGAACCAGCGAAATGCATTGCCGACGGAACGGTTATTATGTCTTCCTGGACTCAGGATTCAGGCTATGTAATTATGGTTCAGCATCAGGGAAGTTTGATTTCTGTTTACAAGCATAATGCTGAGCTCTTGAAAAAGGCGGGTACTTTTGTGAATGCTGGAGAAATATTGGCCATTGTTGGCAACAGCGGAGAGATGACCAGTGGCCCACACCTTCACTTTGAATTGTGGTATAACGGAAATCCAATCAATCCGGAAGAATTTGTGACCTTTTAATGACAACAACATGATCATGATGAAAGAACAGAAAAGAAACGCCGAGGAGATTACCAACTCCAGTACGTTTATCAGTAAGGGAACCTCCATGGAGGGCAATATTGAAACCAGCGGAAACCTTCGTATAGAAGGGAAACTGACAGGTAACATACGCTCCAAAGCAAAGGTTGCCCTTGGACCGGTTTCTTCCATTCAGGGTGACATCGTTGCCCAGAATGCAGACATTGAGGGAGAGGTTAATGGCAAAATTGACATTTCGGATATGCTCACCCTAAAAGCAACGGCAGTAATCAAGGGTGATATCTCTACGGGCAAGTTGGTTGTTGAAGCCGGTGCAACATTCATTGGTAATTGTATGATGGGAGCGGGACGAAATCTGAAGATCAGTGAAAACGGAACCATCAGAATTTCCGAAGAAGCCAGGACAGCCTGAGGGCTGGTTGCGGCACAGTTCGCTGGCCATTCAGATCACTACCCTGCTTGCACTGGCTGCATGGGGTGGCCATTCACTGGACAATAAATTAGGTTTAGGTTTTCCCTGGTTCTTACTGGGTTTCACGCTGTCGGCATTCGTGGGGGTTGTCTACTGGCTATGGATAAGTGTGACCAGAGAAGAATGAGAAGCACCAAATTTTATTTGTTCGCGGTTTTACTGAGTGTTTTAATCATGGCCTTTATCCGATGGGTGGTAGCTCCATTGGACTGGCCAATCCCCGGCGCTTATTTACCCGTGCTACTGGTTAATATAGTTTTTGGGGGATTGGTATACCGGATGCTGGCTCCGCTTGGAGATCCTAGGACTTTTACAACCTTCTACCTCGGCAGCCTGGTTTTAAAACTTTTAGTGCATACTGGGTTGATGGTGGCAATTGGATTGAACGATCCTGCCGGACAAGTGCCCAATGCTATTTTTTTACTGATTTGTTACCTGTTGTATACGGTTTTGGAGATCGGATTTCTTTATCCTAAAAACCGATGATCCCGAAGTTTTTCTAAGGGGCAAAAATCGCTTAAATGATTTTTTTTTGGGGGATTAATGAATAGTTTTGCGCCCACCTTACAACCTATGCGGGCGTCACACACTTCACTCATTTTCAGGTCATTAAGGCTAATTACAACCTTAATTTGCCTGCTGGTTTCACCTGCATTTGGTTCAGGTTCTGAGGCTTCCGGAGAGGATAAGTTCAATCCGGATATTATTCTGCATCACGTTATTGATGATCATGTATGGCATTTCACCGATGGAATGGTGCTGCCATTGCCTGTAATTGTACATTCTGCGTCCAGGGGACTTGAGGTATTTTCATCTGGAAATTTCTTTGATGAGCACCACCAGTCTAAAGCATATAATGGATACGTTTTGGAGCATGGTCACATCCGTTTCGAAAATTCAGAGGAGCATATACTTGACTTGTCGGTAACCAAGAATGTGGCCATGTTGTTTCTGAATGTGTTGCTTATTGTGGGCGTTCTGCTTGCAGTGGCAAACGGTTACAGAAAAAATGTAGGGAAGGCCCCCAGCGGAATTCAGTCATTCATTGAACCGATCATCCTATTTGTGAGAGATGAGGTTGTAAAACCGAACATCGGTCCAAGGTATGAGAAGTATTTGCCCTACCTACTTACCCTATTTTTCTTCATTTTGTTTGGAAACCTGCTCGGCCTTCTTCCGGGAGCAGCCAACCTTACCGGCAATATCGCTGTTACTGCGACCCTGGCGTTTTTCACATTTCTGATTACAAACTTCAGCGGCAACAAATCTTATTGGGCACACATCCTCTGGACGCCTGGTATTCCACTTCCGTTGAGGGCCATAATTCTGCCGGTTGAAATCATTGGAATTTTTACCAAGCCGTTTTCGTTGATGATTCGTCTCTTCGCAGCGATCACCGCGGGCCACATCGTATTGCTTTCTCTGTTGTGTTTGACCTTTATCTTCAAAAGCTGGGGTGTGGGGTTCGGCACATCGGTATTCGTAATTTTTATTAATCTGATTGAGCTACTGGTAGCCGGTATTCAGGCGTATGTATTTACCCTGTTTACCTCCCTATATATAGGTATGGCTGTTGAGGAGCACGATCACCATTAGATATTGATTTTGGATGGTAACATCTATAAAGACATTCCGGGAAAATCCCGGATTTTTTAACCCTAAACCATAATTATATGTTGTTTGGTTTATTGCTTGATGTCAGCCTGGCCATTATGGGCGCAGGAATTGGTGCAGGACTTGCTGCCATTGCAGCAGGTATTGGTGTAGGACGCATTGGTGGATCAGCCATGGAAGCTATGGCACGTCAACCTGAAGCGGCCAACAAACTGCAGGGTTCCATGCTCATCATCGCAGCACTTGTTGAAGTTGCTGCTTTGTTTGCGCTTGTGATCTGCTTTCTGATCTCTAACAAGACAGGAGCTGCCATCCAGTAAATGTTCAAGAGGGCTTACCTATGGCGATTGGCCGGGTAAGCCCTTTAAAAGTTTAAAAAAAGAAGAACTATGGAATTACTAACCCCCGGTACCGGTTTACTTTTTTGGCAGGCTGTTGTATTCATAGCCCTGTTCCTGTTCCTGGCAAAATTCGCCTGGAAGCCGATTCTATCGTCTCTTAAGGAAAGGGAAGAGTCCATTCAGCAGGCACTTGCTTCGGCTGAAAAAGCAAAAAATGAAATGGCCAGACTTCAGTCTGACAATGAAAAATTGCTTCGGGAAGCTCGAGAAGAAAGAGATCGCATCATCCGTGAGGCAAGAGACGCTTCAAATAAATTGATCGATCAGGCACAGTCAGAGGCCAAGAAATCAGCCGACAGAATGCTGGAGGACGCAAAGGCAGTAATTCAAACTGAAAAACAAGCGGCATTACGCGATGTGAAAGCACAAGTGGCGATGTTCTCTATAGAAATTGCGGAGAAACTCATCCGTAAAAACCTTTCTTCCGACAAGGCACAGAAGGATCTCGTGGAGGAATTCATTAAAGAAACAAAACTGAACTGAGGTCATGACCGATCATCGCGTAGCCTCGAGGTACGTTAAATCTTTGCTAGGGTTAGCTGTGGAGCAAAATGCGCTCGAAGCAGTGCATGCCGACATGGTTATGTTCGATGAGGTTTGTGATACCAACAGGGAGTTTCTTTTGATGATGCGCAGCCCGATCATTAAACACGATCTCAAGCGCGATATGCTGGAAAAGATCTTTAAGAAGAAGGTTCACCTCCTCACCTGGTCTATCCTCGACATTATTACCCGAAAAAACAGAGAGTCTTTGCTGCCAGCCATTGCCGATGAATTTCATGTGGCTTACAACGAATTCAAAGGTATCGGTTTTGCCAGCGTTACCACCGCCATTGAAATCGACCCTGTGGTTAGAAAAGAGATTGAAGAGATTGCTAAGAAACTCAGCACCCGTTCTCAGGTTGAACTGGAAACCAAAGTCAATCCTGAATTAATTGGTGGCTTTGTGCTAAACGTTGGCGACCGACAAATCGACGCTTCCGTTTCCAGTAAGCTCAATGCACTCAGACTTACTTTCAAACATAATCCTTATCAAAAAGAAATATAACTGAACCCATCATGAGTAATATCCGACCCGAAGAAATTTCAGCCATACTCAGAGAGCAGCTGGCCGGTGCAAAAACCCAGGCCGAGCTGGAAGAAGTAGGAACTGTGCTTACCGTTGGTGACGGTGTGGCCAGGATCTATGGACTGACCAAAGCACAATCCGGAGAACTTCTGGTTTTTGAAAACGGCGTGAGAGCGCTTGTGCTCAACCTCGAAGAGGATAACGTGGGTGCCGTATTGTTCGGCGACTCCAAAGAGATCCGTGAAGGCGATACCGTAAAAAGAACTGGACAAATTGGTTCTGTAAAAGTGGGTGAAGGTTTACTGGGTCGCGTTGTCGATACTTTGGCGAACCCGATCGATGGTAAAGGTCCTGTTTCAGGCGAGTTGTTTGAAATGCCTCTGGAGCGTAAGGCCCCTGGGGTTATTTACAGACAGCCGGTTAACGAGCCGCTCCAAACCGGTATCAAAGCCATCGATAGCATGATTCCGATTGGTCGTGGTCAGCGCGAACTGATCATCGGTGATCGCCAAACCGGAAAGACTGCGGTGGCCATCGACACCATCATCAATCAGAAAGAGTTTTATGAGCGCGGCAACCCTGTATTCTGTATTTATGTTGCCATTGGACAGAAAGCTTCAACAGTGGCCAACGTGGCATCTACTTTGGAAAAAGCCGGTGCCCTTCCTTACACGGTTATCGTTGCTGCCAACGCCTCCGATCCTGCTCCGATGCAATTCTTTGCTCCATTTACCGGTGCCGCCATCGGTGAATATTTCCGCGATACCGGTCGCCCTGCGCTGGTGATCTACGATGACCTTTCTAAGCAGGCGGTTTCTTACCGCGAAGTTTCTTTGCTGCTCAGAAGACCACCCGGTCGTGAGGCTTATCCTGGTGACATCTTTTACCTGCACTCTCGTTTGCTGGAACGCGCAGCCAAAATCATTAACGACGACGGTGTTGCTAAAAACATGAACGACCTTCCTCCTTCGCTGAAAAATAAAGTGAAGGGCGGCGGTTCACTCACGGCGCTTCCGATCATCGAAACCCAAGCCAACGACGTTTCAGCCTATATTCCGACAAACGTAATTTCCATCACAGACGGACAGATATTCCTGGAGACCAACCTCTTTAACTCGGGCATCAGACCGGCAATTAACGTTGGTATTTCCGTGTCGCGGGTGGGTGGATCTGCGCAAATCAAGTCCATGAAAAAAGTTGCCGGTACGCTCAAGTTGGATCAGGCGCAATTCCGGGAACTTGAAGCATTTGCGAAGTTCGGTTCCGACCTCGATGCGTCTACTAAGCTTACCATCGAACGTGGACGTAGAAATCTTGAGATCCTTAAACAGCCTCAGTATGCTCCGGTGCCGGTTGAAGAGCAGGTGGCCATCATCATTGCATCGACCAAAGGATATACCGATAAGGTAGCTGTTCAAAAGATGCGCGACTTTGAAAAAGAGTTTATTGGACTTTTAAAGACGCAGCATAAAGACATCCTGGAGAATTTCCGATTGGGTAAACTTGAGGATGCTGACATGGACACCCTTAAGAAGCGCGCCCTCGAAATTGCGGCACGATATCAATAAAAGACTCTAAGCATCCGATATGCCAAGCCTGAAGGAAGTTAAGATTAGGATCACCTCGGTCACCTCGACTCAGCAGATTACCAAAGCGATGAAAATGGTTGCTGCTGCTAAATTGAGGCGGTCTCAGGAGCGGATTACGCAAATCCGACCCTTTGCCGAGAAAATACAGGGTCTTCTTCGTAATCTCTCCGCCCAGCAATCGGATGGTCAGGCATGGTATAGCCAGGTGCGTGAAAAGAAAAATGTTCTGTTGGTGGTTATTAGCTCCGACCGCGGACTATGTGGTGGATTCAATTCCGCAGTGATCAAAGCAACAGTGCGTCGGATTCAGGAGCATTATAATGGCGCTTCTGTTTCAATCATGCCGCTCGGTAAAAAAGCAAATGAATTTTTTGCCAAGCGTGGCTATAACCTCGTTAACGATCATTTTGGAATTTTTCAGGAACTGAATTTTTCTAATTCTTCTAAAGTGTCATCAGACCTTATGGAGCGTTTCAGAAAAGGTTCTTTTGATCACATTGAGATCATTTACAATCATTTCAGAAACGTTGCCACCCAAATCCTGACCCACGAGCAATTTTTGCCTGTGCAGCAGAATGACCAACAAGGCACCCAGGATACAGATTATATTTTTCAGCCTGATCGCCAGGAAATTGTAAATGGCACTGTTCCAAAATCACTGCACGTTCAACTGTTCAAGGCACTGCTCGACAGCAATGCCGCTGAAAACGGTGCAAGGATGACAGCCATGGATAAGGCTACTGAAAATGCCGGTGAGCTTCTTAAAGACCTCAGACTCACGTACAACCGCACCAGACAGGCCGCAATCACCAAGGAAATCCTTGAAATTGTTGCCGGCGCAGAAGCGCTCAAAGGTTAATCGGCCGTAATATTTGACTGAAGTATTTCGCCGATTTGAGGCGATTGGATATTTTTCCTGTCCTGTGCCGGTTATTTTATCGGTCCAGGATTCATACCCACAGCATGACCATCCAGGAAGTCCTTACTGCGTCCGACAGATTTGAATTTTTGAACCTTCCAGTCAGGCTTTACCGCAATCAGCCTCAATGGATCCGTCCATTGGACAAGGATATTGAATCTGTTTTTAATCCAACCTCCAACAAAGCTTTCAGAACGGGGGAAGCCATACGATGGATTCTTAAAAATGATACTGGCGAGGTCATTGGAAGGGTAGCCGCGTTCTACGATAAAAAGCATGCCAATAAAGGAAACGACCAGCCAACGGGTGGATTGGGATTTTTTGAATGCATCGACGATAAGTCTGCTGCCTTCATGCTTCTGAATCGTTGCAAAGAATGGTTGAAGGAAAAAGGAATGGAGGCCATGGATGGTCCGGTTAATTTTGGAAGCCGTGATCGGTGGTGGGGATTGCTGATTGAGGGATATGATCTGCAGCCTAACTATCAGTGCAATTATAATTTTCCATACTACAAGACCTTTTTTGAGGAATATGGATTTGGTGTTTATTTCTACCAGCTTACGTTTGGCCGAAAAGTTCTCGGAGCCATTGGCGAACGTTTGTTGATGAAAAATGATTTGGTAAAAAAAGATCCGGGATATCGATTTGATTATTTACGGAAAAAGGACTGGAGCAGGTTACCTGAACTTATCCGAAAGGTTTATAACCAGGCATGGGCCAACCGAACGGAAATCCCTGAGCTTACTTCATTGCAGGCCGAGCATCTGGTAAAACAAATGAAGCCGATCATGGATGAGAAACTTTTATGGTTTGGCTATTACCATGATGAGCCGATTGCATTTTTTCTCTCACTTCCAGAGGTCAATCAGATTTTTAAGCATGTCAATGGTAAAATGAATTTACTTGGTAAGCTCACCTTCCTCTGGCATCAGCTTCGCGGAACAAATCGAAAAGCGTTTGGTGTACTGTTCGGAATTGTTCCTGCCCACCAGGGTAAGGGTGTTGATGGGGCAATCATTGAAAGCTTCAGAGGATTGATGCAGGAGCGTTACAATCGTTACGAATTTTACGAAATGAACTGGATTGGTGATTTTAACACCAAAATGATCAAGATGTGCGAGCAAATAAATGTAGCTGTTACCAAAAGACACGCTACTTTCCGCTATCTTTTCGATAGAGAAAAACCATTTAAGCGATATCCGATACGGGGTTAACCAATGGAGACCGAAGACTCGAAGTTCCAGTTCCTTATTAAAAACCTGATTAAAGGTTTGGCTTGGTTTGCGGTAATCATTGTTGCCTATTTGCTCGTTCAGAAGGAATTGAACGTTTATCGTGAGCAGATCAGTAAAGTGGGCAACAACATGTTTTTGCTGCTTACCATTTTTACCGTCTCGGAAATTGTTTTTGGAATTCTTCCCCCTGAAATTTTTATGCTGATATGGAAGACGATGGGTGATCCTTTCGTCTATACCATCAATCTTGCTATCCTTACCTTTATTTCCTACGGCGCGGGAGTTGTTGGGTATTTCATTGGACTGAAATTTTCAAAGCTTCCCGGTTTCCGAACGATTCATGAACGCTGGCTTGCGCCCTACGATCGTCAACTCAGAAAATACGGCGGATTTCTCGTGATCGTCGGAGCTGTAACACCAGTCCCCTTTTCAGCTACTTGTATGCTCGCCGGTTCAGTGAATTTGCCTTTCAGGCAATTCCTTCTGATCACCATCTCGAGGATAGTACGATTTGCTTTTTATGGTTCACTGGTTTGGTTCTCGACCAGCTACCAGTAGAGACCTTATTCGAACAAGTTACCTAAAACACCTCCAGCTTCTTTGCTGCTGTTTCTGCCGTAAGGTGAAAGTGCCTGCACTAGTTTTCGGATTGGCATGGACTGGAGCCAAACTTTGCCGGTTCCGCGAAGGGTAGCGAGGAAAATTCCCTCCCCACCAAAAACCATTGATTTCAGGCTGCCCGTTGATTCCACATCGAAATCTACATGCGATTCGAAGGCTACGACACAGCCCGTATCCACCCTAAGGGTTTCGTTGTTCAATGTTCTTTCAATAACGGTTCCGCCAGCGTGAACAAAGGCCTTGCCATCACCCTGAAGTTTCTGAAGAATAAATCCTTCTCCGCCGACCAGTCCAGAGCCGATCTTTCGGTTGAATACAATGGATAATTTGGTTCCAAATGCAGCGCATAAAAAGCCATCTTTTTGAACAATGATTTCGCGGTTGGATAAGCCAGCCAGATCCAGAGGAATGATTGTACCTGGATACGGCGCTGAGAAAGCCACCTTGGATTTTTTATTTCCTCGGTTGGTGAAATGGGTCATGAAGAGGCTTTCGCCAGTTAAAATTCTGCTGCCTGCGCTCAACAATTTATCAAAGATGCCCTGGCGCATGTTGGAACCATCACCCATTTTGGTTTCAAAGAGAATACCATCTTCCATGTACAACATGGCTCCGGCCTCTGCGATTACGGTTTCCATTGGATCGAGCTCCACTTCAACAATTTGAATGCTCTCACCTTTTATCTGATAATCAATTACGTGTGACTGCATGATTGAAAATGATTTTTAGAATTATGATTTGAATTTTAATAATGCTGAATTAATCCGAGCTCTGCATTCTATGCCGCCCAGAATGGAAATGCTCGGCATTAGATCTGGTCCTCCAGCTGCGCCGGTTAAGCACACCCGCAACAGTTGAAGCACCTGACCCGTTTTGATTCCTTCTTCCAAACAAACTTTTTCCAACAATGCCTGAGCATCTGCATCTGAAATCCTTGGCTTATCTGAAAGTTCTATTGCATACTTGTCGAGCACTTTTTCTGTCTGGGGCGTTTTTTTCTTACTTACTACACCCAAATCGAATTGTGTTGGGGGCGTGAAGAAAAATTCTCCTGCATTCCACAAATCAGACGGAAAAGTAATCCGCTCCTTCAGAACGGAAGCGATTTTTTCAGCCTTCTCTTCAGAACATGGGATACTTTTTTGCGCACACTGGGATTGAAGCCACCGGGCCAATTCACCGGCAGAACGCATCCGAATGTATTGTTGATTGAACCACTGGGCTTTATGAATATCGAATCGAGCCCCTGATTTGCTGATGCGTTCCAGTGAGAAGGAAGCGATCAGCTGTTCCATTGAAAATATTTCCTGGTCAGTGCCCGGATTCCATCCCAGGAATGCCAAAAAATTAATCAAAGCATCGGGCAGGTACCCAGATTCCTTATAGCCCCTGGCGGTTTCCCCTGTACGAGGATCGGTCCAATCCAACGGGAAAATCGGGAACCCCAATTGATCTGCATCTCTTTTGCTGAGTTTCCCGTTCCCATCTGGCTTGAGCAGTAAGGGAAGGTGGGCAAACGAAGGCATCGACTGACTCCAGCCAAATGCTTCGTATAATAAAACGTGCAGCGGCGCTGAGGGTAGCCATTCTTCGCCACGAATCACATGCGTGATTTCCATGAGATGGTCGTCCACCACATTGGCAAGGTGGTAAGTGGGCATCCCGTCTGATTTCATCAGTACCTTATCGTCCACCTGCGCTGAATCAAATTCAACGGTGCCGCGAATCAGATCATTCAGAACAACTTTCTTTCCACTTTCAACCTTCATTCGGATCACGAATTTTCCTTCAGCAATTCGTCTGGCGGTCTCCTCAGCTGACAAGGTGAGGGAATTGACCATCTGCATTCTGGTCGATTGATCGTATTGTTGACCGGAAGCGCCTGAAGCGCGAAGTCGTTCTCTCATTGCTTCAAGCTCGGCTTCAGAGTCGAAGGCATAATAAGCCTTTCCTTCTTTGAGCAACTGGTCGGTAAACTGTTTATAAATTTCTTTGCGCTCGGACTGGCGGTAGGGCCCCTTGTTTCCGCCTTGAACCGGTCCTTCATCAATGTTAATACCGGCCCATTCCAATGATTTGATAATATAATCCTCAGCGCCAGGAACAAAACGTGTTTGATCGGTATCCTCGATCCGAAGGATCATGGTGCCTCCGGTCTGCCGGGCCAATAGATAATTGTATAACGCTGTTCTAAGTCCACCAATGTGTAGCGCACCGGTGGGACTTGGTGCAAATCGAACTCTCGCTGGTGTCATTTGGAAATTTTCAGGGAATCAGTGCGATACAGGAGATTTCCACCTGAACATCTTTCGGAAGACCACTAACGGCAACAGTCTCACGTGCTGGTGGGGCTTCGTTAAAATAGCCTGCGTAGATGGTATTCACTTTTGGAAAGTCGGACATGGTTCTGAGAAAAATCGTGCATTTAACAATTCTTGAGAAATCTGTTCCTGCTTGTTTTAAAATGAAACCTATGTTTTTCATAACCTGCTCGGCTTCAGCTTCAACACCTCCAGCGACCACCTGACCGGTGGATTGATCGATTCCGATTTGGCCGGAAACAAACAACATATTTCCTGTCCGAATGGCCTGACTGTACGGACCAATAGGTTCAGGTGCTAAAGGTGAACGGACTACGATTTTTTCCATGGCTGCAAATATGGCAAAAACAGCCAACAGCCGATTCTATACGGAGTGAGGACTAAGAGGAAGTTGGAAGATTTTCCGAGGCCGATTAGCGAAGCAAGGCCTTAGAATAAAAAACCCTGAGTTTTACGCTATCTTTTTTGAATGAAAATCCGTTCAATGATTTTCCATAGGGCGCATCTGAAGGCACTAGTCCTGCATAACGAATAGGCGGATAGATATCCGGGAGCTTTAATTGGTATTGAAAATAGTCGGTCATGAAAGCCCTGTAATAGGTGCCGTCGGTGGTGGTGGTGTAGGGTATTTTTAGTCCGTAGCTATCGTCACCTCTGGCGTAGGCAACAAAATTTTCACCGAGTTCAGCCAGGTAGGCACTTTGAAATTCCGGTGCAATTTTTTCGATTTGAGCCCCATCTTCGCGCTCCTCAAAATAAACTGGCCTGTAAAAACGGTTGTTGTTGCTCAAAAACATGTAGTACAGGTTTTTAGGCATACTGAAATGACTGCGTTCTGTTTTGCCGGGCGTGGGAACGATCAATTCAACCGAGTTCAAAAGAGGGTTGGGTATGGTATCAAAGAAATTATAGAACTCTGAAAGATCAAGCCGCGCATAGAGTCCTGTTCCAGCCTGAACGTATGCATAACCATCGCCTGCGTCGAATTTGTTGTATTTGCCTTTAAGGTTTGTTAAGGTTGTATTGCCGCGATTGTAATCAACCTTTGTGAATCCGGCACAATAAGGGTTTCCAAAAGTAAACACGTATTTTCCTTTTTTAGCCTGAGCATCTTCGATGTAGTTGTAGTATAAAGTGATTTTGGAGCGTACGTCGCCTGCATTGAATCCCATGACCAGGTTCGAAGGTTCAGTCACTACACCTACTCCTCTGAAAGACCTCAGAAAATTATCGATCAGGGTAATGTCTAACGTATCCTTGATGGTGAGTACGGAATCCAGCAAGGTTTGACCAAAAGCCCGGTCGAGCTCTACATAGATGCTGTCGGAAACGTTGTTGTTGGCGTTCTGGTCGGCATTCGCGGCGATGGCTTTTCGGATAGAATCAGGATAAAAGGTCCAGGTTCCTTCGCCGATGGGCTCTTCAAAAAGGGATGCTTCTGAGGTAGTGAAAAAATTAATGTTGCGGTCAAGTCCACGCTTGAAGATTTTGTAGACTTTAAAATTTAAATCTTTTTCAACGGTGGTGTCGCCGTAGAAATAGTAATCGTGTAAAAGGGTAAAGGTTACTTTATCGAGTGTTGCATTTTGTTTTTTGAGTCGGGCACCGATGAGGGCCGGAAGGTATTGCATGTACATGCGTGTATCGATCTTTCCAAAGTAAGGATCATTTACAGAGCCCATCATAAGTCGATCGAGGTTCACGTCAATCGGTTCGTCGATAAATATCCTGACGTTATCGCTGCGAAGTGAATCTGCCTGAATGGTGTGTACAGGCAGGTTGAATTCACGGTAGTAGATCCCCAGCCTGTTGACGGATTTATTGAAGCCTACAAGCGTAGCTTCCTCCGTACAGGAAAATAGGCCAACGGCCAGCAAAGAAAGAATACCGAGGACCTTAACCTGCGAGTTCAGTATAGAGGTTGTAAAATGACTCAGTATAGTTGTCGTCTTTCTCGATGGTTTCAACTTTCTTCTCTTTAATCTTTTTAACCAATCCTTCCAGTTTCTTGTTTTCTCCGGCCGCAGATACTACGTCTGAGAACTGTGCGCCCAATTTGATGAAGCCTTCATAATCTGCGGTTTTCAATGCACCCAACATGGCATCCTCAATGTCAAGCATTTTGACTTTGGAGAAAATATCTCCCTTAAACTTGTGACTGAAGCTGTTGTTGTAGATGGTGAATACCGTTTTTGTGTTTTTAAACAGCGGGTCATTTTTGTAGGTCGTCTTGAGATACAAGGGAATAAAGCTGGTGATCCAGTCGTTACAATGAACGATATCCGGAGACCAGCCTAATTTTCTTACGGTCTCAATGACACCTTTACAGAAAAAAATCGCCCGCTCATCGTTGTCTTCATAAAAACGATTTTCCTTGTCATGAAAAACGGATTTGCGGTGGAAGTAATCCTCGTTGTCAATAAAATAAACCTGCAGTTTGGCATTCGGGATAGAGGCCACCTTGATAATCAAAGGCTTTTCTTCATCACCTACTGCGATGTTGATTCCTGAAAGTCTTACGACTTCATGGAGACGGTTTTTGCGCTCGTTAATTAATCCAAAGCGAGGAACCAGAATTCTGATTTCCATGCCCTTTTCCTGCATGGCCTGAGGAAGTTTCCGCACAAATTCAGACACCTCGGTGGTCTGGAGAAAAGGATTAATCTCACTCGCTACATACAGTATTCGAAGTTTCCCCATAAGTCAGTTTTTCGCCTTTTAAATCCGAAAATAGCCCACAAAGGTACGGAAAAAATGACATACCGCCTTTATTAACAGGCACATAAAGTCCCTGTTTAAACCCTTGTTTCAAGTGATTCAGGGCAGGTATTGTTCTTATTTTCCTAGTTTTAAAGTCCGCACAGTAAGCACGCTCCATCGGTTTCGGCGATTGCCTCTGCGGTCTAAAAAATCTTTGTGCAACAACTCAAGAACATCCTTCAGTACGTTTTGGTTCTGGCCGTCACTGGATTGTTGGTCTACTTTTCATTAGGATCCATGGAGCTGTCGGAAGGTGAATCCCGCTCCGGATTTTTACTCAATATTTGGAATCAGTCCAACAAGTCCTGGTTGCTGGCCATGACCATCACTGCCATGATCAGCCATGCGCTTCGTGCAGTTCGATGGCAGATGTTGCTTGAGCCAACCGGCAATCGTGCTACCTTCCGCGATTCATTTTTGAGCTTGATGACGGGTTACATGGTTAACCTGGTGGTACCTCGGGGAGGAGAAATAACGCGTAGCCTTAACCTCTATAAGATCTCTGGAATTCCCGTGCCTGTATCCTTTGGAACGGTAATCACAGAAAGGGTAGTGGATGTTATTTTTCTGGTTGTGCTCATTGGAATTTCTTTTTGGATTGAGTGGGATAAATTGGATTCTTTCCTATCTGGACTTCCTTTTTCTGGTGACGTGTTCTCTGGCAGATCCTTGTTTCTGATTCTGCTGGCAGCAACAGCTGTTGGATTTTTGGGTTGGATTTTTTGGAGATGGCTTAGGAAAAATCCCAAGTTCAAGAGCCTTGCGGAAGGTTTTGCGAAGGGAATCGCCAGCATTTTCAAACTGACCAGCCCCTCCGGTTTCATTGGAATTTCATTTTTGATTTGGGGGTTGTATTTCTTTATGACCTATACGGTGATCAAGGCCTTTGACCACACCTCTGCCCTTGGCGTGGAAGCAGTCCTTACAGTTTTTGCGATCGGCTCTGTGGCCATGGCGGCGCCACTTCCTGGCGGAACAGGATCGTACCATACCCTGGTGCCCCTTGGATTGGTCACCTTATATAATGTGCCCAAGACGGAAGCGGTGGCCCTGGTTTTTATTTTTCACGCGCTTCAAACATTAATCATGCTGGTTGCGGGGCTTGTCTCGCTGCTGATCAGTATGGCGCTCTATAAAAAGCAGGGGGTAAATCTGACGAAGTGACAGCCTTTGTGGCTATGGTATCAAACTTGTTAATTTGGAAACAGAACTTTAATTCTTAAAAACCCGTTAAACGCAACAAAATCAACAAATAAAATGGGAGCATTGTTAATTGGTATCGTTTTCATGATTCTGGGCTGGATGGTCAGCGCACGCTTAAAAAATAAGTTCAAAAAGTACGCTGAGACACATCTGACCAGAGATCTTACCGGTGGAGAAATTGCACGACTGATGCTGGCCGATCACGGCATTCGTGATGTTCAGGTTATTAGTGTAGAGGGTGAGCTGACCGACCATTACAATCCGGCGAACCGCACCGTTAACCTTAGTTCTGCTGTTTACCACGGACGTAATGCCGCCGCTACGGCTGTTGCCGCACATGAATGTGGTCATGCGGTGCAACATGCGAAGGCGTACAGCATGCTTGAGTTCAGATCTGCTATGGTGCCCGTTCAAAACATCAGTGCAACCATTCTGAATTTCATTTTCATGGCCATGATGTTCGGTTCATTTTTCATGCGTGGTTTTCTACCCATGCAAACGGCATTACTGATCATCATAGTTTGTTATGGCGTGTTTGCACTTTTCGCACTGGTCACCTTGCCAGTAGAATTTGATGCAAGCAAAAGAGCTCTTGCATGGGTACAGAGCAGAGGCATTGTTACCCAGGGTGAATACGGAATGGCAAAAGATGCTTTGAAATGGGCTGCCATGACGTACGTGGTTGCTGCCATTGGTGCTGTTACTACCCTTATCTATTATGTGATGCAGTATCTCGGTGCCAACCGCGACGAATAGACTTTTGACAAATAGAAATAATTAAATGCGGGCCGTGAGGCCCGCCTCTTTTATGAATCTGTCATTTTCTGAAGAACAACTGGCCGTACGTGAAACTGCGCGAAACTTTGCGCGTCAGGAGTTGATGCACGGAGTCATTGACCGGGACATCCATCAACATTTTTCTGAGGAGCTGCGCAAACGGATGGGAGAACTTGGCTTCATGGGAATGATGACCGATCCCTCTTTTGGAGGCGGCGGAATGGATACCATATCCTATGTTTTAGCGGTAGAAGAAATTGCAAAAGTTGACGCTTCCGCAGCAGTCATGATGTCGGTGAACAATTCCCTGGTGTGTTGGGGATTACAGAAATACGGTAGTGACGAACAGAAGAAAAAATACCTCACAGCAGTTGCCACAGGTTTGTACTCGGGAGCGTTTTGCTTGTCTGAGCCTGAGGCTGGATCTGATGCCACGAGTCAACACACCACGGCAGAAGACAAGGGTGACCATTATTTACTCAATGGCACAAAAAATTGGATTACCAATGGTGGACATGCAGGCGTGTATCTTGTGATGGCTCAAACCAATGTTGCGCTACGCCATAAAGGGATCAATTGTCTAATTGTAGAGGCCAATCAACCAGGTCTGGTGATTGGAAAAAAGGAAGACAAAATGGGTATTCGCGGATCGGACACCCACTCTATA
This sequence comes from Bacteroidota bacterium, assembly GCA_016866235.1. Taxonomy (GTDB): domain Bacteria; phylum Bacteroidota; class Bacteroidia; order Cytophagales; family Cyclobacteriaceae; genus ELB16-189. The sequence continues at coordinate 273,135 of VGMW01000002.1, forward strand.
ATGTTTCAGGATGTCAAGGTTCCGAAATCCAACCGTGTTGGTGCAGAAGGACAGGGATTTTCCTTTGCAATGACTACGCTGAATGGCGGAAGGATCGGTATTGCTGCGCAGGCAGTAGGCATAGCCGCAGGTGCTTTTGAACTTGCTTTAGCGTACTCCAGAGAACGGAAATCATTTGGAAAGGCGATTGCCGAACATCAGGCCATTCAATTTAAGCTGGCCGATATGGCCACCAAGATTGAGGCTGCCCGTTCACTTACCCTTGCAGCGGCCTGGCGCAAGGACCAGGGGTTGGATTACATCAAGGAAGCAGCAATGGCCAAACTATATTCCTCTACCGTTGCCAGAGAGGTTACCTCAGATGCCGTACAAATCCATGGTGGTTATGGTTACGTCAGGGAATTTCACGTTGAAAGGATGATGCGCGACGCAAAAATCACAGAGATCTACGAAGGAACTTCTGAGATTCAACACCTTGTTATTGCACGGGAGCTTCTCCGCTGATCACGAGATCCTCAGGTTTTTTTCTTTTCCAGCGCCTGTGGCTCCAAAGCCACCACTCAGGTTCTTTTTGAATATCCTTTTCAAGTATGCGCATCACTTTCTCAACAATCATTCCTTGGGAGAGCGCCTCATGATTTTCTGAAACGACTTCGAATTCAACTTCGTAAAATCCACGTTTGCGCTTGAGGATGCGTCCAAAAATTACAGGTTGCCCGGTTTTTCTGGCGTATGCCTCGGTTCCAAAGGTGACGGCGGTGTCCTGATTCAAAAAGGTCATCCAGTGACTCTTACGCACTCGTGAAGGCGATTGATCCATTCCAAAAATGGTGGCGGTTGGTTTGGGGTGTGCGCTCAGAAAAAAATCCTTTGCGTTTTGAATGGGCACCATCTGCATTCCATACCGGCCCCGATTCGACCTCATTTTTCGATCAAACCATTGGTTTGCCAGGGGTTTATACAAAGCAACAGCCTGATGCTTTATGTTGCGTTGAATGGCAACAGCAAATACCTCCCAGTTGTTGTAGTGTCCACCTGCCAGGATAACAGATTTTCCTTGATCAAAGTAGTGGTTTAATAATGCTGGATTGGTGAATCGGATTCTTTTGGCTAAAGTTTTTTCATCGATAGAGAAAAGTTTGAAACTCTCCACCATCAGATCACAAAAGTGGTGGTAGAATTTTTTAGCGAGCACATGAATCTCACGTTCTGTTTTTTCAGGAAATGAATTTTTAAGGTTCTGGTAGACTACTTTTTTTCTATAGCCAGCCAACCGAAAAATGATCAGAAACAATATATCTGAAATGCCATATAAAATTGAAAACGGCAAAAGAGACAGCGGGTAGATTAAAAGCCAGTAAACCAACGATGACAAGATGTTCATAGTGGTTATTTATCCTGTATTGGATGAAAGGCTTTCTCTGCGATAAGCCGGATCAGATCCGGGTCTTTTTCCAGTGCATTGCCAACCACCACCAGGTCTGCGCCGGCTTTAAATGCTGCATCTGCTTTAAGTTCTGAATCGATGCCTCCTCCGACAATCAGCGGCAGGTTTACAGATTTGCGAACGGTGCTGATCATTTTTGGACTGATTTCCTTTTCTGCACCGCTTCCGGCGTCGAGATATAAAAGCTTCAACCCCAGCATTTCACCGGCCATGGCAGTGCTGGCTGCAAGCGCGTATTTGTCTTCAGGGATGGGGAAGGTGTTGCTCACGTATGCTGCCGAAGTAAGTTTTCCTGAGTTGATCAGCATATAACCGGTGGGAATGATCTCCATGCCAAGGTTGCGAAGCAATGGCGCGGCCTGAACATGTTGACCAATCAGCAAGTCTGGATTTCTCCCTGAGATGAGCGAAAGAAAAAGCACTGCATCGGCTCCGGGAACAATCTGAAGCGGACTCCCGGGAAAAAGTACGATGGGTTGTTTCGACTCTTTTCTGATCCGCTGTATGATTGCCGATAAGTCGGGATTCATAACCAGACTTCCGCCTAAAAAGAAAAACTGAATACAGTTTTTGTTCGCCAGCTGAATGAGGCGACCAAGTTTTTCAGGGTCATCGGATTTATCCGGATCAATGAGAACGGCTAGCGATTTTTGATGCTGTAAACGCCTCTTGTGAATGAGTTCAAGAATTGCCATCCTTGGACTGTTTCGACTCAATCCACTCGGTCAGTTTTTCTTTGGCCAGACGGAGCAGAAACAAGGTAGCTTCCTGTGCAACGCGATTGCCGATTTGTGCCAGGAAGTCTGATGAACCTGAAGGGGCAGCTTTTATGGTTGGTGGATTCACCAATTCGTTTGCAGCTGATTTATTTTTCTTACGGTATTTGGAAACAGCACGGAAGACCAGATAGGACGCTGCCAGGGCGCCTCCGATGATCAAGGCATTGCGGATCACCTTATCGGTCCTGCCAGGCAGAAAGCCCGTGGCTTTATCAAGCTCTGCTTTTCTGCGGGCGACCTCTTCGGTCAACCGTTTTTTTTCGGGATCTGAAACAATTGAAGGAGCCATCGTCTTGATCTTACTGGAAAAGTTGACTTAGGCGTCGGGGCCTGTTTTATCTCTTAATTTTTTTTGAAGCATGGCTGCTGCCACGCCACGATATCCCCATAACAGTAGTGCGGTGAGCACATAAAAACCTGAGACGATCAAAAAGCCATAGTAAGGACTCGCGGTCGCTTCATTGAGCCAAAGCGCAATCGTGATGCTGATGAATCCAAGAGCCATGAGGCCAAGAAATGCTGCCAATAAAATAATGACCACTCTAGAGATGTGCCCGGTTATCTCTTCCTTGATTTCATGTTTCAGGAGATTGACGCGGGCTTCAATATACCCCGACAGGCTGTCGAGCAGGGTATCCAATTTCATAAGCTTCAGCAGCTGATCTTTCAGACTTTCGAAACTAAACATGCTGCAATATACGGCTAAACGGGCCTGAAACTGCCCCTTTGGTGGCGGTTTTGGCGGAAGCACATAAATTTGTTCACATGGAAGTCTACGGAAGGATCTTACTGGTTGCTATGCCGGCCTTTTTTGTCCTGGTGGTGTTGGAAAAATGGTGGGGTTGGTATCAAGGCAAGGACACCGTTCGTATGAACGATATGATTGCCAGCCTGAGCTCCGGCATCACCAATGTCACCAAGGATGTATTGGGACTAAGTCTGGTGGTGATTTCCTACGGTTGGATGCTTGACCGATTTCAGGTTTTTTCTGTCGGTACGGGTTGGGCGACCTACCTGCTGGCTTTTGTCGCGCTTGATTTTGCAGGTTATTGGGTACACCGTATTGCACATGAGTACAACTTATTCTGGAACAACCACATTGTTCATCACAGCAGCGAGGAATTCAATCTGGCTTGCGCTTTGCGCCAGAGCATCTCGTCGGTGATTAAAATTTTTGCAGTTTTTCTTTTGCCTGCGGCAGTTTTAGGAGTACCGCCTGCTGTCATTGCCACCATTGCGCCATTGCATCTCTTTGCCCAGTTCTGGTACCACACCCAACACATCAACAAAATGGGATGGCTGGAATATGTTATTGTAACACCGTCCCATCATCGTGTTCACCACGCCATTAATCCAGAGTACCTGGACAGAAACTATGGCCAGATTTTTATTGTCTGGGATAAAATGTTCGGGACTTTTCAGCCTGAGTTGAGTGAAACGCCATGTATATATGGTGTTACTCGGCCTGTCCAAACCTGGAATCCCATAAAAATAAATTTTATGCATCTCTTTTTGTTGATCAGGGATGCCTGGCATGCATCACGCTTACTGGATAAGCTGACGATATGGTTTCGCCCATTGGGGTGGCGCCCTGAAGATGTTGCTCAGCGATATCCGGTGTATAAAATTCAGGATGTGCAGGTCTATCAGAAATATGATGCGGGTAATGTGCCGGTTATGATCCGATGGTCGTTTGTTCAAATGTTGATGGTGTTGTTGTCCATCGCCTGGCTATTTGCCAATCTTTCTACGATTGGTGCTCCGGCCATTTTTTATTACGGTGCCTGGATTTTCCTAAGCGTGTATGCTTACACCGAATTGATGGACATGAATAAGAATGCTGTCTATTGGGAGATGTTTCGCGTGTTGTTTGGTGTTGCCATGGTGTTGTGGACCGATGGATGGTTTGGTGCTGAACAATTTGTTCCGGGCTTAAAATACATGCTTATCGGCTGGTTTCTGTTCAGCGGAATTTTCGTGTATGCGCTTAGTCGTCGGCTCATTCCTGCAGGCAATCCAAGCGTCTGAAACGACTTTAAATTGGCGCCATTTTAGGGGCTTCAGGACCCCCTATTTTAATTAGCTTTGCCGGTCTATTCTTAACCAACCATGTGGCTGCGTCTGGCTAACGCCATCATCCAATTCAGGGCATTGCTCCTGGTGTTGATTCTGATCATCACCGCCTTTATGGGCTGGCAGGCATCTATGGTTGAAATGAGCTATGATCTCAACCGAACCGTGCCTGGAGACGATCCGGATATGGTGGTATTGGAAAACTTCAGAAGTCGTTTTGGTGAAGATGGAAATGTTATTGCTGCCGGACTTCAGGACAGTGCTGTTTATTCTTTAGATGGATTTCAAAAATTCAGGGCATTTTGTGATTCGGTGCGTTTGCTTGAAGGGGTTAATGAAGTGCTCTCTTTGCCACGTGTCCGGGTATTGATCAAAGACACCGCCAACTCAAAATTCAAGTTGGAGCCTCTATTTCCAAAAGAAGTGGTGACGCAGGCACAACTCGACAGCTTGCTGAATGTCTACAAAGGCCAGAAATTCTATGCGGGACAACTGGTAAATGAGCAAAATGGAGCTGCCATGATGCTGATCTCAGTGAACAAGGAAGTTGTTCAATCCGTAAAGCGGGTGGCGCTAACCAAAAGACTTCTTGGGCTGGGTGATGCTTTCACCAATTCAACTGGCGTTAAATTACATTTTGCTGGACTCCCGTTTATCAGAGCTCAGATTGCAGAGCAGGTTAAAAGAGAGTTGTCTCTTTTTCTTTATCTCTCTGCGCTGGTCACTGGATTAATCATGCTGATTTTCTTCCGATCGTTTCGGGCTGTTTTCTTCTCCTTGTTCATGATTGGAATTGTGGTGGTTTGGACGTTGGGAACCCTTGCTTTGCTTGGTTATAAAATCACCATGCTCACCGGATTAATACCTCCGGTTATTGTGACGATCGGCATCACCAATGCCATTTACCTACTCAACAAATACCATGTTGAGTATGTTAAGCACAACGACAAGATGGAAGCCATACGGGTGGTGATGCAGAAAATGGGATTGGCAACTTTTTTGACCAACCTTACGGTTGCCATTGGATTTCTGACGCTGCTCTCTACCGACATACCCATTCTTCGGGAGTTTGGAATTGTTGCAGGAATCAACATTATTGTTCTCTTCGTTGTTAGCCTTGTGATGATTCCAGGTATTCTCACCTGGATGCCGGAGCCTAACAAAAAACACCTGAAACATTTAAGCTTCAGGTGGCTTGGAAATTTTGTGCGCTCATTAGACCAACTGGTATCCGCCCGTCGCAACCTGATTTATCTGACCTCCATCGCACTCGCTGTTGTTTCCTTTATAGGCATCCTTCAGCTGCGAAGTGTTTCGTTTATGGTGGACGATATTCCAGAGGAAAGCAGCATCAAAAGGGATTTAAAGTTTTTTGAATCCAACTTCAGCGGTATTATGCCGTTGGAGTTGATCGTAGATCTGCACACCAAGCGCAGGAGACCCTTGCTTGACGTTAAAAATATCTCCGAGATCAATGATTTTGAACAAAGTCTGGACAGCATTGCGGTGCTGTCGAGGCCTATTTCAGTGATTAGTTTCGTGAAGGCGGCGCGTCAGGGTTTTTACAACAATGATCCGGAGCAATATGTTTTGCCCTCAAAACAGGAAGCGGGTTTTATACTGCGGTACATGAAGGGACAAAACGATCAATCCGGACTGATGAAGTCTTTTGTCGACTCCACTTTTAGTAGCATGCGTATCTCCATGCAGATGGCCGATATCGGTTCAACAAAGATGGACAGCCTGATCCGAAATGTGATTGAGCCCAGGGCTACTGCGCTGGTGGATGCATTAAAGAAAAATTTACGTTCTGCCTCCGACAGCGTTTCGGTGGCTGTTACAGGGTCTTCCAAAATTTTCATAAAGGGCAACAGCTTTCTGATCAACAACCTTACAGAGAGCCTGATCCTGGCTTGTATTCTGATCACGCTTTCTATGGCCTTTCTTTTTGCCAACGTACGAATGATTGTGATCTCCCTGGTGCCCAACCTGCTTGCGTTGATGATCACCGCGGGATTAATGGGATTTTTCAACATTCCGTTGAAGGCAAGCACTGCATTGATTTTCAGCATCACCTTTGGAATTTCTGTTGATAACTCCATTCGTTTCCTGGCCAAGTATCGCCAGGAGCTCCGTTCGACGGGATACAATATTTTTAAATCAGTTTCCGATAGCGTTCTGGAGACCGGAAAAAGCATCATTTATACCTCCATTGTCCTGTTTGCAGGCTTTATCATTTTCGCTTTCTCTGATTTTGGTGGAACCATTGCATTGGGTTTGCTGACTTCCACGACATTGGTAATCTCCATGTTCACCAACCTGATTCTTCTGCCTGCGTTGATTCTTTCCTTCGACAGACCTAAAAAATCTGCCGAAGGTGAGGCGTTGCTTGATCAGTACGATGGAAAGTTTTATACCGACGAAGAAGATGAGTCCTCTGATACAGCAGCCAAATCAGACGGATCGTCTAAAAGAGATTAAGTTTAATTTTTTATTTTTTCGCATCCAGAACAATGTCTAAACATTATCCTCAGCCGGATTCCCTCAACTTCCCTTCGATTGCTTCTGAAATTCTTGAGTTCTGGAATAAGGAAAAAATTTTCGAGCAATCGGTTTCTTCCAGAAACGGAAAACCTGAATTCACTTTTTATGAAGGCCCGCCATCTGCCAACGGCACGCCGGGTATTCACCACGTTATGGCCAGAACGGTCAAGGACATTTTTTGTAGGTACAAAACGTTAAGAGGATTTCAGGTCAAACGTAAGGGCGGATGGGATACCCACGGTCTTCCTGTTGAGCTACAGGTTGAGAAAATGCTGGGCATCACCAAAGATGACATTGGCAAGTCCATTTCCATTGAAGAGTATAACCGGAAGTGCAGGGATACAGTAATGATGTACAAGGATCAGTGGGATACCCTCACCCAAAAAATGGGCTATTGGGTTGATCTCAACAATCCATACATCACCTACGACAGCAACTACATTGAGTCAATATGGTGGTTGCTGAAAATGCTCTACGACCGGAAATTGCTGTATAAAGGCTACACCATTCAGCCGTTTTCACCTGCGGCTGGAACCGGATTGAGTTCACATGAATTAAATCTGCCGGGTTGTTATAAAGAGGTCAAGGATACGTCGGTGGTGGCGCAATTCAAGTCGATCCGAAACGATCGCTCTGAGTTTTTGTTTGAAGGAAATTCCGGTGAAGTTTATTTGTTGGCATGGACTACGACGCCTTGGACGTTGCCGTCCAACACCGCCCTGGTTATTGGAGAGAAAATACGGTATGTACAGGTTAATACCTATAATCCGTATACCCATAAGCCGGTTAGCGTCGTTCTTGCGAAGGACTTGTTGGAAAAATATTTTTCTTCTAAGAATGCAGCCATTGCACTGGACGAATACAAGCCTGGTGATAAAAATATTCCCTTTAAGGTTATTCGAGAGTTTTCCGGTCATCAGCTGACCGGCATTCAGTATGAGCAGTTGTTGCCTTGGCTACAACCATTATACGATGCCAACAAAGCCTTTAGTGTTTTAGCAGGGGATTTTGTGACAACAGAGGATGGAACAGGCATCGTTCATTCTTCGCCAACATTTGGTTCAGACGATTTTCGCATCAGTAAGATGAATGGAACCCCGCCTTTAACGGTCAGGGATGCAGAAGGAAATGAGGTGCCAACGGTTGACCGCCAGGGAAAATTTGTTGAAGCAATAGGGAAAAAAATCAGGGAGGGTATCTCCAGATACAACATTCGTACCCACTTGCCTGATGGCTCTACCGAGTTTTTTGTGAAAAACTATCGCGGTGAAGATGAAGGCAATCCTGACTATAAGTCGACCGATGTGATTTTGTCGATCATTCTAAAGGAAGAAAATAAGGCTTTTCGTGTTGAAAAATATGAACACTCTTATCCCCATTGTTGGCGAACCGATAAACCGGTATTGTATTATCCGCTTGACTCCTGGTTTATTCGAACCACCGCTTGTAAGGATAAACTGGTTGAGCTAAACAAGACCATCAACTGGAAGCCGGAGTCTACCGGAACAGGAAGATTTGGCAATTGGTTGGAAAATCTCGTCGACTGGAATCTTTCCCGCTCCCGGTATTGGGGTACGCCGCTGCCCATCTGGAGAACAGAGGATGGATCGGAGGAAATTTGTATTGGCTCCATAGCGGAGTTGAAAAATGGTGTTGCACGTGCAGAGGCTGCGGGCATTAAACAAAAGTTATCAACGTCCAACTGGCCTGAAAAAATTGACTTACACCGTCCGATAGTGGATGAAATTATTCTGGTAGGTAAATCCGGTAAACCCATGCACCGGGAGCCGGATTTGATTGATGTTTGGTTCGACAGTGGTGCAATGCCCTATGCCCAGCATCATTGGCCTTTCGAAGGGCAGGATGCCTCCAAGGCTGACATTCCCTTTCCTGCCGATTATATTTCTGAAGGTGTGGATCAGACCCGTGGATGGTTTTTCACCCTGCATGCTATCGCGGGTATGCTGTTCGACAGTGTAGCTTTTAAAAATGTTATTTCCACTGGACTTGTTTTGGATAAGAATGGCAACAAGATGTCCAAGCGTCTTGGGAACGTGGTGAATCCATTTGAGGCATTGGATAAATATGGGCCTGATCCCGTACGATGGTACATGATTGAAAATGCGCCGCCGTGGGATAACCTCAAGTTCAATATGGATGGGGTTACTGAGTCTCAGCGCAGGTTTTTCGGAACCTTGTTCAACACGTATTCATTTTTTGCGCTTTACGCCAACATTGATGGTTTTGTTAAGGATGAACAAAAAGTATTGCCCGCTTCAAACCTTTCAGTGCTGGATCGTTGGATCCTTTCAAGGCTGCAAAACCTGATCCGAGAGGTTACTGCTGCATACGAGGATTATGATCCTACGCGCGCTGCCCGTGCCATCCAGGAATTTGTTAACGATCAGCTCAGCAACTGGTATGTACGCCTCAACCGTAAAAGGTTTTGGCAACCCGGACAGCAAGGGGCTTTGTCGGAGGATAAGCGTGCTGCCTATGAGACTTTATTTGAGTGCCTTGCTGTAGTTGCACAGTTGATGTCGCCCGTTGCGCCGTTTTTTGCCGATTGGCTTTACCGCAATCTGACCGGAAACATTCGTGCGGCAGCATTGAAAAATTCGACCCCATTTTCAACAGAGTCAGTCCATTTAACCTCCTGGACTACCGCTGAGGCGTCAAGGATGGATCAGGAACTTGAAATCTCGATGGACTATGCTCAGCGGATTTGTTCGCTCGTACACTCCATAAGAAAGAACAGTAAGATCAAGGTCCGTACCCCGCTTGGAAAAATTTTGCTGCCCATTACCGATCATCGATTTGCAGCAAGGGTAAAAGCAGTAGAGGAAATTATTCTTGCTGAAGTTAATGTTAAGTCGATTGAATACATCGACGATGCTTCGGGGCTGTTAATCAAAAAGGTAAAGCCAAATTTTGCAAAGCTTGGAAAGCAGTATGGTCCTAAAATGAAGGATGTTGCTGCTGTCATTCAGCAAATCACTAAAGAAGAGATTGCTGTTTTGGAAAAAACCGGGCAGCTTCAAAAAGGTGATCTCACGCTTGTTCCGGATGATGTGATCATTTCCTCCGAGGATATTCCGGGTTGGTCTGTTGCGGGGGATGGTTCAGTTACCGTGGCTTTAGACATTACCGTCACCGATGCGCTTCGTCGCGAAGGTATTGCCAGAGACCTTGTTAATCGGATTCAGAATGTCCGAAAGGATAGTGGATTCGATGTGTTGGATAAGATTTCAATTGTTATTGAAAATCCTGAAATCGGTATAGCGAGTGCTATTGAGGAGTTCAGGGGCTACATTTGTACCGAAACGCAGGCAATTAAATTAGCGTTTACAGATCAGCTTGCTGAGGCAACCGAAATCGATATGGATGAATTTAAACTTCGGGTACACATCAAAACCATTTAGTAATGGATTCAGCTGCAACTGAGATTGAAAAAACAGAAGCACGAAGTCGTGTTGTTAGGTATTTTCTTATTGCACTTGGTGTGATTATGATTGATCAGGCCAGTAAGTTATTGGTTCACTCTTTGATGTACATCCATCAGGAGATCACCATCATAGGTTATGGCGATGATCAATATGGCTTCAAATTGCATTACCTCTTAAACCCTGGAATGGCTTTTGGAATTCGCTGGAAGAGTGAGTTTGGTAAATTGTTTCTGACGGCATTCCGTGTGGTGGCTATGGTGGGCATAAGTTTTTACCTGATTTACAGCGTTAAAAAAGGTGCACACACCGGATTTTTAGTTTCCCTAGCCTTGATCCTGGGCGGTGCCGTTGGAAATGTTATCGATAGTATTTTTTACGGTGTGCTGCTTAACAATGAATTACCGGGTTCAGTTTCGCCATGGTTTCACGGCCAGGTGATCGACATGCTGTTTTTTCCTTTGTTCGAGATTCAGTGGCCTTCGTGGATTCCAGGGATTGGTGGTGATAACTTTCTTTTTTTCAGTCCTGTTTTCAATATTGCTGACAGTGCCATTTTCATCGGTGTTGCACTCATTCTTATTTTCCAAAAAAGGTTTTTTAGCGAGCGACCGACTCCTGTTCAGGAGGTCGAAGTAACCGCAGCAACCGAAGGTTTATCCAGCGACCTTTCGTCATCCGAAAAAAATCTTTAATGACATGGCTGAATCGGTACAAGTTGATCACACTTTAAGCAAAGAAAAAAAGTATGAACAACTGTTGCCTCAGTTGGCCGGTCTAACAGCTGGCGAAAGCGATCTGGTGGCCAATCTTGCGAATGTGGCTGCAGTGCTAAAAGAAGCTTTCGGATTTTTTTGGGTTGGATTTTATCTCGTCAAGGATCAGGAATTGGTACTTGGGCCGTTTCAGGGCCCGGTAGCTTGCACCCGAATAGGTTTTGGAAAAGGTGTTTGTGGAGTAGCGTGGAAGGAAGCGCGCACCATCGTGGTTCCGGATGTGGAAGCATTTCCAGGTCATATTGCGTGTAGCTCACTGTCAAAATCAGAAATTGTAGTTCCCATCCTTAAAAATGGTGAAGTGGTGATGGTTTTGGATGTGGATAGCGACAAGCTCAATCAGTTTGATGCCATCGACGCATGGTGGCTGGAGCGATTGTCTGAGTTGATCTCGGCGTTCAGCTGATGGATTGACTGATTACTTTTCTTTACTTTAGCCATAGGGCTAAACCAAAATCTTATGAAAAGTATTGATCGACGCAATTGGCTTCGTTCGGCCGCTGGGTTAACCGGTGCCTTTGCATTGAATCCACTTTATGCAGATGGACTTGCCATGGCTCCTGTGAGTGAAGCTGAAAGAGCGGCTAAGCCTGCAGCAGGACCGATGCCGGTCAAGCTTAATGCAAATGAAAATCCTTTTGGTCTTTCTCCGCGTGCCATGCGTGCCGTTCAGGAATCGTTGCGAGAGGGAAATCGTTATCCATTTGGTGAGGTAGCAGCATTTCGGGAAGTACTCGCAGCGCATGAAGGGGTTACCCCAGAACACATACATCTTGGTGCCGGTTCCGGACATTTGCTTTGTCAGTCAGGCATTGCATTTGGAATTCAGGGAGGTTCCGTTGTTTCTGCCAATCCAACCTTTCCGATTTTAATGAACTATGCCGAGGCCATCGGAACAAAGTGGAAAAAGATTGATCTGAATGATCGTCTGGAGCACGATTATGAATCCATGGCCGCGGCGGTCTCAGACGACACCAGGCTGGTTTTTGTTTGCAATCCGAACAATCCAACCGGTACGTTGGTTGATCCATCCTACGTTAAATCATTTTGCGAGACCATTTCTAAAAAGACAACGGTATACGCTGATGAGGCTTACGTCGATTTTCTGTCGCCTCACCAACAGATGAGTATGACTGAGTTGGTCAAAAAGGATATGAATGTGATTGTGAGCCGAACCTTTTCAAAGGTGTATGGTCTTGCAGGGTTGCGACTGGGATATCTTGTTGGCAGGCCTGATTTAATCAAGAAGGTTACTAAGGTTGGAGGCTCGATGGAGATTGGTCGAACCGCGGTGGTTGCTGCAGCGGAAGCGCTAAAGGATCAGGAATTTGTTCAGCAATCAAGGGAGAAAAACAAGAGTGCACGAGCGGTGCTCACCAGTTTCCTGGACAATCGGAAAATTTTCTATGGAAAGTCTGAAACCAATTTCGTGTTCTTTCCTTCTCCTGAGCAGGGAAAAAAGGTTCTTGAAAACCTACAGCAGAAGGGTTACCTCATTCGTATTTATGAGCACAAGTCCACGGAATGGTGCCGGGTGAGTGTGGGAACAGAGGCTGAGATGCGTGGCTTTGTAGCCGCTTACGCGTCGCTGTATTCCTGAATGCTCAGCTGAAGGCAAACTGAACCTCTTCAGCGGCGCCCAGTTTTTTCATCATTCTGGCGTGATCGGCCAGGGCTTCCATGAAAGTCTTCTTAGACTTGTAAGGCACTCCAAACTCCTTGGCTGTTGCCTCAACAATTGGTGCAATGTTCCGATAGTGCACGTGGCAGATTTGAGGAAACAAATGATGCTCTACCTGAAAGTTAAGACCGCCGACATACCAGGAGAATAAATAATTTTTATTGGCGAAGTTGGTCGTGGTCTGCATCTGATGTACTGCCCAGTTGTTTTCGAGGTTCCCGTTTTCATCGGCCTCGGGATAAACTGTTCCATCGACCACGTGGGCGGGTTGGAAGATGATGGCAAGAATAAATCCACCAACATAATGCATGGTAACAAAACCAATTAGCCAGGCACCAAAAGTTAAATCCAACAATGCAATAGGAACATAACAGATGTAAAACCAGTAAACAACTTTGGTCAGGATCAACACAGCCCACTCTTTCAGGGCGGATGTTTTTTGCCGTGCGATCATTCCGTCCTTTTTGTACTTGATTATTCTTTGAAAATCTTTGAACACAATCCAGACGAAAGTAAGTAGACCGTAAAAAAACCAGGCGTATAGATGCTGAAAGCGGTGAAATGGTTTCCACTTTGATCCTGGTGCCATTCTAAGAATGCCTCTTGGGCTAATGTCTTCATCGACCTCATGAACATTGGTATAGGTATGATGCAGCACGTTGTGTTGGACCTTCCAGTTAAACGCATTGCCACCAACCATATTAAGGGTGAACCCCAACAAATCATTTACCCATGGTTTTCCTGAATATGCGCCATGGTTGGCGTCGTGCATAATGGAAAGACCGATACCGGCCATGCCCAGACCCATAACTGCCGCACACAACCATTGACCGAGCATTGTTGAAGCAGTGCCGGTAATTAAAATGGTATAAGGGGTGAAGAAGAGGGCCAGCATGAAAAATGTTTTGAAAATCATTTCCCCGTTCGCGTGCTTGGAAATATTCTGGTCCTTAAAATATTGGTTCACCTTTTGGGTGAGGGTAGCAAAGAAAAGGGCGTTACCTTTTGCAAAGCGTAATTGTGCTTGTGAGGCCATGTGGGGTTTTAGGTCTAGAACAACCAGAAACTTAATAAGTTTCCAGAAGGCTTGAAAGTACCAAAAAGAGGTGATTTAAAAATGCCCGTCAGGCAGTAACCTTAAAAATCAGGCTAAAGTGGCAATAATAGTTTTACCCCCGGTTGTTTTCTGCCCGGGTTGAACGGTAACCTTGGCCGATAGCGGTAGGAAAATATCGACCCGTGAGCCAAACTTTATAAAACCAAACTCATCGCCTTGAACCACCTGATCACCTTCTTTGAGGTACCAGCATATTCTTCTGGCAACAGCACCTGCGATTTGTCTGAAAAGAATTTCAACACCGTTCTTCATTTGAATTACAGCGGTAGTTCTTTCGTTTTCTGTACTGCTTTTTGGGTGCCAGGCAACCAGGTATTTACCGGGGTGGTATTTCATCAGACGCACGGTGCCTGAAACCGGATTGCGGTTTACATGAACGTTCAAAGGGGACATGAAAATTGAAACCTGAATCCGTTTATCGCCAAGGTATTCGCTTTCGGTAGTTTCTTCGATCACCACCACCTTTCCATCGGCTGGTGCAATGACGTGGTTTTCGTTAATCTCTGTCTTAACGCTTGGGTTGCGGAAAAACTGCAACACCAAAAGGAAAACCACAGCAGCAAAGGTTACTCCAACATTAAAAATGGTGCCCGGGCCAGAAAGACTGTAAACAACGTAAAGCAGAACGGTAAGGACAATCAGCAGCGAGAGCAGGATGGTTTTTCCTTCTTTATGTATGGTCATTTCAATTGGTTGCTAGAATCCGCCTCTGAATTTATAGGTTTTTGCGACTTTATCTATGGCAACCATGTAAGCGGCAATGCGCATCGATACTTTGTATTCATTCGAAACCCTGTAAACATTATCGAAGGCATCCTTCATGATGCGGTCGCTTCTACGGTTTACCCGCTCGGCAGTCCATTTATAGCCCAATCGGTTTTGAACCCACTCGAAATAGGAAACGGTTACACCGCCTGCATTGGCAAGAATATCGGGTACAACACTGATCCCTTTTTCATAGATGATTCCGTCTGCCTTAGAAGAAGTTGGTCCATTGGCTCCTTCAACAATCAGCTTGGCCTGAATTTTTGGTGCATTCAGATGAGTGATTACATCCTCTTTTGCGGCTGGAACCAGTAAGTCAACCGGGAGCGTGAGCAATTCTTCATTCGTTATTTTTTCTGCGCCCTTATAACCTTCGAGCGAACCTTTGTGCGCATCCCGGTATTTAAGTGCGTCTTGAATGTCGATGCCGTGGTCGTTGAAATAAGCGCCACTTACATCTGATATCGACAATATTTTAAGTCCACGGTCCTCCAGTAGTTGAGCTGCCCAGGAGCCAACGTTTCCAAAACCTTGTACCGCACAGGTTGCTTTAAATGGATTGATCTTAAGTTTTTCCATGGCAGCCAGTGCAGTGACCATGACGCCACGGCCTGTTGCTTCGGTGCGTCCCAATGAACCACCCATGACAATCGGTTTGCCTGTTACGACAGCCGAAACGGTCATGCCTTTATTGCGTGAATATTGGTCCATCAGCCAGGCCATCTCTCTTGGTCCGGTGCCCATATCGGGCGCAGGGATATCCTGATCCGGACCAAACACATCGCTCATGGCTTGTGTGTAGGCGCGCATCAGACGTTCTATTTCACCTGCGCTCATTTCGCGAGGCTGACAAGCCACGCCTCCCTTTGCACCGCCGTAAGGAATATCGACCACGGCACATTTCCATGTCATCCAGGCTGCGAGTGCTTTAACTTCATCGATGTTGACTTCAGGGTCGAAACGAATTCCACCTTTGGAAGGACCAAGAATGGTGGAGTGAATTACCCTATAGCCTTCAAATACTTTTATGGTACCGTCGTCCATGGTAACAGGCAGGGAAACCGTGACCTGTTTTGCGGGTGATTTTAGGACATTGTACACTTGTTCCTCCAGACCCAGAATCTGGGCCGCGGTATGGAACCGTGACATCATCGCTTCAAACGGATTTTCCTTATCTACTATCGGGGCTGGTTCAATGTACGCCATCGTAAGTCGGTTTTTGAACGGCACAAAGGTAACAGAAATTGCCATGCCGCCTAACAGTTGGCAGGTTGCCTGGGTTTCAGGTTTGCGAAACCTTTAGATGAATGGTCTTAATTGCTGGAGCGTAAACCTGAAAGAGGACTTTAGGAAATGGGGCTATTATCGTCCGCCAAAGATTTCAAGAAAGGCGACGATGAAAGGAGCGGAAATCAGCAGTCCGTCGAAACGGTCAAGGAATCCACCATGACCAGGAAGGGAGTTTCCGGAATCTTTTATTTCAATACTTCTTTTCAGGTGCGATTCAACCAGGTCGCCATAGTCGCCACACACTACAATGATGATTCCGATGGATATCCATTCCCAGGCTTCAAGAGTCTGAAAGAATCTTGAGAGTGTGTAGGCAAAAATTAATCCGAGCACTGCTCCACCCACGGCGCCCTCCCAGGATTTCTTCGGCGAGATTCGCTCAAATAATTTGGTTTTACCGAAACGCATACCGGCGAAATAAGCACCGGTGTCGTTTGCCCAAAGAATAAGCAAACATCCGAGGATGATTTCAAAATTGTAAACACCATTTTCAAAGGCAGCAATATTTAACAATGCAAATGGTACAGCCACGTAAAACAATCCAAGAAAAGTGAAAGCGGTATTGGTGAAAGGTTTTCGTTCCTCTTTTTTATAAAGCTTGATGAGGTAAACGAAAGACATCATCGGAAAAATCAAAAAATAATACTGGTAGGAGATGTGCCGGAATTCAATAAAAAAAGATGCGCTGAAGATGAGTACACCAATAATGGTTCCGAATGTGCGCTGCGGAAGCATACCATCGAGCCCGGACAACCTGTAAAACTCCTGAAGGCTAATAAAGGTGATGAACAAGAAAACCGCGAAGTAACTCCAGGGACCATTCCAAACTGCGGCAATGACCACCATGGAGCCAGCCAAGGCCGTCAGCAGCCGCTGGCTTAAGTTGTTAAGCCTGCTGAGAAACCTGTTGATGTTCATGGCTTAACTTTTTTCTTACAATAGTCAGTAACCAGACGAAGGCTATAGCGCCCGGAAGGGCAAGGTAAATGGGCGCCGCCTCAGTTGATTCCGGATCGAAACCGAGCAGACCGAGTTGGTATAGGTATAACATGAGCACACCCAATCCATTGTTAACAAAGTGGGCGGCGATGGGCATCCACAGGTTTCCGGACCAGGCATACAGGTAACCAAATAAGGCACCCAGCAACATGCGTGGTATAAAACCCAGAAACTGAAAATGAAATGAACTGAAAATTATGGCAGTGATCCAGACAGCCAGGTGGATGTTTCCGCTGATTCGGTTCAGGGCAGGTTGTAACAGTCCCCTGAAAGCAAGCTCCTCGCCAATGGCAGGTAGAATAGCGATCACCAGCATACCAAATAGAAAATCACCGGTTCCTTTAAACTGGGTGATGAAGCGCGTGAAGGCGGCCGCAAGTTCTTCCCGTTCCCGAACCCACTTGTCGAATGATGCAGGAAGGGTGAGGTTGCTGTTCCAATCGATGATCATGCTGTCGGGCAGCATGAACACCATTACCAATAGTGCCACGAGTGATATGCTGATGGCATTGGGTGCTTTGCTGAGGAAGTTCAGCTTGATTTTTTCAATGAACTTCAGGTACAGGAGCGGCACAAGGATCAATCCAATGCCGGTGGACATACCCTGAACAACCAGAAGCGGCGTTCTGATTTTTTCAGACATTCTTAATTCTGAACTGAACTCATTGGTCCACTCGTTGAAGGTGCCGTCGTAAAACGCAGCGCCGGCTAAAAGACCAACAGTTTGGCCAATTACAGCGAAACCTAAAAAGATGGTGAGCAGAGAGAAGATCAAAGACACTGCAGGTCTCAAGGCATATTCATTTGAATCAACCTGCATGGACAAAAAAGGCTTAGTTTTGCGGCAACAAACAACGGATAATTTCAGCGGTTTTCAAAAGATGGTGAAGATTGGCAACATAGAATTGGGTGAATTCCCGCTGCTGCTTGCGCCTATGGAGGATGTAAGCGATCCGCCGTTCAGAGCGGTTTGCAAACAAGGTGGCGCCGATCTCATGTACACTGAATTCATTTCTTCCGAAGGCCTGATTCGTGACGCAGCGAAAAGTAGACAAAAGCTTGACATTTTCGAGTACGAGCGCCCCATCGGTATTCAGCTGTTTGGTGGAGCGGTAGACAGCATGCGCGAGGCTGCCGAGATCGCCGAAGCGGCGCGCCCGGATCTGATCGATATCAACTATGGCTGTCCTGTAAAAGCTGTAGCATGTAAAGGCGCTGGTGCAGCACTGCTGAAGGACATTCCGAAAATGGTCAAGATGACGCAGGAAATTGTTAAGGCTGTCAAACTACCCGTCACTGTAAAAACCAGATTGGGTTGGGACGACCAGACTAAAAACATAGAGGAGGTTGCTGAACGGCTTCAGGATATTGGAATACAGGCCCTGACTGTGCACGGCAGAACCCGCGTGCAGATGTATAAAGGACAGGCAGACTGGACGCTCATCGGAAAAATTAAACAGAATCCGCGCATCAAAATTCCGGTGTTTGGAAATGGCGACATCGACTCGCCCCAAAAGGCAGTGGAGTACCGTGAGCGCTATGGAGTTGACGGCATCATGATCGGAAGGGCATCAATTGGTTATCCTTGGGTATTTCAGCAAATCAAGGCATACATGAACGACGGTATGGTCATGGGTGAGCCTGATATGAGTGAACGAGTTTCAACCGTTTTGGCGCATTTGAATTTTTCTGTTCAGTGGAAAGGCGATAAGCTTGGCATTTTTGAAATGCGTCGCCACTATTCAGGTTATTTTAAAGGTGTTCCAGATTTTAAAAATTATCGCACCAGGTTGGTTGAGGCACCGGATTATGAAACGGTGAAAGAAATTTTACAAGAGGTCCGGGAAAAATTCTCACGGGAAGTGATTGCCCAATAGTACCGGGAGAAAAGTATGTTTAAAAATCCAGCGTTTTTACCCGTTTTCCTTCTCATACTGTTGGCCATGATCTGGGGGACCTCCTTCATCCTGATTAAACAAGGCCTACAGGTTTTCCCGCCTGATGAAGTTGGTGCGCTCCGTGTTACTGCGGCCTGCCTGTTTATGTTGCCCTATTCCCTGACCCAGATCAGAGATCTTGAATGGAAGGACCACATGAAGCTGCTGGCATCAGGGTTGATGGGTGTTTTTATTCCTGCCTTTTTGTTTGCCACCGCTCAAACCAAACTACCCAGCGCCGTCACCGGAATTTTGAATACGCTTTCTCCTTTGTTTACCATGTTGTCCGGTGCTTTGTTGTTTGGGGTGGTTTTTCGTGGTTATGCCATACTTGGTGTGCTCATCGGTTTATGCGGAACCACCATTTTAATGTTGACCGGCTCTGGAAGCGAATTGTTTGGAGTGCATTGGTTTGGCCTGCTGGTGGTTCTGGCCTGCGGGTTATATGGCAGCAACCTGAATTTTATTAAGTATAAAATCAATCATCTTAAGCCCATGACCATCAGCAGCGTCTCATTGCTGTGGATTGGTCCGCTTGCTGCCACCTATCTTTTTGGGTTCAGCGATTTCCTTCCACGTATGCAAACCCACGAGGGCGCACTCAATGCGATGGGTTTTATTGTATTGTTGGGATGTATGAGCACCGCAATTGCGGGTTCTCTCTTTACGCTATTGGTGAAACTCAAAGGACCTCTTTATTCAAGTTCGGTTACTTATTTAATGCCGGTGGTAGCCGTGTTGTGGGGTGTTATGGATGGTGAGCAACTTCTCCCGGGTCATTTGGTTGGAATGGTTTTGATTATCGGAGGGGTTTGGGTGGCCAACATTAAGACCTCATAAAAGGTTCTAGTTTCCTTTCCATAGATTTACGCGCAATTAAACAGACAATCATCGTTGACATTTAACGAATTCAATTTTAATCCCAGGCTTCAGGAGGGACTTGATGCCATGGGTTTCAGTCGTCCGACGCCCATTCAGGAAATGTCCATTCCGGTTATTCTGGCTGGAAATGATGTAATCGCTTGCGCGCAAACCGGTACCGGAAAAACTGCTGCGTACCTGCTGCCGGTAATCGATAAGATGACGCGAACCGATCACCGACACCTCGATACCCTTATTATTGTGCCGACGCGTGAGCTTGCGCAACAAATCGATCAACAGGTTGAAGGACTGGGGTATTTCACCGGTGTAGGTTCAATTTCGGTTTATGGAGGAGGAGATGGGGCGGCGTGGGATCAGCAACGCAAAGCGTTGGAGCAGGGCACGGATATCATTATTGCAACACCCGGAAGATTGATTGCCATGCTTCAGACTGGCACCATCAATCTTTCAAAACTGAATCATCTTATTCTTGATGAGGCAGACAGAATGTTGGATATGGGATTTTATGAAGACATTCTGCGCATCATCGCTCATCTTCCTGCCAGCCGACAGACATTGCTGTTTTCAGCCACCATGCCACCAAAAATCAGACAGTTGGCAGGTCGCATTTTGCGCAACCCGAAGGAAATCACCATTGCGATTGCCAAACCTGCAGAGGGCATCCGACAGGAGGTTTATATCTGCTACGATCGTCAGAAGTCTTTGCTTTTGGATCACATCCTGAATACTGTGCCTTGGAAAAGTGTGATCATCTTTTCTTCGACCAAGGAAATGGTCAAGAAGTTGTATCAACAATTGAAGCGGGGACCAATCGAAATCCGTTCATTTCATTCAGACTTGGAGCAACAGGAGCGTGAGGAAATCATGCGTGCATTTCGAAACCGTCAGATTCAAATTTTGATTGGCACCGATGTGTTGTCGCGTGGAATTGATGTGGAGGGAATCAGTTTGGTGGTGAATTGGGACGTGCCGCCCGATCCTGAAGATTACGTTCACCGCGTAGGCCGAACCGCAAGAGCTGAAACTACCGGCACCGCAATTACGCTGGTAAATGAGGCTGACCAACGCAGGTTTGCTCAGATTGAATCTTTGATAGGGACTCAAATTCAGCGTATGGAATTGCCGCAAGGAGCGGGAGAAGGACCACAGTTCAATCCTGAAGCCAATCGACCATCTTCAAAAGGCGGTAGCGGTAGGAAGGACGGTCACCGAAGGCCTGGTCCATCGAACCAAAAGAAAAGAGGATTCGGTCCACCGCGCGGAAAGAAATTCTGAATTAATCAGAATTCACTTCCTGGGGCTTGTGTCTGGGCTTCAAGAATTTTAATGATGTCTTCGTAAGCGGCCTCGTATTTTTTGGCCAAATCATCTTCACCGTACCGATAGAGTATATTCTGAAGTTCGTTCAGCAGGTACATGTTTCGACGGTTCTCGTCTGCGTATGCTTCTCCATTCAGTGTAAAGTATCGCGTAATTTCAACTGCACGATCTCCAACAATTTTTGCAATCTCTGTGGCCTTTTCTTTTTCGCCGAGACGGTATAAAAGCTCAATGCTGCCTTGGGAATTGCCTACGCCAACCGTCAGGTGATCGAACCGAACACCTTTGTCCGGCATTCTTTCCAGCGAGAACAACATGGCCTGTCTGGCCTTATCCAATTTTCCTTCATCGATTAACGCGCCAACCAAATCATTAAAGCTGCTGCGGTGGTTTTGAACAAAACCTTTATAGTCGGTGTTGTAGTAAGGTTTGTCGCTGTCCAGTCCACGGTAGGCATACTTGTTGACCATGTTATCGAACGCCACCTCTGTATTCACCAACTCCTTACCCGGATTTGGATTTTTAATCGGCAAAATTCTAAAAGCGTTTCCTTCCTGCACCAGGTACGGTGCAAGGTCGAATCTAACCTGCGATAGTGAGGTGTAGTTCAGATAAATTGGTCTTTTCCAATCAGAGGTTGCCAATACGTCGAGGATGGCGAGGTCCTTCTTTTCCAATGCGCCACCCTTTACTTTGAACTCCATTTTATCAACCACGAGGTCTTCCATTCCGGCGGGTATGATGCCGCTGGCCAATACTGCTTCACGGTCTACATTCAGGGTAAGTACTTTTGAAGGAACGATGTTGGTTCCCTCCATTTCCAGCTGGTTGCCTGATTTTAGCAGGGACAAAAATTCTTTCAGATCGAACGAATCGATTTTAAGGTTCGGATACCTTAAATAATCATTGGGCCCTCCTTGACGATAGTCTTCAAGACTCAACGTGTAGGGCAATGGCTCAGATTCATAAAACTTTTGCATGGATTGCTCGATGTACCAATCGGTGTTGTAATAGCTCAACACAAGTACCCTTACATCGGTTCTGACGTTTTCAACTTCCTGTGCGTACCACAACGGGAATGTGTCGTTGTCGCCGCCGGTAAACAGCACTGCATTGGGGGCGCAGCTGTTCAGATAATTTTTAGCAGAGTCCACAGAAAAGAATCTTCCAGAGCGATCGTGGTCGTCCCAACCTTGCTCGGCCATGATGATCGGTGCAGGTAAGCACAGAAGCGTCGCTACCAGAGCCGAGAATCGGTGATTTCCGATGAATTTGCCAAGCATGCCAGCGATGCCTATGACTGCAAATCCAATCCAGAAACAGAAAGCATAATATGATCCTGCGTAGATATAGTCACGCTCCCGTGGTTCCGAAGGGGGTGAATTCAGGTAGACCACGATGGCAACGCCCAGCATTACGAAAAGAAGGGCGACCACCCCAAAATTTTTCGAGTCTTTAACAGCTTGGAAATACATGCCCAGCAATCCAAGGAAAAATGGAATCATGAACAGGTTGTTGCGTCCACGGTTCTCGCTCAAGAGCGATGGGATCAGTTTGTTGTATTCGGAAGGACGCAGCCAGTCTGCGCCCTGATCATCGCTTTCGCGACCTGCAAAATTCCACATGAAGTAACGACCATACATGGTGCCAATCTGATGACCAAACATGTATGCAATGTTTTGACTAAAGGTTGGTTTTTCACCCTCCTTCAATCCCATGATTTCCCGATAGGTATTCGTGTGGTCGCTGTTCCACATTCGGGGGAGCAGGTGATTTTCGTCGTAGATGTACTCGATTTGTTTGTCCGCTTTCTCGTACTTGTCCTTACCCTTTTTGTAATTGAAAGACCCTTCCTTGAAATCAATTAACTGTGAAGTAAAGTATGGCCCAAACAATAAGGGTCTGCTGCCGTATTGTTCTCTCTTCAGGTATCGAACAAAAGACATCACATCTTTCGGTGCATTTTCATTGATGGGCGTATTGTAGTTCGAGCGTATGATTACTGTTGCGTAGCTGCCATAGCCAATCAGGATGAAGGCGGCAGAGATTAGAAACGTATTCAGAATAGGCTTTTTGTTTTGCTGTGAGTACCGAATGCCACCGACCAATACAGCAACAATCAGCAACAGGAAAACGAGTGCACCCGAACCAAAAAACATTCCAAGGTTGTTGACGAAGAATAATTCAAAGGATCCGGCCAATCCTGGAAGGCCAGGCACCAGTATTTCAGAGATCAGCACCACCAACATACCACCCAATACCAGTGTGGTGAGAATTCCAATGAAGGTGGGCTTCTGGTATTTTTTGAAATAGTAAATCAGTGCCAGTGCAGGAATGGTCACCAGGTTAAGCATGTGCACGCCAATAGACAATCCCATCATGTAAAAAATGAGAATAAGCCAGCGGTTGGCGCGAGCCTCATCTTCGATGGTATCCCATTTTAAAATGGCCCAAACCACAAAGGCTGTAAAAAATGAGGACATGGCATATACTTCAGCTTCAACAGCTGAAAACCAAAAGGAATCTGAAAAGGTGTAAGCCAAAGCACCAACGGTTCCGGCACCCATCAGCGACCACGTCATTTCAGATGAAACTTCGCTATCACGGTGCACGCCCATCATTTTTCTTCCAAAGAGAACGATGGACCAGAATAAGAAAAGAATGGTGAAGGCACTGCTCAATGCGCTGAGCATGTTAATCCAATAAGCCACTTGCGTCACATCCCCAAGTGCGAGAAACGAAAACATTCGTCCAAGCAACAAAAAGAAAGGCGCGCCGGGTGGATGCGGCACCATGAGTTTGAAGGAAACGGCAATGAACTCACCGCAGTCCCAGTAACTGCCGGTTTGTTCCAGTGTAAGAATGTAGGTGATCAGCGAAATCGCGAATACCGACCAACCTGTGATGTTGTTTATTTTTTTGAAGTCCATGCTTTGAATGCGCCTGAAATAGGGTGAAAGACAAGGTGCGAAAATAGTGATTTTCCGGGCTGTGGCAGGCTCACCGGTAAACGATCATCCAGAATACCAGCCAAACCATTAGGATGGGTAGGTAGGTAATGAGCAGGACCCTAAACATATCCTTTTGGGCACGTCCGGTGATTAATGTAAGAGAGGATGCCAGTGAATAGATGTAGAGGATTTCGAACAGGTTAATCGACTTCAATGGGTACCGAAACTGCTCAGGTAGGGTGTCTGGATTAAACAACCCTACAGCAGACAGTGGATAAAAGTTCTGTATTCGGTAAAAATCCGGATCGGTTTCAATCGCCATGAAGTATACAATCTTCACCAATTCGGGTAATAAGCAAACCACCTCCGATGCGGTCACAGCCCTCCAGCATTGCTCGAAGGTTACCCTGTACCCCATCGTAAAACAACCAACCCATACGACAAATCCAACGACCAAAAACTTCCAGGCGTACACCATTGGTATGGAGAGGTACTGAAAAATACTTCTGAGTCTTAACCACGACCCTTCTGGTCTATCGGCCATAAATTCAAAAGCTGCGGTCTCATCTTCTATGAAGGATTTCTTTACAAAGAGCACCAGTAGCGCAAACAGGCATACCACTAAAAAGCTGGTGCGCTTTTTGGATCCAATAAGCTGTTCTAAAAAGATCAAGGTTTTTGAAGTTGTTGGCGATTCAAATTTGATCTGATTGGGTGGATTTTGAATCCCTTTCAGATGAAAATCGTTCAAGTTTCGGCAATACGTTGAAACTTGAATAATTTCGGGCCCTTTTTAATTCAATGAGAAAGTTTCTGATCATACTAATGATGGCCATGGGCATGGTGGCACAGGCGCAGAAGGTCAGAAAGGACACGACCATTATCCTTATTTCGAGTATACAGGTGCAGCTGGAGACGACAGAAGCACTCGATCACATGTATAATTTTCGCTTCGCTGAAGCTGAGAAGCAATTCCGTTGGTTGAAGCAAAAGTATCCATGGCATCCGATCTCTTATTTTTTAATGGGACTTAGTACATGGTGGCAGATCATGCCTGATCTGAGTAATAAAAGTTTTGATGAACGTTTTCTGGCATATATGGACTCATCCATAACAGTTGCAGAACGA
Source organism: Bacteroidota bacterium (assembly GCA_016866235.1). Lineage (GTDB taxonomy): Bacteria > Bacteroidota > Bacteroidia > Cytophagales > Cyclobacteriaceae > ELB16-189. Next base: position 298,267 of record VGMW01000002.1, read on the forward strand.
TTGCGTCGAAGGCCGGAGTATAAAATTGAGGCTGCATTTTTTCTGGCGGCCGCCAACGGGTTTAAAGGTCGATTGTATTCAGACGAGGAGCGCGCCAACTGGATCAAAGCAGCAGCCGTTGGAAAGTCTGCATTGGATTACCTTGATGAATGCAGGGAAATGAATTATCTGAGTCCGGAGTTGTTGTTCGGTGATGCCTTGTATAATTATTTCTCGGTCTGGGTTCCTGAAAATTATCCGTCGCTTCGTCCGATTTTATGGTTTTTCCGAAAGGGAAATAAAGCGCTGGGGTTACAACAGCTCAGAGAAGTTTCGTTCAATGCCTTCTACACGAGGATTGAAGCCATGGTTTGGCTGATGAGAATCCTCAATGGTTATGAGAATGATCCGAAGGAGGCTTTTCGAATTGCTCAATACCTTTATCAGACTTTTCCGGGCAACCCCTATTTCCACCGCTATTATGTCAGAATGCTGTATGCACGCGGTATGTATCCGCAACTTGAGCAGGAGGCCGGTATCATTCTTCAGCGCATCGACAGTGGAAGATTAGGTTACGAAGCAACGAGTGGCAGATATGCATCGTTTTTTTTAGGACAGATTCAGGAGACCAGAAAGAATCTGAATGAAGCTAAAAAGTATTACGAGCAGTGTTTGAGGTTTTCAGAGAAAAATGGAGCCACCTCGTCGGGTTATTATTTGTACAGTTTAATTGCCTTGGGGGAAATCAGTCAGAAACAAGGAAGGAAGGCGGAGGCAAAAAAATATTTTAGCGAAGTCCGAAAGCGTGCTTCACGTAAAGACGAAGCCTATAAAGACGCGAAGCGTCGATTAAAAAGTCTTGAAAAAGGTGACCGTTAACCATACCTGCTGGTGGTCATTAATTGTTCAGTACGGATTTACTACTTTAGTGCTCTTCTGAAAGAAAAAACATGGCAGAGCAGGACCGCACCCTCATTCTGGAAGATACAGTAATCAAGAGCAAGATCAATCGAATGGCATTCGAGATCTATGAAAACAACCTTGAAGAAAAAATTTTGTTCCTGGCCGGTATCGATGGACAGGGTTACGCCCTGGCCAAACTACTTGCAGCACAACTCCGGAAAATCTCACCTATGGAGATCGTACTCCTTAAGGTTTTCATCGATAAACGTACGCCGGAAAAAAGTGAAGTAAAGGTTGATGCTTCGCTGGATGAATTAAATAAAAAGGTTATCGTTCTGGTTGACGATGTGTTGAACACAGGGAAGGTTATGACTTATTCTATGAAACCATTTCTTTCCGTTGCGGTGAAAAAACTTGAGCTGGCGGTATTGGTAAACCGAAGTCATCTGCAATTTCCTGTTCACCCCCGCTACACCGGCTATGCGTTGTCAACAACCCTGAGCGAACACATTGAAGTGATTCTGGACAAATCTTCTGCCGTTTATCTACACTAGCGGCTGGTTGCTAATTTTCTTCAGAATTTTTCCTCAAACTTTCTAAATTGCACGGGTTTAAAAATCATCTCTAATTCCATGAGCAATCAGAAAATCACCATTCAAAACGGAAAACTTAATGTTCCTGAAAATCCCACCATTCCATATATAGAAGGCGATGGAACAGGCGTAGACATTTGGCCTGCATCCCAATATGTAATGGATGCTGCGGTTGAAAAAGCATACGCCGGCAAAAGAAAAATCAACTGGTTAGAGGTGATGGCCGGTGAAAAGTCTTTTAATCAGACAGGCAGCTGGATGCCTGAGGAGACGATGACGGCTTTCAAAGAATATCTTGTTGGTATAAAAGGGCCTCTGTCCACCCCGGTCGGTGGAGGTATTCGTTCTTTGAACGTGGCGCTCCGACAGGATCTCGACTTATATGCTTGTGTTCGTCCGGTTCGGTGGTTTAAGGGCGTGCCTTCTCCTGTAAAGGAACCGCACAAAACCGACATGTGCATTTTCAGGGAGAATACGGAAGATATCTATGCAGGTATTGAATTTCAGGCAGGCTCTGAGGATGTCAAAAAATTCCTCTCCATGTTCGGTGAAACATGGCCAAAACTTTATAAAAAAATACGTTTCCCGGAGACTTCAGGGATAGGCATCAAGCCTGTATCCAAGGAGGGCACGGAAAGATTGGTTAGGGCTGCAATTAAATACGCGATCGACCATAAGAAACCCAACGTCACATTGGTTCACAAGGGCAACATCATGAAGTTCACGGAAGGTGGCTTCAGAGATTGGGGATATGCTCTTGCCAAGAGTGAATTTGGTGCAAAAGACCTTGATGGTGGTCCATGGCAGGTTATTGAGAAAGATGGTCATAAGATTATCGTAAAAGATGCGATTGCAGATGCATTCCTTCAACAGATTCTTCTTCGTCCGGATGAATATTCTGTGGTTGCAACGCTGAACCTTAACGGCGATTATATTTCCGATGCACTCGCCGCCATTGTCGGCGGAATCGGGATTGCACCGGGCGGAAACATTAACTATGTAACCGGTCATGCCATTTTTGAAGCCACACACGGCACGGCACCTAAATATGCTGGTCAGGATAAGGTAAATCCTGGCTCAGTAATTCTCAGCGGTGTGATGATGTTGGAGTACATGGGCTGGCTTGAGGCCGCTGAACTAATTTATAAAGGCCTGGAGGCGGCGATCTCTACTAAAAAAGTGACGTATGATTTCCATCGGTTGATGGAAGGTGCCACCATGCTTAAGTGCTCTGAATTTGGAAAAGAAATTGTGAAAAACATGTGACAGGCATAAGCCTGATCAATACGATGCCTGCCGCTATATTCGGCAGGCATTATTTTTGGATCGAATTTAGACTATGAAAATTGCTTACGTCTCCTTGTTGCCAGTTCTTTTTGTCTGGGTTGTATCCTGCAGTTCAGCCAATAAAGAGAAGCCTGAACTTTCCCCCATCGGATATTCGGTGCACAGCACGCTTCCGCACGACATCAGCTCATTCACTCAAGGGCTGGTGGTTCACAATGGCGAGTTGTATGAGAGCACCGGACAGGAAGGGTCATCGTGGGTTGGCGTGATTGATGTTTCAACTGGAAAAGCAACCAGGAAAACATCCCTCGACGCACAGTTTTTTGGTGAAGGCATCACCATCCTCAATGGTAAAATTTATCAGCTCACCTGGAAAAACAAGACTGGATTTATTTACAATCTGGCGACACTTCAAAAGTCAGGGTCCTTTTCATATCAGACAGAAGGTTGGGGAATTACGCACAATGGAAAAGATTTGATCATGAGCGACGGTACGAGCCGTTTGTATTTTTTAGATACCCTTTCTTTTTCGGTGAAAAGCACGCTGGAGGTGAAAGAAGGAACGATGCCGGTGCAATACCTCAACGAGCTTGAGTGGATCAACGGTTTTATTTATGCCAACCTCTGGCAAACCAATCGCATTGTTAAAATAAATCCCGACGATGGACAGGTGGTAGGGTACATGGATCTTTCCTTGATTGCCGATCAGGCCCTCAGCCGTAATCCTTCTGCAGATGTGCTCAACGGCATTGCGTGGCACACGGGCACAAACTCGATGTTGGTGACCGGAAAATATTGGCCAAATATTTTTGTGCTTCGACTGGAGGCTACCGATGCGCCTGCTCAGTGATGTCCTTTTCTACCGATAGGTGCCCGGGTACCAGGTAATTTTTCCCATCAGAGATTTTAAGACAGAGAATTCTTGATCTCATCTTTTTGATTCGTTGGTAGGTTTTTCCTTGAAGAAAGAACCGCTCTCCATCTTGTAACATGGCGACGGGGGTTTTCCCTGTTTCCGCCGGATTGTACCTGCGCAGCACCATCATCAATTCCGGATCGCTGAACGAAGATGCGGACGGATTTTTAAGATGTTTTAATAAGGAGGGCTTTACATCCTCAGGAAAAATATTTTTTTCAATCAGTGGTAATAGAAAAGTTCTGAAGGCAAGCTTCCATTCTTTTCCGTGGGCTGCGGTGTTTGGACCATAGACCAGGAAAACTGCGTGGTGACTGAACTCGTGGATAAAGGTTAGCAGAAATTCAAGTGGTGGAAGGTCTTCGTTGATGGTTATGATGGGTTGCCGCCCGAATGGTTTACAGAAATCACCGGCCTTGGTTGTGCGTGGCCGTGTAACATGAAGTTTAAATGGGTAATTACCCATAAGCTCCAGGCAGTAGGCGAGTGCCTGATGGGGAATAAATTTCTTCAGGAGTTCTGCCGGTGCGTTTTTGGTCATGAGCAGGGCATAAAAAAAGGCCTTAGTTCCCTAAAGCCTTTCATTTTCATCCGAAACTTTTGTTCGGAGTGAGTGTCTTATTGAGCAGCAGCGCTATCAGCAGCAGCGGTGTCAACAGCGGTAGTGTCCATTGCGGGAGCCTCTACTGCAGTAGAATCTGCAGCAGCTTCTTCCTGCTTAGCACCACCACATGCTACGAACGCAAATGCAAAGCCGCATACAGTCAACAATGCGAACAATTTTTTCATGGTTACAGGTTTATTAATTGTGGCGCAAATATAAGATTTAAGCGATGCTTGCGGCAAACCAGCCTATTTTTTTAAATGCACCGGGGGCCAAAAATCCTATTTTTTACGGAAAAACAGTCGTAAGGGCACCCCCTCAAAATCGAAGGAATTGCGCAATTTGTTCTCAAGAAATCGTTTGTAACTGTCTGCCACGTACTGTGGAAGGTTACAAAAGAAGGCAATACCGGGCGACCGGCCGGGCAGCTGTGTGATGTACTTGATTTGTATGAGTTTCCCCTTAACCGCCGGGGGTGGGTAATGGATGATCTCCGGGAGCAGGGCATCATTTAAGGCACTGGTAGGCACTTTCTTAACCCTGTTTTCACAAACCGCTACGGCCTTTTCCATCACCTGAAAAATCCGTTGTTTTTCTATAGCCGAACCAAACAATATGGGTACGTAGTCTATTGGGGCAATGGCCTCCAACATTTCTTTTCTGAGTTTGTCGGCAGTCTTGGTGTCTTTCTCAATCAGGTCCCATTTGTTCACAAAGATCACCATGCCTTTGCCCTGCCTTGCAGCCAGTGAAATAATATTGACGTCCTGAGACTCCAGTCCTCGCTCAGCGTCTATAACAATGATAGCAACGTCACATTCCTCGAGGGCCCTCAGTGACCTTAGCACGCTGTAGAACTCAATGTTGTCCCTTACTTTTCCCTTCTTCCGGATACCTGCAGTATCGATGAGAATAAAATCTTTTCCGTACTGCCTATACCGGGTGTGTATTGAATCGCGGGTGGTTCCCGCCTCATCGGTGACAATGGTTCGCTCGGTGCCAACCAGCACATTTAGCAAAGAAGATTTTCCTACGTTCGGCCTTCCGAGAATGGCAATTTTTGGAATGCCCTCGTACGGATCCTCCACGCCTTCTGATGGAAGTGCTGCTGCAACTGCATCGAGCAATTCACCGGTTCCTCCGCCATTGGCGGCTGAAACGGGATAGAGTTCGCCGAGGGCAAGTTCATAGAACTCCGCCGCATTCATGCTTTTGTCGGGCGTATCGGCTTTGTTGGCGGCAACAAAAACAGGTTTGCTGAACCTCCTTAATACGTTGGCAAACTCTTTATCGTAACCGGTGAGACCATCTTTACAGTCGACCATGAAGATCACAACTGTAGATTCCTCGACAGCCATTTCAACCTGCTTTCGGATTTCTGACTCGAATTTGTCATCAGAACCGGTGACATATCCGCCCGTGTCAATGACAGTAAAATATTTTCCGCACCATTCTGCATGGCCGTAATGTCGGTCACGGGTAACCCCTGGCACATCGTCCATAATGGCCTGCCGCTTCTCAACCAATCGGTTGAAGAGCGTCGACTTGCCCACGTTGGGGCGACCTACTATGGCTACAATATTGGACATCTGTTGTGGTGGTTCACCTTTTGGACCGCAAAGGTGAAAATTTTATTGGTACCAATAAATTATTCCAGATAACCGAATTGCTTCAGCCTGTTTTTTTCTTTCCGCCAATCGGAGGCAACTTTTACAAAGAGCTCTAAAAATATTTTTTTGTTGAAAAACGATTCCATATCCGATCGGGCTTCGCTTCCAACTTTTTTAAGTGAGATTCCGCCTTTACCGATCAAAATTCCTTTTTGTGAGTCCCGCTCAACAAAAATGACAGCGCGTATGCGGATGATCTCACTTTCTTCTTTGAAGGACTCTATCGCCACCTCACTGCTATACGGTATCTCCTGTTTATAATTCAGGAAAATTTTTTCTCGAACCATCTCTGCGGCAAAAAACCTTTCCGACCGGGTAGTGAATTCCTCTTTTGGAAAATAGGGTGGATGGTTCGGGAGCAAAGTCAGTAATAGGGGCAATACTTTACTGAGATTTTTTCCACTGAGTGCCGATACAGCCATCACTTCCTTGGCGCCGGTATGCTTCCTCCAATATTCAGCTTTTTCTTTTTCGTCAGTCTGATTGCCTAAATCGCATTTGTTGATCAGGACGATCAATGGCGTTACGGTTTTGGTTATCCGACTGTAAACAAGCTCATCAAATTTCTCTCCCCATTCCACCACCAATAAAATCACATCCGCATCCTCCAAGGAAACCCGGACATAATTCATCATGGCCTTATGCAACTCGTATTTGGGTTCCAAAATACCGGGCGTATCGGAATAAACAATTTGAAACTCATCGCTGTTGATCATTCCCATGATCCGGTGCCTGGTGGTTTGCGCCTTAGCTGTAATGATGGACAGGTTCTCACCCACCAGTTTGTTCATGAGGCTGCTCTTGCCCACGTTTGGCTTGCCAACGATGCTCACAAATCCTGCGCGGTGACTCATGCGGTTAAGCGATAAAGGTCTGAGAGGGCCAGTTCATGAAAGTTGTTAATGATCAGATCGGTGTGGCTGAGTTCAGATGCCGTGTGGGTGGTGGTCATGCCGATAACCTTACATCCCGACTGCTGTGCAGCGCTGATGCCCGAAAGTGAGTCCTCAATAACGATGCAATGCTGAGGCAATTGACCCAGAGCAGCAATTGTTTTGAGGTAAATTTCCGGATCAGGCTTTCCGCGTTGAACGAAAGATTCGTCGAGAATGGTTTGAAAATAATTTGCGGTTTTGGTCTGTTCCAGGGTGAAGATTACGTTTTCCTTCGGTGCAGAAGTTGCAATGGCGGTGGGCACTTTTTCGCGCCTGAGCAGATCCAAAAATCCAGGGAGTCCACCGACCGGCTTAATGGCATCTTTATACAACAAGCGGTAAAGCTCCTCTTTCCGGTCTGCATGCTCTTTTATTTTTTCCGTCGACAAATCCCCGAATACATTGCGGATCCAATCGCGGTTGGTGCGTCCATAGATTTTTTCAAGGAGGTCTTTTTCCGTGAGATGAAACCCATGTTGTTCGCAATATTGCTTGAGCGCAATTTTGTGAAACGGATTGCTGTCCACCAACACTCCATCCATATCAAAAATTAAAGCAAAGGGTACACCCATGCTGCAAAACTAATCCATAAAAAATCATCGACCGATCTTGTTTTAGATCAGCGAATGGTTCTGACGAGCTTTTTGCAGACGCGGTTGTTGCTGCTTGAAAAGCAGGCCAGGTAAACTCCTGGCGCAAGCTCGGGTAGAAGAATTGTTTTTTCAACGTTGGCCTGGAGGCTGTAGGAATCTGTTAATCGCTGACCGGTAAGGGCGTATAGGATAAGGTCTGCATCCCGGTCACACAAGAAGGTTATGTTTTGCTGCGGCGTGGTTGGATTGGGATAGACATGAGCATTGGGTTTATCCTCTTTTGGTTTGTTCTCCATCGGTTTCACCAAACGGAATCCCCCGGTCGAAAGCCCCAACATCAGACCCGGGTAGATGCCACCAAATACATCAGCGATTACAGGCATTAACGTACCCCCGGTTTTATAACCAACTGCAGGATGTTGATCCGAATAATTTATCAGTGAAAGCGAAGAAGGCTGCTTGCTTCCGCGGTAATCGTACCACACTTTGAGTTCTCCACCTGCTGCACCGGCGATGAGGTCATCTTTTCCATCTCCATTTAGATCGCCAATATCCAAATCGGATTGGGAAAGAGAGGCGTCTGCGGTGAATCCGGCAAAATTGCCGGACTCAAGGTTAAAGGTATTGTTGCCGGTATTTTTAAAATACTCCAGAGCTCCCGAGGTATTGAAGCGCAGGACATCCTGAAATCCGTCTCGATTGATATCAGCAAATCGCAGTTGATCACCTTTCACAGGTAGAAAATCAATTTCAATCAGGTCTTCAACTTTCCCGCTAAACCCGTTGGACCTTTTATTAGGCACAAAGAATACGCCTTCCGTTCCATTTGGTTTAATGGCAGTAAACGCAAGATCTCGTCTGCCATCGTTGTTGAAATCCCTGAATTGTGGTTTGATGTTATAAAAGCCTTTGGTGGAAAGGTTCAAAAAATCCTGATGATCAAGTTCGAATCTTGGTCCGGATTTGGTGCCTGTATTCAAAAACAAATGTAAGCCTCGATCATTTTTTACGGTCTCCCATGTTCCCGCCAGCACGTCCAGATCGCCATCCTCATCTACATCCAAAAGACTCGCGTAAAAATTTTCGCCGAGGTCGACCATTTGTCCCTGAAGAAAGTCATCGAAATAAAAATCAAAGACAGGAGCATCGTTGGCCCCGACATTTCCATAAAGCCAAACGGTAGCGCTAAGCTCCGATGAAGCATCCAACCGGACTTTTGAATTGGAAGACACCACAAGATCTTTTATCCGGTCCGAATCGATGTCCTCATAAAAAGCAACTGGGAAGTAGAGCCCTGAAACCGAATTGCGCGACGGGAAGGATTCCCAGCTGTCGAACAATGCTTCATTTTTGTTTCCCTTATTTCGAAGCAGAAAAAGTTGATCACAATTTTCCTCTCCGAAAATCAGGTCTTGGTCACCATCTCGATCTGCATCGAGGGTTAACATGGTTTTGCCTCCGGTGTGGTTGGTTCTGGATGCTTCCGGTGGACAGGGATCATTGAATGCGAATAACCCGCAGGAACACTCTTCAACATTACCCCATCTTTGAGAGATGCGCTCAAGGATTAGTGTATCCTTTCGGCCGGTGCGCTCAATGGAAAAATTTTTGTGGTATTCTATGGTTGCATTGCCAACAAAGCGGGTGGCAAGCATGTCAAGGTCGCCGTCGCCATCCAGGTCATCGATCACGGGAAGGTCTTTCGCGTTTACTTTTAAATTGATGTTTCCTGTAAATCCTTTGGTAAGAATCGCCATCCCCTCCTGAAAGGGCCTCCAGGAAGTCTGAAGGTTGGAAAATGAAGTATTGATGTAGGCCCTGATTCCAAGGAGGTCGGCGGTAAAAATATCTTTTCGCCCATCGCCGTTCAGATCGCGTAACAACACCCAATCCTTGATGTCTGCCGGAAAGCGGTCGGTCCATTCTGGAACAAAGCGGTAACCATTTTGTCCGATGTTTTTAAAAGCTAAAATTTTTCCCAGGGTTCTTTCAAAAATCACCAGATCCTCTTTGCCATCGCGGTCAATGTCCATGGTGTTAAGTTGAACGCTGTTGAGACCGCCGGCTGCGGCCATGGAGAGGTTTCGGCCCTGCCATCTGAATGGCAAACTGTCGACCAGCGTATAGGTAACCTCCTGCGCTCCGGCGCTCAGGGTATACAACAGGAAAAAGATCACCGGAATTCGCACAAAATAGTTTGCTTTGTGAAGGGGTAAGATTCGCGTTAAACGCAAATTATGGATATCGGATTCATCTATAAAAAATTCTCTGAGGCCGGAAGCATTTCTACGGATACCAGAAAGATAATCCCCGGTTCCATTTTTTTTGCCTTGCGTGGCGAACGCTTCAATGGAAATGAATTTGCTGCCCGTGCTCTTGAACAGGGTGCCGCGTGGGTGGTTATGGACGATCCGACTTTTCTTCCGGCAAAAAATTATACGTTGGTGCCCGATGTCTTGGCTTGTTTGCAGGAATTGGCCAGACACCATCGTTCAACTTTAAAAATTCCAGTTATTGGACTTACGGGTTCCAATGGTAAAACCACCTCCAAAGAACTGGTAAATGCAGTGTTGTCGCGAAAGTTTCGCACGCTGGCAACCCAGGGCAACTTAAACAACCACATAGGTGTTCCGCTCACGATTCTATCGATAACCCGTGAAACTGAGCTGGCAATCATTGAAATGGGTGCAAACCATTTACAGGAAATTGCTTTGTTGTGCTCTATCGCCAGGCCAACCCATGGCTTTATCACCAACATCGGCAAAGCACATATAGGAACGTTCGGCGGATTCGAGAACATCATCCGAGGCAAATCGGAACTTTACCAGCACTTGCTCAGCGACCAGGGTGTAGTTTTTATTAATTCCCTTAATTCAATTTTATCGCGGATGGCCCACCGATTTAAGGAGCCTGTGATGTATCCCGGCCCATCTGATTTTATTCATGTTGAATTGCTGGAGTCTCAGCCTTACCTGGTTTGTCGTGCCGATGGCAGATCACCATTTCGTACCAATCTGACCGGTGCTTACAATTTTGAGAACATCGCTGTTGCGCTTTGTGTTGGAAAATATTTTGGTGTACCTCTGGGTGAGGCCGAAGCGGCGGTATCGGGGTATCTTCCTTCCAACATGCGTTCACAGTTTGTTGAAAGAGGATCCAACAGGATCATTCTTGATGCATACAATGCCAATCCTACCTCCATGGAGGCAGCGATTCAAAATCTTGCTTCCATGACATCACCTAATAAAATTGCTGTGCTGGGGGATATGTATGAGCTTGGTGACGAAACTGAAAAAGAGCATCGCGCTGTAGGAGAGCAGCTAAACCGCTCCGGCCTCCAAAAGATTTTTTTATGTGGACCATTGATGAAGGAGGCCAAAGCAGCTTGTCCCGATGCGCTTCATTTTAACGATCGTGACACGCTTGCTGCATACCTGGAAGAAAATCCACTTTCAAATGCAGTGGTGTTAATTAAAGCATCTAGAGGTATGGGGCTGGAGAAGCTTTTGGAAAAACTTTGACCAAAGCCCACCGATTTTCCGCTTAAATTGTATTTCAATTCCGCAACCATGAAACATTTGAACATTACCCTATTGGTTTTTTTAACCACCGTCATCACTCTTTTTGCGCAGTCTGATGATGCTGCTATGATCAGGAAAATCTATGATGAAGCACTTGCCAGGGGCAAGTCGTATGAAATGCTGGAGCACCTCACCACAAAAATCGGATCACGGCTTTCCGGTTCACCTGGAGCTGCCGCTGCAGTCGATTGGACCAGGATGGTCATGAAGCAATATGGTTTTGACTCCGTATGGCTTCAGCCGGTAATGGTTCCTCATTGGGAGAGGGGAGCGGGAGAGCACGGTCGGATTGTTCATTCGCGCAAGATGGGAACTCAGTCTGTAAGCATTGCTTCACTTGGTGGCTCGGTTGGAACCGGTCCTGAGGGATTGCTTGCGCATGTGGTGGAGGTAAAAAGTTTTGATGAATTGAAGGCCCTCGGTGAATCTGCTATCAAAGGAAAAATTGTGTTTTTTAATCGCCCCATGGATCCAACCAAGATTCAGGTTTTTACAGCTTATGGAGGCGCAGTGGATCAGCGCGGTAGCGGAGCAGTGGAAGCAGCAAAGCTTGGTGCGGTGGGGGTGGTCGTGCGGTCAATGGGTGTGAACCTTGAAGACTATCCACATACGGGTTCAATGCGGTATGTGCCTGAGGTTCCAAAAATCCCTGCGGTGGCCATTGCTACCAAAGACGCCGAATTGCTCAGCAAATTGCTGAAGGGTGATGACAAAATTCAGCTCTATTTGGAGACGTACGCCAAAACTTTTCCGGATGCGCCATCATTTAATGTGGTGGGTGAAATAACAGGAACCTCAAAAAAAGATGAAATAATTGTGGTGGGTGGTCACCTGGATTCATGGGATCTTGGCCAGGGTGCGCACGATGATGGAACGGGCTGCGTACAATCCATTGAGGTGCTTCGTCTGTTTAAAGCCATGGGTGTCCGTCCGAACCGAACCATCCGGGCGGTTATGTTTATGAATGAAGAGAATGGTTTGCGTGGCGGTCTAAAATATGCGGAGCTCGCGAAGTTGAACAAAGAGAAACACATTGCCGCCATCGAATCTGACCGAGGGGGATTCACGCCACGCGGTTTTACCATCGGAAAGACCAAGGAGTCAATTAAACAAACCATACAAAGCTGGAAACCATTGTTGGAGCCCTATGGTCTCTCTGACTTTAGCCAGGAAGGCGGAGGGGCGGACATTGGACCGCTTCAGGATCAGGGTGTAACCCTCATGGGTTTCCTGCCAGATTCACAACGCTATTTTAATTATCACCATACTCCTGAAGATACTTTTGATAAGGTGGATAAACGTGAACTGGAACTTGGCGCCGCTTCGATGGCGGCCATGGTATACCTGATCGATCGATACGGTCTTAAATGATTTTTATGAACGTCGGGAGTATTGCCTGTTCCCAATACCGATGAATTATTTTGGAGAATCTTCTTCCTTTTGATGGACGCCTGGTCTACCTCCCGAAACTTCTGAAACAAGAGGAGGCTGATCGGTTTTTTGAGTTACTCATCAATGAACCGCATTGGAAGCCCGATGAGGTCATGATGTTTGGTAAGCTTATTGTCACCAAACGAAAAATGGCATGGTACGGAGATCCCGGCGCACAGTATCGTTATTCTGGTATTGATCGAAAGCCATTGGGCTGGACACCGGTTTTGAAAGCGCTTAAGGAAATTACTGAAGCAGGATCCGGCGAAAAGTTTAATTCCTGTCTGCTTAATCTTTATCACCACGGAAGCGAATCCATGGGATGGCACAGCGACAATGAACCTGAACTAAAGAAAAATGGAACGATTGCATCGGTGAGTTTGGGTGCTGATCGGAAATTCTCTCTTAAGCATCGAAAATCAGGAGAAAAAATTTCGCTCCTGCTCGAGCATGGAAGTGTATTGCTGATGCAGGGAACTACACAGGAGTATTGGTTGCACCAACTTCCTCCCATGAAGAAGGTCACCGACCCGAGGATCAACCTGACCTTCCGACAAATCAATTTACCCTAAGACTGCTGCGCTGCGTATTCCTCTATCGGCAGGCAACTGCACACGAGGTTACGGTCACCATAAGCATTGTCGACGCGGCTAACCGATGGCCAAAATTTAGCCTCCTTAACATAAGGAAGCGGGAACGCAGCCTTTTGTCTGGAGTATGGCCTGTCCCACGCATCCGCCGTGATCACAGCAGCTGTATGCGGTGCCCGCTTCAGCACATTGTTTTCTTTATCGGCTTTGCCCTCTTCAACCTCTCTGATCTCGTTACGGATTTCAATCAGTGCATCGCAGAAACGATCCAACTCCGGCTTTGATTCACTTTCTGTCGGCTCAATCATAATCGTACCAGCTACCGGGAATGAAACGGTTGGTGCGTGGAATCCATAATCCATCAATCGCTTGGCCAGGTCCTCAACTTCAATTCCTGATTTTTTGAAATCACGGCAATCGACAATCATTTCATGGGCGCTGCGACCGTTCGTGCCGGTGTATAAAATTTTAAAATGTCCGTTCAAACGCTCTTTAATGTAATTGGCGTTCAGGATGGCAATTTTGGTCGCGTTGGTTAAGCCCTCGCCGCCCATCATGGCGATGTAGGCGTATGAAATAGCAAGAATGCTTGCGCTGCCGAATGGTGCAGCCGATACAGCACTGATGGCCTTAGTGCCACCGGTTGTTACCAGGCTATGACCAGGCAGGAATGGCTTGAGCTTATCATTAACGCAGATTGGCCCCATGCCAGGACCGCCACCACCGTGGGGAATGCAAAACGTTTTGTGGAGGTTGAGGTGGCAAACATCAGCGCCAATGTTCGCAGGGCTGGTCAACCCAACCTGCGCATTCATATTTGCGCCGTCCATGTAGACCATTCCACCGAAACTGTGGATGACACTACAAATTTCTGTGATGGCCTCTTCGAATACACCGTGCGTAGAGGGATAGGTCACCATCAGACAAGAAAGATTGTCTTTGTATTGTTCTGCCTTGGCTTTCAGATCGGCGACGTCAATTTTTCCTTCTTCGTCAGACTTAACGACAATAACAGTCATGCCGGCCATGACAGCGCTCGCAGGATTTGTTCCGTGTGCCGAGGCAGGGATCAGAGCAATGTTTCTGTGGTGATCGCCACGGCTGAGGTGGTAAGCACGAATTACCATTAGTCCGGCATATTCTCCCTGAGCGCCACTGTTGGGCTGAAGAGATACACCAGTGAATCCGGTGATTTCAGAAAGCCATTGAATAAGATCATTCGTCAGCGTCTGGTAGCCTTCCGTTTGGTTAGATGGCGCAAACGGATGGAGGTTTCCGAGTTCAGGCCAGGTAACCGGAATCATTTCCGCGGTGGCGTTGAGCTTCATCGTGCAGGACCCCAAAGAAATCATGGAGTGCACCATGGATAGGTCTTTGGCCTCGAGCTTTTTGATGTAGCGCAGCATTTCATGTTCAGAATGATAGCTGTTGAATACCGGATGGGAAAGGTAGTTTGAGGTTCGTTTGATCGATTGGCTCCAATTGCTGTCCGCACCCGTGGTTTCCGATGGTGCAATCCCAAATACGGATGCAATTGATTTTATATCGTCAGGCGTTGTGGTTTCATCCAGTGAGATGCCTACTGAACCGTTTCCGAAGAACCTGAAGTTCATTTGATGCTCCTCCGCTTTTTTACGAAGGGCTGCCTCATCCTTCACTTCAACATGAAGGGTGTCGAAGAAAAAGTTATTGGTCTGTTTAAAGCCGCCCTTTGTAAGGACGTTATTTAATGAGGTAGTGAGCGAATGGATGCGCTCAGCAATCATCTTTAGCCTTTTTGGTCCGTGGTAAACGGCGTACATGCCGGCCATCACACTGAGCAACACCTGTGCTGTACAAATGTTCGAGGTTGCTTTTTCTCTTCGAATGTGTTGTTCGCGGGTTTGAAGCGCCATACGGTAGGCTGCTCCACCGGAGGCATCGACCGATGCACCGATGATGCGACCGGGCATCAGTCGCTTGTATTCATCTTTAGTAGAGAAGAAGGCTGCGTGCGGTCCACCGAATCCCATTGGAATGCCGAACCGTTGGGAAGATCCAACCACCACATCTGCACCCATTTCACCAGGTGATTTCATCAACAGGCAGGCCATCAGATCGGTGCCCATCACCACGGCGACTTCCTGCTCGTGGGCTGCAGCGGCGAAGGCTGAGTAATCTCGAATATTTCCATGGTCGTCCGGGTTCTGAACGTAAACCGCGAACAGTGAAGCGTCGGTGATGTCAAGCTGATTGATATCTCCGGTTACCAGTTCGATGCCGATGGGGGCAGACCTGGTTTTGAGTACATCGATGGTTTGTGGAAAACATTTTTTGTCAACAAAAAATTTCGCTGCGTTTTTCTTGGAAGGCTTGCGTGACGCAAAGAGCATGTGCATGGCTTCTGCGGCAGCGGTGGCTTCGTCGAGCAGCGATGCATTGGCGATCTCCATTCCGGTGAGATCGATTACCATGGTCTGGTAATTGATCAGCGCTTCAAGTCTGCCCTGAGCGATTTCAGCCTGGTAAGGAGTATAAGCGGTGTACCAACCTGGATTTTCCAGAATGTTGCGAAGAATAACGCCCGGAGTGAACGTCGGGTAATAGCCCGCGCCGATGTAGGAGCGGTAGACTTTATTTGCAGAGACTGTTTTTTTGAAGGATGCTAAAAATTCCTGTTCTGTTTTTGGGGCTGGCAGGTCAAGAGGCTTACGAATCCTGATGCCGGCGGGAACCGTCTGGCTGATTAATTCGTCCAGACTTTTTACGCCTATGGTTTTGAGCATTTGTGCTACCTGAGCATTGTCCGGTCCATTATGCCGGTTTTCAAAATTTTCCCTGTATGAAGCAGCAGATGAAGTCATGAAAATCAGTGGTTTTTTTGCGGCACAAATCTATATGTTTTTGCCAAGGGCCTTCCTGGTCTGTAAACAAAAAACCCCGGCTCATCCGGGGTTTTGCTGTGGTTCAGTTTTTATTCAGAATCTTTCAAACTGGCTGAAGAAGAAGTTGCCTTCAATCTCTGCGTTGGCATCTGAATCGGAACCGTGAATGGCATTGGCATCGATGGACTTGGCAAAGAGTGCCCGAATGGTTCCGGGGGCAGCCTTTTGCGGGTCGGTAGCACCAATCAGTTTTCTGAAATCCTCAACGGCATTGTCTTTTTCAAGAATCATCGGAACAATGGCCCCGGAGGACATGTACTGGCAAAGATCCTTGTAGAAGGGTCTTTCCTTGTGGATGGCATAAAATTGTCCTGCAAGTTCAGCGGAGAGACGGGTTTTCTTCATGGCAACGATCCTGAAGCCCGCTTCTTCAATCATTTTGGTGATTGCTCCCGCATTTCCCGCCGAAACTGCATCCGGCTTAAGCATGGTAAAAGTCCTGTTGTTGGGCATAATCGTTTCCTTTTTTGGTTTTTGAGGCGCAAAAATAGTAAAAGCAGCAAATCCTGACCCCTGCCTACAGGTACTGTCGGGGAGGCGATGTCTGATTTTTTGCCAATTTTGCACCCCTCATGAATATCCCTTCTGAACTTATTGACCTGCTGGGAAAACCGTCACGGGTGGTTATTGTCACCCACTTTAAGCCGGATGCAGATGCTCTAGGCTCCTCCCTGGGTTTGAGCGGATATTTAAAAAAGAAGAACCACAGTGTACGGGTAATCACACCCAGCGATTACCCTGATTTTTTAAACTGGATGCCTGGGGCGGATGACGTTACCATGGTCCGCAAGGGTCAGCCCGCGACGCAGCAAGAGGCAGACGCGTACATCCGAAATGCAGAACTGATTTTTTGTCTCGACTTTTCCGGGTTGAACAGAATTGAAACCCTTGAAGACCCTGTTAGAAAGTCGCCAGCATATAAGGTGATGATCGATCACCATTTGGAGCCAGAAAGTTTTTCTGATTTCAGTGTGTGGGATTTACGCTCTGCATCAACAGCCGGGCTCGTGTTGAGGTTCATGGATATGATGGGCGATGGCGATTTGGTCGACGCATCCATTGCAACCTGTCTGTATGCCGGATTGATGACCGACACCGGAGGCTTTCGTCACAACAACACCACCGCCGACGAATTTGAAACTGCGGCACGACTTACCAGGAAAGGTGCCGTGCCAAATGAAATTGCTGCTAAAATTTATGACAGCAGCACCTTAGATCGCCTCAAGCTTACTGGACATGTGCTGTGCAACAAACTCACGGTGCTGACAGAATTCAGGACGGCTTACATGACCCTTTCTAAAAATGAATTGGAAAATTTCAGTTTTCAGACCGGAGACACGGAAGGGTTGGTCAACTATGGCCTCTCCATCAAAGGAATTCAGCTTTCAGTATTTTTTATTGAACGCGATGATCAGATAAAAATTTCATTCCGATCGGTTGGTTCCTTCTCGGTGAATGAAATGGCCCGTAAACATTTTAATGGCGGTGGTCATCGAAACGCTGCCGGTGGATCGTCCTCAGAAAGTTTACAGGAAACAGTTAGCCGGTTTTTAAATATTTTGAACGAATACAGGGATAAACTTCTTAGCAACTGATGAATCAAATACGTGTTTTCGGGAAGTCATTAATGTACCTCGCTGCCATCTCTTTGTTGGGTGCTTGTTCTAAACCCAAGACAACCGCTGGTTTGGAGTTTGAATACCTCCGGAAAGGAGATGGAAAAGTGGTGGCCCCAGGACAGTTTCTGCTTATCGATCTTACCGTAGAAGACGGAAAAGATTCTGTTTGGCTGGACACCCGGGAAAGTCGCGAACCTGCATTGGTTAGGGTCGATCCTGAAAATGAAAAATTCCCTGATCAGGGTGAAAGCGGTGTGTACAGGATGTTGTCCAAAGGCGACAGCGTAACTTTTACCATCGATGTGGCTACCATTTATGAAAAAACATGGATGCAGCCAGTACCGAAATCACTGGACAGAAAAATGCCGGTAACCTATCAGGTAGGGGTGCTTGAGGTGATGGATGAATCCAGGCTCAAAGCCTATCAACAACAGCGCCTCGAAGAGCAGGAACGAAATCGCCTCAACGAAGCAATCGTTCAGTTTGGGAAGGATACAACCACCATTTCGACGCATCTCAAATCAAAAAACATCAAACCAAAAATTTCTGCTGATGGCATTCGATATACAGTCGAGCGGGAGGGCAGTGGCCGCACACCACAGACCGGGTCAAAAGCCTATGTCCGATACAAGGGTTACACCCTGGACGGCAGGGTCTTTGATAATAATTTACAGGGTTCACCACTTGAGGTAGAAGTTGGTAAGGGAAAAGTGATCAGTGGATGGGACACCATGTTAAAGGAAATGAAAAAGGGTAGTCGTTACACAGTTTACCTGCCTTCGTTGTTTGGTTATGGAGACCGCGGTTTTGAGCCTGATATCAAGCCAAACACCATCCTGGTTTTTGAAATGGAGATCACCGATATCAAAGACTAATGAACAAGTTGTTTGCTCCGCTGGTTGTAATGGCCCTGCTGGGTTTGGGGTCTTGTCTAAACCTTGATTCTCCCTGTATACGAAATGTGAGTCAGGGATTGTTGGACCTGGTAGATACCGTCAGACTCAATCAGGATACTAAACTTATTGATGCATATCTGGTCAAAAACAGCATTACGGCCATCAAGGATCGGACAGGCTTACGTTACCGGATTACACAGGAAGGCACAGGGGATACGGCTTGTCTTGGAAGTTACATTACTGCCAATTATTCCGGCCGATTCTTGTCCAATGGTTCAACATTTGATCAATCCGGGGCCTCTCCTAGATCTTTTAGAGTTTCCGACCTTATTCTAGGATGGCAGATTGGATTCCTGAAACTTAAAAAAGGTTCGAAAGCAGTTTTCTATGTACCCTCAGGACTTGCGTACGGCGTCAATGGGAAACCTCCTTCTATTCCTTCCAATGCAGTGTTGATTTTTGATCTTGAGGTGATCGATATTCAGCAATGATTTCGGTTTGCTTTGCAACCAACAACCTTCACAAACTAGAGGAAGTTCGTGCCATCGTGCCCGACATCAGGATTTTGAGCCTGAAGGAAATCGGCTTTACCGGTGAACTTCGTGAGGATTTCGAAACGCTAGAGGAGAACGCACTTCAAAAAGCACAACAAATCGCAAATCGGTTTGGCATTGATTGTTTTGCCGACGACAGCGGTCTTGAGGTGCAGGCCTTACAGGGTGCGCCCGGAGCACACACTGCACATTATGCAGGACCAGAACGTGATGATGGAAAAAACATGGATCTGCTTTTAAAAAATCTTCAAGGGCAGTTGTACCGACAGGCTCAATTCAGGACAGTAATCGCGCTGCTTCAAGGTGGTGCAACACAAATTTTTCAAGGCACACTGAGTGGATCCATCGCTGATTCAAAACAAGGAACCAATGGATTCGGATATGATCCGATTTTTATTCCAGACGGATATTCCTGCACGGTGGCTCAGCTGAGTATGGATGAGAAAAATAAAATCAGTCACCGATCTAAAGCCGTGAAACAATTGGCGGTATTTCTGAACCAGGGTGCTTCCTGACGGTCGTCATGGCAAGCAATGATTCTCTGAATTAAAAATCCGGATCGTCGGAGGCAGCAATAATATTGCTGTGTTGGAAGAAATACTTTCTGCTTATACAGACGCTCAAAAAAAGGAACTGTTTCATCAGGAACTTTTCCCACATCTTCGTGCGCTGTACAACTTTGCTTACCGTCTCACCCTCCAGGAAGACGACGCCCGTGATTTGGTTCAGGACACTTTTCTAAAGGCATTGCGTTTTCTGGATTCTTTCAAAAAGGGAACCAATGCACAAGCTTGGCTGTTCCGTATTCTGAAAAACAGCTTCATCAACGAGTACCGAAAGAAGCGTAAAGAGCCCGTCAAGGTTGATTACCAGGATGTCGAAAACATTTACAATGCTGAAGAAGGCACAGCGCGTATGGGTGAGCTGATTCGAATTGATGAATTTAAAAATCAGGTAGGCGACGAGATATCGGGTGCCGTAAACGGATTGGATGAGGATTTCAGAACTGTGGTGGTGCTCTGTGACCTTGAAGGCTTTAAATATGAGGAGATTGCTGAGGTGCTCGAAATTCCAATTGGTACTGTGCGCAGCCGGCTGCATCGGGCGAGGCATTTGCTGCGTGAAAAGCTAATGACCTATGCAAAAGAAATGGGGTATAAAACAAACGGACAATGAACAATTCGGATAAGCTATTCAGAAATGGTGGGTATTGTTTTCAAGAGGCGCATGCTGTTTTGGATGGAATGGCCACCCCGTAACAAACGGAATTTTTCATGAAACACGCTGCAACCTGTGGTCGATGCCGTAATAATTACGAAATTGACCGCTTCATTCAGGGACAAATCCGCAGCAAGTGCAACGGAATGGCTCCTCCGGATGATTGGATTTCAAAACTGATCCGAACACTTAAACTTTAGATCCATGGCCGGAAAGGCTCTGATTTTTTGTGCGCCTTCCGGCTCTGGAAAAACAAGTCTGGTAAAAGGGCTTCTCGCCCGAAATGGCAATCTGGCTTTCTCTGTGTCGGCTACCACCAGATCTCCCCGACAGCAGGAACTTCATGGCAGGGATTATTATTTTATTTCCCCTGAGGATTTCCAATCAAAAATAAATGCAGGTGATTTTGTTGAATGGGAAGAAGTGTATGCGGGAACCCGGTATGGAACGTTGACTTCTGAAATCGAACGAATTTGGTCGGAGGGAAAGGATGTGATTTTTGACATCGACGTACAAGGTGGCCTGAACCTGAAAAAGTATTTTGGTGATAAGGCCCTGGCGATTTTTGTTGCCGTTCCGTCGTTGGAGGTGCTCAAAACCCGACTTGCGCGCAGGGGTACGGAGAGCGACGAGTCATTTCAGAAGCGCATAGACAAGGCAGCGCATGAGGCAAAATTTAGCAATCAGTTTGATAGGATAATTATCAATGATGATTTTGACCGTGCATTGAATGAGGCTGAACAAGTCTATGATGTCTTCGCAAAGGGTTAGTTTCCAAACGGCCATCCACTAATCTTAAATGAGGATTCTGGAGTGCGTCTTGTACCAAACCGGTAATCCGATTCTTGCTTTGTAGTTTTGCTCTGGAATGGCGCAACACATAGGTCTCTTTTTTGGGTCTTTTAATCCGGTGCACATCGGGCACCTGATCATTGCCAATAGCATGGTTGAACTATCGGATTTGGACAAGGTTTGGTTTGTGGTCTCTCCACAGAACCCTTTTAAGCCTGCCAAAGGATTGCTTCATGAATTCGACCGTTATGACATGGTCTGCGCAGCCATCGCGGACAACCATAAGCTAGAGGCCAGTGATGTGGAATTCCGACTGCCACGACCAAGTTATACCATCCATACGTTAAGCCATTTGTCTAAAAAATATCCTGACAAAAAGTTTAGCCCCATCCTGGGTGAAGACAACCTTGGAGACTTCCATAAATGGAGGGAGCCGAATGCAATTTTGGATCAATATGGCTTGTATGTTTATCCCAGACCAAATTCGTTAACCACGGAGCTGCACAACCATCCCAACGTAAAAATCGTTAAGGCACCCATGATGGACATTTCTGCAACATTTATCAGGCAGTGCATTCGGGACCGTAAGTCGATACGTTATCTGGTTCCTGATGCGGTTGAAGAGATCATCCAACGAAAAGGATTTTTTCTTTGACTACAGCATTTAGGGTATTTATTTTTTCTCTGCTGCTGGCTTGTGCCGGCAGTTCCTGTTTATATGCCGGTGGACTTCGTGGAAAGGTAACCGATGAGTCAGGCGCGCCGCTCGCCAATGCATCCGTTTATGTTCGGGAGACCGGTACAGGAGGTGCAACCGATGTGGGTGGTCAATATGAAATTTTGTTACCGCCCGGGAAATATGAAGTCATTTTTCAATACCTCGGTTACCAGGCTACTACGATAACTGTTCAGATTGGAAATGAAATGAAAGTGCTTGATGTTCGATTGAAAGCACAAACTGTCGAGTTGCCCACACTCACCATTCGGGCAAAAAAGGAAGATCCTGCCTACTCCGTCATGCGCAGGGCCATTGCAAGGGCAAAGTACCATCTGCAGCAGGTGGATAGTTTTTCTGCTACCGTGTACATCAAGGGTAAGGGAAAATTAAAGGACTTTCCCTTTCTCGCTAAAAAGATGCTTGAGAAGGAAGGCATCACCAAAGACCGGCTTTTTATTCAGGAGTCGGTGAGTGAAGTAAGGTATAAGCGACCCAACAAGTTCACAGAAAAAGTGATTGCCATTTATACGCAGGGAAAGAACAGCACGGCCTCACCAAACGAATACATTTTCGGAAGTTTTTATGAACCTGAAATTGCGGAGACGATTTCACCACTCTCTCCAAAAGCATTTTCCTACTACAGGTTCGAGTATGTAGGAATTTTCAAGGATGGCCGGCATGAAGTCAATAAAATAAAGGTGATACCCAGATCAAAAGGCGATAATGTGTTTGATGGCGTCATCAGTATTGTGGAAGACTCCTGGAGTATTCATAGTGTTGAGCTGACTTCAAACCGCCTGGGAATCAGGTTTAACATTCGACAGCTGTATTTGCCGGTATTGGATGCTGTGAATAAGAAACATGAAGCCTGGATGCCGGTGAACCAAAACTATACGGTAGGAGGATCTGTTTTTGGATTTGAGTTTGAAGGGCAGTATTTGGCGACGGTTCGTGATTACAAAGTTTTTTTGAATCCGAAACTGCAGCACGATATGGTGGTGGTTGATGTGCCGCGAAAGGAGCAGCCGGCCGCAGTGGTTGCGAAAAAGGATCAGCGACAGCAGGCCATCAAGTCGAAACTTGAGAAAGGGGAAGAGGTTTCCACCAAAGAGCTCAGTCAGTTTATTAAGACGGTGGAGAAAGAGGAAGCAAGGAAAAGTCCGGATGCCAATGTTACTTCAGACCGTTCTTTTAAAGTTGATTCACTTGCATCGAAGAAGGATTCTGTCTTTTGGTCTGCCCTTCGTCCTGCACCCTTGGAGAGGGAGGAGATTCGTGGTTACATCAAGGCGGACAGTCTGGCAACCATTGAAAAGAAAAAAGCGGAAGGTGATTCAGCGAAGGAATCTAAGAGTAAGGGTTTTCAGTTGTACGATCTTGTTTTTGGCGATCGGTACAAGGTGGGTAAGACCACAGGGTTTGAGATCAAGTTGCCGTATGGTGGTTTCAATTCGGTAGAGGGATGGAATTTGATTTATCGGTTGGGATTTGACCATCGCTGGGTGCGCAAGGATTCATTGAAGCCGGAGGAGCCGGCAAGCGTAACGCGGCTTGATGTAACGCCTGTGTTTCGGTATGCGATGAGTACGCGGCGGGCGTCAGGATTTCTTAGGGCAGACCTTCGGATGTCGAACGCCAGGATTACGATGCAGGGAGGTCGTTATGTTCAGCAATTGAATCCTGGTGATCCGATTCATCCTTTGGGAAACAGTTTTTCAACGCTGGTATTGGCTCGGAACTACATGAAAATTCTTGAGCGCGACTTTGTTTCGCTGACCGGTCGATATCGGGCCAGTGATGTTCTGACGTTCACAACCGACTGGTCATACAACAACCGCAGGGAGCTTAGCAACAACACATACTTTACATTTTTTGGAGATGGGAGAAAAACATTTACCTCGAATACGCCGGAGGTTACGGAGTCGGGTGTAGCCACCATCGGCAAGCATCAGGCATTCATTGGTTCGATTGGTGCGGAGGTACGTCCGTGGCAGCAGTATCGGATTAGAAATGGCAGAAAGTATCGGGTAGAGGGATCGCCATGGTTTGTATTGGGTTATCGGAAAGGATTTGGTGGTGTGATGGGAAGTGATGTTGATTATGATTTGGCGGAGATCGGCTATCGACATGCTCTTCGGTTGGGTTACCGTGGACGGTTGGAGTACCGTTTAGATGCCGGTGCGTTTTTAAATACGGAGTCGGTATATTTCCCTGACTACAAACACTTTCCTGGTAACCGTACTTTTTTGATGGTTT
Source organism: Bacteroidota bacterium (assembly GCA_016866235.1). GTDB lineage: Bacteria > Bacteroidota > Bacteroidia > Cytophagales > Cyclobacteriaceae > ELB16-189. The sequence goes on from VGMW01000002.1 coordinate 322,326, forward strand.
TTAACGGGCCGGGTAGCTTCCGATTGTTGGATTATTATCGGTATAGTACAGCAGATCGTTATTTCACGGCCACGGCGAATTATTATTTCCGGAAGTTTATGCTCACGCGGGTGCCGAAGCTTCGGTTGTTTGGAATCCGGGAGAATGTTTTTGGTGCGTATCTGACCACGCCTTACGCCGGAAATTATTTTGAGGCTGGTTATGGCATTGACGGAATTTTGCGCGTGTTCAGGATTGAGGGCGCGGTTGCTTTTCAGAATGGCAGGCGGTTGCCGGCGGGTATACGCATAGGGATTGCCGCCAGTTTAGCGATGGAGTTTGGTGATTGAGATTGGATTTGATGTTGCGTGTGGGCAAATGTGACAGGTCACAAGACCTGACACGGAGTATGTGGTTAGACGTATAACTTAATGCTCTTAATATAATGCCCGCGCCATGTCGGGTGTCTTTGTGTGATGTCGGGTGTTATCACCCCACATGATTTCATTCTTGTTGATTAAAGATATCCGCATTCCATGTCGGGTGTTGTCACCAACATTATTTCAATCTTGTCGTTTAATGGCATATGCGTTCCATGTCGGGTGTTATCACCAACATCATTTCATTCTTGTCGTTTAATGGCACACGTGTTCCATGTCGGGTGTTATCACCCGACATCATTTTATACTCGACTTTTAAAAAAGTGCTGAGTTTGTGTTGCCGTTGGGCAAATGTGTCAGGTCACAAGACCTGACACGGAGTATGTGGTTTTGACGTATAATTAATGCTCTTAATTTAATGCCTACGCCATGTCGGGTGTTCTCGTGCAATGCCGTGTCTTTTCACCCGACATTATTTTATTCTTGTCGTTTAATGGTATACTTATTCCATATCGGGTGTTATCACCCGACATCATTTTTTACTCGACTTTTGAAATAGTGCTGAGGATGTTTTGTGGATGGGCAAATGTGTCAGATCACAAGACCTGACACGGAGTATTTGGGTACGTCTATTACCTATGGCATTTTTTTAAACGCCCACGGTATGTCGGGTTTGGTCACCCGACATCATTTCATTCTTGTCGTTTAATGGCATACGCGTTCCATGTCGGGTGTTATCTACCAGGATGAGTCACCCTATTTGCTGAGCGCTACGTCCTCGACGGGTCTTGGGATAAAGTTTTCGGTTGTAGAGGGCAATGCGACGGTGAACGGCACACAGCTGATTATTAACGGATCAGGAGGGATTAAGGTAAGAGCCTACCAGGAGGGTACGGAGATCTATGCATCGGCGGAGGTTATTGCCACGACAGTTGTACCGGCGAGCTATAAGGTATCGGGTTTAATTACCAAGCCGACCAATGTTGGATTAGGGAGTGGCCTTGTGAAGCTGTTTTATGAGAAGGGAGGTCTTGCGAAAAGCGGACAGGTTACCAACGGGGTCTATAGCATCAGCCAGGTAAGACCGGGTCGATATGTGCTACAGGTTGTTCCCACGGGCAGTGAGGATGCATTGGTGTTTCCGGCGTACTACAATGGGGCGTTACTGAACAAGGATGCGACGGTGATTACAGTAGATGGAGATGTTACGGTAAGCATGGAGCTACCGGGCAAACAGGTAAATGCAAATGAGGCGAAGGGTCCAGGTCAGATCAAGGGGAAGGTGGTAGGCAGTGGCAGTGGCGGCAGGTTTATCGTGGGCAGGATAGTGGAGGGGGTAGGGCTATCGGATGTACCGGTTTATTTGCTGGACACCTCGGAGAAGGTCTTGAAGACGGTGAAGACGGACAAGGATGGTTTGTTTGAGTTCAGGGAACTGGTGACGGGCAGTTATAAACTAGCCTTGGATGTAGTAGGAGCGAGTCTTGCGAATACGGCAGCGAGCATCACGTTAACGCCACAGAACCCGATACTGGAGGTGAGTGCGGTGATCGGGGAGAAGGACGGCCAGCCGGTGGTTGGGTTAGAGGTGTTGGTGATCACGGGATTAGAGGGTGATAAGCAAGAGCTGAGGGTTTATCCGAATCCATTCAGGGAGGAGCTGGTGGTGGAGTATGTAGGGAAGGAGGGGAATCCGATAGAGTTCAGGCTACTGGATATGAATGGCCGGGAGGTGATAAAGGAGGAGAAGTCATACAGTGTGTCGGCACGCTACAGGATCGAAGTGAAAGAGAAGGACCTGCCACAGGGGATGTACATATTGGAAATCCTTCAATCCAACCGCCGGGCCTTGCTTAAGGTGGTGAGGAGGTAACGTGGTTAAAGTGTTTTGATATGAAAGCCCGTTGTCGAAAGATAGCGGGCTTTATTATTTTGCATTACAGGTTATATCGAACAGTCTCAGCTGGTATGATTTTGTCCTGGCAGTTTTTTTGCGCACCCCACATTCTCAAGACTTTTATTCTCGTTAAAAATCCTTTACATTTTGAATTGATTAAAATGCGAGCTGTGAAAAAAACTTATTTCATTCTTAGTCTCTTACTTTTCATATTATTCACAAACCTATTATTTTCTCAAGATCCTCAATATACTTGGATTGGTGGCAATTCTGTTTGGAACGAAGGGCCAAACGGTGTTCCCTATTCAGCGGGGATTTATGGAACCAAAGGAGTAGGTTCGATTGGAAACCAGCCTGGGCAGAGATTTTTTGGTTCCAGTTCAGGTAAATGGGTTGACAACTCAGGTAGACTATGGATGTTTGGCGGTTCAGGTTCAGATGCAGTCGGCAAGAGTGGTAGATTAAATGATTTATGGAATTACAATCCAGCTACTTCTGAGTGGATGTGGGTAGGTGGAAGCGATAAGGCAAATCAGCGAGGAATTTACGGCGTAAAAGGAATTGCTTCCGCTGAAAATATTCCAGGAGCGCGAAATGCATTTGTTTCATGGAAAGATCAGTCAGACAATCTATGGTTATTTGGGGGAGAAGGATTTGATAAAAATGGCGAGAAGGGCAGATTGAATGATATGTGGAAATATAATATTGCTTCTAATTCATGGACTTGGATAAGTGGAAGTGATCTAAAAAATCAATCTGATGGACCGGGTTCTCGTGTCTATTCAACCTCATGGGTTGATGGTGCAGGTAACTTTTGGTTATTTGGTGGAATAGGGGATTCAGGACCAAAAAGTGATCTCTGGAAATTCAATCCGGTGACCAATGTGTGGTCCAATATGGGTGGTGGAAATTTTGATGCCCCTGTTTATGGCACCAAAGGTGTAGGTGCTCCTGGAAATAAACCTGGTCACCGGGAACTTGCCTTTGGATGGACTGATCAATCTGGTAACCTTTGGATGTGGGGAGGATTTTGTAATAGTTGCAGTTCAAATTTTTTACCACCAGTACTTTGGAAGTATGACGTCTTTACCGGTTGGTGGACATGGATGGGTGGGGATAAAGATTCTAATTCGGGTGCAGCTGTTTTTGGCACCAAAGGGATCGGATCAGTAACCAATAACCCGGGTGGGAGAGGAGGGCATATTGGTTTCACAGACTCGAATGGTGATCTGATATTGGTTGGTGGGTTAGGAACTGACGTCAACGGAAATTTCTCTGTTATGGATGATGTGTGGAGGTATGAGATTTCTACTGGTAAATGGGCCTGGGTTACGGGCTCTAGCACTGGCAATCAAGCGGCGGTATATGGCGAAAAAGGCGAAGCAAATATTTTATTCACTCCAGGGGCAACTTGGATAACGGGATCCCATTGGTATGCTGGGAATGGTAATTTTTGGCTTTTTAGTGCCGGAAATTCGAATCCCCTATGGAAATATAATTCAGGTCAAAATTCCTGGTCCTGGATAAATGGAAACCCTGTCCCTCAAAAAAAATCAGTTAATTATGGGACTAGAGGAATTTCAGAAGCCTCAAATTATCCAGGTGGTAGATTTGGTTCTTCTACTTGGTCTTCATTTTCAGGGCAATATTGGCTTTTTGGAGGAATTGGATATGACAGGGTTGGAGATTACGGTGTTCTAAACGATCTGTGGCGATATGAAAAAAATGATAAAAAATGGACTTGGGTTTCCGGATCAGATCAAATTAATAAATCAGGTGTTTATGGATCTAAAGGTGTTGCTTCTCCAAATAATTTTCCTGGATCGAGAACTTCGTCTGTAAGTTGGAAGGATCAACAGGGGAATCTATGGTTGTTTGGTGGTGAGGGCTATGATCGAAGCGGAGGTTATGGTAAATTAAATGATTTATGGAAATTTGATCTAAACTCATTACAATGGATTTGGATTAATGGTAGCGATCAGATTTCTCAATTTGGAAATTACCCAGCCTTAGGCCAGGGAGACCTGAGTTCAAATCCAGGTTCAAGAAAGTCGGCTTCAGCTTGGACTGATTCTAATGGCGACTTGTGGTTATTCGGGGGTCAGGGAAATGGGGGCGCCTCAATTGGGTATTTAAACGATCTATGGAAATTTGAAATATTATCTGGTAAATGGTTTTGGATGGGAGGCATGAGCCAGACCAACCAGGCTGGTGTTTATGGCTCAAAAAATATTGGAGTGAATTCCAATAACCCAGGATCTAGAAAAGCAGCAGTAGCTTGGACTGATCTTCTTGGAAATTTTTGGTTATTCGGAGGCGAGGGTATTGATAGTAATACCTCGTATGGTTTGCTGAATGACCTTTGGATGTATGATAAAACAAATAAAGTTTGGATATGGATATCTGGTGCAGATACACAAAATCAAACAGGGATTTATGGTAAAAAAGGAATCTCTTCTCCGGATAATCTTCCAGGAGCAAGGCGAAGTGCATTCGGTTGGGTGGATGAACGAAATGACCTTTGGTTGTCTGGTGGATATTCAATCGGAGTAAATGGTGAAAATTATTTAAATGATTTGTGGAAATTTAATTTGAAAAATAAGACTTGGGTTTGGCTGGGTGGTAGTGACCAACTCGATAAAAATGGGAACTACGGAGTTAAGGGTACGGCAGACTCGGGTAATATTTTGGGAGGAAGGGAATCTGCGGCGGTTTGGCACCAGAACTCAAATAATATTTTGGTGTTCGGAGGATTTGGAGTAGATAAAAATGGAGCAAAGGGCGATTTAAACGACTTGTGGGATATTCAGTTATTAAAAAATCAAAGTATTTCTTTTGAAGAATTATCAGATAAAACTTACGGGGATTTATCTTTCAATCTTACCTCTATCCCTTCCTCAGGTTTAACAGTAACCTACAGTAGTTCTGATACCACTATTGCTAAGCCTGATGGATTAAAGCTTGTTATTTTGAGCGCCGGCACTGTAACCATAACTGCCAGCCAAAGTGGAAATGAGATTTTTCTACCTGCATTAAGTGTGTCGCGTTCATTAAAAATCAAAAAAGCTCCATTGAGCGTTAATATTGATCCAAAATCTAAAAATTATGGCGACCCTAATCCCTCATTAACCTTTAATTATTCTGGATTTAAGTTTCAGGATAGCTCAAGCTCCATTAATGCTTCGCCGATCATTACTACCGGAGCAACCTTATCGAGCAGTGTTGGAGTATATTCAATAACAGCTTCTGGTGGTATAGATTAAAATTACGAGTTCAATTTTAATACTTCTGCATTAACGATTCGTAAAAGTCCACTAACCGTTATTGCGGAAAATAAAAATCGGGTATATGGTCAGGCCAATCCTGATTTAACCTTACGATATTCTTCATTTAAATTGAACGAAAGTCAGGCGGTAATTAATGTGGCTCCTAGAGCCACAACTCTTGCAAACATCTCCAGTAATGCAGGCAGTTATTCAATTTCAGTTTCAGGTGGCGAGGATGATAACTACGACCTAATTTATGTTGATGGAATCCTCACAATTAATCCTGCTTCTCAGATAATTAATTTTGATAAGCCGGCAGATTTAGTTGAATCTGTTGGAAAATTTAATTTAACGGCAAGTGCTGACTCTGGTTTAACCGTTGAATTCACTTCGGTAAATACTGATAAAATTTCTATTTCAGGAGCGACGGCAACCGTACGACTACCTGGTAGTGTCACCATAGTCGCAAGGCAATTAGGCAGCCAAAACTTTCTGGCCGCACCTGTGGTTAGTCGAACGTTTTGTATAAACCCCAAAAAGCCAACCATAAGTTCTTTAGGTGAAGGAACAAGTGAGGTTGTTTTGGTTTCCTCTGGTTCAGCAGGGAATCAGTGGTATCGAAATCAAATCCCAATTGAAGAAGCCACTAATTTTAATTTTAAGGTTTTATCAGACGGGATTTACCAAACCAGAGTGACCATTGATGGATGCTTCAGCGAAATTTCGGATGGTTTTAATCTTATAATTACCAGCAATCCTGAACCTGAAGGGAAAAATTTCCCCTCAGTCTTTCCTAATCCTTCAAATGGTGAAGTGTTTATTAAAATGACTGATGTCAGTGTAGACGATCAAGTGGTCATTGAGTTAACAGATGGTTTGGGAAGAATACTAAAATCAATTTCGCAAAGGGGGCCGGATACAAGCATCAGCATCTTTGAATATGGTACCGGAATTTATTTTCTGAAAATCAAATTGAATAATCGCACTTATTGGAAGAAAATAATGAAGCAGTGATCACATATTAACAATTTGAATGGTGCTGTGCAGCAGTCCACGTCACAAATCAATCACCTCTATTTTTTATTATGTGAATTTTATAAAACGAAGATTCGGGATTGTAAATATTTTTAGATCTAGATTTTCTGGTTAGTTAAATCGTATTTGATTACTGACTATAAATTTCACACGGCTACAACTCAATAAGTTGTCGAAATATGCCATCAAATCTGACTGTAATAATTTAAAATTCAAGACCTATGTGTCAAGTCATAAGACCTGACACTTAACACGTGAAAATGTTTATTAAATCAAAGTACTTTTTTACTTGGAAGCCCCAAGCAATGTGCTCTTATACGAACATGGAGTTTAATGATCTCACTCACCCCAACAGCTCCAGCAACGTTGCCGCCGCTTCCTCTCCTTTATTGCCAAGCTTGCCACCTGCACGGTCAATCGCTTGCTGTCGCGTAAGCGTGGTAATCACACCAAACACCACAGGCTTATTCAGTTTCAATCCAACCTCCATGATCCCACCAGCCGTTGCTTGTGCAATCACTTCAAAATGCGGCGTATCACCTTTAATCAAACAACCCAAACAGATTACACCAGAAACTTCCTTCCTCTGACCCAACTGTTGCGCCGCCAGCGGTAATTCAAAACTTCCTGGCACTTGTCGGACCAAAATATTTTTTGTCGACACACCGGATGCCTTTAAGCTTTCCAATGCACCCAGCAACAAAGCTTCAGTGATGTCCTCGTTCCATTTGGAAACTACAATCCCGATCTTTCCGATTTTACGGGTGATTTTTTTCCCTGTTGATGTTTTGAGGTGTCCTGCCATAATTCTTTTCTGTCAACAGCAAGATAAAGCCCACTTGACCATAAAAACAAAACCCCGGAATGCCGGGGTTTTGGATTCATTCACTTCCCTTGGAAAATTATTCCAGACGGGCTTTGTATTTCTTTGCACTGCTGGCTTCTGGCGCATCAGCAAAGGCACTGATGAGTTCATTGTATACTTCCACCGCTTCCTTATTCTTGCCTTGCTTCTCATACGCCAAACCTTCTTTGATCATGTATGCAGGCGTAAAGTCCTTGTTGGGATTGTATTTTGATGCTTTGCCATAGTATACAGCTGCGTTGGCGAAGTCTTTCTCCTCCATGTACGTGTCACCAATCAAACTATAGGCACGCGCTTGAACCAATTGATCATCGGCGCTGAAATCCTCTAGGTACAACCGCGCAGGTTTGAATTTTCCCTGCTTGAGGTAAATCACACCAACATAATAATTGGCAAGGTTGGCTGCAGGTGTGGAACCGAACTCATCGATTACATCCAGAAAGCCCAGGTTATTACCGTCGCCTTCCAGCGCAAGCTTCAAGCTATCGCTTCCGGCGTCGATATACGATTCAAAATACCGGACTGCCTGGAACATTTCTTTTTGCGCCTGGTCTTCCTGAGTGTCCTGGTAATAGCTATAGCCAAACCAGCCACCAACCACCAGCAGCAATGCGCCAAGAATGCCCATTACTGCACGAGGATTCTCCTCTACCCAGTGCTCCAGACCAACAAACTTTTCCTGTAACACTTCTGCGCTTTCCAGTAGTTCTTCTTTCTCTTCCTTCTTTGCCATGGATGTCTTGAAATTAAAATTGTAAAGCCGCGCGAAAATTAATCGCGGGCAAATGGATAATCAGGTTCAAAATAAATATCAGTAAGCGCTTCCGATGAATCAGGGAATGGTGAGTTCTCTGCAAACGTTACGCTCTCTTCAACAATCGCGTTGATTTTTTCCTCGAGTGCATCGAGGTCAGCCTCGGTTGCCATTTGATTTTCCAGAATGGTCGTTTTAACAACCTCCAGTGGATCACGCTGCTTGTATTCTTCTACTTCCTCTTTTGTGCGGTACTTTCCGGGATCGGACATCGAATGTCCTTTGTAGCGGTACGTTCTGAATTCCAGAAGGGTTGGACCTTCGCCGTTGCGGGCCCGCTCCGCTGCGCGTGCAACCGCATGATGAACTTCTTCAACACGCATGGCATCTACAGACTCCGAAGGCATGTCGTAAGATTCTCCAAGCGTAAACAATTCCGTTACATTCGATGTCCTTGACACGGAGGTGCCCATCGCATAACCATTGTTTTCAATCACAAAAATTACAGGCAGTTTCCAGAGCATGGCCAGGTTTAGCGCTTCGTGAAACGCACCCTGACGAACTGCGCCGTCGCCCATGTAAGTCATGCAGACATTCTTGGTGCCATTGTACTTTTCAGCGAAGGCAATGCCGGCACCCAGCGGAACCTGAGCCCCAACAATTCCATGCCCACCAATGAAGTTTTTCGATTTATCAAATATGTGCATCGAACCACCTTTTCCCTTGGTGGTACCGGTGGCCTTACCATACAACTCTGCCATGACCGCCTTCGGATCAGTCCCCAATCCGAGGGGATGACCATGGTCCCTGTATGCAGTGATCCATTTATCCTCAGCATGCAAGGCGCTCACAGCACCCGCCACACAGGCCTCCTGGCCAATATAGAGGTGACAAAATCCTTTAATTTTTTGCTGACCATACAGCTGGCCGCATCGTTCTTCGAACCGGCGCATGAGCAACATGCTCTCGAACCAGGTCATATAGGTCTCCCTGGAAAATTCCGTTTTGCCTGATTTTGACGGCTTTGCCATTGATTTTCAGAAAGTGGACTGCGAAATTAAGGAAACCCCACCAACTACAAAATCGGCTTAGTTTTGCGGGGTGCGGCTGCTTTCGGTTAAACTAAACGACTTCAAAAATTATACAGGACAGGTGGTCCGGTTCGGCCACCGTTTTACAGCCCTGCTCGGATCAAACGGCTCAGGCAAAACCAATGTGCTGGAGGCCATTGCCTACCTCTGTTTGACGCGATCTTACGCCGCCGGGTCAGACCAGAACAGCATCCGGTCTGGTCAGGATTTTTTTTCGATCTCGGGCGAATTTGAAAAATCAGGACAGCGGTATGAGGTGAAGTGCACATATACCCAGGGCAAAAAAGAAATCAGGGTCGATGGAAAGGACTGTAAAAAATTCTCAGAACACATAGGAAAATTTCCGGTGGTGATGATTGCCCCGCAGGACATCAGTCTGGTTTGGGATGGCGGCGAAGAGCGCAGAAGATTTTTTGATCAACTCCTCAGCCAGGTCAATAAAAATTATCTTGAAGACCTCATTCATTATAATCATACGCTGCGTCAGCGAAATGCATCGCTGAAGTCGTTGCGCGAGTCAGCTTCCGGCGACCACGATTTGCCTGATTTCTATGCTGCAGAAATGAATGGTCCTGCCCTGCGCATCATGCAGGAGCGGGAACGATTTATAGCGGAGCTGATACCCTTGCTCAATCTTTATTATTCGTCCATAGCCGGACTTGGTGAACAGGTTTCAGTTTCCTATCACCCTGATTTACAGGGTTTAGTGCCTATAGAACATTGGAAATCAAACCGCGATAGTGATTTACGCGCTGGCAGAACAACCGCCGGTCCGCACCTGGATGATTATCAATTTTTATTGGGTGATATGGAAGCAAGAAGGTTTGGTTCACAGGGACAGCAAAAGTCTTTTCTCATTGCATTGAAGCTTGCGGGTTATGAGATTTTGTCCAGACTGTCTGGTGTTCATCCGCTCTTGTTGCTCGATGACATCTTTGAGAAAATGGACGAGGATCGAACCTGTAACTTATTGAAGATGGTCTCTGGAAAAAATTTTGGTCAGGTTATAATGACCGATTCAAGCCGGGACAGAGCCATGGCATTATCCGGTAAGGCGGGTTTGGAGATAGGGGTGGTGCAGGTGAAAAATGGTTTGATCGAATAGCTGGTGGTATAAGCTTATGAGTGCGAAGGATTTTAACACCAAACACATCGGCGCAGCGATTCGCGAGATGTTCGAACGTTACAGCCTCACCGGCAAGTTTGATGAGGCTACCCTGTTGGCTTCCTGGGAAAATTTGGTTGGCAAGCCGGTGGCCAGAAACACCCGCCGGCTCTACATCCGGGATAAGGTTTTGTTTGTCCAAATGGACTCTGCTGCCATGAAGCATGACCTAACCTACTTAAAGGACGGCATCCTCCAGCGGCTTGAAGCCGAATTTGGCAAGGGCCTAATCAATGAAATAGTCGTTATTTAAAGGTTTATCGCGGTTTTATCGGTAGGGTGCCTCCAAGCCTTTAATTTGTCACCCCTCTTTGGAAAACCGAAAATCCCATTAATTTTGCACTCCTGTTTTTTTAGGTGGGTGCCCCAGACGGGTTGGTGCTCCTCTAAAATTGGCCGGTTGAGTCCGGGAAAGCAGTTTTGAAAGCAGGGGGAATACCAAAGCGGCCAACTGGGACAGACTGTAAATCTGTTGTCTTATGACTTCCTAGGTTCGAATCCTAGTTCCCCCACGTTGAGTTTATGCGGGAGTAGCTCAGTTGGTAGAGCGATAGCCTTCCAAGCTATAGGTCGCGAGTTCGAACCTCGTTTCCCGCTCTGGGAGTTATCCGTGAATTGTTGAACGACTGTCGTTTAACTATAAGCGTGTAACGGTTAAAGCCGTTGTAGCTCAGTGGTAGAGCACTTCCTTGGTAAGGAAGAGGTCGACAGTTCAATCCTGTTCAACGGCTCACGGAATGATTTTAGTAGGAATAAGAGAAAGAGAATTGAGAGAGGAGTTGGGAGAAGGGGAAAGAAGGGGAAAGAGGGGAAAAGGATAAGTAGGATGTGAAAGAATAAGAGGAAGGCAGTTGGATGCGGTAGCGGTGGAAGTAGAACTTAGTTTAAGAGACAGTAAACAGATTTAAAACAGATAAAACAGACAATAAATACAGAACCGCGAGAGCACTTAAATTTTATATAACTAACTAACAATTAACAACTTAACTAACCGGGATTTTCAAATATGGCAAAAGAAAACTTTGACCGTTCGAAACCGCACGTAAACGTTGGTACCATTGGTCACGTTGACCACGGTAAAACCACGTTGACCGCTGCGATCACAAAGGTGCTTGCAGGCAAGGGTCTTGCAGCGGAGCGCGATTTCTCCTCTATCGATAATGCGCCAGAGGAAAAAGAACGTGGTATCACCATCAACACTTCACACGTGGAGTATCAGACGGAGAACCGTCACTACGCACACGTAGACTGTCCTGGTCACGCCGACTATGTAAAGAACATGGTTACTGGTGCTGCCCAGATGGACGGAGCGATCCTGGTGGTTGCTGCGACCGACGGTCCTATGCCTCAGACTCGTGAGCACATCCTGCTTGCTCGTCAGGTAGGTGTACCTGCGCTCGTGGTCTTCATGAATAAAGTTGACCTTGTAGACGATGCAGAACTTCTTGACCTCGTTGAAATGGAGGTTCGTGAACTGCTTTCTTCATACAACTTCCCTGGCGACAAAATTCCTGTTGTTCGTGGATCAGCGCTTGGTGCCCTCAACGGCGAAGCCAAGTGGGTTGCTAAAGTTGAAGAACTCATGAAGCACGTGGATGAGTACATCCCGCTTCCTGTTCGCGATGTGGACAAGGACTTCCTGATGCCTGTTGAAGACGTATTTTCCATCACTGGTCGTGGAACGGTTGCTACCGGTCGTATCGAGCGTGGTGTTATCAAGACTGGCGACGAAGTTCAGATCCTTGGAATGGGTGCCGCTGAAGGTCTTAAGTCAGTCATTACAGGTGTTGAAATGTTCCGTAAGATCCTCGACAGAGGTGAAGCCGGTGACAACACAGGTCTATTGCTGCGCGGTATTGAAAAGACTGATATCTGCCGTGGTATGGTTATTTGTAAGCCTGGTTCAGTTACCCCTCACGCAAAGTTTAAGGCTGAGGTGTACGTACTGTCCAAGGAAGAAGGTGGTCGTCACACCCCTTTCTTCAACAAATACCGTCCCCAGTTCTATTTCCGTACCACCGACGTTACAGGTGAGGTGAAACTCCCTACCGGTGTGGAAATGGTTATGCCTGGCGATAACGTATCTATTGAAGTTGAGCTGATCAACAAGATTGCCATGGAAAAAGGACTCCGTTTCGCTATCCGTGAGGGTGGTCGTACGGTAGGTTCTGGCCAGGTAACTGAGATCCTCGACTAATAGTCTGATTCTCAATCACTAAGGGCGTTTCCTTGATTTTTCAGGGAAACGCTTTTTGTTTTATGCCCCTTTCTTCTACCTTTGCAGTCCTTTTGAGTAAACGAAGTGGAATAAGAGGGTGAAACTCAGCGAATCTGGCGGTGGTGACGCAAGTGATTGAGTAACCAGGAGGGCAGAGTAGAACAGACGGGTGTAGCTCAATTGGTAGAGTAGCGGTCTCCAAAACCGTTGGCTGGGAGTTCGAGTCTCTCCACCCGTGCAAAGGAACTGTAAAATGATAGAGCGAGTAAAAAATTACGTACTGGAGTCTGTGGACGAGGTCAAGAATAAAGTGACCTGGTCCAGGTTCACCGAATTGCAAAGCAGTGCCATACTGGTGCTGGTGGCATCGGTGATTTTCGCCATAGTCATTGGAATCATTGACTTTGGTTTTCAGAACGCCTTGGCGTGGTTTTATCGTGAATTCTAAGTGTTGAACACGACGGCAATGGGAGAGCTTAAATGGTACGTGCTGAGGGTGATCAGTGGACAGGAGAAGAAAGTAAAGTCTTACCTGGAAACTGAAGTGGAGCGCTCCAAACTGAAGGACTATATCCCAGAGGTACTGATCCCTTCAGAAAAGGTATTTGAAATGCGAAACGGGAAAAAGAAAGTGCGCGAACGCAATTTCTTCCCCGGATATGTTCTTGTTTCTGCTGATTTGGCTCACCCCGAAGCTCAGCACACCGTGACCAACATTCCCGGTGTGATAGGTTTTTTGGGGGACAGCGGCGCCAGCGCTTCCAAGGAGCCGGTAGCCCTAAGGCAGAGTGAGGTGAACCGTATTCTTGGCAAGGTTGATGAATCCGACGCGTCGGAGGAAAAACTGGAGAAGCCTTTCAATAAAGGCGAGAGCGTCAAGGTAATGGATGGACCTTTCAGCGGGTTCACCGGTACGGTGGAGGAGATATTTGAAGACAAGAAGAAGCTTAACGTTATGGTTAAGATCTTCGGTCGTAATACTCCTGTAGAGCTGAGCTATTTACAAGTAGAAAAAATTGACTAAAAGAATTTAAACCGATGGCAAAGGAAGTAACCGGTTTTCTCAAACTTCAGGTGAAAGGCGGACAGGCAAACCCTGCTCCTCCTATCGGACCAGCGCTGGGTAGTAAGGGCCTTAACATTATGGACTTCTGCAAGCAGTTCAACGCTCGCTCGCAGGACAAACAAGGTCAGGTTCTCCCTGTTCTGATTACGATCTATAACGACAAGTCTTTTGACTTCGTCATCAAAACACCGCCTGCAGCAATCCTCATTATGGAGGCTATCAAGCTGCAGAAAGGTTCAAAGGAACCAAACCGCAATAAGGTAGGCAGCATCAGCTGGGACCAGATCCGTAAGATCGCCGAGCTTAAAATGCCCGACCTGAACGCATTTAAAGTAGAGTCTGCTATGCGCATGGTGGCCGGAACGGCCCGCAGCATGGGTGTGACGGTAACCGGAAACGCCCCCTGGGCATAAACACTCAGAATCATGGCAAAAATCTCAAAAAACCGTAAGGCCGTAATGGCCAAATACAATCCTGAAAAGGAATACTCACTCGATGAAGCAGCAAAGATTCTGAAGGACATCACCTTCACGAAATTTGACTCTTCCGTTGATGTGGACATTCGTTTGGGTGTAGATCCAAAGAAATCAGACCAGATGGTACGCGGCGTAGTTTCCCTTCCTCACGGATTGGGTAAAGTGGTTCGCGTATTGGTGCTCTGCACGCCCGACAAACAGCAAGAGGCAAAGGATTCAGGCGCAGACCATGTTGGTCTCGACGATTACATCACCAAAATCGAAGGCGGCTGGACCGACATCGATGTGATCATCTGTACACCTACCGTTATGGCAAAGGTCGGACGTCTGGGTAAGGTGCTGGGTCCACGTGGACTTATGCCAAATCCTAAGTCCGGTACCGTAACCCTCGAGGTTGGAAAAGCTGTAAAGGATGTAAAGGCCGGTAAAGTTGATTTCAAGATCGACAAGCAGTCCATCATCCACGCCAGCGTGGGTAAAGCATCTTTCACCGCCGATAAAATCAGAGACAATATTTCTGAGCTTATCAACACCGTTGCAAGATTAAAGCCCGCTTCCGCAAAAGGAGATTACTTCAGAAGCATCACCATCTCAACGACGATGAGCCCCGGTGTTGCCATTGACAAATCATCTATTGCCGGAATCTAAAGACTACAGCTATGACCAGAGAAGATAAAGGCAAAATCATAGACGCGTTGTCGGAGAAATTCTCCAACAACCAGCATTTCTACATCACCGATGCAGGCGGTTTTACCGTTGAGCAGGTGAACGCTTTCCGCAAAGTCTGTTTTCAAGCAGGCGTGGAATATGGTGTTTATAAGAACACCTTAATCCGGAAGGCACTTGAGCGGAACGGTAAAGCCGATGATCAGTTATTCGGCGCCCTCAAAGGATTCTCAGGAGTAATTTTCTCTAAAGAATCCGGGAATACCCCCGCACGTGCCATCAGGGAATTCCGCAAGAAAATAGACGGAAAGCCAGTGTTAAAGGCTGCTTCCATCGACTCTGAGGTTTTCCTCGGAGACGGTAATTTAAATATGCTTAGTGAGCTCAAATCCAAAAATGAACTCATTGGCGAGGTTATTTCCATCCTTCAGTCTCCTGCCAAGAACGTCCTCTCCGCTCTTCTCAGCGGTAAGGGTAAGGTGGCCGGAATTGTCAAGGCCCTGGAAGAACGTAAAAATTAATGTGTAACAAGTAAACAATTCAAACAATGGCTGACGTAAAAGCTCTCGGAGATCAACTGGTAGAACTTACCGTTAAGGAAGTGAACGAGCTCGCTTCCTACCTCAAGGAAACTTATGGCATCGAGCCCGCAGCAGCAGTAGCTGTTGCCGGTCCTGCTGCCGGTGGCGCTGCTGGCGGTGCTGCAGTGGCTGAGAAGACCAACTTTGATGTGGTCCTCAAGTCACCCGGTGCAAACAAATTGCAAATCGTTAAACTGGTGAAAGAACTCACCGGTCTCGGTTTGAAAGAAGCCAAAGACGTCGTTGACGGTGCTCCCAAAACCATTAAGGAGGGACTCCCCAAGGATGAGGCTGAAAACCTTAAGAAGCAACTCGTCGAGGCGGGTGCTGAGGTTGAACTGAAGTAAGACCTCCCGGGTGCTCAGTACCGCCCGGAACAACCAGTGAGGCCCGTTCTGCTCAAAAAAGCAGGAGGGGCTTCGCCTGTTTGTACTGCATGTAATTGAAATAGTCCCGTTTTTAAACTGTTATCACCTTGGCAAAATCCTCAAACAACGGACGGATCGACTTCTCCAGGATTGAAAAAGTCATCGATTACCCTGACTTCCTGGATGTCCAGCTCCAGTCATTCAAGGACTTCCTTCAAATCGACACCCCGGCGGAAAAAAGACAGAACGAAGGCCTCTTCAAGGTCTTTGCTGAAAACTTCCCCATCTCCGATTCAAGGGAAAACTTCGTACTCGAGTTCGTCGATTACAACATCGATCCTCCGAAATATTCGGTGGATGAGTGTATAGACCGGGGTTTGACCTTCAGCGTGCCGCTGAAAGCCAAACTCAGGCTTACCTGTAACGACGAGGACAACGAAGATTTCCAAACGATCGAGCAGGAGGTGTTCCTCGGGAACATTCCTTACATGACTGCAAAGGGATCTTTCATCATCAATGGTGCTGAAAGAGTAATAGTGTCTCAGTTGCACAGATCACCCGGCGTGTTCTTTGCGATGAGCAAACACACCAACGGCACCAAACTCTATTCTGCAAGGATCATTCCTTTCAAAGGATCTTGGATTGAATTTGCTACCGACGTAAACGCGGTGATGTATGCTTACATCGACCGTAAGAAGAAATTCCCTGTGACCACATTGCTACGCGCAATTGGTTATGGTTCAGATAAAGCCATTCTCGATCTCTTCGGCTTGTCTGAGGAAATTGAAGCCACCAAGCCCGCCCTTAAAAAAGCCGTAGGAAGAAAGTTGGCGGCAAGGGTATTGAAAACGTGGACGGAAGATTTCGTTGACGAAGATACCGGTGAAGTAGTATCCATCGACCGCAACGAGGTACTCCTCGAGCGCGATCATGTGATCACAGCAGAAGATGCAGAAACCATTCTTCAGTCTGGCGCAAAGAGCATCATTCTCAACAGGGAAGATGTGAACATCGCCGACTTCCAAATCATCTTCAACACATTAGCGAAAGATGCCTCCAATTCTGAAAAAGAAGCGGTGGAGTACATCTACCGCCAGCTGCGTAACACGGAAGCACCCGACGAGCAAACCGCTCGCGACATCATCACCAGTTTGTTCTTCTCTGAAAAGAGATACGATCTTGGTGAAGTAGGTCGTTACCGTATCAACAAGAAATTAGGACTCGACCTCGCTGCAGACCAGCGCGTTCTCACCACCCAGGACATCATCCTGATCGTGAAGTACCTCATCGGTCTGATCAACAGTAAGGCTGTAGTCGATGACATCGACCACCTGAGCAACCGCCGCGTAAGAACCGTTGGTGAACAGCTCTATTCCCAATTCGGAGTAGGCCTTGCCAGGATGGCCCGTACCATTAAAGAAAGAATGAACGTCCGCGACAACGAGGACTTCAAACCTGTTGACCTGATCAATGCGAGAACACTCTCCTCAGTCATCAACTCTTTCTTCGGTACCAACCAGTTGTCGCAGTTCATGGACCAGACCAACCCTCTGGCAGAAATCACCCACAAGCGCAGGATGTCAGCCCTGGGCCCCGGTGGTCTCTCCCGCGAGCGCGCAGGTTTCGAGGTTCGTGACGTACACTATACCCATTACGGCCGCCTGTGTACCATTGAAACACCGGAAGGTCCGAACATCGGTCTGATTTCCTCGCTCTGCGTTCATGCCAAAGTGAACAAGATGGGCTTCATTGAAACGCCTTACCGAAAGGTTGAAAGCGGAAAAGTGAAAAAAGACGGAATCATCTTCCTGACTGCAGAAGAGGAGGACACACACAACATCGCACAGGCCAATGTGAAAATCGCCGGCAACGGTGAATTTGCAGAGGAGAAGATCAAGGCAAGATTTGAAGGTGACTTTCCTGTGGTTGAACCTAAGGAGGTTCGCTTCATGGATGTGGCACCCAACCAGATCGTATCCATTGCCGCTTCGCTGATTCCGTTCCTGGAGCATGATGACGCCAACCGTGCGCTCATGGGCTCTAACATGCAACGTCAGGCTGTTCCACTGCTTCGCGCAGAGGCCCCGATCGTAGGTACAGGACTGGAAGGAAAAATTGCACTGGATTCCAGAACCCTTGTCCTCGCAGAAGGAAAAGGTGTTGTGGATTATGTCGATGCCAAGAAGATCGTTGTGAAATACGACATCTCCGAAGACGATATGCTGGTGCGCTTTGAAGATGAATTCAAAACATACAACCTGATCAAGTTCCGTCGCACAAACCAGGATACTTGTATCAACCTTTCTCCCATCGTTAAGAAGGGTGATAAGGTCGTCAAAGGTCAGCCTCTGGTACAAGGTTATGGCACAGCCGACGGTGAATTGGCGCTCGGAAGAAATCTTCTGGTAGCCTACATGCCTTGGCAGGGTTACAACTTTGAGGACGCTATCGTTATTTCTGAGCGCGTTGTGCGCGACGACATCTATACTTCAATTCACATCGAGGAGTTCGAACTTGAAGTTCGTGACACCAAGCGAGGAGAAGAAGAGCTTACTTCTGAAATTCCGAACGTAAGTGAAGAAGCGGTTAAGCACCTTGATGAAAACGGCGTAATCCGCGTAGGTGCTGAAGTTCGTGAAGGCGATATCCTGATTGGTAAAATCACCCCTAAAGGCGAAACCGATCCTACACCGGAAGAAAAACTTCTCCGGGCAATCTTTGGTGATAAGGCAGGCGATGTGAAGGATGCTTCACTTAAGGCGCCTCCATCATTGAAAGGTATCGTAATCGACACTAAAATTTTCTCAAGACCCAAGCGCGACAAAGACGTGCGCAGCAAGTCGAAGAAAGAAATTGATCTGCTCAAGACCCGGTACAGCAAGCAGCTTACCGATCTGCGTACGGAGATGATCAAAAAGCTGACCCACCTGTTGTCTGGCAAAACCAGTCAGGGTGTTAAGCATAAGTTTGGTGACGAGTTGATCTCCAAGAGTGTTAAATTCTCTGCGAAGGTTATTGAGTCCGGATTGTTCCCGGACAAAAACATCTACAGAGATGAGAGCAATTACAATGTGCCGGAGGAAGTTAACCTGATTGCAGACGTTAGTCTGGAAGGTTGGACCACCGACGAGCACACCAACAAACTTGTTGGTCAGACTGTTAAAAATTACTTGCACGTCCGCAACGTCATCTCCGGTGAATTCAAGCGTGAGCGCTTCACACTGGAAGTTGGTGACGAACTTCCTGTAGGCATCGTTCAACTGGCTAAAGTTTATGTCGCCAAGAAGCGTAAGCTTAAGGTTGGTGATAAAATGGCCGGTCGCCACGGTAACAAAGGTGTGGTGGCAAGAATTGTACGCGACGAGGATATGCCATTCCTGGAGGATGGATCCCCTGTTGACATTTGCCTCAACCCGCTTGGCGTACCATCCCGTATGAATCTTGGACAGCTTTATGAAGCCGTTCTCGCCTGGGCTGGTAAGCGACTCGGTCGCCGCTATGCAACTCCGATTTTTGATGGTGCAACACTTGATGATGTATCTAGTCAGCTGAAAGAGGCAGGACTTCCTGATTTTGGAAGAACTTACCTCTACGACGGACTCACCGGTACAAAATTCGATCAGCCCGTTACGGTTGGTGTGGCATACATGCTGAAACTTGGTCACCTCGTTGACGATAAAATGCACGCGCGTTCTATCGGACCATACTCACTTATTACCCAGCAGCCGCTTGGTGGTAAGGCACAGTTTGGTGGTCAGCGATTTGGTGAAATGGAAGTGTGGGCCATCGAGGCATTCGGTGCTTCACACATTCTTCAGGAAATCCTCACGGTTAAATCCGACGATGTTATCGGACGCGCGAAAGCGTACGAGTCCATTGTTAGAGGCGAGACCATGCGGAAGCCAAACATCCCTGAGTCCTTCAACGTGCTTGTTCACGAACTCCGTGGACTGGCCCTGGAGATCACCATGGATTAAGGCAGTATTAAAAGATAATTACCGACAGACTGAACAACACAAGACATGTCTTTCAGAAAGAATAAAAAGATCAACAACGACTTCTCGAAGATCACCATTAGTTTGGCTTCGCCGGAGTCTATTCTGGAGAGCTCACACGGCGAAATCACTCAGCCGGAGACCATTAATTACCGGACCTATAAGCCGGAAATGGGCGGTCTCTTCTGCGAGCGCATCTTCGGTCCCGTAAAGGACTGGGAATGTCATTGCGGAAAGTATAAGCGCATCCGATACAAAGGCATCATCTGCGATCGCTGCGGAGTTGAGGTTACCGAGAAGAAGGTTCGCCGCGAGCGAATGGGCCATATTGAGCTGGTTGTGCCAGTCGCCCACATCTGGTATTTCCGTTCGCTGCCCAACAAGATCGGTTACCTGCTCGGTCTGGCCACCAAGAAATTGGATCAGATCATCTACTACGAGCGCTATGTAGTTGTTCAGCCTGGTATTAAGGAAGAAGACGGCATCAATAAGCTGGACTTCCTCACAGAAGAAGAATACCTCGACATCATGGACAAACTCCCAAGGGAGAACCAGATGCTCGATGACAGCGATCCGAAGAAATTTATTGCCAAGATGGGCGCCGATGCACTCGAGATGCTGTTGTCAAGACAAAAACTTGACGAGCTCAGCAACGATTTGCGTTATCAGGCTGCGACCGACACCTCACAACAGCGAAAGGCTGAAGCGCTTAAGCGTTTGAAAGTGGTGGAAGCATTCCGTGATGCCAATACCCGCGTAGAAAATCGCCCTGAGTGGATGGTCATCCGCATGGTGCCGGTTATTCCTCCGGAACTTCGTCCACTTGTGCCACTCGATGGCGGAAGATTTGCAACGTCTGATCTTAATGACCTCTACCGTCGTGTGATCATTCGTAACAACCGTCTGAAGCGACTTATTGACATCAAAGCGCCGGAAGTTATTCTCAGAAACGAAAAGCGTATGCTCCAGGAAGCTGTCGACTCACTGTTCGACAACTCCAGAAAAGTAAATGCTGTTCGTTCTGAAGGTAACCGCGCACTAAAGTCCCTCAGCGATATGCTGAAAGGAAAACAAGGTCGCTTCCGTCAGAACCTCCTTGGAAAACGTGTAGACTACTCCGGTCGTTCAGTAATCGTTGTAGGCCCTGAATTGAAACTCCATGAGTGCGGACTTCCGAAGGATATGGCGGCAGAACTATTCAAGCCGTTCATTATTCGCAAGCTCATCGAGCGCGGAATTGTTAAAACGGTAAAGTCGGCCAAAAAGATTGTTGACCGCAAAGACCCTGTAGTTTGGGATATTCTTGAGAATGTTCTGAAAGGACATCCTGTTCTCCTGAACCGCGCCCCAACACTCCACAGACTTGGCATTCAGGCCTTCCAGCCAAAGCTTATTGAAGGTAAAGCCATTCAGCTTCACCCGCTCGTGTGTACGGCCTTTAACGCCGACTTCGACGGTGACCAAATGGCGGTTCACGTACCGCTGGGTCACGAGGCGATCCTCGAGGCTTCCATGCTGATGCTTTCATCACACAACATCCTGAACCCTGCCAACGGCGCTCCCATCACTGTGCCTTCACAGGACATGGTACTTGGTCTGTACTATCTGACCAAAGGACGCAAAGGTGAGCTCGGCGAAGGCAAGCGCTACTACTCTGCTGAGGAAGTAATCATTGCTTTCAACGAAGGCAGACTTTCAAAGCATGCCATCATTAAGGTAAGGGTGCGTGTCCGTGATAAAAAGACTGGCGAACATTCTTACAAGGTCATCGAAACTGCTGCGGGTCGTGTAATCTTCAATCAGGTTGTCCCTGAGGAAGTAGGCTTCGTAGATGAATTGCTTACCAAGAAGAAACTCCAGGTTATTATCGGAGATGTCTTCAAGCAAGCAGGTCAGGCCAAGACAGCTAAATTCCTTGATGATATTAAGGAGCTTGGTTTCCAAATGGCGTATCGTGGTGGTCTCTCCATGGGACTCAACGATGTAAAGGTGCCTGCAGAAAAAGATAAACTTGTCGCCATCGCCCAGGAAGAAGTTGATGCCGTGTGGAACAACTACATGATGGGTCTGATTACCGACAACGAACGATACAACCAGGTCATCGATATTTGGACAAGAACCAACACTACCCTTACCAACACGCTGATGAAGCAGTTGGAAGAGGATAGCCAGGGTTTCAACCCCATCTATATGATGATGCACTCCGGTGCAAGGGGATCCAGAGAACAGGTTCGTCAGCTCGGCGGTATGCGCGGTCTGATGGCCAAGCCTCAAAAGAACCTCGCCGGATCGGTTGGTTCTATCATTGAAAACCCAATTCTGTCCAACTTTAAAGAAGGTCTGGACGTACTCGAGTACTTCATTTCTACCCACGGTGCTCGTAAGGGTCTTGCCGATACCGCCTTGAAGACGGCCGACGCAGGTTACCTGACCCGCCGTTTGGTGGACGTAGCTCAAGACCTCGTGGTTACAGAAGAGGATTGCGGTACGCTCAGAGGATTGAAGGTTGCTGCACTCAAGGACAATGAGGACATCGTTGAACCTTTGTCGGAGCGTATCCTTGGAAGGGTTTCCGTTCACGATATCTATGATCCTATCACCGATGAACTCATCTGTGCTACGAATCAGGAGATCAACGAAGAGATCGCCAAGCGCATTGAGGAGACCAGCATCGAAGAAGTGGAGATTCGTTCACTGCTGACCTGCGAAACCCGCATCGGTGGATGTGCGAAATGCTACGGTCGTAACCTGGCTACTGGTAAAATGGTTCAGGCTGGTGAAGCAGTTGGTGTTATCGCTGCCCAATCCATCGGTGAACCTGGTACCCAGCTTACACTTCGTACCTTCCACGTGGGTGGTACTGCCTCAAACATTGCAGTTGATGCCAACATCAAAGCGAAGTTTTCAGGTTCCGTTGAATTCGAAGGAATCAGAACCGTTGATACGGTTAACGCTGAAGGCAACAAAGTAAAAGTTGTGATGGGCCGCACCGGAGAAATCCGAATTCTGGACAAAGACAAAACCAGAGTGCTTATTTCCAACAACGTGCCTTATGGCTCCTTCCTTCAGGTAAAGGACGGACAACAGGTAGAGAAAGGTGAACAGCTTTGTTACTGGGATCCTTACAACGCCGTGATTTTGTCTGAGGCCGACGGAGAAGTGGAATTCGAATCCATTATCGAAGGCATAACATTCAAAGAAGAATCCGACGAACAAACCGGTCACCGCGAAAAGGTTATTACCGATTCAAGGGATAAGAGCAAGAACCCTACGATCCGCATTAAATCCGGATCTGAGGAGAAGTCTTACAACATCCCTGTTGGTGCCCACTTGGCCGTCGATCAGGGCGACTCGATCAAAGCCGGTCAGGTGCTGGCCAAGATCCCGCGCAACATGGGTAAGTCCCGCGACATCACAGGTGGTCTCCCCAGAGTAACTGAACTTTTCGAAGCACGTAACCCATCCAACCCTGCGGTGGTGAGCGAGATCGATGGTGTGGTTTCTTATGGCGAAATCAAGCGTGGTAACCGCGAGATCTTCGTTGAATCAAGAGATGGTGTCAAGAAGAAATACATGGTTCCGGTTTCCAAGCACATTTTGGTCCAGTCCAACGACTTCATCAGAGCCGGTCAGCCATTGTCCGATGGTGCCATTACACCAAACGACATCCTTTCCATCAAAGGACCTACCGCAGTACAGGAGTATTTGGTGAATGAGATTCAGGAAGTTTATCGTCTACAGGGTGTTAAGATTAACGACAAGCACATCGAGGCCATTGTAAGCCAGATGATGGAGAAGGTTGAAATTCTTGACTCCGGTGACACCAGCTTCCTGCAAGGTGAGTATGTCGATAAGTTTGAATTCCGTGAAGTAAACGATCAGGTACTGGACAAGAAGTTCGTTACCGATGCCGGTGATTCACAGAAGTTCAAGAAAGGACAAATTGTAACGGCGCGTGAATTGCGTGACGAAAACTCAGCACTGAAGAGAAAAGATCTCCGATTGGTTGACGTACGCGACGCCATGCCTGCTGTATCGGCACCTACCCTTCAGGGTATCACCCAGGCTTCACTGAAGACGGAAAGCTGGCTCTCTGCAGCTTCCTTCCAGGAGACTACGAAGGTGTTGAGCGAAGCCGCCATTCGCGGTAAAGCCGATACCCTCATCGGATTGAAAGAAAACGTAATTGTAGGTCACCTCATTCCTGCCGGAACGGGACAGCGTAAGTTCAACGATCTTATCGTAGGTTCTGAAGAAGAATACGAGAAAATGGTCGAGTCAACTTCTACGCCTCGCCGGGAGAAGGAGTACCAGCAATAAGCGGAAATACACAAACGGAATTAATGGCTATCCAACGGGTAGCCATTAGTTCTTTTAAGGAGTCTCAATATTTTTGGCAATGGCAAAAGAAAAAAAAGAACAGGAAAATCAGATCAACATCGAGTTGTCGGAGGAGGTAGCGGAGGGCGTTTACTCTAACCTCGCCATGATCGCTCACTCCAACAGCGAATTTGTTATTGATTTTATACGCCTGATGCCCGGGGTGCCTAAGGCAAAGGTTAAATCCAGAATCGTAATCACCCCAGAGCATGCCAAACGCCTGCTCAACGCATTAAAAGACAATATTGATAAGTATGAAAGTTCTTTTGGTGCGATCAAAAGAACTGACGATGGCCCACATTTTCCGATGAATTTCGGCGGCGCTATGGGCGAGGCATAAGAGCAATCTTGCTCGCCTACAAAGGCGATTGTAAATTGGTCCTTACTTATGGGACTTCTACCAATTGAAATATGACGTTGAAGTCAAGACTTCCGGGGACTGAGACAAGCATTTTTACCAGGATGTCGAGGCTGGCTTCAGAACACGGAGCCATCAATCTTTCACAGGGTTTCCCTGATTTTCCGATCGACCCACTTTTGGCTGACCTTGTTCATAAGGCGATGCTTGACGGCAGCAATCAATATGCGCCAATGGCCGGCTTGTTGCCGCTTAGGGAACAAATTGCGCGGGTGGTTGAGGAGACCTACGGAAGGAAAACCAATCCAGATCTTGAAATCACCATCACTGCAGGTGGAACCGAAGCTTTATTCATGGCTATTGCAGCAGTTGTCCATGCTGGTGATGAAGTGATCATTTTCGATCCCAGCTTCGACACGTACGCACCTGCAGTTTTACTCAACGGAGGTAAACCGATCCACCTGAATATGAGTCCGCCGGATTTCAGCATACCTTGGGATGCCCTGCAGCAGGCAATTAATTCCAGAACCAGGTTGATCATTGTAAACACACCCCACAATCCGTGTGGAACCGTTCTATCTTCCTCAGATTTGGATCGGTTGGCATCATGGTGTGTGGAGCATGGGATTTATTTATTGAGTGATGAAGTCTATGAACGCATAATTTTTGACGGACAACAGCACCAAAGTGCATTGTCCCGGCCTGAGTTGCAACCATGGGCCATGGCTGTTTTTTCGTTCGGTAAAACTTTTCACGTAACAGGGTGGAAGAGCGGATATGTGGTTGCTGCTCCGGAATTAACCGCTGAAATGAGAAAAGTGCATCAGAATATTGTTTTCTGCACCAATACTCCTGTTCAGGTTGCTTTTACTGAATACATGAAAAATCCTGAGCACTATTCCACCCTCGGACCATTTTACCAGATCAAGCGCAACTTTTTCCTCGATCAACTAAAGCATACACCGCTGAAACCTCTTTCCTGCAGTGGCTCCTATTTTCAGTTGGTTTCCTATGGACATCTGACGCAGGCAGATGATTTGGATTTGGCGGTAAAACTCACCCGTGAAGCCGGTATAGCCACCATCCCGGTGTCCAACTTTTACGCCGATCATGCCGATCATAAATTGTTACGACTTTGTTTCGCTAAAAAGGAGGAGACACTGGCGGCTGCCGGTAAAAAGTTAAGCCAATTGGATTGGTCTGAATTCTAATCTAATCGCCAAATCATGAAAGATCTTTCAATAGCACTGGTTCAAACCGATCTGCATTGGGAAGATCCTGCAGCCAATCTTGCTATGCTGGAAGAAAAAATCTGGCAGGTGAATAAGGCAGTAGATGTGATCATACTTCCTGAGATGTTCAACTCCGGTTTTACCATGCACGCAGAGAAAGTTGCTGAAAAAATGAACATGCGTACTACGCAATGGCTAAAGCAAATGTCGGCTCAAACCGGCGCCTTGTTGTTGGGCAGCGTCATCATTGAAGAGGATGGAAATTTCTACAACCGACTTTGTTGGGCGCAGCCCGATGGAAAAATGATGCACTATGATAAAAAGCATCTCTTTCGCATGGCTGGTGAGCATAAAGTTTTCTCCTCCGGAACAAAATCGTTCACGGCTGAATGGCGTGGATGGCGCATTCGTCCGCTGGTTTGCTATGACTTACGATTTCCGGTCTGGAGTAGAAATACATGGAGCAAAGACCTGAATAAGCCAGCGTATGATCTACTGGTGTATGTCGCCAATTGGCCATCGGCAAGATCTGTTGCATGGGATTCGTTGCTGAAGGCACGAGCCATTGAAAACCTTTCGTTTGCTGCCGGTGTAAACCGAGTAGGAAAGGATGGAAATCAAGTCGAATACAATGGTCATTCAGCACTCTTTGGTCCGAGAGGGGAAGAGATTATCCCGTCTTTTGAGGAAGAAGCCATTAAAGTGACTACCCTTAGCGCTGAAGACCTGCATGCATACAGAGAAAAATTCCCTGCATTTATGGATGCCGATGGTTTTCGGCTGGAGGATAACTAGTTCGATTTAAGGTTTACAACAGGCACTTCAAACCTGATCTATTTTCGTCAATAAGGTCTATTTTTGCGGCCTAAACCCCAGGCCATGGCCTCAACCGAAGTCCGAAAAATCAAGCGCGCACTCATCTCTGTTTATTACAAAGACAACCTTGAACCTGTGATCCACGCCCTTGCTAAAAGGGGTGTCGAATTTGTCTCCACAGGCGGAACGCAAGACTTCATTAAAAAACTCGGCTACGAGGTCATCCCCGTTGAATCGCTGACTGGTTACCCGGAAATTTTTGGTGGAAGGGTGAAAACACTTCACCCTGCTATTTTCGGTGGAATACTTTACCGCAGGTCTCATGGGCAGGATGTTGCAGAAGCTGAGGCACATCAGATTACAGGAATTGATCTGGTGATCGTCGATTTGTATCCATTTGAGGAAACCGTTTCCAAGGGCGAAGACCACGCCTCGATCATCGAAAAGATTGATATCGGCGGAATTTCCTTAATCCGGGCAGCAGCTAAAAACTTCGCAGATGCGCTTATCGTTTCCTCCAGAAGTCAGTATTCAGAGTTGCTGGATTTGGTCAACAGCGGCGGAGGGGAAACAACATTGGCCGACCGCTACCGCTTTGCTGCATCTGCCTTTGCAACAACCTCCCATTACGACACTGCAATCTTTAATTACTTCAATCAAGGAGCAGGTCTGGTCACTTTCCGAAAAAGCGTCCAGGATGGGCGAGTGCTTAGATATGGAGAAAATCCGCACCAGAAAGCGGTGTTTTTTGGAAGGCTCGAAGATCTTTTTGAACAACTGAATGGTAAGGAACTTTCTTACAACAATCTTGTGGATGTAGATGCCGGCGTGGCCTTGGTAGAGGAATTCAATCAGGATACTGCCTTTGTCATTATCAAACATACCAATGCTTGTGGTGCTGCAACCGGTATAACCGTAAAGGAGTCATACCTCAAGGCACTTCAGGCAGATCCTGTTTCTGCATTCGGTGGAATCCTGGTAACCAACAAGACGGTAGATGAATCCGCTGCACAGGAGATCAACAAACTCTTTTTTGAAATCCTGGTGGCACCCGATTTTGATCAGTCTGCTTTGTCATTGCTTCAAACCAAAAAGAACCGGATTATCCTAAAGCAAAAAGCTAAACTTGCTCAGGAGAAACACTTCAAGACCTTGCTCAATGGAGTCATCGAGCAGGATGCAGACCGTTGGACCGATACCAGGGACGAATTGAAAGTGGTTACCCAAAAGGCACCATCTGCAGACCAGGTAGAGGCCCTTTTGTTCGCCTCAAAAATCTGTAAACACACCAAGTCCAATACCATTGTTTTGGCCAACCAGGGACAATTGCTAGCCAGTGGTGTAGGTCAAACAAGCCGTGTCGACGCCTTAAAGCAGGCCATCGAAAAGGCCAAACAGTTTGGGATGGACGTAGCGGGAGCGGCCATGGCTTCCGATGCTTTTTTTCCTTTTCCGGATTGTGTGGAGATCGCTGCCGGAGCAGGGATTTCATCCGTCATTCAGCCAGGTGGCTCGGTCAAGGACCAGGACTCCATCGATGCTTGCAACCGTACCGGACTCGCCATGGTCTTTACCGGCCGGCGACATTTCAGGCACTGATCCTTATCATAAGTTTTGCCATTCCATCTTGAAAATTTGAGGGTTAAATTTTCTTAACTTTGTCCTTTAGTCTTTACTGAATCAATTTCCAGCGTATGGGTTTCCTAGACTTTTTCACCGCAGACATCGCCATCGACCTTGGAACCGCCAACACGCTCATTATCCATAAGGATAAGGTCGTGGTGGATGAGCCCTCCATCATCGCTTTGGAAAGATCAACGGGAAAAGTCCTTGCAGTTGGCCGGGAAGCCATGCAAATGCATGAAAAAACCCATGAAAACATCAAGACCATCAGGCCGCTGAAGGAAGGTGTGATTGCCGATTTCCATGCGGCTGAAATGATGATCCGTGGCATGATCAAGATGATCGACACCGGAAAAAAGCTTTTCCCACCGTCACTGCGGATGGTTATTTGTATTCCCGGTGCCATCACAGAAGTTGAAAAAAGGGCCGTGCGTGACTCCGCAGAGCATGCCAACGCCAAAGAGGTTTATATGATCTATGAACCGATTGCGGCAGCCATTGGAATTGGAATTGACATCGAACAGCCCATCGGAAACATGATTGTCGATATTGGCGGAGGAACCACCGATATTGCTGTCATTGCCCTTTCTGGCATTGTTTGCGATCAATCCATCCGAATCGCCGGAGACACCTTTAGCAGAGATATTCTTGATTATATGCGCAGGCAGCACAACCTGTTGATCGGTGAAAGAACAGCGGAGCGTGTAAAAATTGAGGTAGGCTCTGCGCTTACCGAACTCGATGACGGCCCGGACGACTATGAGATTCGTGGTCGGGATCTGATGACCGGTATACCAAAGACCATCAAGATTTCCTACTCTGAGGTTGCCTTTGCATTGGATAAGTCGATCTCCAAATTGGAAGAAGCGGTCCTAAAAGCATTGGAGCTTTCACCACCTGAATTGTCGGCCGATATTTACGAGCGTGGAATATACCTGACCGGTGGAGGTGCTTTACTCCGGGGTCTGAACAAAAGACTGGCATTGAAAACGAAACTTGCTGTGCACGTTTCAGAAGATCCGCTACGCGCAGTGGTACGGGGTACCGGACAGGCCCTTAAGAACATCAAACAATTCCAGAAGGTTTTGATGACCTGACGAAGAGATGCGCAAGCTCTTCAACTTTCTTTTTAAGAATAGGGCTATACTCCTTTTTGCTGTTCTGGAGTTGATCTGCGGCATTATGGTGGTGAACAGCAGACAATATCAACAAGCACAATATTTCAACAGTTCTGCAGAGGTTGCTGCTAAAATTCTTACTGCGTCACAGAATACTGAAAACTATTTCAGATTGCGGGACGCCAACCTTCAGCTGGCAAAGGAAAATGCCCGACTGAGGACTCTGATCGAAAAGCTTGGTAAAAATATTCCTGCCAACACCGATTCAACCGCACCTAATCCTTTTGAGTTTATTTCAGCTAAGGTTGTCAACAACACTACTGCCTTGTTCAGAAATTTTATCACCATCGACAAGGGAAGTAGGGACGGTGTAAAGCCCGGTATGGCGGTCACAGGACCAAATGGAATTGTTGGTAAAGTCAAAGCCGTCTCTGATTCATATGCCGTGGTCATTTCCTTGCTGAATTTTGACGAACATGTCTCAGCCGCCATCAGCCGAACCGGAAATTTTGGAACCATTCGTTGGGATGGCGTATCACCGGATCGGATTAAGTTGCTCTACCTCCCCCGACACTCCAGCATCTGGAGTGGCGATACAGTGGTTACGAGTGGTTTTAATGCAATCTTTCCACCCGATTTGCCGGTGGGCATTGTAAGGGAAGTACAACTGAAAGACAATGATTTGTTTTATGACGTCTCGGTCGAACTTTCCCAGGATTTTTCGCGTTTGCAGTTTGTGGACGTGATTTTCAGTCGTGACGCCAGCCAGATTGATTCACTTAGAAAAATAGTTGAGAAGCCATGACCAGAAGCCTGGTATTTATTCCGGTTTCATTTATTGTGTTCCTGCTTCTGCAGGTTATGCTCCTTCAGCGTATTGTTTTGTTTGATACTGCTTTCTGCCTGGCCTATGCCGGCTTTATACTTTTTGCCCCAATGGAAATCAGTACTGTTGTCCTGATGTTGATGGGTTTCGGATTTGGTCTTAGCCTTGATCTTTTTCAAAATAGTGCCGGAGTACATGCGTCGGCTACTGTTTTACTTGCCTTTGTACGGAACTATTGGCTGGAGTTCATCTCACCACTAGGAGGCTATGATGCCGCGGGAGCCGATTCTTACGATGCCCACGGATTGGTGTGGTTGCTTACCTATGTCGCGCCCCTATTGTTGATCCATCATTTTATTCTTTTCTATGTTGAGGCCGGAGGGTTTCATATGTTCTGGACCACCTTCGGAAAGGTATTTTTCAGTTTTCTATTCACGCTCACGGTGTTGTTGTTGTACCGATTGTTTACTGGCAGTCGCCGATAAGTCATGAGGGATCAACGCAAATATTTTTTTACAGTTCTGATTGTTTTGGTGGGAAGTATCTTCCTGATCAAGCTCTTTGCCATTCAGGTATGGGACGATCGGTACGGTGAACTCGCTGATAGCAATTCGGTTTTGCGCATCACCGAATACCCTTACCGTGGACTGATCTATGACCGTAACGGAAATCTTCTGGTGTACAACGAACCGGAATTCGATCTGATGGTGCAGGTGAACGAAATGCAGGAGTTTGATTCACTTACTTTTTGCTCGCTGGCCTCGTTGGATCTGCCTAAGCTACGTTCGCTGTTTCTTGAAATGAAGGCACGAAAGGAATTTCTTCCTTATAAGCCAATACTTTTTATGCCTAAACTTTCGGCAAAAGATGTTGCTTCCATAGAAGACCGACTTGATGAGTTTCCAGGGTTTTACCTCCAGGCCCGAACGACACGGGCTTATACGTGGCCCTCTGCCGCCAATGCCCTGGGTTACGTTAGCGAGATTTCATCTGAACAGCTTGCCAGCGACTCAGCCCGAATTTATAAGCAGGGCGATTATATCGGACAGAGTGGAATTGAAGCGTATTATGAATCTGTGTTGCGTGGCAAACGTGGTGTGCGCAACATGTGGAGAAATGCCAAAGGCGTTGAAAAAGGTTCCTTCAAGGAAGGAAAATACGATACCATGGCCGTTCCAGGAATCAATTTGATCACTTCACTCGACATCGATTTGCAGCGATATGGTGAGAAACTTTTGGAAGGTAAAGCTGGAAGTATTGTCGCGGTAGAACCATCCACCGGTGAAATTTTGTCTTTTATTTCTGGGCCATCCTATGATCCGGGAAGACTTTCCGGAAAGAATTATAGTGCCAACTACAAAATCATCAGTTCCGATACCAACAAGCCTTTGTTCAACCGTCCATTGATGGCGCAATACCGACCAGGATCAATATTCAAGGTGGCGCAGGCTATGATTGCGTTGGAAGAGGGCGTGATTTCTACCGACACAAGATTTCCATGCGACCGCTCCATTATCAATTGCCATGGAGGGCATAACAATGTCGACTTGCGTGGAGCAATCACCAATTCCTGTAACCCATACTTTCATGCTGTATTCAGAAGGTTGCTCAGCCAGGGAAAAACCGGAGACCCGTTCCGCGACAGCC
Source organism: Bacteroidota bacterium (assembly GCA_016866235.1). Lineage (GTDB taxonomy): Bacteria > Bacteroidota > Bacteroidia > Cytophagales > Cyclobacteriaceae > ELB16-189. The sequence continues at coordinate 354,128 of VGMW01000002.1, forward strand.
GGGAGGGTTTGGCAGAATGGCATAAGCTGGTGGTGACTTTTGGATTTGGTTCACCACTCGGAATTGATTTGCCAAATGAGAAAGGTGGGCTGATGCCGTCTGTTCCATACTACGATAGAGCCTATAGAAACCGGCCATGGAAATTCTCCAATATTTATTCGATTGCTATCGGTGAAGGTGAAAATCTCGTTGTACCAATTCAGATGGCCAATTTTGCTTCCACGGTAGCCAACCGTGGATTTTACTATACGCCTCACTTGGTGAAATCCATCGGTAATACTGGAAATCCGCTGGAACAGTTTCAAGTGAAGCACATGGTTCCCATCGATTCAATGAATTTTGAGGTTGCTGTAGATGCCATGGAAAGTGTGGTGACTTCAGGAACGGCGCTTAGGGCAAACCTCAAAGACATTGTTGTCTGCGGAAAAACGGGCAGCGTCCAGAATGACCCCAATCCGGAACACTCCGTATTCATTGCTTTCGCACCGAAGGTTAATCCTAAAATTGCCATTTCGGTTTATGTTGAATATTCCGGGATGGGTGGCCGTGCTGCTGCAACCATCGCAGGTCTTATGATTGAAAAGTACCTGAAAGGAAAGGTTAGCAGGAATTATTTGGAGGACTATGTTCTAAAAGGAGATTTTCTGGATTGAGAAAGGAAGATTCCATAGTAAACAACATCGACTGGATTTCCGTATCCATTTACGGCGCATTGGTCTTGCTTGGCTGGTTCAATATTTTTGCATCTGTATACGATGAGTCTGTTAGCCAAAGTATTCTTGACATAAAACTTAATTCAGGAAGGCAGCTTCTGTTTATGGGCATCAGCATTGTGCTCATCGTTGGCATTCTGGTGGTTGACATGAGGTTTTTTGAAGCAGTCTCATTCTTGGTTTATGGTTTCATTCTTTTTTTGGTTTTGCTGGTTCCGTTTATTGGAAAAGAGGTTGGAGGCAATAAGGCATGGATTGGAATTGGCAGTTTTGGTGTTCAGCCTTCTGAATTTGCAAAGTTTGCGACGGCACTGGTCGTAGCCAGGGTCATCTCAACCCCAACGTTTCGATTCGACAACATCCGGAATCAGGCAGTTGTATTTGCGATTATTCTTGCCCCACTGGCATTGATCTTATTGCAAAAAGACTGGGGTACAGCAATGGTCTTTACCGTTTTTATCCTTGTTTTTTACCGCGAGGGAATGAGTCCCGTTTTGCTGATCACCGGTGCTTCGGGCGTGGTTATTTTCTTACTTACCTTATTGGTACCACAGCAATGGTGGTTGCACGGTGCTGTCCTTTCTGTGCTCGCACTGCTCATCATTTTCGGCAAAAAAAAGTTCAGAAGAATATTTACGCTTACCGCCTCCGCGCTGGCCATTATGGCGCTTATCGAAAGTGCTGATTATGTTCTGACCAAGGTCCTAAAACCGCACCATCAAAATCGTATTAAGGCCCTCATCAATCCCGACGCTGATCCCCTTGGTTATGGTTGGAACGTCACTCAATCAAAAATTGCAATTGGCAGCGGGGGATTTTTTGGCAAAGGTTTTCTGAAGGGCACACAAACCAAGTTTGATTTTATTCCGGAACAGGACACCGATTTTATATTCTGTACCATAGGAGAGGAGCATGGTTGGGTGGGCAGTATCATGGTTATCGGATTATTTTGTGGCTTGTTTCTTCGGTTGTTGTATCTGGCGGAGCGACAGAAAAGTAAATTTTCCCGAGCCTATCTCTACGCTGTGGTTTGCATCTTATTTTTTCACTTTTCGGTTAATATTGGAATGACCATCGGATTGTTTCCAGTGATTGGTATTCCACTTCCATTTTTTAGCTACGGAGGATCGGCTTTGATTGGTTTCACCATCCTGCTCTTTATCGGCCTTAAATTGGATTCGCACCGTGGACAGGTGCTGCAAAGAATTTAATTAAAGAAATCGGCGCTCGATCAGGTCTCTGAATTCCTGATATTCTTCTGACTCCCTGTTCCATTCAGGGTAGGAGAGGTCTATAAATTTTTCTGCCTGTTCCAGACGATCCATTCGATCCAGTCGTTCAATGGCCTGATCAAAAAGTTCAAAATCCTCATTGAACAACGACCGGGTGAACATGAATTTCTGGTTGATGGTTAGATGCTCGCGGAGCTTGTTGATTCGGGTTTTTCTCAGATTGTCGGCGAGTGTCGGACGGGTATCTTTCTCCAACTCATCGTATAAGCTCGTCTGAGCACTTGGCTGAGCTCGTTTGACTTCTTCCGGTTTACGATACGTCACCTTGGGTGCGTCCAACAAATCATTGAGGTTTACGGCGAGCAACTGATTGAAGGAATTGATGTGCTCTTCAACAGGTTCAGGCGTAAATGATTCCGACTCCAGAATTTCATCAAGTAGGGCGAAACATTCTTTACCGGATAAAGTGGCCTGTTCCCCTTTTTGCTCAACCCTTTTGTGCAGCTGTTCAAGTGGTTGACGGTTTATCTTCAGGTATTTCACCTGGACTGCAATTTCGTGTACGCTGATTTTTCGGTTTTCGTCAGGTTCTAAAACGTCGGCATAGTAGTCGTAAGGTGCCAACACCACGCGCAGGGTGTCGAAGATGGCCTGCTCAGCCAGCGGACTGAAATCACCTGCAGTTATGGAAATGTGATTGGAAAGAATGTTGCGGAAACGATTGAGCGCTTCCTTTACCTCGGGCGCTTCGTAATTAAACCATGGACTGCGTAAACGGCGGGCCTCTGCCTCCCATCGAACCATCAGTTCGCGGACAATAAAAAGATTCACCTGGCCGATGGAACAGAAAGATGTTATTTCCCTTCCGGAAATAGTTTTTGTTTCGCGGAAGTGGTCTGCGGTGAGCCTGGCGGCAAGCTTAAGGCTGTAGCTTCTGATCTTATCGAAATTTGGCTTTCCTTCCATGTTCAGCAATGTTGCAAAGATAAGGGATTAAGGGAGCCCACCTTTCAATCTGTGCTTGACAGATGATTTTCTGAGCTGTGGTGTTGTTAACTTGCATGCATGTTCCAGGAACCCCGACTGTACGACAGCAGCCAGCCTAAAAAGGCCGGTTGGATTGAAGTCATATGCGGTTGTATGTTTTCAGGAAAAACGGAGGAATTGATTCGGAGGCTAAACCGGGCCATCATTGCCAAACAGAAGGTTGAAATTTTTAAGCCAGCACTCGAAAAACGATACCACGAAACTGATATTGTTTCCCATAGCGAACGTTCCATACGATCTACCCCGGTTCAGTTTGCCGGCGATATCCTGCTTTTATCGGGTAATTGTGATGTAGTAGGTATTGATGAGGCGCAGTTTTTTGACCATGCCATCGTTGAAATTTGTAATACCCTTGCTAACGCTGGTAAAAGAGTTATTGTTGCAGGCCTTGATATGGATTTCGAAGGAAAACCATTTGGGCCCATGCCGTCACTTCTTGCCGTGGCGGAATATGTTACCAAAGTTCAGGCCATATGTGCGCAGACAGGTGACCCTGCTTCTTTTTCTTACCGTCTCCGAAATGAAACCGGTCAGGTCCTGCTGGGTGAAAGGGAATCCTATGAAGCCAGAAGCCGTACCGCTTTTTTTGAAGGCATGAAACTTCGTAATAAGAAAGACAACTGATCCATAAATGAACCATACCTCAGAGCCCATTCGACTTACTCAATATTCTCATGGCGCCGGTTGCGGCTGCAAAATTTCACCAGCCATCCTGGATACCATCCTACATTCTGAGTTACCAAAAGGAATATTTCCTCAGTTGTTGGTAGGCAATGAATCGAAAGATGATGCGGCCGTTTACGAAATCGGTGATGGAAATTGTGTGGTCAGCACCACTGATTTTTTTATGCCTATTGTCGACGATCCCGGTGATTTTGGAGCCATCGCCTCTGTTAATGCGATCAGCGATATTTATGCCATGGGCGGTAAGCCGATGATGGCCATTGCAATTTTAGGTTGGCCGATCAATAAAATTTCCTCCGAAGTGGCTCGTGAAGTTTTAGAGGGCAGCAGAAGGGTGTGTGCTGATGCCGGGATCCCATTGGCCGGCGGCCACAGCATTGATAGCCCCGAGCCCATATTTGGATTGGCGGTAACCGGTCTGGTTTCTAAAGAAAACCTCAAGCGAAACGATTCAGCATGCGCAGGTGATCATTTGTACCTGACCAAAAAGCTGGGTGTAGGCATAGTGACCACAGCTCAAAAAAAAGGAATTGTTTCAGGGGAGCACCTAAAGGTGGCTGTTGATTCAATGCTTACCCTGAACAAACCAGGAGGGCATTTTGGTGCCTTGCCATACATCAGTGCTATGACCGATGTTACCGGTTTTGGATTGCTGGGACATCTGACGGAAGTCTGCGAAGGCAGCGGACTTTCAGCTGAAATACATTTTGAAGCTGTCCCTAAGTTTGAGTTTTTGGATAGCTACCTCGATCAGAATTCTACACCGGGTGGAACGCAGCGCAACTGGGACAGCTATGGCCATAAGGTTGCGGGTGCCGACGAAAAAACCAGGAAAATTTTAGCAGACCCACAAACCAGCGGAGGTTTACTGGTTTGCGTTAAGGATGGCTTCACCGATGCCTTCGAACAGGAAGCAAAAAAAATTGGATTAGCGTTGACGTCTTTCGGTCGCCTAATTCCAAAAAAAGAAACTGTGGTGACCGTCTATTAAACGGTCATAATCTCAGCCTCCTTCTTCTTCATTAGCGCATCGATTTTACCGATGAAGTCGTCGGTAATTTTTTGAACTTCCTCTTCCGCATTTTTGACGTCATCCTCGGAAACGCCTTTTATTTTTTTCAGTGATTCATTCGTCTCTTTTCTGACGGACCTAACGGCAACCCGTCCATGTTCACATTCCGTATGGACCTGCTTCACTAAATTTTTTCTTCGCTCCTCGGTAAGCATTGGAATGTTGATGATCACACTTGCGCCATCATTTTGGGGAGTGAGACCAATGTTTGCCGCCATAATGGCTTTTTCAATTTCCGGAATAAGTTGTTTTTCCCATGGTTTGATGAATAAGGTGCGTGGCTCAGGGGCAGTAACAGAAGCCACCTGGTTCAGCGGGCTGTTCACACCATAGTAAGGAACAATGATGCCATCAAGCATACCTGGCGAGGCTTTTCCAGCTCTGATCTTCATCAGTTCATTGCCCACATGGTGATAGGCTTTGGTCATCCTATCGCGGGCATCTTCAAGAAAAAGTTCGATTTCTTCCATATCCGGTTCAATTATTCAATTAATGTTCCTGCCGGTTCACCCGCCGCTACCCTCAACAGATTGCCCGGTGTGTTCATATCAAAAACAATGATGGGCAGTTTATTTTCCATGCAAAGTGTAAAAGCCGTCATATCCATAATGTTGAGACTTCTTTCGTAGGCTTCCTGAAAGGTAAGCGACTTGTATTTCACTGCATCGTTATGTTTCTCCGGATCTTTGTCATAAACACCATCTACCCTCGTTCCCTTTAAGACAACATCAGCCTGGATTTCTACTGCCCTTAAACTGGCCGTTGAGTCGGTGGTGAAGTACGGGTTACCAATTCCTGCACCGAAAATTACAATTCGGCCTTTTTCCAAATGCCGTATCGCCCTCCTTCGTATAAAAGGTTCGCATACTTGTTCAATTTTTATTCCAGACATCAGCCTGGTGTACATTCCGTGGCGTTCCAAAGCACTTTGTAATGCCATAGCATTAATGACCGTAGCCAACATGCCCATGTAGTCTCCCTGTACCCTGTCGATTCCAAGTTTCTCGGCTTGTCCGCCTCTGAAAATATTGCCGCCTCCAATCACAACCGCTATTTCAACGCCCTGATCCCTCACAGCCTTTATTTCTGCTGCATACTGTTCCAAAACATCGTGGTCAATGCTGGTTTTTATTCCACTTCCCATCAACGACTCACCACTGAGTTTGAGCAAAATGCGCTTGTATTTCATAAGGTAAGGCGGGGTTTAAAGGTTTAGGGTCAGTCTGGCAAAGATATGATTCTTGGCCTTTTTGACCATTCAAATTTTTCAGAAACAGTCCTGACAGGCGTCATAATTCACCCATGTCTTTAAAGTGCTTTAACTTCACCCCCACAAAAAATTACCTTCTTTCGGATCCTTGGTATGGAATTCAACCGCAGAGACATTAACAACGATACGCTGATCGATCTGTATAAACGGATCGTCTTTCCCAGAATGATCGAGGAGAAAATGCTCGTCCTTCTTCGGCAAAACAAAATCAGTAAGTGGTTCAGTGGTATCGGACAGGAAGCAGTTGCGGTGGGCGTAACCGCTGCGCTAAAGCCTGATGAATTCATCCTCCCAATGCATCGAAACCTTGGCGTTTTCATTGGCCGCGAGATGCCTTTTGATAGACTTTTTGCACAATGGCAGGGTACCACCAATGGATATACAAAAGGAAGGGATCGCTCTTTTCATTTTGGCTCGGCAGAACACCACATCGTAGGAATGATTTCTCACCTTGGTCCGCAAAATGGTGTCGCTGATGGAATTGCACTGGCCGATGTCCTGAAAAAAACCGGCGCCGTGACTGCAGTATTTAATGGGGATGGGGGCACCAGTGAAGGAGATTTTCATGAAGCGGTGAACCTCGCTGCTGTCTGGGATTTGCCCGTAATCTTTATTGTTGAAAACAATGGTTATGGATTGAGTACGCCAAGTATCGAACAGTTCAGATGTAAAAACATTGCAGATAAGGCCATAGGTTATGGCATCGAAGGCGTAACCGTAGATGGCAACAATATTCTTGATGTCTATTGTGCTGTGCAGGAAATAGCCGATCGAATGAGAAAAAAATCAGCGCCGGTGATCCTGGAGTGTATGACATTTCGGATGCGAGGGCATGAGGAAGCCAGCGGTACCAAGTACGTACCTAAAGAGCTCATGGAATCCTGGGCACAAAAAGATCCTGTGGACAACTACGAAAAATGGTTGATCAGGAGCAGTGTTTTAAATGAAGCGTCTGTTCAGGAAATAAGAAATGATTTTCGTGAGGAGATCGAAAAGGGATTGGAGGTTGCATTTGCCGGTGCTTTGCCGGAAGCTGAAACGGATAGAGAAGTGTATGACGTTTATGCGCCATTCGTTCAACATGTAACGACTCCTGTTTCAGCTTCAGAAACGGAAAAAAGGTTTATTGATGCCATCAGCGATGGACTCAGACAAAGCATGGAGCGTTTTCCGGAGCTGGTCCTGATGGGACAGGACATTGCTGAGTATGGCGGGGTTTTTAAAATCACGGAAGGATTTGTTGAGCAATTTGGAAAGGGACGGGTCAGAAATACTCCAATATGTGAGGCGGCGGTTGTGGGTGCGGGGTTGGGTCTAAGCATCAAAGGCATGAAGTCGATGGTGGAAATGCAGTTCGCTGATTTTGTTTCTGAGGGCTTCAATCAAATTGTGAACAATCTGGCAAAAGTTCATTGGCGTTGGGGTCAGCCTGCCGATGTGGTGGTTCGAATGCCAACAGGTGCTGGTACAGCCGCTGGACCTTTTCACAGCCAAAGTAATGAAGCATGGTTTTTCCATACGCCCGGTTTAAAACTGGTGTATCCTTCCAATCCTTATGATGCCAAGGGATTATTGTGTGCTGCCATTGAAGATCCTAATCCTTATCTCTTTTTTGAACACAAACTCATGTACCGTTCCATTAAAGGAATGGTGCCGGACGATTTTTATACGGTTGAAATAGGTAAGGCCTCAACGGTTCAATCGGGAACAGATCTCTCCATCATCACCTATGGCATGGGTGTTCATTGGGCCATGGAGACATTAGGAACCATGCCGGAAATCTCAGCTGAAGTTATCGATCTGAGAACGCTGTTGCCTTGGGACAAGGATGCTGTTGCCGATACCGTCCGAAGAACGCATAGGGCATTGGTATTACACGAGGACACTTTAACGGGAGGTATTGGTGCCGAGATTTCTGCGTGGATAAATGAAAATTGTTTTGAATCGTTGGATGCTCCTGTGAAAAGGGTTGCCTCACTGGACACCGCAGTACCCTTTGCACCAACGTTGGAGAAAAACTTTTTGCCAGCCGGAAGGCTTCCCGATGCCATTCGGGAACTTCTCGCTTATTGAGGATCAGGCGTTTAAGCCGTACCTTAGGTGCCCCATTCAGATGAGGTATCGATGAAAAGTACGAGAACACTTAGGTCATTTTTCCCTGTTTTTTTAACAGGAATGATGATTGTGTTTGCTATTTCGGGGCCGCAAGGCTTTAGCCAGAATACCAAGGGGGATCGTCCTGCTGAACGGCCACTGCCTCCAACCTTAGGTGTTGGGCAAAATGTAAAGTCAAAAAAAATTAAGTCTAGACCGGCACGCTCCTCGAAGCAAACCGGATTTTCAGCCCGAACCTTCCGACAAAATAAAAAGAATCTTCAAAACAATTCTGCTCGCCCATCATCAGGTGACCGCGTCAGTATTCCGCCCTCCAGAGTACAGGTTCGTTCGGCATCTCCAAGGCAGGAATCAACAAAAGTGACTAGAGAAAGTGATTACCTGAATGCTACTGCTCGTCCGCGTTCCGGTGACAGGCCAACCAAGGGAAATGTTTCCGCTTCTGGAAGAAGGGTAACACCAAAGAATAATCCTGCCCGTGCAATTGTGATTTATCCACAGTCTGGTGCATTCGTTAAAAATGCTTCCCCTTCTCCGCCACGAGTAGAAAAACCTTCCTCAGTAAGACTTCCCTCTTCAGGAAAGGGCCTTAGGGAACCAAAACGTGTTGATGTAGCATGGTCTTCAGCACGCACAGCCTCCGGAAGGAAAATTCAGGACAGGAAACCCACAACCCAGCAACAAGCATGGTCCGGTAATTCTGCAGGTAAGCGACTTCAGGTAAGATCCGATCAATCCAATGCGCGAAAGGTTTTCTCTGCTACCAATAAAATGGTGCACAATAAGTCGCCGCAGCCAAATCTTAAGTCTGAAAAAGGCCTTCCGCTTCGAGCGATTCGAAATGCAAAGGGTTACACCCCTGCCGCTGTTGCTGTAACACCATCTAAATCTGCGCCATCTGCCAGTGCAACCTGGCTCGGAAAAGAAAAGAAGAATGTTTATTGGGGGAAAATATTTAAGGACCGAAGCCGTATCACCACCGATTTAACCGGTGGACCATTGCGTAAGGTTGATTTTAAATCCGGTGCTGCAGGCATTGCATCAAATGATACCGTTCGATCCTCTCGTCCAAATGTTGCTGCAGGAGGTCTCTCGAATGCAAAAACTCCGGGATATAAGTCTGCAACCAAAGGAGGTAGAGCATGGTCTGGAGATTTGGCGGGTAAGCGTCTTCGCTCAGGTCGAATGACTGGAGGAAGAGGTGCCAAAGGGCAGCCTTTATTATCTGCCCAGAGTGCGGGCGCTGATTTTCAGGTGAAGAAAACCGGTCGTGCGAAAAAACCTGACGCCACTGCATCTGGTTATGGAAGGGAAGGAAAAAAAGTTCTTGGCTTTCCGGCACCAAAGGGATTTGCAACTGCTGCTTTGTCAGCTGCGGCATTACGTCAGCAGTTGATGTATGGTGCCTTAAAGCCAGTTGGAAAAGCTTTGTTGGCAGCGGGACTAATGAAGCCAACCGGATTTTCCTCAGCCAACGCGCTCTCTTCTAAAAATCTTTACCCGCGAACCAGTGCACGGAATCAAAACTTTAATCCGGCCAACTTCAGAAAAGAAAAAGGAATTGCATCAGGCAATCTGAATGTGAGAAGCATGCCGGGTAAAGCCAGGCTTGCCGGTGGCACGATAGCCATGAACCAGTTTACTCCGGGAAGGTTAAAAGCCATGAGCAAAGCCAATGCACCGATTGCCAAATCGACAAGATCTAATCTAGCTTCCAGAAAAATCTTTGCTTCGCTTCGCCCTTCTGAAGTCCGGCGCTCCATTCTCATGCATAAAATGCCTGTTTCATTGAGAGGCTGGACCACACCTCCATTTGAAAAAGGAACACCACAAGGTATAATGGTGATTAGAAGGCAACCAGGCAATACCAATGTTCTTTTGAATCGTATGAGAATCAATGATCCGGCCTCCAGGCAACGTGAGCTTTCAGGTTTCAAACAACGGTATCCATACGAAAAACTCCCAGGAGACTTTAAAGCAGTAGCCGGCTATTCAGGAAACTTAAGAATTACCAGGCCTGAGCGAATCGCTGGAAGTTTAAGGTCCAGGCCTGAGCAGTCTTTAAAGCCCGTGGATGTATCGGGGTGGAATCAAAATTACCGCATTGAAAAAATTCCTGGCGCCTTTAAACATGTAGCCGGGTATACTGGAGGTGTTAGACTCACTAAAGCCAATCGGTCAAGCCTTGCATCCGGCAAAAGCTATGGAAATCCATTCCGAAACAACTGGGTTAAGCATCCACAAGCCGACCCCGATGCTTTAAAGAAACGTCGCCCGTCTGAGGGGATCTATCTCACGGCAGGATTGCAAAAGGAACGCATGAGATTGTTGGCTCCCAATAAAAATCCTGATCTCCTAAAACTGGACTACCGATCTGAAAAATTTAATCGTTCAGTGGTCTCTGATATCGCCTCCTACTCAGGAAAACAACCTCAAAAAAATTATGTCAATAGTCCATCCGGTGTAGCCAGTGCGCTGAGGGTAGTTAATCCCTATCAGGCGCCGCTTCGACCCGCCCAATTTCAGGTGGGGTTCAGACTTTATAATGAGCACCGTGCGTTCGTGCCCGGCGCGCACCCCGATGCACGCTTTGCTCAACTGAAAGAAGATAATGTAAAGGGAGAGCGCTCTCAATTGTCCGGTATTAAAATGTTGTGGTCAAAGACATTCCGGAAAAATGAACTACAGCCCTCCAGCGTAAAACAAAAAATCCGGAGACCCAGGTACGATCCACGTGAAGTTGGTATCTGGTACGACTAATCGAAGTCAGCATTTCATTCTATAAATTTGTGCAACATTTTATATGCATTGGAACCAATTAGCGTCCATCGGACAGCTCTCTGAAATTGACGAAAAATCAAAGCGTGGCCCTGTTGCCATTTTTAAGCACAGCACGCGGTGTTCCGTCAGTTTAACAGTACTGGATCGTCTGGAGAGAAATCTTCCTTCCGATACGAAGACCGAAAATTATTTTTTGGATCTCTTCGCCTTTCGTCCGGTATCCAATGCAGTTGCGGAACATTATGGTATTGAACATGAATCACCTCAGCTCCTGATCATCCGTGATGGTAAGGCTGTTCATGTTGCATCACATTTTGAAATCAGTCCAAAGGTTTTACTTGAAGAAAGCAAGCCAGCGTAAAACGGAATTTTTAATTTCATGATTCGCTCGGTACACCACATTGCCATCATTTGTTCCGATTACCAGCGGTCTAAAAAATTTTATACTGAAGTACTGGGGCTGGAACCGGTAAGGGAGGTTTTCAGGGCTGAAAGAAATTCATGGAAGCTCGATCTCGCCCTCAAGGGGAACTATGTGGTAGAGCTATTTTCGTTCCCCAATCCACCTGCTCGACCTTCCCGGCCGGAAGTATGTGGTCTGCGCCATTTGGCATTTGAGGTTGATGATCTGGATCGAGTTATCGACCAACTGAAAAGGCACAACGTGGCTGTTGAATCGGTTCGTACGGATGAATGGACCGGAAAGCGATTTACTTTTATTGCTGATCCCGATGATCTTCCGATTGAATTTTATGAAGTGCCAGCCGATCGCTAAAGGTTTATTTCACCCTGGTTTGTTCGTAGAGCTTTTTCAAAGCTGAAACGATTCTTGTTTCGGTATCCTTTCGGAAGCGAGATGGCTTGTTGTAGTAGGCCATAGAAAAATCCACTTCATATCCACCTTCATTGTACAATCTTTCGGAGGCGATGTAGCAGGAGACGTCATTGGAATAGGCATTCATCCAGAGTTTTTCAGGGCCAAGCTCCTGTTTCATTTTTCTAACGTAGTCCACCACCACTTCCCCTCCCATAAAAATCATCGTCAGATCATTACCAAAATTCCATACTTGGACGGGTAGGAGGTAATGATCTGGAATTTTCTCTCCTCTGGAGCGTGTCTCAAGATAACTTCTGGCCAGAAGTCCATTCACATCTTTTTTTAAAGCTCTTGATTTAAGCAGTGTGAGATCGGGGATGGTATCGAAATGCAATGGAACTTTCTCGAATGCTGTAACCGGAGCCGATGTTAAGGACATCATTTGATTGGAAGAAAGTAGCCTGGAGGCTTCATTGGCGATGGTCTGCCCATGTTGAACAGTGAAGGCAGCTTCGCCGCGGGGCTGGGGATCAGAATCTGCACCACAACCAATCACGACCATGGCTTGTGCTCCCGGGAATTTTTCTTCTACCATAAGCTGAGCATCTCCCATCCAGTCACCGTGCACATAATTGTGTTTTGGGACCAGTGTTGTGCCGTGGCATGCATAGTTCATAAGGATGCAGGTAGTTTTACCTTCACTGTTCACCACCTGAAGAATGGGTAGGTCGTGCTCTGCTGGTCCGTCGTTTTTTCCAAAGCCCACCCATTTTCCATTTTCAATCATTCTGCGGTTCATAGCAAACGACGCACTGCCCTTACCCCATTTCAAAATCGATGGTTTTCTTGACTCTAGTGCTTTCACTGTTACGTCTTTTAATTTTTTACGAAGTGCCTCCTGATACTGTACCACAGCAGCGAGTTGTTCCGGTGATTGTTTTTCTCCTGTGATGTTGATCAGAATTCCTGTTTCAGGGCCGGTGTGCGTGTGTGTTGCGGTTACTGCAAGCTGATGTCTTTGAATACCGTAGGGCTCAAGATCCTTGGCAAGTTGATCGGCCAGTGATGCAGGAAAACCGATCAAATCTGTGGTGATCAGAATGGCTGTTTTTCCACTCGCATCGCTCATGGCCAGCGCCTTAGCCCACAACTTCTGCTCAATTTTTTCAAAAGTGCCTGCTCTGCCGCCATAACCGGTAAGTGCGATCGGAAAATCAGGAGAAATATCTACTGATGCAGTGCCGGCTGAGATGGTTTGCTGAGCGAATGTCGAGGCACCGGCAAGCAGTAAAATAATAATTGATTGAATGAGGCGGATTGATGTCATGTCTAAAATGGAATTGGATTATTGAATGTAGGAAGAAAATATTTTAAGTGTATGGAATGCAAAGGACAATCAGGCGATGCGTCGGAGATCAATTTATTATTTAAATGGGCAGAGTCTGCAGTCGACAAAGACTAACTTTGCCGACCATGTATTGTAATTACCGGCGTTTTATATTGTTTTTGGTTGTTTTGCTCGCCAATCTTTCCATGGGTCAGAATTTGCCCGGCACGGAATTACGGGTGAAGAAAGCTACCGGGCCTGTGGTTATAGATGGAAAAGCTGAAGAGGCAAATTGGCAGGTTGCGGAAATAGCCGGTAACTTTTATCTCAACTACCCAACCGATACGCTACCGTCACCGTTCCGCACGGAGGCTAAAATGACTTTCGATGATCAAAATCTCTACATTTTTTTTACCTGCTACGACGACAACAAGCCTTTAGTCGTTCAGTCTCTTAGAAGGGATTTCGAATGGCCACTGAACGACAACGTGGGCATCTATTTTGATCCCTACAACGACTTTACCAATGGTTTTTTCTTCGGAATTTCCCCATACGGTGCTCAGCGCGAGGGTACGCTTTCCGGAGGTGGTGTTGATCGCGAAAACAGTTTCAACATCAACTGGGATAATAAGTGGTACAGCGAAGTCACCAGGCAAGACGACCGATGGACAGCTGAGTTGGCCATTCCGTTCAAATCACTTCGATATAACAGCGATGTCAATTGGAATATTGCATTCCTACGACAGGACATTAAACACAATCAGGTCTCCAGCTGGATTCGCACACCCATTCAGAACCTGCCTGCCTCTATGCCTTTTTCAGGAAAGTTGGTTTGGGAGACTCCGCCACCACAACCAGGAACCAATATTTCCATCATTCCCTATGCCGTTACCTCTTCATACACCGATAAGGAAAATGAAACACCCAGAGATGTCACGGCTACCGCTGGTTTCGATGCTAAAATTGGCCTTACGCCTGCCATCAATCTCGATTTGACAGTAAATCCGGATTTTTCTACGGTGGATGTCGATCGTCAAATTGTTAACCTTACGCGTTATGAATTCCAGTACCCTGAACGACGACAGTTTTTTCTGGAGAACAGTGATTTGTTTAACTCGCCAGGCTTTACTTCCTACACGCAGCCATTTTTTACCCGACGGATCGGTCTGATCGCCGATACCACCGGCTCACTTACGAGGGTGCCCATTGAATATGGTGCCAGGGTCAGTGGAAAAATCGGCAGCAACTGGCGGTTGGGTATGATGAACCTCCAAACCAGAAAGGTTGCTGCACTTGGATTGCCAGCACAGAACTATGGTGTGGCGGTGGTTCAGCGTCAGGTTTTCTCACGATCGAATCTTGGTTTTGTATTTGTAAATAAACAGTCGGCACTCAGCGACCGTTACGACCCTGAAAAATTATACCATCCCTCATTGTTGGCAAGCCGTGAGAACAACGGCGTCACCGATACGGTGGTAAACCGATACAATCGGATTGTCGGTGCTGATTTCACCCTAATCACCAAAACCAATCGGTGGGGTGGTAAAATGTACTACCATCGGTCATTTGATGATTATCGATCCGGCAGCGATCATTCCTCCGGGCTTTTTATGAATTACAACGGACGCAACATCCGCTTGGGTTTTGGTGGTTTAAGTTCAGGCAAAGATTTCCGTGCTGAAGTGGGTTTCATGCCTGGTCAGGATCTCTACAAGGGTTATTTGGCGCACTTCATTATTTCTGACTTTCCCATATATCCAAAGAGTAACATCCTTGTTCAACATGCTCCTGGATTTGAATCAGGATACAATTACAGGCCCGATGGTCAACTGATGGAGATCAACAACATTTTCCGGTATACCTTTCGTTTTTTAAGTACGGCTGACTTTTTAATTGGTGCAATCAGAAATTATCAACTGCTCCCATCTGATTTTAATCCCTTGTTTCCAAGAGGAGATACCACACTGCTGTTGGGTCAACAATACAACTGGACAGAATACAGAACGGAGTTTAACTCCAACAGCCGAAGGTTGCTAACTTTTCGACTTACCGGAGCCGCTGGCCAATACTACAATGGGAGACGTACAGGATTCGGTGGCACCCTCACGTACCGTGTGCAGCCTTATGGGAATTTTTCGGTGACGTGGGATTACAACGACATCCGTCTGCCTGAACCATACGGAAGAGCAAAATTTCTTTTGTTGAGTCCGCGATTGGATCTGACACTAAGCCGTAGCCTCTTTCTTACCTCTTTTTTGCAGTACAACGATCGGTTTGATAACGTAAACCTGAACACCCGATTGCAATGGAGGTTCAGACCTGCATCTGATTTATTCCTTGTTTATGCCGAGAATTATCTGCCGGAAGGAATGGTCAGTAAGAACCGTTCGGTAGTTCTTAAGTTCACCTACTGGATCAATCTTTAGGCCTGCGTATTAGGGCTGTAACAACACCTTTTTAGTTTTCAACCCTGAAGGGGTATTGATTTTAAGTAAGTACAATCCCGGTGCAGAACCGCTCACATCAATCGTTAATTGCTTCTCGCCGCTGTAAGATTTAGTGAAAGTTTTTCTTCCACCGATGTCGATTAAAGTAATTCCGGTGATGCCGCTCTCTTCCTCAATGGTAAGCCATTCAATGGCGGGGTTAGGGAACAATCCTGCTGAGTTTTTTTCATCCTCCAAGCCTGTTACAACTGAAATGGTTTTATTGGTATTGGCTTTACATCCAAATTCGTTGCTAACCTGCAGCACAATGATGTACTCTTTGATGATGGTATAAATTTTTACCGGATTTTTTTCCGTGCTGGTGGTGTTGTCGCCAAAAACCCAGAAGTAGCTGTTTCCTCCCGTGCTCTCATTGATGAATTTGATTTCTTCATTGATGTTCAATGCGGGATTTTCAATACTGAATTTCGCTGTTGGCAGTGGACTTACTGAGATGCTGACAGGTTTAGACTCAGTGGAACAGCCTAAAGCCGCGTCCGTCAGTTTCACAGAATAATTACCCGCCTCCTTAACATTGATGCTCTGCGTGGTAGCACCATTGCTCCACAAATAGCTACCGGCAGTGCCCGCAGTGAGTGTTACCGAGCCCCCTTCACAGAAAGTTGTTGCACCAAGGACGAGTACTTCAGGGATGGCACTGATCGTAACGGTCGCCTTGGTTCTCACGCTTTCGTAATCTTTGTCCGCATTTGAGACATAAAGCACGGTATCGCGCACGAGTTTTCCGGTGGTGAGCGTTGGTCCTTCAAAAACCGGTTCTCCACCGGTGAAGTTTGTGTACCATTTAAATTTTCCTGCGCCGGTCGCTGTGATGTTGGCAGATGAATTGTAACATGTGGTCACGGGTTGAACGACCGGCTTTGGTGCCTGAAGCATCAATTTGTAGGCTGTGTAAGCATCGGCACCTGCTTGTTGAAGCTCGGTCAGGTTGGCTGCCGCCAACAATGCGAAGACAATGGTGACTTCCTCATTCACTCCGATATTGTAAGGGCCTGCACCCACTACAGTACTCACATCCCCACCCTCCGGTTTTGATGTGCCGGCTTCTGTTCGACCAACACCAGAGGTGATGGTGGTAATTTTTTCCTGGTCCGTGAAACCGTCATACAATCCAAATGGGGCGTTGGGTGTAGCCTGGTTGTTATCGATGGCATAGAAAATCGGAGATATTCCTTCCAGGATTCGAACGCCTGCATGTGGCTTGGTATTCTCAATGGCTGGATAAATGTAACCGAGGTTCGTTTGGGGATCCCACCGCGCAACATCCTGAGCACCACTTTCCGTTATATCCCAGTCGCTGAACAAGGCAAAATTGAATCCGGTGAGAGGGCTACCGGAGACATTTTTCACTTTGTACTCCATGATTACAAACTTATCGTAAGGCACGTCCCGCCAGGCCAGGCTACGGTATTTAACAGATATCGCCGGGGTACCGCTGCTGTTGAATGAACCAAAGGTTTCTGAAGCAGAACGTTCGCCTGGTGTTATTTCACGAATCTTATCGACGATCGTGAAGTCCTGATCAAAGGAGTTGGTTGCACGAACGTTGTTGTACAACTGCGTGGTGGAGCTTCCTGCAATAATGCCCATTTCGAACAGTAATGAATTTTCTTCAAATACAAAGCCTACTCCATTGGTGCTGCTTGATGTATTCTCGTAGCCGATTCGGCCATTTGATGCTACTGTGGTAATCACCTTATTTTCATCAACATCGATATAGGTTGGATTGACCAGAAACGAAACATAGTCGTAATCTGAGTAGGTACCGTCGGTATAGGTAATCAGGAGTGTAACGGAAGTATTTGAACCCAGTGCTGAACTGATTTTGAATTCAAAAGGATTGTAACGGTTGTTGTATTTTTTTCCACCCTCGATCACACCTGGATTGATGGTCGCTTTCTTCAGGGTTACAAAATTCGAAATCACCGGTTTGATGGTGATCGTAATATTGCTCGAGGTGCTGTTGAGGTAATTGTTAAAGTCCATGCTCAAAAAGGCATCTTCACCGGGTTCTGCTGAACTTCCGGAGGCGTTAACCAATCTCGGGTTGGACGCTCTGATCGAAGGAAGGTTTTTAGTCAGCGCACTTAAAATATCCAGTCTTCCTTTGCCAAGTTTTTTGGAGACGGTGGTTGAATTTTTAGAGTAGAAGGATTCATCTGCTGTTACCCTAAGCTGTTCTGCTACTTGCACGGCTGAGTATTTGGGAAATTTAGACCACACCAACGCCGCCGCACCTGCAACAATAGGGGAAGAGAAAGATGTGCCGCTTACACTCGAATAACCATTGTCATAGGCAGTGGTCTGGATCGACGAGCCTGGTGCGCTTAAATCGATGGATGTGCCATAGTTGCTAAAGTTTGATTTGGCATCGGATGAGGTGGTGGCGGCAACAGACATCACGTAGTTGTATGCGGCGGGATAAAAAGGATTTTCAGTTCCGTCGTTGCCTGCAGAAGAAACAATAAGACAATCCAAATCAAGGGTAATGAAGGTGATGAGTTGTTGTACAATTTCACTTCGGAAAGGACTGCCCCAGGAAAGATTAATGATTTTCGCCCCATGGGTGGCGGCGTATAACAAACCAGAGTAACCCAGATACAGTGATCCTTTGTTTGGACTCTGGTTGTCTGCTGAATGTTTGGTGAACATTACCTTGGCTTTGTAGCCAACCCCTGCTATGCCAATGCCATTATTTACGGTAGCCACGGCGGTTCCTGCAACGTTCGTACCGTGGGAACCAAACCCAGAGGTGTAGGTGTTCGGATCGTTGTCGCCAATGAAATCAGGATCGTTAACATTTAAGGTATCTGCGCCAATGAAGTCCCAGCCTCTATTGTTGTCTATGTATCCATCGCCGTCGTTGTCAATGCCATCAGTGGGTTCATTAGGATCAACAAAAATTTTATCGGCAATGTCTGGGTGATCTAAATCGCCGCCGGAATCTACAATACCGATGAGGATGTTTTCTCCTGTGGCAATATCCCATGCCTCCTGAGCCTTGATCAGGTTTAGGTAATACTGGCTTGAAAGTTTTTCGTCATTAGGCGTTAGGCGTATGTTGTCGGTGTAAATGGGTTCGACCAATTCGAAAAGTCCGGTCGCATACAGTTTGTTGATGAAAGCCTCGACATTGTTCCCCTGAACAGCCACCTCTGCAAACTGATTTAGGTTGAATCCTGATGAGGATTCGCGCGGAGCGGTGCGGTAGGCGATTTTATCAAGCGCCTTCGCAGGCACCAGCGATCGGATGGACAAATCTTTTAGACCCTGGGCACCATTCATTTTTACACTTCTGGAATGAATGTTTATTGGTGCGTTGTTCTTGGTCTTAACCAGAACAAATGCCGTTGAGTAGTCTCTGGTTTGGATTCCAGCGGGCAGGCGGAAATTAGGTCGCTTTTGCTGACCAAAGGCCTGGATGGAAAATGCCAAAAAGATTAGAAAGAATAATCTCATGGTGGGAAGGATTGATCGAAGCTTAAAATTATCCAAAGATGGACAATCGGGCTACGAAATTATCTCCCAACTTCTTCTAGGATAGACCAGGTTGGGTTCTTTCCAGCATGGAAAGCAATCTTTTCCGATCCTCCCTAAGGTTTACAATCTCCTCCTGCAACATGCTAACCAGAGGAGTTTGCTGGTAGCTGTTGCGCACCATCACCGGAACCTCCTCCGGCATTGATGCATTAAAGAGTCTGGATTCGTTGAAGGTCAGAATTTCCTGGGTATTGATTTCCAGGACTTCTGCAATTTCAGCCAGGGTTTTGAGCGTCAGGTTTATCTGGTCGAGCTCTATTCGACTGTAATTGTTCTGTGACATCTTTAAGCGAATCCCCATGTATTCCTGAGAATAGCCCCGGATGTTTCTGATCTTCCTGATTTTTTCACCGATTCCTTTCATACAAGTAGTGGTTGTTTAGGTTGGTGGTTTCTTTTTTCAGGCGAAGCTTTTTTTGCCTCCGTCTGCGACAAAAGTACTGGGCACCTTTGCCGGCCTGATTTTGATTTAGGACGGAAACCTTACCCGCATCAAGCCGGGAAGGTCTTTAGTTGTTTTCAGCCATGAATTGCCTTGGGATAGATCGTTTGGAGGCTAGGCCATCAGTTTAATGCATGAAATCCACGGATCGTGCTCAATACATCTGACAGAATCATCTATAAACCTGACATGCAGAACAAAACCCTACAGATCAAAACTTTAAAGTGACGCTTTAAGTGGTCGATTCGTTTTGATATAAATTACATTTCTTAACCGCCAGAGCCCTGAAAAAGAGAAAACAAGGGTGTTTCAAACCTCTCGGTTCCTGGGTTAAACAAAGCATGCTATTAAAAGCCTTACGTATGATTCAAGTGAGCCTAGCGGCCTGAAAGGGAGTTTCAATCAGGCTTTTCAGTATTCATGATTGAAGCCGTGTTTGGAAATTAGACCCCGCTTTCCCGATATTTGCCTTCCCTTTTCAAAAAAGGGCCAAAAAACGCATTTTTTATGGCAAGAGTTTGTGAAATAACCGGTAAGCGCCCTCGGGTTGGAAACAAAGTTTCCCACGCCAACAACAAAACAAAGCGCAGATTTTACCCAAATCTTCAGACCAAGAAGTTCTTCATTCCTGAAGAAAACAAGTGGATAACCCTGAAGCTTTCCACCAAAGCCATTAAAACCATCAATAAAAACGGCATTACCGCGGTCCTGAAAGAGGCACGTGAGGCCGGATACTTGACCAAATAACCTTTTAATCAGGAAATCTCATGGCTAAAAAAGGAAACCGCATTCAGGTGATCCTGGAGTGCACAGAGCATAAAAACAGCGGCATGCCCGGCATGAGCCGCTACATCACCACCAAAAACCGCAAGAATACTACCGAGAGGATCGAGTTGAAGAAATACAACCCAATCCTAAAGAAGTATACCCTGCACAAGGAAATCAAGTAATTCAGGTTTTTAAAACCATTAAAAGAAACAAACCATGGCAAAGAAGGTTGTTGCATCATTAAAAAAGACTGACGGAAAAAGCTTCGCGAAAGTTATCCGTGCCGTCAAATCAGAGAAAACAGGTTCCTACACTTTCAGGGAGGAAATTGTTCCTTCTGATCTGGTGAAGGATACGCTGGCCAAAAAATAAGCGCAGTCGAGGCTGTGTTTCAATACAAGTCCCCGCGTGGGACTTTTTTATTTTAACCGACAATGGGATTTTTTGATTTTTTTAAAAAAGAAAAACAGGCTCCGGTTCAAGGACTTGAGAAATCTCGTGAATCCTTTTTCTCACGTATGGGGAAAGCCATTGCCGGTAAATCAACTGTCGATGACGATGTTTTGGATCAGTTGGAGGAGGTTCTGGTGTCCTCAGATGTTGGCATCGATACAACCCTGAGAATAATTGATCGAATCAAGGAAAGGGTAGCCCGGGAAAAATATTTAAGCACCGCTGAGCTTGATCGAATTCTGAGAGAGGAAATCATTTCGCTATTGCCAACAAGCCAGTCTTTTGAGGACACCGCTGAGCCACCCAAGCCTTATGTAATCATGGTGGTTGGTGTTAATGGTGTGGGCAAAACCACTACCGTTGGAAAGCTTGCTTCCCGTTTTCATGCGATTGGTAAAAAGGTTGTACTTGGTGCGGCCGATACATTCAGAGCGGCTGCTGTCGAACAATTGAAATTGTGGGGTCAGCGGACGGGTGTTTCGGTCATTGCACGTGGACAGGATGCAGATCCCTCCGCCGTCGCATTTGATGCGGTGTCTGAAGGTGTAAAATCCGGTGCCGATTTGGTAATCATTGATACTGCCGGAAGATTGCACACCAAGGTTAACCTGATGAATGAGCTTTCGAAAATTCGAAGGGTCATTCAAAAAGTAATTCCTGATGCCCCACATGAAGTGCTTTTGGTACTCGATGGAAGCACTGGACAGAATGCAATCATTCAAGCAAAAGAGTTCACCAAAGCCACTGAGGTGAGCGCATTGGCAGTAACAAAACTCGATGGTACTGCACGCGGTGGGGTGGTCATCGGAATTTCAGATCAATTTAAAATTCCTGTACGCTACATCGGTGTTGGTGAAAAACCTGAGGACCTCAGGCCTTTTGATGCCAAAAATTTTGTTGAGTCATTTTTCAGCAGGGCTTAATGCCTTGTCTTTCCTCAACGGAATCCTGAACATCATATAATAGCTGAAGCCCCACCAGGGTTTCTTAAAGGTTAATCCATAGCCTGGAATTTCATAAGGGGCAATCGGTGATTCGTCCGGTACGGAGGAACCAAACTTCAGCCGGGCAGTGTAGCCCATCCAGAAAAACTTCACCACACGAACCCTCAAACCGGTGGTGAGCTCTAACCACCCGGATTTCACCTGCTGTTGATCAATGTCCATGTTCACAGTTCCAAAACCTGTGTTGTACACGTAGTCCAATTGTTCCCTGTACACCGCTCTCCCGTACCTGAATCCAAGAAAAAACATATTACGGTCTGGATCCTTCTTCAAAAAGTTTACATCAGCCCCGAGCCTCAGGTACCTGCCCTCATTGGAATAGGTGCCATCTTTTATGGTGAGGTTGCGAAAGGATTCGCCTACCTCTACAGCAAGAAAATACCGGCCTAAGTCCATGTCAGCGAACAATTCCTTTCCACCGGCCTTCGAGCCAGCCAACGACTTGATCAATCCGATCGTTTCTGCACCCACCCTGATTCCCGTTGGTTTAAAGCTGCGCAAACTGTCCTGACTTGAAGCAGTACCGCTGAGCATCAGCAAAAAAACAATCAGGCTATAAATATATTTTGACATGGGTCTCCTGAACACTGCTTATCAATGACTTTATGATTTGAACCTTGGAGGCACTGCCTGTAAAACTGACTTCCTTCAGGGTAAATAAAACCCTGGCGCCGCATGCGGGATCCAGTAAGGTGCTTCTTTCCAGGTAGGAGATATTTAATGAAATATTTCCCAAAGGGCGGTAGATCTTTAATTCAGTATTGGAGCTTCCAGGTGTAAGCGGTAAAATGATGCGGCTAGCCTTCTCACCTTTATAAAAGGTTTTATCTACCCCGGATACCGTGACCGAGTCAATTGCTATTTCTGATGGTTTGTTGGTGCTGGAGCTGATGAATTCAAAGGTGATCCGGTTGGAGGTTTGATCCTGGCAGTCTCCTTGCTCAAAACATGAATTCAATGTCAGAAGCGCAAAAACAATTAGCCAACCGGATGGTTTCATCGCCACAAAGATACATCCATAGTTCTGCTGTTTTTCCTACCTCATTTCTCGGATCCACTGCTCGATGAGTGCAGCACCTTCTCGGTCAACAATGGTTCTGCCAAGCTCAGGCATCATCACGCCCGGATCGGTCGACAATATTCTGTACAACAAAATCGAAGACTCGGGCCTTCCGGGAAGTACATCATATTGAAGTCCCCCGCTTCCTTTTCCGGCAGCCACCGGTGCCTTTCCGATCCCCAGCGCCAAAGGTTTATGGACCTCTGCCATTAGGTGTAGTCCACTGGTTTTGCCAGGACCTTCCGGTCGGTGGCAATGAGCACAGTTGCCTTCCAACCAGGCACGCGCCCGGCGCTCGGTTGATTCTGTAAGATTGTGGTAGTTGGCCAAGGCAGGTATGGTCTCTGGGTTGGGTACTGAATCAAGCACGCCTTGATTCACGAGGCGGAGCAGTTGTTGTCCACCTTCCTCGGTCATATTAAGCTGACGCGCAGTAGGACCAATTGGAACGAGCTTTCCTTTTTGCTGGTGACAACTTTTGCACTGATTTTGATTCGGAACCAAATAATCCACCGATTGCTTCAACCCTGAATCATCAATCCACGTTGCCTTCACCGTAGCTCCGGAGGATGTGAAATAGGCCTCTTCCTGATCTTCAGTCCATAAATAGGTCAGCGCCTCCCATTGACTTGCTTCTCTGACCAGCAACCTGGTTTCAATGATTCGACGCTTTCCTTCGGGTTTTCTGAAATCGGCCGGATAGTAGAAATTTTTAATAAGGATGGTGCCTTCCTTGAAATCCATCGTTTCTCTTTCGTTGAAGGTTGCGGGCTCATTCGTCGGAACCTTGACAAATCTTTTTTTGAAGGCGTAATCACTGAACAGTGGCGCATTAATCTGGTAGGCCACCACACCTTTTTCAGGGCGCAACGCCTGTAATGGTTTTTGGAAAAATCCGAACGACGATAATTTTTCTGGCCACTTACTGGCTTTACCTCCCGCCAGAACAATCTCTTCAATTGCCTCCGGCTCCGGCGTTTTTACCGAACAGCCGGCGATCATCAAAAGCGTAAGCAGGAAAAGTAACCTCATGGCTTCAGCGATGATACGACAGAGCAATCAAATCCAGTTGGATTTTTTGCAAAGCCCTCAAAATCATGTGCTGCATCCAGGAGAAGAAAATTTTCGGCGCCCTGGTTGTTGCTTAAACAAATTTCAGGATTGCGGTCAGGAGGCTTGATGCCGTCGTAGGCAATGTCCGGTGGTGACAAAAACGATTTCAGCAGAAATAAAAATCCAATGTCGTTGCTTAGAGAAGGAAACCAAAATTCGTTTGAGTAGCGGTTGTTGCGGAGGGCAATCCGATACGGATAAGGATTGTAAAGTGAATCGAGTTTGTAGTTGTTTTCCACGGTTCGGATTCCGCCCTCTGCATCCGATTGAACCTCCTCTGTTTCATTCAGCGCTGCAACCAGTTCATAGCTTATGATTCCGGTGCCAACCGTTCGGTTGTTGATCAAATCGTTGTCGAACATTTCCAGGTCGTGGGTGGCCAATATCATTACGCCGGTACCAGGCGGAATGCTCGCAACAACATTTCCGGGCATTGCGAAATTTTCGTGGTTGTTATCCCGAATTATGTTTTTGAAAATTTTGGTATGGTGTCCGTATTGAGTCAGACCGGGTAAATCGAAAACCAACAATCCACCGGAGTTCATCCAGGCTTCATTTCCATAAATTTCCACCCACTTTGAATTTTCGCTTTCTATACCGGCAACATTGTTCCAGGCTTTATTGTTGCGAATGATCACCGAGTCGGATTGCCCAACATAAATGCCAGCATCGGAAGAGCCGATGGCTTCACAATATTCAATCAAAACTCTTTTACACAATACAGGGTAAAGGGCATATGCTCCATTCGCTGCGCTCGGCACTTCCGCCGTCCATCTCGACCGGATGTTACGTAGGGTAAGCCCATCGACATCGCTCACTTTTAAATTGTCTCCCTTGGCATCCTCGATGGTGAATCCTGAAACGATTATATTTTTACCGTTGGTAATCAATAAGCCCTGTGCACCTTCTTTTTGATTTTTAAAAGAAAGGAATGTCGAATCCTCGCCTGCTCCTATTAACACCAGATTGTTTTTTCCGTCGATAGAAAGTCCGCGGGTAAACAGGAAATGTCCTGCTGGAATTAGAATGGTGTCACCGTCGCTTGCCTGAATAAATCTTTCCTGAAGCGAGCTTTCAATGGACTTCCAAACCGGCTGAGCTTCACGTTCAGGCTGGCAAGACCATAAAATCGAAACAACTGAAAAACCCAGTAGGAGGCGCATAGCAAGGTTAAAAATAGCCATTGTCTTATTACGATGCAGATTTTGAATTGGCAGCATTACCTTTGGGGCTTAATTAGCAGTAATGTTCAAGTTTTTATTGATTCTCGCCATTGTGGTCTGGGTCCTCTATAAAGTAGGAACATTCTTTTTCAGGGCTGGTGCCATCTCCCAGCAAATGCGAAATCAAGGTCAACGCAAACGTACGCGCGGTAAAGACGGTAAAATCAAGGGTGGTGATTATGTTGATTACGAGGAAGTATAGTTTTTAAATCGACTCGCTGGAGAAAATTGAATTAAAATTCTTCTTTGCTAATGGCAAACAGACTTAAACTCTTCTTGGTTAAATACAAATCTGAAGTTATTGTAGGCATCCTGGTTTATCTTTTGTTGGTATTCAGGGATATATTTTCACTCATCTCTTGAAACTCAGATTCTACAAGTATCAGGCTGCAGGAAATGATTTTGTTGTCGTTGACAACCGAGATCAGCAGTTTTTTCCAAACGCGAAACAGGCCTCCTTTCTTTGTGACCGCCGCTTCGGTGTTGGCGCAGATGGTGTTATTCTCGTGGACAGAAACAATGCGGCTGATTTCAGCATTCGCTACTACAATCCCGATGGCACCCAAAGCTTATGTGGTAATGGTTGCCGATCGGCCGTTGCCCTGGCACGCCAACTTGGTTTAGCGGGAACAGCCTCTACCTTTTCAGCCTATGACGGCATTCATAAGGCAGAATGGTTGGAGGATAAAAACATCCGCATCCAAATGAACGATGTCGGAGAAGTTAAAACCGTTTACGACGGATACTATCTCGATACTGGTTCACCCCATTTCGTTCGGTTTGTGAAAAGCGTCGAAGATTATCCGGTGGTGGAGGAAGGCAGGAAGCTTCGGTATGATTCTATTTTTCCTCATGGAGCCAATGCCAATTTTGTTGAGGTGGTCGATGACCACACGCTTACGATTCGGACCTATGAGCGTGGAGTTGAACAGGAGACTCTTGCTTGTGGCACTGGTGCCACGGCCACGGCCATCGCTGCAACGTTTCTTGGAATGAAAAGTCCCGTCACACTAAAGGCCAGGGGAGGTATTCTGAACGTAGGCTTTGATCATCGGCCCAATGGCTTTACCAATATCTACCTCTCGGGTCCGGCCAAGCTTGTTTTTGAGGGCCAGATTGAGCTGCCCGAATAGGGCCATAATCCATAAAAGTGAAGTAACTTTGTCGCCCTGCCGAAGGAAAAAACGGCGATTTTCACCTGGTTACTCCTATGCTGAAACTGATAGCGAAAATATTCGGCACCAAATCCGATAAAGACATTAAGAAGATCCTGCCGCTGGTCGATGAAACCAGACGTGAAGGTGAAAAACTTATAGGTCTGACCAACGATCAGCTTCGTGATAAAACCACTGATCTGAAGTCTCTGATCGCAGAGAAATTATCGGTTGTAGATGAGTCATTGTCTGATTGCCACAGCCGGATCGCCTCCAATCCTGACATGGATCTTCAGGAGAAGGAAGAGGTATTTGCTGAAATCGACCGTTTGGAAAAAGAGCGGAACGTTCAGCTGGAAAAAGTTTTACTTGAAATTCTACCCAGAGCATTCGCCATTGTGCGTGAAACGGCAAAGCGATTCAGAGAAAATGAATACCTGGAAGTTTCGGCCCGCGATTATGACAGGATATTGTCTGCCAGGCATGACAACATTCGGATTTCCGGAGATGTGGCCCGTTGGCAGAATCAATGGATGGCTGCAGGCAATCTCATCAAATGGGACATGGTCCACTACGATGTGCAAATCATTGGTGGTATTGTCCTTCATGAAGGTAAAATTTCTGAGATGGCCACCGGTGAGGGTAAAACACTGGTGGCAACCCTGCCGGCATTTTTGAATGCGCTGGCCGGTCGAGGTGTTCACATCGTTACTGTAAACGATTACCTGGCACGCAGGGATAGTGAATGGATGGCTCCACTTTTTCAGTTCCACGGACTGATGACCGATTGCATCGATAAGCATGAGCCAAACTCCATCGCCCGACGCAATGCTTACCTGGCCGACATCACCTACGGCACCAACAATGAATTCGGTTTTGACTATCTGAGGGACAACATGGCCCGCGACCCGGAGGAACTTGTTCAACGGGGTCACCACTATGCTATGGTCGATGAGGTGGATAGTGTCCTGATCGATGAAGCCAGAACACCGCTGATAATTTCAGGCCCCATTCCGAAGGGCGACGAGCATGAATTCCATGACCTGAAACCACGGATATCCAAGGTGGTTGAGGCTCAGAAAAAAATTACCAATCAGTTCCTCAACGATGCCAGAAGGTTAATCACGGAAGGAAATGAAAAAGATGGAGGCCTCGCATTGTTCAGAGCCCATCGGGGTATGCCCAAGCACAAGCCCCTGATCAAATACCTGAGTGAAACCGGGATCAGACAAATTCTGCAGAAGACTGAGAATTTCTATCTGGCCGACAATAAAAAGGAAATGCCGGTAGCCGACGAGCCGTTATTTTTTATAATCGATGAAAAGGATAACAGTGTTGAACTCACTGACAAAGGAATCGATTTAATTACCGGTGATGGAGAGGATCCTCGCTTCTTTATTCTGCCGGAGATTGGTATCGAGCTGAATAAAATTGAAAAGGACAACACCATTCCGGAAGAGGACAGACTCTCCAGGAAGGAAGCAATCATCAGAGAGTATTCAACCAAATCTCAGCGCATCCATTCTGTTAACCAGTTGCTGAAGGCCTATACCTTATTTGAGCGGGATACGGAATACATCATTGTTGACGGTAAGGTCAAAATTGTAGACGAGCAAACCGGTCGTGTTCTGGAGGGAAGACGTTACTCCGACGGACTGCATCAGGCCATCGAGGCAAAAGAAAATGTTAAGGTGGAAGATGCAACCCAGACCTACGCCACCATTACCCTTCAAAACTATTTCCGGATGTACCACAAACTTGCTGGTATGACCGGAACTGCTGAAACCGAAGCGGGAGAGTTTTGGAATATCTATGAGTTGGATGTGGTGGTTATTCCCACCAACAAACCCGCGGTGCGTAAAGACATGGACGACCTCGTGTATAAGTCGATCCGTGAAAAGTTTAATGCGGTGGTGGAAGAGATTGTTCAACTTACTTCGCAGGGTAGGCCTGTTCTGGTAGGTACCACATCGGTCGAAATTTCGGAAGTGTTGAGCAGGATGCTTCAGCTCAAAAAGATCAAGCACAATGTACTGAATGCAAAGCAGCATCAGCGGGAAGCTGAGATAGTGGCAGAGGCCGGTAAACCCGGAACGGTTACCATCGCCACCAACATGGCAGGTCGTGGAACCGACATAAAACTTACGCCCGAGTCGCGTGCTGCAGGTGGATTGGCCATCATTGGTACAGAGCGTCACGAGTCCAGAAGGGTCGATCGTCAGTTGAGAGGTCGCTCCGGACGTCAGGGTGATCCCGGTTCTTCTAAATTTTATGTCTCGCTGGAGGACAACCTCATGCGGTTGTTTATGCCGGAGCGCATCGCAAGAATCATGGACCGCCTTGGATTGAAGGAAGGTGAAGTGATCTCCCACTCTATGGTCACCAGCTCCATTGAACGGGCGCAAAAGAAAGTTGAGGAGAACAACTTTGGAATTCGTAAGCGCCTGCTCGAGTACGACAACGTCATGAATTCTCAGCGGGATGTCATCTACCGCCGAAGAAGGAATGCATTGTTTGGTGAGCGGCTTCAGCTTGATTTGCTGACCATTTTTTATGATCTGAGCGAAGAGCTGATCAACAACGCCAAAGCAGGAGAAGGATATGAAAATCTTAGGTTGAATGTGCTTTCCACTTTTAGCGCCGATCTGAACATCACCGAAGAGGAGTTTAATACACAGCCTGAAGAGCAGTTGAGTCTTAAGCTCTATCAGGCTTCACTAAGCCACTACGAGCGGAAAAATAATTTACTGGCTCAGCAGGTATTGCCCCGGATGCGGGAGATTCAACGGACAAGTGGGGCCACCATTGAAAATATTCTGGTTCCTTTTTCAGATGGTACCCGTCAAATCGGGGTGGTAGTGAACCTTGCCCGAACGGTGGAGACCTCCAATGCGGAGTTGATCCGCTCCATGGAAAAAATCATTACACTCGCCATTATCGATCAGCAGTGGAAAGAGCATTTGCGCGATATGGATGATTTGAAACAATCGGTGCAGAATGCAGTTTACGAACAAAAAGACCCATTGCTGATTTATAAGTTTGAGGGCTTTGAAGCGTTCAAAAGATTTATTGGACGGGTGAACAATGAAACGGTGTCTTTCCTGATGAAGGCTACCATCCCTGATATTGCTGCGAATGTTCAGGAGGCACGGACTCAGAAACGTCAGCGTTTCAACGAACAAAAAGATGAGTCCCGGTCATTGCTTAGCGGTGGTCAGGCCCAGACGGCTGAAAGAGAGCCAGAGCGGGTGGCGCCGGTAAAATCCGAACGTCTTGCGGGAAGGAATGACCGTGTAGACGTTCAGTACACCGACGGACGCGTATTAAAAGATGTGAAATACAAAAAAGTCGAGGAAGACATTAAATCCGGCAAGTGTATTGTTTTGGAGTAAACATTAATGTTCAACAAGGTGAGCTTTCGTAGTCCGGCATATTTAGCTTTTTTTCTTTCACTTGTCTTGGTGAACGGAAGTTTTGCGCAAAAGAAAAAAGGTTACCAGGAGGATCTTTCCAGGTGGAGGCCGGTTCAAACACCGGCGGTGATCGAACAGCCGACCACTGAGCCAGATCGCGCAATCGTGCCGGCGACTAAAACCGTAAACGTCAGGGTAGACTCTGTCCTCGATAGCCTGGATGCCTTCAACCGTTCAAAAATGTTTTTGGATGGATTTACGGTTCAGATTTATTCCGGACAGAAAAAGCAAGAGGCGCTTGAGGCCAATAAAATTCTTGTAGAGTCAGGTATGGACCTCAAGGCCCAGGTTGAATTCATTCAGCCTAAATTTAGGGTTGTGGTCGGAAAATATTATACACGAATTTCTGCACACAGGGATTTGTACCGGCTTCGCAAACTATTTCCCAACGCCATCATTGTTCCTGAAAAAGTTCCGGTGAAATGACCATCACAAAAGAACAAATCATACAGGCTTCGGAAAATTATTATCAGGATGCTGTAAAATTCCGCCGCCACCTTCACCAGCACCCTGAACTTTCATTTGAAGAGCAGAGTACTTGTTCATGGGTTAAAGAAACCCTGTCTTCTTTTGGTATTGAAACTACGCTCATCGGTAAAACAGGGTTGGTTGGATTGATTAAAGGAAATGGACCAGAAGGCAGGGTTGTGGCCCTGAGGGCCGATATGGATGCCTTACCGATCCAAGAACAATCGAAAAAAGATTATGCGTCTGCTGTGAAGGGAGTTATGCATGCCTGCGGTCATGACGTTCACACGGCAAGCCTGATGACCACAGCCAGGATCCTGAATGAACTTCGTTCTGAATTCAGCGGAACGGTTAAAATTATTTTTCAGCCTGGAGAAGAAAGAAATCCTGGAGGCGCTTCCATTCTTATCAAGGAAGGCGTCTTACAAAACCCCAGGCCCGACGCAATTATTGGTCAGCACGTGTCACCAGTGTTGGAAGTTGGTAAAGTTGGTTTCCGGGAAGGTAAATACATGGCCAGCTCTGATGAAATTCGATTGACCGTTCGTGGCAAAGGTGGACACGCCTCGACCCCGGAACTGAACGTAGATCCTGTTCTGGTAGCAGCTCATATTCTGGTTGCACTTCAACAGGTGGTTTCCAAAAATGCAGGTCCAAAACAACCTACGGTTTTATCCTTTGGAAAAGTTTCAGCAGAGGGCGCTACCAATGTGGTTCCTGACCATGTTTTCCTGGCTGGAACTTTCCGCGCACTGGATGAAAAGTGGAGACAAAAAGGCCTTGAACACATTCAGTCCATCGCCAAAGGCATCGCCGAAGGAATGGGCGCTACCGTTGATATTGAGATTTCCAGAGGTTACCCGTGTCTGAACAATGACACCGATTTGACCCGCCGGCTTCGTATGGCTGCTGCAGCGTATATGGGAGGTGGAAACATCCAGGAGCTCGACCTGACGCTTGGCTCTGAAGATTTCTCTTACTATTCACTGGAACTTCCCGCTTCATTTTATCGTTTGGGAACCAGAAATGAATCAAAAGGAATTGTCTCCTATGTCCATACGCCAACTTTTGATATCGATGAGCAAGCGCTTGAACATGGTCCTGGTCTGATGGCGTGGCTTGCCTTGAATGAACTTAATTATAAACCGAAATAGTATGGTTTATCCTGTTGTTGTTTACGGTGATCCGGTGCTTAGGAAAGTCGCAGTAGACATTCCTATAGGCGAAGACATCATCAAGCTCATTGAAGATATGTACGAGACCATGTACGCTGCAGACGGTATGGGACTCGCGGCACCTCAAATCGGAAAAAGCATCCGGTTGTTTATCGTTGATGCTACCATGGTTGAGGATGAGCCCGATCTGAAAGAGTTTAAAAAGGTTTTTATCAACGCGCAGATAACAGAGAAAGCAGGCGAGGAGAGTTTACTGGAGGAAGGTTGCCTGAGTATACCCAACCTTCGTGAGCGAATACCCAGACCCGACCGCATCCACCTGACCTGGTTCGATGAAAAATGGCAGAAGCATGAAGCGGAGTTTGTCGGCATGCAATCCAGGATCATTCAGCATGAGTATGATCACATAGAAGGGAAGCTTTTTCTCGATCACCTTTCGCCCCTTCGCCGGAAATTATTGAAAGGTAAACTCAACGACATCAGCAGGGGAGAGGTAGACAC
Source organism: Bacteroidota bacterium (assembly GCA_016866235.1). Lineage (GTDB taxonomy): Bacteria > Bacteroidota > Bacteroidia > Cytophagales > Cyclobacteriaceae > ELB16-189. The sequence continues at coordinate 386,067 of VGMW01000002.1, forward strand.
CACCTACCGCATTCTTGCACCACTGAGAAAGTAAATCTGACTATTTAGGACTCAAATTTATTGGCCAGTTGTCCGCAGGCGGCATCAATGTCTTTCCCCCGGCTTCTGCGAACCCTTGTGGTGATGCCATTTTCTTCCAGGACACTCATATAACGGTCGATCACGGTGCTCTCTGCCTGTTTGAAGTCACTGACACCAATTGGGTTGTATTCAATGAGATTCACCTTGCATGGAATGTGCTTACAAAATTTTAGCAAGGCCTGAATATCGGTTTCCTTATCGTTGAAACCTTTCCAGACTACATATTCATAGGTGACCTTGCTTTTTGTTTTACGATACCAGTATTTCAGTGCCTCCGCCAATTCATCCAGTGAATTGGTCTCATTAATCGGCATGATGGATGATCGTTTGGCATCCACAGCGCTGTGCAATGAAACAGCGAGATTGAACTTAACGCCGTCATCGGCCATTTTGATAATCATTTTGGCAATACCTGCTGTTGAAACGGTGATGCGCTTCATGGCCATTCCCAAACCTTTAGGCGAAGTAATTTTATCTATGGCCGCAACCACGTTGCTGTAGTTAAGCAATGGTTCACCCATGCCCATAAAAACAATGTTGGTTAGCGGACGATTGAAAAACTCTTCACTCTGTTCCCGGATGGCCACCACCTGATCATAAATTTCATCGACACTCAGGTTTCGCATACGCTTAAGGCTGGCGGTTGCACAAAATTTGCAGGCCAGGCTACAGCCAACCTGCGATGAAACACAGGCTGTAATTCTTTTTTCGGCTGGAATGAGCACCGATTCCACCACAAGGCTGTCGTGCAACGTAACGGCATTTTTAATGGTGCCGTCGTTGCTGCGCTGCATCCGGTCCACCCGAATAGGGTTAATGGTGAAATGCGTTTTAAGCAACTCCCTGACCGGCAAAGAAAGATTGGTCATCTGATCAAAATCGTGCGCCGATTTTTTCCAGAGCCACTCGAAAACCTGCTTTGCACGAAAAGGCTTATCACCTTGCTGGACAAAAAATTTTTCCAGGTCCTCCTGCTTTAATTTCCGGATATCACGCTTCACCTCAACACTCATGGTTGCAAAAATAGCGACTCTGCCGATCAGGTAACCCTGAATTTTTTCACGGTTTGCCTGAGGTATAAAGTTTTTGACAGGACTTTATCAAACTTATTACAGTTGACTTCAGCTAAACACCCTATCGGTTTGGCAAAGGTTTAAGCTTTAGCGTAGCTTGGAAGGATGGTAAGGGGTATAATTGGAATTTTGAACCTATGGGTAAGTCTGCTGTTGTCTGCAGCTATTGTCTTTCCCATAACAGGGAGTGCACAGCAAGCCAGGAATGATGATTTTTTATTTCGGCTGATGAAATCAAAACCTGCCGAGTTCAAAAGGTTCACCGACAAGGCTAAGGCATACGACATTCAAATTCTCTACACCAAAATTGATCGGACTGAAAGCAATTCCCCTCAATTCTCTTCCTATTCCTATCGCCTCGATACTTCAAGATATTTCTACCCTGCCTCTACCGTAAAATTTCCCATGGTTCTTCTCGCGCTTGAAAAAATGAATCGTTTGGGGATTTCAGGATTAAATCGTTTTACGCCGTTAAAATTAGACAGTGCATGGTCCGGACAGCGTAAGATCACATCAGACACCACGGCATTTGGCGGTGTTCCTACCATTGATCACCTGGCCAGGAAAATTTTTTTGGTGAGCGACAACGAAGCCTTCAACACGCTTTATGCTTTTGTGGGTCAACAAGACGCCAATGCTGCACTTCGTCGGAAAGGCTATCAGGCCAGAATTTTACATCGGTTGTCCAGGGGTGGTCTTACAGCTGCAGAAAACCGTCGAACGGAACCTGTAACTTTTTATAGAAGAGACTCACTGTTATGGAGTCAACCCATGTTGATGGCCGACTCAGTGCCGGTCCATAAAAAAGTATTTCGCGCAAAGGGCTATTACGAGAATGGCCGACTAATTCGAAAGCCTATGGACTTTTCGTATAAAAACTTTTTCTCGCTCAAAGACCAGCAGGATATGCTCATTGCCTTGTTGTTTCCTGAGGCCACTGACCGAGCCAGGCAGTTCAATTTAAGGCCCGACGACAGAAGGGCCGTACTACAATACATGAGTCAGTGGCCTTCGGAGACGAGGTACCCCGCCTATTTTCAGGACAGCACATTTCATAATGGCTATGCCAAGTATTTACTATCGGGAGGGGAAGCCGGTACCATTCCTTCAGGGGTTAGAATTTTTAACAAAATCGGCGGTGCCTACGGATACATCATTGACAATGCCTACATCGTTGATTTTGAAAATAAAATTGAATTCCTCCTTTCAGCGGTCATCTATACCAATCGTGATGGCATCCTTAACGATGACCGATATGATTATGAAACAGATGCTATGCCATTCATGAGAAGTCTGGGACGTCTGATATACGACCATGAGCGCAGTCGTTTCAGGTCAACGGTGCCTGATTTATCAGCATTTGAACTTAGCTATGACCTAAAGCATTGAAAAAAATTACATGACGGATTCGGATAGCTTGTCAGCCTTTATTAAAATGCACTCCCTTTTTTCACGGTGAACCCACTTTGGTTATGGAAAAGAAAAATACTCTGATTATTACAGCCGGTTACCTTAATTCCAGCAGTGGAAAAACTGCTCACGGCCTTATTCGCGGTACCGATCGATTCAACATCATTGGCGTGGTAGATGAAAAGTCTGCCGGAAAGGATGCCGGTGAGGTTTTGGATGGTAAGCATCGAAACATTCCCGTTTATGGTACCATCAGGGAATTCATTCAGTCGTCTGGCCAAAAAGCTGAGTACTGTGTCATTGGAGTCGCAACCAAAGGAGGAGTTATTCCGGATGCATTAAAAATTATGCTCCGGGAAGCTTTGGAAAATGGATTTAGCCTGGTAAACGGACTTCACGACTATGTATCTGATCATCCGGATCTAGCCCAGCTTGCTGCCAGCAAAGGATTGGAAATAATCGATGTTAGAAAGCCAAAGAAATTTAAAGACCTGCACTTCTGGAACGGAAAAATTGTTGAGGTGAAGTGTCCAAAAATTGCTGTGTTGGGAACCGACTGCGCATTGGGTAAAAGAACCACCACGCGTCTGCTCACAGAAGCCATGAACCAGGCTGGTTACAAGGCGGAAATGATTTATACCGGACAGACCGGATGGATGCAGGGGGCTCGGTATGGCTTTATTTTCGACTCAACGCTCAATGATTTTATTTCAGGCGAAATGGAACATGCTGTTCACCAATGCTGGACAGAAGTGAAGCCTGACATCATATTTATTGAGGGGCAATCTTCCTTGCGAAACCCAAGTGGACCTGCGGGTGCCGAGTGGATTGTTTCAGCAGCCGCTAACGCTGCCATTATTCAGCACCACCCTGTAAGAAAGCAGTACAAGGACATGGAATATTATCCGGCCTATCTCCCTGAGCTTAAAGATGAGGTTAACCTGATCGGAATTTACGGAGCACCGACCGTTGGCATTACCCTGAACACGGCGAAAATGAAACAAGAGGAAGCCCGTGCTTATGCTCAGGAACAGGAAAAAATACTGGGCATTCCGGTTGTGTTGCCCCTGGAAGATGGGTTGTCGTCCCTGATTCCAATTTTTGAAAAAATGATCGCTGATTCCCGCAAATAAAAATTAGAGCCTGAACTTTGAACAGTACCTATGAAAATTAAAAACATTACATCCTGGTGCATCGATCTTGGGAACACCAAACCTTATACCATCGCTTTCAAAACAGTTGATGAAGTAAAAAATGCTTTCGTTGAGATTGAATTGGAAAACGGGATTACCGGAATAGGCGCTGGCAATCCAAGCGAATATGTGACCGGTGAGCACCTCGACCAAACCAATGCTGCCTTAACACAGGCCAATCTTTCTTGGATTGTGGGAAGAGACATTCGGCACATCAATCAACTGCTTGCCGAACTGCTGATTCGTTTTCCTAAAAATCCTGCCGCCAGAGCGGCGGTAGACATCGCCCTGCACGATGTTTTCACGAAATTCCTTGGCGTTCCGTTGGTTCAATACCTGGGAAAAAAAATCCACGCTCTGCCAACCAGCAATACCATTGGAATAAAAAATGTTGAGGAGACGCTGAAAGAGGCTGAAGATTATGGAAAGCGTGGCTTTACGGTTCTTAAGGTGAAGCTGGGCATCGACCTTGAAGAGGATATTGAACGAATCGTAAAATTGAGAGAAAAATTTGGCGACCGTTTTGTTATTCGAATCGACGCCAACCAGGGGTACACCACCGCTCAAACCATTGAATTCTATAAGCGAACCAGTCATTTAAAGGTTGAATTGGTCGAGCAGCCCCTTCCTGCCAAAGCCATCGAAGAAATGAAGGCGCTTCCAGCTGAAATCAGAAAGGTAATCGCTGCCGATGAGTCACTCCTGAGTCCTAACGATGCACTCAATTTGATTAAGCCGCCAGTCGCTTCGGGCATTTTCAACATTAAACTCATGAAATGTGGTGGCGTTAGTCAGGCACTTCGAATCGCAGATATTGCTGCATTGGAAGGCATTGAGCTGTTCTGGGGTTGTAACGATGAAAGCATCGTCAGCATCACCGCAGCGCTTCACGCAGCTTTTGCTTGCCCCCACACCAAGTACATCGATCTCGACGGGAGCCTGGATCTGGCGCGCGATGAAGTGCGCGGTGGATTTATCCTGAAAGACGGCGTCATGTATTGTTCCGATGCTCCTGGACTGGGCGTGGAAAGAATCAAGTAAAAACTTACTCCTGCAAAATGGCCAACAGCTCCCTGATGGAGTGACAGGTTTGATGGTGTATTGACCAGGAAATATTTTCTCCGTCGGTCACTACAGCGATATGGTTGTTCGAAGTTTCAGCAATTCGATAGCCCTTTCTTTCCAAGGCATTTTTGGTCCACAGAAGTCCAAAACCACTTCCTTCAACCGATACGCTTTGCAATTCCGAAATCTGATGCTCCAGTTTTCCTGTTTTCAGGGTGAAACCTTTTAGTTTAAAGATCCTGTCAACTGCCCCATTAAGCACAAGATCTTCCGGAACGCCGGTAATCAACTGATCGTCCTCCCCGGATAGCCAGATGCAGTCTGCGGTTTGAAGCGCAAGGTCAAGTTCATGCGTGCAAACCATAACCGACAATCCCTTGGAACGGCATAGGCTCCTGAGCAAATTCATTACTTCCACACGATTGTTGAGGTCCAGATGAGCAGTAGGCTCGTCCAACAACAATACCTTAGGGCTCTGAGCCAAAGCCCTGGCAAGCATAACAAGTTGTCGCTGACCGTCGCTTAGCCACTCCATTTTTGTCGATGCCAAACCACTGCAGCCGGTCAATTTCATGCAGTCGTTTACTATGGAAATATCCTCTGCACTCAATTTCCTAGTCCAATCCTGAAATGGAATCCGCCCTGCCGCAACCACTTCCTCTGCGGTAAGTCCTGGATTGCCAATTCGATCGGTGAGCACCACGGATAAAAACTTGGAGCGTTCATGGGATTGATTGTAACTGACTTCTCCTGAAATGGCTTTTTGGATGCCAGCAAGGGTTCTCAACAAGCTCGATTTTCCAGAACCATTAGGGCCCATAAAACAGATGAGCTCACCTGAATTCACTTTCAGGTCAAGGTCCTTGAAGAGTACATGTTTCCCATATCCTACCGATAGACCTGAAGTTTCAAGCAGAGCCTCCATGACTATGGTTTTTGGTAGCTGCGGTAAATAATCCAAATCACAACAGGCGCACCCAAAAGAGCAGTTACTGCATTTAATGGAAGAAACCTGCCCGGACCTGGAAGGGAAGACAATAGGTCACAGGTCAAAACCAGGATGGAGCCTGCAAGTGCGCTGTAGGGTATTAATCTGATGTGCGTGTTGCCGCCCGACAATACTCTAACCAAATGAGGCCCCGCGATACCTACGAACGTAATTGGTCCACAAAACGCTGTAATAGAGCCGGTTAGTAGGGCGGCGGATATTAAAACGGATCGTCTGAGGCGTGAAGTCTGAATTCCAAGGGACTCAGCATAACCGGTGCTTAAGTCATAGGCATCGAGACCTTTGGAAGAATAGAGGGCAAGAAAGATTCCGGCAAAAACGCTGCCAGCGAGCCATGGAATATCCTCCCAGGTGGTAGAGGAAATATTACCCATGGTCCAAAGGGTGTAGCGCTGCAATTCCTCTGCACCTGAATAAAACTGTAAAACGGTAATAATCGACGAGGCAAAAGCACTGAACATGATGCCAGCGATCAGGAGGCTGTTGGCGCTAAAGGATCGGGCTATCCTTGATATGAGCAAGAAGGTTAGGGAGCTTCCGGCAAATGCTGAGGATGTCAGACTCAGTGCCCCGGATCCGGCAATACCGGTGGAAACCATAAGGGCTACACCTAGCCCTGCACCGGAGGTAAGCCCAATGACGTCGGGGCCGTTCAGTGGATTTCGGAAAAGACTCTGGGTTAATACGCCGCCGACGGCAAGACCTGCGCCGCACAATGCTGCTGTCAAGGCTTTGGGAAGTCTTAAGTCCAGAATGATGTTTTGCCATACCGGATCAGAGGTCTCTTTCCCTACAAGGATGTTTAAAACCTCTGCGGCCGGGATGGAAACCGTTCCCGCCATGAGGCTGAAAAGGAACAAAACCGGCAACAAAATCGATCCAATCAGTCCAACCGGCAGTCGTCTCGGAGGGGTGATTAATGGCATTTGGGTACTTGGTTTGGGATGCAAGTTTCGCTTTTTAGAGCCGTATCAACAATCTCAGGCTCAGGGCCTTTCCAAAATTTTTAAAACCCGTTCTTGGTAACTCGGGGCGGGTTTCTATCTTTGCAGTCCTTTTTGCGGGAATAGACCCTTAAAAAGGCATAAACAGACCCAAAACAGTTTCGATCATGCCAGGCATAATTGGTAAGAAAATAGGAATGACGAGCATCTACGGAGCGGATGGCCAGAATTTGGCCGTGACCGTTATAGAGGCTGGTCCATGCGTTGTCACGCAGGTTAAGAGTCAGGAAACCGATGGTTACAAGGCTCTGCAGCTCGCTTTTGGGGAAAAGAAAGAGAAGAATACACCTAATGCAATGGTTGGTCATTTTAAGAAGGCCAACACTACCCCAAAGCGGTCGGTAGTAGAATTCAGAGACTTTGGTGATGAATTCGCTGCGATTGCTGAACTGGGCAAGGAAGTGCGTGTGCAGGATATTTTTGTTGAAGGTGACTTCATTGATGCAGTAGGCACATCAAAAGGTAAAGGATTTCAAGGCGTAGTAAAGCGCCACGGTTTTAATGGTGTTGGTGGTCAAACCCACGGTCAGCACAACAGACTTCGTGCTCCCGGATCAATGGGTAACGCTTCCTTCGCGTCTCGTGTAATTAAGGGTAAGAGACTTCCCGGACGTATGGGTAGCGACCGCGTTAAGCTCACCAACCTTCAGGTGGTTAAGATCATGCCTGAGCAAAATCTTATTCTTATCAGTGGATCTGTACCCGGTCCTAAGAACTCAACCGTAATTCTCCAGAAGTAATGGAAATTTCAGTCATTCAATCTACCGGTAAAGCAACTGGCCGCAAAGCCAGCCTGACCGAAACCATTTTTGGAATCGAACCCAACGATCACGCTATTTACCTTGATGTAAAGAGTTACCTGGCCAACCAACGTCAGGGGACCCATAAGTCAAAGCAGCGTAACGAGATCACCGGTTCCAGCAAGAAAATTAAGAAGCAGAAGGGTACCGGCGGCGCTAGGGCGGGTAACATCAAAAACCCCCAGTTCAAGGGTGGTGGACGTATATTCGGTCCTGTCCCTAGAGATTACTCCTTCAAATTGAATAAGAAGGTAAAGGATCTGGCAAGAAAGTCCGCCCTTACCTACAAGGCAAAAGACAATTCTATTTCGGTTATCGAAGACTTCTCTTTCGATACCAACAAGACAAAAAATTACAAGCAGTTGCTTAAGTCGCTCGATGCAGAAAAGGCAAAGACCCTGCTCGTGCTGCCTGAGTCAATTTCTAACATTATGCTTTCCGGCCGCAATTTGCCCAACACACGGGTGATCACTGCTGCTCAGATCAATACGTATGACGTATTGAATTCAGACAGATTGTTGCTTTTTGAAAGTGCGATCGGAAAGATTGAAACCATTTTAAATAAGCAATCATGAGTATCCTGATCAGACCGCTCGTCACGGAGAAAGTATCAGCCCTCAACGAAAAGGGTAAATACGGATTCATTGTTGACATCAATGCCAACAAAGTTGAAATCAAGGATGCAGTGAAAAAGATGTATGGTGTTACTGTTGAAAAGGTAAACACCATCAGCTTGATGGGAAAGCGCAAGGTGCGTTATACCAAGGCCGGCGTGGTGGAGGGCAACAAGCCCAACTTCAAGAAGGCCATCGTCACCCTCGCAAAGGGTGAGGTAATTGACTTTTACAACAACGTATAACCAAGCGAAGTATGGCGTTGAAGAAACTTAAGCCGGTTACACCCGGTACTCGTCACAGACTCGCACCGGGTTTCGATGATATCACCGAAAGCCGGCCCGAGAAATCACTGCTGAAAACCCTCAAAAAGACGGGTGGAAGAAACAGTGTAGGTCACATGACCATGCGCTACATCGGCGGCGGTCACAAGCAGAAACTCAGAATCATCGACTTCAAGCGTGATAAGTTCGGCGTTCCTGCAGTGGTTAAATCCATAGAATACGATCCAACCCGCACAGCAAGGGTTGCTAAACTTTATTATAAGGATGGTGCCAAGTCTTACATCATCGCCCCACAGGGTCTTGAGGTAGGTCAAACCGTTATTTCCGGCGACAACGTTGCGCCAGAAGTAGGAAATGCACTTCCGCTCGCTAAAATTCCGATCGGTACCGTTGTTCACAACATCGAGATCCAGCCAGGTAAAGGTGGAGCCATCGGAAGAAGTGCCGGATCTTTTGTTCAGTTGGTTGCTCGTGAAGGTGAATACGCTACCCTCAAAATGCCTTCAGGCGAAATGAGAAACGTATTGTCCCGTTGCATCGCAACCATTGGTTCAGTATCGAATGCCGACCACATGAACGAAAGTGTCGGTAAAGCTGGAAGAAGTCGTTGGAGAGGTCGCAGACCAAGAAACCGTGGCGTTGCCATGAACCCAGTTGATCACCCGATGGGTGGTGGCGAGGGTAGAGCATCTGGAGGTCACCCTCGTTCAAGAAGAGGTCTCATCGCCAAAGGCAAAAAGACCCGTCATCCTAAGAAGTATTCAGATCATTTAATCATCTCAAGGAGGAAAAAGTAATGGGAAGGTCAATTAAAAAAGGTCCTTACATCGACCAGCGACTGATGAAAAAGGTCGTTGCCATGGAGCAATCCGGCAAAAAATCAGTGATCAAAACTTGGTCACGCCGTTCTACCATTACGCCTGACCTTATTGGTCACACCCTTGCGGTGCACAATGGAAATAAATTCATTCCGGTTTACGTGACCGAGAATATGGTCGGACACAAGCTGGGCGAATTTTCTCCCACCAGAACCTTCAAGGGTCACTCTGGAAACCGTAAAGACGAAGGAACTGCAGCATAATTCAAAGACTGAAGAAGCATGGAAACAGCAGAAAAGAAAGTCAAGCGTTCGGTCAGGAAGCGTAACAAGATCACTGCCGTGAAGCAGGCTGCGGCCAGCGGAGCAGCTACTGCCTACCTGAGAAACGTTCCTACCTCACCAAGAAAAATGCGCCTGGTCGCAGACCTTATTCGTGGTGAAAGGGTGAACAAAGCATTGAATATCCTTAAGTATGAGTCAAAGCACCCATCCATCAGACTGGAGAAGCTTCTTCTCTCTGCCATTTCAAACTGGCAGGCAAAAAATGCTGATGTAAAGCTTGAGGATGCCGACTTGTATGTGAAAGAAATTTTTGTGGATGGTGGAAGAATCCTGAAGCGTCTTCGCCCTGCACCTCAGGGTCGTGCGCACCGGGTGCGTAAGCGTTCCAATCACGTTTCACTGGTTATCGACCGCATGCCGGCCACGGAAGAGAAGACTGTAAAAGAAAACAAAGAATAATACATGGGACAAAAAGTTAATCCGGTAGGCCTTCGCCTCGGCATTATTCGCGGATGGGATTCAAACTGGTACGGAGGAAATACCTTCTCCGACAAACTCGTTGAAGACCAGACCATCAGAGATTACATTTCCACCAGAATTCCCAAAGGTGGTATCTCCAAGGTGGTGATCGAACGCACCCTCAAGCGTATTAGCCTTACCATCCACACTGCTCGTCCCGGCGTGGTGATCGGTAAGGCAGGTGCTGAGGTAGATACTTTGAAGGAAGAGCTTAAGAAGCTTTCCGGAAAAGACGTTCAAATCAATATTTTCGAAGTGAAGCGTCCTGAGTTGGATGCCAAGCTGGTCGGTGAATCCATTGCTCAGCAACTCGAAGCAAGGATCTCCTTCCGTCGTGCCATGAAGCAAGCCATCGCTTCTTCTATGCGCGTAGGTGCACTTGGAATTAAAGTAAAAGTTTCCGGTCGTCTGGCAGGCGCAGACATCGCGCGTTCAGAGCAATACCGCGAAGGTCGTGTGCCGCTGCATACCCTGCGCGCTGACATCGATTACGCGATTTCTGAGGCGCAGACTGTTTATGGCAAAATCGGAATCAAGGTATGGATCTTCAAAGGTGAGGTTTATGGTAAAAGAGACCTCTCTCCGAACATCGGCATGGTAGCCAATGCCCCCGGTCAGGATGGCAAAGGTGCACCACGTGGTGGTCGTGGTGGAGACCGCGGTGGACGTGAAAGATCAGAACGTCCGGGCGCAGGCGGAGGACGTGGACCACGTAAGCGCTGAGAATTATTGAATCATTGAATTGAAATAAAGAGATAAGAGCATGTTACAGCCTAAAAGAACCAAATACCGCAAGGCCCAGAAAGGCAGGGTAAAAGGAATGGCTACGCGCGGACACATGATTTCGTTCGGTTCGTTCGGAATCAAGGCACTTGAGCCAGGCTGGCTCACTGCACGTCAGCTGGAAGCTGCCCGTGTGGCAGTTACCCGCGCCATGAAAAGAGAAGGCCAGGTTTGGATCAGGGTTTTCCCCGATAAGCCGGTAACCAAAAAGCCTGCAGAGGTTCGTATGGGTAAGGGTAAAGGAGCGCCTGAGTTCTGGGTGGCTGTAGTAAAACCAGGTACGATTTTATTCGAGGCCGGTGGAGTAAACAGAGCTACTGCGTTCGAAGCGCTGAAGCTGGCTGATGGCAAACTCCCCATCAAAACAAAATTTATTGTACGTAGGGATTACGTCGAATAAGCATATGAAATACTCAGAAATAACAGGACTTAATGCTGAAGAGCTGAAGCAGAAGATCTCCAGTGAGAAGGAGAACCTTCGGAAGCTCACTTTTGCCCATCAGGTATCGGCAATCGAAAGTCCGATGAAAATAAAGGAAACGCGCCGTTTGATTGCGCGCCTGAACACAGCCCTCACCGAAAAGCAAAATCAAAAATAGTTTCACCCATGGAAAGGAACCTTAGAAAAGAAAGGATCGGCAAGGTGGTCAGCAACAAAATGCAAAAGACCATCACCATTGCTGTAGACCGTAAGGTGAAGCACCCCATCTACGGAAAGTTTATTAACCGCACCACCAAATTCATGGCCCATGATGAAAAGAATGAGGCAGGAATTGGCGATACGGTTCGCATTATGGAAACACGTCCGCTGAGCAAAAGCAAGCGTTGGCGCCTCATTGAAGTAATTGAAAAAGCGAAGTAGTATATGATACAGAATGAATCAAGGCTAACAGTAGCCGACAACAGCGGAGCTAAAGAAGTTCTTTGCCTCCATGTTCTGGGCGGTAGCCATCGCCGATATGCATCGGTAGGTGATAAAATTGTGGTGACTGTTAAGTCTGCCCTTCCTACCAGCCAGATTAAAAAAGGTACCGTTTCGCGTGCTGTGGTTGTTCGCACCAAGAAGGAGATCCGCCGCAAGGATGGTTCTTATATCCGGTTTGAAGACAACGCCGCTGTGTTGCTGACCCCTCAGGATGAACCAAGAGGAACGCGCATTTTCGGACCGGTGGCCCGTGAGCTTCGCGAAAAGCAGTTCATGAAAATTGTTTCACTCGCTCCAGAAGTTCTCTAAGATCATGGAAAGAAAGTTCAACAAACAGCCCAAACTCAAGATCCGCAAAGGCGACATGGTTCGCGTTATTGCCGGAGACGACCGTGGAAAAGAAGGTCGCGTACTTGAGGTTAACCTTGCCAAGAGAAGAATCGTGGTAGAGGGCGTAAACATTATAACCAAGCACCTGAAGCCTTCAGCTGGCAAGCCAAATGGCGAGCTCAAGAAAACTGAGGCAGGCGTGCACGTAAGCAATCTCGCACTCATCGATCCTGCTTCAGGTAAAACCACCCGCGTTGGTAGAAAACTTGATGAAAAAGGATCCTTGCAGCGTTATTCAAAGAAAACCGGTGAATTCATAAAATAATGGCGACACCAAGACTTAAGGACAAGTATCTCAAGGAGATCGTACCTGCTCTGAAGACCAAATTCAAGTATTCGTCGGTCATGCAAGTGCCGCGCATACAAAAGATTTGCATCAACAAAGGTGTTGGTGCTGCTGTAGCCGATAAGAAAATCGTAGATGTAGCATTGGAAGAAATTTCAAACATCAGCGGTCAGCGCGCAGTATCAACCAAAGCCAAGAAGGCCATTTCAAACTTCAAACTCCGCGAGAACCTTCCCATTGGTGTTCGTGTAACACTCAGAGGAGAGCGCATGTATGAGTTCCTGGATCGCCTGATGAACATTGCACTCCCACGCGTTCGCGACTTCCGTGGCGTTAGCGACAAAGGATTTGATGGTCATGGGAATTACACCCTCGGCGTAAAAGAACAAATCATCTTCCCTGAAATTTCAATTGATAAGGTTACCCGCATTGGTGGAATGGACATTACGTTCGTTACCTCCGCTAAATCCGATGAGGAAAGCTTCGAGCTCCTCAAGGGACTAGGAATGCCTTTCGTTACAAAAAACTGATTTCAACATGGCTAAACTCGCACTCATTACCAGAGACAAAAAGAAGGCAGACTTGGTTGCCCGCTATGCAAAAAAGCGTCAGGCCCTCAAGGAAGCAGGCGATTACGCAGCATTAGACAAACTGCCCCGCAGTTCATCTGCTGTACGCATCCGCAAGCGCTGTAAGCTCACCGGCCGTCCACGCGGTTACATGAGCAAGTTTGGTGTTTGCCGTAACGTATTCCGCCAGATGGCAAGCGACGGAAAAATTCCTGGTCTGACCAAGGCCAGCTGGTAATATTTGAAGAAGTAGCCTATTTAGATAAATTTGCAGCCCTTTTTGAAAAAAGGGCCTAAAAACGAAGAAAACGAATGAAGACGACCGATCCAATAGCCGACTACCTAACCAGGGTCAGAAACGCCATAAAGGCCCGCCACCGCATAGTGGAGATCCCTGCCTCCGGCCTCAAAAAGGAAATCACTAAAGTGCTTTTCGAAAAAGGCTATATCCTTAACTACAAACTTGAGGAACAATCGGCTTCTAAAAAGAACATCAAAATTGCATTGAAGTACAACCCTGATACCAAAGAGTCGGCGATTACGAAGCTTGTTCGTGTCAGCAGCCCCGGTCTCAGGAAATATGCTTCTTCTGATAAGCTTCCAAAAGTCCTCAATGGACTGGGAATTGCTATTCTATCTACCTCCAAAGGTGTGATCTCCGACAAGGAGGCAAGAAACATGAATGTGGGTGGAGAAGTATTGTGTTACGTCTATTAATCTGAAAGGTCATGTCACGAATAGGTAACCTTATTATTAAACTTCCTGCAGGGACAACCTGCGCCTTCAATGCTTCGACCGCTACGGTCTCTGTAAAAGGTGCGAAAGGAGAATTGCAGCAAGTGTTGAAACCAGGCTTCGACGTAAAAGTCGGAGATGGAACAGTTTCAGTTACTCGTCCATCAGAAGAGAAGCCGGATCGTGCTTTGCACGGATTGTACCGCGCGCTGATCGCTAACATGGTTGAAGGCGTTAGCAAAGGTTACAAGCGCGAGCTTGAACTTATTGGTGTAGGTTTTAAAGCTTCTGCTCAGGCCAACGTGTTGGAATTGAGCTTAGGCTACTCACACAATATCTTTTTCGTAGTGCCTAAGGAATTGAAACTTCAGGCGGCACAGGAGAAAGGCTCCAATCCAATCATCACCCTCGAGGGAATCGACAAGCAGTTGATTGGTCAGGTCGCCTCCAAGATCAAGTCGCTCAGAAAAGTTGAGCCTTACAAAGGAAAAGGTATTCGTTACGTAGGAGAATTTGTTCGCAGAAAGGCCGGAAAGGCAGCTGCTAAATAATTGATAATATGTCCAAGCTAGAGAGAAAGACAAGAATCAAATTGGGGATCCGGAAAAAGGTTCAAGGAACGCCGGGCCGCCCCAGATTAACCGTGTTCAGAAGCAACCGCGGCATTTATGCCCAGGTGATCGACGACACCAAAGGACACACCATCGTCCATGCCTCCTCCATGGAGTTGGAAAAAAAAGGCAAACTCAATGTTGAGATTTCCAAAGCGGTCGGCAAAAAAGTTGCTGAACGTGCTAAGGACGCAGGCGTGGAAAGTATTGTATTTGACCGCAGTGGTTATTTGTATCACGGAAATGTTAAAGCGCTCGCAGAGGGTGCACGCGAAGGCGGTTTAAACTTCTAAGGCATGACACAAACCAATATCAGTTCAGTTAAAGTCAGCGAGATTGATCTCAAGGACAGGGTCGTTGCCATCCAGCGTGTTGCGAAGGTGGTAAAAGGCGGTCGTCGTTTCAGTTTTGCTGCCATTGTCGTAGTAGGTGATGGAAACGGTGTGGTAGGCTATGGCCTTGGTAAGGCAAACGAGGTTACCGACGCCATTACTAAAGGTATTGACGATGCTAAAAAGCACTTGGTGAAAGTGCCGATCATCAAAGGAACTGTTCCCCACGAATCGATTGGAAAATTTGGTGGTGGTCTCGTTCTTCTTAAGCCCGCTTCTCCTGGAACAGGTGTTATAGCAGGTGGTGCGATGCGCGCCGTATTGGAAAGTGCAGGAGTACACAATGTATTGGCAAAGTCTAAAGGTTCGTCCAACCCGCACAACGTGGTGAAAGCAACCTTCAAGGCACTTACCAGCATGAGAGATCCATACACGATCGCACGTAACCGCGGAGTAGAATTGTCTAAAGTGTTTAAAGGTTAAATCATGGCTAAAGTCAGGATAACTCAGATCAGAAGCACCATTAAAAGACCGCACACCCAGTTGCTGACCATTCAGTCGCTCGGTTTGGGTAAGCTTCATGCCTCCGTTGAAGTGGAGTACACACCTCAGATCAAAGGCATGGTCAGAAAAGTTAATCACTTAGTACAGGTTACTGAACTCTGAACCAGCCAGGGCAAAAAGATAAAATACGCATCATGAAACTTCATCAACTCAGACCGGCTAAAGGTTCGGTAAGAAAAAATAAGAGGCTCGGTCGCGGACAGGGTTCTGGCGGTTCAACTGCAGGCCGTGGACATAAAGGTGCCCAGTCACGCTCAGGCTACCATAAGAAAATTGGTTTTGAAGGTGGTCAGATGCCCCTTCAGCGCCGTACCCCAAAGTTTGGTTTCAAAAACAACAATAAAATTTACTACAAGCCTGTCAACCTCGACTTGCTTGAAGAATTGGCGAAGAAAACAGGCTCTGGCACCATCAGTCTCGATGTATTCCGCAAAAACGGATTGATCGGCAAGACCGATAAAATTAAATTATTGGGTCGCGGGGAGTTGAAATCAAAAATCACGGTAGAAGCCCACGCGTTTTCTGAAAAGGCTTCTAAAGCAATTGAACAAGCAGGCGGAACTGTAACCAAGTTGGCGTAATGAAGAGGTTCTGGACAACCATAGTGAACATTTTTTCCATTGAGGATCTCAGGATCAAAATCCTGAATACCCTTGGCTTCCTGGTTATGTTCAGATTCGGATCCTACGTGGTACTTCCGGGCATTGACCCTAACCGTCTGACGGGAGTCGACGGCGGTGGTTTCTTCGACCTGATCAACAATTTCCTCGGCGGAGCATGGAACAGAGCTTCGATTTTCGCGCTGGGCATTATGCCCTACATTTCAGCATCCATCGTTGTTCAGCTGCTCACAGTAGCCGTACCCCATTTTGCCAAAATGCAAAAGGAGGGTGAAAGTGGCCGTAAGAAGCTTAATCAGTTCACGCGCGTGTTGACCATTTTCATCACCGCCGCACAGTCTTACGCATATTTGCGCACAACGATCAATGCAGAAGCCATCACCAATCCTGGCCTCTGGTCTTTCACCATTCCAGCGATCGTAATCATCGTCTCCGGTACCATGTTTTGTATGTGGTTGGGTGAGCGGATCACCGATAAGGGCATTGGAAATGGCATCAGCATGCTCATCATGATTGGTATCGTGTCACGTTTTCCGCTGGCCATTTTCCAGGAAATGGACTCCAAAGGATTGCCAGGCGCACTGATCTTCATCATTGAAATTTTAGCGCTCTTCTTTGTGGTTGTTGGTGTAATTGCATTAACCCAGGCGGTTCGCCGCATTCCGGTTCAATACGCCAAACAGGTGGTGGGCAATAAACTTTACGGTGGCAAAAGAGATTTCATTCCGCTGAAACTGAATTCAGCAGGGGTAATGCCGATCATCTTTGCTCAGGCACTCATGTTCATTCCTCCGATGGTGGCGAATGTGTTCCGCGATTCAGATGTCGCGGCATACATAGGTTCAACCATTGGTGACTTCACCAGCTGGCAATACAATGTATTGTTTGCCGTGCTGATTTTGCTCTTTACATTCTTTTATACTGCCATCACCGTTCCGTCGAACGATATGGCCGATAACCTGAAAAGAAACGGTGGTTTTATTCCGGGCATTAAGCCAGGAAAACCAACCGCCGAATTTATAGATACTGTTCTCTCTAGGATCACGCTTCCCGGAGCATTGTTTTTGGCCGCCATCGCTATTCTGCCTGCCTTCGCAGTCAGAGCAGGGATTACCCAAAACTTCGCTCAGTTTTATGGCGGTACCTCTCTGTTGATCATGGTCGGGGTAATTCTCGATACGCTTCAGCAGATTGAAAGTCACCTGCTCATGAGACATTACGAAGGCATGATGAAGAGTGGAAGGGTAAAAGGACGTTCTCAGTTTGCTGCAGCTTAAAGGCTGATGGTACACCTGAAGACAGCCGAGGAGTTACGGCTGATCCGACTAAGCGCCGATCTGTTGGGTAAAACCCATGGAGAGATCGCCAAAGCGGTGAAGCCAGGAATCAAAACTTCTCAGCTCGACAGGCTTGCCGAATCGTTCATCCGGGATCATGGAGGAAAACCTTCCTTCAAAAATTACCGGGGATTTCCTGCAACACTTTGCATCTCAGTAAATGAGGTAGTGGTGCACGGATTTCCAGGAAACTATGAACTCAGGGAAGGTGATGTGCTGGCGGTGGATTGCGGAGTGGAGCTTGAGGGCTACCACAGCGATTCAGCCTACACCTATCCGCTGCCTGGGGTGGCGCAGGAGACAATGGATCTTCTGCAACGAACCTACGATTCACTCCTTATCGGAATTGAAACCGCTAAGGCTGGC
Organism: Bacteroidota bacterium; assembly: GCA_016866235.1. GTDB lineage: Bacteria > Bacteroidota > Bacteroidia > Cytophagales > Cyclobacteriaceae > ELB16-189. Next base: position 403,739 of record VGMW01000002.1, read on the forward strand.
AACCGAACAGGTGACATTGGTTACGCAATTCAGACTTATGTTGAGTCTTTCGGATACGGAGTGGTGAGAGAATTGGTGGGGCATGGCGTAGGAAAGAATCTGCACGAGGAACCTGAAGTACCCAACTTTGGAAAAAGAGGTACAGGTACCAAGTTGGTTCCTGGAATGGTCTTCGCGATAGAACCGATGATCAACCTGGGGACAAAGAAAGTGGTGCAAGAGCGTGACGGATGGACCATCAGAACCCAGGACCGCAAACCTTCTGCTCATTATGAGCACATGGTCGCGATCTTCGAAAGTCATACTGAGGTACTCACGACGCATAAGTATATAGAAGAAAATTATAGTATAAAGTGGCGAAACAAAAGTCGATAGAACAGGACGGTACGATTCTCGAAGCGCTCTCGAACGCAACGTTCAGGGTTCAGCTGGAGAATGGACACGAAGTCCTGGCGCACATATCCGGTAAAATGAGGATGCACTACATCCGATTGTTGCCCGGAGATCGTGTAAAACTGGAAATGTCGCCTTATGATTTGACAAAAGGTAGGATAACTTTTAGATACAAATAGTTATGAAGGTAAGAGCATCAATAAAGAAACGAAGCGCTGAATGCAAAATCATTCGCCGCAAAGGAAAGTTGTATGTGATCAACAAGAAAAACCCACGCTATAAGCAGCGTCAGGGATAATCTATAAACCAAAACAAAGACATTAATTATGGCACGTATTGCAGGTGTTGACATCCCGGATAACAAAAGAGGAGAGATAGGTCTTACCTACATCTTCGGAATCGGACGCCGGTCTGCGCAAAACATTCTTACCCAGGCAGGCGTAAACCTGGACAAGAAGGTTAAGGACTGGTCAGACGATGAATCGAATGCTATTCGCGCGATCATCGCTGAACAATTCCGCATCGAAGGTCTCCTCAAGTCAGAGATTCAACTCAGCATCAAGCGCCTGATGGACATTGGCTGTTACCGTGGTCTTCGTCACCGCAGGGGACTCCCTGTTCGTGGTCAAACCACCAAGAACAATGCGCGCACCAGAAAAGGTAAGCGTAAGACTGTGGCCAATAAGAAGAAAGTAACTAAAGGTTAATCATTAAATAACTGAAGAATGGCAACCGCTCCGGTAGAAAAAAAGAAGGACAAGAGTAAAAAGCGCACGGTAGTAGTAGAAGCTGTTGGTGAAGCGCACATTCAGGCGACCTTTAACAACATTATTGTTTCCATTACCAATTCGACAGGCCAGGTTGTATCCTGGGCATCTGCCGGAAAAATGGGTTTCAAAGGGTCTAAGAAAAACACTCCATACGCCGCTCAGATGGCGGCTCAGGAATGTGCAACAAAGGCTTTTGAACTCGGTATGAGAAAAGTAGAAGTTTTTGTGAAGGGCCCTGGTTCCGGAAGAGAATCTGCCATCAGAACCATTCAGGGTGCCGGCATCGAGGTAACCATGATCAGGGACGTTACGCCACTGCCCCACAATGGCTGCCGCCCTCCAAAAAGAAGAAGAATTTAATCATTCAAGATAAGTCAACAGGAACATGGCAAGATATACAGGACCAAAAGCAAGAATTTCCCGCAAATTCGGTGAGCCCATTCTGGGTGAAAGCAAGGCTGCTCAAAAGAAAGCCTATCCTCCCGGAATGCACGGAAAAACCCGTAAGCGTAAACAATCTGAATACGCTACTCAGCTTGCTGAAAAGCAGAAAGCCAAATTCATCTACGGTGTGCTGGAACGCCAGTTCTCCCACACTTTCGATAAGGCAACCAGCAAAAAGGGTGTAACCGGTGAGGTTCTCCTTCAGCTTCTGGAGTCACGCCTGGATAATACCGTGTATCGCTTGGGCATTGCACCGACCCGTCGTGCCGCCCGCCAGCTTGTCATCCACAAACACATTGTGGTTAATGGTGAAATCGTAAACTATCCTTCATTCTCGCTGCGTCCTGGCGATGTGGTGGGTGTGCGCGAAAAGTCTAAATCACTTGAAACCGTTACCACTAGTCTCTCCCTTCAATCTGCCAAGAAATACAACTGGTTGGAGTGGGATACAAATGAAATGTCCGGGAAGTTCATTTCTGTGCCCGCCAGAGCAGACATCCCTGAGAACATCAATGAACAGCTCATTGTCGAATTGTATTCTAAGTAATCTCTAAAAATTTAAGACTATGTCAATTTTAGCATTTCAAATGCCTGAAAAGGTGGTCATGGAGAAGTCCGATGATTTCCGCGGATTGTTCACCTTTAAACCACTGGAGAAAGGTTACGGCGTTACCATCGGAAATGCACTCAGAAGAATATTGCTTTCCTCTTTAGAGGGTTATGCCATCACCGGTATTAAAATCCCGGGTGTGCTTCATGAATTCTCTACACTGGAAGGTGTGGTGGAGGACGTAGCTGAAATCATTCTGAACCTTAAACAGGTTCGTTTCCGCAAAGTCTCTGAAGCCAATGAAACCAAAATCACGGTTTCAGTTAAAAAACAAAAGCAGTTTAAGGCTTCTGACATTGCAAAGGCGACCAGTGCGTTCGAGATCCTCAATCCTGAGCTCGTGATCTGTAACCTCGATGATTCAGCGCACTTTGAAATTGAACTTACCGTTGAGAAAGGACGCGGCTATTTGCCCGCCGAGGAAAACAAGCCAAACGAGCAGGTCTTCGGATTTATTCCGATCGATGCTGTATTCACGCCCATCAAGAACGTTAAGTACAGTGTGGAGAACACCCGCGTGGAACAAAAGACCGACTACGAGAAACTTCTGGTCGATATTGAGACCGACGGTTCCATACACCCTGAAAAGGCACTCGAAGGCGCTGCATTTATTCTGATCCAGCATTTCAGACTCTTCTCTGATAAATCCATTGAACTGGAGACCGGAAAGGATAGCGAGATCGAACAGGTGGATGAGGAATTACTCCACATGCGTAAGCTGTTGAAAACTTCCCTGCATGATCTGGATCTTTCTGTTCGTGCATACAACTGCCTGAAGGCTGCCGATGTAAAAACTCTTGGCGACCTCGTGCAGCTTGAAATCTCTGATATGATGAAGTTCAGAAACTTCGGAAAGAAGTCACTCGCCGAGCTCGAGCAGCTCGTCGCTGAGAAAGGCCTTACTTTCGGAATGGATCTGGGCAAGTATAAACTCGATGAAGAATAATTTATGAGGCACGGAAAAAAAATCAACCACCTGGGCAGAAAGACTGCGCATCGTCATGCGCTGATGTCTAATCTTGCTTCGTCGCTGATTCTTAAGAAGCGCATCACCACCACGGTGGCCAAAGCCAAGGCTTTGAAGAAATATGTAGAGCCACTGCTTACCCGCTCTAAAGACGACACCACCCACTCACGTCGAGTGGTTATGTCATACCTCCAGAATAAGGAGACGCTTAAGTCCCTGTTCGGAGAGGTTGCAAGCCGCATCGCAGACCGCAAAGGTGGATACACCCGCATCATCAAACTGGGCGAAACCCGTTTGGGCGATGGTTCTGAAATGTGTGTGATGGAGCTGGTTGACTTCAACGATGTCTACAAAAAAGACGGTGCTGTGAAGAAGGCCAAAACAAGACGCTCCAGAAAACCCGCCGGCGCGAAGGCCGAAGCCGCAAAAGGCACTCAAGAGGAAGCGGCTTCAGAGGAAAAAGCCTGATGCTTACAGACAAAATCAACAAAGGACTGAATCTAATTCAGTCCTTTTTTTTGCCCTTTAGGCTGGCCGGTGGATTTATTTGTCCAGGTAATTTGAAAAGAGGAATCACGGATTAATTTTGCAAAACTTCTTAAAGCATGCCCGAACCTAAAAAAGCCTATCTGCTGCTGCAGGACGGACTTCTCCTGGAAGGCACGGCAATTGGCAAGTCCGGTACCACCGGCGGTGAAATTTGCTTCAACACCGGAATGACCGGCTACCAGGAGATTTACACCGACCCCAGCTATTACGGACAAATTATAGTTAACACCACTGCCCACATTGGTAATTATGGTACTGTCAATGAAGAGCAGGAAAGCGATAAGCCTAAAATCAGCGGAGTCGTGGTCAATGATTTCTCAACCGACTTCAGTCGTAAGACAGCCCGGGAAAGCCTGCAGGAATACTTTGAGAAAAATGAGGTTGTCGGCATTGCAGACCTCGACACGCGGATGTTGGTCCGCCATCTTCGAAACAAAGGAGCGATGAACGCTGTGATTTCTTCCGAACTCTCCCCGGAGCAATTGAAAAAGGAAATTTCAAAAGTGCCCGACATGAACGGGCTTGAACTTTCATCGGTGGTCAGCACCAAAAAGCCTTACTTTTTCGGTGATGCTGCTGCACCCATCCGAATCGCAGCCTTAGACTTTGGAATCAAGACCAACATCTTAAGGTGCCTTACGGAGCGCGGCTGTTATGTTCAGGTATTCCCGGCAAAAACAACCTTCGAAACCATGAAGGATTGGAATCCACATGGCTACTTCCTTTCCAATGGACCTGGAGATCCCTCTGTCATGCCCTACGCCGTAGACACCGCAAAGAAAATTCTTGATTCTGGAAAGCCGGTTTTTGGAATTTGTCTGGGGCATCAAATCCTTGCGCTGGCTGCAGGACTAAAGACTTTTAAGATGCACCACGGTCATCGTGGCCTCAACCATCCCGTTAAAAATTTGGTTTCAGGATTGGGTGAAATGACCTCTCAGAACCACGGATTTGCTGTGGCCAAAGAGGGAACTGAAAATCACCCTGAAGTAGAAGTAACCCATGTCCACCTCAACGACGGAACAGTCATGGGCATCCGGTTGAAAAATAAAAAAGCCTTTTCGGTCCAATACCACCCCGAAGCCTCACCTGGTCCACACGATTCACGATATCTATTTGATGATTTTATTTCAATGATCCGTTCTTAAACGACGGACAACAAACACAAACAAAACGAGAACAACTATGAGCATGATCGAAAGCATCCACGCAAGACAAATTCTTGATAGCCGCGGAAATCCTACTGTAGAGGTTGATGTAGTAACTGAAAATGGAGCTTTTGGCCGTGCCGCTGTTCCGTCCGGCGCTTCCACCGGAACCCATGAAGCTGTAGAGCTTCGTGATGGCGACAAGAAAAAATACCTTGGAAAAGGCGTGTTGAAGGCTGTTGATAATGTCAATAAAATCATCGCTAAGGAAATCGTCGGTATTCCGGTTTACGAACAGGCGCTGATCGACCGCATCATGATTGAGTTGGATGGCACAACCAATAAGGGAAAGATTGGAGCAAATGCAATCCTGGGAACATCGCTTGCGGTGGCCAAAGCAGCAGCTGAAGCATGTGGTCAGCCGTTATACCGCTACATCGGAGGCGTCGCTGCCAATACCCTTCCTGTTCCAATGATGAATATTCTGAATGGAGGAAGCCATGCTGATAACTCCATTGATTTTCAGGAGTTCATGGTGATGCCTGTTAAAGCAGACTCCTTTGCACGCGCACTTCAGATGGGAACAGAGGTTTTCCACCATCTTAAAAAAGTTCTTCACGATAAAGGGCTATCAACCAATGTTGGCGATGAGGGTGGATTTGCGCCCAACATCCGATCCAATGAAGAAGCCATTGAGGTTGTTCTGATGGCAATAGAAAAAGCGGGCTTCAAACCAGGATCAGATATGTTTATCGCTATGGATGCAGCTGCCTCTGAATTCTACGATGCGAAATCCAAGACCTACCATTTCCGTAAGTCAAGTGGTAAGAAATTGAAGTCAGAAGAGATGGTTGACTATTGGGCTGGATGGGTAAAAAAATATCCGATCATTTCCATCGAAGATGGTATGGCTGAAGACGATTGGAATGGATGGAAAAAATTGACCGAAAAAACCGGTGATAAAGTGCAACTCGTTGGAGACGATCTTTTTGTGACCAACGTGAAGCGTTTGCAGGATGGCATTGACAAGGGGGTCGCGAACGCTATCCTTATTAAGGTTAACCAGATCGGCTCACTTTCTGAGACGATTGATGCCGTCAATCTGGCGAAGAAAAATTCCTACAAGAGCATCATGTCGCACCGTTCCGGTGAGACCGAAGACAGCACCATTGCTGACCTTGCTGTTGCCCTCAATACCGGACAAATCAAAACTGGTTCTGCTTCCCGAAGCGACCGGATGGCTAAGTACAACCAGCTGTTAAGAATTGAAGAGGAACTCGGCGAAATCGCCTACTTCCCAGGAATTAAATTCTGATGGAATTCGGTCCTCGAAGACCGACTTAAGCTGCCTGATTTAAATTAATGCCAAAGGTTTAGCGAATAAGCTCGCTTAACCTTGCATCAAGCTGTTCGCCACGAAGACCTTTGGCTATGATTTTTCCGTCAGGATCAAGTAGGAAATTGGCGGGTATGGAGCGCACGCCATACTGCAGTGCAACTACATTTCCCCAGCCTTTCAGATCTGAAACCTGCAACCAGCTCAATCGATCGTCCTGGATGGCTTTTAGCCAGGGATCTTTTTTCTGATCCAGAGAAACTCCTAAAATGGTTAGTCTGTCTTTGAACCGGTCGTAGGTTCGAACCAGGTTTGGATTTTCTACCCTGCAAGGTCCGCACCAACTCGCCCAGAAATCAATGAGTACATATTTCCCCCTCAGGGAGGATAGCGCGATGGTGCTGCCGTTAATGTCATTTTGAGAAAAATCCGGCGCTACTTTTCCGATCATCAGTCCTTCCACACGTGCTACATTTTCACCGACCACTTTTCCGTAGTAGCTGTTTTTAACTTCTGATGCCAATGGCTGGTAAAGCGGGACTAAGGTTTCAGCTTGGGGCTGATTAAGGTAATTCAGTGCAATTATAAAGGCAGAAACATAAGAGTCTGGATGTTGCAGGACCCAGGTTTTAATAAACGATTCCTTTTCCGCCGAAAGCAAAGCATAGTGACTTCGCAGGCTATCTTCCTTTTCGGCCAATTTTCCTTCCTGAGCCAATTCATCAAAATAGGTTGCTGTCTTTTTTAGATTTTCATCGATTGTACCTACGGAGTTTTGGTATTCTGACCACTGGCGGTGTGATTCAGAGCCTGTAACTTTTGCGCCTGCCAGGTTGGAGGCAAACCCCCGGATCTCCAATGGCTCCATCCCGCAAAAAAGGGTAACGGTTGAGGCCGGATTGTCTGCAACACGAAGGTTGTAAGCAGTAGGGGAAGGTTGGTTAATGGAGAAGGAAAATGATCCCTTTTGTACAGTGGCCTCAAAGGCTACAGGATTGGAAAAAACAATAGTCTCCAGCTTTAAAGTACCGGCATCCATACCATCCAGCATGCCGGAAATCCGACATACCCTCGGCTGCGCCATCAGCCCGGCGCCAGTTCCGATGAATAACATCCAAACCATTAAAACAACCTTTCGATTCATCGCTAAAATGCTGGTTATGAGGAACAAATTTACAACGCTGTAAAGAAGGAAAAATTCCACCCCTTCCTATATTTGTATCCCAAAATTCAATCACATGTTTACCATACTTGCCACATCCTCTGTAGCATTCGCGGCGATTATCCTGGCGCTGGTTTTTCTGTTGATTTTAGCACAGAAAAAGCTTGTTCAGTCAGGTCCGGTTAAAATCACCATCAACGGGGAAAAGGTAATCACGGTGTCTGCAGGCAGCTCGCTTCTGTCTACCCTAGGAAATGAAAAAATATTTCTTCCTTCCGCCTGTGGCGGTGGCGGTACGTGTGCCATGTGCAAGTGCGTTGTCAATGCCGGAGGCGGCGATGTTCTGCCCACTGAAGTGGGTCACCTGAGCCGTCAGGAACGCAAAGACAACGTTCGGCTTGGCTGTCAGGTTAAAGTAAAACAAGACCTCAACATTCAGATTCCGGAAGAAATTTTTGGCATCAAAAAATGGGAGTGTGAGGTGATATCCAATTACAACGTTTCGACTTTTATAAAAGAGTTCGTTGTTAAACTTCCGCCCGGTGAATCTTTAAAATTTGAGGCGGGTGGTTACATCCAGATCGATGTTCCCCAAATTAATGTTGACTTCAAGAACATCGATATTACACCTCATCCTGAGCTCGGCCACAAGCCAGATGTTTTCAAAAGCGATTGGGATAAATTCAAGCTGTGGGATCTTAAGATGAAAAATGAGGAAGGCATCTTCAGAGCCTACTCAATGGCCAATCACCCCGCAGAAGGAAATATCATCATGTTGAACATCCGTGTGGCAACACCACCCTGGGATCGCCAGAACAACAAATGGATGGATGTAAATCCTGGTATCTGTTCATCCTACATCTTCTCCAGAAAGCCCGGTGATAAGGTTATGATTTCCGGACCTTACGGAGAGTTCCACATCAATAAGACCCAGCGTGAGATGATTTACATCGGTGGTGGTGCAGGTATGGCCCCGCTGCGTGCTCAAATCTTCCACTTGTTCCATACCGAAAAGACCAACCGTAAGGTTTCATACTGGTATGGCGGCCGCTCTAAAAAGGAACTGTTCTATACAGAACACTTCAGAAAAATTGAAAAAGACTTCCCGAACTTTAAATTTCACATCGGTCTTTCTGAACCGTTGCCGGAGGACAATTGGAAGGTGAAGACCAGCCTGGAAGATACTCAGGGTGATGGATATACCGGCTTCATCCACAAATGCCTATTTGACAATTACCTCAAAAACCACCCTGCTCCAGAGGATGTAGAGTATTACCTCTGCGGACCACCCATGATGAACTCAGCAGTATTTAAAATGTTGGACGATCTCGGAATCCCCAAAGAGAATATTCGGTTCGACGATTTCGGAGGTTAATTCCGAAACGGAACATTAAAGGGGGCTTAAGCCCCCTTTTTTATTGAGCAATTGTTGAATCAGCCAGCAGCATAACCAAAGTATTTTCCGAAATTGAAAACAATTAAAATGTCGGCTCCATATGGATCTAACGCTGTTTTTTTCACCCATTGATGAATCGATCACCAAAGACAAAAGCGGCTCGGGATCCTTTTTTAAAAGCATAAGCCTCTACGGCGATAAAATCCCTGATTATCGTTCTGCAGACATCGCCATTATTGGTGTGCCTGAAGAGCGTGGTACCGATAACAACCAGGGTGCTGCCGGTGGTCCCGACGCCATTCGCTCTAAACTCTATTCATTGAAGAAGGGCACCGGTGCGTACCGAATTGTAGACCTGGGAAACCTAAAACCTGGGTTGGACTTGGAAGAAACCTACACCCGTCTAAGTGAGGTCTGTCGGTTGCTCCTTGAATCCAATACACTCCCAATTATTCTAGGGGGTACTCATGATTTGGACATCGGACAATATCTGGCATATCAGGATTTGGATAAGCTCGTGAGTTTTTTGAATGTCGATGCATTCCTGGACCTCGAAGAGGGGTATGCCAACCCTCTAAACAAACAACACATCAATAGGGTATTGATGCATACGCCCAATTACCTGTTCAGCTATACCCATCTCGCGCATCAGTCATACCTGGTCGATCCTGGTCTGAATGCCATTCTTGAAAAACTTTATTTTGAAGCATACAGGGTTGGCGCAGTACGATCCAACATTCAGGAAATGGAGCCTGCAGTACGAAGTGCTGATTTGCTTTCTTTCGACCTGACAGCCATTAAATCTGCGGATGCGCCTGGAAACCGAAATGCTCAACCATTTGGTCTGACAGGGGAGGAGGCCTGCCAACTGTGTTGGTACGCTGGCATAAATGAAAAGCTAAGCTCCTTTGGCATTTATGAGTACAATCCTGGCGCAGACGATGAGGCAATGAAGACCGCTTCGGTGGCGGCCACCATGATCTGGTATTTTATTGAAGGCTTTTATCACCGCAAAAACGAACAGGATTTTAAATCAAACGATTTCCTTCGTTATACCGTCTCCATGCCGGTTGAGCCGGAGGTCATGACATTTTATAAAAGTAAAATAACCGACCGTTGGTGGATGGAAGTCCCCGGCCCGGTAAGATCAAGTGTTGTTCCCTGCACTTACAGCGACTATGAAATAGCCACCAAGGGAGAATTACCAGAGCGCTACATCAGCACGCTCTCCAGAATGATTTAATGGAGAACGCTAAATTTTCCTAAGGAGATCTCAACCGAATTTAACAGAGGCCATAGTAATGGAACCGCCCATGACCTGATCGTTAAAAATTTCCACTGCTTCGTTTTGCTTCCTTAAACCCAATGTATAAATCAACGGCCAATAATGGTCCGGCGTTGGTACGGCAAGAGAAATGGACTTTCCTAGTTGATCGTATCGCATCAGTGAACGGTCATCTCCGTCGAATATTTTTTGTTTGAAGATCTGATTGCTTTCAATCGCCCAATCGTATCCATAGCCTGGTGCATCCAGTTTTTCAAAATCAACCATGCGCAGGTTGTGCACCATATTTCCGCTGCCAACAAATAAAACACCCTTTTTTCTGAGTTCAGAAAGGTCTTTCGCAAGTGAATGATGGTATTCGCCGGGTTTGAAATAATCTATACTCAATTGAATGATCGGAATGTTGGCCGCTGGGTACATTCTTCTCAGGACTGTCCATGCGCCATGATCAAATCCCCATTCATGGTCTTCACCAACAGCTGTATACTTGGCCATGGTTGTGATTTCTTTTGCCAACACCGGGTTGCCGGGCGCGGGGTACTGAACTTCATAAAGTTGTTGCGGAAATCCACCGAAATCATGGATGGTCTTTGGGTACTGTTCGGCCGTTACAAAACTTCCTTTGGTTAACCAATGTGCTGAAATACAAACTACTGCTGTTGGCTGCGGTATGGTTTTACCCAATTCAATCCATTTTTGACTAAAATCATTTTCCTCAATTCCATTCATAGGGCTGCCATGTCCTATAAACAACACTGGCATGGTTTCATGGGGTTTCAGGTTTTCAGCTAGCCTACTTAAGTGCTTTAAATCCATTTTTCGATGAGTGAATTGTCGTTTTCAAAGAGTGAATGGCAAGAATGATAAAAATTTTGAAATAGTTACATGTATTTTGAATGGCCCTTGAATCATTCAATTTTTTGAACTTTTCAGTTTAAGTTATTACACCCAAGTTTCAACAAATCAGACTGTTAAGTTGAAAGTGAATCTTCACGATTTCTTAACAGCCAAATAAGCTTGCTGAAGCGGCGTTTTTGACCAAAAAAGCTACTTTTGCCGCCTTCTGAGGGTCCATAAACCCTGAACCTACTCTAACCAATTTCAAACCGTATGAAAAAATTTTACTCCCTGGTAGTGGCTATGATCCTGGGTGCATTTTCGCTCCATGCTCAGATCACTACCTCCACCATCTCCGGTGTGGTAAAAGACCAAGCCGGAGCGCCGGTGCCCAACGCCACCGTGCAAGCTGTTCACGTTCCTTCCGGAACAAAATATGGAACAGTCACCAATGTTAACGGTGCGTATATCCTTCCTGCTGTAAGAGTCGGAGGACCATACAACGTAACAGTTTCTTTTGTTGGATTTAAAACCGAAACCGTTCAGGTCCTAGAAGCGGATCTTGGCTCCACAGCGCATGCTGACTTCCAACTCAAAGAGGAAAGCACAACACTTGGTGAGGTTTTGGTTACCGCAGAGGGTGGACGGGTCTTCTCTAAAGACAGAACCGGAGCAGCACAGAAATTTGGTAGAAATGAAATTACCAGTGTTCCCATCATCGGCGCAAGAACCATCGATGGTATAACTAAATACAATCCTAATGGTGATGGCCGCTCCTTTGGTGGTCAGGATTCCCGCTTGAACAATTTCACCATCGACGGGTCTCAGTTCAACAATGGTTTTGGTCTAGGCTCATCAGCTCAGGCCGGTGGTAGAACAGGTGCTTCGGCCATTTCACTTGACGCGATCGATCAGCTTCAGGTGAACGTTGCGCCTTTTGATATCCGTCAAAGTGGATTCGTAGGTGCGGGTATCAATGCTGTTACTCGCTCTGGTACAAACAGGGTGGAAGGTTCTGTTTACAGCAACCAACGTGACAACTCTTCAACTTTCACAGGAAACTCTGCTTATGATGTTCCTGTAACAGCTTCTAAATTCAGCGAGAAGGTAACAGGTCTTCGTTTAGGCCTCCCAGTCATTAAAGACAAATTGTTCTTCTTTGGTAACTACGAAAATCTTGTAAAGACGGAGCCTGGTACGACCTGGATTTCTGACGGCTCACCACTTACCGGTTCCCAGGTTTCAAGAGTCAAGTATTCTGACATGGAAACACTTTCCAAGTTCATGAAGGAAAAGTTTGATTACGAAACAGGCCCTTGGGAAGGCTACAACAACGCAGTTAACTCTGAAAAATTCCTGGTTCGTATGGACTGGAACATCAGTGACAAGCATAAACTAACCGCCCGTTATGTATTCCACAATTCAGATGCTGAAATCAATATTTCAAACTCAGCGTCGGCCGGTGCTGGTAACCGCACCACTCAGGTAAACGCTATGAGTTTCCAGAACAGTGGATACATCATTCAGGACAACACCAGATCTGCCGTTCTTGAACTGAACAGCAGGCTTTCTGACAACCTCCACAACAATCTTATTATTGGTTACGACAAACAGATTGAAGACCGTGCTTATCGCTCTCAGCTTTTCCCCACCATCGATATCCGAGATGGTGCTGCAACCTATACGTCTGTTGGCTTCGATCCGTTTACACCAAGCAACAAGCTTGATTACGGAACTTTCCACATCACCAACAACCTGACCAAGTACATGAACAAGCACACCTTAACGTTGGGCTTGAATTTTGAAAAGTACCGTTCGAACAACCTGTTCTATCCTACGTCAAATGGAGTTTATGTATTTAATAGTCTGTCTGACTTCTATACTGCCGCCAACCAGTCATTGGCCAACAACGGCGCTCCATCAGCATTTGTGCCTGCAAGATTTCAGTTAAGATATTCTGCGCTGCCTGGCGGCAAAGAGCCACTTCAGGTTCTGGAGGCTACCCGTTTGGACTTATATGCGCAGGATGAGTGGAACGTCACCGAGCGTTTGAAGATTTCTGCAGGTATCAGAACTGCCATCATCGGATTTGAAGACACAGCGCTTGAAAACCCAAAAATAACTGCGTTACCATTTTCAGATGGTACCAGGAATTTTTCTCAAGTCAAGCAATTCAATACCGGCGTACTTCCAGAGACTCAAATCCTTTGGGAGCCCCGTTTAGCATTTAACTATAGCACCGAGGGTAAGTATCGCACCCAGATCCGAGGCGGTACAGGTATTTTCACTGGTCGCCCTCCTTATGTATTTGTTTCCAATCAGGTGGGTAACAATGGTGTATTGACTGGATTCATAGATGTATCCGGCACTGCGGCCGCTAAGTATGGTTTTACGGCCAAGCCCAATGACTACTTTATCCCCTCTACACCTACACTGCCTTCTACCTTTGACCTGGCATTTACCGATCCGAACTATAAGTTTCCCCAAATGTGGAAAACCAATATCGCTGTGGATCAAAAGTTACCCTTTGGTTTAATCGGTTCGGTTGAATACTTGTACAACAGGTCAATCAATGCAGTGCACTACTACAATGCAAACCTTGATAAGCCTACAACCACCCTGAAAGGTGGCGATGGAAGAGATCGTTATGCCAACACCGATGCAGGTGTTCGTATCAATGACAACGTTTCTATGGCAGCAGTTCTGACGAACATCGATGGTCCTTATTACTCCGGATTGACCTTTAAACTGGAGAAGCCCTATCAGAAAGGCTTCTGGGGATCCATAGCGTGGACAACCTCTAAAGCTTATGACTACATGAGTGCAGGTAGCATCGCGAGCGGAAGCTGGCAGGGTGCGAGATCAGTAAATGGCAATAATGACCTTGGTCTGTCTTTTTCAGACAACAACATTCCTAATCGTTATGTTGGTCTGGCTGGTTACCGTATTGAGTATGGTGATAAGTTTGGAGGAGCGACCACCTTTACACTTGGTTACGTTGGTCAGCAGGGTGGGGCCTTCTCCTACATCATCGCAGGTGATGCCAACGGCGATCGTGTGCGTGACAACGATCTGCTCTATGTGCCAAAAGATGCCTCATTGGTTCGTTTTGCACCCTCTGAAGTTTCCTCTACTGTAAATGGTACCACCACTAAAGTAACCTACACTGAAGCTCAGCAACAGGAGGCTTTCGCTGCTTATCTTAAGCAAGATCCTTATCTGTCTAAACTGGCAGACCAGCACGTTGAAAGAAACGCCATGGTGCTTCCTATACTACATCGTTTTGATTTCTCAGTTGCTCAGGACTTTTATGTAAAAGTTAAAGGTTACAGAAATACCATTCAGATTCGTTTCGACGTCCTCAACTTTGGTAACATGCTGAACGATAAGTGGGGTGTTTCACAACGCGCAACGGCTCCTTCATTATTGGAGTATCAGTCGCTTAACACACAAGGTGAGCCTGTTTATAAATTAGCTCGCCAGCGTTTGTTGGATGGCACCAACATTCTTGTTAAGGACACTTTCTCCAGAAATTCGTCGGTATTTGATGTGTGGCAGGCCCAGCTTGGCTTGCGCTACATCTTTTAATCAATAACTATTTGCTTAAAAAAGGGTCCGTAACTGGACCCTTTTTTATTTTAATCAAGGCCAGCTCACAGAAACCTTATCACACTTTCCGCCGATGGGAGGGTTCATTTTGGAAACTTTAACGGTGCATGAGACAACGGTTGGAAAACCTATTTTGATTTTTTCACCAATTCGGCGGGCCACGTGTTCAAGCAAGTTGCTTCGAACCAACATTTCCGCCTTAATGATTTGATAAATTTTGGCGTAATCCGTTGTATCCTCAAGCTTATCGGTCTGAGCAGGAATGGAACAATCTAATTCGAACCAGACATCCACCAGGAATCTATTGCCATTTTGTTGCTCCTCTGCATAAGCGCCATGGAATGCAAAAAATTCGAGTCCTTCTAATGAAATGCTGGCCATTAAAGTATGGTATCAAAAAATGATTTGTTTTCAGTCTCATTATGGCCACTAGACTGATGGATGGTTTTCCTGGCCTCCGAATTTTCCTTCGAAGGACGCTGCGCCTCTTCAGTATCCTTGGCCTTTGCTCTAAACTCAGCAAGAAGTGCTTCTGGTTCAAAATCACTGTGAAGCTGACTTAAGGCCATCGTCTTTTCATTTAATTCCTCAATGGCCTTTAGATATTGCCCAGTTAGTCCTTGCCGATGCTGGGAAAGTCCCTTGTAATCAGCTATAAGTTCCTTAAGTCTCTTTTCGATCCCTCCCAGGATTTGCTGCGCTTCCAATTCAGCTTCTTCTACAAGATTTCTTGCTTTAATTCGTGCTTCCTGAATGAAGGCCTCTGCATTGATTTGTGATTCCCTAAACTGAACCTCGGCAGCCTGAGTAACCTGCTCAACCAGTTGGTTGTTTGAGTTTTCGGAATCATTGATGGATTGTAACAATGCACTTTCGGCTTCTCTTAGTTTGACGATCTCCTTTTGTGCATTTTCAATCTGTGATTTAAGCTCCTTATTTTCCTCAATAATTTTTTCCCACTCTTTGGACAGGGTCACCAAAAAGGCCGTTACCTCGTCTTTGTCGTAACCCCGCAATACCTTTTCAAACGATTTTTGACGAATTTCAGAAGGTGTAATTTTTAGACTCATGATGGGTTAATTGGGGTTGGAAATCCTCCAAATGGAAATTTTTCGGTCGTCGCCTGCAGAGGCAAAAGTAAGGTTATCAATCCACAAGACCCTGTTCACCGAATTTTTGTGTCCCCCGTACCGTGAATGATCCAAAACCCGCAAAAGTTTAAGGTCAGAGGCTTCCCAAAACTTTACCGTTTTATCCATACTACAAGTTATCAAATACCTTCCATCAGGGCTTTGCTGTAGGTGGTTGATCGCAAAAAGATGGGCATTAACCTCCTTATTCAATTGTATCAATTCATCAACTCGCCAGCGCTTCAATTTAGCATCCCTTGATCCGCTAAGCAGAAATTCACCATTAGGTTCCCAGGCCATTGTGAAAATGGAAAAATCGTGAGCCTTCCACTGGTTCAGACATTCCAGGCCATCCTTGTAAATCAGTCGAATGACACAATCGCTGTAACCTGCTGCGATTAGCCCGTTTACTGGGTTACAAACCAGGCATCGCAGGCTTTTTTCTGAATGTCGTTGGATGGCTTTAGTTTTTAATGTCTGGTGATTAATGCATACAAGGCTGCCATCTGCCAGCCCTACATACAAATCATCTTCAACCCACAGTAGATCGTAAATGGCCATGGCACCTGTTTTTACGAACCCTGCATCCTTTAAGGATCGAACTTCTATAAATTGAATGCCATCATTGTTTTTTCCCACCGCCAGTATACCAGCTTTGGAATTATGGGCCAGACTGTAAACCGATCCTTCTGACTTGGCAATCAATCTGCCCTGATCCGGCTCCTCCAGGCTCCACTCCACCACCATACCATCTCCACCGGCAGAAATAAATTTTTGCTGTGAAATCCATTCCAGGCGGTAAATGGCATCCTGATGCCCCTCATATTGGGCCAGTCGGGTAACCATCGGCCGGTAGTCCGGATCGCGTTCCATTTTTATTTGTTTGCCTGAATTTGAATCAAAACTATATTTAAAGATGCCTTTAGAGAAATCTTCTGCCCCGATCTCTTCTTGGACCTTGGATAAGGGTGCTTGCTGGGCAGTTTGGAGAATCCTGGAGCCCGAAGATTTTTTTCTGGCCTTTACAGATGAAGCAGGGTCTATTGAGATTTCACCTAAAGCCCCTATGCGCAGGATGGAATGGCTGGCATCCAGATATCTCGCCCGTGAAATGATGGTTTCACTCGGACAGGGTTATTTTGGCCTAACCAAATCAGATGAAGGGAAACCCAGACTGATAGGTTCAGGATTGAAAATATCGCTTTCTCATTCCTACCCTTTTGTTGCTGTGCAAATCGCTTCTGACTTTGAGGTTGGGATCGATATTGAAAAACCAAGGGAGCAACTGTATAAGGTAATGCCGAGGGTTTTACAACCTGAGGAATATTCCGATGCGTCAGCGTCTTTAAAAAAACTTTGTTTGTACTGGAGTGCTAAGGAGGCACTCTTTAAAATTCACGGAGGTGGACCGTTTTCTTTTAGGGAGCATTTTAAAATCAATCCATTCAAGGAGGAGACCCATGGGTTTATTTCCGCATCAGTTAGGGGCGTTGAAATTAAGTCAAATCACCTTTTGGAATATGTTAACACCGATGAATATGTTCTCATAACCACTGGTCGTCCATGCGCAAACTGATTACTTTTTTGCTTTCTTTTCTCTTTTGCAGCTTAGCCGTCGCCCAAAATGTAGACATCCCTCTTTTGGCAGTTCAAATCGACGGAGCGCCATTTGATTTGAAAAAAGATACGAGGGAAGGGCTGGTGCTATTTTTTACCTCCAGCCAGTGTCCTTTTGATGACCACTATTTCACCAGACTTCGTGACCTGAATCAGGGGTTCAAAAATAAAATTGGATTCTATTTCATTAATGCCTCCTTTGAAGACACCAGGGATGAAATCCGGAAGCAGATGAATGAGTGGGGAAACGATATTCCTTATTTGCTTGACGAGGGCAATATTATTTCAAAAGCCTTAATGGTAAAACGAACTACAGAATGTATTCTGCTTAAGCGCAATAAAACAGCTTTATCTATTTTTTACCGAGGTCCAATCGATGACAATCCCCAGGTGGCAAATGATGCAGACCATGAATACCTGGAAGAGGCCATTAAAAACTTACTGGAGGGCAGAGAAAATACCGCTAACTCAGCTCGGGTAGCTGGCTGCCTGATCAGGGACCGTTACTAAAAAGAGCCAAGGCTATCAAAGAAGGATCGCTGTCTGCTGATCCGCAAATCCTGTAGTAGACTTGATTTAACTCCGATGTTGAAGCTGTAAAATTGCATTCTTCCGAATGGCACCCAGTTTAGACTCATGGTCCAGCAATGGAGGTCTCTGGAGAGCGAAATATTGGTTTGGGTGAAGGCCTTCTTATCAATGTCGTATCCGGTGTTGTACTGAATTTTCCACTTTTCGGATAGGCTTATGTCGCCATTAAGTCTAATGGCCTGAACCACCTGCGCTTTTTCGTATCCGTTTTTGTTAAGTGTGAAATTATAGTTCAAACGTAAATTCCAAGGAATGTTGAAGTCAACATAGGCATCGGGGTTGGCCAGCAAAAAATTTTTATCTGGCTCGTTGAGATTCGATTTGGCAATTTTATCTCTGGTTTGATTGTCCTTATCTCTTCCTTTTGGATTCAGGTTGGTTCCAAAATTAAAATTGACGCTTGAGAGATTTCCCAGTTTTATTTTTCCATCCTTCCAGGTATAGCGGTCAATTTTTTCCTGGAACACAACTTTATTGACGATGCTGTCGAGGCGGTATTGGTACGGATCTAAAGTGCCGCCAAAATTTAGATTGATTTTATCGTTCAGGATGTTGGTATTGGCGCTTAATGATAGGGGAGAGAGTTTATATTCCGTTGCTTCAAAATTGTATCCACCACTGATCGATAGGGTATTGAACAATGAAATTTTCCTCGCCACGGTGTCCTCCTTGCCCTTCACCTTCATTTCTAAAGTATTGTTAATCCCGAATCCAAGAGTTTTTGACCCTGTTCTTCTGGATTCTCCGTATGCATAACCCTGGTGCACCGAATAAAATTGTTCACGACCCCTCACATCAAATTTTTGAAAATATCCTTTGGATGGATCGGTGTAGTCGGGTTGGAAATTAAGGCTAACGCTGGGCGCAATGATGTGACGAATGGCTTGAACTTTTCTGTTCTGCCCGAAAAAGGCCATACCAAAAATCCTGGTGTTGATCGATGCGCTCATGGAATAATTCGATACCCTGTTGAATCCGTCAACCGTATCCTGAACTTCAGGATTACCATTGCCATCAAGCCCCCACTTCAATCTATCGAAATACCAGATTTCATCGTATGCAATGGATGGACTAAGGGTGAAGTAGCGAAGAAGTTTAATAGAGGTTGAAAATGGAATGGTGTGCTTTACGCCTTTTCTGGATTGCTTGAGAAAATTTGGCAGGTTCTCAAGGGTGAAAGGAGCGATCGAATCACTATAGACATATTCCTTTCTGGCATTTAGTTTTCTAACCTTTTGCTGGTTGGTGATTTGATTGGTGGCTACGCTGGTAAGTCTGATGTTGACATTTTCCAGAAAATCCACACCCCGGGCAACCTTTCTGAAAGGATAAATATTATTGACGTTGAGCGATACATCAGGCGCCGGTATATCCACCCTTTTGGTTACGAGGTCCTGGTTGTGTCTAAGGTTCGCACCTAAGGTAATCCCTGCTACAGGAAAGGATTTTGAGTAGGAGACATTTGAGCTCATTTTGGTGGTTGTCTGATCGAACCTCGCATTTTGAATCGAGGTATTGATTCCCAGATAATTGTTGTTGGAAAAGGAAGAGGTAGCGGCATTTACACTTGCTGAAAAACGACCGGTTCCTTTTGTTTGAGGTGTATGCGACCAGGTGAGGACAAAATCTTTTCTGGCATTTTTTTCCTCGATTTTATCCGATTGTCTGTTGTTGGTAAAATTGAAATTGAAGGATCCGTCATACCGATAGCGCTTTTTATAGTTCATGTTCAGTTGCAGTCCACTGGATCCCTTTGAGTAAATATCTCCGCGCACCGTCAACTTCAGGTATTCACTGATATCGAAGAAGTAACCGCCACCTCTCAGGAAAAATCCACGACGACCCTCTTCACCATAGGTTGGTATGATTACCCCTGATGTGCTTTTTATTTTTGAAGGAAACATTCCAAATAAAAACGCCAGTGGGGTGGGGATGTGGTTGAATTCCAGATAGAATGGACCTGATACAATTTTATCACCGGGTATGGCTTTGGATCTTGTGCTGATTACCCTAAAGTGCGGATCAGGAAGATCGCAGGTGGTGTAGGCATTGGTGGTACTGAACAACTCTCCCCGGGTATTTTTGAAAACGGATGCTCCGTGCAACAGTCCTTCGCCCTGCTTGGTTACGACTTCTCTGATCTTAGCCTGTTTCGACTTAAAATTGTAAACGATTTCCTTGGTCTCATATTTTTCCTGTCCGTTTACAAATACCGGATAACCAATTCTTCTGCCAGCCGAATCAAGTTTTCCTTTCGCTGTTAGTGTTGATTCGTTATAGTCAATGGTGATTTCTTCAGCTTCAAGTTGGATTTCGCCATAGGTAATTTTCGCTTCACCGTATAACCGGACAATTTTGGTTACCAGGTTTGAATTGATTGAATCTTTGGCTGAATAAAGAATGGTGGTGGTAATATCACTCTTTACAGCTGTGCTGTCTTTGGTGGTTTGGATCGAATCCTTTGCCGTTGAGGTGTTTGGTAAAGGTGGACGACCAGCGCCCCGTATGCCTTGCGCCGTTGCCGATGAGGCTAAACCCACTAAAATGACGGGAAGCAATAGGCGCAAAGCCATGTAGGTCCTGTTAGGGAAGTTTAGCTTTTGGTAAAAAATTCTCAATTTTGCCCGAAATTTATTCTAAAACACCCATTTCCCGTCACGCTGATGCGGATTATCGGAACCTGGTTCCTCTTGTTAGCAATAACCTTGCTGAATTTATCAGCGGTTTCTACCGAATCAGCCGGTACGAAGGTGTCTGTGGTTGTTATCGATGCTGGTCATGGGGGCAAGGATCCGGGTACCCGTGGTAAGGCAGTAAGGGAAAAGGACGTCGCACTTAAAATCTCCCTTTTGTTGGGCAATTACATTGAAAAAAACCTGCCCGACGTGAAAGTTATTTATACCAGAAAAGATGATCGATACCTGGATCTTAATGAAAGAGCAGAAATTGCAAATAAGTCGAATGCTGATTTATTTATATGTATTCACGCCAACAGCGTTCCCCGTGCAGATACCCAAGGCACGGAAACTTATGTGATGGGTTTACACAAGACAGAGCAGAATTTTAATGTTTCCAAGAGAGAGAATTCAGTAATGTTGCTCGATGATAACTACAAAGAGAAGTATGAAGGCTTTGATCCGTCAAGTCCTGAATCTTATATTCTCTTTTCCCTGGCGCAATCGGCATACCAGGAAAGCAGTTTGAAACTTGCGGAAAAAATTGAACGACAATTTAAAACTAAGGCAGGAAGGAACAGTTTGGGTGTGAAGCAAGCTGGTTTTTGGGTCCTATGGAAAACCACCATGCCCAGTGTACTGATTGAAACCGGATTTTTAACGAATCCTTCTGAAGAGGCATTCCTTGGAAGTTCCTCAGGACAGGATGCAATTGCCTCCTCCATCTTCCGGGCATTTAAAGATTACAAGGCTCAAATGGAAGCCATAAACTAATACACGTGAAAAACAGGGAATTAATTGTTGGTGTTTTTGCAGCAGTGGCCATAGCCGCGCTGTATTTGGGCTTTAATTATTTGAAGGGAAAAGATTTTTTCCATCATACCGCCACCTACTTTGTCAAATACGATAACGTAAGTGAATTGGCAGCCTCGAATCCGGTGCTGGTCAATGGCTATGCCGTTGGAAGGGTTAGTAAGATCGGACTTTTGCCAAGGGAGGGAAACAGGGTTTTGGTTGAGCTGGAAATTGAAGGCAACGTACCCATTGGGAAAGATGCAAAGGCAACGCTGAGTAGCGCCCTGCTCGGTAGTAAGTCCATCTTACTTGACCTGGGCGATACACGCTATCCTGCCAAACCCGGCGATACATTAAGAGGCGAGTTGGCCAAGGGAATGATTGAAATGATTTCTGAAACTGCCAACCCGGTTGCAGTTGATATGCAGTCCACATTGAAAAAATTTAATGGTATTCTCGATGACCTGGCCGTTACCCTGGAAACCATTAATCCTGTTATCCACAAGTTCAATGAAACGCCCACTAAGCTCAATGGATTATTGGATCAATCGGGCCAAAACTTAAACGATATGTCTTTGACCATAAAGGAGGTTTCCGACAAGTTGAAACTAAGTTTAGCGGAGTTAGATCCTACCCTTAAAAATTTACGGGTGATCTCCGATTCACTTCGTCAGCTTGAAATAAACCGAACGCTGGAGCAAACAAGGACTACGCTGGTCTCCATGTCAGAGATTATGACCAAGCTCAAAAATGGCGACAATTCTGCAAGCAAACTTTTGACGGAAGACTCCCTGTACAACAATGTAAACCGACTTGTATTGAGTATAGACAGTTTAACCAATCACGTTAACAACGACCCTAAAGATTTTTTTGGGCCACTGGCGAAAAGCAGGAAAAAAATTGAGCGTGAGCGTCGTCGGGAAGAAGAGAAGAAAAAATCATCTAAGTAAAAATTATTGCTGACTTCCTGAAGATGGAGGAAAAGGAGATTAAAGCCCTGATTTCGTTGCTCGACGATGAGGACAAAAATATCTCTGCGCATGTGGAAGATAAACTAAGGTCCCTAGGTACCTCTGCGATTCCATTTCTGGAGCAGGAGTGGGAATCCAATCTTAACCCCGAAGTTCAGCGCCGGATTGAAAACATCATCCATGACCTGCAGGGCGATCAGTTGCGCGAGCGGTTGTTGGATTGGTATCATGGCGGGGAAAGAGATCTGTTAACAGGGATGTGGATAATTGCCACCATCCAATATCCGGATCTTGAGCTTGAAAAGGTAAAACAGGATTTGGAGCAGATATATTACGAGACCTGGCTTGAGTTTCGCAATGACATGACAGCGCTTGAGCGAATCAAGGTTATTAATAGTGTGTTGTTCAGCAAGCTTCGTTTCGGCGCCAACACACGTAATTTTCATTCGCCCGGTAATTCAATGATCAATATTGTGATGGAGAGTAAGAAGGGCAATCCCATCACATTGTGTGTCATTTATATGTTGGTTGCCAGAAAATTGAAGCTTCCGGTATTTGGAGTAAACCTTCCCAATTTGTTTATGTTGTTGTACCGCGATGAATCGCAGGATCTCTACATCAATGCATTCAATCGTGGTCTGATTTTTACGCGTCAGGATCTGGAAAATTACATCCATGAGATTCACCTGACGCCTCAAGCGAGTTTTTTTGAGCCTTGCGGGGAAGAAGAGATCATTCGGCGTGCACTTCGAAACATTGTTATGGCCTTTGAAAAAATTGGTGAGCACGCACGTGCTGAAGAGGTAAAGCAGCTTTTGTTTTTGATTTCGGAGGGCGGTGATTTAGGTGTTTGATAGGGATAATCTCGCGTCTGTCTACGGTGGGTGAAGTGAAAGGGTAAGAGAATTTACACGTCTGTTGATTTAGATAGGTAAATGCACCACTATAGTACTCTAAAGATATCCTACATGGTTACGATCTCTTGAAGGAGAATAAAGAATGTAAAACGTAAATATTTTATCCAAAACCTTTTAAAAACGAAAAGCGGACCATCGTCCGCTTTTTATTTCCGTGGGAGCTGAGGGGTTCGAACCCCCGACCCTCCCGACTTGAAGTCGGGATGCTCTGAACCAACTATTTCATTTTGGACTTTATTAAAGCCTCAATTTTCTTTCTACTCTTCCAGCTTTTAACGCTACGCTCTCGAGCATAAGCAGATATCTTATCAGGATACTGCTCCAAAAAAGATATTTGCCAGTCTTCTTGGCTGCCCGTGAATCCTTTATGCTTAGAGTTATGTCGGCGAAGTCGCTCCTGAATTTGGTCAGAAGTGTATCCGAGGTAGTAACGATCTCTTGAAGGAGAATAAAGAATGTAAAACGTAAATATTTTATCCAAACCCTTTTAAAAACGAAAAGCGGACCATCGTCCGCTTTTTATTTCCGTGGGAGCTGAGGGGTTCGAACCCCCGACCCTCCCGACTTAAAGTCGGGATGCTCTGAACCAACTATTTCATTTTGGACTTTATTAAAGCCTCAATTTTCTTTCTACTCTTCCAGCTTTTAACGCTACGCTCTCGAGCATAAGCCGATATCTTATCAGGATACTGCTCCAAAAAAGATATTTGCCAGTCTTCTTGGCTGCCCGTGAATCCTTTATGCTTAGAGTTATGTCGGCGAAGTCGCTCCTGAATTTGGTCAGAAGTGTATCCGAGGTAGTAACGATCTCTTGAAGGAGAATAAAGAATGTAAAACGTAAATATTTTATCCAAACCCTTTTAAAAACGAAAAGAGGACCATCGTCCGCTTTTTATTTCCGTGGGAGCTGAGGGGTTCGAACCCCCGACCCTCTGCTTGTAAGGCAGATGCTCTGAACCAGCTGAGCTAAGCTCCCTTTTTAATCACCTAACTCGAACCTTTCCGACCCTCCCGATTTTAAGTCGGGATGCTCTGAACCAGCTGAGCTCTTCTCCCTTTTTAATCACCTAACTCGAACCTTTCCGACCCTCCCGACTTTAAGTCGGGATGCTCTGAACCAGCTGAGCTAAGCTCCCTTTTTAATCACCTAACTCGAACCTTTCCGACCCTCCCGACTCGAAGTCGGGATGCTCTGAACCGGCTGAGCTAAGCTACCTTTTTAATCACCTAACTCGAACTTTTCCGACCCTCCCGACTTTAAGTCGGGATGCTCTGAACCAGCTGAGCTAAGCTCCCTTTAAAAGGATTGCAAATCTAAATGAGATTTGGAATTATCCAAAACGACTGATCCATGGTTGAAAGAAAAAGAAACAACCTCAAAATCTCCAAATTCAGCACTCCGGCAGATTGATTGAAATTTGCCTAGCTAAGCCTCCATCAGATGTTTCCTTGTATTTGCTATTCATATCTATGGCCGTTTCCCACATCGTTTTTATTACCGCATCGAGTGTTACCTTCATTTGGTCAGTATTGCCCTTAAGCGCAAGTTGAGAGGCAGTGATGGCTTTTATAGCACCCATGGTATTTCTTTCAATACATGGAATTTGAACGAGGCCTCCTATCGGATCGCATGTCATCCCAAGATGATGCTCCATTGCAATTTCAGCAGCCTGCATTACCTGAACAGGATCACCACCATGGCACTCTGTCAGAGCCGCAGCGGCCATCGCAGAGGATACCCCAATTTCAGCCTGGCATCCACCCATCGCAGCAGAAATGGTAGATCCTTTTTTGAACAAGCTTCCAATTTCAGAGGCTGTTAACAAAAATTTAATAACGTCATGATCACGGTCCCCACCTGCGAACAAATGATAATACATTAATACGGCAGGCACGACTCCAGCGGCGCCGTTGGTTGGAGCGGTAACAATTCGTCCAAAAGATGCATTCTCCTCATTAACTGCGAGTGCAAAACAGCTGATCCAATTCATTATCATTGTAAAATCAGTTCCGGTAGAACGAATTAATTCCGTCCATTCAGAAACCGATTGATACCTCTTGTCTCTTAACATTTCTGAATTTAACCGAGCTGCTCGTCTGGCAACATTCAATCCTCCTGGCAGAACTCCTGATTTATGACATCCTCTGTAAATGGATTGCAACATCACGGACCAAATTTTTAATAAGCCATCCTCAACACCCTCCCTGTTCCTTAGACATAACTCATTTTCCAAAACCAATTCCGAAATACTGAGTCTCGCCAAATTACAATTTTGAAGAAGGTCATCCGCATTAGATATTTCGTATTTAACCTTTTGAGTTGGCCTATGACTATTCGACTCGTGCTCATGGACCACAAATCCCCCTCCAATGCTATAGTAGACTTCATTCAGGACTTTCCCATCGCTCAATGTTGCCACAAACCTCAAGGCATTTGGATGAAAGGGTAAGCTTTCTTGTTTATGGAACTCAATATATTCGGCAGGATTAAAATCTACCAGCAATTTATTTTGAATGCATAGCTTTTTTACATCTCGAATGTTTTCAACCTTAGCAGAAAGCAATGAGGTGTCACAGGTTACTGGATCCTCGCCTGCTAAACCCATCATTACCGCCAAGTCGGTTCCGTGCCCTTTACCAGTTTTAGCCAGAGAACCGTACAATAGAATACGTATTGAAGCAACTTCACTCGCACCACGCGTTTTTAATAGATGGACTGAAAATTGTTCAGCCGCTCGCCATGGTCCAAGGGTGTGGGAGCTGGAAGGGCCAACTCCGATTTTGAACATATCAAAAACACTGATAAATTCTTTCATATTGATCAACGCAACAAAATTAGCCGCTTAAGCAAGGTAAGCTAACCAGAGGATCGAAAACAAAAAACCCTCTGGTGATAAGCTCTCCAGAGGGTTTTTGACAATTGTACAAAAGTTCCTATCTCCCTTGAGGCTTATAAATAGCACCAGTGGCAAAGTCAACGACGGTACCCGGCCAAAAAAGTAGGATATCAGCAATTAGTGCTCCTACGCGAATCTCCCTCTGAGGCTCACCAGGTCCCGGTTTAGTTTTTTGATATACTGAAACAGGTCCCCCAAAAACCGTAGCACAGCTGGTTACTGTAGAAGCCAAAACGATGGCTAGAAAGGCGTTAAAGATTTTTTTCATAATTTTTATTTTTTTCAAATTAAGTAAAATTAATTCAGATAGGAAAGGAATTAGTCATCCAAATGACTTTAAAGTTTAAATCTTGATAGGCTCATTCACGAGATTTGATTTAAGCATTTTATTTAAAGATTTTTTGCCTAGCAAAAGGCAATCATTTTAGGTGAATTAAACGCATCACCTAAATTTTCCATAAAATTTCTATGTGAGTAAACTTAATCTCTTTAGAATCGCTGACATTTTTTTCTAGTTCTACCATCAAATAATTAACTAAAAGTGTGTGGGGGGGGGGTAATAACCATAAGCTGAAATATTGGCATTGCAAGCCATCGGATGGGGATGCTTTATCCTTTTCAATTTCATTTTGAACATCTCTGGCGCGCAGGAAATTGAAAATCACTTCATTAAAATTTTTCTGTTTGTACTGATTGGTATCCTGCTTACCCACTTGATGCGTTATTTTATTCTTCGAAATGAGATAGTTAAAAAATCCTATACCGTTCAAATAATCAGCTTCATTTCACTGAGCATTCTCTTCTCTGTTCTCCATTCAATTATTCAAATTTCTACACATATCATTTTTGGTCTTTCGCTGCGATCATATGGAGAAAAAACCACCATTAGTTTGATTTTCATTATGGGGGTTTATTCATTCTTCGTCTATGCACCATGGAATTCGCTTTACTTTTTATTTCATTACGTTGAAAAATCAGATGATCATCAACTAGAAAAAATACGCCTGGAATACACCGTCAAAGACCTGGAGCTAAAAAATATCAACTCCTACATCAGTCCACATTTTATTTTTAACGCACTCAACAGCATACGTGCTTTAATCAACGAAGACCCCGCCAAAGCACGCGATGCTGTCACTTCGTTGGCCTCCATCCTCCGCAATAGCCTGCAATTAAAAAAACATGATGTTGTTGCGCTCGAAACTGAACTTGAAACAGTGCGTGACTACCTGGCGCTCCAGCACATCCGGTTTGAGAATCGTCTGAAGGTGGAATACGACATCGATCCAAGTACCCTCGCGGTACCCGTCCCCATCCTGATGCTACAGACATTGGTCGAAAATGCAATCAAACATGGCATAAGCAGGCAAGTGAAAGGTGGCTTAATCAGGATATCTTCGATGCTAAACCAACAGTATCTTGAATTGGTTGTTCAAAATACCGGTCGCCTGAACTCAAACCTTCAACAAAGTGGCTTCGGATGGAGTAGCACCTCGGCACGGTTGGCGCTGCTTTTTGGGGAAGAGGCAAGCCTGCAGATGCGAACCACCAGGGACAAACTGGTGGAGGTTACTGTCAAAATTCCAGTTCGAATGGCTACGCCAGCGCTGGCCTAATTTCCAAGAACATAGACCGTTCCTGAGGTTCTTTACAAGAAAAAGCACTGATGGAGAGTCCGCTTTCAATTAATTTTATGGCGTACCAAAAGTAGATTGAAGGCGATTTTTAAAATCCTCGGTTACGGAGTGGCAATTGTCGGCTTAACGACACTGTCCTTATTGGCTGCCGGTTACTTTTTCAAAGACAAGATTATCAATGCCTTTTATGCTAAGGCAAATACTTATCTGACGACACCGGTACAGGTAGGATCAACTGAGCTATCGCTGATTCGAAACTTTCCTTTATTGTCCATTACCCTTAATCAGGTCCGAATAGAGGACAGCCATCCTGAGCCATTCACACTTCTAGCCGCTGACCGTATTGCCTTTTCGTTTGATGCCTTAGAGGCCTGGAATGGAAATTTTGAAATACTTAAGCTCGAGATTGAAAATTCAGTAACCAACATTCGGTACGATAAAAAGGGTGAATCCAACTTTCGTGTACTACGGGATACTTCGGCCAACAAGGAGTCATCTATTCGTTTTCGAATCAAAAACTTCAGCGCTAAACAAACGGAAGTTGTTTACGAAGACTTCCAAAGTAACCATAAACACCATTATACCTCAGAAAAAATTCGCTCTGAAATAGACTACAGTAGCGATGTCTATGCCATTAAAGCCAGTGGTGATTTGGGTGTGATACTTATAAATCTTGATGGGCTGCAGTTGCTTCAAAATAAAAAATTTACAGCCAATACGTATATAGAGCTTAATCCGACGGATGAATCCTTTGATGTTCGAAGTGCTGTTTTAGAGACCGGCAATGCGCGCTTTTCAGTTGAGGGCTTTTATGATTTTGGAGCATCATCGAGGGTTGATCTTTCCATCATTTCGGAGGGCAGTGATGTCAAGGCCATAACGCCACTGCTGCCCAATTCAGTTGTGCAGGCACTTGCGCCTTACCAATCAACAGGGAATGTTTCCTTTAAGCTTCGCATCTCTGGTATTCCTGGTACCCGCAAGGGGCTCCTGGTGACTTCTGATTTTAGCTGTAGAAATGCAAGTTTTACCCATCCGGAAACCGGATTCACACTCGATAGTCTATTTGCGGAAGGTATTTTTTCCGGAACCACCGGTGATCAAAGCCAAAATGAGTTGGCACTAAAGAATATTTCCGGTCGATTAAACCGGCGATCTTTTAACGCGAACCTAAGCGTACGGGATCTAAACAATCCGTTTATCGATACAGAGTTTAATGGCGCCATCGATCATATTGCCCTCGAGCGCCTCCTGCCTGATTCACTTTTTTCAAATGTAGAAGGTTCCTTAAATGCAGATTTTAAACTGTCTGGATTTTGGGAGGATCTGAAGAGTAGGTCCACCGCACGGCGGGCAAAGGCCAACGGCTCCATTTTATTTAACAATGTCTCGTTCAACTACCGAAATAAAAATCAAAAATTTATTCGATGGTCAGGTTCAATGGCTCTAAAAGATTCAGATATCAATCTTGAAAATTTAAAAGGATCACTTGGTCGAAGTGATTTATTGCTGAATGGGAAAATTATCAATGCGCTGCCTTTTATTCTTCAGGATAATCAGGACCTTGGATTGGACATAAAATTGGGTGGTGCATTTTTGGATATGGACGAAATCCTAAATTTTGCCTTCGGGGAGGATTCGGAAGGGGAATATGATTTTAAAATATCACCAAGGTTGAGGCTAAAAATGTTTTACCTCTACGATCGGTTTCATTATAAAAAATTCTCACTTCGATCGATTACAGGACAAATGCGGGTAGAAGATCAGGTTGCTGATTTTTCCGGAAATCACTTTTCCGCCATGGGTGGTACCCTGGATTTCGACGGAACCATTGATGCTGCTGTTCCCGGAAGGGTAGGGGTGCAGACCGATATTCATCTAAGCCACATCAACATCGACAGCATTTTTTATGTTTTTGAAGATTTCAAACAAGAATTTATCACACAAAAACATTTGAAGGGATTGATTGATGCTGATTTATTAATCAATGCTACGCTGGACCGAAAACTTGATCTTATACCAAAGGATTTAAATGCCGACATCTCCTTTTTAATCAGAAGGGGTGAGCTGAATAATTTTGAGCCCATATATGCATTGAACAAGTACTTAGATGATGAGGGTTTGCGTAAGCTTCGTTTCGGCGATCTTAAAAATGATATTCTGATCCGCGATCGAACCATTCTTATTCCGAAAATGGAAATCAAATCCAACCTTACTGTCATTGAGTTAAGTGGCAGCCACACCTTCGATCAGCATATTGATTATCGTATTGTTGCTCCATTCAGTCGGCGGAAAAACAATAAAGCAGAAGCCGAAGAAGCAATCCAGACTGATGCTCAGGGTCGATCTAAAATCTTTCTAAAAATCACCGGCACCACCGACGATTACAAGGTGGAATATGATTTTTCAGCCGTTAAGCAGAAAATTTCCACCACCATAAAAAATGAATTCAAGTCACTCCGGGAATCGCTCCGATCTGGAAAGAAACAGGAGAAGAAAAAGGTAGTAGTTTCTGAAGATGATTTTTTCGATTGGGATAATTAATCGTGAAAATCATGAATTCTATTTTTCTAACCCTTTAAGATGGGCATCAAGAAACTTCAGAATTTCCTCATAGGCCTTGATGTTATTCTCTTTTTTTACAAATCCGTGACCTTCATCTGGAAAAACCACATACTCTACTGGCACGCCATTTTTTCTGGCTTCTGCAACCATTTCATCCGATTCAATTTGCAATACCCGTGGATCGTTGCTGCCCTGTAGAACGATAAAAGGCTTGGTTATTTTATTGGCAAAGAAAAGAGGTGACTTATTGTATAGGGCAACTGAGTCTTGCGTGAAAGGATCACCCAGTTCGGTATACAAAGCTGATCGAAAAGAACCCCACCAGGAAGGGATGCTTTTCAAGGTGCGCAGCCAATTGGTTACCCCAAACAGATTTACGCCTACTTTAAACGCTTCTGGCTGAAAGGCCAGTGCCGCCATCGTCATGTAACCGCCGTAACTGCCGCCCATAATGCCAATTTTTTCCTTGTCAATTTCAGGAAGACCTGAAAGAAAATTTTTAGCCTCAACACAATCTCTTAAATCGGCATCACCATGTTTCCTGTCGTCTGCAGCAAAAAAAGTTTTGCCATAGCCAGAGCTTCCCCGGTTGTTAACCGCCAGGATGGCATAACCATGATTCACCAGGTATTGGGTGTATCCTGAATAATTTAATCTGGTTTGTCCACCCGGACCACCATGGATCAACAACAATGCGGGAATTTTCTCACCAGCCCCAATACCTTTTGGCATGTATAGAAGTGAGGGAATTTTTAATCCATCGAAGGAACTGAACCGAACCACTTTTCCTTCCACCAGGTCTTCAGGATTTATTTCCGGATTCAAATTGTTCGTCAACTGTCTTACCCTACCTGACTCAAATTCATATAAATACAAATTGGCCGGATTGTTTGAGCTGCTCAGATAGAAGCACATTTTGGTTTCACTGTCCGAAATATTGACGCCCGTGATGTCACCTTGAGGGATTCCCTGAATTTGAACCAGGTTCCCGACGCGATCGTAAATTTTCATTTCGGTTCGGGCATCGTTGTTAATGGCAACCACCCTGTACTTTCCTGTTTTCGAAATGTAGGAATAGGAAATATCCCACGGAGCATCTTCAATCTTTTTTCGTTCACCAGTCATGATGTCATAACTAGAGAGGTACATAAATTCGCTGTTCTCATCGGTGAGGTACATGAGTTGCTTTCCATCCACGCTGAAATATTGTGGGCTATACTGTGCATCGCCCTCATGTGGAGATAAAAGCTTTGTTTCGCCTGTCTGAGTATCGTGCAGGTATAGATTTGAATTGTTTGTGGTGATCGACTCAGTTAAAGCCAGATACCTTTCATCCCTCGATATAGCAGCTACGTTTAAACCTTTTTCATTTTGGTAAATACTGGCCGCCGACAAAACAAAATCTTCTTTTTTTAGTGATCCGGTGCTGATTTTGTACAAATCAAAAAACCGTTTATCCCTGGAGTTGGACGTGTAATAAAGATTTTGTTTACTGAAGCTCCATCCGATGAAATCCGACTTCGCGGTGGAGTCGCTGATCAGATCCAACGCTTTTCCCTCTGGATACTGGACATACAAATGGCTGATCTCATTTCCGCCACGATCGCTGCTGTAAAGGATGCGATCATCTTCCGGGAAATAACTTTCAGAAAAAATAGCATTGTCGGTAGACGAGGTAATAAATTTCTGTTCTCCGGTTTGCAGATCGATTTCGACAGCATTGAAAATACCTGTTTTATTAGAGTTGATCAGAAATCGATTTTCATCTTTGGAGAATGCCCCACCATTTACAGATACCACATCCATGAATTGGTTGATGGAATATTGCTCTGGTTTATCAGATGTACTGCAGGAGGTAAGCAAAGCCAAAATCAGAAAAAGTGTTGATGCGTATTTCATTTTATTTTTTGTTTCTCAATTATTTTTCAAGGGTAACAAATAAATCTAAGGCTTCGTCTGCGCGCTCCGACAGAAAATAATCCTCATGGGTTATAGAAGCCACCAGCCCCGTTTGTTTCTTTTTCAAATGCTTTCGGTTTAGCCTGTTAAGGATTTCATACGGAATTCTTAAAACTGAGGCTGGCAACCGGTGCTGTAAATCAAGGAAATCCCATTTCGTTATACGATGAACACTCTTCCTGTTTTCTTCATGGTAGGCCATCACCTTTTCATTACCCGCAATTCCTTGTACGGTTACCTTTGTAAAAATCCGTGATGATAAAGCATTGAGTTCACTGGCCGTGTATTCACGAATGTGCCATGGATTCCTTGAAAGTGAAAGCGGTCTGTTGGGTGTAGAAAGAAATGCTTTTCCGCCAGGCTTAAGCATCCGATACAACTCCCTTAGAAAGAATTCGTCTTCCTCAATGTGTTCGATAACCTGAAAACTGACAATGCAGTCAAACCGATTGGATGGCATGGAAGAAAAGGGAGGGAAATCGGCTCGGATAAATTCACCCTGAGGATATTTTCTCCTTAGGGTAACGAGTGCTTCCTCAATTTTGTCTAAAGCAGTAAAATTTGAAGATCTGTTTATTAAAAGATTGACGCCTCTCCCTTCCCCGCAACCCGCCTCTAAAACTTCGCCTGCAACTAAGGGCTCAACCAGAATATAGGCTTTGAGTAACCTCTGGTGCAAAGGACTGTCAGAGGGATCAGACTCACTTGTTATTTCAGTAGAATAAATGGCCATTTTTTGAAAACAGTCCAAAGTTAATTCAAACATCCTTGTATCGGCTGCAGGTTGCATTGGAATCAAATCCTTTTCAATCCATTCGGATTTCATGTTCCTACAGCGGAAAGAATACTAAATTTGAACCATGCGATCTTTAATGGCACTGCCATTCCTGGTTTTCATCTTTGCTGTCTGCTCAGCAACCACCGTAAGGGCTCAGGCTATTTCTGGTTTCAACCTCGGCTATCTATATGATCCTGATGCTGAAATTAACCTAACCCTTTTTCCGGTAAGGCAAGGAAAGTCAACGCTTGTGCATTATAAATTCAGTGTAAATGCCAGGGATTATAAGGCGGGTGATTATGAATTGAAATGGGAAAAGCGGTCATCGGTGAATGTCCGATCCGGAATTGAGGTTCAGCCGGACTTAAGGGAGTTGGAGGTTCAGGATAAATTCATAAAAGCCAATTTCCTGGTTGAAAACGATGATAAGGTTTTTTTCCTTGTGGGCACCATCACCAATAAGGTCAATAAAGGCAGTTGGAACTTTTATACGGCTATCGATCCGTTGTGGCCAATTACCTTTTCACTATCCGACGCATCCAATACCGCTGTCTTAAGTTCAGCCATTCCAGTGAATCAGCGGTACACGGTTCGAAATCACACTGCTGCAAAAAAAATATTTGCTTTCTATTACCGCCAGGCTTTTGCGCCTGCTCCACCGCCTTTCATTAAAAAATCTTCTGAGGATAAGATTTTAAAGGCGGATTCTTCTTTTGTCCTGGTCGACGATTCTTTTATACCTTCTAAACCTGGACTTTACTTATTACAGCAGGATACCCTTGCCCCAGAGGGCTTGTCGGTGTTGGCAACGGTAGCTTCATTCCCAAAATACAACCGTGTTGAGCAACTCACAGGTCCGCTTACCTATTTGACTTCCTCCCCTGAACAAACCAGTCTTATGGATGCCGGGGGCGATAAATCAAAGTTTGACAAGGTCATTCTTGGTATAACGCGCGATGCTTCGCGTGCTAAAAATCTCATTCGTTCCTACTTCAGTCGAATTGAATTGGCCAATAGATTTTTTTCTGCCCATAAGGAGGGTTGGAAAACAGATCGAGGGATGATCTATGTGGTATTCGGTCCGCCTACAGAGGTTAGCAGGACCACCATGAATGAAATTTGGTTTTATAAAGACACGCGCCAGAAGTTCGTTTTTTATAGAAGTGGCAGTGTGTACTCCCCCGACTATTATTTTATGGAGCGCGGCGAACAGTATACGACCCCGTGGTATTCAACTGTTGATCTATGGCGCAAAGCGAGATTTTAATTTCCTCAATCCTAAACTTGATTCATGACCGATAAGAAACAATTCATTTTTGGCACCCGTGCGGTCATGGAGGCAATAAGGGCAGACAAGGACATTGACAGGATTTATATCCAAAGCGGGCTTTCCAATGATTTAATCCGGGAGTTAATTCATGAAGCCCGTACTCGGGAAGTCAGTTTTTCTTTTGCACCTGCACAAAAACTTTCCGCTTTTTCTTCAAAAAATCACCAGGGTGTTGTGGCTGTCTTGGCGGCGGTGCATTTTGAATCGCTGGAAAATATCATCCATCAAATTTTTTCTGAAGGCCTGGATCCACTGATTCTCATTCTTGACCGAATCACTGATGTTAGAAATTTTGGAGCCATTATTCGGACTGCAGAAGCGGCTGGGGTTCATGCAGTCGTGATCCCCGATAAGGGCAATGCACCGGTTTCTGCTGATGCGGTTAAGACTTCTGCTGGCGCCTTACATCACGTCTCTGTTTGCAGGTCAAAAAATATGCGAAAAACGTTGCGTGAACTTCGTGACTCAGGTATTCGATCGGTCGGATGTACTGAGAAAGCCTCTGAATCTGTTTTTGGGGCCGTGCTTACAGGACCTATGGCCATTATTCTGGGCTCAGAGGAGGATGGCATCTCTCCTGAAGTACTTCAAGAATGTGACCTGCTTGCTAAAATTCCGATGTACGGGAAGATTGGCTCTTTGAATGTTTCCGTTGCGGCTGGTATTTGTCTTTATGAACTGCTCCGACAGCGTACGGCAGTTTCCCGCTAGAGGAATTTTGTTGCATCAGGATTGCTCTTCAGGTCATTAACATATTTTCTGAAAAGCTCTTCTCTGTCTTTTTCACAAACGATCAATACATCATCGAACCAACCTATAAGGTAGCCGTTCAATCCTTGTATGACCATCATTTTGTCCTGTTGTCCTTTAATAAAACAATTTCTGGTATCGTAGGTTTTCACCATACCTTCCACATGGTTTTGATCGCCATCTTTAATCGAAGCCTCGTGGAGTGAGCCCCACGAACCCAAATCTGACCATGGGAAGTTTGCCTCAATGACATACACATTGTCAGCCTTCTCCATTACACCAAAGTCAATAGAAATATTTTTACACTGGGCATAGGTATTCTCCAATGCCTTTTTTTCATCCGTCTGACCGAAGTGTTTTTCCATATCTTCGAAGGCCTCGGCAATTTCAGGTGTGAATTTTTTAAGTGCCTCCGTTATGGCGTCGACACTCCAGATAAAAATTCCTGAATTCCATACGAAGTCACCACTCTCTAAAAACTTTTTTGCAATGGATAATTCCGGCTTTTCCGTAAACGTCTTGACCTTTTTGACAGGTGTTTTTTCCTGATGATATTGGATGTAGCCGTATCCAGTTTCTGGTCGGGTTGGTCTGATGCCCATGGTGATCAGGCAATTTTGGTTTCTGGCCTGTTCAATGGCTTTAGCGACGGTGTCCCTGAATTGTTGTTCGTTTAAAATCAGGTGATCGGAAGGGCTCACCACAATCACAGCATCAGGATTTTTCGATTTGATGTACCACGAAGCATACGCAATACAAGGCGCGGTATTTTTCCTCATAGGCTCAGCGAGGATCTGGTTGGCGCCAAGCTCCGGGAGTTGTTCTCGTGTGATGTCGTAATGCTCCTGATTGGTCACCACATAAATATTTTCAACTGGACACATTGGTGCAAACCGATCAAAGGTTGCCTGAAGCAAACTTCTTCCCGTTCCTAAAATATCCAGATACTGTTTAGGCTTGGCATTCCTACTGTAGGGCCAAAACCGTACGCCCACTCCTCCTGCCATAAGGACGACGTAAGTGTTTTTTTTGAATGGCATATGTTTTATTAAACGATTCCTTCTTTGAGCAAGTCATGCAAATGCACAAACCCAACCACCTTCG
Source organism: Bacteroidota bacterium (assembly GCA_016866235.1). Taxonomy (GTDB): domain Bacteria; phylum Bacteroidota; class Bacteroidia; order Cytophagales; family Cyclobacteriaceae; genus ELB16-189. The sequence continues at coordinate 439,961 of VGMW01000002.1, forward strand.
ATTCATCCTCCACCACCAGCTGAGTGATGTTGTTCTCCTGCATGACCTGTAAGGCACGCGTTGCGAACTCACCTTTCCCAACTGTTTTCGGATTGACCGTCATGATGTCCTGCGCTGTTAAACCGGTGAGGTTAGAATGGCGCTCAAGCATTCTTCGGATGTCACCATCGGTGATTATTCCTTTCAACTTTTGTGTTCCATCGACTACAGCAGCTGCACCAAGTCGTTTGGATGAGATCTCAACAATAACATCTTTAACAGGGGTATTAGCCCCAACCATAGGCAACTGGTGGCTTGGATAAATATCTTCGACCCTCAGGTATAACTTTTTACCGAGCGCTCCACCAGGATGATTTTTAGCAAAATCGTCGCTGGTAAATCCCCTCAACTCCAATAGGCAGACAGCAAGGGCGTCGCCAAGGGCTAAATGAACAGTGGTGCTGGTGGTTGGCGCCAGGTTGTTTGGACAGGCCTCTTCGCCAATGGATCCATTCAGCACAAAATCGGCTTGTTTGGCCAAATAGGACTCAGTATTGCTAACCAGCGCAACCAGTTTTGACCCGGTTCGTTTGAGCAGAGGCACTAAGGCCTTGATTTCTTCGGTATTGCCACTTTTTGAAATGCAGATTACAATATCCTCCCTACGGACCATTCCCAAATCACCGTGTAAGGCATCAGCAGCGTGCATAAACAACGCAGGAGTACCCGTTGAATTCAGCGTCGCAACAATTTTGCTGGCAATTAGAGCACTTTTCCCTATCCCTGTGATAACAACCCGACCCGTGCTGTTGAAAATCTCCGAAACACACGACTCAAACTCATCATTGATGAATTTCGTCACGTTTTCTATGGCATTCGCCTCATTATTTAGTACACGAATTGCGGTTGCCCTTATGTTTTTGGCTATTTTCAATAAGTATCATTTAAGGGCCCAAAGATAATTGAATTGAAGATCTGCCATCACTGATAACTATGATCGTTGCTGAGGAACAAGATGAGTTGAAGGTCAAACTGAAGGAATTCTTCGGTTATGGCAATTTTAGAGGCAATCAGGAGCCGGTAATCCGGAATATTCTCTCCGGCAGAAACACTTTTGTGATCATGCCTACGGGTGCCGGTAAGTCGCTTTGCTACCAGTTGCCTGCAATGATTTTAGATGGCTTAGCCATTGTGATTTCACCCCTGATTGCATTGATGAAAAATCAGGTTGATAGCCTCAATGCCTACGGAATTAACGCGAGATTTCTTAACTCTACACTCAACAAGGCAGAGATTACGCAGCTCAGAAAGGAGTGCGCCAACGGATCTGTTAAGCTTCTCTATGTCGCGCCCGAATCCCTGAATAAGGAAGAGAACATTTCCTTTTTGAGAAAGATTAAAATTTCGTTTGTGGCCATTGATGAGGCGCACTGTATATCGGAGTGGGGTCATGACTTCAGGCCTGAATACAGGAAGATTAAAACAATGCTGGCCCAACTCGGACAGATGCCGGTTATTGCACTTACGGCTACGGCTACGCCAAAAGTCCAACTCGATATTCAAAAAAATCTTCAGATGGAGGAGGCGGATGTTTTTATATCCTCCTTCAACAGGGTTAACCTCTTTTATGAAGTAAGACCAAAAAAGGAGACCAAAAAGCAGCTCATAAAATTTTTAAAAGATCACAAGGGTAAAAGTGGAATCATCTATTGTCTCAGCCGTAAAAAGGTAGAGGAGATTGCACAACTGCTTAACGTGAATGGATTTAAAGCGGTGCCTTACCACGCCGGCCTTGATCCGGAAGTAAGGGTAAAAAATCAGGATGACTTCCTTAATGAGGAGGTAGAAATTGTGGTGGCCACCATAGCCTTTGGAATGGGTATTGATAAACCCGACGTCCGATTTGTTGTCCACTACGATGTTCCCAAATCTCTGGAAGGCTATTATCAGGAAACCGGAAGAGCAGGCCGCGACGGACTTGAGGGTGTTTGTCTGATGTTCTATAGCCACAATGACCTGAACAAACTGGAAAAATTCAACAAGGACAAATCGGTTCAGGAAAGAGAAAACGCGAGAATCCTTTTGCAAGAGATGGAGTTCTATGCAGAGTCACCGGTCTGTCGACGCAAGCAGTTGCTACATTATTTCGGAGAAGAATACCCTGAGAACAATTGCGGCGCTTGCGACAACTGTGTTAATCCACGGGAGCGCTTTGATGGCACCGAGCATGTGAAAATTTTCCTCGAAGCTACTGTTCAGACATCTGAGCGCTTTGGACTCAATCACATCGTTAATGTTATCAGAGGCGTTGAAGATGAGTATGTGAAAAGCTACGGCCACACCGAACTTAAAATTTTCAGCAAGGGTGACCAGGAGGACAATGATTTTTGGAAATCTGTAGGAAGGCAGGCGCTGATTTATCAATATTTAGAAAAGGACATTGAAAATGTCGGTGTGCTGAAGCTCACCCAAAAAGGAAAGAAATTCTTGGTGAAGCCCCATCGCATTGAATTGGCAAGAGACCACGATTTTACTACCGCTATTGATGAAGAGGAGGAGTCGGCTGAACGTGCCGTACAGGCCAAATCTTACGATGCTAAGTTGTTTGAAGTACTTAAGTCATTGCGTAAGCAGATGGCACGGGAGAGAAACCTGCCTCCTTATGTAATCTTTCAGGATCCTTCCCTGGAAGAAATGGCAACCATTTATCCAACCACAAAGGAGGAGATGGCGTCCGTGAACGGCGTCGGAATGGGAAAGGTTAACAAGTTTGGCAAAGAGTTCATTGAGGTTATTCAGAAATATGTTGAGGAGAACGAAATAGAGACAGCAGCCGATGTGGTGGTAAAAACATCGGTTAATAAATCCAACATAAAGGTTTTCATCATTCAGCAGATCGACCGAAAAGTAGATCTGGATGAAATTGCGGCGGCTAAAAACCTTTCTTTCGGAAACCTCCTGACAGAAATTGAAAACATTTGTTTCAGCGGCACCAAACTAAATCTCGATTATTATATCGATCAGGTTTTGGATGAAGAGAAACAGGAAGCCATCCACGATTATTTCATCAATTCTGAATCTGACAGCATTGAAGAGGCTCTCGCCGATGAGTCGAATGCTGATTTTTCTGAAGAAGACCTTCGGTTGATGCGCGTGAAGTTCCTTAGTGAGTACGCTAACTGATTGGCACCGATCCTATCTGAAAAGCCCGTATCTTTACGGGCTTTTTTATTGATCCGATTTTTACGGACACCTAACCATGAAAATACTTTTAGTAGGAAGCGGGGGCAGGGAGCATGCCATGGCATGGAAAATCAGGCAAAGTCCATTGTGCGATGCTTTGTACGTAGCGCCTGGAAATCCAGGTACTGCCTTACTGGGGATTAACATTCCTCTGAAAGTCACTGACTTTGTCGCTCTAGGCAAATTTTGCGAGGGAGAGAAGATAGATTTAGTGGTGGTGGGCCCTGAAGCGCCTTTGGTGGAAGGCATCCGAGATTACTTCGAATCGAATCCGTCGCTGAGTCATGTTGGAATCGTGGGTCCGGGAAAGCTTGGTGCTCAGCTTGAAGGAAGTAAGGATTTCTCTAAAGCCTTCATGAACAGGCATGGTATTCCAACGGCTGCGGCATCTACCTTTTCCGATTCGGCTTCAGCCGTTTCCTACGTCGAAAAGTGTAAGACACCAATAGTAATTAAAGCCGACGGACTTGCGGCGGGGAAGGGTGTTATCATTACTTCTTCAAGGGAAGAGGCCAGTATAACAGTTAAAGAGATGCTCGACGATAAAAGGTTCGGCGACGCGGGCTCAAAAGTGTTGATTGAGGATTTCCTTACGGGCACTGAGTTATCTGTGTTTGTGCTAACGGACGGAGCGCATTATGTAATCCTACCTGAAGCCAAAGACTATAAGCGCATCGGCGATGATGATCAGGGCCCCAATACCGGAGGGATGGGTGCAGTTTCACCCGTGGTATTTGCCGATGCCGACTTCATGAAAAAAGTCGAACAAAAAATTATTGCCCCAACCATTAGGGGTTTGAAAGAAGAGAATATCTCTTATCGGGGTTTTATCTTTTTTGGTTTGATAAATGTTTCGGGTGAACCATACGTGATAGAATACAACGCACGAATGGGTGATCCTGAAACACAATCGGTCATGCTTCGATTAAAATCTGACCTTGTTCCCTTGCTTCAGGCCACTGCAAAGGGCACGTTGAAAGACATGCATGCTGAATTTCAAAAGCAATTCGCTGTAACCATCTCTATGGTTGCCGAAGGTTACCCCGGCAATTATAAAAAAGGCACTGAAATAACCATCGGAGCGAGCCAAAGTCCGGTATTCCATGCTGGTACCAGGCAGGAAGGTAGTCGGCTCTTATCGGATGGGGGAAGGGTAATTTCTGCGACCGGGATGGGTGAATCGCTTCAAGGGGCTATTCAACAGGCCTATGAGACTGTTTCCTTGGTTAATTGGGATGGTGTATATTTCCGGAAGGACATCGGAAAAGATCTTTTAAACTGGAAGAACTGAATATTTTTTTTAACGCTTAGGTATGGGTTGTGCTTGTGGAACAAAAGAGGAAGGAAAAGTATCGGGCTGTCAAAGCCACGGCAGCTGTAGTACAGGCGGTTGCAACCGACTCAATTCATTTGACTGGTTGTCGGATATGGAAGTACCGGCACATGAAAAATTTGATGTCGTTGAAATTCGGTTTAAAAATGGTCGTAAGGAGTTTTTCAGGAATACGGAAAAGTTGCTTTTGCATACCGGCGATGCGGTAGTAGTTGAGGTGCCTAGCGGGCACCATATTGGTCATGTCTCCCTTCAGGGCGAGCTGGTCAGGCTTCAAATGAAAAAGAAGAACGTTGCCAATGACGACGAGATAAAAAAAATCTACAGACTGGCTCACGCCAAGGATCTTGAAAAATTTGAGGAGGTAAAAAAGCGAGAACATCCGACCATTTTCAGAGGCAGGGAGATCATTCAAAAATATAAGCTTCAGATGAAGCTTTCAGATGTCGAGTTTCAAGCCGACAACATGAAAGCTATCTTCTATTATTCAGCAGAGGAGCGCGTTGATTTCAGGGAATTAATAAAAGCGCTGGCTTCCGAATTCCGGATCAGGGTTGAAATGAGACAAATCAGCCTAAGACAAGAAGCAGGAAGACTCGGTGGTATTGGTGTTTGTGGCAGAGAGCTGTGTTGTTCAACCTGGCTCACAGATTTTAAAAATGTTGCGACGAGTGCCGCACGATATCAAAACCTCTCCCTCAACCCGGCTAAACTTTCCGGACAGTGTGGTCGACTTAAATGTTGTTTGAACTATGAACTGGAAACTTATATGGATGCACTTCGGGACATTCCCAAGGTGGAGTCTCCGCTTCAAACTTTGAGGGGTGATGCTTTTTTACAAAAGACCGATATATTCCGCAAGATCATGTGGTTTGGATACAAGGAAGAGAACACCTGGTTTCCACTTGATGTTGAGCGCGTAAATCAAATTCTTGAACAAAACCAGAAGGGCGTAAAACCCGCCACACTTGAAAAGGATTTGGAAGAGCAACAACCAGTCCCAGGTCCGTTAAACAACGACCTGGCACAATTGGATCACAAATTCAAAAACAAATCGTCCAAGCGAAGAAAAAAGGGCAGAAGCGGACAAGGTGGTCGTGGTCAGATGCCCAGGGCGCAACGCCCCACTGGCAACAAACCGCAATGAGAGTCATAAATTTGATTTTTATTGCTCTGATTTTTCTCGGCTGTGGCCGGCCGGAGGTCTATCACACCATGGTTGATGTCAATGATTTTTGGGAGTCTGGGAGTCCTGCCCAATTTGAATTCTCCATTCAGGATACCTCCAGATGTTACGACATACGCTTTGAGATCAGGAACAGTTCGGATTATCCGTGGGCCAGATTTTACTCAGCCTACCTTCTTAAGGACAGTGTTGGCAACAGATTGGATTCCCTGCTTACTGAACAATATCTTTTCAATGCCACCACAGGTGAACCTGCCGGCAAAAGTGCCATCGGAGGAATTTTTGAACACGATCTTTCTTTGCGCCAATGTTTTAAATTCCCCTATCAGGGAAAATATAAGGCTGAGGTCTTTCAGATGATGAGGGCCGATACCCTAACAGGGATATTAAGCGCAGGATTGAAAATTACCCCGGCCCTCAATCAATAAAAAGCCATTTTTTATCGTTTTCGCCCTTATCCGGTCAAACGTTTATTTTTGACCCCGTTTTTGTCATGAGGACCCTAATAATCCTGTTGCTTTCCAGTGCGCTGGCCTTCGGTCAGAACGAAGCAATACTTTTTACAGTTGGTGAGGAAAAGGTTACTGCTAGGGAATTTGAATACCTTTTTAGGAAAAATCACCAGAATCGACCTTCCGAATTTTCAAAAGCAGGCGTCGGTAATTACCTGGACCTCTATATAAAGTTTAAGCTGAAGGTAAAGGAAGCCTACCGGCAAGGACTGGATACCACCAAAGCTTTTCAGAAAGAGTTCGACGGCTATAAAAAAGATATACGAAAGAGCTTTGAGGGAACAGCCGATGATGCGGATCGTCTCGCCGAGGAAGCTCACGGTCGAATGGGATATGAAGTCAGGGCATCGCATATACTTTTTAGGTGTGATCCCGATGCGCCGCCCTCAGACACCCTGGCGGTTTTAAAAAGAATTGAAGGTGTCAAAAAAAGGATTTTAGCCGGTGAAGACTTCGGAACTGTAGCCCGACAGGTTTCGGAGGATCCATCTGCAGCTTCTAATGGTGGAGACCTTGGATATTTCAGTGCCTTTGAGATGGTTTACCCATTTGAATCTGCTGCCTATAACACTCCGGTTGGTACAGTCTCCGATCCTGTGCGCACGCGTTTTGGTTACCATCTTGTCAAAGTCATTGATAAACGACCTTCTGCCGGTGAGATTGAAATTGCTCACATCATGATCAGAAAGAATGGAGAAGATCCTGCTGCTCGAGAGAAAATTTTTGATTTGGCGGAAAAGTTGAAAGCCGGTAGCAAGTGGGAGGATCTTTGTCGGGAAAATTCGGATGACTTCTCCAATCGTGATTCCGGTGGCAAACTCCCGCCTTTCCGAAAAGGGACATATGCTCAATCTGCACCTCTTTTTGAGGAGGCGGCCTTCTCATTAAAAAATCCAGGCGAGGTCACAGATCCAGTTCAAACCACCTATGGCTGGCATTTGATCCGACTGGAGCGGAAGATTCCTGTGGCTTCTTTTGCGGAGATGAAGCCAACGCTGGTCAGGCGTGTAAGTAAGGATGAGCGCATGATGTATACCGGTATCCGACGTATTGAACACCTAAAAAAATCTTTTGGTTATACTGAAAACCGCCAGGCAACTGATCTCTTGGTTGCCCTTGCCGATTCTTCTATGTTACAGGGAACGTGGTCCTATAGGGGAGACCCACAGCTCTATGATCAGGTTTTGTTTACCATGGCAGGGAAAAGTTTTAAGACCAATGATTTTGTTGATTTTGTCACGGCTGTTCAGGCACCAGGACCTGGTGAGCCACCTGCGCTCATGCGCCAACTTTATAATGGATACGTAGCCATGCAGGCCGATCAACTGTCTGAGGAAAAATTGCTTCGGGAGAATGAAGATTACCGTATGTTGTTGCAGGAATACAGGGAGGGTATTTTACTTTTTTCAATTATGGAGGCCGAGGTATGGAATAAGGCTTCTGCCGATACAGCCGGTCAAAGGAAATTCTTTTTGGAGCATAGAGATCAGTACAAGGCCTCCGATCGGGTGCGCGCAAAAATTTTAGGAACCAACGATGAGCAGGCCTTCAAAGCTGCGTGGGAAAAGATTAATAATGGTGATTCCTTGCTGGCTTCCGGTGTTCGCAAATTCAGAACTGTTTCAGATTATAGACTCTATGAAAGAGGCTATAGCAAGGTGGTGGATGCAGTGCCTTGGGTTTTGGGTGTACATTCGGTTACCTTGGACAAAATGTTTTACATCGTTGATATAAAAAGCCTCGTACAACCAGGTCTGAAATCATTGGACGAGGCGCGCGCATCGGTTATCTCGGATTATCAGGATAAACTGGAGGCCGACTGGCTTGAAATGCTGAAAACAAGATTCACCGTTTCATTGAACAAAAGGGTAAAAAATTCTGTCATAAAAAATCTAGTTTCTGAAGGGAAAAACATCGCGCCAAAATCCCCACAGACCAACCTCACATTGCCATGATTGCTGCCCGCCTTAACATGTGGTTGATTCTTTTTTCCATGGCGACGTTTCTGGTGGGATGTGATTTGATTAAGCGTAAGCCTGAACCTTCTGTTTCTGCTCGAAAGTCCGTAGCAAGGGTAAACGATGTCTATCTGTACCAGGACGAATTGGAAGGAATCGCCGATGACGGTGTAACCAAAGAAGACTCTGTTTCGCGGATTATGGCTTATGTCAATAGCTGGATCCGAAAGCAATTAATTATTCAGGAGGCACAGCGAAATATTGATATCAACGAGGCAGAGGTAGAGCGAAAAGTGCTTGACTACCGTTATAGTTTAATTGGTTACGAATACCAGAACCTGTACATCAAAAAAAATCTATCCGACAGCGTAACCGAGCAGGAAATCCTGGATTACTACACAGAGCACAGAGACAATTTTATTCTGAAGAAAAATATAGTCAGGGCGACTTTTATTAAGGTTCCGAAGGGAACTCCCCGGTTGAATAAAGTGAAGACACTTTTGTATTCTTCCAAGCCTAAGGATCAGGATCAACTTAAATCTTTTTGCCTCAGTTTTTCATCTGCTTACCACCTATCCGATTCTACATGGGTTGAGTTTGATAAACTGGTGGTCAATTCACCTTTCTCTGATATGCCCAACAAAATTCAGTTTTTGAGAAGCTATCCGTATTATGAGTCTTCGGATACAGACTTCAGCTATTTCCTTAAAATTGATGATTACAAGATTTCGGATAATGAATCTCCAGTAGAATTTGTTAGAAACGACATAAAAAACATCATATTAAACAAAAGAAAAGTTGAACTTTCGCGAAAATTGGAAGATGAAGTGTATGAAAATGCGGTCAGAAACAAGCAGTTTGAAATTTATCAGTAGGCTGACTGCTGTGGTATTGCTGACCATTTCGTTTTGGTCAGTCAAAGCTCAGGAAAGCACAGGCTTTGTGGTGGACAAGATCATTGCCAAGGTTGATAATTACATCGTATTGAAATCAGAGCTGGAAGGTGCTTACCAGAATTATCTGGCTGATGGAAATCCTCCTTCTGAGGATGCTAAATGTGATTTGTTGGGAAGACTAATTGTGAATAAGCTCCTGGTAGCGAAGGCTGAAATTGACTCTGTGGTGGTTAGTGATGCTCAGGTAGACCAGAATACAACTTCCAGGATGAATTACATCCTTCAATCCTCCGGAAGTTCACCCGATCAATTGGAAAAAATTTACGGGAAATCATTGGATGACATCAGGCTTGAGCTCAGAGATCAGATCAGAGAGCAGTTGCTTGGTCAACAGATGCAGGAAAATATTACCAAGGAGGTCACCATCACCCCAAGTGAGGTTAAACGGTTCTTCAACAAAATTCCGACCGACAGTCTTCCATACTACGATTCCGACGTAGAAATTGGTCAGATCGTGAGGGTGGCAAAGGTTAGCCCAGCGCAAAAGGAAGAGACAAAAGCCAGACTGATGGACATCCGTTCAAGAATTCTTGCGGGTGAAAATTTTGCTGAATTGGCAAAGAAATATTCCGAAGATCCCTCTGTGGTTTCCAATGGAGGTGAAATGGGAACGGTGGGTCGCGGTGCCATGGTGCCTTCTTATGAGGCCATGGCGTTCAAAATAAAGCCTGGGGAAATCTCTACGCCATTTGAGTCCCCCTTTGGCTTTCACATCATGCAGTTAATCTCCAGACGAGGCAATGAGTACACCTCCAGGCACATTCTGATGAATCCACCGCCTTCTGAAAAAGACATAGTGGATGCGGAACGATTTCTGGACAGCATCCGAACCTTAATTGTACGAGATAGCATAAAGTTCGAAAAGGCAGCTAAAGAATTCAGCGATGATGCCCAGACAAAAGGTAGGGGTGGATATTTCTCCGATATGTCGGGAGGAGCTAAAATTTCTCTAAAAGAAATCGATCCGGTGGTTTACTTCACCATCGATAGCATGAAAGTTGGTAATATTTCCAAGCCTATTGTTTATCGAACCGACGATGGTAAAAGCGCAGTGCGTATCATTTACTTCAAAAAGAAATTTTCACCACATCAGGCAAACCTAAAAGAGGATTGGTATCGTATCCAGGCTGCAGCACTTGCTGAGAAAAAGGATAAAATTTTGGATAAGTGGTTTCAAAAGGCACGCAACGACGTTTTTATTAATGTTGATCCTCTTTTTAAGGGATGTAAAATTCTGGATTGATCAATTGTTTTAGGCAGGTTTAACCTTAGTTGATGAGTAAATTTTCCAATGATGTTGAAGCAGCCGATGCGTTAGCGGCTGAAGCTAAAAAGCTAAAGCATGAAATTGCCAAGGTAATTGTTGGACAGCAAGAGGTGGTACACCTCATGTTGACTGCAATCTTTTCAAAGGGACATGCCTTATTGGTTGGCGTTCCGGGCTTGGCCAAAACGCTTCTGGTTCAAACCCTTGCTGGTGTGCTTGATCTTCAATTTAAACGTATTCAGTTTACCCCCGATCTCATGCCGTCGGATATCACCGGCGCTGAGACACTCGACAGCGAGCGAAATTTTCGTTTTGTGAAAGGACCTGTGTTTGCCAACATTATCCTGGCCGATGAAATCAACCGAACACCTCCAAAGACACAGGCTGCGTTGTTGGAAGCCATGCAGGAAAATGCAGTGACCATTGCGGGGCAGCAGCATGAATTGCCAAAGCCATTCTTTGTCCTTGCTACCCAAAATCCCATAGAGCAGGAAGGCACGTATCCATTACCCGAGGCACAACTGGACCGTTTTATGTTCAGTATTTTCCTTGATTATCCTTCGTTTAGCGATGAAGTAGCCATTGTTAAGTCCACCACCACTGAAAGTCTACCAAGCGTTGGTAGGGTTTTAACAGCTGAGCAAATCCGGGCATACCAGGATTTGGTTAGAAGAGTGCCGGTTCCCGACAACGTAGTTGAGTTTGCGGTAACACTGTCACAAAAAACCAGACCGCAGGAAGGTAATGCAGTTGCTAAACAGTGGTTAGAGTGGGGATCAGGCCCCAGGGCTTCTCAAAATCTAATACTTGGCGCCAAGTGCAATGCATTGCTAAATGGTAAATATTCTCCTGATGTGGAAGATGTAAGGGCGGTAGCAGTGCCGGTGCTCCGACATCGGATCGTTAGGAATTTTAAAGCAGAAGCAGACGGGGTCTCTGTTAACCAGGTGATCGAAAAAATTATTGCAGGGATTTAGATCTCCGAGGATCGGAATCTTTTTACCATAGCCATAATGAATCCTATGGCCAATAGTCCTGTACCCAGCCAAAGGATATTAATCAAAGGTTTTTCCATGGCTTTGATGATCACCCAATCTTTTTGTCGGGTGGTTATGCCAATATCAAATTGTTCTTCACGTGGCCGAATGTTGTTCAGGGTCAAACGTACACCCAGGTCATTGATCTCATCTGGAATCAATCCAACGTTCGCGTTTCCATCAGCATTTTTAATCAGGAAGACTGGTTCTGCCAAGTAATCTTCATGCTCTGCCTGAATTCTAATGGTTGCCATGGCCGCCACATCACCCTGCTCGAGGTTGTACCCTGCGATGGAGGAGACTGGTTTCACCGATTCCAAAACAGCTACATAATCATTAACAAAAAATTGCTGACCAATTTTCATCGTTTCTTGAGTTGGCTGGTTCCACTCTACCTCATTATTTGGATCGGCTGAGATGCTCGCCGATACATGGGTGTATAAATCCTTTGAGTATCCACGGGTAATGTCTGGTGAACTCAACATGCCCATGGAGGGGTTCATCTGAACCCTCGGGAAAAGTCTTGCTTCCATCTTACCGTCCCTTGAAAGCGTAATCTCGTAGTAGGTATTTTCCGGATTGATGGGGATGGTGTCGCCCGCCTGATAGACCAATTGTTTTTCCCGAATAATGGCTCTCGATGCAATCACTTTAAAAGGATCTCCACTTAATCGCACCTCATGTTTTTTGAGGTAAATGTTACGATCGTTGCTTAAAATTCTTTCGCCAAGATATTCAATTTGGTAGCCGGCCATGGTCCTTGGCTCATTAACAAACAACAGAAGATTGTCTCGATTAAATTCTGTGCTGGCACTTTTTGAAATCAGCATACCGGTGTTGTTGAGTGAAACAACTCTGGAGTACCCTGATGAAAACATTATTCCGATCAGCATTAATCCAACACCTACGTGGGTAATGGCACCACCTGACAGGGAAGGATTTTTGGTGAAGAGTTTTTTTAGAACAAGTAAATTGGAGAAAATGATGAAGAAACCGGCAAACAATAAAACGGCAAATTTAAGGTCGTACACTTCCTTCGCATTCACCACCAGGACAGAAGCTAGTGCAGCTACCAGGAGGGTATATAAGATATTTTTCTTATCCGGTTTATTCCACCAAAAGAATTGAGCCAAACCAGATATCAATGCCACCACCACGGCAAACCACAATTGAAGCTTGCTGTAAAAACCTATTTGATCGGCTGGAGGTGCAAGGGTGGTTTGAGCGCCAAACCATCCGGTAATTTTATTGATCACGGGAAAGGAGGTTGGGATAAGAACCTGAAATCCCATCAGGCACAATGTTGCGGCGCCTGCAAAAACCCAAAATTCAACCGTCCAGGTCTCCAGTTCTTTCCCAGTTGCGGGAATTTCTTTCCATCGGCTCCACGTTAGTAATTTCGACCCAATGGTGAACACCAATAGATAAACCAATAGCTGCCCGGATAATCCCAGGTCAGTGAAAGAATGCACCGATGCGTCGCCCAGGATCCCGCTTCTGGTTAAAAAAGTTGAGTAGAGAATTAGAAGAAAAGTTGACAACACTAAGATTACTGAAATTCTAAGACCTCTTTTTCTTGAACGAAAAAGTAGCATGGTATGGATGGCTCCAATGAGCACCAGCCAAGGAACATAAACTGCATTTTCAACAGGATCCCAATTCCAGTAGCCCCCGAAGCTCAGGGTTTCATAGGCCCAGTATCCACCCATTAAAATTCCTATCCCTAAAACTGCACCTGCAAACAAAGACCATGGTAAGGCTGGCCTGACCCAATCAGTGTATTTCCTGTAATAGAGTCCTGCGATACAAAATGAAAAGGGTACAAGTGTTGCGGCGAACCCAAGGAAGAGGGTGGGGGGATGGATCACCATCCAATAATTTTGAAGCAGGGGATTAAGTCCATTACCATCTGCAGGAATGAATTCGGGGTTGGTAAGAAAAACAGGATCCTGAATGGCCTCACGCAACAGAATAAAGGGAGAGCTTCCGAGGTTGATGTCGAGCAAGGGAATCTTAACCCCCAGGATCATCGAAGCCAGGAAGGCCTGCACCAGAGCAAATACGCTCATTAAAGGTCCTTCCCATTCTTTTTGTGTTCTGATCAGAATCAATCCAAGGATGGCTTGCCAGAACATCCACAGCAAAAAACTTCCCTCCTGGCCTTCCCAGAAACAGGAAACCATGTAATACACTGGCAAATGCTTTGAAGAGTGGGAGTAGGCGTAGTGGTATTCGAAGTAGTGGTTGTAGATAATGAAAAATAAGGAGGCAATCACACCGGCCACGGCCATGGAGTGCACGATAAATCCCACCCGTCCGTTAACGATCCATTCCCCTGACTTGGAGAGGTCTTTGGTCAGTGCCGCCTTCAGGTAAAGAAAAAAGGAGAAGCAGGCTGTAACCCAGGATAGGATTACAAAAAAATGCCCAAGGTTTCCGATGAAATAGTGCATGGATATCTTCGGAAGCGGTTGGTCAGGTATTCTTTAGAGTATTGTCCTGGTATTTGGAAGGACACTTCAGCAGAATTTTTTCTGCAAGGAAAATATCTGAAACGTAGTGCCCGATGATTACAATTTTCTCTGATCTCAAAAAATCTGGTGGCAGTGGTTCCTGGTGAATCACCTTTTGTTCATTGCCTTGCTCATCGATTAGCAAGAACGAAAAGGAAAGATTGTCTGCGCTTTTTTCTAAACCCAAAACTTGTCCTGAAGGATCTTTCTTCAGCTCACCGACTATGTGAATACTTTTCAGGTTGCCTTCTTTGGCCATTACCGAGGCAGTTTGGAAATCAACATACGAACTGGCATCACCGGTTGTCGAAATGATGATTCCGACGGCTGCGGCAATGGCGATGAGTGCTAAAAGGTGGGATTTCTTCATTGGATCGACGAGGCGTTAACCGAATCGCCTGCAAAGGTAAATCCTTTGTGGTATGGAGGCCGGTTCCGGAATCTTTTTTTATTCCTGTCCTTTTTCCAGTCTGCTTATTTTTTGATCAAGTCGAAACAGGTAAAGTGCCAGACCAGAAAAAATAACCAGGATAATGGCAACCAAGACATAAATTTTACCCTCAGATCTCATGGTGTCTGCCATCTCCACAGTTTGAGAAAAACCAACCTTAGGATTTAAAAGGATTAGCCAGATAAATGTCAAGAGCTTTTTCATGTTGAATTGCTAAGAATTAATGGTGAGTCGTTTAATCCTGATTCTTAGGTCAGTGATCCACAGGCCAAAAAGTATCCAGCCTAAAACGGCAGGATAAAAAACCATTCTCATGCGGTTGTCCAGATCGTACATATTGAAGCCGGGATTACCTCCACTGCCTGGGTGCATGGAATCTGCCATCCTGGGAAGTATAAAAATAAGGGGGATCATCGCAGCAAATGCAAAGAGGTTGTAAACCGCGCCCAGGCGTGCACTTTGCTCATCGTTGGAAAGTGAGCCTCTTAAAATAAAATAAGCTAGGTAAACGAGTAAAGCGACTGCTGCTCCGTTTTGTTTTGGATCGCCGTGCCAGGGAGAGCCCCAGGTATAATTGGCCCAGATCATTCCAGTGACAATACCCAATGCTCCATACACGACCCCAGTAGTGGCAAACTCCCTGGAAAGGATATCATAAAATGCACTTCCATTTCTCAGGTACCGGATGGCGTTGAATGCACTCATAAAAAACAGAAAGACCATACCAAACCACATGGGCACATGAAAGTAAAGTGCACGGATGGATTCATTGACGATGCTTAATCTTGGCACCTCCATGAGCAGACCGGCAGTGCAGGTATACACCAACAACAGGATGGAAAGAATTTTCCAACCGGTTTGA
The DNA here is from genome assembly GCA_016866235.1 of Bacteroidota bacterium. Lineage (GTDB taxonomy): Bacteria > Bacteroidota > Bacteroidia > Cytophagales > Cyclobacteriaceae > ELB16-189. Next base: position 455,258 of record VGMW01000002.1, read on the forward strand.
AGTTTTTTGTAGCCGTCTTTTGATCTGTTCATGTTCAACTGCGCCAAATATAAGGGAAGAGCAAATAGGAAACGGCCAGGGTAAGCAAATGGATGGCCAGCAGTGTCAAGGCTTCATCTGATGATGCATAAAAACCAAGGCCATCAATTGTATTGACGGTGAGTCGAACAGAAAGAAGTAAAATGGATATGACAACCGGGAATCCCATGACCGCCAACAATACATTGCTATTGCCTGCTTTGGAGGCGATCGCGGATAGCATGGTTAGAGTGCTTCCAAAACAAGCAGACGAGAGGGCAATATTCAAAAGGAAAATGCCTTTATCCTGAACTGGATTTCCAAGCAGCACAGAAAACATCAACCATCCACCAATACTTAAAAAGAGGGTGAGCAAAAAACTATAAATCATTTTAGCCAACAGCAATGACCCCGGAGAAACCAGGGAATGGTAATACAATAAAATTCCTTTGCGTTCGCCGATGAATCCTTTTCCAACAATGCCAAAAGCAGAAAAAAGAATGATAATCCAGAAAAGTGCACTCCAGATTCTTGCGTCAAGATTAAACCCACGTAATCCTAGGGAGGAATAAGCGATGTACACCGCGCTGAAAAGATAAAGCGCCAACCCGGCCAGGACTGACTGCTGTCGGATCTCACTTTTTACTTCCTTAAGGAATAGGTCTAGAACCACGCGGTACATACTCGGTTTTGGGCTTCAAATATTCAAATTTAAAGCTAACCCAAAAGGCTGGATTTGATAGTTTTGCGGGTCTATGAGAGCAAACGTACTGGTTACCGGGGCGGCGGGATTTATTGGTTTCCACCTGTCTAAAAGGCTGTGTGCCATGGGTTACCAGGTTACAGGGATTGATAACCTCAACGATTACTATGAGGTGAGCCTTAAGGAGGCAAGATTGATGCAACTGGATGGATTATCCGGATTTACTTTTAGAAAATTGGACCTTTCCGATGAAGAAGGAATAAAGACCTTGTTTGAACAAAATCAATTTGACTTTGTTGTAAACCTTGCGGCTCAGGCTGGTGTTCGCTATTCAATCACCAATCCACGTGCTTACCTCAAAAGCAACCTGGATGGATTCCTTAACATTCTGGAAGGTTGTCGTCACAGTCAGATCAAGCATCTTGTTTATGCCTCATCAAGTTCGGTGTATGGTGCAAACAGGAAAATGCCGTTCTCGGTCCACCACAATGTAGACCATCCAATATCTTTATACGCTGCAACAAAGAAATCCAACGAGTTGTTGGCCCACAGTTATTCAGCGCTCTACGCACTTCCTACAACAGGATTACGGTTTTTTACCGTTTATGGTCCGTGGGGTCGCCCGGACATGGCCTTGTTTCTTTTCACCAAAGCCATTTTAAACGGTGAACCCATAGAGGTTTTTAATGAAGGAAATATGATGCGTGACTTTACCTATGTGGACGACATTGTGGAGTCTATCGTGAGGCTACTTCCATTGGCACCACAATCAGGTAAAAACTGGGATCCGATGCATCCTGATCCTTCTTTTAGCTTCGCTCCTTATGAGATTTTTAATGTAGGAAATCAAAGCCAGCTTAAGATCTCAGCACTAATTCAAATGCTTGAAAATATTTTAGATCGAAAGGCAATAATTAGATTTCTACCTAAACAAGATAGTGATGTGTTAGAGGCCGTCTCTGATAATGGAAGGCTTTTCACTAAAATTGGTTTTGTCCCTAATACACCTTTGGAAGAAGGCATAAAGAAATTTGTTAATTGGTTTCATCATTATGAGGGAGTTCCAACTAACTTAATTTAAACTAACAAATTGGGTCAAGGTCAAAATTCAATTCTCGTAACCGGCGGCGCTGGGTTTATTGGTTCACACACAGCAGTAGAACTTTTTGAATCAGGTTACCATCCCGTTATTGTGGACAACCTTTCGACCAGCGATCGCCTTTTGCTGGAAGGTTTACCAAAAATCACAGGAGAAAAAGTTGATTTTTTTGAAGGCGATTGTACGGATCGGGAATTTTTAAGATCCGTATTTTCACAGAGAAACATCACGGCCGTCATGCACTTTGCTGCATTCAAATCGGTTGGTGAATCGGTTGAATTTCCAATTCGATACTTCCGAAACAACATCGATTCCCTAATAGCATTGTTGGAGGTGATGAAAGAATTTGGTGTTCGCGATTTTATTTTTTCATCCTCTTGTACGGTTTATGGGCAGCCGGAAAAAATTCCGGTGAATGAATCTGCCCCATTCCTAAAAGCTGAGTCGCCGTATGGCGCGACCAAGCAAATCGGCGAGCAAATTTTAGAGGCCTCGGTCAGATCTGGTTACAGGGTCGTTTCTCTCCGGTATTTTAATCCGGTAGGGGCTCATCCCACCGGTCATATTGGTGAGTTGCCCGTAGGGGTTCCAAACAATCTCGTGCCCTACATCACACAAACGGCAGCTGGACTTCGAAAGTCATTGACTGTATTTGGAAATGACTATGATACTGCTGATGGATCATGTATTCGGGACTTTATACACGTCGTGGATGTTGCCCGTGCACATGTCAAGGCCTTAGAATATTTGTGGTCTATCGGGCCGGAATCAAATTCCTTCGAGGCTTTTAATCTCGGAACAGGCGTAGGCGTTTCTGTTTTGGAACTGATCAAATCTTTCGAGACATCCAATAAATTAAGTTTGAGTTATTCTATCGGCTCCAGAAGGCCAGGTGATGTGATAAAGGTTTATGCCGATCCTTCCAGAATAATGAAGGCCATGGGTTGGAAGCCTGATTTTTCTTTGGAGGAAGCCATGGTCCATGCCTGGAATTGGCAGAAAAAGATTTCCGGTCTCACTTAATAATGTTGTTTTTAGAGCTAACCCTACCTTTGCCAAATGCTGAATCTTGATGAACGAATAAAACTTATTGAAGCAGAGATTAAGTCTTTTGTGGAAAGCTCTACATCCACCGCTGCGGCAGAAGAATTCAGACTTAAATTCTTAAGTAAAAAGGGTGCTGTTTCGGCACTTTTTGATGAATTCCGGAATGCCGGACCAGAAGAGAAAAAACAATACGGCAAAGCTTTAAATCAGCTTAAACAGCTTGCAGAAGCATTCTATAAAGAGAAGTCAGCAAGTGAACAAAATTCTGCTGCTATTCCCGCCGGCCAACCAGATCTCTCTTTACCTGTTCCGCCTGATCCCACCGGCAACCTTCACCCGCTTAACCTGATCAAATACAGGATTATCGAAATCTTTGAACAACTCGGATTTAATGTGGAAGACGGTCCTGAGGTTGAAGACGACTGGCATAATTTCTCGGCATTGAATTTCCCCGAGAATCACCCCGCTCGTGAAATGCAGGATACTTTTTTTGTTGAAAAAAATCCTGACATTCTTCTTAGGACTCACACCTCCAACGTTCAGATCAGGCTAATGGAGAAGCAAAAGCCACCTGTTCGTTCAATCATGCCGGGAAGGGTTTATCGAAACGAAGCAATTTCTGCCCGCGCCCATTGCTTTTTTCATCAGGTCGAAGGTTTGTATGTTGACAAAAAAGTAAGCTTTGCTGACCTCAAACAAACGCTTTATCATTTCGCCAGAAAAATGTTTGGTCCTGATACTAAAATTCGATTCAGGCCCTCCTTCTTTCCTTTCACCGAGCCCAGTGCAGAAATTGATATCTCCTGTCTGATTTGTAAAGGCAAGGGTTGTAACGTTTGTAAGCACTCAGGTTGGGTCGAGATCGCAGGCTCGGGTATGGTGCATCCAAATGTTTTGAAAAATTCCGGCGTAGACCCCGAACAGTTTACAGGCTTTGCATTCGGAATGGGTATAGAGCGGATCACCATGCTTTGCTTTGGCGTCAATGATCTAAGGCTCTTTTCTGAAAACGATGTAAGGTTCCTACGGCAGTTTCGATCGGTATTCTGATTAATCATCTTTTGACGACGCCATATGGTGCGGAAATTTCTGGCGACGACGCTGATCTTCTTTAATGTCATGCTCTGGTCAGGTTGTGAGCGTGACCTCACCGACGACCCTATACCCGACGCATTCTTTCAGGACATCCGACTTGATCTGAGTTTCCCTGAGTACGTCCGTCTTCGCACCGATGGAGGAACGTATCTAATTCCAGATAAAGGCATCAGAGGAATAATTGTTTACCGCAAGTCAAGCGGTAATTTTCTTGCCTACGAAAAAAATTGCAGTTACCATCCAAACGATGCCTGTGCCAATGTAGAAGTGGACTCTTCCAACTTGTTTTTAACTGATTTTTGTTGCGGTTCAACATTTAGTTTCGACGAAGGTCTTCCTACCGGTGGACCGGCATGGCGACCGCTCAGGCGGTATAGAACCTATATGACTGGTTTCGTCCTGACCATTACCGCTGAGTCTTTAAACGGCATGTGATACGAAGGCAAAAAAGAAGGGGCCTAAGCCCCTTCCTCAAAAAAAATTTCAGCTGGTCTACAGACGTAGTTTACTGTGGTTCTTGCTGTAACCAAAGTAGACAAACAATCCGATGATCATCCAAACCAGTGCAGACAACTGTGTTGCCTGATCTAAGGAAATAATCATCGCTGAACAAACCAAAATACCCATGATGGGAACGAAAGGAACCAATGGGGTTTTAAATGGACGATTTACTCCGGGATTTTTCACTCGCATCACCCAAACACCCACACATACCAGAACGAATGCGAATAGGGTTCCGATGCTCGTCAGGTCACCGGCAATGCTTCCCGGAATGAACGCTGCAAAAGCACCTACAAAAAACAATAGGATGATGTTTGATTTATAGGGTGTTCTGAATTTTTCGTGAAGTTCTGAGAACACTCCCGGAATCAGGCCATCCTTGGACATTGAATAAAATACTCTTGATTGCCCCAACAGCATCACCAGGATAACTGAGGAAAAACCTGCAAGAATCGCAAGGGTGATTAGTTTGGCCAGCCAGCCATATCCAGTCATATATTTTTCAATAGCAAAAGCCACCGAAGCTTCCTTTCCAGCTACTTGAAAATCCTGATAATTCGCGACCCCAGTCAACACTCGGGAGAAAAGGATATAGAGTACCGTGCAAACAATTAATGATCCGAGAATTCCAATTGGCATGTCGCGTTTGGGATTGCTTGATTCCTGAGCCGCCGTCGACACCGCATCAAATCCTATGAAAGCAAAAAACACAACACCTGCACCGTTGAGAACTCCGCCCCATCCGTGCTCAAAAAATCCTTCATGTCCTGGCGTTCCTTCCGGAATCATAAACGGCGTATAATTCGCCGGATTGATGTAGCTCCAGCCCAAGGCAATAAAAATTAGAACGATAGTCACTTTTACCACAACGATGATGGCATTAACAAGTGCCGATTCCTTGGTTCCCTTAATCAACACCAACGACAAAGCAGCGACGATAAAAAAGGCAGGTAGATTCATGATTCCTGTGACACCTTCTGCAGAAGTCTCAAGTGGGGAGTGGGTCCATTGGTAGGGAATGGAGCCCAACTCAAAACTCTCCAAAAGCTTATTCAGGTATTCACTCCATGCGATGGAGACTGTTGCAGATGCCAAAGCATACTCCAATACCAGCGCCCATCCGATTATCCATGCAATAAATTCACCCATGGTGGCGTAGGCATAGGTGTAGGCACTTCCTGCAACGGGAATCATGGATGCAAACTCAGCATAACACAACCCGGCAAATGCGCAACCCAATGCAGCTATGATAAATGAAATAACTACAGCCGGTCCGGCAGAGTCGCCAGCGGCGGCAGCGGTCCGTACAAAGAGTCCGGCGCCAATGATTGCGCCAATGCCCAATGCGATCAGGTTTACAGGTCCAAGCGTACGCTTAAGACCCTTATCTGAATCCGCTGCCTGAGCCATCAGGCTCTCCAGTGGTTTCTTAATAAATAAGCTCATGCGAATAATAGGTTTGGTACCCCAAGGTAAAAAATAAAAGATGATCTTAGTAACTTGCCCGCTATGAAAAAGCCCTATGTGATCGGCATAACCGGCGGAAGCGGATCAGGCAAAACGTTTTTTCTTAAACACCTACAGTCTTCGTTTTCTACACAACAACTTTGTTTGATTTCTCAGGACAACTATTACCGATCCAGAGAACAACAACCGTTGGATAAAAACGGCGTTAGCAATTTTGATTTACCGGAATCTATAGACCACGAATTGCTCGCGGCTGATTTAAATACGTTGATTGCCGGTAAGACTGTAAAAAAGCTGGAGTACACCTTTAATAATCCTGCAGTCAGTTCAGGTTGGCTTGAATTTAATCCTGCGCCGATCATTGTCGTTGAAGGTTTGTTTGTTCAATACTTTCCTGGTGTAAAAGCTTTGCTGGATTTAAGTGTTTTTATAGAAGCGAAGGACCACATTAAACTTGGTCGTAGAATCAGACGCGATCAAATTGAAAGGGGCTATGATCTCGATGATGTTTTGTATCGATATGAACACCATGTTATGCCTGTTTATGAGCGACTGATAGAGCCTTTAAAACATCAGGCTGATCTTATTGTGCCCAACAACGAGCATGTTCTAAAAGCAGCCGGTGTTTTGGCTGGCCACATCCGCAGCCTATTGGCCTGAACCACTTGATTTTATGCTCCCTTTGGCTACATTTGTAGCCCTTTAATAGATGAAAAAAGGCTTTTTTTCACGTTTCACGCTTGTTTTGCTCGGCTTTTTAGCATGCGCAACCATTATTCTTGCGGGTTCATACCGCATTGAATTTGTCAAGGCAGATGGAAAGGCCACTTGTGAGCATCATCAAGGGAATTCAACAAATAGTGACTCCGGCCAAAAAGAGCATTGCGATCATCAGTTTATCTCAGCACCATCTGAAGCGGTGGCGGGTACTTCCACCACCATCCTGGATTGCCCACCTTACAAAGTAATTGTACGCGAAACCAATGCTGTTGAATCCGCTGAATCATTCAGCGTTACGGAAGTCATCAATAATTTTTTCAAGGTCCTGGTTCGCTCACTTATTCGTGCCAACGCACCCTAAGGTCTTAGGACTCCTCTGTTTTCTTTTTTCTCATCAACTAATTTACTGAAACTTAAATTTTATGCGCAATAAAGGTGTAGTCATAGTATTAACGGTAGTTATAACATTCCTTTGTTTGTTCTACCTCCAATTCACGCTGGTTTCAAGGCGTGTTCAGGCAGATGCAGTTGCCAAATCAACCGATGCAGCGGGAAACGTCAACCTCGGAGCCAAGCAACGTTACTTGGATTCCCTCTGGAACAAGCCCGTTCATAATTTTCTGGGTATAGAGTATACCTACAAGGAAGTAAAAGAAAATGAGCTAAGCCTGGGGCTTGATCTTCAGGGTGGTATGCATGTTGTGCTGGAGGTTTCTCCGGTGGACATCATCCGCGGACTCAGCAACAACCCTAGAGATCCTCAATTCAATCAGTTGTTGCAGGCTGCTCGTGAAACCCAAAAGAACAGCCAGGGCAGTTTCGTCGATATCTTCTACGCGGAGTTTAAAAACAAATTCCCGGACAAAAAGCTCTCAGACTTCTTTGCTTCAGCCAAAGGAAGCATCAGCATTTCAGATGACGACCAAACAATCCTAAACAGGATAAAGGCTGAAGTCGATGACGCCATCAACAGGTCTTTCACCATTCTTAAAACCAGGATTGACCAGTTCGGTACATCCTCCCCCAACATTCAAAAGCTTCCTGCCACCGGAAGAATTCAAATTGAGATTCCTGGTGCTGATAATCCTCAGCGGGTACGCAAGTTGTTACAGGGTGTTGCAAGACTCGAGTTTTGGACCGTAGTAGAATTTTCAGACCCTTCACTGCTTGCCGCAATGGAGTCAATCAATTCCATGCTATTGAAAGAGCAAACGGAGCGCTTGGCCCAGGAAAAAGCTGCCGAACCAGTTAAAAAAGCAGAATCTAAGGAGCAAAAATCCGACGCCAACCTAAGTGCACTGGAGCAGCAACTGAACAAAGTAAAAGACAGCACCGGTACAGCGCTCGATTCCATCCGCAATGCGGGTAATTCTCCTCTTTATGCGTTAATGACCCCTGGAGCCGGATTCATGTACGATGTGAAAGACACCTCGACCATCAATAACCTACTGCGTAGACCTGATGTTAGAGCCTTGCTGCCAAGGAACATCGGATATTTCTGGGATGTGAAAGTTAATCCTGACGTCACACCAAACGTTGAAGACCTCGCGCTAAACTTTGTTGAAATTCCTCGAAACGGAAAGCCACTGCTTACCGGTGAGGTGATTGTAGACGCACGGCAGGACTTTGATCAATATGGTAAGTATAGTGTGAGCATGCGCATGAATGCCTCTGGCTCTAAGTCATGGGCAAAAATTACTTCGGAGGCCTCCTCTCAAAATCCGCAAAGAAGAATTGCGATTGTGCTTGATAATTTTGTTTACTCTGCACCTACGGTTCAGGGTGAGATTCCAAACGGAAACTCACAAATCACAGGCTCATTCACTCAGGAGGAAGCAAAAGATCTTGCCACCGCACTTAAGGCTGGTTCGCTGCCTGCGCCAACCAGAATTGTGGAAGAAATGGTCGTGGGTCCAACCCTCGGACAAGTTGCGCAAAATCAAGGCCTGATTTCCATGGGCTGTGGATTGCTCATTGTGGTCCTGTTCATGGTGGCCTATTACTCTAAAGGTGGCATGGTTGCCAACATTTCACTGTTGTTCAACATCTTCTTCATCCTTGGAATAATGGCACAGCCACAGCTGCACACAGCGTTAACGCTTCCTGGTATTGCAGGTATTGTCTTGACTATGGGTATGGCTGTTGACGCTAACGTCCTCATTTTTGAAAGGATAAAAGAGGAAGTTGCAGAAGGTAGGAAATTGGTTGAGGCGGTGAACCTAGGCTTTAGCAGAGCCTTTGCTTCCATTTTTGACTCTAACCTTACCACATTCCTGACTGCCGCTTTTCTGTTCATCCTTGGCCAAGGTCCTATTAAGGGTTTTGCCATTACGCTCATGATTGGTATATCAACTTCCTTCTTTTCTGCTGTTTACATTTCACGAGTTATAATAGAGTGGATGATGAGAAAAGGAGAGGCTTCAAAGATTTCGTTCACAACCTCCTTGCAGCTGGTTCCCAAAGGAATGAATTTTGACTTTTTGGGTAAGCGCCGGTTGGCTTACCTGTTCTCTGCTTCAGTGATTGTCGTTGGATTGCTTTTGATCGCTGTCCGTGGATTAAACCTCGGTGTTGATTTTAAAGGAGGACGGTCTTACGTAGTTTCCTTTACCCAGCCGGTGGATGCAACAGCCATGAGAAACTCTCTCAGTACTGCCTTTGACGGAAAAGGAACTGAGGTGAAAAACTATGGAAGCAGCAGCGTAATGCGGGTAACCACATCTTACCTGATAGATGATGAATCTGACCAGGCTGATGAAAAGGTAAAAGCTGCATTGGTCGCCGGAGTGAAAAAGCATACAGGACTCGAGTTTTCTGAACAGGAATCCGGCTTGAACGATAAGCGGTTTTCCATCTCCTCTTCGACCAAAGTGGGAGCGACCATCGCCGATGACATTAAAGATTCTGCGTTTGAGGCTGGGTTATTCTCGATCCTTGGAATATTCCTGTACATCCTCGTGAGATTCCGGAAATGGCAATACAGTACCGGCGCCATTGTTGCCTTGATCCACGATACCTTGTTCACCTTCTCCATTTTTGCTATTGCAGATCTGCTTGGATTCACCCTAGAGATAGATCAGGTATTTGTTGCGGCTCTGCTCACCATCATTGGTTACTCGATCAATGATACGGTAATCATTTTCGATAGGATTAGGGAGTATACCAATTTTGGATCCTTCAAAGATGAAATTTCAACCTTTAATGCAGCCATTAACAATACTATGAGCCGTACCCTTATTACCTCAGGAACCACTCTTATTGTAGTGACTGTTCTGTTGTTTTTTGGTGGTGAAGTTCTGCGTGGATTCTCTTTTGCTCTTTTTATCGGTATAGTAATTGGCACCTACTCATCGGTATTCATTGCAGCACCGATCGTGATCGATTTCAATAAATCTCGCGGTTCTCTGAAATCCTAGGATTCGAACACGTTGAAATTAAAACCCCGGTTCAAAAAGCCGGGGTTTTTGGTTTTAAATGAATGCGTAAAGGATAATTGATGTAAATTCATAGTCCACAAGTTGGGTGACTATGAATATTCTACTAATTGAGGATGAGCTTAAAACTGCCCAATACCTACGACAAGGGTTGGAAGAAAAAGGATTCATGGTGGATGTGGTGTTTGATGGGAATGCCGGAAAGCACCTGGCTGTCCAGAAAAATCATGATTTGATCATTACCGATGTCGTAATGCCCGGTATGGATGGTCGCGAGTTGTGCCGCCAAATCCGACAGTCGGGTAAAAACACTCCTATTTTAATGCTTACCGCATTAAGTGCAACCGATGACGTCGTTGCCGGATTGGACAGTGGAGCAGACGACTATTTGGTCAAGCCATTCGCCTTTGAGGAATTGCTGGCACGCATCCGGACTCTTGCAAGGCGGATTACAGTATCGCATGAAAATCAGTTAAAGGCGTTGGATTTGGTGCTCGATTTGGATAAAAGGAAGGTCTTCCGGGCAGGTAAACCTTTAAACTTGACGGCCAAAGAAATGGAGTTGCTTACCTTTTTCCTGCAAAATAAAAACAAGGTTGTTTCAAAGAGCACGCTGGCTAAGATGGTGTGGAAGATTGATTTTGAAACGGGTACCAACATGGTAGAGGTCTATGTCAATTACCTTCGAAAAAAAATTGATCATGATTATTCACCCAAGTTGTTGGTTACACACTTCGGTATTGGATATGAATTGCATGATCCGGGTTATTCAGACCAATGAAAATTCGTGAAAGGTTAGCGCTTCAGTATGCACTTGCCGCCAGTGCTATTTTATCAACGGCATTTTTCATTATCTATTTTTTTGAAAAGCAATCGCTGAACAGTGAATTTCAGAATAGTCTGTATGCTCGATTAAAAACCTATGAGACTTTGTTTTTTGAAAGTGGTTATGACTCCTCTGCGGTGTTGGCCCTCGATCGTGTTCGTCAGACTAAATTTTATAAAGAGAAAACTTTGATGGTTGATGCCGAACAAAGAATATGGTACAACAGTGACCTCACTTTCAACTTTCCAAATTATCTCGAAGTATTTAAAGGCTTCGAAAGAGCCAATCGAATCAATTTTTTATTCGATGATTATCACGTGGTGGGTTCGCGATCACCCTTTCGCGGTTCTGACTATTTTATTGTTGTTGGTGCTATTAATCTAGAGCACGTAAACCAGCTCCGGCAGCTTCGGTTCATTCTGGTCTCCACTTTTGTGCTCATGCTTTTTCTAATATTCTTTTCGAGTTGGATGTTGGCCAAGAGAGCACTAAAGCCGATTCAGGAGGTTATTGCTGCAGTGGATCGATTGGATAATGAAAACCTCAACAAACGACTAAAGGCACGGAGTACACCGGACGAAATTGGACTATTAATCAGCATTTTGAATAAAATGTTGGATAGAATAGAACAATCGGTCAAAACCCAGAAAACCTTTATTTCGAGCGTTTCCCATGAGTTAAAAAACCCTTTGACCAAGGTAATCTCTCAGGTGGAGGTTACATTATTAAAGGACCGCGATGCGGAAACCTATAAACAGACATTGCAATCGGTATTGGAAGATGCTCGGGAAATGAACCACTTATCCAAAAGCCTTCTGGACCTGTCCACCCTTGAACATGATCCTAAAAGCTTCTCCTTTTCAGCTGTTAGAATTGATGAACTTATTTGGGAGGTGCGTGATCTTGTTGAATCGCTTCCGTTTGGCTATCACGTTGATTTTTCAATGACAACTGTACCTGAACTGGAGGACCAGCTGACCCTGTCGGGTAATCCTTATCTACTCAAAACCGCGATTCAAAATGTGGTAGAAAATGCTGCAAAATATTCCTTCGATCGAAGGGTAAAAGTTTCCCTTCAGTGTTCCTTAAGAAAGATTGAAATAACTGTTTCCAATCTTGGTCCTGGGATTCCGGCGGAAGAAATTCCAATGTTGTTTGAACTAGGCTTTCGCGGAGACCAGAAATCACGAATTTCTGGTTATGGTATCGGGTTACCACTGACCAAACGAATCCTTTCGATTCATCGTGGTCAGATAGATGTTCAGTCCGAACCTGGCGCCACCACTACGGTTAAAATTACATTCGATAAAGATCCGGTTGTCTTTGGCTAATCAAAGATGAAAGACTTTGCCACCGGCCATGATCTCCTGTTTTACTGAATCAAAAGTTGCCTTTTGTCCGGTTCGGATGGCTGCTGTTGTCATGATACAGGCAACAGCATGAGCATACCCTGCCTCAGCTGATGCGTTAGGCTTGGTTCTGTTTCGAACGCACTCCATCCAATTCAGCATATGTGAGGTGGTCAAATAATCACCTCCCGTGTTGGCGGCTGTTTCTACACGCGCTACCTGACCTAGATCAATTTCCGGGAGAAGATTAGCGCCCATACCCATCGGCTTAGCGTGACTGAGTTGTAATCCTCCTGCAGAACTCACCCGGTTTGTATTCAGATTCATTTCCCCTCCATTCGAAAAATATATTTCCTTTGGATTTTCATCGCCGTTGTGCATCCTCGATGAGAAAGTCACCTGGAACCCACTTGCTTGATCGTTAACCGGTCCATATTCAAAGACTGCAGTAAGGGTATCCCAGTTTTCTCGGCCGTCTTTCCACCAATAAACGCCACCATTGGCTGTAACGCTTCGTGGATGGTTAAGTCCTGAAAACCAATGGACCGTATCAATCTGGTGACTCATCCACTGTCCTGGTAATCCTGAGGAATATGGCCAGAACAAACGGAACTCCAGGTGTTTTCTTGCATTGAAGGGTTCGAAAGGCCGATTGAGCAAATATCTTTTCCAATCAGTGTCCTCCTCTTTCATTCGGGCTACGGCGTCAAGCCTCCTCCATCGACCTGGCTGATTGACATTCCATGTTAGTTCAACCATGGTGATGGGTCCGAATTTTCCACTTTGAACAAACTCGGCTGCCGCTTTATAATTGCTTCCACTTCTTCGTTGAGAGCCAACCTGTACAATTTTTCCAGAATCATTTATAGCCTTTAGTGCATTTCTGTTATCCTCCATGGTCTCCGCAAATGGCTTCTCCACATAAGCATCACAGCCTGCCTGCACGGCTTCAGTAACGTGTACTGCGTGTTGAAAGTCGGCCGTACTGATGATAACTGCATCGATTTTTCCGTCTGCATAAAGTGCTTCGTTGTTTGAATAGACGCTGACCTCAGTGCCGGTTTTTTCCCGAATGATCGATTTGCCCTCCTCCCGGCGAAGTCTCCAAATGTCTGAAAGAGCCGTAATGGTGAAATTTTGTTTTTCTGAAACGGCAGCGAATGATGGTAAAAGAGCGCCCTTGAACCGGTCAGAAAATCCAATGATCCCCACACGTATACGATCATTTGACCCTAAAATTCTTCGGTATGAGGCCGCTGATGCGCCCATCGCACCTAGTAAAACCCCAGCAGAACTTAATGCTGCTTTTTGAATGAATTTTCGCCTTGAATCCATAATTCAATGGTTTGGTTAATTGCCTGTTTCGGAACTCCTGAAGGTAAACATTTTGCCTAATTTTATTTTTTAGATCCTTCCTATGAAAAAAATACCCTCCCAACTTTTTTTGATCGGTTTGCTATTCATTCAGCTTGCATCGCCTGCCCAGCAAAAAGCCGTTGAGGCAGCCCGATCATGGATAGGTAAAGAGGGTGCGTCAATTTTGAAAGAATACGCAGAAGTACTCTCAATCCCCAACCATGCTTCTGATTCAATCAACATCCGTCGAAATGCCGACCTGATTCAAAAGCTTTTTTCAGGACGGGGCTTTTCAATGAAACAATTGACATTTCCAGGGTCGCCTCCTGTTGTGTACGGAGAGAAAAAAGTTCCTGGCGCTCAACGTACACTTTGTTTTTACGTGCATTACGATGGTCAGCCTGCCGATCCCTCACTATGGAAACATCAGCCATTTGAACCAGTTCTATACGATAAAGCGATGTATCAGGGTGGCCAGAAAATTTCCTTCCCCCAGAAAGGACAGGCGGTGGATCCAAACTGGCGGATTTATGCCCGTTCAGCCAGCGATGATAAGGCGCCCATAATGGCTTTACTCACTGCCATCGACGCGCTCAAAGATTCTGGAATTGGTTATACCTCCAACATCAAACTTTTTTTTGATGGTGAAGAGGAGTCATCTTCTCCACACGTTAGTTCCATCCTTCGTAAATACCATGAATTGTTTGACGACATCTCCCTTTGGCTGTTGGTTGACGGACCGGTATTTCAGACGGGTGATCCCACATTGAAATTTGGCGGGCGCGGTGTGACCAGCATGGAACTCACTGTGTTCGGGCCAAGCAGGCCACTGCATTCAGGTCATTACGGTAATTATGCTCCGGTTCCGGGTCAACTACTTGCTGAGTTGCTCAGCAGTATGAAAGATCGTGATGGCAATGTAACCATTGAAGGGTTTTACAATTCTGTTGAACCCATTTCAGAATTTGAAAAACTTCAATTGAGCAGGGTACCGGACATCGACCGAAAAATACGGGAGGACCTGGGCATTGCTGATCCGGAAGGAAAAGATGAAAATCTTTTTCAGAGACTGCTTTTACCTTCTTTAACCGTCCAGGGCCTTTCCAGTGGCAACGTAGGTAAGCAGGCTCGAAATGTAATTCCGGCTACAGCAACTGCAAATCTTGGATTGCGTCTGGTGAAAGGTAATGATCCTGAAAAAATGTTGGATCTGGTTGAAGCTCATATCCAAAAGCAAGGCTGGCATATAGTTTATGAGGAGCCCACGGAGGAAATACGAATGAAGTATACTCGAATTGTATTGGTGGAAAGAGATAAGGATGGTTTTCCTGCTTCTAAAATCGCCATGGATCATCCAGCCATTTTACCGGTCATTGAAAATGTTCGAGCTTTTACCGGTGAAAAATTGGTGTTGTTACCAAGCGAAGGAGGCTCGAATAATATTTTTACGGTAATATTTGATCAATTAAAAAAACCCGGCATCTCGGTTAACATTGTTAATCATGATAACAACCAACATGCAGAAAATGAAAATGTCCGGATTGGCAACCTATGGTATGGAACTGAGTTGATGGCCGTTCTGATGTCCATGCCGGCAGAGAAAAATATGGTCATAAAAAAGCGTTGAAATCCATGCAGGTTAAAAGAGGGGAGGACTTTAATTCGTCACTGTACAATTGAGTGCCATGTTGCGCCGGATTCATGCTTTTTATGCATTGATGTCATTTGTGACGCTATTCCTTATTTTTTTTCCGTTGCTGTTGATTCCGATTTTAAGCCCCGCCCGCTTTAGAATGGTCGGAAAGGTTAATCGGTGGTGGGCATATGCCTCTTTCTACAGTTGGTTTCTTCCGATCAGGATTGAACTAAAGTCAGCCCTAAACCCTAAGGCGCAGTACATTTTTTGTCCAAATCACTTTTCATACCTCGATATCCCGGCCATGGCCCTTAATCCACACGACACTATTTTCGTGGGAAAGCACGACATGGAGAACATACCTCTATTTGGCTTTATGTACCGGAAACTTCATATCACAGTAGATAGGTCCAGACTAAAGAGTAAATACTCAACTTATCTCCAAAGTCTGGAAGCATTGGATCAGGGTAAAAGCCTCACCATTTTTCCTGAAGGTGGAATTGTATCTAAATCCATTCCTGCGATGGAGCGCTTTAAAGATGGGCCTTTCAGACTGGCCGTTGAAAAAGGTATTCCTATTGTTCCGGTAACCATGCCCGACAATTGGTTAATTTTGAAAGAGGATCCATTTCGAATCTATTCCGGAACAGTAAAATTGATATTTCATGAGCCGGTTATTCCGATGGAAAATTCACCCGCTGAATTGGATCGAATAAAAAAGAAGGTATTTGAGGTTATCCAAGCTGAACTAAGCCAATGCAAGCCGACCTGAAAACACTCGAAAAAATTGCCAGCCTTTCAAAGTTGAATATCCCGGAGGAGGAGAAAGAAAAATTGCTAGCCGACTTTAATAAAATGCTAGACTTCGTGGCAAAGTTACGCTCCTTAGACACCGCCGGAATTGAACCATTGACCAGCATGGTGCAGGAAATGAATGTCGGCAGGGTCGATGAGGTCTCAGGTCAGTTGCCCAAGGAAGAGGTAATGATCAATGCGCCCTCCGTGAAGGATGGACATTTCAGCGTTCCGCGCGTAATCTGATTATTTTTTTTTCGGAAATCGGACCCAAATGTAAACCGGTACGATCAGCAGCAATAAATAGAATGCAGTCTGCCCCCATTGCAACCAAGCAATCAGCATAATGGTAAGCAGCAACATGATGCCTAACCTGACCACCAGAGCACTGAGTTCGGGTGATGGTGCCTTTGAATTTTTTCGACTCGATTTAAAGGCGCCTGAAATCCTGGTTCGGTACTTACCAGTGGAATAATCGTCAGTTTCTCCCGTAACTTCCAGTCTTATTCGTTCGTCCCGTGCTTCGCGCTCTTCTTTTTTTGCATCATAATACCGTGGCTCGTAATTAAACCGTTGATGCCTGGGGATTCGACCGAACAACGAAGGGAACTTGATCATAGCGGTGTTGCGATGCAAAAATAACCATAAATTGCCTGTGGACTTTCTTCATTTTATGCGGCGTCTGATTTTTTTGATCGTTTTATTGGTCCCAAGGCTTTCGCTACCTCAGTCGAATCAGCGGGTGGATAGCCTGCTGCGATCCATGTCGGTTCAGGAAAAAGTGGCTCAATTATTCGCCATGGATGTTTCAGCAAGACCTGATAAGCTGGCAGAAACTGTCTCCACCATTAATAAAAATCAGCCCGGAGTGGTTTTATTTAATTCAGGCGACTTAACCAGTGCTCAAAAAATAATTGAGAGGGTCAAAAGAAACAACAATGCCCCTATTCTTTTTGGACTTCGGTCATTGAAGTCCCTCGATTCCATAACTTCTTTACCTTCTCCAATTCTTCAAGCCTCATCGAATAATGATAGTCTGGTGCATCTACTTGCTAAACTGTCTGGCCGCCAACTTCAGTCTGCCGGAATTGGTCTTATGTTGGGTATCAATGCTGATATTGATTTTCCAACCAGCAGCAGTGGGGTATATGCAAACTATTTGGGCACGGATAAGCAACGTGTAATTCGTATGCTTTCAGCGATGATCGCTGGATTTTCTGAAGAGGGAGTCGGCTCTGTAGTTGCTCATTTGCCTGGAGAATTTGATCAGTCTTCCAGCGCTGACAATTCAGATAAATTTCAAAAACTGTCGATGGATTCCCTTTCTCTTTTTCCTTTTTTACAATTGGCCTCGAAAGGCGTTGCAGGTATTAATACCGCACACCTTCATTATACCTTAAGTGGTCGAAAAGCTGTGCCAGCGCCGATCGCGCAATTTTTTCTGTCTGATTTGATCAGGAAGCGTCTACACTATGACGGTCTTTTAATAACTGAGTCTCTTTTTCTGGAAAATTTGACCGGGAAAAAAAGGGGCGAGGCTGAGGAATTGGCTTTTAACCTTGGCTACGATTTAATCCTGGGAACTTACAATCCGTCAAGATCCATTCGAAAAATCATGAGAATGGTCAAAAAGAATAAGGATGCGGCTAACCGCCTGGATGAAAGTGTTAAGCGGATACTGATGGCCCGCGTTGGACAGCGTCCTCAAGGAAATCGATCTCCGCTACTTTCCAATCATGCAAGGGCAATTGTACGAACCATTGAAGAGCAAGCGGTAACCGTTTGGAAGAATGATGCGAATATACTTCCGATTAAAAATCTGGAGAACAGAAAATTCAGGCTTTATAGTAACGTAGAGCGCTCCACAGACTTTTTGATGGGTCTGGAAAATTATATTCCCTTTCAATCCATCACGCTCAATACCAGTGAAATTCCTATTTCTGTTTCAGGGATCAGTCAAGACGATGTTTCAGTGTTCCTTATTGAATCAGCCGATGAATTAAATAGTTCACTACTTAAGAAATTGTCTGACTTAGATCAAGCTTCCGCATTGATCATTGTTTACAATGGAAATCCGCTGGCACTTCAATTGTTAAGTCAATTTAAAACAGTTGTTGCTGGATATTCCCGTGAAACACTTGCTGCCAGTGCTCAGGTAATATTTGGTGCTCAAAGCGGCCGGGGGATTTTGCCGGTAAGGCTCAAAGGAAATCTAACGATGGGCACAACCACTGAAGCCATCGGAAGGCTTTCCTATGGTTTGCCTGAAATGGAGGGAATGGCAACAGAGACGCTGGATCGTATAGACCAGATCGCCGCAGAAGCCATAAACAATAAGGCTACGCCAGGCTGTAGGGTTTTGGTGGCGCGGAACGGTAGGGTGGTGTTGGATAAATCCTATGGCCATTTAACCTATGAGAAAAAATCACCGGTAACACGTGAAACCATTTATGACCTTGCTTCAGTAACAAAGGTGTTGGCGACCCTGCAGTCCACGGTTTACCTTTTCGATCAGGGCTACATTGATGTTTACAAAAAAGCCAGTGTTTACTTGCCTGAATTAGACTCTTCGAACAAAAGAAACTTCACGCTAAAAGATATTTTGACGCATCAGTCCGGATTGTGGCCATACCTTCCTTTCTGGACCAAAACAATGAGCGATGGTTTACCCTCGGTCCAATATTATGCAGGTGCAAAGAGCGATGAATACCCTTTCCCTGTTGCAGATAAACTTTATGCAGGTCGTTTTATGAAGGATAGCCTTTGGACCTGGATCATCAAGGCAAGAATTTCTGAAAAGAAAGATCGTACTCCATTCGAATACAAATACAGCGATATGGGCTTTTACATTTTACAGCGGCTTGCAGAGCGAATGCTAAAAGTTCCCATGGAGGAATTTCTTCAGCAAAAATTTTATGGTCCACTTGGGATGGCCACCACTGGTTACCTTCCGCTCCAAAAGTTTTCTCCTTTGCAAATTGCTCCTACCGAAGATGATCTGTCATTTAGGAAATCTTTACTCACCGGATTTGTTCATGATCAGGGCGCGGCCATGCATGGTGGGGTTGCCGGACATGCAGGACTGTTCAGCACCGCCAATGATCTCGCCAAAATTGGACAGATGTGGCTCCAATCAGGTTCGTATGGTGGTCGACAGTATTTTACTCCGGAAACTGTTAGAATGTTTACTGCGCGGCAATTTTTGACCAGCAGACGTGGTCTTGGCTGGGATAAACCACTGCTCGGTGATCCGTCAGGTCCTACCAGTGTTCTGGCTTCACCGGAAACCTTTGGCCACACAGGTTTTACGGGCACCTGTATTTGGGTAGATCCTGCCTCGGGGCTGTTGTATATTTTCCTCTCCAACAGGGTTCATCCGGATATGAACAATGCGAAACTACTGGATGCCAGTATCCGCCCCAGAATTCATGATTTGGCCTATCAGGCGATTTTGAACTTCAAAGGCTTTAATTCCGGACTCAACTGATCAGGGAGTGAAGTAAATTTGAGTTCCGGGTGAGCCTGGTACTTGATTCAAATGAAAAAAAGCAGAATAGGTATTGTATGTTACCCAACCTTCGGTGGAAGTGGTGTGGTTGCTACGGAGCTTGGAAAGGCGCTTGCACAGGAAGGGCATCAGGTTCATTTTATCACTTATTCCCAGCCAAGTCGACTTGATTTTTTGAACGAAAATCTTTTTTACCACGAGGTTGATTTCCGGTCCTATCCACTTTTTGAATATGCACCCTATGAATTGGCACTGGCCAGTAAAATGGTGAGTGTGGTTCGAAATGAAAAACTGGATTTGCTGCATGTGCATTATGCTATTCCGCATGCATCGGCTGCCTATATGGCGCGTCAGATTTTACAAACACACGGCATACGAATTCCTGTAGTTACTACCCTGCATGGTACCGATATAACTCTGGTGGGTCGGGATCCTTCCTACGAGCCGGTCGTCACCTTTAGCATTAATCAATCTGATGGGGTTACCGCTGTTTCAGACGATCTTCGAAAGGAAACGCTGAAAAACTTTCCAGTGACAAGAGACATTGAAGTCATCCCTAATTTCATTGATTTAGAAAAATTTAAAAAGCAGAAAAAAGATCATTTCAGACAAGCCATTTGTCCAAAGGATGAAGCTTTAATTGTCCACACCAGTAATTTCAGGGAAGTTAAAAGAGTGCCTGATGTGATCAGGGTTTTCTACAACATCAGACAAGTGATTCCTGCTAAGCTTTTACTCGTTGGCGATGGTCCGGAGCGCATTACGGCTGAAAATCTTTGTCGTGAACTTCATCTTACGGAGGATGTTCGCTTTTTGGGTAAGCTCGAGGCAGTACAGGAAGTATTGTCTGTAGCCGATCTTTTCTTGATGCCATCTGAGAAAGAAAGTTTTGGATTGGCAGCGCTGGAGGCAATGGCCTGTGAGGTTCCGGTAATTTCCTCCGATTCTGGAGGTCTTCCTGAATTGAATATTCAAGGTGTTACCGGATTTTTAAGCAAGGTGGGTGATACGGCGGACATGACGCGTAAGTCACTTTTTGTATTGGATCCAAACAATTTGCCATCCTTCAGACAGAAAGCGCTGGAGCGCGCCAGGGAATTTGACCTTACCCGAATTCTTCCGCTTTATGAAGCTTTCTATGAAAAAATTATTGCCGAGGTAGATCAGCGGGGCAGAAAGTAAAATAATCTATGAAAGGTTTCAGGTTTTCGAAGTATCAACCTCCAGTCTCCGACGACGCTTCCGACTTTGGCAGGCTTTTAAAAATCTTTATGGAATTGCTGTTGATTACCTCCGGCAATACCGATGAAGCACTGCAATGGCTCACCGATATAGATCGTCAATATAAAATCACTACTCCCCAATATGGCATTGGTGATTTTATCGACGACCTGAAGAAAAAAGGATATCTGAAAGAAAATCCCGAGACTGGATCTCTGCAGATGAGTCCCAAAAGTGAACAGCGCATCAGAAAATCAGCGCTGGAGGAAATTTTCGGGAAGCTTAAAAAGTCTGGTTCTGGTGAACATAAAACTTTTCATCCTGGCAGAGGTGATGAAATAACCGCCGATACGCGGTCTTTTGAATTCGGTGATATGCCCGAGCAGATTGCCGTAACAGAATCATTAAGGAATGCTCAGATAAATCATGGGCTGGATGATTTTCGATTGCTTGAAAATGATCTTGAAATCAGGGAGAGTGAATTCAAAACACAAACTTCAACGGTTTTGATGATCGATATTTCCCATTCCATGATCCTCTACGGGGAAGATCGGATTACCCCGGCCAAGAAGGTTGCCATGGCACTGGCTGAGTTGATTACAAAAAAGTACCCCAAGGACACGTTGGATATCATTGTCTTTGGTGATGATGCACGACAGATTGATTTAAAGGATTTGCCTTATCTCCAGGTTGGCCCTTTCCACACGAATACGGTCGCTGGATTGGAGCTCTCCATGGACATTCTCCGGAAGCGTAAAAATCCCAACAAACAGATTTTTATGGTTACCGATGGCAAGCCGACCTGCATAAAAGAAGGAATACGATATTATAAAAACAGCTTCGGGATAGATGCTAAAATTTTGAATCGAACGCTTGATTTGGCCACCCGGCTGCGAAAGCTGCGCATTCCAGTTACAACGTTTATGTTGGCAACGGACCCTTGGTTGAAATCTTTTGTTCGTGATTTCACTGCGGCCAATGGGGGAAATGCCTACTACAGTGGACTTAAAGGCCTTGGTCAATTGGTTTTTGAAGATTTTCGAAACAACAGGAAAAAGAAATGGTAAAAGAAGGGATGAATAAGCTGAGTGCCATCAATACACTTGGCAAGCTTAAGGAAAGTGGTTATCGGATTAAATCGGTGAGCGAGGAGATGAGGGGGAATCTAATCGCCTTAATAAAAGAGGATAAGCCTACTTTCAAGGGAGTGTGGGGTTATGAAGAAACCGTTATCCCGGATCTGGAGCGGGCAATCCTTGCTGGTCATAATATAAATTTACTCGGCTTACGAGGTCAGGCCAAAACCCGACTTGCCAGGAAAATGGTTGATTTGCTTGATCCGTACATACCGGTAATCGCTGGCTCAGAAATAAACGACGATCCGCTAAATCCAATTTCGACCTATGGTATTGAAAAGTTAAAGGAATTGGGAGACCAGACTCCTGTTTCGTGGCTTGCCAGAGAAGAACGTTATACAGAAAAACTGGCTACTCCGGATGTGACAGTAGCAGACCTGATAGGAGATGTGGATCCAATTAAAGCTGCTGCGCTAAAACTACCTTACTCCGATGAAAGGGTAATTCATTTTGGATTGATTCCTCGGGCACACCGCGGAATTTTTGTTATCAATGAATTGCCTGATCTACAAGCTAGAATTCAGGTGGCACTATTTAACATTCTGGAAGAAGGCGATATTCAGATCCGTGGTTTTAAACTTCGACTGCCGCTGGATTTGAAATTCGTTTTCACGGCCAATCCCGAAGATTACACCAATCGCGGTAGCATCGTTACGCCACTCAAAGATCGGATTGGCAGCCAGATTATAACCCATTATCCTGATTCCATTGAAGTTGGAAAACGTATTACCACGCAAGAGGCTAAGGTTGATTCGAAACGAAAAGACATTGAGGTGCATGAGCTGGTGCGTGATTTGATTGAACAGATCGCCGTGGAAGCAAGGCAAAGTGAATTCATTGATGCCAAAAGTGGAGTATCTGCGCGAATGACCATTTCTGCATTTGAAAATCTTTATGCCGCTGCTGACAGGAGAATGCTGCGCAATAAGGAAAAAAAGACTTTTATAAGACTCACTGATTTTGTAGGTGTGGTTCCTGCTATTACCGGAAAAGTAGAGTTGGTCTATGAAGGTGAGCAGGAGGGAGCTGCGATCGTTGCTATGAACCTTATTGGCAAGGCCATCCGCAGTCAATTTGTCCGGTATTTCCCGGATCCTGAAAAATTCAGGAAGCAAAAAGAGAAAATGCCTTACCGAGAAGTAATTGATTGGTTCGGCGAAGGTAACCGTATTGATTTGCTTTCTGATTTAAGTGATTCAGAATACCGAAAATCACTTCAAAAGGTTAAAGGTCTTAGCGCTTTGGTTAATCACTTAATGCCTGGGGCTGATCCAAATTATAGAGACCTGCTGATGGAATTTATTTTACATGGATTGGCTGAATTCAGTCTGATCGGAAAGCAACCATTAAGAACAGGTACACAATTCAGGGATTTAATCAGCGGGATGTTTAATCCTGAGAAGGATATTGATTCTGAATCCGAGGATTGATTACTCATGAAAATAAGCCATCGATCCAGGGTTTCTGATGGCCCAAACCCGGCTTTCAATCGTAAGGATATTTCAGGCGCTGCTCAATTGAATGACCTTCGAAAGCTGGTTAATGCCGGTGAAAGTCAGTATCTGGAGTTCAAGGCAAAGGCCAATTTCCCCGAAAAGATTGCCAGATCCATTTGTGCATTTGCCAATGCAGAAGGCGGTACGTTGTTGCTTGGAGTAGGTGACGATGGCAAATTACTAGGCATAAAGGATGCGGACGAAGATTTACAGGTTATTGCCCGACTGCTCAACCAAACCAGGCCTCGGTTTAAATGGAAGTTCAAAAATATTCTCCTCTCCTCAACCCGTTCTATTGTGGTTTTTGAGGTAAGGGAAAGCAATAAGAAACCTGTAGGATTAAAAATAGACCGCGGATTGGTTTATTACCGTTCGGGGGATTCCAATGTGCAGGCTGGGTTGGTTATGGCAGAGGTCCTGAGAAGAAAATCTTCTTCCATGGGTTCACTCATTACATTCGGGGCAGACGACCATAAACTGATGGCTTACTTTTCTGATGGTAAGCCGCACACATTCAATTCGCTATCGAACCAATTGAAATTGGATCGGCCAGTATTGGTTGATAAACTGGCTGGCCTGGTTGTTTCGGGTGTACTCCGGGTTTTGCCCGGTGCACCAGAAGAAACACTTGTCCTTAATCTTATTTGAAAAATTTCTACTAAAACCATTGTTGGTTTTAGGCTGATAATTCCTTTCGGTTATTTACATTTGATCGTTCCGGTAATTGTTTCGCACACTAAACCTTTACTATGGCAGGATCGGCTAAGGAGAAAAAGATCTTTGTTCTGGATACTTCCGTTATCATTTTTGAACACAACAGCATACTGAATTTCGCCGAGCATGATATCGTAATTCCGATTACTGTTCTGGAAGAGCTCGACAATTTTAAAAAAGGAAACGACACTAAAAATTTCGAGGCACGGGAGTTTATTCGATTGATCGACAAACTCTCGGGTGGGCGAATGTTGCACAATTGGAATCCGCTTAACGGAAAATCCAGAGGAAAATTTAAGGTTCTGATGGATACCGGAGGTCAGGGGATACTTGATGCCAACCAGGTTTTTCACCATGATAAATCCGACCACCGGATATTGAATAGTGCTCTTCGCGTTCAGAAGGAAGAAAAGAACCGGAAGGTCATCCTTGTATCCAAAGACATCAACCTTAGATTAAAGGCCCAGGCCCTCGGACTTCTCGCAGAGGATTATTCAACTGGGAAAGTCCAGAACATTAATGAACTCTATACCGGACGAACCATCATTGATGATGTGAATCCAGCGATAATTGATTTGATTTACGAGAAGGGCTATTGTCAGCCTACTGACCTGGGTCGGAATTTTAAGCCTGTCAAAAACCACTATTACATCCTTAAAAACGGAAAAAAGTCTACGCTGGCATTTTATAATCCTGCCAATGGTATGGTTGAGCAGGTTGAAAAGCGGAGTGTTTACGGTATTAAACCGCGGAATGTTGAGCAGGCATTTGCCATTCATGCTGTCTTAAAACCTGAAATCAGGCTTGTTACCATGCAGGGTGTTGCTGGCACTGGGAAGACACTGATCGCTTTGGCAGCTGCTTTGGAGCAGAAAAGAGAATTCAAACAAATCTATCTGGCAAGGCCCATCGTACCGCTGAGCAATAAGGATATCGGTTACCTTCCCGGTGATATTAAATCGAAGCTTAATCCTTATATGGAGCCGCTTTGGGACAATCTGAAATTCATTCAGAATCAGTACAGCGAAAACGACAAAGAGTATTCGAAGATCACAGAGATGTTGAACAACGAGAAATTGGTCATCACGCCGTTGGCTTACATCAGGGGCCGCTCGCTTTCAAACATCTGTTTTATTGTTGACGAGGCTCAGAACCTTACCCCTCACGAAGTCAAAACCATCATTACCCGTGCAGGTGAAAACACCAAAATAATTTTTACCGGAGACATTTATCAAATCGATACCCCATACCTCGATAGTCAGAGCAATGGATTGTCGTACCTGATCGATCGGATAAAAGACCACGAATTGTATGCCCATGTTACCCTTGAAAGGGGAGAGCGGTCTGGTCTGGCCAACCTCGCCAATGAATTGTTGTAGTTCCTGTTAGGCCTTACCGAGCGCCTTTAACATGGTTTCGCCAATAAGTGCTGGCGACTCCACGACGTGGATGCCACAGGCCCTCATGATTTCCATTTTTGCAGCAGCCGTATCTTCTGCGCCACCGATGATCGCCCCTGCGTGGCCCATTCGTCTTCCGGGGGGCGCAGTTTGTCCGGCGATAAATCCAACGACAGGTTTTTTATTACCAGTCTCTTTGATCCAACGCGCTGCCACGGGCTCATAGTTTCCTCCAATTTCGCCGATCATTACAATACCCTCGGTCTCTGGATCATTCATTAAAAGCTCAACTGCTTCCTTTGTAGGGGTTCCGATAATGGGATCTCCCCCGATTCCTATCGCAGTTGTAATCCCTAAACCAGCTTTCACGATCTGGTCGGCAGCTTCATAGGTAAGTGTACCGGATTTTGAAACTATTCCGATAGATCCCTTTTTGAAGACAAAGCCTGGCATAATACCCACTTTGGCTTCGCCCGGGGTTATTACCCCTGGACAGTTTGGTCCGATCAAGGTAACCTTTTTCTCTTTGATGAATTTTTTGGCGAGCATCATGTCTTTAACAGGGATGCCCTCCGTAATGGCAACGATGACCTGAATTCCGGCATCGGCAGCCTCCATAATTGAGTCAGCAGCAAAAGCTGGTGGTACAAATATGATGGATACATCAGCACCGGTTTTTTCAACAGCCTCCTTGACGGAATTAAATACCGGTCGCTCAAGATGCATTTGACCACCTTTTCCGGGGGTAACGCCACCAACCACATTGGTGCCGTATTCAATCATCTGACCGGCATGAAAAGATCCTTCTGAGCCGGTGAAACCCTGCACGATGACCCTTGAATTTTTGTTGACCAGTACACTCATTAGAATCGCTTTTTAAGAGCCTCAAAAATAGCTCTTTTTCACCCCCACAAAAACAAAACCCCGGGTAGACCGGGGTTTTAATGCGTTAAAAATCGAATTATTTCTTAGCGTCTTTAAGTTGCTTTCGAAGCAGGAATTCCTCGTAGGCCTCGCGGTAGGTATCTACCTCAGGCGCAAGTCGTATGGCGTCTTCATAGGCAACGATGGCATCGATGAGCAAATTTTGCTCTTCAAAGAAACCCGCGAGAATGTATTTGTTTAAGGCAGTCTCTTCGTTCAGATCAAGTTCCTTAAGCTCATTTTGGAGCTTGGCCGTCTGATCCTTATCCCGTGGAGAGGCAGGGTCTAGCCGTTGAATGCTGAAAGGCTCTGAGGATGACCTTGAGTCACCTTTTTTGGTTACCACAATCACTACAAAGGATTCTCCCGTAGGAAGGTCTACCCTTAGTTTATTGTCGCTGGTTTCATGACGGGCAAGCAGATCGTCGGACAGGTTAAGGATTTTAACTTCATACGGGCCTGCGCTTGCGGTCTTTGCTTCCCAGCCGATAACGACTGAATTTCCCAGCACAAAATTCCCTTTCGTCCTGGCTTCAGGTAGGAATACATCAATATCGTTTAGTCCTCTGTGAACAGCTCCTGTCGCGCTCATTCTGTTTTTCTTGGCTTCCGGTGAGTTGCTTGCCAGAATGAAATCGGTGTATTTATTAACGAGCCCTGGGCTGTCTTTTTGGCCTTTAGCCAAATCGTTGACAGTATAACTCCCTGGATTACGAAGCTCAATTCCCTTCCCTGCTTTACCATGGGGTATAAGGGATAAGTAGCTGTTTGGTCCGATAACCACAACATCGGTTGATTGAAGCAGTGCGCCTGACTTAATGGGCTCGGCTCCGCTTCCTGTTTTGAGACTGGTTTGTCCCGCTTTGGCGATAACCCGTAAAACGGCACCCTGTTGTGCAACAACGTCAGTGACCACGAGGGTTGCCACAGCAAAAATCAAAGCTAAGTACCTGTTTTTCATTTTGTTACAGTTAATTGGGTCTTAAAAATAGCAATAAAATCTAATTCGTATCGGGCTCTGTTTTGGATGTTTTGGCCATTTTTTCATTCCAAAACTCAGCCAACACAGCAGCGCCGCCTTTATACAGTTCAAACGATGTGCCAATAACAGCCACGCCTGCCAGGATCACAGTAAGTTCCATTTTGTAACTGTAATAGCTGAATACAATGATCATGACAAAAGACGCTGCCACAAAAAGAAGGAACTGGATAACCAAGGAGAGTAGGTCAAACCACACTGGGATCTTCCTGTCAATCAAAAAGAAAATGGCTGAGGTAAAAAAGACTACTAAAAAAGCCATCAGGTAGGTAATCCATTCCGGCATGGTATCGATGTAGTCTTCATCAATAATCATGGAAACAACATTGGCGTGAACCGTAACACCATACATATCAGGTCTGCTTCGTCCGGTGTACTTTGTGTTGAGAGGGGTAAAAAATTTATCCTCCCATGATTTATCAAAAAGATTTTCTCCGTGGTAGCCCATGATGATGATTTTGTCCTGGATCATTTCAGGTGTGAAGCTGCTGGTATCGAGTGCCTCATGGACATCCAGAAATTGATAACGACCACTGTAGGTCGACGCGCCCCATAGATCAGGGGTATTGCCGCGGTAATTGATGACTTCATTTTCATTTCCTCTGGCGAGAAACTTTTCAGCTTTAGCTGAATCATAGAGTTTAGCGATCATCACCTCAAACGCATATTGGGGTTGATCTTTAACCATGACCATAGGCTTAAATTCACGGCAAAGTTTAAGGTCTTCCTGATGTTCGGCATCCGTAATAAGGTTTACAAAACCCTCATATGAATTGCGCAACAATTCCGGATCGGAATGTTCCAGTGAATCGTAGCGTTCGACATCGCCGTATTGTTCTTTGAGCTGATCCGTCTGATGAAGTTTTTCTGCCATCACAACTTTTATTCCCAATTTTTCAGCTTCCTCAATGGCTGAGGTAAATTTTTTGTTTCCCACGGGGTCAAAAGCTGCCGGGCAATTAACGGAATCCCTTACTTCACATGAAAAGATGGCATCGATCCCGATAATTTTCGGACGGAAACGGGCGATATTTTTAATCTGATCTCCAATTTCACCTCTGCCCAATTTCCCAATGTTAACGACGGTAATGTTAGGGTCGGGTTCGGGCTCTCCCTCACGCAGCTGTGAAAATGCGATGTCTGAAATTTCAATATCGCCAATCGCCGCACTGATCGGATCAAAGGCATTCAGGGCATTCATCTGAAGAAATTTTCCCAGAAGGCCCAGCAGCAGGAAAGTGAAAACCGTTACAAACAGACAATTAAGCCAGAATTTCATGGTTTTGGTTTTATGTTAGGAGAGGATAGTAAATTTATGGATTCGCATCTTTAATCTAAAATGAAGTCAGTATTGAGCGTGATGGTAGAAGGGATACGTTCGGGTGATCGAACAACATTGTCCAAAGCCATTACCCTCGCAGAAAGCTCGCTGGAAACAGACATTTCCTTCACCTGGGAATTGCTGGAGGAACTATCCAAACATCCAGGCCACGCGCTTAGAATAGCAGTAACTGGTCCACCGGGCGCGGGCAAGAGCACCTTGATTAATTCATTGGGTCAAAAATTTATTGAACAGGGTTCTAGGGTTGCGGTACTGACCATCGACCCCAGCAGTCAAAAAACAGGAGGAAGTATCCTTGCCGATAAAACACGAATGCATGAATTATCGGGAATGCAAAAAGCCTTCATTAGACCTTCCCCTTCCGCTGGCTTGTTCGGTGGCTTGTCGCCTGGTACAAGGGCTGCTACGTTGCTATGTGAAGCGGCAGGCTTTGACATCATTCTTATAGAAACCGTCGGCGTCGGTCAGTCTGAGGTAGCGGTGCGCGAATTGGTGGATTGTGTGATCCTGGTCCTGATACCAGGGTCTGGTGATGAATTACAGGGTTTGAAAAAGGGCATCATGGAAAATGCTGACCTCATTTTGGTCAATAAGGCGGATGGCGCCACTCAGTCCCTGGCAAACAAGGCTGTGAATGTGCTCAATGCAGTTTTAAGATTATCGACACCGGAGGAGGATCAACGATTGGTTTCTGCTCTGCCATGTTCGGCAGAGAATGGTTTGGGAATCGAGGAGGTCATGCAGGAAATCAGGTTATTTTTTAAATGGCTTGAAGAGACCGGGTTCAAACAAAAAAAGCGATCAGCACAAAGAGATCATTTTTTTGAGGCAACTTTTTTAAATGAACTTCAGCATCGTTATCTAAAATCAGAAAAAGTTAAGTCCCTTTTGATTTCTGTTCGGCAACGAATGAAGGATGGTAACCTAAATGAATATGAGGCGTTGAAGGAGGCATTAAAGGATTGAAGCACTTATTTTTTCTTTCTCTGATTTCCATTTTGATCCTTGGTTGTAAGGATAGAGATAAGCCACAACACCATGGAACACGTTATGCTGTCTGGTTTGATTTCAAAAAAACACCTGAAGCCACTGAACTGGAAATCTATTCCTCCGAAAAGATTTCTTCAAAGTTTTACCTCGTTCGGGATCAGGCCAAGCCAATAGCCATTCCCGAAGGTTATGTTAAAGTCCAAGTGCCTGTAAAGAATATCGTATGTTCAAGCACTACCCAAATCCCATGGTTAGAATATCTCGATGCTGTCCACCTTTTGACGGCTTTTCCAAATACTGGATTGATTTATTCTAAAAGTGTGCGTCAGCGGATCGATTCGGGAAATGTAGTGGACATCGGTAAAGCAGGTGGATTCGACTATGAGCTGTTATCAACTTTGGGTACCGATATTCTATTAAGCAATCCTTACAACGACCCTTCAAAACTTCGTTTCCTCCTGAAAGAAAAGGGTTCTGCCTTAATGTTCACCAGAGAATTTGAAGAGCAGCATCCCCTCGGTCGAGCGGAGTGGATTTTATTGATGGGATTGTTGCTGGATCGGTTTGAAATGGCTGACTCAGTATTTAATGCTGTTGAGTTCTCCTACAAACAGGCTAAAAATTCCTTTATGCGGGAAGAAAATCGACCCAGCGTCTTCACCGGCATTCCTTATTCAGGTGTTTGGCACGTCCCAGCGGGAAATAATTTTTTGGCAAGGCTATTTGATGACGCAGGATACCACTATGTATGGAGTGAACTGGAGGGCACAGGAACCGTTCCTGTGGGATTTGAATCGGTATTTGAAAAGGCTTACAAAGCGGATTTCTGGATAGGAGCAGGTGATGTTCAAAATCTGAGTACACTTATTTTGACCGATAATCGGTTTGGCGAATTCAAATCGGTTTCAAAGCAAAATGTTTTTGTTTATGATCAATCCTCCTTACCCAGCGGCGGCAATGGTTATTTTGAATTTGCCGGCATGCGACCAGATTTACTTTTGACCGATTTGGTAAAAATCCGCACCGGGTCTCATCCGGACGGTATGACTTTCTACAGAAGGCTCAGGTAATCCGTAGCCTGAATCTTTTGATCATCGTCCGCGGTCTATGGCGGGACGGTTTTCACGATTGGCCAGTTCCCATGCTGTCCGAAATATTAACCTTGTTCTTTTGGTCAGCGCGTCAAAATCAATTTTAGAAACTTCATCCGTTGCCTTGTGATAGTCCTCATGAATCCCGTCGAAATAAAAAATAATCGGGATGCTGTTTTTAGCAAAGTTCCAATGGTCGCTTCGGTAATACAGTTGTTCCGGATGCTTCTCATCATTATAAGTGTAATCAAGCGTAAGCCCCGAATAAGTGGTATTGATTTGCTCGTGGAGTTTATGCAATTCGGTGGAAAGTTTATCAGAGCCAATCACATAGACATATTTATTGTCAGTGCTGTGCTGAGGATCTGATCGACCTATCATATCAATATTGAGGTCAACCACCGTTTGACTTAAGGGAAATACGGGATTGGCAACATAATGGGCTGAGCCAAACAATCCTTCCTCCTCCCCGGTAACGGTCATAAACAGAATGCTTCTTCTGGGCTTGGTGCCTTCCTGATAAGCCTTGGTGAAAGCTTCAGCGAGTTGCATGACAGCAGCCGTCCCGCTTCCATCGTCATCTGCTCCGTTGAAGACAGGATCTTTCGGATCGCCGGTGAGGCCAACGTGGTCGAAGTGCGCGGTAACCACTACCAATTCATCTTTTTTGTCTGTTCCCTCCAGGTAACCCAAAACATTCTCAGAAGTGAAATTCCTTGTAGATGTTTGGTTTTGCCAACCAATGCGAGATTCCCTCAATTTTTTATTTGATTTTCCTGAGGCAATGTCTGATAGCTTATCCCATGAAACTGAAAAAATCTCCTCAGCGATTTTTTTCTTGGCAAAAAATACGTTTGGCAATCTGGGCGCCGGACTGTTTTCCAGGGCCATCATCCCATTTCCGAGAAAACCTTCAATTCTCCCAGCGTAATTGTTGAATTCTTCTTCGGTGGCGTCTGGAATAGCCACCACCGCCTGTGCGCCTTTTTCCCTGAGTAGGGTAGCCTGCTCTGCTATGCTTGAAAAAATCTGGTTATCCAATTTTCCAGAGAGGATTAACACGGCTTTATTCCTGCAATCCAGTTTTTGTAAGTCTTCTACTTTGCCCAGTCCGGCGAAAACGATTGGTGCGCTTTTGATGCCTTCGAAATGGTCTACACCTAAAAAGAACATATCACCATAATTTTCATATTTCTGCTCGTTGATAATCAGGTTATTCACGAGCGGTTTGGTTTCTTTCAGAGGCACTTTTTGAAAATAGGAATTGCCAACCGGCCCGATAAGTCCACTGGTTTCAAAATGATGGGCGATGAAGGCTGCGGCCATTTTCTGTCCTCTCGAACCCGTTAATCTTCCTTCCAGTGCATCGGAGGCGAGTATGGAAAGTTTGTCTTTCAGGCCCTCTTCACTAATGATGGCAACATATTTCTCTGCGTCTTTTACCGCCTGGGCCACGGACAAATGCACTGTGGCAATTAAAACAGGAAGTAATAAAAATCTTTTAAGCATATTTTTTTGGAGTTACTGTGGGCGATAATTAAGTGCGTGAGCAATGGCGCCGGTGAGGGTTAGTTGATTCATAGCCCTGACCAGATTTTGCTCCGGATAATGAATCTGGTAGTAGATGTTTCCGTTCAAAAAATCAGCAAGAAATCTTATGGCCATAATGTACGTCATCATAAGGCCTGCAAATGGAATGGCCACATGCTCTTCAGCGGAAAGACTTGAATTCATTTCTGAGAGGTAGCCTTCAAGAAGCGCATCGTAAAACGGTTTCCTGAATGCTACTTTACGCACATCTTTTTCTTCTTCACTTACCGGACTTACAAATGTTCTCACCATATCACCCAAATCGTAAATGAAGAATCCGGGCATTAAGGTGTCCAGGTCAATCACGCAAACTGCTTTGCCAGTTTTAGCATTGAAAAGTATGTTGTTGATTTTGGTATCGTTGTGAACCACTCTTGGCTTTAATTTCCCGGCTGAGGTAAATATTCTATAATCGTTTACCAGAAAACTGTACTCCGCTGCCAATTGCATGGCTTTGCTGGCTTCAGATTTTCTTGCCTCGCTGGCATTGCGGATGGCTGTTTCCAGTTGCTCATTTCTCCAGGTTAGGTCCTGGAATTTTGGGATGGTTGGTTTAAACAGATTTACTTCTACTGAACTTAATTTTTTTGATAATTCACCAAACCCTCTCGCGGCTTCAAATGCCTGTTCTGTTAAGTCAACCTTATCCAGCGTCATTGTGTCGGGGATATAGGGAAACAGCCGCCATGGATTTCCGGATTGGTCGAAAGCCATTTCTTTGCCTTCGATGGTTTGTACCGCATTTAGGAAAAGGTAATCCGGGTATTGATTTTTAAGGTGGTTGGCTGCGAGTCTCAGATTCGCTGCGATGATATCCGGCTCTTTAAAAACATTCGTATTGATTCTTTGTAGAATCCAGTCATTTTTTTCCCGGACGAGGAAGGTGTAATTAATATGCCCGGATCCGGTCCGCTCTGCCTTGCATTCATTCTCAGGGAATCCGAAGGCCTTTAGAACCTCCGATGGTACGTTTACTGATTCCATAGGGGTGTGGGGTACTTGCCGGCATCTACCAGTTTGTGGATGTTACGCGCCACCTCATCCCGGTCTTCGCGATAGGTAACACCAAACCAGGTGTCACCACCGGGAAGGATGTGCACAGAACCAAGCTTACGGTCAATCATACCGGTAACCATCAAGGCGATGTAATATTCAGCTGAAGGATTCGTGAAATTCTTTTCCAGGAAATCTCTAAACATAGACTTGGCAAGGTTGAATGCGTCTGGCATGAACCCCCAGCAATTCATAGAAACGGGCGCTTTCGGATTCAAAATGCGGTCACCACTTTCTTCCTTAGCAATAATTTTTCCGTTTTCACGAACAATTTTGGTGAGCTCTGTAAGGCTTAGGAGTTGATTGTTTGCGTCGGCTTCGGCGTATCCTCTTGAAACACTGCCAAATTCAGATAGAACGTTTTCAAGGTGATAACCAACCATGCAATGATCGCCAGGTGCGGCCGTAGAAAGAAAATCTGCAAGGGATGAAAAAGCCTGATAACCATAAAAGTCGTCTGCATTGATCACTGCGAAGGGTTCCTGAATAACTTCCGACCCACACAACATGGCGTGGGTAGTTCCCCAGGGTTTTTTCCTTTCGGGTGCACCGAACGATTCGGGCACAAATTTTTCAAGCGATTGAATGACGAAATGAACTTCAGCCTTTCCTTGAAGTTTAGGGAGGAACATTTCCTTTACGGTTTCCTGAATTTCTTCCATGACAACAAAAACGAATTTGCTGAATCCTGCCCTTAACGCGTCATATAAGGAATAATCCATGATGGTTTCGCCATTTGGTCCAAATCCATCGATTTGCTTGATGCCGCCATATCGGCTTCCCATTCCGGCGGCCATAATTAATAAGGCAAGTTTTCGCTGTTGCTTCAAGTCTCTAACTTTTAGTGGAAATAAGGTTTTTTATGTCGGGCAAAAATAGGACTTTAGGTGAATTGAAAAACCCCAACATGGCCCACGCACAACAATCCCCAGCTCAGTACCGGATGTCCATAACCATCATTGGAATCCTATTTTTCATCTTTGGTTTCGTGACCTGGGTGAATGGTACCCTTATTCCTTACTTAAAAATTGCCTGTGAGCTCAAAACTGAGCTTGAATCCTTTCTTGTGGTAACGGCCTTCCTCATAGCCTATACCGTAATGGCCATTCCCTCATCAATTGTTTTGGATAAAATCGGTTACAAAAAAGGAATGTCGGTGGGTCTTTTTATTATGGCGATTGGTGCGGCACTGTTTATCCCTGCAGCCCAGACCAGGAATTTTGACCTGTTTTTAACTGGGTTGTTTATCATTGGTACCGGACTTGCACTGCTGCAAACGGCCTCAAACCCTTATGTTTCGGTTATTGGGCCCATGGAGAGTGCAGCGTCAAGAATCAGTATAATGGGTGTTTGTAATAAAGGCGCAGGTATAATCGCTGGATTGATTTTCGGAGCTATTGCTCTGAGTAACATGGGCGAGTATGAGCCAGAGGTGCTTGCTGCGTTGGATGAGGCCACCCGTGCTTCCAAACTTGATGCACTTGCTGCGCGCGTGATTACACCCTACATGATCATCACCGCCGTTTTGGTTTTGCTAGGTATCGCAACACTTTTTTCTCCTCTTCCTGAGATCAGCGATTCCGGAGACGAGGCCGCGAACAGTGAAAATTCAGGAAAGACCTCGATATTCCAATTCCCACATGTATTTCTCGGTATGCTGGCGATCTTTTGCTATGTCGGTGTCGAGGTAATGGCAGGCGACACCATTATCAGTTATGGCAAATCTTTAGACATTGATTTGTCCGTCGCACGTTATTTTACATCTGCGACCCTTACTTGCATGGTGGTGGGATACCTGGTTGGAATTTTTGCTATCCCTAAATTTTTCAGTCAGCAAACAGCGCTGCGCGCTTGTTCAATTATTGGTTTGGTGTTTACGGCTGGCGTAGTCTTTTTACCAGGCTACTACTCTGTGGCTTCATTGGCCTTGTTGGGTATTGCCAATTCATTGATGTGGCCCGCCATATTTCCGCTTGGTATTGATGGCCTGGGTAAATTCACCAAAACTGGTTCTGCGCTCCTGATTATGGGTATTGCCGGAGGAGCAATTCTTCCTCTGGTCTATGGCAAATTTGCAGAGTATGTTGGAAGCCAGTCTGGTTACTGGTTGATGTTGCCTTGCTATCTGTACATTCTTTATTTTGCTATTTCTGGTCACAAGGTTGGACGTAAATCAATCGCATAAATTTTTAGTTATGAAGCAATTAGTTTTCATTTTCGGACTTGCACTGTTTTTTCAGTCATGCAGCAAAAACGAATATTACACTGCGTCGGACCTTACTGCGGAAAATCTTTTTTCTGAAAATATTGAAGGTCCAGCCTGGAAGGATGGTCTCTTTTATGTCGTTAACTATCAAAAGGATGGAACCATCGCCACTGTAACGCCTGAGGGAAAAATCGAGCTTTTTGTTACCCTTCCTGAAGGAAGCAATGCCAACGCCATTCGATTTAATTCAAAAGGGGAAATGTTACTTGCCGATTGGCCGATGCACAACATCCTCAAGGTTGATATGGCTACAAAAGAGGTGACGGTACTGGCGCATGATTCTCTTTTCAATCAGCCCAACGATATTGCCATTAACAGCAAGGACCAGCTTTTCGCCTCAGATCCGAATTGGAAAGAGGGTACCGGCCAGTTGTGGAGAATTGAGCCGGATGGCACAACGGTATTGCTTGAAGATTCTCTTGGAACCACCAATGGTATCGCACTGAGCCCGGATGAGAAAAAACTCTATGTAAATGAGAGCAAACAGAGAAACATCTGGGTATTCGATATTGACTCCGCGGGAAACATCTCGAACAAGCAGAAACTTGCAGAGTTCCCTGATTTTGGATTTGATGGAATGAAGTGTGATCGCGATGGTAATCTTTATGTAACCAGGCACGGAAAAGGGACGATCGTTATCCTTTCGCCAACTGGTGAAATTATCAGAGAGGTTCAGATGAAGGGTAAAAGCACCAGTAACTTAACCTTTGGTGGACAGGACGGAAAGACATGTTTTGTAACCCTACAGGATCGTAAATGTGTTGAAGTGTTCCGATCAGAGATCCCCGGCGCCGGATTTTAATTTTCCAGGAGCCTGAGTAATTCAGCTCTTACAATCTCCGTGCGCTGGTCGTAATCACCAACTACCGGTATGGCTTGAATGTTTCTCGCCGTCAAGGCTTCTGAGAAAACTTTCATCATTTTTTCTCTTTGATCTCCCAAGTCCCTTAGTCCGTCTGCCACCCAAGGAACATCGGTGTTGAAAAGAAAATATTGATCAATACGAACCCTTTTTTCCAACTCGTGTAAGACGGCTGGCACTATGCCCAGGTAATGAGCTGAATACAATTGCGTAGTGATCAGGTCTGTGTCACAAATAATAAGCCTATTCCCCCCTGTACTTGCCTTCAGCATCCGTTCTGTCTGAGCTTTGCCAATTCGTATTATATCTTCGATCGTAAATTGATTGGAGTCGATCATTTCTCTTGATACTTCAGGAACCCATTCAGCATTAAATTCCAAGGCCATTTTTTTTGCCATGGTGGTCTTGCCCGTGCTCTCGGGTCCGAAAAAGCAAACTACTACAGGCCGCTTAGTCATTACTATTGGCAAAGTTTATGGCTTGCCTTCTCCATTGGAAAAAACCAAATAAGGCTATAAAACAAAAAATGAGGTACTCGAGACTTAGGAATTTTATGTCTTTCATAAAATACAAAACGGTGGCAACCAGGTCTGCCAGAATCCAAAGAATCCAGCAATCTGCTTTTTTATGAACCATCCAGTATTGAGCAAGGATGCTGGTTATTGTGACGAAGGAATCGGCAATAGGAAAAGATCCTGGTTGCTGGAAAATAAAAGGAAACCATAGGTTTAATCTTGAAGCTGCTGCCCCCAAAACAATTGTTCCCGATACAATCAGTACAACGGTTAACAAACGCTCGCGGTCTGATAAAAAACTTTCACGGAGCTCATTTTTTGAATTTGATTCCCAGGTTTGGGGATTTTTCCATCGCCACCAGCCAAGAAGATTGGTGAAGAGAAAATAAACCTGAAGCAGCATATCGGGGTACAACTGTACCTGATAAAAAAGGAAGAACAGCAGCACGACATTTATGATTCCGATAGGCCAGCTCAAAACACTCCCTCTGGCAGAAATCCAAACCGCAATCATGCCAGCTACGGTGCCAAAAAATTCAACGTAGCTCATTTTGTAACTCAGGACTGTAAGGAGTACCCGGTCGATGTCCAGCAGATCAATCATCCCTTAAGGATTCTTCCAAAGTCTGGCCAGATCAATTTCAGCAGCAATGTAACCGAAGGAATAAATGGATTTCCCTGAGGTAACTTTTCGAAAGATTTCACGGGCGCGTTCAGGGTCGCCGGTGTAATAGAAATAATTCCCGACCCCATAGCCTTGGGTGGCCAGGTTAAGGTCGTAATCTTCGGAGGACGGATCGCTCACCAGCACTGCATCAGGGCTCAATTTTCCCTGATACATTAAAAGGCGTTTATAATAGGCGTCGTTTTCGATGATGTTCATTCCTGGTTTGATTTTTTCGAGGATTTTTTGTGCCGAGCGTGTATCGTTCATTCGGCGATAGATCATGTACAACCAGTCTGATGAAGCGACGAGCAGGTCGTCGTTGTCAGAAAGTTTAAGGCAGTGCTCGAAAGATTCTTCAGCCCTGGCTAAATCCCCTGAATAATAAAAACCAAGTCCCAGGTGGTACCAAACGTTGTACTGAAAAGTGGAGAGTGGTTTATTGATTTTATTGGGTATTCCATCGGGCTCCAATTCCAGGGTCTTTCCAGCCATCATATTGGCAGCGCGCTGCAAGTCTATTATGGCAAGTGCAAACTGTCTTGTGGAAATATACCTGTGTCCTCTGAACCTAAGGAGCTTCCAGGATTGAGGATGTCGTATGATGCCGGCAGTAAAGACGTCAATCGCGTCCTCCATTTTATTTACATAGCCCAACCGACGTCCAAGCCAAATAAAATTCTCCTCTGATGAATCGAGTTGAATGGCCAATTGCGCAGCCAAAACATTGCTGTCGGCCTTGGTTAGAGCCTCGGTTTTGAGGCTGTCTGCATGGTTTTCTGCGGCCGCTGATTGTGATTCATCGCTTTTTTGCCCGCAAGAAAAAACCAAAACCGATAATAAAATGAAAACCAGTGTTTTCATAGTCTGGACTATTTTACGCCGGGTTGTTTTAAAATAAAGCCAGTCTTTGCTTTTTCCTCATCAACAATTTTCTTCACATCGGCCAGGAGTTTTTTGGCATCATAAATGATCCCGTCCTTAACAGTGTATTTTACACCACCAACCCTCTGGACCGAATTGTCATCCATCAATTTTATGGCACCTGTTCCATAAAGTACCTGGAGATTTTCAAGTGGATTCTGATCCAGAATTACAAAGTCGGCCAGTTTCCCGATTTCAACCGATCCTACTTCTTTATCCATTCCAAGGGCTTGAGCCCCGTAAAGTGTCGCAGAGCGAATTACTTCGATTGGATGGAATCCTGCCTCCCTCAACAATTCCAATTCGCGGATGTAACCAAAACCATACAATTGGAAAATGAAGGCATTGTCCGAGCCTGCGGTTACCCGGCCTCCTCGATTTTTGTACTCATTCACAAAAGTCATCCACAACCTGAAATTTTCTTTCCATGCGACCTCTTGCTCGGTTCCCCAGGAAAACCAAAATGATCCGTGGGCAACCCTGCTGGGCTGATAAAAATCCCATAGTACAGGCAGGGTATACGTTTCATGCCACTCCT
Source organism: Bacteroidota bacterium (assembly GCA_016866235.1). GTDB lineage: Bacteria > Bacteroidota > Bacteroidia > Cytophagales > Cyclobacteriaceae > ELB16-189. Next base: position 494,577 of record VGMW01000002.1, read on the forward strand.
GACGACGTGCTTTATGTAAGTCGCGTGTAGCCTCATAGGTATCGAAGGTTGGATCGAGTGTGAAATCAAGTTTCAGCAGTGTATCCAATACTGCATTCCATTTAGGGGTGAACGGCGCTGCGGCTTGCTTCCAAAGCCTTCCTGCTTCCTCAAAGCGATGTTGTTCATTAGCGTAGTTGTAACCAAGAGGATAATTCTGAATACTTGATTCGGTCAACATGGCCTCCGGTAACCCATACCAGTGTTCCATGGTTGTTAATCCTGCTGATGCAGATTGAACAACGTTCCATCTTGCTACGCCGGTTTGAGCGTGATGGCAAGCCGATCTTAATCCAATTCGTTTGTTTTCCTTTAATGCCGCTTCCATGACGTCAGGTGAAGCGCCAAAAAACTTGATTCCATCTGCTCCTTTCATTTTGTTGTCATTGACCCAGGCTCTCGCTTGCTCAGGGGTCCTGATGGGCTCTTTTGCTCCGCTTCCAAAAGTCACGTAAGCCTTTATCCTTGGTGCAGTGATAAGGTTTTGAGCACTTTTATTTTTTTGATCAAGCACCCATTCTAATCCATTGCCGGATCCGGGATCGCGGACGGTCGTGATACCGTGTGCCATCCAGAGTTTAAATACATATTCGGCGATGGGTGCCTGTCCTCCTCCGATGTGCCCATGCATGTCCACGAAGCCAGGCAATAAATACATGCCTTCACAATCGATTTCCTTACCGCCTGGTTCAAGCTTTGTTCGGTTGGAACCGCTCGCCATTCCAGGCGTTGGAAGTCCTACCGCAGCGATCTGAACGATGCGGTTATTTTTTACCACGATATCGACCGGACCAACAGGTGGTGCGCCGGTGCCGTCTATCATTGTAACACCGCGAATGATAAGTTGGGTGTAGGGTCCGTCGCCCTCTTTAACCTCAGGGGCTTTTTTCATTTTTTCCTGCGCCTGCAATAGGGTGATGGAGAAAATGAACAATGTGGTCTGGATAAGTTTTTTCATGGACTTAGGTTTGGTTCAGAACAATTCTGAAAAATTAAAAAAAATCCTTCAGATCTTAGAATAGCTTGACTTCCCGGATGGTTTCGGGTGTTACCAGGTAAAATTCTTTGTGAATATTGAATGCGGGCTCTGCGCTAACCTCCTTGGGTTTATAAGTGCCGTCTTCGAGCATCCTGTAGCTGTTGACATTATCTTTCAGGTTATACCTCAAAATATTCATCGCTTGTTTGATGAGGTTCTCCTGTTCCAATAAAAATAGTGACTCAATCCGTCGGTCGAAGCTGCGCACCATGGCATCAGCGCTTCCAATGTATACTTTAGCTTGTCCGGAATTGTGGAAGTAATAAATTCTGGAGTGTTCGAGGTACTCGCCAACAATAGAATATACTTCAATATTATCGCTCAACCCCTTTCTCCCCGGCCTAAGGCAACACATGCCTCGTATGATGAGCTTAACCTGAACGCCTGCCTGACTGGCCTCATAGAGCGCATCGATAAATTCTTTGTCCTGAAGGGAATTCATTTTAATGACAATTCCTGATGGCTGACCTTCCAAGGCATTCTTTTTCTCACGTCTCACCATATTGATGAGCTGTATTCGCATGTCCCTGGGTGAGGTGATTAGGTTTTGATAGGCGGATGGTTGGGAGTGCCCGGTTATGACATTAAAAAATTCAGAAACATCATTGGCGTATTTCTCATTGGTGGTGAGTAATCCAATGTCGGTATACAATCTGGCCGTGGTTTCATTGTAATTGCCGCTCGACAAATGAACGTATCGGTAAACCCGCTCCGGCTCATTCCTTACGATAAGTAAAAGCTTTGTATGGGTCTTTAAACTCCCAACACCGTAAATCACAAAACAGCCGGCACGCTGAAGTCTTTGCGCTTCCCTCAGATTGTTCTCTTCATCAAAACGCGCCTTCACCTCAAACAAAACCGAGACATGTTTTCCATTCTCTGCCGCCCTTAGTAAAGCGGCTGTTACCCGTGAATCTTTGGATACCCTGTAAATGGTGATCTTAATCGAGAGGACATATGGGTCATCGACTGATTTTTCCAACAACTCGAGAACCGGATCCATAGAGTTGTAAGGATGCTGGATCAGAATATCCCGCTCTTTTAGAACTTCAAACAGGTCTCTGGTGCCCATTTCCGGAAAGGTGAGGGGATTAACCGGTGGTGGGACAGATGCCCTTTTTGATTTGAATTCTTTATGCCCGATGATTTGGTGAAGTCCCGTAAAATCGAAAAGGCTGCCATCGGGTATCGTAAAAATATTCTCCTCTGATATGTCCCACTGAATCTTCAGGAGTCTGAGCAGCCAGGTATCTGGGTTTTCCTGGATTTCCAATCTTACTACCCTGCCAGTTCTGCGGGTTTGAAGTTTCCTTTTTAGTTCCTGAAGGAAGTTCGACTCAATGTCTTCACTTTCTTCCAGCGTAAAATCTCCATTGCGGTTAATCCGAAAAAGGTTGACGCTTAATATCTCAACGTTTCTGAAAAGGTGATGGATGTTGTTTCGAATGATGTCTTCGATGGCTACAAAGAAAATGCTGCCATCGGGCTGAAGCAATTCGAAAAATCGGTTAAGGTTGCTTGGAATCTGTATGAACGAAGCTTTGTTCTGTGGACCTGAGTCGGTGAAAGCTTTGGTCACTACGCCAAAAATCAGACGGTTATTTTTTAGGGTAGGGAACGCATGGTAGGTGTCGAACAACATCGGCGTCAACATCGGGAAAATGGTCTTCAGAAAATACTGATTGACCAAGGCTGCGTCCTCCAGTCTCAAATCTTTGTATTGACAGATTTTAAATCCCCCTTTTTCAAAAAGAGGTTTTAATTTCTGCAGGTAGTGCTGATGTTGTTCGTTAATGAATCGGTGCAACTCCTCAAGTAGCAATTGCCTGAAGGGATTTTCTCTTAATCCGCTGTAATCGAATCTCTCCTTTCCGTAATCGATGTAATTGTAAAGACTTCCTAGACGAATGGTGCAGAATTCATCGAGGTTGGATGCGGTGATCGCCAGAAACTTCAGTCGGTCAAAAATGCTTCTATCTAAATGCCTGGATTGGTCGAGCACCCTATAATTAAACTGAAGCCAGGAAAGGTCGCGGCTGACGTAATTACTCTGCTCGGCCTGCTCTCTAAAGGAGGGCGCGTGTCCAATTTCATTACTGGTATTCAGTTCGCTTTCCCCCATACCGGTTTTATCAGATATCGATTCTGGCGTAGCGTGCATTTTTTTCAATGAACTCACGGCGTGGAGCCACTTCGTCACCCATCAACATCGAAAAAAGGTGATCTGCCTCTGCGGCAGATTCGATGGAAACCCTTTTCAAGGTTCTTCTGGCCGGATCCATGGTGGTAGACCACAACTGCTCTGGATTCATCTCACCCAGACCTTTGTAACGCTGCACGGTCACTGAATCCTCCTTAGCGTCCTTTGCGATCTCTTTGATGATTCTTTCCCTTTCTTCTTCATTCCAGCAGTATCGTTCCTCCTTGCCTTTCTTAAGCAGGTAGAGCGGTGGCAAGGCGATATAGATGAAACCTTTCTCAATGAGGTCACGCATGTAGCGGAAGAAGAAGGTTAAGATTAGGGTGCGGATGTGGCTGCCATCGACATCGGCATCGGTCATGATCACGACTTTGTGGTAACGAAGTTTTGCAATGTTTAAGGCTTTCTCGCCGTCTGAGGTGCCGAAAGTGACGCCCAGTGCGGTGATCATATTTTTGATTTCCTCGTTCTCGTAAATTTTATGTTCCTGTGCTTTTTCTACGTTGAGGATTTTTCCTCTGAGTGGTAGAATGGCTTGGAAATTTCTATCCCTTCCTTGTTTGGCAGAGCCGCCGGCAGAGTCTCCTTCCACCAGATAAAGTTCGGAGATGGCAGGATCGCTGCTGGCACAGTCGGCTAGTTTGCCAGGCAGTCCTGTACCAGAGAGCACGTTTTTACGTTGCACCATTTCACGTGCCTTTCGTGCTGCAATTCTTGCCTGCGCCGCCAAAACAACTTTGCTGACAATCAACTTAGCCTCTTTGGGATTTTCCTCGAGGTAATTGTGTAAAGCCTCTCCGACTGCCTGGTCTACAGCACCCATTGCCTCGGTATTACCAAGTTTGGTTTTTGTCTGACCTTCAAACTGTGGCTCAGCAACTTTAACTGAAATTATGGCTGTGAGGCCTTCTCTGAAGTCATCGCCACTGATTTCTACTTTAGCTTTTTCAAGCAGGCCTGATTTGTCGGCATAGCTTTTTAGGGTACGGGTAAGCGCACGTCTGAATCCGGCCACATGCGTTCCGCCTTCGTGCGTATTGATGTTGTTTACATAAGAAACCAAGGTCTCACTAAAAGATGTGTTGTAGCTGAGTGCAACCTGGACAGGAATCATGGACTCCTGGTTTTCAACATAGATTGGCTCTGGAATTAGTTTTTCGCGGGTAGAATCCAGGTAAGCGACAAACTCTTTCAATCCCCCTTCAGAGAAAAAAGTATCGGTTCTTGGTTGGCCCTTGTCATCGCGATCTCTAAGGTCTTTTAAATTGATTCGGATGCCAGGATTAAGGAAAGCCAGCTCTCTTAAACGCGCGGAGACGGTTTCGTAATTGTATTCTAAAACGGAAAAGATTTCACTGTCCGGTTTAAAGTGAACCGTTGTGCCTCTGCGATCTGATTCGCCAACCACCCTCACCGCGTATTGAGGGATGCCCCGTGAATACTCCTGTTCAAAGATTTTACCCTCCCTGTAAACGGTCACCTTGAGCATGGTGGAAAGTGCGTTAACACACGACACACCCACGCCGTGCAATCCACCGGAAACTTTATAAGTGTTTTTATCAAATTTTCCACCGGCGTGCAGTACGGTCATTACCACTTCAAGGGCTGAGCGTTTCTCTTTTTCATGCATGTCGGTCGGTATTCCCCGTCCATTGTCTTCAACCATCACGGAGTTGTCTTCCACGATACTTACCGTTACATCCGTGCAATACCCGGCCAGTGCTTCATCAATACTGTTGTCAACCACCTCCCAAATGAGGTGGTGAAGGCCCTTTACGCTAACATCGCCAATGTACATGGCGGGGCGCTTTCGAACCGCCTCCAAACCCTCCAGAACCTGAATGTTACTGGCTGAATAGTCACTCGCATTACCGCTCTTTCCTTTGCTCATAGTTGATTCTAAAAATGGACGACAAAGTTACATTTTTCAGGCCGATTATGGTTAAGAAAAAATGAATTTAAAGCATTGATAATCAGTACTTAATACATAAAAGAATTACCTGATTTTGACATGGGTCTGAATGCAAATTGTTGCCCAATTTCCTGTGTTTTTTTAACCCCTGCCTTCAGTATTGTTATCTTTAAAAGATAACCCCGATGATCGGGATAAAATCCAGGATTAATCGATCATGCACCGCCGGCCATTTATCAAACAATTGGGCTTCTTAAGCACCTCAGCATGGTTGCTGCAGTCCTGTCAACCGGAAACAAAAAATTCAACCACCGGCGTCCTGGTCGAGGATCCAATCGAAAACGAGGATATTTTTTCCTACATCCTGAGAAAGGAGGGAAGGTTTGATCTTGGGGTTTACAAAAAAATTATTGGAGCAGCCAATTCATTCAAGGAAGGTGATGCCATACAGGGTGTGGCTGCAGCAGACGAAAATTCACGAAATCACGCCCGAGCATTGATTTCCAAAACCAGAATTGGCGAACTAATGAAAATGCCAATGTTCAGGGATGATCAATTCGATTTGATCATTTCAACCACGCAACCCAATCCGGAATTAGCCGATTGGACCATGGGGGCGCTTAAGGAGTACTTGCTAAAAAGTGCTGAGGCTGACATCAAAATTCTTATGCCTTCCCTCACGAGTGACATCATTGCCATGGTCGTTAAACTGATGTCCAATGAAGAACTCATTCAGGTTGGGTCAACTATTTTCAATTCGTTACCCGACAGCAACATTGGAAGTAAAGGATACCTCGGGGCCAGGGTTCAACCCAACTCGCCAACAGATGATCCCGAAGATATTGTCTGGCAGGTATTTGATGCGTGGTGTTATGGTGTTGGCGACGTGGTGTTGGGCACTAACCCTGTTTCCAGCGACCCCGCATCTGTTGCTAAAATTGAAAAGGCTCTTTTCGGAGTACTGAAAACATTTGGACTGGAGGCCACCATGCCCAACTGTGTATTGGCCCACATCGATGTACAAGCACAGGCGGAAGCGATGGCGCCCGGGACTACCGGAATCTGGTTCCAGAGCCTTGCCGGCACGGATAAAGCAAACCAAACTTTTGATGTAACCATTAAGAAAATGGTAAAGCACGCCAAGACCAGAAGGGGAAAATTTGGGTTATACGCGGAGACTGGTCAGGGTGCCGATGGCACAAACGGTCATGGTGAAGGGTTTGATATGGTTGTCCACGAAGCAAGAAAATATGGATTTCTTCGAGCTTTAAAAACAAGCCTGCCTGATCCTAAAAATACCTGGGTCTTTGTAAACGATGTTGCCGGATTTATTGGTCCAGAAGTTTTTAGAACAAAGGAACAGCTTGTTCGGTGCTGTCTCGAAGATATTGTCATGGGTAAACTTCATGGTCATACCCTTGGTTTAGACATTTGCTCAACCCTGCACATGGATGTGACGCTGGATGATTTGGATTGGTGCATCGATCAGATAATGCCTGCGAACCCAGCTTATCTGATGGCGCTCCCGACCAAAAACGATCCTATGCTGAGTTATCTCACGACATCGTTTCATGATCATCTTAGAATAAGGTCTAAATTCGGTTACAAAGTCAGTGACCGAATGCAAAAATTCTTTGTTGACCTGGGTGTGTTGAATAATGATGGATCGCCTGGTGAACATTTTGGTGATCCGGTCTGGGTTTATTTCCGATACCGTCAGCAGCTCAATGATTCCAGAACCAGGGAAGCAATTTATTTAGAGGGGCATGAGGCACTTGCACGCATCAGAACCCGCGGCGTGCCGGTTGCAGAGGGCCATGGTCCAAATTTTTGGGATACGCCTCCAGAACTTGATGCAGAAGTGCGCAGACTTTATGCTGATGCACGCAAAAGTATCTGGACCGAAATGCCTGTGGCCTTTGTCTCCGGTCTAACGGGTGGAATTGCCCTGCACACCAATTCAACGGACAGAAAAGACTACATCTATCATCCTGAATCCGGTGAAGGGCTTTCCCGTGATTCTATCAGAACCCTCAAAAAGATTCGGGGAAATTGGGACGCGACTCCGGATGTTCAAATTATTGTTTCTGATGGACTGAATGCGGAGGCATTAATGGATGACGGACATCTTGAACCTTTTCTCGATTCTTTAAGGGAGGAACTTTCCTCCGCCGGACTTAGTACAGCCAAAGAAATTCCGATTTTAAAATACGGAAGGGTCAGAGCTGGTTATGCCTGTGGTGAACTTCTTTTTGGTGAAGCCGGAAACAAAAAGAATCGCCATGGAATCATTCACGTTATTGGCGAGCGTCCTGGATCGGGGCATCACAGCTTTTCTGCCTACATAACCTTTGCCAATGCCTCTTACTGGGGTGTAAAAGGTAAAGTAGACCACGATATTACCCGTGTGGTTTCAGGGATTTCGGACACCTCCTTGTTGCCAATTCAGGCTGCAAAAGAAACTGCTGCGTTGTGTAAGTCTATGTTTTCCAGGTTTCCTGGTCAAAAAGGAACGTGAACGTGTCGTTCAGCATGGTAAGAAGACCTTACCAATGGCCCTGATTCAACATATTTTAGCCCTCTTTTAAGACCCTCCTCTTTATACATAGCGAAGGTGTCTGGATGAATAAATTCAGCAACCTGAAGGTGTAGTTTGGTCGGCTGTAAGTATTGGCCAAGGGTTAAAATCATAAGACCATTTTCAACCAAATCGTCCATGGCCTTAAAAACCTCATCTTTTGTTTCGCCCACACCGAGCATGATACCTGATTTGGTTCGCTTTCCTGCCGCTCTGGTTCGCTTAATTTGTTCCAGGCTGCGCTCATATTTGGCCTGTGGCCTCACCACACGGTAAAGTCTTCCTACGGTCTCCATGTTGTGGCTGACAACTTCCTGACCACCTTCAATCATTCGATACAATGCATCCCAATTTCCTTTGGTGTCCGGGATAAGGGTCTCGATGGTTGTTTGAGGACTTTGTTGTTTGGTTTGTACGACAGTCTGATACCAGATTTCAGCTCCACGGTCTTTTAACTCATCTCGGTTAACACTGGTGATTACTGCATGTTTTACACCCATTAATTTGATGGCATCTGCTACACGGCGTGGTTCGTCGGCATCATATTCCGTTGGGCGTCCGGTGGCTACCGCGCAAAATGTGCAGCTTCTGGTGCAGACATTTCCAAGGATCATGAAGGTGGCGGTACCGGCACCCCAACATTCGCCCATGTTCGGGCAATTTCCGCTTTCGCAAATGGTGTGCAGCTTATGGGTGTCGACAAGATTTCTGACCCGGGCATAGTCCGGGCCAACGGGGAGTTTAACCCTTAACCAGTCGGGCTTTTTTATTCGCTGTTCTGCAACAACAGTCGATTCGGCCATAGAAAAATTTATTTTCCGATCAATGCTCCGTAAGAAGCAGCATCAAGAAGATTATCAAACTCTTTGGAATCGCTTACGGCGACCTTCACCATCCATCCGTCTCCGTAAGGATCAGCGTTTACCTTGGAAGGATCAGATTCAAGCGTGGCATTTACTTCCAGGACCTTACCACTCAGTGGCATGAATAAATCAGAAACGGTTTTAACGGCCTCCACAGTACCAAAAACCTCATGTTGTTTAAGTTCCTGTCCGACAGTTTTGATATCAATGTAGACGATGTCACCAAGTTCGCCTTGAGCGAATTCAGTAATTCCGATAATGGCGGTATTGCCTTCCATTTTGACCCATTCGTGGTCTTTTGTGTACTTGAGTGTTGCGGGAATGTTCATAGTGGTTAACCAATTCAGGCCGCTAAACTAATGAATTCCCGCTACTAAATCGGGCCCTCTTTTTATTGTGCCAGGTCAAATAAAATCTTTGTTCCAAACCGGGTGGTTGCTCTGGGGAAGGCGCTGGAAACGTACGGTGTATTGGTATTTCGTTCGAAATAAAACTGAAGGCTAAGCTTTTTATTGACCACATAGCTAACGTTTGGCCTGAGCTGGAAATTGTAATTGCCATTGGTTACGGTGCTGACCTCGTCAATCTTTCTCTGAATGGTTTGATTGTTGGTTACGCTCATGTTTAACCGGAAAGTCACATCATTTTTTACCGTGATGACTCGACCTCTATCCCTAAATGGCAGTTTGAAATTATTTTTGGTGAACCCAACCTCGGCAGACCAGTCTTTGCTGTTCAGCTCTGTAACCTGCGCATTGGAAATATTTAGTGCCAGATCACGCTTGGTTTTATATTCAAAGCGCATGGTCATCTTGCTTTGGGTTCGGACATTGACGCCTACCAGCGGAGCGAATTGTTCTGAAATCATTACTTGGCTGATAACGTATACGGGAATGATTTTCCCCTGGTTCGTTGCCTGATTGGCAAAACTTCCAACATTATATTTCTCAACCGACTGATCAATGCCTACGGAGGTGTACTCAAGAGAGTTGCTGTAATTCACAACAGCGTAGCTGGAAGAATAAGCGTGACTGAGTGTAACGGACTGAAACAGATCCTTGAACAAATCAAGCTTGGAAAGTCCGTTATAATCCATTCTCCAGTTGGGCAGCGGAATGGAAGGGAAGGGTGAAAGGCTCGTGGTTCTCGCATCTTTTCCTGTGTAAGCAGCAAAGAATGCCGGGATAACCACATCCTGACTTTTCAATTCATAAGAATTTCCTGTGATGGCATTAAAGCGCTCCTGCATGATGGCGATGTTCTGCTCAAATTGCTTAAACACTGTGGACTGTAGGCTGGAGTTGTTTCTGAAGGCGGTGTTGATCGCGATGGTTGAGATTTTATAGCTGCCCGATAAACTGGGGCTCAGCGACACAAATGAAGTGCTGTCCGGATCAAACCGGAAAATTTCCTGGAAGGAAGACATGGAAGACTTCTTTAGATCGAGCTGAACTTTTACATCGGCGAAAGGCTCTACATTCGCCCGCATGGAGATGTCTTTATTTTTTGTTTGACTGAAAGGTGTGGTGAGTTTTGCGCTTGTGGATAGCCAGCCGCGGTCTTTCGCCTTAAATCGAATGGAAGGATCCTGACTGCCCAGAATGAAACCCCAACCCGGCGCCGATCCGGTACGATCCATTCCAAACAAATAAGGCGATGGAACAAATCCGGGTAAAATAGTGCCTTGCGTTACATTATAAGTTCCATTGATTGAACGAACAGCCATCATGGTTCGCAGAATACCTTTTAAGGCACCAAGTTCGGGTGGCTTTTTAACCGTATCGGGTTTGGCTTTAGCCTGTCTGGCAATTTCAGCAGGGGAAAGTTTTCGTTTTGGGGTATTGATGTCTTTTAAAAACTTCCACTTGTTGTACAATTTCAGGAAATCGACTTTACCAGTAAGGCCCATATCCGCATTGTTCTGAATGATGTTTCCAAGTTTTAAGGAGTCAAACTTTTCCAGCGGACCTGCCCGCCACGAGTATCCTACATTGTAGCGCGCGTCTGCTCCGATGAAATTTATAGCCGGAATTTTTTCAAATGGCAAAACATAATTGGCTGTTACATTTTGTTCAAAATTTTTCATCCGTCCGAATTTCTTCAAGTTGTTCTTGACAATGGTTCTCAGGGAGTCGGTATCTAGGTCACCGTCGGGCTCGTCTATTATGGCGGTGGTTCTCGCTGAGTAGTCCAGGCCCAGTGCTCTTGTCAGATTCCATTTGACGGCAAAATCACGGTTGAAAACAAAATATTTTTGAAAGTTTGGAAGAGAGCTCGCAGCATCGGCGCTGGCGTTGCGATAAATAATTTTATTAAACGCGCGGTCAAGATCTCCCCGAACGCTGATGTTGGCCGGCATGGGATTAAAATTGAAGTCCTTAAGAAGCTGAAGTGCTTTTTTGTCCGCCCACTTGGCCTCCTTAAATGGCTCGAACCCTTTAAACGTAGAATTGTATTGCCATGAGGCCCCACCTCTTATGTTGCGCTGCGTATTGTCCTGGATATTGAAATTGGTTCTGGTGGCTTCACTGAAGGCATAACTGAAGGCGAAATTTTCAATATCCCAAATGTGGCTGGTGGCTTTTGGATTCAGCTTGGTCCTTTTGACGTTGGTGAAATTTAAACTTCGTCGAATGGATTCGTCTCGAATAATGTCGAGGTATGCTTGTTTTTCGGAATCGGAATTAAACGACTTGAAGGCAGCCTCCAATCTAAGATCTGGGTTCGCCGGATCGAAATTCGGGTCTAAAATGGATCGCTCATAACTTGCAAAAACCGGTAGTTTCAGCCCTGTCCACTTTGGAAGCAGCTTATCCAGGTTCATGTTCATGGAAACATCGTAAGCATTGGTTTCTCCTCTGGCCCGCTCAGAAATTTTCGACTGCGCCGGTCCATATCCAAAGGCAATATGACGGAAGGAGCCGGTTAAGCTGCCCAGGTCGGCCAGCTGTGTGTTCACGACAGCATTCATGGCCCAGCCCGCTGTTCGGTCAAAGTCGGTAAGGCGTAATTCATTGGCCCAAAGACAGACATCGTAATTCTTTTTATCCTGTGTGGATGGGTTGCGTACACCAATCATAATAACCCGCACCTGGCTGAGATCGGGGCGCCCCAGCATTCTTACGCCTTGTCTGCCATCCACGACTCTTGGGCCTTGGCGCGGATACAATTCACCAAGCGGGTAACTTTCCCTGTCGCGCGCTGCTTTAAGTGCGTACAACTCATCCAGATCAAGATCAATTTGATTGCCATCTGGCCATATATATTCCACCTTGCGTTGTCGTACATTTTCGTCGAGTGGATCGGTAATTTTTAATGGCAATTCAATTTCATAATAGTTCTGATCGAAATCGGTGCCAAGCCTTACAAAAGCTCGAAGATTGTCATCCTTTAATCCCTGCTCACCAAAGGCACTCAAAAACATTTTGATACGACCGTAATTAAAGAAATCGAAGGATACGTTTTTGTACATCGCACGTGCATCGCCGTCCTGGAGATCTGTGATGCACAACTGAGCCGACTGTTCATTGAGTCGTCGTGGTATGGTTGATGTATTGTCTCTGTCGCGTCTGAGGGGTTCCACATAGGGTGGTTTTCCATCGCTCGGAGCGCTGTTCTCCTCAACATTCACAACCGATACAGAGAAATTATCCAGGTTGGGTTCAAGCGGTTCACCAAACCTCGCCTCCTCAAGATTAGCGGTGTAGCGGCGCCAACGGTTGCCTACTGCTCTGAAATTGGCAAGTCTCAGAACAATTGGTTCACGGAATCCCGTCATGATCATCCGTATGTAACGGATGGATTTAAATCCATTGATGTCGCCGACCTTACTTTCAAATTGTCGAACTGGAATCCGAACCAGATACCATGTCTCAGGATTAACATCCGGAGGAAGGGTAGAGGCCGATGGTCGAATGGCGTCTACAATGAATTTGCTTCCTACGGTAAGGAATCCTGGCTTTAGATCCATACTGTAGGAATAGTATTCTTCCAGGTCGCTGAGGGTATTGTCCTGGTTGAGGTCCTCGTTGTCGGGTGTGGTATAATTCGATCTTGGGAAAGCATCCTCATTGGTGCTAACCGGTGAGTTGTTTTCCATGCCCATAAAATATTTGTAGCGTTCCAACAAGCCGGCCTTTTTGGCGTCGAGTTCTGTTCCCAAGGTGTACCGGAAATCATCACCTGACGGATCGGCTAGTACTTTTTCCTTTGCATTGGGCGGCAGGGCATCGATGAACGTTTTGAATTTCTCTTGCTCTTTTTCGTTGCCCATTCCGTCCAAACCAACATCCTGATTACCTCGTGCGGTTGCCGATATGTCGAAGGCATTGTTGAGGTATTGTCGAGTGGTCACGAAGCCCCAGTTGTTTTCGGTCGCCTCACCAGAGGAAAGGTTTCCATCTGCGGGAAGTCCATTTTCAAAGGCGTGCTTACCATCGCGCATGACATCTTCAGAGATGCTACCCATGTGGAATATGAGTTTTCCGCCAGTTGTATTTGCCTTTGGTGAATTGATGCCATCATCGATTAAACTTTTCTGATCCCGGATAAAAGGATCAAGCATCCAAAACTCTATATACTCTACATTGGCCTTATCCCAATCGACTTCATTTCGGATGGAGGTGGTAATGCCGGCCCAGTTTTTTTCGGGATTTCGGAAATAACCATCGGGCGTTAAATCAGATGAACGGGCATTGTAGTTGTAAGGTCCTCTTTCAGCGGGATAATAGGCTAAATCAAAGATGGGCTCATAAAAATTTCCGATTTGCCTGTCCCGACCAGGGAATATTTCCTGCTGCTGAACTGATCGGGTGTAGTGGTTTTCATTCACCACTTCAGTGGTCAGGTAATCGGGCTTGAATCGGCTGATTTGTCTGTACCATAGATTATCAATCTGGTACCAGGAGAGGCGGGCTCTGCGTGAACCTGCCTGGATGTCGTTTTGCGCATATCCGACACTGGGGTCAAAAGCAGATTCTTTTGGTGTGGCGGAAAGTCTCCAGGCCAACGGAGACATGAGGCTGTAAGGTGTAGCAGAATTTTCAAAATCATCAATAAAAGAGGTTCCATCCCCTTGCACTACGTTTGAAGTGCCTGGAACCAATTGAGCAAACTCTGCATTGACCGAAACACTGGAAGTTTCCTTGGTCTGGATGAAGGGCAATGCATCGACCACCTTGGTGAGCAGCCTGGAATTTTTCTTCATGTTGAGGTCGAGACCATATTGAAGGTTTCGGGCAGGTTCAGAACCAATGAGGTTCCTGGAGATCAGTGGTCGCTCATTGTAATACAACAACGTGGAACCAAGATTGATGTCCTCACTTAGTTTGTAGTCCAGCCTTGTTCCGATCAGCGATCTCGTTTGAAAGGCGAAAGGATCCTGTTGTTCATAGGTGATGTTGATGTCCTTTCCGGAACTTAAAACACCTTCATTTAAGATGGTCACTTTTCCGAATGTGTAGTCTATGGTGAAATCCCTCCCCTCAATCAATGGTGTGCCTCCGGCGTAAACTTTTACCGATCCCTGGGTGATGTTGAAGCCTTGGATAATGATTTCTTTTCCTGAACCAGCTTTAAACTGACCAACAATAAAAAATTTGTTTTTGGTCGCCACCAGTTCGGCTTCTGCTTTGGTGGTCCGGTAGAGTGTATCGTACAGGTATTTTCTGGTGAGTTGGTCTTTTACGGCTGGATTTCCTTCGAGCGAGAAGAATTTTTTAAGTGCCGTATTAAAAGGTTCGAGGTAGGGAAAAACAATAAGGCCGGTCTCTGGATTAATGGTAACGCCTTCAACAAAATCGAAGTTTCCGTCTGGCTGAGGGTCGTTGTATGGATTCAGTCGGTCAAGGCCTAAAACCTGGATAAGCTGTCTGGTTCTGGCGATGTCACCTTCCTGAAGTTGTGGATTGTCTTTTCCTGTCCGGTCGTCTCTATAAATGACACGCAGCTGAAAATTGTCGCGGGTAAGTTGAGAGACGTTGAGGTTATAGACGTTTTTCATCATCAGATCCCAGGTGGGTATGATAACGCCAGCTTTGTCTTTAATGTTGATTTTTCTTGGGCGCAGTAGCTTCAGGAATATAACCTCCTTTTCATCCAGTGCAGAATAATCTTCAGAGAGCTCGCCAACTTTATACACCCGCCCGTTGTACGTGTATTCAAAGGCCACAGCAAGCGCTTCGTCATTTTGAAGTTTGCGTTGCAGGGTGATGTAACCCAGCTGTTTGTTGATAGAAAATTCAGTTGGCGCAAGTTTTCTTGCACTGGTTATTTTTTCAAAATCTGTTCCAGCGACCATGCCTTTTGCGGCCAGTTCATTGCTTACGGTTTCAGAGTTGCGGTTCACACCATTCAAAATGGTATCGAAAAGATTGTTGGCCAGGTTGTTGGTTGGTGATTTGGGAGCCACTAAAGCATTTACCAGATCTTTTCGGTAGATCTTATCCGATTCACCCATGTCCATAACGCCCACGATATCACGAAGGGTCTGTGTGTCATTGTTTCGATTCAGCAGATATACTTCAACACGTGTGATGTTAATTCCGCTGGTGATTTGCGGCAGGGTACTTAACCATCCTTCGAAATTATCCCTGAAGAATTGTCCCAGGAAAAAATTTCGGTTCTCATCGTAGTTCGATGCTTGTATTTCAAATGGCCTGCCTTGTGCCGTACCGTTGTTGCTGCCAGCAATGTTGATTGTTGATTGTTTTCCACGCTGTGTGGTAACAATTGATGTCATGTACAGTTTTCCAAACTGCATCTGCGCCTTGATGCCAAAAAGATTTTGTCCGCCGGTAATCAGGCTGTTGTTAAGCGGAAGTCCGACGTTTCCAATTTCCAGTTTTTTCAAAATATCTTCCTTGAATCCGGTGTAGTCTATTTTAATTTGATTCTGGAAGTCAAATGAATTGTTGTTGTCGAAATTGGTTGACACTTTAAGTTTCTCACCAATCTTACCTTGTACGGACAGGTTCATTTGTTGACTGAAATCAAATCCACCATTACGCTGTTGTCGAATGGGTATGGCGGGATTCTGAACCTTCTGCCATGATCCTCCGAAATCCAGCGTTACAAAGCCACGCGGAGTTAATTCCACAAAGCTTCCACCGAAAATTCGATCTAAAGCGGGACTGATATAAAGCTTAGGTATTAATCCTCTACCGGAAACCGATGATTCACCGTCCAATGATTTGCTCCGCGTTTTCCAATAATCCTTTTTTATTGCCGCATCCTGGTATCTGGAAAATTCCCTGAAGGACATAGAGGTTGGAGGACGATAAAGGATATCGCCCGCCTTTTCAGTAATGGTAAAGTTCAGACCTGTGTCAAGCTCGACACTGCGTTTGATCAACGAAGGATCGCGTAGAAAAAAGGGAGAAACAGTGGTGTAGTTTGAGAACGGATCACCGTACCTGTCTCTGGGTTTGAAGGTTGGTCTCCAGGGTTTTTTGATCCGCTCCAGTGAATCTGCGTCGACAACCGATAGGCTGTCAGGCTTTTCCTGGGCCACGGACAGACCTGTTGTGGCCAAGCAGATGGCCATCACCAGTCCCGGCAGGAACCGAAGGATATTGGATAAAGGCGGAGTCAAACGTAGGTTAGGCGTTTTTGAGTGCCAGTTTCACTAATTCTTCCAAACTAAGGTTATTTCCTGGCTTTTGAAGGATGCTGTCGATGCTTTTTTCAGCAGCCGGCCTTGGAATACCCAAAGTGGATAAGGCTGATAACGCTTCAAGTCTGAGGGTATTGTATGGCGTGCCTTTAGAATCTTCTGCAATTTCCTGACCATCCCTTTTCATTTTATCCTTCAGCTCCAAAATTATTCTTTGTGCTGTCTTGGCCCCGATGCCCTTTACCGCTTGAAGTGTACGGATGTCCTCTTGTAGAATGGCCTTCCTCAGGTCCTCTGCTGACATGGAAGACAATACCATCACGGCCGTGCCCGGACCTATGCCGTTCACAGCAATCAATTGTTGAAAGGTTTGTTTTTCTTGTTGACCTGAAAAGCCATACAGCAAATGTGCATCCTCACGAATGATTTGAACGGTGTGCAGTAAAATATTCTCCTGATCTTTTATTTGTGAATAGGTATGAAGGGTAATCTGCACCTGGTAACCGATGCCATTAACCTCAACCACCACGTGAGACGGCTCCTTTCTTACCAACTTGCCTTTAAGGTAGGCGATCATGCGGCTATCCTCTTTTATTTTTTACCGTTCGAGTTGAAAAGATTTTCATAGCCCTGCGCATCCACGACAGCTATGGCGGCCATGTTAACAATCTCACGAATCGAACTTCCGACCTGGAGAATATGGACCGGGCGTTTCATGCCCAACAGAATTGGACCAATGGCTTCTGCGCCACCCATCTCCATCATTAATTTATAAGCGATGTTACCAGATTCAAGGTTGGGGAAGATCAAAGTGTTGGCACCCTCGTCTGCCAGTGCACTAAAAGGATATTCCTCCTTTTGAAGATCGGTGTTCAGTGCCACATTCGCCTGAATATCACCTTCAATGATTAATCCTGGCAAATTGGCTTTGGCGAGTCTGACAGCTTCTCGGGTTTTTTCAGGAATAGGTCCTTTGCTTGAACCAAAGTTTGAATACGACAAAACCGCTACCCTGGGCTCAACGCCAAAGAATCGAACCCCGTTGGTGGTTACCTTAATAATCTCCAAAAGTTCTTCCGCGGTAGGATTCACGTTCACCGTGGCATCAGCAAAAAACCATGTGCCATTTTTATGCATGATGATGTACATGCCAGCGACCCGTCCAACGCCCGGAGCCATACCAATAACCTGCAAGGCAGGTGAAATGGTCCGGCTATAATCACTGGTTAATCCGCTGATGAAGGCATCGGCATCTCCTGCCTCAACCATCATCACGCCAAAATAATTGTGGTCAGCCATAGCTCTGCCTGCATCCCTTCTGGTCATTCCTTTTCGTTGACGCTTGGTGAACAGGTGGTCTGCGTATTTCTCACGTCTTGGATCGTCTGCAGGATCAACCACCACACAACCTTGAATGTCGAGCTTGTGTTCTTCAACGAGGCTTCCAATGCGCTCCTTGTTGCCCAACAGAATTGGATGACCGATTCCTTCCTGAACGATTTCCTGCGCTGCTCTAAGGATCTTGTAGTTATCTGCGTTTGCAAATACAACCCGTTTCGGATTTTTAGTAGCCCGGTCGATTAGTCTGCCGGTTAGTTTCTGATTGATTCCGATGCGCTTTAAAAGCTCTCGGTCGTATTGAGTCCAATCTTTTATAGGAGCAGTGGCCACGCCACTTTCCATCGCAGCCTTTGCAACGGCAGGCGCGACAGCAGTGATCAGCCTTGGATCCAGTGGTTTGGGAATCAGGTAATCGCGGCCAAAGCTTATCTTATCGTTTCCGTATGCGCGGAAAACCATTTCGGGTACGGGTTCCTTGGTAAGTTCCGCAAGCGCCTGAACTGCTGCCAGCTTCATGGCTTCGTTTATTCCGGTTGCCCGAACATCCAGCGCCCCTCTGAAAATATATGGGAAGCCCAAAACATTGTTAACCTGGTTGGGATGATCGCTTCTTCCGGTAGCCATGATGATATCCTTTCTGGTTTTCATGGCCAGGTCATAAGCGATTTCAGGATTTGGGTTGGCCAATGCAAATACAATTGGATCATTGCTCATGTTGAGAATGTCCTGCGGTGTAATTACATCTGCTTTTGAAAGTCCGACAAAAACATCAGCGCCTTTCATGGCCTCCTGCAGACTGCTCACCTTTCGGCTGGTGGCAAATTCACTTTTAATATGATCCAGATCGGTGCGATCCTTGGAGATTACCCCTTTGCTATCGCACATGATTACATTTTCTTTTTTCAGTCCAAGGGCGATGTACAATTTGGTGCACGAAATAGCTGCTGCACCTGCACCATTGACAACCACAATTATCTGATCGATTTTTTTACCTATGATTTCAAGGGCATTCAACAAGGCTGCACTTGAAATGATGGCTGTTCCGTGCTGATCATCATGCATTATGGGAATGTGCATCTTCTCCCGCAGCTCCTGCTCAATCTGAAAACATTCCGGCGCCTTGATGTCCTCCAGGTTAATACCACCGAAGGTTGGCTCGAGAGCCTTTACAATTTTTATGAATTCATTCGGATCCTTTTCATTGATTTCAATATCGAAAACATCGATGCCTGCAAATTTTTTAAACAAGACACCTTTGCCCTCCATTACAGGTTTAGAAGCTTCCGGACCTATGTCGCCCAAGCCTAATACGGCTGTGCCGTTGGAGATGACAGCCACCAGGTTGCCTTTCGAAGTGTACTTATAAACGTCGGCAGGATTTGCGTGAATTTCTTTGCAGGGTTCTGCAACCCCCGGAGAATAAGCAAGGGCCAAATCGAACTGACTGCTCAGGACTTTGGTGGGGACAACCTCGATTTTTCCTGGCTGACCTTGCATGTGATAATTAAGCGCATCTTCTTTTTTGAAGCGTACTGACATAAAAAGCTATTTAAGACCCGAAATTTACAACTAATGAACCGAATGAATCGTGTCGTTTTCGGTGGTTCCAAAATTCAATTCACCCCTTCTTTAAAGGAAAGAAATCGTTTCAAAGGGAATTTTTCAGTGTATCTATTTTGCTTTCCTTGGAGGCACTGAATTTGAAAGTGTTTAAGATCACTTCCATTTCTCTAATGATTTCGCGTTGAGGTTTTGAAGGACTAAATACAAATCCTTCTATGTAATAGAACCATCCTGCCGCCTCATCCACCAGTGCATATCCGAGAAAAGGTCCGCCCATACTCGGAATGTTGGTTCGCCACAGGCCGCGCATCTCGACGGCATAGAATCCATTGAAATTAATGGTTTTGATGGTTACGGGTTTGGAGGAGACCCTTGTTTCTGTGACCAGGTAGGTGTCTGGTTTCTCCGGATCCTCGAAGAGATATTTTCCACACACATCATTTCTGAATCTGATCAACTGGTCTTTGCTGAAGTCTTCCATCGAAGTAAATTTTTTTCGCGCAATCCAGATATCCTTATCGTCTGCGGGATTGATTTGTCTCAGCCAAACAAAGTCTTTTTGTTGATCGGCAAGTTGGTATCCGAACGGGATGCGAATATTGAATCCGAATTTTTTTTCTATTTGCTCCGTTAAGGCCTGGTTGGCATTTGATTTCAGGATTCCAGTGCGTAGCCGTTGTTTCTCCTTCTCATTAAAATAGTCTGAAATTCTTTTACCGTTTGCCCGTAGATTTTGCTCCAAGGTTTCAGCATTGGGGCCGAAGAGAAACATGACCTCTTGCCCGCGGGCAAAAACATCTGATTGCGTATGAACGTAGCCATCGGGGTTCGCCTGGAGCATTTCAAGGGATTTAGATTCAATCATTGATTTTACCTTTCCTGCTTCTGGACTTTGATCGTCGAAAGTGAAGGCAAAAATGATGTTTCTAAGATTTTTGTGAGACCGCGTGGTGGTTTCTGGATTTACATAACGCAGGTCATAGACGTATTCTTCTCTTGGTAAAACGCTGGCCTCCCTTCGCAAAAGTGAATCCAATAATTTACCTGCAGGACCCGCCTTCAAGCCGGAGGGCATGATGATGGTTATCTTACCCGCAGACCCAATGGCTGCAGGAATTCCGGATGTGCTTGTTGAACAAGAGGTTGCAACCAATCCTAAAAAAACCAAAAGGACCAGCGATGGTAGATTAGAAATTTTCATGTTTAAGGGCCGTTTATTGGCCGCGAATTTAGCGCAGAATGAGTTTTTGTCCAGGAGCAATATTATTGCCCGACAAACCATTCGATGACTTTATTTTTTCTATGCTGACCCCAGCATTTTTTGCGATATCCCACAAGGTGTCACCTGGCTGCACCACGTAAACCGATCCAGGCTTTGCAGGAATTGTCTGCGATTTAGTTTTCGCGGCTGCTACTCTGGACGGCGACACCATTATTTTCAACATTTGACCTGGATGGATCATATTTTTTCTTAAACCATTCCAGGCTTTAAGGTCATCGATTTTTACGCCATATCTCGAAGCAATATAACCAAGGCTGTTGCCGCTCTTTACTTTGTAGTAGATGTATTGCTTTTCTTCCAGTTCCCGTGCGAGTGATTCAAAAGCTGATTTTCCAGACTTTGAGGCTGAATCTAAAATCGATGCTTTGTTTTTCAAGAGATTTTCTTTGGCGCCAACCGGGATTCTCAAAACATGAACCCTATCGTTGTCAGGAAGAGCCGCGGTGAGGAGCTGTGGATTAAGTTGACGCAAATCTTCCCTGCATGTGCCCGTCAGATTGCTGAATACATCGAGGTTTAAATAAGAGCTTACCGTGATGGTATCAGAGGGAATAAATTTTTCACCGTGTGGTTCATAAAAATTATGGTTCTCTGCATACTTCATGGTATATACCATTGCGATGAACTGTGGAACGTATGCTCTGGTTTCGCGGGGCAAGTATGGGTAAATCTTCCAAAAGTCATTTTTGTAGCCTGACCTTCTGTTCGCTTTAAGGACTGTTCCTGGTCCGGAATTATAGGCTGCAAGGGCTAGCGGCCAATCTTTAAAAATCCGGTAGAGCTCAGCAAGATATCGGCAGGCTGCGTCAGTTGATTTTTCTGGGTCCATTCTGTCGTCCCAATACCAGTTGTTGTGCAAACCAAAATGTTTGCCTGTTGATGACATAAATTGCCAGAGGCCAACAGCCCGGGCTTTACTCACTGCTGTTGGGACAAGTCCACTTTCAATGATGGATAGGTATTTAAGGTCATCCGGAAGATTGTATTGCGCCAGGTATTTTTCAAAAATTGGGAAGTAGAGATCTTTTCTTCTCAGGATGGATTTGGTGAATTCGCGATCACGAATGGTGAAGTAATCAATAAACGAATGAACCGTTTTGTTGTAGGTGAGGGGAAAGTCACTATCGATGCAAGAAAGCCTGTCTTCAAGTAAACCAGGCGGCTCATCGCCAGGAACAAACTCAATTGCCGGTGCGACCTCATAAAATTCCTCGTGCAAGGAGTCGGTAGCAACTACCTCTGTGGTGTCTGTAGTTGGCAAAGCAAGGTCTTGTGCTGCGAGAAGTGGCGCAGAACCAACCAAAACAAAAACCAGAATGAGGTTTTTCAGAGTCATGAGCATTAAAACTACGAAAAACGTTCAATACCAGCCAGCAGCGATGCGCCACAGAGCAAGTCATCCTCTCTAAAATCAGCAGACATGAATTGCAAGCCTATCGGCAAGCCATTTTTATCCTTGCCGAACGGAATGGAAATGGCTGGAATTCCGGATACGTTGGCCTGAATTGAAAATAAATCCGACAGATACATTTCTACGGGGTTGTTGCTGAATGTTCCCAGTGCGTAAGCTGTGGTTGGCGCTGTAGGCATTAGGATCAAATCGACTGTTGAAAATATTTTAAGCATTTCATTTCGGATCATTCGTCTCACTTTTTGTGCCTGAGCATAGTAGGCATCGAAGTGATCCGATGAAAGCACAAAATTTCCCAATAAGATCCGGCGCTTTACCTCTTCTCCAAAACCCTCTGTTCGGGTATTTCGGTACAAGGACTCCAAATCTTCGGCGGATGTTGATCGGTGGCCATAACGAACGCCATCGTACCTGGATAAATTGGAACTTGCCTCAGCTGTCGTTAAAACATAGTACGTAGGCAGGATGAATTCATTGAGTGGAAGATCGATTTGAGTCACCTTATGACCACTCGATTCAAGATGCTCTGATGCAAAAGTTATGCTTTCCCTGATTTCAGGTTGAAGGCTTTCAGAGGGAATGTTGGCGACTACACCAATCCTGAACTTTTTATTGGAGGAATTTTTGAGGACTCCGGAATAATCGGGTACCGGCAGGGATGATGCCGTGCTATCAAAATCATCTTTGCCAGCAATAACCTGCAAAACTTTTGCACAGTCGTCAGTGCTGTTGGCTAAAACACCAATGGTATCGAAGGATGAAGCATAGGCAATTAGTCCATGTCTGGAAATTCTGGAATAGGTGGGCTTAAGTCCGTATATGCCACAGAAGGAGGCAGGCTGACGAACTGAACCTCCTGTATCGGAGCCAAGCGAAACATGACATAATCCGGCCGCAACTGCAGCTGCGGATCCGCCGGAAGACCCACCAGGGGTATGTTGAGGGTTGTGTGGATTTCGTGATTCGCCAAATGCAGAATTTTCATTGGTCGAACCCATCCCGAATTCATCACAATTTTGTCTGCCGATGATTATAGCGTCCTCGGCCAGTAGTCGTTCTACAACCGTTGCTGAATATTGTGAATGAAAACCATTTAGAATATTACTTGCGGCCTGAAGAGGATGGTTCTTAAAGGCCAGGACATCTTTGAGTCCAACGACCAGACCCGCCAGCTTACCAGCAGATCCAAGTTTTATTTTAGCATCAATTGCTTTCGCCGCGTTTAAACTCTCTTCAGAGTAAACAGAAAGAAAACAATTTAGATGCTTATTTTTTTCAATAAGCTCTAAATGATGCTTTACCTGTTCAACGCAGGAGATCGCTCCGTTCAGGAGTTCTTTCCGGAGGCTGGAGTAATCCGGATGGGTGGCCAAAGTTTACTTCTGGTCTTCTATTTTTTTAGAAGCTTCTCTGCCTGAATCTTCCAGGTCGCGTTTCACATCGTTCATAGAGTCTTTAAACTCACGAACGCCACGGCCGAGACCTTTCATAAATTCAGGTATCTTTTTTGCGCCAAAAAAGACCAGCACAATAACTCCGATAAGAAGTATCTCGTTAAAGCCGAGATTACCGAGGAACAATAGGATTGTGTTCATAACATCAACTTGGACGGTAAAGTTAGCTATAAATTATGAAGAACGTCATTAAATGGTATTTCGATGAAGTCTAACCTTAGGAAGCATAATGATGGTTTAAAAAAGGTTTCCGGTGCAGTTGATGGGATTCAGGGATGGTTCCTGGGTGTTTATTTATATTTGAAATTGACATTTTAAGATTGGAAAGGCTTATTTCTTCTCGCACGCTCATTATCCTATTCGTTATGTCGTTTGGGATTGCTTCGGCGCAATACCAGAAAAGGATCATTCAGCTCTCCGGAGTGACCATTGGGTCAGACAGTGCACGGGCAATTCCAGGCGTCCATGTATGGGTACCAAAGGCCGGAAGGGGTTCCATTACCAATGCTGCAGGATTTTTCTCATTGCCGGTGCTGGTCGGGGATAGTGTAGTGATTAGTGCGGTAGGCTATGTAAAACAACATTATATCGTCCCTAATCATTTTTCAGATTTTCTGACCCTGGTGATAGAAATGGTTGAAGACAATACTTTTCTAAGCCAGGTAACCATTACACCATTCCCAACAGAAGAGGTATTCAAACAGGCGGTATTGGCGCTGAATATTCCTATGGACGAGGGAAGAATCGATCAACGAAACTTAAATGCTGAACTCATGGCCTTAATGGTTCGTACGACGCCCATGGATGCCAACATGAATTACCGGTATTATATGGAGCAGACCTCGGGAGGATTCACCGAGCGCTTCCAGCCCAGGACAAACCCGTTTCTTAATCCATTCAACTGGGCTAAGTTCTTTCGGGATCTAAAAAAGAACAGAAAATAAAATCTGAAAATTTTGACCCAACAAAAAAGGCCCGGTAAACCGGGCCTTTTTTAACTCATCATTTCTTAAGCAACGGTTTGGTTTGGTCACGTGGAGGTTGCGCACAGCCAATTGCTTGGCTTTTGGTAAGAAATGACGAAAGAACGCCGACAATGAATATTGTCACAGCCAAGGTACTCAAGTTTTAATCCTGCGTGAACGTTAACAGTTAATAATTCACCCGCCTTGAATTAGTTGTAAATGATTCACAACTAATTTTTTGACTCATTTTACAGACAAATTGGCTGAAAAAATAAATAATTCAATATAAATAAGCCATTTTGGCATATTTTATAAACTGGTTCATTTTTTGACTAGGGTGGACTAAAACACAAAACATATGAGCTTAATAAAGTTTAAAACCTCAGAGTTTGCCCCTGTCACCTTCGGAAGTCTGATCGACAAATTCTTTGATGAATCCATGTCAAGATCCGGGGGTAGCGTCTTTGTTCCTACTGCTGATATTTCAGAGACCGAAAAATCTTTTGAAATCCACCTGGCGGTACCAGGGATGAAAAAAGAAGATTTTACCCTGGACTTAAATGAACGCTACCTGACCATCAGTGGGGAGCGCAGGTTTCAAAAAGAAGCGAAGGAGAAGACCTGGCACACGGTACAAAACCACTATGGAAGCTTCAGCAGATCTTTTTATTTACCGGAGAACATCAACACATCGGGCATTGAAGCAAAATACAACGACGGAATTTTGGAGGTAATCCTTCCAAAGGACCAAAGCAAGGTTTTAAAAACCACCATTAAGGTGAATTAAAAAACGCTTGCAGCGAACAAGATTAAGGCAACTGCTGTGAAGGCGGTTGCCTTTTCTTTTCAATGAATTGTTACTTTTAGCCACGGAAAGCTTATGGACAAAAAAATTGCGCAAATCCTTAAAGAATTAGGAATCAAGGCTGCTCAGCCAGGCACCAGCACAGGTGTCCGCTGGTTAAAGTCGGCCGGGAAAGACATTGCTTCTTACTCTCCAGTAGACGGATCATTGATAGGTAAAATCAAATCCACTGACCGAAAGGCCTTTGATGCTGCCGTGGCGGCTTCGCAAAAGGCCTTCCTGCAATGGAGAACAGTTCCTGCTCCAAAAAGAGGTGAAGTGGTTCGTCAGATTGGCGAAGCACTGAGGGCTAAAAAAGATGCACTGGGGATGTTGGTATCCTATGAAATGGGAAAATCGCTTCAGGAAGGATTGGGTGAGGTTCAGGAGATGATCGATATCTGTGATTTTGCCGTTGGACTTTCACGGCAATTGCATGGACTCACCATGCATTCAGAACGGCCATTGCACAGAATGTATGAACAATGGCATCCGCTTGGTGTGGTTGGAATTATTTCTGCTTTTAATTTTCCTGTAGCGGTGTGGTCATGGAATGCCATGCTTGCCTGGGTTTGTGGAGATACGTGTTTGTGGAAACCTTCTGAAAAAACACCACTATGTGGCATTGCTTGTCAGAACATTGTTTCTGAAGTATTCAAAAAAAATCAGGTGCCCGAAGGGGTAAGTTCGTTGGTGAATGGTGATTATAGAGTGGGCGAATGGATTTCTTCTTCCAGCCAAATTCCTCTGGTATCGGCTACAGGATCGACGCGGATGGGTGTAGCGGTTGCTAAAACGGTCGCAGCCAGACTTGGGCGATCGCTTCTTGAACTTGGCGGAAACAATGCCATTATTGTGACCGCTAATGCCGACTTAGACATGACGGTTCGTGGGGCAGTTTTTGGTGCCGTAGGAACAGCTGGACAGCGGTGCACCACAACCCGACGATTGATTGTTCATGAATCTGTTTATAAGAAAGTGCGAGAACGTCTGGTTAAAGCCTATGCTCAGTTGAAAATTGGCAATCCGCTGAATGCTGCGAATCATGTCGGTCCGCTGATCGATCGGGCGGCAGTACAGCAATACCTAAGCGCTTTGAAAAAAATTGTTTCGGAGGGAGGTAAAATACTGGTGGCCGGTGGTGTACTTAAGGGCAATGAATTTGGCTCAGGTTGTTATGTAAAGCCTGCGATAGCCGAAGTCCGAAACAACTTCCGAATTGTTCAGGAAGAGACTTTTGCGCCTATTCTATATCTAATCAAATACAAAACATTGGATGAGGCCATCGCCTTACAAAATGGTGTGCGCCAGGGTCTCTCTTCAGCCATAATGACTTCCAACATGTATGAAATGGAGCAATTCCTTTCTGCTGCTGGCTCGGATTGCGGTATTGCCAACGTAAACATTGGAACCTCCGGTGCAGAAATTGGCGGCGCTTTTGGTGGAGAAAAGGAAACGGGTGGCGGAAGAGAATCTGGTTCTGATGCCTGGAAGGTCTATATGCGTCGTCAGACCAACACCATTCATTATGGTAAAACGCTCGCGCTGGCGCAGGGGATTAAGTTTGATGTCTAAGTGAAAAAAATAAATTAATCATCGGGATATGGCAACCAGAAAATTCAGATCGGTGATGTTGGTGGATGACAGCGAAATTGATAACCTGATCAACCAGAAAATGATTGAGGCGGCTAGTATTGCTGATATCATTTACACGCAAACCGGTGCACGAAGTGCCATCGAATTCCTTCGCAACGTGGAAAAAATTGATAATCCTGATCCTGTTTTGCCTGATGTAATTTTTCTGGACATTGACATGCCGCTCATGGATGGTTTCCAGTTTTTGGATGAGTTTGAAAGACTTTCAGAAAAAACCAGGAAGAAAATCAGTATTGTAATGCTGACCAGTTCCATCAATCCTCAAGACTCTGTCCGGGCAAGAAAATACAGTTCAGTTATTCTTTTCCTTAACAAGCCTTTGACCCACAACAGCATTGTTCAGCTTCCGCTCTGAAAATCTACTGCACAAAGTTTTTTCACAAAAGCGTCATCCATTCTGATGAAACTGGTGGGAGAGAAGTAGGTGCTCAGTGGTAAATTTCCTATCCGTTCCGCCAGTGCCTTAATCCGAACCGCTTTGTCGCGTGCCGAATCGCTGGCTGCATATTTCAGCATTTTTAAGAACAGAACAATGTTTTCACAGGCGTCTTTACCCAACAACCTGATTTGTCTTTGAATGCTGCTTGACAATTGATTGAATAAATCAAAGTCATTTTGCATGCAATATTGCAGGGCCAGCAGCGCCTTGATTTCCATCAAAACAAACGGATAATTTTTAAGTCCGGATGAGTTCAAAAGTTGGTTGATGATTTTTGCTGATTCATCGTATTTGCCAACATAATAATTGGATAGTGCCCGGTAGATGTCAAAAACTGCTGTGGTTACCAGATCGCCTCCGTCGAGTTCAATATCCCTGAATAAATTTTCATTTTCTGCATAAAGCTCCATTTCTACCCCAAGACGAAGTGACCGGGACAATTTAGAAATCAAAAATTGAGGTGGAAAAGTAAAGTAGCCGTAATTCATCAGCAGGTTGGTAGCGGCCTCATTGATCTCCTCATAATATTTTTCTGCCTGCTTGAATACGCGGTAGTGGTTGTAGTACTCGAGTTTGAGAAATTCAAACACCAGCCGCAGATGGTAGTACACCGGGTCCATGGGGTAATTGTCGAAAACCTTCTGGACGTTGGAGAAGATGTCTTCGACAGATTCCAGATTTTGCTCGGTTCCAGGATCTGATTCCACAAACAATTGATGGAATACATTGATGCAGGAACTAAAAATATACAACCGGTGCGACTGGTAAAGCTTGGCAACGCTGTGCATCTCTTTCAGCTGAAGGTTGAGGCTCATTTTATCCTGCGGGGATGCAGAAAAATAATAGCTGGAAAACTTTTTGAAATATTCTGCCACCAGGTGTTCCGCCTTGTCCACTGCGAGGGTGTAGGCAATATGACGGTTGTAGAGCTGGGAATATGTAAACTGTTCTGATGAATTCAAGTGAAGTTTTTTGAGCTGTTTGTACACCACCGTGAGTTCATTCGCCAGGTCGTAATCAATAAGCTCTTTCTCGATTTTTTTAAGGGTAGCAATGCTGATCGTTCGTTTTTTGGTGAACAGCACTTCGTTGATGTTGGCGACCTTCTTTAAGATGTCGGTCCGTGGGCTCTCCATTTGCTGGAGAAGGTGTTCCTCAATTTTTTGATTTAACCTGGAGCGAAGTGTATAATAGGCATTCGCGTTGACGTCAAGCTCTACCATGATCTTGCTGTCCGATAGATTGAGGTCGCGCAGTGATTTCATCAGATAGGCTGATTTCTCTGCGTTGCTGGTAATCAATGACTCGTAAATGGCCTGAAAATCCTTCTCGGAGAGTTGCTTAATGATGTTCTTAAGTTTGGCCATAACCGTTCTGAGCGGTTCAAATTACAAATTTACCCTGTGACAGCGTTTCCTGAGGCTAAAAGTGAAATAGAGTTATTTATTACCTTACCATAAATAAACGGGCAATGGAATTCAAAATAGCAGGGCAATCTGTTCGTCGGGGCGAATTCCGGGAGATCAACATCAACATCGCCCGATTGCCTTCGCATACGCAAATCGATACACCAATTTATGTTTATCGGTCAAAGGAGCCTGGTCCGGTATTGGGTTTGATGGCTGGGATGCATGGTGATGAAATCAATGGCATGGAAATCGTCCGAAGGATTCTTGATTCTGATTTTCATAAGGTGAACCGTGGTACGGTGGTGTGCATTCCGATTATTAACGTTTATGGTTTTCTTAATTACTCAAGGGAGGTTCCGGATGGAAAAGACATCAACCGATCCTTCCCGGGAAATAAAAATGGATCACTTGCTTCAAGGGTTGCATGGCATGTGACCCATGAAATAATTCCTTCCATCGAAGTGGGCATTGATTTCCACACGGGCGGCGCCATGCGTACAAACTATCCGCAGGTCCGCTGTCAGTTGTCAGACGAAAAAAATGCTGAACTGGCCAATTTTTTTTCAGCACCATTTACCATTGATTCTGGATTCAGACCCAATTCCCTCCGTCAAACTGCCGCGAAAAAAGGCAAGCGCATCATTGTTTACGAGGGCGGGGAGTCGCTCCGGTTCGACCATAAGGCAATTGAGGAAGGTGTAAACGGAACGCTGCGCCTAATGCATAAACTCGGTATGACCGAATGGTCGCCTTCAGCATCAGAAGAAACCAAAGTGATTTGGAATACTGCTTGGGTCAGGTCAAAATATGCTGGTTTGTTTCAGTCTATGGTGGAGTGTGGATGCTTGGTTGAAAAAGGCCAGGTGGTAGGCACCATTACTGATCCTTTTGGTGAATTCAAGGAATCGGTCAAGGCTAGTGAAAAGGGATTTGTAATCGGACTGAACAATCATCCAGTTGTCAATGCAGGTGATGCTTTACTGCATCTGGGCATGGACAATTATTGTAAGATCAATTCAGACCAGGCGCTGACTGACTAAACTAAAAAGTAGGACAGGGAATAATCAATTTATCCTTGGTGGGTTTCCTTGGATTTCTGATTGGCCATGAATAAACCAGGCTGAATTCGTGTGCGCCTCCGCTACCAGCGCCCAATTGTGAGATCGTATAGTCGTAACTGTATCCAATGTTGAGGATGTCGTTAAGATTTTTTCCACTCTTTTTAACGAAACCCAACGATAAAACCAGTGACTCATTGTTGGTGAAATCATTCACTTTTTTGAAAGGAACGCCTCTGTACCAGGTGCCCATTACAAAAGGTTCCAGGGTTAGGTAAAGCCCGACATCCATTTGATCAAATTGTCCCTGATGCCGGTATTGAAATGCCGGTGCGAGAGAACGTTCCTGACTTTTCGTCTCGTATCCCTGCCCCATTGTTCCGGATTGAAGGAAAAATTTCCAACCTGCGTGAGCAGAAAATTTAGTGGGCAAGCGGTCTTCGCTTCCTGCGAGTGATTGATCAGGTCTTGTCAGATGGCTTGCGGCTACACCAAGCCACGCATTGGATGAGAAGAGGAGTCCTCCGAAGGATAGATCAGGGTAGAAGACGGACTGACCATTATCCAACACCTCTCCTGAAACCGGATTAATGATTCCCGTGAGCGGATCAATTTGGTCACCAAAAATCAGGCGGTCGTAATTGATGGATCGGTTGCTGAGCGCAACCTGTACCCCCGGGCGAAAACTTAGCTTATCGGTAAGTCTAAGTTGATAAGCATATTGAAGACCTATGCTTGTGTTCTGTAATCCCAAAACGGTCGCGTAATCTCTGGTAAATATGGCGCCAATACCACTGTTGTAATCTTCTAGGTAAAAATCAGCGAAGGCGGAGACCGTTGTAAAGTTTGCGTCTATGGAAGGCCACTGATTACGGTAATTAAGTCCTATCCTCCCTTGCTGGGAAGAGCCAGCAAATGCAGGATTCAGGTAGAGCGGCGCTGCATAGAACTGGGAGAACTGTGGATCCTGAGCGTACAATGAAACGGTTGATACAATGACGGTAACGACCACAGACATGGCGGTCAAAGCTGTCGATAACCGGTTTCTTTTTTTACGCATCTCTTGCAAAGTAAATCCATTCCGGGGTCTAACGGAAACCCAGGAGCCTCACAGGGATGACCTGTGGCCTTTATTAACGTAAATTGCCGGTCAATCATATACTTTTCAACCAAAGATTCGTTCAAGGACAGTTGTTTGCCTCCATGATCATGCAAATAGGAAAGTTGTGCCGGATGATGGTTGTTTTGGCGGTAGGATTTTGTCTTTCCGTCGAAACCTACGGGCAATCACCTGGTTACGGACAGCATAAAGGTATGCGCCATTGGGTTTTCGGATCCAGTAACAACAATTTGCAGTTCAATCGGGTAACGGCGAAGCCCACTGTATTTAATGATCAGGCCTCACCATTTGGCAATGGCGGATCCGCAACCTGTTCGGATCCAGTTACCGGTAACCTTCTTTTCTATACCGATGGCAATAACGTTTATGATTTTTCTCATCGGTCTATGCCCAATGGAACAGGCTTGGGAGGAGCCGCCTCGTCCAATCAACCGGCAGCCATATGCCCTGTCCCTGGTCAGCCGGACAAATATTTTGTTTTCACCAACTCCGCTACGCCGGATGCTGCCGGATCAATTTCCTATGCAGTGGTTGATATGGGCCGCTCCGGCAATGCAGTGTTGCCAGCTCCACCCGCTGGTGAGGTGGAGTCTAAAAATCAGCCGACCGGGTTAAATGGTGTTTCGGAGGCTATGTTGATCATACCTAAACCTGATGGTTTAGGTTTTTGGCTGATCACCCAGGAACGGGGTACAAGAAATTATTCATCCACCAATATTTCTGCTGCATCCTATACGGGCGGAGGTTTCATTACTTCTACTTTTTCAGGATTGGGTCTTCCAATGAATGCTGCTCATTTTGCCTGGCATAAAGCTTCCAGAAAACTGGCGGTAGCACCATCTTCAGAGCAAGTTGATGCGGTTATTTTTAATCTCGACGATGCTACCGGCGCCATAACCTTCGATCAATTTATTTTTAATTCAGCAGGTAAGCCTGCTGGTAAGCAAGCCATCTATGATTTAGAATGGTCTGCGGGCGGAAATTTTTTATACCTATCGGTATTGGAAGATCTAAATCGTGGAGGTAATGGAGACGTACTTCAATACGATTTATCCAATCCCACCAATACGCTCACCTCTGTTTTGCCCGCTTCCGTAAGTCGATCCTATGGCTTGCAGATGGGAAACGACTCACTCCTATATCACCTTTACCAGAAGCTTCCCGCGGGACCTATTCTTCTGGGGAGAATTGAAAAACCAGATACAGTTGCTGCGGGTGTTCGGTACAATGCTGCGCCATTTGGTCCACAGGATTGGGCGGGCACTCAATTCCCAGCGCTGGTACCATTGGCTGATCCGCAATTCAATTTGAGTTTTGAGGTAAGTGGTGACTGCCAGAAAAGTCCAATTTTTTTCTATCCTAAAGTCACTCCGGTGGCGGAGCGTCTGGAGTGGGATTTTGGAGACGGGCAATTCTCGTCAGCCTGGAATCCCGCGCATTCCTATGAAACCGGCACAAGTTTCTCTGTAACCATGACAGCGTTTCTAAATGGTTTCAGCAAGTCGGTAACGCAATCCATAACCTTAAAGACTTTTAGTCTTGAACTACAGGTCACCAGCGACACCACGGCATGTAAGAGTGAATTTCCGCCTCCGCGTGGATCCAATTCACCAAAAGCTTTTTCAGTGGAGGCCAAAGCGCAGGGCGGTGGAACGCCTACTTATGTTTGGTCTAATGGTGACACGGGGGCTGTACTTACGCCTGATTCTGCGGGTTACTATTATGTGGTGGCAACAGATCCTGCCTCGGGGTGTAAGGCTTATGCGGGTGTAAATGTTAAAGAATATGGTCTGCAGGATCAGCGTTCTAATGTTTGGTATTTTGGAACGAAGGCGGGTATTGATTTTAATGTTCAACCACCGGCACCATTAGACGATAGTGCTATGGATGCTCCCGAAGGTTGTGCGGTGGTTGGCGACAGGAATGGAAGAGTAATTTTTTATACCGACGGTGATAAAGTTTTTGACCGACTTCACAATCAAATCGCCGTCGGAATCGGAGGTGATCCAGCTTCGGCGCAAAGTGCACTGATCATGTCTCTACCTGACGATGAAACCCTTTATTACATATTCACCACTCAGGCCAATCGATTGGGCACGGCCCACACTTTATTTTATTCACTTTTTGATCTTAAAGAAAATGGTGGCTTGGGTGCCGTGGTTAAGCAAAAAATCCCCTTGTTCAACAGAAGCACCGAGCGCATTACTGCTAATGAAAACTGGCTTATTGCGCATGAGTATGGTAACAATTCATTTCGTTCCTACCGTGTTACCTCCACTGGAATCGCCAACCCCATCATCACCAGCATTGGATCTGAACACAGTTATCTTGTTCCGGAGCAGGCTGAGGGATGCATGAAAATCGGTCCAAGGAACAACATCGCTGTTCCTGTTAGTAAGCCTGGATCGTCCAATCAAATTGAAATTTTTCAGTTGATAGATTCAACTGGTGTGATAACCAATTATCGAAAGGTTAACCTCAATGAACCAACAGGAAAGATTTATGGTATTGAGTTTTCCCCAGGCGGAAATAAACTGTTTGCCTCCATCCAGGGTGCTTCTTCAAAAATATTTGAATACTTCCTTGACAGTATTAATGCAGTTTATTTCCGCAATTCAGTGGTTAACTCAGCCAAAATTGGCGCACTTCAGTTGGCGCCGGATGGTCAGATTTATATTGCAAAGGATGGAGAATCGGTATTGGGAACAATTCTAGTAAGTGAGGATACTACCAGGGCATCCGGATTTAATTTCAATGCTTTCAATCTCAAATCCGGTTCGAGGAGTCGGCTGGGGCTGCCCAACTTCATTCAACAAACCGGCAATGCTTTTGGAGGCCCTGCTTTAAGCTACTCAGATGTTTGTATTGGAGATCCAATAACTTTTGCAGCGGTTAAAACAGATGCAATTGATAATGTTTTATGGTCATTTGGTGATGGGGCGAGTGCGCTTGAAGATACTGTCACCCATGTTTATGCTGCACCCAATATTTATGCCGTTACGTTGGGTGTAACCAACCGTTGTGGACTTGATACAACCCTGGTCCAAAAAGTTAGGGTTTCCGCGCTGCCTGCCAGGCCCACCATTTTTGATCAGGCGCTATGTACGACAACCCTTGTTCTCAATGCGAATCAAAATGGGGTTTCTGGTTTGACCTACTCCTGGAGCACCGGATCTTCGGCGCCTCAAATTACGGTGGATACACCGGGAGCTTATGGGGTCATCGCAGAAGATCCTGCCACGGGTTGTTCTAATGATGCTATTGTTTTGATAACCGATAACCGACCGCAGTTTGATCTGGGGCCCAATCGAACGGTTTGCGAGAAAGTTTTTGTTAGTGCTCTGGATCTTAAAAATCCTGGTGCTGTTTACGAATGGAGCATCAATGGTGTTGCTTCCTCTCCTTCATCTTTAAAAAATATTGATACGGCTGTTCCGGGTGATTTCCGATACATAGGTAAGGTGACCGATCCGATTACCAATTGTTTCAAGCAAGACACCACTGTCATTTCGGTGAAACCATCGCCGGTAATCTCTGCTGTAGCAAAAAATGCAGACTGTACAGCCAACTCCGGCATCATGGAGATCAACATTAGTCCACCAGGGGTATCATTTTCCTGGTTTTTATTTCAAGGGTCTAGTTTGGCAAAATCTGAAGTTGCTAAGCCTGCAGGATTGTATACAGTGAATGGACTGGCAACGGGATCCTATTTCATTGAAGTGGTTGATGATATTTCAGGCTGTGCCACAACGCTTACAAAGGATTTATCTCAAAATAAATTCAACCTCGCGGCCACTGGAGTTGGAAGTTGTAACAATACTGGCTCCATTGCCTTAACACCTACTCCACCTGGCGGGTTTTCAGTCACTGTTTTCGATTTGTCATCAACACCGCCGTTGGCAAGAGATTTAACCGGACTCGCGGCTGGTTTTTATAATGTTGAAATTAATTCCGGAGGTTGTGTTGAAAGTTTGTCCAATATTGAAGTTCCTGTGTTGGCTGAAGTTGATGTTGTCGCCACTCAAAATTGTGCTGGCCCCCCGGTAACCATATCTGCCACTTCAACCGATCCGGGCACTATTTTCAACTGGAATGGGCCGCTGATAGCGCCAGGGATAACCGGTTCGTCGATTCAGGTTAATCCCGGTCAGGGGACCTTTTCCTATACGGTTACAGCGAGTGTTGCTGGAAAATGTTCGAAGACAGAAACAGTTTTGGTTGCGGTTGCCAATCCTGTAATCAAAGCCGATGATGTCTGTCAGGATTTGGTTCGTTTTTCTCCAACAGATCTTCTGAATGATTTCAACTATACCTGGAGCATTGGCACAAGTGGTACCCGTCTTGGATCCTCCATCCAGTTGGATAAAACCTTTAATGGACAAAATCTGGTTTTAACAATGAAAAGTGGACTTACGGGTTGTTCCTTCAATTCAGCGCCGCTTGCTGTAAATGTGGTTGGTGAAATAGATGTTGCGTTGGCTTCGACGCCGCCATGTCAGGATGGTCAGCCTATTGTTATTACCTCTACGGTAAATCGCTCTGATCTGAACTTTGAATGGTTCAGAAAAGACCTTGCAATACCGGGCTCTGTTTTTCAGGTAATTGCCGGAGCGGTGAGTTCGAGTTTATCGGCTTCATTGGAAGGCGAGTATCGAATTACCGCAACGAAAAGTGGATGTAATCAGTCTGCTGATATTGGAATCAGGCGTGCTCCATTACCAAAAGGAATTTTACCGGCCAGGGTGGTGATCTGTAATGATCCCGCCAATACCGATCCGCTGACGAGTGCGGCCACACTTGATCCCGGGGATTTTCTCGCCTACGATTGGTTAAAGGATGGTATTGCTTTAGGAATATTTAATCGGGTGCTGGTTGCCAATCAGGATGGAGAATATCTTGTTAAGCTCACCAACTCCTTTTTATGTAGGGCTGAAGTGGCGACAGATGTCGTTAATGAATGCACACCTGTAGTTGAGGCGCCCAATGCGTTTAAGCCGTCTAGTGGGGTTGCACTTAACACCAATTTCTTTATTGTATCGAAATTTATAACCGGGAATTTCCGGGTTTACATCTACAACCGATGGGGAGAGTTGGTGTTTCAGTCATCGGATCCAGCATTTCAATGGAATGGAGGATATGATAATGAACCGGGCCGACCATTACCAGGCGGGACTTACGCCTATGTAGTTGAATACATCAATGCTTTCCGTCCGGAGGATGGAATCCAACAGAAGCGTGGTGGTGTATTACTGATTCGCTGATTACAACGGAATATTTCCGTGTTTTTTTCTTGGGAGTTTATCCACCTTATTTTCCAACATGGTGAAGCCTTTAATCAGTTTTGATCGTGTGGAATCCGGAATAATAACTTCATCTATAAATCCGCGTTCAGCGGCGCGGTATGGATTGGAGAACATTTCCGTGTAAGAGGTTATTTTTTCCTGAAGTTTCTCTTCAGGTTTTGATGATTCAGTAATTTCTCTTCGGAAAATAATTTCTGCAGCGCCTTTAGCGCCCATAACAGCAATCTCGGCTGTTGGCCAGGCAAAATTTAAATCAGCGCCGATGTGTTTCGAATTCATCACGTCGTACGCGCCACCATAGGCTTTCCTGGTGATAACGGTAATCCTTGGGACGGTGGCTTCAGAGAATGCGTATAAAAGTTTGGCTCCATGGGTAATGATACCGTTCCATTCCTGATCTGTTCCTGGAAGGAATCCTGGAACATCTACCAATACCAATAATGGAATGTTGAATGAATCACAAAATCTCACAAATCGTGCGCCCTTTATGCTGGCGTGAATGTCTAATACACCAGCAAGGGATGTAGGTTGGTTGCCGACCACTCCGATGCTTCTTCCGCCTATCCTGCAAAAGCCCACGATCAGGTTTTCCGCGTAAGCCCTGTGGACCTCAAAAAAGTCTCCTTGGTCTGCGAGTTCAGAAACCACCTCGCGCATATCGTATGGCTGATTTGGATTTTCAGGGACGATGGTATTGAGGTTTGCTCTGCTCTCGTCGCCAGGTTTATAACCTACTTTAGGTGGGAGTGATTCGCAGTTTTGCGGAATAAAGGACAGAAGCTTTTTGACTTGTTGAATACTCTCTGCTTCATTAGGAGCAGAAAAATGAGCAACGCCGCTTTTGGTGCTGTGGGTCGATGCGCCGCCAAGTTCTTCTGAAGTGACTTCCTCGTGTGTTACTGTCTTAACCACCTGTGGACCGGTGACAAACATATAAGAGGTCCGTTCGACCATGAAAATAAAGTCGGTAATGGCTGGTGAGTACACCGCGCCTCCTGCGCAAGGACCCATTACCAAAGAAAGTTGAGGGATAACGCCCGAGGCTCGGGTGTTGCGGTAAAAAATATCGGCATAGCCCCCTAATGAAACAACTCCTTCCTGAATTCGAGCTCCGCCGGAGTCATTTAAACCAATCACTGGCGCGCCGTTTTTCATGGCCAAGTCCAGCAGTTTTACAATTTTTTCAGCGTGGGTTTCTGAGAGCGAGCCACCGAATACGGTAAAATCCTGGGCATAAACATAAACCAATCTGCCCCCAATGGTACCATAGCCGGTGACGACACCATCGCCTGGGTAAACCTCTCTTTCAATATCAAAATCTTTTCCTCGGTGGGTAACGAGCCGACCTTGCTCCTCGAAGGAATCGGGATCCAAGAGCAGCTCAAGCCTTTCGCGGGCGGTAAGTTTGCCCTTATCATGTTGTTGTTTGATTTTGCTGTCACCGCCTCCCTTGGCGGCATCCTCATTTTTCTTGCGGAGATCGTCGAATTTCTTTTTCAGGCCCGGAGTCAGACTGTTTTTCATAGCAACACAGGTTGCGGTAAAGATAAGATTTTTGTGACCCTTTATATTTTTGAATCATGACACAGCAGCCTACAGCCATTCTGGATCTGGGAACCAATACTTTTCATCTGTTGGTGGTGCACGGAGCCAAAATCCTTGCTGATGTTAAACGCCCGGTACGAATTGGAAAAGGTGGAATTAATGATGGCTTTATAAATAACGAAGCGGTAGAACGAGCGATCGGCTGTTTGCACGACTACCGCTCTTTGGGTTTTGATTACGGTGTGGGCCGTGGTGTTGCACTGGGCACCAGTGCATTCCGAAATGCCAGAAATGGTGAGGAGATTGCAAAAATATTAGAGCGTGAATCAGGAATTCCAATCAATATAATTTCCGGTGAGCAGGAATCGGCATTGATATACGAGGGAATTCGCTTCGGTATGAATTTAGGAAATGAAAAATCGCTGATGGTCGATATCGGTGGTGGGAGTGTTGAGTTTATTATCGGGGACAATTCAGGTATCCTTTGGAAGGAAAGTTTTGAAACCGGCGGCCAACGGTTGATCGAATTGTTTCAGGATTCAGATCCAATTTCAGCGGGCTCTGTCAAGGCCGTAGAGCAGCATCTTGAAAAAACCCTGAAAGGTCTCGCAGCACCAATGGCCTCTTTTATGCCTTCAGTTTTAATTGGCTCCTCCGGTTCATTCGACACCCTAAGCGAAATGCATTGTATACGAAAAGGTATTGACTATGTACCGGGGCCTGAAACACCGTTGGATTTTCCAACGATGGAGAATTTATTGACAGAGCTTATTTCTACAGACCGTGCTCAACGAATGCAGATGCCAGGAATGATTGAGCTTCGTGTCGATATGATCGTAGTCGCCTCAATTTTAATTCGATTCATTTGTCGGAGCTATACCTTCAAAAATCTCAGGGTATCGGGCTATTCATTAAAGGAAGGACTTTGGTCGATGCTGCTTCAGAACCAAATGGATAAGTTTCCAAGCATTCGAATTTCTCCATTGTCGTAAGTTCCGGCTGAAGGGAAAATTCTCTCATTGCCACCCAGGTACCGGAGATCAAATCGGAACATAGACCATTTCGTTGGATGGATGTTAATTCCTGCACCGGCCCCAAAGACTTTAAATCCGTTGATGGTGTTGGCAGGTCGATAGATCACCCTATTGGGATCGTTGAAATATTCGATTCGACCCGAAACGGAAAATAACTTCGAAATGCGGTAGCGTGCGGTTGTATTGTACTGCCACCACTCAGCACTGGGTTCATTCAGCTTTGACTGTTTCCCTACATAGAAACAGGTGGTTAATCGGAATTGATTTTTTTCATATTCCACATAGAAGTCATGAAAACTTCTTGTCGTGAAGGTTGGATTGATGTCACTTCCTTCATTTCCAAAAAATTGGTTGTAGGTCACGGTTATAAATTCAGAAGGATGCCACTTCAAACTATTTACCCAAGAAACTTTGTTGTTGACATCTACAATTTGTTGCCAGCCTGACACGATCCAGCTGCTCCAGGAGATTTTCTTTCCTGCGTTACCTGACAATCGAACACCATTTAGGTAGTAGGGTACATTCTCCGGAGCAAGTGAGCGACTATACATCGTGAGTTCACGTGAAATGGGGCCTTCATTGGTGAACGGAGAGCCAAGGATTCCTGCATCTAGCCACAGGTCGCCTTTTTTGGAAAGGCGAAATCCTGCATTGGATTCTACCAGGTACCGCCATTTGGCGGGTTCGCCTGCATAATTGGCCTGCATGTAGGTTCCTATTGCCGGAATGAGGGTTGCTCTGAAATTTTTTCCCTGGTAGGATGCGTGCAGGTAGCCGAGATTTAATTGAGGTGAATTGTTGTTTGCAGAGGAAACCAAAAAAGGACTAGTTGCCTGATCGCGGTGTTTTAGATTGTAACCATAATAAAGATCCAGGAAGCCTTTCCATTGGAATGCAGATCCAGACCGAAGCGTATCCTTTTGTACAAACGAAAAGGAGTGTCCTTCAAATGGAATAATTTGAAGGCAGGTTAGCAATAGAAAGAGATAGAGAAATTTCACCCGGTTTGAATCATTTTAAATGTGCAGCGGAGGCTATGTCCGGTAAATAAAATCAAACATCCGAACATAAAATCCTTTTAGCTTTGCACACCTTAGTCATTCCAATTAACCTACACTAAAAATGGCTGAAAAAATCTTTTCCGCCGATGCCCTCACCGATTTTTCAAGGCACATTTTTCTTAAAATGGGCTGCCCGGAAGCAGATGCAACCTTGGCGGCACAGGTATTGGTTAGCGCAGATTTACGAGGAATTGATTCTCACGGTGTGGCCAGACTCAGCGGTTATGTAAGACTTTGGGAGGCAGATCGAATCAACAGTAAGCCTGAAATAAAAATTGTTCATGAATCGCCAAGTACAGCCGTGGTCGATGGAGATGGTGGCCTTGGTTTGGTGGTTGCGCCTTTTGCTATGAAGGTTGCAATTGAAAAAGCTAAGGTTTGCGGTACAGGTTGGGTGGCGGTTCGTCACTCAAATCACTTTGGAATTGCTGGTAAGCATGCAATGATGGCCTTGGAGCACGACATGATTGGAATGGCGATGACCAATGCCAGTCCTTTGGTGGCTCCTGTTCATTCGGTTGAAAGATTGTTGGGGACGAATCCAATTTGTGTTGCCATTCCTGCCGGGGAGCAGCCTCCATTTGTTGCTGATTTCGCCACCACTACAGCCGCCAATGGAAAACTTGAAATTCTGCAGCGTAAAAATATGGATGCGCCTGAAGGCTGGATTCAGACCAGTGCGGGAGGATCATCCACCAATCCACATGAACTTAAGGACGGTGGGGCCTTGATTCCTCTGGGAAGTGATAAAGAGCATGGCAGCCACAAGGGTTATTGTCTTGGTTCGTGGGTTGATATTTTTTCTGCTGTTCTTTCAGGTGCAAATTATGGTCCATGGGTTCCGCCATTTGTAAGTTTTCTTGCGCCTCCTGCTGATCCGGTTGGTAAGGGTATTGGTCATTTTTTTGGTGCCATGCGGGTTGATGCATTTCGGCCAACCGATGAATTTAAAGCACACATGGACCAATGGATAGGAAGGTTTAGAAGCGCACGAACCATTGAAGGACAAGGGCCGGTGCTCATCCCTGGTGATCCAGAAAGACAAGCAGAAGATGTACGACTTAAATCAGGTATTCCTTTGGTTGAGAAGGTTGTGGAGGATTTGAATCAGCTTGCAGCGAAATATGATTTAACGCTGGGCTGAATTACAAGGAGAAGAATACCCTGAAAACCCAGGGTGAGACGAAATATTCCCTGCGGTAGGCAAGATCATACATGCCCACCAAATTAAGCTTAGACCTGCTGCCGAGAGGAACGGCATAACCTGCGCCAGCCAACCAACGGGTCCGGAAAATCCGGTCTACGGTATCGTAGCCAGCATCAAGTTGAGGAATGTTCAGGTAATTAATTTCTGTGGTTAGAAAAAACTGTTCCAGGTTGTAGCGCAGAAAGGGCATAATTCCGTACTGGTAATATTTGATGCCCAGTTCAGAATAATTTACGTGTTGATAGCTTACGCTGGAGCCAGCTGAAACTTTAGCGTTGATCATATAACCAACAACGGGACTTAGCGAAAAGCTAAAGTATTTGTTTCCGAAGCGATCGGTTCCTCCGCCTAAACCACCACCACCACCCGTGAACACTCTGTCTCTCCAGCCAGCCCTATCGTCGACTTCAATCTGTGCCAGGAGTGACAGAGAGCTCAAAAAAATGAATACAGACAGAATTGTTTTCAACGCTCAGTCTTTCTTTTCGATGACGAAGATATCTTCACCCGGTTTTTTCATGAGGTATT
This sequence comes from Bacteroidota bacterium, assembly GCA_016866235.1. GTDB lineage: Bacteria > Bacteroidota > Bacteroidia > Cytophagales > Cyclobacteriaceae > ELB16-189. The sequence continues at coordinate 536,040 of VGMW01000002.1, forward strand.
TTTCGCGGGCGAACTTTTCTAAAAGCTCATTGTTGCCCATTAGCTCCTTGCGGTCTTTTTCTACTTCTTTGATTTTCTCCTGGTAGTACTCTTTTTCATCCTCGAGTTCACCGAGTTTTCGGTTCATCCGATAACGGTTGATCCAGTCATTGGAATCAAAAAACGTCATCCAAACCACGAAACAAAGCGTGGCGATGACATAAAAATTGCGAAGGAGTGTTGGTACTTTCTTGACCATTTACCAAAAATACAGCCCGAATTTAGAAAAAATAAGTTAATCGGATTCCTGATGGTTCAATACTGCGGTGTGATTGCTACTTTTAAATATGTCTTCAAGAATAGTACTAATGTTCTTTGGGTTTTTGGTTGTGGCGTGTTCACCCCAGTCGCCCAAAAACGAGATCGAAGCCACCGCTCAACTCAGTGGCTTCCTGGATTCATTTCAGGCCTCGGCTTCACGCGGTAAACGTCCTGCTTTGGATAGCCTGAGTGAAAAATCGTTTCAATCTGCACTTCAGAAGGTAAAGAAAGGACTCCTTGAACTGGAGTCCATAGATACAGCCATGTTAGGGGGTGATGACCTGGTCGACTGGAAATTTGCTCACAGCATATTAAGTGGTCAGGCACTGGAGCTGGGGTCGATGAGGTTTTATCGTCGCGACCCCCGGATCTATATGGGTTTCACTGACCTATCAAGGATCCTTGCCGGACCCGGAAGTGATTCCTCTAAAATTCAGGAGGTTCTTCCTCGACTGGAAATAATGCCTTTGCAACTCAGCAACGGAATGGCTCAACTCCAGACGAATGTTCCAAGATTTACCGAGCTGGCTATTTTTATGGCGGAAAATGCTTTTTTGTTATTTGATCGGGAGCTGCCTGCGTTTCAAAAAAAAGCAGGCATACCGGCTGATGTCCTTACAGAGCCTGCGGCAAAGGCAAGAAGGTCGCTGGAGATGTTTCTTGACTTTTTGAAGAAAGATCTGCCAGCGAAACCAGTGGGCTCATTTGCAATTGGTAAGACCACCTATGATTCGATGTTGGCCCGTCAATATCTTTTGAAGGGCGGATCGGATGTCCTATATGCGTTCGGCCTGCGCGAGTTTGAAATAACTATTGAGGAGTTAAAGGTGATGGCCAAAAAAATTGATTCAACCAAATCATGGCAGGAAGGCGTAAGAATTGTAAAACGTCAGTCACCTGCCCCTGCCCGTATGATTGAGGCCCATCAGATTTGGGTGGATAAATCAAGAGAGCATTTGATTAGAAATGATCTGATTCCTGTTCCGTGGATGGAGCGTGTCAGGGTTGTTCCTCGCGCCGAATATTTGCGCAAGACTTCCTACTACGGAAACTTCTCGCTTGCTAAAGAAAAAAGTAAGGATGGAATTTTCTGGTCTGAGTGGATGATTAATCCTTACGAGGAACAATGGGATGCTAAGCGCAAAAAAGAATATATGGAGGAGCATGATTGGGGTGTGATTATGGTAACGGCGCCCCATGAAACCTATGGAGGTCATCATATTCAGGGGCTTTATCAAATGCACAATCCAAGGAAAATAAGACGTGAAAATGGCATCTCCATCTTCAGTGAAGGTTGGGGATTATACAATGAACAGCTGATGCTGGAGACTGGGTTTTTCAGGTCCAAGCCGGTTCAAATCAGGCAGTTGCATCTTCGCTTGTGGCGCAATGCAAGGGTTATCTATGATGTTGGCATGCACACCGGAAAAATGTCTTATGAAGATGCCATTAAGCTAATGACCGATAAGGTTGGATTTCTTCCCTGGGCAGCCCAGCTGGAAGTAGATGCTGCTGCGGCTTCACCAGGGTATTTCATCGGTTATTTTACCGGCATGAAAGAAATTTTAAAAATCCGGGAGGAGTTTAAACAGAGAATGGGGGAAAAGTATTCGTTAAGGGATTTTCACGAACGGCTGCTTAAAATCGGTAACATGCCACCGGCACTCATGCGCGAGGCGTTGTTCAATAACCTTAATCAGGAAGTTTCGCAGAATTAAAATTCCTATAGGTTCGAAGCGTGTCTGATCCGGAGGCTTGCTCATATAGGGGCGAGGCTTGTATGGTTGGTGCTTTAATCCCCTCTTGAAAAGTTTTTTCAGCCGTGAATACCCGTGCTTCGTCCCAATAGTTTTGATGAATAAAGTCTTGTAAAGTTTTAGAGCCACCTTCAACGATCAGGGATTGAATTTTTCTTTGGTTTAAATCCATTAAAACCGCTGAAAGGAAATTATCCTCCTCGCATTTAATCCAATCGGTCATTCCCTGATGTTCATTTTTGACCAGGTTATAGATCAGGGTTTTCGATTCGTTGTTAAATACGTTATGAGTTTGAGGTACGCCTAAATTTTTGTCAAGTAAAATCCTGACGGGTTGTTTTCCGCTCCAATCTCTAACGGTAAGTAGGGGATTGTCCATTAACGCTGTACGGCTTCCAATTAAAATGGCATCTTCTTCTGCGCGCCATTGATGCACCAATTGTCTTGAAATCTCGCAACTGATCCATTTAGACTCAAAGTTTTTTCTGGCGATAAATCCATCTGCAGTCTCTGCCCATTTTAAGATGATGTAGGGCCTGTGTTTTTGGATTGATGTAAAAAATCTTTTGTTGAGTTCCTCTGCTTCAGCCCTTAAGACATTGGTGACAACCTGTATGCCTGCTGCCTTGAGTTTTGCTTCACCGGAACCGTTTACCAATGGATGGGGGTCGCCACATCCAATAACCACCTTGCGGATGCCGGATCGGATAATCAAATCGGTGCATGGTGGTGTTTTCCCATGATGGTTGCAGGGTTCCAAAGAAACATAGAGGGTAGAATCGGCAGGTATATCGGCCTCTTGGAGGGCATGGACTTCCGCATGTGGTCCTCCAAACTGCTTGTGCCAGCCTTCTCCGATAATGCGGTCGTTATGGACCAGCACGGCACCGACCATGGGATTAGGGCTAACTTGTCCCAATCCTCTACGGGCAAGATCCAATGCCCGCTGCATGTACAATTCAGGATTGTTCATGTAGTTTTCGGCTCAAATTCAGATTCAATGCTCAATTCCAAGGAGCTTTTTAGTTCTATCAAAGATGCTTTGAATGGAAACATCCCAATTGGAGAGCGTGAAGCTATTGCATTTTTGATTTTGGATCACAATGGAATTTCGAAAAATCAGGTCGTTGCCGGTGCGCCCACTGCTAAATCAATAGCTGATTTTCAAACAACCATTGAAGGCGTAAATAAGGGCCTGCCAATTCAATATGTTTTGGGTTCAGCTCAATTTTATGGTTTAGATTTTTTTGTTGACCGTTCTGTTTTGATTCCACGAACGGAAACGGAGGAGTTGGTTGCCTGGGTGATTGAGGCTGCCAAAGGCAGAAAAAATTTGCGAGTCCTGGATCTTTGTACCGGAAGTGGAGCCATTGCCGTATCGCTTGCCACCTTCAATCCATCCTGGAAAATAACGGCCACCGACATCAGTGAAGCGGCGTTAAAGGTAGCAAGGCTAAACGGCGAGCGGCATCAGACAAAGGTCGATTTTCGATTGCATGATGCACTTTCTTCCTACCTGGGCGAACAGGAGCAATTTGAAATCATTGTCAGCAATCCACCATACATCGATGAAGGTGAAAAATCGAGTATGCCAGCCAATGTGTTGGAATACGAGCCATCCTTGGCCTTGTTTACTCCTTCCGGTGATCCTTTGGCATTCTACAGAAGCATCAGCAAACTTTCTATGAAGCATCTATGCGCTGGTGGTTTGGTAGCGGTTGAACTTAATCCTTACTATGCGAATGAAGTGGCGGCGATATTTTCTGAGTTAATCTTCACTGAAAAAGAAGTCCATTTAGATTCTTCAGGTCACCAAAGGTTTTTCACTGCCCGCCGTCGGTAGCCGTTATCCAAACTCTTCATTACTTTTGACCCCGATGAAGAAAATTTTAGGTTCAATCGTTGGTTCGCTCGTGGTGGGATTGATCGTATTGTCCTGCTCTGAGGAGCCGCGCATGGATAATTCTTCCTTCGGCCTAATTCAGACCAAAATTTTAACGCCATCCTGCGCCATTAAAGGTTGTCACGCCTCCTCATCAGATCCATTGTTTGCGCAGCATGGATTGTTGTTGACCACCGGTAAATCCTTTAGTGCACTCATCAATGCCAAACCTAAAAACAGTGCTGCCGCTGGCGATGGCCTTATGTTGGTAAAGCCAGGTTCCAGTGAGATGAGCCTTTTGTACCATAAGCTTCAAAAAAATTCAGGTCATCACGACGGTCAGTATGGTAATCCCATGCCCTTGGGATTGGACAAAATTTCTTTAGGACAATTGGAATACATACGGGGGTGGATCGATGCAGGTGCATCGGCAACCGGATTTACCGGAGACGCTTCCTTATTGGATGACACCACACCTCAGCCTGATTTTTTTGAACCGCTCGCTAAGCCGGAAAATGGTTTTCAGGTTACCGTCGGTCCCTTTAAGGTTTCACCTGAATTTGAAAGAGAATTTTATACCTATAAGCCTGTTGGGAATGTCACCGATGTATTCATCAACAGAATTGAAATTAAGATGCGCGACAATAGCCATCACCTTGTAGTCTATGACCTGCGGGAAAATACGCCTGCGTCGATTGTGCCTCCTGTTAATGAGGTTAGGGATATTCGTCGGGACGATGGTTCGATGATCATCGAAAACCTCGGAATTTTGGGATACCACACGTTTGTCACCGGCGCACAAACCCCATACCAGGACTTTCGATTTCCTCCTGGTATTGGATTCCGACTCCCTGCCGGAATGAAATTTGATTTCAATCCGCATTATGTGAACAAAACCAAGGAGATCATTTACGGAGAAGCTCAGGTCAACTTTCACACCATTGATGCATCAGCAGTACGAAGACAGGCTAAGACGATCAATTGGGGTAACCGCGATATTGAGCTGCCACCTCAAAAGCGCACCACGGTGACAAAAACCTTTACAACGCCTGTACGAATCAACGTGTTTTTATTGACCTCACATACCCATCAGCTGGGTGAAAAATTTCAGATTTATATTTTTGGTGGTTCGAGAAATGGAGAGCTGGTCTATGAAAACACAGAATGGCACCATCCTGAAAATATTCAATTTGATCCGCCAATTGTTCTGGAACCTGGCCAGGGATTAACCAGTGTTGTTACCTACAACAATACGACCAATGCAACAGTAAACTTTGGTCTACTAAGCACAAACGAAATGGGAATCATCTTCGGCTATTACTACGAAGAATAGGCATCTCAGCAAACTACATTGATGATTCTTCCCTTGACGACTATAATTTTCTTGGGTTGTTTGCCTTCAAGCCATTTTTGAACAGTCTCGGTCGATAAAACTTCCTTCTCAATGGTCTCTGATGGAGTTTCCAATGAAAATTCGATTTTACACCTAACCTTGCCGTTGATGGATACAGGATATTCAAATCGGTCGGTCTTAAGAAATTCAGGGTTGAATTCCGGAAACCGGGTGTCAAAGACTGAAGTCTGATTCCCAAGCAATTCCCACATCTCTTCGGCAAAATGAGGCGCAAAGGGTGCCAGCAGGACCACCAGTGGTTCGATTACTTTTTTCCTATTGCATTTAAGTGCCGAAAGTTCATTGGCGCAAATCATAAATTCGCTGACCGACGTATTGAAAGAGAAGTTTTCAATATCCTGACCAACCTTTCGAATGGTTTTATGAAGGATTTTTAGTTCCTCCTGACTTGGGTCATCGTGTGAAATTTTTAATGAACCCTGTTGATCATGGCAAAGGTTCCAGACTTTTCGGAGGAATTTGAATACGCCATCAATGCCGCTGGTGCTCCAGGGTTTGGACATTTCCAACGGACCCAGGAACATTTCATACATCCTCAGCGTATCGGCACCATATTGGTCGACGATGTCGTCCGGATTAACAACGTTGAAATAAGATTTGCTCATTTTTTCAACAGCACTTCCGCAAACGTATTTTCCATCCTCCAAAATGAATTCAGCCGATGCAAAGTCAGGCTTCCATTTTTTAAAGGCCTCGGTATTTAATTCCACACCGTTGACAATGTTAACATCAACGTGCAGCGGGTCGGTTTCGTACTGATCTTTCAGGCCTGAGGAAACGAATTGGCTGGTTCCACGAACCCTGTAAACAAATCGACTGTCGCCGGTGATTTTTCCCTGGTTGATAAGTTTTTTAAAAGGCTCATCAAAGTTTAAGAACCCCAGGTCGTGCAGAATTTTTACCCACAACCTTGAGTACAATAAATGGGCAACAGCATGTTCTGAACCACCGATGTAGACATCCACCTGATTCCAGTAATCGAGTTTTTTCCGATCTGCAAAAACCTGATCGTTGTGGGGATCCATGTATCGAAGAAAATACCAGGCGGCGCCTGCATGGGTAGGCATGGTGTTGGAGTCCCTTCTCATACCCGGACTAAACTGGATCCAGTCTTTAAGGTTGGCAAGAGGGCCTTCACCATTTCCGGCTGGTTTGAAATTGTTGGTCTCTGGCAATACAAGAGGTAGATCTGAGGTGGGCATTGCTTCCGGCTGTTCGCCTTTGAAAATAACCGGAAAGGGTTCTCCCCAATAACGTTGTCTGCTCCATCCGGCGTCGCGCATTTTATAATTGGTTTGCCTGTTGCCCATGCCGGATGCTTCCAATTTTTCTATACAGGCTTCAATGGCCTGATGCATGACCATTCCTGTAAGGAAGCCGGAGTTTTCCAGTATCGCTTCCTTCGTCGGATTGGCTGACTCACCATTAAAATGCTTTCCAATAATGTTGGTGATGGGAATGTTGAAGTGACTTGCAAATTTAAAATCACGCTCATCGCCGCATGGAACCGCCATGATCGCACCAGTGCCGTACCCGGCCAGAACGTATTCACTGATCCAAATTGGTATTTTTCTTCCGCTCACCGGATTGATCGCCATCGCACCGGTGAATGCGCCAGTCACTTTTTTTACTTCAGCCATCCGGTCTACCTCAGAACGGCTCTCTACATATTTCAGATAATTTTCAACCTGAGTCTTTTGGGATGCAGAAGTAATTTTTTGCACGAGGTCATGTTCTGGTGCAAGCACCATAAAGTCAACTCCAAAAATGGTATCAGGACGGGTTGTAAATACAACAAGTTTCTCACTTTCAATTCCCTCAATACCAAATTCAATTTTTGCGCCTGTACTTTTTCCAATCCAGTTGCGTTGGATTTCCTTCATGGAATCGCTGAAGTCAATTTCATCCAGTCCTTTTAACAGACGATCGGCATACTCGGTAATGCGAAGACTCCACTGACGCATTTGTTTTTTAACCACTGGATGTCCGCCCCGGTAACTCACGCCATTAATGACTTCGTCATTGGCCAAAACAGTTCCGAGGGCTTCACACCAGTTTACATCAGTGTAAGCAAGGTAAGCCATGCGGTACTGCATCAATACTTCGTGCTGTTCGTCCGATCCAAACCCTTGCCAATCCATCGAGGTGAAGGATGTTTTTCCTTTGATGGTGAACTTCTGATTGGGAAAGGGGTGATTCTTATTTCCTTCTTTTCTGAAAATCTCAATCAGTGAGGCGATGCGATCGGCCTTTTGGGTTAGGCGGTTAAACCAACTATCAAAAATTTGAAGGAATATCCATTGGGTCCAACGGTAGTATGAAGGATCGCATGTCTGAACCTCCCTTGACCAATCGTAACAAAAGCCGATTTTTCCAAGCTGCTTTTTAAAGGTTGCAATATTTTGGCGGGTGGAGGTATCCGGATGAATGCCATGTTCCAGTGCATATTGTTCCGCAGGCAAACCAAAGGCATCGAATCCCATGGGATGCAAAACATTAAATCCCTTCAATCTCTTAAAGCGAGCATAAATGTCCGAAGCGATGTATCCTAGGGGATGGCCAACGTGTAGGCCTGCGCCCGAGGGATAGGGGAACATGTCCAGCACATAGCATTTGGGCTTGGTAAAATCGTCGTGAACCTTATAAGTGCCTCGTGCTTCCCATTGCTGCTGCCACTTTTGTTCTATTCTCCTGATCTCTTCCTTGTTGTATTCGGCCATTCTTATTTTCGGTAAGGGGGCAAAAATAACTTAATCTGCTAAAAATCAGGCCTTGTTTAAGACAAGAGGAATTTCATTTCTAAGGCATCGGCAAAGGCCCTAACTTGAAGCCCTATCGAACCATTATGAAAATTTATACCAAGACGGGTGATGCCGGTGAGACCTCACTTTTCGGGGGTGAAAGGGTATCTAAAGCTGAACTTAGGATTGAAGTGTATGGCACCGTTGATGAACTGAATTCATGGATAGGTCTGCTGCGGGATCAAAAAGTAAACGGCAAGCGGGCCGAGGTTCTCATCGATATTCAAGACAGGCTTTTTACCATTGGTTCTTTGTTGGCAACGCTCGAACCTGATAAGTTACATCAGCTTCCTTCGCTAACCGAACACGATGTTTCGATTTTGGAAATACAAATCGATCAAATGGAAAACACATTGCCTGCCATGCGAAATTTTATTTTGCCTGGTGGACATGAATCGGTTTCAGTTGGTCACGTGACCAGAACCGTATGCAGGCGTGCAGAGCGGTTGGTGGTGCGTCTTAATAAAGCTGAGGAGATCAATCCGCTGATCATTAAGTACCTAAATCGACTGTCTGATTATCTGTTTGTGCTTTGCCGTAAAATGTCCGTGGAGCTATCGGCTAAGGAAACGCCATGGAAACCAAAAAAATCCTGATCGTGTCTCAAAATTTTACCATGCCAATTTCGAACCTGGTCCGTTACGGATCCATGATTACTTTTTGTTTGTTTTCATTTTTGACGGATGCACAGCCAGATATTTCTGAGAAGGCAAGATGGGAAGCCCGTGCTTCGGCCGTAACCATTTACAGGGATCGTTATGGCGTGCCACACATCTATGGTAAAACGGATGCCGATGCAGTCTTTGGAATGCTCTATGCCCAATGCGAGGATGGTTTTGAGCGAGTGGAAATGAATTATCTGACAGCCCTAGGAAGGGTTTCTGAAGTGAAGGGTGAGGAATTTATTTGGCAGGACCTGCGCGCCAGGATTTTTTTCAATCAGGACGACGCTAAAGAACTTTACGCTCAGGCTGATTTCGAAATGAAACAGCTCTTGGATGCGTTTGCCGATGGTATTAATTATTTTTTGTTTACCCACCCAGAAGTAAAACCCAAACGCTTAACCCGTTTTGAACCATGGATGCACCTGCTTTTCAGCGAAGGCAGCATTGGGGGAGATGTTTCTTCGGTTTCTCTCTCCGGATTAAAGTCTTTTTACACCGGCGGACCGCTTACTGGACAGGTGAATAATTTGGATATAGAGGTTCGTGATGGTTCCAACGGGTTGGCCTTATCACCACAGAAAAGCACAAGCGGCAAAGCGCTTTTTTACATCAATCCGCACACAACTTTTTATTTCAGAGCAGAAATGCATGTGGTTAGTGATCGTGGGCCAAACGGCAGCAAGGGAATGAATGCCTACGGCGCAGTCACCTGGGGTCAAATGTTTTTGTATCAAGGCTTCAATGCTGCCTGTGGCTGGATGCATACTTCCAGTGCTGCTGATGTAATCGATCATTATCGTGAGAAAATTTCAAGGAATGCAAATGGATTTCAGTATCAGTTTGATGGTAAACAGCTTCCTGTGGTTGGTGTTTCTCATTCCATCAAATTTCTGAACCAAGGCACGATGGAGGAGCTAACCATTCCTGCCTACTTCACCCACCATGGTCCTGTGGTGGCAGCCCATGAAGGTGATTGGATTGCAGTCCGACTGATGAACCGTCCACTCGACGCACTAAGGCAATCCTTTTCACGTATGAAGGCCGGTGGTTATGATGACTTCAGAAGGACCATGGACATTCGCACGAATTCATCCAACAATACTGTCTATGCCGATAGCAAAGGAAATATTGCTTACTGGCACGGTAATTTTATGCCTCGGCGCGATACGACGATCGATTGGTCAGGATTGGTGGATGGGTCAAGTAGTGCCACAGAATGGAAAGGACTCCACGACCAGAAGGAAATGATTCATATTTTAAATCCGCCATCAGGCTGGATTCAAAATTGCAACTCAACACCTTTTACTGCCACAGGAAATTCAGTTCGTCAGGAAAAAAGTTTTCCAAGGTATATGGCTCCTGACTCGGAAAATTTCAGAGGAATTCACGCTATTGAATTGTTGTCGAAAGCGCCAAAACAAACCATGGAAAGTTTAAGGACATTGGCCTTTGATCCATACTTGCCTGGTTTTGAAATAATGGTTCCCGGATTGGTCACTGCCGTGGAAGCCAATCGCGGGATATTGAATCAAGAGTTATGGGAGGCAGCACAGGTTTTGAAGACATGGGATTTTAAGTCTTCCAGGGAATCGGTCGCTATGACACTGGCGATGGTTACGGGCAGAAAAATGATTGAAATGCTGTCTGTTTTGCAAGGTCCGAAGCCATCCGACAACCTTGGCATTGTTCGGTTTATAAATGAAAAACTCTCTGACTTTGATAAAATCAAATGTCTGGCTTCGGCAATGAAAGACCTTCAAACAGGTTTTGGCAATTGGAAGGTGGCTTGGGGAGATCTGAACCGATTTCAGCGTCCGGCAGGAATTGAAAATAGGTTTGATGATCAGAAAGTAAGCTTGCCTTCAGGGCTTGGATCTGGATTTTGGGGAGCATTGGCCACCTTTGAGAGTCGTTCCTACGGCACCGCCAAATGGTATGGCAACAGCGGAAATAGTTTTGTGGCAGTTGTTGAGTTTGGAAATAAGGTTGTGGCCAAATCAATACTGGTAGGTGGACAAAGTTGTGATCCTTTATCTGAGAATTTCAATGATCAGGCAGATGGTTATCTGGATGGAAAATTTAAGGATGTGCTATTTTATCGAAACGATGTTGTTCGGGAGGCTGTCCAAAAGTACCAACCTGGCGTCCGCCAATCTGAAAAAAACTAATTTGCGACCGTAAACATATCGGATGGAAAATTTTCTTGAGTTTTTAAAAATCCTTGTCCCTGCAGCAGCAGTATTGTACGCGATGTATCTGGCGGTTCAGGCCTTTATTAACCGCGATCTGGAATCTAAGCGTCTGGATATTCGGGGTCGCTCTTTGGATACGGTACTGCCGATTCGTCTTCAAGCCTACGAGCGCATTTGTCTGTTGCTCGAGCGCCTTGCCCCTCAAAGCCTGTTGTTAAGGGTTTCGCATTTAAACCTTACCGCTCGGGATTATCAGCGACTTTTACTGGAGGAAATCCGAAATGAGTTTAACCACAATGTCTCACAACAATTGTACATGAGCGAATCGGTTTGGGGAATGGTTAAAAGTGCGCGGGAAAATCTGGTGATGTTGATCAATGATTCAGCAGAGCAACTTTCTTCTGAAGCTTCAGGACTTGATTTAGCCAAAAGGATCATGGAAAAAAGTCTTGAGAAAAATATAGATCCGACAGGATTGGCCCTTGCTGAGCTCAAGAGAGAAATTCAGCAGGTTTTTTAATTCATCTAAAGTGATAGCGGTCATACAGCGCGTTCAGTCGGCGTCGGTAACCATTAATGGCTCCGTGCATTCTTCTATTGCCTCAGGCTTGCTGATTCTGGTTGGAATTGAGGAAGCCGATGGAACTGAAGACATCGACTGGCTGGCTTCCAAAATTGTGAATCTAAGAATCATGGATGATGCTGAGGGAATAATGAATCTTTCCGTAAAAGATACCCAGCGTGAAATCCTGGTGGTAAGTCAGTTTACACTGCATGCCAGCACTAAAAAAGGTAACCGACCATCCTACATCAAAGCAGCAAGGCCTGAGAAAGCAATCCCGGTGTATGAAGAATTTAAAAAGAAGGTCTCGGCAGAGCTCGGTAAAGAAATTCGCTCAGGCGTATTTGGTGCTGAAATGAAAGTCGCTTTGATTAATGATGGTCCCGTGACCATCCTGATAGACACCAAGAATAAGGCCTGAATCAGACAAACGCCTGAATTCCTGTAATCTCCTTACCTAAAATCAGCAGATGGATGTCGTGTGTTCCTTCATAGGTAACCACAGATTCCAGGTTGGCCATGTGGCGCATGATGGGATATTCACCAGTGATACCCATGCCGCCATGGATTTGACGGGCTTCCCTCGCAATTTCCAACGCCACCTGAACATTGTTCCTTTTGGCAAGTGAAATTTGGGCGGTTGTTGCTTTTCCTTCATCCATAAGTTTGCCCAATCTCCAGTTGAGCAATTGTGCTTTGGTGATCTCGGTCAGCATTTCAGAAAGTTTTTTCTGAACAAGCTGGAAGGAGGCGATGGGCCTGCCAAATTGAATGCGTTCCGCAGCATAACGTCTTGCGGATTCGTAGCAATCCATTGCTGCGCCAATGGCCCCCCATGCGATTCCATATCGTGCTGAATCGAGGCACATCATTGGTGCGCCGAGTCCGGTTTTGCCGGTTAATAAATTTGCTTTAGGAACTTTTACATTATCGAAAACCAGTTCACCGGTTGCGCTTGCACGCAGCGACCACTTTCCGTGGGTTTCAGGAGTTGAAAATCCTTCCATGCCCCGCTCAACCACCAGACCATGGATTCTGCCGCTTTCATCCTTCGCCCATACCACCGCCAGGTCGGCACGTGGTGAATTGGAAATCCACATTTTAGATCCATTTAAAATGTAGTGATCGCCGGCGTCCTTAAAGTTGGTAACCATTCCGCTGGGATTGCTGCCAAAGTCAGGTTCAGTCAATCCAAAGCAGCCCAGCCATTCACCAGAGGCAAGTTTGGGTAGATATTTTTTACGTTGTTCTTCGTTTCCAAATTTGTAGATCGGGTACATGACCAGCGACCCTTGAACTGAAGCCGTTGAGCGCATACCTGAGTCGCCGCGCTCAATTTCCTGCATGATCATACCGTAGGATATATAATCCATGCCGCCACCTCCGTAAGCCTGCGGTATGGTGGGACCAAAGGCGCCAATTTCTCCGAATTTTCTAACGATATCATAAGGAAAGTGAGCCCTTTGTGCCCAATCCTCTATGTAGGGTGAGATTTCTTTTTTTACAAAATCGCGAATGGATTTTCTGACCAGTAAATGTTCTTCTGACAAAAGTCCATCCACCTGGTAAAAATCAGGGTGTTCAAACAGATCCTGTTTAAGGGATTTTCTTGCCTCTGAATTTCCGCCCATTGATTTGCTTTGGTTATTGAAGTGATTCGGGCAAATTTACATCAAATTTTAAGGCACTGACGGCATAACCCTGACACATGGAACAGAAAAAACCAGGCGAACGGTACAATGAAATTGTGGCCAAGCTTGAAAAGAAGTACGAAGTAATGGGTCAAGACCTTTCCTCTTACCTGGATGGTCTGCTGTATTCCGATTATCTGACCTATTGGGATTACATCCATTTGGACACGTTGCTAAGCCTTCAAAACCCTAAAACCAGTTTTCCGGATGAGAAGGTGTTTATAGTTTACCATCAGATCAGCGAACTTTATTTCAAATTAATTATTTGGGAAATCGAGCAAATCACAGCCGAGGAAAAACCCAATGCGGATTTTTTTCAGGATCGTTTGAAAAGAATCATCCGGTATTTTGAACAGCTTGTTTCCTCCTTTGCCATCATGGTCGATGGGTTGGATAAAGATCAATTTTTGAAATTCAGGATGGCGTTGCTGCCCTCCAGTGGTTTCCAGTCGGCACAGTATCGTTACATTGAGTTGATGTCCACCGATCTTATTAATCTGGTTTCTGCCGAGGATCGCGCAACCAAAAATGAAGGTGGAGCGGTTGGCCTCATGGAAAAATTATATTGGAGAAAAGGGGCAACAGAGCTGGCATCAGGTGTAAAGACATTGACGCTAAAACATTTTGAGGAAAAATATATGCGTTCCTTTTCTGATCTGGCTGTCCGGTTTCAGTCCAGAAACCTCAATAAGATTTACACTCAAAATTTCAAGGACCATCCTCAGATTACTGAGCTGCTACGTGCTTTTGACCGACTGGCCAATGTGGTTTGGCCATTGTCTCATTTAAAATCAGCGGGTAAATATTTGAGGAAGGACCCGGACGATATCCGAGCAACAGGTGGCACGAATTGGCAGAAATATCTGCCGCCAAGACTTCAGCGGATATTTTTCTTCCCTGAATTGTGGAGTGACGCTGAAAAAGCAGAGTGGGGAACATCCGACAGGGGCTAGGGAATTGAAGAACCGATTGATCTGATTTTAAAGTGACACGTGAATTTCGTCTGGAGCTTTCGCCTGAAGAGGCATTTCAGGAGGAGATCTTGCATGCTGTGCTCAGAAAAAAATCAGCCGCATCGGATGAGGAAAAAATATTTATTCGAAAGCGATCGATCGATGCCCGTAGCCGTCAGGTAAAAGTTTTGGTGCAGGGGTTGATAATTCCCCAAGGTGTCGAACCACCACAGATCAAATTCACCACCAATCTTCCTGATGTTCGAAATGCACAAAGTGTTATCATCATTGGTGCTGGTCCGGCTGGACTTTTTGCAGCACTAAAACTAATTGAGTTGGGTCTGCGGCCGGTAATAATCGATCGAGGCAAGGACGTGCGGGCGAGAAGGAGAGACATAGCGGCCATCAACAAAGACCACATCGTAAATCCGGACTCCAATTATTGTTTTGGTGAAGGAGGGGCCGGCACCTATTCAGATGGAAAACTGTATACCCGATCGGTTAAACGCGGTGACTTGCAACGAATTCTTGAAATATTGTTTGTGCACGGTGCCCGCGAAGAGGTGCTGTATGATGCACACCCGCACATTGGTACGAATAAGTTGCCTCAAATCATTACCGCCATCCGGGAAACCATTTTAAATGCCGGTGGATCTGTTCACTTCGATCAACGGGTGACCGATATTATCATTTCAGGTGGACAGGTGTGTGGCGTGACAACTGCCTCAGGTGAAAAATTTGAATCCGAGCATCTGGTCCTGGCCACCGGTCACTCGGCAAGGGATGTTTTCGAGCTGCTCGATCGGAAAAAAATTTTAATTGAAGCAAAGCCGTTTGCATTGGGTGTTCGCGTTGAACATGCCCAGCAATTGATTGACAAGTCACAATACCACTGTGAAACTGACCGCGGACCGTATTTGCCGGCAGCATCGTATAGTCTGGTGCATCAGGCTGAAATTGCTGGTGGCAAGCGTGGTGTTTTCTCCTTTTGTATGTGTCCGGGTGGATTTATCGTTCCGTCCTCAACCCAACAGGACGAGGTTGTCGTGAATGGAATGAGTCCATCGCGCAGGGACTCTCGGTATGCCAACTCTGGTATCGTTGTGGCGGTTGATCAAAAAGATTTTAAGCCATTTTCAAAATCGGGTGCTTTGGCAGGCATGTATTTTCAGGCCCAAGTGGAAAGAAAAGCCCATCAGACAACCGGGCAACATGCGCCGGCACAGCGGTTGGAAGATTTTATCCAAAACAAGTTCTCTTCCTCTTTGCCGGAAACCTCGTATCAGCCAGGCTTACACGCCTCCAATCTCAGGGAAGTACTTCCTGATTTTATTGCTGAAAGTTTAAGGTTGGGATTTATTGATTTTGGAAAAAAGATAAAGGGTTACCGAAGTAATGATGCAGTTGTGGTAGGCGTGGAGAGCAGAACGTCATCACCGGTTAGGATTCCGCGTGACCCGGTAACCCTTGAACATCCTCAAATACAGGGATTGTTTCCATGTGGTGAAGGAGCGGGGTATGCCGGTGGCATTGTTTCCGCAGCGATGGATGGTGAACGGATCGCCGAAGCGGTACACCACAAGGTTCAAAAGCATTAAATTTCAACATGAAAAAGACGTTGATCATTGGCGCCACCACCAATCCAGACCGCACCGCCTACCAGGCTGCCGGTATGTTAAAAGCGCACGGCCATGAATTCATTCCTATTGGAATTAAGGATGGAGAAGTATTTGGGCAAAAAATTCTAATGAAAGATCAACTTTCTGAATCCGGTCAGGGACAAATCGATACGGTAACCCTGTATGTGAGACCCGATCTTCAAAAAGACTGGTATGAAAACATACTTTCGATGCGCCCTAAAAGGGTGATTTTTAACCCTGGCACTGAAAACCAGGATTTCGAGGAAAAATTATCGAAGGCTGGAATTGAACCTGTGGTTGCCTGCACACTCGTACTGCTTACGACGGGACAGTACTAGCCGATCATAGCTTTACGCAAACATTCTTCGCTTCAGTAAAGAAGCGCATGGCTTCCCAACCGCCCTCTCTTCCAACGCCACTTTGATTCGTTCCGCCAAAGGGTGTTCGAAGATCGCGCAGCAGCCAGCAGTTGATCCAGACTATTCCGCATTTGAGCGCAGCAGCAACCCGGTGACCGCGACCAATATTTTCGGTCCAGACTGTTGCGCTTAATCCATAATTGGTTCCATTGGCCATTCGGATAACCTCTTCTTCGGTGTCGAATGGTATGAGCGTGACCACTGGTCCGAATATTTCTTCCTGGTTGATCCTGCAGTTGTCATTCAGGCCTTCAATAACGGTTGGCTCATAGAAATAACCTTCAGAACATCTTCCTCCTGGATTTACCTGTTGGCCACCGGTAAGAATTTTTCCTCCTTCGGTTAGTGCAAGGGCAACATAGCCTTTTACTTTTTCAAGATGTGCTGCAGAGATTAAGGCTCCGAGGTTGTTTTCTTCCTGGGTTGGATCACCAATTTTTAATGCCCGTGTTTTTTCAATGAATGCATCACGAAAGCTTTCGTAAACGTTGCGCTGAATAAAAATCCTGGATCCACAAAGACAAATTTCTCCCTGGTTGGTGAAAGCTGAACGTACGGAGGTGGTCACCGCCTTCTCCATATCGGCATCTGCAAAAATCACGTTTGGATTTTTCCCGCCCAGTTCAAGGGATAATTTTTTAAAAAGTGGGCCTGCTGTTGCACTGATTTTTTTTCCAGTTACGGTACCGCCCGTAAATGAGATGGTTTTGATGTCTGGATGTTCAATGATGGCCTGACCGGCCCGGTGACCAAGACCATGGACGATATTCAAAACTCCTGGAGGAAGACCTGCGGCATTACATACCTCCGAGAGCATAAAAGCTGTAACCGGTGAAAGCTCAGAAGGCTTTGCTACCACCGTACAACCCGAAGCCAGCGCCGGAGCAATTTTCCAAGTGAATAAATAAAGAGGAAGATTCCATGGGGAGATACAACCGGCTACACCTGCGGGTTGGCGTAGGGTGTAATTAATGGCATCTTGCCCGGTGGCATGCGACTCGGAAGAAAACTGCACAGCGGCAGTAGCAAAAAATTTAAAATTTTCGATTGCCCTTGGAATGTCCATCACCCGAGCCAGACCAACCGGCTTTCCATTGTCCCGTGATTCAGCGGCAGCAAATTCATCCAAACGCTGTTCAATTCCATCAGCAATTTTAAACATGATGTCGCAACGCTGACCAGCAGGCAGGGCAGACCAGGCGGGAAATGCTTTCCATGCTGCTTGCGCTGCATGGTCGACATCAGCTCTATCAGAGTCTGGGATTTCGCCATACTTTTTTCCTGTTGCGGGCTCTATGTTATCGATGAACAAACCCGATACAGGGTTCTCCCATTTGCCGTTGATGTAGTTTAAAATCTTCATGGTGTCCTGACTAGATGGAACCGGTTCTTCCTCCGTCTACCGGAATACTTGTGCCATTAACATAACCCGCTGCTGGTGAAGCGAGAAAGGCAATCATCGCTGCAACTTCATGAGGTTCAGATATTCTTTTGGCAGGAACTTCCATCATCATTTCATATTTAACCGTTTCGATTGTCTTTTGCTGTTTTTCTGCACGGCTCTTGATCACCTGCATCAAACGCGGCGTCATGGTTGAACCTGGAAGAACATTGTTTACGGTGATTCCAAATGGACCAAGTTCAAGGCTAAGGGTCTTAGCCCAGCTGGCCATGGCTCCTCTGATGGTGTTCGAAACGCCTAGCCCTGCAATCGGTATTTTAACGGAGGTGGAAATAACATTGATGATTCGGCCGTATTGTGCTGCTTTCATAAAAGGTGCAACAAGTTGCGTCAGTGTTTGGGCAGATCCGAGATGACTTTTAAAGGCCGATTCAAAATCATGAATCGAAGCGTCCAGTGCCGTTCCCGGGGTTGGTCCACCGGTATTGTTGATGAGGATATGGTAATGACCATTTCTTACTGTGTCACCCAACACACTGGATAAAGATTCAGGTACGGAAAGGTCACCCACCAGCATCTTGTGCATTTGGGTGCCCTCGTTTGCGAGACTTGGCAGGGTCTGTTTCAATTTTTCTTCATTGCGCGCAAGGAGCGTTACATTGGCGCCAAGCAGTGCAAGTTCAAGTGCGCTGGCCAATCCAATGCCCCCTGTGCTTCCGCACACAAGGGCATTTTTTCCCTTCAAATCAAGATTCATGGTAGTGCTATTTTCAGACCTAGGTCCTTATTTCTATGTGTGACAAGTATAGTAACTTTGACCGCCTTTCGGAAATACCCGAAAGCCCTCACGCGCTATTGAAATCATAAAATTTTCTCTTATGGCCATCAGAAGACCTTTCAACCTCAAACAATGGATCAACGACAACCGTGATTTATTGAAACCTCCTGTGGGCAATAAAAATCTTTATGCCGATGCCGGGGATTACATTGTTATGATTGTCGGCGGGCCCAATGCAAGAAAGGATTATCATTTTAATGAGACGGAAGAATTGTTTTACCAGCTTGAAGGATCCATAAAGGTCACCATTCAGGAGGAGGGTAAGCCGGTTGAAATCGTAATAAATGAAGGAGAGATGTTTTTACTTCCAGCTCGTGTTCCACATCGTCCGGAACGGCCGGCAGGTACAGTTGGTTTGGTAATCGAATGCAAAAGACCTGAGCAGGAGGTTTTGGATGGTTTGATGTGGTTCTGTGAAAAGTGTAACCATCCTCTACACGAATACCGATTTCACCTGGACAACATTGAAAAAGATTTTATTCCTCGTTTCCGAGAGTTTTATCGCTCTGAAAAATATCGAACCTGCAGCAGTTGCGGTCACGTGATGGAGGCTGACAAGCGTTTCGTTTAGTTTTTCAATAAAATGATTTTTCAGGACAACATAGGGTTTGCCAAGCGTGCAGACCGAAACGATCCATTAAAGAAGTTTAGGAAGCAGTTTTTATTTCCGAGGCATAAGGGTAAACCGGTGATTTATTTTACCGGAAATTCACTGGGTCTACAGCCCGCTTCCGTGTCTGAATTTGTTCATACCGAACTCAACGACTGGGCTTCCCTCGGCGTAGAGGGTCATTTCAACGCCAGGCGGCCATGGATGCCATACCATAAGTTTTCCAAAAAATCTTTGGCAAGGATAGTGGGTGCAAAGTCATCGGAAGTTGTTGCCATGAATCAGCTTTCAGTCAATCTGCATTTACTGATGGTTTCTTTTTATCGACCCGATAAAAAGCGATTTAAAATTCTAATTGAGGATGGTGCCTTTCCGTCGGATCGGTATGCGGTGGAGTCACAAATGAAATTTCATGGAATTGATCCTGCGACTGCGCTCATAGAATTGAAGCCAAGAAAAAATGAAGTAATTCTGAGAACGGAGGATATTTTATCTGCAATTGAAAATGCCGGAGAAAGTCTTGCGCTGGTGTTGTTGGGCGCAGTTCAATATTATACAGGCCAGTTTTTTGAAATAGAACTCATAACTGCTGCCACCCATATGGTTGGTGCTGTGGCAGGATTTGACCTTGCCCATGCCGCCGGCAATGTGCCGTTGAACCTCCATAGAGATGGTGTGGATTTCGCTGTTTGGTGCGGATACAAATACCTGAATTCCGGACCAGGTGCGATCGCGGGAATTTTCGTGCATGAGCGTCACAGTAAAAATTTCACTTTGCCCAGATTTTCGGGTTGGTGGGGTCATGACGAAAAGAAAAGATTCAAGATGGAGAAAACCTATGTGCCCATGACGGGGGCAGACGGCTGGCAGCTTTCTAATTTTCCTGTCCTAGCAGGTGCAGCTCAACTGGCTTCCTTAAAAGTTTTTGATCAAGCCGGCATGGTACGGCTCAGGAAAAAGAGTGTTGCTCTTACCGGTTATCTTGAATTTTTGTTGTTGTGTACAGATGGTTACGGCGAAAAATTCAGACTGCTTACGCCGGATGATCCAGACCAGCGTGGTTGCCAGCTCTCCATTGAGGTATTTAAGAATGGTATAAAATGTTTTCGACAGCTTACCAGAGAAGGTGTGGTGGCCGATTGGCGTGTGCCTTCTGTGATCAGGGTGGCGCCTGTTCCCTTGTACAATTCTTTTGAAGATGTATTTCGGTTCGTTGGAATTTTCAGAAAGGCACTTGAGAAAATTTAAAATGTATGCGTGAGATTGCTGTTGCCGGTGCAGGACTGGTTGGTTCCATGCTCTCTGTCTTTCTGGCAAGAAGGGGTTATAAGGTCACGATTTTTGAACGACGAGCGGACTTTCGAAAGTCTGGCGGCTATGGCGGCCGTTCAATAAACCTGGCCCTGAGCAGCAGAGGACTACGTGCGTTGGCTTTGCTCGGATTGGATGGCAAAATGCGGGAGAAGGCCTTACCGATGTATGGCCGTAGAATTCATCCTGTTGCAGGGTCAGAAGGTTATATGCCTTATGGCAAGGAGGGACAATGTATTTATTCGGTTTCCAGAAGTGCTTTGAATCAGGTTGTATTGGATGCAGCGGAGGAGGCTGGCGTTCAAGTTTTTTTTAATTCTAAAATTCAGCAGGTTGATCTGAAGGAAACACAACTACAGGTTTCTGTGGATGGGGGTCCAACCCGTGTGATCAAGCCGGATTACCTCATTGGATCCGATGGTGCCTATTCAGCGGTTCGTGCGGCTTTCCTTCAATCGGATCGATTTAATTTTTCTCAGGATTACATCGAGCATGGTTACAAGGAGTTGAGTATTCCGGCATCGGCAAACGGCCAATTCCAACTTAAGCAGGATGCGCTGCACATCTGGCCACGGGAAAGTTTTATGATGATTGCCTTGCCCAACCCAGATGCTTCCTTTACCTGCACACTTTTTTTCCCGTTTGAAGGAGCCACCTCTTTTGCAGGTTTAAAAACTAGTGACCAGGTAAAATCTTTCTTTGAGAAAACATTTCCGGACGCACTTCAGTTGATGCCTGATTTACTCAATGAATTCCATGAAAATCCCTCGTCTTCCCTTGTAACGGTGAAGTGTTATCCATGGGTGAAGAATAGAACATTGTTGATTGGGGACGCCGCTCATGCGATTGTTCCATTTTACGGACAGGGAATGAATGCAGGATTTGAAGACTGCCGAATCTTCAACGAATTGCTCGAGTATTTTAAGGATGATTGGGAAATGGTATTGCCCGAATTCCAACGCTTACGAAAACCTAATGCAGATGCGGTTGCCCGATTGGCATTAGATAATTTCATTGAGATGCGGGATCTTGTTTCCGACCCCGTATTTCAACTTCAAAAGAAAATTGAATCGCGAATCCATGAGTTGTATCCTGAACGCTGGACACCACTTTACTCTATGGTAACCTTCAGTGATGACATCAACTACGCTGATGCTTATCAAACCGGCCAACGGCAGAAACAAATTATGGCAAAGGTTTTATCACAGCCGGAAATTGCCAAAAACTGGGAAAAATTAGACTTTCTCTCGATTGCTGAGCAACTTCAAACTCCATAAAAGCACAACACTATACCTGTTCGTATAAGTCTTCTTTAGAACTAACGATTGTTAATCAAAAAAATTTTTTTGAGTATTTCTTTTGAAATCAAGTAAGGCACACCTTACGTTTGCATCAGCATAGTCGAACAGCACATCGCTGAAACGATTTATAAAGAAGCGCGGAGAGACAGGCTCTACGAAGCGCTAGCAACCTGGCCCCAACAAGGAAAAGGTGCTAAATCCTGATCCCAAGCCCGGAAAGTCCGGGAGGGAAAATATAAACCGGAGAAAAATGAAAGTACATCTCGCACTATTACTGTAACCGCGCCAGAGGCCGGCCAGTCCGTTTGCAATCAAAAATTTATCGTTGAGAGAATTCCAACCGCACGGTAACGTGTTCGCGTCTGGATAATTCAGTCAATGCTTAAGGCAAATGGAAAGCAACTATTTCAAAAAAAGATTTTTAAAAATTTAAACAATAAAACAATGTCTAATTATCGTTTCGAAACCCTTCAACTTCACGCCGGACAAGATCCTGATCCGGTAACAGGTTCACGTGCTGTACCCATTTATCAGACTACCTCTTATGTTTTCAAAAATTCTGAACACGGCGCTAACCTCTTTGCGCTTAAAGAATTCGGAAACATTTACACACGGATCATGAATCCGACAACCGATGTCCTTGAAAAACGTCTAGCTGCCTTAGAAGGTGGAGTTTCGGCACTGGTTGTAGCTTCCGGCCAAGCCGCTCAGTTTATTGCCTTAAACAACATTCTACAAGCTGGCGACAACTTTGTTTCAACTTCTTTTTTGTACGGTGGAACGTACAATCAGTTTAAAGTGGCTTTCAAAAGGCTGGGCATCGATGTTCGCTTTGCAGAAGGCGATAGCCCTGAACAATTTGAAAAACTGATCGATTCAAAAACCAAGGCCATTTATCTTGAGACTATTGGTAACCCCGGCTTTAATGTGCCTGATTTTGAGGCCATCGCTGCCGTTGCCAAAAAGCACGATATCCCGCTCATTGTCGACAATACCTTCGGCGCTGCAGGTTTTTTGTTTAAACCTTTAGAACACGGTGCCTCCATTGTGGTGGCTTCAACAACCAAATGGATCGGCGGTCATGGCACCTCCATTGGTGGTGTAATTGTTGATGGTGGTAATTTCAACTGGGGCAATGGAAAATATCCCCAATTCACTGAACCATCTGAGGGTTATCACGGATTGAAGTTCTGGGATGTTTTCGGTTTCAACAATCCGCTCGGTCTGCCAAACGTAGCCTTTATCATTCGCGCCAGGGTAGAAGGTTTGAGAGACTTTGGTCCAGCGGTAAGTCCTTTCAATTCATTCCTGTTCCTGCAGGGAGTCGAGACCCTTAGCCTCCGGGTTCAGCGGTCGGTAGAGAATGCATTGGCACTTGCTGAATGGCTGGAGCACCATCCCCAGGTTGAAAGTGTTAATTACCCCGGGCTTGCCAGCAGCACCTACCATAAACTCGCCAAGAAATATCTCACCAACGGATTTGGCGCAGTGCTTTCTTTCACGGTGAAGGGCAGCAAAGAAAATACAGCCAAAATAGTTGACAGCCTCCAGCTGGTTAGCCACCTGGCGAATGTTGGCGATGCTAAGACGCTGATCATTCAGCCGTCAGCAACCACGCACCAACAGCTTTCCGATGAAGAGCAGCTCACCACCGGTGTATTGCCCAATCTGTTGAGGGTATCGGTGGGACTTGAACACATCGAAGACATCAAAGCAGACTTCCAACAGGCATTTGAAAAAGTCTTCGCCAAGCAGACCGTGGCCTGATGTCCGGACAGACAAACCTTTTTCATCACCGTAAGCCTTTTACGCTGGAATCCGGTGAAATACTTCCCGAGTTCTCCCTGCAGTATACCACTGCTGGGAGCCTCAGGGAGGACCGCTCCAATGTGGTTTGGGTTTGTCATGCCTTAACCGGAAATGCAGACGCCACCACCTGGTGGTCTGGACTCTTTGGACCAGATGGGGCTTACGACTTGAAAAAATATTTTGTCGTGTGCGCCAATGTATTGGGTGGTTGTTACGGATCCACTGGTCCGTTATCCATTGCACCAGATTCTAATCAACCTTGGTTTCACCGTTTCCCAAAGGTTACTGTTCGTGATGCCGTAAGTGCATTCGATTTGCTTCGGAAGGAGCTGAACCTTCCAAAGGTGCATACGCTGATCGGCGGTTCACTGGGCGGACAGCAGGTGCTGGAATGGGCGCTACTTGTTCCGGAGGTTTTTGAAAGAATTATTCCAGTTGCCTGTAATGCATTTCATTCCCCTTGGGGCATCGCATTCAATGAAAGCCAACGGATGGCGATTGAATTGGATCCCACCTGGTCTGATCATTCTGAGCAGGCTGGTCTGAACGGGATGAAGGTGGCGCGGTCTATAGCCATGATCTCCTACCGCACCTATGGAATCTATGACCGAACACAGTCTGAACCTACCGCTGATTTACCAGCCATTTTCAGATCTGCTTCTTACCAGCAATACCAGGGTAAAAAGCTGGCAGATCGCTTTAATGCCATCTCCTATCACAGGTTGACCAAAATGATGGATAGCCATAACCTTGGTAGGGGTCGAGTATCGGTGGTTGAAGCGCTCACCGGCATAAAAGCCAAGACATTGGTCATCGGAATTGATCAGGACATTTTATTTCCTGTAGCAGAACAACATTTTCTTCAGCAGCACATACCCAACTCAGTTTATGCTGAATTAAAATCTCCTTACGGTCACGATAGTTTTCTGGTTGAGTTCACTCAGCTTAATCAAATCATTCATTCTTTTATTTCCCAATGAAAAAAAATTTACAATTAGGCGTTTTTGGTTTTGGTTGTGTTGGACAAGGTCTCTACCATGTGCTCAACGAGACCAAAGGACTAAAAGCTGAAATCCGAAAAATTGTTGTTAAGAATAAATCCAAATCAAGGCCGCTTCCAGCTGATTTGTTTTCGTTTGACCGAAACGATATTCTGACCAATCCAGAAATTGATGTGGTGGTTGAATTAATCGATGACCCCGTTGCTGCATTTGAAATTCTTAAGGAAGCTTTGGCCAACGGGAAGGCTGTGGTCACTGCCAACAAGCGTATGCTTGCTGATAATCTTGAAGAAATTTACCGACTTCAGCAGGTGTACGGTAAGCCTGTTTTGTATGAGGGCGCTGTTTGTGCAAGTATTCCAATCATTCGAAATCTGGAGGAGTATTACGACAATGATTTGATTTCAAGTATTGAGGGAATCATGAATGGTTCCACCAATTACATTTTGACGAAGGTGATGGAAGAAAAGAAGTCTTATGCGGAGTCGCTCAGGCAGGCTCAGGATTTGGGATTTGCTGAATCAGATCCAACCCTAGACGTCAGGGGGTACGACCCTTCCTTTAAGCTCGCCATTTTAATTGCGCATGCCTTTGGTGTTTTTGTTTCGCCTGATCAAATCATTCGATTTGGAATCGATCGGTTAAGTCAGACTGATCTGGATTTTGCTGTTAAAAACAACCTGAACATACGGTTGGTGGGTCGCGCGCTTAAACAAAATGGAAAAATTTATGCCTTGCTGGCCACACAGTTTGTTTCGAATACCCATCCTTTATTTGGAGTTCGTAACGAATATAACGCGGTCACCGTTACAGGCGCCTTTGCAGAAAAGCAGACTTTTATAGGAAAAGGTGCTGGCAGTTATCCCACTGGCTCTGCTGTTTTATCTGACATCAGCGCCCTGACCTACGATTATCGGTATGAGTATAAAAAGATCTTGCAGGAAAACGGTCTGACCTTTAGCAACGATGCTGCTGTTGAAATCCTGGCATCCTTTAAACCTGAGCAGTTCAGAGAAGAAGATTTCATTGAAATTAAAGAGCGAAAGTCCTCGTCTGGGTTGATTACGGTCAGGGGTACCGTTGTTCTGAATCGACTACAATCATGGTCTGACCTGGATGGGGTGAGTATTGTGTTGGCACCTGAAGCCGCCTTAATACCATTCGAAGCAGCTATTCTACAGCCTTCAGCTTCGTAAGGTCAAATCTCCTCCACCTGAAGGATTCTTCAGGGATGGAGTTGCTATCTTTGATGAATGGACGGGCTTATTCAGGTATTACTTTTCACGCTCCTGGGCATCGCCTTTATTGTTGTAACCCTAACAGTCTCAAGACTGCTTGGTCCCAACCGGCCAAATCCTGAAAAAAATTCTTCCTACGAAAGTGGTGAGCAGGCCGGAGGCGATCCATGGCCTAAAATCAGCACTGGATATTATGTGGTGGCATTGCTGTTTCTACTGTTTGAGCTTGAGATTATCCTGTTGTTGCCGGTGGCCGCAAAGTTTGGGTCAACCACGGATTGGTCATGGGTCTTCACGACTGGTCTGGAGATTTTATTTTTTCTTCTGGTGCTATCGGTCGGCCTTGCTTATGCCTGGGTAAACGGTCATCTCGATTGGATGAAACCAAAGCCAGCGTCTACAGAAAACAGGTCTGTCGTTCCCCCTCAGCTCTATGAGGAGTTTAATAAAAAACAACACCATGGGCACTGATCATCCGTTGAGCTCTGGCGATCGGCTCTGGGCGGAAAAACCTTACAAAGAATCCTTTGGAAATGCTGGAATTGTGATCAGTAAGGCAGATGATCTGCTGAATTGGTCCAGACTTTCATCTCTGTTTCCAATGACTTTCGGACTGGCCTGCTGCGCTATTGAGTTCATGAGCACTGGCACAACACCATACGATATGGATCGCTTTGGAATGGCGCCTCGGGCTACACCTCGTCAGGCCGATGTAATGATTGTAGCCGGTACAGTAACTTTTAAGATGGCAGACCGCATTCGACGCCTGTATGAACAGATGGCTGAACCTCGGTATGTTATCTCCATGGGATCTTGTTCCAACTGCGGTGGGCCTTATTGGCAGCATGGGTACCATGTTCTGAAAGGTGTGGATAAAATCATACCTGTCGATGTTTATGTACCAGGTTGCCCTCCCAGGCCCGAAGCGTTGATTGATGGAATTCTAAAGCTCAGGGAAAAAATTACCGGAGAGCATATTCTTGGCTCATGACCACAGATCAGTTTCTTTCTGTAGCAAATCATTATGCAGGTCATCCATTGACGGTTAAAAACCACGCCCATCCGCTTACCCTTGAAATAACGCCCGAAAATTTGTTCGCTTTAACGGAGGGATTGATGAAGGATCCTGAAGTTTATGCTGATCAATTAATTTCAGTTTCTGCTGTAGACCTTGGGCCGGTTGCCGGTGAAATGGAAGTCATCTACCACTTCAACAGCATTACCAAAGGTTTTCCATTTGTTTTGTCTGTTAAGGTTCCTCGGGACGGGGCTGAGCTTCCATCCCTGGCCCCTCTGTTCCAATCCGCAAACTGGTACGAGCGCGAGATATTCGATCTTTTTGGTTTGGGATTTGACAAGCATCCCGACTTAAGAAGGATTTTGATGCCTTCCGATTGGATAGGACATCCACTTCGTAAAGACTATCAGGTTCAGGAGCGTTACCACGACTTAAAAGTTGAATCGGAAAGCAATCCGAACCTCAATCCACCCGTTTCAAAAGAGTCTTCTTTCAGTTTTGATCCGGATAAATTATTTAAGTCGGAGCCGGCGGTATTTGATCCTGCAGGCTTGAGGGTAGAGGAGATGGTTATCAACCTTGGTCCACAGCATCCTTCAACGCATGGTGTTTTGAGGCTGGAGGTTTTGATGGATGGAGAAGTAGTACGACAGGTTGTGCCTCATATTGGATACCTGCACCGATGCTTTGAAAAGCATGCTGAAAATTTACCCTACAATCAGATTATTCCGTTTGTAGACCGCCTGGATTATGTAGCCTCAATGAATGGTGAGCATGCCTATGTATTGGGTGTTGAGAAAATGCTTGGTTTGGAAGGTGCCCTTCCAAAACGAATTGAGTACATCCGCGTACTTGTTGCGGAAATGAATCGAATTGCTTCACACTTCATTGCACTTGGAACCTACGGTCTGGATTTGGGAGCCTTCACGCCAATGTTTTGGCTGATGCAGGATCGCGAACATATTTTGAGAATGCTCGAGTGGCTTTCCGGTTCAAGGATGCTGTACAATTACATGTGGATCGGTGGATTGTATTATGACCTGCCCATAGGTTTTGAAGATCGGGTCTCTGAGTTTATCACCTACCTCAATCCGAAATTGGATGAGTTGGATACGATCCTCACCGACAACTCCATTTTTGTTGGAAGGACGGCCAACGTAGGTGTTCTGCCTTTGGCAACCGCAATAAATGGTGGCGCCTCGGGTCCGGTGCTTCGTGGCAGTGGTCTGCGTTATGACTTGAGAAAAGTTGATGCGTATTCGGTATATGGTGAATTGGATTTTAATGTGCCGGTGGGGGAAGGAAAGATGGGTACGCTCGGTGACTGCTGGGATCGAACCTGGGTTAGGGTACAGGAAATTCGGGAGTCGTTACGGATCATCGAACAATGCATCGTCAAATTGAAGGGTGACCACCGACGGACGCGTGAATTCGATCCACAGGCACTGGTTCCTGGTAAAATCCGTCCGACACAACAGGAAATGTATTTTAGAGCCGAGGCGCCAAAAGGTGAGTTGGGATTCTACTTTAGGGCCGATGGTAAGACCGATGTGCCGAATCGTTGTAAAGTCAGAAGCTGCAGTTTTTCAAATCTCTCTCTCTTGCCTGAAATTTCCCGTGGTGTGTTGCTTGCAGATTTGATTGCCATTGTAGGTTCACTGGACGTGGTAATGGGTGAGGTTGATCGATAATTTTTCATGCTTGGAATTCTTTCTGCTGATTTGATCAGGGCCTGGGATGGATTCACCATCCAGGAACAGCAAATTACTTCTTACGATTTGATGGAGCGGGCGGCTACCGCCTGGACCAATCGCTTTATCGAATGTTATAGCGCCGTCACCAAAAATGTTGTGGTTGTTTGCGGTATCGGAAATAATGGCGGTGATGGTTTGGTTATTGCCAGGTTGCTCAAATCAGACCATTTCAAGGTTAGGGTTGTGTTGGTTGGTAATCCTGAAAAGGGTACAAACGATTTTAAACTAAATTTAAAACAGCTGCCTGACGAGGTAGAAGTGCTTCGTTTTGGCGCAGCGAACCCGATTGATTTTTTTGATTCTGAAGTGATTGTTGATGCCTTATTTGGATCGGGTATTTCACGTCCATTGGAGGGTGAGCACCTGGCCATGGTAAGGATGATCAACCAATCCCAAAAGCATGTTGTATCCGTAGATATACCATCCGGACTTTTTCCGGATCACCCTACTGAATCGCCAACCGTATGCGCAAGCCACACCATTACTTTTCAGGCACCTAAAAGATCTTTTTTCTTCCCCGAATCCATGGATCTTGTTGGAAAGCTTGATGTGGTGTCCATCGGACTTTCAGATAAATTCCAGGATTTAAATAGGACGCATGATTTTCTTCTTGAGCGCAATGATATATCCAAAATCATCAGACCTAGAAAATCAGGAAGCCATAAAGGAAATTTTGGCCATGTGTTGTTAATGGCGGGCAGCTATGGAATGACTGGGGCTGCGGTGCTTTCTGCCAAAGCAGCTTTGAGGTCCGGTTCAGGTAAGGTTACCGTACATACCGCGGCCTTAGGGTATAGCATTTTGCAGCAATCCATTCCTGAAGCCATGGTAACCGCCGATTCAGATCAACATTGTATTTCAGAGGTCAAAAATCTTTCTGGCTTTGATGCCGTAGGAATTGGGCCAGGTATTGGTCAGTCCCAAAAAGTAGTTGATGCCCTCGGTCGTTTGATTGATGAATGTCGAATTCCATTGGTGATCGATGCTGATGCATTGAATATTTTGTCCAGGCAAAATTCATGGTTAAGCCGGCTTCCTGAGCATACAATCCTTACTCCACATCCAGGTGAGTTCCGTCGGTTGGTTGGGTCATGGAAAGATGGTGAAGACCGACATCGACTTTTAAAGAAATTTTCTTCTGAGTCCAATTGTATTGTTGTGTTGAAAGGTGCGCATAGTGCTGTGGCTTCACCGGATGGCTCAGTTTATTTTAACAGCACTGGAAATCCCTACATGGCTACTCCGGGGAGTGGTGATGTATTGCTGGGGGTTGTTGCATCTTTTTTAGGACAAGGGATGGCTCCAAAAGAAGCTGCGTATGGCGCAGTTTATATCCATGGATTGGCGGGGGATTTGGCTTCTGCGGGTGGTCGCACCATACTGGCAGGCGAAATTGCTGATGACCTTTCCGAGGCGATTAAAAGGATTGCTCAGGGCTTGGACTAAACTTCGGCATAGAAATTGTGTCTTAGCATGCGGAACTTCTAATGCAGGTTTCCGTATAAAGGCTTTATGAGATTTATTTTAGGTTTTATCGCCGTTTTTGCCCTAACCAGTGCTTATGCCCAAAAAGCTGAGTGGCCGCTTTCTTCAGGCGATTTCTCAAAAAGGATTTCTGTTTTCCCAAATCCAGTCACCGAGGTTCTTACCGTTTCCGCCGAGGGGTTAGAGGTCGGTGATTTAAGGATTGGTATGTTTAACATCATCGGCAACGAGGTTTCTGTGGAGCCTGAATTTTCTGATGGTGCTGAGATTCGGATAAGGATTAAAGACCTCCCTTCTGGCTTCTATCTGCTTTCCATCCGGGATGAAAAAACCGGACAGAAAACAACCAAAAAGTTTCTCAAGCGCTGACCATCGGCGCTTTTTTTCTTTTAAACCCCATCTATTCAGCGCTAACTACTGCCGGGTATTTTTACCATACGGCCAAAATCCTATTTTAGGGTCCGTTAAAATACCAGCGGAATGAAAATTGGTTTGATTGGCCTTGGTAAAATGGGCTTCAATCTTGCACTTAATTTCAAGAGCAAAGGGCATGAGGTAACAGCCTTTGATCTGAGCAAGCAGGCCATGGAGAATGTGGCAAAGGAAGGGGTACGAACTGCTTCCAGTGTTGGTGAGTTGGCTGATTCATTGACCGGCAGAAAAGTAATTTGGTTAATGGTGCCCGCAGGAAAAGCAGTGGACGTTATCTTATCCAATCTTAAAAATCACCTGCACGCCGATGATATTATTATAGACGGAGGCAATTCACACTACAAAGACACTATAGCTCGCGCATTGGATTTGGATCAATCCGGAATTCATTTGCTGGATTGCGGAACCAGCGGCAGCCTTTCAGGTGCTTTGAACGGTATTTCAGCAACCGTCGGCGGATTTAAGGGTGCCTTCGATTACTGCGAGGAATTTTTTCAGTCTATTGCAGCAACAGGAGGGGTAATGTATTGCGGTGCGGCCGGCACCGGACATTTTATAAAAATGATTCACTGTGGTATTGAGTACGGAATGCTTCAATCTATCGCAGAGGGTGTAGAGTTGGTTCATCGATTTAATCCGGAAATAAACCTGGCTGAAGTGGCCAGAACCTGGAACAGTGGCTCGGTTATCCAAAGCAGTTTATTGAGCCTGGCTTCCAAAGTCCTGGAGCAAGATGGGAAATTGGGCGCCATCAAAGGGGTTATGCAATCCTCAGGAGAAGGAAAGTGGGCTGTTGAAACAGCCATGGAGCTTGGTGTACCGGCGCCGGTGATCACCATGTCGTTGCTGACGCGTTACCGATCGCAACAACCCGATACATTTTCAGGTAAGCTCGTCGCCGCCTTGAGGAATGCCTTTGGTGGTCATTCCATTGAGCGAAGCGAAAAATAGTCTCCCTTTAATTTTTCTCGAACAATTCTTCGATGGGTTGGCCAGTGCAGCCATTCGGAAAGCTGATGTCCAGCAACAACGAAACTGTTGGGGCAATATCGGTTATGCGGTGGTACTGATAGCTGACGCCATGGCGCACTCCTTTTCCGTAAAAAAGTATGGGTACGTTGGTATCGTAGGTGTACCCGCTTCCATGGTTTGCACGTGCGCCTTGTAGCCAGGACCATCCCGGATTCATGGTGAAGACCACATCACCTGAAATTTTCTGATGAACACCACGGGCCAGCAGTTCCTGGTAGAGGTTGGCGCCGGATGCGGAAGAGAGTTGTTCTTTGGTGTAAACTTCATTAACGCCATTAAAAGTTTTTAGCCAGCGTACTACCAACTCGCGGGCAACCATAAAATCCAGTCCACCTGCTTTAGGTTCATTCGGGAAGGCAGCGGGGTTAAGGAAAATCTGATTGTTGCTGATGTTTTCAATTACGTTGTCGGCAGGATAATAGGATTTGAGAAACTCGTTCAAACCTTTGTCCATCTGGTCGACATCGAAATACCCTGATGGAATTTTTGCCTCAATCAGCTCCTGCGCAATGTTGCCAACACCGTGGTCGGAAGTCAGGAAAATCACGTAGTTACCAGGGCCCACTTTTTTGTCGAGCGTCTGGAATAAATCCTGAATGTTTCGGTCCAACCGGACAAATGTATCCTCCACTTCAACTGAATTAGGTCCCATGGCATGACCAATGAGATCTGGTGTAGAATAAGAGATGGTTAGGAAATCAGGTGTTTCATCTTTACCTAAATCTTCACCATCCATAGCGGCCTTCGCAAATTCGGTTAGCAAATCATCTCCAAAGGGCGTGAGGCTGACCAAATCGTAGTTCTCATTGGTCTTTCTGAGTTCAGGTAAATTATATGGGAAAACCGGGCGCTCCTTTCCTCTGAGCCTCGATTCAGATTTCGAATCGTCTGGTCCACTTTCTGTGTAGGTTTCAATGGGCAACAACGTGCGCCACTCTCTGCTTAGGTAATTGTCAGGAAGTTTAAGTTGGTTGAATTGCTCAACCCAATAGGGCAGGCCTGGTTTGTAGTAACTGCTGGAAATAAAGGAACCGGTTGAGCCATCGTACCAATACGCGCCATCGGGTAAATGTCCAGCCGGTAGAATGGCACCCCGATCTTTGATGGAAACGCCAACCACTTTGGCGCGACGCTGGGTGAACAACTTCAGCTCATCGGTTACGGTTGTGCTCAGCATACGGGTTGGTGCGGCTGTTCCTTTGCCGGTCGCAGAACCCACCGGACTGAAGCGCTTATCCTCTACGCAGTTGACGGATTTCTTTTCGGTTTTGTCGTACCACTCGTTCGATACAATGCCGTGTACGGATGGTGTTGTTCCGGTATAAACCGATGCATGGCCCGGGCCGGTAACCGTAGGGATGTAATTGTAATGTGCATTTCTAAGCATGAACCCCTGGTTCATCATCCTTTTGAATCCACCTTCGCTGAATTTTGGTGCGAAGCGGTACAGGTACTCCTGTCGCATTTGATCGACCACAATACCCACTACCAAACGCGGTGGTTTGTTGGTGTTTTGTGCGAATAGTGATCCGGTGATGATTAAGGCAGCGATGGTACTGAGAGCCTTCATAAAAATGGTTTAGATGGCAATTTCCTCTTTTTGAACCAGAAGTTCAAT
This sequence comes from Bacteroidota bacterium, assembly GCA_016866235.1. Taxonomy (GTDB): domain Bacteria; phylum Bacteroidota; class Bacteroidia; order Cytophagales; family Cyclobacteriaceae; genus ELB16-189. The sequence continues at coordinate 569,165 of VGMW01000002.1, forward strand.
CCTCACAGATCAGATCGTCTAGTAAAGCAGACCTGACTTTGGTCCTGCGCAGCAAAATACCGTGGGGATTGAGGTAATCCAGTTGGCTAATTTGATCGGAAACACTTTTGATCCCCAAATACAGGGTATGGTTTTCATCGCTCCACCATAATAATTCTGCGTATAAAGGTTCTATGATGACCCCAAGATTTCGGCTTAACAGACCATAGCCTGTGGATTTTCTAAACAGGATTCTTTCGTCAGAGTCGGAGGGTTGCCATTCGAAAATACCGTCTGAGATGACCTTATTGTCGTAAACAGAAATCATTTGCCAATTGGTATTGGTGCGCACCATGGCAAGACTGTCGTTTACCTGTCGGATTTCGTCGAATTTGTATTGAACGGTTTCCGGCTTCTGATTATTGATCAGGAAGCCCCATTTAAGATTTTTCCGAACAGCAAGAATTTCGTCCGAATAGACAATGAGGTTGGCATCATAGATTGGTTTAAGGATACGTTGCTGGGCTGGCTGAAATCCCCCAAATTTATTTTCTCTAAGCAGGGAGAACCATCCATTTTGGTAAACCATGGCATCGTAGTCGGCTTTTAACAACTCTTTTCCGGTACGACCGGTAAGACCAAGTTTTCCCCGGAGTTTTACAATAAAATAATCTGAGGTGATGGGTTGGATTTCGGTGTAGATGCCGCTAAAAAGTTTTTTTCCAGTTGCTGCATCGTGAAGGGTAAGCTTATTTTTCCTGGAGACCAGAAAATAAAGGCTGGAGTCGCGGGCAGTCAGAAATCTGAATTCATCGTCTTTGGCAAAAGTGATGTTTCTTTTTTCAGGTGTATAAAGGGTAACGGAATCTCCACGCAAGGCAAATGAAAATCGATTCTGAAACCAAACACTGTCCGCATTCAATTCGATGGTGGATTTTGAGGGAATGAAGTGGAGGCTTTCTCCATTGGCTGAAACGGTTTTCATCCATGGCTCAGCAAATGCTATTCTTTTAAAGAATTGGTTGTTGAGTGATTTCCATTCTGGAAATTGAATGAGGTTATTTTTTTGAAGGGTGATTCCGCCGGGGGAGGTTCGGATTTGATGGCGGTCTGGCTGGATAATGGTTTCAAAATCTGCGTTTACCATTTCCTCCAGTGCTGCTATCCGAATCATGAGTTGGCCTTGCCCCAGGTCGACCACCTCATCGGCGGTTCTGAAGGAAGCTTTTCCCTCCAGATAGGAGAGAAGATCAGCGGACTTAAAAATAAAAAGCCTTCCTTTTCGATTTAAGATAAGCTTGGTTCCAAGGGTAAAGACTGAGTCATAGTTGGTCTGGGAAAGGGCTTGTCCATTGAGGGCATAAAGACTCCATTGATTATTTTTTTTGATGGCAAGGAATCTGTTTTCAATGGTTAGGGCCTGTTGGAGGTTGTCCTGGAAAGGTTGCCAACCGGAGCCGTGAATGAGCTTTGCGGTATTTTGATAGGTTAACCAATAAAATCCTGCGCCAATATGTTTGGCTGATGAGCAGGCTTCGGATAGAATTTGTTTTCCGTTTTTATCGAAAACACCAAGGGTGGTTACGATCAACTCAGCGTCTGTATCCGGACAAATGAATTCAGGGTTAAGGCTGTTGAGAACGGGTTTTATTTTGAGTTGGCCGTTCAGGTCGATGTAACCGTAAAGATTATTTTCGGTGAAGGGTAACCACCTTCCGTGGCCGTGATCCGGATGTAGATGTTGAAGAATGGCTTTTGATCTGGCTGCGAGTGGATGATTGGGATACTTGAGGGCGAACCATTCGAATGATCGGGATTCTCCTGTGGCGGTGGAGCGATAAAAAATCTTTTCAATGGCTTCGTCTCTCCATGGATTGTCGGGATAACCATCCGCAAATTTTTCAAATGCCTCGGTGGTGCCTTTGGATGTTTCTTCATTGTAGACCAATCGGTGCCATTTTTGGAGCGCTTCCGGCTTGAAGGATGATTCGGGGTAGGTATCCAGGAATTTTTTGAATTCGGCGGCGCGCATGGATTCAGCGGCGAGCTGGAATGCGGCTGAGTCGCGAAGGTAGACAGCTTGTTGTTCGAAGACGGATTGTTTGAAATGGCTCAGGTAGTACTGATAGCTTTGAAATGAGTTTTCCTGTATGGCGCGGTGAAAGGCCAGCGTATCTATCTGAAGTCTGAGGTTGTTGAGCATTAATCCATCCAGTGGAAAGCGTCTGAGTTTTTCACGTTCACGGCTTTCGATGAGGTTGTATAGTTGGGTCGCCTGGTTGATGAATTGGGATGCTGAGTCGATGTTAAACTGTGGATTTCTTTTATCGCTGAAATATATCCCGTAGAGGTAATGGAGGGGAATGGAGGTGCTGTCTTTTTTATGACTTTTAGTGAGAAGAATTTGTGCTTTGTTCCATTGACCCGCCTGAATTTTTTTTGAGGCAAGTTTTTCTTTGGAGAGCGGGAGTTGACCAATAGAGGTGTTGGTGGACATTGCCCAGCAAATAAGGGTAAGGGCGATTGGGATGTACCTGAAATGCTGCACGTTGGATAATTCGGCCGGCGCATAGATAAAAAGAAATTAGTATAATTGCACCCTTTCCTGCCGAGCATGATTAATCGATTTTGTTTTGTCGGCTGGCGGATAGAATTCTATTTAATGTTCGGGGTGTAGCGCAGCCCGGTTAGCGCATCACGTTAGGGACGTGGAGGTCGGATGTTCGAATCATCTCACCCCGACCAACCTTGAAAGCCCGGCTTCGAAGAAGCTGGGTTTTTTATTTTCAGCGAGCGAGTCGCGCAAGCGAATTAAGCAAGCGAGGAAATAAAAAAGCCATAGCTGCGTTAGCGTCGGAAGGGCTTTTAAGGTTGAGTACAGCCCAATTTGATGATCACGGAAGTAATCATACAGGCTGGTTGCGTTGGAGGGTTGTAACGTCTACTATAATGATCACGCTTGTAATCATTTTTTGACTTTTAATAATTGTATCTCTAATCGCGCAAGCGAATTAAGCGAGCGAGGAAATAAAAAAGTCTCAGTCTATGACTTGTAGGATTTTGCCTTGGCTTATAAACGGGGACTGATACTATGCGTACAACTAATACCCTTTTAGGATGGTAATTAAATATTTTCATTAATCACCGCTAAAGTTGGGTAAAGCACAAATGGCCAGGACTGGCCATGCGCTAACGGAATATCCAACTGTAACCTTGAAATATTGTGAGAAGTAGAATTATTTGGGAGAAGCCTCAAATAAATCAACCTCAATTGGGTGTGCACTTATTAAAAAGTGGTTTCGGTAGTGTCCAACTAGGAGAGCACGAGAAAAAACTGCAGTCCTGAACATTTTGGACATTCCATTTACTTAAATCCAAATTTCGAGTTTCATTATAGACCTGACATTTTTGATATCCTCCAGACAATGTTATAGAACCGCAGAACATATTACTCATATTTGTTACGTTACCCACATTCCAATTACTGATATTGCCATTAAAACATGATCCGCTGAACATTCCAAACATATCAGTAACATTCATAACGTTCCAGTTACTTAAATCATCATTGAAATCAGATATCCAAAACATTAAACCCATCTTCGTTACCTTACCCACATTCCATTTACTGATGTCTCTATTAAACTTTGTTAATGAAAACATCCCAAACATATTGGTGACATTTCCTACGTTCCATTTACCTAAGTCACCAGTAAATTTTGAATCTGAAAATAATTGATTCATATCGATTACATTGCTGACATCCCAATTCGCTAAATCACCATTAAATTCTGAACTTAAAAACATATAGCTCATATCATTTACATTAGAAACATTCCACTTAGATATGTCACCATTAAATTTAGACCTAGCAAACATCCATGCCATATTTTTTACATTACTAACGTCCCAATTACTTAAATCACCATTATAAGATGAGCCCTTAAAAAAATTTTGCATATCTGTTATTTTGGATGTGCATAAGCTATTTAGGGATCCACCATTACTAATCAAGTTTTTAAGTTCATTTTGGTCAACTACCAGGAACTCTTTTCCGTCGACCATTCCCTTTTCACCAACAGTCGCCCAATCAAAAGCTTTAATTGTAACACCATTTTGATCCAGGTAAATTGGATTTATTGTTGTGAAAGATAATTCCTCGCCATAGGACGTACCAATTGAATTGGTCGCGTAACCCCTCACGTAATACTTTGTGAGATAAGTTAAATTACCAATAGGGCTCGTAAAGTTGCCTACTCCACTACCATCAAATGTTTTATTATTTGAAATGGTCGGATTTGGTGAAGTATTCCAACAAACCCCCCTCGCGGTAATAGTACTACCCCCATCATTTAAAATCTCACCACCACCAACAGCTGTTTTACTTTTTATATCTGAAACTACCAATGTCTTAACGGTTGGAAGAACTGCTTCGGTATTAAATGATTTATTTAACCCATAGGATGTTCCAATCTTATTCGTGGCAAATACCCTAATATGATAGGTCGTAGCAAAATCCAATCCCGTCAAATCAACAGTGAAAGTTCCACTTTTTGCTGTACTCACCACCTTTGAATCCGAAACAGTTGGATCAGCAGATTTACCATAAACCACACCACTTTCAATAATTGGAGTATTCCCATCCAACACAATTTGTCCGCTTACTTTAGCTGATGATGATGTTGCAGAGGTAATTTCACCCGTAATAACTTCGGGCGGAGATAATTGAATCTCCTCTTCACATCCCAGTAAAGTAAAAAGAATACAAAAAAGGATTCCGAATTTGGATAGTGAGGTATTGAATGGATTTTTCATGGGGAGTTTTTCGTGTCTATTAACTAAGGTATGAAAATATCGGTAACAGCAAAAACAGTAACATGTGAAAAGAATATAATTGAATTCAATATGACGCTAGCGCATCTTTAACGACGATTACTTTTGAAATTTGGTTGCGATAAAATATGTGGCACCGAATCTCTCTTAGTATAAGGGTTGGATTATAAGAGATTCCAATCTTGATGGAAATATTCCCTTATAGGAATTCGAGTTTCAATTAGGCGGAAGGCCTTTTAAGGTTAAATCCAATATTTTAAGTCTATCGGATAAGTACATCTCAGATCGCCACCTGTTTTAATTATCCTTTCTATTCATAATGGTCAACTGATAAAAATTCAATTGACTTCTACCCGCGAATATCTTCGCGCCGAGAACGGATTATTGTTTCCCCCGCTTTTCAGACAACCATTCACCTTCCTCCTTAAAATTCAAAATCTTTGACTAGAACTACACTATCTTTCCTGCAATTGGAAATTCGTAAAATTGCAATGATGTCTGAGCCGACACTTTACATCATTGCTGGATGCAACGGAGCAGGAAAAACCACAGCCTCTTTTACCCTGTTGCCACAAATCATCCCATGTCTTGAATTCATTAACGCAGATGAAATTGCAAGGGGGATGTCGCCCTTTAAGCCCGAGACAGTTGCATTGGAGGCTGGTCGAATTATGCTGGAACGAATCAATACGCTAATCCTACAAGGTCAAACGTTTGCTTTCGAAACCACCTTGTCCGCCAATATATATTCAGGTTATATTAAGCAGGCCAGGCAACATGGCTATAGCATTGTGTTGCTTTATTTTTGGCTTGAAAATTCTGAACTGGCTAAGGAAAGGGTTCGGGTAAGGGTATTGGAAGGTGGACACAGCATACCAGATGAGGTAATCGAGCGACGATACTTCAGAGGTTTGCGAAACCTGTTCTCCGTTTATTTACCCAAAGCTGATGGCGCATTTCTATTCGATAACTCCAGTGGACAATTCGAGCTTATTGCTATGAAACATAAAGACCATGCAATGGTTGAAATTCAATCTGGATCCATTCAAAAAATGAAATCTTCGTTGATATGACCAAAGAAGGACTGGAACTATTAAAAAATCGAATAATCGAAGGTCTAAAGATCGCGCGTGAACGGGTCATCGCCTTTAAAAAGCAAAAGGGTACCGACATGGTTATCCTAAAGGACGGCGAAATCTTCAAGTATAAGCCTAAATAAAAATTAGTCCGAAGCTAACCCTACAATTTCCGCTCGATCGTAAGCATTTCCCCTTTACCCAAATAAAATGTTGCGGTCCTAGTTTCCTGGTTATAATCCAGCCAGCCTCGGTCTGCCTGTAGTCCGTCATCCAACTTTATCTTCATCGTTCCACCTGCTTTGGACGTAACCTTTATTTGTACGGTTATCCCCTTCTCCCGCTTCGCCGAAACTTCAAATCCCCCCTCCGTTAACAGTCGGTCAAATCTTAAATCACCCCACAATCCCGGAACAGCTGGGAAAATTTCTATGAAGCCCTGGTGTGACTGAACCAGCATTTCATGAACACCTTGTGCAAATGCCAGATTACCCTCCAGTGTAAAAGGTCTATACCGGAAGTTTGAATATCTGCCCGTTTTTTGGTCACCATTGGCGTGAAAACTATTTGGCAAACAAAAATTTTCTGCAAAAACTTTAAGATTCGTTGCCGCCCGTTCCCCTTCTCCGGCTCGGGCGTACAGACATGCAGCCCACGAAAAAGAATATCCTGTCCACCAATCCGTTCCCTTGTTTTCCAACCACCTCAAACTTTTTTGAATTATTTCTTTTTGGTCCGGCTGATCAGGATTAAGCAATCCGAGGGGGTGGAGCGCCATGAGTTGCGCAATGTGTCGGTGCGATGCTTCCAAATTTTGTCCAGGTGCGATGGTTAAACCGGTCTCGTTGACGTCCAGCGGAGGTAATTCCGATAAGACCGTTTTCCATTGGGTTGCTTCATCTTGCTTACCCAATTCCACCGCCAGCTCCGCTGTTTTTTCAAGACAAAATTTAACCAGCGCCAAGTCGTAGTTGGTCCAGTCCCTGAACCAGGCAGTAACCCTGTTGTCGTTATACTCTGGACTGGAGCTCAAGGTTAATTTACGTTCTGTTTTTTCTAATCCGTTTCGAACAACCGTTTCTCTCAACATGATGTTGTTTAAGAAAGTGCTCACGTCAGTCAGGTATGGGTAGGCACGCTTCTCCAAGAAAGATCGGTCGCCGGTGTAACGCCACTGCCAGTAAAAATGCTGGGCCAACCATGCGCTAACCGTTGGTGAAAAGGAGTATTGAATCCAGCCGCCCATAGGTTTGCCTTTCAGCGTAGTAACACCAGGTACGTTTAGTCCATCCACACCAAAAAAAGACTTGGTATATTTTTTATTTTCTTCTTTTACGGCCCACAACCAATCGGTAAATGTTTCGGCCAAATCTGTGTGGTTGGCGGTGTACGAAGGCCAATAGCTGAGCTGGGTATTCAGGTCATGGTGAAAATCACCCTTCCATGGCGGCAACCTGCCGTTGTCCGCCGTCCAGACCGCCTGTAGGGTAATGGCAGGCGCCCCTTTTCTTGCCGTGCTACCCAACTTATAAAGCTCCAGTTCATATTGATGCTGAAGGATGCTGTCGGGTAATTGTACTGAAGACCTGGACCAGTAATCTTTCCACCATGAGTGATGTGTTTCTTGTGTAACACTTTGAGCTGTCCTCAATGCCTGCTTACAAATCTTTAACGCTCTGAGGTGATCGGTATCTCCGTTTTCGTAGGAGGCAATACTCCAAACGCCGGTGAGTTTATTTCCACGCTTGCTCCATACGACACTAACTTCATATCGAAACCCTTCTGCGCCGGCTTGTTCATAAGTAGCGTAATTTTTTCCGTTTTCTAATTTCCCTTGCTGATATCCCAATCGTTCAAGACTTTGTCCTTCGACTGAATTTGATTTTCCGTCACTGCCGGCTCCGCGGTAGACGGGTGGTACCAGTATGGGAACTATTTTTTCTGGCACATTGGTGAATTCAAACCAGCCAAATGGTTTGGTGGCATGAACAAAAGTTGATAATTGGACTCCGCTTGACCAATCAATGATTGCCTGGCCATGTTCAATGTCCATAAGTCCTTTGGCTGTTCCATCGATTGAAAATTCAATCGCTGCACCCGGAATCTTTGTTGGCCAGGGGATTTCCTCGTAAGGTACATCGCCGTATTGCTGAACTTTTTCGTAAGTCCCGTTTTTAACCTGATCAAAAACCCATTTATAATTCAGTACAGAAAAATCCACCACCTGTCGCTCGTCCCATAAGTCGGCACGATCCAGTGCCATTCTTAAATTTTTCTCTTTTTGCCAGATGATTGCACCAAGCATTCCATTTCCAAGGTGAAGACCCTCATCCCAAACAGTGGGTATGGTTTTAAATGGCAAGCCTGTTTGTGTCCTGACTTTAACTGGTGTGAAGACGAATAAAAATGCCAGGGCGATGGTTAATACTTTTTGCATCAGGTTTTATTTTTTTGATCCCTGGACTCTGGATTTTCAATCAGTAAAATTTTGCCTGCTTCAATTCTTGAATTCTTCAGGCCATTGGTTTTTTTAATCGATTCTATTGAAACCTTGTATTTTGCCGCAATGGTGCCCAGGGTTTCACCTGCAATAATCTGATGTTTTATCAATCCCTTTCCTCCACTTGATTTGATTGGCCCTGCTTCAGTCTTTGTTACTGGTTTTTTTTGACCTCCTACAACTATGTTTAAGGTACGGCCAGCATAAATTCTGCTTCCCTGCAGGTTATTGGCCTCCTGAATGGATTGAACAGTTACACCGTATTGTTCTGCGATTGCACCAAGGGTTTCTCCTTCCCTGATTCGATGTTGGATGGCGCTTCCAGCTGGTAGTGATTGTCTCTGGTAGTTTGATGGTGGCGAAGGAATTTTAGCTGAGGCTGTTATTACCGGTGACCTCCAGGTTAAAGTGTCGGGTGAATTGACCAATGCTTCGGGAAGGGAATCGTTTAACAGTTTTAGGGTATTTGAAAAAGCTCTTACCATTAGTTCACCTTTTAGTTGATAGCCTGCGGTGTTGAGGTGAATGTTGTCGCGCTGCGCAAGTCCGCCGATGACCCACCTTTTCATGGTGTGAGGCCCGCCTGAAATCCAATACCAATCGAACAACAGGCATTTTTCTTCTGCTGCAACTTTTCGAATCATCGCGGAGAATTTTCGACCTGCAGACATGTTTATTCCTCGACGGTTCATGTCCTGGGTTGATGTCAGCAGAATGGTTGCTTTCGTAGCGGCACTACGAATGGTTCGGATGGACTCTTTTATTTTGAGTTCAAGCTCAGGCTGAAGTCGGTTTCCAGGTATATAGTCGTTGGTGCCCAGGTCCAGCACAATTAAGTCGGGTTGCATATCTTGTAACTGCTCGCCCAGAAGCGATTGCAGTAGCAAAGCCTCGTAGGGAGCGCCGGGTATTCCTAGGTTGTGAACTACGGTACCTTTTTTCGAAAGATTTTCAACGGAAAGAGCATACAGCTCAAATTCATTTTGCGTTGGCTGCGATGGTGCCATCCTGAAGGTCAATTGCTTTATACCTCCATAGATCGGAACATCGATCGATGTCTTGTTGCTGCTGGAGTCGTAGACCGCCAATAGTTTTTCTGAGCCATCAGAAATGATTTTCAGGTCAAAGCTTTTATCATTCCTGCGGCAGTAGACTTTTAGTTTGAGGCTATCGGTATTGATTTTTTCTCTGAAGGTGATGGTGAATGATGCATTTGGATCCATGGTTCGTGCCGTTACGCCGGTTACCCCCAGAGGAAGTTTTGGATTAGGATCGGTATTCTTTACCGATTGCCAGTAACCAGTGTGTCTGCTGGAGTAATCGATGCCGGCATATAGTCTTGAAATACTGAAGGGAAAAATAATTCCCCTACCACCGTTCGTGTTTAAATGCTGAAAGTATGACCGTAACACAGAAGTTGAAATTCCATTTTGCACATGAGAGTCTCCAAAATGGACAATGGTTAACGCCTCTTTACTTTTTAATTTTTCATGTAAAGATTTTATGACGGACAGCTCTGAATATTCTATAAAGGCGAGATCCTCGCGGATCCAGGAATATTTTTTTAAGGTATCTGGTGGAGAGGCAATTGTCGCCAGGGCATCCATGCAAGACAGGACGACAACAACTGCGGCTATGATTTTTCCCATTCGGATAAAAATAGAAAAATCAGCCTAAAACTTTTATTTATGGAGATTGAATTTGGTAATCAGGCCCAGGCATTTCTCAAGAAGCGCAGCCAGTTCCCACTGGTAATTTTCGCTACATCTGATTCGGTGTAGCCTCTTTTGCGAAGCAACAAGGGTATCGTTTGAAGATCGGCAATGGTTTCCAGGTCATAAGGAGATTGTTCCTTTCCATATCCACCATCCAGATCGGATCCGATGGCGATGTGGTTTGCGTTTCCTGCCAATTGACAAATATGATCCATGTGGTCAATCAGTTTTTCAAGATTGCAGCCCATGGCCTCCGGGGTACTGGTTCCACGAATCCAATTAGGAACCATCATCCATGCATCGAGCACGCCACCAATCACTGCATTTCTGGAGATCAGTTCACGAAGTTGCTGGTCGTCGAATTGCCGATTGTGGTTGACCAGTGCTCTACAATTGTGGTGACTGGCCCAGACCGGTCCATGAAAATGGTCCATGGCCTCCCAGAAGCTGTCGTCGCATAAATGGGTTGCATCCAGGATAATGTTCAGGTTTTCCATTTCCTGCAGCAACGCTTTTCCTTGAAGGCCAAGTCCACCTGTGGCATTGGTTCCCTGTGCGTACCGACCAGGGCCGTAGTGGGCGGGCCCTAATGCCCGCAATCCATAGGCGTAGGCTCTTTCAAGATATTTTACTTCTACGATGGAATCTGCGCCTTCAAGCGATAAAATGTAACCAATGGTTTTTTTGTCCTCCGTCGAATTCTGCCAATAGGAAAGATGTTTTTCCAAGCCGTCCAAATCGGTGATTTGAATCAATTCCTTTTCCTTCTCCATCTCTCTGTACCAGGCCAATTGTGCTTGCGTGTGGGCCCAGGCTTGTTGGGGTGATTTCCACCCAGGAAGTGGATTGTCGGCTGCAACATATCTGGCAATCTGAGTCGCCACCACCAGGCCTATATTTCCCTTTCTGAGTTCCTCAAAGTTGACAACATTTTTTCCCCGGTCGGGGTAGTCGGTCATTCCTTTTTCCCTGTTGCGCATCTCTGCAATCGGCATGCGAAGATCGCGGTTCCAGTCCATGGCGTTCATGGAAAGGTCCAGGTGTGCATCAACGATCAGTGGCTTTGGTGTAGAGGGCATGAAAAAATAACTATTAATTAAAGGTGGTGAGTTCAGGTAAACCAAATAGGTCTGCGTTCATTAAGCAGAATGCTGGGTTTGGGTTCTTTATAGGTAAGACCAAATTGCATGATGCTGTTTTCTCTGATGTGTTCAACCGCCTCTTCCACAGAGTCGGTGATCAGGAACAATTTAAGGTCATCAGGTGAAATGGTTCCTTCCGCTTTCATTTTTTCGATGTGCTTTATAAGTGGTTCATGGTACGCTTTGTCGAAGAGTACGATGGGGAACTTGCTGATTTTTCCGGTCTGAATTAATGTAAGTGCCTCAAAGTATTCATCCAGTGTTCCGAACCCACCGGGCATCACAATAAACGCATAAGAGTATTTAATCAGGAGTGTTTTTCTAACGAAAAAGTAATTGATGTTAACCCAGGCATCGAGGTATGGATTGTGTGTCTGCTCCATAGGCAATACGATGTTGCAGCCCAGGGATCGACCTCCAACGTCTTTGGCGCCACGGTTTGCGGCCTCCATGATACCGGGTCCGCCGCCGGTCATAACGGTAAAGCCAAGTTTCGCTATGGCTGCTCCCATTTTGCGTGCATCGATGTAATCTGGGTGATTTTCACCGAAGCGCGCTGAACCAAAAATCGTTACGCACGGACCGGCAAAGTGCAGGGCTCTGAACCCGCGGATAAAGTCCAGCATGACTTTAACGGTGAAAGTAAATTCCTGCCAGCGGGACTGCGGGCCTTCAAGGAACCTGATTTCTGATTTGGTTGGGTCTGTCGTATTCATAACACTCAAACAATTTTACATAAAATAAGTTTTTGCTCCGGTTTTTCCCTTTTTGGTGCTGATGATGATCATAATTTTTCTTGACCGGGCTTATGGCGGATTGAATTTAAATTTTTTCTCTTCAAATCGGTTTTTACCCCGCATTTCATGAAAAGAATTCTTATCCCCACCGATTACTCACCGGCTTCATTTAAGGCACTTGCTTTTGCCGAACGGTTGGCATTGCTGTTGCGGGGAGAGATTTTCCTGATGCATTTACAGGAGGCTGTTGACTTGACGGTTCATGCGGCTGGTGTGGTTGCCACCGCAGACCGCAAGGTGCTTTCAAAAAACCGTTCTGAATTGTTTCGGTTGGCTGATGAACTCGAGCACCAGGGTCTTAAAGTACATTCTATTTTCGTTGAGGATAAGGGTGAGCAAAAAATAGAAGATTATCTCCTGCCGTATAATATTGATTTAATTGTCATGGGCTCCAGGGGGTTGACCGGATTGCCAGCGGTGATGGGGTCAACCACCAGAAGTGTAATCCGACATGCTCACCTTCCCGTTATTGTTTTATCTGAAGAGAGTGAAGCAGCCGCTCCGGTTAAAAAAATTCTTTTTGCCTCCTCCTTCAGAAAAGATGAGCGTGCTGCCATTTTTATCGTACATGAATTGGCGCTATTGTTTAATGCAGAGCTTCACATCGCCTTTTTAAATCACCCCGGGCATCTGCATTGAAGAAAAAACGGCGCGGGGTTTGGTGGCAGAAGCTGCATCTGGTATACCTACCGGGAGCTGGTTTATACATATTGTGAACACCAACCATGATCCTTTGGGCATTGAGCGAACGGCGGATCAGGTTGGTGCAAACATTATTGCTGTCTCTGAAAAGCAAAATTCCATTTGGTCCCGGCTTACGGGCATGGGACTCACAGAGTCCTTAATATCATCACAGCGCAGACCTGTTTTGTCGCTGCCCTGATCTAAAAAGGGTTATTCCTTTTTCTTAAGCTTTTGCTTCACCACATCGGCGGGATATTTGAGTGCTAATCTCCTGATGTCGTAGGCAAATTCCCTGAAGGTTTCTTCCCATAGCTCTGCTTCTTCCGGCGTGTATTCGTGAAACCCTTTTGCATTCGATACGCCTTTTCCGCCATCCTTTACGATATCGTCAATCAGTTTGGGTATTTCAGTTGAGTTGTTTAAGGTGGGAAGCAGGTCTTTCATGACGGTGTGATAGGCCTGCACCCCTGTAAGGTCCATCCACCTGAACACACCGCAAAGGGTCATCCAGTAGCCGGCATTGTTTCGGCATGCCCTGTCCACATCCTCTACTGTCGCGTAACCATTTTCTACTAACCAGCAAGCTTCTCGGTAGGTGGCGTACATCAGGCGATTGGTGATGAAGCCTCTGATGTCCTTTCGAACCAGTGTTGGCTCTTTTCCCCAATGGTGTGAAAGGTCGTAGAGGTATTCACCCTTCGACACATCGCTTTCCTTGCCACAAATTACCTCAAGAAACCTGGTGGTGTAGCAAGGCTCTGCCCAATGGAGCCCAAAAAAACGGTCGGGGTGTTTGGTCATGCTTTGCAGAAGGCTTATCGGAATGGCTGATGTATTGGAAGTCAGCAAGCAATCCTTGCTGATGACCGATTCAATTTTTCCGTATACCTGCTTTTTTATTTCGGTGTTTTCTATGATGCACTCAATCACCAAAGCAACGGGGGCCAGTTTGTTGTAATCGGTGGTGATGGTAAGATTTTTCATGTAAAAATCCGGCTCTTTGTCCACTAGATTTTCCTCCAATGATTTTTGAAATTGTTGCCGGATGCGATCTTCTGCATGCTCCAAATCTGCTTCAATGGGTGCCACAGCTACAACAGGGTGGCCGGCCATCAGCAGGCAGGTGGTGATGCCGCAGCCCATGAGGCCAAGACCAATAACGGCTACTGGTAATTCACTTGGATTGGAATTTGTTTTCATCTGGATTTGGGGTTAGTAGGTGGCTCTTCCGCCCGATAAGTCGAACGTGAAGCCGGTAGAGAAACTATTTTTTGGTGAGAGAATGAACAAAGCAGTTGAGGCAACTTCCTCCAGGGTTCCGCATCGTTTCATGGGAATTTTATCGGTCATGTACTTCACTTGCTCCGATGGCATTGCATCGACCAATGGGGTTTGAATTACGGCAGGGGCCAGTGCATTGATTGTAATTCCAGTTTCAGCGTACTCTTTGCCTTGGACCTTAGTCATGCCGATAACGGCAGCTTTGGATGATGAGTAAGCCAACATTCCTGCATTCCCTTCCTTGCCTGCGATGGAGGCGATGTGAAGAATTCTTCCATAATTTTTCGCAAGCATTATAGGAAGGACATATTTTGAGGTCAGGTAAGAACCAAAAAAATTGATTTCAAAAACTCTTCTGAGGTCTTCGGTAGAAGTTTCGTGGGATTTAATGGCTGTTGCTCCGGTGATGCCGGCACTGTTGACCAATACATCGATGCGTCCGAATTTTTTGTGAATCTCTAAAATCGTTTTGGACACCTCTGTTTCATTGGTGATGTCACAGCGGTAGAAATTTTCTCCCTCAGCCGGATTTGGGGCGATGTCTATGTTTGCTACCAATGCGCCGTCGGTTCGGAGTGCGGAAGCAATGCTCTTTCCTAAACCAGAACAGGCGCCGGTGACAACAGCAACCTGGTTGTTAAAATCTGATGGGCTCATGTATAATTTTAGGATTGTTTCATCAGCCAATCCTTTCTGATGGCACTGGCTGTTTTGTGGTTGCCGTCGGGGCTCCATCCCGGCGGCATGATTACATACATCAACTTGTTTCGAATCCCTGGTGCCTGAATTACATCCTTCACCAGGTGATAAATTTCTCCGAAATAAACATCCCAGAAATTATTCGCGTTGATGGTTCTGGTGATCCCATACTCAATGTTTATCTCCTTTTTTTCCGGTTGATAGGTTTTGAAGATATGGTCCCAAAGGTTGAGCAGGTTACAAAAATTGGTGTCCATGTAAAGTGGATTTCTGGCATGATGCACCCTGTGGTGTGATGGGGTAAGAATCATCTTACCAAACCAACCCAGCGAGGCGTCCTTTATCAGATTGGCTCCGACATGAATGAAGGCGCCCCAGGTTCCGTCGATGAACATTATCACGAAAAGCATTTCCGGCGGAACACCGGCAAGCATGCAAATGCTGGTGCGGATAAAATCGGCATACGGTGCTTCCAAAAGAAAATGCGCGTAAGTGACCGATAGGTTCATATGCTCTGGTGCATGGTGGGTGGAATGAAGACACCAGAACAACCTAACCTTGTGTGCCAGGA
This sequence comes from Bacteroidota bacterium, assembly GCA_016866235.1. GTDB lineage: Bacteria > Bacteroidota > Bacteroidia > Cytophagales > Cyclobacteriaceae > ELB16-189. The sequence continues at coordinate 584,442 of VGMW01000002.1, forward strand.
AATGGTAGATAAAATGTGCAAACTCCCATGCGATGTAGCCCAGCAGAAAGCCGTACCAGGTCCAGGAAAATTTGAAAAACGCCATCGGTTGGAGCCAACCAATGCAGAAGGCAACGACTCCAAAAGAAATAAACCGTCCTGTAAAGCGATTGAAGACGTAAATCAGAAATGGAATGCGGTATTCGCCTGATTGAATTTTCCTGGTCAAAAATGCTGTACTGATTTCTAAAATCAGGATCAGTGGAATAAGTGGGCTGATGGCTTTTGTGATTCCATCCCAGGTTCTAAGGGAGCTGTACTCGCCGGATTGAATAATATTGACTATCCCCTCAAGTGAAAAAAAACCTTTAAGCTCCTCTGCTAAAATATTGATCAGATCCATGATAAAAATTACTGCTGAAACTAATCAAAATTTCTCTTTCATCAGGATTGAATCCTCAAACTTGACAAGGAACCGATGGTCTTCCCGATGGTAGTTTCATGATTTTATGGTTCCTTTGAGAAAAATTTAATGTTATGAGATTTATAGTTTTCACGGCCTTCGCTATTGCCTTGTTTCTGTCGGCTTGCCAACCTAAAAAACCAGCTTACAACGGTGTTTTGGTTGAATCAGAAAAGCAAAAGTTTGGTATCGACACCATTTCAAAAGAGTTCTTTAATCCATGGGGAATGACTTTTCTGCCTGATGGAAGAACACTGATTACAGAGCGTTCCGGTGTAATCAGGGTGGTCCAGGATGGCGTTCTGCTTAAGGACAGCGTTAAAGGAGTGCCGACTGTTCTGAATCAGGGTCAGGGTGGGTTGATGGACATTCAGCTGCATCCGGATTATGCTACCAATGGTTGGATTTATTTTACGTATAGCAAGCCCGGCCCGGACTCCACCAGTGCAACCACTTTGGCCAGAGCAAAAATTAATGGTCTTGAACTTACCGATGTAGCCGATATTTTTTCTGCGCAGCCTTTTTTCAAATCTGATTATCATTTTGGAAGTCGTATTGCGTTTGATGGAAAGGGTCATGTATTTATTTCCTCAGGGGAAAGAGGAGAGAAGCCCAATTCTCAAAATCTGGGCAACCATCTTGGAAAAATTCTGAGACTTAACGACGATGGAACCGTGCCCTCCGACAATCCGTTTGTGACGGTGGCCGATGCTAAGCCTGAAATCTGGAGCTATGGTCACCGCAATCCTCAAGGCTTGTGGTACGATGCTGAATCGGGAAGGCTCTGGGATGCTGAACATGGTCCGATGGGTGGAGATGAACTTAACCTGGTTGAGCCTGGAAAAAATTATGGCTGGCCGGTGATCACCTATGGTATGAATTACGACAGCACCGTAATCTCCGATCTGACCGAAAAGGAAGGTATGGAGCAACCGGTACGGTTCTGGAAACCCAGCATCGCAACCTGTGGACTTATGATGGTCACCTCAGACAAATACCCAGGCTGGAAAGGAAATTTTCTGGTCACAGCCCTGGCACAAATGCACATCGCTCGGGTGGAAATGGATGGAGCCAAATATGTTCGCGAGGAGCGTTTGCTTGATAAAATTGGACGCATCCGATACGCAGCACAATCCCCGGATGGAATTATCTATGTATTGAGTGAGGGACCTGGTTCGCTGGTGCGCTTGATTCCAGTTTCAGAATAACTGAACAAATTTTATTTCTTTCTGGCCGGCGTGCTCCATCTGGAGGACGCCGTTCCTTTTTCTACCACCCACACTGAGTCGTACAAGGCGACTGTTGGGCAAATGTGATACGGTAGGCCATACAAAACCTGACCAACTGCATAATGATCCGGTTGGTCCGTTTTGACCACCAGATGCTCTTCACTTTGCCCGATTGCTTCCAGGTCTGGGTGTTCCAAAAATGAAACCCGGTTGGCGAGTGGATTCTCAGATGCAACAGACTTATGCCCCAAATCGATGCACAAAAGGTTGGAGCCAGGTTTTGAAATCACCCTGCATACCAGCAGTGCAGCAAACTGATATGGTTGTTCTTTTAAAATACCGGCATATCCGCTGTCCCAATAAATGAAAGTACCTGGACTGCATTCAACATGGTCGCGTAAGGCGTGGATCGGGTAGGTTGGTGTGCCACCCGCTACGATGCGTGGTTTTTTTCCAGTATTTTTTTCAATCCGGTCGGCCAGCGCCTGAACTGGTCTGAATGCCTCATCGCATTTTGCTTTTCTGACTTCAAAATCTACATCCCTGATATGGCCATCATAGGCATGGAGGCCTTCAAACTTAATGTTTGATGTCTTATTAAAGATGTTCATCAGATGGTCTGCCTCCTGAGGCAGTATACCCGTTCGGTTCATGCCAACATTAAGATCAATCCAAATGCCCATTGTTATGCCTTCCTTCTCAAATATTTTCCCTATTTCCTGAATCGAGGAAGTATTGTCGGCAAGGCAGCTGAAGCTGGTGTTGGGGAACTGTTTAGCCACCGAAGCCAATCGCTGAATTTTTGGACCTGAAGGCTGGTAGGCGAGTAGTACATCCTTGGCCCCGGCCTCTCCAAGCATCTGGGCTTCTGTAATGGTGGCACACTTGAACCGACGGATGCCCTGCTCCATCATGAGCTTTACAGCATCAGGTGATTTGTTTGTTTTGATGTGAGGTCTTAGTCGGTTGACGTCCTTGATAAAAGAAATCATGATCCGGATATTTTCTTTGACCCTATCCGGATAAACGACCAGCGCCGGAGAATCTATGGAGTCGACATTGCTGATTTCAAACCACATTATCAGGCGAGTTCAAACATGACCTCGATTTCCACCGGAATATTGTCTGGCAGAGAACCCATTCCTACTGCGCTTCTGACACCAACGCCATTATCGGTGCCCCACACTTTTGCAAAAAGTTCACTGCAACCATTGATCACAAACGGATGTCTTCCAAAATCAGGGGTGGCATTGACCATTCCGAGGGTTTTAATGACTCTTTTGATGCGGTCCAGGCTGCCAAGATTTTGACGTAGGGTTGCCAATATGGCCAATCCAACTTGCTGCGCCGCCAGCTTGGCTTCATCCGCATCCATGTCCTTACCCACCTTTCCTACAATCATGGTGCCATCGGATTTTATGGTTCCGTGTCCCGATACGTAGGCAAAATTGCCAACGATGAGAAAGGGTTTATAAACACCCATAGGTTTGGGTGCAGGGGGAAGTTCAAGATTCAGTGCCTTAAAATTTTCTTCAGGTGTCATATTGTTTATAGTTTCAGTTTAAAATCAGTTGAAGACTAAGTACGCCAAGAAGTCCGCAAACGGCCACAATGGTTTCCATTAAGGACCAGGACCGAATGGTTTCTTTGATCGACAAATTAAAGTATTCCTTAAAAAGCCAAAAGCCAGCATCGTTGACGTGAGAAAACATTAAACTACCGGCACCCACCGACAGCACCATCAGCTCTGGACTAACCCCTTGTTGCCCAACTACCAAAGGCGCAACAATTCCCGCTGCAGTCAGTCCGGCAACAGTAGCGGAGCCGACCGAAACTCTGATCAGGCAGGCGATCAGCCATCCCAGTATCAGTGGATTCATTTCAGTGCTGCTAAGCAGTGAAGCAATTTCACTGCTGACGCCGCTTTCCTGCAAAATTTGTTTCAATCCACCGGCGCCGCCCATGATCAGAACAATCATCGCAACATCTCTCACCGCGCCCTCATAGATTCCCATCACCTCCTTCATTTTCATGCCCCTTCTTAAGCCGAGCGAATAGGTACCGTATAGAAGTGAGAAAAGCATCACCACCGCGCTGTCGCTGAAGAATTCAACTATGGGTTTTAATGGATGTTCTTTCGCGATGACACCTGAAAGAATGGTTGTTGTGGCAAGCAGTAGAACAGGCATGACGGCTGTGACCACTGAGTTGGCTAAACCGGGCAGCTGATCCTCCGACATTTCTTTTACCTGAAATGTTCTGATGGGTTCTGCCTTAAGATTTTTTAGTGTCCTTGAAAATACCGGTCCAGCCAGGACCACGGTTGGTATGGCGATGGCAATTCCATACAAAAGGGTAAGACCGGTATCGGCGCCGAATTGTGCAACCAGCGCTACTGGCGAGGGATGAGGTGGAAGGAATCCATGGGTCACACTTAGTGAGGCAACCATTGGAAGGCCAACGAAAACAGCCGGCAGTTTGTAACGGTAGACCACACTCGCAATGAGCGGAAAGACCAGTATAAAAGCGACGTTGTAAAAGAGAGGTAGTCCGATCACAAAACCGGTAATCAGAAATGCAAGTTGAAGTTTGCTTTGACCAAAACTTCGCATCAGACCGCCCGCAATTTGCTGGGCGGCACCGGTATCGGCCACCAATTTTCCAAGCATAGAACCGGCGATGACTACGATGGCCAGCGAGCCGATCATGTCACCGATTCCTTTTTGGAGCACGGGGCCGATTTTTCCTGGCTCAATTCCGAGCATCAATCCGCCTGCAGTAGAAACAATCAGAAACGCCAAAAAGGCATTCAATCTCCCATAGGTGATCAGCAGAATCAGGACGACGATACAGGCCAGAACAATGAGCATGGTACGGCCTAAAGATTAAGTATTAGAATCAGTATTTATCAGGTACCTGGAAAATCCTGACCATGAGTTCATGTTTATCACCCTCGTTATCGGTAAGGTGAAAGGTTATGATTGGATTTTCTTTTTCTAGATCAGGTTCAATTTTGGTGATCCGGTTGTGCTGGAGATGGGATTCAATTTGTTTTTGAAGTGCCACCAGAGCATTGGTCAGATCCATTTCCAGCGTACTCGGATTGTATTTTATTGTTTTCATTTCTCTTTGATTTTACCACCTGATCAATGCAGAGGCCCAAGTGAAGCCACTTCCAAAGGCTGCAAGGCAAATTAAATCATTTTCGCGAATTCTACCCTGTTCTACGGCCTCACTCATGGCAATGGGAATCGAGGCTGCCGTGGTATTACCGAAACGCTGGATGTTGTTAAAAACTTTTTCGTCGGATAGGCCAAGTTTTTCCTGAACGTACTGACTAATCCTAAGGTTAGCCTGGTGGGGAATGAGCAGACTCATATCTGAGGTTGTGAGCTGGTTGGCATCTAACGCCTCACCGATAACTTCCAGAAAGCGAACCACAGCATGTTTAAAGACCTGGTTTCCATTCATGACAACCTTAAAATGCGTGGTGTCGAGAATTTGTTCAGGTTGCCTTTCCTCTCTTGGTCTGCTGCTGCCTGGGTCTCGCACATAAAGTTCTTCTGCAAATCTTCCGTCGGAATGAAGGTGGGTTGTCAGCACACCTGGTTGTTCCGATCTGCTGAGCACCACTGCTCCGGCACCATCGGCAAAAATTACCGCTGTATTTCTACCCCTTGTACTAACGTCAATGGCGGTGGATTGAATTTCGGCGCCGACCACCAGAATGTTTTTATACATCCCGGTTTTTATAAACTGATCGGCTACGGATAAGGCATAAATAAATCCTGAACACGCGTTTCGGATGTCCAATGCACCAATGTTTTCAATGCCCAATTCTCGTTGCAACAAAACACCGGACCCTGGAAAAAAGTAATCGGGGGTAATGGTAGCAAAAACGATAAAGTCGATGTCGCCGGGCTGAAGGCCTGCCTTTTTCAAGGCCATTCGGGATGCCTTGGCCGACATGTTCGCTACGGTGTCTTTCGCGGGATCAATCCAACGACGTTCACGTATTCCTGTTCTTTCGGTAATCCACGCATCGGAAGTTTCCATGAGTGTAGACAGGTAGTCATTGGTGATAACAGCCTCAGGTACGTGGTGTCCTGTTCCGGTAATTTTTGAATGGTACATAGGTCAGAAGGTTTCCTTGAACAACGATAAGCGCATCAGCGGGATGGGCATACTTCCTGCTTTGAGTAATTTTTCGTGGAATTCACTTAGTGTAAAATTTTCGGCTTTTAATTTTTTGTAGTCATCCCGCATTTTCAGGATTTCCATCATGCCAGTGAAATAGCCGATGAAATAGCCTGGTGAAGCACAGGACGCATCTATTTCAAGCTGGGAGGCCCACCGCAGAAAGCCCACCTCGTCGGTCATGAGCGCCACTGCGTCCTCATAACTCATTTTTCCCGTGTGCATGCCAACATCATAGACTACACGCGCGTTGCGCCAAAGTCTAAGTTGCAATTGACGGAATTGAATCTTTTTTTCCGGGAAGAAACCTGTTTCGCGCATCAATTGCTCGTTGTAGAGGCCCCAACCTTCACTGAAAATACTGATGCTGTTGTTTTTCCTTAGAGGCCTTGGGTTGTTGGTTTGGTATAAGCCTTGAATGTGGTGCCCGGCATAAGTTTCGTGTGGCGCTGTAACCCTGATCACGCCCCAATCGTGCTCAAGCAGATATTCTTCCTTTTGTTTATCGCTCCATTGATCTTCAAATGGATTGATGTGCATTTCTGAAGTAAAAATGCTGTCTTTGTCTTTTGATTTGGCAAAAGAAAAATGACCATAATAGGAAGTCTTGCGCAGGTATGGTGCCCTTTCAACGACCACCACCCTTTCTTTCCAAGGGATGGGTATTAAGTTATTTTTAAGGACATGGTCTCTTGATTTGTTTACCCACTCCTGATGGACGGGGATCATGCTGTGCGGCTCCGGATACTCTTTCTTTAGTTCCTTGGCCAAAGTTTTCCAGTTTTTACCTGGTGCTATCTCTTCGGCCAAAACTTCCAATTGTCTTACGGTTGACTGAAACTCGCTTATGCCAAACTCATAAAGACTGTCGGCATCATACTCGAGCAGGTATTCATTTTTTAATAATGCGTTGTAGGCGCGACTTCCTATGGCGAAATCACCAACGGGTTTTTTAATCAAATCATTTTTCAAAAAATTAATGTAGGCTTGAAGGCTTTGGTAGGCTGAATCTACGGCAGGCTGTAAGGAAGATGCCTTTTGTTGGCTGATGAATGCGGGCAATTCTTTCTCAAAGAGCGTCCGACTGTTTTCAGCCATAAACAATCCCAATTCCTGAAATCTTGGCACATGCCATTGTAATTGTTTCGATCCGTTGTACATCTGAGCCACGGCCATTCTTAAACGCTTTCTGATTTTTTCTGTCTTATCGGATGGAGACTCAGGTCCCTCAATGATCTGAGTGATTCCGGTAAAGGTCATATACCAACGTGGGTCTTTTTTCCACGGTTGTATTTCCGCCAACTCTATTTCATTCCCTTTAAGAATACTGTAGGCAAATCTCCAATCAATTTTTTCGCTGAGGTTGAGTTTTGAGGTATCGAGGCTCTCCAACGCAATGAGCTGGTTACGAACCTTTAAAAGTTTTACTTCAAAAGATTTTTCACTTAAGGAATCAATTGCACCACCCTGTCCACGTGCACCACCCGGTTCAAATCCGGCAATAAGGTCAATCAGCTTCTGTTGATCGCTGTTGAGCTTTTGATTTGACTGCGGATTACAGGAAAACAATAATGCATTCAGCAATAGAAGTGGGAGTGCGTATTTAAGCATTGACTTTATCTTTTTGGATTTTATGTTGTCCGCCCTGGCGTTCCAGAAATTCAATGATTTTTCCTGCAACATCTACCTTGGTTGCGCCTTCAATGCCTTCCAGTCCAGGAGAAGAATTTACTTCAATGATGAGAGGGCCGCGGCTGGAAGGCAGCATATCTACACCTGCAACAGAAAGTCCGAGTTTTCTTGCTGCCGTGATGGCGGCATATTTTTCTTTTTTGTTGAGCTTATACAAGGATGCTTCGCCGCCTCGATGAAGGTTAGATCTGAATTCGCCAGCCTTGGCCTGTCGTTTCATGGCGCCAACCACTTCACCATCCACCACAAATGCGCGGATATCAGCACCTTTGGCTTCCTTTATAAACTCCTGCACAATGATGCGCGCGTGGAGTCCATGGAATGCTTCAATAACAGATTGTGCTGCTTTTTTATTTTCTGCCAGCACAACCCCCAAACCTTGCGTGCCCTCCAAAAGCTTGATAACTACCGGCGCGCCACCTACGGCTTCAATGACGCCCTCGGTGTCTCGCGTATAATCCATGAACAGGGTTTTTGGCATTCCAAGACCTGCCCTGGAAAGGATCTGAAGGCTTCTGAGTTTATCGCGCGATCGGATGAGGGCCTGTGATTCAACAGCGGTGAAAACTTTCATCATTTCAAATTGCCGGACCACGGCTGCCCCATAGAAAGTTACTGATGCACCAATTCGCGGTATAATCGCATCGAAATAATCGAGGCGCTTACCATTGTACCAGACCATTGGATTTTTCTTTTCAATCACCAGAACACATTTCATGTGATCTATGATTTCGACTTTGTGTCCTCTTGCTTCTCCCGCCTTGCGCAAACGCCTGGTGGAATAGAGGCCAGCGTCCCTGGATAAGATGGCAATGTTCATGTGTCGGAATTAATTTCTTTTATCGCCTAGGTTCAAAAATGGTTCACCCAGATTTTTTTGGGTGACATCTACAAGAAATCGATTTCTTAAAATCTTCCTTCCCAGTAAAACCGGAAAGCGCAGGTTGCCACGGTTGGTAAGGGAGAACTCAGCCCTGATTTTCTTTTTGAAAATTTCGATCACCGTCCTAATGACGTATCTAAGTTCTTTTTCCCCAAAGGAATTTCTAATCTCCTTTTGTGAAAAATGCTGAAAGGTAAACCAACGACCGGCGAACCCTGGACTGATTTCGTCGGGAATCCAACATTCCAGCGTTGTTCCGTTAATTCTAACTTCAGAGCAATGCAAAACGCAATTGTATGCCCCGGTATCAACTTTTGCCATGACCTTATAAAGACCCAATTCGGGTAGGTCAACGGGCTCATTTCTTCCAATAATCTGTAACTCGGCCATATCCGGTTGGACAAGCTACAGAACCGCTTTAAAATAAAAAAGCCGGATTGCTCCGGCTTTCAAGGAAGGCGATTGAATAATTATTTCGATACTTTAAAGGCCACCTGGGTGTTCTCCCAGCGTAGTACCACCTGATTTTTTTCCACTGCAATGGTGAAAGTCTCTACAAACGAATCGGTTTTTCCGGGCTTCACCTTTACTCGAAGAAGGTCCTCACTTTCTTTATACTCATAGGATCCCCATTTGATGGTTTTGTTAATGATAATGGTCCATTCATTTTCTCCTGGTACAGTGAATAGACCATATTTACCTTTCGCTACCGCTTTACCTTCAACTTTTACTGCGTCGCTGAATTCAATGGAGGTGGTTGCGTTGGCGCCTGTTCTCCAAACCTGATTGTAGGGGACCAAACCGCCCATAATTTTTCTGCCTCGCGCAGAGGGCTGGTGGTAATCCACATGAACCTTAATTCCATCGACCGTTCCGTCTGCTGAGGCGGGTGGGCTGGCCATTTTCTTTTCCTGTGCGGTGGCTACTCCAGCAACTGCCAGGAAGATTAAAAAGCTTACCAATCTGACTTTCATAGTGTTTTTATTTTGGCTCAAATAAACGAAAGCGCCCCGAATTTTCGGAGCGCTTTCTATATCAACGACAATTAAAACCTGTAATCAAAGGTTTAAACGGACTGAAATGGCTTATGTTGCGCAGTGACCGGTAATTTTTGTTGATTGCACCTCTATGGGGTGTAGCCTATTTATGCACTGTTTATGAAAAAGACAAAAATCATAACGTGGAATGTCAACGGAATCCGTTCGATCGCCAAAAAGGATTTTTTTAACGATGTAAAAGGAATTAACCCTGACATCCTCTGTCTTCAGGAAACTAAAGCTGCAGAATCGGAAGTTGAGTCTGTCGCCCGCAGCATCGATGGATACCATGTTTTTGCGAATTCCAGTAAGGCGCGAAAGGGCTACTCCGGTACCGCCATCCTTACCCGCGAACAACCGACGGATGTGACGTATGACATGGGCATTGGTGCCTATGATCAGGAGGGTCGAATCGTCGCCGCTGAGTATCCACATTACTTCGTGGTTTGTGTATATGTTCCGAATGCAGGCGAGGGCTTGTCGCGGCTGGATTACCGCACAAAATGGAACGAGGAATTTCAGAAATATCTCCTTTGGCTGGATAAACGTAAGCCTGTTGTTGTTTGCGGTGATTTAAATGTTGCCCACCAAGCCATAGACATTGCCAGACCAAAAGAAAATTACAATAAGTCAGCCGGTTATACCCAGCAGGAAATTGATGGCATGAATCGATTGCTGGCTGCGGGATTTCGGGATGTTTGGCGCGATCAGCATCCGGATGAAATCAAGTATTCGTATTGGAACTACTGGATGAGTGCCAGAGAAAAGAACATCGGTTGGAGGATAGATTACGTGCTTGTCAGCGACCGTTATGCAAAACATGTTAAGGAGTCAGAGATCTACAATGATAAGTTTGGTTCTGATCACTGCCCTGTAGGCATTGTGCTGGAATAATTCAGCGGTGATGCCGCAACTCAAAATATTTTCTTAGCTCAAAAATTGTAATCACACCCAGGCTACCCGCTAAAGAAGGCCATAGATGAATGGCGTTGGGTACCTTGAAATGAAAAAGTTCCCGTGTTATGGGGAAAATGGCAATCAGGAGCAGCAGTCCAGCGGCTGAACCAAGAATTATTTTTACCGGTAGATTTTTCTCTCCCAGGACCTCCAAAACAAATCGACTTCTGGACAGACTGGAAAGAATAAATCCAATATTGGCAAGAATTAGTCCCGTGAATGCAATGAATCTGACTTCATCTTCGTGGTGACCTTCTCGTAACGACAAAAAGTAAACCAGCGTAGTCATGGATAAAATCACCGAACCATTGATCAGGGCTGGTTGAGCTTGCCTCCAACCAAAAAACCTCTCCTTTGGATTACGAGGAGGCCTTCTCATGATACCAGGTTCCTCAGGTTCGTTTTCAAAGGCAATGGAGCAAATGGGATCGATCAACAGTTCCATAAAAACGATGTGCAGCGGAAATAATAGTAAAGGTAATTCGGGCATGAATGCCGGAATCAGTGCAAATCCGATGATGGGTACATGGATGGCCAGTATAAACATCATGGCCTTCTGAATGTTGTCATAAATGCGACGCCCCAGGCGCATCCCTCTTACGATGGAGGCAAAGTTATCGTCGAGTAATACGAGCGATGAAGCCTCCCTAGCTACATCTGTTCCTTTGGCCCCCATAGCAATTCCTATGTCTGCAGCTTTTAATGCAGGCGCATCGTTCACGCCATCGCCGGTCATCGCCACAACCTCGCCCTTTTTTTGTAATGCTCTGACGATCCTCAGTTTTTGTTCAGGCATGATCCTGGCAAATATTTTTACAGCCTCAATTTTTTCACTGAGCTGTTCGTCTGATAACCGGCCCAGTTCTTCTCCACTCATTAAGCTGTCATGGTTAAGGCCAATTTTTTTACCAATGCTGCCTGCGGTCATCGGATAATCACCTGTAATCATGATCACCCTAATTCCAGCCGTCGTACAATCGGCGATGGCCTCTGGAACCTCTGGCCTGATGGGGTCTTCCAGTCCAATCAAACCCTTGTATTGCAGCTGAAGGTCTGTTCCATGTTCAGGCAGTGAAGTGGTTTTTCCAATACCGGCTACGGCCAAAACCCTAAGACCATTTGAGGCCATTCGGTTTACTTCCTTTAAGATCAAAGCTTTTTGTTCCGGCGACAGCTGACATTGATTCAATACAAATTCAGGTGCTCCTTTAGCGGCAATGGTATAACCGGTTTGGCTATTGAATGCATTGGCCATCATAAGCCAATCGCCTTTTAATGGATAGGTTTTTTCTGCAACTGTGGTAATATCGATGCTTTGAAGACCTGCACAGGCAACAATTGCTTTTTCTGTTGGATCGGTAGGATGGTTGGAGCAGGCCAGGGCTGCAAATTTTATGGTTTCGTATAGGCTCGATCTAACGGGCTGTTTGTTTTTAATCCAACCTTCGCCAGATTCATCCACCATTTCAGCGACTTCCATTCGATTCATGGTAATGGTGCCGGTTTTATCTGCGCACAAAACGGTGGCTGCGCCAAGGGTTTCAATGGCTGAAGGTTTTCTGGTGAGCACCTGAATTTTTGAAAGTCGCCAGGCCCCCAATGCAAGAAACACGGTCATAACTACTGGAAATTCCTCCGGTAAAATGGCCATGGCAGACGAAAGTCCGGTAAGCAGTGCACTGATCAGCGCGCCATGCGTAAGAAAATAAATGGCGGTCACTAAAATAGAAATGCCAACCCCAGCCATTCCAAAGCGCCGGATGGTAATCTTCATTTCCTGTTGAAGTCGGGTAGGTACGGAGGTTGTGTCTTCGAGTGACTTACCAATTTTTCCCAATCGGGTGTGGATACCTGTAGCGGTGACTTTGGCGATGCCTTTTCCACTCACCACCAAGGTTCCTGAAAATATATTTTCGTTGATCGCCTGCTCTGTACGTGATGGTTGTTGATTCAAGTTTCCGGGAAAGCGGGTGACTGGTATAGATTCTCCTGTCAACAGTGATTCATCGATCATTAATGTTTCTCCCGAAATCAGTCTGGCGTCTGCAGGAATTCGATCCCCTTCCTGAACAATTAAAAGATCTTCTCTGACCACTTCCCTTCCGGCAATTCTTTTTTCAACTCCACCCCGGATCACCATGGCTCTTGGGCTGGAGAGGTTTCTAAGCGACTCCAGGGCACGCTCCGTTTTTCGATGTTGATAAAACGTTATGGCTATGATAACCAAAACGGAGGCAGTCAGAACAATTCCTTCCCTATAATCGCCCAATAGGAGGTATAGCGTACCGCAGGCAATCAGCAGCAGAAACATGGGTTCCTGAATAACCTCCAGGGCGATTTGCCAAAGATTTTTTGGTTTGGCGGATGGCAGTTCATTGAATCCTTCCTTTGCGAGTCGTTCCTGCGCAAAGGTGTTTTCAAGTCCCTGATGTTCCATCGTCAAAAGTATTGAGGGAAACCCCCTTTAGACCTGACAAACGTCAGCTTTCGATCAATTGATCCGTGTGATGTCGGCTCCGAGTTTACGCAACCTGTTTTCAATATCCTGGTAGCCCCGGTCGATTTGTTCGATGTTGGAAATTTCGCTTTCGCCTTGGGCAGAAAGTGCAGCAATTAGAAGGGCAACACCGGCACGAATATCTGGTGAGGACATGCGTATGCCACGAAGCGATTGTGATTTATTAAGTCCGATGACATTGGCTCTGTGCGGGTCGCATAAAATAATTTGAGCGCCCATTTCAATGAGTTTATCAACAAAGAAAAGTCTGCTTTCAAACATCTTCTGATGGATGAGCACACTTCCTTTTGCCTGCGTAGCCAGCACCAGCGCTACACTGATCAAATCAGGGGTAAAACCAGGCCATGGTGCGTCAGCAACAGTGAGGATGGAACCATCTATAAAGTTTTCAATTTCATAATGATCCTGAGCGGGAATATGAATGTCGTCGTTGCGGAACTCCATTTTAACACCCAGTCGGCGGAAAATATCGGGGATTAGGCCCAGGTCAGGAATAGAGCAATTTTTAATGGTGATGTCTGAGCCCGTCATTGCTGCCAGCGCGATAAAGCTTCCGATTTCAATCATGTCGGGTAACATGGTGTGTTCGGTGCCTCCAAGTTTTTTGACGCCTTCAATGGTTAACAGGTTGGATCCGATACCACTGATTTTTGCGCCCATCCTGTTGAGCATTTTACAAAGTTGCTGCAGGTAAGGCTCACATGCTGCATTGTAAATGGTGGTGGTTCCTTCTGCCAGGACTGCTGCCATAACAATGTTGGCGGTGCCGGTGACTGAGGCTTCGTCCAGCAGCATGTAGGCTCCACGAAGCTGTCGAGCATCGATGTTGAACAGGTTGGAGTCGGATTCGAATTTGAATCTTGCTCCAAGTTGCTGGAATCCTAAAAAGTGCGTGTCCAGCCTTCGTCTTCCGATTTTATCACCTCCTGGTTTTGGGATGGTGGCTTCGCCGAAGCGTGCGAGTATTGGGCCGAGCAGCATAACGGATCCTCTTAATGCTGCAGCTTTGGATCGGTAGGCGTCGGTTTGAAGATGACTGAGGTTGATGTTGGATGCCGTAAACCGAACAACTCCTTTTTCAAGGGGCTCTACTTTACATCCAAGATCACCAATGAGCTCAATGAGTTTATTCACATCGCGGATGTCCGGGATGTTTCTGACTGTAACAGGTTGGTCGGTGAGTAGTACGGCGCACAAGATCTGAAGTGCCTCGTTTTTGGCGCCCTGCGGAATAATTTCTCCGCTTAGTTTTTTTCCTCCCCGGATTCGGAATGAACTCATTGATCCCTTCTACGGTGGTGTTTGTTTTTATTGAAGGGTCTGCCACCATGCCTGTGCCCACGATTTCCTCCTTGGTGCGGATGGCTGTGTTGGAATGGTTTCTTGCGTTCCCGGTAAAGCTTTTCAAAGAGGTTGTCTTCTCTCACCTTATCCAGATTCATGCTCAATTTTCCATCTGACATAGCACTGATGTCCTTCAGAATTACCGAGTCGTCGAGCATTTCCTTGTTCCAGCTGCTGTAAAAAGTTTTCATGAGCTTGCCCAGGTAAATCACCAGCTCTTCTCTTTCCTGAGGATCTTCCTTTTTCATGGCTTCCCGAACCAGCTTTTCAATGTTTTTGCCGTAGTGTTTGAAGCGAACGTTGCTTTGTGGGTAAGGCATCCGGTTTGGCTTTTTATGCAGCACGTCCCTTGGTGGAATCGGGAAGGGGTGATCCACATCAAGATTAAAATCTGCCATGATAAACAGATCATCCCACATGCGTTGAGGATCTTCAGGCTGCTCTTTTACGGAAGGGTTTAATTGTTTGATAAGATCGATTAGTGTCAGACACAGCTTTAATCTCTTCTCCCGATCAGGAACGGTGCGGATGTGTTCAATCATTCTTTGAACATTTCTTCCGTATTCCTTCAGAATAATTTCTGACCGTTGGGTATTGTATTCTCCTATTTTCATGGAAGGTTTTTAAACGAATAAATCAGCTCGGCGCAGAACGGGAATGATTCAACTCACGCTTCTACAATTCTGAGTTTGGCAAAACTAAGCAATAAGGTTTTTTCGCCAAAATCATTAAAAGTTATCCTTGCCTTCCGTTCGGCACCGGAAGCATCGACACTGATAACTTTTCCCATACCAAATTTGGGATGTTCAACCTGCATTCCGGCTTCCAATTTGCTGGTATCGCTTGGTTTGAAATCTGCCGACGGTTTGTAGGTCGCTTTTGCCGGTGAGGGTTGCTGTGAAATGGTTTTCCGTAAACCACTGACAAAGTTTCTGGTGTAGTTCGGTGAAAAGGAAGGTAGTTCCGTTGGGGTGAATCGCTGGCTGGTGCGAATGAATCGTCCTTCGATGTCATCAAGGAATCTGCTTGGCTCACAGTTGCGCAGGTGTCCGTACCGGTACCTGGACAGTGCGTAGGAAAGAAACAATCTCTTTTTTGCGCGTGTGATAGCAACGTAGAACAGTCTTCTTTCTTCTTCCAATTCGGCCCTGCTGCTCATCATAAGTTGTGAAGGAAATAAATCCTCCTCCATGCCCACCAGGTATACATAATTAAACTCAAGGCCCTTGGCCATATGAATGGTCATCAGGGTTACTTTGTCAGGATCGTTGTCTTTATTTTCATCCTGTCCGGTGATCAGTGCAATATCTTGCAGAAAACCGGTCAGCGATTTATCTTGCTTCTCGGGATCGTCGACATATTCTTTGATGGCATTCAGCAATTCCTGAACGTTTTCATATCGACTCAGGCCTTCGACTGTTTTATCGGCATACAGTTCTTTTAACAATCCCGATCCACGTGCAATCTCAGAGGCTGCTTCGTAGGCATCCTTGTTCTGGACTTCCACGCCGAATCTTTTGATCATGTTAACAAACTCTTCAATAGGGCTAGCTGCTCTTCCTCCGATAAATGAGGTTGCGTTTTGCAGTACTTCCCAAATGGAGATCGCGTGGTCGTTGGCCGCAACAATGATTTTGTCGATGGTGGAGTCACCAATGCCTCTTTTTGGAAGGTTGATGATGCGGCGGAATGCGGCTTCATCCTGCTGATTGATTGAAAACCTCAGGTAGGCCAATACATCCTTGATTTCTCTTCGTTGGTAGAAGGATAGACCTCCGACGACGCGGTATTTAATGTTCATCCGTCGAAACGCTTCCTCTATGGCCCGGGATTGACTGTTGGTTCGGTACAACACAACGAAATCACTGAAGCGCAGCTGATGCTGCATTTTCTCTTCAAAGACAGATGTTGCCACCAATCGACCCTCTTCATTATCGGACATCGCTTTGATGAGTTCGATCAGCGATCCGGTTTCATTGGCGGTCCAGATGTTTTTGGGTATTTGCGCCTTATTTTTTGCGATCACCGAATTGGCGGCATCTACGATGGTTTGGGTCGACCGGTAATTTTGTTCCAGTTTGATGATGCGGCAATCCGGATAATCCTTTTCAAAATTCAGGATGTTGCTGATGTCTGCACCGCGGAAGCCGTAGATGCTCTGGGCGTCGTCTCCGACCACGCAGATGTTTTGATGAACGGCTGCCAGTTTTCGGATAATAAAATACTGACACAGGTTGGTGTCCTGAAACTCATCTACAAGAATGTACTGTATCCGATGCTGGTATTTATTGAGCACATCTAGGTGTTCGCGGAAAAGCTTGTCGGTATTGAAAAGTATGTCATCGAAATCCATTGCTCCAGCCCGATAGCAGCGCAGGCTGTAGGTTCGATAGATGTTGCCGATTTCAGGACGAAGCGCATCAGCATCTTCAGCGGCAAGAATGGCATCCTGCAGATATTCCTGCCAGGAGATTAGTCTATTCTTAGCATGAGAAATCCTGTTGTAGACCACATTGGCTTTGTAAGCATTTTCATCCAGTCCCATCTCTTTGATGATGGATTTTAGAATCGACTTGGCGTCGTCAACATCATAGATGGTGAATTGATGGGGGTAGCCGATGTGGTGCGCTTCGGCTCTTAAGATTCTTGCAAATACAGAGTGAAAAGTTCCCATCCACAGATTTCGTGCATCGTTGCCTACCACCGATTCAACTCTGTCCCGCATTTCTTTGGAGGCCTTGTTGGTAAAGGTTAAGGCCATAATTTGAAAAGGATCAACTTGATGATCGTGCATCAGGTGGGCGATCCGGTAGGTGAGTACCCTGGTCTTACCTGATCCGGCGCCTGCAATCAGCATACAAGGCCCGTTGGCATGAACCACGCCCTCACGTTGCGGTTCATTTAAATGGTCAAGATAATGCTGCATGAAAGGCTTTGGTGGGAATCAAACCGGGGCCGCAAATTAACAAAATGTCCCACCTGAAGGTTCCGAAAAATTATTTTTAAAAGTTTTATCGCCAGGGATTTTAACTTTACGAAAAGTGAAAAAAATGATCAAAGTAGGTGAGGTTCTCGTTTCCGACGATGTGCGGGATGTTGAGTTTGTCTGTAATCTGGAGAAGTGTAAAGGTGCATGTTGTGTTGAAGGGGATCTCGGGGCACCACTGGAGGAGGATGAACTCGAGATTATGAAGGAAATTACGCCGGCGGTTTTGCCCTACCTGACCCCGGAGGGGCAGCGCGAGATCCAAAAGCAGGGTTCATACATTTTGGATGAGGATGGTGATTATTCCACGCCGACCATAGGGGGGCGCGAGTGTGCCTTTGCGATATACGACGACAAAGGTGTTTTGAAATGCGGTATTGAGCAGGCATACCTCGACGGTAAGATTTCATATCGGAAACCCATCAGTTGTCATTTGTATCCCATCCGCATTACGAAAAAGAAAAATCTGGAGGCAGTCAATTACCACAAATGGAATATATGTTCTGCGGCCTGTGCTTTAGGAAAATCGCTGGGTGTACCGGTTTATAAATTTCTTCGAGAGCCTTTAATCAGGAAATATGGTGAGCAATGGTATGCGGAGCTGGTGGAGGCCATGAAAAAATGATTTTTTTTAATTTAACCTCTACTTCCTGCTTATTAACAATTAAAGTTGCTTCGGCTTAATAAGCTCTCGTTGCAAATCCTCCAGTGAAACCCCTCTTGTTTCCGGCATCATCTTCCACACATACCAAAGCTGGAACAACATCATGATAAAAAAGAACAGAAAAATTGGGCCGCCACCTACGGTTCCTGCAAAATATGGGAACACGTTTGCAATCAGCGCAGCAAAAACCCAATGGGTAAGTGAGCCTAAAGCCATTCCCGATGCCCGCACATGATTTGGAAAAATTTCTGAAATAAAAACCCATATCACAGAACCCTGACCAATCGCATGCGCAGCAATAAAGGCGAAGGTGTAAAGCGGCACCCATGTAAACGATTCGCTGAAAAAAGCATATGCAATCAAGCCCAATGATGTGAGGTAACCCCAAGAGCCAAGGTACATCAATGCCCTGCGTCCAAATCGGTCGATCAGAAACCAACCCAACATGGTGAACAATAAGTTAACCACCCCGACTCCCGCTGTAGAAAGCAGGGCAGTTTCTTTTCCAAGTCCGGTCATTTCAAAGATTCGTGGGGCAAAGTAGATCACGGCATTGATCCCGGAGGCCTGATTAAAAAAAGCAAATAGGATCGCGAGTAAAACCGGTTTGCTGAATTTGGATGAAAAAATTCCAGATGATTTTTCAGCGGTGGTCGAGGAAGATCTGATTTCGGCCACAGCCTGCTCCACCTCTGGATTGGTTAGGGCTATGACAGAACGCGCTGCCGCCTCGTCACCCTTGAACAGCAAAAGCCACCTGGGAGTTTCCGGGGTCATGAGAACAAAAAGGGAGAACAACAGAGAGGGAAATGCCACTACGCCCAACATCCAGCGCCAGTCGTTGTCTCCGCCAAAACCTTCGAGGAGGTAATTGGAAACATACGCCAGGAGTATCCCAAGGACAATGTTGAATTGAAAGGAGATGCCCAATCTGCCTCGGTAGGCGGGTGGGGCAATCTCTGAAATGTAAACCGGGGCCACCACAGAGGAGGCTCCAATGCTTAATCCACCAATAAAACGAAAGAACATAAACGTATACTCGTCGTTGGCCATGGCAGCACCAATGGCAGAAACAAAAAACAGGATACCAATCCACAACAACGTATTACGCCTGCCGAAGCGGTCAGCCGGCCATCCTCCAAAAGCTGCTCCGACGATGGTGCCGTATAAGGCCATGGCTACAGCCAAACCATGGCTGAAATCAGAAAGGTTCCAAAGCCGTTGAATGTCTTGCTCGGCACCTGATATTACGGCGGTGTCAAGCCCGAAAAGGAATCCACCGAGACCAACGGCAATAGACCATAAGGCTAACTTTTTATTCATGGTTAGGGTTTTGACTGTACAAAGTACATAATGTGCGTTGTACCCGAAAGTGGGCAGAGCGCGCATAAAAAAACCCGGTGGTTGTCCGGGTTTTTTAAAACGGTTCAGGTCGAGCTTATTCAGCCACTACCTTCACTTTAATCTCATGCTTAACTTCTTTGTGCAGGTCGAGCACGGCAGTGTATTCGCCAAGCTCCTTAGGCTGAGATTTGAAAATCACTTTTTTACGGTCGACATCGAATCCTTTCGACTTCAGGATTTCAGCTACCTGTAATCCGGTAACCGCTCCGAAAATTTTTCCGGAATCACCTGCTTTGGTACCAACCTCAACCACGAGTTCTCCGATTTTCTGAGCGAGTGCTTCTGCATCGGCTTTAACTTTCGCGGCTTTGTGGGCAGCCTGACGGGTATTTTCCGCAAGCATTTTTTTGTTCGACTCGGTGGCCATCAGGGCGAAGCCATTGGGGATAAGGAAATTTCTTCCATATCCGGGTTTTACTTTCACCAGGTCATTCTTGTAACCCAGCCCCTGAACATCTTGTTTTAAAATAACTTCCATAATACTGATCAGGTTTAAGATTATTTAAGACCGTCTCCGTGGAAAGGCAGCAATGCCAGGTGGCGTGCTCTCTTCACTGCCTGAGCAACTTTTTTCTGGTACTTCATGCTGGTACCCGTAAGTCTGCGGGGCAGGATCTTGCCTTGTTCATTGATAAATTTCAAAAGGAAGTCTGGATCCTTGTAATCGATGTACCGGATGCCATTCTTCTTGAAGCGGCAGTACTTTGGTTTTGGTTCTGCCCGCTTAATGGGTTCGTTTTGTAAGGTCATGCTTCTACAGTTTCCGTTGTTTTCTTGGACTTAGATTTATTGAATTCACCCTTGCGACGTCTGTTGTTGTATTCAACAGCAAACTTGTCAAGAGTCGTGGTGAGAAAGCGCATAACGCTTTCATCGCGCTTGAATTCAGTTTCCAGAACGGAAACCACATTGTTCTCTGCCTCGAATTCGATCAGGTTGTAGAAACCGGTGCTCTTTTTCTGGATTGGATAAGCCAGTTTTTTGAGTCCCCAGCGCTCAACATTGATGATGTTCGCCTTATGTGCGTTCAACACCTTCACGAATTTCTCGACAGTATCCTTTGCCTGATCTTCAGACAAAACGGGATTTAAAATGAATACCGTCTCGTAGTTTTTCATGTATCTGTTAAGGTTTTTAAAATGAGGGGGCAAATATAGGCCTTTTGAGGCATCCTGCAACTTCACTTTTGGTTTACGTCCATCATTTTTATGTTTGAGGTTCAACCCACCAAAAAAATGGCCAAATCCTTTAAAACCCTCGTTTTCATCAATTTTTTGATGATTACATCCTTTTTAAGTCCCGCCGTTGCGCAGGTCACAGGAAAATGGAAAACCATCGACGATGTATCCGGACAGCCCAAATCGGTGGTAGAGATCTTTGAGCGCGGCGGAAAGTATTTTGGCAAGATCGTTCATCTCTTTCCGCGCCCGGGCCGTGAGGCCGACCCCGTGTGTACAAAATGTGATTCTGGGGATCCACGCTTCGGTCAGAAAATCAAAGGCATGGAAATCGTGCGCGCCATGAAACGCGATGGTGAGGAGATATCCGGAGGCGATATCCTGGATCCCGAATCCGGAAAAGTCTACCGCTGCAAAATGTGGCGCGAAGGCGAAAACCTAATGGT
Organism: Bacteroidota bacterium; assembly: GCA_016866235.1. Classification (GTDB taxonomy): domain Bacteria; phylum Bacteroidota; class Bacteroidia; order Cytophagales; family Cyclobacteriaceae; genus ELB16-189. Next base: position 605,419 of record VGMW01000002.1, read on the forward strand.
GCGCGGTTACCTGGGTCCGTTTTTCCGAACCCAAACCTGGCTTCCCCAACGGTAGGTTAGAAGATGTTTCTGAACAACAGGAACAGCGTACCCGAAAGCATCACCACCACCGGTAAGGTCAAAGCCCAGGTGATGAGAATGTTTCTTACGGTGGTAAGCTGAAGATTTTTCACGCCTTTACTCGCCACCATACTGCCTGCAATGGCAGAGGAAAGAATTTGGGTGGTGCTTACCGGCCATCCCCAGAAACTGGACAATCCAATGGTTGTAGAGGCTACAAACTCAGCGCTGGCACCTTGTGCATAGGTGAGGTGTTCTTTACCGATTTTTTCCCCGATGGTTTTAACAATTCTCTTCCAACCAATAACGGTTCCTACACCCAGTGAAAGGGAGATGATCACCAAAACCCAGGTAGGTGAATAGTCGGTTGCTTTTTTAACCGACTTCATTTGGGTTTCAAGGTTCTTCTTATCGTTGTTTGAAATATTTACATCATCATTCTTAATCAAATTCTTAATCCCTTTATCCAATACGATGATGTCCTTTCGCATGGCGAAACGTTCTGAGGAGGGAATATCACTGGTGGAAGAAGCGGCTTTGAATTTCGAAGCTAAGGCAGTCTGTATGCCGCTGACTTGAGCGAAAGTGGCAGAATCTTTTTCAGAGAGCGATGAAACATCTACATGACTAAGTGACGTTTCAATTTGGCTTAGGGGTTGCCTGAGCTTGCTCAGATCCAGTTCGCTATTGAGTGCAAAATAGGTGGGTACGATGGCGATCAGAATCAACATCACAAGGCCCACACCCTTTTGTCCATCGTTTGATCCATGGAAAAAGCTCACCAACGTACAGGTAACGATCAGAACAGCCCGTATCCAAAGAGGAGGTGTTGAGTTTTTCTTAGGTTCTTTAAACAGGTCTTCGCCGCTTTTTGATTTTCTGGTGATATACCGGACGCCCAGCATTAAAAGGATGGTGAGCGTGAATCCTACAGCGGGCGACAGCAGCAAGGACAAACCAATTTCTTTGGCTTTAGTCCAGTTCACACCATCACCTGCTGCTCCGGGCAACAAATAATATGCGATGCCTACCCCTAAGATGGCCGAGATCAGCGTATGGGAACTTGAACAGGGAATTCCGTAATACCAGGTTAAAACGTTCCAGAATATGGCACTAATCAACAGTGCGCCAACCATGGATAAACTGTGCGATATGTTCTGATCCAACAGCGACTCCATAGGCAGGAGATTTACAATTCCCATCGCAACAGCAATTCCGCCCCAATACACGCCAAGAAAGTTGAAAAAGCCTGACCAAATAACTGCAAACCAGGGTTTTAATGTGTTTGTGTAAATAACGGTAGCAACAGCATTCGCGGTATCATGAAAACCATTGACGAATTCAAACGAGCAGGCAGCAAGAATGAAAAGAATAAGGAGAATGCTGAGGGTAATGTCTAAATCGAACATAAACTGAAATTAGGGCTTTAATGATAACCAAAAGGGCCGAAAGAAACATTGACTTTTACTACCCTGCTAATTTTCAGTGTTAAGGAATTGTTGTGTTTTTTTCCTTGTTTTTGGGCTTAAAATCGTCTTTTATTGCTTTTTATGGCTGTTTCAGTAGATCACCAACAATGTGAAATAAGAGGATTAAATCTTAAAATTTTACCTGAGCGGGCGGTATGGATCCAGGAATTAAAAACATTGCTTCTGTCTGACCTTCATTTAGGTAAAGCGAACCATTTTCGTCGCTCGGGCATCCCTGTTCCTCGTCAGGTGAATGATGCCAACACCGAAACCCTTCTACAACTTTTGATGCAATACCAACCCGGTCGGACCATTTTTTTGGGCGATTTATTTCATAGTCATTACAATCAGGAATGGGAAGTGCTCGGTCAGGTTGTTTCTGCTTTTCCTGAAACTGTTTTTGATCTGGTGACCGGAAACCACGACATCCTTAGCCAACATCAGTACGAAAGAAACCGAATCAACCAACACCAACATTACGCCTTAACACCCGAAATTCTACTTACACATATTCCTGAAGTAGAGCGCACCATAAAACCATATCAAATTTGTGGTCACCTTCATCCTGCAGTGACCCTCAGAGGAAAAGGAAGGCAATCCATTACACTGCCGTGCTTTTGGTTTGGCGTTTCAGTTGGTATTCTGCCCGCCTTTGGAGCATTTACCGGCATGAAAAGAATTGAGCCGGTGGAAGGAGATCAGATTTTTGTGGTCGCAGACAAGAAAATTATCCGGTATTGATCCTTACTTTCTGCCAAGCATAAATACACCTACAGAAATTTCTAATCCGGTATAGTCGATTTTGGCTTTGTCGTAATTGACTTCCTTAGTGACAATTGCTGCAGTATCAGGGTCTATGGCAGTAATGCCTGTATAACTTCCTTCTAAGGAAAGGAAGGACGATCCCGCCAGATAACTTACCTCCAGTGTCAGGCCCCACTGTCTGGTTACATCGATGTGCAATGCTGTGCCTGCTCTCCAGCCAATCCCGGGCCTTGATTTGAAATTCAGGTCTGAGTTAACCAAAGCCCACTGCTCCATTTCCCGTATGGCCCGGTCAATATTTCCCTCATTAAGCTTTTGGAAAAATCCATAGTAACCAAAGCCACCACCCCTTACATCGAACCTCAAATTTTTCTTACCAAAACTTAACACCATTTCAGCCGGTACCATGAGGGTAAGGTTTGGGCCGGCCAAGGGGCTTTTGCTGCTGAAGGGTAATCCAGTAATGTTCAGTCCGGTCATTCGGTATAAGGATGCGCCAGTTTCCACAGATACAAATCGGTTTAATTCGAGACCAACCCCCCGTAGTGAAAACGGACTTACCGGGATCGAGAATGATCCGTTGCGCGGCAGGAAGTATGAAAAGGATAACCCCATATCCTGTCCAAATGCAGTGGATCCGAGTGTGGACAAGGCCATGAGAAGGATTAATTTTTTCATTTCCGGTTGGTGCTGCTATCTGGAATTGTAATCCAGAAACAATGCCTGAAGATAAAGTTTTGCCGGATCCTTTTCAGTTGGTGTCACACCTTTAAACAAAAAGTAACTCTTGGAGTCGAGGTCAAAAGTGTAAGCATTACCACCACCAACGTAACCCAGGCCATTGTTGTAGGCGTAAACGGCAAACCTCGGAGCGCCATCATACAAAATGTTTTTACTGAACGAAAAGTCTGCATCGAACCCTCCCAATTGGGACAGAATAGTATTTACGATGTCTGTTTGACTCCCAGCTTTTCTGATGACCGTTGGTGGATGGGTCACAGCGCCACCAAGCCACAGCATAGGGATCCTGAACCGCTCCGGGTGCATGGCCTCCTGGCCCCCGGGGAATTTGTGGCCATGGTCGGAGGTAATGACAATCCATGTATCCTTCCACCAAGAGCGTTTTTTAGCAGCACTTAAAAAATTACCCAGCACGCTATCGGTGTAACGGCAGGAGTTCAAATACAGTTCTTCCAATCCAGCACCGACGGGCAGCTTACCAAAGGGCACATCAAAAGGTTCGTGGCTACTCAGCGTAAGCGTGACTTTGAAAAAAGGTTGGCGCGCAGTATCAATTTCTGTCAGGAGTTGCTCAAACAAGTGCTCATCGTGTACGCCCCATTTACTCCTTGGCAGGGATTCAGGAAAATTTTCATCCTGGGTGATGTTTTTAAATCCTGACTGCACCAGGTAAGATTCCATGTTGGCGAAGCGGGCATCGCCACCATAAACAAATGAGGTATGGTAACCCATCGATGACATCTTTTGGGGCCAGTTGGGTAGCTGTCGGGTTTTTGCAGGATACTTTACGATAGAGGTTCGGGGTTGAGCAGGATATCCGCTCAACAGGCTTACGATTCCCTTATCGGTCCGATCGCCACTGGCGTAAAGGCTGTCAAATAAGATTCCTTCTGTTGATAATTCACTGAGCCTGGGAGCAAAGCGAGAATCACCATTCAGCGGGCCAATCACTTTTGCAGAGATTCCTTCCAGGATGATGAAAAGAATATTCGGTTGATTCATCTGCACCATCTGAACACTTGCTGCAGATGGTTGTACCAAATTTTTTAATTCATTCCTGGCTTCTTCATTTTCAGCAAGTTTTTCTGAATAGTGCAGGGCATCGGAGTAAAGCAGGCTTCGTAAAAAATGCCAGGTTACATTAATGCCCGCATGGTTGGCAAATGATTTGGTTGGATGGAAATAGACAAATCCTGAATTCAACGGAGCAATTCCAAACCCGCTTCGAATGGGAATAAACAACAAAATGGTGAAGGCAAAAATCGTCCAGCTTTTTTTGCTGGAGCTTTCAGTTTGTACGAGGATGTTTCCAATGAATTTTCGGTATAAAAAAATGGTGCCGCTTAAAAAGATCATAAAAACAATCAACAGGATTCCCATGACGTGAGGCTGAACCGATCCGATGCCTTCAGGTCTGATGTAAAGTAGAGGGGTGGCGTCCATTCGGTAACCCCAATGCACATACAATTCCAGATCGGCCACCATAATAACTGAACTGATCACGAGAAATAAATACTGAAGACTGTGCAGAAAAAAAGCTAGGGGATCTTTTTTCAATAGGGCAAAAATCCCGGTCAGGAGTCCGGGGATCAAAACAAAATAACCTGCCATAGAAAGATCCATTCGGAGACCGAGCAGATTGATGGTCAAGATCTCTCCGACAGAAAGCAAACTAAATTCATGGCTATTGTAAACCAGAAATGCCCATCGAAAGGAAATAAAAACGAATACCCAAAAAAGGTAGAGGGAAAGTAAGTAACGCAAGCGGCTGGTCATCGCCCGGTTTTTTGGATAGGATTAATGATTCTGGAGTGCGTTGCTGACCACCTCCACGAAGGAGTCAACATCAGCCTCCGATGTATCCCAACTGCACATGAGTCGGATTTCCGATGTTTTTTCATTCCAGATGTAGAAAAAGGAATGTTTTTGAATTTCAGGAATAACCGATGGAGGGACCACCGCGAAAATTCCGTTCACTTCTGTTTTTTGCGTCAGGGTGAAGCCGGAAATCTTTGAAAGTTTGCCCGACAACCGAACTGCCATTTTATTGGCCTGTAATGCGCTCCTGCGCCATAAGTCATTGGAAAGCAAGGCTGTGAATTGTGCTGCTATAAACCTCATTTTAGAGTGAAGCTGCATGCCTTGTTTTCTGAGAAACTGCAAGTCTTTTGCCAAGCCGGTATTGAAAATCAGAATGGCTTCGCCAAACATCATTCCGTTTTTTGTTCCTCCAAACGACAGGACGTCTACACCTGCATCTATGGTAAATGTTTTAAATTCAGCGTTTAGGCTGACTGCGGCATTGGAAATTCTTGCACCATCCATGTGCAGCACCATTCCGTGTTGATGGGCTGTATTGGCAAGTTCTCTGATCTCTTCAACCGTATAAAGTGTACCGTATTCGGTCGGTTGTGAAATGGAGACCACTGCAGCCTGAGGATGATGTTGATCACCAATCCTTTGAACCTTTGATAAAACTGCTTCTGGAGTAATTTTTCCGTTGGAGGATGAGACGGGGATGAGTCGGCACCCCGAAAATTTTTCAGGAGCGGTACTCTCATCAACATAGATGTGAGCGCTTTCTGCACAAATAACGGATGAAAAGGTCTTTGACGAGGCGGACAAGGCAAGCACATTGGCGCCTGTTCCATTGTAGACAAAAAAAACTTCAGTTTGTTGACCAAATAATTTTTTGAATAGGGCAGTGGCTTCAGCAGTATAATGGTCAGCGCCGTAGGAAGATGCATGACCGGTATTTGCACGACCAAGTGCATCCATAATTTCCGGATGGACACCGGCGTAATTGTCGCTTGCAAATGTTTTTACCACCTGGCTCATGGCAGAAATTTAAAAAGTTACTTTCAGGATCAGTGTTTCGCCTTTTCTCTTAACGGTAACCTCAGCATGCTGTCCTTTTTCAAATTTGCCCAATGCATCCATGTAGCTTTCAATGTCTTTTATTTCGAGGCTTCCAATTTTTGTGATGATGTCCCCGGTTAAAATCCCTGCTTTTTGAGCGGGCTTCCCTTCGCTTACGCCATCCACCCTTAATCCCTGCACATCTGCTGTGTAACTGGGCATTACACCCATGGTTACCTTGAAGGCACTTCTGGACATGGTGGCTTTACTTTTCGTGGGTAGGAATGCCAGCTTTTGCTGGGTGGCCTCTTCGTTGATGAGTCTCAGGATCAGGCTTAAGATATTGGCTTCGCCCTGTGCATTGATTTTATCTGAATCATCGCTCGGTTTATGGTAATCGTTATGTGAGCCGGTAAAAAAGTGTAAGACCGGAATGTTTTTCAGGTAAAAGGATGTGTGGTCTGAAGGCCCCGTACCCGATGAATCGGTGTTGACCATCAGATCTTTTGTGGAATAACTTTTTAAAAGTGTTTCCCATACAGGACTTGTACCCGAGCCGCTTACGGATAAGCCCTTGGAAGCCTCATAACGTCCAACCATATCCAGGTTGATCATGTAATTAATGGAAGCCAGATCGGTGGTTGGATGTTCTGTCCAATATTTTGAACCGTAAAGGCCAAGCTCTTCACCTGAAAAGCACATGAACACAAAGTTGTTTTTCTCTTTTTCTTTTCCCGACAGAATGCGGGCAAGTTCCAATACGCCTGCAACCCCTGAGGCATTGTCGTCGGCGCCATTGTGGATTTTCGTTTTGGGATTGGGATCCAGTGAATTGCCATCATTTCCAAGGCCAAGGTGATCATAATGCGCACCGATGATCACCGTATTTGCTGCGCCATTATCCAAAAAACCAATAAGATTTTTTGCTTTTCCTTCCTGGCCTGTTCCATGAATGCCTCCTTTAAAGTCAAAATTCTGACGGTAAGTTTTGCCATCGCCCAAAGGCTTTAGTCCCAATTCCTTGAACCTAGCTTCAATGTATTTTGCAGCTTTCTCTTCACCTGCGCTGCCGGTTCCACGACCTTCGTATTCGTCGGAGGCAAGAACGGTGATGTGCCTGGAGATTTTTTCAGGAGAAATCAGGGGTTGGCCGCAGCTGGTTAGCGCGATGATCAACATGGCTGCTGGAAGGATGGAGCGATGCATAGCTTGAAATTTCAGGCGTCAAAGATAAATCATAAAACGAGTTGGAGTTTGTTCTCCTTTAGCGGAAAACGTAAGAAGTGCCCTGAAGCTGTGTTAATAGGTTTGCGGGTAAATCGGTGGCCGTTGCTCTTCCTTCCACCACTGGTGAAACAGGGCTATACATCTTCAGGTATTCAATAATGACTTCATGCAATCCCTGACCCATGCTTAAGGGTGATGAGACATGTTCAATACGGCAAAGTGTATCTATTGGATCACCCTCTCTTTCACAGGCAACAATCGAATATTTTTTTTCAGCATCAAGCGGTTGTCCGCCAATGGTTACACGATTCACCCTCGAACCCATCGGTCTGGATGCGGTGAAATTGATTTGCATGCCTGAAAACCTAACCAGCCAACCGCCAAATCTTTTGGATGGATCGGAGGCAAAGGCATTTTCAAGTTCCTGTTCCAGCCATTTTTTGATTTGTGCGCCCGTTACCTCAGCTTTCCTGGCCACACTGTCCAGGGGCAGCATGTTCCACAAAAATTCTTTTGTGATCGGGGTGGTTGTCCCTTCCTCAACAGCAAGTGGCTGACAAAATCTGAATCCATTGCTCAAGGCTACATCGGTATTGAATTTCCAGCGTAGGGCATCGGTGATTAGGTTGTCAATCGGAGTCTCTAACACGAAGTATCGCAACAATGGCGTGGAAGTGTGGCCGATGACCACATTGATTTCTTTTTTAAACGGAGCGGCGACTTCCTCCATGAGCCTGGTTACCACCGGATCAGGAAGGTATTGCTTCGGATCGGTGTCCAATAATTCATAGTTGAATTCAGGTTTAGCCCCTCTTTTAAGTTTGACAGAAAGTTTTCCGGCAAACGATCCGAAGGCGCCACATTCGATAACCCTGCAATATTTTCCTTCGATGGGCACTCTTACCCGCTCGTGGGTATCAGCCCCGATGATCAGGTCTGCACCGGCGACATCGGGGTGGTTGGCAAGGCCCAGCTGCTGAGCAAGGCCCATGTGCGTAACCAAAATGACCATGTCGCATTGTTCGCTATTTCTTAGCAACCTGATGTTTTCAGCGAGCGTTGTTGTTGCATGGGTATAGCCAATGCCTGAGCTGAACGCAGGAGGTTGTCTCTTAGGTACGAGGTGGTCTGTATAACCTAAAAATCCAATCCGGAAACCCTCCAGCTCTTTAATCCAGTAAGGTTGATAAATCAAATCACCTCGGTCGCCGTTCAAATTTTTGTGCCACATGTTTGCACAAATCTTTTTTGCCTTAATTCGATCGAGCACATCCACCATTCGCGCCTTTCGGTAAACCACCTCCCAGTTTCCGGGCAATACCAGATCATATTGAAAAGCATTGATGAGTGGGATCAGTGCCTCGCCCTCTGTTTTGGTGGCGATGGCATGGCCATGAAAATAATCCCCGGCATCGATGAGGATGACATTCTTTTCTCTTTTGCGGATGTGGTTGACAAGACCCTTTAGCACATCCAGTCCACCTCGCTTTTTGAAAACTGCCTTTTCATTTTCCCAGAAAAACTCATCATGCGTGAAAAGTTGCGCATGCAGATCTGCTGTAATCAATACGGTGAAATCCGTTCGATCGCTTTTGAATGACCTTGCTTCAGAGGCAAGACCTACGCAAAGCCCTGCGGTTTGAATGAATTTTCTTCTCGATACCATTGGGTGGGTGGTTTGAAGTTACCACCCTCAGGTTAAAAAAGAAACGGTCGGCGTTGTGGCGACCGACCGTTTTGGAAGTTCTATAGCTCTTGATGTTCTAGTGGCGGTGTCCTGAAACTAGTTTTTTAAACTCGTCCAGGCTGATTTGCTTGTCATTGATGGTGACCTTCTCTTTCACAGCAGCCATAATTCGCTCTTGCCTGAGTTGGTTGTACAAACGCATAAAATTTTGGCCTTCATTTCCGTTGAGGTAATTGTCAGCGAAAGCATCCATCCGGTCGCCCAACTGTGATGCGATGGCGGCACCGCCAAATTGCTCGATAATCATCAATTTGGCGCGCTCCCTGACGTCTGTTGCCTCTACTTTGATGTCACTTTCTTCAGCAATTCTGTTTTTAATCAGACTCCATTTCATGTCCTTGGTATAGAGACCGAATTCTTTTTCAAGGACTTCATCTGTAATTTTTCCTTCACCGGTTTTCTTCAGCCATTCCTTCAGAAAGTTTTCTGGCAGGCGGATGGTGGTATGGTCAACCAGGTGGTGTTCAATTTCATGATCGAGAAAGTGATCGCTTTCGCGCTCATAATTTTTAGCTATAGTTTCCTTTACCCGGTTGGTAAATTCTTCTTCAGACTTTACCTCATCCTTTCCGAATACTTTATCAAAAAACTCCTGGTTAAGTGTTGCAGGGTCGGTATGACTAATGGTCCCGACGGTAAAATGATAGAGTCCTTTTTTGCTTTTAGCCTCTTCTTCAGAAACATTGATGGCTTGCGCCAGCGTTTCGGCATCCTGAGAAAGTTCTTCAATGTTGAAGTCGATAACCTGATCCTTTTTAACGCCGATGAATTTATTCTTGAGTTTATCCTCCACCTTTTCAACTGCAATCATTCCGGGTTTCTTTTCTTCTTCACCGGCTGCGCGCACATCACCATAGATCACATCCTCTGCCGAGCTGATTTCCGGATAGGAAATGTTGCCATATCGCTTTTTGGTCTGGTCAATGGCCTCCTGAATGGTCTGTTGGGTTACCTCGATGAGGTGTCGTGTTAATTTTACGTTTTTGGATAAATCAACTTTGAAGTCCTCCGCCATTCCAACGCGGAATTCGAATTCAAAATCTTTTTGTGTTTCCCAATCGATCGAAGAGGTTTTTTCTTCGTTGGGCATTGGATCGCCCAGTACGTTAAGTTTTTGGTCACGGATATACCCGGACACCGACTTGGAGATTAAGTTATTTACTTCATCGGCAAGAAAACTTTTGCCAAACATGTTACGGATAACCCCCGCGGGTACTTTTCCCTGACGAAATCCCTTGATGTTGGCTTTGCGTGCATAGTCCTTTATTTTTTTCTCAACCGAAGGCTGATAGTCGTTTTCCTGAATGCTGATCCGGATGATGCCGTCGGTTGAAGATTTTTTTTCCAGTGTGATGTTCACAATCGCTTTTTTAGTCTGTTTTAACTGAACCTATGCGTTCTTTTTATGTTCTGTGCGCATGGAGGGACTCGAACCCCCACGCCTTTCGGCACCAGATCCTAAGTCTGGCACGGCTACCAATTACGCCACATGCGCTGATGCAATCCGCTGAAAATCGTCCAAATTCAGCTGTAGGTTGCAAAAAGAGGTGCAAATTTATGATTAATTCCCATCGGCAAAAGCCGGAAGGGGCGCTCGTATTAAATTTAAGTGTGTTACCGGATCCTGAGAAAGAACGAAAAGAAATCATCCACCGATACCGGAGGCTGCTTCGGCAGGCCAAACCGATTCTTAAGGAGGGCGATGCACGGCTGATCAGAAAGGCCTTTAATCTGGCGTTGGAAGCCCACCGCAACATGAGGCGCAAATCCGGAGAGCCTTACATCTTTCATCCACTGGCTGTCGCAGAAATCTGCGTTGGTGAAATTGGTCTGGGTACGACCTCCATAATTTCAGCGCTGGTTCACGATGTGGTGGAAGATACCGACATCGAACTTGCTGACATTGAAAAAATGTTCGGGCGCAAAATTGCCCGCATCGTCGATGGTCTGACCAAGATCAAAGGTGTTTTTGAACAAGGCACTTCTGCACAAGCGGAGAACTTTCGGAAAATGTTGTTTACACTTTCCGAAGACGTTCGGGTTATATTGATAAAGCTTGCCGATCGTTTGCACAACATGCGCACGCTCGACAGCATGCCGCGCCAGAATCAGTTGCGCATTTCCTCCGAGACGATCTATTTGTATGCACCGCTTGCCCACCGTCTTGGTCTTAACGTCATTAAAACTGAGCTCGAAGACTTGTACCTGAAGTTTACAGAGCAGGAAGATTATGAAGACATCACCAGGCGTCTGGAGGAATCCAAGTCTATTCGGATAAAATTTCTTAGAAGCTTTGTACAGCCAATAAAAGAGGAGCTTGATAAACTGGCTGTTCCCTACGAGATCAAGAGCAGACCAAAATCTGCCTTCTCCATTTGGAATAAGATGCGCAAGCAAAACATCCCTTTTGATCTGGTCTTTGATTTGTTTGCCATTCGCATCATCCTTCAGGCGCCGCTGGAGCAGGAAAAATCGCTTTGTTGGCAGGTGTATTCTATTGTCACTGATTATTATACACCCAATCCGGATCGCCTGAGGGACTGGATCAGTACGCCAAAGGCAAACGGATACGAGTCGTTGCACACGACCGTGATGGCCAAAAACGGGCAATGGGTCGAGGTTCAGATCAGAACACAGCGCATGGATGAAATTGCTGAGAAAGGTTACGCGGCACACTGGAAATACAAGGGCAATCAGGCTGGTTATGAATCGAATCTTGAAAAGTGGTTGTTGCGCGTGCGCGAGTTGTTGGAGCGTCAGGATTTAACGGCTCTTGAATTTGTAGACGATTTTCGAGGCAATTTGTTTAATGAAGAAGTTTTCGTTTTCACACCCCGTGGTGAATTAAAGACTTTGCCGGTGGGCGCAACGGCGCTTGATTTTGCTTTTGAGATACACAGTGACATTGGGGCAACCTGCATTGGTGCGAAAGTCAATCAAAAACTTGTGCCCATTAACCACATCCTGAAAAACGGAGATCAAATTGAAATCCTTACTTCCGCTAAACAGAAACCAGGTGAAGACTGGCTCAGGTTTGTGGTGAGCTCGAAAGCGAAGTCGAGGATTAAGGAGTCTTTGAAAGAAGAGCAGAAGAAAGTTGTTGAAGAAGGAAAAGACATCGTTTCAAGGAAATTGCGGCAATTGAAAATTGAAGCTGGTCCGCAGACCACTGAGCAGCTTAGGTTTTACCTTGGCGAGCCATCAAACTTTACCTTACATTTTAAGTTTGGTAAGGGGATTTACAGCGTAAACGAGCTAAGGCGTTTCAAAGAATACAGGCAATCCGGGGCGCACAAAGATAAAGTCAGGGTACAGGAAGCGGCGCAGGTGTCACCTTTGGTAATTCCCACCAAGCCTAAATCGGACGATATCCTCCTCATTGGTGAGGATATGGACGTGGTGGAGTATAAGCTTGCCAAGTGTTGTACACCCATTCCTGGTGATGAAGTATTTGGTTTTATTTCCGTGAATGAAGGAATAAAAATTCACCGGTCTAATTGCACCAATGCGCCTGAGTTGTTGGCCAACCATGGTAACCGGGTGATTAAGGCAAAGTGGACCAGTCAGTACGAGGTTTCCTTTTTGACAGGGCTAAAAGTAATTGGAACCGACCGGGTAGGGCTTATCAATGATGTGTCAAAAATAATTTCAGAGGAGCTAAAGGTAAATATGAGCTCTATTTCTTTTCGATCGGATGCGGGTGCTTTTGAAGGTGAAATCATGTTGTATGTAACCGATACAAGGCATCTTGATTTTTTGATGGGTAAGTTGGAGAAAGTTGATGGTGTGGTGCGGGTATCCAGGTTTGATTCGCGCCCCTCGTGAGATGATGGGTAAATGAAAAAAATGTAGGTTTGAACCCATGCCTTCACCCAAAGACATACTTGAAACGGTTAGGAATAAGTTTACTGGATTTTTAGAATCCCGGTCACTTCGTAAAACAACGGAGCGCTATGCCATACTGGAGGAAATTTATAAGGCACAAGGCCACTTTGATGTTGAGTCGTTGTATTTGAAGATGAAAAACAAGTCCTATCGGGTGAGTAGGGCAACGGTATACAACACCTTGGACTTACTGGTGGAAAGCGATTTGGTGATGAAGCATCAATTCGGAAAAAATCAGGCGCTGTACGAGAAGTCATTCGGCAGCCGCCAGCACGATCATCTTATTTGCACTGAATGCAATCAGGTTGTTGAGTTTTGTGATCCCCGGATCCAGAACATTCAGAACACCGTGCAGGAGCTTTTACAATTCGATGTGGTCAGCCATTCCTTGGTGCTGCATGCTACCTGCAGGCGAAAAGATTGTAAGAACAGGAAAAGGTAATGTTCAGTTCAGAAATCCGTGACGGAATATTTATGCTCCGTCTGTCTGGTGATGTTACGGTTTTATCCGAAGGGGAGTCCATGATGTTTCTTGCTCAGGATGCACTTAAAAGAGGTATTTCAACTTGTGTGGTCGATATTGCTGAAGTGCGGTTTATGGACAGCAGTGGAATTGGATTACTTATAAGGCTGCACAACCGTTTTTCTGCTAGCGGTGGTGGGGTATATTTATTGAATCCGCCCGATCGGGTGAGACGATTGCTGGCGATGACGCGCCTTGAGGCCATTTTTACTGTAATTAATTCGGTGGAAGAGGTCGTAGAAGGAAGGGGAAAATCTTAGAATTGCATTTTACTTAAGGGAACAAAAATTATGAAGCTTGACGTCCTGTTAGGATTACAATGGGGAGATGAGGGAAAGGGTAAAATCGTAGATGTCTTTGCGCCCCGATACGATGTGGTTGCAAGATTTCAGGGCGGACCGAATGCCGGTCATACACTGGAGTTTGATGGCATAAAGCATGTGCTGCATCAGATTCCTTCAGGCATTTTCCGAAAAAACACCAGGAATATTATCGGTAATGGCGTGGTGTTGGATCCTGTTATTTTCAAAACTGAGATTGGAAAGCTCGAAAAATATAACCTGGATGTGCGGTCAGGTCTTTTTATCTCTAAGAAAGCAACGCTGATTTTGCCAACACACCGATTGTTGGATCAGGCCTATGAGCAAGCAAAGGGGGAAAAGAAAATTGGCTCTACCTTAAAAGGAATAGGGCCTACGTATCAGGATAAAATTGGCAGGCAGGGCTTACGAGTGGGCGATATTCTATCACCTGAATTCCCTCAGCGTTACAAGAAGTTGACCGATATCCATTTGGAGATTTTGCGGGACCATTCGGTGTCGTTTGATTTACCTGCTTTGGAGGCGTCTTTCATTGAGGCCGTTGAGTTCTTAAAGAGTTTTCAGCTCATTGATAGTGAATATTTTATTAATGAAGAATTAAAAAAAGGCTCAAGAGTATTGGCTGAAGGTGCACAAGGAGCGCTGCTGGACATTGACTTCGGAAGTTATCCCTTTGTAACAAGCTCCAACACAGTTGCTGCGGGTGCCTGCAACGGATTGGGTGTTGCGCCCATGCATGTAGGCGAGGTATTTGGAATTTTTAAGGCGTACAGCACCAGGGTTGGCGGTGGACCGTTTCCTACAGAGCTTCATGATGAAACAGGAGCATTGATCCGAAAGGAGGGAAATGAATTTGGAAGTACGACAGGAAGGCCCAGACGTTGTGGATGGTTAGACCTTCCTGCTTTAAAATATTCTATTATGATCAATGGCGCGACACAGCTGTTGATGATGAAGGCTGATGTGTTGAATATTTTTCAGACCATAAAGGTTTGTACGCATTATAAGTTAAATGATGGTACGGAGACCGATAGGATTCCTTTTGAGATTGCCAATGAGCCTGTCGTGCCGGTTTACAAGGAGATGAAAGGCTGGAATGTAAAGTTGGAGGGTAGCGGTTGGGACGATATGCCAAAGGCCCTTCGGGAGTATGTAGAATTTATTGAGCGTGAGCTTGGTGTTCCGGTGAAGCTGTTGTCTTATGGTCCGGACAGAACCCAGACCATTTTGCGATAAGCCTGATTTTCAAAGAGTTTTACAGTTTTTTACGCTAAGGATGAGGGGGAAGGTTGGTGGGTAGCGGAGGGCTTAAATATTTATTTTTTGCGGTTTTTGGATAATGGGTCTCCGAACCATAGTTTTGCACTCCCATTTTGAAAATGGGGACGTTTGACTGGTTTTCAGTCGCAATTGACGGACAGAGATTTCAAAGTTTTCTGAAAGTCAAAACGTTCATTGAATGGATGGATTGATAGCGGACCCGGAGTATTTCGATAGAGGGATACTTCGAGTTTAATTCCGGGCTGGTTGTTTTCGGGCTGTTCTTAGGAATG
>VGMW01000003.1 GCA_016866235.1 Bacteroidota bacterium
ATGGAAGATGGGTTCGAGCGATAAAATGGTGGCGGCAGCCACTGCTTTACTGGAGGATGCTGATCAGCGGGTTAGGATGCAGGCAGCGCTGAGTTTAAGTGTGTTGGGGGAGCAGTCATTGAATCGAAACCGTGCGCTGATTGGACCTGCACTGGTTGCAAGCGCTGGTTTGTCCATGGACGAATGGAACGTATCGGCTTTGGTATTGGCTGCAAAGATTTTTCCAGATGAGTTGTTTTCCGGTGTGATGTCGGCATCACCTAAGGACCACAACATTCAACTTTTATCGAGCCTGGCGCAACAATGTGGAAGCAGGGAGGAAAAGGCTTCGCGTTGTCTGGAGGTTTTGGCTGAAAATTTTAGGAGCGATAGGAATGTAGTGCTGAGGTCATTCGCTGAAGGGTTAAAATCCACCGGCCTCAATGGAAAAAGAAAGCTTCCGGATGCAAGCCTGGCGTTGCTCGCCGGGATGGAGGGTGCAGGGGATGAAGAGACGGTGGCCATAGTGGCCAACATCCGTCGAGGATTGGGACTTCCTATGACCGATGGATTCAAAATGCTGAGCAAGCGATCATTGATCCTATTGGCAGATACTTCGGCAGCCGATAGCCTTCGCATCAGGCAGTTTCCTCTGGTGGATTTTGTGGCCTACAAGGATAAAGCCGATGTGCTTTTTGGATGTCTGGGTCAGCAGCAGCCGTTGAAAATCCAGGAGCTTGCTGCGCGTCAGCTGGCTGACATCCAGGAAGTTTCTATTGGCCGCCGCATCGTGGATCAGTGGACTGAGTTGGGTCCTGCGCTCAGAAAGGGTTTAAGCGATTTATTGATTTACAATGAGCTTCACCACGATGCTTTGTTGTCTGGATTGGAATCTGGTAAAATCAACATCGGTGAAATGAATTTTGACTTGGAACGCAGGCGCCAGTTGTTGTGGTGGACCGACAACAAGGAAACGAATCGGCGGGCAGAACGATTGTTCACGGATTCCGGTGTAACCACCCGTAAGGAAGCCATTGCTTCCATGGCAGAGGCATTGACGTTGCATGGCGATAAGTTGAAGGGTTTGAAGGTGTTTGAAAACCTTTGTTCTGGCTGTCACCGTTATGGCACGGTGGGTATTGAAGTTGGGCCTGTATTAACGGAGATCAATCGGAAGAGCAAAGAGACGATACTTCATGAGATCCTGGATCCGAATGCGGCGGTGGACACCAGGTACATCAGTCACCGAATCGACACCAGGGATGGCAGGGTATATTTGGGAATTGTTGAAAAGGAAACGGATGAAGAAGTAATACTGGTCAAACAAGGAGGTGAGCGTATTGCCGTGAGCAGGAGGGACATCAAGAGATTTTCTTCATTGGGTGTTTCGTTAATGATGGAGGGTTTGGAGCAAAGTATGAATCAGCAGGAAATGGCTGATCTGCTTGAGTTTTTACAAAAGGGTATTGAAAAATAATTTCTGTTGATATGAAATATTTACTGTGGGTGGTTGTCATTTTTTCCTCTTGTTCTGAAGCAGGAAAAAAGATTGAAACAGAGATCCTTCCTGAGGATCTGATTGGTAAGACCATTGAATACCGTTATGGAGAATCGGTTTATCATGTCACGTTGGATACGGATAGTACGATGCATTGGGAGGCGATGGCAGGTGATGAGAAAGGTGCTTTTGAGCGTGAGACCTATTTCATGGAAGCGATTGGTGACCAAAAGGTATTTATCACCTGGGACGAGGCCAATGGCATTGGTGTTTCGCAGGTGTTGGATTTTAAACAGGGTAAGGTATACAACCACTTGCTGCAGGACAGGAAACTTAGAAACGGTCACGGAGCGATCCGGGTGTTGAAATAATACTTTTTAATTCTCAGTTTTTGGTCAGCTTGGATTCGACTGTTGGCTTTTGAGGATTTCGGACGGAGTTTTTCCGGTTCTTTTTTTGAGGGCGGCGATGAATGAGGTGCGTGATCTGAAGCCAACAGATTCCCCTAGTGATTGAACGGTGAAGGTTCCGATTTTGGGATCAACTTTGGTTTGTTCCAGAAAATGATCGATTCGAAGATCATTGATAAAGTCATTAAACGATTGATCGAATTCCTGGTTGATGAGTGCCGACAATTGGTAGGCTGGTATGCTAAGCTGGTCGCTCATGGCGCGGAGCGTGAATCCCTGATTGATAAATCCTTTATCGTTTTTTTTCCACTGATTGATTTTCTCCATGAAAGCATCGCGTTGTGCAATGGTTAGGTTGAGCGGCTTGGCTTCATGGATTTGAATGGAAGACTTGGGTTCCAGTGCGATCCAGCCGGACATTCCGTAAAGAATTTTTGGTTTTGCCAGGAGATAAACCGAGATGGTCAGGATGGTCAGGGCAATGGTTGCTACGATGAGGTTTTCGGTAGCGATGTGGTTGATGTGAAAAAGTGTTTGTATGAAGACAGCCACAAAACCCAGTGATAGGATTGAGGTTAGTGTTACCAGCCATTGGAAGCGTTCGGAATTGGAGGGGTGAACGGTTTGGTTTGCCGGAAGGCTGTTGATTCGCTGATTCCAATTCAGCAGCAAGCGGATTTGGAAATAGAGGAAAATGATACCGGTGACAATTCGTAAGATGGCAGAGTAACCGGGTGGAAGAAGTCCTTCAGGTTCCAATGCGATTCTGGTGTGGTCTGATAGTGCCGCTTCGATCCACCGTTGTTTCTGATTTGCTGGTTCGATGATGAAGGGGAGGCGGCTGAGGAGATACAATAGGGCGGGGATAAAAAAGTACAGGTCGGATTTTCTTAACCGCAGGTCGTGGTTTAGCACGGTTCTGACATATAGGAAGGCAATGGGTCCGATGCAGAAGCCCATGAAAGAGAAAAGTCGGTACAGGTGGGGGAATGCAAGAAAAAATCTGGAAGTATAGGCTGCATTGGAGATGATGATGAGGGAGAGGATAAAAACCAGGGCAGCAAGCAGACGTGCGGGCTGGGAGGCATGGATATTTTTCTGATCGATGATCCCAATGGTGAGCCGTTGAATGCAACCGGATCATTGAACACTGAAAAGGATGATTTTGGATTGTATTTCACGACCGATCGGCTGGCCAACATGACCAGCAACAGACTTACTTCGGTAGGCGACGATGACATTTATGGAGTGGAGTTGGACATTCAAAAGATTAAAGAATACATGCGGCCGGCGCCTCGTCTGATCACCGGATTGGTCAGAGATGGTGAATCAGGTGAAGTGTTGGATGGGACAAAAATCACCATGACCGGTTGTCTTGAACGTAACTATACCACAGCTGGCAGAAAGTCATTGAATGAATCCATTCCTTATGGATCGGCCAATTGTGAAAAAGGACCGTTGCTGATCCGCTATGAAAAGGATGGGTACGAAACCAAAGAAGTACGTGTTGCGGGATGGCCCGAAGCCCAAAAAATATTGGATATATCCGAGAATCTGATCAGAAAGCCTGTGCCACAGGAAGAGAAACCGTTGGTACAGGTCAGGATCATGGAAAACCAAAAGTTCATCATCTATTTTGACTTTGATAGGTTCAACATCAGAAAAGATGCAGCGGATATCCTGGCCAAGGTGGCGTATGTGCTGCTGGAAGAGTACAAGGCGTCAGAGGTACTGTTAACAGGTCACACCGATACCCGTGGGTCCGTTCAATACAACGAAAGGCTTTCTAAGAACAGGGTAGAGACTGCCAAAAAATGGCTGGTGGACAGAGGGGTTTCAGCTAAAAGAATTCGAACCGATTACCGAGGTGAATTGCAATTGGCTGTTTTTTGTCAGGATCCGCTCCGTCGCGAACAGAATCCCGACCTCTGTTTAACCGAGGCTGAGCACCAGCTGAACCGCCGTGTTGAAATCGAGATTCTGAATAAATAAAACTAAACCTCAGGCGCCCTTTCCTCTTCCTAGGATGGGGAGGATCTCAACCACTTTATCGTTTCTGGTGCCGTACATCACGTCATATTCGTTGACGGCCGGATCGCAATGGGGTATGATCAGCTCCAGTTTATCGCCGATCTTATAACTCTTGTTGATGCTGGTGTAGCTAATCATTCCATATTCATCTGAACCTGCAGCATAGTCGAACCCGGGCTCGCCGATTACAAATGGATTGGGCTTGTTCAGGGTAAGTGCCTTTGAACCTGCGTCGGTGGTGATCCGACCAGGGAAGTTGGTGTTGATGACGGTCGTGAGCACAGTAAGAGAGGATTCGAAATCATCGTAAACCTTCTCGTTATTTTTTCCGCCCGCCTGCATATACTGCAGATCCATGAAAACATAGCTGCCTACCTGAACATCGGTGAAGCCATTTACCTCACCCATGATATTATAGGTTCCAGTGCCACCTCCTGAAAATATCTCAAGGTTTAGTCCAGCAGCTTTCATGAGATTGTAGCTTTCAACTACAGGCTCATAATTTTTTAAGGCTGCGACACGACGATTTTGAAAACCTTTCACGTGCTGGTTCATGCCATCGTAGGCAAGTATTCCGCGAAACTTCAGGTTGGGGAGTTTGTCCACCAGCTGGGCAAGCGCCAGGGCCTGCGGACCGTTTGGAATACCAGAACGCTTGATTACGTCGAGGTCAACCACCACATCTGCTACGATGCCCATTGCTTTGGCGGCATCGTTCAGGTCGCGGGCATTCTGTGGACTGTCGACGGCCTGAATAAATCCAGCATATTTTTTCCTGTACTCCATGGCCCGGTTGATTTTTGGAACGGTAACGTTCACGCCGGTCATCAGAACATTCTCAATTCCATTTTCCAGCATTACAATCGATTCACCAAGTTTGGCGGCGCAGACACCGATCGCACCTGCTTTTAACTGTCGGTGTGCAATGGCTGGACATTTATGGGTTTTGATATGGGGTCGGACACCGATGCCCATGGCCTTCGCGCCGGACTGGGCAGTGGCAATGTTTTTTTCTAGTTTGTCCAGATCAACACAAAGTGCGGGACTGTCCAATTCCCATTTCGATTTTCCGATTTCATTTAATGTTTTTTCAGCGGGTTTGGCGGAAAGATTTCCGGTGGACAATGCTGCGCCGGTGCCGGTGAGCAGACCGGTACGGATGAAATTTCTTCTGTTGAATAAGGCCATGGTTTTTTTCTTTTAAACTAATAATTATTTCTTCCGGATGGAAGTATGTAAGGGTTATCGTTCGAATTCGATGATGTATTCTGAAAGATATTCGCTTTTAGGGCCTTCCATATCCTTAAAAAACAGGCGGGCTCTCTTTCCCAGGCGAACACAGGTATAACGGTTGCGGATGTCCTCCTCGGTGTTCATCGGCTGAAGCGACGGGTACCAAAGGATGTGACCGGGTTTGCTGATGAGCAACTCCGGTTTGGTCCATTGCTGAGCATGATCACCCTCTCCAAGGTCTGCATTGAAATTATAGGAGATGTACAGGTTGCTGCCTCTCCAGGATTGTTCTTCTACCCTTCCCATCAGCATGACCCAGCAGTTGAGGTAAGTGTTCCAACTCACCGACGGGCCCCAATGAAACTGTTTGTTGGGGGCAGATGCCGGTCCGCCGCCTTCTTCAATCGGAATCTGTAGGGCGGCAATGGGTGAACCTATCGCATCGGGCAGTGCTTCGAATGCGGAACCATTCCATCTTCTTGCTTTGCCCACCGGTTGATCAAGGTCTGACAGTTTAATTCTTGCCACCGAAATGCATTGGCCGCTCCACTCTTTGGCGGGATCATAGGATGCGGAGTCGTACACGCCGGGATATCCGTATTCGCCGTAAAAGAGATAAAGGTAATCGCCGCTGGCAACGGCAGAAGGATCTCCGACGCCGCCGGCAAAAGTGTTGGAAGTATTGTGCGGCTTCAGTGTCATGCGGGGTTGAAGATCTTCAATAAAAATTCCTTTGTTTTCCCAGGCATAACCACCATTGGTGGATTTCATGATTCCGATGCGGCATACAGCAGCCGGCGAAGTTGGACCTGTCAGACCCCGCGGCCAGTAACGGTCAATATAACCCTCACCGGTTTGCGGATTGTAGGGAAAGTTCCAGGGATAATTTTCATTGTGGTAAATGGCGTACAGCGTTTTACCGGAAGCATCGCGCTGATCCTGATACACGGTTTCAAACCAAACGGCACCGTGAAGGCTGTCCAGCGGTGATGGACCCTTTAGCAGTTTCCCTGGTTTAAAATTGGGGGGCATGGTAGGCACGACAAGGTCCTCGAAGTTTTGAGCAAACGCCTCATCTGCATTTCGTCCATTGCCAAACCGGAGATTATCGGAATAGCCCCACAAGGTGTCTTCGCCGTGTTTTCCGGGAAAAATCCGGAATGTATCGGCGATCCATACTTCGGCCATATTGCAATCGACGAACGACTTGAAAAGAAATTTTTCGGTGGGCTGCAGTTTGAAGGTTGGATTCTTGTTTGGCTTGCTGCAATTGAATAGAAAAGTGAGCAGCAGAAGAGGCAGCAGGGTAATTATTCGCATGAGGGATGGTATTCAGTTTTTGGTGGTGGAAACCGCTTTTCCATTCTGAACCAGGAATTCTGTTGGGGTGAGACCGGTAACTTCTTTGAAAGCGGAGTAGAAGTTTGATCTTGAAGCGAATCCTGATTCAAGACCAATAGAGTCTATGGTAAAGCGACTGAGGTCGGCATCGAGTAAAAGTTTCTGTGCGTGTTGTACGCGGTAGATGGTTTTTAGTGTGGTGAATTTCTTACCGATTACTGAATTGAGGCAATAGTAAATATGATGGCGTGGGATGTCTAGTGATTCAGCGAGATCTTCGATGGAATAATCGACATTGAGGAAGGGCTTTTCGTTTTCGAAGTTTTGGGTGATTTTTTCTGCGACCTCCTGAAAGTAGCTGCTGTTGGACTGGAGTGGATCTGCCGTTGGGGTGAGTACTTTTTTGATTCCGTTGGACGAATCCGTTTTGGTGTTGGATTTCGGGCTTCGGGGTAGCCCATAGATCACGTTGGGAAAGACGAGCAGCAGGATGGGCAGGATGGCAATCAGAAAACTGTTTAGCAGGGCGACTGGCAATTCGTAAATGCCGCGGGTTGGGGATTCGATGTTACTGAATTGGATACCGGCGATCAGGTAGTTTAGGCTTAGGAGAAGAAGGATGCCGGTGAAAGTAAAGAACCATCGTTTGATCTGGTCGCCATGTGTTTCGGTGAATGTATAGCCTTCTAAGGGTTGATTTCTGATCCGACGGTTGAACATTTGGATGGCATGCAATGCATACAACATCATAAGGGTTGGTCGGACGATTAGGTTTACCTCGAGGGGGATGATCCAGTTAAGACTGATGGTTTTAAGGTTGGCGGAGTTTTGTAACAGCTGTTGGGCGATTTCCAGTTTGTAGGTGAACGGGGAGAACAGGTATGGAAGATTGCCAATGAAATGAATGGTAAATGGAATAAGGTGGAGCAGGTCGCTGCGGTAGAACCTGATCTTGTCTTTGGTTAGTGCACGGGTGTACCAAAAAAGGAGGGGGCCGGCGAGATACCAGAAGGGTGCGAAGTTGTTGAAGATGATGGCCAGCCAGAAGGCGGAACCTTGTTCGTTTAGGAAGTATTGGTTTAGGGTGAATACGGAGATGATGATCAGGATGAGGGAAAGGAAGATGGAAGATCGATTCACCTTCCAGTTGTTGATGGCTACGAGGGCGGAAAGAATGATGCTTAATATGGAGACGTAGAGAATCAACTTTTATGTCCGGATTTGATGTCCGGAATCCTCAAAATACGTGATTTTGATCAATTCTGTCCTAATTATTCGATTCTGGACGGCGGAAGGGTCCTGTGGCTTAAGACGGGCTGATAATTTTATGAACTTTGAAAATGAGATTATAGTCCATGCTTAAAAATTCTCTGTTTAAGAGATATTATTCCCAAAATTGGAATATAACCTAAAAATGGAAATTTTATCATGGATTATAGCCTTTAAACGTAATAAAAGTGCTATCATCGCTGCCATTTACTACAAACATTACCACTGATATCAAACAACACCCCACTACATCAATGAGAAAGTCACTTCGAAAGCTATTTGGATCAAGGCTACTTTTTGCCTCACTGTTCAGTTTAACCCTTACCGGGGTGTTTGGGCAGGTTGAGGTGAGTGTGCCATTTAACAAAGGCTTTATTGGATTTCGAGGAAATAACGTTCAGGATGCAAACAACATAACGTTGTTTTCGTCGCTTGGTATTCAGAAAGCATTTTTTGTTCAGGTCAACAACACAAACTCCTTCATTTTTGTAAACGAACCTTCTCAGCAGGGAAATGATATCAGGATGACGCTTAGACTGCAGATGGTCAATGGTCAGACAGTCGATATACCTGGAGGATTGGTATGGGAACGGAAGGAACAAGGTCAAGTAGTTATTTTCGGTTTTTTAGCCCTTACCAGTGTTAATTTCAACCTGAATCAATATGGTGGTTCAAATTTTCAGATTAACGGAGGGCAAACTGCCGGAAAATCAAACTTTGGATTAGTTAAAATCAATAAAGAGGCAAGTTTCACTAGTCAGAATACTAATGACGTTAGGGGAGATGCGGCAACATCAGGGCTTCTTGCTGATTTGAATGCTTACCTCAATGAAATTAGTGGTCTTAGACCTCAAGGTTCAGTCACTGTTAGTTCTTTGACTACTTGTTCAACCAACCCCACCATCAATGGAGGGGTTACATTAGCGGCGGGTGAATCTCTTTCTGTCTATTTGAATGGTTCTGTTTTCAATAGTTCAACCAGTCCAGCTGTAGTTGTTTCCGGTGGCACCTGGTCACTCAACTTGCCAACCAATTTTCTTTCAGCTGGTAATACCTATTCGGTGACTGCAACCATCATTAATGCAGCTGGCTACACATTATCTGATGCGACAGCCAATGAATTGGTAGTTTCTGCAGCAGCTGCTGGTACTATTTCTGGAACTTCAAATATTTGTTTGAATGCTGGATCAGGCACGGTGTCTAATGATTTGGTTGTTACCGTATCGAATGGGTCAATCATAAAGTGGCAGTCAGCTACCCTTGCTGATTTCTCAAATGCTGTTGACATCGCAAATTCAACTGCCACACTTACTGTTTCAGTAAATACCACAGCTGTATCAACCGAGTATTACAGAGCAATTTTAAATTCTGGATGTGGTAATACACCAACTACTGGTTTTAGGGTAAGTGTCACGGATTGCAGTACCGACACCGATGGCGACGGTGTGACCGATTCACAAGAAATTACTGACGGCACTAATCCTAACTTACCATGTAGTTTTATTTTAGCAAACCAGACCCTCACGCCAAACTCGGATTGGAATCGTCTGGACTGCGATGGCGATGGCGTGGAAAATGGAACCGAAATCAACAACAGCAACAATACCAATCCGCTGAACAATTGCTCCTTCGTGCTCGCCAGCCAAACGCTTACACCCGACGCTGCATGGAATTCAGCCGACTGTGACAACGACGGCCGTACAAACAGTCAGGAAAAAACCGACGGCACCGATCCACTCGATCCAGACACCGATGGTGATGGCGTAAAAGAAGGCCAGGAAGCCACCGACAACACCAATCCTAAAGACCTCTGCTCTTAACGTAGCAGCAAGTCAAACCCTTACCCCTGAAAATGCCTGGAACATTGCCGATTGTGATGGCGATGGCATCGACAACAACACCGAAAAGAATACCGATTCAACGAATCCCCAAGACCCATGTAGTTACAACGCTACCCGAACCGCTACACGCACCTCAGCCTGGAACGACCTTGATTGCGATGGCGACGGAGTTAAAAATGGAAAAGAGGTAACCGACGGCACCGATCCAAGAGACAACTGCTCTTTTGTCCTTGCCAGCCAGACACTCACGCCCAATTCCGCTTGGAATTCAGCCGACTGTGACAACGACGGCCGCACCAACAACCAGGAGAAAACCGACGGCACCGATCCTCTCGATCCAGATACCGACGGTGATGGCGTTACCGACGGAAAAGAAAATACCGATACAACCGATCCTAAAGATTTTTGTTCACTGTTGCTGGCCAGTCAAACCCTGACGCCGGATCCTGAATGGGATGATGCAGACTGTGATGGTGATGGAAGCAAAAACAAAGACGATGGGTCTCCTGCTGATCCTTGCGTATATCCCGCAGGTTCAGTTGCAGATTCCGACAACCCTGTATGGCGTGCTGCCGATTGCGATGGAGACGGCGTTTCCAACGGAAAAGAATCCGACGACGGAACCAATCCGAACGACTCTTGTAGCCTTAAACTGGCAAGTCAGACTTTGATTCCTTCCACTGCATGGAAGACCGCAGACTGCGATGGCGACGGTGAAAAGAATGAAACAGATTCTGCTCCGACCGACCCTTGTCTCTCTGCAGCCGGATCTGTTCCCGATACCACCAGCGCGGTGTGGCGTGCAGCCGATTGCGATGGCGATGGTATTACCAACGGTAAAGAATCTGATGATGGCACCAATCCTTCTGACCCTTGCGACTATGTGCTGGCCAGCAGAACCCTTACTACGGCAGCTGCATGGAACGACGGCGACTGTGATGGCGATGGCACCAAAAATGGTGTAGACACTGCCCCTAAAGATCCTTGCGTGTTTGTTGCAGGTTCTACAGCCAATACATCAAATGCAGTCTGGCGTGCAGCCGATTGCGATGGCGACGGAGTAACCAACGGCAAAGAAGCTGATGATGGCACCGATCCTTCTAATTCATGCGATCTGAAGCTCACCAGTCAGAGTGCAACACCTTCTGCAGCGTGGAAGGCGCTAGACTGCGATGGCGATGGCGATCCAAATGGCACCGACACCAAACCTCAGGATCCATGTACTTATAAGGCAGGATCTGTTCCCAATAGCGCCTCTACCGTTTGGCGTGCAGCCGACTGCGATGGCGATGGCGTTTCCAACGGAAAAGAATCCGACGACGGAACAAGTCCGACAAATTCCTGCGATCTGAAACTAACCAGTCAGAACCTAACACCTTCTGCGGCATGGAAGTCAGCCGATTGTGATGGTGACGGTGAACCCAATGGAACGGATCCACAACCTGCCGATCCATGTAAGGCCAATACCGGCTACACACCGAATACTTCATCTTCCATCTGGCGTGCAGCCGACTGTGATGGCGATGGTGTAAGCAATGGAAAAGAGGTTGATGATGGAACCAACCCCAATCAACCCTGCAGTGTGAAACTTTCAAGTCAGACTTTACCTCCGACCAGTGAGTGGAAAAATGCGGATTGCGACGGCGACGGCGTAACCAATGAAAAGGAAAAACAGGATGGTACCGATCTGAATGATCTATGCTCTTTGAACTATGATAGTCAGACTAAAGATCCATCGGGCGCATGGGATGCCTCTGACTGTGACGGTGACGGTAATCCAAATGTCTCAGATCCTAATATCGGCACACCTGTGGCCATCGACGATCAGGCGAAGGTGAACGAAGGCGTTCCAACGACCATCAACTTCATTACCAACGATGACTTTAGGACCGGAACCGGCGTAACCATTTCCAGAACCGGTGGTTCGGCAAATGGAACGGTTACCCTAAACCAGGAAACTGGGTCACTCGTTTACCGCTCAGCTCCTGGAGAAACCGGAACAGTGACCATCGATTATAAGGTATGTAATGTTCAAGGCAGTAAGGAAGTGTGTGGTGAAGCCACCATTACCATCGACATTGAAATCAGTCCGGAACTCCTTATCCCTGAAGCCATCATTCCAAACGACAACGGCAAAAACGAAAAATGGGTCATTACCGGATTATCGAATTACCCTGACCATAAGGTCACGATCTTCAACCGTTGGGGTAACAAGATTTACGAAGCGGCTCCATACAACAACGATTGGGATGGTTATTCAACCAATGGTCTTACGGCAGGTTCCAGCAGAGTGCCGTCAGGTGTTTACTTCTATGTGATCCAACTTGGCAACGGCAAAGAAGTATCCGGATTTGTTACAGTGATTTATTAATCGGTTTAGAAAAAGGACAATGAAAAACTTTAAAATATTCTATCTACTCTTCATCGGAATAACTGCTTTATCGGTGCAGTCTTATGCACAACAATTTCCGATGTACAACCAGTATGTATTTAATGCATACACCATCAACCCTGCGGAATCAGGAACCCGTAACTATGGTACCGCCTCGTTCCTGCACCGCTTTCAGTGGCTTGGTGTGAATGGTGCGCCCACAACTTCATCTTTTGGACTTGAAACCAATCTGGGTTCCTCATTTGGATTGGGTCTTAATTTTATCGCTGACCAGATCGGCAGCCAGTCTATCCAGACGATGAACATTGCAACGGGCTATCATCTCAAGTTGACCGACAAAATCAGGTTGGCGACTGGATTAAGTTTTGTTGCCAACAACGAAACCACCAATCTGGCAAACCTGCAAAACATGTACGATCCTGATGATCCGGATCTTCAAAAAGTATCCAGCTTTTCACCCAACGTTGGCGGCGGTCTGTTGTTGTACACCGAAAAATTGTTCATTGGTATTGCGGTACCCAGGACCATTGAGTACAAGGCATCCAATTCAAATAATTTTGCACTTGATCAGGTTAGGCACGCCTTTATTTATGCGGGACGTGCTTTTTATGTGACCGAGCAATTTCAGTTCAGACCAAGTGTCTTGTTGAAGGTTGTAAGTGGAGCACCTGCTCAGATGGACTTTAATGCTGTATTATCTTATCACCGTATGATTGACCTGGGTATTAATTATCGTAGTGGTGACTCCGCCGGTCTGATGGCTGGCATAACTGTAAAAGAAAGGCTAACTTTCAATTACGTCTATGAATTGCCCTTATCAGCTTTCAGATTTTCAACTGTTCAGACCCACGAAGTGGGTATTCGTTACCGTTTCGGGCAGTCTCATTTCCAAAGCATTCAGTCACCACGATTCTTCAATTAATCTATGAAGCGTAATATTTCAACTTGGACAGTCCTGGTTTTGATTGCTGTCGCTGCAAGCGGGAGCGCCCAGGGCGTTGTTAAAAAACGTATTGAACACCTTGAAGCGAAGAAGCACTACATGGAGGCAGCTGATTCCTGGCATGGATTGTTTGACGCCGGCGAAACTTCTGCAGCGGTTCCTGCTGCGATGGATTATTATAGATCCCATCAGTTTGAAAAAGCATTACCATTTTTTCATTATGCCGATAGTACCGGTGACCTCAAAAAGCCCGATGATGTTTATGCCTATTTTGAATGTCTTAAGTTTTATAAGCGGTATGATGAAGCCGATGCGTTGATCAATAAGCATTTGCCCGGTAATGAATCTGAATTCGAACTGGCTTTAAATGCCAACAAAGCTCCTTTTTATAAGAAGGTTGCAAATTACGCCGGAACGAAAATCGATGACATGGCCATCAATTCGGAGTACAGTGAGTTTGGTCCTATCCTCTACAACGGATGGTTGTACTTTCAATCAACCCGTCCGCACCAGGAAAATAAAATTGTTCACGGCATTAATAACCAGCCGTTCTATAATATGTACACCACGCCCGCTGATTCTGCTGAAACAACAGCCATCGACCTGCAGGGTGAATTTGGTAAACCGGCTGTTATGCTTGAACATGATGGACATGAAACCTATTCCTTACCCAAAGGTATTAACAAAAAGCACCACGATGGACCAATTATGGTTTCTGAAGATGGAGCCATGCTTTTCATTACTTCCAACTGGTCAAAAGATGTCACCAGCAAGACGAAAAACATTAGACTGCACATTCACTACTCTACCAAGCAGGGTGATGTATGGAGCCTCACGAATGATTTCCCTTACAACAACGGAAACTATTCAGTTGCACATCCTTTCTTCGATTATAAAACCAAGACCCTTTACTTTTCAAGCGATATGCCTGGTGGACAGGGCGGATTTGATTTGTGGAAATCAGTCTTAAATGGGAACGACTCCTGGAGTAAGCCTGAAAACCTCGGTGCAAAAATTAATACACCAAAGAATGAGGTTTTTCCTACCATGACTAAAAACGGAGAGCTGATATTCTCTTCAAGTGGATGGCCCGGGCTCGGTGGATTAGATGTTTTTTGGGTTGAAACACCTGGAGAGGAGCCTTTGAATTTGCTGAATGGCATCAATTCGGAGCGGGATGATTTTGGTATGCATTTTTCTACGGCTACCGATGGCTATATGGTCAGCAATCGTGTTGGTACGGTAGGCGATGACGATATTTTCAGTTTTGTAATCGACCTGAATGGCATTCGTGAATTCCATAAGCCAACCGTTGCTATTACAATAGTAGATGCTGCTACCAATAAGCCTATGGCCGGAAAGATTCAATATACGCTTGCTGGAAAAAAGGTTTCTGTTGATGTATCAGAGAGTGGAGTAAAGCTAAGTGTGCCACAGGGTACCGTTTTGAATGCCTCCGCGACTGATTTTGTAGAGAAAGCATTCACTGTGCAGTCGGCAGGTGCGGGTGCCACGATGGTGTTGGCGCTTACAGCTGTGTCGCCGCCTCCGCCGGTTGTTGCCAAGCCAACCTTCGATTTGATGCCAATCCATTTTGATCTGGATGACTTCCGGATACGGAAAGATGCGCACAGCGAATTGGACAAACTGGTTAAAATAATGAATGATAATCCTGACTTGGAGGTTGAGTTGAGCTCACACACCGATTGTAGAGGAACATCACGTTATAACAATAAACTTTCCCAGCAGCGTGCTCAGGCATCGCTTGAGTATGTTCAAAAAAGAATCACCAGACCAGAACGTGTACATGGTGTTGGTTACGGAGAAACCAAACTGCTGAACCATTGCGATTGCTCAAGCAGCTGTTCTGAATCACTTCATCAGGTTAACCGGAGAACAGAATTCCGAGTGGTCAAATATTGATTTCTATTGGGTTTAATACATGGAAAAGCGGTCTTTGGCCGCTTTTTCTTTTTGTATCGATGGTCATTCTGAATCCTTTCCTTATTTTGAAGAAGGACTTAATGGCTTTATTATGTTAAAAATCTATCTGATTGGTTGTGCACTTATTCCATGGTTGGTGTTCGGTCAAATGGATCATGGCAATCGCCTTACTTTTCAGGTTGGTGTTTCTGTAGCGTCCATCAATCCGCCAATGGGGACTTTCATTGCCGGAGGTCCACAAAACCGGAAGTTCAGTGGTGTACACGATAACCTCTTTGCCAAGGCCGTTGTTGTTTCAAATGGAGATCAGAAGCTGGCTTTGGTTACTGTCGATTGCATTGGACTGCTCAAACCTGAAATGGATCGAATCCGAAAGATGGCTGCGGCCCAATGTTCAATTGATCCTAAAAGGATTGTGATATCATCTACCCATACCCATTCGGGCCCAGATGTTGTAGGCATCTGGGGAAAAGATTTTACAGCAAGCGGTGTCGATACATCCTACCTCAGTTTTCTTGTTCGATCCGCTGCATCCCAAATTGTAGAGGCCAATAAAAAATTAATGGCTGTGCATGGATGGGTCGCAGAAGGAGTGTATCAGGGAAAGTGGGTTCAAAACATCAGTGATGTTGAACTTGATCGAACCCTGACCGTAATGCAGTTTAAATCCGAGACGGGTGTTCCCGTGGTAACGCTCACCAATTTTGCCTGTCATCCAACCTTCCTGGATGAAAAGTTTTCTGTGGTATCGTCTGATTATCCCGGGGTGTTTTACAAATCCATGCAAGGCACTGTTGGCGGTGAGCATATGTTTCTGCAGGGTGCCATCGGTGGATGGGTACAACCCGACGGGGAGAAGCCAGGGTTGGAGGGAATGGAAAAGAGCGGTGAGGATCTCGCGGCCGCCACCCGTACAATTCTGTCCACCGCGAAACCACTGGAGGATAGAAATATATTTTTTGCTGACACCACCATTCAATTTAAGGTGGAAAATCAGGGCTGGCGTATGTTGTCGGAGGCGAAAGTGATCGGGCGAACCTTTACTGAAGCCGTTGAAACCAATATGGCCTGGTTTAGTATCGGAGGCGTTCAGTTCGCTACCCATCCCGGTGAAACCACCCCATGGTTGTCCTTGGAAACCCGAAAGCTCATGGGTGTCGGTCCAAAGATGGTGATGGGTTTGGCGCAGGATGCGCTCGGATATATTTTGAAGCCGGAGTTTTTTGGAAAATCAACCAAGGCGCATGCGGGATACCTGACGAGCATGTCCCTGGGTAAGGAAACCACTCCGGCCATCCTTGGCGCGCTCAAAGAACTCAGCAAAAAGGCACATGCTACCCGCAGTCATTGATGGCGCTCGGATTCGCCTGACCAAAATCAGAAGGGAAGAGGCAGAGGAAATTTTCTATGCCTATGCTTCCAAAGACGCGGCGACTCGTTTTGTTTCCTGGAAAACGCATGAGCGTATGGAAGACAGCAGGTCATTTACGCGATGGTCGGTTGCCGCATGGGAAAATAATACCGCGTTTACCTATGTGGTCCGATTAAAGCCACATTTTCGCCTGATTGGTTCCTTAGGACTGCTGAACGTAAAGGGTAGTTTACAGCTTGGGTACATCTTTAGTCCGAGTTGCTGGGGACAAGGACTTGCATTAGAATCTACTTTAGCTATAATTCCTTATATAGTTGATAACCATGATTTTACAAGTCTTTGGAGCTTTGTGGATAAAGAGCATCTTCCTTCTCAAAAGGTTCTTTTAAAGTCAGGTTTTACGGCCAATCCATCGGTTCCGATGTGGCATCGGTTCATTAACCAGGACAATGCGCTGAAGCCATGTCTTCGGTTTGAGTTCCCCTTGCACCGCTGATTTTCATGGGTTTTGAGCCCAATTTCTTTGTATTTCTACGTCCACCATGTATTATTGCGTCCTATTCAAAAATCATGGGAAGAGGAGATAAAAAGTCCAAAAAAGGTAAGATCTGGAAAGGTTCTTACGGCAAGAGCAGAAACAAAAACGCTATAAAGAAGCGTATCAAACGTCTTGCGTCCGTAAAAAAGGCTGTTGTTTCAGTCGGCGAAACCAAGGCTAAAGTTGCACGCCGCGCACCGGCAAAAAAGAAAGACAGCGCAGCATAAGTCGTCGTTAAATGAATTTAATTCTAAACCATAACGCTTGGTGGTGGCACTTACCGGACTCCGATAAGTGAACGCAACCATAGTGCCCAATCCATAGAAGGCCTGCTGTTCACAGCGGGCCTTCTTCTTTTTTAACCCTGTCCAATGAAAAACATAACCATCCACACGACCTCTAAAAAGTTGCTCTCAGACTTTTTAACGCCCATCAACATATACCTCAAACTTCGGGATGTTTACGCGGGAAGTATTTTATTGGAAAGCTCCGATTACCATGGACAGGAAAACAGTCTTTCCATAATCTGTTGTGAACCCATCGCTTCATTTACCGTCAATCGTCAGTCCATCACTGAAAAGGTCCAGGGATCAACATTAACTCTTAAATATAATTTTGAAGGAAAGGAACTGGTCGGACACCTGGATGCCTTTCGCAGTGCCTTTAAGTTTTCACCGGACTTTGAAGATGCCCCTGCCGCAGGGTTGTTCGGATACACCAATTACGATGCGGTTCGGTTTTTTGAAGATGTCTCCCTTGCCTCCGACAACCAAAAAATACCTGACCTCTGTTATCAACTTTTTGGATTTGTATTGGTCATTGACCATTTCAGCAATGAACTCACGGTTTACCGAAACAGCATCAATCCAACCTCCAACGAGGACGTCAACCAGATCATACAGCTTGTGCGTTCCAGTAAATTCACGACCTATCCTTTTCAAAAAGTGGGTAAGCGAAAAAGCAATCTATCCGATGAAGAATTTCTGAACGCGGTAAAAAAAGGAATTGCCCATTGTCATGCCGGCGATGTTTTTCAGATTGTCCTTTCAAGACGCTTCGAGCAGACATTTACGGGCGATGAGTTCAACGTATACCGCGCACTGCGTTCGGTCAATCCATCGCCTTACCTTTTTTATTTCGACTACACGGCATTTCGGATTTTCGGCTCCTCTCCGGAAGCTCAACTTCAGGTGAAAGGGAATACGGCAAGTATTTTTCCAATTGCCGGCACCGTACGTCGAACAGGCAACGATGCCGAGGATGCTTTGTTGGCAGAAAAACTCGCTGCTGATGAAAAAGAAAATGCGGAACACCTTATGCTCGTCGATTTGGCTAGAAACGATTTAAGTCGCGTGGCCCGCAAAGTTAGGGTAGAGGTGCTGCGGGAGATTCAGTACTACTCACACGTTATCCATTTGGTTTCAAAAGTTACAGGAACACTACCTGAAGAGGGTTCTTCTTTAAAATTATTCGCCGACTCATTTCCTGCCGGAACATTGTCTGGTGCGCCAAAAATTAAAGCCATGAACTTGATCGCCGAAATGGAAAAAGGTTCAAGAGGCTTTTATGGCGGTGCTATTGGATACCTCGGATGCAATGGTTCAATCAATCATGCGATTATGATCCGATCTTTTTTAAGTCAGAACAATACGCTGATCAGTCAGGCTGGAGCTGGCGTGGTAGCCAAATCTGTTCCTGAAAATGAGTTGGCAGAAGTGAACAACAAACTTGAAGCACTGCGCCGGGCTGTTGCCATGGCCGAAACCATTTGAATATGAAGATCCTATTGATCGACAACTACGATTCCTTTACCTACAACCTAGTTCATTTGTTGCAAGAATTAGGGCTGGAAGCAGATGTTTTTCGAAATGACCGGATTGAATTAGATGCGGTAGAGGCATACACCCATATTTTACTTTCTCCCGGGCCCGGTCTTCCTGCCAATGCAGGCATTATGCCTGAGGTTATAAAATGCTATGGTTCTTCGAAATCTATTCTTGGCGTTTGTCTGGGGCATCAGGCCATTGGTGAGGCTTATGGCGCTGCGCTATACAACCTTTCAGAAGTAAAACATGGCGTTACTTCACACTTAACGGTCACCGATCGGGCAAATGGATTGTTCGCCGGACTTCCAGAAAAATTCAGAGTAACCCATTATCATTCCTGGGCAATACATCCACATTCCGTCCCTGACCAGTTAAGGATAACAGCCATCGATTCTGATGGAATTATTATGTCCGTATCGCACCGTGATTACGATGTGCATGGAGTCCAGTTTCATCCGGAGTCGATCATGACGGAGTACGGAATGGAGCTCGTTAAAAATTGGATAGAAGGAAAGTCAATCAAGCGCTCATGAAAGAAATTTTACATCAGCTGATCAATCAGCAACCCTTGAACCGCCGGCAGGCCAGAGAAGTGCTGACCGATCTGGCGACAGGAAAATATCAACCCAGTCAGGTGAGTGCCTTCATAACGGTTTACCTGATGCGCCCGATCTCACTGGATGAACTTCAGGGATTTCGTGAAGCCATGCTGGATCTATGCCGTCCGGTTCAGGTCGACCGTCCAACCATTGACGTTTGTGGCACCGGTGGCGATGGTAAGAATACATTCAACATTTCAACCCTTTCGGCATTTGTGGTTGCCGCTGCCGGACAGCCAGTTGCCAAACATGGGAACTATGGCGTTTCTTCGGTTAGTGGATCTTCGAATGTGATGGAATACCTAGGTTTTACATTCCCCACTACAGCAGACCAGCTCAACCGCTGCCTTGATAAAACCGGAATCCTATTTATGCATGCACCGTTGTTTCATCCAGCCATGAAAAATGTTGCACCCATCCGAAAAGAGCTCGGTGTAAAGACTTTCTTCAATATGCTCGGGCCAATGGTTAATCCGGCATCGCCAACGTATCAGCTTACCGGTGTTTTCAACCTAGAGCTTGCCAGGTTGTATGGCTACCTGTATCAGGGCCTCGACAAGCAATTCATGATCTTACATGATCTTAATGGCTACGATGAAATTTCTCTGACCGGCTCAGTGAAAGTATACACCAATGCAGGTGAGCAGCTGCTGAGTCCGGAAGACTTTGGACTTCAGCCTGTCGACTATGATCATATTGCTGGCGGTATCTCGGTGGAAGATTCAGCTAAAATTTTTCTGGATGTCTTAAAAGGCGAGGGGACATCCCAACAGACCGATGTGGTGGCTGCGAACTCCTCTGCTGCATTGGTCACGGCAGGGAAATGCAAGGATTTTGCCGAAGGGACACTGTTGGCAAAAGAAATCCTGAACAGTGGAAAGGCCTACCGGGGCTTTAAAGATCTGATTGAAATCTCCAAGGCATTTTGATATGGCACTGCTTCAGGAAATACTTAGTCATAAAATGCTCGAGGTGGATAAATGCAAACGAGCATTGGACATTAATTCATTGAAGTGTCTTGAGCATTTTTCACGTTCCGCCAGTAGTTTGAAGCGTGCCTTGATGAAATCAACTACTCCTGCAGTGATCGCTGAGATCAAACGCCGTTCTCCGAGCAAGGGGATACTTCAGCCAGATTTGAATGTCAAATCATTGGCTGCAGGCTATGCATCGGCAGGTGCGGCAGCCCTTTCGGTGCTAACCGATCAAAAATATTTTGGTGGGTCAATCGATGATCTTCAATGGAGCAGACGGCGTGTTGATATTCCCATTTTGCGAAAAGAATTTATCATCGATGGCTATCAAATTGTTGAAGCCAAGGCCTATGGTGCAGATGCTATTTTGTTGATTGCCTCGGCA
Organism: Bacteroidota bacterium; assembly: GCA_016866235.1. Lineage (GTDB taxonomy): Bacteria > Bacteroidota > Bacteroidia > Cytophagales > Cyclobacteriaceae > ELB16-189. The sequence continues at coordinate 20,576 of VGMW01000003.1, forward strand.
CTTTCAGTAGGTCAGCTAAGTGAGTTTATAGAACAGGCACATTCCATCGGCCTCGAGGTTTTACTGGAGGTTCACAGCGATCAGGAATTGCTTTCCTGCCTTGATTTGGGTGCCGATCTGATTGGTGTTAACAGCCGCAATCTATCGACGTTGAAAACCGATTTGACGTTGTTTGATCGGCTGGCTTCTCAATTTCATGCCTCCGTTCCACTGGTGGCTGAAAGTGGTATAGAAAATCCATCGACCATCCATCATTTGAAGAAAATCGGGTATTCAGGGTTTTTAATCGGGCATTCATTTTTGCAAACGTCTGATCCGGCATTGGCGCTTTCAAATTTTCTTAAATCCATTCCATCATGAGTATCCCCAGTCAGCTTTTGATTAAGGTATGTGGAATGAAATACAGGGAAAATATCCTGGCGGTGTCTGAACTTCAGCCTGATTTTTTAGGATTTATTTTTTATCCCTCATCACCCCGTTTTATCGGAGTTGATTTTATGATGCCTTCTTTACCGCCTGCCATAAAAAGGACCGGCGTATTCGTCAACGAACCAATAGACTCACTGGAGTCTCGTGCTAAAAGTTACCACCTGAATTACATCCAACTGCATGGTCACGAATCGAGTGATTATTGTGCACAGCTAAAGGCGAAAGGGTACTCGATCATCAAAGCCTTCGCCATCGATGAGCAATTTGATTTTGCAACCACCGTTCCGTTTCAACCTTTTTGTGACTACTTCCTTTTTGATACAAAAGGAATAAATCCAGGTGGAAATGGGCTTGCCTTTAATTGGGAAATGCTTACGCAGTATACTGGTCAGGTGCCCTTTTGGTTAAGTGGGGGAATTGGTCCTGATTCCATAAATGCGCTCTCAAAATTTCACCACGAAAAACTTTTTGGTATTGACCTCAACAGTCGATTTGAAAGTGAGCCTGCAAAAAAAGATATCGTTCGTCTTCAATCCTTTATTCAATCCATTAGAAATCCATCAGCACTATGAAATTTCAAGTTGATTCATCCGGATACTATGGCCGATTTGGCGGCGCCTTTATTCCAGAAATGCTCTATCCAAACGTCGAGGCCCTACGCCTTCGATACCTGGATATAATCGGATCCACCTCTTTTCAAAAAGACTTTCAAGATCTGCTCAAACATTACGTTGGTCGGCCGACACCGTTATGTTATGCGCCGCGCTTGTCTGAATTATTCAATGCAAAAATTTATTTGAAACGTGAGGACCTCTGCCATACCGGTGCGCATAAAATCAACAACACGATCGGCCAAATTTTGGTGGCCAGGGCAATGGGTAAAACCAAGATCATCGCGGAGACCGGAGCCGGTCAACATGGGGTCGCAACCGCCACGGTTTGTGCACGCATGGGTATGGAGTGTGTTATCTATATGGGCAAACTCGATATGGAACGTCAGCGCCCAAATGTGGAACGCATGCGCATATTGGGAGCAAAGGTGGTACCTGCCATTTCTGGGAACATGACGCTCAAGGATGCAACCAATGAGGCCATGCGGCATTGGATCAGTCACCCGGACGATACCCACTACATCATCGGCTCAGTCGTAGGTCCTCATCCTTATCCGGATATGGTAGCACGATTTCAATCGGTGATCAGCGAGGAAGTTATCCGGCAACTTTCAGAACAGGAGGGAAGACCTGAACCCGACACGGTCATTGCCTGTGTTGGTGGAGGAAGTAATGCGGCGGGCGCTTTTTATCATTTCCTGGAATCAGAAAATGTAAAACTTGTAGGTGTAGAAGCAGCTGGCCATGGTGTTGAATCCGGTGAATCGGCAGCAACCACCGTTCTGGGCAAACCGGGTGTGTTGCATGGAAGTTTTTCCTTGCTCATGCAAAGTGAAGACGGACAGGTAACAGAACCCTATTCCATTTCGGCTGGATTGGATTACCCTGGAATCGGTCCGCTGCATTCCCATCTTTTTGAAAGTAAACGCGTCACCTACCTTAACGCCACCGATACCGAAGCGATGGAGGCAGGAATTCTGCTCGCACGTAAGGAAGGTATTATTCCTGCGATTGAGACTGCCCATGCCCTCGCAGCAATTCCTCAGCTTAAACCGAAGCCGGATGAGGTTGTGGTTGTTTGTTTGAGTGGTCGCGGTGACAAAGATCTGGAGACCTACATCAGGTGGGGTAAATATTAAGCGCAATGTCTAAAATGAATCGACTTACTGCACTGATGAATTCTGACAAGAAAAGAATTCTTTCTGTTTTTTTCACCGCAGGTTTTCCGCAATTGGAGGATACGCTTACGATAGCGATGGCGCTTCAGGAAGCTGGTGTAGACATGATTGAAATCGGCATGCCGTTTTCTGATCCCGTCGCAGATGGACCGGTCATTCAGCTGAGCAGCAAAAAGGCCTTAGAAAATGGCATGACCACCGAACTTGTTTTGGCACAACTAAAAGAAATCCGAAAGGCGGTCACGATACCCGTTTTACTGATGGGTTATGTTAATCCAATCATGCAATATGGCATCAATCGATTTTGTAAGGCGGCAGCGGAAGCGGGTGCCGATGGAGTTATCCTTCCTGACCTTCCGCCGCAAGTATATAAGCTTCAGTTCGAGCGTGATTTTAAATCGGCTGGACTGCTGAACATCTTTCTTATCGCGCCGACTACTGCTGAATCACGCATCAGGGCCATCGATGACGTGTCCGACGGATTTATTTATGCGGTGGCTGCAGCGGGAACAACGGGAATCCGAAAGGGTATCTCCGAGGAACAACTCCAGTATTTCAGGAAATTGAAGGCGATGAATTTAAAAAACCCGGTCATAGCAGGTTTCGGGATTTCTAATGCAGAAGATTTCAACGCCATAACCGAGCACACCCGCGGTGCAATTGTCGGCAGTGCCTTCGTCAAGTTGCTTGAGTCCTCTTCGGATTTAAGGTCCGATACGATCAGTTTTATTCGATCGCTTCGACCCTGAGGACTGAACTACTTGGATTTTAAGGTTCGGTTAAAAAAATCGAAAGAGCGTTCAAAGGTTTTTTTCCAGCTTTCGTAGCGGAGGAAGCCATGGACTTCATCCGGTAGAACGAGAAGTTCAACGGGAACATTCCTTTCCCTGAGTCGTTCGGTTAAATCGGTGGTTTGTTTGAACATGACGTTGCGGTCATCGTCACCATGGACCATCAGAACGGGGCCTGTCCAACGCGATAAATCAGAAACAGGAGAGCTGCTGTAGGCCAATGGCATTTCATCGTTGGTAATTCCCCACCAGCCACCTTTGAACCAAAATTCACGCGCACGAAAGGCCCAGTCGTGTACACCGTGTAGATCAACGCCTGATTTAAAAAGCTCCGGATTTCTGGCAAGTCCCATGGCTGTCAGATAACCGCCATACGATCCGCCCCAAAGTCCAATTTTTTCTGCTTCGACCTCCGTGAGCTGTTGAAGAAATTTTCCCGCGGCTACAACGTCCTGATATTCAACTGCCCCACGTGGGCCCTGATTTTTAGCTTGCCTGAAATCTCTTCCATAACCAATACCATCTCTGAAATTCACCGACAAGACCACATAACCATTTCGTGCCAGATATTGATTGAAGGCATAAGCGTTGCTGTAATAGTCGCTGTAGTGAAAGCCAAGCAACATCTGTCTGGTAGGACCACCGTGCATGAATACAATGCCCGGTGATTTGCCTTTTTTCGAGCGGTCAATGAACAATTGTCCATGGATAAGCTGGCCGTCCGCAGCAGTAAAGGTTACGGCCTCCGGGATCAGAAAATTTTCGCTTCTGAAAACAGGAAGTTGTCCGCTGACCGAAACAAATTTCTTGCCACCCGATTCAACTTTAGTCAGGACACGATGGCTTGATGTAGTTGACCGGTAACAATACAGGTCTTTTCCGGCGAACACAGGATACATTTCTATTCCGGTTCCGGAGGTAAGAGGCTCGGTGCGTCCGGTGGATAGCTCGGTTTTCATCAGATGGCGGCGGTTGATGTCACCGATGTTGGTATCAAAAATGATGGATTGTCCATCAGGGGTATCGGTATAGCTTTCTACCTCCCCGGCACCCGGCGTAAGATCTGTCAGTTTTTTGGTGTCCGGATCAATGCCCCATACGTGGAGCCATCCTTCGTGCTCCGAGAAAAATAGAATTTTACCCGAGCGGTACCATTCAAATGCTGGGTTGGGATAGCTCTGTGCATGGCCGCCAAAAGGTCCAGGGCATTTCCAGATCTCCGTTGATTGCTGAGTACTCAAATCATTGACGATGATGGAGAAATGGTGACCGGTGGTCAGGTTGCCGAGTTCACCAACCTTTTCGCCTGGCGTTCGGATGAAAGCCACCTTTTTACCGTCGGGTGACCACACCGGCAGTTGGTCGCGATTGATTTGGGGGTCGATCCAGGTGATGGTACGCGAGGAAAAGGTATAAATTCCGATAAAGCTGTGGTCACCCCGGTCGCTGACAAACAGAATTTGCTGTTGGTCTGGTGACAGTCTGAAGTAGGATATAGAACCGCGCACATAAAATAAGTTTTCTGCGGTGGCGCCAGGTGTTGCGGAGGCGATGGCCAGTTGACCTCGTTTCAGCAGAAGAATTTTTTCTCCGCTTCCAAGGAACGTATAGTTTCCTGTGTTGATGATTTTTTCAGGTAATCCACCGCCAGGATGAATACGGAAGAGTGCTCGTTCCGGGGCATCGGGTAGGCTGGCGGGATTAGGTGCTTCACCCATTACGTTTGGTGCACCACCACGAATAAAGAAGAGGTATTGTCCATCGGGTGAAAAAGAGACTTCTGAAATTTCCTGTCCATCATCCAGTAGATAGTTGCTCACCATTTTGGCTGGAGATTTACCCAGTTGCGTGTACAGATTTCTTTTGCCTTGTTCGTTGATTGTCCAGGCCAGCTTTTCGCCGTTGGCGGTTGATGTAAAATTGGATGCGCCGGAGTGGGACAGGAAGGAGTCAAGTGATTGTGCGCCAGCAACGAAGGTGATGAACAGGGTTATGAAAAGCCCAAATCTGAATGTCATAGTGGGTATTTTATTTAAGGTTCGGGTGATTCGGAGGTCAATGGCCGGATTAAGGTTGATTCAGAATGCTGAGAATTTCTTCCGGCTTTGATTCGCCTTGCAGTCTGGTGACCAACTTGCCGTCGCGATAGATAAAAGTACAGGGTACGCCGGGGATTGGTCCAACGGCATTCACAATCTGTTCGACCTGACCTTGTGCAAAATGAAAATAGGGCTCCATTAGATCATAATCTTTTCGGAACCGTACGATATTTTCCATTGAATCGATTGAAACGAAGTACAGTTGTTGTGACTTAAACTGATTTTTAAAGTTGTGGATGGATCTGGCCTCGTCCTGGCAGTGATCGCAATCGGGATTGAAGAACATGATGGCAAAGGTCCCGCTGAGGTCTTTTACATTGAAGCTAGATCCGGCAATGTCTTTTAATTCCAGGTAGGGCTGGAGGGGAGGCACTTCCGGAAATTGTTGAGCAACCGAAGTAGTGTCGGTGGTGGTTGCTTCTTTTTGGGATTCCTGTTTACAGGAAAAAAATAGTACTGCGATTAAGGTAAGGGTAAGGAATTGTTTCATGATTAGAGTTTAATGACGGTTCCGGTTTTAACTGAATCGTCGCATGCGAAAGCGATTTTAAGGCTGTTCACTGCGTCGTTCATGTGGTCGGTTAGGTCGATGTTTTCGGTGATGGCTTTTAGGAAATATTGTTGTTCACGGTTACAAAGTTCCTGATGGTCGGGTTCATCGGTGAGGTTGATCCAATCGTCTTGTCGGGTGAACGCGTTGTTGTGATCAAGATCGGCATGATGGACGCGCAGCGATTCGGTTTTGGTATGGCTTTCGATGGAATCGGATTTGCCTGAGCCACCGGCATCTTTTGCGACGATGGAGACGCATCCTTTAGGGCCGATGACATCTTTCACAAAAAATGCTGTTTCGCTGATCATCGGGCCCCATCCGGCTTCATACCATCCGACGGATCCATCTTCGAATCGGATTTGAAGTTGACCGTAGTTGTAGTTGTCGGCAGGGATTTCGTTGGTAAGTCGGGCACCGATGGCATAGACCTGGACGGGCTTGCTTCTGGTCATTTGGCACATGACATCGATGTAGTGCACGCCGCAGTCAACGATTGGGCTTAGACTTTTCATGAGACTGCGGTGGACATTCCACATGTAGCCGTGGCTTTGTTGATTGAGGTTCATGCGCATGACCAGTGGTTTACCGAGTGATTGTGCGACTTCGATGAATTTAATCCACGACGGGTGATGGCGGAGGATATAACCGACGACCAGTTTTTTTCCTGCGGCTTTGGCTGCTGCGACTACTTTTTCTGCACCGATGACGGAGTCGGCGACAGGTTTTTCAATGAACACATGGCAGCCGGCCTGAAAGGCGGCGATGGCAAAGGCTTCGTGGGTATCGGGATAAGTAGAAATACAGACTGCATGGGGTGCGGACTGATCGAGTGCGGTTTTAAAATCGTTGAAGAGCGGATATTGATTTCCCAGTTTTTGATTGAGAATTTCTTTGCTTTTTCCTGTGGAAACGAGTCCACAGATTTGAAAGTTGGGGTCATTGTGATAGGCGGTAGCGTGCGAGGCCCCCATATTGCCACAGCCGACCACCAGAATACGAATCGATTGATTTGCCATTTTTTATTTGAAAGCGCTGAATTTAGTTAAAAAAAGTAGATGAGAGAACGAGTGCGAGTGGGAGTGGGGAGATCGAGATGGGAGTGTAGTTATTTTCTCTTTTCTCGCTCTCGCACTTGCACTGTTATTTTCTCTTTTCTCGCTCTCGCACTCGCTCTGTTCTTTCTCTCTTTTCTCGCGCTCGCTCTCGCTCTGTTTAAGCTCGAGTCCGAGATCGAGATAGGAGTGTAGTTTCTTTTCTCTCTCCTCTCGCACTGTTATTTTCTCTTTTCTCGCTCTCGAGCTAAGCCAGATCGAGAATCAGATCGAGATGGGAGTGATCGGCTATCAATTAAATTTCTAACACTCTTTTCTCGCTCTCGCTCTCGCTCTGTTTAAGCTCGAGTCCGAGATCGAGATGAGAGTGTAGCTACTTTTCTCTCTTTTTTCTCCCTTCTAGCTCTCGCTCTCGCTCTGTTTTTTTCTTTTTTCTCGCTCTCGCTCTGTTTTTCTCCTTCTTATTTTGACTCTTTTTTTTCTCCCTTAAAAAACTTATTTTCGCAGATTGTAAAGGCCAAAATCTGCCCTCTAACCTGATTTTTAGCAGTTTTCAGGATTTGTAGGCTGATTTTTACCCCTTCAGGGTCTTTTTTTGATCCTCAAGGGAACCAAAAACATGAACTACATCGTTAAAGACCAGGACTGAAAAAACAACCACCAGGAAATGAGACAGTTAAAGATTGTAAAGCAAATCACCAACCGCGAAAACCAGTCGCTGGATAAATATCTTACCGAGATCGCAAAAGTTGACCTGATCACTGCCGAACAAGAAGCCGAGTTAGCCAAAAGAATCAGAAACGGCGATCAGATTGCACTTGAAAAGCTTGTAAAAGCCAACCTCCGTTTCGTGGTTTCTGTGGCCAAACAATATCAAAACAACGGTATGTCTCTTGGTGATCTGATCAACGAAGGCAATGTTGGTCTCATTAAAGCTGCTTCCCGATTTGATGAAACCAGGGGATTTAAATTCATCTCCTACGCCGTTTGGTGGATCCGTCAGTCCATTATGCAAGCCCTTGCAGAACAATCACGCATCGTACGCCTGCCACTCAACAGGGTAGGTTCACTAAATAAAATCTCGAAGGCCTTCTCTGAATTGGAACAGAAATACCATAGAGAGCCCTCCGTTGAAGAAATAGCCAACTTGTTGGAAATCAGTGTAGATGAGGTGATGAACAACCAGCAATTGTCCGGCCGTCACGTTTCTGTAGATGCCCCTTTTGTTCAGGGTGAAGAAAACTCACTGCTCGACGTCCTGCAAGACAACGGTGAGCAAACTCCTGACCAAGGTCTGATGGAAGGGTCACTCAGAAAAGAAGTACAACGCGCATTATCAACCCTCTCCGAAAGAGAATCGCTGGTGATTTCTTCATACTTTGGATTGGATGGCTCTCAGGCAATGACGCTTGAAGAAATAGGAGAGAAGTTCGACCTCACGCGTGAACGCGTAAGGCAAATCAAAGAAAAGGCAACACGCAAACTCAAGAACAGCACACGAAGCAAGCTCCTAAAGGCTTACCTCGGCTAGTCGCCTGTTCTATTTTTCGGGTACCAGCAAGATCTTCCCTATGTGGGTACTCAATTCCATCTTCCGGTGAGCACTCGCTGCCTCTGAAAGTGGATAGATGGCGTCAATCACTGGCTTCACCTTTCCGCTAACCATCATAGGCCATACAACTTTGATAATTTCTTTTGTCAACCGGGCCTTAAATTCATTACTTCTTGATCGAAGTGTTGAACCGCTGATCGTCAGTCTTTTACGTAATATAGGTGTTAGTGAAAGTTGAGCTTGATTGCCACCCATAAAGTTGATCAGTAAAAGTCTTCCGTCCTCCCTCAACAATTCAAGGTGGTCGTTCAGATAAGGTCCGCCAATCATGTCAAGCACTACATCAACCCCTCGGCCCGCAGTGTACCGCAGCACTTCATCCTTAAAAGATTGAAGTTTGTAGTCCACCGCCAGGTGCGCGCCCAGCCTTTCGCATGCCCGACATTTCATTTCGCTACCCGCCGTCGCCAAGACCGTTGCACCCGCTGCCCGGGCCATCTGTATGGCCATAACTCCGATGCCGCTCGTCCCTCCCTGTACCAAGAGGGTCTCACCGCGCTTAATAGCACCACGCTCGAAAACGTTATGATAAACTGTGAAAATGGACTCAGGTAAAGCTCCTGAAGCCTCCAAATCTATTCCATCCCCAACAGGTATACAGTGGTCCGCCTCAGCCACAACGTACTCAGCATACCCACCTCCGCTCACCAAAGCACAAACCGCATCACCCTGCTTAATACCTTTCCCCCCACACCCTGGTCCAACTGCTTCAACGATGCCAGCCACCTCCAACCCTGGTATATCCTGCGGTGCCCATAATGGGGGCGGATAATGTCCCTTGCGCTGCGCGACATCCGGACGATTAACCCCAGCTGAAACAACTTTAATCAGTACCTGCCCGGGACCAGCCGATGGTCTTGGTCGAAATTCATAGCGTAAAACTTCAGGCCCTCCAGGCTCCTTGATCACTATACAACGCATTTGTTCCATTCCGAAATCTAACCACGGATAACCGATTGCTGATGGCAATTTCAGATCAATTGATAACTTAGGGTATGAAGTTATTGTTAGTACCAGTTTTTCTGTCGCCAATCCGTAGTTTCATCACCACTGGTTCCCCTTGCCATGACTGAAAGACTTAATCTTTGGATAAGCCTTGGCGCCGCAGTCTGGTTCATGGGCCTGATTACCATCAGCGAGTTGTCGATCGAAATGGTTTGGATTTCAGTAGTCACCGAGTTGTTCACCATCCCCATTGCGTTGGTTACACTCCTTAACTTCTTCCTAAGCTACCGCAATTGGAAACGCCGGGGGTTCATCCCTTCCAGCGATGCCCTTAGAGCGCTGGTGGTTTCCCTCTTTATCGGTCTGCTTCTATTTGTTTTTGCCTGATTTCTCCATTGATGAAATTCATCTTTTACACCACCAAAACCGCCTTCCTTTCTTCGATATTTAATTTATCTTCGCCGGTATTTCGGTGAGAATACGTAAGTGACTGATTATGAAGATACTGGTTTGCATTACCCACGTTCCCGACACCACCTCTCGAATCGCTTTCAGCGACAACAATTCAAAATTTGATACCAACGGGGTTCAGTTTATTATCGGTCCATACGATGACTATGCCCTTGCCCGCGCCATCGAAATAAAAGAAGCCCAACAAGCCGCTGTAACCGTGGTCTGTGCCGGAGGCCCCGAAACCGAGCCCACAATCCGTAAAGCACTGGCTATTGGTGCGGATGATGCCATCAGGATTAATTTTCTTCCAACCGACTCTTTTCAGGTTGCAACCCAACTTGCTTCCGTCATAAAAGAAGGTGGTTACGACCTTGTCCTCATGGGAAGAGAGTCCATCGACCATAATGGTGGCGTCGTACATGCCATGACAGCCGAGCTTCTGGGTTGGCCCTCCGTTTCACCGGTTATGAAGTTAGATCTGAATGGCAATACTGCTACCATGGTAAGAGAAATCGAGGGTGGTAAAGAAACTGTTCAATGTGATTTACCGCTCATCGCCGGCTGTCAGGAACCCATTGCAGAATGGAAAATTCCCAACATGCGTGGAATCATGGGTGCTCGAACAAAACCGCTGAAAGTTGTTGAGCCAACCTCAAATGAGTCACGCTCACAGGTAACCCGTTTCGAACTTCCTCCCACTAAAGGTGCTGTTAAAATGATTCCTGCTGAACAGGTTTCAGAATTGGTCACCAGATTAAAAAACGAAGCGAAAGTCCTTTAATTAGTTCAATCCTCAGATAATATCCGATTATGATTTTTTTTGCGGAAACCAACGAAGGAAAAATAAAGAAGGGTGCGCTCGAGGCGGTGTGCTTCGCGCGGGCGCTAAATCCTTCCTCCATCACTGCAGTTGTATTGGGCGAATGTTCCAACGAAGAACTTAATTCTCTTGGCAAGTACGGTGTCTCAAAAGTACTGCACGTTTCAGACCCCCGGCTTAATCAGGGGCAACCTGTTGCCATGGCCGAAGCCATTGCAGCTGCAGCGGTACAGGAGCAAAGTAAACAGGTTATCTTTTTTGGATCCGTGCTCTCATCAGTCGTCGCAGCAAGGGTAGCCGTCAAGCTTTCAGCGAGCCTGGTAACCGGCATTACCGAACCTTCGCTCGACAACCAATACAAAAGATCAATCTTCACAGGTAAAGCTTTTTCCACAGTCACCACCACGGCCGATTGTCAGGTTCTGGTGATTAGAAAAAATGCAGCTGAAGCAAGCGAGAAACCTTGCCAATGCTCCGTTGTTAATTTCACACCATCATTTTCCTCTACTGCCTTTGGTCTCAAAGTTCTGAGTGTAGAGAAATCAACCGGCGATATACTGCTACCTGAAGCCGAGGTCGTAGTCTCCGGTGGTCGTGGTATGAAAGGTCCAGAGCATTGGAAAATGCTTGAAGAGCTGGCAAAAACGCTTGGCGCTGCTACTGGATGCAGCAAACCGGTTTCCGATATGGGTTGGCGTCCACACCATGAACACGTTGGTCAGACCGGAATCAAAGTTGCACCTCAGTTATACATCGCCATTGGCATCTCTGGCGCCATCCAGCATCTTGCAGGTGTTAATGGTTCCAAATGCATTGTGGTCATCAACAAAGATGCTGATTGTCCTTTCTTCAAAGCAGCCGATTATGGTATTGTTGGCGATGCCTTCGAGGTTGTTCCTAAATTAACAGCTGCACTCAGGAACTCTGCATGAACAAAATAAAACTGGAAATCCTTGGACTTTCGTCGAGTCAGTCACAATCTGGCTCGTTCGCTTTGGTTCTAGGTGAAGTACAAGGCAACCGCCGTCTGCCCATTATTATCGGAATGTTCGAGGCCCAGGCCATCGCCATAGAAATTGAAAAGATCACGCCTTCAAGACCCATGACGCACGATCTTTTCAAATCATTTGGTAACATCTTCAATTTCCGCGTCGAGGAGATTATAATTTCTGATATCAAGGAGGGGGTATTCTTTGCCCAGGTGGTCGTCACCGACGGCGAGAAACATAGCTCCATCGATTCAAGACCTTCCGATGCCATCGCCATTGGTCTTCGCTTCGGTGCTTCTATCTATACCTACGACAGCGTGCTGAACGAAGCAGGTGTAACAGTAACCGAACAAGAGGAGGAAGCCGAAGCTGACCTCGAACAAGGAGAAGGGGAGGAAGAAATAAAAAAGTCGGTGAAGCCCTCTTCATCAGGCAAGGCAAAACCATCAAAAAAGTCTGGCGAACTTAAAGGTCTGAGCGTCGATAAGTTAAATGAATTGCTCAAGCAGGCAATTGATAACGAAGATTACGAACGGGCTGCCCGCATCCGCGACGAACTCAACAAACGGAACTGATTTAATCGCTTATTTCCTTACCTTTCAGGATTGTCTTATCCCTGAAAAATGGAAATATTACGCGGAATCATTGGCCTTGGATTTATAGTTCTGATCGGCTACCTCATCTCCTGGAACAAAGGTTCCGTACCCTGGCGAACCGTTATCATTGGAATCATCCTTCAGATTTTTTTGGGTCTCGCCATCTTTAAAGTTGGATTCATCAATCAGGGTTTCGGATGGCTGAGCAGCCAATTCGTTGCCTTCCTTGATTTTGCCCGACAAGGAGCAGTTTTCTTATTTGGCGGTCTATCCATCAACAGTTTTAACGACCCCAACGCCGGACATAGCCTCGGATTTTTATTCGCCTTCCAGGCTTTGCCTACGGTAATATTTTTCTCAGCAGTTACCAGTGGCTTGTACTACCTCGGTATACTTCAAAAAATTGTCTACGGTTTTGCGTGGATTATGGTTCGAACCATGAAGCTGTCTGGCGCTGAATGCCTGTCCGCTTCTGCCAATATTTTTATGGGTCAGACAGAAGCCCCGCTGCTCGTCAAGCCATTCATAAAAAACATGACGCGGTCTGAGCTTTTTTGTTTGATGACAGGCGGTATGGCCACGCTGGCTGGAAGTGTACTGGCCGTTTACGTTGGTATGCTTGGCGGTGCTGATCCTGCCGGCAGGCAAACTTTTGCCACCTATCTTTTATGTGCATCCATCATGAATGCTCCGGCGGCCATCGTTATGTCCAAACTGATCCTGCCTGAAAGCGAGCCTGAAAAAATCGACTCCAGCCTTGTGGTGAACAAAGAACAATTGGGGGTAAACCTGATCGATGCTCTGGCTGGTGGGGTAAGCGACGGGGTAAAATTGGCTTTGAACATCGGCGGTATGTTGCTCGCTTTTATCGCTATGATTCTTGCACTGAATTGGATGCTCAATGGAGTCGGTGGAATTTTTGGTATTAACGAAATAATCACCGCCTCAACCGGTGGTGTTTATTCCGGCCTAAGTCTTGAATATCTTTTAGGTCAGCTTTTCCGCGTTTTTGCTTTTATGATGGGCATCGACTGGAGTGAATCACTTCAGGTGGGTAGTCTCCTTGGTAAGAAAATGGTGTTGAATGAATTTTTGGCCTATGCCGATCTTTCAGCGTACAAAGCCAAAGGTTTCCTGGGTGAAAAAGCAGTCCTGATTTCAACTTTTGCGTTGTGTGGATTTGCCAACTTTAGTTCCATCGCTATTCAAATTGGCGGTATCGGTGGACTGGCTGAGGTAAGAAAGGGTGATCTGTCCAGGTTGGGAATGCGTGCCATGCTCGCAGCCTTCCTAGCGACCATGATGACCGCTACCATTGCCGGAGCCCTATTTTAAATCTACCCATCACATTAATTTTCAGCGACCTTCGACATGAAAATCCTGAACGCAACCTTAGCAGTTCTCTTTCTGGTTTTTACCATCGTGCAGATTAACGACCCGGATCCATACTACTGGATGTTTATTTACATTTCTATGGTTGGATTTTCTTTGTTGGCCTTTTCAGAAAAATTTCTTCCTCGCATTATGCTCCTTTTTGTTGGTGGATATCTTCACGCAATGTTTCAATTGCGCTATGGAATTAAAGACTGGCTTTTATCTGAAAACCTCAGTCTTTTATTTGAGGAGTTCGCCAAAATGCAATACCCCTACATCGAAGAGTCAAGAGAGTTCCTCGGACTGGCCATTTGCTTGCTGGCCATTGGTGTATTCTACTTTCAATATTGGAAGTCCCTCAAAAATGCCTGACAATGCAGAGGACTGTCTATAAATTCCTTCTGTCAATCTCCTTTGTTGCTTTTTCCTTTTCTTTATCGGCTCAGTCACTGGATCATTTAAAGATCGAAGACGGAACTCTTATACACATTGAATTTGATGGAAATAAGATTGAGGCGGTCAATAAACCATTGATTGGTTTCCTGCTAAATGGAGCCTGGCATAACGCCGGCACCTCGTCGTCCATTGAAATTTCCGAAATCAGTGAAAGTAAGCAAGATGGTTTTCTTCGCCTTCGGCTTTTATTGATAAACAGTAGCGCCGATACAATTAGGCTGGGCAATGTGCTGCCATTGGATGTCAACAAAAGTAATATTCAGATCACCGGCCTTGGCAATCACCCACTCTCACGTGCTCATCTGTTGGTACCCGGGCGCAGCCCTGTAAATGTGATTTTGCCAGACAATGCATGGGAGCTTGGTTATACCGATTACAAAGTTGGTGAACTTGAATTTTTTGCCTTGAGCCGGCGTGATGCAACGACCATTCAAAAGGGAACACGCAAGCGATTTGAAACCATTCTATTTCCTGGAGGTAGTGTGGAATACAACCTTTGGTTGGAGGCAGTCAGAGGTAATTGGCAAGATCGAATTACCCGATGCTTCGCTCACAGAAAACTTTTTGACCTTGAAAAATTTGACAACGCCATGTACCAACGCAGCGATCAGGCTTGGATACGAAAGGCCTTTGTGATGCATTTGCTGATGGGATGGGACAAAAGTTTTTACGATTACAAGTCAGGCAAATTCGGGCTCACCGATTTTATCCAAAAGGGTAAAAAACTTTACGGCGGTGATGATGTTCTATGCATTTGGCCCACCTGGCCATCGTTGGGATTGGACCAGCGCAACCAATTCGATCTCTATCGCGACCTGCCGGGTGGTCTTCCTGCCCTTAAGGCGCAAGCCGATTCCTTGCGTAGGATGGGTACTCGCTTTTTTATAGCCTACAATCCATGGGATGAAGGCACACGCAAAGAAGCACACCTTGAAGGGTTGAAAGTTTTGCTTCGTGAAACAGGAGCCGATGGTGTTGTACTGGATACCCGCGGATCATCCAGTAAAGAATTACAGGATGCGGCCGACGCAGTAAGGCTGGGAATTGTGATGTACAGTGAAGGTATGGCAGTTCCAAAAGATATGCCCGGTATTGTGGCCGGGAGGGTACACAATGCCTTGTATTACCCGCCCATGCTCAACCTCAACAAGCTGATCCAGAATGACTTTGCCATTTTTAGGGTTGCCGAGGTTTTCAAGGAGCCAATCCTTCGTGAATACGCTACAGCATTTTTCAATGGCTATGGAACCGAAATCAATCAGTTTGCACCCGGTCACCCCGACTGGGAAGATGATCAATACCGCTATCTGGGAAAAACATCCATGCTCCTAAGAGAAAACGCAAGCAATTTTTATCAGGGGAAATTTACCCCGCTGATTCCCACGGAGCACGATAGCATTTGGGTCAATGAATTCAGTTTGAACACAAAACGTTTGTTCACCATTTACAACAACCTTCCAGATGGTTTTAATGGAAAGCTCTTCAGGACTGCAATGGATGAAAATGAGCACATGATAGACCTTTGGAACCACGAAGAGCTACAGCCTCAGGGTTCAGGTGGATTAAAATCAGTGTCGGTCAAAGTGGATGGTTTTTCGAAATGGTTTTCAGGGACCAACAATGAGGGGCAAAACGGTTGTGTCGCCGTATTTAAAAAATCATTGGTCGTAGATTATAAAAATGGTGCTCTGACCTGGTCTGATCAAACCGCTCGTCGTATTCGTATCTGGGCCGGCAATCCAGATTATTCCAAGGTTCCATTGCAATTCGAAAGTAGGGAAGGTGCAATAAGGCCAAAAGATCATTTCGGATCATTTGAAGGAAAGTTGGTTGTACAGGCCTTCGACCAGGAAAATGAACTCCAGGATGAACGGATAGTATTTATTACCCCTGGCACACCAATTTTGATTTCAACTACGCACAAAACTCCAGTAACGAATTCAATTCCAGTTGGAATGGTAAAAATTCCTGCCGGTCAGTTTACAATGAAGACCACCCACGGAGATGAATTCATTCGGTATCCAGAGGATTCCAATGAAGCATCCAGCGTAAAGTCTTTTGCCATGGATCGCCATCCGGTTACCAATAAGGAGTTCCTGCAATTTATGTTGGCAACCAACTATAAGCCTTTAGACACGATTAATTTCCTGAAACATTGGAGCGGGGGAAGGCCAAAAACAATTGAAGAGAATTTTCCGGTTGTGAATGTGTCATTGGAAGACGCTATGGCCTACGCCAAATGGAAAGGAAAAAGATTACCAACTGAAATAGAATGGCAATATGCTGCTCAATCCAATGATTATCGTGAATGGCCCTGGGTTCAGAAGAAACCTGTTACCCGAAAAACAGAATATGTGAACGAAACGTTAACGGTTACACGATTGGAGGGTATACCTGGCGAGCGATGTAATCTTGGTGATGGTTCATTGTATCCGGTAGGTAAATTTCCTCGTGGTGCAAATATCTTCGGTCTCCAGGATCTTGTAGGCTCGGTTTGGCAAATGACAGCCGATGAGTACGAAAGCGGCAGCTATCGTTATATTATTCTTAAGGGTGGAAGTTATTTTAGGCCGTCGGCAAGCTGGTGGTATGTTCAGGGAGGTCCGCGCGAATTACACTACAGACAATATTTGTTAAGGGTTTCGAGGGGATTTGAAAGAAATGCTACGGTCGGTTTTCGCTGCGTAGTGGACCTGGAACCCTAACCTTTTAAACTTTTATTGAATTAACGTTCGCGTATTTATCCTATTTTTATCTGACTCAAACGAAAGTAAACATGACTTCACGAAGAAAATTTATCCGTCAGGCTGGAATGGCAGCTGCTGGTGTTGGTATCACCATGAATTCCTTTGCTACCGGAAAATCCATTTTAGGCGCAAATGGGAAAATTAATGTTGGCGTTATTGGAGTTAACGGCATGGGATGGTCCGACGCCAAATCAATGATGAAATTGCCGGAAGTAAACATCGTGGGATTGTGTGATGTCGACGACAATGTTTTGAATTGGAGGAAATATGAGTTGGCCAAGGCAGGAACTGCGGTGACCACTTATGGTGATTATCGCAAAATGCTTGAGAATAAAGACATCGATGTAGTAATCGTCGGCACACCCGATCATTGGCATTGTTTACAAATGGTGGAGGCCTGCAGTGCAGGAAAGGATGTGTATGTAGAGAAACCGGTAGGAAATAGCATTGAGGAATGCAATGTTATGGTAGCTGCTCAGGAGCGTTATGGTCGCGCGGTTCAATGTGGCCAATGGCAGCGCAGCGTTCCCCATTTTGTGGAGGCATTGAATTTTATAAAGAGTGGTAAACTTGGGAAGATCAGAACGGTAAAAGCCTGGGCTTATCAGGGTTGGATGACCAACATCGAAGTAAAACCAGACAAGCCTGTTCCGGCGGGTGTGAACTACAACATGTGGTTGGGTCCGGCCACGCGAAGAGCGTTTAATGAGAACCGCTTCCATTTTAATTTCCGTTGGTACTGGGATTATGCCGGCGGACTCATGACCGACTGGGGGGTCCATCTGATTGATTATGCATTGTTAGGTATGGACGCAACTTTGCCAAAGTCCGTGATGGCGATTGGGGGTAAGTATGCCTATCCTGACGGAGCGCACGAAACACCCGACACACTTACGACAGTTTATGAATTCGACGGTTATAGTATGATTTGGGAACAGGCCCAAAGCATCAGCAACGGAAATTATGGCCGCGATCATGGAATAAGTTATATCGGGAACAATGGAACACTGGTATTATCCCGCGGTGGGTGGGAGGTAATCCCGGATGAAAAAAGGATGGAGGCAGTACCCTTAAGGTCGACGAAAGAAAGTGGGTTGGATTTACATACCAGGAATTTTATTGATGTGGTAAAATCCAGAAAGTTTGGTGAGTTGACCTGTCCGATCCAGGCAGGTGCCCATGTTGCCAAAGTTTGTCAGATGGGTAACATCTCGTATCGTACCGGAGGAAGAATTTACTGGGATGGATCGAAAGGACTATTTCAGGAAAAGGAAGCCAATGGGTATATCAATGCGCAATACAAGAATGGTTATGCAGTGCCGAAGATTTGATCCGCTTTCTCTTATTGTGAATGTCTAAATTGAAATTTCAGGTTTCACACCCATCCCTGTAACAATTGAGTTAAATAACCACGGTACGCAGTGCAGCAATGCTGCAAATAAAAAAGGAGCCCAATGAGCTCCTTTTTTGCGGTCCGGACGGGACTCGAACCCGCGACCTCCTGCGTGACAGGCAGGCATTCTAACCAGCTGAACTACCGGACCAATATTTCAATTTCACTTCTTTGTCTTTCCATTCAACCCGTCGACCTTCCCGCCACGCGGGACATTCTAACCAGCTGAACTACCGGACCAATATTTCAATTTCACTTCTTTGTCTTTCCATTCAACCCGTCGACCTTCCCGCCACGCGGGACATTCTAACCAGCTGAACTACCGGACCAATATTTCAATTTCACTTCTTTGTCTTTCCATTCAACCCGTCGACCTTCCTGACAGAATCGTCAGGACATTCTAACCAGCTGAACTACCGGACCAATATTTATAAAACCTCAACTTCTCTACACCTACTTCAGCCTACTCAATTGCTGTATTCCTCCTGAAAACAGGCCGCAAATATATTTGTTTAATTGATAAATCAGCGACCATTGACGTCATTTTGACGCTAAAAACTGTCAAAAATCGTGGATTTAACCACTCCCCTGGAACGAGTACCCCTAATCAAGTGCCACCAGGTCATAACTAGTGTTCCGACTACCCCCAGGTTGTTTTTCCATGAGCCCTTTTGCAATAAGATCCTGAACATCACGCAGAGCAGTGTCTTGAGAGCACTTATTAATTTTTGCCCATTTTGAAGAGCTTAACTTACCTTCAAATCCATCGAGCATTTTATTGATAATCCTTCTTTGACGATCATTTAAACTATGGTCTTTACACTTTTCCCAATACTTTGATTTATAGATAGTTCTTTTCAAGTTTTCCTCAGATGATTTTATAGCCCGATTCAGGCAATCAATGAACCAAACCAGCCATGAGGTTATTTCTAATTCACCTTTCTGGGTCTTTTCAAGAATCTCATAGTACTGTTTTCTCTCCAAGCGAATTTGAGAGGACATGCTGTAGAACCTACTTGAAATACCATCTGCACGACAAAGGAGCATTTCAGTGATTGTTCTGGCCAACCTGCCATTTCCGTCATCAAAAGGATGAACGGTAATGAACCACAGGTGTGCTATACCTGCTTTCAAAATTTGGTTGATGTCCTCATGTTGGTTGTGCCACTTTAAAAATCTCTTCATTTCAACTTTCAACAACGATGGATCCGGTGCCCTGAAATGAATTTTTTCCCGTCCAATGGGACCAGAAACTACCTGCATTGGATCATCCTTGGTATTATTTCGCCATCGACCAACCACAATTTTTCTATCCGAACCATACCCCTTAGGAAACAAAGCATTGTGCCATCGATAAAGGCGCAAATCTGAGAGTGGCTTATTAAAATTTTGAGTTGCGTCGAGCATAACATCAACCAGGCCATCCACATTCCTGTCGGAGGGTACAAGCCCCGCGATTTCTATTCCAAGTCTACGGGCAATGGAGGATCGAACCTCAGAATTGTTCAGTATCTCACCTTCAATCTCATTTGATTTAATGATCTCCAAGGTCATTGTTTCCAATAAAGCCTCTTTTTGGAGTTTAAACCCAAGGTTTTCCATCCTCCCGATGAGTCGACCCTGCCTGTGACTTACCTCTATTAATAAGCCTTGAACCTTCTCCTTATCCCATGTGAAATTGGGCCAGTGTGGATGTTCATGAATGTACATTCGTCGCGTTATTTGCGGTGAATGTAAGATAGATTCTCCGCATCCTCAAACTATTCGTCGCTTTTTATGCGGAGAATAATGGATGATTAAAACCGAGTAGCTATACGTTCATTTTCTTGATAATCGTAGAATTTACCCAATCTGCAGGCAATGACCATTCAATCCTTTCCTCTCAATGGTTAACTTTCGACGACAATTACCAATGAATCTTCTCACCCGGCTGTCAGCCCTGATTCTTCTAGCAATCCTTTGGTACGCTTGCAGCCAATCTGATATAGACCGTGGCGAATCACTTGCAAAAACCTACTGCGGCAGCTGTCACCTTTTCCCTGAACGGCATAAATTCATCAAAGAAAAAATCTTCGTAGCGCCACTCATTATCAGGTGAATTGAAATAACCTCTCGTGCCGGTATTGGCATCCGGCATAACAATAATCATGGGTGTTGCACTTCCATCGGCAATGGCCTGATCGGCGATGTGCTGAACCTCACCGAATTGTACCCAACCTGTTTGATCATCACCTCCGCCATGCAGCAAATACAATACAGGATAACTTCTTTGCGATTGATCGTATCCCGCAGGAAGGTAAATGGCATACTTCCTTTCCATTTTCAGAATCTTACTGGGAACCGACAGATTGTCGTACACCCTTGACTGACCAAACAAGGAAGTGCACACCAGCAGAAGTAGGAGGGTTGATGAAATTTTCATGGGTTGAGGGTTTGATGGTTTAAATCACCGTCTTGAATTTAACGCTCTTCCTTTAAATATTGATCACGTTTACACCGACGGTGGAATTATTCTTTATGGTGAAATACCTGTTTATGAACGTCTGATGATTGTTTTTAACTAAATTTCATTTACCATTAAACCGGTATGGCAACCAGTCAGCGAACAATTTTTGTAATCGGAAGTTCCAATACCGATATGGTTGTCAAAAGCCCCCGCATCCCTATGCCTGGTGAAACCATTTTGGGTGGCGAGTTCATGGTATTCCAAGGCGGCAAAGGTGCAAATCAGGCTGTTGCGGCTTCAAGGTTGGGTGGGAGTGTCACTTTTGTTACTTCACTCGGTTCCGATTCTTTTGGCGATGAAGCTTTAAAAGGATTCCAAAGGGAAGGGATGGACATCACATTTGTTACACGGCATCCTTCGGCTGCCACCGGTGTCGCATTGATTAGTGTGGACGATCAGGGACGTAATTCTATTGTCGTAGCTCCAGGGGCGAATGCCAAGCTAGGTGCTAAGGAGGCAATTAACGCCTTAGAATCAACAAGGGAATCGAAGATCATTTTGATGCAATTGGAAATTCCTATGGATACCATTGAAAAGATATTAAAGGAATCCTCCACCGGCGATATCCGGATTCTTAATCCAGCACCGGCAGCCAAAATTCCGCTCCATTGGTATCCACGCATCCAAATCATTACACCAAATGAAACGGAAGCTTCTTTACTTACTGGCATCAACGTAATCGATTTGAAATCCGCCACCAAATCTGCTGAATGGTTTCATGAACAAGGTGTTCAAATTGTTGTTATTACACTCGGGGAAAAAGGCGCTTTTGTATCGGATGGAAAAAGCAGATGGATGACGGCCTCTCCTCAGGTGCACGCCATCGACTCAACTGCTGCTGGTGATTGCTTCAATGGTGCCTTGGCAGTTGCATTGGCTGAAAATAAAAATCTAGAGACCGCAGTTCAATGGGCCTGTGAAGCTGCGTCTATTTCTGTTACGCGTATGGGCGCACAAGTTTCCATGCCTCTCCGAAAAGAATTAAAACCATAAACCACTATATGAAAATAATAAGGTTGCTACCAGTCCTTCTTCTATTGTTGCTGCTCAATGATGCCACCGCACAATTGAAAACCATAAGTCTGGAATCTCTAAAAGATAAAATTAAAGGTGGTTGGGCGGGTCAGACCATCGGTGTAACCTTTGGTGGTCCGGTTGAGTTCAGATTTAATGGGACCATGATCAATGATTATCAGCCCATCGTTTGGTATGATGGTTATTTGAAGCATACCATGGAAAACAATGCGGGTTTGTATGATGACCTGTACATGGATCTGACATTTGTAGACATCTTTGAAAGGGAAGGTCTGGATGCACCGATCGAATGTCATGCGAAAGCATTCGCCAACGCCGGGTACGCTCTTTGGCATGCAAACCAGGGTGCTCGCTATAACATCCTCAATGGAATCATGCCGCCCAAATCCGGTACCTGGGAGTCCAATCCCCATGCCGATGATATTGATTTTCAGATTGAAGCTGATTTTTCCGGGCTGATGTCACCTGGCATGCCAAACACAGCCGCTAAAATCGGAGACCCTATCGGACACATCATGAATTCTGGTGAAGGATGGTATGGTGGTGTATTTGTGGGAGCCATGTATTCATTGGCGTTCTTCAGTAATGACGTTCGATTTATTGTTACCGAAGCCCTGAAAACCATTCCAACGCAAAGTCCATTTTATCAATGCATCAAAGACGTGATTGCCTGGCATAAACAATACCCGGACGATTGGAAAAGAAATTGGTTTGAGATTCAGAAGAAATGGTCCAGCGAGGTAGGCTGTCCGGATGGTGTATTTAGTGCTTTTAATATCGATGCCAAGGTGAATGCGGCCTACATTGTATTGGGATTGTTGTACGGGAATGGTGATTATACAAGAACCTTGGAAATCAGTGCACGTGCTGGTCAGGATGCCGATTGCAATCCATCCTCCGCGGCAGGAATCCTTGGAACCATGTTGGGTTATGAAAAAATTCCGGCTTATTGGAAAATGGGGTTGAAGGAGGCTGAGGATATTGATTTTAAATACACCACCATGTCGCTCAATGACGTGTATTCAATCGGACTTAAGCATGCATTGAAGATTATCGAAAAGAATGGGGGTAAGGTCGAGCGTGAAATGGTTTCAATCAATGCGGAAGCGCCTGTACCGGTTCGTTTTGAGCAAACCTTTCCCGGCCATTTCCCGATTTCCAAAACCTTTATTGGAAAAGACCTCACCGATGAGATTTCCTTTGAGGTAACTGGTAAGGGCTTGGTGGTTCGTGGTGAAGCAAAACCAGTTAGCCGCAGCAATTGGGATTATAAGGGTGAATTTTCTTTTCAAGCTGAAATGTATGTTGATGGATCACTAATCGAGCGGGTCTCTTTGCCGGCGAACTTCAGGGCTCGCAGGCATGAATTATTTTGGCGATACAATTTGCCCGATGGAAAGCATAAGGTAATCCTTCGACTTTTAAATCCTGATTCGGAATTTAAGCTTAGGGTAGAGGATGTACTGGTGTATGGTTCGACTCCTTATAAAGCAACATATTAGGACCATATCATGTTTATCCTAACAAGTTATTCATCGGCCGTTTTCTTTTGTGTGATCACCATGTTCTGTTGGGGATCCTGGGCCAATGCTACCAAGTTGACCAAAGACGGTTGGCGATTTGAATTGTTTTACTGGGATTACGTGTGGGGAATTTTAATTTGTTCACTAATCCTTGCGCTAACCTTGGGTTCGACGGGGTCGGAGGGAAGAGACTTTTTAACCGATCTATTTCAGGCAGATCGTTCGAATATTACTTCAGCGCTTCTAGGGGGAATTGTTTTCAATGCGGCGAATATTTTATTGGGAGCAGCTATTTCTATTGCGGGCATGTCGGTAGCATTTCCAGTTGGAATTGGTTTAGCGCTGGTGATTGGGGTAGTGATCAATTACCTGGATAATCCAGTTGGTGATTCGATGTTGCTTTCAATTGGTGTGGTGTCAGTGTCTGCTGCCATTTTATTAAATGCTTTTGCTTACCGCCGGATGTCAACGGTTGGTTCAGGTGTAACGGGGATGGGACTGTTGTTATCGGTAATCAGTGGGTCAATGATGGGGTTGTTTTACCGATATGTGGCAGGTTCGATGTTCGCTGATTTTTCAGTTCCGGAGACAGGTAAGCTAAGTCCTTACACCGCAGTAGTGGTATTCGCAGTGGGAATAGTTTTAAGTAATTTTATTTTCAATTCTATTTTAATGGCTAGACCGGCCGTTGGCAAACCAGTTACCTACAATCAGTATTTTTCCGGGTCTGCTAGGAATCACCTGATCGGTATGATGGGTGGTGTGGTTTGGTGTGTTGGAATGAGTTTCAATATTCTGGCTTCTGGTCTTGCCGGTCCTGCAATTAGTTACGGCCTAGGACAGGGTGCCACAGTCATCGCTGCATTGTGGGGAATCTTGATTTGGAAAGAATTTTCAGGTGCACCAAAAGGAACCAATAAAATATTAGCAATCATGATCTTATGCTATCTGGCTGGATTGGCACTAATTATCCTGGCCAGATAATTAATTGAAGACCTGCCTTAAAATTTACTGATCTGGGAATCCATCCATTGAATCCTATCCTTTATCCAGTTCTTCTTAATGGATATTTGATTGCGGTAGGAGGCCACATACGCTGATTCTGTTTTAGACTCTGGAAATAAATCTGGCCAACGTTTGAAATGTCGAGCTACGGCACCGGCCTTTATCAGGTAATCAGATTGTTCATCAATTATTTTGTTTATGTTCTGCGTATTGATGGCTTGGACTTTCATTTCATTCCAACGCGTTTTAAGAGCGGCTTTAAACTGAGGATCCTGCATGAGCCTTGGCCACCAGAAATTGATCAACCACAAATCATTCGGATAATTTTTATTGTATTCGTAAATCCATTGATTCGTTTGGCTGCGTCCTTCGTTGCCAAAGGCAAAATCAAAATCCCAAACAGGGCCGATAAAAACCTTACTACTTCTGTCCTTATACAAAAAAGTGCTAAGGCGATAGGCATCCGGATTGGCAGTCAGCTCATTAAGTAAAAAATGGTCAACAAAAGACGCTATGTCGATGTAATCCGTGTAGGTCCTGGTGTTAGAAGAAAAATCATCTTTAAGAAGTGACTGTTCAAAATCAACCATGTACTTGGCTATATAATCCTTTTGCTGCGATTTGATGGAAGTAGCTTTAGGGTACTCATATACATAGTACGTTTCTTCCGAATTTTTACCACCGTATGGTGCGTAGGATAAAAGCACTCCTTTGGTGTCATATGGGGAGCGCCATGATACCGCTGCTGTATAATTCGAATGGTCCGCCCAGGTCTCGCCGTCTGTCTTATCTATTTTAAAAATATATCCACCGGTCACGTTCGTGCCAGACAGATCCGATGAACCAAGCTTGGTCAGATTAAGTCGTGGTGCACTGCGGTCAACTTTCTCCATGAAAACATAAACACCAAGGTAATCTCCATTAATTTCCAACTCAGTCCAATCGGTTCGCACTGCATATCTTTTCACTTCATTCGATAGTCGGTAAATGAGGTAGTTATTCATGAACGTTCTGTCGTTGTATGGAGCATACAGGATCCAATCTTCTCCAATGGGCATTCCGAACATTTCCGTTGTAGTTTCTTTTTGCGCTGCATCCCAAATTTCCAGTCCATATGATTTCTGTGGATTGACGATGTATGAATACTTGCCCCTGTATTCAATTCCTATGGGTGTTGATTTCACCAAATCATTACCAAAATAATGTTCCAGTTTAGCGCCGACTTTAGGTTCGTTTACAATCGTATTTCCTTCTGTATTAATTTTCACTCGATTGATCGCAGGCGGTTGGATGAAATTTGCCGTCAGATTGAAATCTTGGGTGACTTCAACGGACAGGGGATTTTCGTCTGACTCTTTATCACCAGTCCAATTCACAAAATTCCAACCTGGGGTTGGAATAGCCGTAATGGTCAAGTTGGTGCCTTCATTATACACTCCACCGGCTGGTTCCGTAGATCCACCTTCCACAGGCGATGCGGTTACCGTTACCTTGAATTCACTAATTTTCTCAGTGCAGGCAACCAGCCCAATTTCTATAAGGATTAATAGAATAGTCCAGGTCTTAAATCGGAGCTGATGTTTAGGGAAATTCACGTTAGAAGGATTTGGAGGAAAAATAGGAAAAAAAATTGGGTATTAGCATCATACAGTTCCATTTGGCATACGCAACAAAATTCACAAAATCATTTTGCTCCATTTTAGTTGCCATTGACACCGAATTAACTTTTGCTTGAACCCTCTACGGTGCTTGCAACCAGGAAGATTTAGTGAAACTTATTCTCCTAAAAAAAAACTGTCCTAGATGTCCAATTCACTTTTCCTCAAAAAATCTCTTGCACTATTTTTCCTTTTTTTAATTACCAAAGCTAGGTCTCAATATTCCGGAGGAAATGGATCAGAATCCTCACCCTATCTGATTTCAAGTTTTAACGACTTAAGGACACTTAGTACCGATGTCGATAATTTTGACAAATTTTTTAAGCAAACCATTGATATAGACGCATCAGGCAGTACACAATTAAATTCAGGCGCAGGTTTCCTTCCCATTGGAAGCCAGTCATTCAAATTCCGGGGAACTTATGATGGAGGGAATTTTAAGATCGAAAACCTGGTGGTAAATAGGTCATCAACAGCGTATCAGGGTTTATTTGGATTCATCTCAAATGCCAAAATCAGTAAAATTAAACTGATCAATGTGACCATTAGTGGCGGACCAAATACTGGAGGAATTGTTGGGTGGATTGAAGGAAATTCCTCATCGATAAACAACTGCCAGGTATCAGGCGCCGTAACCAGTTCAGGAGATAATTGTGGTGGTCTCGTTGGTAATAACAACAGCCAGTCTCTTATTTCATTTTGCAGCTCATCTGCAATAGTCAGTGCGGGTGAGTATGTTGGTGGGTTAATTGGAATAACCAGTGGTTCTGTTACAGATTCCTATTCAACAGGTAATGTACTGAGTTGTTCGGCCTGCAGGTTTGTTGGTGGACTTATAGGGTCAAAAACAAATGGAAACTTTGAGGTTAAAAATTCATACGCCTCAGGTAACGTGTCCGCAGGTTACTATATAGGCGGTTTGATAGGGATAAATGGAACTGGTGGTGTGGTTGATTGCTATTCAACGGGTAGTGTTTCGGGATGCTCAGTTTGTAATGGCCCAGCTACAGGTGGATTAATTGGAACCAACTCGGGACCTATTACCAATTCTTACGCGACAGGAAATATTTTATCGGCTCAACGTTTCGTTGGAGGTCTGATTGGTGAAAATGGCGGTACCATTTCAAAATGCTATGCTACCGGCAACTTAACTCCATCGGGCAGCTTTGTGGGTGGATTGATAGGCACCAATACCGGTTCAGTAACAGATTCATATGCTACCGGATCTATAAATGCGGCGGCTATTCTTGGGGGTCTTATTGGAAAGAATACAGCCAATGTCACAAATAGTTATGCGACTGGCTCAGTCACTGGTAACAACTTTGGTGACAATGTCGGAGGCTTTATTGGTGAAAATACAGGAGCTGTGTCACTTTGCTTTTCAATAGGAAACATCACTAGTTTAAGGACAAATGTTGGTGGCTTTGTCGGATTAAATTCATCAACCGGTAGTATTTCCAACTCATACAGTGGAGGAAATGTTTCCGGCGTGACCAATACAGGAGGATTCGCAGGAGAATCAGCCAACAAGATTTCATTTTGCTTTTCAAAAGGAACGGTTAGTGGTCAAAATGAAACTGGTGCTTTCATTGGCTTGAATTCGGGAAGTGTTCAATCTGGATTCTATAATCAGGAGTCAACGGGCCAACTGCCTAAGGTCGGATTTGGGTTTACTTCTGGTATTTCAGGTCTTAATGCCTCCGATTTCAATGGAACTACATCACTCTCTAAGTTAAATGGATTTGATTTTTGTCAATATTGGATTCAATATTCAGGATATCCTATCCTTTATTGGCAGGACAAAACCATAAACCTTTCGATTGCTGCTCCAACGGTAAATAACACTGGAATATGTATTGGTCAAACTGCTGCTCCGCTAACAGCTACGGCGGATCAAGGCAATGTGCTCCTTTGGTATGGTACATCGGCCAGCGGTGGCACTTCGACAGTGACTGCGCCTGTTCCTGGAACATCATCCGCTACGGTAACAGATTACTACGTTTCTCAAAAAAATCCAATCACTGGCTGCGAGAGTGCCAGAGCTAAAATTTCAGTCACTGTTACGGCTAGGCCGGCAACACCAACAATTCAGGATGTTTCAACATGCTCCGCCGCTGGTAATTTAACCCTTACCGCAACACCATCTTCAGGTTCAAGTTTGGTGTGGTATGGTAACAATGAAACCGGAGGTCAAGCAGCAGAATCTGCGCCTGTTGCGGCATTAGATGTCAGTGGTGTGTTTGCTTTTTATGTGGCTCAGAAAGTGATTACCTCAGGATGTGAAAGTGAAAGGGTTAAACTTACCCTCACCGTAAAGGAAACGCCCGGTGCACCTACGGTGAGTGATCTAAGTCTTTGTTCAGGCGTCACCGCTGTTGCATTGTCTGCCACTGCGAATACTGGAAATCAATTGCTATGTTATGGTACGGCTTCAACAGGAGGGACGTCAACTTCCACAGCACCGACTCCGACAACAACTAGTGAAACAGATGTAAATTATTACGTCAGTCAAAAATCAAGCTCCAACAACTGCGAGAGTACACGGGCCAGGATACGTTTTGTGGTTAATAAAACACCAGAGGTACCTACCGTTGCGGATAAGGCTTTTTGTAAAGATGATCCATCTGCTCAATTAAATGTACAGCCTGCGGCAAACCTCTCTATACTCTGGTACGGCACGAATGCGACAGGGGGAACAGGTTCAGCTGAAGCGCCAACACCTTCAACAAGCATTGTAGGTGAACAGAAATTTTATCTTTCTCAATTGAATTCGGCAACTGGATGTACAAGTCCTCGCGCTTTAATTACTGTCAAAGTAAACGATTTGCCTTCAGCCCCACAGGTGCAGGACGTCTCCTACTGTCTTGGTCAACCCCCTAAATTGCTTACGGCTATTGCAACGGCACCAAATATTTTGCTATGGTATGGAAATGATGCTCTTGGCGGTAATGCCAGCACCACCGCTACCTTGCCAGATATTACATCAACCGGTTCTGTTGCTTATTACGTTGCTCAAAAAAATACATCCACAGGATGTGAAAGTTCCAGGTCTAAAATCAATGTTATTGTAAATAACCTACCTGCAATTCCCGAAGCAATTAAATCATATACTTATTGCTCTGGTGAAAAGTCAACCTCATTATCGGCCGTAGCTGTTTCTGGTAATGGACTGGTTTGGTATGAGAACAATTTGCCTAATTCTATTGGCTCATCAAATGCCCCAGTGCCTGCGACAAATTTGCCTGGCAACTTTCTTTTCTTCGTTGCACAGAAAAATACAACAACACAATGTGAAAGTGCTAAAGTGCAAGTTGAAGTACTTGTGAAAAAATCGCCTGATAAGCCTATTATTTCGGCTGATGGTTTGGGTACTGAAGGCGTGACGCTTTCATCATCAAAAGAAATAAGCTATCAATGGTTCTTCAATGGCCAGCTGCTCAATGGTAAAATCAATCAAACGTTAGAAATCAGTGAACTTGGTGCATATAAAGTTGTTGTTACGAAAGATGGTTGTTCGAGTCAGTCTGATGACTTTGTCCTAACCATTACTGGAATTTTAAAAGAGCGTGAATTATTAACCATCTACCCAAATCCTGCAGCACAATCCATAAGGATTAATTGCTCGGACCTTTCTGTTTTAAAATTTAAAGTTTCGATAATGGACTCTAAAGGCAGTTTGGTTCTTAGTATGCCGATTAATACGAATGGCCGGGAAATTAATATTGAAGGTCTGCCATCAGGAGTTTATTTTCTCAAACTTGAGGGCGAAAATTATCTTCAGACCAGAAGGCTCATTGTAAAACGATAAGATCGAGGCATAATACATCTTTCAGGCTTCTTTTTGCCAACCTAAAATCACTATTTTGGCGCCGCTAAAGATCTATGCGAGCGCACTACTTTATTCTTTTGCTTTTGGTTGGATTGGGTTCCACAAGCTATGCTCAAAAGGTTTCAGTTAATCCGGTAATCTCACCCGCTGTATTTGGTCCCAACGATCAAATTACCGTTACCTATGATGTCACAGGTACCACTCTGGCAAACCTCAACAATGCCTGGATCTGGGTCTGGATCCCGAACAAATCTATTGATTCACGCTACAACATCAATCCAGCAACATCTACAGCGGATCCTGCCAAATTCACCAAATCCACTGCCAACAGTAAAGTCACCTGGTCCATAACTTTTAAACCCGCTGATTTTTTTGTTTCATCCATCGCTGCAGAGAAATCTCTAGGCATGCTCATAAAAGCAAATGACTGGTCCTTTGGTCAATCGACCGACTACATCGCATCACTGGGCTACCAAATCACCTTAAAAGAACCTCAATCAACTTCAGTATTCCTTAAATCAGGCCAAAGCCTATCCGTAATGGCCGAATCACCCGTACCCGCTGACTTCAAATTTTTTTTAAACAATACTCAGATCCAAGCCTCAACCAATACCACCACCTTCCAGACGCTGGTTGCAGTCCCCGATGCACCCATCTCTGGATCAATAAAGATTACCGCAACAACCACGGCAGGTAATGCAACTGCAGAAACTTTAATATCCTACGTTGTGGGAAAAGATTCACCACTCCAACCCAAACCAAAGGACATCCAACCTGGAATTAATTACCACTCAGATCCTTCACGGGTTACCTTGTGCCTCCAAGCACCAGGTAAATCCTCGGCATATGTGATCAGTGACTTATCGGATTGGCAGGCAACAGAGGACTATATCATGAAACGTGATGGTGAATTTTTCTGGATAGAACTCGCAGGAATTCAGCCCTTGACAGAATATGCCTTTCAATACCTCGTAGATGGTGGACTTAAAATGGCTGATCCTTATGCGGACAAAATACTTGATCCTGACGATCGTCTGATTCCTGCGGCCAACTACCCCTCACTTAAATCTTTTCCAGCCAAAGCACTCAACAGCGAGTGGTATTACAATCGCGTTTCCATCTTTCAAACTAATAAACCAAGGTTTGAATGGAAGTATGACAAATACCAACGGCCTGATAAAAACGCCTTGGTCATTTATGAATTGCTCATTCGTGATTTCTTTGGTTCAACAGGAAGAACCTATAAAAATTTAATCGACACCATTGGGTACTTTAAACGTCTTGGTGTAAACGCTGTCCAGCTCATGCCTGTAATGGAATTTAATGGCAATGATAGTTGGGGCTACAACCCGACATTTATGTTTGCACCCGACAAATATTATGGACCTGCTGAAAAATTGAAGGAATTTATAGATCGATGTCATGCGAACGGCATAGCCGTAATCATGGACATTGCAATGAACCACCAGGATCTACCAAACCCAATGGTCATGCTGGACTTCGACTTCAAAAAATTTGCGCCCACAGCGTCCAATAAGTGGTTCAACGTCTCCGCAACACATCCCTTTAGTGTGTTTTATGACCTGAACCACGAAAGCGCCTATACAAAGGCATATCTTGACACTGTTAACCATTATTGGTTAAAGGAATTTCACATCGACGGATATAGATTCGACTTATCCAAAGGTTTTACACAAACTTCCAATCCAAACAACGTTTCAGCCTGGGGAAATTATGATGCGTCTCGTATCAATTTATTGAAACGAATGTCCGATAAAATTTGGTCGCATTCGCCCAACGCCTGGATTATCCTTGAACACCTTTCTGAAAATCAGGAAGAGAAAGTTTTAGCTGAATATCGGTCTGAGGAAGGAAAGGGAATGATGCTTTGGGGTAAAATGACCGATGCATACAATCAGGTAACCATGGGCTATTCAGAGAACAGCGCTGTTGCAGGTGTTTACCATAGCGCAAGAGGATGGAATGTTTTGAACCTCGTAGGCTATATGGAGAGCCATGATGAAGAACGATTGATGTATAAAAACCTCACCTTCGGAAATTCAAAAGATGGATACAATATAAAAGACCCCGAAGTTTCACTTCGTCGGATGAAATCAATCTCTAATTTCTTCTACCTCGTTCCAGGGCCTAAAATGCTTTGGCAATTCGGTGAGTTGGGATTTGATTATTCCATCAATCGCTGCGAAAACGGATCGATTAATCCTCCAGGTTCAGATGGTGGTGATGGCGACTGTAGATTGTCACCAAAGCCTCCTGGTTGGGATTTTAAAAATGATTATTACAGAATGGGCTTGTTCAACCACGCTGCAGACCTGATCCGACTCAAAAAATTATTCTCGGTTTTTCAGGATGGCGTAGCCGAATTTAAAAACGACGGATTGACCAAGGTACTTAGCATTAAAAACAAGAACTATTCCGATCAACCAGCAGACGCTTCTCAAATGAACGCTGTAATTGCCGGAAATTTTGAACTAACTGCCAAAGGGATCGATATAAATTTTCCTCACTCAGGCAGTTGGTATGAATACTACTCTGGAAAGAAATTTGATGTGAAAAGTAATTCAGTGACCTTAAACCTTCAACCCGGTGATGTGTTTTTGTTCACAGATGTAACCATCGACTACCCGCTGATTACGGGATCAGAGGAAACCTTTCCGATTGGTTTTAATCAACCATACCCTAATCCGGCAGATGATTTTGTTTTCCTTCCTTTCGATTCAGAGGTTGTGCAAGCCATTTCGGTACAGGGAAAAACCTTTGTTCTGGAACGCTCCGAAGACAAGTCATGGAACACCACGCCATTGCCAACCGGACTTTATTTGATTCGTGGCGTGATGGATGGCAAAATGCGTTCATTAAAGCTAATAAAGGGGCATAACCGCTGAGTTTGCCCAAAACCTAGGCCCCTTAAATTTCCTATATTGCAGCCCGTTTAGCGCATTAAATTATGCTCCTTGATTTTGAAAAACCCATTGCTGAGTTAGAGCGAAAGCTTGAGGATATGAAGCAGTTGGCCGATGAATCGGATAAGTCCGTTATGGACGCCATCCGGGCACTCGAGAAAAAGATTTTTGAGCTGAAGAATGAGACCTTCGAAAATCTTACAGGTTGGCAACGGGTGCAACTCTCAAGACACCCTGATAGGCCATACACACTGGATTATATTTATGAAATGACTACCGACTTTATCGAACTGCACGGCGATCGTCAGGTCTCGGATGATAAAGCGATGGTAGGAGGACTCGGTTCTATTGATGGCCAGACCTTCATGCTGATCGGGCAACAAAAGGGAAGAAACACCAAGCAGCGGCAGATGAGGAACTTTGGAATGGCCAATCCTGAAGGCTACCGCAAAGCCTTACGCCTGATGAAGATGGCTGAGAAATTCAATAAACCAATCGTAACGTTTATTGATACGCCGGGCGCATTTCCAGGACTTGAAGCAGAGGAGCGTGGTCAGGGCGAGGCCATTGCGAAGAATCTGCGCGAAATGTTTATGCTCAAAGTACCTGTCATTTGTGTCATCATCGGTGAAGGTGCTTCTGGTGGTGCACTTGGTATTGGTATTGGCGATAAGGTTCTGATGCTTGAAAACACGTGGTATTCAGTTATTTCACCTGAATCCTGTTCCTCCATTCTATGGAGAAGCTGGGACTACAAGGAAAAAGCAGCTGACGTGCTCAAGCTTACTGCTTCTGACATGCTAAACCTGAAATTAATCGATGGCATTATAAAGGAACCGCTCGGTGGCGCTCACAACAATTTGAAAGAAATGTCAACAGAGCTCAAACGTGTGCTTCTAAAAGAGTTTAGTGAACTGAACGCCTTATCCGCTGACGAACGAATCAACAACCGTATAGAAAAGTTTAGTGCTATGGGTGTTGTGAAAGAACCTTCCTGATTTTAAAATGAAGCTTCACGTCATTAATACCGGAAGCTTTAAACTGGATGGCGGCGCCATGTTTGGTGTTGTACCAAAATCCATATGGCAACGGACCAATCCTGCCGATGAAAACAATCAAATTGACATGGCCATGCGGTGTCTTCTGATTGAAGATGGAAATCATCTCATGCTCATCGATAATGGCATAGGGACCAAGCAAAAACCAGAATTTTTCAAACATTATCATCTTTCCGGTGATTATGAATTGCATGCTTCATTGAAACAGGCGGGTTTTAGTGCATCCGATATTACAGATGTCTTTATAACCCATTTGCATTTTGATCACTGCGGAGGTTCAGTGGAATACCGCAATGGTAAATTGGTAACGACCTTCCCCAATGCACGATACTGGTCCAACCAGGATCATTGGATATGGGCTACCCATCCGAACGCTAGAGAAAAGGCGAGTTTCCTAAAAGAAAACATCGATCCAATTGAAGAAAGTGGTCAACTTCGAATGATCGATCCGGGCGCTGCAAGCCGATTTACATTCATGGATATTTTCTTCTGCTCTGGTCACACCGACAAGATGATGATCCCCATGATTCATTACCGGGACCATACGGTTTGCTTTATGGCAGACTTGCTTCCTACCGTTGGTCATATCCCACTGCCGTATGTCATGGGATACGACACAAGACCTCTATTAACGCTTCAGGAAAAGGAAGAATTTCTGATGAAGGCTGCTAAAAATAAATTTGTTTTATTTTTTGAGCACGACCCGGTGAATGAATGTTGTACGGTTAAGGAAACCGAAAAAGGTGTGCGGTTAGACCGAACTTTCGCCTTATCGTCCATAAACAATTGACGCAATAATTAAAATGACCACTGAATTTGCACAGCAAATTTTGGAGGGGATACCGGACGCTCTTCCACCCGCACAGGAATTTGATCCTTCCGTAAGCCACGCGCCAATTAGAAAAGATCTTCTTTCAGAAGATGAAAAAATTCAGGCTTTATTCAATGCACTCCGGTATTTCCCCCAGAAGCACCATGATATTTTAGCGAAAGAATTCCTGGATGAACTAAGACGTTTTGGGAGAATTTATATGTATCGGTTCAGGCCTCACTATGTCATGCGGGCGCGACCGATTTCAGAATACCCCCATCAGTCAAAACAGGCGGCAGCAATTATGTTGATGATCCAGAACAACCTGGATCCGGCCGTTGCACAACATCCGCATGAACTGATAACCTATGGCGGCAATGGTGCAGTATTTCAGAACTGGGCACAGTACCGCCTGACCATGAAATACCTCGCCACCATGACCGATGAGCAAACGCTGCACATGTACAGCGGTCACCCAATGGGTCTTTTTCCTTCCTCAAAGGAATCGCCAAGGGTGGTGGTTACCAATGGCATGATGATTCCCAATTATTCCAAACCAGATGATTGGGAGCGTTTCAATGCCTTAGGTGTTACGCAATACGGTCAAATGACTGCTGGTTCCTACATGTACATCGGTCCGCAGGGAATCGTTCATGGAACAAACATCACCATTTTGAATGCCGGAAGGAAGATTTCAAAAGCAGGTGAGGGGCTCAAAGGAAAACTTTTTCTTACCTCAGGGTTGGGCGGTATGAGTGGCGCACAACCCAAAGCTGGAAATATTGCAGGTTGCATAACGGTGGTGGCTGAAGTTAACGACAAGGCAACATTTAAGCGTCATGAACAAGGTTGGGTAGATGAAGTTTTTGATGATTTGAATAAGCTTGTTTCAAGAGTAAAAGCTGCAAAAATCAATGGAGAAATAGTATCCTTAGCCTTTAGAGGAAATATTGTTGAAGTCTGGGAGAAATTTGATCAGGAAAATATTTTCGTTGACATTGGTTCGGACCAGACGTCCTTACACAATCCATGGGCAGGAGGGTATTATCCGGTAGGTCTGACTTTTGAAAAGGCAAACCAATTAATGGTTGATGAGCCTGATGCCTTCAAAATTGAAGTAAAAAAATCTTTGGTAAGACAAGCGGCCGCCATTAATAGGCATACTGCCAAGGGCACCTACTTTTTTGATTACGGAAACGCTTTTTTGCTCGAAGCCTACAGGTCTGGGGCCGAAGTCATGCTGCCTGATCAAAAAACCTTCAGATATCCTTCCTACGTTCAGGACATTATGGGCCCGATGTGTTTTGATTATGGCTTTGGTCCTTTTCGATGGGTCTGCGCCTCAGGTACCCAGGAAGATCTGGATAATACTGATGCCATTGCCTCCGCAGTTTTACAAAGACTTTTAAATTCTGCGACACCTGAAACTTCAAGCCAGCTTAAGGACAATTTATTGTGGATCAATCAGGCCAAAACCAATAAACTAGTCGTTGGATCAAAGGCCAGAATCCTGTATGCCGACACCGAAGGTCGCATTGAAATTGCAAAGGCATTTAACCAGGCCATCGCTCAGGGACAAATCGGACCTGTTATTTTAGGGAGAGACCATCACGATGTTTCCGGCACCGATAGCCCATATCGTGAAACTTCAAATATTTATGACGGCTCGAAATTCACCGCCGATATGGCTGTCCATAATTTTGTTGGTGATTCCTTCCGTGGTGCTACCTGGATCTCCTTGCACAATGGAGGCGGAGTTGGTTGGGGAGAAGTAATAAACGGAGGCTTTGGATTATTTCTCGATGGTACCAAAGATGCATCTGATCGCGCAGAGCGAATGTTGTCGTTTGATGTACAGAATGGCTTAGCAAGACGGGCCTGGGCTGGCAACAAACCAGCCTTATTCACAACCGATCGCATGATGAAAGAAGGTAAATTGCAGCTCACAAGAAATTCAGAGCCGGATCGAAAAAGTATTGAAGGGTTGTTCAGAAACTAAGTATGAATTGGTTATTCAGGTTATTGTTTAAACTCTCCGGTTGGAAAATTTCAGGTACACTACCTGATCTGAATAAATATATCGTGGCCGTAGCGCCCCATACCAGCAACTGGGACTTCGTCATTGGGGTTATGGCAAGAAGTCAATTGAGATTAACCAGAGCAAGGTTCCTCGGAAAGAAGGAATTGTTTGACGGGCCGTTTGGATGGTTGTTCAGAGGATTGGGTGGCACACCTGTTGACCGAAATTCCAGAAAGGATATGGTCTCTCAAGTGATTGAACAATTCAACAAACACAAGGATTTTATTCTTGCCATTGCGCCTGAGGGTACGCGTAAAAAAGTAGAGAAGTTGAAAACAGGGTTTTACCACATGGCGAAAGGAGCAGGGGTTCCTATTTTACCCACCGGACTTGATTTTGCATCTAAAACCCTCGTCATCGGTCCATTGTTATTCCCTGGTTTGAATATGGAAGAGGATCTGGAAAAGTTGGTGTCCTTCTATAGAACCATTCGTGGAAAAAATCCTGCTTTCGGGTTATAAGAGTTTGATTAATTTTAAGTACTAATTTTATCCAATGAAAAAGACTTTAATTATAGCAATGTTAGTGGCTCTGGTCGCGTCAGGCGTCCAGGCACAGGTCCAGGCTGCTTTTGGATTGAAAGGGGGCGTAAACCTGGCTAAGGTGGATGTAAGCGCAGATGCCGTCAATAATTATGAAAACCGTACTGGATTTCATGGCGGTGGTTTTCTGTTGGTTAAACTCACCAAAATTGGTATTCAGCCCGAAGTTCTGTTTTCAAGACAGGGTTCTAAGCTGAACATCAACACAAAGAGTTATGATTTGACCTACGACTACATCAACATCCCGGTAATGTTGAAGCTCTATCTGGCTGCTGGACTTAACCTTCAGATGGGCCCCCAGTTTGGGTTATTACGAGATGCCGCAGGAACTGCCATTACCACTACAGGTGATCCCTTGGAAGTATCAAAGGATACCTTCAAAAAGTCAGACCTAAGTTTTGCCATCGGTGCAGGATGGGATCTTCCCTTCGGATTGGTGGTAGAGGGTCGTTACAATCTTGGCTTATCCAAAATTCAGGATAACCCTAATCTGGATGCGACCAAAAATCAGGTTGTACAGGTTTCACTTGGATACAAACTCTTTAAGCTGGGCAATTGATTTGAAAATAAATTTCAAAGAAAGGCCATCCTAATCAACGGATGGCTTTCTTGTTTTCTATGAAACCTACCTTTAAGGAAACAATACATTACCTCTATCAACGGGTTCCATCATTTCAACAAATTGGCGTAAGGGCATACAAACCTGATCTCGGAAATATAATCGCCTTGCTGGAAGGAATAGGCAATCCACACCATGCCCTAAAATGTATTCATGTTGGCGGAACCAATGGCAAGGGAAGCTCTTCTTCCATGCTGGCATCCATACTAACCGCAGCAGGATATAAAACCGGTCTCTACACTTCACCGCATCTCAAAAGCTTTACCGAACGAATAAGGGTCAATGGAATTCCCATTCCAGAAAAGGCCGTAGTTGATTTCGTCGAAAAAACTAAATCACTCATTGAAAAAATTGAACCATCCTTCTTTGAAGTAACCACGGCCATGGCCTTTGACTATTTTAAGCAGGCCGAGACCGATATCAATGTAATTGAAGTTGGTTTGGGTGGACGGCTTGACTCCACCAATGTTATAGCACCACTGGTTTCATTGATCACCAATATTGGTCATGACCATCTTGATCTGCTAGGGCCAGGATTGGAAAACGTTGCTAAGGAAAAGGCTGGTATAATTAAAACGAATACTCCGGTGGTAATTAGTGAGCGACAAAGTTTCTCAAGTACCATATTTAATCGGGTGGCCAAGGAACTTCATGCACCTTTGATTTTTGCTGATGAGCTTTCGAAAGTTAATCAGAATGAAGGGGCTGTTGAATTTGAATTTCAAAAAGAGGCGGTCCGGATTTACCCTGATTTGAAAGGTCTTTATCAATTAAAAAATATCAGAGGTGTTTTAGCGGTAGTAGATGTTTTGATTCAGCGGGGATGGAAAATATCCCACAGCGATATTAAAAATGGACTTGAACAGGTCGTAAAGCTTTCAGGATTAAAAGGACGTTGGCAACAAATTGGTACAAGCCCTGAGGTTATTTGTGATACGGCTCATAATCCGGAAGGAATTATTGAGGTCGTCAATCAACTCAGTCATAAAAAGTTCAAAAATCTATTTTGGATTCTTGGAATGGTTTCAGATAAAGATCCTAAGGCTGTTTTAGAGCTCTTGCCTTCATACGCGCATTATTATTTTTGTCAGGCAAAAATCCAGCGTGCACTTCCTGCTGAAGAACTGATGCGGGCGGCATCATTTTTTGGTTTGAAAGGATTGGTTGTCCCAGATGTTAATGAAGCATTGGTAGCGGCCAGAGCCCAGGCTAAAGAAGATGATTTGATTTTAATTGGCGGTAGTACTTATGTTGTGGCTGAATTGAACGAAATCTGAATTTCCAGTTGAAAAGTAAACTTGAACGTTTTAGAATTATTGCACAGCGCGAAAATGTTCTCGAGCAGGGCAAAGACCTTTACTTTAAAATTAAGGGTCAATGGAACGAGTTATATTTCAATAATGCCAATCCAATTACAGTTGAATTGGCTTGTGGTCGTGGGGAGTATACGGTGAGCTTGGCCGAATTTTATCCCAATCGAAATCATATTGGCATCGATGTTAAGGGAGACCGAATCTGGAAGGGGAGTACTTGGGCTGTCGAACGCAACCTGAAAAATGTAGGATTTCTACGCGCAGACGCCTTGGGCTTAGAGCAATTCTTCACGGAAGGAGAGATAGACGAACTTTGGATTACATTTCCTGATCCCCGTCCCCGAAAGCGAGACATTAAGCGACGGCTTACCAGT
Source organism: Bacteroidota bacterium (assembly GCA_016866235.1). GTDB lineage: Bacteria > Bacteroidota > Bacteroidia > Cytophagales > Cyclobacteriaceae > ELB16-189. The sequence goes on from VGMW01000003.1 coordinate 59,951, forward strand.
CCGAGGTTTCTGGAGATTTATAAAAAGATTTTAAAGAAGGATGGACTGCTTCGCTTTAAAACTGACAACACCCAGCTTTTTGATTATACCTTGGAAGTATTATCCGAGCGAAAGGACATAACTGATTTAGAATTCACACACGATTTGTATGTTAGTGAACTTCGTCCCGAATGTTTTGATATTAAAACAAGGTATGAAGAGATGTTTTCAGCCAAAGGTGAAAAGATCAAATATCTAAGGTTTAAGTTTTTATGAAGAACTAGGCTGTTCTATTTTTACAAAAATAATTAGATCGATTTTAATAAGCTCCCAGTTCAATCCTCGGATACATTTTGGTGATAAGTCATCGTCTGCTTTTTCAAAGTCTAGAATATTTTTACGAATAAGCTCTACATTATGCGAATATGGATAGCGCTGCTGATGAAAATTTAACATCTGATTGAATGTAAATTTGTTGCTTAACGCGTGAATGTCCCAGAAGTCTTTTTTTCTTCCTCGATCTTGGAATATTTCCAATTTCATAGCGATGATCTCTTCAAGGCTAGCAAGCTTACATTTGTTTACTTGTAGGGTGGGCCAAATAAATGTGTCAGTATGGTAGAGGTCCAATTTTACTGCATTGAATCTGGAGTCACCTATAAAGTAACTTCGACCAATGTTGCTCAGAGGTTGGCTTGGTGAAGAAACGTATTTAAACGTCCTCCGCAGAAAACTGTCGATAATATAAAAGTCAACAGAGCCATAATACTGATCTGTAAATAAATCTATATCATCTGATTTACGATGACCAATTTGCAGGCTTAAGGCCGTTCCGCCCACCAACCGGAAACCGTTAAATATTTCTTGATCAGAAAGCTTTAACAGAATCGATCTTAATAATTCACTTGTCGTGTTCCAGTATAAGTTGTCCGTCATGCCTACGCTTATTTTGCGAGGCAATTTCATCGAATACTTGCCTTCCGTAAAAGGATCTAAACACCCTATTTTCGAAGGAATTTCCACGTTCAAGGACCCGTGAAATAACTGCTCTTTTTTGTTTGTGCCAATCAATTTTATTTACATCAGTATCCCAGAATAAAGCAGGTCTTACCCCTTTAAGATCAGGCACATTATTTTGCTTAGTTACCTTTTTTAATTCATTGATCTCAAAGTAAATCTGGAGGAACATGAAAAACCCTTCCTCCAAACCCAATTTATCCTCAATTTTTAGCGCAAGTTTTGTATTCATAGCCCTTTTCCCTTTGGTAATGGCCCCAATGGTCTGTGGATACTCCTGGATGGATATGGCGAATTTGCCCTTGGATAATTTTCTCTCTGCAAGCTTTCGGTCAAGAACAATGCCAGGATGCAGTCCCTTAAAACGTTTTAATTCCAGTTTCAATTGAATATGATTTAAGCTTTAAAAATATAAACAGTTTTATGTAAACAAAAATGTTTATTAGGATGAATGAATCAATTTGATTAGGAAATTAAATTTTCAGGATGATTAAACCCTGGTTGTTTAAAAAAAATGATCAACTATACCGCCGGCTCCTTAAGGTATAAAGTGGTATGCCTGCCAGAACACTTAACATGCCCCAGAAGAATGCTTCAGTACCTGCGCCCGCCATCGCCCACAATGAAAATAAAAAAGCACCAATCGAGACTGCAATCAGTATGCCTCTGCTTAATCCTTTGGGCGAAAATCTATAGGATAAGATGATACAAGAGGTCGTAGACAGTAAATACCCTATCAGTACCGTGGTGGTGGACAATAAAATAATCGATTCAAAAACATCAGATAATCTCCCGGAAAAATTTAGAACCAGCAGTCCGGTAATTAGCACACTCGAAGAGACCAAGCTTCCCGCAGGCACTCCTTTGTAATTCTTTTTGCCAAACCACGCCGGCAATACGCCGTCGGCTGCAGCCGCAGCAGGCATTTGTCCCTGGACCAAAATCCATCCATTCAAAGCACCAAAAGTAGAAATCGCCGCACCAGCAGCAACAATGTACCGCCCATACTCACCAAACAATCTGCCCGCTGCATCTGAAAATGGTGCATCCGAACGCATCAATTCTTCCTGAGGTATGAGCCCCATGATCGCAACTGAACTCAAAATATATACCGCGGCTACCAACATGGTGCCTAAAAGCGTTGCTTTGGGTACATTAACCTCTGGACGATCAATACTTCCCGCAGGAATAGTCGCAGCTTCAATTCCAAGGAAAGCAAATAGGGTTAACGTAGCGGTGGCTGTTATCGCACCAAAATCACCCATGCCGCTCACATTAAATTCCTTGAAATTGGAAATATCTACCAGCCAGATTCCCATAACGCCTATGAGCAATAATGGAACAATCTTTAAAATGGTTGTCAGCAATTGCACCGTGCCGGCTACGGGTATGCCTCGCGCATTGACCCATGTCAAAAACCAAACCGCCGAAACAGCAATCGCAAGTGATACCGGTACATTACCATTAATGGAAGGCACCAGTACACCAAGGTAACTCACAAATGCCACGGAAATCGCTGCATTGGTTGACCAAATTGAAAGCCAATAACTCCAAGCCACCAAAAATCCTGCAAACGGCCCTAGCCCTTCTCTGGTAAACGCATACGGTCCTCCATCAGCGCCAGGGATCCATCGACTCAGATTGGAAAAAACGACCGCAAGCAGTATGGCACCAGAAGTCGAAATCAACCATCCCAATAAACTAATGCTCCCAAATGCCGCCAGGGAAACAGGCAACATAAAAATTCCGGAAGCCATCATGTTTCCGGCCGTTAACGCACTGGCTCTCCAAAGTCCTATTTTTTTCAAAAGCTGTCGTTAATGATCCTGTTGAATCAACAATTTGGCCCTGACCATCGAATTACCCTGCCTCGACAAAAGAAGGTATAATCCTGGACTGAGCAGTCTGACATCCATCAGCCATTCCTTTTTTTCCTGTGACCATTGTCCATTAATCTTCATCAGACTTCCGGTAGATGTAACCAGTTGAAGACTTTCAGCCATGTGCTGTCCGGTTCTCCAAACGACCTGACTGGCTGACCTTGCCGGATTTGGATAAAGCGCCGAACCAATTTCCTTTTTAATGGACGTTATGGTTCTCATTTTAAGATAATCTGGAATTCCGTAACCATATTGATTGTCCGGATTACCATACCGATCCCCTGATTTAATCAACACACCCTTTAAGCCAGCCAAAGATTTATCGGCTCTTGATTGCAAAACCCCTGCGGCTAACCCTGCCACCAATGGCGCTGAAAAAGAAGTACCACTTCCACTCGCGACAGTGGTTCCTTGGAAAAGGAGAGCGGTACTGCTACCCATAGCCATCAAATCTGGTTTGATTCGTCCATCAACTGTTGGTCCGGTTGAACTAAAAGAGGAAATACTCTTTTTGAAATCCACAGAACCGGCTGCAATAACCTCTGGGCTGTCGGCAGGTGCAGTAATATATTTCCAAGATGAACCTCCTTCATTGCCCGCACTAACCACCACTAAAATTCCTTTGGAGGCTGCCAGCGTCGCAGCACGTGAAATCACGGCGGTCTTTCCATCCATTTGCTGGTAGGTATAATTCATCGAAGGATCATCAAACCTGCTGTAACCCAATGAGGTGTTGATGATGTCTGCACCTGCACTGTCCGCACGTTCGGCCGCAAAAAGCCAATTGTACTCTTCAACCCTGAATTCAGTAGGCACATGTTCCGTCACATACAACAGGTAATTTGCCTCCGGCGCTGCACCGGTAAAGGATTCACCAGATTTAGCAGCTAGAATCGAAAGTACATCAGCTCCATGCGAATCGTAACCATAAACATCTTTTCTATTGAAGACAAAATTGTAGCTATCCTTTAATCTGTTGTTTGAAACAAGGTGATTGAAGCCGGCTGCACTGTTGACTGCCGGAAACCCACTATCCATGATGGCGATGGTAACTCCTTCTCCACGAAGTTGGTCACTATGCATCACATCAATTCCCAACATGGACAACTGTACCAGGGTCTCCTGTGTTTTACGCTGATTTTCATTCGACTTAATTCCTTCACTTTGTCCAACCGGAAGCTGACCTGGCGCCACTTTTTCGTATCTGGTGACAAATGAAAGTTTACTTATTGTTTTCAGGGTAGCAGTATCCACCTCTGTAAGGGCTGCATTCATCCATTTGGTAGTAAACAAAACTTTTCCGCCAGCGCTACGGATTTGTTGTATATAGTTGGATGAAACCGGCAGGTCACTCTGATCCAGTGGTATACTGTTTCGTACCCTGCGTTCAAGGGCTGCATTAGAAAGAAATTTTAAGGGTTCATTAAGGTTGAACGTAGTGCCGGATTTGTCTTTAAAGTAAAATACATATCGATCCTTCTGTGCGAATGAAAGATTGATGGTTAGTAAAATCAGGCCAATAATTTTGAATATACTCGTCATTCGCAGGTTCACAGCAACCTTGCAATATCGTTAAACTAAATTTTTCTTTTCAATTTTGGGCATGGCACTTCGAGCACCGGTCTATGCCGGAAATATTACCAATCTCAGCGATGCCCGCTATTTTGCTGGCATGGGGGTTCAATGGCTGGGTTTTCAGATTGACCCAAATCAGACTTCTTATTTGAATCCTCAAAAGTTTCGTGAAATAGTTGGCTGGGTTACTGGTCCAGCCCTTGTTCTCGAACCGCAACCAAATATTTCAACCAATGATTTGACTCAATTAGCCGGGGATTATGGAATTGATTTGCTTAGGTTGCTTCCTCAGGCCGCATACGCCGGACCTTGCGGTTATTATTTGGACAGCCCTATGACGAGCCCCTCGGTCCAATCATCTGCTTTTATTATCATCGATCCGGGAACTACAGAACCTGTGGAAATCTTTTATGATTTAATCGAATCATGTTTACAAGCCACGCCGATTTTTGTCCGTGCTAAATCTATAGCCAATGCTCAGCAGTTGTTGGATCGATTTCCATCCATTGGATTTTATGTTAGCGGTAGCCAGGAGGTTAAGCCGGGAATCGCCGATTACGACTACCGGGAATTACTGGAATACCTTGACGCCGATTAGAAATTTTTAAAGACAGTCTTTCCACCCACCACAGTCCAAAGGACTTTCGTTTCGTAAATCCTCATAGGATCTATGGTGAAAAGATTTTCAGAAACCATGATAAAGTCTGCCAGTTTACCTTTTTGAAGTGTTCCCTTTCGATTTTCTTCGAAAGAGGAATACGCGCCCATGTAGGTATAGGCATGCAATGCCTCTTCAATTGAAATTTTTTGTTCTGAAACCCAACCCTTTTCTGGGAAACCCTCTGGAGTTCTTCGGTTCACGGCAACGTGAATTCCTCGAATTGGATTTAGACTGATGGCTGCGGGCCAGTCGCTGCTGTAAACGAGATTTACCTTTGCTTTCAACATGCTGTTCCATGCAAAAGAGTATGGTAGCCTAGACTGCCCAATCGCCTTTTGCCAAACTTCAATGGTCTGTGGATCGGCATGAATCGGCTCCATGGATGCCATGACACCAAGCGTACGGAAACGCGGTATATCATTTGGCGAAATGGTTTCAATGTGTTCAACCCTGTGTCGGGAGTCACGCTCACCATTTATCTCTGCAGCATTGTCATAAGCATCCAGCGATGTTCTTACACCCCGGTCACCAATCGCGTGTGTATAAATTCTGAATCCAAGCTTATCGAATTCAGACACGAGTGACTTATAACGCTCGGTTTCCATGGACATTTGTCCAGTGGCGAGCGGATCCCGCTCACTCAGGTCATCATACTTACCAATCATAGAGGCTGTATGTCCTTCAATAACCCCGTCGATAAGAAATTTTATGGCATCTGCTCTGATCCATTTATTGTCACGTCCAATACTGTCCTTAAGGTGATTGAAAATTAAAATATCGTCGGGCGAGGTAGAGGCATCTGCCGAAAATGCCGCTGCATATCGTAGAGTAAGTTGATTGCTCTCAAGCAGTTCTTTGAATAAGGAGACATCTTCAGCCGATCCACTTGCATTTTGCACAGAGGTGATGCCAAGTGAAGCGGCATATTGTAAACCTTTTTTCAATGCAAAAAGCTTTTGTTCACGGGTGGGGGGTGGAATCAGCATCGAAACAAGTTGCATGGCCGATTCTTTTAACAAACCGGTTGGCTCCCCGTCGGGACCGAAAACTATTTCACCAAACCCTTTGAAACGTGTCGATGGATTAATCCCTGCCAACTTTAGTGCTGGTCGATTGGCATACGCGCTGTGGCCATCATAAGCACGAATAAAAAGGGGTTTATCAGTTTGAATCTCTTTCATCGCCCGGTGGTCGGGGAGTCCTCCCTCATAAAATGTGTATTGCCATCCGCGACCGGTAATCCATGGGGCTTCAGGATTTTCCCTTATGAACTGGTTGGTGTTTTCAATAACCTCCGCGGCACTGCGGGTAGCGCTTAATTCCACTTGGGTAAGGCCCATTGAGCCACCCAAAAAGTGAATATGAGCATCATTGAATCCTGGCAGGACCAAACGGCCACCTGCATCCAACATTTCGGTACCTGAACCGGCAATAGATTTTATTTCCTGATTAGAACCTAAAGCCAAAATAGAATCCCCAGCAATAGCCATGGCCTCATAAAATACGGGTGCTGAATTCAGGGTATCCTTTCCAGGCCAAATTTTACCATTAAATACAATGAGTGCGGGGGTGGGACCTGAATAGCAGGCTGCCATCAGGACAATAAGGAGGAGGTAAACCAGATTTCTCATGGACCAATTTAGGTATTGAATTCCTTTCGAAGTAAAAAGGCTATTTTTGAACTTAAATCACAACATGTCTGCACTTATAGCACCATCCATTTTGTCTGCTGACTTTGCAAATCTTCAGCGTGATATTGAAATGATCAATTCCAGCAATGCCGACTGGATCCATATCGACGTGATGGATGGGCGTTTTGTCCCAAACATATCAATGGGAATACCTGTTGTTGAAGCTGTAAATAGAATTGCCAGAAAGCCCCTGGATGTACACCTCATGATCGTTGAGCCTGAAAAGTTTGTGGAGGCATTTGCCAAGGCTGGTGCCAGGGTAATTAGTGTCCATGAGGAAGCTTGTAACCATCTTCATAGGAACATCCAACAAATCAAATCCCTGGGAATTCAGGCGGGTGTTGCCATTAATCCGCATACCCCGGTTTCCGTCCTTGAAAATGTGCTCATGGATATTGATTTGGTCTGTTTGATGTCAGTTAATCCTGGCTTCGGAGGACAAAAATTTATTGAAAATACTTACGAGAAGATTAAGGCGTTGAAGGGAATGATTGTTTCTATGGGCTCTAAGGCCAAGATTGAGATCGATGGAGGCGTTTCGATGACCAATGCTGCTAAGCTCCTGGGCTACGGTGCTGACGTCCTTGTTGCGGGTAACTCAGTTTTCTCTTCTCCTCAACCAATTAAGGCCATCGAGGAATTGAAATCAATCCAGTACTAGGTATTTAATTATAACTATTTGTTTATCATATAGTTATATTATTTTAATTAAATTAATACTGCAATAAATTATTCCGGCTAAGGCTAAAAATTTTGTTTAGGGCTACCGGACATATCGTTACCATTCTTCTGCTCTCAAGCATCTGCTCCTTTTCGCAGGTATTCATCGATCCTGGACTAGGTTACATCATAAACACACCACAAGGTTGGGCTGCACCAAGACTCAATATTGGTCTGCACAATGCCGCGGCCAACCGTTTGGGATACTACCTGACCCTTGAGTATAAAAACAATGTGCCAGGAGAGGCCGCAGGTGGTTTGTATTTCCGTGATATTATTGGGCTTAACCTTCGACTGACAAACTCCTTTTATCTGTATGGGGGAATGGGTGTCTTCTCGAAAGGTATTTTATCAAGTGCACCTTCCGTTACCCCTGCTCGAAAAGAAATAGGACTTTCTTATAACAATATGAAGAGCAGGTTTAACATCGACCTGGGATATTCTTCCAAAATTGGAGTAACCGCCAACATCGGATACGTTATCGCTGAACACCATGTGGGTCCGGACCGAAAAAATAAGTTCAAGGAACTCACCTTTCCCCTGGAGACCATTTACGCTGAACTTCAAAAGCGAAACATCAGGAAATGGCTGAGTCGTTTTGCTTTTACTTTTACAACAGGTGGAGGGCAATACTTTATTAATCATCAATTGGATGGCCTCGGTTATTTTCAATCCAGGTTTGAAGGCCCATATCTTTTTGACTTGAATTCATTAACCGAAAGCCCTGTCAATGGCGTTACTGGGATTAAAACCTGGGTCACCAATGCCCGTCCAGTAGATTTTCGTTACACAGGCAATGATCAACTATTTGGTGCCGACACCATAGCTGTGAAATATGCTGCGAAGGCAGCAGCTGGGCTGGCGAATGTCCAGTTAGCCTATCAATCAAAATATTTCAGGGCAGGGGTTGGGATAGGATCCGAACTTATTGCCAACGCTGCTTTTTCAACCAAAGCTTTTGACGGTCAGCTAAGGCCAATTCGATTCGGCAGTGGCCCAGTTTCACTTCGCAAATATTACGTCTATCTCGGCGCCCCTGTTTACCGTGTTTCCAAATTCACATTTGGACTGGATGTACAGGTAGGTCAATATGGATTTAAGAAGAATTACAACAACTCAGCTTACGTTGCCGACAACTATATAAACACTGGTGCGTTCGCAGAGTATGCCTTGTCGGAATATCTAAGTGTGGTTGCAAGGCCTTCGTATGAAAGCAAATCCTGGACTCAGGAAATTTCTGCTTTGAATACCTCCATTCCGTATTCCTCTCGGTCGGTGGGGATTTCCGTTGGACTTAATTATCGATTACCTGAATTACCAAGATGTTACCTCGAATCCTGTCAAATTCAGATTAACCATGCCCATGGAAATAAACAGTACCGTAGTAACGCCCATCCACTCACCAGAAAACAAAATCCTGGCTATGGAGAAAACTACCCCGCTAGGGTTAAAATTTCCGGCCTGGAAATCGAAACGGATTTCAAGGGTAGATTTTCAATCATGGCCAGCCTAGGATTTGGCAGCGCAAACCTTTCACATTCAATTTCAGGCCTTGGACTTTATCAGTCCGCCTCTTCGACTGGAACCGCAGCGGTTACGGGTCCGTACCTTTTTCTGCCCTCCACCCAAAATCAATACGCAGGGTTCAGTCAATGGATAACTGGAAAACAATCGACCTCTTTTACAATAAATCCGGGCGACCTGGTTGCAATAGCTTATCCAAACAAATTTAAACTCACCTCGAAAACATTCACATTTCCAGTTAACCTGACCATTGCCTATCGGGCGGGAAAGGCAAACATTGGCGCCGGTCTGGAGTCAGAGGTCATTAGCAATGGTCAATACACCATCAAACAAGATTCTGGAAAATTCAGACCCATTGCGTTGGGATCCGGACCAGTGTCCATTTTAAAGTATTTCACTTACGTAGGTTTGGATTTGTTTGAAAACAAAGACTACACTGTGACAGCCGATATGAGACTTGGGCAATTTCATTTTACAAAAAATTACAATGCACCTGAACAACGAACTTCATGGTATACCAACGTAGGTTTCATGGCTCAGCGGAAAATTATTCCTGGTCTGCAGGCTTACATTCGGCCATCCGCTGAACTCAAGGGTTGGGTAATTCCTTTTGAAGAACTTGATCTCGACATCCGACATCAGGCATTTACTTTCTATTTGTCGGCAGGGGTACGATACACCCTTCCCTAAGCGAATTTTAGAGGGTAAACACTGCAGGTTTTTGGGGTTCGCTACAAATCCAAATAATCTTTAAAAAAATAGCTTTTTAGGCCATTTTTGACCTCTTTTTTTAGGGTAGAATACCCATTCATTTAGTACCTTTATACCCTTAAATTTTAACCTACCCAAACAGTGGCTGAAGACCAGGGAATACCGTTGCCATCCAACGTCATCCAGATCAATATAGAGGATGAAATGAGGGGCGCTTACATCGACTATTCTATGTCGGTGATTGTTTCCCGGGCTCTGCCGGATGTGCGGGATGGTCTTAAGCCTGTTCACCGAAGAGTGCTTTTCGGGATGCAGGAATTGGGTGTTAATTACAATAAGTCCTACAAGAAATCGGCCCGTATCGTAGGGGAGGTTTTGGGTAAGTACCACCCACACGGAGATGGTTCTGTTTATGATACCATGGTCCGCATGGCCCAGGATTGGTCACTGCGTTACACACTCGTAGATGGACAGGGTAATTTTGGTTCAATCGATGGTGATCCTCCTGCGGCAATGCGTTATACCGAGGCACGCCTCAGACGAATTGCAGAGGAGATGCTGGCGGACATCAACAAAGAGACTGTTGATTTTCAACCCAACTTCGACGATTCACTTCAGGAACCCACTGTTCTTCCCTCTGGCATTCCAAACCTTTTGGTGAATGGGGCTTCAGGGATTGCAGTAGGTATGGCCACCAATATGGCACCTCATAACCTTTCGGAGGTTATTGATGGTATCATCGCCTACATCGACAACCGCGAAATCACCATCCAGGAGCTTATGAAGTTCATTGTAGCTCCGGATTTCCCAACCGGTGGTATCATCTACGGTGTTTCAGGAGTTCAGGAAGCATTTCTGACCGGCAAAGGAAAAGTCACCGTTCGTGCCAAAGCCGAAATTGTTACCACGCCTGGTGGTAAGGATCAGATTATCGTTACAGAGGTGCCTTACATGGTCAACAAGGCACAGATGATTGAAAAAACTGCGATGCTGATCAGTGAGAAAAAAATTGAAGGCATCAGCGACATCCGGGACGAATCGGACCGGGAAGGTTATCGAGTGGTATACGACTTGCGTAAAGACGCCATACCGAATATCGTTCTAAACAATCTTTACAAGTACACGCAGCTTCAATCCTCCTTTGGTATTAACAATGTTGCCCTTGTAAAAGGGAGGCCACAGACGCTTAATCTTAGAGACCTTATTGTACATTATGTAGACCATCGACATGAGGTGGTTATTCGTCGTGCGCAATTTGATTTGGCTGAAGCAGAGAAGAGAGCACACATCCTTGAAGGTTATCTCATCGCCTTAGACAATCTAGACGAGGTCATTGCCTTGATTCGGAATTCAAGAGATCCGGAGGTTGCCAAAACTGGCCTCATGGAAAGATTCGGTTTGTCCGAAATTCAGTCCAAGGCCATTTTGGAAATGAGGTTGCAGCGCCTAACCGGCCTGGAGCGTGAAAAGATTCAACAAGAGTATAAAGAAGTTCAGGAGCAAATTGCTTACCTGAAAGAGCTCCTCGCCAATGAATCCAAGCGGATGGCCATCATCAAAGCTGAACTACTTGAGATAAAGGAGAAATATGGTGATGAACGTCGTACCCAAATCGTACCCCACGACGATGATATCACCTTGGAAGACATGATTCCCAATGAGGAGATGGTTATTACCATTTCCAATCAGGGATACATCAAGCGCACGCTACTGTCTGAGTACCGTACTCAGGGTAGAGGAGGGGTAGGATCCAAAGGAACGGGTACCAAAGAAGATGATTTTGCTGAACAGCTTTTCATCGCTCAGGCGCACAATTACCTTTTAATTTTCACTGAAGCTGGTGATGTCTTTTGGAAAAAAGCTTACGAGATTCCTGAAGGTGGCAAAACAAGTAAAGGCCGTGCCATTCAAAACCTGATCAACATTAAACCTGGCGATAAGGTTAGAACGGTAATGAACGTCAGAGATCTAGAGGATCAGGAATACCTAAGCAACAACTTCGTTATTCTATGTACTGAAAAGGGCGTCATAAAGAAGACAGCTTTGGAGGCCTATTCGAGGCCAAGAACAAATGGAATTACCGCCATCACCGTTCACGATGGTGACCGATTGTTGAATGCCGCTTTGACCAACGGAAAAAATGAAATCGTGATTGCTAAGCGATCAGGTAAGGCTGTACGCTTCAATGAATCGGACGTTCGGCCAATGGGAAGAACTGCGGCTGGGGTGCGTGGTGTTACGTTGGAAGGGGAGGACGATAGGGTCGTTGGCATGGTTTGTATCAACAATCAATCCGCCAACCTATTGGTTGTTTCTGAAAAAGGATATGGGAAGCGGTCATCGCTCGACGACTACCGAATCACCAAAAGAGGTGGAAAAGGCGTAAAAACCATTCTAGTGACCGAAAAAACTGGCAAGCTTGTTGCAATAAAGCAGGTCAGTGACCAAGATGAACTCATGATCATCAATAAATCAGGCATAAGCATCCGTATCCGTGTTGAAGAGCTCCGCGTTATGGGCAGAGCAACGCAAGGCGTAAGGGTCATCAAACTGAATGAAGATGATGCAATTACCTCAGTTGAAAAAATTGAGGTTATGGAAGAACCTAACCAGGAATAAATACAGACAAAAAGTTTAAATCCAACCTACCTATGAAACGATTGATCGCAGCGGTTTCACTTGTTCTTTTGGTAACCGCTTTTGCTTATGCTCAAAAAGAAGCACCCAAGCCTAATGTGAATAAGGCATTAACCCTCGCAAAGCAGGGAAAATTTGATGAGGCTAAGGCCATTGTTGATGCCGTTCCAACCCATTCTAAAACACAGGATGATGAAAAGGCCTGGTTTTACCGTGGACTTGTTTATATCGCAATGGACACCAGCTCAACCTATAAGGGAGGAGCTGATAACGTTAAAGTTGGTGCTGAGGCGTTAACCAAGGCAACAGAAATTGCTCAAAAAAGTGGTAAAAAACTCGCAGTTATGGACGAGGCTTCTCAGATGAGCGTGCCATTGGAGGACCTGATTGCTCGTTTCAATTATGCTTTTCTGATTAAAGGCGATAAACTCTTCGGTCAGGAAAAATTTGCAGATGCAGTAGTGCAGTTTGAAAAGGGATTAACCCTCAAGCCTGATACCGCAATTTATCGTTATGCCGGTTATGCAGCCCACAATGCTGGTGATGTTGATAAGGCTATCGTCTTTATCGGTCAGTATGTTGAAAATGGTGGAAACAACGCACAGGCCATTTTCTTGCGCGTTGGTTCTATCTATGAGTACAAAAAGGATTTCGAGTTGGCGTTAAAAGCGGCACGTGAAGGCCTCAAGATTGTTCCAAACGAAAACAACCTTCGTCAGATTGAGCTTAACTGTCTGATCGAACTGAAGCGTTACGAAGAGGCAACTCAAAACTTGTTGGCCAGCCTGAAGGCGAACCCAAAAGATGTTGAATCTAATTATTTGCTTGGAGCACTTTACGAAGAGCTTAAAAACTCTGATGAGGCCAAGAAGTATTTCAAAAAGTGTCTCGAAATAGATCCTAAATTCCTCAAGGCAGCACTGTCCATGGCACGCTACGGAAACATTGGGTTTCAATCTGTAAAACGTGAGATGGATGGACTCGATTTTAAAAAGGATAAAGATAAACTCCTCGCATTGGATAAATTATACCTGGAAAGACTCCGTGAGGCAGCAGTCCTTTGGGAATCATGTGAGAAAATCAGTCCAAACGAACGCGAAGTTTTAGAAAACTTGCAGTTGATCTACTCACCTTCTCAACTGGATGACAAGGTGAAATATGCTACCATCGAAAAGAAGATGAAGATCAACGGATTCTTGGAGTAATCCACATTGCATATCCTATTAAAAAGCTGAGGCCTGGTGCTTCAGCTTTTTTTATGCAGTCAATTTAAATCAGCTTAAGTTGGGTCTGCAGAAAAGTTTCCCTACTTTCGGACTTATCAAAATTCATGCTCTTCAGGAATTTTATTCTTTCAAATCACTTAGTTGGGATAATCTATTTCTTATTTCTGGGAAGTTTATTTGGTCAATCCTCTGGCTTTAAAAAGCTTTCGGAAAACGATTATAAAAATGAAATAGCCAAAGGCAGGAATCAGGAACAGAAAGCAGAAGCCAGAACCAGACTCTTTTTCCATTTCACTGAATTGGGGGCTGAACATGCCTCCGGTCATTTGAAGAAAGGTGATATGTTTTGGAGTGAGCTCACACCACTTCAGAGAATTTCATGGGAGGAGGCATACCAGGGGATGTCTTATTATTTGAACGGAGATCTTGACGCAGCAGAAGTTCAACTTAGAAAATCGGCTTCCTCTTCCTTGAACAATAAAGAATGGCTTTCATTAGGTTTTAGCTACCACCAGATTGCAAATGTTTTCCGTGACCGGGGAAAATTTGACTCCGCAAGAGCAAATTACGCCAAGGCAGCTGAACAGTACAGGAAGTATACCTCGTCTTATTTTTGGATTAAACTGAGAACGGATCGGGCACTAATGTTCCTTCGAAGAGCTGACTTGAACAAGGCGCAGGTTGACATCCGGAATGTTTTCACCCTATGTCAAAAATTCAATGACCGTGAACTCAATGCCCAGGCATATTGGCTATTGGGTGAGTATCACAGGCATGCAATGAATTTTTCTGAATCAAACCAGATGCTGACTCGTGCTTTCGCAAATACAGACAGTGGCAGTGTTACGTATTGGCACGCCATGCAAAGTAGGGCTGAGCTAGGTTTAAGAACAGGAGCTTTTGAGTCTGCTACACGTGATTTGCAACAAATCATCCAAAACCAAAATAAGTTTCCAAATCTTTGTGATCGGGCTAATCTCCTGTTGAAAACTGCTGAGGGTTATATTGATAATGGTTATTATGCTGTTGCTGTTAACTACCTGAATAAATGTAAAGACCTTACCGAAAAATCCGGATATCAGAACCTTTCTGCATTGGTAGACCTGAATGATTCATGGATGGCCTATTGGCTAAACAATCCAGCATTATCGCTTGAACGATTGAGTATTTCTGAAAAATCCTTTCTCAATTCTGGTGATTCATTGAATTATTCCAACTGTATCAATGTACGTGGGATGAATTTGATTAAAATGAAAAAGTATGACTCGGCTTTGATCTATTTTAATGCAGGTTTTAAGATCAGGGACGCGTTAGGTGACGCTCCACTACTTTCTGCAAGCGTTTATCACCTTGGCGAATTATTTAATTTAATGGGAGATTATGACCGAGCACTTTCATACTTATGGAGGGGTCTTAAGATGGATCAAGCATTGGCCGATGGTTATGGTGTTAGCATGTATGGATTTCAATTGGCCTATGCCAATCGTAAAAAGGGTAGACTCGATTCAGCTAAGTACTATTTGAAGATTTCAATTGAAACCGGAGTCGATCACAAATCCTTTGAGTCACTTCAGAAATCGTATTTATTGTTATCGGAGATCCAGGAGAAGACAGGAAATAAGCAGGAGAGTTTAGAAAGCCTAAAAAAATACATCATCGTCAGCGATAGTATATCAGCACGTAATTCAGTACAGAGTTTTGCAGCCTACCAAACCATGTTCGACCTGGAAGAACAAAAACGCCAGGTTGAAATCTTGAATAAGGATAGAATGTTACTCGATGCACAAGCCAGGAACCAGCGCATACTGGTATATGTACTGTTGGCTGGATTGCTTTTGTCTTTTGGATTATGGTTTTTCTATTATCGTTTTGGTAAGCGAATGGCCAATTTGAATGTTTCTCTTAAAGACACAGCGGAAGAGATCAATCAGAAAAATAAAGAGTTGGAGTTGGCGCTGTCCAATTTAAGCAGAGCACAAGATCAGTTGGTGAAATCGGAAAAAATGGCTTCGGTTGGTGTACTGGCATCTGGAATTGCTCATGAATTGAATAACCCACTGAATTTCATCCATGGTGGCCTGCAGCAGCTGGAGCAGCAGATCGGTAAACCTGAAAAAAATCCTGGCGATCTGGCCACTTTTGTTGAGATTATGAAGGAGGGTTTGAACCGTGCTACAACCATTCTAAAAGGGCTTGGTCATTATAGCCGTCAGTCAGATAAAATGGACGAGCGCTGTGACATCCATAAGATTATTGACAACTGTTTACTCATTCTGAACAATTCGTTGAAATACCGAATTGAGATTCAAAAGCAATTTTCGTCACAGGAATTTATGCTGATTGGAAATGAAGGTAGATTGCATCAGGCCTTATTGAACATTCTTTCCAATGCTGAACAGGCGATCGTAGGTCATGGTACCATTTCCATCATAACGAGGGTATCAGGTCCTGTTAAGACCATTGAAATTTCAGATACCGGATATGGCATTTCTAAGGAAAATTTAGCCAAACTCGGCTCCTTGTTTTTTACCACCAAAGAACCAGGAAAGGGGACTGGTTTCGGGCTTTCCATTTCCTATAAGGTGATTCAAGAGCATGGAGGAACTGTTGAAGTTGAATCGGAGGTGGGTGTTGGGACTAAATTTTACCTTATATTCGGTGGGTCCAATTAATTGTACGCGTACTAAACCATAAATCATTGAGTCAAAAAAGAACGATACTGTACATTGACGATGAAGCAGTTAACCTGTTCCTATTTAGACGAATGTTTGAGGATCGTTATGAAGTCATTACGGCAAGTTCACCCAATGAAGCGCTGGCAAAACTCGAATCAACCCCTTCAATCACGGCAGTTTTTTCAGATATGAAGATGCCAGGCATGGACGGGATCTCTTTTGTTAAAAGGGCCAAAAAGCAATTCGACCACATTGCCTATTATATTATTACGGCCTTTAGTTTTAATACAGATATTGATCGGGCAATAGCAGATAAACTAATTAAACGAGTTTTTCCAAAGCCGTTTGATGTACCAACCATTCAGGAGGAGTTGGACGGCATTCCTGCCTTCTAAAATTATTCCTGGTTCACTTTAAAAGTTCCTAGCAATTTAGTTTTTGGATCGATGGTAATCGATGTAGGCCTGTTGGCTAATGGAAAAACAAGTTTTGTTTCCCGTTCCGTAATTTGGCTACTCAACACCTCTGGTTGAGATTCACCTGATTGAACACCAAATTCAATAGTAAAATGAAAAGGTTGGCTTTGAAGTTGCTTTAAAGTGAGCTGAAGTTCTTTTTTACGACTGTCATACTTCCAAGTTGATTTAATTTCCGGGAGGCCAGGTTGCCTCAGCCATTGATTAAAAAAATCTTGTAGGGGTTCATTTGATGCCTTTTCCATTTCGAGCCTGAAGTCATCCGTAGTGGCATTTCCATTGAAGTATCGTTTGTAATAATTCTGGATCCCATTTTTGAATGCTGCATCACCGATACGAGTGCGCAACATATGAAGAACCCATGCACCTTTTTGGTAGGTGAGTGCACTGGTTACTTTCGACATGTCGTTTAAATTCTCGTGTACGATGGGAGCGTCCTCATTTTTCGAGAGATAGCCTACAATCTGATCACGTGACTTTTTCAAGCCGTGGATAAAAGCATCCCTGCCCTCCTGATGTTCAATAAACAAAAGTGTAAAGTAGGTGGCAAAACCTTCGCTTAACCAGACGTCATCCCAATCCGATTCAGTCACTGCATTACCAAACCATTGATGGGCAATTTCATGAATAACTACATTTCGCCAACGAGGATCCTTTTTACCACTAACTGAAGTTTCACTATACAAGATGGCCGATGCCGCCTCCATTCCACCACTCACACTGTTGGATTGTATGTTGGCGAGGCGTTCATAAGCGTATGGTCCAACATAGTCGCTGTAAAATTTGAGTACTTCCTTGGTTGGTTCTTCAAAATCGGAAAAGCCTGCTTCCCGATCCTGGGCATAGACCCAGGTTTCAATTGATTTACCTTCGAAGCGATCTACATACTGTACAGCAAATCTTGCTACACCCAATACATAAAGCCAAGGTGCGATGGGAACACTTTGCTTCCAATGCGTGAACCGAATTCCATTGGCCAAATCCGATTGCTCTACCAGTAGACCATTTGAAACCACTTGATAATGACTTGGTGCTGTAACTAAAAATTCACTGGTGGCTTTATCGGATGGGTGGTCAATAACTGCCAGCCAGTTTCTTGCCAAATCAGGCCAATTGTCACTGAAGAAGGTTCGATCACCATATTTATTCTTGGCAATCTTCAAGCCTGATGCCGGGATTCCTGAATAATTGACCACGTAACGTCGTTGTTCATTTGGGGCTGGGGTAGGGGATAGTCCAATGATTAATTTGTTCTGTTGATGCCTGAACTCAATGGATCTACCATTGAACAACACTTCACGGACCATCATTCCTTTACCATGGGTTGATGGGTCAGCGTTTATAAGATCAAGAATCAATTCAGATGCGCCAGGTCCAATAAACCGAACGTCCATGGCCATGGATACAGTAATCCGATCGGTATCATCTGAAAGGGTAATATTGAAAGCATAGTTTATGGCGTCAATTGAAGTATTTTTTGGATAAGTATCGGCCAATGCAATGCTGGTATGAATCGAAGCAGCCACGAAAACGAGCAGTCTGATCGAAGATTGAAAGTTTCTCAAATGACTTATGATTTTTGTTAATGAAAAGAGAATGGTGAGGAGAAAATTCAAAAGTTATAAACCCGGAAACCCTAATCCTTTGGTTTTAATGGTGCACGAAATTGAATGATTCCTGGTTCATTGATTAGTTTTTCCAATTCTTCAATTTTTGAGGGTACAAAGGCACTCAGATTTTCAACGCCGGTTTCGGTTACAACGGCTACATCTTCAATTCGAATGTAGAGCCGTTCTTCTGGTATCCAGATCATTGGGTCAATGGTGAAGACCATGCCAGGTTGCAGCGGTAGATGATGAATCCGACCAACATCATGAACGGCCATTCCAACCGGATGCTGGAAATGTCCTCTAAACTTTACTCCTTCCTGAACAGCTTTCAGGTGTGCAGGATTTTCAAATTTTTTTCCAATTAGGTATTGGTTCATATCGGCTGCAGCCTTGTCCAGGACTTCGTTGGAGGTAACGCCTGGCTTAATGTATTTAAACAGTGCGTCACGGTAGGCAACAATATAGTTGTACAGGTTTCGCTGTGCATCAGAAAATTTTCCATTTACAGGCCAGATTCGGGTAACGTCGCTCGTATAGTAATGGTAATCCGGTGCGTAGTCCATCAGGACCAGGTCTCCATCTTTGAGCACGTCGGATTTATGAAAGTAATGGCCAATAAAAGCATTTGTTCCACCTGCGACAATTGATGCATATCCATCGCCGCGTGCACCATTAAGGTGAAAAATATACTTTGCTGCAGCGTCCAATTGATACTCATAAACACCTGGGGCGGTAGAGCGCATGGCCTCCATAATGCCTTGTCCAGCCAAAACGGTAGCTTGTTTGATTATTTGAATTTCATTTTTACTCTTGATTAAGCGGAGTGCATCGAGGGTCGGAGAGAGGTCTTTAATTTCAAATTGGGGAAATCGATTTTTAATCAATGTTACGAAGGCTGATTCGCGCGAAGGTTGACCATCCCATGGATCTGCAGCTGCCCGGGCTTGACCGGCAAGCAATTCATCTCTGCTGTCATTACCATTTTCAGCAGGACTAAGCGGAGTAAATAGGGTTAGCGCTGGAAGTTTTATTAAGTCACCACCGATGAGATCGGCTGAGAGTGATTCGAGGCCTTTTACAAAATCGATGCCGGTAAGGGATTTAATAAGGTCTGCGTCTTCAGCGGAAAGGGTTTTTCCTTCGCCCGCTTCACGGTTCGAATCGCGGTGCGGCAAGTAAAGGGTGCATTTACGGTTCTTTCCATTGAGCATCAGGTAGGCATGGGCGGCTTCAATTCCGGTAAGGTGGTAGAATTCATTGGATTGCCGGAAGACGCTGAAACCCGCCAATCCGCGTGCACCTTGTACAATGGCCATCGCATTGGCACCAATGGCATCGAGGACTTTTGTTCGGCGTGCGGTGAACTCCTCTGGTGTAAAGTCAGATTGGTAGTGGAGTTTTTCTTGTGCAGCGACTGGTGATAGGATTAATCTTACACAGAGAAGGATGCTTGGGATAAAAATTTTCAAGATGAATTGGAAAGGTGGTTGAAAATATTTGAGGACTTAAACAACTAATTAATAGATTCTGGAAATACAATCTCTACCAATATTCAATCGGAAAAGAATTAAAGCTTTTGAAATGGCTATCCCTGGTAACCAATTTAATTTGATGTTGTTCAGCGAGGGCCGCTTTCCAAACATCATTTTCTGGTAAGGGAGTTCCGTTACTTTTTAGTTGGCTTTTAAGCTTTCCATAGGCCATGGAAGTATTTGCGTCGCAAACTAAATTGGTGCAGGCTTGAGCAAATCTTTCAATCCTTAGAATGTTTTCGTGTCTTTTGGTCGATTGTTCGGCTCCGAAAAATAATTCACCCAAAACAATGCTAGGCACCTTGATTACTCCTGGCACTAAGCTCAACTTTTCTAGGATAAGGGGCTCATTGGCAAACAGGCCAATTACTATGTTTCTGTCAAGAAGACAATCGTTACCACTCATTCTGGTCGATATTTTCACAACCTAGTTCAATTGCCGAAGAAATTTCCTTGAGATCTTCATGTTGGAAAATGCCTGCAAACTGGAGCAAGGATTGGCGATTCTGTTGCTGGGTTTTGATTAACAAACTTTTCATATAATGGATCACATGCTCTTGTTGTTCTTTGGTCAACAGGTTAAGGGATTTAAGGAATTCAGTTTCAAATGTTGCGGCGGCCATAATGATGAAGTTAAAACTTGTCCAAATTACATTTTATCGGCCTTATATTAATATGGGTGTATAAGCTCAGTGCAATAATGGCAATCTTTAAACAGCTCCTTAAATGACCCTTTTTCAAACATTTTACCCAGTCTGATGCGTTATATAATTTATATTATGTTAAGTATAAATATAGCCTGAGACCTTATCTTATGACTGAGCCGGATCTGGAATTGAAAATCATAGCGTTGAAATACTCAATACACTGAGTAAAATTACTCAGCATACTGAGTAATTTAATAAGCACCCCATTCAAGCCTTTTCTCTTATCCAGCTCTTAATGTAAGATTTCAGATCGCTTAATGACGGACTGTATCCCCTCTGAACATAGGCGCCGGATGCCGCCATACCCAATAACACCCGCTGCTCAACCGAAAAGCCTGCTAGCCAACCTAGACAATACCCAGCATTTAAATTATCACCTCCCCCAGTCAAAACCGCCGGTTCATCTACCAAATGACCTTCCAATTCCGTAACACCATCCTTGCTGCACATAATGCACCGGTCCACCGGATGTACCAGCAAATAATCAACTTTCATGTTGCTGAAAAGCCTTCCCGCCGCTGTTCGCACATCCGGTACCTGGGCCGAATACAAGGCTGTGAAAATTTTTAAAGCCTCATTCTCATTCAGTCCAAGGGTGATCTGACCATGAACAGCATAACTGCTGATAAGCTCTAAAACTTCCCTCACCTGATCATCCGTCTTTCGGCTCGGATCACATAAATCAAATAAAAATAGTTTGTCCCGAACCTGATTGGGTATCAGGATATCTTTTAAAAAGCCCTCCCAGATTTCGGCTGCGTAAGGAAGATTTGCCCAATCGACAAAAGCAATGAGCCTGGCTTCCGTCACGGCCTGCTTAAGCCGCTCCACCCCTGCTGTTCGTCGGACATAATTCCAATTGTAATGATCAAAAACAGCGAGTTCGGAAAAGATAATCTTTCCGTCCTCAAATTCGATGGCATCGCTCTTCCCGGGATTAACTACGCTGAGTTTACGGTAGGTCAATTCCTCTGAATCAAACACTGAGTGAAGATGTGGATACCCCATAGCACCGATGCAAAGACAATCGACGCCGAGGTGTCCAAGCGTATCAGCAAGAAGTGGTGCATTACCACCTGGTTTTGTCTTTTGGGTAATCATTTCAATTTGACCGCTCTTACCCGCTGCCGCACTGATTCGGGCAGAAAATTCAGTCATCGTATGAAACCAATGAACTTCCACTCCTGCCCTACTGCTTACCGGTCGTTTAATTCGGTCAACAAATCCATCAAAACCCGCCATGGCATGAAACTTATCCTTTTTCTGTTCCAGCTCTTCAATTCCCGAAAGCAACGCACTAAGCTTTTCCTGATTGGTATTCATTAGGTTTTTAATCTGAACATAATCAGCCATGAAACTTTATAGCAATCGTAATGATCAGGGTCAATGATGACTTTAGGCAAATCATAATTTTATAACTGATTTTAAAATGGTTCTGTGACTTGTTTAGGACTCCAAAAACAAATCAATTAAGTGATGAAAATCTGAAGGTGATCGATCAGGCTCATTCAGTAAACAGTCAAACCGGATATTTATTTGATCCAAAAATTTAAAGCCATGAAAACAAACGAAGAAATTCAAAAGGATGTAATGCAAGAAATCAAATGGGATCCTCAGCTGCGTACCGTAGCCACTGAGATCGGGATTTCGGCTAAAGAGGGCGTTGTAACCCTTTCAGGTATAGTGGATACCTATGCCAAAAAACTTGCGGCAGAAAAAGCAGCACAACGGGTTCACGGTGTTAAGGTGGTGGCGGTTGATATTGAAGTTAAGCCGGTTAAAACAGGTGTGAAAACAGACACCGAAATTGCTGAAGCCATTAAAAATGCCCTGATGTGGAACAGCGCTGTTAATGAAGACCGGATAGAAGTTAAGGTTGACAATGGCTGGGTCTATTTGAATGGAAATGTAGAATGGGAATATGAGAAACGAACAGCCGAATCGGCTATAAAAAACCTTTTGGGTGTTCGTGGTGTTACCAACAACATCACCATTAAGTCAAAATTCATTGATGCTGATGAAATCAAAAATAAAATTGCTGCTGCCTTTAGCAGGAACGCCCGACTCGATGCGAATACAATTCGTGTAGAGGTGATCGGCTCCAACGTCTCCTTGAAGGGCACCGTTCGATCATGGACTGAAAAAGAAGAAGCGGAGCGAATCGCCTGGTCTTCACCAGGTGTGCTAACGGTCGATAATAAAATTGAAATTTTTAACGAGGTATTTGTCTAAAAAAATAAATTGATGACTGGATTCGGTTTAGGGTATTTCTTTCCTGAAGACCGAATCTGGTCATTGAATAAAAGTCATTTTCAACTCAATCATTTACGGATTGAGATGGTAACCTTGGTCCCCTTTCCAAATTCAGATTCTATGGCTATCAATCCATTTACCGCTGTAATAAATTCTCCGATCAATCGATAGCCCACCCCACTACCCATGGATGGCATTTTTATTTTCTCTCTGGACTCAATCGTGTGTAGTACGCGCTCCAGCACATCCTTTCTCATTCCAACACCGCTATCTGAAACTTCAATGTTGATAAAGGATTCGGTATCATAAGCTGTTAATGTGATTTCACCATTCACCGTATTTTTAACGGCATTATCCACAAGGTTTCCAATAATGGTTTTAAGTGTGAAGGAATAGGTTTTAATCACCAGGTCTTCACTATTCACGGTTATTTTGTTGCCATAAACTGCTGCAGGTTGTTGGTAGAATTCCCAGATACTCTCCAACATCTGATGGATTCCCACAAATTCAGGTTTGTTAATGCCTGTCTCGCTTTGTAAAACCCAATTTTGAAAATCCTCCATAAACTTATAGATCCTAGTCAGGGAGGTCACCAATTCACCGCTGAGTTTTTTATGTGGCGACGTAGCATCCAAATCAGTAAACAATGACCGCAAGGAGGAGGTTACAAAACGCATTGGGCTCTTTAAATCATGCAGTAATACCAGCAGTACCTTTTCCTTGAATTTTATTTGATTTCCAATGATTTCCAGTGACTGGTTGAGTTCCTGGTTACTTTTGGTTAATTCCAAATTAACCTGGTTGAGCTCAGATGTTTTGGTGGCAATCTCGAGCTGAAGTCTTTTTTGTTGCTGATGAATGTAATAAAGACGGATTTTAAAAAAGAGCCACAATAAAAACAGAAAGGCCATGGCTGAGAGACCGTAAATCATGGAGGTTTGATACCATTTCGGCTCTACTTTAAAGGAAAACAAGCCTGCCTGGTTTTGTCCCTGACCAAAAGGAGTATGGGGCAAAAATTCAATCCTGTAGTTGCCGGGTAATAAGTTCTCAAAATTAACCCGCTCAGATGCATTCAGGGTTTTCCATGAAGCCTCTGAAGGCAAAATGCGGTACCAAATTTTATTGTTAAACAAATTTGGGCCAGCTACTTCTTCAAATTGAATTTCAAAAGATTCTCCGGACAACAGACTTAAAGATGAAGGGATACTCACGAACTGTCCATCTATAACCATTCTTGGCACCACAATAGGATCATTTGGCCGAATGAAATCGACTGGAGAAAACCTAACCAATCCATTGGCTGAGGGAAGAATGATCGCATCACCATCGACTGCAAACGATGGATTAGTGCCGCCATTAAATTCAGACGAAGTAAATCCATCTTTTTCTGTAAACAACTCAAAAAGTGGTCTTGCACGATTGTCCTGAATAAAATCCTGCAAATCACCTAATCTGACCTTTATCAGTCCTTTATTTGTTGGCATCCACAGGCTCCCGTAGTCATCTGGGATGAAAGCATGGATGGCTTCCATAACACCATCCTCATCCATTGGCATCTTAATAACCTGATCATCTTTAATCAAAAAATAGCCATCGCCATAAGTTCCTGCCAGGATGCCTAGTTGATTGATGAAGGTCAGATTGCGAACATTGATTCCTGTTAGATCATTAAAAGGTTTTACCTCTGAAGTTTTCAAATCGAGCCTTATCAAACCATCACGGTGTGCAATCAGCGCCTCCTTGTTTTCCAAAAAGTGAACCTGAGATGTCCTTGTATTTACCCTAAGCTTATCAAACAGCTTAAACTGTCTTTTAACCTTAAGCGGTCGGCTTAAATAGTTCTCAAATTGATAAAGCGAATTGTTGGTAAGCACAAAGAAAACACCGTCTCTCATGCCAATTTGCCGAACCTCTCCGTCAAGGTTTGCAATAAATTCTACACTTCGTCGATCGTCATTCAGCTGAAGTCGACTTATTTGTTTATCACCTGATGAAAACCAAAGTCCATTAAGGCTGTCGATCCAAACTGCGACTATATTTATTCCGCGGAAAACCTGCTCTTCCTCAGTTGGAGTCCAACGATATAAATTATCATCACTAACAAAAAAATATTCATTACGTGCCGTGGTTAATGGTGCGTAATAATAGGAAGGCTCTGAGTTTGGAATGTTATTCAGGAAAAGATTCTCAAATCGCTTTACCTGATAAATCAA
This sequence comes from Bacteroidota bacterium, assembly GCA_016866235.1. Classification (GTDB taxonomy): domain Bacteria; phylum Bacteroidota; class Bacteroidia; order Cytophagales; family Cyclobacteriaceae; genus ELB16-189. The sequence continues at coordinate 85,041 of VGMW01000003.1, forward strand.
TAAATCGCTGGAACGACTTCCGATATAGATTAAACCAGTGGCAGGATCTTCCAAAATGGCACTGATGTCCTTTAGTCCTCTAACACCCTGAATTATTTCTGCTTCCAAGGTGTTTTGCCTGTAAAAACAACGATAAAGTTGGCCGTTAGAAATTAAAAATCCATTGTCCTGGTTGTCACTAAAAAACTCAAAATCATTGGTCGATTGGTTTTGTTCTAAACCTTTGATTACAACTGGTGTGTAGCCTTCCCTTGAGACACGACCCAGATTTCCTCGACTGCTTAGAAAAACTTCACCACTCAAATACACAAGACTTCGTCCTTTTGAATGACGTGGTAATGAAAAGTTTGTCCAGTTATTTTTCTGATTAAAAAAATAGACCGGTTCGCCACTAAATTCAAGCGCGATACATTCACCATTCGGTAGAACCTGAAACTCGGCCAAGTGACGAATTAAATTTAAGTCAGCATGTGCTTTGGTGATGTTGGCCAGATACGCATCAGATTCATTGATGGTCAAAAGTCCACCACGTCCATCTGGTGTCAGGAAGTTACCAAGCTCATCGTGGAAGAAGTACTTATTCGCAGAAGGAATCCGGACCATTCGCAACAAGCTGTTGCTCTTGAGGTTGGTTGTATTGAATTTGGTTAAACGGGTTGCTCTTTTACCATCGATTCGGACTATCCCATAGTTCGTTGAAATCCAAATGAAGCCAACACTGTCTCTGTAAATATCTCTTACATTGTTAAGTTTATCTGAAAAGTCAGCCTGATATGGAATGTAGGTTGGTTTCTGTGCAAGGCTAATGTGACAGATGGAAATGAGGTAGCAACAAACTGCTATCCTCAGCAATTCCTTAACCTTAAAAAACATGTTTCTAATGGTGGTCAAACTGATCGTACAGCCTGGCCAAATCAAGCGTGGTGTCAACGCCTAACTTTTCCATCATTCGGATTTTAAAGGTGCTGGCTGTAGAGACCTGTATATTAAGTTTCGACGATATAGATTTTAAGGAATCACCTTTAACCACAAGCTTCAAAACCTCCATTTCCCTTTTGCTCAGTCTATCCAATGGATTGGCCATGGTACTGCCAACTTCAATTTCAACAGGAAGATTTTTACGGTAATATCCCTTTTCCAAAACATGTTGAATGGCTTCCAATATCCGGAGGTCAGATTCATCTTTATGAACGTAACCCCGAATACCCATATTCAAATATCTCGCAGCAAAAAACTCGGGCGACTGCATGCTTAAGATTAACACCGGATAGCTTCCGTAAAGTGGTAGTATTTTATTCACAAAATAGCCTCCGTCGTGGGTATAGGAAAAGGTCAGGTCACTTATGATCAGATCAGGTCTGAAGTCCACCAGGATATCAATTACAGATGTTTCATCCCAGGCTTCCTCCATATGAACGTTCGGGTAATGCTGCTTGAGCAGCGCCTTTACACCAGTACGCACAATACTGTGGTCATCCACCAACAAAATTTTAGGACTTTCCATAGGGATTCAAATTTCGGCTTTTTGTGAGTTTAAAATATGAATAGTTTATAGTCTTTTTACTACCAATACATCATGCTTTGTAGATTTGTTTATGCGCTCATTTAAAAACCTTGGTTTTTTATCTGTCTTTGTCTTACCCGTTTTGTTGTTTGTCGGGCATTACATCGGTGGAAGTTGGAAATTCCTACTCCCCTGCTTTGTATTTGTACTGGTTCCGGTATTGGACTTACTGGTAGGAACCAATCATGAAAATTTAAGCCAGGCTGAAAGTCCCAATCCCCTCTATCGCCTACTATTATTAGGTTGGGTTCCGCTGCAGCTCTATGTATTCTTTTGGGCTGCACAAATCCTTCGAAATGCCAGCATGTTTGAAATTGTGTTGACAGCTTTCAACGTAGGCTTGTTAACTGGCGGCATTGGCATCACCATCGCGCATGAACTGGGTCATAAAGCAAATAAACTTGACAGGATTTGCAGCCAGCTTCTTCTGATGACCGTTTCCTACATGCATTTTTACATAGAACACAATCGTGGACACCATGTAGCCGTCGCTACACCTGAAGATCCAGCAACGGCGCGAAAAGGAGAAAATTTTTATGCCTTCTGGGTGAGGTCTGTATTTCAGGGCTACTTGCATGCCTGGAAACTTGAGAATGAAAGCTGGAAACGAAAAGGCATCAATCCATTAAACCTCAGGAATGCGATGATATGGTACGCCGTCTTTCCTGTTTTATTTTGTGTGCTCGTGATGGCTTTAACTTATAGCGCAGAAGACCAGATAAAATGGTGGGTCTATCCGATGTTTTTCGTTCTTCAAAGCATCATCGGATTCACGCTATTGGAGTTGGTTAATTATGTTGAGCACTATGGTATTGTTCGAAAAATGGATAGTAATGGTCGATATGAACGTGTGAACCCACTTCACTCCTGGAATACCAGCCACTTGATATCCAACTTTTTCTTGTTTCATCTTCAACGTCACTCCGACCATCATACGGTGGCTTCAAAGCCATATCAATATCTTTTGCACATCGATGAAAGTCCTCAACTGCCATCCGGTTATCCGGCGATGATTCTAATGGCGCTCGTACCTCCGGTATGGTTTAGTTTTATGGACAACAGGCTAGAGCGGTGGAAAAAGACTTTAGTGCTTGCCTGATATTATTTTTCCATTCGAACAAACATGAAGGAAATCCGGGAGATTGTATCGGCGTGGGAATCGAATAATAAAAAAAGTGTTCGGTGTGTTTTGGCGACGGTGGTGCATTTGCAAGGATCGTCTTATAGAAGACCTGGAGCCAAAATGTTGATTAATGAGGAGGGTGAAATCACCGGAGCCATAAGTGGCGGCTGTCTGGAAGGAGATGCATTAAAAAAAGCAATGCTCGCTTTACAGGATGGAATGCCTCGTGTTATCACTTATGATACCAGCGACGAGGATAATATTTCAGTCGGTGTACAGCTTGGTTGTTCGGGCATTGTTTCTGTTTTATTCGAGCCATTGGCTCTGGAAGAAAAAGGAAATCCGATTGAACTGTTGCGGGAACTAATCCAACGAGAGTCTCCCGGTGTATTGATCACTGTCTATGAACCTGATGTGTCAAAGGGTAACCATTTTGGAACCTGTGCCATCGTATTCAAGGAAGACAAGATTGTCCTGAATGAAGGTAGGCAGCTCCCCTCTTCGGTTCTTGAACGTGCTTCGGCGGTACTGAGTGGTGAAAAAAGTGAATTTATTGTCAACACAGACACTAACAAAAAACTGAATGTCTTTTTTGAATTTATTCCGCCAACCATTCATTTGTTGATCGCTGGTGCAGGCAATGATGCCATTCCAGTTTGTTCCATCGCTGAAATGCTGGGATGGAAAATAACGATTGCTGATGGCCGTTCTTCCCATGCAAGAAAGGACAGATTTACTTCTTCATGTACCCTGAAGGTTAGCCAACCGGAACGTGCATTGGAGGGCATACAGATCACTCCGCGCACTGCGATTATTTTGATGACCCATAATTATCAGTATGACCTTGGTATTTTTAAGGCGCTGCTGCCCCATAACCCGGGCTGTATTTTATTGCTTGGACCCAAAAAGCGTTTCGAGCGAATGTTAGAGGATTTGAAAAAGGCCGGAATTGTTCCCGATGGACCATTCTTAAATAAAGTATTCAGCCCCGCAGGCTTAGAAATTGGTGCTGAAACGCCAGAGGAAATAGCGTTGAGCATGCTTGCCGGAATACAGTCGGCTTTATCGGGTAAGCCCGGTGGACAACTTCGCCAGAAATCAGATGTAATTCATAGTAGTTAAGACCGAAGTCCTTTTGTATAAGTAACTTTATTGACTTTGTAGAACATGGTAGACATTACTCATAAGACATTTAGCTTAAGAAATGCAGTGGCTGAAGCTACCGTAAATGTTTCTCTTTTATCCACCATCGAAGCCATTCAACAGAACAGGGTACCAAAAGGAAATATTTTTGAATTCAGTCGGGCAGCAGGATTGTTGGCAGCTAAAAAAACCTATGAGGTTATACCCGACTGCCATCCATTGCCTGTTGAGCAGGCCAGCATTAAGCACGAGCTATCAGGACAATCCATACTTATTCGGGTTGAAGTTTCAACGATCTATAAAACAGGCGTTGAAGTTGAGGCCATGCATGCGGCAGCAGTAACTGCCTTGACCATTTACGACATGCTGAAACCCATTGATCCGAAAGTTGAAATTGCAGGTATCAGGCTGCTGGAAAAGACTGGTGGAAAGACTGATTTTGTAGCATCCTATCCGGATGACCTTAAAATTGCGCTAGTGACTGTGAGTAATAAAGTTGTTGCTGGAGAGGTGGATAAACCGGGCGATATTATCGAAGGTAAGCTGAAAAAACTAAATCTTACTTCCATTGAAAGGTTGGTCATTGGTGAACAAAAAATTGAAATCGAAAAGACTTGCAGGAATTTGATCGCCAAGTCCTATGACTTGATTTTATTGACTGGCGGCTCTGGTCTGCAGTTGATGGATGTAACGCCAGACGTGGTTCAGCGGCTGATTGATCGTGAAGTTCCTGGTATTATGGAAGCTGTCAGGGATTATGGACGACTGCGAAGGCCACAAGCCCTCCTTGGTCGTGGAGTCGCCGGCTTTAGTGGTGAAACGCTACTGATAACCTTGCCTGGCTCACCTAAAGGTGCGAAGGAAAGTATGGACGCAGTTTTTCCTACCATCCTACATGTTTTCAGGTCGAAAAAATCCTGATTGAAATCCGAATCCATTTATCTTGATTACAATGCCACCACCCCTTGCGACCAGCGGGTGATAGACGGCATGTTGCCCTTTTTTAATACACATTTTGGAAATGCAGCAAGTCATCATCATTCGTTTGGCTTTTATGCCGAGGAAGCCGTGGAGCATGCCAGAAACAATATTGCGAAACTGGTAGGAAGTAAACCAGGTGAAATTATTTTTACCTCTGGTGCGACCGAATCAATCAACCTTGTACTTCGTGGATTACAGAACTATGCTTCCAAAAAAGGAAAGCACATCATTACATGGGCAACAGAGCATAAAGCTGTTTTGGAAACCTTATCCTGGCTTGAAAATCAGGGTTATGAGGTAACGGTACTACCGGTTGATCAACAGGGTCAACCAGATCTAGAAACGCTTAAAGTTTCGATTCGTAGGGATACAATACTGGTGGTCATGATGATGGCCAACAATGAGACCGGCGTCATGATGCCTGTTCGTGAAGTAGTTAAATTGGTTCATCCTTATGAAATCCTAACCCTATGCGATGCCACCCAAGCGGTGGGCAAAGTTCCGATGGATTTAAAAAGTTTAGGTGCTGACTTTGTGGCGTTTAGCGCACATAAGTTTTATGGCCCGAAAGGAGCAGGTGCATTGTATATAGCGGGCGGCTCCAACAAAACAAATCTTGAACCCCTGCTCACTGGCGGTGGACATGAAGCCAACATCCGAAGTGGCACGGTGAATGTTCCTGGTATTGTAGGAATGGGTTTAGCAGCGGAAATTGCAATCACATCATTATCGGAGGATGTAAAAAGGATAGGTGGTCTTCGGGATCACTTTGTTTCTGAACTAATTAAAACTGGGGTAGTCGAACCAAACTTCGGGAGCAGTACCCTCCTACCCAATACGGCCAACCTGAGGTTTAATTTTCAGGGAAGTGACCTTTTACTTCAGAAAATTTCATCAAAGGTTGCAGCATCTTCTGGCTCTGCTTGCTCCTCGGTGGTTCAAAAACCATCCCATGTATTGAAGGCCATGGGTTTAACGGACCAGCAGGCTTTGTCCAGCATCCGTTTTAGTCTTGGAAAATTTACAACCAAATCGGAACTGGATCGGGCAGTGGAAATTATAACTGAAAAAATAAATTCGATTAAAAACTAAGGAAGGATTCAAAAGTCCAGCTCTAATTGCTCTCCGATTTTCATGGTATAAAAAGCCTGATTTTCTTTTCGACACGATTCCTCAAAAAAATCGGGTTCTACTGAATTGAATTTGAACAAATGGTAATGGTGAGGAATAACCAGTTTTGCTCCGGAAGCCTTCGCCAATCTGGCGGCTTCAAGTCCATCCATGTTACCAGCCACACCTCTTGAAGGAATATTACCATTGATGGGTAGAAGTACAACATCAGGGGAATTCTGACCTATCATTTTCTCCAATCCATCAAAAAAAAGCGTGTCGCCTGAGTGATAAATTGTCCATGGACCTAGTTCAACAACAAACCCCATATAACAACAACGGCCATGATCATCACGATCAATTTCATTGTGTGCCGATGGAATTCCAAAGAAATTAACACTCCCTAATTTTATCTGCTGACCATCGTTGATGCCAATAAATCTGTTGGTAGAAATACCTAACCTGTTCGCAGCGAATTCCTTATTTGCCTCAGGCAGTAAAAAATGAGCCTGTGAATTATTAGCCAGAATAGGCATTAAAGTTTCAGCATCGAGGTGATCTGTATGGTTATGACTTGATGTGATGATATCAATTCCATAAAGTAAATTTGGTGGTACGCACAGTGAACTCATACGTTCATGTGGTTTGCCTGTATTCTGATATTTTTTGGTCAGGGAATCAGAAAGGTAGGGATCCATCAGAAGGGTTGTTCCTTCACATTGAAGTAGGAATCCACTTTGGCCTAGCCATCGTAAGTGAAGCGTACTTTTTTCTGAATTTTTGTAGGTGAGCAACTCTTCTGCGATAACATGAGGTTGCTCAACAGGCTTGATGAGGTGTGTCATGTTGTATGTAGTTTTAGTGTTTTACGCTCTCTCTCTCTCTCTCTCTCTCTCTCTCTCTCTCTCTCTCTCTCGGTTTTTCATAATGATGCAAACCTAGATTCCAAAATTCACATACCAAGTAATTGGTTGGATAATTCATCCGTTCAATGGATACTTTAAATCAATTTGGGATAAAGTTTAACCTCATATCACAATTTAAAATTTAAGGTGATGCTTTAGACATTCCATAGAAATTCCCCTAATGAAATTTTAATCAGCCTATAATCTACCTCGTACAATCTTAGCTGCCTCCGTCATTACCTTAAGTTTATGCTTCGCGGCCCACCGTGCAGTCTGACTAAGTCCACAGTCAGGTGCCACGGATAATTTTTCAGCGGGCACGTGCTGCAAACACATTTGAATCCTGTTTACCACATCTTCAATGGTTTCCTGGTAGTAATTTTTAACGTCCACTACCCCTACAGAGACATCAACTGCTTCTGCAAAGGATCTCAATAATTCAATCTGCGAAAATTCCCGGTTGGCCATTTCAAGATGAATTTCATCGACTTTCATGTTAAGGAAGTCAGGCAGCATTGGTTTTAAACTACGATTTCCTACCGGACGTCCTTTGAAATTTCCAAAACACAGATGTGTTGACAGCCTACACTTACCGGTAATACCTTCTACCGTGCGATTGAAAATATCAACCAGTCTTTTCGTGTCCTCTTTGTAGGCGTAACAACTCATGCTTGGCTCATCAACCGTAATTTCCTTACACCCTGCCTGAATCAAGGACTTCAATTCATTGTTTACTATGGGCAATAAGGCTTCGGTGATGTCATACCGGTCCTTGTATGAGCCACCCGGCTGTAGTCTGCCACTAAGGGTATAAGGACCAGGGACACTGGCCTTCAAAACCGGTCCGTTAGGCGCTAGCCTTTTTAGTCGTTCAAACTCTGCCACTATGCCTAATCCCCGCGGAGCTGAGAGTGTGCCAATTATATGATGTTTACCACGCTGATCGTGTGCGGGTGGACCGAACTTCCGAACATCTTCAAAACTTTCTTTGATGCCTTCCAAGTATCCGTAAAACGAAAGATTAAAATCAATCCGGGTTTGTTCACCGTCGGTAATAACATCAAGTCCTGCGCGGACTTGATCCTGAATGGCGATCATCACTGCGTCATCGATGAGTTCCTGTCGGTCTGCAGCACCAAATTTATCCTTGTTTAACACTGAAAATTCAAGCCAACCGGGCATTGGATAACTTCCGATTACGGTGGTTCGGATGGGAATTGGTTGCATAAAAAAAGAGTAAACCTTTAAAAATAATCAATGATGGGAAAGCAACCTGGATAGTCTTTCCCCATGTTCGTCGTATGCCGCTTCAAAAATTCTTGTTGCCTGATCCTTACCGGCTATTGAGGCACTGCATAAAACCTTTGGTGGTTGCCCGTTTTCCGTAAGCACCCGTGCGACTTCAGCCTTGATGCAATTTACAATCATCGCACCTCCAATGGTTGATCCCGGACTTACCGGAATCTCCAGTCCGGGAACATGCACCATGGCATCACCATCTGGTGCACCGGTATCCAACACCAAATCAGAAAAATCACTAAGCTTTTTACCGTCAGTTCGCTTGCTTTGGTTTGCCTCTGAATGTTTTTTAGTGATGATGCTGACAACCTTAATGTTATTTCTTTTAAAAACCTCTGCCATCTCAATGGGAACAACATTGCAACCACTGCTGCTAATCACCAAAGCTGAGTCTAGTTCTGACAAACTAAAGTTTCGGAGAATTCGCTCAGCCAAACCGGGAACATTTTCCAAAAACATGGCCTGACGTTGACCATTACTGCCCACCACAGGGTTATGAAAAGTCAGCGATAATTCAACGATTGGATTAAATCCAGGGAAACTACCGTAGCGTGGCCACATCTCTTCAACCATCATTCGGCTATGGCCTGAGCCGAAAACATGCACGACCCTTCCTGAAAGAATGGATTTACCAAACCAGGCTGCAGCGGTAATAATTTTATCTTTTTGAGCCTCCACCGTATTGGTGAGCTCACGACACTTATCGAGGTAATCTTTGGTCAAGTCCATAACAGACTTTCAAGTTACCAATAAGAGCCCGTGTCGACAAACACGGAAAAGAATGCGTTAAAGGTCGGCTGCTTTATTTTGCTGCACAGCTGGAACAACAGAGCGGTCAGCGAATTTTTTCTCAAGTATGTCTAACCTGACCACCAAATTTAAAATCAAGGCATCTCTTAGGTTATCGGTAGGCTCCTGGTCCCATTCTTTTCTTAAAATCTCATACATAGCCTGCATGCGTTCGTATTCAGTACCCGGACTTACCGACTCCCCTTCCTTATCTCCTTCCAACCACCCCAACCGCTCACTTATTTTACCCGCATAGAAGTTTTCGGTCTCTTCAAAATCGAGTTTACTGACGAGTGCTTGTTTTTCCGAAGTATACCGCTCTACCATGAGTGCTGAAGTCGTACAGAAAAAAAATACAGCTGCTGCAGCCCACCAGGAAAAAGCCAAGCCATCTTTTTTTCTCACTCCTTTCAGGACATCTTCATGGATATATTCTGGCACCTCTTTGTTGTCCAGTTGATCCTTATTCTCACGAATAAAATTTTCCAATGAATTCATGGCTTTTGGTGTTTTAACAATTCAATTAATTTTTTTTTCGAACGACTGAATTGGCTTTTTGAAGTTGATTCAGTGATATCAAGAATCTCAGCAATTTCACTGTGGTCATACCCCTCAATCAGATATAGTGACAACACAGTTCTGTAGCCATCGGGCAATTGGCGTATGGCTTCCGTTACCTGCGCCGCCTCGAAGGGAAATGGGTTCTCATTAGCATCTTCTAACGCCGGAATGCCTTCCTCCTCGCCGTCTGCAAAGAATATTAATCTGTTGCGTTGGACAGCATTAACAGATTTATTGATCACAATCCTTTTAAGCCAGGATCCGAAAGAAGCTTCGGAACGGTAGGATGATAGATTTCGGAACGCGCTGATAAATGAGTCTTGTAAAATATCACTGGCTTCATCTTCCCGCCTTACAATCCTGTAAGCCGTATTGTACATGGCTTTAGCATACAGTTTATAAAGCCTTGAAAAAGCTGCCTCTTCACCACGAATTGCCGCGGCAACCAATGCAGAGTGAATATGGTCGGAGCCTTTCTCCAATGATCTGGATCTTAAACCTTATAGACCCTTAGAATTGCCAAAGGCTGCATCCAGGGGAATACTTATTTCAACTTGCTCATATTTTCCTTGGCAGGAAGGAAATCTGGAGCTTTGGCCAGGGCTTGTTCAAAGTATTTTTTAGCAGAGGCAGAATCCCCACTATCCCTTGCTATCATGCCCAGCAAATTCAAAACTGAAACTCTTATTGGATAATCCTTATTCAGTTTGTCAGCAGTTACGAAGGAAACAGTCATTTCATCAGCCTCTTTTCGAGTCAGCATAATGTCTGCATTGGCTTGTGCCTCTTTATAACGCTTGAGATCGAACTGAAGGAAAGCCACTTTATACAGTGCTGCAAATGAATTGGTTGCCAGGTAAAGTGATTCAAAATTTTGTAATGCTTTGTCAAGAATTTTCAATTCCTCAAAGGCAGTTCCTGCAAGCTCCAGCGCCACTGGGTTTCGCGGATTTCGGTTGAGCAATTCCTGGCCCACCAATGCTGCCGAAGTGTACCGTTGGTTTTCATAATACAGAAATCCAAGCGTCAGCAAAAGGGAGTCGTTGGCAGGATTTTCTACGATGATGTCGTAAAGTGCATCCCTGGCCACATCGTAATCAGCGAAGCGTGTCGCTACGGTGTATTTATTGAAGAAATGATTGAAGAATCCACTGTTTGCCTCTTGAATTTCAGACGGCGCGACTACTGAATCCTTTTTAGTCACCGGGACTGTTGCAGCAGGAGGTGCATTTTTATCGGATTTCTTTTTGCCTTGAGCTGACACAGCAAAGGACATTAGAATGGTAGCAATACAGAGGTAGTGATTCATGGATTTCATGGACTGAATTATTTCGTAGTTTGTTTAACAGGTGTGATGCCATTTTCTGCTGCGAAGTTTAACATAAATCGCCAGGCTTCTTCGCGGTCATTTTTAATTTCCCCTTCCAGTATGGCATCTTTGATCCGATCCTTAATGATTCCAACCATTTTTGAAGGAGGAATTCCAAAGTGCTGCATAATTTCCTCGCCGGAGACGGGTGGTTGAAAATTTCGAATACCATCTTTTTCTTCAACCTCCAACATTCTTTTTTCCACCTCATCAAAGTTTTTTAAGAAGCGGGTGACTTTTTCCGTGTTTTTGGAGGTGATGTCGGCGCGACATAAAATCATGAGCGCATCCAGATCCTCGCCGGCCTCAAACAACAATCGTCGAATGGCAGAATCGGAAACATTATAGACCAGTGATATGGGACGCAGGTGCAACCGCACCAGCTTCTGCACAAAATTCATGTTCTCCCCCATCGGTAGCTTAAGTCTTCGAAAAATACCCGGGGTCATTTTGGCACCCCGTTCTTCGTGACCATGAAAAGTGAAACCAACCTTCGGATCGTATCGTTTGGTCGCAGGCTTGGCGATGTCATGAAGGATGGCCGACCACCGCAGCCACAGATCATCAGACACCTTGCAGACATTGTCCAGAACCTGCAGGGTATGATAAAAATTATCCTTGTGTGCATTGCCGTCTACATATTCCACACCCTGCAGGGCTGCCATTTCTGGAAAATATTGATGCAGGAGTCTACCGTGAAAAAGAAGTTTGAAGCCATAGGAAGGTTGTGGACAAGCAATAATTTTATTGGTCTCATCAATGATCCGCTCCATTGAAATTATTTTGAGCCTTGCGGCATTTCGAATGATGGAATCAAAAGTGTCGGGATCGATATCGAAATTAAGTTGATTGGCAAACCTAATGGCACGCATCATCCGAAGTGGATCATCCGAAAAGGTACGGTCTGCCTCCAGTGGCGTTTTAATAACCTTTTTCCGTAGGTCATTGAGGCCGCTAAACGGATCAATCAGTTCACCGAAATTTTCAGCATTAAGACTTACCGCGAGTGCATTAATGGTAAAATCCCTGCGGTTTTGGTCATCAGAAAGTGTTCCATCCTCCACCAAAGGCTTTCTGGAGTCTTCGCGATAAGATTCTTTTCGGGCACCAACAAATTCCAATTCATACTCACCGGACCGGATCATGGCGGTTCCGAAATTTTTAAAAATGGAAATATGTGCTCCGCCCAAGGCCTCAGAGACCTTTTCAGCCAGAGCAATGCCACTGCCAAGGCAAACGAAGTCGATATCTTTAGAAGTGCGGTTGAGGAAAAGATCTCTCACGTAACCACCTACTACATAAGCTTTAACACCCATACCCGAAGCGGTGGCAGCCACCAGTCCAAACACAGGGTTTGACTTAAAATGTTCTCTGAAATCCACTTCTGCCAACATAGCATCAAAACTACTTTAACAAGGGCATATTCATTGGAAATTGTTCGTCCCGCACGACCAAATGAGTTACATTTGGGGCAATTTTTTCCTGAATTTCGATGGCTTCAGCCAAATACATCTTTGTGACCGGTGGTGTCACTTCCTCCCTTGGAAAAGGGATTATATCGGCGTCACTTGGCCTATTGTTAAAAGCCAGGGGGTTTAAGGTGACCATTCAAAAATTTGACCCTTACATCAATATTGATCCGGGAACGCTCAATCCATACGAGCATGGTGAATGTTATGTTACCGACGATGGAGCTGAAACTGACTTAGATCTAGGTCATTATGAGCGATTTCTGAACATCAGAACCTCCAAGGCAAACAACATTACGACAGGCAGGATTTATAACAACGTCATTACGAAGGAGCGCAAGGGTGAGTATTTGGGTAAAACTGTACAGGTTGTTCCGCATATTACCGATGAAATCAAGCGTAACATTTATGCCCTTGGTGAAACAGGAAAATTTGACTTCATCATAACAGAGCTGGGTGGCTCGGTCGGTGATATCGAGTCTTTGCCATTTATTGAGGCTGTACGACAGGTGAAATGGGACCTTGGACCTGGCAATGCCTTGGTTGTCCACCTTACACTAATTCCTTTTTTAAGTGCAGCTAAAGAACTGAAAACCAAGCCAACACAGCATTCAGTTAAAGAACTACTTGCAGAAGGAATTCAGCCTGATATTCTAGTTTGCAGGACGGAGTATCCCCTACCCACCGACATCCGCAAAAAGCTTGCATTATTCTGCAACGTTCACATCAATTCTGTCATTGAGGCGATGGATGCAGAAACGATCTATGACGTTCCCCTGCTTATGCGGAAGGAAAAGCTTGACGAAAGGGTATTGGCCAAGCTGAAGGTAAGCTCACGTCGTCAGCCCAACCTTGACGACTGGAAAACTTTCCTGGGGAAACTAAAGAATCCAAGTGACGAGATTGAGATTGGCCTGATCGGTAAATACGTTTCGTTACCTGATGCCTATAAGAGCATTGCAGAGGCCTTTATTCACGCGGGTGCTCGAAATGATTGCAAAGTCAACCTGCATTGGATCTCCAGTGAAGACATTACCCGGGATACGGTCGATGGACTGCTGGCAGGATTGGACGGTGTGTTGGTAGCACCAGGTTTTGGTGAACGCGGCATTGAGGGTAAAATTGAGGCCATTCGATATGTTCGGACCAAAAAAATTCCATTCTTCGGAATTTGCCTTGGAATGCAGTGTGCCGTTGTTGAGTTTGCAAGAAACGTTTTGAAGATCAATGCCAGCTCAACCGAATTGAATCCTAAAACCAAACATCCGGTCATCGACATGATGGCGGAACAAAAGAAGATTACCTCCAAGGGTGGAACGATGCGTTTGGGCAGCTATGATTGTAAATTGTTGAAAGGAAGTAAAGCAGCAGCTGTATACGGAACCCAAAAAGTCAAAGAAAGACACCGTCATCGGTACGAATTCAACAACAATTATCTGGCAAAGTTTGAGTCCGCGGGAATGAAAGCCAGCGGAAAAAATCCGAACTCAGGGCTTGTTGAAGTGGTTGAACTTAAAGACCACCCATGGTTTATCGGTGTTCAGTTTCATCCTGAACTTAGAAGTACGGTTGAAAATCCACATCCGCTGTTTATTCGTTTTATTGAAGCCGCCAGAAAGGCGAAAAATTCCAAAATCTAAGACCTCATTTTTTCCATGGATAGAAACAATCTGATAGGCTTCACCCTCATGGCGGTTCTGCTGTTTGCGTACTTTGCCTTTTTTGCTCCGGATCCGGTTCAGTCGACACAGCCGCTGGTCCAGGATTCACTTCAGGTGAAGGCACCAATGACGCTCCCATCTTCTATGGATTCTATATCAGTCGTTGAATTGGATACCATTCCACTTCGCGAGATCGTATTAGAAAATGATGATGTCCGCATTACCCTTTCCAATCAGGGAGCAGTGGTCACCAAGGCCCAACTTAAAAATTTCAAATCCTATTCAGGTGATACCCTCACCCTTATCGCGAAGGGGACATCAACTTTTAAAACCAGTATTTCCTTCGATGGAAAAGACACCGATCTGAATGCGCTGAACTACCAAAGTGAGCTTGCCCTTTCCGGAGACACAAAAACCGCACGGTTCTATGTCAACGGCGCAAAAGGAGAACGCATTGAGCATACCTGGTCGCTTCCTGCTAAAGGTTTTGTCATCGACCAAAAAGTCAAAACCATAGGCATTAATCATCAGAAGGAATTTGCTGAATGGCAGTGGACCAACCGAATGCCACTCGTTGAAAAGGATCTTAATGACAGCAGAACCAAAACAGCCATAAATTTTCATACACCGGCTGATGATGAAACAGACGGAACCTCCGAATCCTCGCTGGATCAGGAGAATATGAGCTTGCCACAGGGTACCGATTGGGTGGGCATAAAGCAGAAATTCTTTTTATCGGCCGTGTTGTCGAAGGATGGATTTGCCGGTGGTGAAATTGAAACCTTTGTTCCTGCCGGAGACGAAAAGACAGTTAAGACCGGAAAAATCCTGGTCAAAATACCCACGTCTAAAATTGCTAGTGAAGGAGCAGACCTCCGTTACTACCTGGGACCAAACGATTACAAAACCCTGGGTGAAGTTGCTCCGGGCTTTCGTGAGAACGTATACCTGGGCTGGCCTCCGGTAAAATGGGTGAATGAATACCTGATTGTTCCGGTCTTTCTTTTCTTAACCAAGTATTTCGCCAATTATGGATTGATCATCATTATTCTGGTCATCATTATTCGTTTGGTGTTGCTTCCACTCTCCTACAAGAGTTATCTCGGCATGGCTAAAATGCGTTTGCTGAAGCCTGAGTTGGATGAACTGAAAAAGAAATTCCCTGACGACCAGATGAAGTTCAGTCAGGAACAGATGAAATTGTTCAACGAGGCAGGTGCCAGTCCTTTTGCCGGTTGTATTCCGCTGTTGCTGCAAATGCCGATACTGTTTGCCATGTTTTACCTGTTTCCCTCTTGTATTGAATTCAGGCAACAGACCCTCCCATTTGCCGAGGACATATCAACATACGATTCAGTGTTGAGTTTGCCCTTTGCCATACCATTTATGGGAAGCCACATTAGCATCTATACGTTGCTTATGACGATCAGCACACTGGCAATTACCTGGCAGAACAATCAGATCTCTACGGTGGATGGACCAATGAAATCACTGTCCTACATCATGCCTTTGGTTTTCTTCTTTGTTCTGAATTCTTTCCCTGCCAGTTTGAGTTTTTATTACCTGGTCGGAAACGTAGCTTCATTTGCTCAGCAGATTTTGATCAAGCGTTTTGTTGATGAGGACAAAATCAGAGAAGTGATGGAGGCCCACAGGAAAAAAATGGCTGCGTCGCCAAATTCAGGGAAATCGGCCTTCATGTCGAGGTTAACCGATGCATTAAAAGCAAGTGAGGAAGCGCGCAAGAAAACTAAGCGGAGTTAATTAACTTGCCTGTTTGAGAGGAGAAAACGATGGGAAAGATCATTGCGATAGCAAATCAAAAAGGCGGAGTTGGAAAAACCACTACGGCCATCAATCTGGCCGCCAGTCTGGCTGTACTGGAAAAGCGGACTTTATTGCTGGATGCCGATCCACAAGCCAATTCTACATCGGGCTTTGGTTTGAACCCGAACGAAATCAGAAAGAGTATCTATGAATGTATGATCGATGGCGTAGCCCCTAAGGACGCTATCGTTCAAAACGAACTCAAACACCTTCATATTCTGCCATCCCACATCAACCTGGTGGGCGCAGAGGTAGAGATGGTAAATCTGGAGCGTCGTGAGGAAAAGATGCGTGAGGTTCTGGAGACAATCCGCGATGACTACGATTTTATCATCATTGACTGCTCCCCTTCCCTTGGCCTGATTACGATCAACGCCCTCACCGCTGCGGATTCTGTAATCATCCCTGTTCAGTGCGAATACTTTGCGCTGGAAGGACTGGGAAAACTTCTGAACACCATAAAAATTATCCAAACCAGGCTTAATACTGGCCTGGAAATTGAAGGGATTCTGCTCACTTTATACGATTCCCGAACTACCCTTGGCAATCAGGTTGTTGAAGAGGTTCGGACCCACTTCAGAAACATGGCCTTCAAAACTGTCATTCCAAGAAATGTTAAGCTGAGCGAGTCTCCAAGCTTCGGACTTCCTGTTATTACCCATGATGCAGAAAGTAAGGGCGCTATCAGTTATCTGAACCTCGCACACGAAATCCTGGAAAAAAATCTAGTCACGAAATGACCAAACGAAATGCACTCGGCAGAGGACTGAGTTCTCTGCTTCAGGATACACCGGCCAGTCAGGGAATTGGTGAGACGGCACCGGCCAATATTTCAGGCTCCATGCATGAGGTATTGTTGTCCGATATTGAAGTGAATCCCTTTCAGCCGCGACACTACTTTGACCAAGAAATGCTGCGTGAACTGGCCGAATCCATAAAGGTTCATGGCATCATCCAGCCCTTAACACTTCGGAAACTTGCGAGTAACAAATACCAGATTATTTCTGGTGAACGGAGATTTCAAGCCTCCAGATTGGCTGGATTAAAATCAGTACCCGCATTTGTCCGACAGGCGGACGACCAGCAAATGCTGGAGATGGCATTGATCGAAAACATCCAGCGCGAAAACCTTAATCCTATCGAAATTGCCCTGAGTTATCAGCGGCTGATCACGGAGTGTGACCTCAAACAAGAGGAACTTGGTGAGCGCGTTGGAAAAAACAGGTCTACTGTTACGAACTATTTGCGGTTGCTCAAGTTGCCACCCGACATACAGATTGCACTGCGGGACAACATCCTTACCATGGGTCATGCCCGTGCCTTGCTTGGACTTGAAAATCCAGATGGTCAAATTTTGCTTTTCAAAAGAATCATTCAGGAAGACCTAAGCGTTCGGAGGGTTGAAGATCTGGTAAGAGACATGAGTCGGTCCTCCGGCAAAAGCTCTTCGTCAGCATCAACCCCCAATAGGGATAATGCTATTACCCAGCTTCAATCTAAATTATCCTCACACTTTGGCACCAGGGTTCTGATTAAAAATGAAGGTGGCAAAGGTGAAATTAGGATACCCTATTTGTCTGTTGAGGACCTCAACCGTATCCTTGAGATTCTGAAAGTCTGATGAACGCCGCCTTAAAACGGTTAGCTTTTTTAGTACTTCTCCTGTCTTCTGTACGTTCTTTTTCTCAGGAGCTTGTGATTGTACCCGATAGTGTGGCGCAACAGCAGTCGTTTGATTATGCCAAACGGTTCGATCCGCGAAAGGCACTTTTTTTTGCTGCAGTGTTGCCAGGCATGGGACAGGTTTACAACAACAAGTACTGGAAGCTTCCGATCGTTTACGGAGGATTTGCTGCAGGGATTTATGTGATGGATTTTTATCAAAAGGAATACGCGGCGTACCGCACTGAGCTTTTAGAAAATCTTTCCGGAAATACCTTTCCAAGTACGCCGAGTAATTTGTCTGAGGCCACGCTCAGAAGAGTGGTTGATTTTTATCGACGCAAGCGGGATTTTACGATCGTCCTTATGGGGCTTGGTTATTTGCTGCAAATCGTAGATGCCCATGTCGATGCCCACCTCAAGGAATTCAAATACAACCCTAACCTTAAACGGATTGGATTGGCTCCTGAACTCAATAGCGACCAACTCACTGGCCGAACAGCCGGGTTCACAATCACCTACAAACTTTCAAAATGAAAATTGCCCTTATCGGATATGGAAAAATGGGTAAAGCCATTGCTGCATTGGCCGTTGAGCGAGGACATGAATTGATAACTATTGATGTGGGTGACTCAATCGACATGCTTGCTGATCAAAAGCCTGATGTAGCCATTGAATTTACTACACCCGAAGCAGCACCAAATAACATTCGGTATTGTTTAACCCATGGTATTCCAGTTGTATGCGGTACCACCGGTTGGTTGAGTGAATTGGAGCAAATCAAAAGTCTTTGCCTGCAGTCTGGTGGGTGCTTTTTCTATGCTTCTAATTACAGCCTTGGTGTTAACCTCTTTTTTAAACTCAATGCTCATTTGGCAAAATTGATGGCAGGTAAGGGATATGATGTTTCCATTCATGAAATCCATCATACGCAGAAAAAAGATGCACCCAGTGGCACTGCTATTACCCTCGCTGAGGGCATCATAAAAAACAATCCCGCATTCACATCCTGGTCACAGGATGGAAAGCAACCAGGTTCCATTCAGATCACCTCAGAGAGAAAAGATCCTTATCCAGGGACCCATGAAATTTCCTATGCCGGAAAGGTTGATGAAATCCGTATTGAACATACGGCGCACTCTAGGGAGGGATTTGCTTCCGGAGCACTCGCTGTTGCCGAATGGTTACCTGGAAAGCAGGGTATTTTGGGTATGGACGATTTCCTTGGGATTGGATAAAATTGGTTTTCTTTGCACGCTAAATTCTGATTTGTGAATACGTTGGTTCTAGTCATTCTATTTTTTCGCGCAGGGGCCACAGTTGGCTACTGGCAGGTATTTAAAAAGACAGGGATTGCACCCTGGATCGCTCTAATACCCTTTTATTCTGAATTCAAAATCATGGAATTGGTTGGGAAACCAAAGTGGTGGATCGTCTACTTATTCATTCCCATTTTTAACATTTTCGCCTACTACATTCTTATTTTTGATCTGATCCGATGCCTTGGTAAGGAGTCCATCTGGAGTCAGATCATCTGCATTTTCGCCTTCTACCTATACTTACCCTGGATTGCCTTTCAGAAGAAGACCGTCTACCTGGGTAAGTTGGAATCTCTTCCCGTGCAGCATAAATCTCCGGTAAAGGAGTGGACAGAAGCCGTTGCTTTTGCCGTGATCGCTGCCACCTTAATCCGATGGACCATTATGGAGGCCTACACCATCCCAACACCATCCATGGAAAATAGTCTGATGGTGGGTGACTTTCTTTTCGTCAGTAAGTTTCATTACGGAACACGCACACCTGCTACCCCACTGCAGATTCCACTGACCCATCAAAAGATTTGGTTTACTGAATTACCTTCTTATTTAGAGTGGGTTAAACTTCCTCAATACAGACTCCCTGGTTTCACCTCTGTGAAGCGTGGAGACGTGGTTGTTTTTAATGTTCCCAGGCATGAAGAAAATAATTTTGGTATTTACGACACCTCACGCTGGAAATACTACCCTGTTGATCTTAAGACAAACTACATCAAACGTTGTGTTGGGATTGCAGGAGACAAGCTTGAAATAAAAAATCGTGTTGTTTATACCAATGGACAGGCAGAGACCACCCCTCCGCTTTCACGACAGGCTTATCGGGTAGTGGCCAACGACGAAATCAACGATAGGAACTTTCAAAAGCTAGAACTGGATCCAGATGATTACCAGTACAATGGACGAAACAACTCCGGTCAGGCTGAGTACACCATGCACCTCACCGCTGCAACTGTTAATGAGCTCAGAAAATTACCATTTATTGTCGGTGCTGAATTAGAACGATCTTCTGAAGAACGTGGCGCTTTCTTATTTCCAAAGTTTGATTCGCTTCGATGGACAACCGAAAACTATGGCCCTGTAGTTATTCCTCAAAAAGGCATGACGATTTCAATCAACGACAGCACGCTTGCCTTTTACGGAACAGTTATCCGGGATTATGAATACAATAAAGATGTTCAGATCAAAGGTGATAAGCTTACCATTGAAGGGAAACCGGTTGATCAATACACCTTCCGTCAGGACTATTACTTCATGATGGGAGACAACCGAAACAACTCGCTGGACTCCAGGTATTGGGGTTTTGTACCTGAAGACCATATTGTGGGCAAGGGATTTTTCATTTGGCTATCATTGGATAAATATGGCAGCTGGCTGAATAAAATTCGCTGGAGCCGTTTCTTTAATCCAATTCGTTAGGAAATTCCTACCATTCAATTTCTGCTTCTCCCCTTTCTCTTAACCATTGATTGATTTTGGAGAATGGGCGTGAGCCAAAAAATCCTTTGTGTGCACTGAAAGGCGAAGGGTGAGCAGACTCCACCACGAAGTGTTTGGACCGGTCGATGATGAGTCCCTTGCGCTGCGCGTAAGCACCCCAGAGTAAAAATACCAGGCCTGTTTTTTCATTGGACAGCAATCGAATGACAGCATCGGTAAAGGTTTCCCAGCCCTTGTTCTGATGAGAGCCTGGGGAGGACGCTCTAACCGTAAGCGTGGCATTTAAGAGAAGTACCCCCTGGCGTGACCACCGCTCCAGATCACCATCCCTGGAAATCGGTTTCCCGGTATCTTCTGCGACTTCCTTAAATATATTTACAAGCGATGGCGGAAGGGTAACACCCTTCCGAACACTAAAACACAACCCATTGGCCTGACCTTGTCCATGATAAGGGTCCTGACCGACCACAACGATCCTTACTGCATCGAAACTGCACGTATCAAAAGCCCTGAAAATTTCAGGACCCGGGGGATAAACGGTGTATTTTGAGTATTCATCCCTAACAAATTCAGTAAGGGTTTCGAAATAAGGTTGATCGAATTCGGCCTGCAAATGAAGCTGCCAATCGGGTGCAATTTTTACAGCTTTTGACATGAGGAAGCAAATTCGGAATTTTTGATAGTTTTGGAATCATGGTTACTGAAATCACACAGGGAATTAAGGTTTCCGTTGAAACGGAATACCAGCCTGCTTACTCAAGTCCGAGTCAGTACCACCATGTTTTTACCTACCGTATAACCATTGAAAATCAGGGTGAATTCACCATTCAGTTGAAGCGAAGGCATTGGTTCATATCCGATGCCGGATATGCATTCAGAGAGGTCGAAGGTGAAGGCGTTGTAGGTCAGCAGCCGATTCTTGAGCCCGGACAAAATCATCAGTACGTAAGCGGATGTAACCTAAAGTCTGGTTTGGGTAAGATGAAGGGAAGCTTTCTCATGGAGAGAATTGTTGACGGCGCAAGCTTTGAGGTCGTCATTCCCGAGTTCACGCTGATGGCGCCCCACCGACTGAATTAAATGGAATATGGGCATGCGGCCAGGCAGTATTTGCTTCACTGGCTTCATTCAGAAAATTTACATTCTGTCCACTCCCCCGGCCTGTTTTCTTTTTGCCGCGATGTGATTTATTCAGACACATTCAATGGGGATGCTGAAGAACAAATCGAATCAATAAGAAGGAAATGTATTGAAGATTCGAGAATTGTAAAGGGCATCGATTATGGTACCGGTTCAAATGGTGGATTGAGGTCAGTGGGTATAGCTGCGGTTGCTAAAGTTGAAATCGCCCCTATTCGTTATGCGAGACTTTACAATCGCATTGTTCAATGGACTCAAGCGAATGAAATCTTGGAAATAGGGACCTCCTTAGGTCTTACCACACTTTACTTATCCATCGAACCTAATCGAAAGGTGACCACCTTGGAGGGTCATGAAGGCATTGCATCAACAGCTGAAGAAAACTTCAAACGAGCGAACCGCCATAACATTAGGGTGATCCACGGTGATGCCTCTAAAACACTATCACAAACCCTGAATGAAGGACTAAAACCTGATTTGGTGCTCATCGATGCAAGTCACCGCTACAACAGCACCATGGATTTCTTTGATCAGGTTATTGACCATGTGAAAGAATCTGGTGCAGTAATTATAGACGATATCCACAGCAGTAGGGAAATGACAAAAGCCTGGCAGGCAATCGTTCAGCATGTTAAAACCACCGCTGCTATCGACCTGTTTAGGTGTGGAGTCGTGTTGTTGGATAAGAGACTTGAAAAAAGGCTCTGGAGGTTCCGGATTTAAGCCCAGGATTATTCGAAACGCAGGGATTCAATGGGATCAAGCTTGGATGCCTTATAGGCAGGATAATACCCGGATATCAATCCAACACCCACGCATATAACAAAGCCAAGGCCCATCCAAAGCCAGGGCAAAATGAATACATCGATGTTCATCACGCGGGCCAGTAGATTACCAATTACAATTCCTAGAATGATTCCTGCGATGCCACCGATGACACAAACTACTATCGCCTCAATGATAAATTGTTGCTGAATTCTTATCGGCGTGGCACCTAGTGCCTTCCTCACACCCACTTCCCGTGTGCGCTCAGTGACTGAAACGAGCATAATGTTCATCAATGCTATGGCCGCACCCAAAAGGGTGATAAATCCAACGCCAAAGCCTCCAATCTGTAAATAACCGATGATCGTGTTTAACTGCTGGGCCAGTGTTTCACTCTTTTCAATGTCAAACGAATTGGGGCTTCCAATCTCGTCGTTACGAATGATGCGCATGAGGCCCGTTGCTTCGCCCATAGCCATATCCAGCATCCCTACATCCTTCACACCTATTGTCATCCGGTACTCAAGTCCCCTTCCTCCAGCTAGCTGATTGGCAACAGCAATGGGAATGTATACCGCATTATCAAAACTGTCACCTGAGAAACTGCCGCGCTCTTTTAAAAGACCCACGACCTTGAAACGAGCCCCTTTAAAAGTGATATAGCTTCCAAGCGGATCCTGATCCTTCTCATAAATGGATTCATAAATTTTGCTGCCGATTACTGCCACCCTTGAACCAAACTGAAGCTCCATGGTTGAAATATTTCGGCCCTTGTCAATATCCAAACCACGGATAGCGAAAAACTCTTCATTGATCCCTCTGACTCTAACGTTTGGATTGGTTTTTAGTGAAGAATGACTGATTTCAGCCACCGGGCTAAGCAAAGCGAAAATGGCCACGGAAGCATTGAAATTGTACCGGCTTCTGAATTCCATGACTTCTTTGTAGGTAACCGGTGGAAAGGTTCTTTCCTTCACTCCTCCCATAAAACCGCCTTTGCTGTCCTTAGAAGCAAGATCAAACGTATTGACGCCCAAGGAAGATAGACTGGAGGTAACAGAGTTCTCAATGGCATCAATGGCCGTGAGTATTCCCACCAAAGAGGTGATACCAATGGCCACAATACAGGCCGTGAGTACTGAACGAAGCATGTTGGCCCTGACAGACCTCAGTCCTTCCTTAACATTTTCCCTTAAATCCATCTATTCAGTCTGTTTGTCGTCAAAATCATAAGAAATGATTCTTTCCGTTGGTATTTTCACACGAAAATAAGGCTTCAACGATGCGCAGGCTGATTTTGTTCATCTTTTTATCCGGATGGTTCGCCGCCAAGGCCAATCATTTGTTCATTCCTATGGATGAAAAACAAACCAATCACCTGAAAGCCTACGGAATTGCTTATTGGATCCTCAAAAAACAGGTGGAGGTTGATTGGCTTCTGAACTACCGGGGAGGAAGTTTTATGTGTCCGTACAGTCCTGAAATTCAAAACGAGTTGGTCGTGCGAGGGGTTAGTTATGAGATATTATCCTCTGCAAAAGTCAATTCAATCCTGACCGAAATCTCAAGTCCTGCCGTCAACTTTGACGTCATGAAACTGGAAAAGGTTCCGCGCATAGCCGTGTATTCGCCCAAATCGAAGCAGCCATGGGATGATGCCGTTACGCTGGTACTCACCTATGCTGAGATTCCTTACGAAGTAATTTTTGATGATGAGGTTCTACGAAACGACCTTCCCAAGTATGACTGGCTTCATCTTCACCATGAGGATTTTACCGGACAGTATGGTAAATTCTATAGGAGTTATGGAAATTTTCCATGGTACCTGGAGCAACAAAAAGAGGCAGAGGATATGGCCAGAAAACATGGCTTTGCCAAAGTCTCTCAGCTAAAACTTGCGGTCGTAAAACGTATTAAGGAATTTGTCGCGGGCGGTGGTTTTCTATTTGCCATGTGCTCGGCCACCGACAGCTTCGATATTGCACTTGCCGCTGAGGGTGTCGACATCTGCGCTCAGATGTATGATGGTGATGCAGCCGATCCCGCGGCTCAATCGAAGCTTGATTATTCCCGAACCCTTGCATTCACAGACTTCCAATTGGTCAATGATCCCTTCGAATATGAATTTTCTGATACCGATAACAATCAGATGGAGCGCGGGCTAAGGCAGGACAACGATTACTTTCAACTTTTTCAATTCTCTGCCAAGTGGGACCCCATTCCTACCATGCTCACCCAAAACCATGCCCTGACCATTCCATCTTTTTACGGGCAAACTACAGGCTTCAAAAAGAGGCTGGTTAAATCTGAAGTATTGATCATGGGTGAGACAGGTTCGATTAAGGAAGCCCGGTACCTCCACGGTGTAATGGGAAAAGGATTTTGGACCTACTACAGTGGTCATGATCCAGAAGATTATCAGCACACGGTTTACGAAGAGCCCACTGACCTCAACCTGCACCCTAATTCACCGGGTTACAGGCTCATACTTAACAACATCCTTTTCCCGGCTGCCAAAAAGAAAAAGCAGAAGACCTGAATGCCATCAATGCATTCTGTCGGGTCTTACTTCAAGATTTGCAACGATGTTGGCTTCTTCCGCCAGCCATTCCTTCCATCTGTTTTGGACATACTCGGGATCGACATAATGCTTAGCGAGCGATATGAAGTTCTTATAGTGCCCTGCTTCAGATACCATAAGGTCATGGTAAAACACTTTTAGGTCTTCATCCTTAATTTCCTTCCACAACATTCTGAATCGTTCGCAACTGCGAGCTTCGATAAGGGCATTCAACAGGAGTTTTTCAACCAAATGTTTTTCCTTGGAGACCCCTTTCTTCTGAATACCCTGGATTTTTTCAACATACTCATCACGCCTGGGCTTTCCCAAAGACCAACCGCGTGCACGTAACTTCGCGATGACCATTTCGAAATGGCTCCATTCTTCTGCAACTACTGGCGTTAAAGTTTCCACCAACTTATCCAGATCATTAAACTGTATGATCATACTGATCACAGAAGAAGCTGCCTTCTGTTCACAATATGCATGATCCACCAGGATCTCTCTGATGTTCATTTCTGCAATATTTACCCATCTTGGATCGGTGGGTAGCTCTAGTCCGAGCACATGTTTTTCGGTAACCATAGCCATCAGTCAAACAACACAAGTTCAAAACCGAGATCAATTACTGTGCGCTGCCCGGGATAGCCTGGGATGACCAGGTAACCTGGTCTACCGCCCGCTTGCAGGAGGTTATGGACGGTAAAAAAGAATCTTCCACGTTTTATTCGGCCGTTAATAAAAAAGTCGGCACCCAACCATTGATCAACTTTCTCTTTTTGTTGAATAAAGTAATGCTGGGTTACCGGATCGTAGCCAGGCGCATACCACTCAGGCCTCCAATTTAAATCAAAGCCAATGTGTGCCTCCAGATTGCCTTTGAAAAGAAAACCTTTATAAGACGCCTGGCCGTTTATCATCCAATCAGGTAACTGAAGAAATCCGTCTGAATTGCCGCCAATCAGATTTCGAATTGCTTCTCCTTCCAGCAGGAGCTTTTTGCCAACAGGAATTTGAATTTTAGCCCGTGGAGTAATGAGCGATTGGGTTCCGTCGGATTGAATCGGAAGTACCGTCTGCGCGCTACCATAATTTCCCAACTTCATGAATACCTGTTTTGAAAATAAAGTATACCCCATACCAGGTGAAAACCGGAATCTTCCAGCAGAAATTTTAGCATAGGCGAGCGCCTCAAGCCCTGAGGTCGATTTGAAATCATTTTTCCATTCATCGTGAACCCCTCTGTAGGCTTGATAGAAAGAGCCAGGCGCTGCGAGCGACTGGACAAAATGACCCTCCAGCCACCGACTGTTTAGTCTGGCCTCCAAACTATAATTGCCCAGCTGACTGATTTCAAACTTTCCTGTTAGCTCACTCAGCGAATCAAGACTCAAAGACAATCGGCCTCCTATGAAATGCTCAATTCCCCTGAAACCTGAACCAAAAGTGTCAACATCCAGGTAACGATAGCTGGTGCGGTAATTCCGGAATTTGTAGAAGGCGTTATAGAACAAAAAGTTCTTTCTCCCTTTTAAGCCCGCTTCCTGTTCCAAAATGCCAAAGTTCAACTGATCATCTGCGGCAGTGGTGTCGGTTTTAACACGAACCCAGTTGTCGTAAGGTTTTAGATTGTTTGCAGCTGAATAGGCATCAATAAAATTATTCTGTTGTTTGCTCCATGAAACAGACTGATATACTTCGAGTGCTGAAGCCAGTCGGTATCGGTGCTGATAAAATAGTTCACGTCGAAGCTCGTTGGTTTCTGCCTTGTATAGAACTGGAGCTGCGTTGGTGGCAAAATAATTTTCGAAGGGTGCATCTGAAGTTAGGTTTACCCCACCATTTTCAAATACCCGATGCTTGATGCGACGGTAAAAACCCAAGGCCTCATATCGTTCATCTTTTGAGCGATAACTGCTGTGGAAGTCATAATATTGACTGGTGACATGCCGATCACCTTTTCTACGCTTGTCCAATTGTTTGTCCACCAGAATCGGTCGATAGTTAAATCCAAAATTCCATCGTGGATTGATGTTGCGCTTGAATTCAATTCGAGTGGAGGATCGACCATTTCCACCCCAAATAATCTGGATTTTTGTGTAGGGCGATTTGGTGTCGAAAAATTCAGGTTCTTCTGAAAAAAAGTAAGGTTCATAGGACTCAAACCCGGATACTTTACCTGCAAATCTTCGAACGGATGGTGTGATCTGGTATAGCGCAGTGCCGGTATTGCCGAGATCCTGCAACAATTGATTTGATTTTTTTGGATACGTCCAACGATGATAATTTACAATGCCTGTATCGATAGGCCGATACCTGGCGCGATTAAGAAAAATGTCGTTGCGCGTTGTCCATAGCGTGGTATTGGGTCCGTACACATTTTTGGTACTGTCGTCGAGGAACAATGAACCTTTTTTCCTGCCTGATCTTTGGGACGAGGTATCCGATTGCTGCCGTTGCTGACCGGCACCGGCACCACCACGAAAACCTCCCATGCTTGGACGTTGGGCCTGGACCGTTTGCTCTGTTGGGATTAGCCAATAGACAGAACAAAACAGAATCAGTCGTATCGAAAAACTAATTTTCAAGCTCAGCGTTTTTGGATTCTACTTTGGCGAGAATAATGTTATCAAATTCAGTTCCACTTTTCAAAAAGCGGATTGAAATGGGGAGGTAAAACCAACCTTGATTAAGAAATAGACCCGTATTGCTAAATGATAAAAGTCGCACCATATCCTTTTCGGTGGTCAAAACATCAGCACCAGTGTTGGTAGCCAAATTTGAAATTTCAAGGATCTCCTGATGGGAATAGTGGTGATGATCTGAAAATCTGAAGTGTTTAATGACCTCAAATGTTTTCCTGACTTCATTTAAAAGAAAGTCGGAATGAGCAATACCGGTTAGCAGAATAATTTTTTGGTTTATGGTTCGCTTCAATCCAAAGGCAGTTGGCTGTCCGTAGTGATAACCAGTGAAGAAAACGGGGACGTCACCTGAAAGCCTTAAAGCATTTTCTCGAGCCGAATTAAGTTCGGAGTCCGGTAGGTTGTCCGGACATTTGGTGAAGACCACCATATCGGCACGCTTTGCCCCTGTGCTGGATTCACGTAACCAGCCCGCGGGAAACATACGGTCCTTGTAAAAGGGGTCGGACCATCGGGTTAGTAATATGTTTAAATCCGGTACCACCCTTCGGTGCTGAAAAGCATCGTCCATGATAATGACTTCCACTTGTTGCTCCTGATTCATCAGGGTTGGGATGGCAAGGGAACGGTCTTCTGAGACCACAACTTGAATTTGTCCACGGAATTTACGGTAAAGCTGCACTGGCTCATCGCCTGCGGATGCAGCAACGTCGGTATCGCTTAATACCCTTAGACCGTATGTTAGTCTACCATAACCTCTACTGAGTGCTGCGACCCTATAGCGATCCTTGAGCATTTCAATTAGGTATTCGGTTACGGGCGTTTTACCGGATCCGCCCATGTTCAGGTTCCCAACTGAAATGGTAAACACGCCATCGAAGCGAAACGACTTTCTGTATCCGGTATCATAGAGATGATTCCGGAGGCGGGTAATCAGGTGGTAAATCCACCCAAAGGGTAAGAGCAGCCGCTTCATTGAATAGAGCCTGAAAAAGTGGCTACAATAATAAGCAGCCCAGTCTAAAGAACTTATAGATTGGGGGTGCCAGGGAGTGGTTCTTATCGTAGTTTCGAACCAGAATTTTAGGCTTATGAGTAAAATAACCGTTCAGGATGTTGTGAACTTTCTGCAGGAACTAGCCCCCTTTCAGCTGCAGGAATCCTATGACAATTCAGGATTGATCACTGGCGATCCGGGTGACGAGGTCAGGGGCGTTTTGGTTTCATTGGATTGTACTGAGGAGGTGTTGGCTGAAGCTTTGGAGCGGGGCTGCAACGTGATCGTCTCACACCACCCTATATTGTTTAAGCCCATCAAAAGTCTGACTGGTAAAAATTATGTGGAGCGAACCCTAATGGAAGCCATCCGGCGGCGGGTAAATCTTATTGCGGTACACACCAATTTGGATAAGGTGATACATGGTGTAAATGCCCGCATTGCACAGAAACTCGGATTAACCAACCTTCGAATTCTTAGTCCTGAAAAAGGGTCATTGCTAAAGCTTGTAACCTTCGTACCTGATTCTCATCAAGGACAGGTACTGGATGCCCTTCATCGCGCTGGCGCCGGCAATATTGGTCAATATGACCAATGCAGTTTCATTACAACAGGTACAGGTTCCTTCAGACCACTTGAAAATGCCAACCCATTTCTGGGTAAGAAAGGCAGCCTAGAACAAGTTGCTGAAGTCAGAATAGAGGTCATTTTACCGGTTTATGCAAGGAGTGCCGTTTTACAGGCCCTTGGAGCCAGTCATCCTTACGAGGAGGTTGCTTACTACCTTCAGGAGCTTGAAAACCTCAACCAGGAAATAGGCTCAGGAATGGTGGGTGATTTACCTCAAGCTTTAAATTATATGGATTTTCTTAAACTACTGAAAATCAATATGAAATGTCAATCAATAAGACATACAAAATTAATAGGTCAAGCCATAACCAGGGTAGCCATTTGTGGTGGCAGTGGCAGCTTTCTGTTGAATGATGCCATACGTTCTGGTGCCCAGGTCTTTGTTTCGGCTGACTTTAAGTACCATGAATTCTTTGATTCTGATGGGAAAATAATGATTGCTGACATCGGTCATTATGAAAGCGAACAGTATACAGGTGAGCTCCTGACAGAGGTTTTGACCCAAAAATTCACTACCTTTGCAAGCCTTTTTTCAAAAATTGTTACGAATCCGATAAGCTACTTCAACTAATGGAAAATCAGACTATTGCACAAAAACTGGAGAACCTTGTAAAGCTTCAGGCCATAGATTCAAAAATTGACCAACTTAAAAAACTTCGCGGCGATCTCCCCAACGAGGTCCAGGACCTGGAAGATGAAATAGAGGGCTACAACGTCCGTAAGAGCCGATATGAGGGTGAATTAAAGGAGTTGGAAGACAGTATCAAGAGAAACAAAGAAGCCATTAAGGAATCTGAGAAGCTGGTTAAAAAATACAACGAGCAAAAAAACAACGTCAAGAACAATCGTGAGTTCGATGCCATCTCCAAAGAAATCGAACTTCAGGAACTGGAGGTTGACCTGAACGAAAAGAGAACCAAGGAGGCAAAAGAGAAAATCGAAGCCAAAAAAGCTGAAATCACCAACATCGACAAGGTGATTGCTGAGCGAGCTGAAGATCTTGGAAACAAGAAGAAGGAGCTGGAAGAAATCATGTCCGAAAGCACAGAAGAGGAAAAGAAGCTTCTCTCCGACCGCGAAAAGGCCGCCAAGAAAATCGAAGAAAAACTATTGAAATACTACGAGCGTCTAAGGGGCAGCCTTTCCAATGGTCTGGCCGTGGTACGCGTGGTACGTGGCGCTGCTGAAGGTTGCAACATCATTATTCCCCCTCAAAAGATCGCTGAGATCAGGGAGAAAAAGAAAATTGTTATCGACGAACACAGTGGCAGAATTCTGGCCGACGTGGATATGGAATCCATGGAGGAAGAAAAGCCTAAAAAAGCTGCTCCTGCAAAGCGTAAGAAAGTTGCCTGAACGTAGTCTTAAAATATTGAGAGCAGGTCTGTTGGCCTGCTTTTTTTTTCCCCTATGCACTGTAGGACAAAACCACAGTTGGCGGTTCGACCCTGAAACCGATGCGGTTTACAAACTGGTCGTTAATCTGCAAACAGAGCAGGCCTTTCAACGGCTCAAAAAATTTACCGATCCATCAAAGCAGAATTACCGGATTTACCTTGAAAGTCTTGCTGAATGCATTGACATTCTGGTCTCTGAAAACGAGGCAAAATTTGAACTGGTAGAGGAAAATTTCAAACAGAGGATCCGACAGTTGGAGGACCAAAAAGAAACTGCAGAAACACTTTTTCTGCAGGCTGAACTTTACCTCCAGCGTGGATTTTGTCACCTCAACCTTGGCCATAACTGGAGCGCCATCTTCGACATTCGAAATGCCTACCAACTTACAGAAGAGTGCCTTGAAAAATTCCCCTCCTACATCCCTGTTCGTAAAACCAGCGGCGTATTGCAGGTTATGGTTGGTGCAGTTCCTGACAAATACCACTGGTTCATGAGTCTCCTTGGTATGGAAGGCTCAGTTAAAAAAGGACAACAACAATTACAGGAATTAGGTCAAGCCGGATTATCACTCTCCATTGAAGCCAACGTTCTGTATTACACCATTAAGGGATTTATCAATCAGCAATTTGCTGAGGCTTCTGCAGGCATGGCTGAACTTATTAAAGGCTATCCCGATAATCGATTGCTTGGATTTATAGCCATCAACATGATGGTGAAAAACGACCAAAGTGAAGAAGCACTTGCTTTGATCAAAAAAGTTGAGTCCAACCCCCGTGGACTGCCTCTGGTGTATCTGGATTATCTGCTCGCTGAAATTTATCTGCAAAAAGGTGAATACGCGCAGGCCATTACAACCTATCAAAAGTTTATGGGTAGTTACAAAGGCTCAAGTTTTAA
The DNA here is from genome assembly GCA_016866235.1 of Bacteroidota bacterium. Taxonomy (GTDB): domain Bacteria; phylum Bacteroidota; class Bacteroidia; order Cytophagales; family Cyclobacteriaceae; genus ELB16-189. The sequence continues at coordinate 116,289 of VGMW01000003.1, forward strand.
GAAAGATGCTACCATGAAGATTTCCTTGTGCTACCACCTTCAGGGTAAAAAGGATCTAGCCACAAAATGGTGGCAGAAGGCAAGAAATACAGGTAAGAATGTGGCCGAACCTGATATTTACGCCGATCACATGCTCAAGGAGGACCAATTGCCCAATGAGAAGCTTCTTCGTATCAGGTTTCTTACCGATGGAGGATATTATGAAGAAGCCGGTCAGCTAATTGCGCCATTAACCATGCAGTCCTTTAAGGATTCAAGGGATAAAGTAGAACTGATTTACCGAAAGGCAAGATTAGCCCAAAAAACCGGTCAGTTGACCACAGCCCAATCCCTGTACCTTCGAGCAATAGAATTAACTGGTAATGAAACGTGGTATTTTGCGCCAAGCAGTGCATTGCAGCTAGGCTACATTTTTCTATCCCGCGGCAAATTCTTCGAAGCCAAAGAATATTTTAATAAGGCACTTTCTTACAAGCGACACGCCTACAAAAACAGCATTGACGGAAAGGCTAAGTCAGCGCTTGATCAGCTGTCAGGTAAGTTTTAACGACTTGCGGTCTGCCTTCAGGTGTTCAACCGAATTATTGGTCTCTATGGTAAACAGGGATCCAGTGTGGTTCAGGGTGTACAAACACAAATTGCTGTGCTCAAATAAATCCATGGACTTGATTGGATAGTTCAGCATTACACACAGCATGATCCTCATGGCCCTGCCGTGCATGCATACCAAAACCTTTTCCTCTTTGCTCTTCATGATACGCTCCAGCCCCATTTGAAGACGGATTGCAACTTCATCAGGACTCTCCCCTCCTTCTATTCCAATCTGCGTATTTCCATCCTGCCATTGCTTCATGAGCCAATGATAATAGGCATCCTCCTCAGGTGAAATTTTCTTGCCTTCGTGCTTACCCCAGCTAATCTCATTGAGTTCCGGAAGAATCTCCCAAGGCACCCCCGCATCAACAAAAGAGCTCACCGTCTGATGGGTCCGTAAAAGTGCGGAGGTATAGACGCGTTCAAACCCCTGATCACGGTATGACTCAAAAAATAACCTGGCTTGTTCCACGCCAGAATCGTTCAGTGGGGCGTTCACTCCACTGCCCTGAACAATCCCGTTAAGATTATAGTCGGTCTGTCCGTGTCGGATCAAAAAGATTTTTTTGCCCAAGGCTAAACTGCGTAATTTGGCCGCAAATATATAAGCCTTATCGGACAGTAAAACCTGTATCGATTTCTTCCGTGTAAGAGCATCAAAACAGATTAATGAGCGGCCAGCGAACAGAGCGCATTTTTAAACCTGAATTTACCCTCGACGCCATTCGTGCAACAGGAAAAAATACCCTTGCTGAGGCACTTGGAATAGAGGTAACTGCTATTGGTTTGGATTCTGTTACGCTTCGAATGCCCGTCGATCACCGCACCCACCAGCCTATGGGAATTCTTCATGGCGGGGCATCAGTAGCCCTTGCTGAAACAGCTGGAAGCATTGCGGCAAATGGAACCATCGACCACCAGACTCAGGTTTGTGTTGGAATGGAGATCAATGCCAATCATTTAAGACCGGTAAAGACAGGTTATGTTACCGGGGTCGCCTGTCCAATCCACCTTGGCAAATCCACCCAGGTATGGGAAATAAAAATTACAGATGATAGGGACAAACTGGTTTGCATCAGCCGATTGACCATAGCCGTGTTAAACAAATGATGGAAACTGCAGAGGCCGGAAAACTAAATGCCGAAATCCTTAAAAAGATTACGGCTTTCGTTACGGAAACCAACGCATCTCTTGCCTGCTGGAAACTTCCCGGAGCACATGCTTCAAACCTTGTTATTTCGGAAGGCGCCATCCGACTCAATGAAACAAGAATCGAGGAAATTGGTTCTGGTTTTGTTTTCGCGCCTTTCAATCCAATCGCTGAAAAGCTTTTTTTACCCGCCACGCACCTTTTTGAAATTAATGGCGAGGAAATCAAAGAACTGACTTCCGGCGATTTACTTTCCAACTTACCGGATTCTCAGCAAAATATTTTTTATCAGGGTCCTGGTAACGCCTCCACTTCGGAAAAAGAAAATTTTCTTCAGTTGGTGTCGGACTGTAAAATGTTCATAGAATCAGGTGAGGTTGAAAAAGTTGTGGCCTCCAGATCTCGTAGAATAACATTAAGCGGAAAACAGGATCCCATAGCGCTCTTTCAAATCCTTAGTAAAACCTATCCAAATGCTATGGTGAGTTTGGTCTCAACGCCTGAGGCTGGAACCTGGCTTGGCGCTACACCAGAGCAATTGATCACCATTGATAAGCAGAATATTTTTAGAACAGTAGCCTTGGCTGGCACCCGAAAGGTTGACCCAACGGTACCGATAGAAAAAGTATCCTGGACTCAAAAAGAAATCGAAGAGCAAGCATTGGTCGAACGATATATTATTAGTGCTTTCAAAAAAATCAGATTGAGGGAATACGATGAATTCGGACCAAAGACGTTCAGGGCAGGAAATTTATTACACCTGAAATCGGTCTTTGAGGTTAATTTAAATGAAGTTCGTTATCCGGATCTTGGATCCGTTATGCTTAATCTATTGCATCCGACCTCTGCCGTTTGTGGGATGCCCAGGGAAAGGTCCCTTCAATATCTTTTATCCAACGAGGGGTATGATCGCACCTACTATGCAGGTTACCTTGGACCGGTGAATGTAAAGGAGGAAACTCATCTTTTCGTCAACATTCGATGTATGCGTTGGTTGGGCAATGAAGCGATCCTGTTTGCAGGTGCAGGCATCACTTCTGAATCAGAGCCGGAGGCGGAAGCCAATGAATGTGATTGGAAGATGGCTACGATAGAAAAACTTCTAATCTGATTGCGTGCACCAGCATATCTACGATCTCGCTGAACTGTGTGCTTTACAAGGAATTTCTAAGGCCGTTATCTGTCCTGGTTCTAGAAGTGCTCCTCTGGTATTAGGATTCGCCAACCATAAGCGAATTAAATCCTACGTCATACCTGACGAAAGAAGTGCAGCCTTTATCGCACTCGGAATGGCTCAGGCTGATGGGAAAACGGTTGTCCTGATTTCAACATCAGGATCCGCAGCATACAACTTTGCTCCTGCAGTTGCTGAAGCCTATTATCAGCAAATTCCATTGCTCATACTTACCGCAGACCGTCCGCCGGAATGGATAGGTCAACGTGATGGACAAACCATTGTTCAGGATAAGATCTTTGGTGATCATGTTAAAGGATCCTTTACCGTTCACAGCGACTTCAAATCAGATCAGGATTGGATTGTTAACCGATATACCAATGAAGCCATCTTATTGGCTGCCCGACTTCCACACGGTCCGGTTCATTTAAACTTTCCCCTCGCGGAACCCCTCTACCCTTCCGCCAATCAAAAAATTGAGTTTCGAAAACCGAGAATCATAGAGGAAAACTCTTCAGATCATGTACTTGATGGTTCGGTGATCAAAAGTCTGGCAAAGGAAATCAGCAAGACCAAAAAAATTCTTTGCCTTGGCGGGCAGTTTCACAACAGTGAAAAATTAAATAAGTCGCTTACCAATTTTTCGAAATTGACCGGCGCAGTGATAGCCGGCGATTTGCTGTCTAATCTTCACGGAATTCCCTCGACAATTCGTTATGGTGAATTGTTCCTCGAAGGCATGTCTGAAAAGAATAAAGCCCTGATGAGACCAGACCTTCTGATAACCTGGGGACAAGGGATTATCTCTAAGCAAACCAAACTTTTTCTCAGAAAGTTTCCGGCCAAACAACATTGGCACCTTCAGCCTGCAGGGGAAGTAGCAGACACTTACAAGGGTCTGACTAAAATTATCAGAACTGGCCCGGAACAATTTTTTGAGCAGCTCAAAGCCATTAAAGTGAATAAGCCATCCACGAAATCAATCTATTCAGATTTGTGGCTTAAAGCTGAAAAGGATGCATCCGGTGTTATCAATAAGGAGTTGAAAAACATGGTTGGTGAAGCTGCGGTGGTAAAAGAAACCCTTAAGGCCTTAAACGGAAAGTATAAGTTGCATCTCGCGAACAGCATGAGTGTGCGGTACGCGAGCTTAAGTGGACTTCAACCAAATCAAAAGGACATAAGTGTTTTTTCCAACCGGGGAACCAGCGGAATAGATGGTTGCTCCTCGACTGCAGTTGGCCATGCCTGGTCAGGTAATGAAATGAACCTCCTGATCACTGGCGATGTGGCTTTTTTCTATGACCGAAATGCGTTTTGGAATAACAGCCGGCTTAAAAATCTACGGATTCTACTGCTCAACAACCACGGCGGTCGTATTTTCAGCATGATTGATGGACCTAAGGATAGAAAAGAAGCAAACGAATTCTTTGTAGGTCCGCAACAGTTAACCGCAAAGCATTTATGCGATGAATTTGACTTTGAGTATCACCCGGTTGTAAGCGCACAAGAGGCTCCCAAGGCACTAAAACAGTTTTTTAAGCCAGGTGTAAAAACAAAGCTTTTAGAATTTATTGGTAACCCTGAAATGGACAGAACAATTTTTGAAAACCTTAAAAAAACAGCAGCAAAGCATTATGGGAAAGAGTTTTAATTGGAAAAAAATTGGTGACTATAAGGAAATCCTTTTTGATCAATACGAAGGTATAGCCCGCATTACCATCAATCGTCCTGAAAAGCATAACGCTTTTACTCCGCTAACCGTTTCTGAAATGTCACACGCCATGAACGTATGCCGGGAGGAGGCTTCTATTGGCGTAGTTGTTCTCACCGGTGCTGGTGGAAAGGCATTTTGCAGCGGTGGTGATCAGTCGGTTCGCGGACACGGAGGCTATGTGGGAGTAGATACGGTTCCACGACTCAACGTTCTTGATTTACAAAAGCAAATCAGGTCCATACCCAAGCCTGTGATTGCTGCCGTGGCTGGTTGGGCCATTGGTGGTGGACATGTACTGCATGTGATTTGTGACCTTACCATTGCAGCTGAAAATGCGAGGTTCGGACAAACTGGTCCAAAGGTTGGAAGCTTTGATGGTGGTTTTGGTGCTTCTTATCTGGCCAGGATCGTGGGACAGAAAAAGGCACGTGAGATCTGGTATTTGTGCGATCAATATGACGCCAAAGAGGCACTGGAAATGGGACTCGTGAATACAGTGGTAAAACTGGAAGACCTGGAGGAAACTTATGTAAACTGGTCCTTGAAAATTTTGGCAAAAAGTCCGTTGGCCATCCGCATGTTGAAGAGTGCTTTCAACGCTGAATTGGATGGACAGGCTGGAATTCAGGAATTGGCGGGCAATGCCACTTTGTTGTATTACCTGAGCGATGAAGCTAAGGAGGGTAAAAATGCGTTTATGGAAAAACGAGATCCTGACTTTTCAAAGTTTCCTAAGTTCCCTTAATGCAACCAGATGGGTATGAACTACCCCTCCATTAAAATACATCTACCAGAGGAAAATAGTTGGTATGCTTCCGATGCGCTGGCCATCAGAAATGATGTAAAGGATTCAAAGAAATATTTATCTGCACTGATCGACCTACTGTACTGGTGGCACTACGGCAGCGATGATTTGGAAGTCCAGACTTCGGGCACAACTGGGGTACCGAAAATTCTAAGGTTTTCCCGTGAAGAAGTAAAGACATCAGCGAGTATTTCGCTTAAGGCCATTCCGATTCTACGGGGCCAGCATACTTTACTGGCCATGGACCTCAAATATGTTGGTGCCAAAATGCTGGTGGTTCGGTCGCTGATGGCAGGTGCTGATCTCACCGTCGTGCCGCCCACATCAAATCCGTTGCTCTTTCAAAGTCCGATAAAATTCCATTATGCTTCTTTTGTGCCCTTTCAGATAAATCAAATACTCGGAAACCTAGTTTCAAAAGAGCAATTGAATAACATTGACACCGTCTTGATTGGTGGAGGGCCACTTCAATCAAATGTTGCTGAAATTTTATCAGTAATGAAAGGTGATTTTATTCATACCTATGGAATGAGTGAAACGCTTTCCCATGTCGCCATTCGTAGAATCAAAGACCAAAGTGACCTGTACACCCTATTGGAAGGTTATCAATATCAAATCGAGCACGATGGATTTTTGTCGGTGATTTCACCATTTCAAAAAGAGGTTATTAAGACCATGGATATCGCTGAATCGATTAGCAGCACAACGTTTCGATTATTGGGGAGAGCAGATCTCCTGGTCAATTCAGGCGGCGTTAAACTATTTCCGGATCTTATGGAACATAAGGTCAGAAAAGTAATTCAGGAATTTCCTGGCATAAAAGATTTCATGTTTACCGGCATTCCGGATTCAATGCTCGGAGAAAAAATGATTTTGCTGATTGAAGGTGATCAGGTTTTGGCGTCTGACAACCTGCTTATCCTTGAAAAAATCAGACCACTCCTAAATCGATACGAGGTGCCGAAGGAAATCTATAACGTCGGAAGTTTCGCCCGAAATGAAAATGGTAAAATAGATCGCACCCGAACCTTAAAGGAATTCCTAAAGGGGCGGTAAAGGACCGGAAAAAATCCGGCCCTCCCCGCCAGTCCGCTAAGACAATTTTATTCTGGAAAATTTAAACTGATGAAAGCCTTGGCCGACCAGATTTCCATTACCTCCATGGCATCTATCTGATAAGGCGCATATTGTCGGTTATCGGAAACCAAAAACAGTTTACCGTTTTCATCAACATAATTGAAAACCCGTTTGTAAACTACCCCCTCGGACTTGGTTACCAGTACGTAAGTTTTACCACTTTTTATTTCCGATAGTGTGGCGACATGTTCACCGACGATAATGGTGCCGGATTCCAATGGAAGCATACTGTCTCCGCTGATTTCAAAGGCACGATAGGTCCCGCTGTTTAAAATTGGCAATGAAAAACGCGGCAACTCCTGGATAAACTCAGGGTCAGAATAGCCGTTTAGGTATCCGGCAGCAGCTTTAACTGGTACCAGTTCAATAGTATTTTTAGGCTTGTATAAATCCTCTTCAATCGGCCTTACATTGCCCTTGTTTACTTTTATGATGTTATCGTAAGAAACCACTCCAAGCAAATCCTCGACCGATACATTTCCTAGTGCTGCTATTTTGCAGATGAGTTCCAACCTCGGCTCTGCCCGACCTTCCTCATAAGCCCCAACCAATGATCTTTTAATTCCAAGCTCATTGGCAAACTGATCCTGAGTCATGCCTAAACTCTTTCTAATAGCCCTGATGCTTTCATTCAATTCCTTTTTCATGATGTGCACGTTTAATTGGAACTAACTTTTTCTTTGCGCCTGAATAATATGATCCTGCCAGATTGTGGATTCCTTTTGCCCATAGAATATAAATTCTTCTGGTAGTACCGATTGGTATCCTTCATCTCTTCAATGTGGCGGAAGATTTTATCCATAATCTCTGAAACTGCATCCTGAGGTTCCGCCAAAGCGTAACCATAAACATCTGAAAATGAGAAGTTTACCTGAAATCTTCCGGAAGGAAGGCGTACACTTTTGAATTCCATTTGACTAAATTATTTAGTCAAATATACAACCTTCTTTAGGAAATACTAATTTTATTAGTAAAAATTATCACCCCAGCCTTAAAAAGCCAGATTCTGCATTTAAAGCACTTGGAAGGTTGTTTTCATAAATACCCCCCGTCCCCAGTCCGTGTACCATATCGTTCCTGTAAAGCGCTGTAAACTGTGCTATGGCACTGAGTCCGACAGAAGACTCCAAAGCTGAAGTAATCCACCAACCCATTTGCCTTTCTTCAGCCAATGCGATCCAATCCCTGGTTCCATAAAATCCACCATGCAGACCTGGTTTAAGAACAATAAAGGTTGGTGAAAGGCGATCCAAAAGTCTTCCTCGGTCGGCCGAACTTACCCCTATCAATTCCTCATCCAACGCAACCGGAATAGGTGATTCCCGGCACACTTCAGCCATTAAATCAAGCTGACCAGCTTTTATGGGTTGTTCAATTGATTCAGGTTTAAATACAGATAACCGCTCCAGTTTATGCCAAACATCGGGCTTATGGAATGCTCCATTGGCATCCAATCTTATATCAATTTGGTCTCCAAATTCATCCCTCAACCTTTCAAGTAAACTGCATTCTTCATCAAAATTTAGTCCGCCAACTTTTAGCTTAATGCACTTAAAACCTTCACCTATTTTTTTCCGGGCCTGCTCCAACATGGCGACCTGATCAGCCATCCAAACCAATCCATTGATTGGAATCTTCTTCCCTCTCAAAAAGTCAGAATCATAATAAACACCAATGCCTCCATTGAAATAATCTCTTACCGCCATCTCCAATCCAAAACAGACCGATGAGGAATATTCGTTACTGTTAAGTTTCTGCAACACATCATCAGCTCCATTTTGAACGGCTGATAAATTCCTAACCGCCTTCACCAATTGGTTTAGCTCCTGCAGGACTACCTGATCTGTCTCCACACTCAATCCTGCCAGAGGAGCCACCTCACCTGTACCTTTTAAGGTATTCTTCTGGTCATCAAAAAACTTGATCAGCCAAATACCACGGTCTTCCATATTGCCTCTGGAGGTCCTTGCACTGAAATTGAATTTCAGCTTCAGATATTCATACTCAAGCCGGAATGCCATGGAACAAATATGCATCGGTTAATTGATTTACGCTCCTGCAGTTCTGTTCAGATATCTTTGCATCCGTGATCCGCACTGCTGAGTTCGATTATGACCTTCCGGAGGAAAAAATTGCCCGGTTTCCACCCGCCGCTCGGGGTCAATCGAAATTACTATGCTACCATTCGGGTAAAATTGAGCATCGGAAATTTCCTGAAATCACACACGGCGGTCTGCTTCCAGAGCATTCCTTGCTTGTTTTTAACAATTCAAAGGTCATTCCTGCCCGCATTATCTTTAAAAATGCAACAGGCGCGTCGATCGAATTGTTTTTACTGGAACCTTACCACACCGATCACCTCACTGCTCTTAGCGCCAAATCCTCCTCCACCTGGAGCTGTATGGTCGGTAACCGTAAACGATGGAAAAAGGGACAATTACTCCTTCTTGACATCAACAACATCAGGCTGACTGCAGCATGGGAATACCATGAGTCAAACATTGTCCGTTTCACCTGGACGAATGATATTCCTTTTGCCAAAGTATTGGAGTCCTTAGGCGAGGTTCCTCTTCCACCCTATTTGAATCGTGACGCAACACCAGAAGACCATTCCAGGTACCAGACGGTATACGCAACCACGGAAGGTGCTGTAGCAGCTCCTACTGCCGGTCTTCATTTTACAGATGAAATTCTGGGAGAATTGGAAAGAAAAAATTTCAAGCTTGAAAATATGACGCTTCATGTTGGCGCTGGCACTTTTCTTCCTGTCAAAGATGAAGATGCCCAAAACCACAAAATGCATGAAGAGGTTTTTATTTGCTCCCGACAGAACCTGGAAAACCTGGCGAACCACACGGGTCCGGTTATTCCGGTGGGCACTACATCCATGAGAATGCTAGAAAGTCTTTACTGGATTGGTATAAAAACAATCAAAGGCCTAGGGGATACCTACAACCTAGACCAAAACTTTCCTTACGAGTACGATGGACACCTATTGAAAGCCCGGGAGGTTTTTGAAGCGCTGGCCAAACAATTTCCGAATGGTCTGCAATGCACCACATCCATTTTTATCAGACCTGGATATAATTTTAGGGTATGTAACGGCCTGATCACCAACTTTCATCAGCCCAAATCAACTTTGTTGATGTTGATCGCGGCCTTGGTTGGCCCTCATTGGAAATCCATCTATCGCGAGGCCCTTGAAAATGACTATCGTTTTCTTTCCTATGGCGACAGCAGCCTTTTGATACCCTAAATCATCAAAAGATCGGGACGTTATGTTACAAAGTGTCCTAAGAAAACTACATGGAATGGCCCTAATTCGTAAATTCGGACCGATTTTTAAATAACCTCAATGGAATTATTTCTTCAGCCCGAAACCTGGCTTTCACTGCTAACCCTCTGCTTCCTTGAGGTGGTTCTTGGCATCGATAACATCATCTTCATTTCAATTGTCTCCAATAAACTTCCGGAGCACCTTAGGAAGAAAGCAAGAAATACTGGGCTTGCATTTGCCATGATCGTCCGGGTGGTTTTACTGCTTGGAATCAATTGGATCATCGGATTAAAAATGGAACTCTTCAATCTTACAACGTTCGGAATTCCCTTTGACCATGGCTTTAGCGGAAGGGACCTCATTTTGATTTTTGGTGGATTGTTTCTGATTGCCAAAAGCACCATGGAGATCAACCATGAAATGGAGGGTGGTGATCCCGAAGAGGAAAACAATCAGGCTGCCAAGGCTGCCATTAGTCTAAGTGGAACCATTGTTCAGATTATTCTGCTGGACATTATTTTCTCGTTCGACTCTATTCTGACTGCCGTAGGTATTGCTGATGAGGTCCTGATCATGATCATAGCGGTCATAGTATCAATTGCCATCATGATGTTCTTTTCTGGCAACATCAGCAGCTTTATTCAACGGCATCCCAGCATGGAGGTACTTGCTCTGGGCTTCCTTATCCTGATCGGATTCACCTTGCTCCTGGAAGGATTGGGCGAAGAGATCCACAAAGGTTACATCTATTTTGCTGTGGCATTTTCACTTCTCATTGAGTTCACCAACATTCGGGTGAGAAAAAAGCGGAAGCAAAAGGTAGTTAAACTCAATAAGGACTATACCGACGAGCAACTCAAGGACGCACTCGAATAAAAAATGGATCAAAACCAGATCGACGCTTTACGCTATCCTATAGGAAAATTTACTCCGAAAGATCCGTACACTGCTCAAGACTTTCAATCAGATATCAATCGATTAGAATCCTTTCCGGATCGACTCAAGCAGGTGGTATCCTCCTTTTCAGCACTGGATTTCAATACACCTTATCGTAAGGAAGGTTGGACTGTTCTGCAAACCATCCATCACCTGGCTGATAGCCATCTTCATGCTTACATTCGGGTTAAATGGGCGCTAACAGAAGACAATCCATCCATCAAGGCGTACCATGAAAAACTATGGGCACAGACACCAGAAAATAACCTGCCTGCTGAAGTATCCTTGAATCTGTTATCCGCTCACCACAAAAAATGGACTGCTCTCCTACGTTCATTGGATGATGATTCATTAGCAAAATCCTTTGTACACCCCGCAAGTGGAGCCACTGTTTCCATTCAACGAATGGTTCAATTGTACGCATGGCATGGTGACCATCACCTGGCACACATAACCGAATTGGTGCGTCGAAATTTTGATCGTTAAGGTCTCTTTTAAACCAGACTGGTTAAGGCAGGAAATCGTCAAATTCGGTCAAAAAACTTATATTTCGAGGATTTTAACATGGTAGTCAATCGATATACCTTAACCCTCGAAGCTGAGAAATTGGGACAACGTCTTGGCGTTGTTGTGCCCGAGGCATATCGACCACGATTCAATGCTGCTCCTGCGCAACTCTTACCGGTTTTAACTGCAGGATCGGAAATTGGTATATCTTGGTTTTACTGGGGCCTCTCACCTCAGCGAAGTCAGAACAAATCCATCAGCGATAAAATTCTTAATCGTAAAGCGGAGGATGTTTCGACAAAACCTGTTTTCAAGAAATTGTTGAGAACACATCGGTGTCTGATACCGATGGATGGCTTTTATGTTTGGAAACAGATTGGAAAGAAGACCCAAACCCCCTACCTGGTTGTACTAAAATCCAGGCAATTGTTTGCTGCGGCAGGTATTTGGGAAGAGTTTGAAACGGAGCGTGACGAAACCCATCATACTTTCAGCATGCTTACGGTACCCGCACCTGATGCCTTGCGGGGACTTGGAGAACGAATACCCTGTATGGTTGCTGAAAAAGATGAAAGACGCTGGCTCAATCCGGAAACCACTGAAGTTGAACTTATTCAATTGCTTCAAAGTCCAACGGATCCTGAAATGGAATTTTTTACGGTGAGTCCGCAGATAGAAGATCCTGACCGCGATAGCCCTAGTTTAATAAAACCTGCTCCTGCCGCGGATCAGTTTGGTAATCTTACCCTTTTCGGTTAGTCTTAACTTGTTTCTCTTTACCCTCAGACTTTTTGCGCCATTTCAAAAATCCCCTTTTAGCATCGGATTCCTTCCCACTGGTTGAGTCTTGAGGCGCAGGCAATTTTTTTACAACTGGTGAAGGTGGTGGAGTGTCCACGATTCCTGCTTCCTTCTTCTCCAACTGGTATCTGATGTCAGGCAGCAGCAGGGTCTTCCTGAAAAACCACATATAGAAATCCTGGTCGTTGTTGTACTTCTCTTTGGTTTTGGTGATTCGAAAATCAGGGCTTTTGAGGACCATTCCGCTTTCTGCTTTCATTACGGCGGCAATGCTATCCGCTTTGAACATCGCCACTGAGTCGCCCAACTCTAAGGATAGATCGTCTTCTTTCTCGGTTTTGGCACTATCAATTTTAACAGGGTAAAGTGGCGTCATGTCGACGGTCTGCATACTTCGGAACTTTTTTCGATAGGATTCCGGTACGGCCACCAGGTATTTGTTTTGGTCGGTGCTCGCGGTCAGAATTTTTGGCGTTGAGTCTTCTTTGAAGTAGCTAAACTTCTTTTGGAGTGCGACCTTATCGTAAATGAAAGAGCTTTGGTATGCCGGACAAACAGCCTTTTGAATGCACGAAGGTGCAATGAGTCCCAGGACCAGAAATAGCAAACCCGAAAGTCGCATTCAAATAGCCTTAATCACCAAAGTTATTTAAGCCAGGTGAGGAATAAAGCTTTATAAGAATTAATAAATTTAAATAACTGATTTACAGGTATTTATAATTATTTATATAAAGTAAAACTAAAGTCTTCAGTTTAGTATAAGGTGCTTGGTAACCAGGTAAATAACCGCCGCCAGAAATATGGCGATGGACAGTTTATTGACACCGTGCATCATTCTGATGTTAATGTTGCTGGGTCGGGCAGGATCATGCTTCCTGAAGAAATACCTTCCAACCTCGCCAAGTGAGAAGAACTCTCTCAATTTTCCTTTGGTGCTTACCTTTTTCTCTTCCATAAAATCTAGACCAGTGCCTTTATATCCTGCATTTCGATCCATTGTCCATCCTCCCGAATAAGGCCAATAAGTTCATCTACGGCATCGGCCGTGGGTACGTTTCGCTTAACAACTTCTTTTCCCCTATAGAGGTTAATTCGACCGGGGCCGGAACCTACATAACCATAATCTGCATCAGCCATCTCCCCGGGACCATTCACAATACAACCCATAATACCAATTTTGACACCTTTCAAATGATGGGTTCTCGAGCGAATTCTTGCCGTTGTTTCCTGTAAATCAAACAAGGTTCTTCCGCACGATGGACAAGAGATGTATTCTGTTTTAGAAATGCGTGTACGCGTTGCCTGCAGGATGTTGAATTGGGTGGCATTGATGAATCGCTCAGAGCCCGGGGTTCCATTGCTGAGCATAAGTCCATCACCAATGCCATCTACCAACAGTGCCCCGGCATCGGTTGCAGAATAAAGTTGGAAATCGTTCTCTGATATTTCGTTATAGTTAAAGTCCAACACCACAGGAACTTTCACAGATTGATTGATTAAATGCGATACAGCCGAGCGAATGTCGGGCATGCTATGGAGGTGATTTGTGCCTAGGAGTAAAACAAAATTATTTGTAGTTAATAACTTGTTTATCAATACTTTATTACGTATTTGATCAGTGCTTACTTTAATAAAATTAAGCTCGGGGTGTAATTGGGACTCCTCATTAAGCAGTTCAGTCAAGCCAAGAATTGGATAATGCCTGGCCTTATGCCGATCCTTTAGCCAACAATCATAGTTCTGAATAACGCCCAGCGTCCCTGGTATTTCGAAATCAATCGAAGCGTTCCCCAGATAAACATAATCACAAGCATTGTCTGCAATGTTCCACTTGTCCAACGGTACCGAATAGGCATAGCCTACACCAAAAAGTGAGGATGCCGCAATGGTACCTCTGCCTGACAAATCAGCTATGACCCTTGGAACCTGATTGCCACCAATATTTGAAACTTGTTCCGTAATCCTTCGGCTGTAATTGAATGGATCAATCGGGTATGGTTCTTCCCTGGTAACCGAATCGGTTCCAATGCGCCTGTCATATCTTCTTGCAAGATCTCGGGCAACCGGAATTTCAGCTTCAGGCTCCTCGGTTAAGGAGACCCGTATGGTATCACCCAATCCATCCTCCAAAAGCGTTCCAATTCCTACTGCGGACTTAATTCTTCCATCCTCACCATCGCCTGCCTCCGTAACACCTAGATGAAGCGGATAAGGCTTAAAACCTCCCTCGTCCAATTTCTTCACCAGTAAACGATAAGCCTGAACCATCACCTGTGGATTGCTGGCCTTCATACTTAGGACAATATTGAAGTAAGACTCATCCTCACAAATCCTTAAAAATTCGAGGGCAGACTCAACCATTCCGAGTGGTGTATCACCGTAACGGCTTAAGATCCGATCAGATAGCGATCCATGATTGGTGCCTATCCGCATCGCTGTACCGTGCTCTTTACAAATCTTCACGAGTGGAGTAAACTTTTCCCGAATCCTATGGAGTTCCGCTTCATAAGAAGCATCGGAGTAATCTATCTGCTCAAACCGCTTTTTATCAGCATAGTTACCTGGATTCACCCGAACCTTTTCTACAATTCTTGCTGCCAGCTCTGCCGCATTGGGTGTAAAATGAATATCTGCTACCAAGGGTGTTTTGTATCCCCTACGGTGCAATTCCTTTCTGATTTCGGCTAAATTTTGAGCTTCTTTAACGCTGGGTGCTGTAATTCTTACGTACTCACATCCAGCTTCAATCATCCGGATAGACTGCTCCACCGTACCTTGGGTATCCATGGTGTCTACCGTTGTCATGGACTGAATTCTAATCGGATGATGTGCCCCCATTGGGACATCACCAATTTTTACCTCAATGGTTTTCCTTCGGGAATATTGAAACAGGTTGTTACAGTATGCCATACATATTAGCATCGAAAATTAAGCGAATCTGAGGCTAAAAACCTTGGAAGATCAGATATCACCGAGCTGAGGACGCAGAATTAGTTCCTCAACGACCGTTCTGGAGGATAAAGTATGGCAAGACCATATCGCCTTAGCGATATCCTCCACTGGCATAAACCGATTGTCTGGTAATCCGGATCCTGCCCAGCTGTCTGTCAGCGTTGCTCCGGGATAAACTGCGGTGACCCTGATGCCATGCGCTTTTGTTTCCTCTCTCAAGTTCCGGTTAAACCCCATTAAAGCAGTCTTGGCGATTCCGTAAGAACCACCCTGGGGATAGGCCTTTAAACTTGCCACCGAACAGATATTAAAAATGTCTCCCCGACCAGCTTTTTTCATGGAAGGCAAAAGCTTTCTGGTTAATTCATATGCACTCTCCAGGTTTACGGCAAGCATCTGCCTGAGGGTTCCCTCTGCTTCTGTTTCCGTGTTCCCTGGGAGAAAATAGCCTGCATTGTTAATTAAAACCGAGACTTCCCTACCCAAACCAACTACGAAGTCACCAAAATTCTGGACCTCACGAACCGATGCAGCATCTACTTTTTTGGTCAACACGGTCACACCATAGGACTGCTCAATATTGTCCTTTAGGTTACTCAACAGGGCTTCATTCCGGGCATAGGTAACTACGTCATATCCTTGTGAGGCAAACTCATGGACAAGGCCTGCACCTATCCCTTTACTTCCACCAGTTACCACTGCAAGCTTGCCTGATTTTGACTTCAAAGCCATTACCCTATTTGTTTCTATATTTGAGCAATTTAAGCATTTCCGACGCTCAATGCGTGAGTTTGGCAAGTATGTGATTTTCCTTGGAAGCCTGTTTGTGCGGCGGGAAAAGTTCAAGACCTATTATCAACTCGTCTTAGATGAGTCGATTCAAATTGGCGTCAAGTCAACTTTCCTTTTCGTACTGGTAGCCACCTTTATGGGTGCCGTAACCACCGTTCAGACGGCTTTTAATCTTGTAAGTCCGCTCATTCCCAAATTTGTGATTTCTCAAGTGGTTAGGGATATGTCCATCTATGAACTTGCCCCTACCATTATGGCCGTCATTTTTGCCGGAAAAGTTGGTTCCAGCATGGCCGGTGGAATCGGAACCATGAAAATCACCGAGCAAATTGATGCACTCGAAGTGATGGGTATCAACTCATCGTCCTATCTCGTTCTTCCCAAAATCATCGCTTCCCTATTGATGTTTCCTTTGCTGGTGGTTATCGCTGGCGTATGCGCCATCTTCGGCGGTTACCTGGCCGGAACACTAACCGGTATCGTTACTCCAACTGAATACATTCAAGGCATTCGATCCTCCTTTGATCCTTATACCATTCAGTTTGCGTTAATCAAATCGGTGGTTTTCGCCTTTATCATTTCATCGGTTTCCTGTTTCAAGGGTTACAACACCCGGGGTGGCGCTCTTGAGGTTGGCGTCGCCAGTACCGAGGCGGTTACCACCAGTGTGATCACCCTTTTGTTAAGTAATTATTTCCTTGCTGAACTACTGCTGAACGAATGATTCGCATAGATCACATCTCGAAAACGTTTCTGGATCGAAAAGTCTTGTCGGACATCTCCGGGACATTTGAAAAGGGAAAATGCAACCTCATCATCGGCGCAAGCGGTACAGGCAAAAGTGTGTTGTTGAAATGTATTGTGGGATTGGAGCAGCCTGACTCCGGATCGGTTTCATACGATTCGAGAGATTTTACACATGCCGATAAGGAAATGAAGACGGAGATCAGAAGGGAGATTGGCATGCTGTTCCAGGGTGGAGCACTGTTCGATTCAAAGACCATTGAGCAAAATGTGATGTTCCCTTTGGACGTTCTAACGAAAATGAAGAAAGATGAAAAACTCGAAAGGGTTAATTTCTGTCTGCGTCGAGTTGGGCTGGAGAACATCAATAAAAAAAGACCCTCGGAGATTTCTGGTGGTATGAAAAAGCGGGTAGGTATTGCAAGGGCCATTGTGAATAACCCCAACTACCTCTTTTGCGATGAACCGAATTCCGGACTTGATCCGCAAACCGCTGTTCGAATTGATGAATTGATTCAGGAGATTACAGCTGAATTTGATATCACCACCGTGGTGGTTACCCATGACATGAATTCCGTTATGGGTATGGGTGAAAATATCATGTTTATTCACAGGGGTGAAAAACTCTGGGAAGGAAACAATAAGACACTTTTAAATTCAGGTATTAAGGAACTTGATGACTTTGTGTTTTCCAATAAAGTCATGAAGGCACTTAGGCCTGCATAAAGATCTATTGTTCACCGGAAGGAAGAACAACACTAAAGGTTGATCCAGTGCCTGGGGAGGATTCGAATGAAATTTTACCCCCTACTTGTTCAACTGCCTGCTTAATCATCGTCAGGCCTAAACCAGTGCCATCCTTTTTGGTGGTGAAATAGGGTTTAAAAATCTGCTCCTGAATGTGGAGCGGAATTCCAGGACCATTATCTGTAAAAGTAAATTGAACTCCTCCGGATATTTTTTCCATTTTAATGACAACGTCAATGCGTCCCTCGTCAGACTGAAATGCATTGAGGACTAGGTTGGTGACCATTCGGGAAAAGAAGGAACGATCGAAGTAAACTTTGATTACAGAATTAGACGAATCAAAGCGAATGAACTTCTTTTCTATTCCGGACAACCCAGGAATTATTTTATGCATTGCCTCTATAGCATCAAAGGACTCTGAACGCAACTCTGGCATTTTGGCCAAATCACTAAACGAACCAGCAATGTTGCTAAGGATTTCCGTTTGATGTAGAACAGATTCAATGGTTTCGGTGGATTGTTTAACATCATGTTCACCTCTTCTTAGCTGCAATTGCAATCGCTGAAGACTCAACTTGATTGGCGTAAGTGGATTTCGGATTTCATGGGCTACCCGTCTGGCCATTTCACGCCATAAAGATTCGCGCTCCTTTTCAGCCAGAACCTTTCGGCTATACTCCAGCTTATCAAGCATGGTGTTGTATGCCTCCAACATGTTTCCAAGCTCATCACTTCCTTCAGGTTGAATCTTTCTGGTTGGCCCTTCTAAACTGGTGGCCTGTAGGGCCTTGGAAATCCTCTTAACGGGCTTGATTAAGCGACGTGATAAAATGGCAGATAAAGCCAGGAAAACCACCATAAAGGGTACTGCAACACGCAATACCGATGCCATGGCCTCCATCCTTTCGGCCTTAATGTTAACCAAAGGATCAGTCAATGGAAGCGACAACACGCCCATGACCTCCCCTGAGCTTTCAGACCGAACCAATGCATATGAATTCATAAATTCACCCGCATCACCGTCTTCCCAAATACTAACCACTCCTGCCCCGCCGTAAAGCCTTCGAAGCGCATCCCATGAGGGTAAAAATGGTGCACTTATTTCGTCTGAAGCAGTTCTTGCAAAATCATTAGTACCATACCAAACCATCGGAAAGCCATTTACAGCAGAAAATTCATTCAGCCTTTCACCGATACCTCTATTGGCTTCATTTTTTGCCATATTCGATGCTGTTCTTAACAACAAATTCTCCCGTAGCGCAGTAAGCTCTTTAATGTGTTCGTTGGAAACATTTCGCACTACGACCACCACTACAAAAAACAACGGAATAAGCATTCCGGTGAACACATAGAATTGTATCCTGGTAGCATAACTGAATTCCTTCGAAAAAAGGTTTTGTTTCCAATTAAACCTTAACAATAACATGGCTACCAAAAAAATGATTAACCAGAAGGAAAAATTGGTCAGCCAGCTTTTTAATCTTGGGTTGGAAACGGACGCAACTATAAGGCGATGATCACCCATGGTTCCGGCAAGATGATACCAGTCATCCATTTGAAATCCACCTTGGCGTACCTGACCTCGAATTTGAGTTGGCGTCAGAGCACTATAATCAAACCTGCCTTGTGTAAAGCGAACACCAGAAGAATCTCCTATAACCGCAAAAGCATAATCGGTTATGGTTCCCGCCCTAAAATATGGAAGGATCCGTGTTAGATTTAAAGGTAGGCTCATCCGAATACCAAGAAATGAGCCAACGGTGTTGTTGAGTGGAATTAGAAAAAAGTAACCTGCTGAAAATTGATCTCCATTGGTATTACTGGATGAAAAAATAGTTAGGGAATCACTTCTCTCCAAAGCCACCAATGGTATGGTGCGCAATCCTGAATTTAATTGTCTCGCTGAGTCAGCTGTCAAATATTTCACTTCCGGATTTAATTCAAGAAATCCTTTTTCCAAATGAAATTCTCTTACCTTATTCTCAATAAGGGATGCATTGAAAAAAGGGCCTTCGGCCATTACCCTGATAGACTCGTCACGCCTGATTTTACCTGCAGCCGATCTCCCTAAGAATTCAAGAAACAGATCACGCTGCTCCTCCAAAGGCTGAATTCGAAATCGTAAATCTTTGACCATTCTTTCCTCTTCCAAGCGCCAAACCATCGAGGCCATTTGTGCTGCAAGTGCGATGGTGACCACGTACCAGAAAAAGTAAGGGGAATACCGTCTTGATAAAATATAGAATCGGACCGGTAGACCAAACAATAAGAACACTACAATCAATCCTATCGTAATGGTAAAGGTATATGGACGATCAGCCAGCCACTGATAGCCAAACCAAATGCTTGCAGTCAAGATCAGCGCCTTAAAAAATATTTTGCGCCGTGTACGAATCAGCACAGCGAGACTTGATTGAAATGTCAGTAACAGGACCACCACAGCGGCCAGACATAACAAGAGTGAGGCAATTAAAAAGTATGAGGTGACATTCCAATCAGGGAGAAACCGGAAATCAAGTGAGATTCTAGCGTGGTGGTATAAGGCGTCGGTCCAAACCTGAATCAGTATAAACAGACCAATTATGACAATCAATGCCAAAAGTGTTACCACCCATGTTGATTCGGGTTTATTTAATTTTCTTTTTTGATCCTGGTTGAGCGGATATAAATTTTTGATCCAAATGGCCAATAAGAAAAGAGCCAGGCTATTGAGTAGGAACTCCAATGGTGAATCGTTAAACCATGCGCTCGCAAAAAACTGAGGATTGAGAAAATCATAATAGCCGGAGGTTCCCGGAAATTCCCGCCATAACATCAATACCCTGACAAGAAAAATGAAAATGGTTGCCACCAAAGTTTTGAGTCCGATGGAAACAATTTGCTGAATTAATAAATTGAAAAAAATGAATAGCAATAAAATGCCCAACAGAAATCCCGCCCAATGGTACCATGCTGGTAAAGAGGACTGTTCGAGTGAAGTGAAATTAACCCTGAACCATTCCTTTCCGCTTACCCCTATTGGGTAGGAATCTGGCCTGCCGGGAGAAGAAATCTGAATATTAAGGTCATCGAATAAAAATTCATTCTGGATTCGCTTTTGAATTTTGCCTTCCATTGAAACATCATACACAAGAGGCGCTACTGCGATAATCAATCCACCGTTGTCCACTCTTTTTGAAAAGTGCAGGTAGGAACCATCGGCATTGCTGAAAAATCGAACAGTATCCCTGTCAGGTAGTGTCGAAGGAATTGGAAACTTCGTTTTGTTCCATGAAAGTATGGAGTCACCTTTCGAGTAAACAAATAACAGATCGCTTTCAGGCCACGAGTCTGGATGGAGCGGATTTTTTTGAATGGATTCAAAGGAATTGGTCACCAACTCATCCAGGCGTGCCGCTCTTTCGCGGACTAGGGAAGCAAGATTTAGCGGATCAAGCGGAGCCCTAGAGGCATGCCTTAATTGGTCGGTTGTCCAAAGCAATCCAAGCGACAAGACAAGAAACAAAACTGATTTTCTAAGCACTGCTTAAAATATAGTGCTTAAAGTTACAAAGTAAGCCTTTGGTTTACCCAAACCAGTATAGCCAGATCAACCTGGAATAGCGGAAGGAAAGCGGAATTACGGCCATTACTGTAAGTATGAAGACCAGGATATAAACGTTCTCCTCTGGTTGTACGAACCATTTTAAGAACAGCCAGCTTCCCACCATAATGGCTACTGTAAAAGCATAGCTAACGTACATGGCACCGAAATAAAAACCCGGCTCGGGCAGGAAGGATCGTCCACAAACTCCACAGGACTTTTCCATCTGATGAAACTTGGTTGGATGATAGGCGCCTGCGGTAAAGACCTTTCCCTTACGGCAGTCGGGACATCGACATTCAGCGACCGATTGAATCCAGCCCGGTGTTGACATTCTTTCTACTTGACTTGTACCAAAAGTACCAGATAACACCAAAGGCTAAATAAGGAACAGCCAACAGATAAAGTATTCCAAAGTTTATGCCTGCAGCGATGCCAATGTTTCCCTGGCTAACATTGTTTTCAAGGGTTGCTCTGCACATGGCGCATTGCGCATGTGCAAAGTTTGAGATCATAATGGCCAATAAAAAAACCAGACTCTTCTTCATGAGTAATACGGACTAATCATCAGGTATACGATTACACCGGTCACGGCGACATACAACCAGATTGGGAAGGTGATTTTAGCAAGCTTTTTATGCCTGTCGAATTCCGAATTAAATGCCCTAGAAAATGTAAACAGTACCAGAGGGGTTACTGCCACCGATAGGGTAATATGAGACACCAGGATAAAATAATAAACATATTTCATTACCCCATCACCACCGTAGGAGGTTGGTTCAGAGGTAATGTGGTAGGCAACATACATCACCAGGAAGGCAAGAGAAAGGAACAAATTGACCTTCATAAGGCTTTCGTGTCTTTTACGATTACCTGATTTAATGGCCTGAATGGCGAGCAGAAGCAATACAGCGGTAAGACCATTGATACAGGCATAAATCGGCGGAAGGAATGAAAGATCATATCCGTTGATGCTTACCCGAAAGAGTAGAGCAACGACCACCGGAATAGCGATCGATACCACCAAAATCAGCGTTTTATTTCTGAAGAGCTTTTCCATTAGTAATCTTTTAGAAGGATTTTAATTTCCATAATCGCTCTGTCGGTTTCTTCGCGCTCAAAGGATTTAAAAACCGAACGAATGCGACCACTTTCATCCGCAAGTATAGCTGATTCATCGGAGCCAGCACCCAAGGCACAATAAATTTCAGTGCCACAAGGGATTAAAATCTTACGAAAAGGGCTGTTCAGGCCAATCCCTCCACAAGACAGGTCACGAACCAATTGTATAACGCGTATACGTGTGGTATCAACCTCCTCAGGCAACCTTTTACTGCCTTCAGGATCCATGGGCTTTAAAAGGATTAAAGCCGCTAAACCTTTAATGCCTAGCTTACTTTGGATAGAATCGTTTATAACGAAAGGAAATGCAGGCTTCGAACATTCTGTTGGCCATTCCTCCTCATTTTCAAAGAAAACCGGAAGATCGAATTGATTCTTTCCAAAAAACTTTAGAAATAAAAATATCACCACCGGTAGAACCAGCGAAAGCATCAATAAGATTTTTGATTTCTTCAACATCGTGGGTTTAGAGCGTCACAAATAAAAAAAGCTAAGTAGGATACTTAGCTTTCAATGAATTTCATGAAGGATTATTTAGCGCCCAGTATGCTTAGGCCCTCGTAAATCATGGCTACCAGGAACCATACCACAAAAACCATTGGAATGAGGATAGAATAATACAGGACTTTAACCTCATGTCGAAGGTGCATGAATTCTCCTACGATGTAACCAGCTTTTACAATGGTAAGCGCCACAAAAATTGACGTTTTTAAGTGGCCGGCTTCCAACGTAAAGGCAAAAATAAATTCAATACCTGTAACGATGGCCATGATTAACGCCACACGCCATAATTTTTTAATCTTCTCCTTGTCAGGAGGTAGAACTGTTATCTGAGGTTCTTCTGAGTGATGTGCCATAAATCAATTTATTAAACCAGATAGAAGAATGTGAATACGAAAACCCAAACCAAATCGACAAAGTGCCAATAGAGACCAACTTTCTCAATCATTTCATAGGATCCCCTTCTGTCATAAAGTCCCTGAACGGTCCTGAAATAAACCAGGAAATTCAGCATGACGCCACTGAACACATGAAACCCGTGAAACCCGGTTATAAAGAAGAAGAAATCCGCAAATGCTGGTGGACCATATTGGTTGTGGGTCAGGTTTGCACCAAAAATTTCAACCTTATTTCCAAAAGTATTTTGAATGGTGGGGACATCAGTTCCAACAATAAAATGGGTCCACTCCCATGCCTGGCAACTTAGGAAAGCAAAGCCTCCCACTATGGTCCAAAGCATCCACTTCTCAACTGCTTTTCTGTCCATCCGATGGCCCGCTTCAACAGCCAATACCATTGTTACGGAGCTCATGATCAGAATAAAGGTCATTAAGCCAACGAACACCAGAGGCAGCGGAACGCCATGGAAAAATGGAACAGCTTCAAATACCTTTTCAGGTATCGGCCAATATTCCGTAGAGAATGTAAACGGACCGGAGGCAGGATCATAGGCAGGATTCGCAGAGCGAACAAGACCATAGGTGATGAGCAAACCGGAGAAGGTAAAGGCATCGGAAAGCAGGAAAAACCACATCATGAGCTTTCCATAGCTGACGTTCATGGGCGAAACACCGCCATTCCATGAAACTTCCTGTTCGTGATGTGCTACAGCCGCTTGAGACATATTCAAAATTCTGTTTAGGGATTAATGGATTGCGTTTTGTACCAGTTAATTATTGCAAAAGCTATCTGTATAGGCTTAAAAACAGGAACAAATATAGCCAAAGTCCACCCAAAAAATGCCAATAGGTCATGCACATTTCAAACTGAGCAAGGTTACCGGACACCAACTTTCCAAGGGCAGATTTACGCCACACGACCGCCAGAAATATTACCCCACTCACCAGGTGAAGTCCATGTAGACCTGAAAGGACATAAACAAATGATTCTGAGGGATTACCAACAAAGTATATCTTGGAAGACACCAACTGAACCCAGCCATAAAACTGCCCAATCAGAAAGGCTATCCCCAACAATCCGGTGATGGTGAGCAGGGTCTGAACCATCTCACGGTTATCCTTTTTGGCGTACAAATAGGCCATATGCATCGTAATACTGCTAATCACAATGGCTATGGATGTCCAATAGAACAACGAAGGGAGTTCAAAAATCTTCCAATCACCCTCTGCCCTCCTCACGATGTAGGCTGACGTAAGGGATGCGAAAACCATTACAACGGTAGTCAGAAAGAGCCACAAACCGAACTTCTTGGGATTCATAGCCAAGGGCTTTTTGGGCTCCTCAACTATTCGCATGTTCTCTATTTTCATGTCACTCATAGTTTATCCAATAAATAGGCAATTTGAACGATGGGTAGGTAAAGAAAAGAACCAAACATGATTCTTCGGGCAGACTGATTGCTTCCGGTTTTCATCAGAGAAAATGTTTGGGTAAGAAATCCTGTTCCGCACAAAGTGGCTACCACTGCACTATTGATTCCAGTTAATCCTATCCACGCCGGCAACAGACCAAGTGGAAGCAGAAATAGTGTATAGGTCATGATCTGAATGGAGGTATTATGGTCTTTCCCTCCTCCTGATGGCAACAATCTGAATCCAGCTTTTTTGTAATCGTCATCCGATACCCAGGCAATGGCCCAAAAGTGTGGGAACTGCCAAATGAACTGAATGCCAAAAATCACCATGGCCTCATAACTGATGGTTGCTGTATTGGCTATCCAGCCCAGCAGAGGAGGTAAAGCGCCAGGGATGGCCCCAACAAATACTGCGATGGGGCCAATCTTCTTCATAGGTGTATAGACGAAACTGTACAAAAGCATCGACAATACTGAAAGTAAGATGGTGAGTTGATTGGCACTCCAGTAAAGCAGCCCTAAGCTAAGACTGAAGCAAGCCAAGGCCAAGATCCATGCTTCAGCGACACTGATTCGACCGGTGGGCAATGGCCTCGCCATTGTCCGATGCATAATACCGTCCTCTTTACGTTCAATGATTTGGTTAATAATAACCGAGGCTCCAGAAAGGAGGAATCCTCCCAGTGTTAACAGGGTTAGACGAAGCCAATCCAATTTGCCCTGATTCGACAAGACAAATCCAAATGAACATGAAAAGGCTACCAACATGGATAGCCGAGGTTTCAAAATCTCTATCCAGGTTCTAAACTTTGCCACTATCCCAATCATCTGCACTGTTTCCATGTTAACCATTGACTTTCCTTCTCAGACTAAATAATACCGTATATCCAAACAATCCCGAGCCCAGCACCAAATGTATTGGTTGTATCATCCAGGGAAAACCCAGATAGGCCAATACAGCGCCTGAAAAAACCAATCCCAAAACTATCATCAACATTATTGCCGGTAAAGACCTGAGGGAAATATTTTTCCTGGAACACCAGAATATGTACCCGAAGCAGAACAAAACCAACCAGGAGAAGGTACGATGAACAATAAAATCCCATCCCGCTGCCTCTACCCAATTCCCCCTATCCACGAAAGACGATGAGACAAGATCAATGCTTTTTCTTAGCTCGGTTCCCAAAAAAAACTGCACACCCAACAATAGGAACGCACAATAAATCAACCACACCGGTGTGTCGTGTTGAAATTTATCAAGAATTGAAAAATGCCATGCAGCTGTGAGACTTGCAACAATCACCAAAGCAAATAGAAGGTGAAGCGAAACAGTCCAACCAGTAAGGTTGGTAGAGACGACAATACTGCCAAACCAGCCGGTTATAACAACAAAGAGCCAAGCCATAAAGCTGAAGAAAAAAACTTTCCCTCCCCTTTTGAAAGAAAAAACCAATACCAAGGTGATCAACAAGCCAATGACTGCGCCAACCAATCTATTGATGTATTCAATCCAGGTTTTGACCGCATTGAAGTCCTCCTCAACATGAATTTTCGGATCGCTTTGCAATGCTTGCGCCGTTTCATTCAGTCCTATCTTCGAAAGAAACTTTGTGAATCGCTCATTCTTTTCTCGCCGGTGCTGACCGTAGATTTCTTTATAATCCGAAGGAAGCTGCGAAATGTTGGTGGGCGGTACATACATACCAAAGCACTTGGGCCAGTCCGGACATCCCATACCAGATCCGGTACTTCGAACAACACCCCCGATAAAAATTAAAAAGTAAACGGCAACCAGGGTAGTCAGGCAGAGTTTGCCGAACCAGCCGGTTGCCGCTTGTTCCAACTTAGTGGTTGATCAGTGACCGTTTCCGGTCACAACACCAGATCCTGACCCCATCTCTAATTTAATCAGATCATTCTCATGCTTGAGATTTGATTCAGGGGTTTCAGAATAGGGTACAGTCTGAGGGATAAAGTCTTCTTTTGCTCCAGGCTTACTGTAATCGTATGGCCAGCGATAAACCGTTGGGATCTCGCCAGGCCAGTTTCCATGCTGGGGAAATCTAGGTGTTGTCCACTCCAATGTTGTTGAATTCCATGGATTGGCAGGTGCGAGTTTGCCACGGAAAATCGAGTAGATGAAGTTGAACATAAAAATGAACTGTGCGGAGAGTGTCAGGATTGCCGCGATACTCACCAGCATGTTCAGATCAGTCCAGCCACTGAATGTTTCGAAGTTCGTCCAGGAGTAGTACCTGCGAGGGAAGCCAGCGATACCGATGTAGTGCATTGGGAAGAATACAAGGTATACACCTACAAAAGTCATCCAAAAGTGAATGTATCCGAGACGGTCATCCATCATTCTTCCAAACATCTTGGGGAACCAATGGTACACACCTGCGATCATTCCAAAGAATGAAGCACTACCCATCACAAGGTGGAAGTGCGCTACAACGAAATAGGTATCGTGGAGCTGGATATCCACAGCCGAGTTTCCAAGGAATAATCCGGTAATACCTCCTGTTAAAAAGAAGGAAACCAGTCCAAGTGAGAATAACATGGCCGGAGTAAATCGGATGTTACCTCCCCATAGTGTGGTAACGTAATTGAAGATTTTAACTGCGGATGGCACCGCAATGATCAAAGTTAAAATCGTGAAGATTGAACCAAGGAACGGATTCATTCCGGTTACAAACATGTGGTGCGCCCAAACGATAAAGGAAAGAATGGCAATGAACATCATCGATCCAACCATCGCCTTGTAGCCGAAGATAGGTTTACGAGAATTCGTTGCAATGATCTCTGAAGTTATTCCAAGGGCTGGAAGCAATACGATGTACACCTCCGGGTGACCAAGGAACCAGAACAAATGCTGGAATAAAATCGGGCTACCACCAACATTAGAGAGTGCCTCTCCTGCGATGTAGATGTCGGATAGAAAGAAGCTTGTTCCAAAGCTGCGGTCAAAAATTAACAGCAATGCTGCTGAAAAGAGTACCGGGAATGAAAGCAGTCCAATGATTGCCGTGAAGAAAAACGCCCAGATGGTCAATGGCATTTTGGTAAATGACATACCATTGGTTCTCATGTTGATAACGGTTGTGATATAGTTAATACCACCCAACAGCGTGCTCACAATAAACAGCGCCATAGAAACCAACCAAAGAGTCATTCCCAATCCAGAACCTTGAATGGCCTGTGGCAATGCACTTAGCGGCGGATAGACTGTCCAACCACCACTGGCTGGACCTGTGCTAAGGAATAAGGACACAAACATTACAGCGCTGGAAAGGAAAAAGAACCAATAGGAGAGCATGTTCATGAATCCAGAAGCCATATCCCTCGCTCCCACTTGAAGAGGAATCAAGAAATTACTGAAAGTTCCACTCAATCCGGCCGTGAGCACAAAGAATACCATGATGGTACCGTGCATCGTAACCAAAGAAAGATAGAACTCTGGGTCCAGTTTGCCTTCAGGTGTGATCCATCCACCCAAAACCGGGCGGAGCCACTCCAGGGTAGCTTCAGGGAAACCAAGTTGTAAACGGAAGATTACTGAGAACAGGCCACCGATAAGTGCCCACGCCATACCAGTAATAAGGAACTGCTTGGCGATGGTCTTATGATCCTGACTGAAGACATAAGTTGTCCAGAAATTACCTTCATGATGCTCATGTTCATGACCATCATCGTGGTGGACGGTTGTTTGTGGTTGAATGGTAGTTGTTGCCATGTTAAAAAATTTTACTGGTTACTGGTTGTTACTGCTGCTATAATGCCGGATTTTATATCGGCCAGTTCCCGATATTTTTCCGGTACAAACTTTCTATAATCTGGGTTTTGCTTGAGCCAGGTTTCCTGCTCAGCTTTCCACTTGTCGTAAGCATCTTGCTCAAGAACCAACACCGGGAACTTCATAGAGAAGTGACCTTTCCCACATACTTCAGTACAAGCCATCTCGTAATTGAAATTAGGATTTCCGGTTTCAGTTCTCATGTCCTCCGTTGACTTGGTAGGAACGAATTTAAATTGTGTTGGCATGCCGGGTACAGCGTCCATCTTGACTCTGAAATGAGGAAGGAAAACACTGTGCAGTACGTCCCTGGCTCGAATCTTCAACAGCACTTCCTTGCCTTTAGGCAACACAAGCGTCGCTGATTTAAAATCATCATAAGTATTGGGGTCATCCTGGAGATTCATTCCAAATTCATTGGAGGCATCAATCAGTCTGAAGTCATATTTCCCCAGCTCATTGTCTTTTCCAGGATAACGCGCAGTCCAAAAGAACTGTTGCCCCATCAATTCGATTACCTCAGCGTCTTTGGTAGCAGGACCGGTAATTTCAGTCCATGAATTCAATCCTTTGAAAATCAGGATGGCCATTACGATTGCCGGAATACCTGTCCAGGTAAGTTCCAACATGTGATTATCGGTCAGGAAAACGGCCTTTCTTCCCTCCTTGTACTGGTACTTGTAGGTAAACCAAAACATTACAGCGAAAATGACAGAGAAGGCTGCAACAACGATTACCATCGTGATCCAGAAAAGCTGATCTGTAACCTTTCCGTGCTCCGAAGCAACCGGAAGAGTGAAAGAGTCCATATGCTTAAACGAGTACCAGAAAAATGCAGCAAGGGATCCTGCCATAAACAACAGCAGCAACGTGGCGTTTGCTTTGTTGGCTGTTCCTCCAGGCTTTTCGGGTCCACTCATGACATTCACCAGATTGCCAATTCTGAAGATCATGTAAAGGATCACCAGTACCAGCAACACACCTAAACCAATCACCAAACTTGTCATATTGTCGTTTTTTATCTTTTAATA
Source organism: Bacteroidota bacterium (assembly GCA_016866235.1). GTDB lineage: Bacteria > Bacteroidota > Bacteroidia > Cytophagales > Cyclobacteriaceae > ELB16-189. Next base: position 145,465 of record VGMW01000003.1, read on the forward strand.
GATGATGCTTAAATATGATGGTTCATACTCTCCTGCATCAGTGGATGTTGCTTTGCCACCAGCGGGAACTTGGTAAGGCTGTTCAACACCACAAAGAGGAAAGCTGCTCCAAATACCAATGCCAATCCAATTTCAAGCAGACCAAGCCCGCCCGAATATTTCATGATCCCTGGGGTAATCATGTTGTAAAAATCAAACCAGTGACCAACGATAATGATTGGGCATACCACCTTAAGCATGGCCACTTTACGTTTTGCATCCCTTGGCATCAGCAGAAGGAACGGAAGCACAAAATTCAGAATAAGGTTGGTAAAGAAAATCCAGCTGTAAGGCGCGACTTCCCTGCGTTGAATAAAATAGACCGTCTCCTCAGGAATGTGCGCGTAGAAAATCAGCATGAACTGACTGAACCAGATGTAAGTCCAGAACACTGAAAACCCAAAAAGGAATTTTCCTAGGTCATGGAGATGGTTGTCGTTGACCATCTTCAGGTATCCGGCATCTTTAAGGAAGGAAACGATCAGTGTTATTACTGCCAATCCGGTTACCCACCAACTTGCAAATACGTACCAGCCCATCATGGTGCTGAACCAATGGGTATCGATGCTCATCACCCAATCCCAAGCTGCCACAGAAGAGGAGAACGCAAAGAACACCAGGAAGATGGCAGAATACTTTCTTGCCGTCAACCAGTGTTGGGAGCCACCCTCCAGGTCTTCTTGAAGCATCTGCTTTTTGATCATGTTAAAGAACATAAACCAAATGCCAAAGAAGAGGACCAGTCTTAAGATGAAAAACAATGGGAAAGATCCACTAGCAAGTGGCCAAAAAAAGTATCCACCTTTTCCATCAATAATTTCATCATAGTCTGCACTTGACTTGTCATACAGATCGCTGTGGGTCCAATGGAAGAGGTCGTGATTTCCGGCGAACCAAATCACCAGCATCAGTGCGCCAGCAATCGGAATCCAGTGACCTACGGCCAAAGGAATTCTTTTGATTGGCGCTGACCACCCCGCCTGTGCGGCGTATTGGATAGCAATAAAGAACAAGCCGATAATTCCAATCCCTGCGAAGAACACATTGTTGTGCCAAAGGGAGGTATAAATTCTTGTCATCAGGGAAGGACCGTGTTCTTCAGCAACTGCTGTAGCGCCTTTTTCAACTGATGCTACCATTGCCGAAGCGTGACCTGAGCCATGTTCCTCATGGGAACTATTTCCCGCCAGGAATACACCCAGGAAAAAAAGGACGAGTCCAACAATCCCTGTGATCAGGATTTGTCGCTTTAAAGAGGCGCTGAAAACAAAATGTTCATCAGCGATTTGGGTATGGTTTGACATGGCTCTCTTTATTTCTGAAGTGTCTTAACGTACTTAGCAATTTTCCAACGCTCGTCGGGATTGATCTGTCCGCCGTGCGAACCCATCAGACCTTTTCCTTGCGTGATAACATGAAAGATGTGTCCTTCTGAGATATTTTTTAATGCATCGCTCTTTAGGTTAGCAACGCCACCTACCTGGCTTTTTTGTACACCATCGATGGTAACGCCTGTGGCTACTTTTCCATCTCCCTCTCCTTTCGCTCCGTGGCAATGCTTGCAATAGGTCTCATACAACACCTTTCCCTCATCGAGCACCGAAGCAGCGGAGTCAAATGGATTTTTCAAAACTTTGGATGCATAGTCGAGGCTGTCTTTACTGATGCGATAGGGCAACCAACCGTATTTATTTCTCTTGACGGTATTCGGTGCTGGTTCCCGCATGTTCATGCGGTGCGGATTGTACCGGTTGGAGTTAAAATATTCTCCGGAGCGGTTGTCCAATGCATTCACCCATGCACCTGCATCTTCGTCCGTGATTTGAGACAAAGGCTCATAGGCAACGGAGTGGTACATGTTGGGGGCATATTCCCTTCCAGGATTGTCTCCTTTTGCAGCACAGGAAGCCAAAACGGCGGCCAAAGAAACTGCAATCAAAGTGGATATGATTCTGTTGAATTTCATCATAATCAGTAGCTCTTTTCGTTAACCTCTTCTGCTCCAGCTTTCTTTAAAATATCTGAGATGTCGTTTTTAGAAAGCTTATTGGAACCAAGATTGATGGCCATCACGTGCTTATCGTCTGTGCACCTGATGTCATGAAGTTTTGGCCATTTGTATGGCTTCAGGTCTGAAACGATAAAAAAGGTGCCTACCATTCCAAAAGCAGACAGCAGAACGGTGAATTCAAATGTTACCGGGATAAATGGAGGAATGGACGCGTGGTTTTTTCCACCAATGATCATAGGCCAGTCGAAACCCAACATCCAGATCTGGGTTGAAAGCGCCAGAATCGTTCCAGTCATTCCGAAAAGAAATGCTGCGATTGGCAAACGTGAACGGCGATAACCTAAGGCCTCATCAAGTCCGTGCACTGGAAAAGGTGAGTAAACTTCTTCGATTTTCACCCCCTTTTCGCGGATGCCATGCACTGCGTCGAGAAGTACATCTTCGTCGTTAAAGATGCCGACCAGATAATTTTTTTGTTCGCTCATATCGTTACTTCTTTTCAGAGGTTGATTTGATGATGCTCTTCACTTCAGCCATGTTGATTACCGGGAAAAACTTGGCAAACAGGAAGAAGAAGGTGAAGAACAGTCCAAAAGTGAAAATGTATTGACCTATATCGTAAATCGTTGGATGGAACATGGTCCATGACGATGGAAGATAATCGCGGTGAATTGAGGTTACAATAATTACGAAACGCTCGAACCACATTCCAATGTTAACAATGGCAGCAAGGATAAAGGTTGCCATCAGGTTGGTCCTGATCTTTTTAAACCAGAACAGCTGGGGGCTGATTACGTTGCAGGTCATCATTGACCAATAGGCCCACCAATAAGGACCGGTGGCACGGTTGTAGAAGGCATAGTATTCAGCATCTACCTGACCATACCAAGCGATGAAAAACTCCGTGATGTAGGCCACACCCACGATTGAGCCTGTGATGATGATAATGATGTTCATCAGCTCGACGTGGTAAATGGTGATGTAATCTTCCAGCTTAAATACTTTCCGTGTTACCAACAACAGGGTTAACACCATTGCGAAACCAGAGAAAATTGCACCCGCTACGAAATATGGAGGAAAGATGGTGGTGTGCCATCCAGGAATAACAGAGGTTGCAAAGTCGAAGGATACAATGGTGTGTACGGACAACACGAGCGGTGTGGATAATCCTGCGAGGATTAATGCTACGGATTCATAACGCATCCATGTTTTTGCAGCGCCATCCCAGCCGAAGCTTAATGCATTATAAATACGGGCTCTGGTCATGTGACCCATTTTTACTGCGCGGTCACGAATAACGGCGAAGTCGGGGATCAAACCCATGTACCAGAAAACCAATGAAACGGAGAAGTACGTTGAAATTGCGAATACGTCCCACAACAGTGGTGAATTGAAATTCACCCAGAGAGATCCAAAGGTATTTGGTAGTGGTAGCGCCCAATAAAAACCAAGCCACAATCTTCCCATGTGGAATCCAGGGAAGGAAGCAGCACAGATAACGGCAAAGATTGTCATTGCTTCAGCTGCACGGTTAATCGACATTCTCCAGCGCTGACGGAATAAAAGCAGGATCGCTGAAATCAAAGTTCCAGCGTGACCAATGCCGACCCACCATACGAAGTTGGTGATGTCCCATGCCCAACCTACAGTTTTGTTCAGACCCCAAACACCTACCCCGTGCCACAAGAGCATCCAACAGGAATAGGCTCCAAATACCAACAACACCAGTGAAATGCCAAAAGCAGCCCACCATGATCTGGTTGGCTTGCCTTCAACCTGTCGGCTGATATCGTGTGAAACATCGGCCACGGACTTTCCGCCGGTGACCAGAGTTTCGCGCAATGTAGAAGTGACTTGCATAATGTTCCCTGTGTTGTTGATTTAAGCTTTGGCTTCCTCTTTGTTTCTGATTTTGGTCAGATAGAAAACGTTGGGTTTAACACCAACTTCTTCCAATACCGTATAGGCTCTGGGGTTTCCGATTTTCTTATCGATTCCATTCGGGCGCTCTGGGTTCTTTTCAACCTGCAACAGCTTGCTGATCTTGCTCTCAGCATCATTGATGTCTCCGAACACAATTGCACCGGATGCACATGAAGCCTGACAAGCGGTGACCACATCCCCGTCCTTCATGGTACGCTTTTCCTTTTTGGAAGTCAGCTTTGCGGATTGAATCCGCTGCACGCAGAACGAGCATTTCTCCATTACGCCACGTGAACGAACGGTTACATCCGGATTCAATACCATTCTACCCAAATCGGTGTTCATGGCTGGATTAACCTCAAAGAACTTCTGGTTGTCGTGGTATTTGAACCAATTGAAACGACGAACTTTATAAGGACAGTTGTTGGCACAGTATCTGGTTCCAATGCAACGGTTGTAGGTCATTTGGTTAAGACCTTCGGTGCTGTGGGTAGTTGCTGCAACCGGGCACACTGTTTCACAAGGCGCATTGTTACAATGTTGACACATCATAGGCTGGAAAACCACCTCAGGGTTTTCACTGGCCACTTCCAAACCTCTTAGATCATCAACGGTTGCATCGCTGCTGTAATAGCGGTCGATGCGAAGCCAATGCATTTCTCTTCTTCTGATCACCTCGTCCTTGCCCACCATCGCCACGTTGTTTTCCACGTTGCACGCAACGATACAAGAGCCGCAGCCTGTACAAGAATTCAGATCGATGGCCATCGCCCAGTGGTGGTCGTTGTAGTCGTGACCCTTCCACAAGCTCAAGGTTCCAGGAGCAACTTTATCATCCCATTTGGAGATGGCTGGTTCATAGCGACCAGCTTTAGGATCTTTCTGGAAACGTGCCAGAACAGATTCCTGAATAACCGAATCGCGACCCATATATGTATTGTGGGTCTGTGTCTGAGCAATCTGGTATGAAGCGTTCGTGTTGGTAAGCTTAACTCCGCTAACTACCGCTCTGCTAAGCGATCCGTTAACCATTTTCATCAACGGATAAACATTGACACCAAGATTTTCTGCTACACGCCCCACCTTAGTTCTTCCATAGCCAACAGAAATACCAATGGTACCCGCTGCTTGTCCAGGTTGAATCAATACAGGCACGTTGGCCTTGAAGGATCCGACAGAAAGTTCTGCCAATTGCGTATTGCTTTCACCATCGTTGGTAAATCCAAGCGCTGCAGCATCCTTGACGGAAATGGTCAGTACATGATCCCATACCACTTTGGTAATTGGATCTGGAAGTTCATGAAGAAGCGGGTTGTTTGCCTGTGCGCCTGTACCAACGCCATAGCTTTGGTAGATAACCACTTCCAAACCGCTCGCTGCTGTGGAAGTAAGTGCAGTCGCCGCACCTGAAACATTACCAACAAATTTTAGCGCAGAGGACGTTACGGCCGTTTCATAAACGCCGTCGTACAGGCATTTATCCCAGAACATCTGAAAATCAGAAGCTCCGGAGGCATTGTAAAACCATGCTTTCCAATTGCCTTTTACAAAACTGAAATAGTCTGGTCTTTCAACACCAGACCACTTTAATAAACTTTCCTGACCCTGACGGGTGATGAAGATTGGTGTGATGGCGGGTTGGGACAAACTAAAAGAGCCTTTTCTGGGCTCAGCATCGTTCCATGATTCCAGGAAATGATGATCAGGAGCCTTAACGCCACACAAAGATGCCGTCTCATCCTCAGATGATGCTGTAGATACAGTCAACGAAGCCTTGGCTATTGATTTTGCGATCTTCTCTCCTTCCGGATGGTCGTAAACAGGATTGCAGTTATAGAAAATTACAGCCTTCGTCTTTCCAGATTCAAGATCAGAAACGAACGAAGACATTTGTTCATCATTTCCTTTTCTTACCAAGGCTGGTCGTTCGGTTGTAATCGTTGTACCGTAATTACCCAATAGTGCGTTGATGGCATTTACTACAACCTGGATGTTCTTATCATTGGAGCCGGATACAACAACAGAGGCACCCTTTGCAGCCACCAGATCATTGGCAGCGTTTTCCAATTGCGCGAATTTGTCATTACCACCACTAACGGTTGCTGCACCCAACTTTTGCGCAACAAGATTGTACAATTGAACTGCTACTGCTCCTTCCTGCGAAGCGCGGATAGCGGTTCTATAGTCAGCGTTGGCGCCTGTCAAACTTAAATTGCTTTCAAACTGGTAATGTCTGGACATTTCCGTCTTCCCATCATCCAGTTTCCTGGTTGAAGCATACTGAGTAGCTGCTTCAATGGCTCCATGCCAACTTCCAAGGAAATCACATGCGATGCCAACGATGACCTTGGCCTTTGAAAAGTCGTATGATGGAATCATGGCAACCCCAAAAGACTCTTCATTTGATTTTAACACACCGTAAGATGAAACAGCGTCATATTGAATGTGACGAGCGGTTCCATATTTCGAAGTGAACTTATTGATGGCAGAAAAAGTACTAGGACTGATGATCGTATTGCTGACCAGGACTATCTGTCCGCCAGCGGCAGCGACAGCATCGAGCTTGCCGATAACTTCCTTATCAACTTCTTCCCAGGAAACTGCTTTGTCACCAAGTTTTGGCTTTCGCAGTCTGAAATCATCATAAAGCGATAAAACGCTGGCCTCTACCTGAGCATTAACGCCGCCTTTGGTAACCGATGAAAGCGTGTTGCCCTCAATCTTAATCGGTCTACCCTCCCTGGTTTTTACGACAATACTGCAATAATCGCCGCCATTGATGTAGGTACTGGCATAGTAATTAGGAATACTGGCATCGATGTCAACTGGCTTATTAACATACGGTATCGCTTTTCTGACGGGTGTTTCGCACGCAGCAAGTGTTGCGGCAGAAATACCAAATCCCATCATTCTCAGAAAATCCCTTCTGGAATGACCAGGATCTGATTCATCGTTTGAAAATTCCTGATGGGCGTGCTGAACGAAAGATTCGTCGTTTCTCAGCTGTTCAAGCCCTTTCCAGTATATCTTTTTTTGTTCACTCATATAGCGCGGGTAGCGTTAGAGACCTGGTTATTCTTAGTTATTAGTAATGGCACTTTGCACATTCAAGACCACCGATGTCCTCAACCTTTAAATTGGTCTTGGAAGTCTTGCCGTGAAGCTCGACCAACTTATCGTAGTAGGCGTTGCCTTTGGTATTGACGTCCGTTTTACGGTGACAATCGATACACCAGCCCATGGTGAGCAGTGAGTATTGCTTAACCACATCCATTTGCTCGATCGGTCCGTGGCAGGTCTGACATTGGATGTTGCCTACGGTCACGTGTTGCGCATGGTTGAAATATGCCAGGTCAGGAAGGTTGTGAATCCTTACCCATTCTATAGGCTTATTGTTTTGAACGGCGGCGTAAATCTTGGCAATCTCGCCCTCACCGGTTACGGTGCCCGACTTAATCTGAGTATGGCAATTCATACAGACGTTGGCAGAAGGGATGTTGGCGCTCTTACCTTTTGCTGCACCCGTGTGGCAATACTTACATTCAATTTCGTATTGACCTGCATGAACTTTATGAGAAAAAGCAATGGGTTGTTTCGGTTCGTAGTTTTGTTGAACACCGATGGTGTATAACCCGTCGATAACGGTTTTGAATCCTACTGCTGCAACGATAAAGCAAACGATGAAAAGGAAGGCAGGGCTTTGCAGCGTACCCGAAATCGTGAAGGGTGAATGCACCACCTCTTTATCCTCATCCGTTAAACTTCTTTGATCGAGGAATTTCTTGAGCGTTGTTAAAATAAAGCCAAGAATCACCACCAAAAGCACCAGGATGATGATCATCCCCACCAGGATAAGGTTCAGGTAACCTTCAGGAATCCCAGCCCCAGCAGCTGGAACTGCAGCACCTGGCTGCGCAGCGGCAACAGTTTGCTCTGGCTTTTCAGCTTCTGATTTTACATAAGCGAGAATCGCAAGAACCTGATCATCCTTAAAACCAGTAAAGGCCGTCATCTGGGCCTTTTGGTATTCTTCATAAATTTTTACTGCATAAGCATCGCCGCTGGCTATAACCTTGGCAGGATTTTTTACCCACTCTATAATCCATTTAATGGATGGGGCTCGTCCTTCGACACCAGCCAAGGCAGGACCGACCAGCTTTCGTTTTACAGCATGGCAGGATTTACAGTTGGCGTTGAAGAGACTTTCGCCTTCTTTAATGACTGCCGCATCGGTTGGAATTTCCTGAGAATGCCCTGCTGCAGAAAAGAGGACAAAGGCCAGCAGTAGTGTTGCACGACCAAGTCCATTCTTTAGGGTTCTAATCATGAGGATTTGGGATCCGGTTTTTTACTAAAAATCGCCCCAAATCTAAGGCAGGAAGCCGTTTTTTCAAATTTATTTCTTGAATCGGGAACTATTTTTTGAGTTAGGCAACCGACCAAAAAATGTAAGAGAAAATTCTCCCAGCCCTACATCGAAAAATGATGATAAAAGTCATACTTCATTGGCCCAGAAAATGTAAAAATGTAACTAACTCAAAACAAGTTAATTCAGGATAATCGCTAAAGTCAACTGATAAATGAAATGGGGTTTTCGAACCCACTTTTAAGGAAAAATCAATCAGGCTAAGAGCAAAACTTTGCTCAAAAGCAGTCACCAAGGGCGACTCTGGAAAAGCAAAAAGAAATTTGATTTTTTTTTAAGTGAGGGCCTAGTCCCACTTAAGCTCGGAGTCCTGAGCAGATCCCTGAGGTGCTCTGTAGGAACCTTCCTCCGATTCACGCTGCTGGTCGAACTGTGAGAAATCGACGTTGGGCATTAATTCGGTTTTAACATGGTTCACAATATTGTTCATGGCTTCCATGAACTTATTGAAGTCTTCCTTATAAAGGAAAATCTTATGTTTTTCATACGTAAACCCATCACCGTCACCATGATACCTCTTTTTACTTTCTGTGATGGTTATGTAGAAGTCGTTGCTTCTGGTTGCCTTCACATCAAAAAAATACATACGCTTTCCAGCCTTTACCTTTTGGGAATAAATCTCCTCACGTCCAGGTACATTCGAATCTTCCACGGTTTCTGTCAGTTTGTTAAGAGGTTAAACTGTCTGAAAATTAATCATTAATCGTTATGAGACAAATCAATTACTTGATTTTTGAGCCAATTTCAGGCATTTAGGACTTTAATGTTGAACAGCGTCCTTACATTTAAAGCTTCATGGAAAAATTATCCCTTCAAGAAGCCTCCAGAAAGGCCATGTCCCACGGTTTGGAATTCCTTGCCCGTCAGCTTGTTGAGGGATTTGTTACTGGTTTGCATAAGTCACCCTACCACGGTTTCTCCGTAGAGTTTGCAGAACACAGGTTGTACAACAACGGTCAGTCCACCAAAAACATCGATTGGAAGGTATTTGCACGTACCGACAAGCTTTTCACCCGCCAATACGAAGAGGAAACAAACCTCAGGTGCATGTTGTTGCTTGATTGCTCTCCATCCATGTTTTATCCGGACCGTGATGAGAATAAGTTCAGGTTTAGTGTTCTAGCCTCGGCAGCCCTGGCATGGCTCCTATACAAGCAGAGGGATGCAACAGGTCTGTGTTTGTTTGATGATGAGATCAAGGCCATCACGCCAGTGAAATCAACGCGGGCAGGCATTGAACAGATCTTCAGTGCCCTTCAGCAGGCACAGGAAAATCCCATCAAAGCCCAAGGACAAGGAAGTCAATCCCTTTCCTCTTCGACCAGGCGGACCACCACTTCCATCCCAAGCGTTCTTCATGAGATTGCAGAAAAGATCCACAAACGCGCACTTATCATCCTTTTTTCTGATTTGCTGAGCAATGAGGATCCAGATGAAACTTTCAAGGCATTACAACACCTCAAACACAACAAGCACGAGGTGATCATCTTTCACATTTTCGATCGGAACACTGAACAAGCGTTTGATTTCGAAGACCGTCCCTATGAGTTCATCGATATCGAAACCGGTGAAAAGATCATGCTCAGGCCAACCGATGTACGAGCATCCTACCTTCAGAGGGTAGGAGAATTTGAAAGTGAACTCAAGCACCGCTGCCACCAACTTAAAATAGACCTGGTGGAGGCTGACATCAATTCAGGGTTTGAACCCATCCTGGAAGCCTATCTTCTAAAGCGAAGGAAGTTGGCTTAAAGCTTTTTGATATTACCCTTGCAGCGTTTCGTTGTGAAGCCAGGCCTTCTTGGCCATCAGCTCATCTTTTGATTCAACATAATCAGGGTCAGGAACGCAACAATCCACGGGGCATACCGCGGCACACTGGGGTTCTTCGTGAAAGCCCGTACATTCCGTACACTTACCAGAAACGATGTAATAGAACTCGTTCGAAACGGGAAGCTGGTCTGCATTAGCATCTACAGTGGAACCGTCTTCTAATTGAACCTCTTTTAATGCTGTACCGCCAGCCCAGGTCCAATCTCTACCACCCTCATAGATGGCAGTATTGGGACACTCTGGTTCACAGGCCCCACAATTGATACACTCTTCTGTAATTTTGATCGCCATTGCTGAAAAATCAGTGCAAAAATACAAACACGCGTTGCATTAACGAAATCCGGTAAATCAGGTTTAATCCCAAGCTATGTTAACCTTTGAACAACGTATCGAAGACTTCTCAAAACTAGGCGATTTGCTTATTGACGATGGGTATGTTTCAAGCCTGGCCGGTGAAGCACAAATGCGTAACGGATGGTTCACTCCGGAAAATGTGCATCTGGCGGTCAGAAACATTTCAACCTGGCTTAAAAAAGAGGCCTTATCTGCCTGGATTCGTCCATATGTAGCCACACCACAGAGAAAAATGATTGTTGGGACGGTCATGGCAGGCAACATTCCACTGGTTGGCTTTCATGATTTGCTTGCAGTTTTATTGTCGGGACACACCCTGCATGCCAAGCTTAGTCACCAGGATAACTTTTTATTGCCCCGGTTGTTTGGTGAACTCTGCCGCATTAATCCAGCCTGGGAAAGCGAAGTTGTTTTCACGGAACAACTGAAACAAGCTGAGGCTGTTATCGCGACGGGTAGCAACAACAGTGCACGGTACTTTGAATATTACTTTAAAGATCGACCACTGTTGTTAAGGAAAAACCGGTCTTCTGTTGCTGTGCTCAATGGAATGGAATCACCTGAGTCGTTGCTTCAACTTGGCCATGATTTGTTTTCCTACTTCGGCTTAGGTTGCAGAAACGTATCGAAGATCTACATGCCAGAAGGCTACGATCTTAATACGGTCATCAAAAATATTTTACCGTTTGGAAAGCTTCTGGATCATCATAAATATGCCAATTGTTATACCTACCAACGGGCAGTGTTACTGGTCGATCAACAAACTTTTACGGATAATGGATTTTGTGTCTTTCAGGATTCAAAACAAATTTCATCACCTGTTTCGGTAATTTTTACAGAAACCTATAAGCATCCCGATTCACTCAGGGAAACTCTTGAGTCCAGAAAAGAAGAGATACAATGTGTGGTTTCAGCGATGAAGGAATTTCCTTCGGCTGTTGAATTCGGAAAAACTCAGTCACCAGGGCTGACAGACTATGCCGACGATATGAATACCCTTGAATTTCTTTCTAAGCTAAACGGCTGAAATCAATTCAAATGGAAGACACCCTTTGAACGCTCCGTGGCTTTGAGCAAGGCCATCTCATATTCGAGTCTTGACGACAGAAATTTCTCACGTTTCTCACCGGAGCGACCCACCAGTGCCAGGCGCTCGGTAAGGCTAAGGTTTAACGCAGTCGCGATCTCCCACAGGCTGATCTCACCACTTCGCACATACCAGCGTGCTTTATCGCGGTACTCCGTGAATTGAGCCACCAGCGATTCACCTGCGAGGTCCCCATCATTGCTTGCCAATTCATTTACAGTACCACCCGGATACAGCTTATCCTTGAAATAAGGCTGAAGCCCCTCAAGTCTGAAAAGTCCAGTGCATTTTACAATGATGTCTGACTCACCGCCCTGGTGGCGTTTGATCACCCGTTCCAACTTAACCAAAGATCCAAAGTTTGATTCATTGGCAGCGTGCTCTGGAAAAATACCGAATACGAGATCAGATTTTTCAGCATCACTTAACAGTTGCCTGTAACGAGGCTCAAAAATATGCAGTGGCACCAGCTCTGAGGGCAGCGGAAAAATCCGCAAGGGAAACATTGGAATATGCATGCTCAAAAATCGAATAATGATCGAACCGGTGCACCAAAGGATTGCTCCAAATTCTTTTTTCCACTTAAAAACTGGAGTGAAATGACGAAGGAGAAACCTGTAACCTCACCCCCTAACCTTTTGACCAATCGACCTGCCGCTGCGGCTGTTCCGCCGGTAGCGAGAAGGTCGTCATGGATCAAGATTTTTTGTCCATTGCGAACGGCATCTTCATGCATCTCAACAGTAGCCGTTCCATACTCCAGATCATAGGTTTCAGAGAGACGCTTGTATGGGAGTTTTCCAGCTTTGCGAACTGGTAAAAACGGAACATTCAATGCATCGGCTAAGGCCATCCCAAAAAGAAATCCCCTTGCCTCGATTCCTGCCACCGCCTCTATACCATGCGATGCATATTGATCTGTTAATAAGGTTGTTAATAGTTTTCTCGCTTTTGCATTCGCGAGAATGGGTGTAATGTCTTTGAAAACAATACCGGCTTTTGGGAAATCTTTTACATCCCGTATCAACGACTTGACTTCCTCTAAGTTCATCTCTTGTTTGCGTTTCTATTGAATCGTATTTGCCCATCCAGCATCACCATATCAACTGCATTCATTCCGTAATGGTAAGGCAAGAAAGCCAGTCGTTCCGAAGGTCTGGTAATAATGAGCGATGCACGCTTCCCCGGCCAGATAGAACCAAGGCTGGACTGCCATTCTAATGAAATGGCAGGGTTAATGGTTAAGGCATGAAGACCCTCTTCAGGTGTCATTTTCATTCGGATACAGGCCAATGACCACATCAACATCAGGTTTCCAGATGGCGAACTGCCCGGATTGTAATCGCTGGCAATACTTATGGGCAAACCTGCTTCAATCATCTTTCTTGCCGGAGGCATGGACAATCCAAGAAAATTGGCAGCACCAGGAAGTGCTGTTGGCATGACCTGACTGCTTGCTAAAATTTTAATCTCCTCCTCTCCTATTTGCTCCAGGTGGTCGGCACTGAGCGCTTTGGTTTTGACGGCAGCCTGAACCCCGCCTGAATTCGATAATTGATTGGCGTGCACTCGTGCTTTCATTCCTGCACGCACACCCGCTTCCAGAATTTCTATGGACTGGTCCATGGAGAAAAATCCCTCCTCACAAAAGACATCGATATAATCGGCAAGGTGCTCAGCAGCCACGGCGGGGATCATTTCTCCGATGACCATGCGCACATAATCATCCTTTGTAATTCCAGCGGGCACTGCATGCGCTCCAAGGAAGGTGGTTCGAACGGGGATATCGCAGGCCTCGCCCAACCTACGGGCTACGCGCAGCATCTTAAGCTCACTTTCAACGGAGAGCCCGTAGCCACTTTTTATTTCCAAAGCGCCAGTTCCGTGCTCAACAACTTCCTGCACCCTGCCGCTTGCCAGGTGAAACAGTTCATCTTCTGAGCACTGATTAAGCTTACGCGCACTATTCAAAATTCCTCCTCCCGAACGTGCAATGTCCTGATAAGATACACCCCGAATCTTCATCACAAACTCCTCTTCACGGTAGGCTGGAAAAACAATGTGCGTATGACTATCGATGAATACCGGAAGTACCAATCTTTCTTTAGCATCCAACACCACATCGGCATGTTCAGGTGCATCTTCAGCCGGACCAAAGCGATCAATCAGGCCATCCCGAATAAACAAGTAAGCATTTTTTAAGGATGGCGAATCGGCCATGGCCTTACCGCAAACCGCAGAACTGCCTTCAAAAATCTGAAACAACTCGCGGATGTTGTTGATCAGGATGGTCATTCTATGAATTCGATGTCCTCGTGTTCGTTTGGACGACGATCGCGTTTAAAGAGAAAACTGCCAAACATAGGAATGGTAACCTTGACATTGGCAAAGACACCCTGCTTGGTTGGTCCAGGCCTAATCCCTGCTTCAGCCCCAAATCCCCATCCGAGATGGCGGTTGAACTTGCCGTCTAATCCAGCACGAAACCCTAACGGACTGAATGAAACTTTAGTAACCGGATATGGGGTATTGAGGTAACGAACCGGATCTATACTTAAGGCCGGAGCGTACATTACATCGGCATATACCACCATGATTCCATCGTCCAGGGTATTTTCAAAATGCTTGAACTCAACGGCTACATTCCGGATGGTGGTTACACCTGTTCCCAAATAGAAAGTAGTTGCCGTCATGCTGCTAAATCCACGGAGTGGAATATCCCTACCCAATGCATCGCGATAAATCTCAGGAAGAAAAATATCGGCGTTGGATAATCCTTGTCGTTCCAAAATAGTTGAGACGTCTACCGTAGATCGCCATTGAACTGCCCCGGCACGGAATCCATAGATCTTCCGAACTTTTGAAGGGATCTTAACTTTCCGTGGAACCGTGGCGGTCCAGGCATTCTTAGTTAACGCGGCATTGTATAAGATCACCTTGGAATGTCCCTTTCGTTCAACATCACGGATATGAATGTTAACCGATGCTTCTACATAGTAAAAACCTACCGGTGAATTTTCAGTCTTACTGTTTTTGGAAGCATTCTCTCTGGAAACATCTAAAAGTGATTCAGAATAGGGCCTACGGAACTGCAGTCTATAATCTGCTTTATGATCCGGGAGGTAATGCGCATCTACGCCCCAACCTGCATTGGAGGAGGTGGAAAAGTATTCACCATAGAAAGGTTGAACACCTGCAAAAAGATATCGGATATAATTCGGGCGATCGTAGATTACCCTTGCACCCAGACTGTCCTGGGCAAGAGAAGTTAATGAAAATAAAAACGAGGATACAGCCAGACCAACACGGAAGGAAAACAAAAAAAAGGGCCTGGAAATCATCAGTCAAATTTAGTCAATAGGAACGATTGGATGACCATCCCGGTTAACGGATTCTCACCAATGCGCCTTCCTTCAAGGTGATCACCGGGACTGCCTGATTGTCCTGACCTCCATTGTAATCGGTCCCTTGAAAAATGACGCCCGCATTTTTACCCGACAATACCACCGCCGACTTTGGACTTGAGGAATTTCCGGACAGCTTACTTCCTAAAAACATCATAAACTCAAATCCGATCCTTGCGTAATTAGAAGGCGCCATTCCATGCACGGCTAAATACTTTTTTTCAAAATTTTTATACTCGGCTGAATGGACATCGTAATAGTTGGGAGCAATCAAAGCAATGCGAAGCTCTTCAAACTTCATCCAGTCCATTCCTGGCTTATCCAACCAACTCTCCTGACCAATTATTACTGTTCCATCATCTCTTGAATCGACACTTCTAATCACCTTGGTAAAAATCAATTCCGAGTCAGAGGCAACAAAAATGCTGGCCAGACTATCCTTCGGCAGCTTAAACTCAATGGGATTTTTGAATTTGTCAAATTTGACAGCCGTTGCGAGGATGGAATTAATGACGGAAGAATTATCACGGTCAATTTTTCGAAACAATCCAACTTCCAATTTCAATTCCTTTGCACGTTGAAGAAAGGCGTGAGCAACAATTGAATCCTTGGCCGTATTCTCGAAAAATACGTAGCACGGACCTTTTCGGTCTAGGCCAGCCGCATAATCAGCACTCTTTTTTCCAAGGGTTACGTAGGACGGTTGGAAAAGAACCGCATTGGCATTACCTGACAAATAATCAGGGTTGCTGCTTACCGGATGCATCATCAAAATATTTTCATTGGATGAAAACTTTTTGACCAGCTCTATTTCATCGGCAAACAACGGCCCGATCAATGCAGAGGAGGATTTTACCTCATTGAGCGAGAGGATTGATTTAAGTTTTTCAGGATTCCGCTCTGTATCGTATAAACTCAATTCAACCGGAATATCCAATTGCTCCAAAGAGTCGGCGGCAAGCCGAATACCATGATATAAATCCAAGGCATACTGATTCTTTTTGGTGCCGGGTGATGGATCGAGGGATGAAGCCAGAAATGGAAACAGTAACGCTACGCGTTTTGCATTCTGGATTTTCCGAGGGGGCAAAATGACGAAATCGCTTTCTCTTAATCCTTGCAAATTGATCATCCTCTTGGCTTCAGCGATAGACTCTTCGGAAGCCTGATAGAATAACCGTTGAATCAGCGTTTTAATTACAATAGGATCATGGAAGTCATCCATAAGCATTCTCAGAACTTCAACATCCTTTATTTTAGGAATAAACTTTTCCTTTAAAGGAGTCGTGCCCGAAGAATTTTTCATGGCCTTGAGTTTGGCCATCGCCTGAAATGGTTCACCATCCTCAAAATATATTTGTGCAAGCCAATATTTTACATCATCGTTTTGAGACCAATTTGGATATAGAGAGTCGACACTTGCTAAAGTTCGACGTGCAACAGAACGATAATTTCTATTGTAGGCACTCAGCGCGTAATAAAATCCTGCATACTCTGTGTAAGGGTTTGATGCATCATAAACCATCAGCTTTTTGAACGCATCTAAACTGGCGTCATAGTTTGCTGCCTCAAATAACTGTTTGGCATTTGAGTAGCGTTGTTTGAAATCCTGAGAAAAGGATTTTTCAGAGAGCAACGAGCATACTATGATGAAAAAAAGAATTCGCATATCTAAATCCCCAAATTACTCCCACTCAATGGTTGAAGGCGGTTTACTGCTGATGTCATAAACGACGCGGTTAACTCCTTTAACTTTATTGATGATGGATGAAGAAATCTCACTCAAAAATTCAAAAGGCAAATGTGACCAGTCGGCTGTCATGCCATCGACAGAAACCACGGCTCTCAAGGCCACCACTTGTTCATAAGTCCTTTCATCACCCATTACACCCACCGAATGAATCGGAAGCAAAATGGCACCTGCTTGCCAAACCTGATCGTAAAGCCCATGGGATTTTAATCCACTGATAAACAAATGATCCACTTCCTGAAGCAGCGCCACCTTTTCCGCTGTAATATCCCCAAGGATTCTTATGCCAAGTCCCGGGCCTGGAAATGGGTGACGACCGAGGATGGCAGGATCGATTCCCAAGGTATGGCCTACCCGTCTAACTTCATCTTTAAAGAGCGAGCGAAGCGGCTCTACCACCTTAAGTTTCATGTGCTCTGGCAGTCCACCCACATTGTGGTGCGATTTTATCGTTACAGAAGGACCTTTCACCGATACAGACTCAATAACGTCTGGATAAATAGTGCCCTGACCCAACCAACTTACACCAGATATAAGGTGGGCCTCTTCATCAAAGACCTCAATAAAAGTTTTACCAATGGCTTTTCGCTTGGCTTCAGGCTCCGTTAAACCCTTTAAGGCAGCATAGAACCTCTGTTTTGAATCAACGCCCTTGATGTTTAATCCCATGCCACGGTAAGAAGCCAAAACCTGATTGAACTCATCCTTACGAAGTAAACCATTATCGACAAAAATGCAGCTCAGTGATTGTCCAATGGCTTTGTGAACAAGAACAGCAGCCACCGTTGAATCCACTCCGCCGGAGAGTGCCATGACAACCTTATCGCTGCCCAGTTGCTCCTTAAGCTTGTGAACGGTGTTTTCTATGAACTGACCCGGTGTCCAATCCTGGCGGCAACCACAAATGGAGACAGCAAAATTTTGTAACAGTTTTTGACCCGGGATTGTGTGGGTGACCTCAGGATGAAACTGAATGCCATAGCAATTGGTGTTTCTTTTCCTGTAGGCTGCTACGTTCACCGAATCGGTGCTGGCTGTAATTTCATATTCGGGTGCAAGTGCCGTGATGGTATCGCCGTGTGACATCCAAACTTGCTCTCCGGTTGAGATGCCCGCAAGAAGCGGATCACTGTTCAACACCGAGGATAGCCTTGCTCGACCATATTCCCTGATTTTGGATGGCGTAACCGAACCGCCGGTTTTTTGCGCCATAAGCTGAGCACCATAACATATTCCCAATACAGGCAGGTTGCCGAATACACCCAGATCCACATCTGGCGCATCCTCGTCCCGAACAGAACACGGGCTACCGGAAAGGATTATTCCTTTTACATCAGGCGTGATCGTTGGATAATGATTGAATGGGAAAATCTGACAATAAATGTTCAGCTCACGTATCCTTCTGGCAATCAGCTGAGTATACTGAGAGCCGAAGTCCAGAATAAGGATTTGTTCAGGCATGCGGCAAAAATAACCTTTGGCAGGTATTTAGTCTGAAATTACCAGTTAAGATACACCAGCCCGACCTGAAGGTTCAGGGACGAAAGTCCTTTGTAATCGAAGTCAGGCGCCTTCACAAACGAATGGTCAAGGCTAAGGGTGGTAAATGCGCCCCAGGAAGTCTTGTTTCCAAACCTGAAAATGGCACCACCATAAGGTCTGATGATACCGGACCATTTTCTTTCTGAATTCTGATAAACATTGTAATAAAGTCTTAAGGATGAATAAGAGGCTCCGCCACCAAAACCGGCATATGGAATTATTTTTTTATCCGGAGTAAACAAATATTCTCCTGACATGGTAATGGCGTACTGATCCACATAGCCAAAATAGTCTGTGAAGACCGCACCATTGCCTGTAGGATATACTCTCGGTTCTGTGTAGTCGTTGTAACCTGAATAGGTAAAATCAAATCCTGCTGAAAGTTTTTCATTCAGCAGTTCCCGATACAGGAGTTTAATTCCCCTAACGGAGGGCCTGTTAATGAATTCTCTGTTTGACAAGGGCATTGAACCTACCGCAGCAACGCCATAATATTTATCGAAATACTGTGCCTTAACACCAAAAGAGCACAGCGAAATTACAATCGCCAGAATTATAGACTTCAATTGGAAACACTTCATTTTTTCTTCAGATAGGGAGATTGGTCGAAGGCCTGATCGACAGCCACTAAAACCTTCGAAAGCGGATCGGGTGAATTATACAGGTCGCCGATCCTTGCCACCCAAACCACCTGATACTTTTTATCGGGTGTAAGATTTTTCAGGTCGATGATTTCGATTACCAATGTTCCGGTCTGGTAGGAGAAATTTTGGACCAACGGATAGCCGTAAAATCCACCAAAACCATAATTATAAAATCCAGAATAACCGTAGCCAGGGTAACCGAACATATAATTCGGATAGCTGACGGACTGGTAAAATCCCTGGTTATCGAGTACATAAGCACTTATACCCAGGTCTGGCTCATTCTTTTTATTGGTGAGCGTGTAGCCCCCTTTGGACATCCTGAAACTGATTTTTGAGACTACATCCGCGGCATAGCGTCCAACCACGAGCGTATCTTCAGATGCGTTGCTGACGTACCCGAGGGTATCCGGTGGAATGGCATACGAGGTGTATTTCGAGAAATCGATGTTGTCCAAAAAGCTGGTTTGAACCAGCATGTTTTGTGTTAGGTCGTTAACATCCGGTTCTGCTCCGCAACCAACCAGGAAAGGCAACAATAAAAAGAGTAATCTTTTCATGCTTCAAATTTCGAAACCATTAGACGTAAAAGTAGTAGAACTGGTTTAAAGAAAATTTGAAATTGAGCCTGAAATCCGGAAATCAGCGCTCTATAGGATAACAGTACTCACTCAGATAATCACCCGCATCGTCTATACCTGCATAAAATGCGCGGTTGAACAGGCTGCAAGCTTCGTCAGTCCTACCCCACTCCTGAAAAACAACGCCCTTAAGAAAGATCAATTCAGGGGTTTCAGGTTCTGCCAGCAATCCAAGGGTGATGTAGGTCATAGCCTTATCATTCTGATTCTGCTCTAAACAATATGAAGCCGCATACTGATAAGTGGCCACAAAAGTAAAGTCCAGTCCAATGGCCTTATTGTAGTTAAACATGGCGCTATCATAATCTCCTTTTTTATAATAGATATAACCCAACAAGGCAACACCCTCAGCATTCTCTTCAACAGAAAGACCACGCTTCAAATCAATCAATGCGGAATCTAATTTTTCCAATCCAAGATAGGCAGCGGCACGCAGCCGGTATATCCTTGGCCACTCTTCTTCCTGAAGGAACGATAGTGCATTGTTGAGGCTCGCGAGCTGGTCATTAAATCGTAACTGCTTTTGATAGATAATGGACTTAAGAATATAAGCCTGAGGAAAAGTTGGTATCCCAGTAATGAATAAATCCAAATCTGAAATGGCATATTCCCATTCATCTAGATAGAAGTAGCACACAGCCCTGTAATACCGTGCTTCAAAGTATTTTGATTCCGGAGTGATTTCATCCCCTTTTGAGGCTTGTGCAGCCTCAATGATTCTGGTGTAGATATCGACAGCCTTAAAATAATCCTCCTCTTCCATTGCGGCTCGACCTTCTTCTATCCACTGCTCAGGTGATGCGACAGGCGTTACCTGAGCAACCAGATCAAAGAAAAAACTCACTGCCAATACGAAAAGGAAGGCCTTACGCATGCTGCGGAATTTAAAACATCACATTATGACGAGGTCTTGTTTCGGTCACGCTTTCTGTCGTTTTCGTTCAAAAGAATTTTTCTCAAACGAATGGACTTGGGGGTTACCTCAACATATTCATCAGACTGAATATATTCTAACGCTTCTTCCAGGGAGAACTTGATGGCAGGAGCAATCTTCATTTTTTCATCAGAGCCGGATGCTCGGATGTTCGTGAGCTTTTTGGTCTTGGTGACGTTTACCACCAAGTCTCCACTTCGACTGTTTTCACCAATTACCTGTCCTTCATAAACTGGGTCATTTGGATCAATAAAGAACTTTCCACGGTCTTGAAGATTGTGTAAACTGTAAGGGATGGCCTCACCGGGCTCCATGGAGATCAATGAACCGTTGATCCTTCCAGGAATTTCACCTTTGAATGGCTGATATTCTTTATACCGATGGGTAACTACTGCTTCTCCAGCGGTTACGTTCATGAGATAATTCCTCAAGCCAATGATACCACGCGAAGGAATAATGAACTTCAATATCATCCGATCACCCTTCGGCTCCATGTTGGTCATTTCACCTTTTCTAATTGACACGGTTTCAATGGCTTTACCCGCATCTGTTTCGGGTAGGTCTATGGTAAGTTCTTCCACCGGCTCACTGCGTACTCCATCGATTTCCTTGAAAATTACCTGAGGCTGTCCAATTTGTAACTCGTAGCCTTCTCTCCTCATGGTTTCAATCAACACGGATAAATGAAGCACACCACGGCCGAAAACCAGGAATGAATCTGCTGAACCGGTTTCGCCAACCCTTAGCGCAAGATTCCGTTCCAGCTCTCTGTCCAGCCTTTCCTTGATGTGTCGTGAGGTAACAAATTTTCCTTCTTTTCCATAGAATGGCGAGTTGTTGATGGTGAACATCATGCTCATGGTAGGTTCATCGATGGCGATGCTCTTCATGCCTTCCGGCTGTTCAGCATCTGCGACAGTATCGCCGATTTCAAATCCTTCCAATCCGACAATCGCACAAATCTCACCTGCTTTTACCACCTCAACTTTTTGCTTTTCAAAACCTTCAAAAACATAAAGTTCTTTAATACGGTGTTTAATCGTCGTGCTTTGATCTCTCTTGACGAGTGAAATTTGTTGTCCCGCTCTGATCTCACCACGGTGGACCCGACCAATGGCCACTCTACCGATGTAGGATGAATACTCGAGTGAGGTGATCAGCATTTGCAGGTTTCCGGTGGCTGTTTTAGGCGCTGGGATATATTGTATGATGCCATCAAGCAAACTGTTGATGTCCGTTGTTGGCTTCTTCCAATCGGTGCTCATCCATCCTTGCTTGGCTGAACCGTAAAAAGCAGGGAAGTCAAGCTGATCTTCAGTAGCGTCGAGGGCAAACATTAAATCAAATACCGATTCATGTACTTCCTCTGGCGTACAGTTTTTCTTATCAACTTTATTAATCACTACGATGGGTTTAAGACCCATTTGAATGGCCTTTTGGAGAACGAATCGGGTCTGTGGCATAGGACCTTCAAAAGCATCGACCAGCAACAAACATCCATCGGCCATATTTAAGACGCGCTCTACTTCACCACCAAAATCACTGTGGCCGGGCGTATCAATAATATTGATTTTATAGTCCTTGTAGCGAACAGATACGTTTTTTGCCAGAATGGTAATACCCCGCTCACGTTCGAGGGGATTGGAGTCCATGATTAACTCACCTGGATTTTCATGTGCTTTAAACAATTGTCCTGCATGAAGCATTTTATCAACCAAAGTAGTTTTTCCATGGTCGACGTGCGCAATGATTGCGATGTTCCTGATCTTCTCAACCTCCATAATAAGCCTAAAAAAGGGCGTTAATAAAATTTAAGCGGCAAAGATAACCCAATAAGCCGACCCACCCCTATCGGTTGGACAGATTTAGGGAAATAGAAACAGAAAGGATTAAAACTTGATTCGAACAAAACTTCCCATCGGAAGGGGAACTGATTTTTCGGATCGAATAAGAAATTCTCCGAAGGTCTGTTCACCGGTTTTAAAGTGACGACGAACAACATTCATTCCCACTTGAGCAGAATAACCAGCCGCATATAGGCTCATCAAAAAGAACACAGGCTCCTTGCTTAGCAATCTGGATGTTTCGCTGACAAGCTCATCGATTTTTTCAGCCAGTGTCCACTTCTCGCCATCCGGCCCTCTTCCATACGGCGGCGGATCCATGATAACGGCATGATAACTATTCCCACGTTTTACTTCACGCTTAACAAACTTCATGGCGTCCTCATAAACCCATCGAATTGAATCAAGCCCGTTCAACAACATATTCTGACTTGCCCAGTTCAATCCAGGCCTTGAAGCATCAACATGAGTAACCTCTGCACCTGCCATCCTGCACACCATTGAAGCAGCTCCGGTATAGGCGAAAAGATTGAGGACCTTAGGTTTATGAACCGGGGACGATTTAAGTGCGTCAAAAATAAAATTCCAGTTGGCGCCCTGCTCCGGAAAAATACCCACATGGCCAAATCCAGTTAAGGCGAGTCGGAGTTTTAGATCGAACTTATGGTCATATCGATACGAGACATTCCACGATTCCGGCATCTTTCCTTTCCAACCGCCTTTAACCTCATCGGTAAAACGATAATGCTCCTTCTGCTCCCGATCAAACCGTGCGTCTGAAAGTTTTTTCCATTCAGACTCAGGCAACACAGGTTCCCACAATGCCTGAGGTTCAGGACGGATGATTCGGTATGGCCCAAACCGCTCCAACTTTTCACCAAAGCCGCTGTCAATCAATTCATATTCGGTCCAGGAATCAGGTGAGAGGGTAAGCATTAGTTTAAAATTATTGAGTAAGCATCAATTTTTTTTCATTGCACGCTGTCTAACTGCTTCGTAAACAACCACAGCAGCGGCATTCGAAACGTTGAGTGAATCATTGTTGCCTTTCATTGGGATAATAACCCTGGCATCTGCACCCTGCCACCAAAACTCGGTAAGACCTGTTGCTTCAGTTCCAAGGATCAGTGCAGTGCCGGTTGTATAATCCTCGAGATAATAAGGACTTGATGATTCCAAGTGTGTGGCCACCACCCTTATTTTATTTTTTCTAAGCCATTCCATAGCCTCCTGGGAACTCGCCAATGCCAATGGAACTGTAAAAATGCAGCCCAGACTTGACCTTACCACATTTTGGTTGTAGGGATCGGTCTGTGGATCGCATACAATCACTGCATCAACCCCTGCCCCATCCGCTGTTCGTAATACCGCACCGAGATTCCCTGGCTTCTCAACCGATTCCAAAACCAGCAACAACGGATTTTTTGAAATCCGAATATCTGAAAGCTGATGCATTTTCATTTTTGCTACCACCAGCATCCCGCCGGAGTTTTCGCGAATGGCAAGCTTTGAAAAGACATCCTGAGTGACTTCAATTTTTTCATCCACCTGATTGAAGAAAGCAAGTTCAACATCCTGTGGAATCAGGTCTTTGCTAAAGACAATTGCCTTGAATTCATAGCCTGCAGCAGCAGCATGCCCTATCTCCTTAACACCCTCTATCAGAAAAAGTCCACTAGACCTTCGATTCCGAGGCTTTTCAAGGTCTAGGATGCTTTTTAACCTTGGATTTTTGATGCTGGAAATAATCATGTCGTAATCAGGCTGTAAAGATGCCGAAAAATCAGGCTCAAGATCCAATACAGCATCCACCAATCGGATCTTCAAGGATTCATCTATTTTTGCCCCGTGAAAAAAGTTGCTTTTTATACGCTCGGATGCAAACTGAATTTTTCAGAGACAAGCTCACTGGCGAGATCCTTTGAGGAACGTGGTTATAAGAAGGTGGACTTCACCGATCGTCCTGATATTTTCATCATCAATACCTGCTCGGTTACAGAAAACGCCGATAAAAAATGCAGGAAGGTAGTGAGAGAAGCAAGATCCATTTCGCCTGATGGATATGTGGCCCTGGTTGGATGCTATGCACAACTGAAGCCAAAGGAGATAGCTGAAATCCCAGGCGTGGATGCCGTGCTGGGTGCAGCTGAAAAATTCAGACTTCACGAATTGATAGGCGATTTTATTCGGAAGGAAATTCCTGAGGTGCACGCCGGACCCATTGAAGAAGCGAAACAATTTACAGGCACCTGGTCATCGCAAGATCGAACAAGGTCTTTTCTTAAGGTTCAGGATGGTTGTGACTATTCCTGTACATTTTGCACCATCCCTAAAGCAAGAGGAAGCAGTAGAAGTGACAGCAGCGATTCATTGGTGAATATTGCAAGGCAAATTGGTGCCAATGGCGCGAAGGAAATCGTTCTCACGGGTGTTAACACGGGGGACTTTGGAATCAGGGATGGGGTAAGGACAGAAAAGTTTATTGACCTGATCCGGAAGTTGGACGAGGTTGAGGATGTAGAGCGGTTTAGAATATCCTCTATAGAGCCCAACTTACTTACCGATGAAATCATTGCGTTTGTAGCTGGTTCAAAACGGTTTATGCCCCACTTTCATATCCCGCTTCAATCGGGTTCAGACCGCATACTCAAGCTTATGAAGCGTCGGTATTTAAGACAGACATACACCTCACGGGTAGAGGAAATAAAAAAACGAATACCAAATTGTTGTATTGGTGTAGATGTTATCGTGGGATTTCCCGGTGAGTCTGATGAAGACTTTGATGAGACCTACCGTTACCTGGCAGATCTCGATATTTCTTACCTCCACGTTTTTACGTACTCGGAGCGGGAAAATACAATAGCGGCCACGATGGATGGTTCAGTGCCGGTCAAAGTCAGAGCTGAACGTTCGGCGCGATTGCATGGCTTATCTGACAGAAAGCGAAGAAAATTTTATCTGGATAATGTTGGTGGGTTGTTCAACGTTCTTTTCGAAAATGACATCAGCGATCAAAAGATGTTTGGGTTTACCGAAAACTATATTCGTGTCGGAATCCCTTATGATCCTTTGATGGTGAATGAAACTAGACATGTCAGGTTGGATAAAATTCTGGATGACATGACCGGTGAAGCTGAGGTATTAGAGGCGCATGAAGAAAGGCCATCATTCCCCATTCAGAGGTAGTGATATTTGAGATCATTTTTCAATAAGCAATAAAATACAAAGGGTCCCGATGGGACCCCATCGATCAATTAATTCCATAGCAAGAAGCAATTGGTCGCGATGCGACCATTGTTGTTCATATAAGATCTTTTAGAATTCAACAATAAATTGTGGATTCAATTGACCTATAAATCGTTTTAAAAATTTAATTACTAGAATCAAATATTAAGCCAGCCATCAAAGGTCCCATCGATCAATTAATTCCATAGCAAGAAACCATTGGTCGCGATGCGACCAATGTTGTTCATATAAGATCTTTTTGAATTCAACAATAAATTGTGGATTCAATGGACCTATAAATCGTTTAAAAAAATTAATTACTAGGATCAAATATTAAGCCAGCGATCAAAGGTCCCATCGGGACCTATTGTCCTTAACGCACGAATTAAAATTCATATAAGGGTCCCATAGGGACCCATTCATTCCTATTTCTAATTTTTCAAATCAATCAATTTCATTAGGACCATTATTATTTACGTGTCGTTAACAAATAATATGATGGATCATCCAGGATTCAATCGACCCGTAAATCATTCCAAAAAATAAAGGCTAAAAAAATCTAAGTCTTGAAATGAAATGCAACCAATCGATAATAGCCCTTAATCCCCCTCCACCACCAAGCCATCATTTAAGCGCAAGATTCGATCGGAAAGGTCAGCCAGCGCAGGGTTATGCGTAACCAACACAAACGTCTGACCCAATTCATTCCTAAGCTGTAGAAAAAGCTCATGCAATTCCGCCGCATTTTTTGAATCGAGGTTACCGCTGGGTTCGTCGGCTAAAACAAGGTCAGGCTTGTTGATCAGTGCCCTGGCAACGGCAACACGCTGCTGCTCTCCTCCAGACAATTCCGATGGCTTATGATCCCCTCGGTCAGAAAGCCCTAAATAACCCAACAACTCTTTCACACGGTTCTCAAGCGCAACCATCGACGTGCCGGCAATCATGCCCGGGATCATGATGTTCTCCCTTGCAGAAAATTCAGGAAGTAGATTATGAAACTGAAAAATAAATCCAATATGCCTGTTCCTGAAGGCAGCCAACTGATTAGAATTTAAATTGAATACGTTCGTACCGCTGATCACCACCTCACCAGCATTCGGATGGTCAAGGGTACCGATGATGTGCAACAAGGTTGATTTCCCGGCACCGGATGCCCCCATCACCGAAACAATCTCGCCTTGGGCAATGGTCAGATCAATGCCCTTCAAGACCTGAAGCGATCCATAGGATTTCTTTAATTGTCTGGCACTGACCATGGCTTGGTGTTGAATTAAAGGTTTAAAAAATTTAGCTTGCCACCAAATTCCGAGCTATGAACATTCATGAATATCAGGCCAAAGATATCCTCAAAAAATTCGGCGTCGCAGTCCAGAACGGCATCGTTGCCGACACGCCCGACAAAGCACTGGCCGCAGCCAAAGAACTTCAGCAAACAACTGGTACTAAGTGGGTTGTAGTGAAATCTCAAATCCACGCCGGCGGACGGGGGAAAGGTACTATTCGTGAAACTGGATCCCGTGGTGTCGTACTCGCTAAGTCGCTGGACGAAGTAGTGGAGAAATCCAAAGCCATCCTGGGCGGCACCCTTGTAACCCACCAAACCGGTCCCGCCGGAAAAAAGGTCAGCAAGGTCCTAATCGCTGAAGATGTCTACTATCCAGGTGAATCAGAGCCTAAGGAATATTACATGAGCATCCTGTTGGATCGCGCGACCAGCAAGCCCGTTATAATGGCTTCAACCGAAGGCGGAATGAACATTGAGGAGGTTGCAGAAGCAACACCGGAAAAAATCATTAAGGAGTGGATCGATCCTGCTTATGGATTACAACCCTACCAGGCAAGAAAGGTTGCTTTTGCGCTAGGTCTGGAGGGTAATGCTTTCAAGGAAATGGTGAAATTCATTCACTCGTTATACAGTGCCTACATAGGACTTGACGCATCGATGTTTGAAATTAACCCCGTCCTAAAAACCTCCGATAGCAAAATTCTGGCTGTTGATGGTAAGGTGAATCTCGATGACAATGCCTTGTTCCGCCACAAAGATTTGGAGGCATTGAGGGACATATCGGAGGAAGATCCACTTGAAGTGGAGGCAGGAAAATCAGGATTGAATTACGTCAAGTTGGACGGCAACGTTGGTTGCATGGTCAATGGCGCTGGCTTGGCAATGGCGACAATGGATATCATCAAACTTTCAGGCGGTGAGCCAGCTAATTTTCTGGATGTCGGAGGTGGCGCGAATGCCCAAACCGTAGAAGCAGGTTTCCGAATTATCCTAAAGGATCCTAATGTAAAAGCGATTTTAATCAATATTTTCGGCGGAATTGTGCGGTGCGATCGTGTAGCCAATGGTGTAGTGGAAGCCTATAAAAAGGTGGGTGATATCCCTGTGCCGATTATTGTTCGGTTGCAGGGAACCAATGCGGAAGAGGGAGCAAAAATCATCCGTGAATCCGGATTAAAAGTATTTTCGGCCATTCTTCTGAAAGACGCTGCAAAAAAGATCTCGGAAGTATTGCAATAAAACCTTTCTGGGTAAATTTAATCTCCAAAATTTCATCGTGGTGAGATTAAACCTTTTACTGATTGCGATCCTTCTACCATTTATTTGTGACGCGCAATCGTTTTTTAATCTCCGAAGACATAGAAACCTTACAGTTTTCGCTGGTTCCGGGACTGCAGCATATTTTGGTGAATTATCGAATCCTGGTAAGCTCAACAAGCCCAGGTATAGTTTCGTTGCAGGCTCTGAATTCTTTTTTCTGCCACGATTTTCATTGCGCGCAGAAGCCATTTGGTTCCGGATCGCAGGGGATGATGCGATTGCAAACGATGACCGAAAACTTCGCAACCTCTCCTTTTTTGCGAACAACAAAGAGTTCAACGCCGTAGCAACGGTCAATCTCGTGCCGCTACCCTCCCGGTTTGATCTTCGATCGTATTTTAATGTCTATGGTTTTGCCGGAATGGGATTACTGGTCATGAACCCGAAAACCAAGTACGATGGAAAAACTTATGCCTTACAGCCCATTCAAACCGAAGGCGTGGCATACAGTCGATTTCAACCTGCCTTTCCGGTTGGATTTGGAATCCGATTCACCTACAAAATGGCGGCAAGTATTGTCGCCGAGGGTGGCTATCGGTTTTTGAGAACAGATTACTTGGATGATGTAAGTGGAATTCCAGACCCTGATCGGCCAACAAAAGGAAAGTTTCCAGATCCAGCCACGCTTTCAAGTGATATCGCTAGAACACTTTCAGATCGTAGTAACGGACAAGCTGTGGTCCGTGGAAATCCAACATTTAACGATGGTTATTTCCTTTTCAACATCAAGCTGGAATACTATCTCGAGCATGCCTTTGACCCATTTCATAAGGATCGCCTGAAGACCATACGAGCCATAGATAAGGCCCCGAGGCGAAAATAACCCTCATCGACTCACCACCCATTTGATCGTTTTTGTACTGGCTGATGTGCTGATTTCAACCAGATATACGCCTGGCTTGATGCCTTCGATGCTAAGTTCATTTCCAGGAGTTGGCTGATGTTTTTCCAATACCATTCTACCGAGTTGATCCCTGACCACAACCCTGACCAGATGCTCACCTCCTGTAAAAATTCTAAATCTGCCGTCTGCAGATGGATTAGGATAAAGTCTGAATGCCTCCTTTGTGTCCATAAAATCCGCTTTACGCTTCCTAATGAAAAACCGGTTCAAGGAAACGCTGTCACGAAGTTCAAATGAATACGAACCCCCTGTAATCCTATGGGCTTCATTTAGTTCCCGATCAACAAGCTCCAGGTCATCCAAGTTAAACCCTGATGCTGGTTCAAATCGAAGGCTCATACTTGATGTTTTAGGTGCTCTTATTTCAATCGGTATTTCCGTAACATCCGAGATGGCATAATGCGCCATGGACTGCCCATCTTCAGATCGGAGATTCACAGATAATTTCTCGCCAGGAAGGGCAAATCCATGTTGATGTGAATCAATATTACCCTTTGATGTTGAGTTCATTACAAAGAAAGAACTTACCTCTGCTTGATCTGATTTAAGTATGATTCTTAGGTGTGGATAAATCGACGCTGACTGGCGATAAAACCGCGCCTGACTTGTTTTGGCTTGCTCATGTGCCACCAACCTTGGATTGGCTCCGGTGCTATGTATCCAGAAGGCCTGCCCCAGCGCGATCTTTCCACCAGGTAAATCACCAATTCCTGTAGACGCGTCATAAGTTTTATAGGTTCCATTGGACACATCTTTAACAAATATCAGCGGATGGATATTCACCATTGGCCCTCCCCGACCATCAGACCATTTGGACGGATCCAATGACCAAACAATGTCCGAGGGGTAAGGATTCGCCACCAGGTTCCATCCATCATCGGGCCAGTTGGGTGGATTGGAGAACGTATGGGTGACTTTCAAATCAACATCGCCTCTTGATTCCCCTGACTTCAATTCACCCTTGACCGTCCAATGGAATCCCTTCCAGGCCCAGTAGTCATTTGGCATAAGTATATACCCTCTACCAGACCACAATGGACTGGTAAAACCCTGTCGAACAAACCCATAATCCTTATACCCGAGTACAGTTTCTTCATAACTGTAGGAATATCGAAGGTTAAACCAATCGCAAGGAACTAGGTCCTGGAAACGGGCACCTGACACCGGACTACCAATGTAGCGGTAATCCCGACCCACCGGAGGCATGTACCGTCTAACTGAAATCTGTCCAATAAGCCGTGTGGTTAACGGTATTGGATCGATCCCGGCAGACCCCGCAGGACTTGTCTCTAACACCAGCAGTCCATCGCCACAATGGAGAATCGAATGATCGCCCAGTTTGAGCCTGCCTGTAAGATTTATTCCCGTTTGAACGGTAACCGTATCCTTTGTAAGAACTTTTAGATCACGTACCGCGAGCCTATGAGTACCTGAAATGATCTGCTTTCCCTGCCCGATTAAATCCACCTGTGCCGAATCAGCATGGATTGGGCCGTTCAACCTTAGATCTCCCCCAATTTGTACCTGCTCTGGAATTAACAGTGATCCCGAAACAGTCAAATGATTCAATGCTAGCGGTGCATTACCCTTCAATTGACCTTCACCTGAAAATTGAACAGTACCATTCGCCGCTTCAAAAACTCCATTGTTGTCAAAAATCCCATCAATCTCCATGACTGCAGGTGCTTTGATGTATGCATTATTGACCACGGAGCCAGTCTTTAATGTATCACCTGTTATTTTAAATCTACCACTATTGATTATCAATGATTTATCAATCTCTAATTGATTTAAAATCTCAATTGAATCTTTCACTCCAACCACCACATTATTCAAGGAACCTAGGGCCTCATTTCCTGATTTCATGGATTGTCCATAATAATAAAGGTCATAGGATCCCGATCTAGGCGGTATGCCCGTGTATTCAGCACTAGACCATCTGATCACTTTTGAATCAGTCCCAATGGTTAATGAGTCGGTAAGATTTGCAAGTCTACCATTAGACAGGATCAATGAGTCAGAAACCATAACCGCCCGATTTAATGAAACCACACCCCCAAGGTCAACCTTCATTGTACTTAAAGCACCTCTTGACTCCGGGCCAGCCTCCAATGAATTGAATACCTGCCCACTTGCATATTCCAGATGGTAGGGGCCTCCGGTCGGTGGATTTGAATTCAATGCCGCTAAAGCAGCGTCGGGTGTTCTGATTATGGAGGCATTAGGATCCATGGAAAGGAAATTTCCAACCTCAAACTCACCATCCTTCAGAAAAAGCTGACCTGTAATATTGAGTGGTGACTTTAAACGAATGTGCGGCGTGATCGGAACGCCAGTAATAGGATTGGTCTGCGCAGATCTGTCCAATATGAGTTTTCCAAGGTTATTCGCGGAACCTGAGAAGGCAAGGTTGTTATCAATCCCTCCGAAGGCTGATGTAATCAGCAAAACTGAACTCATGTCGGACATCAGGACTCCGTTAGGCTGGTTGGTCTGGATGTTTCTTTGTAGCTCTAGGCTCGTGCCACCAAAATCCAGTCTGCCGCCGAATAGAATCATCGGGGAAATTATTTTAAGTGGTGCCGTTATTTTCAGATCACCAGATTGGATGGTCAGTCCACCGGTGTATCCTGATGCAGTGGAAAAATTTCCAAGTACCAGTTCCTGATCGATTTGTAATCGGGTATTTCCTCCGGGAATATTCAGATTTAGTGATTCTAGGTTAAAAGGTTGATCAACTGGAAATGATCTGGAGAAAACCCTTGGTGAACCACCAATGTTAACCTGAGAATTATTTCCACGGAATTGAATAAATCGACTT
Source organism: Bacteroidota bacterium (assembly GCA_016866235.1). Classification (GTDB taxonomy): domain Bacteria; phylum Bacteroidota; class Bacteroidia; order Cytophagales; family Cyclobacteriaceae; genus ELB16-189. Next base: position 177,455 of record VGMW01000003.1, read on the forward strand.
CCCCTGAAATCACCATTTAAATTGAGGACAGTATTCCCCGTATTGGACGTAAGGCTACTGGAAATCACCATGCCATTTCCTTCCAACACCAATGCGCCATCGACCGTAAGTGCCACAGCCGATGTTTGATTACTGGTATTTACCTCTATACCACCACCGGAGATATCCAGATTACCCCTGACCGTCAGGTTATTTTTAGACACCACGAGATTACCTCGTATAATAGAGAGATCACCTCCGCAAACAGCAGTTGTACCGGTGGCTGCGGTGGATACCCCTGTGGAATTATCAATGATGGATTTAACTCCACTGGTTGATGGATGGTCACCTCCAATAAATTGTGGACTTGTGCCGCCATAAATAATGGTTGATCCTGAACGCCAGGTTTGTGTTCTGACCTTTATGGAACCATTATTGTTCTGCCCTTTTTGAATGGCACCCAGCGGGTCAGATGACTCCACGATCAATGTCGCGCCGCCGGTAAGGTCACCACATTCGAAAGTGTTACCGACAAAACTTGATCCATCAGGAACCCTTACAAATGCACCTGGTGCCAGATGATAATGGAATGATCCTACGATATTTCCACGATTGATGAATAGCTGTGTTGTTCTTCCCTCTAAAAACAAATCCCCTACCCGATTGGAGTAAGCAACACTGGCATCAATGGTACCGCCCTCTAAACGAAAGTCACCCTTTACCCTCAAATCAGCACCAGAGGAAGATGTACCACCGGATCCGCTGCTGAAATAGAGTAAGCCCTGATTCATAAAAAATCTACCCGCAATATTGAACACTGAAATTCCTTGTTCACAGTATCGTGATCCAAGTGGATTGGAAGACCGAAAATTAAAATCACCACCTACGGAAACCGTTACTAAACTATTGCATAACCCTGTTTTTGAAATAGAGAATCTGGCGCTTCCATCAACATTAAAATCACCACCGATTGAAAGATTGTGGTTGGAAGCTTTGGTTAGCCTAAGGACTTGTCCATTGGTCGTTTTTATGGTGAAGGAGCCGCTAATATTGCTCAGTAAACCATTCAAAAAGAAGTCGGCTGTGAGCAGAGGTGTATCCCAAACCACATTTCCGAAAGATTGTGACCATTGTCCAGCGGACGTAGCCTCGGTGGTTGATGTATAGCCAATGATAGAAACAGTTGAAAAATTTGACCAGCTGGCCAAAGGAATGACACCCTCTGAATCTGAGAAGTTGTGCAGATAGGTAGATTCCGGACCGAAAATTAGGCCATCGCGGTCACCTTGAAGTGCGCCTCGATTGATGATCTTTCCACCCGATCCAACGATAAGGTATCGGTTTGAAGGCCCCTTGGTTACTTCAGCTGTTGAGGAGAGTTCTAGTGTTCCAAGGATAAGCGTGTTATCAAGCGCAATCTTTTCGTTGATCAACAGTTGATGCCCTGATTGCACGGTTATGGAATCGCTGCTTGCATTTGGGAATGTACTGGATGTAATCCATCCGCTGGTTGAATAAACTTCCCAAACCGTTTTATCGATCCAGTTTCCACTTTTTGCAGATCTGAATACCTGCGAATAAGAAGGGATGCAAAAAAGTAGAAATAGTAAAGGCGTTAGAATTTTCATGGTCTTTTTTGACCACGAAAATGATTAACCGGTTACTTTCAGGCTACGGGAAAAACACCCAATTGGAAGGGGATTTTGACGGGTTTTTTTGGCCTGCCTACCCTTCCGAAACTCTAAATTTATAATAAGTTGATTTGAATTCAGGGACTATCTCTTTCATCAAGGCTACCATTTTTAGTTCATTCCGATCCTGAATCAACTCATAAAACAGATCAACTAAAATTGAGATTTCTTTAAAGTCCATTTCTTGAATCTTTGCCTTCAAAATTTTTGGATGGTGTGTAGGAATGGTGTTTTCAGTTTGATAGAATAATTCCTCAGATAGCTTTTCGCCCTCACGCAGACCTGTAAATACAATTTCAATATCTTTTCCTTGTTCTTTACCCGACAATTCAATCATTCTTTTAGCCAGGTCTAAAATGCTAATTGGCGTACCCATATCAAAGAGAAAAATTTCTCCTCCCTGACCAATTGCACCTGCTTCGAGGACAAGCCTGCATGCCTCCGGTACAGACATAAAATATCGACACACCTCGGGATGAGTAACTGTAAGAGGTCCACCAGATTTAATTTGACGTTGGAAAATCGTGAAGACTGAGCCACTGGAACCCATTACATTACCGAACCGCGTAGTAACAAATTGAGCATATCCGTAATTAGATTTTCCCAAAGACTGCACATAGAGCTCCGCGACCCTTTTCGTGCAGCCCATGATACTTGTAGGATTTATAGCCTTATCGGTTGAAATCATAATGAACTTTTCAACTCCAAATTTAAGCGCAAAGTCAGCAACTATTTTTGTCCCAAGTATATTAACACGGACGGCCTCAGAAGGATTTTTTTCCATCATCGGTAAATGCTTATACGCGGCAGCGTGATAGATGACTTCAGGCTTGAATTCCTCGAATATAGATTCCATTCTACCCTTATCTGTTACATCGGCAAGCAAGTAAACCAAGCGTGCCTTTCCCTTGATCTCAGCAAGCTCCAATTCAAGTTCGTACAGCTGTGTTTCTACCTAATCAACTAAGATTAGGACACGAGGCTGAAGGTTTAATATTTGCCTGAAGAGTTCAGAGCCTATGGAACCTGCAGCCCCTGTAATTAAAACAGACTTGTTAACGGTGGTTGACAAGAGAACGCTGTCAGATAAAACAATTTCATCTCTACCAAGAACATCTTCTACGGTGAAGTTTTTTATTTTACTTAATTCATCCTTAATTATTCTATCCTTCATGTCAGAGTATTTAGGTCGTTTTTTAGGATGTTATCATGAAAACAAATCCAATGAAGGACCAAAAAAATAAAGTCATAAGGACTGACTTTTTTTAGTAGAGAATCTTGTAATCAGAAGGGAAAAAATAAATCCAGAAAAGCAACCCATGATCACCAACATCCATATGAAATCATCAACGGGCACGGTACCAGGGTTGGATGGCGGCGGAGGAGGTTGCCCAGCCATCAAGTCAACAAAAGAGATACTATAAATGACAAATAATAAGAATCTTTTCATTCGGATATACTCAAATTAATGTTTTGGAATAATTAATTTCTTCATTTGTTGACCCGAGCTATGAGTCAATTTCAGGAAATATACACCCGGCTTAAACTCAGTTAAATCAATTCGATTATCAGTTAGCCCTGAAAAATGACTGATCTTCAACCCTGAAGAATTAAATATCTGCAATACACAATCTGAGATTCTTTGATTGGAATTGATAAATACAAAGTTACTAAGTGAAGGATTTGGATAAATTTCAAATGCCAGGAAATCCTTTTTTGTTTTTGGCTTAAGGGAGAGATAAAACCTATCTCTAACGTCATTACCGGGTTCATGAACAACAAAATCATATTTCCGATTTTCAATAAGCACAGAGTGACCAGTATAGTTATCAATAAGATAAAGATTGTGACTAAAAATAAAATCTTCCGCAAACTCAAAATTTAAACTGTACAATCCTTTATCTCGCACCCTATAACCAATTGGAATTCTCAAAGAATCAAGTATCGAAAGTTTGGTGAACTCAGGATTTAATTTGTTTTGAATTAAGACATCTAGGAAACTCGCACTCCCGCGTGTTCCTTTTCTAATCCTCACTTCCCAATAACCTTACCATCTTTAGAAACTACGACCGCAGAAGGTCCATTGGCGGTATCGATGGTGATGCTGAGTTCACCGGTCTCTTTGATAAAATCAACAGCCAGCGGCAGTCCATCCAACATCAACAAAGGAGACCAGACCACAAATCCATCGCTGGCATAAATCTTGGCTACCATTACCGGCACTTTACCATTTACTTTTTCCTGAGAAATAATAACAGGGAAGAAAATTGAATTGCCCTGGCCTGCAACAGCAAATCCTTTAAAGAATGACTTTTTGCTCACCGCAAAAATTGCTTTATCCAAAGGGAAATCAACTTTAATTCCCACACCTTGTCCCCCTCCCTGTGAAACCTTTCTGTTTCCTGTTATCTGATAAAAGTAACCAAACGGATGGAGCAAACTATCGTAACGAACTCCTGCTGTGTATGTCTCATCATTAAAAACCAACGGCACAAAACCCTCTGATTCTATTCCAGCCTGTGCAGGAACAAGTTTTTTACCATCACGGATGTATTTCAACTCCTCCTTGAGTGCTGAAACTTGTTGCTCCAAACGACTTAATTCACGGGCAGCGAATTCACGGTAAGTCCGCATGGAGGCCGCCACCATACTTCCCTCCCGATACGTATCCTTAATGAATACCCTGAAATCCAATACCTCACTTTCTAAATCTCTATTCAACTCCTTTGATGCAACACTGTCCATCACCCGGATTGCACGCAATTCATTGGAAAGCCTGTTGAACCTTAGCATCAAATTATCGGTCAGCTTATCCTCACGACCAAGTGCCTGCTCCGATCCATATTGCAATTCCGCCATCTTAATTCTGAACAATGCATAAGGAAGCGGATCCTCATCATACTTGTATAAGTCAGCATTGAAAATCGTCTTGGATAGCGCCTGCAATTCACCCATCACTGAAACAGAGTCCTGTCTGATTTTTGACATCAATTCACCCAATTTTATGTCGGAAGCCACAAGGCTTTCGTTGATGGGAAGAATCTCATTTTTTATTGCGTCAATGCAATCCGTGGAGAACTGGCTGAAATCCCACAGCCTCAAATCATCCTGATAAAAATCAGCACCACCTTGTCCATCCTGCCTGATATCCTTTATTTCCTGCGCCTTCAAAACCTGATTGTAAGGAACATGGCCGATTTGAGTTTTGATGGACTTGTACATGTTGAGCGAATAATACAAAGAGTCCTGTCTTGATTTCAGTTTTTCTAGGTTGGCCACAACATCCTCATCGGCCCTCAATAAAAACTGGTTAAGGTTTTCATATGCACCGGTGATCTCTTTAAAAAACTGAACATTGGATTCATATACTGTTTGAGCCTGAACAAAATAGCGCTTCATGCGCTGCACTTTTTGAAGGCGCTCACGGTTATCGCGAACCTGTTTTTCCAAACGGTAGCGAACATCCTCTAGAGAAATACCAAACTTACCTGTACGTTGGTCACGTCGGGCAAAGGATTGAAAGAAATCTTCGTAACGACTTAGTTCTTTATCATCCAGGTTTTTAATAGAAAGTTCTAAAAAGTAATTGGAGGAGTCCCCCATGATTTTCAATCGATCGGTATCCTTCAGCACATCTGCAGCATTGTATCGCGCCTGATAGATGAACCCCATAAACATGAAAGCATTGGAGTTATCGGTATTCTCAACCAAATACCTTTTCAGGTCATTGAATAAAGTATTGCTGACGTTGCAGATCTGATCTTCGCCCGCACCTTTTGCGATACCCGCAACAAGCTCAGGGGCAAGTTCCTTCTTGTAGTTTTTTGCTTTCTGGCCATAGACATAACCAGAAAAGTTCAGTGCCAATATGATCAGGACAAACTTTCTCACGATGCGGGACTCCAAAAATAGAACAAATACCCTTTTGTTTTAACAAAAATCATAGCGTTATAGATCCGTTCTTGTTACCCGCTCACAATCCATAATGAGTTCAGAACCAAAGAGCTGTGCAGGGGTTCGATAGCCGCCGCTGCCCTTAAATGATCCAAGCCTCAAGGCTATGTTAATACTCATCAAATAGGTGACCGTGTATCCATTGGGGGTCTCCATCAATGATTGTACCAAATGCCCTTTTTCATTGGATGCCTGCCCCCATAGCAAGGTTTTCCCCGTTTTTAAGGTATTATCCGAAGGACCGGGAGGCCTGGAGTCAATCTGCTTTTTAATAAAGGTTCTTAGCCAGTTTGTTTTAAAAATCCAACCGAACCGGGTCAGCAACCTAAACATTCGTATTTGCTTTGCGGAGGCACCCAGGTAAATCCGGATCGATGGAATTCCGGTCGTGTGAAAAGCCGTAGATATATCACCCCAGGAAATGCACCATGATTCCATTTTAACAGAACCAAAATCAATCTGACGTTGTCTCAAATTTTCAGGAACAGGCACAAGCTTACCATTCGATCGCATCAAAGATGGTTCACCAAAATTTTGTAGTGCAGTCTTAGCGGTTCCTCTGGAAACACCTGAAGGAACGGATGCAAATGCCATAACGAGGTTGTTTGCATCCGGTAATCGATTTTTCAAGTGTAGGGCAAGGCAATCGGTGGGAACAACATCAAAACCTGTTCCTGGCATTAGCACAACTCCACGCGATGAAGCTTTACCATCCAATAATTTCAAATCTTCGAAAACTTTATATTCACCGGTGATGTCGAGATAATGTGTTCCGGCTTCGATGCACGCGAGTGCCATGGATTGTGCCGTTGATGAAAATGGACCTGCACAATGCAAAACTACAGTGCTCTTTTTAAGCAAATCAACCAAACCCTGATGGTCGGTAATGTCAACAGTGTTACAGGAATAACCAGATTGTTGGCTTTGAACATTCAATTTTTCAGCGCTGCGGCCTGACAATAAAATCTTCAAGCCTCTGCGTTTACACTCCTGAACAATCAGATTTCCGGTATAACCGTAGGAGCCATAAACGATTAAATCAAATTCACGATCCATTTTATCAATAGAGGTTTAGCATACTCTAAGCCTTATAGGTAATTCGGTAGACCACGCCGCGTTTATCATCGCTAACCAACATGGATCCATCTGCCATAATCAGAATGTCCACCGGGCGACCAGATACTTTCTGACTTTCTTCGTTTAGCCATCCAGAGGCAAATGTTTCATAGGCAATTACCTTACCGTTTTCGACCGTGGCCATCCCGATTTTATACCCACTTTTTTTAGACCGATTCCAGCTGCCATGCTCGGCAATAAAAAGTTTGTTTCGGTATGCGGACGGGAACATGGATCCAGTATAAAATTTCAATCCAAGGGGCGCGACATGGGCGCCCAGTTTTTTTGCAGGAGCAGTAAACTCCTTGCAGTTACGTTTGTCGCCAAACTCAGGATCAGAAATCTCTCCGGCATGGCAGAAAGGAAATCCGAAATGCTGTCCAGGACCGGAAGCCATATTTAACTCACATGGCGGAACATCATCGCCTAACATGTCACGGCCATTGTCGGTGAACCATAAGGAACCATTATCAGGTTGCCAGGTAAAGCCCACAGTGTTGCGAATTCCCTTGGCAAAAACCTCTAACCCTGAACCATCCGGATTCATCCTGGTCAAAGAAGCGTAAACCGCATCGCCTTTGTCACAAACATTACAGGGCGCACCAACGGGTACATAGAGTTTACCATCAGGACCAAAGGCAATGTATTTCCATCCGTGCCATCCATCGGTAGGAAATTTATCATAGACAATCACAGGTTTGCCCGGTGAAGTCAATTGCTTTTCAATGGACGGGAACTTTAGGATCCGGCTTACTTCTGCGACATACAAATCACCGTTGCGGAAGGCTACACCGTTGGGCATATTTAAACCTTTTGCGATGGTATATTTTTGCTCAGCTTTTCCGTCGCCATCCTGATCCTTTACGGCATAAACTGCATCACCGGATTTATTTCCGACAAATACCGTTCCTGATGGCGAGATTGCCAATGATCTGGCGTCATCAACTGTTGCGTACAGGGAAATTGAAAATCCCTTGGGCAGCTTTACTTCTGGGAAGTTTGTTTCACCCGTTGCTGTCTCCTTTATTTCAGATTTTCCGGAGCAAAACAATAAAAGTCCGGAACAGATGATGGCAGAAAAACCTGACAATTTCATAATGCGTTGGTTTTTGGTTAAAACGCCTTAGACCTAGTTTTCAATCTTAAAATCAAGTCTGAAAAGTACCTTATTTTTGCCGCTCTTTCAGTAGAATGCTTTCAATAAACAACATTTCATACTTCATTGGCGGTCGAGCCCTCTATGAAAATGCTTCTGCGGTGGTCAAACCGGGCGACCGCATCGGACTGATAGGGCTAAATGGCAAAGGAAAGTCTACCCTACTGAAAATTATTGAAGGCTCTATTACGCCTGACGCCGGTACGATTAGTAAGAGTCGAGATTGCACCATTGGATTTCTAAATCAGGACCTCTTATCCTTTCAGTCCGACGACCCGATTCTGGAGGTTGCGCTTGGCGCATTCCGGGAGGCTCGTGAGGTTCATGCGGAAATCGATAAAACCATCCATGAGATGGAAACCAATTACTCAGATGTATTGGTTACCAAGCTCACCAACCTGCAGGAAAAATTTGAGCAGCTGGATGGTTACACCATGCAGGCACGAGCAGAGGAAGTTCTGGAGGGAATTGGATTTTCTACCACCGATTTGAGTCGTCCACTGCGACAATTCTCCGGTGGTTGGCGCATGAGGGTTATGCTCGCCAAGCTCCTATTGGAAAAGCCATCCTTATTGATGCTGGATGAGCCTACCAACCACCTGGATCTTCCCTCCATTGAATGGGTTGAGAATTACCTGAAAAATTATGATGGCGCGGTAATGGTGGTTTCACACGACCGGGTTTTTCTAAACGGAGTCACCACCAAAACCATCGAGGTGACCAACCAGCAGCTGGTCACTTATGAGGGTAATTATGATTATTATCTGACTGAAAAAGAACTCAGGGAAGAAATTCAGCAAAATGCATTTGAAAATCAGCAACAAAAAATAAGACAAGCAGAAAGATTCATAGATCGCTTCAGGGCCAAAGCCACCAAAGCCCGTCAGGTTCAATCTAGGATTAAGATGATTGAGCGGATGGACATGATTGAGGAAGTCACTGATGATCAGGCTTCAGTTAATTTTCGGTTTAATTTGAAGCAGCAGAGCGGAAGGAATGTTGTTCAGCTTAATCATATTTCAAAGTCGTATGGTGATCTCTCCATTCTTAAGGACACAACCATAACGATTGAACGTGGTGATAAAATTGCGTTGATTGGCGCCAATGGAAGAGGAAAATCAACCTTGTTAAGGATTTTATTTGGATCAGAGCCTATTGAAGGCGAGCGGATCGGAGGATACAATGTGATTACCGGGTTTTATGCACAGCACCAATTGGAATCGCTGCATGTTGAAAATGAAATACTGGATGAACTCAAACAGGCGGGATCTGGAAAAACAGACCTTGAACTAAGAAATGTCCTGGGGTGTTTTTTGTTTTCAGACGACGATGTGTTCAAAAAAATCAAGGTTTTGTCCGGTGGAGAAAAATCGAGGGTTGCGCTGGCAAAAACACTGATTTCAGAAGCTAATTTTTTGCTCCTGGATGAGCCTACCAACCACCTTGATTTCATTTCAGAAAATATTTTGGTTCAAGCCTTACAGCAATACCAGGGATCGTTTGTGATTGTCTCCCACAACCGACATTTCATTTCTCAGGTTGCCAATAAAATCTGGTACATCGAAGACGGACAAATCAAACAATATCCTGGTACCTACGAAGAGTATCAGTATTGGAAGACCAAACAGGTCAAGCTTGAACCTGAAGTCAAAGTTGCTCCTAAGCCAAAGGAGGTGAAACAGGAGAAGCAGGAAAAGAAAACTGATCCTGGTTTTCCGAAAAAGGACCTTGAAAAAAAGATTTCAAAAGTTGAAGAGGAGATTGCAGCGCTTGAAACAGAGAAAAGGGGGATTGAATTGGAGATGGCTATGCCTGAAACTTATAGTCAACCTGACCGGTTTCAGGAATTGAATGACAAGCGCATCAAATGTGAGGATTCGCTTAGGGTTAAAAATCAATATTGGACCGATTTGATGGAAAAGCTTGATAACTAAAGTGAATATTGTTGATCTACTAAGAAAAAGTTCATTGGTCATCATCCTTTTGATGCTATTGAGCGAAGTTCAGGGGCAGCCTTTGAATGGAATAGAAATTCCAGACGGCAAGATCAAATCCATTATGATCTATCAGGAGACTGGAGGACCTTATCAGGAAATGCAATCGCCTGCAGCACCATTAGAAGAACAACGGTTGGTGGTAGAGTTCGATGATTTGCGCGAGAATTCCGAAACCTATTACGCTAAAATTTTGCATTGTGACCACCGTTGGTCCAGGTCAAGGTTAAGAGACCTGGATTTTCTTGCCGTGTATAATGAATTCAATCTTAATGATTTTGCCTTTTCCAACGATACGCACATACCCTATGTGCATTTCAGATTTCCGATACCGGAAGTGAAACTTCCTGGGAATTACATTTTATTGGTTTACAGGGATGGTGACTTAAAAAATCTTGCTTTTTCAAGAAGGTTCATGGTGTTCAGCAATCAGATGATGGTGGCACCAATGAATAGGCCGGGACAAGGAACCTTATATCGAAATCTTCAGGAAATCAATTTCTCGGTAAGCTATGCAGGACTGAATATCCCTGATCCGACCGCAAATATTTTTGTGGTGGTCCGACAGAACAATCGATGGGATAATGCTCTATATGGGCTCACCCCATCCAGAACAGATACATACCGCGAAAATCTGGAGTTCCAGTTTTTTGATCAGCGATCGGCCTTCAGGGCGGGCAATGAATTCAGATTTGTTGATTTCAGTTCACTGAATTTTCCAGGCAGGAACACCGGTTATGTTGATAAGAGCAAAAAACCATTTCATGTTTTTGTTGGGCTTGACCGAACACGTGGAAGTGAGGCCTACGCGCAGTTTGGTGATTTGAATGGAAACTTCATCGCCGGGAATCGTGATTTTGGCAATGGAGCGGTTACGGGACAATATGTCTATGTTCATTTTAAAATGGAGCAAACCGGACTACCGGATGACGCGATATATGTTGGAGGAAATTGGTCCGACTGGTCTACCGCTGAGGGTTATCGAATGAAGCCTGCCGCAGACGGAACGTTGGAAGCGATGGTTTTATTGAAACAAGGATATTATGACTATTGCTATTTCACACAACAATCTTTCAAGTCAGGCAATCCCATCGAGGGAGACCATTCCATGACGGAAAACAGCTATGAAATTTTGGTGTATAACCGAAATTTTCAGAGTGGTGCAGAGATGCTGATGGGATACAGCAGGTTTAGCCTTAATGGCCGCTAGCAGTGATCCTGGATGACTGGGAAACCAATACTGGTTCCCCGGCGTTGTTTGCCAGATCTAACATACCAAACCCCTTATGGGTTGAGTGGCCAAGGCCATGTTTGTATACGAATTCCAGCACTTTAGGGGAAGCAAAAAGCGTAAATGGAAAAGTATATCCCCTGAGTTCATAACGGATATCGGAATCGAACATCGGATAGATCCTGGAGAACTTCTTGTGGCTGTCATCGAGCCGCTTTAAATAATCCTTATCAGGCACCAGTTGAAAACGATAGAATGCTGAAAGCTCTTCCGGCGAGAATCTGCCGGATGATTCCATTCTGGCCAGCGTCAATTCATAAAGCAAATCAGAAAATTCATCTGATTCTGGTGAAATGAACCGTTTTTGATCTTCCTCTCCGAAAGTGGCAGGCAATAAAGCCAGCGGCGAAAGGCATAAAAACTTTCCATATTCAGTGAAGCTGACTTCGGGTTCGCGTTCAAATCGTTCTGGTGAAAGGTTTAGGTTTCCAACCATTACCTCTCCCACTGAAAAAAGGGATTTTTCAAAATAGTCGATGAAATCCTCACTGCCGGAGGAGATCACAAGGGTAACCTTTTGGGAGAAAAAATGAAGGCCTTGCCGGGAGATTTTGGTCTGACCTTTCAAACCGGAGAAGTTGAAATCCTGAAAATCCAGGTATTGCTTCTGACCTCCCTTCACGAGCACGCCCCGTATTACCTGGGCAATAAGGAACTGGTGGTGGAACGGAACGTAAGCACCTCTGTTTTTAAGATCAAAGATTAACCGGACTCTCAAACCACTTGAGGATTAGGCCAAAAAATGGGTTACCTAAACCAAAAAATATTTTGGATTAAGCTAAACTACTTAAAATCAGGTAAATCCGAAAGAGTTAGAGGCCTAGTACAGCCTTAGGTTTTAATTAAATATAAGATAAATAGGTATTATAGACTGATAATCAATCTATTATACATTAAATCGGAAGTGCATAACATCGCCATCAGCCACCACATATTCCTTGCCTTCAATGGCCAATTTGCCTGCGTCGCGGCAACCGGACTCGGTACGGTACTTTTCGTAGTCAGGGATTTTAATGACTTCAGCCCTAATAAATCCACGTTCAAAATCAGTGTGGATAACGCCTGCAGCCTGAGGGGCTTTCCAGCCCTTTTGAATGGTCCAGGCTCTGACTTCTGTCTCACCAGCCGTGAAGTAGGTAATGAGGTTTAAAAGATGGTAGGCAGCCCGGATGAGCTTCTCCAGACCAGATTCGGTTAGTCCATATTCAGCCAGAAAAACCTTTCTGTCTTCAAGGGATTCCAACTCGGCTATTTGGGCTTCCAGGGCAGCAGAAACCACCACCACTTCTGCACCCTCGTCCTTTACCAAATTCCTGAGCGCCTCCACATGTTCGTTGCCTGTGCTCACCGATGATTCATCGACGTTGGCAACATAAATGACGGGCTTCAATGTCAACAATTGTAAATCGAAAATGGCCTTTAGATCATCTTCGTCCGCCTGCACAGCCCTGGCATTTTTACCTTCCAGCAATGCCTGTTTAAACTTCAACAGTGATTGAAGCTCCTTTTTTGCCTTCGCATCCCCACTCTTTGCCGTACGCTCAACCTTGGAAATCTTCTTTTCCACCGACTCCAGGTCTTTAAACTGGAGCTCTGTATCAATGACCTCTTTATCGTAAATGGGATTTACCTTGTTATGCACGTGCACAATGTTGTCATCGTCGAAACAACGGATAACATGTGCAATAGCATCTACCTCACGGATGTGGGCAAGGAATTTAGAACCCCGACCAATGTCTTCGCTTTGACTGGCTCCCTTGATCAGGCCGGCTATATCAACGAATTCAAATGTTGTTGGTACAATTTTTTTGGGATTTACCAGTCTTGCCAGGATGTTCAACCTTTCATCCGGAACCATTACAACGCCAACGTTTGGCTCGATGGTACAAAACGGAAAATTGGCCGCTTCTGCCTTATTGTTGGAGAGTGCATTAAACAAGGTGGACTTGCCAACGTTGGGCAAGCCTACTATACCGCATTTTAAACCCATAATTGCTTTACAATCGGGCGCAAATATAGAAAGAACAGGCTCTGTTCAATCAGCGTACACCAAACCTGTAGATGGTCCTTTGACGGTAGGTTTGTCCGGGCTTTAAAACTGTTGAAGGGTAATCCGGTTTATTTGGTGAATCGGGGTAATGTTGCGCTTCCAGGCAAAAGGCAGAACGAAATTCATAGGGTTTTCCACCCTTTCCGATGTCTCGTCCACTTAAAAAATTACCGGAGTAGAACTGTAAACCAGGCTCGGTGGTGAATACCTCCATAATTCTTCCTGAGGAGGGCTCAGATACCCTTGCCGCCAACGATAATTCTCCAGGTGTCTTTTTATTCAACACCCAGCAATGGTCGTATCCATTTCCCCGCTTTAATTGTTCATTTTCAATTGAGATCCTCTCCCCTGCGGCGTGGGGATTCATAAAATCAAATGGTGTTTCTGTTACGGGCGCTGGCGCTCCGATTGGGATTAGTCCGGCATCAACCGGTAGGTATTGATCAGCAAAAAGTTCAAAGCTGTGATCAAGGATATCACCACTCCCCTCACCCTTCAAATTAAAAAATGAATGGTGGGTTAGGTTAACGACCGTCTCGCGGGTGGTCACAGCCACATAGTCAATGATCAGTTCATTGTTGTCGTTGACCAGATATGTAACCGTTGCGGTAAGTTTGCCCGGATAACCCTCTTCCCCGTCTTCACTGATGTAAGTTAATTTCAAGGCATCGTGTCCATCAACATCTTCCTGTTTGGCTGACCACAAAACATTATGAAAACCATTTGGACCTCCATGAAGGGCATTGGCCCCATTGTTGGTGGCTAGCTTGAAGGTGTCGTTGCCTAGAATAAAATTTCCATTGGCGATGCGATTACCATACCGACCGATCAGTGCGCCAAAATATGGGTTGCCTTGTGGATACTGAGTAACGGAATCATATCCCAAAACAACATCTGCGAAGTTTCCGGAACGATCAGGCACGAGCAGTGAAACGACTTTACCACCAAAATTGGTGATGGTGACCGTCATTCCGGAGGCTCCTTTAAGGGTGAATAATTTTAATGACATATCATCTTCAGTTTGTGAGGCTTGCTCTGAATTTTTTACGCAGCCGGTCAGTACAATGGCCAGGCCTATTAAGGTGGTGATGGTTTTCATTTATTGGTTTCAATTTTAAAAAATTTCCGGCGAATGGTGTTTGCTCTTTTTACCTGATCAATGGATTGTAAAACTGCCCGCCTTAAGAAGGGTGAAAGATCTGGGCGTGCAGCCAAATACGCATCAACTACTTTTAGCGCGGCATCTGAATAATGGTTGGTTAGGGAGACTTCGAGCCACCCTTTTGGAAAAAATATGTCACCTGTTTGCTGAATTTCTTCAAGCATATTCAGGCTTTCACCAAGGTAATTGAAGGATTCATCTACCCTCGTTGGATGGTGCAGGTACCGTAAACCCTCCAGCACCCATGGTTCTTGTACGCGCTCGGCAGGATTTTTTAGCTTATTGAAGAATGAAGTTCGGCTGGAGACAGATGGCGAAACAGGTGTAGAAATAAATTGAAGCTGAGCTTTGCGGTCAGGATTGGTTAGTCGATTCAATTCAACATCAATGATTGAATCAGAAAGTGAGGGAAGTCTGAGGGAAAGGCCCAAGGCAAGGTTCATACGATCAGATTCAGAAATTTTAAGGCCAAAATCGCGTTTTCCCATCCAGATGCTTTTAAGCTGTCTGGTTCCGTTTTCGGTGGTTGCAATGGATCGGAAAAGATTGAAGAGTGTACGGCGCACGGAGATGTTGCTTTCCGTGTCCAGACGGTTAAGCACTACCTCCTCTGCGCTTGCTGAAATCGAGGATCGACTTGCTGAAGGCAAAAATTTCCAATAGAGGTCTGAAAACCTGGATGATATGTAGTCCAGGATCAAAGGGTTTTTCTCGCTTTGAATTCCCTGTAACAGTGCATTTGCCAAGTATTCCGGATGGACATTGGCTTGAAGAAATTCCTCCCACAACATGATCCAGGTTCCAGCTTTACGTACAGGATTAACCTCCTTATGAATTGATGAAAGTGCATCCTCAACCATGATCTGATCAAGCTTAAAATATCCATATCCCCTGCTGTCCGAATTCGGAATGATCTTACTGCCAGGAAGAATCCTTTGATCCTTAATGACAAGCTGACTTCCACTCATGGGTAAATCAATTTGAAAAGTATCAGACGAATTGTTGAGTAATGAAACCTGAATTGATTGCGGCCAATTGATTTTCCTGGAAGGATCCATCAGGCTGACTTCCAGTGAACCCTTTGAGAGGCTAAAATGGTATCCTGGCATCCCTGGCTGCTTAATCCAGGAGCTATTCCAGTCGTTTAAATTTTTATTGGTCTGTTTTGACAACACCGCCAGGAGATCATCCCATGAAGCATTGGCGTATTGATATTTCTTTAGATAGCTGGATAAGCCCTTTCGAAAATTTTCTTCACCCATCATCGATTCCAGGTTTCGCATCATGATGGGTGCTTTTTGATAGATAATGGCACCGTAAACCGTACCTGCCATATTAAGGTTTGGGAGATTCTGCTGAATCGGATTTGCTCCAGCGGTACGATCGATCGCATAGGCCGAGGGGTAGTGAGCTAGCAAAAACCGGAGTTCATGGTTGATTTCAGGAAAGGAAGGGTTAACCATTTTAGCCGCCATCAGATTAGCAAAAACCTCTTTTAGCCAGACATCAGAAAACCACTTCATGGTAACCAGATTACCAAACCACATGTGTGCGACTTCATGGGAAATAAGAGAGGCGCGGGAAAGTTGTTCATTAATGGAAGCTCCTTCATCCAGAAAAAGACTACCTTCTTTATAAAAGATACTTCCAGGATGTTCCATTCCACCGTATTGAAAAGGTGGCAGCAAAGCAAAATCAAGCTTTGGATACGGGTATTGGATGCCAGTGTACTCCTCCATCCATCGAAGCGCTTTGGTATGAAGACTGAAAATGACATCAACATTAGATCGAACCTTCTTTGAATCGTTTTCACGGTAATACATCGTCATACCGGATTCATGCGTCAACTTTTGAAACTTTCCAGCTGCAAATGCAAACTGATAGGTACTGAGGTGATCAGCTTTTGAGAATTTTATGGTTTTACTTTCAAGGGAGGAGTCCAACGAAACTTTTGAACCATTAGAAACGGCTTCCCAATCTGGAGGAATTTTTAAAGAGAGTTGGAAGCTGGCTTTAAGATCAGGCTGATCGAAGGACGGAAAGCAGTCGGAGGCTCGGTCGGGCACCAACAACGTGTAAAGGAATTCAGGATTTCTGTTCAAAGAGCCCTCGCCTGCCAGAAATTGAATACGGGCTTCATTTTTGCCGACGTAAAGCGCAGCGCCTGGAAGAATGATATGCCCATATTGAATGATCTTTTCTGAAACTGATACTGTGCTGCTGTTGGAGTGTAACAGTTTGTCATTCAATGTTATTTTTTGAATATTTTCAGCCGAATCCTTGAAATCCAGGAGGAGTTGATTAGGAATTTTTTCCAGATCAAAGACAATTTTAATTGCTGCAGGAATGGAGTCGTTCTTATCTCTTGGAATTTCAAAATACAACTCATAATTAAGGTTGCTGATGTACGATTTGCGGCTGGCAGCCAGCTTTTCTGAGACCCCGGGCTCTACTGGATTGTCCTTACATCCAACGAGCAGCAGGCTGAATAATATCAGGGCAACTGGATTGAGTGCAAAATGCTTTGGAAGCGACATGTTCAAAAGTACCGCTACCAGCTTTTAAATCAAACAACCAATCAGATCAGAAGTCAAGTCGCCAAGTAAGCACGGGAATTATTCCCAACTGATACCGTGGCTTGATGGAGCGAAGGAAGGTGTCGTAATAATATCCAGCACTATTTAACCGGTTCGTGACATTTTGAATATCAATTGAAATGGTCCTGGTGAATTTGGTTTTATTTTTTCTCCAGTTTACCCGAAGGTCAAGTCTCTGGTAATTGGGTAATTGAATGGCATAACCGCTTTGGTGGGTAAAAATGGTTGTGCCTGCAGCTTCAGAAGCCTCCTGGTCGATAACCGGTTGACGCTGTCCACCGAAGGCTAAGATTTTTATGTGCAACCCAATAACTTGTTTTCTCAATTGCCATTCCTTACCTGACAGGAATGCGCTGGTATATCGTCCGGAAAATCTTGTAGGCAAAAACTTGCCAGATTGATCATCCTTGAATCGGGAAGTATAAAGACTTCCGGAAGCAGAAAAATAAAAGTTATTGTTGAATTTTTTCTCCACGTTACCTTCTACTCCTTGATGAATGGCATTACCCTCCACCAATGTTTCTGCAAGCATAAACTCGTCAAATTGATTGATCCAGGAAAGCGTATTAACGGCATTGGAAGTTACGGGTATCCTGGTTAGGTAATGACGATAAATGGAACTCCTGAAGGTTAAGCCAGTGCCCAATGAACGTGAATATTCCATATATAATTGATGGGATTTGGTCATGGGGAGTCTTCGAAATCCAGGTTGCGCCAGAAGTATGGCAGGCTGTGTTTGACTGGTGATTCCGTAACCGCCAGATAGGAGTCCTCCAATAAACCGGTGATTCACCACCATCCTGGGTTCGAATGAACCAGAAGACGATGCTGTATTAAAAACATAACGTAGCGCGGTATTCCATTTCCATCCCAGGAAATTCCAAGTCCAGGAGGTAAAGGGCTGGAATAAAAAAGTAGAAACCCTACCACTGAAAGACGAGAAGTCGGGCCCAATTCCTGACGAGGAAACTGTTCTGATGGCCAGGTCGTCATGGGTAGAAGAAAAATTCAAACCAGATTCACTTGAATAATATTTTCGGTTCTCAGTGATTTGAATAAATCCGGAAATGACGGATTTGATAAAACTGGAAGAATCGCTCATTAGATGCGGAAATGGAACCGGCTTGCTTAAAGCATGTCTATCCTGGTTGATACCGGAGAAGGCCAAGCCAGTTTTTAGATACTGTGAATTCCAAATCTTTTTCTCCAGCCTCAACCCCACCCCTTGTACACCACCACTAAAATGAATGTTGTACCGATCTTTTTCGGATTCCCAGTTGGATTGATCCTTCGCCAGAAATTCATTGGAACTTACTCCAGCGAAACCGAATACTGAGAGCGTTCCACCTTTTCTGAGCGGATTAAAAAAATGAAACGTAAGATCACTGAAATTAATCTCCTCATCTCCAAAATTTACGCCCGCTTTGCTTAACAATCCGACCGTTGAATATCGGAAGTTGACCAGGTAGGAACCGTTCGCTTTAGAAGACAACGGACCTTCTGCAGATAAATCGATACCCAATAGGCCAGCCTGTACACCGTATTCAGGCTTCTCCTGGTTGCCTATCCTTAGACTCATATCAATCGCGCCTGAAAGGACATTACCAATGCTGGCCGGTAATACCCCATTGTAAAAATTAGTTTTGTCCAAGACTTGTGCGCTTAGCACACTTACACCACCACCGGTACTGACCGGTCGATCGTTAAGCGTGCCTGCGTTGGCGAGGTGGTTAGGATTAACGATGTCTAAGCCCTGAAGCCGCCACAAAATTGCATTGGGTGAGTAGCCACGGATGGCAATGCTGTTGCCCTGATCGTTTGCAGGCACTACACCTGGAAGTGTTGTGGCCAAGCGAAGTGGATCAAAGAAATTGGCTGCCACCCGAATTGTTTTTTCAATGGCGAGACCATAGTTACCGGGCACTATTTCCTGTCGGGCGGAAGAGACTTCAATTTCGTCCAACTCAATGGGTACAAGACTTTCCTTCAGCTCGACGGTCAGCTCAATTTTTTTCGCAGCTGTTACCAAAACTTCCTGCCCATCAAAAACAAGCCCCGGGAATGCTGCTGATAACAGGTATCGACCTACAGGAACCTGATTAAAAAGAAATCGACCCAGGGAATCCGATTGGGCTGAGTATGGTTGCTTGCCTTGAAGAATGAGGGCGACATTTGGAAGAGGGCCGGAAGGACCAATGACTCTACCCCCTACTGCTTGGGTTGCCTGACCACACACTATTAGGGTATGGAGTAGTGACAGGATAAATACATAGAGGAAAGGACGTAAGTTCACGGCCCAAAAAAAGCAAAGAATAGTCAGCCGGAGGTTAGAATGGGATTAAAAAGTTGGCCCTAAAAAGAAATTGATAAGGGCTTTCTATCAATGTAGGAAATCGTGGTATAAAAAAACGCCCGGTAAAACCGGGCGTTTCAGGTTCAATATTAATTCAATCTTAATGGATCAACATCAACCAAGGACTTTCAAAAGGCTCTGAATAGAATTTTTTACGCTCTGGGAGGAGGAAACCGGATAGGTTTCCTGTTCAATGTAAAAGTGCTTCATGCCAGACTCCGAAGCCTTTGCGAAAATTGGTGTAAAGTCAATACTACCAGTTCCTACATCAGCATTTTTAGATCGATCAGACTTATCCATATCCTTGACATGCCACTGTTCAAAACGTCCAGGATAGGCTTTAAAATATTCAAGTGGATTTTTACCAGCATTTACCACCCAGTATAAATCCAATTCAATGGATACCATTTTTGGATCCAGCTCCTTAAGCATTACATCCATAATGGTCTTGCCTTCCACCTGTCCGAACTCAAATGCATGGTTGTGGTATCCCATTCGCAAACCTCGCTTTGCCGCCACCTCTGCACCCTGATTAATTGTCGCACAGGTCTTCTTTAATGCATCAAGCGTATTGTAATACTTGTTCTCCAAATAGGGAACCACCACATATTTCTGACCCATTGCCGCTGCATCATCACACGCTTTCTCCCACCCACTGGAAACCAGGTCAATTCCATAATGCCCACTCACGGTACGCATACCCAAACTCTTCACATGCACTGCATAATCCGATACTGTAAGTCCAAATAACTTTCCGTTACCATATCCATACGTTTCCAATTCCTTATACCCATAGGAAGCAACATCGGATAATATCTTCTTCGGATCTTTTCCAATGACATCTCTGAGCGAATACAGCTGAAGTCCAACTCTATCTTTATAGGTTGACGCACCAGCAAGGAGATTGTTTACTGTACCAGCAGCCAGTGATGTTAATGCGAGCTGTTTAACAAAGGATCTTCTTTTCATAAAAAAATCAATTTTTTGTTTTCTATTGAGCACCTAAACCGGCATGCACAAAAATGAACAATGACTTGTCTTTCCCTGCTGTCGGATTTTTAAATACGATGGTAATGTCGCCCCTATCCGGTAATCCATTAAGTCCTACTGTAGCAGACCGCATGGAAACTCCCGCCTGAATCGGAATTGCAGGAGCCGACAACAAATTGGCTGTTCCCAGTTTTTTTCCATCCGGTCCACCCAAAAAAATCTCAGCATTTCCTCCCGGACTAGACTCACCGATTAGAACCACTCTTGGAGAAATTGAATTGATCTGTCGCAAATCCACATCCTTAAAGGTGACAAACGAGCCGTCAAATACATTATTGAAGATTTTTCCTCCCCTATTGTCAGCGTCCGCGCGCATGCCAGGACTCATCACCACATTATCTGCTGCAGTGAGGTAAGGTGATTTCAAAACTTTTTCACTAGAAACCGTCAATGATGGAAGTCCATCTTTACCCTTGTCGCTGTATCGGGCAGAAATAAGGTAGACGCCTCGGGTATTCATTGGATTGGCATCTGCATTCTCAAACTTAAGATCACCCGCGATCTTCATCTGTCCCTTCTTTTCTTTCGCAAGGGACAAAATATACGATGCCATTTGAGACGCATTCTCTTTAGATATCTGAGGATGGGCAGCCATCGCCACATCACCCCAAACTCCGGAGCCACCCTTTATAATTTTATCACTGAGTCTGTCTATGGCTGATGGATCTTTTTCATACTTCTTTGCCACATCCAGGTATGCAGGGCCAGCTGACTTCTGGTCAATCAAATGGCAACTTTTACAATCACTTTCCGCAATCAACAATTCACCGGGGTGATTGGGCTGCTGATGACCTTGTGCAGCAAGTGTTTTATCGTATCCCTGCGCAACAAAACTTGCGCTCACAGAAACTTTGTCCGATGGAATGGTGCCGTCTTCTGTTGAACCGTCCTCAGCATCGGTAACGGATACTTTGTACTTACCAGTTTTACCTGCAAAGAAATAAGTTTCATTTCCCTGAACGGAGATGTTGATCTGAGGTGTGGCATTGCCTGCAATAATTACCAGTTCAGCTGTCGCTGAAGTGCCTTCTTTATCTGTTATTTTAAGCATAGGACGGTACACACCAGGTTTAGCAAGGGTATAGCTAAACTTTCCATCGGCTGAACTTAATTCTTTGCCATCAATGGAAAGGCTATAGGTTAATGCGCCAGCGTCAGGATCTTCACTGCCTTCAGCAGAAAATTGAACCTGAAGAGGTACTGAGCCCGAAGTCTTGTCCGCCGAAAATTTCGCAACGGGTACACGATTGTTTGGATTCCAATCGATGCGGCACAGCCGTGCATCTTCATTATGACCAAACCACTTTGTTCCATACTCCAAAACATAGAGCCTTCCATCAGGACCGAATTCCATGTCAATCGGGTTGTTGAAGGTGGTCTTGTCCATGAAAGGTTCGATGTCGGTTATTTTTCCATTTTCATCCAAACTCACCAAGCGCATCCAACCACGCATCCATTCATAAATTATAAGTTTACCATTAAAGTAGTCGGGGAATGCATTAGGCTGACCTTTAAAATCATCGCTATAAAAGACTGGTCCTGCCATCGCATTTCTTCCACCAGTGCGCATCAAAGGAAAATCCGGAGACTCCGCATAGGGGTAATAAATGAACGGATCTGACAAAGCAGGCAAATCAGCTTTACCGGTATTGTTGGCTGAAAGATTTTTAGGCGCCTTGGGATCCTGACCAGGTGAAACCGTTTTCTTATCAAAATCATAATTCGCATAAGCGTAATTGTTTCCGATGAAGAGTGGCCAGCCAAAATATCCAGGGCCTTTTGCCAGGTTTACTTCATCGTAACCTCTGGGTCCTCTGGACTCGCTGTCGGTGCCGGCATCAGGTCCGACTTCACCCCAATAGAGGTATTTCCGTTTGCTATCGAACGAAATACGATATGGATTCCGCAATCCCATCGTATAAATCTCAGGTCGCGTTTTAGGTTCACCTTTTGCGAATAAGTTGCCTTCAGGTATGGTATAGGAACCATCTGGCTCAGGGTGGATTCTAAGGATTTTACCCCTCAAATCATTGGTATTGGACGATGATCCACGCGCATCAAAAGGTGTCCGACCTGGTCTATCGTCGGATGGAGAATAGCCATCGGATTCAAATGGATTGGTATTGTCGCCCGTAGAAATAAACAGGTTTCCATCCGGATCGAAAGTTAGTGAGCCTCCCGTATGACAACAGGTCTGGCGTTGAACAGGCACATCGAGCATCTGTTTTTCCGTAGACATATCAATTTTGCCATCCTTGAATTCAAAACGACTCAAAACATTTGCAGAACGATCCGGGTGCGAATAGAAGACATAAAGCCAATTGTTTTCCTTGAAGTTTGGATCCCGTGTAAGTCCAATCATTCCATCTTCTGACTTACTCCATACATTAAACGTATTAATCAACTTCAGTGAATCGGTCGAGGGGTCATACAACTTAACGCCACCTTTACGCTCAACAAAAAGTATTTTACCATCAGGAAGGATTGTCATCTCTGTTGGTTCGTCAAGGAAATATTTCAAGACCACTTTGGAGAAGCGGTTTTCTTCAGGTGCCCGTTTCGCGGTGGCTTTGTTGTAGCTGATTTTGGCAGGACCAACGGCATAATCCAAGCCCAATTCTACTGCATTCATGAAGTCAGCATCTTTGTAGCTCTGGTTGGTGTGACCGAAACCGATGTAAAAGGATCGTCCACCGTCGTAATCATGATACCACATAATGGGATGGTCGGCTCCATTCTCTCCTCCCTTGTATGACGATTCCTCCAGATTGTAAAGGATCTTAATGTCAGGAGAGATTTTTTTGTAATTGTACCATTCATCCCAACGCTTCCATTCCGGCTTCAGTTTACCTTCTTTGTCACCAGGAAAATCATTTACTTTTTTCATCACTGCTTCCTGTTGAGCTGGGTGACTCTTGAAATAGGCGCCGACAAGTTTACCATACCACCACCAATCGTATTCGGTATCAGCTGCAGCATGGATTCCGAGGTATCCACCACCGGCCTGTATAAACCGCATGAAATCGGACTGTTGCTGAAGATTCAACACATCGGCTGTTGTTGACAGAAATACAACGGCATGGTATTTCTTAAGATTTTCTTCGGTGAATGCTTCTGCTGATTCAGTGGTATCGACCCGATATCCTTTTTTAGCCCCAAGGTTCATGATCGCCAGTTTTCCGGAGTCGATTGATTCGTGTCTGTAGCCTTTCGTTTTGGAGAAGATTAGAACGGCTGGCTGCTGATTGCATGAGGTGAGCACCCATGAAAGGATCAGAAGGGTTAGGATGGATCTAAACATATTTTTAGGGTAAGGGTTTTAAAATGGAAAAAGGCCGACAAAATCATGCCGGCCATAGGTTCAAGTATGAGCAGTGGTTTTCAATGCTCTTTTTCACCATCGAGTGATAGGACGTATCTGGCCATTTTTTCAGCATCCGCAACGGTGATGTCGGGATGGGCGGTCATGGGAATCTGTCCCCACACGCCCTGTCCGCCCTGAATAATTTTTTGCGCCAGCATGGATACGTTAGCAGCCGTGAACTCATATTTTTTCGCCACCTCGGTATGGGCAGGGCCAATGAGCTTATTCACTGAATGATGGCAGGTTTTACAGTCGCTGCCCGCAACAAGCTTTTCACCCTCCGCAATTGGATCGGATGCGGTCGCAGATCCATCATTGACAACAAATTCCTCAGAGGAGGTTGTATCTTTTTTACTTCCACAAGAACTGAGGGCAAGTACAAGAACAGGGACAAGGAAAAAAATGTATTTCATGAAAAAATGGTTTATCAGATTCCTAAAACTTTCTTAATCAATTTGGTGTCTTTTCCGGTTGATGCAAAATCATCAAATGCCCGTTCCGTAACTCGGATGATGTGGTCTTTAATAAAAGGTGCTCCTTCTGCAGCTCCCTGTTCAGGATGCTTGAGGGCACACTCCCACTCCAGTACTGCCCATCCATCGTAATCGTATTGCGCAAGTTTGCTGAAGATTGATTTGAAGTCAACCTGACCATCACCCAGTGAGCGGAATCGACCGGGACGATCTACCCAACCCTGGTATCCTCCGTAAACGCCACTCTTTCCATTGGGATTGAACTCGGCATCTTTTACGTGGAACATTTTAATGAATGAATGGTAGTGGTCGATGTACTGCAGATAATCCAATTGCTGCAGAACAAAGTGACTTGGATCGTATAGAATGTTGCAACGTTTGTGTTTACCGGTTGCCTCCCAAAAGCGTTCAAAGGTAACTCCATCATGCAAGTCTTCGCCTGGATGGATTTCATAGCAAAGGTCCACTCCTACTTTATCAAATGCATTGAGGATTGGAACCCATCTTTTTGCCAGCTCTTTAAAACCATCTTCAACAAGTCCGGCTGGCCGCTGTGGCCAGGGATATACCGTATGCCACATCAATGCACCGCTGAAGGTCACATGGGCCTTGAGTCCAAGGTTTTTACTGGCTTTGGCAGCATTTTTCAACTGCTCGATGGCCCAATTGGTTCTTTGTGCAGGCTTACCGTGGACGGACTTTGGCGCAAATCCGTCGAACATTTCATTGTAGGCAGGATGAACGGCCACGAGTTGACCCTGTAAGTGGGTAGACAATTCAGAGATTTCAAGACCGCAGGATTCCACGGTACCTTTTAAATCATCGCAGTAGGTTTTGCTTTCGGCTGCTTTTTTCAGATCGATACATCGAGGATCCCAGGTTGGAATTTGAACACCAACATAGCCAAGCGAATAGGCCCAATTGCAAATTGATTTAAGGTTGTTGAAGGGAGCTTTATCGCCCATAAACTGGGCAAGAAAAATTGCCGGTCCTTTGATTGTTTTCATTGATCAGTATTTGATTTTGGTCCACTTTTTATTTGATGCCGATGACTTGACTGCTGCTTCGATGAAGGCCATCCCTTTCACGCCATCATGGACATCGGGGAAATCATATT
Source organism: Bacteroidota bacterium (assembly GCA_016866235.1). Classification (GTDB taxonomy): domain Bacteria; phylum Bacteroidota; class Bacteroidia; order Cytophagales; family Cyclobacteriaceae; genus ELB16-189. Next base: position 202,802 of record VGMW01000003.1, read on the forward strand.
TCGAGGCATCGATTTTTTTACCCGGCTTGTGGTCGTGCACTGCCTTTGAAAAATTCCTGTAGAGATTCGCGAAAGCCTCAAGGTATCCTTCAGGATGACCGGATGGAGTTCGGGTATTTGACTTGGCCACATCGGATAAATATCCCCAGCCTGCGCGAATGGTCTCTTTAGGCTTATCCAGCCATTTAACCTCAAGGGTATTGGGCTCTTCCTGTCGCCAGGTCAAGCCGGCCTTCTCACCATAAACTCTGATGTTCAGGTTATTTTCTTCACCTGCCGCAACCTGAGTTGCCATGAGTATTCCACTTGCTCCATTGTCAAAGCGAATCAGCATGGAGCTGTCATCGTCCAATTTCCTGCCTTTGACAACGATACTAAGCTGAGCATTGATTTCGGTGATGTCGGCGCCGGTGATGTATTCAGCCAGGTTAGCTGCGTGTGTTCCAATGTCACCGATGGCACCACCAGCACCTGAGCGCGTGGGGTCGGTACGCCAGCTTGCCTGCTTGTTGGAAGAACCCTCGAGGAAGGTAGAGAGCCAACCTTGAGGATATTCAACGAACACTTTTCTGACTTTACCAATTTTACCGCTTCGAACCATTTCGCGCGCCTCTTTCACGAGCGGATAGCCTGTATAGGTATGGGTTAAGGCAAAGACCAGACTGGTTTTTTGCACCAGTTTCTCCAGCGCCTTCGCCTCTTTAAGATTAAAAGAAAGTGGTTTATCGATGATCACATGGAAACCATTTTCAAGAGCCATTTTAGCGGGGCCATAATGAACATGATTGGGCGTGACAATGGAAACAAAATCCATCCGCTGATTTGCTGGTAACGCTTTTTCCTTTCGGATCATTTCTTCATAGCTACCATATACGCGTGTCGGATCGAGACAGAGTGATTCACCGGTTGCTTTTGATTTTTCGGGACTGCTGCTGAAAGCGCCGCATACCAATTCAATTTCTCCATCGAGGTTTGCTGCCCTTCGGTGAACAGCACCAATAAATGCATCGAGGCTTCCGCCCACCATCCCCATTCTCAATTTCCTTTTTGCCATAAACTGTCGATTGTTAGAACCTTAAATTTATTGACTGGGTTTCAATACACCACCGGGATTGGGGTATTTTTTAAAGGTTTTTTATGGAGCTGAGCTGGCTGAATCCGAGGATATTTTTTGAGAGGAAATAATTGGTGATCAATGGGTTCAGGGGAAAATAGGGCGAGGTAAGCGTTATAGGTGCAGAGCGGTTAATTAGGTGTTATTTGGTGGAATCTCATTGAATTGGTTTATGCATTTGGTATCAATTTGAAGATCTATTTTTTTACTTGGGCTCTAACGTTTTTAGGGCTCAAAAAATATCTTATGCCTTAGACCAACATTCATCACGTTAAGGTATCGCTCCTACGGAGCTCATTTTTTAATCAAACACGTAGGCTATAAACCTTTAGCCCCTCCGGGGCTATCGACCCAAATGATTTATACTTTTTCATTGGTTGGATGTTTCCTTATATAAATAGAAAATAGGATTGAAACGTGTAGGTAATGAGGAGAATTCATCCCAAACACTCAAGGCACCACTGGAATAAAAATCAAGGGCGTTATTGAAAAGTTTGCATCCTCGATTATGATTGATGTAAGGGTTATACGAAATAAACCCAGCGCCTAAACAAACTTCATTCTCACCTTCATAAAAATTGAACCAAAAAAGAACAACAGAATCAACCAGTTTGCAGACGCGGTGATTTTATCTCCAACCACAAAAGGTGATGGTTCAAATTTGAATTCAATCTGATGCTCACCCGCAGGAATCAAAAGTCCACGAAGGATATAGTTTACTCTTACCATCGATGCCTGCTTGCCATCAATAGTTACCTCCCATCCCTCCGGATAATAGACTTCTGAAAATACAGCCATTCCATCTTTAGCATTGATCGACCGGTACAGCATCTTCCTTGGACTTCTTGACTCAAGGGTGATGCGGGAAAGACTATCCCGTCCTACAATAGCTTTGGACGCCGCTTCAAATTTATTTCGGTCAACGACAGCCGTTGAGGAGAGATCATTTTCAGAGGTCATTTTCAATTCTTCCGTTGGATTTTCAACGGCTAAAATTTTATTCACAAACCATGCCGGTCCAAAGGCTCGTGGATTGGGGATAACATTCTCCGGCTCAGGACCGTAAACAATGTACTTTACATTTAGCATGTTGGTGGCAGTCATTCGGTCAAAATCCAGGTTACCGGTTCTCGCACCTTCAATAAATTGTTGGGTCTGAGGAGCAATTAAGGAGTCGTATAAATCCTGGTAGCGCCTGATTTTCGCACCATGGTATCCGCCTATGGAATGATGAAAATAGGATGTCCTTGCTTCGTTCATCGGGCCAACGAGATTGTACACCCGGTAGTAGGAAGTGTCTTGTAGGATCAGCTTATCGGCCTCTGTCATTTGAACAGCATCTTCAGCTTTACGACGGTATTTATCTTCTCCAAAGTACCGAGTGTTGAAAGAGAATATATCCACCATAACCACCACCATAATCAATCCGCAAAAAGACAATACAGAAAGTCGTCGGAACAATTCAGACCACAGGGAAATAAAAATGATCGAAATAAAAATCAAAGACCTGACGGCATCGCTGCGCAACAACCCCTGTCGATCTTCTTTCATGGCATTCAGCAACCAGACTGGCAGCTGCGCTTCCTCAGGCCTTGAGAAATTACCAAATCCGCCAATCAAAATAAGTAATAAACACAAGCCCCCGGTTACCCCAAAGGCTGTGAATAATCCCTTACGGTTTTGTTTGTTGATGCCGGACTTCAAAATACTTTCCAATCCCATCATGCCAATCAAAGGCATAGCCATGAGAATCATCACCAGAGTGAAAGTTACCGATCGGAACTTGTTGTATCCTGGCAAATAATCAAAGACGAAATTGTTAAAGGCCGCAAAGTTAGAACCCCAGCTCAGCACGATAGACAGAACCGAAACGGGTAGCAACCACCACACCCATCGTCGGTCGATGTAAAATAATCCGACCACAAAAAGAAAAACCATGACCGCGCCGGCGTAGTAAGGGGCTGTATTGGACTGACTACCCCAATACGCGATGGTGTATGGCGCAAGTTGATTGGCCAGCTGTGGGTCAGTGGAGGTGGCCAGTGCCTGATAGGTTTTGCCTGATTCATTGCTGATCAGGGATTCCATGGTACTGCCGCCAAGAATATTAGGAATCAATAAGGTCAGCGGCTCAATGATTCCATTGCTGTATTCAAAGGCATATTCGCGATTCAGTCCTCCTGAACCATTACCTGCCTGCTGTACATTTAATTCAGACTTTCCGCGGATTGAATACTTTCCGTATTCGGTTACCGACCAAAACTGTCCAAAAAAGGACGCAGCAGCAAAAACTGCAGCGACTAACCCCAAGCCAGCGGAACGAACAAAATCGGATACCGTTTTAGTTTTTACTGATTCAACCAATCTTACTATTCCGTAGGCCAACACCATCAACAAAAGGTAGTAGGTCATTTGTAGGTGGTTTTCTCTTAGGTGTAGTGCCAATGCCATGGAGGTAAATGAAAAGCCTAAAAGGGTTTTACGCTCAAAGAGCAAATGGATTCCAGCCAATACCGCTGGCATAAATGCAATTGCTCCTATCCTACCGTTGTGACCTGCACCTAGACCTATGATCATGAATGAGGAGAACCCAAAAGCAATAGCGCCAGTGATGGCGAGCCAGGGCCGGACACCAAATACAATCAACAGCAAATAAAAACTTACCAATGACCAGAAGATATTGGATACAGGATGGGGAAGAAATAAACCTCCGGCACGTTTGAACCAAGATATTGCTCCGTCACTCCAATCCACGCTAATCAAATAAGCAGGCATTCCACTGAAAACCCTCGATGCCCATAAGGCTTCTTCACCGGTCTCAGCTCTGTAGTCGCGCAGCTCCTTTGAAGTTCCGAGGTACTCGGTAATGTCATGCTGATTGAGGACTTTATGATCAAAAAAGATCGGACGGAAATAGAAGACCGTCACCAAAAAAAAGAGCAAAATGGCACCTGCATGCTGCCCAATCTTTGCCAAAGGAATGTTTTTCAAGCTTGAAAATTTAGACGTGCAAAATAACATTTATCTTAGGCATAATACCGCTCAACCCATCCATTAAAACCATGAAAAAAGAATATAAGCTCATCTTGTTTTTGGCAGCCCTGATTTTCATTTACGGGTGTAGCAACACAGAAAGTCCAACCTTTTCAACTGCAGACGAACAGGCCATCAAACAACTTTTAGCCGAACAGCAAGATGCCTGGAATAAAGGTGACCTGGGTATTTTTATGGAGGGTTACCACCGATCGGACAGCATGCAATTCGTGGGTAAGAACGGTATCCGATTGGGATGGCAAAGCACTTTTGATCGCTACCGTGAAAGTTATCCCGACACGGTTGCGATGGGAAAACTTCATTTTGAAATTTTAAAAGTTAATGGCATCGACCACGATGCCGCTTTTCTGACCGGAAAGTTCTTTTTAAAAAGATCCATAGGTGATGCCAACGGTGTGTTCACACTTGTGTTGAGAAAATTCGATGGTAAATGGGTGATCGTCTATGACCATACTTCCTGAATTGGTGCCTGGATTATAAGTGATCTCTGAGTATCAGAATGGCGGCAAGGAAAACAACGATGGATGTAGTACGCCTGATGTACACTGGGTTAAAAAATCCTAATCCCAGCCGCGAGCCCAATTGACCGCCAATCAAAACAGCAAGCAACAAGGGCAGCAAAAAATCCAACGGCGGGAAAGGCTGATTGTTCATGAATTGACCCAGCAATCCACTCACAGAGTTCACCAAAATAAAAACCGCTGACAATGCCGGAATTTTCTTTGCAGGCTCCCATTTTAGGAGATGAATAAATGGGCTTAAAAAAATCCCCCCACCAATACTTACAAGTCCACTTAAAAATCCAACAAATCCACCGGCCACAACTTTTGGCATTGTGTTCTTTTCTGTACCCATCACAATGTTTTTATTAACGGGTTGGATCCAGAGCAACAGTGAGGAAACACACAATACAGAGGCAAGCAAGACGAAAAAAATTTGATCTGTCAGCCTGAAAAATCCACCGAGCCACGCCAAAGGAATACTAAGAATGATGTAGGGCCAGATCTCACGAATGGATGAATTTCTTTTGGTGATGAAGACAAAAGAACTTCCTGTTACCACGAACAGATTACACAACAAGCTTGTAGGTCTGATAATATCCGCACCCAATGAAAACGCAGGCAAGGCCAGCAAGGCCAGGTAACTTGAGCCACCTCCAAATCCAACAGAGGAATAAATCAACGCAATCAGGAAAAATGACACAGGCAAAATCCAGTATTCCATGAATTCTATTCTAATTGTGGTCAACCACCAATGGTGGACATGGATTGAAACACACCAGAAGCTTTTTCGGCTTCAAAGCCATCTTTTGGCCTTTCCCGGAATGACTGCATCAGACTGGCTTTAAGATCATCATCGCTCACACCGGAACGAAGTAAATCCCTTACGCTAAGAACGCCCTGATCGTACAAACAGGTTTTAAGTATTCCCTGAGCCGTTAAACGAATGCGGTTACAGGTCCCACAAAAAGTCCTTGAATAGGCGGCGATTATTCCGACGGTTCCGTTGTAACCAGGAATTTCATACAGTGAAGCTGTCGCCCCCGGACCGGAAGGAAGGCGTTTTAAATCAGGGTAATGACTTCTAAGTAGATTTAAAATAGCAACATGATCCCAGTTGATTTGCTGATGAAAGGACCCTGTTCCGTTGAATGGCATTTCCTCAATAAAACGAACCGATATTCCTTCTTCTCTCGAAAGCTCGGCCATTGGAATTATGTCGTCGGTGTTTTTGCCATCCATGACCACCATGTTCAACTTAACCGGGATTCGGGCTTGTCGGATTTTATGGAATGCAGTCCAGCATTTCTCAAATTCATCCCTGCGCGTGATCTGATGAAAGCGGTCTCGATCAAGGGTATCTAAACTTAAATTTACAGAATCGACCAACTGACGGAGTTCATCGATATGATCTCCGGCCAATAGTCCATTCGTCGTAAGATGTAATTCCTTAATTCCCGGAATCTGGCGGATCATCTTCATTAGTTGTAGGAGATCCTTTCGAAGAAAGGGCTCGCCACCAGTTAACCTGATTTTGGTGATGCCCATTTCAGCCAGGACACTTACAACACGCACCAATTCTTCAAAACTCAGCAGTTCATTTTTAGGCAGGTATCGGATGCCTTCGGCGGGCATACAATAAAAGCACCGGAGGTTACAACGGTCGGTTACCGCCAGCCGGAGGTAGTTTATGAGACGATTATGGTTGTCAAAAATCAAGGTGATTCTAAAACATTCAAATTTAGCAAAGCGAAACCTTTAATTAAGACCTAAGGCTTCAACGGTCATTGATTGCTATGCCCAAGGCAAATATATTGCCCACTTAAATAACCAAGATGATCAAGATCACCGACAAACCCATTGAGGTTAAGGACGCACTGGAAGGATCATCCAGTCTTTCGGCCGGGGCCATAAACGTCTTTGTCGGCAATATTCGTGAGACCTCAGGTGGAAAGAGGGTGTTATGGCTTGAGTATGAAGCCTTTGAATCGATGGCGGTGAGTGAGATCAAAAAGATTATTGATCAGGCCAAAAGTAAATGGGAGATCAAGGGCTTTGCGGTCATCCACCGGATTGGCACACTAAAGCCAGGTGAGACTGCGGTGGTGGTAGCGGTTTCAACAGGCCATAGAAAAGAGAGCTTTGAAGCCTGCTCCTTTATCATCGATTCACTAAAACAAACAGTTCCAATTTTTAAGAAAGAGGTATTTGAGAATGGTGAAGAGTGGGTATCGGCGCACCCATAATTTATCTTTCAGGAAGTACCGAAAAGTGCATCGTTGATCAGACCGGTGAGTTCACTCCGCTCCTTTTGTATTCTATCTTCACCCCAATTCAGTTGCTCCGAAAAAACTTTCAATACCCCATCAAGTGTGGCAGCAACTTTGGGCAGATCGAAGTAAAGTAATCCCGTGCGTCTCACATAGAAATCAGATAATTTTTCTACCGATTCGGAGACGATGCAATGAATTACCTCCGCCTCCAATAAGGCGGTTGCGGGATCGGAGGAAATCAAAGAACGACTTTGATCAAGAATTTTTTGAGACGACATACCATAGGTATGCATCAGCCTGTGGGCTAAATTCTTTTGAGCTATGAATTCAGGGTTATTCAAAAAGCTTTCTTTTGCCTGAAAGAAGTTTTCAAGATCCGGATAAGAGACTGAAAGTGGTAGTCGATCCGTAACACAGTCACCAAAAACATTTTCGCCTTCATTTGAAATTTTTTCCACCACCTGGTCAACGACACGCTCTGCCATTTTACGATAGCCGGTAAGCTTACCGCCGGCAATGGATAAAAGTCCGGAGGGTGATTCAAAAATTTCGTCTTTCCTTGAAAGCTCCGAAGCTGATTTTCCATCCTCGTGAATCAGTGGCCTCAATCCCGCCCATGTACTTTCCACTTCCTGAATGGAAACGCTGGAAACAGCAAAGGCATGCGCGACTGCCTTCAACAGATATTCAACGTCCTCACTTTTGGTTACTACCGCCTCCGGATTACCCGCATAGTCGGTATCGGTGGTACCAATATAAGTTTTGCCGTCACGGGGAATTGCAAACACCATCCTTCCATCGGGTCCTTCAAAATAAACAGCCTGCCTTACAGGCACATGCTGATGATCTACCACTATGTGCACACCTTTGGTTAAGTGAAGTCGCTTTCCTTCGAGCGAACCATCTTTCAAACGAAGCTGGTCGACCCAAGGACCTGTAGCATTGACCACTACCCTTCCCTTAACCTGAAATACATTTCCGGAAAGTCCGTCAACACACTCAACACCCTGTACGTTTCCGTGTTCGTTGATAAAACCTTTCACCTCGGCATAATTGAGTGCAACCGCACCATGGTCACAAGCCGTTTTGATGATTTCGATGGTAAGCCTGGCGTCGTCGGTTCGATATTCGGTGTAGAGCGCGCCTCCAATGATTCCTTTGGTATTCAGTAAAGGTTCGGCTTTAATCGTTTGTGGCCGTGTAAGCATCATCCTTCTATCCTCCTTTCGAACGCCAGCCAGCCAATCGTAGACACTTAGTCCAAAGGAAGTAAGCCAGTAGCCTGTTGACTTTCCACCCGACAATGGAAGCAACATTTTTTCTGGCAAGACCAGATGCGGTGCAATTTTATGAACCACGGCTCTTTCGCTGCCCACCTCATGGACCAATCCGAATTCAAGCTGTTTCAGGTAACGGAGTCCACCGTGAATTAATTTGGTAGAACGGCTGCTGGTTCCGTAGGCGAAGTCATGCTTTTCCAGCATACAAACCTTTAAGCCTCTGGTAGCGGCGTCCAGTAAAATTCCTGCGCCTGTTATCCCACCACCAATAACAATCAGGTCGAAGGGAGCCTCTGTGAGGGCTGTTTTGGTTTCGTTTCGATGTAGTGCTGAAAGGGTCAAGAAACTGAAGTTTAAACCTCGGCTTAAGTTCGGCTATGATTAAAATACATCCAATGACCGTTTACATCAATGTTCAGCCCAATCCTTTGATCTTTCAACCGCCTTTAGCCAACGTGAATACAATCGATCCCGTTTTTCAGATGCCATGACTGGGTTGAAAGACTTATCGAGTTTACGCAGTTCGGAGAGTTCTGATTTTTTCCATAGACCTGAAGCAACACCGGCCAGCCAGGCTGCCCCGGTTGCGGTTGATTCCACATTGGCAGGGCGCTCGACAGATGAACCCAACATATCGGATTGAAATTGCATCAGGTAATTGTTCATGGAAGCGCCACCATCGACTTTCAGACTTCGAATGTGAATCCCTGCATCTTTTTCCATGGCTGTTAGAATATCCTTGGTCTGATAGGCTAAAGATTCAAGCGTCGCTTTCACCAGATGGTCTTTTCCAGTATCGCGGGTCAAGCCGAAAACGGCACCGCGGGCATACATATCCCAATAAGGCGCACCAAGGCCTGCAAATGCAGGAACCACAAACACATCGCTTTCACCCTTTACCTTTTTAGCAAAATATTCTGAATCGGAGGACTGATCGATCATACGAAGACCATCACGTAGCCATTGGATTGCAGCACCTGCAATAAAAACACTTCCCTCCAAAGCATATTCAACCTTATTATCCAATCCCCATGCAATGGTGGTGATAAGTCCGTTCGTTGAAATTTTTGGCTGCGTACCGGTGTTCATCAACATAAAGCAACCCGTGCCATAAGTATTCTTTGCATCGCCAGGTTGAAAGCAGGCCTGTCCAAACAAAGCTGCTTGTTGGTCGCCCGCTACACCCATGATTGGAATCAATTTGCCATCCAGGTCGGCATCACCGAAATGACCGGCGCTGGGCAATGCCCGTGGCAGCATCGCGGCAGGAATATGAAGATCATTCAAAAGTTTTTCATCCCATTGAAGTGCATTGATGTCAAACAGCATGGTCCTGGATGCATTGGAGTAATCGGTTACATGGGCTTTCCCTCCTGACAGATTCCAGATGAGCCATGAATCGATGGTGCCGAACGCCAACTCGCCTGCCTCAGCTTTTTGTCTTGCTCCGGGAACATTGTCCAGAATCCAATTGACTTTTGTTCCTGAGAAATAAGCATCGATAACCAACCCAGTTATTTTTTTTACGTGTTCTGACAAACCACGAGCCTTTAACTGATCACAAAAAGAGGCAGTACGTCGATCTTGCCAGACGATGGCAGGATAAACAGGTCGTCCTGACTTTTTTTCCCATACCACCGTTGTTTCCCTTTGATTGGTGATACCGATTGCGCGCAGATCGGTGGATTTTATTGAAGCTTTTAGAATCGCCTCATGGATTACCGCCATTTGGGTGGATAAAATTTCAGACGGATCATGTTCTACCCAACCTGCTTTCGGATAATACTGACGGAATTCCTGTTGAGCAACACTTTTGATGGAACCATCCTTCGCAAAAACCATTGCCCTGGAGCTCGTAGTACCCTGATCGATCGCTAGAATAAAATCACCCATGGTATAAACTGGTTAAAAAGTTTTGAGGGAAGAAGTTACGAAGAAGTGCACAGATCAAAATTTAATTCGGTTGCCCATTGATTACCTCCTTTACAATCTGCCTGAATTCGGATAAAATCATGGCTGTTGCACCCCAAACGATTTGTCCTTCAGCAATAAAGTGGGGCGCCTTGAGGGTGTATCCGGAGGCGTTGATCTCTGTGACACCCAACGCCTGATCCAACATCAAATCCATAAGGTTCATGGACAGAATTTGTTTGACTTCACGTGGATCCGGATTGAATTCTCCTGGACCGGGAAGCCATCCAACAAAAGGATGTACCATGAAATTACTTGGGATCACATGAAAGGGCGTTAATCCACCGAGCATTTTAATTCGATCTGATGGTATGCCAATTTCTTCCATGGTTTCTCTTATGGCTGCAGCGGGTGGTTCTTCTGATGGTTCAACCTTTCCACCAGGCAGGCTTACCTGGCCACTGTGGGTACCGCCATAATCTGTGCGGAGGATCAGTGGAAATGATAGACTTTCTTTGGATCCTTGAAGCAGGATTAATACCCCTCCGGCTTTCGGTGGTGTATCGTGACTGAATCTTTTTCGGGCTATGGCATCCGGAACAGCTCGGGCAAGATCGTGGGCAACCTTACCAGGCAGAGGTGCACTGAGTCGGACCTGGAGTTTTTCAAAAAAGAGTTCTGGATGGGTGATCACCGTGAACAGATTTTCAAGAGGTTATCGTAGCGACCTGATTTTTCTACCGATCGATTGAACCATTGGCAGGCGTCTGACTTCTTGTTTTGAGCGGCGAGGGAGGCAGCAAAAAAGTAATTGATGCGGTCGACGGAGGAATCCATAGAAAGAACTTGCCGGAACAGACGCTCAGCCGAGGGGAATTCTTTTTTCTCCATGTAGATAAGGGCGCGGTTTCTGTAAACCCATGGATTGTCTGGTTCCAGCGACATGCTCTTGTTGATGTCGGCTTCGGCTTGAGCCAGATTACCTTTCAGTAAAAAAATGTAGCCTCGATTGTTGATGAAGTGTGGATGGGCGGATTGCAGTTCAAGTGCTTGGGAGATTTTAAAGAGTGCACTGTCTGTTTTTCCGGATTCAGCATCAATCATAGAAAGGGCATTCCAGGCCTCCGCTGAATTTGAATCTATTGAGAGCGCATGTTTTAAATCAACTGACGCCAGATCATTTTTACCTTTAAAGAAATACAAAGTGCCGCGGTTCACCCACCATTCTGGCTCATCAGGTTCCCTGGCGAGGACGGCGTCCATGGCGGCTACAGCCTCATCAAATTTTTTAAGCCGCATGAGTACGATACTTTTTAAAACAAGTCCGGGAATGGTATCGGGCGCAAAGGACAAAAACTTATCGGCATCGCTTAGGGCCAGGAATAAAGCACCGTCTTCGAGATGGGCATTGGCGCGGTTGAGGTAAAAGTCTTTTCGGGGTGAGCACTGAATGGCCTGATCGTACCAGTCGATGGATTCAGCGAAATGTCCAGTTTGGAAAGCAACGGTTCCAAGGTTGTTGAGGGCATCAGAGAAGCAGGCATCAAGACGCAGTGATTCTTTATAGTAGTTGGCCGCTGTTTGGTAATCCTGTTTTTCCAGTGCAAGGTTTCCTTTCAAGAGCAGCTGCTGTAACTGGTGGGACTTATCGCTACAAGAAATAAGGGTCATTATCAGTCCCAATAAAAGGCAGGTAGATGAACGCATCATTATTGACGAAAAAATCTTATACATCGACACCTTGAAATTTTTTTCAAAGGAACTGAAACATTTGAAAACAGGCTTCGTTTTTAGGATTGGAATTGAGATTCTTTCGATTCCATGTAGGTTTAGGTTTAGGGTAAGGAGCCCCTTCGGACGGAAGGGGTTCTTTATTTTTTGTCTTTTTTCCAAACCGCTGATTTCAAAGAGAACCTCATCAAATACCCATTTTGGAATAACTTGCGGCCGATAAATTTAATCGGTCATGAAAATCAGCCATTTAGCTTTCATTTTATTAATAAATGCTGTTCAAATTAGTTTTGGTCAGCAAAAGTCCAATCCTTTTAAGCCCAATCCGGAATACAATAAAATAACCGACAAAGAATGGGCTGAACGTTTAAGCCCTGAGGAATACCGGATTCTAAGGCAGAAGGGTACAGAAAGAGCATTTACCGGCAAATACCTTAACAACCATGATCAGGGCACCTATGTGTGCGCGGGCTGCGGGCAACCACTTTTCAGTTCCGAGACCAAATTTGAATCAGGCAGTGGATGGCCTAGTTTTTACAAGCCGGTAGCCGATAAAAATGTGGCTGTGGTTGCTGATTACAGTTACAATATGGTCAGAGAGGAAGTCCTTTGCAGCAAATGTGGCGGACATTTGGGCCATGTATTTGATGACGGACCAAAACCTACCGGAAAAAGATTTTGTCTTAATTCAGGTGCAATGAAATTCAAAAAAGAAACCAACACAGGAAGTAAAAAATGATTTACGACGTTGTAATCGTTGGCGGTGGAATTACTGGATTGGCCACTGCGCTTAGACTTCAAAAACAGAAGCCGGGATTAAAGATTGCTGTGCTCGAAAAGGAGGGCAAGGTGGCTATGCACCAGACCGGCAACAACAGTGGCGTTATTCACTCCGGGATTTATTATAAACCAGGAAGTCTTAAGGCGCAAAATTGCATCCGTGGCTATCAGATGCTGATCGACTTTTGCACTGAGCATCAGGTCCCATTCGAGCGATGCGGCAAAATCATTGTTGCGACCGACGAAAAAGAAAAACCACTGCTTGAAACTATTTATGTCCGAGGAGGCGCGAACGGACTTTCGGGCCTTAAGAAACTGAGCGCTGGTGAATTAAAGGAATATGAGCCACACGTTGCCGGAATCGAAGGAATATTTGTTCCTCAGACCGGGATTGTTGATTACAGACTGGTCTCTGAGAAATATGCGGCTTTAATCGTTCGAAATGGTGCCAAACTGGTCATGGAGACCAAAGCCTTATCGATTATAAAGAATGGTGTTACCAGTATTGTAAAAACAACCAAGGGTGATTTCGAAACCAGGCTGGTAGTAAGTTGTGCTGGTTTGTATTCAGACAAATTAGCCAATATGACCGGGGAAGGAAAGGATGTTAAAATCGTTCCATTCCGGGGAGAATATTATAAACTGAAAAAGGAAAAGGAATACCTGGTAAAAAATCTAATCTATCCGGTACCGGATCCTAATTTTCCTTTTCTCGGTGTACACTTCACCAGAATGGCGAAGGGCGGCGTTGAAGCCGGACCCAATGCAGTGCTGGCCTTTAGTCGGGAGGGTTATAAAAAATCTGACATCAACCTGGGCGAACTTACCGAAACTTTGCTTTGGCCGGGATTTCAAAAAGTTGCTGCCAAATATTGGAAAACAGGCCTAGGTGAAATGTACCGTTCATTTTCAAAGGCCGCCTTCACGAAAGCACTACAAAAATTAATTCCTGAAATTCAACAAGACGATCTGGTGGATGGAGGAGCAGGCGTTCGTGCGCAAGCATGCGACCGTACCGGTGGACTGGTCGACGATTTCCTGATCTATGAATCGGATCGTGCAATCCACATTACCAATGCCCCTTCCCCTGCTGCGACCTCTTCCCTATCGATCGGCGAAACCGTAGCAGGAATGGCTTTAAAAAGAATCGGCTGATTACCAATATGAGGGACATTCCAGACCACGATGGATTCTGGATATTTTAATCCTGTAGTTGACCATCAGCTCATGTGTTCCGGCAGAGAACCGGTTGATGTCCGATACGGTAAAATCATAAGCATAGCCGACGTGGAAGTTGTCGTTGAGCTGAAGTTCAAATAACCCAACCAGTCCTTCTTTTAGTCGGTAGGAAACACCAAGTCCTACTTGCTTAAAGAGTACAAAGGTCGAGTTAATGTCCATGCTGAGCGGTGCTTTATCCTGGAATCGCAGCAACGCACTTGGAAACCATTGAACCGCATCAGAAATCGGGAGGGTAATTCCGGCGGTGAGGTAATAATAACGTTGCTGACGAGCACCAAACAAAGTGGTGTCAATTTTCAACATTCTATTGTTCAGAATGTAGGGCACTGAAAATCCTATGAAATAATCCTTGTGTCTCAAATAGAGTCCCGAACCAAAATTCGGATTCAGCCGCTGGAGTGTTCCACCCAGCTTGGGATCGTTGGGATTTTTAAGATCGAGCTTGGTAAAATCAGAACGGAAATTATTGAAACCCGCTTGAAGTCCCATCGATAAGGAGGTTGTCTTATCGAGATTGATTCGATACGCATAGGTACCATAGAAGGAAACATCTTCATGGATTCCAATTTTATCGGCGGCAGCAATGAAACCCAGTCCGAGTTTGTTTCTTAAGAATCCGGAGTGAACAGAAGTGGTAAACGTTTTAGGCGCTCCTTCAAGGTTGATCCACTGATTTCGGTAGATGGATGTGGTGCTCAGTTGTACCTGGGTACCGGTATAGGCAGGGTTAATCAACATTGGATCGAACATGTACAGCGACTGAATGGGTCGCTGCTGACCATTGGCAGTTAGAGAAAGTAAGAGCAATATGATGAGGCCAAATTGTCTCATCGCGTAATCTCAATGTAACCCGCAACCGGTTTAGAACCGTCGCGCTTATCAATAATATAGAAATAGGTACCATCGGGCAGGTCGCGTCCCTGAAGGTATAAACCATTGACTCCTATTCCTTCAAACCGGACATCGGCATTGTTGTAGCTCGTTGCCTCATAGACCAGGATTCCAGAACGGTTGAAAATCTTGACATTGTTGTTCGGGAAATTGGTGATACAATCGATGATGAAAAAATCGTTGTTGCCGTCATTATCCTTGGAGATACCGTTGAATGTGGCAATTTCAGTTGGTACCTCAACCTCGGCAGAAGCATTACACTGCTCACGGTTAAAAACCGTTGCCCTGTATCTGCCCGGGTACAAATTAAAAGCTTGCACTCCCTTCAGGTCTGGAATGATTTGATTGGTTGTGAGATCGAGCCATGCGACACTGTCCACCAACACTGAAACCGTATCACCCGGATCTAAAACTGTTTCAGCGAGTGCGAAACCAATGGGAGGTTTACCTGAATCCGCGCAGAAGGCAGCCTTGGCCGACATTTTCACCGAGAATTTCTTTGTGCGGTCATCAATTTTGATCAGTGCCGGCTTAGATCGGCAGGCGGTGGTCAAATCCTGAGCGACCACAGCGTAATCACCTGATTCGAGATCGAGGTAGTCGATTCCCGTAAAGTCAGCGGTACCGGAGTCGGTTGTACCCTCAAACCAATCGAAGAGGAAGTCAACGGTCTTCCCTTTTACGGTCACCGTAGCCGAACCGTTTGCCATGAGCGGCGCACAATTGGTCTGATGGGTAAGAACAAGTGGATTTGGTGATGGAGGAAGAATTCTTCCATCGGTGATGGTTCCGGTTTTTTGGTTCTTGCAAGAAGTGAAATTGTTGGTTACTTCAACTTTGTAGGTGCCTTTGGTTTGACCGATTAGTGTATTGTTTTGAATGATGAAGACATCGGGACTGGAGGAGAACCAGTCGAAGGTATAACCACCTACTTTTCCACCATCGGCGGTTGCGGAGAGCTGACCATTATCAATGAAAGGCGTGCAATTGGTGAGCGGATTTTCTTCGAGAACAGCTACCACCGGCAGCACAGTATCGTCCTTTACTTCTTCACTGGCTGTTACCTCACAACCAGTGTTCACATCCCTAACACGAACATCGTAAGTGGCTTTCTGTAATCCTGAGGTGATGAATGTGCCTGGCAAGCCAGTGGTGGGATTGGGCGGCATTGCCTGTTCACCGGCTAGGGAACCACCTCTTATAAATGCATCAAACAGATATTGAGGGAACGGATACTGGTTGTTGGGAATGGCAAATTCAGAAAGATTAATCACGCGAACGGAAACCGATCCGTTGGGTAAGCCTGGCGCACAATTGGTCAGCTCCTCTCCTCCGGTGGCGATGGCAGGTCCAAATGATTTCGAATCGTCTTTTACAATAAAGAAATTGCTTACAGAGCATCCTGTTCCTGAATCAAATGCACGGACGGAATAATTTCCTTCATCAAGGCTGCTGATCGTTTCATTGTTTGAAATTCCAGTTCCGGAACAGCCCGCTGGATCGTTGCCGCAAAGGGTGTTGAACCACGTGTAATTGAATGGACCAGCTGTAGTCCCACCCAAGGCAGTGAGCTGAGCGCTGCCAATACCATCCGTACAAACCACCTGAAGGAAATCCTGAGTGATGTCGACTGACGGAAAAATGATTTGCTCGTCAGTGATTTCAATTTCACTTTCATCGGAGACACATCCGGTGCTGTTGTCGGTTACCCTGACCAGGTATTTACCTGCAGCTAGGTTGGTCACGGTTATGCCAGTTGCTCCTGCGATAGGATTTGCGGTGGAGCCATTAAACCACTCATAATTAAAGGAAGGAGGAAGAATGCTTGGGCCGGACACCGGTAGGTTGTCTCCAATTTTTACCGAGACTACGGATGCCTGGCCATCACCAATACAGGTTATGGTTTCAATTTTGGAGAGCTCGGCGATGTTGGGGACGCTAATGGTGAGATCCTGATCAACCGTGACGCTGGTTTCAATACTACATCCGGTTATGTTGTTGAGCAGGTTTAGCACGTAGGTACCTTCAATGGCACCAGTTATGGTGCTATTGGCAGCCGTTGAATTAGCTGTTGCCGGTGCGGGCAGGGCTGCACCCGCAAAGGACCAGGTAAATACATAGGTATCTGAAGAGCCATCCGCCTCCAATGCAGCAGCATCTATTTGCCCATTGGCCAAACTTGGGAGACATGCAAAGTTGGAAGTAAACGAAATATCGGCCTGTGGATTGGTGCTGAGGTCTTTAAGTTCCACAGTCAGCGGGTCGGTATCACAACCTGATCCTCTCACCGGATCACCATTGCGGGTTCCGACAACAAAATATTCGCCCTCACCTATTGATGGGAAATTGGTAACTGAAAGAATGGGGCCATTGATCACGACGCCGGAAGGATCGGACAATGAGGTTGCAGAAATTGCACCCGAGTACCATTTGAACGTGTAGTCTGCAACATTGTCAACTTCCATGGAAGTAACCTCAATCCTCCCGTCAGGCAGACAGATTAACTGGTCCTGCTTGATGATTTCCAGAATGGAGGTTGGCACGCGCTGGAATTCAAGCGTTACGTCACCCGTGGATTGACAATTGTTGGTTTGGTTTGTTACAGAAATCTGATAGAGGCCGGGACCAATTCTTGCACCGACCGGACCGCCCAAAGCCTCCGAGTTAAAGGTGGCGGGAATTGGCGCTGAGGCCCCTATCACCTCAAAACAAAAAATCTTCGCTGAATTCCGGTTCACCTGGGGTCACACCAACCTGGGAACACTCCAAACCGAAAACAGGCTCAACATCCTGAATTTCGACGATACCATGATGGTAAATCTTAAAACCATTTCCTTCGATTTGTTGTACACTTTCGGGTTCGACCGCCGGCGATCGAAACAGGGTAAGAGTACCCTTAAACCGCCCACCAGGCGACGGTAATTAATTGTTACACCAAATTTTTTACTCATCCGGCACTGGCTTAATTTTGACCGCATTTGAATAGAGCCATGTCGGAAAAAGCACAGTTAATCATCGGAGGTAAAACCTATGAATTCCCACTTGTTACAGGCAGTGAGCATGAGGTTGCCATTGATATCAATGACCTGTTGGAAAAGACCGGGGCGATAACCCTCGACCACGGTTTCAAAAACACAGGATCCACCAAGAGTGCCATCACTTTTCTTGATGGCGATAAGGGTATCCTCCGGTACCGGGGTTACAGTATTGAGGAATTGGCTGAAAAATCGACCTTCCTGGAGGTTTCCTACCTGTTGATCTTTGGTGAGCTCCCCAATAAAGCTGAGCTCTTCAAGTTCACCGATGAAATTAAAAAGCATACCCTCGTTCACGAGGACATCAAAAAAATTCTCGACGGCTTCCCTTCTACGGCCCACCCCATGGGTGTTATGGCTTCACTTTTTTGCAGTCAGACTGCATTTTATCCTGAATCACTCGATCCAAACCGTTCGGCAGAAGGCGTAAGACTTAGCATCGTCCGTTCGCTGGCTAAAATGCCAACCTTTGCTGCGTGGGCTTACAAGAACGCGGTCGGACATCCAGTTAACTATCCCGATAATTCCCTTGACTATTGTGGAAGATTTCTCAAGATGATGTTCGCTCTGCCTGCAGAGGACTATCATGTTGATCCGGTGATAGCAGATGCATTGGACAAACTGCTAATTCTCCATGCCGATCATGAGCAAAATTGCTCTACCTCTACGGTGAGGATGGTTGGTTCCTCCAAGGCGAGCATTTACTCTTCAATTTCGGCAGGAATCAACGCCTTATGGGGTCCGCTGCACGGCGGCGCCAATCAGGAGGTAATTATTATGCTGGAAAGCATCCGTAAAGACGGAGGAGATGTTGACAAATGGATCAACAAGGCCAAGGATAAAAATGATCCTTTCCGATTGATGGGCTTTGGGCACCGCGTGTACAAAAACTTTGACCCAAGAGCCAAGATTATCAAGAAAGCCGCCGACGATGTTCTAGGAAAGTTGGGCATCAATGACCCTGTTCTTGAAATCGCCCAGAGGCTGGAAGAAGTTGCTTTAAAAGATTCTTATTTCGTTGAACGTAAACTTTATCCGAACGTAGATTTCTATTCCGGCATCATTTACCGCGCGCTGGGCATTCCAGTGGAACTCTTTACCGTAATGTTTGCCATGGGGCGACTCCCTGGATGGATTGCCCAGTGGAAAGAAATGCGTGAGAATAAAGAACCGATCGGCCGTCCAAGACAGGTTTACACCGGCGCAACACCACGGCCCTACGTGGCGATTGACAAGCGATAAAACTTATGACCTTAGAGGAGCAATTTCATTCGGCAACCCAAGGCGTTCAATCCCTAACGCGGCGACCATCGAATGAAGAGTTGCTTTTGCTGTATGCTTTGTTCAAACAAGGTTCAGAGGGTGATGTAACCGGAGAAAGACCAATGGGATTTGATTTCAAAGCGATTGCAAAATGGCAGGCATGGTCTGATCAAAAAGGCAAATCCAAAGAAGCCGCCATGCAGGAATACATCCAACTTGCTGACAGGCTAAAAACCGCTTACAGTTAATTGAATTTTCTTTACGAACCCGGCTTTGATCCCGGAGCTCCGGTACTCGGTGAAAAGGAATTGCAACACCTGAAGGTGCTGCGGGTACAACCGGACGAAAAAATTTGCATAACCGATGGGCGGGGCCATCTCCATACCTCCAAAATAATTAAGTGGGAAAAAAATAGACCAATAATTCAGGTTGAACAAACCGTATTTGTGGATCGCAAAAAACCTGAGCTTCACCTTGCCGTAGGGATTTTGCAATCGAGCGAACGAATGGAGTGGATGGTAGAGAAGTGTACGGAGCTTGGCGTTCATACCATCAGTTTCATGATCACCCATCGCTGCGAGCGTACAAAAATAAATTTAAGCAGATTGGAGAGCAGTGCTGTCAGCGCCATGAAACAATCGCGACAAGCCTGGCTTCCCGACATTACTGGTCATGTGAAATTTGAAGACATTTTAAAAACAACCACAGCGAGTAAGTTTATTGCCTGCACAGAAAAACGAAATATGGATCATCTTTTGAACAAGCTTAATGCGGGCCATAACAGCCTGATTTTGGTTGGCCCTGAGGGTGACTTCACAACCGACGAGTTGGAAGCGGCACAGAAAAATGGGTTTGGTTCTGTTGGTTTGGGGGGAAATGTTTTAAGGGCTGAAACAGCAGCCATTTCAGTCGCACACCTATTCCAGATCAGACAGCTAAGTAATGGAGTAAGCATTTAAATTCACGCTGAATTAAAGCCATGACCAAAAAGGAAGCGGAGAAAAAAATCAAGGAGCTTTCCATAGAGATCGAGCACCACAACAGGTTATATTATCTGGAGGACAAGCCGGTGATTTCCGACTATGCTTTCGATCAAATGTTGGAGGAATTGCTGCGCCTAGAAAAAGAGTTTCCTGATTTGAAGACAACAGACTCTCCTACCCTGCGTGTTGGAGGTGGGTTAACCAAATCTTTTGAAAGTGTCGCCCACGAATATCCAATGCTTTCACTCAGCAATACTTATTCAGAGGAAGAACTCAGAGATTTTGATGGCAGGGTTAGCAAAGGACTGGAAGGAGAAAAATATGAGTACTTCTGTGAATTAAAGTTCGACGGTGTAAGCATTAGTCTGGTTTATGAGGAAGGCAAACTGGTTCGTGCCGTTACGCGTGGCGATGGTGTGCGGGGCGATAATGTAACCCTTAACGCCAAAACCATCCGCGCCATTCCACTCCATACCATTGAAAAAAATCATCCGGAAAAATTTGAAGTGCGCGGGGAGATTTTTATGCCGAGAAATGTTTTTGCTGCCCTGAACCGCGAGCTGGAGGAAGCCGGTGAAGAGACGTATGCCAACGCCAGAAATACTGCATCAGGAACAATGAAACTGCAGGATTCTGCAGAAGTGGCAAAAAGAAAACTTTCGTGTTTTGTTTATTTTCTACTGGGTGAAGACCTGAATGTAAATAGTCAGGAGGCGTGTGTCCATTCGCTGGAGCGCTGGGGATTTCATGTTTCACCGACGTATAAAAAGTGCCGCAACATTGATGAAGTTTTAGACTACATCAAGAAATGGGAAAAGCATCGTGAGCATTTGCCGGTGGAGACCGATGGAGTGGTTATTAAGGTGAACAGCCTGGATCAACAGGAGAAACTTGGATTTACTGCTAAAAGTCCACGTTGGGCCGTAGCCTTTAAATACAAAGCAGAAAGTGCAAGGACAAGGCTAAACGCCATTACCTATCAGGTGGGTCGCACCGGGGCGGTGACGCCGGTTGCGGAATTAGAACCCATCTTTCTGGCAGGCACAACCGTTAAGCGGGCATCGCTCCACAATGCGAATGAAATTGCACGGTTGGGCCTTCATGTCGGTGACATGGTTTTTGTAGAAAAAGGTGGGGAAATTATTCCTAAAGTAACCGGAGTAGATACCAATGTAAGGACCGGTAAAAGCAGTGCAGTTAAATACATTACTGCTTGTCCGGAGTGCGGCACTACATTAATACGTCGGGAAGGTGAAGCGGTGCATTACTGCCCAAACGAGAAAGGTTGCCCTCCGCAAGTCACCGGAAAGATTGAACATTTTGTGCACCGCAAAGCCATGGACATCAACTCCATTGGAGAGCGGACCATCCATCAATTGTTTGAGGCAGGGATGGTGCGGCGTCCATCTGATTTGTATTCCTTATCCAAAAATGATCTGCTAAAGCTTGAGGGGTTCAAAGAGCAGTCATCACAGAAAGTGATCAGCGGCATCGAGGAGTCCAAATCGAAACCCTTTGAAGCGGTATTGTTTGCCATTGGAATTCGGCATGTAGGAAAAACGGTGGCTGAAAAACTAGCACGGCATTTCAAAAGTATGGAGTCGCTCATGCAGGCCGATGTAGAGGCGTTGTTGAAGGCACCGGAAATTGGCGAGATCATCGCGCGTAGTGTGCATGATTTTCTTAGGGAAAAAGAACATGTGGTTGAAATCGGTCGACTTCAAAAAGCAGGTTTAAAGATGGAAATTGAAGCCACGGAAGTCCGGGTGGAGAGTGATAAGCTGAGTAGTAAAAGTTTTGTGGTCTCGGGGGTATTTCAACATTATGAGCGTGAGCAATTGCACCAGGTGATCGAGGCCAATGGCGGGAAGGTGCTTTCTGGCGTCAGTGGTAAAACAGATTTTCTTGTCGCCGGTGAAAACATGGGGCCATCCAAGCTTGAAAAAGCGCAGCGGCTTGGTGTTAAAATCATATCGGAGGACGAGTTCCGAAAAATGCTTTCGTGATTGTGGTTGGGTCTGGTTGAAAAAAAGGACTGAAATCCTCAACTTGCGTGGCCCTAATGAAAAAAGCTTTTCTAAAATATATCGCGGGAAAGGCACGAAGCCACAATAAGACCAACCGACACTCCACCCCTGCCGATCAGGTTCATAGCATTGGTATTCTTTTTACCACGGGCGATCCACTCAAACGTGATGCCATTGAATCCTTCAGGCAAAAATTAGAACGAGCAGGTAAATTGGTCAGCATTCTGGAATATATCCCTACCCGTAAAATCGTTCACGTGTCGGGGCATCCGGGATTTTCGCCGGAGGAAATAAGTTTTTTAGGAAAGATAAAAAGTCAGGATGCCCGTCAATTCTGGGAGAAGGACTTTGATTATCTCTTTCTGGCCGATGTAGCGCCTGAGCCTGCGGTGCTGCAGGTATTGGCCAAGTCGAAAGCAAAATGTAGAGCCGGCAAGAATCACCCCGAAATGATGCCTTATCTTGATTTTCTTTTTGATTACAAGGGTGGTACTACGGAATTGTTGGAGGGGCTTTATGCCTATTGTTCAAAATTGAGTTAACCATGAAGGAATTGAAAGGAACCGGAGTTGCCTTGGTCACTCCCATGAAAGAAAACGGGACGACTGATTTTGATGGCTTGTCGCGTCTTGTAAAGCATGTATCGAAACTGGATTATCTGGTGGTTATGGGAACTACGGGTGAATCGGCCACCCACTCAGATGACGAGAAGGAGGCCATTTTACACCATGTTATCAAGCAAAACAAAAATCGGTTGCCAGTGGTTTTTGGCATTGGTGGCAACAACACCGCTG
This sequence comes from Bacteroidota bacterium, assembly GCA_016866235.1. Taxonomy (GTDB): domain Bacteria; phylum Bacteroidota; class Bacteroidia; order Cytophagales; family Cyclobacteriaceae; genus ELB16-189. Next base: position 225,680 of record VGMW01000003.1, read on the forward strand.
TGGTCACTGAAAAACTGGTGAAGTTTAAAACCAAAGGTGTTTGTGCGCTTCTAAGTGTTTCACCTTATTATAATAAACCCAGTCAGGAAGGCATTTATCAGCATTTCAAGGCAGTTGCTGAAGCAAGTCCGCTTCCTTTAATTCTTTATAATGTTCCTGGCCGAACCGGGTCTAATATGACCGCGGAAACATCGGTTCGGTTATCGGGCTTAAAAAAAATCGTAGCCATCAAAGAAGCCTCCGGCAATTTGGAACAAGCCATGCAAGTCATCAGACGTGCAAGACCTGAATTCATGGTATTGAGTGGCGAGGATATGCTCACGGTGCCAATGATGTCGGTTGGAGCTGCGGGTGTGATTTCCGTTTTAGCGAATGCCTATCCGAACCATTTTAAGAAAATGACGGATGCAGCATTGGCGGGGGATTTCAGAAGGGCAGCAAAAATTCAAACCCTTTTTGGCGGCATCAATCCATTGATGTACGAGGAGGGCAATCCTTCAGGGGTGAAAGAAGTTTTGAAACAGATGGGTGTTTGCGGTAATGATTGCCGTTTACCGGTTGTTCCGGTCAGCAAATCACTAAGCGGAAGGATACACAGCCAGATGGAGGAAATAAAAAAGGGGTAGATTTTGGTCTACCCCTTTTTCAAATGAATTAGGAAAAATCAGGCCTTGTTCTTCAGATCCTGAACTTCAGCGCGGATTTCACCAGCGATTTTTTTCAGCTCCTGCATACCCTTACGTACGCGGGTACCGGCAGCACTATTTTGCTTGCTGTAAAACTTTTCAGCGTCAACTTCAATAGAAGCAATGAGGGCCTTGAGTTCTTCGAATTTTTTCATTGTATAGGGTGTTAAAGATTAGAAATTGATTTCTTGATTGCGAAGATACTCAAATATGCCAAAAAACAATTAAAAAAGGCATTTTTTTCAATTTTTAGTCACGGTTACAAGCTCCTCCTTGCGGTATTCGCCTGCATCAAGCTTCGATTTTAGCTTGGAAAACGTGTCCAAAGTGAGGCTTACATCCTCCAGGCTATGGGCCGCCGTAGGTATGATTCTGAACATGATAACATCCTTAGGCACAACGGGATAGATCACAACAGAGCAGAATATGTTGAAGTTCTCTCTAAGGTCCATGGCCATGTTGGCAGCCTCCCCAACCCCTCCCTTGAACAGGACGGGGGTTACCGGCGAGGTGGTGGTTCCAATGTAGAATCCTCTTTCCCTTAAACCGCCCTGCATTGCCTTAACAATGTTCCAAAGGTTACCCTTTAGCTCAGGTCTGGTTTTAAGCAATTCCAGGCGCTTGAGGGCCCCGATCACCAGAGGCATCGGCAATGACTTAGCGAAAATCTGGGAGCGGACAGAGTATCTTAAAAACTTCAAAACAGGCTTCGAACCGGCGACGAATGCACCGATGCTTGCCATTGATTTAGCGAATGTGGAGAAATAGAGGTCAATTCCATCCTGAACACCCTGCTCCTCACCTACACCGGCACCAGTTTTACCCATAGTTCCAAAGCCATGGGCATCGTCTACCAGCAATCTGAAATTAAACTTCTTTTTAAGCTCCACGACCCCTTTCAGATTACCCTGATTACCGGACATTCCAAAAACACCTTCGGTGATCACCAGAATTCCGCCACCGGTTTCGTTTGCCAGCTTGGTGGCACGCTCCAGTTGCTTTTCAAGGGACTCCATGTTGTTGTGTGCGTAAACAAAACGCTTACCGATGTGCAAGCGAACGCCATCGATAATACAAGCATGTGACTCAGCGTCATAAACAATAACATCTTTTCGGTCAACTAGGGCATCAATGATTGAAACCACACCCTGATAGCCATAGTTGAGCAGCATAGCATCCTCTTTCATCACAAAATCGGCGAGTTCACGCTCCAGTTTGAGGTGATTAACCGAGTTGCCTGACATCATACGAGCACCCAT
>VGMW01000004.1 GCA_016866235.1 Bacteroidota bacterium
TAGGGACCGAACTGTCTCACGACGTTCTGAACCCAGCTCGCGTGCCACTTTAATGGGCGAACAGCCCAACCCTTGGGACCTTCTCCAGCCCCAGGATGTGACGAGCCGACATCGAGGTGCCAAACCTCCCCGTCGATATGAGCTCTTGGGGGAGATCAGCCTGTTATCCCCAGAGTACCTTTTATCCTTTGAGCGATGGCCCTTCCATACAGAACCACCGGATCACTATATCCTGCTTTCGCACCAGCTCGAAACGTCTCTCTCACTGTCAAGCATGCTTGTGCTATTGCACTCCACGTACGGTTACCAAGCGTACTGAGCATACCTTTGAAAGCCTCCGATACACTTTCGGAGGCGACCACCCCAGTCAAACTACCCACCACACAATGTCTCCCGCTTTTGCAGGATTAGGCATCAAGAAAATAAAGGGTGGTATTTCACCGTCGACTCCCCAAAACCTAGCGGCCCTGGATCAACGCCTCCCACCTATCCTACACATCATTCTCCCAATACCAATGTGAAGCTATAGTAAAGGTTCATGGGGTCTTTCCGTCCCGTGACGGGTAAACGGCATCTTCACCGTTACTACAATTTCACCGAGCTCGCGGCTGAGACAGCGCCCAGATCGTTACACCATTCGTGCAGGTCGGAACTTACCCGACAAGGAATTTCGCTACCTTAGGACCGTTATAGTTACGGCCGCCGTTTACTGGGGCTTCAGTTCAACGCTTCGCCATTGCTGACTAACGTCCCCCCTTAACCTTCCAGCACCGGGCAGGTGTCAGGCCATATACCTCATCTTTCGATTTCGCATAGCCATGTGTTTTTGTTAAACAGTCGCCTGGGCCATTTCTCTGCGATCCCGCTTGCGCGGGACTCCCCTTCTCCCGAAGTTACAGGGTTATTTTGCCGAGTTCCTTAGCCACGATTCACTCGAGCACCTTAGGATATTCTCCTTGACTACCTGTGTCGGTTTGCGGTACGGGTACCTTATCAATATGCTTAGAAGATTTTCTCGGAAGCCTGATTACGTCCACTGAATTCAGCCGAAGCCAAACCCTACTTTCAGGTCTCAGCAAAGTCTGCGGTTTTACCTGCAAACCCTATACCTAAACCCTTAAACGGCCTATTCCGTAAGACCGTGGAACTGTCACTTCTCCGTCTCTCCATCGCTCTTTAAGGTAGTACTGGATTATTAACCAGTTGTCCATCACATTCGCCTCTCGGCTACTGCTTAGGCCCCGACTTACCCGCGGTTGATTAACATTGCCGCGGAACCCTTAGTCTATCGGTGTGCCGGTTTCTCACCAGCATTATCGTTACTTATGCCTACATTTGCTTTTCCGATTACTCCAACAAGTCTTACAACTTATCTTCTCCGCATTCGGAATGCTCCCCTACCACTGATACATCACTGTATCAATCCTGAGCTTCGGTACTATACTTTATGCCCGATTATTATCGATGCCCTGTCGCTCGACCAGTGAGCTGTTACGCACTCTTTAAATGAATGGCTGCTTCCAAGCCAACATCCTGGCTGTCTCAGCAACTGGACCGCCTTAGTTCAACTTAGTATAGATTTTGGGACCTTAGCTGCAGGTCTGGGTTCTTTCCCTCTCGGACACGGACCTTAGCACCCATGCCCTCATTGCAAGGTATATTTAGTACCATTCGGAGTTCATCTGGATTTGGTAGGATGTGACTCCCCCTAGTCCAATTGGTAGCTCTACCTGTACTAAACTCAACCCTCACACTGTTCCTAAAAACATTTCGGGGAGTACGAGCTATTTCTCAGTTTGATTAGCCTTTCACCCCTACCCTCAGTTCATCCAAGAGCTTTTCAACGCTCAATAGTTCGGACCTCCACCCCGTGTTAACGAGGCTTCATCCTGACCAAGGGTAGATCACAAAGTTTCGCGTCTACTACCACTGACTATTCGCCCTCTTCAGACTCGCTTTCGCTTCGGCTGCCCACGTATCCGCGGTTAACCTCGCCAGTGACAGTAACTCGTAGGCTCATTATGCAAAAGGCACGCCGTCACTCCATCACAGAGCTCCGACCGCTTGTAAGCGCATGGTTTCAGGTTCTCCTTTCACCCTCCTATTCGGAGTGCTTTTCACCTTTCCTTCACAGTACTGGTTCACTATCGGTCTCTCAGTAGTATTTAGCCTTACCGGATGGTGCCGGCAAATTCAAACGGGGCGTCTCCGACCCCGCCCTACTCAGGATTCCACCTCTCATCATCTCCTTCCTGTACGGGGCTATCACCCGCTACGGCCTGCCTTCCCATGCAGTTCCAGTCAGATCAGACTCAATTATGTGGTCCTATTACCCCTAAGCAGCCTTAACTACTCAGGTTTGGGCTCTTGCGCTTTCGCTCGCCACTACTGGCGCAATCACTGTTGTTTTCTCCTCCTCCAGGTACTTAGATGTTTCAGTTCCCTGGGTTTGCTTGCTACATCACTGCAGCATATCCGGCCTTCAGCCAGATGGGTTACCCCATTCGGACACCCGCGGATCATTTCCTATAGCAGATCCCCGCAGTTTTTCGCAGCTTATCACGTCCTTCTTCGCCTCTGAGAGCCTAGGCATCCCCCATGCGCCCTTTCTTACTTTCTATCACTATTAATATCCTAACGTCTGCTCGACGCTCGTGAAATTGTCTACTCTTTACTCTTTCTCCACCATGTCAATGAACTCCTTTAACCCTCTTATCCCCAATCATCTACTCACAACATCTTTATGCCATGATCACAATTAGGTAGGTTAATGTGGTAAGGCCCTCTTCAAGACCGCACCAAAAAATATCATTTAAAACAATCCGAAAACCCTTCTGGTTCCCGAAACCGAAAAAGTTTAAATCCAACTTTTTCAAATTGTGGAGGTAAACGGATTCGAACCGATGACCCTCTGCTTGCAAAGCAGATGCTCTAGCCAGCTGAGCTATACCCCCTTATGATTTAAAGTTTTAGGTGATTGACAAAAAACTAAAAACCAACAACCAATAACTCGAATAGAAGATTGATAGCGGACCAGTCAAGGTGTACCAGATTCGCATCCGGTCTCTCCAGAAAGGAGGTGTTCCAGCCGCACCTTCCGGTACGGCTACCTTGTTACGACTTAGCCCCAGTCATCGGTTTTACCCTAAACAGCGCCTCGCAGCAACTGCCTTCAGGTCCTCCCAACTTCCATGGCTTGACGGGCGGTGTGTACAAGGTCCGGGAACGTATTCACCGCAGCATTGCTGATCTGCGATTACTAGCGATTCCAACTTCATGCAGGCGAGTTGCAGCCTGCAATCCGAACTGAGACGCTCTTTTTGTGATTGGCTTTCCGTCACCGGATCGCAACACTCTGTAAGCGCCATTGTAGCACGTGTGTAGCCCTGGGCGTAAGGGCCATGATGACTTGACGTCATCCCCTCCTTCCTCTCTGCTTGCGCAGGCAGTCTCTTTAGAGTCCCCACCATGACATGCTGGCAACTAAAGATAGGGGTTGCGCTCGTTGCGGGACTTAACCCAACACCTCACGGCACGAGCTGACGACAGCCATGCAGCACCTTGCTCCTTGTCCTTGCGGAACCTCCCATCTCTGAGAGTGTCAAGGGCATTCTAGCCCAGGTAAGGTTCCTCGCGTACCATCGAATTAAACCACATGCTCCACCGCTTGTGCGGACCCCCGTCAATTCCTTTGAGTTTCACCGTTGCCGGCGTACTCCCCAGGTGGATCACTTATCGCTTTTGCTGGAACGCTGGCCGTATATCGCCAACATCTAGTGATCATCGTTTACAGTGTGGACTACCAGGGTATCTAATCCTGTTTGATCCCCACACTTTCGTGCCTCAGCGTCAGTTACTCCTTAGTAAGCTGCCTTCGCTATCGGTGTTCTGGACGATATCTATGCATTTCACCGCTACACCGTCCATTCCGCCTACCTCATCAGTACTCTAGCTCATCAGTATCAATGGCACCTCGACAGTTGAGCTGCCGTCTTTCACCACTGACTTAATAAGCCGCCTACGCACCCTTTAAACCCAATAAATCCGGACAACGCTCGCCACCTACGTATTACCGCGGCTGCTGGCACGTAGTTAGCCGTGGCTTATTCCTCTGGTACCTTCAATCCACTGCGCACAGTGTTTTTATCCCCAGATAAAAGCAGTTTACAACCCAGAAGGCCTTCTTCCTGCACGCGGCATGGCTGGTTCAGGCTCTCACCCATTGACCAATATTCCCTACTGCTGCCTCCCGTAGGAGTCTGGCCCGTATCTCAGTGCCAGTGTGGGGGATCAACCTCTCAGTTCCCCTAATGATCATCGTCTTGGTAGGCCGTTACCCTACCAACTAACTAATCATGCGCATGCTCATCCGCAACCCCCTCAGGTTTAAATATCAAAGGATGCCCCCCAATATTCCTATGGAGCATTAATTCCCCTTTCGAAGAGCTATACTCCTGTTGCGGGCAGATTGCATACGTGTTACGCACCCTTACGCTACTCTAGCTTCCGTATTGCTACAAAAGTTGCCGTTCAGCTTGCATGTATTAGGCCTGCCGCTAGCGTTCATCCTGAGCCAGGATCAAACTCTCCATAGTATTATGTCTATCCCCCGTCTATCCCCATGACCCAATTCACATCAGATCACAGTCTTCAACAGGAAACCGCTCAATCCATCATCAAACTTCTTCAGTATCCCCCGTATTATCTCAACACGAAATACCTCCATTCAACAACAGTCAAGCAAAAATTCAATCCCTGACTTTCATTCATTTCAAACCAATCGCCCCCAAACCATTCCTAAGAACAGCCCGAAAACAACCAGCCCGGAATTAAACTCGAAGTATCCCTCTATCGAAATACTCCGGGTCCGCTATCAATCCATCCATTCAATGAACGTTTTGACCTGACAACAATCCGCTTTTCAGCAGACTATCCGGCCAAGTGGCCTCAATCAAGAAGCAAAACCCCGTTTTTAGGGCCTAAAACAGGCTTTCCTCGAAAACAGGACTGCAAAGATAAAAGGTCGGAAGACTACTGCAATGCTTTGACTGCTAAAATCCCTGAAAATCGGGTTTTTTAAAGGGCTTTTAAAATCAAGCCCTTATTAATCAGGTGTTTACATGGAAATAAATCAGCAAGAAAATTCACTTTTTCTTAAAAACAGGGACAGAACTGCAAGCCTCACCAAACATGATGCTCCGGGCAAACGGTCTTAACCGCCTGGTGGCTTCCATAAATGCACCCTCCGGAACCTCTACACGCCCACATCCTTTTACCATCACCCGCGCTTCAGAAAAAACAGACCAATCTTCCTTATCCATGGCCAGTGAAAACAATTGCTCCTCGAGTCGAAGCAAGTCCCCATAAACCACCACTCGGGCATAAGGCGCCAAAACAGACCCAAGCAACATGTACGCCCAGGATGGAATCACCGCATCTGCTGAACAATGCACGGCCACAAACTTTCCTGCATAGCCCGACCAATCCGTGCGATCAATAAAATCACGAAGTGTCTTCTCACGAAGCAACAACCCGTTCTCCAATACATCAGCGAGGTCGATCTGAACCCGCTCCCCAGCCTGATGGAACCGATCCAGCTCCAACTGTACAAGGCCACTGTTGGCCACCCGATTCACAATTCCGTCTTCCTGCTCTTCACTCATGACGGCTCAAATTTAATCAGCCTTTCGTTTAGGGCCCGCTACAAATTCCTTCAGGTAATGAGGTTCGAATTGATTAACCAACTCAAATCTTTTTTCCTCATATGCCCTCCACCCCAATTCACCCATAGCAGAAGCCATGGGTTCAATGTCAGTCTGAAAAATTGCATTCGGGTGTACACACAAATTCCTCCACTTATCCGATCCATCACCAAAAAACAAAACCTTACCCTCTTCCAACTCCTGCTGAAAACCAAGTGAATCCAAAATAATATTTCTAACCGTTGATAGAGGCCGATGGCTTTGATCCAAAATCATTGCATAAACTTCAGCCCTTCGTGCATCCAACATCGGACAGAATTTCTCAGCGACCACCCGGTCACGAACCATTCTATCCATGATCTCCAAAGTGTTCAAAGCAATCAACGGCTTTCCAAGTGCCAGACAAATTCCCTTTGCCGTAGACGAAGCAATGCGCAGTCCTGTGTAGGAGCCAGGGCCCGCAGCAACAGACACCGCGTCTATACTTTCAATGATTAAACCACATTGCTGAAATAATTCCTTGATGGAAGGCGCAAGTGCAGCAGCGGCGGAACGGGTCTGTTGGACTTTGATTTCACTCACCAGCTGTCCAGCACGATGCAGCGCAACCGAACAAAACCGGGCCGATGATTCAACGGCCAGGATAAGCGCCATGTCCTGAAAGAATTTTTGAAAAGGAAACCGGATCTGAAAAAAGCTTTTTCGCCATCAGCAATTCCTTATCACTCTTTAGCGACGAAAGTACTCTTCCCTCTTCAAGTCGGTAATGAAAGGCAATTTCTTCCTCTAAAAATTCACTAATGGTTTTCCTGTGCTTGATGAAAAGCTCTTCCCGAGCCGTCTGTAAATTATTTTTAAGCTGAACTACTGATGCCAACAAATCGCCTGAAGATTCCTGCGCAACGGCAAGTGCCTCCAATTCTTTGAGCCGCACATCTAATTCTGTCTGATAGGTGAATCCCCTCTTCTTAAGCCACGCCGTAAAATCACTGTACTGTGCATCATTAAGTGAAAACTTTCTGACATCAGCAGGCGCCGGATGGACACCACAAAATTCCCGAGCATATAAAAACATTAAGCCTGAACCAGCCAATTGAGCCAAAATAGGCATGGCGGCTATGGTTTCAGTGGTTACATCCGGGTCCAATCCGCCACCATCGTAAACAATTCTTCCACCTGCGGTTTTGAAGGCTTGCTTTAGGGAATCCGCATTACGCTGCGCTTCGCCCTGCTCATTTTTTGATGCATAATTCAAAGCCTGAATACACCTGCCGCTGGGGATATAATACCTCGCCGTGGTTACCTTAAGTTGGGCATTGTATGACAAAGACCTGGTGGTTTGAACAAGTCCTTTTCCAAAGGTCTTTTGTCCCACGAGTACTGCACGGTCATAATCCTGCAAGGCGCCAGCAACAATTTCACTCGCAGACGCACTGCCATTGCTGACCAACACCGCCACCGGGAGTTCCAAGTCTTCAGGTTGTGAAAGTGTTTTATAGGTCTTATTGAAATCTTCCAGTCTGCCTTTAGTCTTTACAACTTCACTTCCCTTTGGAATAAAAAGTCCAACAATATTTACAGCCTCATGAAGCAGTCCACCAGGATTATCCCTTAAATCAAGGATCAAATTCTTCATGCCTGATTTTTTCATCTGGCGAATGGCCTCTTGTATTTCACGACCAGCGCCAGTAGTAAATTCAGCTAGCCCAATGTATCCGGTTTGCTCATCGACCATGCCATACCAGGCTATGTTGGTGACTTTGATTCTTTCCCTGGTCAACAATAATTTTATTTCCTTTTTCTCCCCCGGTCTGTTGAAGACAACTTCAACCTGTGTTTTGGGTGCACCTTTCAACATGGTCGTAACTGCAGAAACTGGAAGATTTTCCACCGATTTTCCATCTACCGCAACAATTTCATCTCCTACCCTTACACCTGCCCGATGGGCTGGAAAGTCGATGTAAGGCTGACTGATCAAAACTTTTTTATCCAGATTGACAACCAGTGCACCAATTCCGGCATACTGCCCGGTGGTTTGAATGCTGAAGGCTTCAGCCGATTCTTCAGGAATGAAAGTGGTGTAAGGATCGAGCGATTCCAGCATAGCACCAATTCCTTTTTCTGCCAGGCGGTAAGGATCCACCTCGTCAACGTAGTTTGCATTGACCTCTTTAAACAAAGTGGAGAAGATGTCGAGGCTGCGAGCGATCTCAAAGTAGCGGTCTGCAGGAATTAGAAACCCCGAGACCAGGATCAGCAGCGCAGCGGCGCCAACGGGCAGCTTAAATTTTTTCAGCATTGTCGAATCAGGAAAGCGATGGCTTGCGCCATCTTCTCACGGATTTCTTTTCCGGGGAGTATTTCCTTGGCTATGTAAATATAGACAATCATGAGAGGAGTGACGGACCGCAAAGGGGCCTGTTCGTGGCGGAAAGCCTCTCTCATTTGCCTTCGGATCCGGTTGCGGTCAGTAGCATTTTTGAATTGGCGCGAAGGAACAGAAAACATTGCCTGGTAGGCAGGCCCTTCAGCATTCAGGTAAATAACCCTGAACGGGAAACGAACAAAAGTCTTCCCCTGACCGAACAATCGGTCTATTTTCTTTTTACCTGTAAGTCGATTTGACTTTGGAAAACTGTAGTCCCCCATGGTTGGATAATGGCACCACTAACCCAGGGAAGAAAACGAAAGATTACTTCTTCTTGAAGGTCTTCTCGTCAGAAACGGTCAGCTTTTTACGCCCCTTTTTCCTGCGGCTGGCCAATACCCTGCGTCCGTTGGCGGAAGCCATTCTTTCGCGAAAACCGTGCTTATTCTTTCTCTTTCTGCGGGAGGGTTGGTATGTACGCTTCATAATAGTGCCTTTTTAAGCCCTTTTTCAAAAGGGCCCCAAAGATGGCACTAATATTGATTTTTGCAAAATCAGTGGTCAGGGCGTGAATTTCGAACCAATTGACACCCCTGGATAGACCTAAACTTCAGCCTATTAACCCAAACGCATCAAAAAACAGTCCGTGATGTACCCATCACGGACTGCTCAATTTTTAAAAATGACGATGGCTCAAAACCGAACCATCAGTTGAATTACTTTTTCTCTGCAGCTTTTGCTTTAGCCTTCGCAAAATCCCCAGCCTTCACAATATTGATGCTTTCAGGCCTGAGGTATTTCTTCATAGCCGCATTGATCTGATCGACGGTGAGTTGCTCTACCCTCTTTTCTATACCTGCGTCCCAGGATAAATCACGCTTAATAAAAAGGTAATTGTTCAACGTGCCTACCAGACTTCTGTCCTGAGCGCGGGTTACCGTTCTTCCCTGCAGCCATCCGGATTTAGCAGCAGCAACTTCCTCCGCTGTAAAACCATCCTTGATCACCTTATCAATCTCCTCACGGAAAGCCACTTCCAGTTTTTCAGCATTTTCAGGGGCATAAATCGCGTAAGCAAAGAAGGAGCCAATGGCATCCAATGCGCCAGCATTGAAATTGGAACCCACGCCATAGCTTAATCCATCCTTCTGTCGGATGCGCGTGGCCAACCGTGAATTCAAAAATCCACCACCTAAGATGTAGTTACCAAGGATCAGTGCGGGATAATCTGGATTGTCATCACGGAACTCAATGTTGTAGGCAGCAACAAACATTGCGTTTGCCTTATCAGGCGTTTCAATCGCCTCGTTGATCACTGGAACCTGTTGCACACTGTTGGTGATTCGGGTATAGGCTTGCGTGCTCTTCCAACTTCCGAACAAATCCTTAGCGAGCAACTGAATTTCCGTTGCATCGAAATCACCAACCACCGACATGGTCGCCTGACTGGCACCATAAAAATCTTTATAGAATTTTTTTACCTCCTCGAGGCTCAATGCTTTGAGATCAGCAATCTCCTCATCAAAAGTGCCTACATAACGGGGATCACCTTTTTTATAGGGGGCCAGGTGTCGTTGAATTTTATTGATGGCAATGGCCTGCGGCTCGCTTCGGTTGGCCTCAATGCCTGCAAGCTCTTCATTCTTGGCTTTTTCAAACTCATCGGCAGGGAAGGAAGGGTCCTTCAGCAACTCGGCTACAAGTTTCATGGTTTCCACCAGGTTGGGTCGGGTAGTTGAAATGCTAACCGATGCCTGGCTCGGTCCGCCACCAATGCTTACGTTCGCTTTGAGTCTGTCGAACTCATCTTTGATTTGCTGACGGGTTCTTTTGCTTGTTCCCTTGTTCAACATGCTCGCTGCGTACTGCGCTGCTTTGCTTTTTCCCTGAAGTGAGTTCTCATCACCAAACCGGAAGATGATGGAGGCTTCCACCGATTCACCACGGGTTTTTTTGGACAGCATGGCCACTTTCATGCCATTGCCCAATTCAGCCCTGGTGGTACGAGATTCAATATTTGAAGGTGTTGGATCAAAAGCTTCACCTTGCGCTATGGTTTGAGATCCTTTATAATCCTTGACCAGCTCCTCTACATCCGGTGTTGAAGGAATTTCCGAGCGCTCAGGCTTTTCGGTTGGAAGAAATATACCCACGGTACGATTGTCCGGCTTCAAATAGGTGCTTGCCACTCTTTTCACGGAAAGAACATTTACGCTGGCAATTCGATCGCGGTTCAAAAACAACAACCTCCAATCGCCCATACCGATGGACTCTGAAAGAGAAAGTGCAATGCGTTCAGATGAATTAAATGCCAGTTCAATTTGTTTCAGAATTTCATTTTTTGCGCGGTCAACTTCCTCTTTGGTGGGTGCAACTGCAGCCGTCTCATCGAGGGTCTTAAGCATCGCATTTTTGGCATCCTCCAAAGAATTTTCTTTTAAAACCTCAGCATAGGTCAACAACAATCCTGGTTCTTTCCACTCAAATGAAAATGCTCCGGTATTGCTGGCTTTCTTAGTATCGACAAGCGCTTTATACAATCGACCGGAAGGTTCGCTTCCCAAAATATTGGAGAGCACTTCAATGGCCGGATAGTCCGGGTGTGAACCGGCCGGAATGTGGTAGGCAGCCATTGCCAACTGAACGTCACCTACCCTCCGCAGGGTAACCACACGCTCACCATCCTGGGTTGGATCGACCGTATAGGTTTTATCAATTCCGCGCGCCGGCCTTGGAATAACACCAAAATAATTATTGATCATCTCAAGGGTTTTGGGCTCATCGAATTTTCCCGCAACCGTCAGCACGGCATTATCGGGCTGATAATATTTTCTGTAGAATCCCTGTAGTCGGTCGATGGGAACATTCTCAATGTCTGCCCTGGCGCCAATGGTTGATTTGCCGTAGTTGTGCCACAGATAAGCGGTTGACATAACGCGCTCCATCAGGACGCCAAAAGGATCATTTTCACCTGATTCAAATTCGTTTCTAACGACGGTCATTTCGCTGTCCAAATCTTTTTTAGCGATGTAGGAGTTGACCATCCGATCGGATTCCAGATCCAGTGCCCACTTCAGATTTTCTTCAGTAGCATTAAATGTTTCAAAATAATTGGTGCGGTCGACCCACGTTGTTCCATTGGGGCGGGCACCATGTTCAGATAATTCCTGTGGAATGTTCGGATGCTTAGGCGTTCCTTTGAACACCAGGTGCTCCAATAAGTGGGCCATGCCAGTCTCGCCATAGTTTTCGTGTTTTGAACCAACCATGTAGGTGATGTTAACCGTGATGGTTTGTTTGGAGGGATCAGGGAAAAGCAACACGCGAAGACCGTTTTGAAGTCTGTACTCCGTAATTCCTTCTACGGTGGTAACCTTAACCGGTGCCGCAAGAGATGCTTTAACCGCCGGAGCTTCGGGGGCTGCCTTGGTTTTCTTTTGGGCGAAGACAGGCGCTGTTGCAATCAACACTGCCGCCAAGAGGATCATCTTTAACTTCATATTTATTTATTTAAAGTTGCTTCCAGAACATTATGACCGTAAAAAAACCTTTCACGGATACTGAGCCGTGAATTTAATGCAGTTCTTTCAAAACCATCAGATCAGGCAATTCCAATTGCCTGCGCGTGGAATTTTAGCCCATCAGATCACTTAAAACCCTTCGTGCTTCCTCCGGCGCAAGCCTGGGGCCCCATTGGGCGACCACTCTGGAAGAAGCAAGCGATGCTGCCCTTCCGGCATCGGCGAAACTATGTCCATGATTGATGCCGTATAAAAATGCACCCGCGAACATATCTCCGGCACCATTGGTGTCCACCACTTTGGTACTGAAGGGCTCTATACTGATTTTCAACTTGCCATCATAAACCAAGGCACCATTCGCTCCAAGGGTGATCACAAAGTTCTTTGCAAGTCCACGAAGTTTGGATGCAGCATCTTCGACCGATTGGGTAGATGTGATCATCATGGCCTCCTCCTCATTACAGAATAAAAGGTCGACGCTTGCCCCAATAACTTCCACAAATTTTTCCCTGAAAAATTTGACCATGTTTGGATCTGACAGGGTGAGGGAAACTTTGCAACCGCTTGACTCAGCGATCTGTTTGGCCTCCAGCATTGCATCGGTACCTTTTGCACTGGCCACCAGGTAGCCTTCCAGATAAAGGTAGTTTGAATTACGGATGGCATCTTTATCGATGTGCTCTGGCGCAAGCATGGAACTGATTCCCAAAAAAGTGTTCATGGTTCGGTCTGCATCGGGTGTGGTCATCACCAAACACCGGCCAGACAAGCCTTCGGGACAGGCTTCTGCCCTCAGGTTGGTAGAGACACCATTTCGCTCCAGATCTTTGAGAAAAAATCTTCCCAAATCATCTTTTGCTACCAGGCAGGAGTAGAAACTTTTTCCACCAAACTGACTAACCGCAATGACCGTATTGCCTGCAGAGCCCCCACAAGACATTTTACTGCGCGTCATATCAATGGCGCCAATAAGCTCATGCTGTCGCTTTTCATCCACCAAGGTCATGACACCCTTTTGAATGTTGTTCTGAATAAAAAAGTCCTCGCCAACTTCGGTAACGATATCGACCAATGCATTGCCTATTCCGTAAACGTCGTATTTCATGGGTGATCAGTTTGTCAATTTCAAGCCTTCCGTACAATTCGCGCAAATATCAACATCTCTGCGGGATTTAAGCACAGACATACGGAAGGAGTTGTACGCTTCACTCTTCCAAACTGTTTGGAAACTTTGTTGCTTCAGGTTGCCCAGCGAATGACGCGCATCCTTGTCGAAGCAACATGGGACTACCTGACCATCCCACGTGATTACGCTTCCACTCCACATCCTCCAGCAATGGTCTTCCAGATCATTTTTGATAACCCAGTTTCCCGTCGATGTTTTTTTATACCGAGCGAAATTTTTGTGGCCGGAGATTAAAGGTGAACCACTTTCAAATTCATAAACCTGGACAGATTTGAAATCAACCCGATCTGCACCAACCCTTCGCGCCAAATCGTAAACAGAATTCAATTGATGTTCATTTTCACCGGTGACCAAAAATTGCAGACGGATGACCGGCGTAATCTTCTTACTTTTTTTCCTGGCCTCCGAAAGATTACGGATGCCATCCAATACCCTGTCGAGTTGCCCTCCTTTTCGGTACGATTCATATACCTCCTGCGTTGTGCCGTCTACCGAAACCGTTATGCTGTCAATTCCAGAATCAATTAATTTTCTTGCTGAGGATTCATCAAGAAAATGTCCATTGGTAGAGGTGCGTGTAAAAATATTTTTTGAGGATGCATACGCCGCAAGTTCATGAAACTCCGGGTGCAGCAGGGGCTCCCCCTGAAAGTAAAGATTTAGATTTAGCAGCCACGGATGAACCTCATCCAAAACTGATCGAAAGAAATCAGCGCTTAATTTTCCCTGCGGACGCGTGAAAGATTTCAAACCACTTGGACATTCAGGGCATCTTAGGTTGCAGGCAGTGCCAGTTTCTATGGACAGGCTCAATGGCATTTCCGGCAACAAAACAGCTCCGGTCAGTTTTTGCCATTGATAGGTGGTCCAGACCTTAGAGGCATGGGCAAGCCTGAATTGGTTTTGCCGCTTCATCCATGCTGCAGATTCTCGCCAATTGGTCCGATCCATGCACCAAGATGCGAATAATGAAAATGCTTTAGGGTTGTGTTACAGAAAATTTACTCCAACCTGAAAAATAGGCACCCGCATCGGAGCAGCCTTCCAAACGAATTAAAAAAGTACCAACCTGATCGGAGCACTTAAATGTGTGTGAAGCCTTTGCGCCAGCCACAGCCTGAGCAGGATTCATTGAATACAGAACAAAACGAAGATCAGGTACTCTGGAATTTTCATGTGAAAACTGAAGTTTCTGAAGCTGTGGGTTGAGACCAGAAATTTTCATAAACGTATTGTCTGTGAATTCCTGGATGGCTGAAGGTTTTCGGGTTCGGATGATGACCACTCCATTTCGCCCTATCGCTCCAAGCGGTGTAAGTTTCGAAATGTTTCTGACGACACCAATGGTGATGAGGTCGGCAGGATTCATGGCAAGGAAATAATCGGTGTCTCTGGTCATCCTTCCGTCGATGATGTACAAGGGGTCGCCCCTGGAAAGAATAGGGTCGTTGAGCACCACCGGACTATACAAAACCACACGAACCAGTGCACCTGAAGGTGTCTTCCGGAATCGTAAGGAAGGTATGATTTCCCTTATGACATCCTCCATGGTAGGAAACACCACATAATCATCGATGCGAACTGAAACATCTACTCCCCTGAGTTTACTTTCAAAAGGTTTATTCGGATCCGGGGCTTGTTCCTGCGTTACAGCTGCAGCGCTGGCAAAAAAGCGAAAAGACTTTTCGGTAGCCCGCTTCCTTAGCAAATGATCAGAAAAGAAATCCTTGTTGTATTGCATTTCGGTTCGGAAAGGTCTTACCTGACTAACCGTATCGCGGTCTAAAAGAATTTTTACATCTGCAAAAACAGAGTCCTTCCTATAAATTGAATAAAACAAATCATCCTCACCATTAAAATCAAAAAGCAAAGGAAACTCAAATCGTCCATCGACCACCGGCACTTCATAGCCAATCATTTTGTTTTGAAGAAAGAGCATCAACGAAAGGGAGTCGGTCAGCATCTTTTGACCTTTCCGTAAAACTGTTCCATCGAAACGTAGTACACTGCTGAAAGGAACGGTCTTAAAATCTTTTCTTTGCCAATTCAATAGCAACCAATTTTCCTGGATCACAGAAAGCCAGCGGTCGTCCTGTTGGTTGTGTCGGTAGTCCGGATGGTGAAGCCCGAAACCTGCTGCAAGAAAAGTTGAATGCAGTATTGGATCCACCACCTGCTCTGGCTTTCTCCACGCCCTAGAATCGGTTACCGACAACCAGTACCGTGATCGACTGTCGACGGAATTTGCTTCAAGGCCTTCGCCCTGAAGGGTGATGCTTTCACGCATCGAATAGACAGGCTTATCCGAAGCAACTTTGGGTGGAGCCACCGGTTCGCCACTCAGAAAAATCCTTGATAACAACTCATTGCCATCCGGGTCAAACAAAGAAAACCTGCTGGTTCCGACGGAAAAATTCCCTGTCAGACCAAAGACCAAACTGTCAGATGTTGAACTTTCTATGGCTTGAGGAAAAAGCCTTCCGCCTGTGAAAACAATTGCACTCAGTTTCTTTTCATTTCGATAAGCCGCTCCTTTTCTGTACACCACCATCCTTGGCCTTCCATCACGGCGCATCAAAAGCGATACGCCTTCCGATTGCACTGGAATATCGTTACTGATAACCTCCTCGCCGTACTTTGCATTAATTTGTTCACCGGAAACTGGCCTTATGTTGATTTCAGAAAACCCAGTGCCATCAGTGAAAATTTTCCCCATCGAACCAGAAACAGAGCCGTGTAGTTCGATCGCTGAACCCAACGGGATCCCATGGTATGAAATAATTATTCTGGAGGGAAAACCGCCCAAAACTTTTGCCCCCTCTGCATAGAGGTTAATGGATGCCTGCAACGCAGCATTCCTGAAGGAGCGTTCTGCCAGCATCTCTATTTCGCGATAGAAATAGGATGTCGGACCAAAATTTTTCATGTGATCGGTATAGGAACGCAGCAGATAATTGCCCGGCTTGAGGGTTGCAGGAAAATTCAAGAAAGTCTCAGCCCTGCCATTAGGAAGCAGCGCATGCTGACGGTGAACAATTTTGCCCTGTTCGTTAACCAATTCTAAATGTAGTACCTGTCGACGGGTAAAAATCTGACCCGATGGTTCACGAACTTCGGCATAAACCACCGCTGAGTCGCCAGGAATAAATCGATCCTGATTAAAAAACACCGCAACACTTAGACGAGGAAATTCCTTCATCAGAGCCGAGATTCTTTGGGTCAGTGCATCGGAATCCTGTGCACGCACTGGAGTAACCCACAGCCAGGAAAATAAACCAATGAGCAGTATTTTTCTCATCACCAAAATTCAGGACGATTAATGGTTGCCGTTGGATCTACCTTCAAACAACTTCCTTTGATGGTGTCGATGGGTAAAACCTTATCCGGCGCAATGGACTGATTTAAAAAGAGTGATCGAATGCTTACGCCGCCCACCGAAAACAATCCAAGTACTTCATCCCCGTCTTTTGAACGAATGTTTCCTCTTGCTTTGGCATTTGGAGGTTGAAAGAGACTTGCCGAACCATCCCTTTGATCCCGGACTGCTTTCCAGAACTCATAAGCTGTGCGGCTTAGACTAAGTTGCTCTACCTCAAAATGAAATTTATTGTAAAACAATCGCCGATCTAAAGGAATAAAAGCGAGCGGTACCCGACGGAAATCACCTGCATTAATAAACTGCTCATCTGAAAGCAAAGGGCGATCCTGGTACATGTTGACCCAACAGGTGCAACATAAGCACGGACCGGTTTTTAACAATCCATTGTCACCAACCTTATATCCACTGCAGGGTAGCGGATCAGCAATCGGACCGCGGTCAGTAATCTTCATGTGCAACTCCGGAAAGGTCAAAATCTCATACGTACCTGTCCAACGCCAACGAATCAGATTTTCCTCTTTGGATCCTGCAGCATCAACAAACACCCTGAAGCCACGGTACGGCACTTCAACTCCGTTTTCAATTCTGGTTTCAGAGATGTAGTCGAAATACAAAGAGTCAAGCTGTCCGGGATCCTCAATTTTATCAGGTTCTGAAAAATATTCTTTTCCATCACGCGTGCGAATGGTGATGTGGTAAGCGCGTCCCAATTGGCCATTGATCAGTCCCTGCGTTTTGTAGATGCCCTTATCTGTTTCAATGAGTTGTTCTGAATTTCCCTGATCGTCGAAAAGGATAACTTTCGCTCCGAATTCAGATACAGGATTTTCATACCGGTTGTCTATAACAAAGGATTTAAAAAGTTTAACTGTATATGGGCCAGGTCGATTGGTGATGCTCCCATCCACCACCAGCAATGCGCCCGATCCTGGAACTTCAAAATCAATAGGTGTAATACAAGATGCCGCCAACAACAGCGCAGCTGGAAGCCAACGGATGCCTGATCTGAAATTCATAGCGTCAAAAAATAATAGGCGCTTCATCATTTCAGAATTTGAATTGGTAAGTCAAGGAAGGAATCATAGCGCCAATTACCGAGATCTGGTAAGCTTTAAAAATTCCATTGGATTGTCCTCTGAAAAATATGGTGTAGGGATTTTGTCGGCCGTAGACATTTACTGCCGAAAGTGACCAGGAGCCTGAAACCTTTTTGTTCCGACGATGGCTTCCTTCCAGAACAATGCCCAAATCAAGTCGATGGTAATCAGGGATTCGGTACTGATTTCGCTCAGAAAAATTTCCAATGGCAATCTGGTCGATCAGGTAACCGGCATAAGGCGCCGTTATGGGTCTGCCCGACCGAAATGTGAAACTTCCGGAAAAGAAAATTCTTCTGGATATCCCATACCGCCATTGCGCCACCACTGAATGAGGCTGATCAAAATTTGAAGGATACTCTAGGCCATTGTTGATTTTATCCCGCTCTCCAACACCGTTAATGGTTCGCAGGGAACGCGACCAGGTATAGCTTGCTGTTCCCTGGAGTCGGCCGGAATTTTTAGACAGTGAAACCTCTGTTCCATAGGCCCTGCCAACACCCTGCAACAAATCAGTCTCCAGACTGTTGTTAAGTATTAAACGGGCACCGTCTTTAAACTCAAGAATGCCATTCATCTCTTTATAAAATCCTTCAATAAAACCTTCCCAGCCTTTATCCTTATCGGTTCTGAAATAACCTGCGGAGAGTTGATCTGCATACTGCGGCCTGAAATAAGTACCGCTTGGAAGCCAAATGTCAACAGGCGTAACAGCCGTTGTATTGGTAATGAGGTGAACATACTGGTAGGCGCGATTAAACCCTGCTTTAATCGAGGACTTCTCACTCAATGAAAATCTTGCCGATACCCTTGGCTCTAATCCCTGGTATGACCTTACAATTTCTCCTTTAGCATAATCGACTGTTCCGGTTTGATTTACCGTTTCAATGGGCTGTCCAGCCTGATAGGTAAATTCTTTCTCCGGTCCAAGGGAATAGAAAAGGCTGTAACGAATGCCTGCCTCCGCAAAAAACTTTTCTCCAATGGTGATGCCGTCGCCCAGGTAAACTGCATACTCGGAAGATTGCTTCGAAGGCATTACGATATTTTTTGCGTTAGATCCTTTCAATGGTGTAAGCCTTCCCGGATCAAAAGCATACCATGTTCCCTGTCCACCAAAAGAAAATTTATGTTGTCCGGCCTGTAATGAAAAGTCAGCCTTAGCCGTTGGATAAGTGATTTGATAAGACAAATCAAATCCGGTTTCAGGCTGGCGGTTGTTTACCAAATAATTGTATTGGCCGGCGCCGGCAAAAAAGCTTGCCTGAAAACCAGGCGTAAAAGTCTTATCGAAACGAGTGGAAAATAATTTGTTGTTCCAGGAGTAAGATGAGTCGCCGGTGATTCGGAATGAATCAGAGCTTCCATAATATGATGCAGAGATCCTGGCTTTATCCGAAAAACGATGGGAAATTTTCATGCTGCCATCCATGAAGCCTACTTCACTATCGCTCAGATTGGCATAATTTGTTTTGATGGATCGTACCAGCAAATCAGAATAGGTTGTTCGAAGTGTACCCATTACCGTTGTACGGTCTTTCTGAATCGGTCCGTTCACTTGAATCTGCGTAGAGAGTATGCCAATTCCGCCACCGCCATGCCACTGCTCCGGATCACCTTCAGCGGCCTGAATATCAAGAACAGATGAGGCGCGACCACCAAATTCAGCGGGAATACCACCGCGATAAAAATTGGCCTCCCGAATAGAAGACGCATTAAATGCTGAAAAAAATCCAAAAGCATGCGAGGTATTGAATACCGGCACACCTTCGTACAAAACGAGGTTTTGATCGACGCTTCCCCCTCTGACATTAAATCCTGACGCTGCTTCACCAGCAGTGGTTACTCCGGGCATGGCCTGAATCTGACGAATGATGTCGACCTCGCCCATTAAAGCAGGTAACCTCCGTATCTCCTGAACACTGATGCGGGATTGGCCAATCCGCGCGGTGGTTACCTCGCGAGCAGCCCGATCGGTTACCACCACTTCTTCCAACAACATGGGTGTTTCATCGAGGGTAACGGCAAGCTCCCCGGTAGCAAAAGCCATCAATTCAAAAACCTTTTCATCGTAATTGATGTAGTTGATCCGAACAACGTGGTTACCAGTAAAAATTCCAATCTCAAACGCACCGTCTGCATCAGTGACCACTCCGGCATTAACATCGGAAATCTGAATGGTTGCACCGGAAACCGGATCTCCCGACTTGGCGTCAGTTACTTTACCCTTCAGCGTTACGCGTTGTCCTGGTCTGAAATTCTGCTCTGAGCCAAAAACTATTTTTTCAGGCTTTTTAAATTCCCTGATCGCAGACGAAACAAGTTGCCGATGCTGCATTTCTTTGGCAGGATCACGCAAGAAAATCACCGCACCAGGGTGCAATTCATAAAACGTTAAATCAGAATTTTCAAACAACTCAATAAGTACCTGCTGAAGGTTTTTCCCTGCAGGATCTTTTTCCAATTGAACCGTTTTTAGCCAAGCCGGCAAAAAGAAAAATCTGGTCTTGCTATCAGCCTCGAGTTTGTCAATTAATTCCAACAAAGCACGACCCTTCCATTCAGATCCTACCTTTTGATTTAAAATGGATTGAGATCGGAGCTCCAAAAAGGAAAACACCACAAGGATCAGAATCAGACGGAAGCTCACGTATTAAAAAATAGAAGGTGCAATATAGACAGCCGCCTTCGTTGAAAAAAGTCAGGCAGGGATGGACGGTCGTATCGCTCTTACCATCTCGCGCTTTCCGGGCGGACCAGGCAGCGCAGCAACTTCAAGTCCACAACTGCGCAGGTTTCTCTTAAACTGTCCCTGTGCACAATAGCTCACCAGCACTCCTTCGCGCGACATCAATGTTGTTATCTTCTCAATCACAGACATATCCCACATCTCCGGCTGTCGGGATGGGGCAAAGGCATCAAAAAAAATCAAATCAGCTGACCCTGGCTCTGGATCGAACTCCAGCAGGTCGGCAGAAATTTTCTTAAATGAAACCATTGGGTGAACGTCAAGTTGTTCATTCCATGAGGCGCGGTGGATCTTATCAAGCCACTGACGGTCTAGTCCTGGAAATACCAAGGATTCCACGAGGTGCTCTTCCAATGGATATTTTTCAATTGAGGTATATCGTATTGGAACGTTGGTTTGAACGGACCATTGCGTAGCGAGTGCGGCATTTAATCCGGTGCCCAACCCGACTTCAAAAATTTTTATCGGTCGGGCTGATCTGTTCTTTTCAAACCACTCGAGACCATTCCATAAAAACACATGCCTGGACTCGGTTACAGCGCCGTGGACCGAGTGGTAGGTCTCACCCAGTTGGGTATTTTCAACCGTTGTTGAACCGTCAGAAGTTGATCGAATTTTTAAGAAGGACGTCATTTTGAAGAGAGCAGCACCACCGAGGTGGCGTTGATGCCTTCACGCCTGCCAACATAACCGAGCCCCTCATTGGTTGTGGCTTTAATGGAAATGTCGGACTCAGAGATGCCAAGAATCGGAGCGAGCGCAGCCTTCATTTGATCGATGTGCGGATTGATTTTGGGCGACTCCAATACAAGCGTGCAGTCTGCATTCTCGACTTTCCAACCCTTGCTGGAGATCATGGCCATCACTTCCCTAAGAAAAATTTTACTGTCTGCATTTCTCCACCGGTCATCTTTATTGGAAAAATGGTGGCCGATGTCCCTCATCCCTGCAGCGCCAAGAATGGCATCGCAAAGTGCGTGGATCAGAACATCAGCATCTGAATGACCTACTGCGCCGAGGTCGGAAGGAATCAGAATTCCACCCAAATGTAAAGGAGTGCCTGATTTCAATTCATGTACATCAAAGCCAAGGCCAACACGAATTTTCATGTTCAACTTTTTTTATGGTAGTAGAGAACGGAGCTGTTTTCTTCCCGGATCACCGACGATGCGGTGGATCGTATCTCATCGACAGAAACCTTTCGGATGAGGTCGAGTTCCTGGTTGACCATTTCCGGGTTGCCGAGGGTGGCGGCATAAGCAAGGTTCAATGCCCGGTTCATCACTTCCGTTTCAGAGAATTCATGTGATGTCTCCGCCTGGTTCCTCACTTTTTCCATCTCCTGACCGGTGGGGCCCTTATTTAAAAAATCAGCGATGACCTCGTCCAGGTGCTTTTCTGCTTCCTCCGGCGTAATGCCATTCATGGTTCGTCCGCTGAAAACAAGCAGCCCGGGATCAGCAGCGCCTGTTACCCAGGAACTCACCTGACTAAAAATTTCCTTTTCACGCACCAAGCGCTGGTGCAATCGACTGCTGTTGCCTCTGCCGAGCATATCGGACATCAAATCAACTGCATGGTACTGCGATGATAGTCGGCCACCCATGTGAAAGGTCTTGTACAATGCATGTGCAGGAACAGAAGCAGAAGTTTTCAACGTTCGCTTTTCATGTTGATCCGGCTCTACAGCAATATTCCGTTTAGGTTTAATACCAGAGGGGATTGGAGCAAACCATTTTTCTGCCAAAGAGCGGACGGCACTTACCTGAACATTTCCTGCCACCACCAAAACAGCATTCGACGGAACATAATGCCGGTAAAAGAAACTACGCACATCTTCCATACTTGCACCTTCCACATGTTCAGGTTTTTTGCCGATCGTAGGCCATTGGTATGGGTGAACCTTGTAGGAAAGTGGCGAGAGCAAAAGCATTACATCGCCATACGGTTGATTGAGGTAGCTCTGTTTAAATTCTTCAACCACCACCTTTCGCTGAACCTCTAAAACATTAGGATCGAAAGACAATCCAAGCATGCGGTCACTCTCCAGCCAAAAACCAGTTTCGAGATTGGCAGCAGGTACCGTCAGATAATAATTGGTTACGTCGGAACTTGTGAATGCATTGTTTTCGCCCCCTGCAAGTTGAAGGGGCTCATCGTAACTCGGTACATTGGCAGAGCCACCAAACATCAGGTGCTCGAAGAGGTGCGCAAAGCCGGTTCGGTTTGGATCCTCATCACGGGAGCCAACATCATACATCACATTCATCACCGCGATTTGTACGGTTGGATCTTCGTGAACAATTACTTTCAGTCCATTATCCAGCACAAATGATTCAAACGCCACCATAAATTAAAATTCAATCAACACGCTTCCTTTTTCAATCCGGTCTCCCTTCTGGACATGGATAACCGTTACTGTACCGGGGGCAGTTGCCTTCACCACATTTTCCATTTTCATTGCTTCCAACACCAGCAATGGATCACCGGCAACAACCGATTGTCCTTCCTTAACCCTGACCTCAGTAATAAGTCCCGGCATTGGTGACAATAACTGCTTGACCTTCGATGCAGCGGTTGCAGTCATACCAAGCTTTTCAAGGAGCACATCCGAATCATCTTTGAAACTCAGCTCAACAACACGGCCATTGAAACTCAGGGTCATTTTTTTCGAATCGGGTTGGTAAGCAATAACCCTGGCCTGATAATGCTTTCCATCATGAATAATACTGCATGAACCATCTGGCGCAATGGCCAAATCCCAATTCAGAGAATTTCCATCCACCGTGACCGTATCACCGGATGGCACAACCGAAAAAACACTCCCTTGTACAGAAACTTGCATCAGGACTACAATGTTACTGGATCAGCACCAATACTTCCAGTACGGCAGCAGAACCGAGAGATGACGTTCTTCCTAAATGTAGGATAGATCAGGCAGTGGCTGCCGGTGAATCGAACTTACTGCTGTACCGAAGATGAACAGTCTTTTTCATCTTATGACCGCAGTAACCGCACTTATAATGCTTTTCAAGTTGCCCTTCGTCTGTTGCTGTAGGCTGAGACAATATTTCTTCCCGAACAATCTTAAGGGTTTGATAATTGCACTCCGGACATTCGGTCGCATGAAGATGGCCTGCGTACTTTTCAATTTTAACGTATCCGGATTCTTCGTCCTTCCATACGTCATAGTCAACAGAAAAAACATTTTCCTCAGCCTGCATTCCTTCATCGAGGTAGGCGTCTTCATCATCTTCACTGAGCAGCTTCATGGCGCGACCAGTGGGGGAAATTTTAGGCGTGAATCGAAGAACCCTGAGTCTCTTTTCAACAAAAAACGGGTAATAAAATTTTAACAAATTCTGAATAACCAGCGCCACGATCATACCAAGGGAACAGGTGACAAAAAACCTCACCACAATCCAAAGGTTGGTCACTTCAATGATGGCTGAATTTCCGTAGAAACAACCACCCAGTATGACCAGAATGGAACCAATCCACAACCAATTGATCTCATGCCTGTTGATGAAATCGTACTTGTCTTTCGGATTAGGGATGGTAAACAGTTTGATCAGGTAGACAATCAAAACCAATAATGCTGCAGACCAGCAAAACAGAGAAAAATTGGCTGCGAAGTCATTCCACTGTGCAATGGGAACTCTAACCGTCATATACTACAAGGTTTTAGGGGCTAATAACAAAGATAATGAATGAAATTTAATGATTCGACAGTGTGGCTTTACAGCGGCTCAAAAATTCAATTAGAATAGCAATAGATTTTTCCGGCTCCTCCAACATCCCCATATGGGCTGATTTTTCAAGGATTTCCAATTGTGCCCTAGGATTTAGGGCAATGGCTTTTTCAGAGGAGGGAACATCAATAATGTTGTCTTTTCTTCCCGCCACAACCAATAACGGAAAAGCCAGTTTTTGCCAGTCATTGGCCCGATCGGGCCGTTGCTTCATAAGTTCTGCATAAGCTGCAATTGAACTTCCCGGCGTTTCCGCAACTTTTTTACTAAACCATTGTGCTTCTCCGCCATCAGGGTTTGCAAAGAGGCCTGGTGAAAATGTTTTCAGAAATGGTGTTGCACCGTATTCATTCACTGCTCTAATAACCTTGTCACGATTCAATTTTTTTTCAGGCGTATCGGCAAAAATGGTTGAATGAAATAGAGAGAGTCCAGCGGGTTTTTCAGGATGAAGGGATGCCATAGCCAATGCAACATAGCCGCCAAGGGAATGGCCTACCAAAACAGGCTTATCAAAACCAAGATCTTCGCAGACACGCCAAATTGATTTTCCAATTTCCTCAATGGATAAAGGAATCGGCATGCCTGCTGATTCACCGAAGCCCGGTAGATCAAATGCAAGAATGGAAGAGTGCTTTTCAAGTCCCGGAATCAGGTCTTTCCAGACCCATGTGCCTTCACAATAACCGTGAAGGAGGACGAACTGCACCGGACCATGTCCGGATTTTTTAGAAGCAGGAAATATTTTACTGAACTCCGACAACGGCCGTTTCCAGGTGACTCAGCACCGCTTGTTCAATTCCGTCCGGACCAATGCCACACTCATTGTGCAACTCGATCTGTTCGCCATGCTCAATGACTGCGTCAGGAAGTCCCAGGCGCTTCACTGAAGCCTGATAGCCGTGGTCGGCCATAAACTCTAAAACAGCACTTCCGAAACCACCCTGGATGCAACCGTCTTC
The DNA here is from genome assembly GCA_016866235.1 of Bacteroidota bacterium. Lineage (GTDB taxonomy): Bacteria > Bacteroidota > Bacteroidia > Cytophagales > Cyclobacteriaceae > ELB16-189. Next base: position 24,717 of record VGMW01000004.1, read on the forward strand.
CAGCGTAATCACACGCTGATATTTTTTAAACACCTGATGAAGAAGATTTTCATCCAGCGGTTTTACAAAGCGAAGATCATAATGACCAATGTCAATGCCCTTCGCGGCAAGTCGTTCTGCTACCTCGGTGACATAATTTCCAATGTGACCGATGGACAATACAGCGAGATCACTTCCCTCTCTGACCACACGGCCGGTTCCAATGACAATTTCCTCAAAAGGTTTACGCCAGTCCGGCATTACACCTTGTCCGCGTGGATATCGGATGGAAAAAGCACTGCCTTCGCGTGGTAGCTGAGCCGTGTACATCAGATTGCGCAGTTCCTCCTCATTCATTGGGGAGGCGATAATCATATTGGGCAGACATCTGAAGTATGCGATATCGTATGCACCGTGGTGGGTAGGTCCATCTGCTCCGGCAACCCCGGCGCGATCCAGGCAAAAGTTTACGGCCAGGTTTTGAATGCACACATCGTGCACCACCGAATCGTAGGCACGCTGCATGAAAGAACTATAAATGTTACAGAAGGGAATCATTCCCCTGGTGGCGAGTCCTGCCGAAAAAGTTACCGCATGCTGTTCTGCGATGCCCACATCGAATGCGCGGTCGGGCATTGCCTTCATCATGATGTTCATTGAACTTCCTGAGGGCATGGCCGGAGTAACACCCATTATTTTTTCGTTGGTGCGCGCAAGCTCAACGAGGGTATGACCGAATACATCCTGGTATTTTGGCGCCTGAGGCACCGCATAAGTTTTCTTATGAATCTCACCCGTGATCTTATCAAAAGTGCCAGGTGCATGCCAGGTGGTGGCATCTCCTTTTTCTGCGGGTCCAAAGCCTTTTCCTTTAACGGTTACGCAGTGGAGGATCTTAGGGCCAGGTATTTTTTTCAAATCCGAGAGCACAGCCACCAGGTGCTGAACATCATGACCGTCCACAGGACCAAAGTACCTCAGGTTGAGCGCCTCAAATAAATTGCTTCTGCTCAACAGCGTCGATTTAATACCACTCTCAATTTTTGAAACGATCTCCTGAGCACTTTTTCCAAATTTGGAGAGCTTACCAAGCATGTTCCATACATCGTCTTTCAGCCGGTTGTAGGTTGAAGACGTTGTGATGTCGGTCAAATAATCTTTTAAGGCACCAACGTTTGGATCGATGGACATGCAATTGTCGTTGAGGACAATCAGAAGATTTGTATCCGCAACACCAGCATGGTTGAGGCCTTCAAAAGCAAGTCCTGCCGTCATGGCTCCATCGCCGATAACGGCGATATGCTGCCGATCACGATTGCCTTCGTAAGCAGAGGCAACCGCCATACCCAAAGCAGCAGACACGGAGGTAGAGGAGTGACCTACACCAAACGCATCGTATTGGCTTTCTTTTCTTTTAGGGAATCCGGAAATACCACCATAGATACGGTTGGTCGAAAAATCATTGCGTCTTCCGGTAAGGATCTTATGACCGTAAGCCTGGTGGCCTACATCCCAAACCAGTTGATCTTCCGGTGTATTGAAAACATGGTGTAAAGCCACTGTCATTTCTACCACGCCCAGGCTGGCGCCAAAATGCCCACCATAAACGGAAACGTGATCGATAATGAACTGCCGGAGCTCCTGACACAATTGAGCCAATGCAGGTGCATCCAGGCTCTTCATGTCCGCAGGCGAATTGATTTTGGCCAACAAGGGCCCCGGTGTGATTTGCATAGCGGTTTTCTTAAAAAGAATATCAAATTACGCCGATTTGCATTTAAGATTTCCCGGACTTCAAAGAAACCGGCGTGAAAAGTCCCTTCAGGGGCTGTTTTTGGTAGATTTGCGGGATTGAAACCGATGACTGAGGAAAATTTTGAAGTGAAGCTGCCCTTGTTCGAGGGCCCTTTTGACCTGTTGTTGTTCTTTATCGAGCGCGATGAGCTTGATATTCACGACATGCCTATTTCCAAGATCACTCAGGACTTTCTGAACTACATCCACCAATTGGAAATTTTGAATGTGGATGTGGCGAGTGAATTCATTTTGGTGGCCGCAACATTAATGCGGATCAAATCAAAAATGTTGTTGCCTAGACCCCAGCTGGATGAAGAGGGCAATGAAATTGACCCAAGGGAGGAATTGGTGCGCCACTTGCTGGAGTACAAAAAATACAAGTCGGTACTGGAAGACCTTCAGAAAATGGAGGATACCGAATTGCTTAAAGAGAAGCGTGGAAACATTCTGAAGGAATTAAAAAGCCTTGCAGGTGCTTCCAATGTAGAAGCTGAATTACAGGATGTTGATCTTTTTAAACTGCTCACAGTTTTTCAAAAGGTTTTACAACGACAAGAAGAAGAAAAAAACAGGCCAGTTCACCAGGTTATACAGTACCCTTATACTGTTGAGGGCCAGAAAGAATTTTTATTTGGCGAGCTGACCAGAAGAGGCCGGCTTTCATGCGCCGAAATTCTTGCTTACAATCCTACAAGGATATCCATCATTTTTAATTTCCTGGCCATTCTTGAATTGCTGGCCGTAGGCGATCTTGATATTCAGGTGGGCGAAGGTTACAACAACTTTTGGATCAACAGAAAAGAAAAAGCTGTTATCGCGTCAGCGGAGTAATCAGCGGTACTCGTCCAAAAGTCCACCGGTAAGTCTCACCAAGTCGGTTTTAACCGATAGCACGTCAAAAATGGCTGCGTAATTCTCCAACGCAGCATTCTGGAAATTTTCTTCTATGATGCGCAGATCAATCGCACTGAAGGAACCATTTCGGTATCGCTCATAGGCAAGATTAAGGTTCAATTCCGCTGCACGCAATTTGGTGTTGGCGATGGTGGCAAGCTGACGGCGAAGCTGGTACTGCTCCAGGAAGGTCAACAAATCATTTTCCAAGGAAAGCTTGAGTTTATCAGTTCCAAGCTGAATAATCCGTTGTTCGATCTCAGCATTTTTAACCGCGCGACGCACCTGTCCCCCGTTAAAAAGATTGAACCGCAAAGTCAGGTTTGCAAAACCACCATAGGAATACCCTTGCAGCGTTCGGTATTCAGGCGCAAAACTTCTGCTGATGACAGGCTGGGCGTCATCGTCGTTGAGGTAGCCGATGGTATTTTTAACTACTGTGCCATTCTCGGTTGGACGAAAACGTGCATTGAGCTGATCAAGACTTCCTGTTGAACCCAGGTTCAGCGACAGCGAAGGATACATTGAAGATTGTAACGACTGACGGGCAATTCGCTGAAGCTCCTGAATAATGAATTGATTTCTGAGATTGGCATTGGAGCTCAGCATCTTCCCTCGGAGCGTTTCATAGTCGTATCGGGTCTCTACAGGCGTGAAGGCAAAGTCATCCAGAAACATATAGTCCTTGTCCAGCGGCTCGTTCAGGAGCTCATTCAGATTTCTTTTTGCACTCTTAAAGGCAAGCTCCTGACGCAGAACGTTGGCTGAGTCTGTAAGAAAGTTGTTTTGCTGTTGTAGGACATCAAAAGTGATGGCGCCACCAAGGTCTTTTTTAAGGCGAACATAATCATAGAGCTGCTTGGAGAATTGAACAGCTTTTTTGCGCACCTCCAATCGTTGTTGCTCTAACAAAACATTGTAGTACCCAAGCACAATGGTCTGAACGGTACTTTCCAGCACCACCCGCGCATTGCCTGCGGATTGTTGCTCCAGCTGATCCAACCTTGACTTATTAAGCCGAATGGCAAATCCGTTAAACAAAGTCCATTGAATATCTAGGTTACCTGGAATGGTGTTGCTGATGTTTCGTCCGGCAACGGCAAAAGGGTTGGCTGGCTTCCTTTCAATAACACTGTTGTTCTGATTGGCGCTTAGGTTGATTGAGGGAAGTGCGCCTGCCTGACCCCATTCATTTAGTCTTTTGGCTTGCTCAACTTCAAGCGATTGAATTTGTGCATCAAAATTGTTTTTAAGTCCAACTTGAACTGCCTCCAGTACAGAAAGCGGCTCCTGTGCACACACATCGCTGAACATTGCAGTGAACAAAAGCGTAATGACGAAAATCAGATGTTTAGTAGCTCCTCTCATAAACCAATAATCAGCCCTGGTGTGCAGCTGCGTTCAACTTTTTTTCTGTGAAATAGGAATAGATGGCAGGGATTACAAAGAGTGTCAGAAGGGTAGAGAACAACATTCCTCCAATAACACCAATACCCATTGAAACCCTGCTTTCAGAACCTGCACCCAAAGCCAATGCAATAGGAAGAATACCTAAAACTGTTGCAAGACTCGTCATGACGATCGGACGGAAACGACTTTCTGCTGCCCCCGTTACCGCTTCGAGCACCGACATTCCGGAAACTTTCCGCTGGTTGGCAAATTCAACAATCAAAATTCCATTTTTCGTAACCAATCCAATGAGCATTATAATTCCGATCTGACTGAAGATGTTCAGCGTCTGGTTAAAGTACCATAAGGTGATTAATGCACCGGCCAGCGCAAGTGGAACGGTAAACATGATGATCAGCGGATCTCTGAAACTTTCGAACTGACCGGCCAATACCAGATAAATAATCGCCAGTGCGATCATGAAAGCCAGGTAGATACTGGAGGAGCTCTCCGCAAATTCCCTCGAAGCTCCATCGAGACTGGTGGAATACGATTCATCGAGAACTTCATCGGCAATCCGGTCCATTTCCTTAATCCCATCGCCCAACGCAACACCTTTGGCCAGCTGTGCGCTCACCTTGGCTGAAGAGTAGCGATTGAAACGATACAATTGCGGAGGACTGCTTTGCTCAGTGAGGGTAACAAGGTTGTCCAACTGAATCAGTTCACCATTTATGTTTTTGACATAAAGTGTTTTAAGATCCAGCGGCTCATTTCGATCAGAAAGTCTCACCTGACCAATAATCTGATACTGCTTGCCGTCCATAATAAAATTACCAAACCTGGATCCGCTAAGTCCGAGCTGTAACGTCTGTGCAATGTCCAGAACATTTACACCGAGGCTCCGCGCCTTATCGCGGTTGATCGTTATTTTGATTTCAGGCTTGTTAAATTTCAGATCGAGGTCAACAAATGCAAATTTTTCACTTGAAGCTGCTTTGCCCATAAACTCAGGCAGTACTTCTTTCAGTTTATCAATATCAGCCGCCTGGATCACAAACTGAACAGGAAATCCACCTCGGCGGTCACCGATGGTCTGAGCTTGCGTGATGAAGGTTCTTACGGTTGTATACTTTTTAGATTTAACGGTTATATCATCCACAATCTGTTGTTGCGTGCGCTGACGAAGCGCTGGATCCTTCAGGATGACCCTGACAAATCCGGAATTTACTCCACCGGAACCACCAAAACTTGGCGCCGTTACGCTGACCAGTCCTGCTTTTTCAGGGACTTCCTTATCAACAAAACGCCTTAAGGTATCTACGTTTACATCCATGAATGCGTAACTCGTGCCCTCCGGTGCTTGGGCCTGCAACCTGAATTCACTTCGGTCTTCAAGCGGAGCAAGCTCCGAAGGAAGTGTCGTGCCCACCCAATAAATTAATCCGATGGAAGCAACGATGATCACAAATGCCATCCACCGAACTTTCATAAACGCATGTAACGCCCGACCGTAGCCGGAAGAAAGTCCAACAAAGAAAGGCTCGGTCTTTCGGTACAACCAGTTGTGTTGTTCCCTGCGCTTCAGAATCCTTGACGTCATCATTGGCGTAAGGGTCAGGGATACAAATGCAGAGATGGCCACAGAACTTGCTACCACCAAACCAAATTCACGAAACAATCTTCCGGTGAGTCCCTGAAGGAAAATAACCGGTAGAAATACAGCAACCACGGCAACAGTGGTAGAAATAACTGCAAAATAAATTTCTTCAGAACCCTTTCTTGCCGCCTCAAGTGGCTCCTCCCCCTCCTCAATTTTTACATAAATGTTTTCAAGCACCACAATGGCGTCATCCACAACCAATCCGATGGCAAGGACAATACCTAACAACGTGAGAACGTTGATCGTGAAGCCCAACAAGTACATCACAAAAAAAGCGCCGATCAGTGAAATGGGAATGGTGGCAACCGGTATGAGGGTTGTTCTCCAGTCGCGCAGGAAAAAGAAAATGATAAACAAAACCAGAAGGAAGGCAATGATGATGGTTTCTTCCACTTCTAAAATGGATGCACGTATGTATTGGGTGGAATCAAAACTCATCTGGTAAGCCACATCCGGGGGAAGATCACGCTTGATCTGATCAAGTTTTTTGTACAGCCCCTCTGATATTTCTATGTTGTTGGCGCCGGGTTGCGCCACAATAGCCAGTGCGACAGCCGGAACACCATCTCTACGAAGGATGGTTCTATCGTTCTCAGGATACAGCTCGGCAGTTCCAATGTCACTAAAGCGAACCACATCACCTCCGGATTCTTTTATGATCAGATTGTTGAAATCATCAACCGAGCTGAGCCTTCCCATCGTTCGCACGGTGAGTTCGGTGGTATTGCCTTCCACCCTTCCCGACGGCAGTTCAACATTCTCTCTTGAAACCGCCTGAAGGACATCGGAAGGTGCAAGTTTCAGTGCAGCCAAACGAATGGGGTCCATCCACAGTCGCATGGAATATCTTCTTTGTCCCCACAGCTGCACAGAGCTGACGCCAGGAATGGTTTGAATTTTTTCCTTAAAGTTCACCTCAGCTATGCGTGACAACTCTAAAAGATTTCGCTTGTCACTTGAAACAGTCATGAAGATGATTGGGCTTGAGTCTGCATCGGCTTTTTCTACCACCGGTGGATTAACATCCTGCGGAAGACGGTTCAAGGCACCACTTACCTTGTCACGTACATCGTTGGCTGCTGCTTCGATGTCGACGCCCAACTCAAATTCAACCGTGATTCGGCTCGAACCTTCACGGCTTACGGAGGTCAGTGTTCGGATACCGGCAATTCCATTGACGGCATCTTCGAGTGGCTCGGTGATTTGAGACTCAATGACGTCGGAGTTTGCGCCAACATAGTTTGTGGAAACAGTGACCACCGGTGGATCAACGCTGGGAAATTCACGAACACCCAGGTACGAAAATCCGATAAGGCCAAAAAGAATGATCACCATGGACATTACCATGGCCAAAACCGGTCGCCTGATACTGACTGATGATAAACTGGCCATAGACTTATTGTGCGTTTACAACCCTGGTGATTTTCACTCCAGTTCCCGGACGAAGCTGAAGGATGCCTGTTGTAATAACCGTATCTCCAGGTTGAAGACCTTTGGTGATTTCAAGTTTGCTGGCTGTTCGTTCTCCCGCAACAACCATCAACTCTGTTGCTTTCCCTTGTTTCAACACATAGACCTTCGCGCCATCCTGAACGGGCACGACAGATTCAGTTGGAATTAATATTGCTTCAGAGAGTTGTTCTAAAATGAGTTCGATGCTTACAAACTGGCCGGGTATGAGTTTGCCTTGTGGGTTAGGAGTACGGGCCCTGATTTTCAAGGTTCGGGTTTGTGGATCGATTTGTGGTTCGACTGCATAAACCTCGCCTTCATATTTTAATGAGTCTGTATTTTCCTGTCGGAAGATCACTTTGCTGCCTAGTCCTACGCGGGTGGCATAGCGGGCAGGAATGGAGAACTCAATCTTGGCCGGATCCAACGCATAGATGGTGGCAATTACTGTGGACGGAGACACATAAGCACCAGGACTTACAAATCGGAATCCAACGAATCCATCGAATGGCGCTTCAATAGAAGTTTCAGCAATCTGTGCTTCTAAAACTTTTATGTCGGCTTCAGTGGTCTTGAGTTTATTGAGTGAATTGTCGTACTCTTCCTGACTGATGGCTTCTTTTTCAAGAAGTTTTCTTTGTCTGAATTCATTATCCTGGTTGAGCTTGCGGTTGTATTTCTGCTTTTCAAGTTGAGCAAGCAGCTCATCGTCATCCATTTTTACCAATCGTTGCCCCTTAACCACTTTTTGACTCTCCTGAAAAGAAATAGAAACGATCTTACCTGATACTTCAGGCCTTAGTTCAATAGATTCGCTGGGTAAAATTGATCCGGTTACAATTAATTTTCTTTCAAATGGCTCAGGTCTGATCACGACCGCCTCTACCGGAAGTGTGCCGCCACCCGGACCCCCGGGGCCACCGCCTGGTTTGGCGCCTTCTTCCTGGGCAGAAAAAAACTTCATCACTCTTGGCGCAGCCAATAAACCCGCAATGACCAATACTATTATGATAATAACCGCCTTCTTCATGTTTTGTTCCTGTTTACCGGGCTATCGCCAAAAAATTTTTATGCAATTCTAAAATCTGTGGAATCAATGGACGAATGCCATCGTTGACCACAACGTGATTGGCACGCGATTCCATTACTTCTGTTGACAATTGTCTTTCCATGATGTCATCAATCTCCTTTTCACTTCTTTGATCTCTGGCCATAACCCGCTCTTTACGTAAATGCTTCGGAGCGGTTACAACTATTATTTGGTCAGGAAGTGGCGTGACGCCGCTATCAAGTAACAAAGCGGCCTCTTTTATAACATACCGACTCTGCTGCTGCGACAACCATTTCCTGTAATCTTCTGCAACCCTGGGGTGAACAAGCGCATTAAGCTTTTTCAATTGATCAGGATGGCCAAAGACCGCGGCCGCGAGGTATTTTCGATCAGGTACTCCTCCGGACGTGTACGACAATGATCCGAATTCCTGTTGAATTGCCTGTGCTAGATTTCCGTCAGTGGTCATTAAATCTTTCGCATGGCTGTCGGCATTGTAAACAGGAACCCCTAAAGCATTAAAAATCTTTGCTACGACAGATTTTCCTGAACCAATTCCTCCTGTAATTCCTACTTGTAGCATGCAAGAGATTATTTTTTGCGGAGGTAAAGGGTATCCATCTTGATCACCCGCGCCCAAACGGGAATCCCAACCAGGCGGGCTTCGGCATAGGTAACGGACGCATCGCCGGGCAACACTGCAAATACCGACCAATCTGATGCTGGGATGTTCTCAGACTTTGACGCTGGCACCTGAAACTCCACCGAGGCAGAATCATTTACCAATCGGACGCCTTTAGATTTTTTAAAGGTCACCGGCAGCTTAATTTTTATGGTGGTTGCTTTTTCAACCTTTACCACAGCTTTCACTCGTTCCGGTTGTGTCTTAAGACCTTCTGTACTCAGAACCAGCACTCTGTTTTCCCAATCTTCATCCAGGTTATAGGCTTGTGGTTTAACGTTCAGCGTATCCGGCAATGCATCTACCTGTGCAGATGGCCCTGTTACCAGAACCTCCATCGGATCAAGCATTGGGTACTCAGCTAAAGTGAAACCAGCACGAAAAGAGACCTCCGAAAGATCTGGTCGGATAAAAAACTTTTTTTCTTTTATGCGATCAAATGAAAAAGTGATGGTGTCTTTCGGAAAATAATTTAACCGCAGGTCTTCCAACAAAGGCAGAACCTGGGCAGCGGCGGCAGAGAGTTGAAATTGATTTTTTCCGGGAAGATTTTCCGGAACCACTTCCATCGGCTGTAGACGAAATCCGAGGTTTTTCAAAAGAATGTCCCACCCGGAGCCTGAGACATGCGCTTCGATGCTTTCAGGTATTTTAGCCGAAGGTACAAATTGCGACTTATCATAGACAACGTTAAGCGGAAGCTTTACCGTTGCCGACTGCTCCTGATTAAGTGCATTAAAAATCCAAAAAATAGAAGCGGCCGCAAAGCAGAGGAACAGCGCCCTCCAGTTGGTGCGATTAAATCTGAATAAACCTTTAAGGAATTCTACGGGGTTCACTTAAGACGCCTTCTTCGCAGCAGCCTGCGAGGACTCCATTGAAATGGCCGATTTAGAAAAACGGATTCTTCCTCCTTTTTCAACCTCCATGATGAAGGTATCTCCCTCCAGTTCGGCAATCCGTCCATGGGCACCACCGATGGTAACGACGTAATCGCCTCTTTTTACCTCTTCGATGTATTTCTTTTGCTCTTTAGCTTTCTTCTGTTGTGGTCTGATCATAAAAAAGTACATGATCACGAACATCAGACCGAGCATAACCAGCATAGACCAGTTTCCACCAGGTTGAGCTTGTAATAAAATAGATTGAATCATATGTGCTTTAATAAAAACCATGCGCCCAATTTTACTTCAGGCGCATGGTGGTGATGAGGTTATTTGAAATATTAGTTGGTCGGTCCGTTGGCACCGCCGAGTCCGGTTACCGATGCCTTGAAACGTAGCGTTGTCGTTTTAGGCCACGTATTGGCTGTTACGGTGATGGTCTTCACGTTGGCTCCAGGCTTTCCCTTTGAATCAAACTCTGCTTTTACAAAACCAGTGCCACCCACAGGAATTGGCGTTCTGGTCCAATCGGGTGCAGTACATCCACATGAAGGCTGAGCGCCCTGGATGATCAACGGAGCCTGTCCGGTATTTTTAAACTTATAGGTATAAGAAACCTTCTGACCTTCAGCAACTGTGCCGAAGTCGTGCTCCAGTTTTTCGAACTCCAGCACAGGCAGGGGGCCTTCTGGTTTTTGTTCAGCTGGCTGTGCTTCAATAGGTGTAGCCGGAGCAGCAGGAGCAACAGCAGGTCTTGTTTTTCCGCTTTCGATCTGCGCTAGTCTGCTCTCAAGTTCAGCAATCTTCTTTTCCGCTTCGCGGTCTTTGCAGCCAATGGTTAATGCAGCTGCAAGAATTAGGGTGAGTGATAATTTGGTGTATTTCATATCCTTTTTCTTTAAAATTTAACTTTCAATTTAGTCCTGCTTTTTTTCCCGAAGCTGTGCTAAAAGTTCATCCACATCCTCCAGTAAACGCTGAGCCTTGTGCTCTGCTTCGGTAACTATCCGGTTAACCGTACCCGTTGGTTCATTGCCTGTTGCTTCCACATTCTTTCCAGCTACCATTTCGTTGATGAAATCCTCGAGCATCTTTTTGTACTGATCAAGTCTAGATGAGAGTTTCTCTCTGGTATTTGAGCCCTTGTCCGGAGCGTACAAAACGCCTAAAAGCGCACCTACGGCAGCACCGGCCAGGAAAGCGAACATGGCACTATTGCCCTTTTTACTCATATCTGTATTCTAAAATCGGGGCCGTAAAGATAATCGATAATCCACAATCCGGACCTGACGCCGGTAGGCTTATTATTTGTTGTCGATCAGGCCGCGGCCGCTTTTTCGCAACTCTCCTGACTTTTTAAGCTCTTTGGCTATCACATCTAAAATTCCATTGATAAACTGTCGGCTTTTGGGGGTGCTGTAGTCCTTGGCCAGCTCAATGTATTCATTGATGGTAACCTTAACGGGAATGTTGGGTAGGACCGTAAATTCAGCGATTGCCATCTGAATGATCACCCGGTCGGTGAGCGGTAAACGATCCACCTCCCAGTTCACGGTATTTTTAGCGATTAGCGCTTTTTGATTCTCTGGCAGCAAGGCTGCCGTCGAAAATATCTTTTCCACGAAATCTTTATCATCCTCCCACTCCAAGGACAGCTTTTGCAATTGGAAAGGTTTTCCGTCGCGAACTGTTTTTAGAGATTTTTCAGAAAGTCCCTTTACAATTTCTTTATCCTCTGCCCATCGGATGTAACGTTCCTCGAAATAGGAATCAATCAGCGTTTCACCAAGGATTACCTTCCTTAGAATGTGCTTAATGATTGAAAGCTGCTGTTCTTCCGACGGCGTATTGCCAGCTATGAATTTCTGATATTCAACATCAGTTTTTAACACATCACGGAACCACCCCTTTACCAAGTCCTTCCTTCCCTCCCATCCTGACTCAGGCTTGTTGGCCTGTTGTTTCAATTCCGGATGCTTCGCCAGGGACACAACCACAGGATTTTCAATAAATGCCCGATGATCTGTCTTTCTGTCCATGGAGGCTGCATCGGCCAGAGCAACGATCAGATTTAAAACCGAATGAAAGACATTGGTGAGCTGTTCAATTTCATCCACTGTACGAGTCAACAAATGCTTGAAATCCTTCTTATTATTTTTATCGAATTCTTTCAGAGCCTTGGTTACTTCTTCGGTGACAACTTTTTCCGGAGCCTCATCGCGAGAAGTTTTACCCTTTCGTTTTTCATCAATTAAACGTAAGGCAGCCTGTTGCTGCACCTTCAGCAAAGGCTTATCCTGGAATTCCATAGAATTTAAATCGGGAGAAAACCGCTGAACCAATGCATCTTTAGCGAGCTCAAAATTGGCTTCGCAGCACTGCTCATACGCAAAGAGACTTTGCATGACTTTGATTCGGAGTGTTCTGCGGTTCAGCATGTCGTCAAGGAACGAAGGGCACGCAAATTTAGGCAGACGAAAGGAATAGTCAATCCGATATTCACAATCTTTGCCGTCCAGTGCCATGAAATCACTTCAATACCTCAATAAGTACCTGTTTAAATACAAAGGGTACATGATATGGGGATTGGTCTTTGTCATTGTCAGCAACTTTTTTCAGATTCTTCCAGCCCAGGTGGTGCGATGGTCTATCGATATGGTGGTGGAAAATATTTCTACCTACCGATTTTTCAAGGGCTCCGGAAACCAGGTGAATTATTTCGGCAGCTTCTCTGCCTCGCTGCTGTTTTATGCTGCCCTGATTCTGATTATGGCTTTGCTGCGCGGCCTTTTTTTATATCTGGTCCGTCAGACGCTCATCGTCATGAGCCGACACATCGAGTATGACCTTAAGAATGAGATCTATTCCCACTACCAGCAGCTATCCGTTTCCTTTTACCGACGGAACAATACCGGCGACCTCCTGAACCGGATATCTGAAGATGTATCCAGGGTGCGCATGTACATCGGCCCGAGCATCATGTATGGTATGCAGCTGGTGAGTTTGTTTCTCACGCTTATCCCAATCATGTACGCGATAAGCCCACGGTTAACCCTTTATGCTATCGCACCCTTACCTCTGCTTTCATTCAGTATTTATTACGTCCACAACATCATTGAAAAACGGTCAACTGAAATCCAGGAGAGTCAATCGCGGCTGAGTACGTTTGTTCAGGAGGCATTCTCCGGAATTCGGGTTCTAAAATCCTTCGCCAGGGAACTTGATTCAGGCAAACGATTTCTGGATGAGAGCAATGTCTACCGCTATCAGTCGGTGAGGCTCACCAGGGTGCAGGCACTTTTCTATCCACTGATGGTTGGGTTGATTGGCATCAGCACCATCCTTACCATTTATGCAGGAAGTGATGAGGTAATCGGTGGAAGACTGAGCTTTGGAAACATCGCCGAATTTGTCATCTACATCAACCTGCTCACCTGGCCTGTAACGCTACTGGGTTGGACGAGCAGTATGGTTCAACGCGCAGAGGCTTCCCAAAAAAGAATCAACGAATTTCTTCAAACCCAACCCGAAATCGTTTCAGAAAAAAATCTAATCAGAGCGATTGAAGGATCTGTGGAATTTAAAAATGTGGATTTCATTTATCCGGATACCGGAATTCATGCGATAAGAAATTTGTCCTTCCGGGTTCAGCCAGGCTCCTCCGTAGCGATCATCGGAACTACCGGCTCTGGAAAAAGCACCGTAGCGGCATTAACCGCCAGACTCTACGATGCAACCAAAGGAGCGGTTCTCATCGACAACCTTCCCATTCAGGATTATCAACCTGAAAACCTGAGGGAACAAATGGGCTTTGTTACCCAGGATGTATTCCTTTTCAGTGATACCATCTACAACAACATTGGTTTCGGTATCGGTTCTGCTCAGCAAGAAGCTGTCGTGCACGCAGCCCAACAGGCCGATATTCTTGACAACATCAACGACTTTCCGGAAGGCTTTGAAACCCGCATCGGTGAACGCGGTATTATGCTTTCTGGTGGACAAAAACAGCGGGTTTCCATTGCCAGAGCAATCATAAAGAAGCCGTCCATTTTGATTTTGGATGATGCCCTATCGGCGGTAGATACTCGAACCGAAGACAGGATTCTTCAAAATCTAAAAGAAGAGATGAGGGGGCGCACCACCATGATTATCTCTCACCGCGCCTCATCCGCGAAGCTCGCCGAAAACATTATCGTGTTATCCGACGGCAGTGTGATGGAAGAAGGAAACCATGATGAGCTGATGAAAAAAGGCGGATTTTATTCCGACCTGGTGGCCCGGCAGTTGCAGCCGAGCGCTGCTGAAAACGTCTAAAAAGGAAGATCGTCGCGACCAGCAGGCTCATCCGCTGCAGAAAACTGAGGAGCAGCTCCTGCCGATGCACCGGCACTTCCTGCTGACTCTATTTTCCAGGCCTTTACATCGGTGTACCAGCGACCATTATACTCACGACTCTCCACGTCAAATGAAATATTAAGCATGGCGCCATCTTGTAAAACCGACGGATTGATTTTATCACCCCAGATGGATATGCATATTTTTTTTGGATACTGCGCAGTGGTCTCTACGATGATATCCTGTTTTTTCCATGGACCATTTTTTCCATTTCCGGTTTGTAATGGAAGCATCTGAATCAATCGCGCCGTAACCTGCATAATTGTATTGTTTGAGTTAAAAATTTATTGTTTGGCAACGGGGGTTCCCGTTGCATCGTTGGCCAGGAGTTCCTTCACCTTGCCCATCAATGGCATCGCCTGAAGCAAGACCTCATTGAGCTCATTCATTACAGGGAAAAATCCTTCATTACCCCAAATGCGTCTGGCTATTTGAGCCTTCAGATGAATGCGAATGTATTTTTCGCTTTCCCTAAATTGCTTTTCGCTAAAATCCACTCTATTGACTACCCCAAGGGCCTTTACTTCTGACAGCATACTTCCACCTGCTGAAAATTTCAACAGATAAGATTCAAGTCCTGCTTTTGTCAACGTGGATTTATTTTTCTCAGCGTAATTAAAAGCGAATTCTTGTATGATGTTTTCATTGTACAACGCATTGAGGGCTGCTTGATTTCCGGTGGTGTCCAGTGGAACAAAATAATCGGGCATGATACCACCTCCACCGTAAACCGAACGGCCCATGGTTGTTTTATACCGCAGTGAATCATTGAAACGAACGCTGTCGGCATGGAAGAACTCACCGCTTTTATATCGATTGATTAAGTCTTCTGCATACGCATTGGACTCATCATAAGGTTTCTGAATGGAGCGTCCGCTGGGCGTGTAATATCTTGAAATTGTTAACCGAAGCTCCGATCCATCGCTTAGTGTGAATGGATTTTGAACAAGGCCTTTTCCAAAGGTTCTTCTCCCCACCAGCAATGCGCGGTCGTTGTCCTGGAGTGCACCGGCGACAATTTCGGAGGCAGAGGCACTTCCTTCATTGACCAACACGATTAACTCACCCTGTTCAAAGCCGCCTGCTGAGGTGGCGTCTGCATTCTGGTCAAAGCCAGGATTCTTGCCTTTCGTGAAAACAATCTTATTGCCGGCAGGCAGGAACTCATCGGCGAGTGCAATGGCCTCGCTCATATACCCTCCCGGGTTACCTTGCAGATCAAGGATCAGTTTTTTCATGCCCTTACCGCGCAGTGTATTCATGGCTTTTACAAATTCCTGATGGGTGGTTGAGGAGAAGCGGCTCACTTTTATGTAACCAGTCTCTTTTCCAATCATGTAGGAAACATCGACCGAAAACTGAGGAATTTTATCACGAACAATGGTAAAGGAGAGCTTTTCCTTTCTTCTAAGGATACCAACCTTCACCTCTGTACCTCTTGGGCCTTTCAAAAGCTTAAACACATCGGCGTTGGTTATCCCTTTTCCGGCAATATCTTTTCCGTCGACACTAATGATTTTGTCTCCGGAACGAATGCCCAGCGCTTCAGACGGTCCTCCGCTTAAGGCAGTAATGACCGTAAGGGTATCACGAAAAATATTGAACTCCACCCCGATGCCTTCGTAATTCCCTTTCAGGTCTTCATTGGCAGCCTGCCGATCCGAGGCGGGTATGTAAGCTGAATGGGGATCGAGTCTGCTGAGCAGATCCGTAATGGCATCGTCCATTAAGCCGTTCTGAGGTTTTTCATCAACATAATTTTTCTCCACCACCTGAAGAACCTCTTTCAGTTTCTGGAAATCACCGGGAAAGCTCACGCCGGGGGATGAAAACCTGGATCCAATCCATATTCCACCGGCAATGCCTGCGCAAAGAACCAACGGCAACAAAATCTGTCTCCCCGAATTCGGCATTTTACATATCCCTGGAAAGATTTTAAGAGATCTCCGGATTTGTATGGTGTGGCCGGAGAGGGCTTTCCGGCGCAAAAAAGAATAATTTTTCTAAAACTTAAGATTTTCTGAGGCAAGTCTTTTTCCCGTTTCTTCAAAAACTGTAAATATGTCCTGAAGAGAAAGTGCCGAACATGAGCCCTGCTGATTATTCAAGCTGTACCATTGAACAAATTCTGGAAAAGGATTCGGAGAAGGCATTTACCCTTCACTTTTTGGGGATCGATTTCGGCGAATATGCCGGGATGAATCTTAGGGACGTTTGTGCAGTCCGAGGCATCCGTCTTCAAACCGTGCTCCAGGAATTGGTTGCGGCACCAAAAAAAATCCACCCCGAAGAGCAAAGTCTGATTGCATTACCGGTTACCTACATCATCGGCTGTCTTCGTCATGCGCACGGGGTCTTTACCAGACAAAAACTTCCTTACATCGATACCCTGATCCGTAAATTTCATTCCGAAGCCAGCGCTTTTCAGTCGGTGGTAAAGGACCTGAAAGTTTTGTTCCCGCTTTTTACAGAGGACTTCGTGAAGCACATTCACATGGAGGAAGACAGGTTGTTCGGTTTTATTGAAATGTTGGTTGATGCTGAAAAGTCTCGCCGGCTATCCTCCTCACTATTTTATCGGCTGGAAAAGGATTCCATCCACCGTTTTGTGGTTGAACATGAATCGCATGATGATGAGATGGAGGGAATTCGAAAAATCACCGGCGATTACAACCTTGAAAAAAATTCACCATTGGGAATACGGGTTCTGTACAGTGAACTTCAACGCATGGAACAATTGTTGTTGGAGCACGCCAGGATTGAAAATGAAATTCTGTTTCCAAAGGCAGTTGCCCTTGAAGGGCGTGTGCGCCGGATGATGCACGAAAATTCCCGCCTGAACTGATGGGCAGACTACTGGCCATCGACTACGGCCTGAAACGAACCGGACTGGCCGTCAGTGATCCTTTAAAAATCATCGCTACCGGTCTTGCCGTCATTGAATCGGAAAAACTATTTTCATTTCTCCAGGATTACATCAAAAAAGAACAGGTTGAAAAATTTGTGGTAGGCATGCCCCGCCGGCACGGAAACAAGCCATCAGAAATGCAAACCTCCGTCCGTGGATTGGTTGAAAAACTTAAAACTTCCTTCCCTGAGATTTCGATTTCAGAAATAGATGAGAGTTTCAGCACGATCCGGGCAAGAGAGGCAATGCTTACCGGAGGGATGAAACGCAGCGACCGTGAAAAAAAAGGTTCTGCTGATCAGATCTCCGCAACCATGCTCCTGCAAGAGTATATGGCGCTTCAAAAACCGTAGTGAATCAGAGCTTCCTGAGTAAGTTGGAAATTGAGCAATGACCGCGTAGAAAATCGGGGAGTGCCTCAATCGCCATACGTTGTTGTTGCATCGAATCCCGGTCACGCAGCGTTACCGTTCCGTCCGTAAGGGTCTGGTGGTCGACCGTTATACAATACGGAGTGCCAATGGCATCCATTCTGCGATACCTTTTTCCAATGGCGTCTTTTTCTTCATAATAACAACGGAAATCGAACCGTAACAGGTTGATGATTTCCTGTGCTTTCTCAGGTAAGCCATCTTTCTTTATCAATGGCAGCACGGCCACTTTAAATGGTGCTAGTGGAGCGGGTATTCTCAAAACCACGCGCTCGTTACCTTCTTCACCTTCTTTTGAGGCAAGAGCTTCTTCCTGATAGGCATTCGATAACACCGCCAGGAACATTCGGTCCAGTCCAATGGATGTCTCCACCACATAAGGCACATAACCCTGATTTGTCTCCGGATCGAAATACTGAATTTTTTTACCGCTGAACTTTTCGTGGTTGCCAAGATCGAAATCAGTGCGGCTGTGGATGCCCTCCAGTTCACGAAAGCCCATCGGGAAATTAAATTGAATGTCGCATGCTGCATTGGCATAATGAGCAAGGTTCAGGTGATCGTGGAATCGGTGATTATCGGTTCCCAATCCTAAGGCCTGATGCCAACGCATCCGCTTTTCCTTCCAATGCTCGTACCACTTCATCTCCTCACCCGGCCGAATGAAAAACTGCATTTCCATTTGCTCAAATTCGCGCATCCTGAAAATAAATTGACGGGCTACAATTTCATTGCGAAACGCCTTTCCTATTTGTGCAATTCCAAAAGGAAGTTTCATGCGGCCGGTTTTTTGCACGTTCAGATAGTTGACAAAAATTCCCTGAGCCGTTTCAGGCCTTAGATAAATTTTACTGGCATCGTCAGCTACTGACCCCATCTCTGTGGAGAACATGAGGTTGAACTGGCGAACTTCCGTCCAGTTCCTGGTACCTGAAACCGGACAAGCAATTTCAAGATCGTCTAAGAGCTGACGAAGCGCCTGCATGTCGCCACTTCCCATGGCCTCTTTTAACCTTGCATTGGCCTCCTCCGCTTTTTTTCTGATTTCTGTAACCCGGGGATTGGTGGTTAAGAAAAGCTCGCGGTTAAAAGTTTCACCAAACCGTTTGGCAGCCTTTTCTACTTCCTTCTCAATCTTTTCCTCCTGCTTTTCAACATAGCCCTCAATGAGCTGATCGGCCCGATAGCGCTTTTTCGAATCGCGGTTGTCCACCATCGGGTCGTTGAACGCATCGACGTGACCGGAGGCTTTCCAGGTGGTTGGATGCATGAAAATGGCCGCATCGATTCCAACGATATTATCATGAAGGGTGGTCATAAATTTCCACCAATACTCCTTGATGTTGTTTTTTAGCTCGACCCCGTTCTGGCCGTAGTCGTAAACGGCACTCAGTCCATCGTAAATTTCACTGGAGGGAAAAATGAAACCATATTCCTTCGCGTGAGAAATGATTTTCTTCAATAAGTTGTCTTCCTGCTGTGCCATAAGTGCGCAAAGATAAAGTTTTTGAGTCATGGGGCAGGAAAGACAATCCCGGTCTAAACCGTATATTCAGGCTTCGGTTGTATGTTCAAAAGGGTTTGCATCGCTGTTTCATTTTCTCCGAATACGGAGGCACTTCTGGCAGAGGCCGCTATGGTTTGCAAAAGATTTGAGGCCAACCTTACCGTCGTTCATGTCGGCAGTCTGGAGGCTGAAAAGATTTCCTATTTATACGACCGCCTCCAGCACCATGGGTTGGGTGACCAGCAGATCGAGGTTGTCGCGCAATCAGGGACACCTTCGAAAGTGATCTTACAAGTGTGCCACGACCAAAATATTGATCTATTGATAGCGGGTGCGCTGAAGAAGGAAAATTTACTGGGCTATTACATTGGGTCCGTTGGCCGAACGGTGCTCAGGAAATCGCCATGCTCCGTCCTCGTGCTTACCAAGCCTGAAATGAATCGGACAGGTTTTAAAGATGTGGTTACGCTTGCCGACGAAACACCGCACATCCGTGAAACACTTCAGGCAGCTTGCCTCATGAGCAGCCATTGGGTACACGCCTTGCGGGAACTAAAACTTTTTGGTCTGACGCTGGCTGCCACCGGACAAACCACAGCCGCCGAATATGACCGACTTCAACACGAATTGGTAGAAGGGGAAATTCGTTCAGCTGAAAAATTATTGGAAGGACTGGATAAAGGCCAGGCCCAGGTAAACATCAAAGTAGTAACCGGTAAGCCGGGCTATGAAGTGGGCACGTTTGCACGTAAAAAAGAAGCAGACCTGCTGGTGGTTGGCGCGCCGGAAAGAAGATTCGTTTTTTTGGATCGTTTTTTCAGCAACGACCTTGAATATCTTTTTGCTGATCTGCCGTGCAATTTGCTCATGGTTAATCCCGCCAAATCATGAGGTTGAGTCACCACGAGATTACTGCACTGCTCCTTCAGCTTGGTTTCATGTTGCTGGTGGGAAGGATCTTTGCTGAACTGGCGAGAAAGATCAAGCAGCCTGCCGTAGTCGGCGAAATTGTGGCGGGTATTCTGATCGGACCAACGTTGTTCGGCCAGCTTTTTCCAGAGGGCTTCCATTGGTTTTTCCCGGCCGGCCCATCCAGCCTGGTGTTGGAGGGATTCGTTCAGGTTGCCGTGGTCATGCTGCTCTTTATTGCCGGCCTGGAAGTTGATCTTCATTTGGTTTGGCAACAGGGTAAACAAGCAGTCTTCACCAGTATATTCGGACTGACCATTCCCTTTGCGCTCGGATTTTTTATTCCTACACTGCTTCCCGCATACTTTTCAGCATCGGACCAGAACATTCATTTAGCGCAATCCCTATTTATGGGAACCTCAATGGCGATTACGGCCCTTCCGGTAATTGCACGCATCCTCATGGATCTTCAATTGTTCCGAACCAAGCTCGGCATGTTGATCATCAGCTCTGCCATGATCACTGATCTTATTGCGTGGCTAGTTTTTTCAGTCGTGTTGGGAATGGCGGGAAGGCAAAGTGATTTGAACTGGTCGAATACATTGATGGTCACAGGCGTATTTACTTTCCTGATTCTCACCATTGGACGTGGATTGGTTAATAAATCGCTGCCGTGGGTCAATAAAAGAATGGCCTGGCCCGGGGGTGTTTTAGCACTTTCGCTCGCACTGTGTTTTCTTTCCGCATCGTTCACCGAATTCATTGGTATCCATGCAATTTTCGGCGCCTTCTTGTTTGGAGTAGTGCTCGGTGATTCCGAACATTTTTCTGAGCGTGCAAAAGAGATTGTTCATCAATTCATCAACAACATCTTTGCCCCGTTGTTTTTCGTGGCAATCGGGCTCAAGGTCAACTTCTTTCAAAATTTTGATTTCACCATAACAGCCGCCATCCTCCTGATTGCATTCGCCGGAAAAATCCTCGGCGCAGGTCTTGGTGCCAGGCTGGGTGGATTTGGTTGGAGGGATAGCGCAGCCACCGGTTTCGGAATGAATGCACGGGGGGCTGTTGAAATTGTTTTAGGCCTGGTGGCCCTTGAGTATAATCTGATCAATGAAACGGTATTTGTGGCTCTGGTGATTATGGCTTTGGTCACCAGCATGGCCAGCGGACCCATCATGAAATACATTCTCAAGCCTGAAGATGGTCGGGATCAATAGTCACGACCGGAATTTCTTTTTAATCTTTGCATTCTAAAAAATTACAGATCCATGCGCATTGCTGAAATCCACACCAAAAAGGGAGTAATGAAAATCAAGTTTTTCGAAGAAGATGCTCCCAAAACCGTTGCCAATTTTATTGACCTTGCAGAGCATAATTTTTATGACGGCCTAATATTTCACCGCGTTATTCCTGATTTCGTTATTCAGGGTGGATGCCCCAACGGCATCGGAAATGGTGGGCCAGGCTACCAGATCAAATGTGAATTAACCGGTGAAAATCAATTTCATGATCGCGGCGTATTATCGATGGCGCATGCAGGAAGAGATACTGGCGGTTCACAGTTTTTTATCTGCCATTCCCGGAAAAACACAGCACACCTCGATAGAAACCACACGGTATTTGGAAAAGTTTTTGAAGGGCTGGAGGTGATTGATCTCATCCGCGCGGGAGATGTCATGGAAAAAATCATCATTAAAGACATTCCGGATACCGCAGCCTGAGGCCCCTCCGAAACCCTTAACGGGCAATACTCGTAAATTTGCCCCGTGGATTCGGGGAATCATTTGCACAGAATTACCGCCATTCTGGTGGCGGGACAGTTGGACCTCAAGGGCATCAAACAATTCCTTGACGTCAAACCACTGGTCGATACATCGACAGAGTTGCTGTTGAGCACTGGCGCTAACCGCTACCACTTCTTCTTCAATTTCGGTGTGGCGGTCTTTGCCAATTATTCCGATGAAGAAATAAAGTTGGCGATTAAATCCATCACACCTTTTCTAAAGAATCCTGTTCAAGGTTGGATCAGAGAGGAATTTATCGTTGAAGTGAGCGATGAATCCAATCTTGAATTTGAATTCGACCGGGTAGGCGTGAACCGACTGGACGATAAGGTTTTCAGGATTACCATGCTGAACCTGGCCCAATCGGTAGCGCTTGATCACTACAACCATATTTCAGAGGGACTTTTATTCGAGGTAAAAGGTTTTACAAGAGAGCTTGAATCCCGCGGCAAGCTTAGTTTGCGCAGAACCTCTATGATGAAATTTATAGGCAAAGCGTTGAGCACTAAAAACGAGGTTACCGATAATGTTTACATTTTCGATGCACCGGAAATGGTTTGGGATGATGAGTACCTGGATAAACTCAACCAGGGCCTACGTAAACATTTTGACCTACGAATCCGATTCAGTGAAATTGAATATACCCTTAGAACCATCAGTGAAAACCTGGATACGTTCCGTGAAATTTATAATCAGCGGGAAAATAGTCTGCTGGAGTGGATCATCATCGCTTTGATTTTGGTCGAAGTGTTCGATCTGCTTATCACTAGAATTTTCTGATCAACCCCACCCAATATGAGACCATACATTCTTAAAGAGACCAACTGGAAAGCCATTCGTGAAACAAAATTTGAAGTGGCCGTACTGCCGTGGGGTGCAACCGAAGCACACAACTATCATCTTCCTTATGGCACCGACATTTACGAAGCAGAAGAGGTTGCAGCGGAGGGGGCGAGATTGGCCTGGGAAAAAGGAATTAAAGTGATTGTTCTGCCAGCCATACCGTTCGGCGTAAATACCGGACAATTCGATGTCACCCTCGACATCAATATGAACCCCAGCACACAGCTACTGGTTTTGAAGGATGTGGTGGACACGCTCAACCGTCAAGGCATCAAAAAACTGGTGATCTTCAACAGCCACGGGGCAAACAATTTTAACAATGCGATTCGCGAGCTTGGGCTGCAATTTCCTGAGATGTTCCTTTGTACCTGCAACTGGTTTCGTTCGGTGGATCAAACCAAATTCTTTGAAAACAAAGATGACCATGCCGGTGAAATGGAAACAAGTGTAATTATGCACCTTCATCCGGAGCTGGTGCTTCCGCTTTCGGAAGCAGGCGATGGTGCAGCAAAAAAATTCTCTTATGCAGCCATGCAGGAGGGCTGGGGATGGGCCGAGCGACGGTGGACAGCAGTCACACAAGACACCGGCGTAGGTGATCCATCCAAATCATCCGCTGAAAAGGGTGCAAAATTTTTCAAGGCAACCACCGAGAAAGCTGCTGAGCTCTTTATCCAACTCGCTAGAACACCGGACCAAGAGCGCTACCGCTGATTTGATTTAATTCTTAGGCGGACTTATCATAATGTGCGCACGGTGCGTACCCGGATCGATAATCCAGGGCATACCAGGCAGGGTTGGCTTTACTGGTAAACCGGTCGACTCCGCCGTTGCATACGGAATGTAAACCACATAACGCAAATAAGTGTCCTTCACCTCACCGCTTTCAGGATTATACTTATCATCATCGGCCGACAATACAAAAAGTGTAGAGGGATTCAACGGCATCTTCAGTTTACCGGAGCGAGCCTCCTTTTCCCTAATGGCAAAAACCTGATCAAAGTTTTTTCCTTCTGTTTTCAACTCACGTCCTCTGGCCATAAAGGGCTCCAGATCTTTATGATAACACGAGACATTGAATCCTTTTTGGGCCGGGTCATCGGCAAGGCATATCAGGTTATTCTTTCCAGGACGTAAAATTTTAAAGTCACCATTTTTATCATAACCATACACCTGCGCATCATTCCTGGACTCCTCGGGTGCAGCCATCAAAGCATGTTTAATTTGAATTGCGGCTTCGGGTATATTCTGTGCAAAACTTCCAATGGCTAAAGCCACGAAGACCATAGCGAAACTATTTTTAAAATATTGCTTTTCCATTTTTTGATTTTTTGTTGCAAATGGGTTTGATCATCACATCACCAACCAATTCCATAATCTTCACCGTGGTTGCTGCTTCCACCCCAGAAAGATCCGTGCATCCAGTCGAACCAGATTGCATTGATCGGACCAGAGGTGCGATCCTGATAAGAAAGTTTGTAACCCATACGTGACAAGTCTTTCCGAACCCATGGCGGCATGGCGCTGTTCAAAACCAGTCCACCCACAACTTTTTCGTGATCACCAAAACTTGAATACATCTGTTGTGTTTTGAAGCTTGGCGCCTCACAAGCTTCCTGAACCGTCATACCGAATTCAACCATGTTCAGGAAAAATTGAATGAGAAGTTGATCCTGCTCGTCACCAGCCTGTTTGGCAAAGGACAGATAAGGCTTGCCATCCTTCAAGGCCATACTTGGTGTAAGCGTAACCCTCGGTCTTTTTCCAGGTTCTACTACATTGAAAGGATTCTCCTCCGGATCCAATACAAAAGATTGCATCCGCTGGCTAAGTCCAACTCCGGTATTTCCAGCAATACACGCCGGAACCCATCCACCGCTTGGAGTTACTGAAACTACCCATCCCTCTTTGTCGGCAGTTTCTATGGATGTTGTCCCCGCTGCAAAATCATCGAGAAATTTTTCTGTTGGTGAAGTCCGCACTCTAAAGTCATAGGCCTGACGGTTTTTCCAACGGTTGAGAATTTCCAGATGGGGATTCTGTTTGCCTTCAAAGGGATAAGGATCACCAGGACCAATCCTGGGATCATTGGCATCTGGATTAATCAGTTTACTGCGCTCCCTGGCATAGTCCTTCGACAACAAACCCTGCATGGGCTCCTCAGGAGCAAAAGCTGGATCTCCGTAATAAAAATCCCGATCAGCGAAGGCAAGGTTCATTGCCTGGTAAACGGTATGAATGTATCGGGTTGAATTGTACCCCATCTCACGGAGATTAAAATTTTCCAGGATGTTCAAGGTCTGAAGCATGGCTGGTCCCTGCGTCCATTGCTGAAGTTTATAGACCTCAACGCCACGGTAGTTGGTCATGGTAGGTTCCTCAATTTTGACCTTCCACTCCGCAAGATCTTTTTCGGTGATCAGGCCGCCTTGTTCCTGTGTGCCACGGGCAATCTCGCGCGCGATATCACCTTTATAAAATCTGTCGTAAGCAGCATAGATCGCATCTTTTCTTGATTTACCTTTTTTAAGGGCGGCTTGTTCCGCTTCAATCATTTTTTGCATGGTGATGGAAAGGTCCTTTTGAATAAAAATCTCGCCTGCATTAGGGGCCTCACGCTTTTCTCCGGGATGGGTCAGGAAGACTTTTTTCGAATAGGGCCATTGTTTGATTTGTTCTTTAGCCCGCTCAATGGAATTGGCAGTTTGTGCTTCAATGGGATAACCTTCTGCCATCTGCAGCGCAGGAGCCAGAACCTCTTTCAAACTCATGGTTCCAAATTCAGCAAGCATGGTCAGCAGTCCTCCCGGTGTTCCCGGTGTAACCGCAGCCAGTGGACCAAATTCAGGTGGGTATTTCATTCCTTTATCCTTAAAAAATGTTGCCGTTGCACCAGTAGGCGCAACACCCAGTGCATTGATTGCAATAACTTTTTTGGTTTTTGGATTGTAGATGAGTGCCTGTGTTTCCCCGCCCCAGCTGAGCACATCCCACATGGTACAGGTTGCGGCCAGCATGGCACAAGCTGCATCGACCGCATTTCCCCCTCGGGTGAAAATCATCGATCCTGCAGTGGCAGCCAATGGCTTACCGGTGATGGCCATCCAGTGCTTTCCGTGTAAGGGAGGCTTTTGTGTCAACACCGGAAGGTTGTTAAAAGATTGCGCTGAGGCCTGCAAGGCCAAAGCGATCAACATCAAGGAGGCAATGTTTTTGATCATAAAATCAATTGAGGATAGGTTAAAGATAACCAGCCTGAACGTTTAAGAAACTACCATTCAACAGGAATGGATACTTTTATTGATCAGATGCCAAATTCTATGATCAGTGAAATCAATGCCGCGGCGGCCTTCATCCGAACCAAAACAAATCTAAAGCCCGAAACAGGTATCATTTTGGGCACTGGACTTGGAAATGATTTTGTTTCCCACATTCAGGAACCCGTGGTAATCGAATACAAAGACATTCCACATTTCCCCATCTCAACGGTTGAATTTCATAAGGGACGGCTAATCCTCGGCAAGATGGAGGGCAAGCTGATAGTGGCCATGCAGGGAAGATTTCATTACTATGAAGGCTATTCAATGCAACAAATCACTTTTCCGGTGCGGGTACTGGGCGCATTGGGGATTAAGCGCCTATTGATTTCGAATGCAGCAGGAAACTTAAATGTGTCTTGGAAAAAAGGAGATCTGATGCTGATCGATGACCACATCAATCTACAACCCGATAACCCATTAAGAGGTCATCTGGAAGAATCACTTGGTCCAAGATTTCCGGATATGAGCAGGCCCTACAATAAACTTCTTAATGCAAAACTCACGGCGATTGCAAAGAAGGAGGGGATTTTGCTGCGGACAGGCGTTTACGTTTCTGTGATGGGTCCCAATCTGGAAACCCGGGCGGAATACCGATACTTAAGACAAATCGGTGCCAATGCCGTAGGCATGAGCACTGTGCCGGAAGTTATTGTTTGCGCACACATGCAGCTCGATTGCTGTGCGGTTTCGGTCCTAACCGACGACTGTGATCCAGATCACCTGGAACCGGTTAAAATAGAAGACATCCTCGCCGTTGCGGCCGGATCAGAAAAAAAATTAACAAAATTATTTACTAGACTTATTTCAGAAATCTGAAGACGATTTTTTAAACATCACAGATTTTAATGGACTGAGCGAGTGATGTTAGTTTGTCCCGTTTGGGAATAAACTCCTGAGCTACAAAACCTTTATAGCCGGTTTGTACGATGGCTTGCATGATGGCAGGATAATTCAATTCCTGTGTTTCATCAATTTCATTTCTTCCGGGTACACCACCAGTATGAAAATGTGATATGTATTTTATGTGCTTACGAATGGTGGCAATTACATCACCTTCCATAATCTGCATGTGGTAAATATCGTAGAGCAACTTGAAATTTTCAGAACCCAGTTTTTCACAAAGCTTAACACCCCACTCGGTATGATCGCACTGGTAATCTTTATGATCCACTTTACTGTTGAGTAGTTCCATGGTTACTGTAACGCCATACCGGGCAGCAATTTTTAAAACTGGCTCAAGACCTTTGGCACAATTTTCAATTCCAGCCTCTGATGAAATTCCATTGGTATTGCCACTAAAGCAGATCACATTTTTTAAACCGGCCTCGGCAGCGAGCGGAATGTTGTCGGAATAATCTTTTAAAAGTTTGGCATGAATCGAGGGGTCATTGAATCCGCGGTTGAGTGGCGTGTCACTTGCATAGGCCATAGCACAGGTAAGTCCATAGCTTGCTGCTACCGACCATTGCTTTTTCCCAAGCAGGTCTATCGATGCAATGCCCATCGCTTTTGCCGCCTCACATAATTTTTCAAGAGGAATATCGCCGTAACACCATTGACATACGGAATGACGGATGTTGCCCTTTAATGTCGGCATCTGATCAGCCATGGCCTTAAGTTCCTGATCGATTAGTGTAGAGCCTGCCAATCCGGCGGCAATACTGCGCAGTGCCTGATTTCTGTTCATGGTGTTCGTGGGGTTTATTGCTCATTACGGTAAACGACTCCGTCTTTCATCACGAAGCGCACCTTCCGAAGTTGAGAAATGTTTTTAGTGGGATCGCCTTCCACCACCACAATATCTGCAAGGGTCCCAGGCTTTAGATTGCCCAAGCGATTTTCAAGATGAAATGCGCGCGCATTTACACTGGTGGCAGCACGGAGTACCTGCGCCGGCTCCATTCCGTATTCAACCATGAGCTCCATCTCCAAAACATTTTCTCCGTGAGGAAATACACCCACATCGCCACCCATACCAATTGCAACGCCGGAAGCGATAGCGTCTTTAAAACTTTTCTTTTTGATGGCCACGCGCTCAGGGTCCGGCCCTTTTCCCTTTACCCAGCCGCGGTATTGAGAAATCATGTCAACGGCTGCGATGGTTGGAAAATAGGTAACTCCATGCTCCTTCATAAGTTTTCCGGTTTCGACATCGATGAAGTCACCATGTTCAATGGTTTCGGCACCGGCTAAAACAGCCCGACGCATGGCCTCACGCGTTTTGGCGTGACATACCAAAACCCTACCACTGCTTCTGGTTACTTCATTCACAAGCTTCAATTCCTCTAGTGTAAAAGAGGGCTGATCCTCTCCCTCTGTTCCCCATCGATAATCAGCGTAGACCTTAATAAAATCTGCTCCCTTCCAAATCTGGTCGCGCACCACCCTGATCAAATCATTTCCATCTGCAGGTTCCGCACCAAGCATGATGTCCATATCGTGATCATATCCTTTGGGTCCATATGAACCGGTCGATACGATGGCTCTGCCTGCAACCATCATCCTTGGACCGGGAATAATTCCTTCCTGAATGGCTTTCTTTAGCGCTACATCTGCATACCCTGCGCCTTCTGTTCCCAGGTCACGCACCGTTGTAAATCCAGCCATTAAAGTATTCTTTGCATGAACGGTTGCGCGTACGGTTCTGTAGTTGTCGGTTTCTTTCAAAACCTGAGTATCCCAATCGGTGATGTTGTAGGGATAAAGAAGCAGATGGGAATGGCCTTCAATTAAGCCGGGCACTATGGTGCCACCTGGCTTGTTAATAACCGTTGCTGTTGGCGAAGGCTTTAATGAACCCTTCGGACCTACCGCCACAATATCCTTGCCCCTGACCACCAAGGCCCAGTTCTCATGCATCGTTTCACCATCGAACAGGCGATCGGCGGTGATGAAGTATTCCTGTTGCGCAAGCCCAAAAGTGCTAATGAACGCAAATGCGATGGTGACCAGAGTACTTCTCATTGTAAAGCAGCTATGGCTGCGTCATAGTTTGGCTCCTGTCCAACAGCGGGCACCATCTCAGTGTATTTCACCACACCATCTGCGCCGACAACGACAACAGCACGCGCAAACATGCCCCTCATTTTTCCATCGATCATCTCTACGCCGAAGGATTTTGCAAAACCAAGGTGACGAAAATCAGAGGCAGGAACAACTGCTTCAATGCCTTCTGCGCCACAGAAACGCTTCAGGGCTGCAGGCAGATCTCTGGAAACGCAAAGGATGGAGGTGCCGTCGAGTGATGCTGCGCGCTTATTGAATTCACGTACCGATGCAGAACAAACGCCGGTATCAATGCTGGGATAAATATTGATGACCAGTTTTTTTCCAGCAAAAACAGATGAATTAAAGTCCGCCAGATCCGTACCGGTTAAAGTAAAATCCGGAAGCTTTGAACCCACCGCCGGAAGTTCACCGCTGGTATTGACGGTTAAATCGCCAAGTTTGGTTTGTGCCATAATCGTATGTGTTTTGGTTAATGTGTTTATCGAATCCGGTCTGAATCGCGTACCAATTTTTCGTCGCGACGAATAAATCGAATGGCGAGCCAATTGAACGTTACCCCTGCAAAAGACAGATAAAGGGCAGGCCCATAAGTCCATCCACTGGGGTGCTCCTCCGTAAGTCGGTTGGCAAAAAGAACACAGCTGATCATTACGCCCATCATGATCAGAGAGTTTAACGTCCCCATTTTGATTTGAAGAATCCGGTTGTCAAAACGACGAACCTCCATAATGGCGATCGTAGCCGCAGCCAACATCAGGATGGCGGTAATGCTGTATGGAAAATATAGCGTTTTCATACCCTCTTCATCGGTCGTGGAAAAATGAAGCGGAAAAAGTTTATAGACCACGCCGCTATCCACCCCCTGCCAAACAGGAAAGAATATGGCCACAACCATTGATGCGGCCGCCAGAATCAAAAAAATGGTTTGAATTCGCTGAAGCATAATAAGATCTTATCGAAGCAGACAAAACTAATCAAGTAAATGCCGTATTCAAAAGTGAAACGGTAGAGGCAAAGGTTCGTATTTTTGGTGTCCAAAGACTTGAGATATTTTTTTGAAATATCATACCTGGGAACAGGTTACAACGGATGGCAGACACAGCCAAACGGCAAGGGCATTCAACAAGTTGTAGAAGACGCGCTGAGCAAACTTTTCAGACGAAAAGTAGCCATTGTAGGAAGCGGCAGAACCGATACCGGTGTTCATTGTGCACAACAATTTTTTCATACCGATCTCAGTGAAAATTTTAAAACGCAGGATCTCATCCATCAGCTGAATTCATTTTTACCCAGGGATATTTCCATTCAGAGCATTCGGCCTGTTCAGCCTGAAGCCAGCGCGCGCTACGATGCCATCGAGCGTACCTATGTTTATCGTATTACACTGAAAAAAAATCCGCTTCTACTCGGCAGGGCATTGCATGTTTACAAACCTTTGGATCTTCAAAAGATGCAGGAGGCAGCAAACTTACTTTTAGGAGAAAAGGATTTTGAGTGTTTCAGTAAAATCAAAACAGACGTCAACCATTTCATCTGTCGCATCCAGAAAGCCCATTGGAAAAAAAAGCAGGATGATTTGTATTTTACCATTACTGCAAACCGGTTTTTGCGTGGCATGGTCCGAGCGGTGGTTGGAACATTACTGGATGTCGGCACTGGTAAAATTACCGTAAAGGATTTTGGTCAGATTATCCGTGATAAAAAACGGAGCAAGGCAGGGATGAATGTTGCACCGGAAGGCCTGTACCTGGAATCAGTAAAATATCGTAAGGGTATTTTTCTCAGGAAATAGCTTCAAGTTTTCCAACCACTTTAAATTTTTGAAAAACCTTTTCGGTGTGGGGCGCATCCTTTAACTCATCGGTCAAATCCTGTCCAGCCCAATGTTCATAATGTTTCCCGTCGCGCCAAAGCCTGGAACCCGAAACATCGTAAACCATGCCCTTAAATGCGACCCAGACTTCAGGTCGATCCTGTCCATTGCGCAGGTTCAATTGCTTTATTGTTATGATCGTTTCCATGTAAGCATACAAAGGTAGCACATGGGCATAACCAATAAATAATAGACCGGAAGGGTTTACAGCATAAAAATTCCTGCTGCAACGAGATCATTTTGTCAACCTGTCTTAATTTAAGGCATCCAATTAATTATGAAATACCTCTGCCTTCTGGCGCTGACCATCTTCGGAATCCAATGTTCTTCAAAGAAGAGTGTTACGGAAATGTCCGAAGAAGAATTGAAATCCTATGCCCATGAGCTCGCCCAGCGATTCATCATTGCAGATGGCCACGTCGATCTTCCTTACATGCTGGTTGAAAAAAATGTGGTGGTTTCACCAGCAACCAAAGACACACTGGTCAGCACGACCATGGGAGAATTCGATTTTGAAAGATCCAGAAAAGGAGGACTGGATGCACCATTCATGAGCATCTACATCCCTGTAAAATTTCAACAAGCTCCCGGTTATGGGATTTCCCTCGCCGATTCCCTGATGGATCAGGTGGACAACATCATCAGACTGCTACCAGAAAAATTTGCTGCCGCTAAAACACCCGAAGATATTGATCAAAATGCGCGGCAAGGAAAAGTTTCGCTTCCAATGGGCATGGAAAATGGGTCGCCGGTAGGAACAGATCTCAATCGGCTGCAATACTTATTCGACCGCGGCATTCGTTACATCACACTTACCCACAACCGCGATAACCAAATCTGCGATGCCTCTAACGACACCACACACACCTGGAATGGACTTAGCCCCTTCGGAAGAGATGTGGTGGCTGAAATGAACCGGCTGGGGATGATGGTTGATATCTCGCATGTCGATGACAGTACTTTTTACCAGGTAATGAAACTCAGTAAAGCCCCTGCCATCGCTTCACACTCCTCTTGCCGGCATTTTGCACCCAAGGCCAAAAGGGACCTATCCGATGACATGATAAAAACCATCGGCGAACAAGGCGGTGTAATCATGATAAATTATTATCCGAATTTTCTTGACTCCACCGCATCTGTCCTTTCAGCTGAACTGGATCGACGGTTAAAAGAAAAAGGGCTAGAAGAAAATACACCAGAAGGTGATGCTTTCATCAAAAAATTCAGACAAGAAAATCCAGGAAGCGTAACGGTTGAGACAGTGGCCAACCACATCGATCACATCAGAAAAATTGCGGGGATCAACCACATTGGCATCGGCTCCGATTATGATGGTGTCGGGGGTAACCTTCCCAGAGGACTGGAGGATGTTACCACGTACCCCACCCTCATTGCCTCACTTCTGAAAAGGGGATATTCGGAGGAAGACATTGAAAAAATTTGCTCTGGAAACCTGTTCCGCGTTTGGAACAAAGTGATATCGGTCAGCGATTCGCTTCGTAAAGAATCTGTAACTAAATTGTAAAACCTAAATTTCACAACCATGTCAAAAGCACAAGACGCAAAAAAGGAAACCAAAAAAAAGGCAGCCAAAACGCTTAAAGAAAAGCGTGCTGAAAAGCAGGCGAAGAAAGGCAGATATTAATCTGCTTTGGTTCCATTAGCCCCGATCGCAGGTTAAGCCTGCGAGCCGGGGTTGATCATAATGATTTACCGAAGTACCTCCAGAAGTTCCAGCTCGTACACAAGATTAGAATTCGGCGGTATCACCCCTTTGCCCGTCGTCACCGAAACAGTTCCGAACGCAAGGCCGGAAGGAACATATAAGATCGCCTTAGATCCGGGCGCCATCCGCTGTAGCGCCACCTGAAATGCCGGCAGATAATTCACCACCCAGCTATAAAAAATTTCACTAGGCTCACTCGTACCGGTGGTAACCACCTCACCAGTCGTTATCAGACTTGCCGAATAGGCAATGCGCACCTTATCGTACCAGCCAGGACTTGTTCCGGATCCGGGCTGCACAATTTCATACCTCAAACCGCTTGGATGCTTGATTGTGCCTGCAATGCTTTTCAATTTTAAATACTCATAGATGGCCGTAGTATCCCTGTACAACTGGGTGAGGTACTCTGAATCTTTTACCACCTTGTTCAGCACCAGGTCAAAAAGAATTGGTGAGTTGGGCGGGATAACTGCGTTTCCATTTCGACCATAAGCCAGCACCGAGGGAATAAAAACAATCGCGCTGGTGCCTTCAGGTAGCAATTGTAATGCAGCTGAAAACCCCTGAACAAAATCCTTTAAGTCTCCATTAATATTGTTGCTGTCGAAAACCTCTCCCGATAATAATTTACCTGTATAGGCAACCTCCACCTGAGATGTTTTTATCGGAGGCAGTCCGGTTCCAATTTTTTTGATCACAACACTGATGCCGTTCGGATCGGTGATGGCCTTCAGTTTATTTTTCCGAATGTAGACTCCTATCGCAGTGGTATCGGCCTTCCATTGAAGATCCACATCATCCAGCGGATCCAGTCTTCCGGGATTGCATGAAATGATCGAGATGACTGCAAAGGACACGATCCCCGTTAATAGCAACACCCGTTTCAGCATAAATGTTTTGATAGGGCGCAAAAATAAAAACTTCAGGCTTTTGATTTTGCTGCTTCAATGGCTTTGCGCACCGAGCCGTATTTTAAAAGCAATAAACGGG
Source organism: Bacteroidota bacterium (assembly GCA_016866235.1). Taxonomy (GTDB): domain Bacteria; phylum Bacteroidota; class Bacteroidia; order Cytophagales; family Cyclobacteriaceae; genus ELB16-189. The sequence goes on from VGMW01000004.1 coordinate 58,206, forward strand.
CGTTTTTAAGATCAATTCCCAACTCCTGAGCAACATAACGACTTCCACGACCCACCAGTTTATGGTTGGTCAGTTTCATGTCCACCATTTTATTTCCACGTACGTGGCCCAACCGAATCATCACCGATGTAGAGATCATATTGAGCACCAGCTTTTGAGCAGTGCCCGCCTTCATACGGGTGGACCCGGTGATAAATTCAGGGCCTACCACCACCTCAATGGGGTGCTCGGAAGCAGCAGCCAATTCACTTCCTTTGTTACAGGTGATGCACGCCGTTAAAATTCCGTTTTGCCGGGCCTGTTGCACCCCACCAATAACATAAGGTGTGCGTCCGGAGGCAGCAATACCAATCAGAACATCGCTTTTAGAAATACGGAATTTCTTTAGGTCCTTCCATGCCTGTCGAGGATCGTCCTCAGCATTTTCCACAGCCTTTCGAATGGCCTTATCTCCTCCGGAAATAATACCAATTACCTTTCCATGTGAAAGTCCAAAGGTGGGTGGAATTTCAGAAGCATCTACCACACCCAACCTTCCACTGGTACCCGACCCGATGTAAAAAAGCCTGCCCCCTTTCGCCATTCTGACAACAATCTCATTCACCAGTTTGGAAATTTTAGGAATTGCCTTTCCTACTGCAGTGGGCACTTTTTTATCCTCCCGGTTAATGTTCTTCAATAAATCGCTCACCGACATGCGCTCAAGGGAGCGGTAATGGGAGTCAGACTCAGTCGTAATGATTTTTTTTCTGCTCATGCCAGATCAGACTCGTGATAACGCGTAAGTCCATCGATCGGACCTTCCATAATGTTGCCTACCGTAATGCCTTTGTCGGCACCAGCACGACGAAGAATATCACTGAAGTGAAAAGCAATTGAGCCCACGAAATGAGCTTTGTAACGATCATAATTTTCATACCGCATGACTACTTCTTCATAAAACTCATTGAAGCAACGTACCATGAGCTGCATGCAATACTCCTCATTTAAATTATCGTGTATGAAACGAGTGAAGCTGGCTAAAAAAGCACTTGGCCGCTCTCCCTGGTAAACTTTCTCAAGAAATTGCTCGCGGGTAAGTGGATACCGTTCCCTGAATTTGGAGGCAACCGCGGCAGGTTGTTTTTCCCTTAGATATTCCACTAAAAATTTACGGCCGATGTTGGCTCCCGATCCTTCATCAGCCAAAATCCAGCCCAGGTTGGCCACATTTCCTGCGATATCATTGCCGTCGTACAAACAGGAGTTGGAGCCGGTTCCCATGATGCAAGCAATGCCGGGCTCCTTTCCACAAAGAGCACGACCAGCCGCAAGAAGATCCCATCCAACAAAAGTTACGGCAGAAGGAAAAAATTTGGCAAACGTGTTTCGAATTACCTCCTGATTCTTTTCGCTGGATACCCCAGCGCCGTAGAAAAATATTTTTTTTACCTCCTCCTTAGCAAGAGGAACAACGGCAGAAGCAATTGATTTCTCCAGGTCCTCAATGGGCTGATAATAGGGATTAAATCCAGCGCTGTGGGCCGGTTGCAGAGATCCGGATTTGGCCATCAAACGCCAATCAATTTTTGAACCCCCGCTGTCTGCAATTATGATCATGCCCTTAAGTTATGCATCCAATTCCCGCAATTCAAAATCATTGCCCTTTCCATACTGACATAAGTCCTTAAGCCTGTAGCGCTCGAGTGTATGGATATCCTTCACCTTAAAATCGTCATTACCCAATACCTGCTCCACCTCAAACTCATGCCGCTCGCCATAATTGATTAGAAAGTATCGCTTTCCGAAACGCAATGCACCAAAAGAAAGTCCCGATGTTTTCATCTGAGATCCTCTTCCCTTTCCAGCATCAAAATCGAAGCCTGGGAAACAATAAAATATTTCTCCTTTTCATAGAGGACTTCAATGGCTCCCTTCTGGAGAAAAATAGCCAGATCTCCTTCTTGTGCCTGAAGGGGTAAGTATTTTACCTGCTCCTCCCGACCTTTCCACAAGTCATCCTCCTCTGCGGGCATGGGAAGCGGGTAACCCGGACCAACCTTAATCACATATCCTCTTTGGATTTTTTCCTTTTCCTGAACACCAGGTGGTAAATAAAGTCCGCTATCGGTTTTGTCTGTCTCCCTCGCCGGCCGGATGAGCACACGATCTCCGACAACTATCAGGTTCTTGAGTTTACTGTTGGCTGTTACCTTCATAACAATTGTTCTGTTTGGAGACCTTAAGGTTTTTTTGTTCCCTTGATCGGAAATTCAGCGCCCGAAGCAGACAAACTGCCTTCCAATTGTGATTCCTTTACCAATGCATCCAGGCTAACAGAATTGCCCATATAAATGAAGCTGCCGGTGGTCTTTCCGGTTTTAGGATCATAATTGAACTGATCCATGTTTATGGTTTCTCCCTGTACAGTAAAATTGGCCTTCCATTGAGGCGCGGGGGCCGATATGTTCATAACAGCCGACATGTCACCATAAGGTGTTCCTGTAATTTTTACTTCCCACTGCCCTGCCGGGCCTGTGACCACCTTGTTTACAGCACATGATGCAAATACCAAAAGGGTGGATAACAGCATCAAGACTAAAAATTTCTTGGGTTGATTCATTTTGTTGGATTTCCTGCAAAAATAGGCAAACCAGTACGCCTCAGGAAGGCATAACGAAGAACCAGAAAATCCTCTGACCGCCGGATTGTATCTTTAAGTCCAAAAGATTCGAATCCGTGGAAACTTCAACCACCTTAATTAACAGCGCTATTGCTCTGGAAAATCAGTACGGGGCCCATAATTATCACCCAATCCCGGTGGTCCTTTCCAAGGGTCAGGGCGTAATCGTTTGGGACACCGAAGGAAAAAAGTACTTTGATTTTCTTTCAGCCTACAGTGCCGTAAACCAAGGTCATTGCCACCCACGGATCATCGATGCCCTGACCAAACAGGCCAGAGAACTCACCTTATGCAGCAGGGCCTTTTACAACGACAAACTCGGCCTGGCGGAAAAATTTGTGTGTGAATTGTTCGGCTATGATAAAGCGTTGTTCATGAACAGCGGAGCTGAAGCCAATGAAACCGCGATCAAGCTGGCCCGGAAATGGGGATACACCAAAAAAGGAATTCCAACAGACGAAGCGATAATTGTCGCAGTGAAGAAAAATTTTCATGGACGAACAACCACCATTATCTCCGCTTCAACCGATCCATCTTCAACCTCGGGGTTCGGTCCTTTAATGCCAGGGTTTAAAATTGTTGACTACGACAATGTAGCCCAACTCGAAGAATCTCTTAACGATCCAAGGGTCTGCGGACTTTGGATTGAACCCATTCAGGGCGAGGCCGGTGTCTATGTGCCCTCGGAAGGATATTTAAAAGAGGCTGAACGGATTTGCCGCAACAACAATGTGCTGCTGATGATGGATGAAATCCAAACTGGAATCGGCAGAACTGGAAAAATGTTGGCTTCAGATCATGAAGACGTACGTGCAGACCTACTGATTATGGGTAAAGCGCTCTCTGGCGGCACCATGCCGGTAAGTTGTGTGCTTGCCGACGATGAAATCATGCTGGTCATAAAACCTGGTGAACACGGATCAACTTTTGGTGGCAATCCACTGGCAGCCGTAGTAACTGTAGAAGCCCTTCGCGTGATCACAGAGGAAGGCCTGATAAACAATGCTGATGTGCAAGGAGCGTTCTTTCGTTCTCGTATGCGTGCACTTGCAAAGCAAACCGATCTCGTTACAGAAGTCAGAGGTAAGGGCCTGCTAAACGCCATCGTCATCAACGATTCACCGGAAAGCGAAACGGCCTGGAACCTTTGCATTGAACTGATGAACCATGGGTTGCTGGCTAAGCCAACGCACGGAAACATCATCCGACTGGCGCCACCACTGGTGATCACAACAGAAGAAATGGATCAAAGTTGCTCGATCATTGAAAAATGTGTTCTCGGTTTCCGTTAATTGCGGATCCGTTTTGAATTGGAAAAGGAAAAAGTAAGTAGCGGAAACATTATAGACCTCAGGGTGCTTCGACGCATTCTGGGATTTGTTGCTCCATACAAAAGCCGGTTCTTCAGCATTATTTTTCTTACCGTTTTATTAGGGATCCTAGGACCATTGCGTCCATTGCTGATTCAATACACCCTTGACAACCATGTAGCCGCAGGTGATTTCAGCGGGATGACTACGGTAATGTTGTGGTTGCTCGTACTGCTGGTCTTTCAGTCCATTGCACAATACAGCCACACTTATCTTTCAGGCAGGGTTGGTCAGTTTGTGATTCGTGACATTCGGGTAAGGCTTTACAACCACCTGGTTAACCTCAGGCTTAAGTTTTTTGATAACACGCCTATAGGAAGGCTGGTGACCAGAACCATTTCGGATGTAGAGAGCCTGGCAGATGTGTTCAGCGAAGGCCTTGCCGCCATGGCCGGTGACCTGCTTCAAATAATTTTTATTCTGGGTTTCATGTTCTGGACGGATTGGCGTCTGGCGCTGGTCAGCCTCTCGACGGTTCCCTTCATGCTTTTGGCTACGTACATTTTCAAGGAACGGATCAAAGTAGCTTTCAATGACGTCAGAAATGCAGTAGCCAATCTGAACACATTTGTACAAGAGCACATCACCGGCATGATCATCGTGCAATTGTTTGCCTCTGAAAAGCGGGAGTATGAAAAATTTAAACAGCTCAACAAAGAACACCTTCATTCAAATTTGAAAAGTGTTTTGTACTACTCCGTCTATTACCCGGTTGCAGAAATAATCAGTGCCATGGGCATTGGATTGTTAATGTGGTATGGCGCACAAAGTGCCCTGAATCCGGAAGTCACTGGCGTTACCGTGGGAACCCTTACGGCGTTCATCATGTACATCCAGATGTTTTTCCGACCCATCCGTATGATTGCAGACCGGTACAATACCCTTCAAATGGGGATCGTGAGCACGTCAAGAATCATTAACCTGTTGGACAACCAGGAAGACGTTTCGGAGGATGGCAACTCTGATCCGGGTAAAATATCAGGAGACATCAGGTTTAAGCACGTTTGGTTTGCCTATAAGGATGAGGACTTCGTACTCAAAAACATCAGCTTTCATTTAAAGCCTGGACAAACTTTTGCATTGGTTGGCGCTACCGGATCAGGCAAATCCTCCATCGTGAATTTGATCAATCGATTCTATGACGTGGTGCAGGGTGAGATTGAGGTTGATGGAAAGAGCATCAGGGAATTTAAAGTAGCCGCGCTCAGAAGAAATATTGGAATGGTATTGCAGGATGTTTTTCTTTTTAGCGATACCATTAGAAACAACATCGCCTTAAATGATCCAGCCGTCACAGACGACATGATCCTTCGCGCAGCTGAACTGGTGGGTGCAAAAAAATTTATCGAACGACTTCCCGGCGGACTGGATTACAATGTCATGGAGCGCGGCGCTACATTATCGGTTGGTCAGCGGCAATTGCTCTCCTTCATTCGTGCGATGGTATACGATCCTTCCGTTCTCATTCTGGATGAAGCCACCTCGTCGGTGGATCAGGAAACAGAAGAAATGATCCAGCAGGCCATAGGAAAAATGATGGCAAACCGATCCTCCATCGTCATTGCTCACCGGCTCAGCACCATTCAGAAAGCCGATCAAATAATGGTGCTTGATAAGGGAGAAATCAAGGAAATGGGCACCCATTCAGAATTATTGCAATTGAATGGCTTTTACGCTCAACTCCATAAGTTACAATACCGCCATACCACCAAACAGGATTAATCAGCAACCATAGTTGGGTTATCGGGCATTTCGTATAGCTTTGCCCGGCAAATAATAGTTCGTAAACATTATTTGCTATGGCGTTAGACTCTTCAAAATTTCTCTTCAAGGCACTCACGTACGATGATGTTCTTCTCGTACCGGCCTACTCTGAGGTTTTACCTCGGGAAACAGACATCACAGGCTCTTTAACTCCGGGGATCAAACTCAATATTCCCATTGTTTCTGCCGCTATGGATACGGTGACAGAAGCCCAGCTGGCCATCGCTATGGCATTGGAAGGCGGCCTAGGATTTATCCATAAGAACATGACCATTCAACAACAAACCGAACAGGTCAGAAAAGTTAAACGCTCTCAAAGTGGACTTATCCTTGATCCGGTGACGCTGAAAATTGGTGCTACCGTTCGGGATGCTGAAAAAATTATGCGGGAATTCAAAATTGGTGGAATTCCTGTAATCGATGGTCAGGGAAAATTATTGGGCATCATTACGAACAGGGATCTGCGGTTTCAAAAAAATATGTCAACGCCGGTAGAAGACATCATGACCCGCGAAAACATTATCACCGCTCCCGAAGGAATCACACTGGAAAAAGCTGAAGTCCTTCTTCAGAAATATAAAATTGAAAAACTACCCATCGTCAATAAGAAGGGCAAACTCACCGGCCTGATCACCTACAAAGACATTCAAAAAAAGAAGAACAAACCGATTGCCTGTCACGATGAATTCGGAAGGCTGAGGGCAGGCGCAGCGGTAGGTGTAACCCCTGACATCCTGGAACGGATTGAATCACTCAGATCTGCAGGTGTAGATATTATTAGTATCGACACGGCTCACGGTCACTCTAAAGGTGTGATCGACGCTGCCAAGCGTGTCCGAAAAAAATTCCCTGACCTTGAGCTGGTCGTAGGAAATATTGCGACAGGTGAAGCGGCTAAAGCGTTGGCCAAAGCTGGCGCAAATGCAGTTAAGGTTGGCGTTGGTCCCGGTAGCATTTGTACAACCCGGGTTGTTGCAGGCGTTGGTCTTCCGCAACTCTCCGCCGTATACGAAGCCGCCAAGGCCCTTAAGTCATCCGGAACAAGAGTGATCGCAGACGGTGGAATCAGATTTTCTGGAGACATCGTCAAGGCAATCGCTGCAGGAGCAGATTGCGTAATGGTGGGATCGTTACTAGCCGGAACAGAGGAGGCGCCAGGAGAGGTGATTCTGTACGAAGGCAGAAAATTTAAATCATACCGTGGCATGGGTTCATTGGAGGCCATGGAAGATGGATCGAAAGACCGCTATTTCCAGGATGCTGAAGAGGACATCAAGAAACTGGTGCCTGAGGGAATTTCCGGCAGAGTACCATTTAAAGGAAGTGTAGCCGAAATATTGTATCAGATGGTCGGTGGCTTGCGTGCCGGCATGGGATATTGCGGTGCTAAAAATATTGAAGCGCTGAAAAAAGCGAGATTCGTTGAGATCACTTCTGCGGGCGCACACGAGAGCCATCCACACGATGTAACCATCACCAAAGAAGCACCGAACTACAGCAGAAAGTAGGGCCAACCTCCTTTTCAGCCGCTTATTGGCTTTTGGCTAAATTTGCCGTCCACTTAATCACAAACGCCTGAAGAAAAAGGCGATCATAAGGCTCATTGTCGTGTTTTCCGTCCTGATCTGGCTGACCATGGTCTTTGCGGATTTCACTGTGCTGTTCAGCGACCTGCGACAGGTGAGACCTGATGTCCCTGCCAGGCTCCCGAATTTTTTACTTGATCTGTTTATTCTAAGTCTGTTTATTTTTTACCGACTGAGAATTGAAAAAGATGAGTCGCTTGATTTTTCTGAGTTGTTGTGGAAAGTTTTTGCCGTCGGCCTGATCGCCACGCTCTTTTCACTGGCAACCCGTCTGATCATATTTTTTACCGGTACCTCTGCAATTTCCTCCAACATACTTTTCAACTACCTGATTTATCAGGTCAACTTTTCATTGTTGCTCGGTTTTTTGATGACAGCACTGGTGGTTTGGAAAAGACTGATCACGTATCAGCGCACCAAGTGGGTGGTACAGCTGTGGGCATTTTTTGAACTGACCCTGCTGGCAGTATTGGTACATGACAGTCTCGGCTTTGGACTGGACAACTGGATTCTGATCCCACTGAGTGTACTGGCATTAATGATGATCGTTGCATTAAGTGTAAGCATGAAATGGGTGGCTTACCTGAATTTCAGACAGAAACTCACCGCGTTGCTGCTAATTCTGTTGGTCACATTTTACCTGGCCTACTTTGCTTTTACTGTTACCACCTTTTCAGGAATTGTTTCAGCGGTTTCAGTAGCGTTTCTAAGATTCGATGTACACGTTTTTAATCTTGCGTTGTTCCTGTTTGTAACGGTTTACGGAATACTTTCTTTTCTGGTAATCCTGTTCAATCTTCCCACTTCATCGGCCTTCGAGCAGAAACTTGAGGAAACCTTGCAGTTTCAACGAATAAGTCAGTCCATTCAAACTGAAAAAAGTGAGAAAAGTGTTTACCGGATTCTTCTGGAGAGCTCACTGAAAAGTGTTTCTGCCGATGCAGGTTGGATTGAGTTTAAGGATAAGCGGGAATCAGAAGTTTTCTTGCAAATCGAGGCTACTGAGCTGGAACAGATTCGGGCCGGACTGAATGAAAAAAATATTTCACTGGTAACAGAAAGCGGAACCTTTCAGAAGGTTGCAATAAGTCGGAAAATTGGAAAGTCAGCGCTTTCGTTTCGATCGATGCTAATAGTACCAGTAAGGGTAAAAGGTGAATTACTCTGCTCTTTATGTCTTTTGAAGGAATTGCCAGATGGATTTACGGTCGAAATGATTCAGTTGGCCACCACCTTTGCCAACCAGGCCGGAATTTCCGTTGAAAATTTCAGACTTATGGAGGAGGTGGTTCAGGGCGAACGCTATAAGGAGGAGCTTAAAATCGCCCGATCCGTACAACAAAGTCTATTGCCCGCGGTTCTGGAGCAGGATGCCCAATTTGAAGTAGTCGCCTTCTCGGCTTCAGCAGATGAGGTGGGTGGTGACTATTACGATTCGCTCCGAATCAACGAACACGAAATTGCAGCAATCATTGCCGACGTTTCAGGAAAAGGGACCACCGCAGCCTTTCATATGTCACAGATGAAAGGAATCTTTCACAGCCTGGCACGTAGCCTAGGTAATCCTGTTCACTTTCTACAGGAAGCAAACCGCGCGCTGGTACACTGCCTTGAAAAGGGGTCATTTATTTCAGCCGTTTACATCCGAATTGATAGCAAGGCCAAAAAGATTGTTTACGCAAGAGCAGGACATTGCCCGGTCCTGGTGTACCAAAAGCAATCCGGCAGTGCAAAATTTCTTACCGACCGGGGCGCAGCCCTGGGAATGGTGAGAAATTCAACCTACGATGGTATGGTAGAGGGTAAGGAGCTTGGATTTAAACCGGGCGACATCATGCTGTTGTACACCGATGGCATTACCGAAGCCAGAAGTCCAAAAGGAGAAGAGTTCGGATACGAAAGACTTAGCGAGGCACTTCGACAAGCTGCCTCATTGGACGGGGCAGGTATCCGTGCCTTCATCCTGGACAAATTATACGCATTCACAGAACAAAAAGGACTACTCGATGATTATACCATGCTGATCATCCGGTTCAAGGACAACCCTACAACCACAACCAACGTATTATCCACCCCCTGAAAAATTACTTATGCCAGACATTCACCACAACCAGGAAAACAACCTTCAGGTGTTGACCATTTCAGGAGAAATCGACGCCTCTTCCTCCATTGATCTGGATCAGGCAATTGCACGTTGTTTGACTGAAAGCAAAAATGATCTGCTCATAGATTGTACAGCACTAAACTACATTTCATCGGCTGGTCTTGGAGTATTTATGTCCTACGTCGAGGAGTTTAAAAATCGCCAATCAAGAATGATCATCTTTGGATTGAACCCAAGGGTTGCGCATACGTTCAGCCTCCTGGGGCTGTCAGATCTTCTTACCGTTGCCGAAAATCGCACAGAGGCTGAAAAAATCCTGAATGAAGCGTAGACACACCATAGCGTGCAGTCTTTCGAACCTGAAAGGGGTCAGGGATTTTATCCGTGAATCAATTTCGGAACAGGTGACCAACAACATTACCTCAGAAGATGTGGTACTGGCTCTGGATGAAATGTGTTCCAATCTGATGATTCATGCCCACCAGTGTAATCCCGATCACACCATTGAACTTATGCTGGATACCACCAACCCAAATTGTTTGGTGGTCGAAATCACAGACGACGGAAATGCTTTTGACATCAATGCATTCAGGGAGCCGGAACTAAACAACCTGGTCAATGAAAAGAGAAAAGGTGGATTGGGGATCAGGCTGGTTAAATCCATTATGGATTCCATCGAGTACTTTGAGCGAAACGGCGCCAAAGTTTGCCGGCTCACCAAAAAGATTCAGTAGGCACCAAGATATTTCCGCGTGAACCACTCGATCGACGCCAAAAGAATAAGGGCAAGCAACAAATACTTTAGCTCGATCAAAGGCTGAAAAGACTGGTCAGCATCCAGTAGCGCTGGAGGCACTTCAGCAGTAAGCGGCTTCAAAATCTGACTCTCAGATTCATCCAATCTCGAGAAAATCCCGCCAGATTGCGTTGCAACCGAGCGCATCAAAGTGAAGTCTGCAGTTAAATCCTGTAACTCCAGATTTTTTTTCTGCACAGTGAAGGTGCCCTGATCTTTTTCGGTTAACTGTTTTCTTTTTAGGACAGCGGTATAATTATAAACACCCTCTGGTAAACTAACCGATAAGGTGCTCTGACCTGGTTCAGGTGTAATAGAAAAATTCTGCGTTTTGCCATTTTCATCCTGAATAGAAATGCTGACAGGAAATCCAAATACCGGGCGATAGACGTCATCATAAATCTGAGCTTCCAACATCGCAGGAGCAGCCTCATCAAATTCCTTTTCTATGGGAAACACCCGGAACTTCCGCTTATCTTCGGTTGTACTCAAATATTGAATTGTTTTAAATATTAAATCATCAACAGCCTCGTGCTTTTCGTGGAGATCAAATTCCCGCATCCGCCACCGCCAGATTCCCTCGCCAGCCAGAAATCCATACCTGGTATCATTTCGTTCAAAAAAGAATAATAAAGGTCTACCGGTCGCTACCGATCCCACCCGTTGACTCAACAACGTACTCGTTTCAGCCGGAACGGTGATTTTGCCAAATGGAGAAACCAGGGGTGGAAGTTTAGGAAGCATGTCTACCAATGCCTGCTCCGGTCGAAAGAATTCAAATTCGGATTGCAGTACTCCAAATGTTTCATCCCATTGCCTTCCGCTTTCAAAGACAACCGGAATGGACAGCTGTTGAAAAGCAGAAAATTCAGATTGCTGTCCTGTAATAAAAAGGATAGGCGTTTTATTTGAAATTGCAGCCGCAACCAATGACCGGGTTTTATTTTGATTATCGGGGGCCTGGTGTAACACAACTAAATCCGCGCCACCTTTTTTCAAAACTTCCGGTGAGGCCTCAACAACACCGGGAATGTGCAGAATGAATTCATACCGTTCATTTTTCAGGACAACATCGCGTAAAGCTCCAATATCGGGATGTGGCGAGGCGGCGATGGTTAAAATATTTTTCTTCCCTTCTACCACTTCAATGAAAACAGATGCTCGGTTGTTTAATAAATTTTGTTCACCTACAACTCCAGAAACAGTAACATCATAACGACTGATGCCTGGGTCATTGGCTTCGAGCTCAAAATCAGTCGTAATAAAATTTCTGCCTGACTTTAATGGCTTGGTCATGCGCACCACCACTTTGCCTTTATGCTGAATGGTTACAATACAATTTCCTGCCTCTACATTTTGGGCCAGTATTTCTGCTTTGAGCGGGAATTTGTTACCCTGATAAACAATTCTGTTGCTGATCACCGATTTTACCTGCAAGTCCTTTTTGACCAATGTATCGCCCAGGCCAACCGTATGAACCGGCACGGTGAAAGCAGCATTAACCGGTGACATTCCAGAGTTGTAAACACCATCAGAAAAAAGCACGATGGAAGAAAGGTTCTCCGTAGCAAATTCTTGTTGAGCAATGCGAATGGATCCTGCCAGATCAGACTTGCCAGCATTAAAAGCTACGGGATCGCTCACTCCATCAAGGCCCCTCACCGCAACAGCATATCCAGCTTTTTCCAAATCACTTTTGAATTGAGTCACTTTCTTAATTAATCCAGTACCAACAGCACTGTCAGAGGCGGTAATCGATGATGAATTATCCTGAAGCAAAACCACCAGCGGCTTAATTTTTTTGCGATTAAAGAATGAAACCACAGGTCCAAGCAGCAAAAACGAAACAATAAAAAGCAGCAGAAAGCGAATTAACATGAGGGGCTTGCTGACGTCCTTACCCCAAAAAAAACTTTTGTGATAGAGCAACCAGGAAAAAAATCCAGCTGAAATCAAACACAACGGCACCAACCATAAAGATTCCTCCAATACCATCTGCTGCATGCGCTTCAGTTACTTTTCCAGATCAGTAATTATAACGGTCTTTCCACAATCGACGAAGATGTTGTCTGAATTCCTCTTCCCTTGGATTATTTCCAGGTTCATAAAAAACCATACCGCGCAATGCCTCCGGAAGGAAATCCATTTCAGCAAAATTACCAGGATGCGCATGTGCATATTGGTACCCCTTTCCGTAACCAAGGTCTTTCATTAAACCGGTTGGTGCATTGCGGATCGACATCGGAACGGGCAAGTCACCTTTCTCTCGTACCACATTCAAGGCCTGATCAATTGCCAAATAGCTTGCATTGCTTTTCGGTGAACAAGCAAGATAAACTGCGCACTGAGCCAGAATTATCCTCGCCTCAGGATAACCAATAACATCAACAGCCTGGAAAGTATTGGACGCCATCACCAGTGCGGTAGGATTCGCGTTTCCAATATCTTCAGAGGCAAGAATGATCATTCGTCGCGCAATAAACCGAACATCTTCACCACCTTCAATCATCCTGGCCAGGTAATACAATGCTGCATTGGGATCACTGCCTCTAACCGATTTAATAAACGCCGAAATGATGTCATAATGCTGTTCACCGCTTTTGTCATAGGCAGTGGTTCGCTGTTGTGCAACCCTTACCACCATATCATCAGTAACCTCTACCAAATCATCGGGTGTATCAGTGATTAACTCCAGTAGATTCAAAAGCTTCCGGGCATCACCACCTGCAATATTGAAGAGTGCATGGGTCTCTTTGATCAACACTTTCTTTTTACACAAAACCTCATCACGCACCATGGCCTGATCCACCAGCTGCCTTAAATGATCCTCGGTAAGCGGATTAAGGGTGTACACCTGGCAACGCGACAACAAGGCTCGGTTTACTTCAAAAGATGGATTTTCGGTGGTTGCACCGATCATCACTATAATCCCTTTCTCAATGGCCCCCAACAGCGCGTCCTGCTGACCTTTATTAAAACGATGGATTTCATCAATGAATAAAATAGCCTTTCCCGAACCCTTTGCCTTTTCAATAACCTCACGAACATCTTTCACACCAGACTGAATGGCGCTCAGGCTATAAAAAGGTTTCTTTACCTCATGAGCAATAATGTTGGCAATGGTGGTTTTGCCAACACCCGGTGGGCCCCAAAGGATCATAGAAGGAATCACACCTGCCTTCACTGCACGCCTGATTACACCTTCTGGCCCGGTCAAATGCTCCTGACCAATCAGATCGTCCAGGCCCTTCGGCCTCATTCGTTCTGCCAACGGAAGACTTTGAAAAAGATTCACCGGATATTCCTGTTGAATGAATGCAAGGTAAGGTTGTGTTGTAAATAATTCAGGCTAGAAGGTAATCTTATTCAATACTGAAACGGTATGATCAAGATGCTCGTCTTTAAAATCAAGATGGGTCACCATTCTTACCTGCTGCGGACCAAAGGCAACTGCCCTTACGCCATGGTACTCAAGTTTTGAGAGAAATTCCTCAGTTGATATTTTATCGTCTAAAGTAAATATGACAATGTTTGTCTCTGCAGGCATGACAGAGGTTACCCAACTTTTTCGTTGAATCAATTCATGCAGTATTGATGCCCTACGGTGATCTTCCCTTAACCTTCCAATATTCTTCTCCAATGCATAAATACCTGCAGCAGCCAAAAAGCCGGCCTGTCTCATACCTCCACCCAATGACTTTCTTCTTCTGCGGGCTTTAGATACCAAAGCAGCGGAGGTAAGCAACAAAGACCCAACCGGCGCTCCAAGTCCTTTAGATAAACAAATGGAAATCGTGTCAAAATAACTTCCGACTTCCAGTGGCGTGTTGCCAGTTACGGTAAGTGCATTAAAAAGCCGCGCACCATCTAGATGCATTTTTAATCCTAGGTTTCTGCTGAAATCAGAAACTTGCTTAATCTGCTGTAAGGAATACACTGCCCCTGCTTCCCGAACAATGGTATTCTCCAATGCCACCAATGAGGTAATCGGTTGATGCGGATCACGAATGTTGTTGATGTTTGATTTAATCTCCTCCGGCGAAATGCGTCCGCGGTTACCTTCCAACAGCCGCACGCTAAGCTGACTGTTGCCGGCCAATCCCCCGCCTTCGTACCGGTAAATGTGCGCTCCTTTATAACAAATAATTTCCTGAAAAGGCTCGGTAAGAATACTGATGCCAATCTGATTGGTCATGGTGCCCGACGGACAAAAAACTGCTTCATCCATCCCAAACATTTCAGCAGCCAATTTCTCTAATCGGTTGACGGTTGGATCATCACCAAAAACATCATCGCCCACCGGGGCTGTATGCATGGCCTCCATCATAGCCGGGGTAGGCCTGGTTACGGTATCGCTGCGAAGATCTGCTGTCATGATTAATGTCCTTTAAAGATAGCCAGAGCCGTTTTGGTTTATTAGCCGAATCGGTCTACTTTTGTGCCCCGGTGTAAAAATATTCGTTTCATGCCGGTGGATACCGCGGGGTGGAGCAGTTGGTAGCTCGTTGGGCTCATAACCCAAAGGTCGTAAGTTCGAGTCTTACCCCCGCTACAAAGAGAACCGCTCTGATTGCTCAGAGCGGTTTTTTTATGATCTCTCTGATAGAATCAAACCTTAAAAAAATAAACCAGCCCATCACACCTTAGGTTCATTCGGTATCTTTAAACAATGAAAGAATTGTTGTTGGCCGGATTGGGAGGGATGGCAGGATCTATGTTGCGTTACGTCATTGGTGTTGCTGCAATCAGGCAATTCAACAATCCATTTCCTACCGGAACATTTATCATCAACAGCGTCGGCTGCCTTTTAATTGGAATAATTATGGCGCTATCCGAAAAAGCCGGATGGTTACCGCGGGAATACAGGGTGTTGCTCACCGTAGGATTCTGCGGGGGCTTTACAACATTTTCTGCCTTTGCGTGGGAGAATATTAAACTGATTCAAAACGGATCATGGACAGTTGCAGCAGCCTATATTTTTTTCAGTGTTCTAAGCGGACTTCTGCTCACCTGGGGCGGCTATCAATTAAGTAAACATATCCTCTAATCGTCACGACTGACTTCAATTGTCAGCGGGCATGAATACGATCATGCCTTAAAGAGGTTGAGCGCTGCATCTTAGACGCTCCATGGAATCCAACGAGCCCCTTAAGGACTTTTTTAAAGAGGTGGGTGAACTCTGGCGTTTTCTTATTCGCTTTTTTTCAACCTGGTTAAAACCACGCTATGAATTTCAGGAACTGCTTCATCAATGCTTTTCGGTGGGATACCGATCACTCGCACTGGTCAGCATCACTGCCTTTATCATGGGCCTGGTGCTCACCATTCAATCCCGGCCTACCCTCGTTGAATTCGGTGCTGAGTCCATGCTGCCAGCAATGGTGTCTATTTCCTTGGTCCGGGAAATTGCCCCCGTTGTTACTGCACTTATCTGTGCCGGTAAAATAGGATCAGGCATCGGCGCCGAACTCGGTTCCATGAAGGTCACCGAGCAGATCGACGCCATGGAGGTTTCTGGAACCAACCCCTTCAAATATCTGGTGGTCACGCGGATGACGGCTACCATGCTAATGCAGCCTATCCTGACTTCATGGGGCTGCGCGATCTCCCTTTACGGTGGATACCTCGGCGTGAACATCAAGGGAGCAGTGAGTTGGACTTTCTATTGGAATGAAGTTTTTGATTCACTGGAGTATGGCGATGTTATTCCCACCTTAATCAAATCCATTTTTTTTGGTCTTGCCATAGGATTGGTGGGGTGCTTCAAAGGCTATCAAACCTCAAAAGGCACCGAAGGTGTAGGGGAAGCGGCCAACTCGGCTGTAGTGGTCGCCTCATTGCTGGTCTTTATTATAGATCTGGTCGCGGTTCAGATCACAGATATTTTAAGGCTTACATGAACGCCACGGAAGTCATCCGAATTCAACATCTGCATAAATCATTTGGTAAAAACATTGTCTTGAATGATTTCAGCGTCTCGTTACGTCAGGGCGAAAGCCTCGCAGTTTTGGGCAAGTCAGGTTCAGGTAAATCTGTATTAATAAAATGCATCATCGGACTGATGGCACCCGATAGTGGACAGATCAATGTTTTGGGTTATGAAGTGCCCGAATTAAAGCAGGCAGCCTTGGATCAGCTCAGGGTTAAAGTTGGTTTCCTTTTTCAAAGCAACGCGCTTTACGACTCCATGACCGTAAGGGAAAATCTTGAATTTCCATTGCGACGACATCGATTCAGTAAAACCAAAGCAGAAGTCGATGCCATGGTTCATGAGGCGCTGAGTGCCGTTGGCCTGGCGCACACTGCTGAAATGATGCCCTCAGAGCTATCGGGTGGTATGCGAAAACGAATAGCGCTCGCCAGAACGCTCATCCTTAAACCAGAAATCATATTGTATGACGAGCCCACCACTGGATTGGATCCTATAACAGGTGGAGAAATCAGCCGTCTGATGGTTTCTGTTCAGAAACAATACAACACTTCTTCGATGGTTATATCGCATGATCTGAATTGCGTTTCACTGGTTGCAAACCGCGTTGTTTTATTGCTGGACGGCCGATGTTATGCAGAAGGAACACTCACTGAATTATCTGAATCGAAAGACATCAGGGTAAGAGAATTTTTTCATCCCATCCATGGGAAAGAACGTTTTGAATAATCTACGTCTGGGAATTTTTGTTTTCGCCGGACTGGCCTTCACAGTATTGATGCTGTATATGATTGGCAGCAGTCGAAATATTTTCAGTTCCAACTTTGAAATCAGTGCCAGATTTCGAAATGTCAACGGACTGATGGAAGGAAACAATGTGAGATTAGCCGGAATCAACGTTGGCACCGTCAAGCGAATTGATATGATCAGCGATACAACCGTAGAAGTCGTCATGATCATTGAGAAAAGAATGAGAAGGTTTATCATGAAAAATGCCATCGCGTCGGTTGGAACCGATGGATTAATGGGAAGCAAGCTGGTGAACATCAATGCAGGCACAGAGCCCTCTTTACCAATCAGCAAGGGCGATATTTTATCATCGCGCAGGCCTATCGAGAGCGATGAAATGCTAAGAACGATGAATACAACCAACATCAATCTTGCCCGAATCACCTATGAAATGAAATCGGTAACTGAAAAATTAAACAGAAGCAAATCACTTTGGAGTCTGCTCCAGGATACTGCCATATCGGAAGATATCAGACATTCACTTTCAAACATTCGAGCCACAACGACACGCCTTCAACTGGCTACAGCAACAACGCATGAAATTTTAGAGGGAATCAAAAAGGGAGAAGGTACCCTCGCTATGCTGATTTCAGATACCCTGCTGGCGAGCCAAACCAGGCAAAGTCTGTCCACGCTCAATCGAACGCTAAACAATGCTGAAAGCATTTCCATCAATCTTCATTCACTGAGTGCTAACCTCATCGATCCAAACAACACCATTCATCTGCTGAGCAGTGACTCCGCCTTTCAAAATAAGGTTCGGTTGATTTTAGGCCACATCGATGAAACTGCAATAGCCGCTCGGGAGGATCTGATTGCCCTTCGGAAAAGCTTCCTGTTAAGAAGGGCTTTTAAAAAAGCAAAACCTTAGTAAACGACGGGATAAAGGTCATGGACAACCATAGAATCGGTCAGGCCTTTTCGGGAATGGTTTTATCAGATTTGATCAAACCATTTCTATGTCAACCAATAAAACCTTAGCTGTCGAAGAAACAGCAGCAGTATGGCAAAATCTCTTTCGGGATACGGAGCGACGCACTTCAGAGCTCCAGTTCTATTCAGATGAAATTACTTTTTTAAAAAATTTGCTGGATCGATATCCCTTGTGGCTCATGGAGGAAGAGAGTCTTGCCACCCTTCAGGTCGTTTCCGCCAGTTTAAAAAAAACAGAGGAATCCTGTAAGACACTTATCTTTTCCAACAACAGCACCAGGGATAGACTTGGTTTGCTAATAGAAAATCCATTCGCTCAGGATGAATATAAAATAAAAAGCGATTTCAGGTCAGATGGAGACAAACTTGAATCGCTGACAGTGGATATGAAGTCTGTGAAGACAGAGATATTCAAGTTGGTAGAACAATGCTTTCGAACCGAAAAGGCGAGGAAACTCATTGGAAATCAAAAGTGAACCCCTGAGACGGCGTATGAAGCAGATTTTATGTCTTATCGACACCACAGAACATCCGAGCCACCGATTGGAATTCGCTGCCAAGGCGGCAGTTAAGATTCAGGGAAATATTTTATTGTACGAGTGGCCATCAAATCCCCAAAAAGACTCAAATGATAAGCAGGACCAAGCCACAAAATCCGTTGAAGAGAAAACCACCAGCATTTTAAAAATCATGGACGCGCTCTCTAAAAAATATGGTATTACCCCTCACTATGCTTATCACCAAGCCTCAGGTGACACTGACAAAAAAATTATTGGCAACCTGGCCACGGCTTCAGAAGCAGTGGTGGTCAGCTCAAATCAGGCATCGGCGCTTTTAAAGATATTTTCCGAACATCCCCAGCGGTTGCTGATTCAATGTCCGGTGATCATCATTCCAGATTATCACCGGGCCTATGAGCCCGAGCAATTGGTCTATCTCCATAAAAACCGGATCAATCCATGGGCTGAAATTGTTTTACCGGCATGGTGGTCCCAATTGCTCGGCATCCATTTCAATATTTGGACCGATCCAAATGAAGCCATTAACCTAAACGATTCGCCTGAGGCTCGTCTATCGGATCTAATACAATACACTCAACATGAAAAAGTAATTTCATCAATAGGCGAGCATACCGATCCAGAGCCCGAAAAAAATGAACCCGGCACCATTTATGCACTGGCCTTCAATGACGAGCTCGAAGAAAATGAAAATTTTTTAGACGGATTCATTCAAAAAAGTGTGAATCCGATTTTGGTTTTTGATGTAGGCTAATCTTCTCCCTCCGACTCCTCTACAGCAGGTTTATTATGCTCCGGATGAAAGTCTTTCATCTCTTTCTTTTTCCTGATCTGATTTTCAAGATCCTTTACCACCAATCGCGCAGCGTGCAGATAGGTGTCCCCCTCCTCACGGGCATAAAGGTCTTCACCCCGAATTGAAAGCTTTACATGAACACCATAGGCATGGGGCTCACGATGAACTTTTGAAAGCAGAACATCGCAGTATAATATCCCCGGCATAAGGTGCTCAAGCTTTTCAAAACGCTCATAAATATCTATTTCGGCCTGAGCAGGCAGCACCTCATGAGGTGAACGAATCAAAATTTCCATTTGGGTTTTATTTGGTTGCAAATGCTTTACTAAGATGCTTGTATGCCTCGGCCATTTCTTTTCGGAAATGGCTATACTGCGCTTCAACATCCTTTCCTTTTTGTTGGGTTAGCTTCTTAAGTTTCGAAATCCGCTTATCAAATTGCGCTCTCCTTTGCTGTACTGCATCCCGAATATCCATAGCGCCAAGTCGAAATCGGATTTTAAACATATCCAATTTCATTCTCAACATATGTACCCGATCCTGTAATGCAGCAGCTTGATGCGTATAGGTGCTCTCTTTTGAGAGATCGCTTAGGATTCCCGTGAGCTGCTTTCTTACGCCAAGTAAAATGGCATGCCATTCTTCCGAAGATTTCTCAGCGGTATCACCCAATGCCTTCTTTAAAATCTCATAACGCTCCTTAAGCTTCTCCGCAGTTGAAGGATTTATTGCATTTTCATTAGAAGAAATTTTTCTAAGCTCGGATAAGGCTCGTCCCATTTCCAACTTAAGCTCCTCAAGATATTCTTCCATTTTTTGGCGGTCCTCATTCATCTTGTGCTGGTAGGCTTCCAACTCTGATCCAGATCGCTCAAGCATTTTTACCACCGATGCCATCATGGTTGCTCCATCCCTTTCCATAAAATTTGTATTTCAGGAACCAAATTAGATCGGCATCCCAAGAGAAAACATAAAATCCGTCAACCTAAAGATTGATCAACGTCAGCACCGCCATTTACCCAAAGAGTTAAAATTCAAAATCCTGCTTTCCGGATTTCATCATGCCAAAGGTCATAGGTCGGACAAGACCCCCAACCCTTAAAATCATAGTGCCACCATTCGTATTTGAAAATAGAAAAGCCAGCTTCCTCCATTGCACTCCTTAAAATTTGCCTATTTCGTTTAGCCAGATCTGAGCCACCGGCGTATTCGTGGTAAGCACGCTCACTTGCTTCATCGTATCCGCTAGGCATTTCCAACAACTTCCCCGTTTTGAGGTTATACATCGAAAGATCGATGGCCATTCCTCTGTTATGCTTTGAACCCTTCCGCGGATCTGCAACAAAAGTTGTATCGCCCACTTCCTCATAAAACAAAACCGTTACAGCATAGGGACGATAACCATCATACAACACCAGGCCCAAACCCTGTTTTCTCAAAATTTCTGCCGCTTTAACGAGTCCCTCCGCTGCAGGCTTTCTTAGAAACAACTCAGCAGAAGGATAGATCTTCCTTTTTAAAAAATTCTGGTCGGTGGCATAGGTAATTATAAACCGTGCATCGGGGATCATGCCTCGAACATCCAGCAAGCGGTTTTCAGGATTTTTCGCCACCTGCGTCTTATACACCCTGATGTCGTTGATCACCGGCAATCCGTATCGGCTGATGGGAATTTCACTGACCTCTGTCTGGGCCGACAACCTAAAGGAATTCAATAGCGAAAAAAGAATCAGGAAATTTTTAACTGCCATGACAGGATTACCGGATAATTCAACTGAAATAAAATGATTTTTAAGGAAATTGTTGGGGTATTTCTACGTTTGTATCCTGAATGCGCGCCCTGTTTAAGCACTTTGCCATGCCGATCCTTACGGCATTGCTCCTGTTTGTGGGATGCTCTCCAAAAAAGGACTCCATAGTAACTACTGTTTTACACAATACTGCCTCTCATTACAACAGTTATTACTACGCCCTGGAAGATATAGGAATCGTGGAACAGGCCATCCTTAAAAGCCTTGACGACGACCATAACCAACTGCTTCGCCTATACCCCAAAATTGATACCACCCTTGCCAATTCCTATGAAAAGGATACGGAAGAGGCCATCAAAATGGCATCCATTTCTATCCAGCGTCATCCCAACAGTAAATGGCTCTATAAAAATTACATACTCGTCGGACTGGCACGACTTTACAATGGTGATTTTCAAAATGCAGTTCAGACTTTTAAATACGTCAACACCAAAAGCAATGAACCGGATATCAGACATCTGGCACTTATTCATCTGATGAGAACGTTTACAGAAATGGGTGAATACGCGAAAGCAGAAGAAACATCTGATTTTCTGACCAAAGAAAAACTCTCAAAAGAAAATGGAAAAAAACTTTACCTGGAGCTGGCGCACTTGTACCAAACACAGAATGATTTAGACAAAATGGTTCAAAGTCTGACCAAAGCCGATTCACTCCTCACCAAAAATGATCGCAAGGATCGCATTTATTTTATTGTCGGACAGGTCTACCAGAAACTTGGATTCCCATTTGAAGCCTTTAATTATTACAGAAAAAGCCTCGACTCCAGACCAGACTATGAAATTGAATTTTATGCCAGACTGAACCTGGCACAGGTAACACAGGTAAGCGATAAAACCAACTCAAAAAACATCCGAAAACAACTGATGAGAATGCTCGAGGATGAAAAAAATAAAGAGTTTAAAGACAAGATCTATTTTGAAATCGGTGAATTTGAGCTCAGGCAAAACAGAATTAAAGAGGCTATGGAGAATTACCGCCTTTGCCTGCGTGCCGGTAATAGTCAGCGCATAAAAGGAAACGGATACCTTCGTTTGGGCCAACTCTACTATGATTCGTTAAGCAAGTACCCATTGGCTAAATCGTATTACGACAGTGCCGTAACTACTTTACCTGAAGACACAGAAAATCTTGCCGAAATAAAAAAGAGGCAATCCATTCTTGCAGAGTTTGTTGAATATACAGGCACCATTCAATTGCAAGACAGTCTGCTTGCATTGGCTACCCTCGACACAGCCATCCTCAAAAAAAGGCTTGATTCGATTAAGACTGCTTCAGTTAAAAAACTGGAACCTCAAAAGGGAAAAAAGAAAACGCAGGTTGCCTCCGGCGGAACAGATCCACGTCAAGGTGGCACATTTTATCAAACTGAAACCAACACGACCGGCGATTGGTATTTTGGAAACATGTCGGCTGTAGCGGTCGGACAAAATGAATTTCAAAGAATATGGGGAACCTTAAAACTAGAAGACAACTGGAGAAGAAGTGTCAGAACCAGTACAGGAGAAGAAACACCGGAAACCAGCAGCACTGAAATAATAGCAACCAAGGGTAAAACTCAAACGCCAACTGAACCCGGCAAAGAGGACGTATTCACTGAAGTGTACAGTCAGCTACCTAAATCTCCCGAAGAGAAAAAAGCCTCCTTTGCCAAAATCGAAGAAGCGTATTTCAAATTGGGCGACCTGTACTATTTCAGATTACAGGAAAAACAAAATGCCATCAATACCTATCAGACCTTATTGCGTCGTTTCCCAACCACCAACTTCCGCCCTGAAACGCTTTATAAATTATACCTGGCTTCTAAGGATCTGAGTCTGGTGGAAGCTGATGACTACAAGAAAGAACTGATCGAATCATTTCCTGAATCCACCTTTGCCAAATTATTGATCAATCCGAATTACCTCGCCGAGAACACCTTAACTGCCGAAAGACAGCGTATCATTTACCGAGATGCCTACGAAGCCTTGCGGGAAAACAGACTTACTGCTGCTGTAAAACAAGCCGATGAAGCCATTGCACTCGGTAAAACTGAGTTTGTTCCGCAACTTGAATTGCTCAAGATTCTGGTGACCGGTAAGTCCGAAGACATAACCCTATACCAGCTTGAGCTCGGTGAATTCATTAAAAAATATCCGGAAGGTGACCTCGGTAAATTTGCTGAATCACTTTTAACATCATCCAAAGAATTTGAAGCTAAACTGGAAAAAGCAAAAGGAATTCGGTTTGTTCGGGAAACCGATTCCACACATCGTGTTGTGATCGTTCACAGGCGGGAAGAAAACCACAGCACGCCTTTAACAGAGGCCCTGGAAAAACTTAACAACAAAGGTTTCAGGGAACTCAAACTGGTTACCACCAACCTGGCCCTGGATGAAACCTATACACTCACCTTCGTACTTGAATTCCCAGACCTGCCTACCGGTCTGAAATACCTGACAGAAGTTCGTCGCACGATCCTTTCTAACGAGAAGTTCCTCAACTATAAATTCGATATTTTTGCGATCACTCAGGAAAACTTCGGCACCTTTTATCGCACAAAAGCGCTTGCCGAGTACCTGGCCTTCTATGATCGAAACTATCCAAAGTAAAATCAAGGCGATCCTCAAAACGAAGAAATCCTGGGTCGATAAAGGGATTCGGTATGTCTGGATTGGCTTCCTCTGTATTTTGCTGGGCCTTCCGTTGTTCATATTCACCGTACAAATCGATCTTTTTGGCCTCTACGGTGGAATGCCAGATCTGGCTGACGTTGAGAATCCCGAAAATGATCTTTCCTCAGAAATCATTTCAGCTGACAGTGTTTCATTGGGCAGGTATTTCAGGTTCAACCGAAGTCCTGTTGCCTATGAAGAACTGTCCCCTGAGCTGGTCAACACCCTGATCCTTTCTGAAGACCACCGTTTCAGGGAACATTCGGGAATTGACTTCCCTGCCTACATCAGGGTATTCTTTGGTTTGCTGACCTTAAATCCACAAGGAGGCGGAAGTACCATCACCCAACAATTGGCAAAAAACTTATACACCCGAAACCCAGGCAAATCGCTCGATGGACATCTTGTAATTTTCGGTCGTTACGTTAAGCGCTTAATTGAAAAAGTAAAAGAATGGACCATTGCCGTTGAACTGGAAAGAAATTTCACGAAAGATGAAATCATTGCGATGTACCTCAACACAACGGAATTCAGCAGCAACAGTTATGGTATTAAGGTCGCTGCCGAAACTTATTTCAACAAGCAGCCGGACAGCTTGAACATCATGGAATCGGCTGTATTGGTGGGAATGCTGCAGAATCCATCATGGTACAATCCGAAAAACCATCCCGATCGGGCCATCAAAAAAAGAAATGAAGTCCTATACAAATTGTACCGCAATGGCTACGGAATAGAAGACAGGGAACAATTCGATTCACTTTCTGCTCTTCCGTTGGGCCTTAACTTCCGCGTTCAAAATCAGAATCAGGGACTTGCGCCCTACTTCCGTACCGTGTTGAGCGCCTTCCTTCAAAAATTCTGTAAAGACCGAAATATTGATCTCTGGAACTCCGGACTTAAAATCTACACCACCATAGACAGCAGACTTCAACGCTATGCGGAAGATGCAGTTTACCAACATGCAACAAAACTTCAGGGTGATTTTGAAAGAACATGGGGTAAAAGGAACCCTTGGATCGACGACAATTCCAGAGCTGAAATAAAGGGATTTTTGGATTCAAGGATTAAACGAACCGACTACTATAGATATCTGGTTGGTCGGTATGGAAAAGGAAGTGATTCTGTAAAAATCATGCTGAACCTTAAAAAGCCGATGACCATTTTCACCTACGCAGGCGAAAAAGACACTCTGTTCAGTTCTATGGATTCTCTAAAATATTACAAGCGGTTTTTGCAGGTTGGTTTTATGGCCATGGATCCAACCAATGGACACATCAAAGCCTGGGTGGGTGGTGTTAACCATAAGTTTTTTAAATACGATCACGTTCGGCAAAGTTCAAGGCAGCCTGGCTCAACCTTCAAACCATTTGTTTATGGAATGGCCATCGAAGCAGGGCACTCACCCTGTGAAGTCCTAAGAGATGTATCGCCAAGTTTTGAAGTGCCCGGCAGTGTCTGGTCGCCGGAGAATTCTGAAGGGGGACACGGAACTGGTGAGGAGATGACCATCAGACAAGCCATGGCCCGTTCCGTAAATTCAATTACTGCGCAGCTGCTGCAAGGGGTTGGCGTGAATAACGTGGTCGAATTTGCCCACCGCACCGGAATCGAAAGTTCACTCGATCCGGTTCCATCACTTTGTCTGGGCACCAGCGATGTTAACCTGTATGAAATGGTTGGAGCGTACAGCACGTTTGTAAATGGTGGGATTTATACCAAGCCATACTTCCTAATCCGAATAGAAGATAAAAATGGAAACGTGATTGAGAATTTTATTCCTGAAGGTCGACAGGCTTTAAACGAAGAAACCGCCTATAAAATGGTCTACATGCTGCGGGGTGGCGTTGAGGAACGACACGGAACTTCCGGTGGCTTAGGTGCAGAGGTTCGTAAGGACAATGAGATTGGAGGAAAGACTGGGACCACCGATAATGCCTCGGATGGTTGGTACATTGGCATTACCCAAAGCCTGGTCGCCGGCGGATGGGTAGGTGGCGATGAGCGCGCCATTCACTTTCCATCATGGCAATTCGGACAAGGCTCAAAAACAGCCCGTCCGATCTGGGAGAATTTCATGAACAAAGCCTACGCTGATCAGCGCACAGGCGTTATGCGAGGTTCTTTTAAAAGACCCTCGTCTGGTGTTGACCTTAATCTCAATTGTAAATCCAAAGATTTATCTGACTCACTGAGTGTGAAGGAAGAAAAGCCCTGGGAAATTCCATGATGGATATGGAGCTTGCTCCCAAAGAAAGTGCTAAAAAACTTCCAGCTGATCCGGGCATTTACCGATTCCTGGATAATTCGGGAACCCTGATCTACGTTGGAAAAGCAAAGGACCTCAGAAAAAGAGTTGCCTCCTATTTCCTGAATCAATCACAACAAAATAGGAAAACCCAAAAGCTGGTCAGTGAAATCCGGCGCATTGAATTCACTGTAACGCCATCAGAATTTGAAGCCTTATTGCTGGAAAACAATTTCATCAAAGAATATCAGCCGAAATACAATATTCTCCTTAAAGACGATAAAACATTTCCATATCTGTGCATCCTTAATGAACGGTTTCCAAGGGTAATCTCCACTCGGAAATTTATTGAAGGTCAGGGTGAGTATTTCGGACCCTATGCGAGCGTCGGTGCCATGAACAGCGTGCTCGACCTGGTTAGAAGACTTTACGCCATTCGCACGTGCAGTCTATTGCTTAGTGAGAACAATATCCAATCTGGAAAATTTAAAGTTTGTCTGGAATTTCATCTCGGCAATTGCAGAGGTCCATGCGAAAACAGGCAGTCGGAGGAAGTTTACCTAGAAGACATCAAGCAGGCAAGGAAAATTTTAAAAGGTCACCTATCTGAAGTAACGAGTCTTTACGAGGAATCGATGGCGGAGGCCTCCTCGAGGTTGGAATTTGAAACTGCAGAAGTTTTTCGAAAAAAACTTGAGCTGCTCTCGCGGTTCAGGTCCAAAAACTCTGTGGTAAACCACGCCCTGAGTGATCTGGATGTCATTACTATTTTCAGCGATGAGCATTACGCCTGGATTAACCTCATGCAGGTAAAAGAGGGCTCAGTGATTTTCTCACAAAATGCTGAGGTAGAAAAGCAGTTGGATGAAAGTGATGAAGAGATTATTGCAGTAGCCTATCAAAACCTAAAAAAACAATCCGTCCATTCCAACCATGAAATTATTTCTAATGTGGAATTTATTCTTGAGCCGGGCGCAACACTCAGCATCCCTCGAATAGGCGATAAAAAGAAACTGATTGATTTATCCTTGCGCAATGCGGCAACATTGCAACAACGAAGGCTAGAGTCGCAGCAGATAAGAAAAAATGAAAACCCGGTATTGGTGCAAATGAGGGCTGATCTCAGGCTCCAAAGCTTACCCCAAGTCATCGAATGTTTTGATAACTCAAATCTACAGGGCAGCAATCCCGTAGCATCAATGGTTCAGTTCTATAATGGAAAACCAAAGAAATCAGCCTATCGGCATTTTAACGTTAAGTCTGTGGAGGGCCCCGATGACTTTGCCTCCATGCAGGAAATTGTAACTAGAAGGTATGACCGATTGCAGAAGGAAAATGCAACGATGCCAGATTTAATCATCGTTGATGGGGGCAAGGGACAACTCTCGAGCGCCTGTAAGGCATTGAGTGAACTTGGGTTGTACGGAAAGCTTCCCATTATCGGTATTGCAAAAAATTTGGAGGAAATATTCTTTCCAGAGGATCAGCTGCCGCTAATGCTCAGCAAGCGGTCATCAACGTTAAGGTTGATTCAACAAATCCGTGATGAGGCACATCGTTTCGGTCTGAAATTTCACCGATTAAAAAGAAGTCAAACACAAACCAATTCCGCACTGAGTGAAATTCCAGGAATTGGGGCATCAACCATGGAAAAGCTGATAAAACATTTCAAGAGCCTCAAGAAAATTGAGCTGGCCGGCTATGAAGCAGTCAAGGAAATGATCGGCGCCAAAAAAGCCAAAATGCTTTTCACAGGACTTACAGAAATTAAAAAAGGGGCAATTACGCCCCCTTTTGATTCATTGCATTCAAAAGATCAGTGATCAGTATTCCCAAAGATTGTGCTCTTTCTCCATCAATCGGATTTCTTCCCACTCTCTCGCCCAAACCGACTCCTTATAACTTCTGCCGTTCTCTGAGTAGATCGCCTGTAAGTCAAGGTCGTCCGGATTTTCAACTTTATAAATCACACCCTTAAACAATCGGAGCAAAAAGGCATCAGCAAAGTTTCTATTCTCAGCTGTGTTGTAGCGGTTAAACCAAATGGCTTCCCTGGGGTGATTACGGAATACGCGTTCCAAATCCTTATACTTAATCCAACCTAGCTGACGGTCAAAGCCATCAGAGGTTAATCCGCTGTTTCCTGGAACAAAAAATTGTACCGCCTGAATATCGTGGTAAAGTCTTGATCTTCTGCGATCGAAGATCAGGTCTTCCATAATCCTCATCTTGGAAATATCACCAGGGATATAAACGATGGCTTTTCCACCGGTGTACACAGACCAGTCGGCGGGACTTTCCACAGGGGTTTTACCACTCAGATTGTCTGCCTGTGCCTCATAATTTTTCCCATCGAATGAAACCTGATCATTGGTGTAATAAGTTTTGTTAACATCCCAAGGATCAAATACCTGACCCTGGCTTCTGATCAAAAGATTGTAGAACTCATCTTTAGGATAGGTGGTGGTCAAGGAGTCGAATCGATACACTTCACCGATTTCACCTGAACGAATGGCGTCCAATGCGAGTTTGGTGATTTGACCATTGTTCGCAAAGAATCCCTCGTTTTGCTTTTCACTGAAGTCTATCTCACGCCAAACACGAATCTTATACAGCTGTTCGTATCTGGGAATTGCGTTAACAGAGTTGGGATTGTACTGCGGGGCCTCGATGCCCTGGCCGAAACTTACGGCAGAAGCGACGAGCACGACAATGGCAGCAAAAAATATCCTCATGGCTAAAAATTATTGTACAACAAATTTTATGATTTCATCACGGATGTTAACCGGCTCCTCTTGACCTTCAAAGGTTCTGCGGGTAACCTTCCGGATATCAATTGAAATAATATCGCCGGGGCGCATCACGCTTCTCCATGCGCTAATGTCAATGTTTTCACTCGTAAAAGTTTTGGGGCCACCGCCCTGTGGAGAGGTGCCGCGGGCTAGTGTAACCAATACTTCTTTGATCCGGTAAACGGCATCCTTTGGCACTTCCTGTTTAAAGTTGGGCTCAGGCTCAGCATTAACACGGAGGTTGGCAAGGTTACCACTCTTTTCACCGTTTCTTCTATCAACATCCTTACCCAACGCGTTTTTCACAACGAAGCTTGGCTTCGGGATAGGCTTTACATCAAAAGGTTCAGTACCGAGTGTAGCACCGCCACTGGAAACGGTTAAGAATACCTTTTTTTCCTTTGGAATGATTACCGGCTGTGATGCCTTTGGACCTGCAACAACTACTGCACCTTTTGCAGCGTATGTAGGATTGTAGTTGGTGCCAAGTGAAGGCACGTCGATGTTAACAGAGTTTCCACAATTCATGTACAGCGTAGGTGCATTTCCGGTGGTAACCTTGATGGTGGGCTTTACAACGAAGTACTCAATCGAACGCCTGATGGTAGTGTCTTTTCCGAGCTTTAACGTAATCTCAGCATTGTAGGACTGTTTCGATACATCACCGGGGCCATAGTTGGATGCCGAAGCCACAAATTCAAAAGATGCCACTTTCAATTTGGTCTCTGGATCGTCGATAACGCTCAACTGCTGACCGTTGCGCTTCATGGTTGGGATAATTCCTGATGCCGAAGCAGCAACAAACATTTTGGCTTTATACTTCGCTCCCGCGGCTACTGTAGCGGCCTCAGGGATAACCATTGGAACGTAGGTGTCCACTTTTAACTGAACAGCATCAGCGATTTTTGCCAGGGAGTCCAAAGCGGTTGCCTCATATTCAAGTACCTCTGTTTGAAGCTGACTGATTACCGTAATGGCTGCCATGGTTGGTGTTCCCTCAAAAGTGAAGTGTAGGAAGTCCTTTTCTTTATGGTGCTCATTATTTCTGAACTCATCGTAGTCCTCAGCTTTTTTGTTAAGCTTTTTGAATGAGCTTATCCTTGTTATAGTCTTAAGGCTATCAACATAATTCACCAAAAGTTTTTCAAAATCTTCACCCAACTGAGGATTGTTGGCGTTGAGCATTTTTTCCTCTGCTATGTTGGTGTTGAGAATAAGCTCCTCAGATTCCATTTCTTTGCCTTCATGGTCTTGTCTGAGTTTCACTTTGAAATCATCGAGCCTTGCAATTGTTTTTTGAGTAAGGTCGCGAACTTCCAAAGCTCTTTTCTTGGCATCAATAACCTGAGGTGATTTGCTGCCAGAGTCTTGAATGGTACGATTTTTACTAACGTTTGCGCCCTCCTCATCCATTCTTAACTCTCCTAGGGTAGTGTCGAGAATCGCGAATTTTTCCAGTACCGCATTGCTTACGTTAAGCGCCAGAAGGGCTGTAAGCACCAGGTACATCATTCCGATCATCTTCTGCCTCGGTGTTTCTTTTCCGCCGGCCATGTTTTATGGGTTTATGGTATCAGTTGAAAAAACCAATGATCAAATTATTTGCCTGAGCCTTTCATGGCTGAGAGCATGCTACCGTAAACCTGGTTCAAAGAAGTCAGGTTATCGGTGAGCTTGGTAAGCTCTCCGGTGAACTTAGTGGTGTTCTCTCCAACCTTGGTCAGGCCGGACATGGCACCAGTTAAGGACTCATAGAACTTGTTCATGTTCTTCACATGGGTATCGGCATCTTTCAACTCCATTTCATAAACTGAATTAAGTGCCTGGAGGTTTTTGGTTACCGCCTGCATCTGCTTGTGGTACTCACCAGTATCTTTTGAAGCGTCGGCCATCGCTGAAACCGCCTTCATGGCTGTGCCGTAAGATTTATTCATTTCAACCAGACTGGCTGCAGCGCTTTGAACATTCTTAGCATACTCGTTGGTAGCTACTGACGCATTGGCCAGGTTGTTCATCTGCGATGCAGAGGTTGCAAGGTTTTGCAAACCTTTACCCAGGTTGTCGAGAAGATTTTGGTCAACCTTCGCGGTTTTAAGCATTTCATCAACCTTCAGCAAAGGTGAGTCACCAGCGCCACTGCGGTTGCTGATACGGCTAGGGGTTGCTGCTGGACCTTCGTAGTCCTCAGAAAGTTCTGGGTATACTTTTGACCAGTCGATCTCGGCTTCTTTAGGTTCAAATGCACTGGCGAAGAAAATTCCAGCTTCGGTAAGCAGACCAACCATGAGCATTTCGTTTGCTCCAGGCCAGTGAAGAATTTTGAACAAAGCGCCGACAATAACCACGGATGCACCGATACCGTAGATCATTGGCATGACCTTTTTAAACAACAACTGAGCGAGACCACCTTTTTTCTTAGCCATAATTATGTAAGGTTTAAAGTTTTAGCTCGGTTAATTAGGATTTAAGGACGTGTGAATTCGTTTCCGGAAGATCTTCCCAAATGGGTCAGGGCACAACGGAAGCCGATGTAAGCCCTGGATGAATCTTTGTACTCATAAGCACGGGTACCAGTTTCCAGGTAATAGGATACATCTTTCCAGGAGCCGCCTCTAACCACTTTTCTTGGCGGAATTCTGTCGCTGAATTTTCCGCTTTCAGGATTGGTGCGTTCATCGATGTACTGAGGATTAAGATCCCAAACAGTAGGTACTGCGGAAGGATTAAAATCATCGAGGCACCATTCAGCGACGTTACCGGAAGTGTCGAATAAGCCGTAGTCGTTGGGGAAAAATGATCTTACTGGAGAAGTGTACGCAAAGCCATCGTCGAAAAAGTTACCGCGGCCTGGTTTAAAGTTTGCCAACATACAACCTTTGGAATTTCGTGTGTAGGGGTTACCCCATGGATACTTTGCCATATCTCTTCCGCCACGTGAGGCATATTCCCATTCCGCTTCGGAAGGGAGACGGAAGGCTGGCATTGGAGGCTCACCAATTGTTTTGCGGTAGTCGTTCCAATATGCAGTTCTCCACTTTGCAAAAAACACAGCTGCTTCCCAGTCAACACCCACTACAGGAAAATCATCATAAGCGGGATGCCAGAAATAATAATCCTGAATGGGATCGCCCATATGGTGTGCGAAATCTTTGGTCCATGTTGAAGAGTCGGGGTAATACTGTGCACGGAAATCATCGGCTGACACCGCAGGAAAACCTTCGATGGTTCCATTTTCAACCAAGAAGAAATTGGTGAACTGCCTGTATTCGTTGTTGGTGATTTCGGTTTCGTCCATATAGAACGCACCGATGGTTACCTGTTTATTAAAATTAACCTGGGTAGAGGCAGGATCTTCATCCGCCTGTCCCATGTGAAAGGTACCTGCTCTAATGGGAACCATGCCGTGCGGAATGGTCATGACCCAACCTTCTCTTCCTGGAACGCCTTCCAGTTCACCGGGGAAATCAGCACCACCGCCGCCACCACCGATTCCAAGAAGACCACAGCCAGTCAACAATGCTGAAAAAATTACTACAAGCATTGTGCTGAAAAAAGTGCGCTGTCTCAACAACTTCATATCTGTTTCAATTCAAGTAAGCTCCTGACTTCAGTCAGAAAAAATGTTAGAATATCTGAAAATGACCTCCAATTTGGGTAATAAGTACCAATTACCCAATACATCAGAGGTTTTTAGTGTCTATACCTGGGCGTCCGGACCACCTTCTTTTTCATTGCCGTGGCTACCGGAAGCTCATAGGTGAGCATTATTTCATGGGAAGTGGCCTGTTTAACCGCCTGATCGTTCACGATATAATCCAATGCGTACCCAATTTTCAACGATTTGTCCTTCATAAGGCTATATCCCAAAAGCAAAATAGCTGCCTCAGATTCCCTGAACGATAAACCTGCCCACATCGTATCCTTGATGTAGGCCATTCCTCCAAAATCGAAGGCGGTTTTGGCAAAATCAGACTTTATGAGGGTCATAAGCTGGAATTTGACGTCAAAATTCAATTCATAGAAATAGCCTCCGCTGAGGTAATAATGAGGTTTTAACCTTGAATTCTGGTTCAATCCGAAGTCAAAACTCGATGGAAGCAGGTGCACGGAACTAAAGCCAAGGTAATATTTCTCAGTTCTGTAATTAAGGCCAACGGCAAGATCGGGTCTCCCTTGTGATGCCTTGCCTTTGGTATTAATGAGTGGGTCGTCAGGGCTTACAGCCCGGTAACGGTCGAAGTTGATGGTCTGAGAATATATTCCCGTCCGGATACCTGCACTGAGTTTACCTCCGCCCAAAGCGAGGTGGTATGCATAGGAAGCCTGAATTTCCACATTATTTAATGGGCCTAACCTATCGTTGGATATATATGCACCAATGCCACTATTGAGTTTATACAATGGGGAACTAAAAGTCATCAGTTGGGTAGAGGGAGCGCCGCCGTCCTCAAAAGTAGGCTGATAACCAAGCCATTGGGTTCGGTGCAAAGCAGTTACCCGCGTTATCCCCTCAATTCCTGCATGGGCAGGATTGAAATAGAGGTTATTGAACATGTATTGGGTAAACTGAGGATCCTGCTGTGCCAAAACCGTAACGGCAGGCACGAGTATTAATAGTAAGATTCGCAGGCCTTTCATCCTAAGCAATAAAACTTAAATATAAGGTATTCCCGGGGCTACTTAACTCCGTTGGCGCGCTTGATGTAAACTTCAAGGGCCCCCGTCATAGAAGGCGCCTCAGGAAGAGGTGCTTCAATGTCAAGAATCAGACCCGCCTCTCTGCCCGCCTGAGCGGTGGCAGGACCGAACGTAGCGATTCGGGTGTTGTTTTGCTTAAAGTCCGGGAAATTCACGAAAAGTGAGTTAATGCCTGATGGACTGAAGAAAGCAAGAATGTCGTAAAACACGTTCTTCAAATCAGAAAGATTGGCTGGAACGGTTCGATGGATAACTGCCTCTGTGAATGTGTAACCATTGGAGCGCAGGTAATCGGGTATATCATTCTTTCGGATGTCGGAGCATGCAAAAAGATATTTCTCTCCCTTGTGCTTCTTAAACAGGTCGAACATATCGGAAAGACTTTTCTGACCGGTGAAAATCTTTCGTTTACGAATGACAATGTATTTCTGGAGATAGTTTGAAGTTTGCTCGGACACGCAGAAATATTTCATGTCCGGTGGCATTTCCAACTTTAATTCCTTACAGAGGTGAAAAAAATGATCTACCGCGTTCCGGCTGGTCAGAATAATTGCGGTGTGTTGAAGTATATCAACTTTTTGTTTCCTGAACTCCTTGGCATCCAATGGTTCAACAACAATGAAAGGCCGGAAATCGATTTTGATGCCGTATTTCTCAGCGATTTTAAAATAAGGTGAACCGGGATCTGAAGGGGCTTCCTGTGTGACCAGGATACTTTTGACTTTCCGCATCCTGGCATTTGCAACTACTGTCATATCAACACGGATCGGGATTGTATCTCGCTTAAAGCATTCTAACCAAGGCTATCAGAGGAATAATTTCTGAGATGCAAAGGTAGGAAAATAAATGTAATGCATGGGAGAGCGGAAAGCTCCACCAACGAATCAGCAACAGGAGATAATATAACGCCAGGATGCCGAACCAAACCCAACGAATCGAATCGGCGGCATTGGCACCGGTAAAGCCCAGCATAAAGAAAATCAACCAAAGGAACAGTGAAAAAATAGCCAGGAACAATCCGGCCCGGATCGCATTAAAAAATTGAATCCCGGCTAAATCCTCCAGTCCATAAACAACGGAGAGTCGGCTGATTAGAAGCATACGCAGCAGTAAAAATCCAGCGCCTGCACCAGACCAGAGCAACCATCGCAACACCAGGCTTGAAAAATCCTCTTCCGGTCTCAGGGCGACAAAAGTTGCCGTAAGGGAAACAAATAGGACAGAAAAAATATAAACCGTGAGGTTAAACGTAGATGTTACGCGTGTCTCTGACAGCGGATCCTCTTTTCGGTACCACGTAAATACCCTGAGAAAATCAAAGTACTGTCCAAAAATCCTGAGGTTTGATCTCATAAGCACCAAAAGCAACATCAACAATACCAGTAAAGCGATGACCGAAAACTCAACTTTTTTATTGTCCGGCCTCTTTTCAGAGAAATAGGGACCTTCTTCAATTTCAGCTATGGACTTCAATTCAAATTCACCATCGCGGGTGGTGACAAATGCCATCGACACCGGCAACGAATACTTTCCAAAAAGACTATCGGCTTTCAACTCATAATTGGACTTACCGGAAATAATGAGTTTGCCGTTTATAAACACGAAAATTTCCTGATCGCCCGCGATTCTGAATCTCTTACCTCGATCACCTTCTTCCAGTGTTAGTGCCACAACGGTTGAAGAAAGTTTTTTTAAACGGCCCGATACATCCGTCTGGCTTTCACGCGCATTGGTCGTCCACCCAAGACCTAAAAAGAAAAGCAATAAAAAGATTCGGTTCAGGAACAATTTAAATGGATTTATCACCAGCAAAATTCATTGCAAAGATTCAAACAAAAATACTGGATCCAAAGATCCTCAGTCCACCGGAAAGGATTCTCTAATTTTGCGATTCATGTCAGGTATATACGTTCATGTGCCGTTTTGCAGGAAAGCCTGTCATTATTGTGATTTTCATTTTTCAACGGATGTTCGGTATCGGGAACAAATGATGCGGGCGATCGGCCAGGAGGCTGAGCTGCAATCGGATAATTTCAAAAACATAAAACCGGAGACGCTTTACTTCGGAGGCGGGACACCAACGTTGGTGGAAACCAAACTACTTGAGATGCTGATGCATTCCTTAAAAAATCGGTTTGATTTTTCCCGCATTGTTGAAACAACCATCGAAGCCAATCCGGAAGACCTGACGGCTGAAAAATTATCTGAACTGCAAAAGCTCGGCGTCGATCGCTTGAGTGTTGGTGTACAAACCTTTGATGAGGATACACTTCAATTCCTCAACCGGAATCACTCCGGTGAACAAGCTTTGGAAGCACTTAACCGATGCAGAACGGCTGGATATTCAAACATTAGCGTTGATCTGATTTTTGCTATTCCAGGAAGAACAACCGAAAAGCTTAAAAACGACTTGAACATTTTATTGACGCTGGCTCCAGAGCATATTTCGACCTACGGACTTACGGTTGAGCACGGCACCTACTTTGGCCATCAGGCGGCCAAAGGAAAATTTTCAGCGGTAGATGAAGAACAAAATGCACTGGAGTTTGAACTCATCATCGAAACCTTGACGTCTGCCGGCTATCAACAATATGAGATTTCCAACTTTTGTTTACCGGGCCGGCACTCGAAACACAACAGCTCTTATTGGAAGGGCGAACCTTATTTAGGTTTAGGACCAGGGGCCCACTCCTTTCGTGATATCTACCGACAATTCAACATCAGCAACAACCATTTGTACATGCAGGCCATTGCTGAAAAAATATTGCCTGCTGCAGTCGAGAAGCTAAGCTTGACCGATCGAATCAATGAGACGGTGATGACCTCCTTACGAACGGAGACCGGCGTTTCATTAACCGGTTTGAAAGAATGGTCAGGTTATGATCTGCTGAAAGAAAATAATGCGGTGGTAAAAAAAATGATTGAGGATTCCACCGCCTTAGTGGTCGATGATTGTCTACGGCTCACCAGAAAAGGAAGGATGATTGCAGACAAGATTACACTGGATCTGTTTCTGGAACCTTAAATCAAAGGCTCATCATATCCTTGAAGCGGGCCGCCTGTCTTCGACTGACTTCGACTTTATCTCCGCCCCGTAAGCGTACCATCAGCCCGCCGTTAAACCAGGGTTCGATACCCTCAACCCAACTAAGATTCACAATGTGCTTGCGGCTGGCTCGGAAAAAAGCGCGTTCATCCAATTTCTCATCCAACGCATTCAATGATTTATGTATCATCGGGCGGTTGTTGTCGAAAAAGACCTTGATGTAGTTACCGTCGGACTCAAACATTCGGATGTTGGCAAGGCTCACAAACCAACAACGGTCACCGTCCTTCACAAATACCTGATCGTTGACGCCCAGTTTTCCATCCCGTAGTCGGCCTTCTCTCAAACGAGCTTTCTCCTGAACTTTTCGAACTGCCTCAGCAAGTCGATCCGTTGGAATAGGCTTCACCAGATAATCCAGTGCATTAACCTCAAAAGCTTTGAGAGCAAATTCATCGTACGCCGTGGTGAAGATCACCAGCGGCGCCATATCCAGCGACTCTAGTAACTGAAATCCTGTTCGGCCCGGCATCTGCACATCAAGGAAAAGCAGGTCTGGATTCAATTCTTCAATCATTTTTTCAGCCTCATCTGCATTTTGCGCTTCACCAATGATTTCGATGGAAGGATGCTCTTCCATTAATTTCATCAGCTCCTTCCGAGCGAGGCGTTCGTCGTCAATTATGAGGGCCTTCATGGGTATGTTGTTTGTCAAGTTGGAATACAAATTTCGGTTAAAACAATATTTTCTTTTTCAGATTCGATTCGAAGCGATGCTCTTTCTCCATAAATAAGTCGTAGTCTTTGCCGGGTATTTTCCAGTCCCAGCCCTCCGGAAGCCATGCCGTTTTTCAGATTACCGCTGTTTCTGATTTGGATCAGCAGTTCGTCTTCCTTCAAACGTGTGGTCATTCTAATGGTTCCCCCTTGGGTCAATTTGGATATGCCGTGTTTAATCCCATTTTCAACAATGGTTTGCAACATAAGGGGAGGAACCAAAAAATTTTCTGACAACGGATCAATATCAAATTCGGAGCGAAGTCTTTCTTCAAACCGAATTGTTTCCAGACCAAGATAATCTTGTACAATTCTTAGTTCTTCTCTGAGTGGTGTGAGTTGTTCACGTACCGAAGTCAGCGAGCTTCTCAGCAAACCGGACAATTGGGTGATGGCCTGCTTTGATTTACCCGGATTTTCATCCACGAGTGCACGAATGCTGTTGAGTGCATTAAAAATAAAGTGTGGGTTGAGTTGAGACTTTAGGTTGTTCAGTTCAATTTCCCGAAGGGAAGCCTCCATTTTGAGTGAATTGTTGTAACGCTCAAAATAGTTGTAAACAAAATAAAGCACCGACCAGAGAAAAAATATTACGGCATATACGAAGGACAAACCCAGAACATTTCCAGTAGAGTAAATAACCCCCGGCCTGAACATATCGAGTGCGATCGTGGCGGGGATCCGAATGAAGTACATTAATATGCCAAGCAACAAAACACTGATTACAATGCGAGGAGCAATGGAGGTGAGGTTGAGGCTGAGCCAGTTTCTTTTAATGATCATAACCCTGAGCCCATGGGTTAGCAAGAGGCAACAAATGGATTCAAACAGTAAAAAGTTAAAGCGCTTTGGATTGAACCATTGTCCATCGGAGGCAAGTGCACTGGTAATAATTTCTACCAAGCCATAAAATGACCAGCCCAAAATTTGGAGCGTCCAGTAAAGCCGGCTTTTGTTTACCATAGCTCTACAAATTTAGCCGAATCAGCTACGGAATCGACTGTCGATTTTTACGGGCGGTAAATCAGCGGGGTTTGAGTTCCTCTTTGAGAAAGCGTGCGGTATGGCCCTTACCTTGTCTGACAACCTGCTCCGGTGTTCCGAAGGCAATAATTTTGCCACCCCCTTCTCCGCCCTCTGGTCCTAAATCGATGATGTGGTCGGCGGATCGAATGACGTCCATGTTGTGTTCAATGACCAGCACCGTATTACCACGGTCGACCAGTTTTTGTAAGACCGCCAGCAGGTGATCGATATCCTGAAAGTGAAGTCCGGTGGTAGGTTCGTCCAGGATATAAAATGTTTTGCCAGTGTCGCGTCTTGAAAGTTCGGTGGCAAGTTTGACTCGCTGCGCCTCGCCACCGGAAAGTGTGGTGGCATGTTGTCCTAAAGAAATGTAGCCGAGACCAACCTCTTTCAGCGTTTGAATTTTCCGCACGATTCTAGGCTGGTGTTCAAAAAAAGCGACAGCCTCTTCCACCGTCATATCCAATACATCGGAAATGGATTTGCCCTTAAACCGAACTTCAAGGGTTTCACGGTTGTAGCGCTTCCCTTTACAAGTCTCACAGTGCACATGAACATCTGGCAAAAATTCCATTTCAATAAGCCTCAATCCTGCGCCTTCACAGGTTTCACATCTTCCACCTTTTACATTAAATGAAAATCTACCAGGCTTATAGCCTCGGATTTTTGCTTCGGGCAGCTGAGCAAACAGATCACGGATGTCTGTAAAGACACCCGTATACGTTGCGGGATTTGATCTGGGAGTCCGGCCTATCGGCGACTGATCAACTTCGATCACTTTATCGAGGTGGTCCATTCCTTTTGCTGTGCGGTACGGCTTGGGTTCAAGTCTGGAGCGGTTGATGGCCCGGTTAAGGATTGGAAAAAGTGTTTCATGGATTAGGGTAGACTTACCGCTGCCTGAAACACCTGTTACGCAGATGAAAGTACCCAACGGAAAATCGGCATTTACATTTTTAAGGTTGTGTCCTGATGCGCCGGTGATGCTTAATGAATTTCCATTTCCAGGTCTGCGTTGTGCGGGGATCGCAATACTTCGTCGACCAGTAATGTAATCGGCGGTAGCGCATTTCTGTTTAAGAAAATCTTTTGGTGCCCCCTGTGCCACCACGATGCCACCGTGTCTTCCTGCACCGGGTCCGATATCGATGATAAAATCGGAGGCCATCATCATTTCCCGATCGTGCTCGACCACCACAACGGAATTTCCCAGATCACGAAGTTTTCGCAGAGCCTTAATCAGTTTTTCATTATCCCGCGCATGCAAACCGATGCTGGGCTCATCCAATATGTACAACACACCCACCAGTTGTGTGCCAATCTGGGTAGCCAGACGAATACGTTGTGCTTCGCCGCCGCTAAGGGTTCGGAGTGGACGATCGAGCTGCAGGTAGTCAAGACCTACATCAACTAAAAAACCAATTCGTTTTCTGATTTCCTTAAGAACTTCAGCTGCTATCGCGTTTTGTTTTTCATTCAGCCTGCGCTCGAGTCCATTGAACCAATTGGCGAGCGACTGGATGTCGAGGAAGGAAAGCTCAGCAATATTTTTACCATCAATTTTAAAATGCAGTGACTCTTTTTTTAGTCGTGCTCCGCCACATTCGGTGCAGGTTTTTACCACCATAAATTCCTCGAGCCACTCCCGAAGTGATTCAGAATCCTCTTCCTTCATCTTCTTCAGGAATCCGATGATGCCTTCGAATCTTGTATTCCATTCCGTGCCAGGGTATTTGACGGAGGGCACCGAAACCGGCACATCGTCACCATACAACAAAACATGCATCGCTGCTGCAGGGATTTCTTTTACAGGAACTGAAATAGAGAGCTTATGTTTTTTAAGGATGGCCTCAATCTTTTTAAAGATCCAAATGTCCCGGTATTCCCCCAGCGGCAGAATCGCACCTCTCGCGATGCTAAGCGAGCGGTCCGGAATGACAGATTCTTCCGTGATTTCCTCCAAGACACCAAGGCCTGCACAAAGTGGACATGCTCCGTAAGGTGAGTTGAAGGAGAACGTATTAGGCGCTGGTTCATCGTAGGATAAACCGGTTTTCGGATCCATTAAAAATTTGGAGAAATGATGGACGGCGCCGGATTCTTCAGCGATCATCACAACACCTTTCCCTTCTTTTAAGGCGAGACCGACGGATTGCGCAAGTCTATAGCGATCGCCGGGATCGGCCGCTAACCTGTCGATCACTACTTCGATATCGTGAACTTTAAACCGATCGACCTGCATTTTGGCCGCGATCTCCTGAATTTCTCCATCCACTCGAACTTTGCTGAATCCTTTTTTCCGGATTTGAACAAACAGTTCGCGGTAATGACCCTTACGTCCTTTAACGACCGGTGCCAGGATGTTGAGTTTTCTTCCTTTCAGATTATTCAGGATAGCGTCTATAATCTGATCCTCTGACTGTCGGATCATTTTTTCTCCCGTTAGATAGGAGTATGCATCTGAGGCGCGTGCAAAAAGCAAGCGCATGAAGTCATAGATTTCAGTTACGGTACCTACGGTGGATCTGGGATTTCTTGAGGTGGTTTTTTGTTCGATGGAGATTACCGGGCTTAACCCATTGATCTTATCAACGTCTGGTCGCTCGAGGTTCCCGATAAAGCTTCTTGCGTAGGCCGAGAAACTTTCCATATACCGGCGTTGTCCTTCAGCAAATATGGTGTCGAATGCGAGTGAGGATTTTCCGCTTCCACTGATTCCCGTGATTACCACCATTTTATTTCGGGGAAATTGAACGGAGATGTTGCGCAGGTTGTGTTCACGCGCACCAACAACCTCTATGTATTCCGGGCCACCTGTGTGGGGCGCCGTTTTGGTGCCGCGTAATTTGGTCATTTCAGACAAAATAGTGCTCAATAAAGTTGATGCACAATGACGGGTCCTGGTTTTTCAGAGTGATTCAGCGAAATCCCAGTTTCAGACGAAGGGCGTTGACATCTATTTTTTGAACAGATGTGTTGCTGCGAATGGCCATGGCTGCTGCTGAAGCTGCTGCCTGCCCTAAGACCATGAAAACCGGCTCCATCCGAATAGAACCATAAGCGATGTGTGATGCTGAAAGACAAACAGGAACCACAAGATTGGAACACTCCTTTTCATAAGGGACGATTGAACGATAGGAAACCGGATAGGGAGGAAATCCACCAACTTGAACATCTCCTTCATTTTTTACCATACCATTAACCACCATCCGCTGACAGTTGTGTGAATCCATGGTGTAGGCCGCCAGACCGATTCCGTCTTCAGCAACTTTTTGACCTTGACAATTCTGTTGCGTCATGACATAGGGACCAACCATTCTTCTGGCCTCTCGAATGTATAGCTGAGGCGTGAAATGGCCATTGTTTTTATACTCATCTCTGGGATATCCCCAGCGACTCATTTCCTCACGCAGGTGTTGCGGTACACGTTGATCATTTCCGATGAAGTACAACAACCCTTTGGTGTAGTCGAGGTGCTCCTGAAAAATTTTTAAACGTTCTTCTTCACTGGCCTCCGGATAATTGTAGTTGACACCGATCATGTCCGTAGAAAAACCGCCACAGTTGTTGATGTCGGTTTTACGGTTTGGCATCCAGGCAAAGTGCATGAGTTGCCAGTTCAGGGAATCAGGTGTGTAGGCTTTCAGCTGCCGAAGCAACAATTCGTAGTGGTCAGGGTTGTAACGCTCAGGTCGCGTTACGGGTATCCTGTTGGAAGGCTCATCGGTAAGACATAACCTGAAATTGTAGGCTTGTAGTTTATGGTCGCCCGTGCCATTGGGCTCAAGTTTATTGGTGCTTATGCCCCAGATTAATCCGCTGGTTGGATCGCCAGGTGTCTTATAGGGATCAACGCCGTCCGGGAACTGGTGTTTATCCCTGATTTGCACACCATTGAACGACTCCTGATAGGTTGCTGAGGATTCTCTGCCAACCACATAGTTGACGCCTGCTGCAGCCATGAGATCTCCTTCATAAGAGCAATCGATGAAAACCTTTGCCTGAACACGAATGATTGATTTAGATTTTTTGTCCTGAAAATGAACCTCACGAATTTGATTCTCCTTTTTGACGACTTTCAACAATCGTAACTCGGGACGAAAATCGATCTTGTTTTCCGAAATAATCTGCCTGAAAATACTGTCAGCAACATGGGGCTCGAAAATCCACTGCTCGGGTTGGCCATAATGAGCTCCAACTCTTTTATAAAATTCCCTTGACATCCCTGTGATGGCAAATTTGTTTCCGATGTCTGTTTGTCCCAGGCCTCCTGAACTCATTCCACCTACGTGCCACCCGGGTTCTGCGAGTACACAAGCTAAGCCTTCACGCTTAACTGCGCTGGCTGCAATAACTCCGCCTGAGGTAGCACCAAAAACCAACACATCGGTCTGAATAATTTTTTCCTTGGCGGTCTGGCCAAACAGAATAAACGGAAAGAGAAGCAGCAATAATACCCTGATCATGCTTTCAGTTTTTAACGTTTTAATTCATTCAGTAAAAACATGCGCATACGTACATCCGCTACCGGACGGTCGGAGCGGTCTGTTTTGGAGGAAGCTATTTTATCCAGGACATCTATGCCGATGGTTAACTCACCGAAGACTGTGTAGCCACCATCCAGATGTGGAGTTCCGCCAGTCGTTGTATAGAGTTGTTTTTGTTCTGGTGAAATCGAGAGTCTGCGCTGAACAGTTGCTGAATCCAACTCTCCGGTTCGCCAGGGTTTGCGTTGAACGATATAAAACTGACAGTTGCTGCTGGCTTTTTGCGGATTACCGTCGCGCGCGGCGGCCAACGCACCTCTTTTATGGTAAATGCCCTGATCGATTTTGAATTCAGCCGGGACCATCGGGCCGGATGCGCTGCCACTGCCCAGTCGCTGACCAGATTGTGCTTTTTTACTATCCGGATCGCCACCCTGTATCATGAAATTATTGATCACCCGATGGAACAACAGACTATCGTAAAATCCGTTGCGAACCTTTTCAGAAAAATTATCGCGATGAAGTGGGGTTTGATTGTATAGTTTAACAACCATATTTCCTTCGGAGGTCATGATTAAAACATGATAGCTGTCGCTTTTTTTACCGACTGCCTTGGCATATTTTTTAATGGCTGTCTTTTCCTCGACGGTTAGTTTTCGAAAAGGTTTCGGTGGATTACTCCATGAAACTTCATTAAACACCATGATGGTAGTAAGGATAAGAAGTAATCTCATTTTGAATTTGGTTTTTTTCCAAAGGCCAGAAAGATGTAATACCACATAGAAGCATGGGGGAGTTCAGACCACTTTAAAAGATTTTCCATGTATTCAGCAAATTCAAGTTCGGAAATCAAGCCTGAAGTTATCATGGAATTCCTGGCCGAATCGATAACGCCATACAGGTTTAGACAAAAGTCCCGGAAAGTTTCGGTTCCGGCGCAATCACCGAAAAAGGCCACATCTACTTTCAAATCAACAAATCCTTGCTCATAAAGCAGGCGCGACATTTTTCGGCCGATGTATGGATCGTTGC
The DNA here is from genome assembly GCA_016866235.1 of Bacteroidota bacterium. Classification (GTDB taxonomy): domain Bacteria; phylum Bacteroidota; class Bacteroidia; order Cytophagales; family Cyclobacteriaceae; genus ELB16-189. Next base: position 102,021 of record VGMW01000004.1, read on the forward strand.
CTATTTCAATATAAGCATCCATATAAGCAGACCATAGTTTCTGAAATCCTTCCGGTTCCGGATAAAGCATCATGGCCTGATGGTCGTCGTCGGCAAGAGCAATACTTCCTCCAGGTTTTAATGCTCGAAACATTTCCTTGACCACAGCGGACGGATTGGGTACATGCTCAAGTAAAAAACGGGTGTGTGCGAAATCAAATGATCCCACTTCTGAACTTAACAGCGGGAGATCTCTCCCATCCCCTTTCCGAAATTCAATGTTATGATAGCCTTTTGTTTGTGCCTGATCAATTTGTAGTTGATCGCGCTCAACTCCAAGGCATGAGGCCGCCTTACCAGAGGTTTGAACCAACAACTGAGACATTTGTCCAAGACCACTGCCAACATCCAGAATTTTTGCTCCGGCGGGGATGGTCATTTTCGCTACACACCGCTGATTCATCAGCGTGTTCATCAGCGATAATCTTTTCTGTTCCTCGGAATTTACGCCATGGATGTAATTTGACACAACTCAAACTATTTTAACAATCCTGAATTATCTGAAATTACTTTGAGTGTTCAAACACCACCCGACCGCCGACGATGGTCATGGCTACTTTCGTTTGGAGGATATCTTCCTCAGCACAGTTAATTAAGTCGTTGGTGAAAATGGTGAAGTCAGCAAGTTTTCCAACCTCAATACTTCCTTTGATTTTCTCTTCAAAGGCGCCGTAGGCTGCATCCAGGGTATACGACCGCAGAGCCTGCAACCGGGTAAGTTTCTGAGCAGGCTCAAAACCATTTTCTGGTAAGCCCTTAAGAGTTTTTCTGGTTACGCTCGCATAAAAAGAGGCGATCGGTGAAATGGGCTCAACGGGAACATCGGAACCGTTCACCACCACTGCCCCTGTTTGCAGCAGTTGTTGCCACATGTATGCGCCTTCCTCAATTCTTTTCTTACCCAATCTGTCGATGGCCCAGGGTCTGTCGGAGGACAGGTGGATGGCCTGCATCGCTGGGATTACTCCCAGTTTACCAAACCTTGGAATATCGTCGGGATGAATGTGTTGGGCATGTTCGATTCGAAATCTTGCATTCACAGCTTGTTCCGGAAATTCACCTAATGCTTGCTCGTAACGATCAAGAACCTCACGGTTGGCTCGATCGCCAATCGCGTGGGTGCAGACCTGGAAACCACTTCGAAGTGCGCGCCTTGAAATGGTAAGAACCGAGTCCATCACCATATTGGCTTGCCCACGGATGCCGGGCGCATCTGAATAATCTTCCAGCAACCAGGCGCCACGGGAGCCTAGTGCACCATCGCCGTAGAGTTTAATGGCCCGAATGGTGACCCATTTATTGGTGATAGGGCCTGAGGTGAGATAGCGGTTAATTAAATCAGCGTCGGAACCGCTAAGCATCAGATACATTCGAACAGAAAGTTTTTTCTGTTCACTGAATTCTCCGATGAGGTCTATGGTCTTCTGACTCTCACCGGCTGAATGAAAGCCCGTGATTCCGTTTCGATTGCAAGCCGCCAATGCGAGCTCGAGTGCTTTACGATCGGATTCGGCGTTGGCGGCTGGAATAACTTTTTCAACGAGAGCTTCAGCTGTTTCATTGAATATGCCGGTGGGGTTCCCTAACTCATCTCTGAATATTTCACCACCCACTGGTACTTGAATTTTTTCTGAAGAAGTTCCTGATACGCCGATGATGTCCATGGCTTTTGCGTTTACCAACACACTATGACCGCTTGCATGAGCAAGTGCAACGGGGTTGTCCGGCGCTGCTTTGGTGATCAGGTCATGGGTTGGCAATCCTTTTACCATCCGCGGAGGTTGTTTTGTCCACTTGTCCTGATGCCAACCCCTTCCGACGATCCATTCGCCTGGCTTTAGTTTAGAGGCGGCTTCTTTAACTTTTTCGGCAATGGCTTCCATGCTTTCGATGCCCATCAGATCAAGATTCAGTTCATTATAACCGAGCCCCATCATATGACCATGACCTTCAATAAAACCAGGAGTTAATGTTTTACCTTTTAAGTCAAGCACAAGTGTTTTATCGTGCCTGAGTTTCATGGCCTCATCTAGGCCGCCGATAAATAGGATTGTATCATCTGCAACGGCTATGGCCTGTGGCGAATTGTTGGCGGTATCCAGGGTATGAATGGTGCCACCGAAAATGATCAGGTCGGCTTTTTGTTTCTCAGCACTGCAGCCAAAAATTGCTGTGGCAAGCAGGACGATGGTGATGGTTTTAACCAAAAGAAATACAACTGGTGATTTCATTTTACCTGGAATTTGGTGAAAGACGAATGAAGCCTGACGGTCAGACGCTGGAGATTGAATGACTTGTGGTACCCGGGACGGGAGTTGAACCCGTACAGCCATTACTGGCCACAGGATTTTAAGTCCTGCGTGTCTACCAATTCCACCACCCGGGCAGAAGATTAAAAAGCCGGAAACCGGCGCTCCTCAAAAAAAAAGATGATTCGAAATCGGGTTTTCCACCGGTCATCCTCGGCGAAATAGACCTTTGTTTCAAATCATCTTTCGATGAGCGGGAAACGAGACTCGAACTCGCGACCCTCACCTTGGCAAGGTGATGCTCTACCAACTGAGCTACTCCCGCAACTATGCCCCGTTTTCACGAAGCAGGCTGCAAATTTAATGAGCCAGGCTTAAAATGCAACTATTGGGATTTTCAGGAAGTTTTTACGGATGGGGTTCCCAAAATTCTTTTCAATTCCAATGCGTGATCCTTGTTTTTAGAAAATTTTATGTGGTCGGGCACACCTTTTAAATCCCAAATCAGACCAGTCCAGGAAAACAATTTCAGCACATAGTAAGTGATATCTATTTCCCACCAGAAAAAGCCCTGTCGGGAAGCCACCTCATAGTAATGGTGGTTGTTGTGCCAGCCTTCGCCTAGGGTGAGCAACGCAAGCCAGAGACTATTTTTTGATTCATCCCCGGACTCATACCGCTGCTTACCAAACTTGTGCATGATTGAGTTGATGGAGAAGGTTCCATGGTAAAGAAAAACGGTGCTCAGGAAGAAACCGATCAGCAACGTTGAAAGACCGTGATGGGTAAACATCAATGTTACGCTTCCGCCATTCACCCATCCGCCCAATGCTGTGACGGCGATGGCGAGAATAAGTGGTGGCACCACATAGTACTTGTTGAGCCAAAGCAGTTCAGGATACTTGGCAAAGTCTCCAATTGTTTTCAGATCGGTCTTTTTGTAATCAGGGCCAACAATCCAACCAACGTGTGAATACCAGAAGCCGTAGAGCTTCATGGAATGCGGATCCTCCGGCGTATCGCTATGGCGATGGTGATGCCGGTGGTGTGCAGCCCACCAAAGTGCGCCTTTCTGCGCCGAGGTTTCTGCAAAAAATGCGATCAGGAATTGGAAAACTCTTGAAGTGCGATAGGACTTATGAGAAAAATAACGGTGGTAGCCGCCGGTTACCCAGAACATTCTAAAGAGATATAAGAAAATACAAACCAACCAATCGAAAAGTGTGGTTCCGGTAAATATTGCAGCAAGTGGAAGCAAGTGTACCAACATGAAACTGATGTTGGTTTTCAGCATAGGCTTATTTCGATGTTGCAGTGTTGTCGTGGATTCCATTAATGGATGGTAAAAGCTGTGTTTAAATTAAAAAATGGGCGCCTGTGAAAAAAACAATCACAGGAAACAGTTCAAAATTAGCGATAACGAGTGATCTGGTTTGAAATAATTTTACGGCAAACAGTCGTTCAGTAGTTTAGCAGGAAGGAAACTGGTCAATAGTCTGTCTTAACGGACTTATCGAAGGGAAGTTGCAACTGATACTTAATATCCTGCGACTTGTTGTCATCGAGCACATCAAGTCCGTATCGGATTTTAGATGGATTGTCATAAACGAATGTTCCAAAAAGCCGATCCCAGACAGAAAAAATATTTCCGTAGTTGCTATCCGTCCAGGGTCTTTCAAAATGATGATGGAACTTATGCATGTTCGGTGTAATGAAAACCAAACTCAGGGCACGATCCAAAGGTTCCGGAATGCTGATGTTGGCGTGCGTGAAGTAGGTGAAGAATACGGTGCAGATTCTGTAGAAGAAATAAAAGGCAACCGGCGCACCGGTAACCACCACCGCCACAAGCGCAAACGTTTCTCGTAAAAAGAAATCACCTGGATGATGCCTGGTTCCCGAAGTTGCATCCAGATGGGTATCGGAGTGGTGAATCATATGAAGCTTCCACATCCACTTTACCTTGTGCAACAGAAAGTGAACAAAATATTGGGCAATCAATTCGAAGATCAAGACACACATTAGCAACTCCACCCAAATCGGCCAGTTTACCATTCTGATCAATCCGAAGTTTTCGCTGGCCAGCCATTCAAAAACTCCTACCGTGGCTGCACCAAATACTGCATTGATGATCATGGTGGAGGTAAGAAAAACTGCATTCACTCCAGCATGCCGCCATTTGCGGTAATTCAAATTGAAGAGTGGAAAGGAGCCTTCCAAAATCCAACACACCAGTAGACAAATCACCACCCATGAAAAACGTTGCCATACCGGCATTGCCTCAAAAAAGCCCAAAAAGTTTTCCATATCGCGGGGTAAAAGTAATGCTCTGGCGTGAATCCAAATAGTTTACCAACAACGGCGATTGAATGCATAATTTTGTTGGTGCTTTCTGAAAAGGAAAAAAACCGATACCAGCGCCAGCTGATCCTCCCTGATTGGGGTGAAACGGCCCAGGAAAAGCTAAAATCATCAAAGGTTTTGGTGGTGGGCGCCGGTGGATTGGGTACCCCGGTTTTGGCCTACCTGGCGGCTGGCGGCGTGGGTAAATTGGGAATTGTTGAATTTGATCGGGTGGACGAGAGCAATTTGCACCGTCAAATATTTTATCGTCACTCCGATACAGGAAGTCTGAAATCCACGCTTGCTGCAGAACGAATTCAGGAAATCAATCCTGAATTAGCAGTAGAAATTTTTCCTGATTACCTGACAGCTGCCACAGCACAAGATATATTTACCTACTACGATGTTGTGGTCGATGGGTCCGATAATCTACCAACGCGCTATTTGGTCAATGATGCTTGTTTGCTCACTGGAAAACCATTGGTCCATGGGTCGGTATATAGAATGGAGGGACAGGTGAGTGTATTCAACGTCTTGCTTTCCGATGGCACACGTTCTGCAGATTACCGCGATCTTTTTCCAGAACCACCTCCTCCTGATTTGGTACCATCATGTTCCGACGGTGGTGTTTTGGGAACCTTACCAGGGATCATCGGATCAATGATGGCCAACGAAACCTTGAAATTAATTACGGACGTTGGCCAAACGCTCCATAATAAACTACTAGTTTTTGATGGAGCAGAAGGGACAGCACGAACCATTGGTTTTAGTAAAAGGCCAGATCGTGAGCCAATAAAAGCGCTCATCGATTATGAGGCATTCTGTGATCGTCGGAACCAAACCAATACAGTACTGCAGGAAATGGTTCCGGTGGAAGCACATGATTTATTGAAAAAAAATAAAGCTGTGGTCATCGACGTCCGTGAGCCTCATGAGTACGCCTTGGCCAACATTGGCGGACGAAACATTCCTCTAAAGGAAATCGAGCAACTGCTCTACCACATCCCAAGGCAAACGCCTGTGATTATGGTTTGTAAAACTGGAAGCCGCAGTGCAAAAGCCGTATCCAGGCTGCAAGGATTTGGATTTAGAAATTTATCCAACCTCCGCGGCGGACTTAATCGTTGGCGCGCAGAAGTTGATCCGAGCCTGCCACCTTGCTAAAACCTGGTTGCGTCATTAATTATTTACCACCTATTTTCTAAAAACATATGAATTCAAAATCAATAAATGTTGTTGTCACCGGCGCCTCAGGGATGGTAGGAGAAGGTGTTTTGAATGAGTGTTTGCATCATCCCGAGGTTGGCAGCGTGTTGGTGGTTGGAAGAAGGACCTGTGGTCTTCAACATCCAAAAATGAAGGAAGTGTTGCTTGATGATTTTTTCAATCCGGAATCGATAACAGAAGACCTCAGGGGATATCAGGCATGTTTTTTCTGTCTTGGCGTATCGTCCATCGGAAAAAAAGAGGATGAATACAGAAAATTAACTTACGATCTAACGCTTGGTTTCGCTAAAACCTTTGTGTCGGTAAATCCAGACAGTGTTTTCTGTTATGTCTCGGGCAGCGGAACAGACTCCACCGAAAAAGGAAAGAGCATGTGGGCACGGGTAAAAGGCAAGACCGAAAACGACCTGACCAGACTTTCATTTAAGAAGGCTTTTCTCTTCAGGCCGGGCTACATTCATCCAACACCCGGACTGAGGAATACCTTACCGATGTATCGATATGTTACCTGGGCATATCCTTTCTGGAGAAAATTTTTTCCAGGATTTGTGTCAACCCTCCGTGAAGTTGGTCTTGCAATGATTCATGTAGCCTCCAGGGATTATGGTAAAACCATTCTGGAAGTGCCTGATATCAATGCCTGTGCAAAAGCAGAAGAAATTTATTTAGGCCAGCTGACTGAAATAAAGGTTTCGGATACGAATCCTGAAATCACTTCAGGCGGTGTATTGCCAAATCGTGATTTAAAAAAGAACTTGGGCTGCGGTTAGTACTTCTTTGGCAGCGAATTAATAATGCTTTTGGTTGCCATGCGAATGGCAAGTGCGTGGCTGAAAACACTGGATCCGTCGGGACGCTCAAAGGTCACCGGCAGTGTGTACAACAAGGTATCTGTTCCAATTTTCTGAACATTATCTTTTAGGTCTGAGGCATCTGTAACGGACGTGTAGGCTTCCAGCAATTTTTGATCAGTGCCGTCCAAGAGAGCATCGCTGGTTCTCAGCAAGTAAACCCTCGCGCCATAGGATTTTCCGATGGATGCCCTGAAAGCGGCGTCAGTGAGGTTAGGGTCATTATCCTGAATTTCTTTTGCAATTAAGCCCCCCTGACGAAAAGCGGCCTCCGTTAATTGAGCAGGTGTAACACGACGAACTTTATTGGTTCGCATCCCGGTTTTCAACATTTCTCTCTGTTCTTTACTCAGCTCGCCACCACAGGAAAAAATGGAAAACAGAACAACTAGGGATAAGACTTTAATCCGCATACGATCAATTAATTTTTAGCAAAGCTATAAGGTCAATTTTAAGTTAAAAAAATTGCTGCGCCCGAGCCTTTCCGACCGGTTAAATGAATCTGTTTACATTTGTCGGCCCATTGGAATTCTGTTGAGTCATGATTGAAAAGCTGGAAGAAATTAAAGCAAGATTTGAGGAAGTTGGACAATTGATTGTCCAGCCCGGTGTGGTCAACGATCGAAAAAAATTCACAGAACTAAGCAAAGAATACGGAAATCTTGAAAAGGTAGTGCGCAAGTACCTGGAGTACCGAGGCGTGCTCGATTCCGAAAAACACGCGCGGGAAGTTTTGGAAAAGGAGAAGGATCAGGAGCTCAGGGAGCTTGCTAAAATGGAGTTGGACGATTTGGGTCCGAAGATCCAGCTGCTTGAAAAAGACATTAAAGAGCTTTTAACACCCCGTGATCCAAACGATGATAAAAATCTTGTCCTTGAAATCCGGGCAGGAACAGGTGGTGATGAAGCCTCCATTTTTGCCGGTGATCTTTTCCGGATGTACCAGCGCTATTGTGAGCGAAAGGGTTTTAAGGTTGGTGTAGTGGACTTAACCGAGGGCACTGCCGGAGGGTACAAGGAAATCATAGCCAGCATTAGCGGCGATGGTGCCTATGGACAGCTAAAATTTGAATCAGGGGTCCACAGGGTTCAGCGCGTACCAGCAACTGAGACCATGGGGCGTGTACATACCTCAGCGGCTTCGGTGGTCGTATTACCGGAAGCAGAGGAAGTAGACGTTGAATTGAATCCGGCGGATCTTGAATTTCAAACTGCGCGAAGCAGCGGTGCCGGAGGTCAGAATGTGAACAAGGTTGAAACCAAAGTTCAGCTCACCCACAAACCATCAGGAATTGTGGTGACTTGCCAGATTGAACGTTCTCAGCATGGCAACCGGGAGCGAGCACTCCAGATGCTTCGCACCAAGCTCTATGAAATTGAAGTTGAAAAACAGCAGAGCGAAATTGGTGCACAACGAAAGAGTATGGTTCGTAGTGGCGACCGTTCCGAAAAAATCAGAACCTATAATTATCCTCAGAGCCGCGTTACCGATCACCGTATTGGCTTTACCCAACATAATCTTCCGGCCATCATGAACGGTGAGATCGATAATTTCATCGAGCAGTTAAGGATTGCCGACACCGCAGACAAAATGACGGAGGCTAAATAAGTCCTGAAGCGGAGCTTTGCATTCCACGCTCCCATTTCAATAGCGCTTCTTTCCGATCAAGTCCCCAGCGAAATCCACCAGCACCTCCATCAGAGCGCACCACCCGATGGCAGGGTATTAAAAGTGCAATTTGATTTTTACCAATGGCGGTACCAACTGCGCGTGCAGATCGTGGAGCCCCAAGATTCAAAGCCAACTCCTGGTAGGAGACCGTTTTGCCGACCGGAATTTCCATCAATGCATTCCAAACCAAATACTGAAATTCCGTACCAGAGGGGCGTAGATAAACCGGCGTTATAATTTTATCCACACCATCCATCATTCGTGCAATGCGCTGATGAAAAGGGTTTGACTTCCCGGAAGGTTTTAAGGAAGGATCATCTACAAACTCAGCTGCATGCAGAATTGAATCGACCGAAACAATCTTAACCAATCCAAATTTTGTTTTCTCAATGCTCACCAGCTTACTGCTTCCAAACATTTCCTCGTCTGCCGAGTGTGGCATCAGAACGATGCGAGTCGATTGAATTCCAGTGGAAGCCAATGATAAAAAGAATCAGGGTTGAAGGTGCTGGCCAATTAGTTTCAATCCTTCAAGGGTTAGATTTGGATTGATCTCTTTAAAAAATCCGCGTAAGCTCTCGATCACAAACGACATGCCTCCGGTGGCCACAGCAGGAATTTCTTCGTTCAATTCAGTGCGGATAGCCGTAACCACCTTACGAACCAATCCATCGTATCCAAAGACCAAGCCAGTCTGAATGGCAGTAATCGTACTGTTTCCTAATGCTGAGCCAGGAATTTCCAAAGGCACGTCAAAAAGTTTTGCGGTATTCTGAGACAGCGCCTTTATCGCCGTTCTCAATCCGGGTACAATAGAAACACCGAGAATCTCACCGGAGGCTGAAACAGTTGTAAAGGTGAGTGCTGTTCCAAAATCACAAACCACACAAGTCTGTTTGTACAAATGCCAAGCGGCCATGGAGTTGGCCACCAGGTCAGAACCAATTTCATATGGATTCAGCACTTTAATCGGGAGCTTGCTGTAAATCGCAGGCCCCAGCACGATCGGCTCCTGGACAAAAAGTGATTTTATAACGTTGCGGATTTTATCGGTTAACGCAGGGACCACACTACTTAATACCACTGTGCGTACAGCGGAGGGCTCGAGCCTTGTTTCAGAAAAATGATCTCTGATGCGGATGCCGAAAAAAAGTTCCGGTTGATCCGTTTTGGATGGAACCCTCCAGACGTTTTGCCAAACAGAGCCGGACCACAACCCCAGGGTAATGTCGCTGTTCCCGATATCAATGGTAAGTAGCATAACCGATCAGGGCACCAAATACGGATTAATTGAATTGATTTTCAAAACAAGGTGATGGGATTGGTCCGATTGGGTTAAAATTTAGTTCGTAGGGTAAAAAAGAGATTGCGTCCGGGTGCATTTATACCGGATGCGAAGGTTCTGTATTGAAGGTCTAACAGATTATCAACACCACACTGAACGGTTAACCAATCGGAAGCATTCCACGAAAACCTCCAATTGATGGTATACCAGGAGGGCATCCCTTCCGAGGTCGCATACTGAAGATTGTCTTCACCGCTCGAACTGTATTGATCAAGTCTTTTCCAGGCACTAAAGTTTGAAAAGAGCTCTGATCGAACCTTGTTATTAACATATTGAACACCCAACCTACCAAATGCCGGCGCAATGTGATCAAGCGGTGCTTTTTGTCCGTTTTCGCCGAGTGATATTCCTTTGGTATAATTCCATGATGCGGTTGCATCCCAATTGCTGCTAAGCTGTGTTCGGGCCTGAAGGGTAATTCCGGACAATCGCGCTCGGTTAAAATTTTGATTTGCATAAACAGCTGCAGGAAATTCATTGAAGATTACTTGCGGATCCCCATTTAACGTGAAAGGACGGGTAGCAATGGCATCCACCATACGCGTTACGAATGTTGTCGCTTCAATCCGGGTATGACTGCCTATGAATTTCATAACAGACAGATCGAGGTTAAGGGTTTTCTCAGGCTTGAGTTCAGGATTGGGGACAATTAACAATCCCGTTGTATTGGAATTCCCGGCGACAGACTCAAAAACTTTAGCCAGGTCATCAATATTTGGTGATCGAAAGCCCGTTCCTGCATTAACGGAAAACTTCCAGTTGTCAGGGGTATAGATAAGTCCGGCATGGGTACTGCCAATCAGATTTTTTTGTTCAACATCCTGGAAAGGAAATGGAAAAAAGGTTTTGTCGGTGAATTCAGCAAGAAGGCTTGAAACACCAATTCTTGCGCCATCGTTGAACGTAAGGTTGTTTTTGAATTTAAGGGTATGGGTAAAATAACCAGCAAGAAAATTCATGCGGTTGTCGCCTCCAGGATAGCGGGTATCGAGAGGACCGCGCATACCCGTTAATATGTTTTCCTGATAAGCTGTTGATTTGAGTCCGTTGAACTGTGTATCGATCCCATATCGCAAATCAGCCCAATCAAATTTTTTCTGAAAATCAGCCGTGAGTGCAGCGACATCAACATTTTCCATTCGATGTTGAAGCGCAGTACTACCAAATCGACGCTGGTGTCTGCTCTCTTCAACATGCTGATAGCTTGCCGTTACGGTGAGCTGATCGGCTAATCTACCCAGCTCATTAACGCGCAGGCGATAACTGGTCAGCAGTCTATTCTGTGGACCGTAGTACCATTCAGCAAACTTCAGTCCTATATTTCCTGATCCCGGATCCGTCAAACGATCGTAACGGGGTACGTCCGTAGAAGTTGAGTATTGAAGGTTCAACAAATGATCGACACGCGAAGAAGTCTTCAATAAAATCTTCTGAAACACATCGGTTTGACGGTAGGCGCTTCCACGTTGTACCAGTGGATTTTCAGAGTCTATAAGAACATCCGATTGACCGTCGGCCGATCGTGTTACGTACTGGTTTCTAAGACCAAAAGACTTGCCATAGGCCGGATTGATTCGCTCACCCATTTTCAAGTCTCCAAAATCACTCACATTAATCGATGTAACAGTCCCGAGTCTTTTTCCTGCGTAATTAATTTCTCCATGGAATGTTCTTTCACGATTGGCGGTGCCGCTGCGTATGAATGCATTGCCTGAAATGAGCTTGTCATCCTGTTGCAATTTAGGTTCGCGTGTAAAAAATACCACTGCACCACCAAGGGCATCGCTGCCATACATTGTTGATGATGGCCCAAACAACACCTCTACCCTATCGAGGATGTTGTTGTCCAGTGTAATCACATTTTGCAAGTGGCCGGCGCGATAGATTAGATTGTTCATACGAACTCCATCGACCACCAGTAAAACACGGCTTGCTTCAAACCCTCTGATGATCGGGCTTCCTCCACCCTGTTGACTTTTCTGCATTGCAACCACACCCGTATTGCTCAGGAGGTCGGCAGTGTTCTGGGCATTCAAATTCAAAATGGTGGCGGGTGTAATTATTTTTATCTGCTGAGCGACATACCGGCGCAACTCAGGATTTTTGTTGGCAGAAACCACCACCTCCTCCAAATAGGAAGTCCGCAGCGTATCACTTTTATTTTCCTTTTCCTCGAATTGACCATGGACCAATGCCATGGATACAACACACAGAAGTGTTGTTAAAAATATCTTCATTGAAAAATAGTTTGCGGCTTATCGGATTTAACCGGCAAGCCAGATCCATAATTGATTTAGCGCCCAACAGAGGTTGGGTAAACAGGATCACTATATTTCAGGGGGAGGCGTTACGCCTGAGGGATGGATAGCGCCATCATAGAAAGAATACAAAGTATGGTGGGTGTAATGCCCGATACAAGCCATTTCAAATTGAAGTGGTTCGGATTTTAGAAAGGTTAAGGATAAAAAGGAGGTAAATGTACCAGGGGCAGGTTTATCATCGGATGATGCGTTGTGTATCACCTCTTGAATAAACAACAGCAAATCATCTTCTGCTGCATCGTGGCGTGCATAAAGAATTACGCGATCACCTGTGAACTCCATTTTGGCAACATCATACATCCGGTCATTCAATCTAACCTCATTTTCCTCCACCAGGGCGTTTTCATAGGCCTGCCGAGTCAGATCAAAACGCTCAAAACTTTCGGCAGTATTCTTAAACAGGGCCGCCCTGGACTCCTCATGAATGACTTCGAGGCGGAACAGAAAATAGACATAAAAGCCAGCAAGATTTGCCACCATCAGCAAAAACAAAAAACCGGCAAATACAGTCCTTGGCTTCATCGACAGCTAAAGTATTTCAAAACTGCCGGAAACTTGCTTGTTTTCCGGCAGCGGTGAAAATCATTTATTAAGTCCTGGTATTCCTGATTCGGGCTTAATCTGTTCCTGTCCAAAAGATGGTGCTTTGCGAACTGCAGGATAAACTTCGTCTAGTGTATTTCCGTCGTACAGGCGTCCATTTTTCATGACTTGGAAAATGGTGTTGGTGTTTCGGATGTTCTCCAAAGGATTTTTATCCAAAATAATCAGGTCTGCGAGCTTTCCGGATTCGATCGTTCCCAGGTCGCCATCGAGTCCAATGGCGCGTGCGCCTTGCAGGGTTGCCACTTTGAGTGCGTCGTGGTTGCTCATTCCGCCCGAGGTCATGCTCCACAACTCCCAGTGGTAACCAATGCCCTGCATCTCTCCGTGAGAACCGACACCCGCGTTTCCACCTGCCTTAACCAGGTCGTTCACAAAACGGGCATGATCCGGAAACACATGTTCTTCATACATGAACCAACTGTTTACGCGACGGGTCTTCGCGTCGAGTTCAGACTTGGCAAAGAAATGATTGAGCTTTGGATCCTTATTTGGGTTTTCAGTTGCCCAATAAAAATTCTCAGCCCATGGACCGCCATATGAAACCAGAAGCGTTGGCGTGTACGTCATCTTTGATTCAGCTACAGCCTTTATTACATCCTGATACAAAGGATAAATGGGTAATGAATGCTCATGTCCGGGATAGCCATCGATAAGGTTGGTCATGTTGAGTTTAAAATCCAATCCGCCTTCTGTGGTTGGCATCAAACCCTGCTCTTTTGCGGCCTGGATGATCCACTGACGATGCTGTCGGTTACCGGTGAGGTACATTTTTATGGTTTTGGTGTTGTAGTACTCGGAGTACTGCTTCAAAACATCCTTTGCCTGATCATAGTCCTTAAGGTTATAAAACCAGTAACCAACACCGGGTCCGGTTGAATAAATCCTTGGGCCGACTATTTCACCAGTCTCCACCATATCACCGTAGGTGAGCACATCCGTGGTGGCGGTCTGAGGATCTCTGGTGGTGGTAACCCCATAAGCGAGGTTTGCAGCATAAGGCCATACCTGAGTCTTATGGATTCCCCACGCCGGCCACATGTGTGAATGGGTGTCAACGAATCCAGGCACAATGGTTTTGCCCGTCAAATCCAATTTTTTCACCGAAGCATCAACAGACAGGCTGCCTGCATTACCCACCTGACGGATGCGGTTGTTCTCGATCAGTACATCGCCACGCTCCAGAATTTCATCACCCTTCATGGTAATGATTCTTGCATTTTGAAGTAGAATTTTTCCCTGAGGAATATCTTTTTTGACCTTAACGTGGATGCGCTTTTCTACAGGCTTATAACCTTCGTCTTTCTTTTCGTCTTTTTTCTCTTCTGGCTTCGCTGCAACCTTGGTCGAATCGGAAGGTCCCTTTGCCTCAGTTTTTGGAGTGCCCGCTTCTTTTTCTTTGGCTTCAGCTGCTTTTTTCTTTTTTAGTTTTTCATCGGAAGCGCGAGCGGAATCAAGGTTATAGGTAAACATGGCATTACCCAATGAAAAATAAACTGTTCTGCCATTGTTGCTCCACGATGGGAACTCACCTCCGAACTTGGTCAGTTTTCTGGAAGGGAAGGCCGCTGATGCAGGATCGGCTACTGAAATTTTAGGTGACTCCATTCCCACCTTAGGTACAGTGATGACGTAAATGTCGTTGTTGATTTGTGCAAGTGCCTGATCTCCTTCTGGCGCCATACGAATCACAGCCGCTGGCGATGGTTCACGCTGGGGTTCCGTTGCTGTTTCCAGCACCATACAATTTTTGTCACCAAGCATGGATCCAAAAGTTGTGATACCTGTAGCCCTGAGATGTTGTTTTTCATCCGTTCCATCCCAGCGAACGGAAAGGAGTCCTTTCTGATTGTGGTATAAATAAATCCGGTCTTCTGATTTGGTAAAGTGAGGTGTGGATCTTCCTTTAGACTTGGCGATGAAATTCAACGGCCCGCCATCGCCACTCAGCCACACAATATCATCCTGACTCGCAAAAGTAACCGGGCCATCATCTTCCCGGAAAAATCCAGCCGCACCCCGCATGACCACAATGCGATTGTTTTTATAGGACCACGCGGGTTCGGTGTACAGTGCAGGCTGACTGGTAAGTTTTACCGGTGCCGGTGTCTTCTGACGGAAATTTATTTTGTAAAGATGCCCTGCTTTTCCTTCCCAGGTTACCCATGCAAGCTGACTGCCATCTGGACTCCAGGCGGGCATAGCTTCTGTATAATTGAAATTGGTGACACGCTTCGGCGTGCCATCGGGCAGTGTCATCGTATACAATCTGTTCAGAACCGTAAAGGCCAGTTGCTTGCCGTCGGGTGAGACCACGCCATCACGAATCTGCGTAGAGACAAATTCAGCTTCATCTTTGATCGGGTACTTAAAATCAACCTGAGGACCAAGTAGAAAATCAGTCTCAACACTGAAAGGAATATTTACGGCTTGCCCACCTGAAACAGGAATAGACCAGAATTTTCCGCCGTAGGAAAGAATCAGATTTTTGCTGTCAGGCGTAAACGACATGGCGGGTAAAACACCCAACGGTGCAATAGACTCTTGTTCATCGCGCTGAACAGGATAGGCAAACCATTTTTCTTCTTCGGTCTGAAGATCACGAAGAATAAGACCAGTCTGATCGTTGTACCGTGAGCCATAGATCAGCCATCTTCCATCGGGCGAAAGGGTTGGTGTGAAGGCCGAGCCATACCTGGATGTTCGAATCGCAAACTCACCTGACTCCCGATCGTATACGCTGATTTGATACTGCGGAAGTATGGCATTGTAGTTCCATGCGCCGTTGCGGTGAGCGAACCAGATGTAACGACCATCATTGCCAAAAGCAGGCTCTACCGTCTTGAGGTTGTCCGGCTTACTGATCAGCTGCGCACCGGAACCACCATCCTGATGAAAAAGCCAAAGCTTAAGATTCCTGACACCACGCGAACCAACAATATAGTTTCCGTCGGGCGTCCACTCTGCACTCTGATAGTGTTCATTGTTTCCCTTGGTAACCATCAAAGAATCTGAACGATCGGTTTTAAACCACCAGATATTTTCACCGCCACTTCGATCTGAGATGAAAAGCAACTTCTTGCCATCGGGGCTAAACTTCGGATGGGAATCGAATGCCATGCCACGGGTAAATGGCTCTGCTTTACCACCGGTGATGGGCATCGTATAGATGTCTCCCAAAAAATCGAAGGCAATGGTTTTCCCATCGGGACTCACATCGAGCGACATCCATGTACCCTCGTTGGAGTTGATTTTTATTTTTCTGGCTGCCTCAAGAGGCAAATCAGTTTTTTTCTTTGGTGCTTTTTTCACCGAGTCGGTTGGTGCAGGCTTTTGAGCAAACCCGCTAAGGGTTAAAACAAAAAAGACAAGCAGAAAATAGATTCTCATCGAAGTGGGGTTTTAGAAGTATGTGAATTGAGTACAAAAGACATCAGACCATGGTGAGAATGTCATCGACATATTCTCTTGAGTTGCTCAGCCTGGGCACTTTGTTTTGGCCACCAAGCTTTCCGCGTTTCTTCATCCAGTTGTAAAAGGTTCCTTGGGAAACGGCATGAATTTTTGGAGCGACCAGTGCCAGATCATTTGCCCGCTTGGCATCATAGTCGGAATTGATCCTCTTAAGTGAATCGTCAAGGACAGCTGTAAATTCCCGCATATCACCGGGCAATACCCTGAATTCAATAATCCACTCGTGACCTCCACGTTTGCCTTGCTCGAGGTACACGGGAGCGGCAGTAAAGTTTTCAATCACTGCGCCGGTTGATTCGCAGGCTCGGGTAATAGCTGTTTCGGCATTTTCAACAATTATCTCTTCTCCAAAGGCATTGATGAAATGTTTGGTTCGGCCGCTGATTTTAATCCGGTATGGAGATTTGGATGTAAAGCGTACGGTATCACCAATATGGTAGCGCCACAGCCCCGCATTGGTTGAGATGAGCATAGCGTAATTTTTTCCCAACTCAACATCAGCAAGACTTACCGCATCTTCCTGGTTGCCATTTTCGTCGGTGGCAATAAACTCGTAGAAGACTCCGTAATCCAGCATCAAAAGCAACTCATCGGAGCCAGTTCTGTCCTGGATGCCAAAAAATCCTTCGCTGGCATTATAGGTTTCCCAATAGCGCATTTGACCAGATGGAATGAGATCGCTGAAAAGTTTCCTGTAGGGATGGAAGGCAACCGCTCCATGGAAAAAAACTTCCAGATTCGGCCAAACATCTAAAATGGGCTGCTTGCCGCAAATTCGTGTGATGTGTTGCAGCAGCAGGACCGTCCATGTAGGCACACCGGCAATGTGGGTGACATTGACTTTCGACGTTTCCGTTGCGATTCGCTCAATTTTTTGTTCCCAATCGTTCATCAGTGCGGTCTCCAGACTTGGGGTACGGATAAACTGTGCCCACGCCGGAAGGTTTTGCATAAGCAATGCACTGACATCCCCGAAGTGTGATGTATTGGTGGGGTCAAAATCATTCACCTGAAGACTTCCGCCTACCCCCAAACCCTTTCCGCTAAAAATTTTGGTCTCGGGATAATTATTCACATAAATCGACATCAGGTCTTTGCCGCCTTTATAGTGACATTCCTCTAATGCCTCCTGAGACACAGGGATAAATTTACTTCGTGCATTGGTAGTGCCGGAGGACTTTGAAAACCATTTTATGGTTGAGGGCCAAAGAATATTTTGTTCTCCCCGCATAATCCGATCGATGTACGGGAATAAATCTTCGTAGGTAGAGATCGGAATTTTTCTTTTAAAATCATCATAGTTGAGGATTTCATCGAAGTAGTGCTTTTTGCCAAACTCCGTTCCTTCTGCTGTAATCAACAACCGCTTCATCCACTCATCCTGCACCTCCAATGGATATTTCATAAAGAGCTCCATCTGATGGATGCGCTTCTTCATGACCCAGGTGAGAATAGAATTGATGATTTCCATAAAGCAGGATGACAAATTTAGTTAGCGCAGGGGTCTGGACAAAGTCATAAAAAGCCTCAAAGGAAGCTTTCAGGCCCGTTCGGATGTAATAAAAATACCTGCGATGCCTAGAGAAAGACCTGCAGCGCATATACTCCACGCCGTGATGAGTGAATTGTCGGAGATCACGATTGAAAATAATATCAGAATCAATCCACTCCACATCAGCAGGTGATTCCATTTGGTGATTTTAATTCCCTGAGCTTCTGGATTTGACTTCCAAAGCAAATGAGCAAATGCATTACGATCCATCCACAGGATAAATGCCAACTGCAGAATAAAAAATGTCAGAACATAAGGCGTGCCACGCCACTGAAGAGAGATGGTGACAACCAAAATATTGATCAACATGGGCAATAGGGCAACCGATGCAATTTTACGGTAGTGCCAGGTGATCAGTAAATAGCCAATGATGAGTTGTGTGAAGGCGATAAATCTTGCGTACAATCCCAGGCCGTATGGAATAAGTTTTTCTTCCAACCAAACCGGACCTATGATTCCTGGAAATTTATGTTCTGCAAAGACTTTGGCCATACCTGAGGTAAAAAATATCAGGCCAAGAAAAATAACATTGAAAATGTAGAGGAATCTCAGTATTGATCTGATTCCTGAATAATTTTTCACGACAAAAAATAAAGATTCAGCTATTCAGAAACCCTGGCTTTGCGCAACTGGAAATTTTGTCCCAGATAAACTTTTCGAACCATGGCATCGTTGGCGAGCTCGTCAGCGGTTCCCTGACGAAAAAGTTTTCCTTCGACCATAAGGTAAGCGCGATCGGTAATGGAAAGTGTCTCGTCTACGTTATGGTCGGTTATCAAAATGCCGATGTTTTTTTTCTTCAGTTGGGAAACAATGGATTGGATTTCCTCCACAGCAATCGGATCAACACCTGCAAAGGGCTCATCCAGTAAAACGAAATGTGGATCTACGGCCAAGGCCCTGGCAATCTCTGTCCTTCTACGTTCTCCCCCTGACAATACTCCGCCAGCACTCTTCCTTACGTGGGTAAGACTGAACTCTTCCAGCAGCATTTCCATTTTCTCCCTGATCTGCTCTTTGCTTAGTCCTCGCATTTCAAGTGGCGCCATAATGTTTTCTTCGACGCTCAACTTTCTGAAAACCGAAGCTTCCTGAGCCAGGTAGCCGATACCAAGCTTGGCGCGCTGGTACATTGGCAACTCAGTGATGTCCTGCTCGTCAAGAAATATTCGTCCATCATTGGGTTTTATCAAGCCCACAATCATGTAAAAGCTGGTGGTCTTACCAGCACCATTTGGCCCAAGCAAGCCAACAATTTCGCCCTGAGCTACCGTTACGGAAACCTGATTGACAACGGTCCGGCTTTTATATTTTTTCAGAAGTCCTTCAGCACGAAGTATCATGCGCGGCAAATGTCTTTCAAACGAAGTTGCAGCGAAGTTACGCCGTTCCAGGTATTTTCCTCTAAATGAAAAACGATATTCAATGGAGCGCCGCTTGATGCAGTTTCCAACAGGTCTGGTCGGTCAAAACAAACAGCAGAAAATCGATGAGGCGAATGTTCTGCTCCAACCGCTAGCCTGAGGTGTCTTTCTTTGGCCAGCGTAGGAACTCCATAAACGCTTACATTTTTGAGCTCAAATACAGGCTGAAGATTCCCTGGGCCAAATGGCGCCATTTGCTTTTGAATCCGCAGGTATTTCATGTTCAACTCGTCTGGCTCCACCACAGCGTCTATTTCAATCACAGGTATACGCATGTCTTCTGTGAGCGATGCGGCAACAATTTTTTCAAATCGCTGACGAAAAGGTTCGAGTTTGGCCGGATCGAGCGTAAGGCCTGCAGCATATCGGTGGCCACCGAATTTCTCCAAAAGATCGGCGCAGGATTCAATCGCGGCGTGCAGATCAAAGCCATTGATGCTCCTGGCAGAGCCGGTGATCTTTCCATTTGAAAGCGTAAGCACGATGGTGGGGCGGTAATATTTTTCCAACAAGCGGGAAGCAACGATACCTATTACACCCTTATGCCAGGTTTCCTTATACACTACAGTTGCTGAGGCATTTCTTAAATTTTCGTCGCTGTCAATCATGGCCATTGCCTCTTCGGTGATGGAGAGGTCATGAATTCGTCGTTCTGTATTTTTAGAATTAAGGCTGGCTGCAAGTTCATCCGCTTCTTCCTCCTGCTGCGCAACCAATAATTCCACCGCACTATGAGCGTGCGCCACCCTACCCGCTGCGTTGATTCTAGGTCCAAGGGTGAAGACAACACTGTTAACGTCCAGTTCTTTTTTTACACCAGCAATTTTGAGCAGTGCGTTGAGTCCGTGGCAAGGCTTTTCATTCAGCTTTTTCAATCCGATTGCAGTAAGCACACGGTTTTCTCCGGTAACGGCAACAATATCAGAAGCGATGCTCACCGCTACCAGGTCGGCAAACTCAAAAACAATTTCCGGATCTGCATGACGCATGGTGTAGGCCTGCATCAGTTTAAATCCAATTCCACAGCCACTCAATTCCTTGAAAGGATAAGGGCAATCCGGACGCTTTGGATCCAGGACTGCAACGGCAGCAGGCAAATTTTCCTCCGGCAAATGGTGATCACAGATGATAAAATCAATGCCCAGTGCGGCGGCTTTTCGTACCATCTCCATCGCCTTAATACCCAGATCCAATGCAATAACCAAAGTTGCTCCAACCTCATTGGCATGATCAATTCCAGCCGCTGAAACTCCATATCCTTCGGTATTCCTATCGGGTATATAGTAACTGCACTTAACACCAAGATTTCTAAGGAGGCTGTAGACCAAGGCAACCGAGGTGGTGCCGTCGACATCGTAATCACCGTAAATCAGAATTTTTTCCTGGCTTTCCACTGCCCGATGCAACCGTGCAACAGCCGCTTCCATATCGCTCATGAGAAAGGGGTCGTGCAATAGTTCACGTGTTGGGCGGAAGAAATTTTTTGCAGCCTCAAAGGAGGTTACGCCCCGCTGCACGAGCAACCTGGCCACCAGCCGGTCCACACCCAAGGCTGATTGCAACAAGACAATCTGGTCTTCGGGGACGTTATTTAAATAGGACCATTTCAGTGGTGTCATCGCTGTTGGTTGCAAAGAAAAAGGCATGCTCACACATGCCTTTGTTTTACAAATCTAGATCAATATCGGAATCAGGGAGTGTTTCGCGACGGGTAGTTCATCCCCTTTACATGGAAACCTCAAGCTGACCGAATTTACTTTATCCGGAAGGAAGCTTTGATTTTATCTACGTAATCAAGTTTCTCCCATGGAAAGAGTTCCACCGACACTTTTAACTCATTCTCTTTCCCTTTATTGAAGACCTTCACAACCTTCTTGGGTTCGCGCCCCATGTGTCCGTAGGAGGCTGTCTCTGAATAAATAGGCGTACGAAGTTTGAAACGCTCTTCAATAAAATAAGGTTTCATATTAAAGATCTGGTTGATCTTCTTGGCAATTTCGCCATCGCTCATTTTAACTTTTGCGGTTCCGTAGGTGTTTACGTACAATCCAACCGGTTCTGCAACGCCAATGGCATAAGCAACCTGAACAAGCACCTCATCGCATAGACCAGCAGCGACCATATTTTTAGCAATGTGGCGGGTGGCATATGCTGCAGACCTGTCCACTTTCGAAGGATCTTTGCCAGAGAATGCACCTCCACCGTGTGCTCCGCGACCACCATAGGTGTCAACAATAATTTTTCTGCCCGTTAGTCCGGTGTCACCATGCGGTCCGCCAATTACAAATTTTCCAGTTGGGTTAACATGGTATCGGATGTCAGATCCGAAAAGCTTTTGAATTCTGGCGGGTAATTTTTTCTTGATGCGGGGCACCAGGATGTTGATGACATCATCCTTGATTTTTTGGAGCATTGCCTGATCCTTTGCAAAATCATCGTGCTGGGTGCTGATCACGATGGTATCGATTCGGATCGGCTTCTTGTCATCACCATATTCGATGGTCACCTGAGATTTAGCATCGGGACGAAGGTAGGTCATGACTTTGCCCTCTCTTCTGATGGTTGCCAATTCGCGAAGCAAAAGGTGCGACAACTCCAGAGGAAGGGGCATGAAATTATCCGTCTCTGTGGTAGCATAGCCGAACATCATTCCCTGATCTCCAGCACCCTGATCTTCTTTCTTCTTTCTTTCAACCCCTTGATTAATATCCGGTGACTGCTCGTGGATGGCAGAGAAAATGCCGCAGCTGTTTGCCTCGAACATGTACTCACCCTTGGTATAACCTATTTTACGAATTACCTCTCGGGTAATCTCCTGGACATCAAGATTTGCTTTTGATTTAACCTCACCGGCCAATACAACCTGACCAGTGGTAACCAAGGTCTCACAAGCCACTTTTGATTGCGGATCGTATGCCAAAAAGGCATCGATGAGAGCATCAGAAATTTGATCGGCTACCTTATCGGGGTGACCTTCAGAAACGGACTCGGAAGTGAATAAATACGGCATGTGGTGTTAGATATAAATGAATAATTGTTTTAGAACCTAAGAACAAGCGGCAAATATAATTGGATTGATTAACAGCCAAATAAAAAAAGACAAGGCTTCTTTGGCAGTTCCAATTCAGGCCATTGGTCCAACCTCTTGGACAAAATTTTCTCATCGGGCCCCGACAAATCCAATGCAACGCACAAACGTGTAGAGGAACTAAGTGTCTTTTTAAGTGTTTGCAACAAACGATTGTTGCGGTGTGGACTTTCAATAAAAATTTGTGTTGTGCCCTTCGACTTGGATTCAGCCTCCAGTCGCTTGATCGCATTGGTTAAGTCGTGTTGATCTACCGGCAAATAGCCATGGAAGGAAAAGTTTTGTCCATTCAATCCGGATGCCATGAGTGCAAGGATTATGGATGATGGCCCAATAAGTGGCACAACCCGGATCCCAGCGTCATGCGCTAAGGCAACGACTCCCGCACCCGGATCAGCAACACCTGGACAACCAGCCTCCGACAACAGACCTACATCAATACCTTCTTTGAGTGGTTTAATTAATGCACTCATTTGTGCCTCGGGTGTATTTACATTCAAAACGCTGAAGGCCAGTTCTTCAATTGCGGGAAAAACTTTCAAGGACGATAGAAAACGTCTTGCGCTTCTGACATCCTCAGCAATGAAATGTCTGATGTGGCTAATGTCTGATTTCCAGACCGCAGAAAATATTTTGTCAGGATCGCCCTCAGCAATAGGGCTTGGAATAAGAAAAAGTTTTCCGACAGCCATCAGTTTAAAAATGTTTTAACCCGCGCAACAAATGCTTCTGGCTTTTCCGCCTGTACCCAGTGCCCCGTTTCCAAAAAATCGATTTCAGCTTCCGGGAAAAAACTCCGGATGATTTCTTCATCTCCTTTTTTATAGTATTCAGACCTCGATCCAAAAAGAAAAAATGAAGGCCCCAAAAACATCTTCCCCGAAAGGGGGTTTCCCAATACTTCATCCATACTTTCAGCCAATACAGCCAGGTTGATCTTCCAGGAAAAACCTGATTGAGCATCCCGGTTCAGATTCTTCAATAAAAACTGCCGAACCCCTGCATCCTTTACATAGTTGGATAAAAATAAATCTGCTTCCTGTCGGGATGAAAGGGTGGATAAGGGCATCGCCTTCAAGCCCTGAATGATTTGATCGTGGTGCGGCGCATATCGCTTAGGAACAATGTCAACCACCACCAACTTTTCTACCAATTCCGGATGGCTACAAGCCAAAAGCATTGCAACCTTTCCACCCATGGAATGGCCGATTAAAACTACCGGACCTATGGCCTGACTTAGGACAAACATTCTCACGTCCTCCGCCATTTTTTCATACGTATGAATCGGATCATGTGGTGATAAACCGTGATTCCGAAGATCAAGCGTATACACAGAAAAATTTTCGGATAACATTCTTGCCTGGGTCATCCAATTGTCGCTACTACCAAACAGTCCGTGGAGGATTACCATCGGTTTTCCGGATCCATATTGGCGATGAAAAAGCTTCATGCCCAAAAGTACAATTTCGCATACTATCTTTCGGCCATGAAAAACACATCGGACGTGTTCAGGATCGGAGGGGTATCGGTCAAACAACTCGCGGATGAATTCGGCACCCCGCTTTACGTCTACCATGCCGAAAAAATTTCTGAGCAGATTATTAAACTCAGATCAGCATTCCCTGAAAAGACCTCCATTCGATTTGCAGCGAAAGCATTGACCAGCCTTGCCATCCTGGATTTAATGAAGAAAGAGGATGTGGGTCTGGACTGTGTTTCAATTCAGGAAGTAAAGCTTGGTTTACATGCGGGTTTCAAACCGACTTCTATTACCTATACGCCCAACAATGTCAGCATTACAGAAGTAGAGGAAGCCGTAGCGCTCGGAGCAGAGATCACGCTGGATAACCTACCGATCCTTAAAAAATTCGGAAGGCTATTCGGAAACAAAGTTCCCGCAGGCATACGCCTGAATCCAAACATCATGGCTGGAGGAAATCTTAAAATTTCTACCGGTCACAGTCATTCAAAATTTGGAATCTCCATTCATCAACTGGAGGAGATTCGCTCCATTGTTGCAGAACACCACATCAGTATCAATGGTCTTCACATCCATACAGGCTCTGAATTAAAAGACCATGAGGTCTTCATGAACATGGCCAATATTCTGTTCGAGGCTGCTCCGCTCTTCCCCAACTTAAAATTCCTCGACTTCGGCGGTGGCTTCAAGGTGGCTTATCGGGAAAACGATGGAGTTACCGATGTGGTAAAAGTCGGAACACTGTTGGGAGATCGATTGAAAGAATTCAATATTAAAAACTCAACATCCATTGAGCTCCGAATAGAGCCTGGTAAATTCCTGGTGAGTGAAGCGGGATTTCTGATCACAGAAGTCACCGTTGTCAAAGAAACGCCTTCAGTCACATTTGTGGGTGTAAACACAGGGCTAAATCATCTAATCCGGCCAATGATGTACGATGCCTGGCATGAAATTGTTAACGGCACCAATCCGATGGGTGAAACCAAAACCTATACCGTCACAGGAAACATTTGTGAGACCGACACCTTTGGAAAAGACCGGTTGTTGCCGGAAGTCAAAGAGGGTGATCTACTGGTGATGTTGAATGCCGGTGCATACGGTTATTCCATGGCGTCAAATTATAATTCAAGATTCAGGCCAGCTGAAGTATTGATCAAAAACGGAAAACCTTACTTAATCAGAAAAAGAGATACGTTCGAGGATTTGCTCCGTGGACAGGTTGTCCCTTCGTGATGGATGATCAGAACTTAGCAGAGAACAATAGTCCTGGACCGCCCAGGTAAACTGGCGTCATAGAAACCTTCCTGAGTTTCTTTTCCGCAAGCTCTCCCAACCAATAGGTTGTGTTGACAGCCAGAATTCCGAATGCTGCTCCTGCCAAAACATCCGACAACCAATGCTCATTGTTAAGAATTCTTAATGCGCCTGTCGTAGCCGCCATCGAAAATGCTCCAATGCTGTACCATTTACTCAGGTGCCCGAACTCTTTGTGCATATAAGTTGCCGCAACAAAAGCAGTCGCAGTATGACCAGACGGAAACGATCTGAACCCTGCTCCATTCGGTCTTTCAACATTAGAAATTGCTTTTAAGGGGTAGACCACCGTAGACATCAGTGCCTGTGAACCGGCAAGAAGAAGAGTCTGTTTTAAAATTTTATTTTTTGCTTTCAGACCGAATGCATCCAACGCATACACAGCAACTGCGGGAGCGTACTGAATGTAATTGTCAACGCGGGTTTTAAAATCAGGGTAGTTGTTCATGCGCCACTCCTGAATTGCGCCACGACTAAACAAACCCTCATCTCTCCAGGTTATGGCGGATGAAATGCCAAGAGCAACGGGCGCTGCGACTATCCGAAATGCGCCGACAGTTTTCCGTTTTGGAAGTGAGTCCAATCTGAAAATACCTGAATCCAGAGGTTGCGGCGCAACCAATTCCGCCGACACCAGGCGAATGCCCGAGACGAAAAAAAAGAGGATTATAAAATATCGACTGAGGATGGGCATCAATAAAAAAAGCCGCAGTGGGGCGGCTTTTGCTGTGGTGACGGAGGGAATTGAACCCCCGACACAAGGATTTTCAGTCCTTTGCTCTACCAACTGAGCTACGTCACCGGAAGGGGCACAAAAGTAGATAAAAATGACACTTTCGCAAATCATAAGGCCGTCGGAAGTCGGTTAAAGCGTCCATTTTAAAAGCTTCCTGTTTAATAAGTGTAGGGTTGTAGGTCGTTGGTTTAGTTTTGGGAAAATTATTCATCCAGGCATGCTTCAGCAGATCCTTTTTCTGTCAACTCTGGTGGTTGCGACATATTTTATAAGGAGGCGAATCAATTTTATTGCCGGCGCCATTCGACTTGGAAAAAAGACAGTCGTCGACAGCGATCCGCGTCGAATCAGAAATCTTTTGTTGGTAGCCTTTGGTCAACGTAAAATGTTTGTCAAACCAATAGCAGCGTTCATGCACCTCCTTATTTATGCCGGCTTCATCCTGATCAACATTGAAGTTTTAGAGTTCATCATCGATGGTTTGCTCGGCACCCATCGGGTATTTGCGCCGGTACTGGGCCAAGCCTACCCTATCCTAATGAATATGTTTGAGTGGCTGGCCCTGGGTGTTCTCATTTCATGTTTTGTTTTTCTGGCGCGCAGGCACCTGATCAAACTTCCACGGTTGAACAGTCCGGAGCTTACGCGTTGGCCGCGAATGGATGCCAATCTTATCCTGGTCAGTGAAATCATTTTAATGCTGGCCATCTTCACGATGAATGCTGCAGACCAGATCCTGCAAGGTCGCGATAGCCACTATACGGCCTCAGGCAGTCTTGTCCTCAGCAGTTTGCTTATTCCCTTCCTGGAAAACTTTTCAACCACTTCGCTCGTGGTCATCGAACGCTCGGCCTGGTGGTTCCACATTCTCGGTATCCTTGGCTTCGCAGTCTATGTTACCTACTCCAAGCATCTGCACATCTTCCTGGCCTTTCCCAACACCTATTTCGGAAAACTAGAACCTAAGGGTCAGATGACGGGCATGCCTGTTGTTACCGCTGAAGTAAAATCGATGCTTGGCCTGGAGCCTGTCGTTGCACAGCCGCCTTCTGAGCCCGGACGATTCGGCGCAAAAGATGTAATCGACCTCAGTCAACAACAAATTTTGTCAGCGTTTGCATGTACTGAATGTGGACGTTGTACCGCTGAGTGCCCCGCAAATCTTACCGGTAAAAAATTATCGCCTAGAAAAATTATGATGGACGTGAGGGATCGTGCAGAGGAAGTCCAGCAAGGAAAATCAATTGGCTCCACTGCTTATGAAACTAAGTCGCTCCTTGGAGATTATATTACCAAGGAAGAAATTAATGCCTGCACAAGTTGCAATGCATGCGTTGAAGCATGTCCTGTCCTGATCAATCCTCTGGATATTATCCTCGAGCTTCGACGATACGTGTCTATGGAGGAGTCGGGCGCACCAGCCTCATGGAATGCGATGTACCAAAATCTTGAGACCAGTTTTTCTCCGTGGAAATTTTCTCCGACGGATCGTTTCAACTGGAATGAAAACCAGAACAAATCATGAAAAGCGTTTCTACACTCGCTGAATTTGCCGCACGTGGTGAGCAGGCGGAATTGTTGTTCTGGGTTGGATGTGCAGGCTCATTCGATGACCGTGCAAGGAAAGTCACCAAAGCCATTACGCTGATTCTTGATGCTGCTGGCATCCGGTATGGTGTTCTTGGAACCGAGGAGAACTGCACCGGCGATCCTGCCCGAAGGGCCGGAAATGAATTTCTGTTTCAGATGCAGGCCGTCAACAACATTCAGGTTCTTAATGGCTATGGTGTAAAAAAAATTGTTACCGCCTGTCCACATTGCTTTAATACCCTTAGAAACGAATACCCGGAATTGGGCGGACAGTATGATGTGATTCATCATTCAACCCTGCTGCAGCAGCTTATTGATGAAGGTAAAATCAGGCTTCAGGAAGGGGGTACCTTCAAAGGAAAAAAAATTACTTACCACGATTCCTGTTATCTGGGTAGAGCGAATAGTATTTATGAAGCACCACGGGCAGTGCTTCAGGCACTCGATGCAGAACTTTTTGAAATGAAGAGAAGTCGGGCAAAGGGATTATGCTGCGGGGCAGGCGGTGCGCAAATGTTCAAGGAGCCTGAAAAAGGAAACAAAGACATCAATCTGGAGAGAACGGAAGAAGCGCTCGCTACAGGTTCCGGGACCATAGCGGTTGCTTGTCCTTTTTGTATGACCATGCTTAGGGATGGGGTTAAAGCGAAAGAAAAGGAGCAGGAAGTTCAGGTTGTTGATATCGCCGAGCTCGTGGCTGCAAGCCTTAAAGCTTCATAGTCGCCCATTTATATAAGGTGCGCCAATTGACCTTGGTGCCGGTCATCAAAATACCCACGCGGTAAATTCTGCCCGCCACCCAAGTCATTCCAAGAAATCCACCTACCAGCAGAAGCATAGACAACCCCAGCTCCCAAGCCGGTACACCAAAAGCCACTCGACCAACCATGGCCACCGGTGAAGTGAATGGGATTATGGACAACCAGAAACTTATAGAGCTGTGTGGATCACGAAGAATGAAAGTAAACAGCCCGAGGTAACCAATAAAAAGCGGAACCGTGACCGGAAACTGAAATTGCTGGGCCTCCTGTACTGAATCTACTGATGAACCTACAGCGGCGAAAAGTGCGCCATACATCAGGTATCCTCCTAAAAAGTAAAAAAGAAAAACAACCGTTAACGAAACTACCGGCAGGTTCTCAAAATCCTGGATTAGCTTAACCGCGTCCTCATTTTTTAAACCATTTTCACCGGCATCAGCCAACGCGCTGGCGCCTGGAGCCATCGTTTGTATTTGTGCTGGCTTAACCGACGCCACGCCAAAGTAATCCGTTACCATTGAACTCAACGAAACAATCAAAACAATCCAAATTAAAAACTGTAACAATCCAACCGATGCGATGCCAATGATTTTACCAAGCATCAACTGAAATGGCCGCACAGTAGACACCAGCACCTCAATTACCTTCGAGGATTTTTCTTCGATTACACCATGCATGATTTGAGCGCCATAAAGGAAGACCATCATATAAATAAGAATCCCCATCACCATTCCCACCGCGTTCAGAATGCCATTGTTGCTTCGCTCTTCCTCTCCGTCTTCAAGAATTTTGATGACCTCCAGCTCTACCTTCTTTTTTGATGACTCCAGAACAGCCGGATCAATTTGAAGGCTCCGAAGCTTTATATCACGAATCTGTTCAGAAAGTAAGTTTCGGAGCTCACCGGTTTTTTCGATGCCAAGATTTTTTTCAGTGTACAACTGAAATCCTTCGGGATTTTCCTCTTTAAAATCCGGCACATACAGAAGACCTTCGCTTTCGGAAGCCTTGTACACCTGTTTGGCTTCTTCCAGCGTGCCGGTCAATGCCGTAAACTGTATTTGTTCATTGGACTTTAATTGGATTTTACCGCTTTCATCCAATACAAAAACTGAACTGGGCCCTGACGCTTTCTCCTCCTCCATCATCAGGTAAAACATTCCTCCAATGATGGCTGGGAATATTAATGGAACAAGAATGGTTGCAATCAGAAAAGTTCGTTTCTGCACACGATTCAAAAATTCTTGCCGGATGATGATCCAAACCTTATTCATGGTTGCTTAACGTTTAGGTTGGTTTGAAGATCCATTGACCAGCTGAATGAAAATATCGCCCATCGACGGAATCTGCTCACGGAAGGAAACAACTTCAGTCTGATCGATGAGTGTTCTCAACAATTCATTTTGGTGGCTGCCATCAAGAATGCGCACCCGCGATCTGATCTTTCCGCCCTCGATTGGCGTACTTTCCAGCAGCTCATACCGACCAGCCGGCTGCATGGTCAGAGGCTGACGGTGCTCGATCTCTGCGGTGTGCGTTCGAAACTGATCCTGAATTTGAAAACGAGTGCCGTCCAGAATTTTTTGCGCGCGATTGATCAAGACCACATCATCACACAAAGATTCCACCGTCTCCATTCGGTGCGTTGAAAACAAAATGGTAACGCCTGATTTTTTCAGATCAAGAATAATATCGGTGATGAGCTTGGCATTCAGTGGATCAAATCCTGAAAATGGCTCGTCTAAAATCAAAAACCTGGGTTCGTGAAGTATGGTGCTGATAAACTGAATTTTTTGCGCCATGCCTTTAGACAAATCCTCAATCCGCTTTCCCCACCAGTCTTTTAGATCCAGTCTTTCGAACCAGTAACGGATTTTTTGCATGGCGTCTTTCTTGGACATGCCACGAAGCTGCGCGATGTACAAAAGTTGTTCACCTACCCTTAGCTTTTTATACAGACCCCGTTCTTCCGGCAGGTAGCCAATTAATGCAACATGTTGCGGCCTCAATGGCTCGCCAAATAATTCAATGCGACCTGAGTCTGGCTGAATGATCTGATTGATGATTCGGATCAGTGTGGTTTTGCCGGCGCCGTTTGGACCCAATAATCCACAAATCGTGCCCTGCTGAACATCAAGACTTACTTCATCCAAAGCAAGGTGTTCAGCATACCTTTTGGTAATGCGGTCGGTATGCAGTGCAATCATTAAATTTTATTGCTGGTTTTAATCCCGCTCGCGAAGAATAATTCTTCCCATCGCAACATCAAGATTAAATAAGATGGTGCGCGCTTTCCCCTTACTGTAGGCAGGGTTAGCAAAAACGTGGTCACCAATTGGCCTGAAAGAATCAGGGATAATCACGCTGGACAGCCATGAATCATTGACACGGACAATAACAGGAACATCATGAGCAGGGAGCTGAATGATCATATTTCCTGCGCCAACCATTCCATGCACTTCTGTATCAACCAATGGCCTATCACTGAAATCAAGCATTAGTTTACCGAATCCAACCTCTGCATCAATAAATCGGCTGCGGGCCTGAGCAATATGCTTTACGATCAATGAACCCAAATCGACGTTTACATGAAATGTGTCCATGACCAACTTGTTCGGTTCATGGTTGTAGGAGATTTCTACGTCGGCACTACCGGTATTCACATTTAAGTTTTCAATTGCGAGACCGGATAAATCAAGGCTTGCATTACCCACAGCATAATCCAAATCAAGACGGTATGGTTTTTTTTCTGTGAGGTATACCTTCCAAAAGCAATCCTCTTTTTCAGCATCGCCCAATACCTGCCGGGAAATGGATCTGGTTAACCCACGCTCTTCCTCGGCAAATAGTTCAAGACCAATTTTCTGTATCTCACCAATCAGCCTCTCTTCCAGCTGATAATTTCCCTCTCCATGAATTTCATTGCTGTATACATTTATCAGATCCGCACTTTTGCTTGGCTGAATAATATAATTGCCCGCCTTAGCCCCTACGGTGAGATGAACCTTTGAGCATGCCTCGTTGGACTCCACGGCAAAATACTTTTTAGGCTGGGCAGCAACCGTAAAAGCAATGACGAGCGTCAAAAGTGAAAGAATCCTGGACATGTAAGGGTGTTTCTACGCATAACAACGCTACAGGTTTTGCGTAGAGGATTAAATATTTCAAAAAATATTCAGAAAAACCCTTTTTTGGAGAAAAAACAATGAATTCCAGAGAAACTAGCCCCCGAAATATTCTTTCATTCTTTCAAAAAATCCCTTCTCATCGGCATCGGGCTGGGGCTGAAAGTTTGGTGAATCCTTCAACGTCATCAGTTTAGCCTTCTCCTCTGAGGATAATTTTTTGGGCGTCCAGACATTAATGTGGATGAGCTGATCGCCTGTTCCATAACCATTAATGTCTTTCAAGCCCTTCCCACGAAGGCGTAAAATTTTTCCACTTTGGGTTCCGGGATCAATTTTGATACGAACCCTGCCACCAATGGCCGGAACTTCAACGCTGGTTCCCATCGCTGCATCAATAAAGCTGATGTGCAAATCGTAAAAAACGTTAGACCCATCTCGTTTAAGAAATTTGTCTTCCTGCTCTTCGATTAATATCAATAAATCACCGGGCACTCCGCCACCTGGAGCTTCGTTTCCTTTACCACCCATCGACAATTGCATGCCGTCAGAAACACCAGCCGGAACTTTTATGGTGATCAAATCTTCCTTCGACACCAATCCTGAACTGTCCACACCGGGCGGACGGTGATCGAGCACCTGACCACTTCCACCACAATTGGCACAGGTAGTGGCCGACACCATTTGACCAAGCATTGTGTTAACCACTTTTCTCACCTGACCACTTCCACCGCAAGACACACAATTTTTAAAGGTTACTCCCTCCGCTCTGATCAGTCGGTTTACTTTTATCTTTTTCTCAACTCCATTGGCGATTTCATCGAGACTCAACTTCATTTTGATCCTGAGGTTGGATCCTTTCCTTCTGGCAGACCTTCCTCCTCCCCCACCGCCTCCAAAAAAACTTTCGAACGGACTACCGCCACCAAAGATGTCGCCGAACTGACTGAAGATGTCTTCCATGTTCATTCCCTGACCACGGAATCCACCACCAGGGCTTGCATGTCCAAACCGATCGTATTGTGATTTTTTATCCTGATCACTTAGAACCTCGTAGGCTTCTGCAGCCTCCTTAAATTTTTCTTCAGCTTGTTTATCGCCTGGATTGCGATCGGGATGGTACTTCATGGCTACCTGACGGTAAGCCTTCTTGATCTCTTCTGCAGAGGCCGACTTTCCGACGCCAAGAATTTCGTAATAATCTCTTTTAGCCATGGGTACTGAAATAATTCTTTGCTCTGTCGATTAACTTCCCACCACAACCTTGGCGTGACGGATAACTTTATCGTTCAGTAAATATCCTTTTTCAACGACATCAATAATTTTCCCGATTCGGTCCGGGGCTGGCACCTGAGTAATGGCCTCATGCAAATCAGCATCAAATGAACCATCGCCCATATCCATGGCCTTCAAACCATTTTGTTCCAAGGTTTTTTTGAATTTATTCAGGATGAGAAAAAATCCTTCTGCCTCTTTTCCTGCCAGGTCTTTAAAAGATTTTTCTGCCCGGTCAAAGTCATCGGAAACCTGAAGCAGCGCTTTCATCAGTTGCTCGTTGGCGGTTTGAATTAAATCCAACCGCTCTTTGGCTGTTCTGCGTCGGTGGTTTTCGAACTCAGCATAGAGTCGTAGATATTTATCCTTTGCTTCTGCCAATTCGTCTTTCAATTTTTTAATGTCCTCGACTGCCACATCAGTCTCAGGCTTCTCTGAATTCTGATTTTCTATGCTTTCGGGGTTTTTTGAGGCATTTTCAGTTGTTTTTGCCTCCTCGCCGATCTTTTCCTCTTTTTGGTCCATTGACATTAAAATTTCGACCCTCAGTGGTCAAGAATTTTGCCATTTGGAATCATTATGCCACAATGGCACAAAAAAACAAGCATTGGGAAAGGAAAACAGGCACTTGCTTACTTTTGAAAAGGCAAGTCAAAAAGAAAATGTACACCGAAGCTCAACACCTCAACAACGACGCCCGGGCGTGGGTATATGCCGCAAGCCGGACGCTGTCCGGAGAAGAACAAAAAAAACTAGAAGAAAATCTTACCGCCTTTTGTGAAGGTTGGTCTTCCCATGGCGTGCCGGTGCGATCATCATGGGTGATCAGAGAAAATCAGTTTGTCGTCCTAATGGCAGAAGAAGGGCCCAGCGGATGCTCGATCGATTCATCGGTGCGAATGTTAAAGCAGGCAGGCGCTGCGCTTGGTATTGACTTCTTTGATCGCAGGATTCCTTTTCAGACAGAAACAGGAATTTCGTTGGTCGCATTGCCTGACCTATCCTCCTTTTTAAAACAACAATCAAATGCCGGTCAGCTGATGACCATCAATACCCTGGCTGATAAAAAAACAAGCGTGGACAAAGACTGGCTTATTCCGGTTTCTAAGTCCTGGATGAGCCGATATCTGACCGAACACCGGAACTAGTTTGCTATTTTTAAGGGATAAAACTGCATGAGAATTGTTTTACTGACAGCATTGACCGCCGCAACGTTTCTTTCCTGCAGCCCGGAAAAGAAAATCAGAAAGGCATTTAACAATGGTCAGTACCAGCGGGTCATTGATTACTACGCGAATATTTTGGAGCGGGATCCGGCGAATGGAAAGGCAAATTTTTTTATCGCTGAATCCTTCAGACTTTCAAATCGATTGCGCGAAGCCGAGAACTTCTATTCCAAGGCAAGAGGAGGCGGCATTGATCAAGACAGCGTTTTGTATTTCTATGCTCAGGCGCTCCGTGCCAACGGGAAGTACTCCGATGCCACACAGACACTCGAAAGGCTGAGAAGTCAGGGGCGTTCTGAAGAAATGAAGAAACTTGCTCAACGCCAACTCGATGGCATCGCATCTCTTGAGCGAATCTCTTCCAGGACCAATTATTATAAAATCAAATCGCTAGAAGCGCTTAACACCGTCTATGCTGAATTTTCACCTGTTTACCTGAACGGAGAATTGTATTTTACGTCATCGAGAATTGTGGCCTCCGACAAAAATTCTTCTGCTGTGTACGAGGCTTCAGGCACACCGTACACCGATCTCTTTAAGGTTGCCACCAAAGGCGCCATCGTCAGTCCGGAAACCGTTACGCGTTTGGCACCAGTAATCAACGACGAGCTCCGAAATGAGGGCTGCATAACTTTTTCACCAGATGGTAAGACCATGGTTTTTGGAAGGGGCAATTCCAAAAAGAAGAAGGGCGGCGGCGTAGATGTTGATCTCTACCTTTCGCGTTTTCGTAACGGGATCTGGTCAGAGCCTGTACTCATAAATGTGAATACACAGTTTAAAGATGAAAACAGTGCAGAGGCTCAAAACTTCAGTTGGGATTCAACACCATTTTTCAGTCCCGACGGCAGAACGCTATACTTCGCCTCCAACAGAAAAGGAGGTTTTGGGGGCACTGATCTCTATGCTGCGCAGGTAGATAGCCGCGGTCGCTTTGGACGCATTCGCAACATGGGGCCCGACATCAATACCCCGGGTGATGAGCTCTTTCCGTACATGGCTGAAAATGGTAAATTTTATTTTGCCTCTGATGGGCATCCAGGTTTCGGGATGCTGGACTTATTCGTAGTAAACCGTGCCGAAGGAAGAACCATCGTTGAAAATCTCGGTCAACCGATGAACAGCACCTCTGATGATTTCGGTATTTACCTCTTTCAGCCTGACCGTGGATTTTTCACCTCCAACCGTGAAGGCGGTAAGGGTGATGACGACATCTACACATTCAGAAATGAAGACCCCAACCTGAAAGTGGTTAACTATACGTTGCGCGGACAAGTCTTCACCTATAAAAAAGACAGCACCCTGGATGTTGTTCCGGAAGCTAGGGTATCCTTATTGGATGGCAAGGGTGAAATGATGCAGGACTTTGAAACCTCGGTCGATGGTAAATTCAACTTTCGGGTTTATGAAAATGAATCCTACACCCTTGTTGGTGAGGGCGACGGATTTTTAACCGAACGACTTTCCTGGTCAATGAAGGGCAAGTCTGCAAAGCCAGAAGATCTGAAAGAGCTTGTAACCAACATCGCATTTGATACAGTGATCGTATTGCCTAAAAAATTAAAAGATGTTGCCTACCGTTTGGAGCGCATTTACTTTGGATTCGACAGTGCCAACATCCGACCTGCATCGGCAGCGGAATTAAACAAATTGGTTCAGGTGCTGGTCGATAATCCAGACATCAAAATTGAGCTCAGTGCACACACAGACAGCGTTGGAACTTTTGAAAAGAATATGAGGCTTTCTGAGCGGAGGGCGCAAGCCACGGTAGATTACCTGATCACCAAGGGAATTGCGCGCGAAAGACTGGTTGCCAAAGGCTATGGCGAAACAAGGCCAATAGCAAGAAATACGAATCCTGATGGGACAGACAATCCTGAAGGCCGGCAACGAAACCGAAGAACAGAATTCCGAATACTGGAAATAGGTATGGCCCCGGTACGCAAACCAGAAGAGGAATTGGACGATGAAGACCGATTCTTCAGAAAGAATAATTAAATACTTAAAACATTTTTTTATGAAACAGTTGATGTCGATCCTCAGCTTTTTAATGATGCTTCCGTTTCTCTGTGATGCACAACTCAATGGAGCATGGCAATCGAGTTCAGGAACAGAAAGCATCTCAATGATTGTTTCAGGAAAGTATTTCGCTGTATCCCAGTATGATCTTAATGGTAAAAAGTTTGTGGGTACCTGGGGCGGCAAATGGACAGAGGAAAAAAATGAATTCACCATGGACTACGAATTCCATACGATCAGTCCAGAAAAAGTTGGGGCTACCGAATCCTATTCCATTCAGAAAAAGAAAAATAAAATCACTTTAAAAAAAGGAGAACAGGTTTGGGAATTGGATCGTACAGACGATGGAAAGCCCGGTGCGTTGGAAGGCGCTTGGTTGATCACAGGCAGGATGGTTGATGGTAAGGCCACCACCAACACGCCCGGGGTTCGGCGAACCATGAAAATTCTTTCAGGAACCCGATTTCAATGGATAGCCTATAATGTTCAAACCAAAGAATTTTTCGGAACGGGCGGCGGAACCTACACCACGGTAAACGGAAAATACACCGAGCAATTAGAGTTTTTCTCCCGCGACAATTCCCGAGTCGGAAATTCCCTTCAGTTTGACTTTTCTATTGAAGAGGGCCGCTGGAGACACCGCGGCCTCAGCAGTAAAGGTGAGCCAATTGATGAATATTGGTCCAAGCGCGAGGCTATTGGGATTTGATCGACCAGATCTCCGAAAATTCCTTCGCCAGTTGTACCAGTGCATCGGCACCAAAATAGACGGCCAGCGTAAGAATAAACGACCAGAAACCTGCACTCATCAACATGTAGGTAATGATTTTCTGACGCGTGCTGCCCATGCCAATGGCAACCAGCGTTCCGCCAATCGGAGTTAAAATAATCGGCGTCAGAAACGCCACGCCTGCAACACCATATCTTTTCGCCCGCTCCCGCCAGGGTGAAGGCTCACGTAGCTCTTTCTTCTGTTTTCGTTTCGAAAAAAATCGCACAAGAATTCTGCGACGGATGAAAGCACCAAAATACGCCAACACAACCACGACAGTCATCATTCCAGCAATAGTCACCACCATGGTCACAAAAATGTTCAAGCCTGCTGCCAGTCCGCCGACAGGGCCAAAAATGAACTTCAGCATGGAGGAGAGATAAACTGAAAATATTTTAAGAATGAGCTCCCACATAATCATCAAAGCTTCTCTCCAAACGCAAGATCGCCTGCATCACCAAGCCCAGGTACGATGTAGGCCTGTTGGTTAAGTTTTTCATCAACCTGAAAAGTCCAAATCATCTGCTGCACCCCCAGTGTGTTCTCAACTTTTTGAATACCCTCCGGTGTAGCAAGCACACACGCGAGATGAATTGACTTGGGCTTGAATCTTTTTTTAATCATCAGGATGTTGTCACAAACCGATGTGCCGGTGGCCAGCATAGGATCAATCAAAATAATATCCTTGCCATCCAGGTTTGGTGTGGCAACATAATCGGTTTGCACTGCAATGGTACCCCCGGACTCACCCAACTCCTTTCGATAGGCTCCGATAAATCCGGTTTCACTTTCCTCAAAAATTCTCTGAAAGCCATTTAAAAAAGGTAAGGCGGCCCGTAAAATGGCCAGCAATACCGGTGGCTGCGGCAACGCATATTGCTGTGAAAAACCCAAGGGGGTTCGAACACTTATTTTCTCGTAAGCAAGTTTTTTGGAAAGCTCATACGCCATGATCTCACCCAGTCGCTCCAGGTTCAATCTGAATCTTAACTTGTCTTTCTGACGGTTGACGTCGCGAAGACCTGACAGAAAAAAATGTGCTGCGGACGCTTCTCCGCCCAGATGAATGACCATAGTTAAACCAAGGCGACAAAATTAGTTTGAATTTCGAATAAAGAAGTAAATCTGTGCATTGAAGTATTTTTGTCAGCCAGCTTTAAACATGAGAAAGATCATTGCGCTTGCCTTATTGGTTCTGCTATCGTGCGACGAAGATGAACGGATCGACCTCAAGGATTCTTCCTACATCACCTTTGGACATTTTTACGGCTTTTGCCTTGGCGAACAGTGCATTGAGATTTTCAAGCTGACCGACAATGGATTGTATGAAGATGTTCTCGACCGCTACCCAGGCTCTGATTCACCCTACCGCGGTAATTTCAAACCTATGGATGCCTACAAATTCGAATTGGTTAAACAACTAAGAAATGAATTGCCTTCCGCCTTGCTGGATATTGAAGAACGTCGAATCGGTCAGCCCGATGCAGGTGACTGGGGTGGGTATTACCTGGAAATCGTCCACCGTGGCAAAATCAGGTTTTGGCTGATGGACAAAAATGAGCTTTACCTGCCGGAAAACTTGAAGCCATTTGCTTTAAAACTCGGGGCATACATTGAAAAGATTTCAGACTAAAAAAGAATTATCATGGCGAAAAAACAGGGAAACCTTCCCGGAATTGATTGCGCATTATTGAAAACGCTGTGTGGAATCCACGCGCCATCTGGCGAAGAATTTCGGATGAAAGATTTTCTACTTGACTTTATTTCAAAAAATAAAAAGAAGTGGAAACATCCGGTGAAAGTTTACCACGGCGATGCCTTTCAGGATTGTGTTATTCTCTCTTTTGGAAAACCCCGAACAGCAGTGTTTGCCCACATGGACACGGTTGGATTTACTGTTCGATATTTCAACCAGCTCGTTTCTATTGGAAGTCCTGATGCGCCCATGGGAACCAAACTTAAAGGAGAGGACCGATTGGGTCAGGTTGAGTGTCTTCTTGAATTTGATAAGGACGACCATGCATTCTACAAGTTTGGCAGAGCGATAGAACGTGGCACCTCATTGGTCTATGCATCCGATTTCAGGGAAACAGAAAACTACATTCAAAGTCCCTATCTGGACAACCG
The DNA here is from genome assembly GCA_016866235.1 of Bacteroidota bacterium. Lineage (GTDB taxonomy): Bacteria > Bacteroidota > Bacteroidia > Cytophagales > Cyclobacteriaceae > ELB16-189. The sequence continues at coordinate 140,634 of VGMW01000004.1, forward strand.
ACTTGGAATACTCAACGCCCTTGAACTTTGTAAGACATTAAAAGATGGTGTAATAGTGTTCAGTTGTTGGGAAGAACATGTAGGCGGATCGGTGCCTTATCTGGCAGATTTCATTTTCCAAAAATGGAAAGTTCGGCAAGCGCTGATCTCAGACATCACGTGGATTTCTGATGGTGTTGAACCAGGAAAAGGTGTTGTTATTTCCTTGCGCGACCGAAATGTGCCCCGAAGAAAATTCATCGATAAAATTATTTCGATTTCTGATCAGTGTCGAATTCCTTACCAACTGGAAGTGGAGGCCAGCGGCTCGAGCGATGGTGGTGAATTGCAACGATCGCATTTGCCTTTTGACTGGTGCTTTATAGGGGCAGGCGAACAAGACCCGCACACCCCTCATGAAAAAGTTCACAAGAAGGATGTGCAGGCGATGTTCGGACTGTATCAGTACCTGATGAAGGAGTTATAAATCACTTATCGTTCCGAAGAAAAGACTTTTTTCCGGCAAAAATGGCACCCATTAATCCGGAGCCGGCAGAAGTAAAGTACACGCCTGGCTGAAGAGAGCTACTCAAAACATAGTCACTCCCAGCATTCCACGCTTTCACTGTAGCCAATTCTGAATTTTTACCCCCGATGGCCAAAGTAAATAAGGCCGGAGTGGTGGGATCCGGATCCTCTGAAAAGTTTGTTGCGTTTTTAAACTCAAGCTGCGATAGATAATTTTTCATCGCTGCAGAGTCAGTCGCTATTTGATCGATAAACCAACGACCATTCTTTAGGGTCGCATTAAAACTTGAATCCGGATAGCTGAAACGAAGTGATGTAATGTCTGCCTGACAAAGCCTTAGAAAAGATTTGTCACGCCAATCATTAAACGTGCGGTTAAAAGAGGGCTCAAGAAAGCCAGATACCGTATAGACCTCCTCTTCACCTTCAAGCCTGACGTAGGTGAAAGGATTACCAAATCCACCGCCGTAAGGATTTTGAAATCCGCCGGAAGAAGGCGCTGCCGCAAAATCAGTTTTGCCGATTCTTACTTCCGCCACTACATCATCGTCTTTCATGACAACCACCCTGGTAGAAGAATCGCCGACCTGATAACCATTCCATTTTTCCTTTTTTCGCGAAACCATTTTTTGAGGCTCCAGTCCGGCGAGGTAACCCAGCAGTCCAATGACCGAAGACTGCTCTGCAGCATAACTTCGATTGTCTTTTTTTACCACCCACTTTTTTCCCTCCCGAACCAAACTAACTTCTTGTAAACCCTCCACAACAGGATAAAGTTTAACCTGGCTGACCTCGGCACTGTCCATTTTAATAAGATTCTGTGGAAGGTTGCTTTCAAGTCGCGGCGCGCGAAGCAGGCGAGACAGGCCAAAACCTGCCAGCAACAACACCAGAATACCAATCAGGATTTTATGGTTCATCTTTTTCATACCCTTATCAAGCATCAAAATTTTCACTCATCCTTTTTAACTGAATGTTCTTGTTTCGCTGCATGCGATACAACCCATAGCCAATGGCCAACAATACCGGAAGTAAAAAGTTTAAATACTTCAATGTGGCCTTAAGTGAATCATCGAGTTGGCGAATGGGTCTTGAGCTTGAGCCTTTGGTGCGAAGCTCAATAAGACCAGTATCGTCTGAAAGAAATTCAACAGCATTAACAAACAAATTGATGTTATCCGGTTGAACCCTTCTGGCTTGCTGCGCTGGACCATTAACCGGGAAATCACCATCGGCAATGACCACCATTGTTGACTTGGCAGAGGCACTGCTGCCCAACTTTCCCTCAAGTACCGCTGCTACCGGTAAATTTTGTTGTGTAAAATCCTCCTCCGTCCATTCTTTCGCTGGATCAAAAAAGACCGGAGATTTTTGGGTTGAAGACTTTTCAGAGGTGAATGCAATGGGAATAAAACGCTTGGTGGTGTCGCCGGTATATCGAATGGTGCTGGCAAATTGCATCACAACGGTTTCAAGTCCACCAGTAATGGGGTGATCCAGAAAAGCTGATATCACCGGCAAATACGGAAACTGAAGTTGTTGTGCAATGATGCCGAAATTGGTTTGCTGCTGATAAGTAATGGCTGCGCATTGGGCATCGAGGACAAAATTATCTTCTACTTCCAGTCCTTTGTTTTGCAGCCATGCTTCCAGTCCGGTGTTCAGGGATTTCCCTGAAGCATTCTGAAGGTCACCGTCGACTCGATTCATGGCCACCAGCAACCGGCCACCGCGGGAAAGAAATTCATCGATTTTGGACAGATGTGCGGCGGGTATTGAATCGGTGGGCCTAACTATTGCCAGTGTGCTTATCTCACTGCCAATGGATGTCGAGTCACTCAGGCTAACTTCCTGCGCGGTGAACAGTACATCAAGATTTTCCCTGACCTCAATCAGCTCACCCAGAGGCGCCTCACCATGTCCTTGAAGAAAGCCTATTACGGGCTTATCGGTTACAGAAAGTTTTTTGATCGCTTTTGAAAGTGCGAACTCAGTTGCAGACCCGGGCTGAATAAAGGGAATCACTTCGGTCTTTTCTCCAAGTGAAATAACAGCGCCCATATAGGCTTTCTGTTGTTTCATCTGATCCTTCTCACGTACGTTGATCATGAGCGGTTGTACACCGGCTTTTACAGCCTCTTCTTCCTGTGCATCGGATGCATTTGGATTGATGAACTCATATACGATTTTTCCCTCGGAGCGATCTGCGTACTCCAGCAGTGTTTCTTGAAAACCCTGACTCACCGGAGCATATTGCGGGGGAAGATTCTCAGAAAAATAGGCCTTGATTGTTATCGCATCTTCCAGATCGTCAATGATGTCCAGCGTGGCCTTACTCAAGGTGTACTCACGGTCTTCGGTAAGATCCAATCTGAAATGAAATTCATGACTAAACAAATTGGCAGCAACTATGATGGCAATGATTAATGCTGCGCTGATGGTTACATTTTTGTTCATGGCTAAATGTTTTTCAGGCAACGTTTCTTTTTGTCAGGGAAAGTTCAGCAAGCAACAATCCGACGATCATGATGGAGGCGAAATAAATCAGGTCGCGGCTGTCTAAAACGCCTCGCGAAATGCTGTCATAGTGCGAGGATAGGCTTAACATGGAGAAGAGGGCACCGAGCCATCCGGAGAAATTGCTGGCCAGCACTTCGAAAATGAGGTGGAAAAACAAGCCAATAAATATGGCGGTCAAAAAAGCAACAATCTGGTTGTTGGTGATGCTGCTGGTGAACAAGCCGATACTGGTGTATGCACCGCTCATGAGCAACAGCGCAAAATATCCGCAGAGGATTTCGCCCTGATCGAGATTCCCAATGTTGGCAAGGGTGATCACATAAGGCGCCGTAAACAGGAGAGCAATAGAGACCAAGGCAAGCGTGCCGAGAAATTTTCCAAGGACCACCTGTCGGTCAGAAACAGCTTTGGTGAGCAAAAGCTCTATGGTGCCAGTCTTTTTTTCTTCGGCAAGCAACCGCATGGTTAGCGCAGGGATGAAGAAAAACAGTGACCAGTAAGCAACCGAGAAAAATCCTCTGAGGGTTGTTTGTCCCACGAGAAATATATCAGATCCATACATCCAGGTAAAAAATCCGCTGAAGCCAAGAAACAGGACCAGCAGGATGTAGGCGATCAGTGAATCAAAAAATGATCGCAATTCTTTTCGGCAGATGATCAATACTTCGCGCATAATTAATTCATCGTTAAGTTTCTGAAGATGTCTTCCAATCTGGTTTCCAGTGCTGTCATTTCCGTAAGCACCCAACCTTTTTCAGTGCACATTTTAAAAATATCGCGACGAAGAGAGGCGCCGGGTTGAGACTGAACTTCAAATCGGTTCATGGCTGCATCGAGTAGGTCAACCTGCGAAGCGCCGGCAAGTTGACGCAATGCAAATTGAATATCGCCATGGCTTCCGTCCTCGATTCGGACCTTAATGATCTCGCTGCCCGACGCCTGCTTGCGTAAAGTCTCAGATGTTCCGTCGGCAACAATTTTACCCTTATTGATAATTAAAATCCTGTCGCACGTGGCTTCGACTTCAGGCAGGATGTGGGTACTTAAAATGACTGTTTTCTCTTTCCCGATCTCACGGATCAGTTTTCTGATTTCAACAATTTGATTTGGATCAAGGCCTGTGGTGGGTTCATCCAGGATAAGAATTTCCGGATCGTGGATCATGGCCTGCGCCAATCCAACCCGCTGTCGGTAACCCTTAGAAAGCTCTCCGATTTTTTTATGCTTTTCCTTGTTGAGGCCAGTCACACGAATCATTTCTCGAACCCTCACAGGAATTTTATCGTCTGCTACGCCCTGCAAGGCAGCGCAGAAGGCGAGGTAATCCATCACCGGCATGTCCAGGTATAATGGATTGTTTTCTGGCAAGTAGCCAATGTGTCTTCGGATTCCATCACCGGCATCGGAAACGGCATCGCCCCCGATTTTAATGTTGCCGTCACCTATGGCCAGGTACCCGGTAATCATTTTCATGGTAGTGCTTTTCCCTGCACCATTGGGACCGAGGAATCCTAGAATTTCTCCGGTACGGACTTTGAAAGAGATGTTATCAACTGCTTTCTGAGTACCGTAACGTTTGGAAAGATTTTCAATTTCTATATCCATAGAATTTCAGTTAACGGTTAAAAATCAGGGTGCAAAAATAAATTTTCCCCGAAAAATCAAAAGACCCGGACCGCGGGGATTATTGCTGCTGTCTGGGACCGCCGGTGATGCGGGACAGCAGTCTTTTTTCAAAAGCCCAGAAAAAACTAAACTGACCAAATAGAAATCCAAAGGCCAGTAAAAAAACATTGTAAACAGGAAGGATCACAATATAATAGAGTACTCGGCCCCACCAGGGGGGCGGGCCGCCATCAAAGACCATTTGCAACAATGGCTTGCTGATGTAAACCACTGTCGTTCCCGTACAGGCAAAAGTGAGCAGGATTAGCAGCACCTGAGTTACGGAGCCAACTTTCCATCTGGCCTGAAGCTTTTTAAGGATTGACATGAGCGCGAAGTTATCTAGCTGGTATAGGGTTGCCAAATTAAGGTGTCAGGGAGTGGAGCCGACAGGGTTATTGTTTCCCTGGAAACGGGGTGTTCAAAAATCAACTTCGCTGAATGAAGGGCAATACTCTTTTCTTCTGAAGACACTGATGAACCGTACTTAACATCACCAGCGATGGGATGACCCATCGCAGCCAGTTGCGCGCGAATCTGATGCGACCTTCCGGTCAGTGGGTGAACTTCAAGCAATGTCTGTTTTCCAAAAACGCCGATTACCTTATAATCCAATTCACACCTCGATGCGCCATCAGTTTCTCTTGGAAAAACCGTAACACGATTTAAGCTTTCGTTTTTGGTAAGCCAGTGCACCAAAGTGTCTTCCTTTTTCCTGGGCACTCCTTCTACTCCGGCGAGATAAATTTTTTGAACTGACCGGTTTCTGAATGCTTCATTCATCCGCGATAAACCTTTTGAAGTCCGAGCCATTAAAACAGCACCGCTCACAGGACGATCAATTCGATGAATAACACCAAGAAAAACAGCACCGGGCTTTTGGTATTTGTGCTTTATGTATTCCTTGGTGAGATCAGACAAAGTCTCATCGCCGGTTTCATCACCTTGAACCAGCAATCCTGAAGGTTTGTTCACAGCAATCAGGTGGTTGTCTTCAAACAATATTTTCAATTCCCTGCGCATAGCGTATCAAAGATACACTCCCTCAACGCTAACTTTGATGAACAACAATTTTATATGAAGCAACTTCAGCTCGTCTTTTTGATCGTTTCTCTAATAGCCTCGTCTTGTTCTGACAAGCCGTCGCTTGAACAAGAGGTGCGCGAGGCATTAAATAAAATAGAAGGCAGGTTTGCAGTCGCCTTCAAAGATTTATCCTCCGGCGAAACTCTATACATTAATGCAGACTCCGTTTTTCATGCGGCAAGCACCATGAAAACACCGGTTATGGCTGAGTTGTTCAGACAAGCGGGAGAAGGTAAATTTTCACTCGATGATTCACTGGTGATCAAAAATGAATTCAAGAGCATTGTCGATGGCAGTCCTTATTTATTAACGCGAAGCGACGACAGCGATACATTAATTTACGAACGTATCGGCACGAAAGAAAGCATTCGTAAGCTCATGACCGATATGATTATCGTGAGCAGCAATCTTGCCACAAACTTGTTAATTGATCTCGTCGGTGCCAAAAAGGTTGACTCTTTGCTCAGCAGCATCGGGGCACCAAATATGCACGTACTACGCGGCGTTGAAGACACCAAAGCATTTGAGGCCGGACTCAACAATACCACCTCTGCACGCGGACAACTTCTACTTTATGAACGCATTGCCACCAACCAATTGGTCAATGAAAGTTCGTCCATCGAAATGATCAGGATTCTCAGCGACCAGCAGTTTGGTGAAATCATCCCAGCCAAACTTCCTTCCGATGTTATCGTCGCCCATAAAACAGGATCCATTACCGGGGTTCAACACGATGGCGGGATCGTTATGCTTCCCGATGGCCGTAAGTATATTTTGGTGCTACTTTCTTCCAACCTCAAAGACCGCAACCAGGGGATTGAAGTGTTGGCTAATGTTTCAGAATTGATCTATCGTCATGTTGCGCAGACCGGCAAATTATAATACTTAGGATTTATCCCGATTGGCCGGGTCGAGTGATTAGCCCTTAAAATTGACTATCTGCCTGGGATTAAAATTCTGAGGTGAAATGGAATTCGATCTCAGGAAAATTTTCCTGTACCATCTGTAGCCATGCCCTGGATTCAGCCATGAAAACCAATTTTCCATCTTTATCCTGTGCAATGTGACGTTGCTTGGAATCTACAAACTCAGCCAGCTTCGTTGGATTTTTACTGGTTATCCAGCAGGCCTTGTAAATGTTTTGACCAACGAATTCAACTGTTGCGTTGTACTCCTGCTTCAAACGAAATTGAATGACTTCAAATTGCAAGGCGCCTACCGTGCCCACTACTTTACGCTTTCCTAATGTGTAGGTGAACATCTGAGCAACACCCTCTTCCATCAGCTGCAACAAACCCTTTTCAAGTTGCTTGGTCTTCATAGCATCCTTGTTTATCACCTCCTTAAAAATTTCAGGTGAAAAACTTGGGATACCGGTATACGTCATCTCCTCCCCTGTTGTAAGCGTGTCTCCAATCTTCAGGTTACCTGTATCATAAATTCCGACTATATCGCCAGGCCATGCCTCGTCGACTGTTTCTCTGTCCTGCGCCATAAAGGCAGTAGCATTTGAGAACCGTAGGTCTTTGTGGTGGCGAACATGAAAATAGTTGCTGCCACGCTCAAACTTTCCGGAACAAACCCGAAGAAAGGCAATTCGATTCCGATGTTTGGGATCCATGTTCGCGTGAATCTTAAAAATGAATCCGGTGAATTTATTCTCCTCTGGCTTAACAATTCGGGCGGTGGTAACCCTTGGTTCCGGCGGCGGTGCAATATTGATGAACGTGTCCAATAATTCCTTTACACCAAAATTGTTTACCGCACTACCAAAGAAAACAGGCGCTACCTTTCCATCCAGATATTCCTGTACACTAAACTCCGGATACACACCTTCAATTAGCTCAACATCGGTTCGCAGTTGACGGGCATTGTTTTCACCGACCAGCTTATCCAATTCCTCACTATTGATGTCCTTGATTTGAATACCTGCCTCAATAGTAATTTTACTTGGTGTAAAAAGATGGATGCTCTTTTCAAAAAGACTGTAAACACCTTTAAATCCTTTACCCATGCTGATGGGCCAACTCAACGGACGGACCTTGATGCCAAGTTTCTCCTCGATTTCATCCAATAGATCAAAAGGATCACGGCCTTCACGATCAAGCTTATTGATAAAGCAGAGCACCGGTGTGTTTCTCATCCTACACACCTCCATCAACTTCTCAGTTTGTGTCTCAACACCCTTCACACAATCGATCACCATAATAACGCTATCTACCGCCGTTAGCGTCCGGTAAGTGTCCTCCGCAAAATCCTGGTGACCAGGGGTATCGAGCAAATTGATTTTTATTCCGTTGTAATGGAATCCCATCACCGATGTTGCCACTGAAATTCCCCTCTGCTTTTCAATTTCCATCCAGTCGCTTCGGGCATGATCCTTAATTTTCGAAGACTTCACCGCACCCGCTTTTTGAATAGCACCACCAAAAAGCAACAGCTTTTCAGTAAGTGTGGTCTTTCCAGCATCAGGGTGACTGATGATTCCAAAGGTTCGTCTTTTGTTGATCTCTTCCCTGATGTTCATATACAACTGAAGGCGGCAAAAATAAGTCTTTGAAACGTTACGACCGAAATCCACTTGCAGCAGTTGAAATGGAGCCTTAAGTTTGTCAACCTTACCTTTATCTCATGCAATACAGACGCTTTGGCAGAACAGACAGACCAGTCAGTGAAATCGGTTACGGAATGTGGGGACTTGCGGGCTGGACTGGAAACGATGAACAGGAAATTCAACGATCGCTTGATCGTTCAGTTGAATTGGGATGTGCCTTTTTCGATACCGCATGGGGATATGGAAAAGGAAAGAGTGAAGAAATTCTCGGCGCACTGGTCAAGCGACATCCTTCAAAGCCACTATACGTAGCAACCAAAATCCCACCAAAAAATTTTATCTGGCCCTCCAGGAAAGGTTTTCTGTTGCGCGATTGTTTCCCTGCCGCACACATCATTGAATACACCGAAAAAAGCCTGACCAATCTAAAAACCGATTGCATCGACCTTCAACAATTTCACGTCTGGGAAGATGATTGGGCTAATGAGGACGACTGGAAAAATGCCGTTGAAAAACTTCGTCGTGACGGAAAGGTCCGGCATTTTGGAATTAGTGTGAACCGATGGGAGCCAAACAATGTGCTCCAATCCCTGAAAACTGGTCTTATCGATGCCGTACAGGTCATTTACAACATCTTCGATCAAAGTCCCGAAGACAAATTATTTCCACTTTGTCGGGAATTGGATATCGCTGTTATCGCTCGTGTGCCCTTTGATGAAGGGACACTCACCGGAACGCTTACCAAAGACACCGTATTTCCAAAAGACGACTGGCGATCTACATACTTTGTTCCTGAAAATCTGAATTCCAGCGTTGACCATGCCGATGCGCTCAAACCGTTAATTCCGTCCGGAATGACCATGGCCGAAATGGCGCTGCGATTTATTCTCTGCAACAACGATGTTCATACCATCATCCCCGGCATGCGAAAGGTTCGCCACGTTGAAGCAAACCTTGCCGCCAGCGATGGCAAAGCCCTGTCGTCGGATCTTCTCAACAATCTTCGCAAGCACCGGTGGGATCGTCAGCCTACCGATTGGTCTCAATAGGTCAACACTTCTCCAAAAAGCACCTTTCAAATAGCCAAAATGCTCTTTTAAGGGATTTTTACTGCCACTCTGTCATCATTTAAGGTCATTTGACCCCTTGGCACAAGGCTTGAGTATGCGGACGAGCCGTCTGAGCTTATTTAAAAAGCACACCCGGTAAGTCAACACGAAAACAGAGACAAACATTTTTTATGGGAAAGATTATAGGAATTGACCTCGGTACCACCAACTCATGCGTGGCGGTCATGGAAGGAAACGAGCCGGTAGTTATCGCGAACAGCGAAGGACGGAGAACCACGCCTTCTATTGTTGGTTTTCTCGACAATGGAAAAGGTGAAAGAAAAGTTGGTGACCCCGCCAAGCGTCAGGCGATCACCAATCCAAAAAATACGATTCAGTCCATCAAGCGCTTCATGGGCAAAAAGTTCAAGGAGGTAGATGGTGAAATGAAAATGGTTACGTACTCCGTTGAAAGCGGAAACAACGATACAGTGAGGGTACGAATCGGCGACAGGCTTTATACACCGCAGGAAATTTCTGCGATCATTCTTCAAAAAATGAAGAGCACGGCCGAAGATTACCTGGGCACCACAGTAACAGAGGCAGTGGTTACGGTTCCGGCTTACTTCAACGATGCTGAACGTCAGGCGACCAAGGAAGCAGGACAGATTGCAGGTCTGGATGTAAAGCGTATCATCAACGAGCCAACTGCCGCTGCACTTGCTTACGGCCTTGATAAGAAGAATAAGGACATGAAGATCGCCGTCTATGACCTTGGTGGTGGAACCTTCGATATTTCTATTCTGGAACTTGGTGATGGTGTTTTTGAAGTAAAGTCAACCAACGGTGACGTACACCTCGGTGGTGATGACTTCGACATGCGCATTATGAATTGGCTTGCAGATGAATTTAAGTCGGAGCGCAATGTTGATTTGCGCAAAGACCCGATGGCGCTTCAACGCCTCAAGGAAGCTGCTGAAAAAGCTAAGATTGAATTATCGAGCTCACAAGAGACAGAAATCAATCTTCCTTACATTACGTCCATCGACGGAGTGCCTGAACACCTTGTTCGGAAACTTACCCGTTCCAGATTTGAACAGCTCGCTGATGATCTGATCCGCAGAACGCTTGACCCCTGCCGCAAGGCCATTGAAGACGCCGGCGTTTCCGTAAGCCAGATCGACGAAGTTATTCTTGTAGGTGGTTCTACCAGGATCCCCAGAATTCAGGAAGAAGTAGAAAAATTCTTTGGCAAAAAGCCATCTAAGGGCGTAAACCCAGATGAAGTAGTTGCCGTTGGAGCCGCAATTCAGGGCGGTGTACTCACCGGAGAGGTTAAAGATGTTTTGTTGCTCGACGTAACACCGCTTTCCCTTGGTATTGAAACCCTCGGTGGCGTGATGACCCGATTGATTGAATCCAACACAACGATTCCTTCGAAAAAATCTGAAACGTTCTCAACCGCAGCCGACAATCAGCCTTCCGTAGAGATTCATGTGCTGCAAGGTGAGCGTCCAATGGCCAAAGACAACCGTACGATTGGAAAATTCCACCTCGATGGTATTCCTCCCGCACCACGCGGTACGCCACAGATTGAGGTGACTTTCGACATCGACGCAAACGGTATCCTACATGTTTCGGCCAAGGACAAAGGAACTGGTAAGGAACAGAAGATACGTATTGAAGCTTCCAGCGGCTTAACCGATGATGAAATTCAAAAAATGAAGCGGGAGGCAGAAGCCAACGCAGAAAGCGACAAGCGCGTGAAAGAAGAAGCGGAGAAAGTCAATCAGGCTGACTCCCTCATTTTCCAAACCGAAAAACAACTGAAAGAATTTGGTGACAAGCTTTCTGAAGGAAATAAAACAGCCATCAACAGTGCACTTGAAAACCTTAAGGAAGCACATAAAAACAAAAACCTCTCAGGTATTGAAACTGCTATGGCGTCTTTAAATGCAGCATGGCAGGCTGCCTCTCAAGAGATGTATGCAGCCTCCGGTGCACAGGGCACTGGTCCTGACCAGAGCGCTGGCGGATCGGCTGGTGGCTCATCTTCGGCTGGCGCATCATCGGCAGGTTCAGACGCACAGGATGTTGAGTTTGAGGAAGTGAAAAAATAATTTTTGATCCACCATTAACGAAGAGGCTGCCCGAACGGACAGCCTCTGCTTTTTTACCATGACATCACCCACCGAAAAATCTGACAAAATTCATTATCCGGTTTTCCCGTTGATCGCCGACCGACGAAGCATTCGCGCATATGATTCACGGCCGGTAGAAAAAGAAAAAATTCATTCACTCTTTGAAGCAGTTCGTTGGGCCCCTTCCAGCAGCAACGAGCAACCATGGATCTATCTCTACGCCACCGCTGAGCAACCAGAGCTTTGGAATAAAATGTTTGGCGCGCTCGAAGATGGAAATAAACTCTGGGCACAGCATGCACCTTTACTCATTCTTGCCTTGGCCAGAAAAACTTTCAGAAGAAATGGAAAAGAAAATCGATATGCGCTGTATGACATCGGTGGCGCCAATTCTTTTCTGGCCTTACAGGCAGTTCATCTTGGACTGCAGGTCCGGCAAATGGCAGGTTTCAAAACAGATGTTGCCACACAAAATCTGAACATCCCGGAAGACTTGGTCCCTGCTGTTTTTATTGCTGTTGGTTATCCTGGTGAAATTGCAGTACTACCTGAAACACTTCAGGTAAGAGAAACTGCTCCACGAGAGAGGATTCTCCAGCAGGAGTTTGTACGAAACGTAACTTTTTAAGAAGTCGCTTTAGTTGCCTGAGCCGGAAGCTTTGGCCTTGGCGTCGAAGTATTTGCGCATGGCTTCCCTCCATTCATTCCGGGCTTCAGCCAGCTGTTCGAGATTGGAGAATTTCCTGGCTTTTTCTTCCAGTAATTTTGCCTCCTCTTCGGTGAGCGCGTGGCGCGTCATCTTCTCGAGTAAAATATCCAGGCTGGTTTCCATGTTGCTTTGTCTGATTTCTTTGCTTTGCGGTTAGGCGTTGCAGACATTAATTTCGGTTCAAATTTAGCGGTCTATTTCAAATCTGTTTCAAACCCCGATCGAATTTCTTAAGGGTGTCGGCCCTCAAAAGTCGGCCCTGCTTCAGAAAGAATTGGGAATTTTCACGTTTGGCGACCTTTTAGCCCACTATCCATTCCGTTACGAGGATCGAACTAAGTTTTATTTTATCCGTGAGGTGGATGAAAATCTTCCCTCTATCCAGGTAAAAGGGCGCCTGGGAAACTTCTCAATGACCGGGACAGGCCCACGCAAACGACTCGTTGCCTCTTTTCAGGACGACACAGGAACATTAGAATTGGTTTGGTTTCAGGGGATTCGCTGGGTGACCACGAGATTAAAACCAGGAAGTGACTATGTGCTGTTTGGAAAGCCAGCGAGGTTCGGATCCAAATTCAGTGTCGCTCATCCGGAGCTTGAGCCCGTTGGGGAAAATCAGACCAAAGGTGCTTTTCTTCAACCAGTATATTCCGTTACCGAAAGACTGCGAAATAGTTTCGTCGACAGTAAGTTCATTTCTAAACTCGAGCGGGAAATTCTGCGTCAGGCGACAGGAAAAATTCCGGAGAACCTCCCTGACAGCATCCTTCAAAAATTTAAACTGATCTCCAAACAAGAGGCGCTTCAACAAATACATTTTCCATCCACTGCAGACCAGCTGCATCAAGCTCAAAGAAGACTGAAGTTTGAAGAATTGTTTTTTGTTCAGCTTGAATTGCTCAGGCTTAAGGTGGTCAGACAAGATCAGCAGAAAGGCATGCCATTCACCAACGCATCACTGCTCACAACCTTTTATGAAAAGCATCTTCCTTTTCAATTGACCGAAGCGCAGAAAAAAGTAATCAGGGAAATATATGCCGACATGCGGTCTGGCAAACAAATGAACCGGCTGCTTCAAGGCGATGTGGGAAGTGGAAAAACCATCGTCGGATTTATATCGATGCTCATAGCCATTGGTGGTGGGGCGCAGGCGGCACTAATGGCCCCAACAGAAATTCTAGCCCAGCAACATTACCGCGGACTTAAAGTATTTGCTGATGCAATGCAGGTGCCCATTGCCATACTTACCGGATCAACTAAAAAAAGTGAGCGCAAAATCATTCATGATGGGCTCCTCAATGGTTCTTTAAAAATTTTGGCTGGCACGCATGCCTTGTTGGAGGAGGAGGTTCGATTTAATAAACTTGGTCTGGCAGTCATTGATGAGCAACACCGATTTGGCGTCGCTCAACGATCGAAGCTCTGGAAAAAAAATACTGAAGTTTTCCCACATGTTCTGGTAATGACCGCCACGCCCATTCCCCGAACGCTGGCGATGACGCTCTATGGAGACCTTGATGTTTCGGTTATCAGTGAATTGCCAAAAGGGAGGAAGCCCATCATCACCCGCCATCAAACCGATACCCATCGGTTGCAGGTTAATGCCTTCATCCGGAAAGAGGTAGGAGCCGGAAGACAAGTTTATATTGTCTATCCGCTAATCGATGAGTCGGAAAAATTAGACCTCAAGGACCTGATGGACGGCTATGAAAGCATCACACGTGCTTTTCCAGATCTCGCGATCAGCATTCTTCATGGAAAAATGGATTCGGAGGCCAAAGATTTTGAAATGGCCCGTTTCAAAAAAGGTGAAACCTCTATTATGGTAGCCACCACCGTGATTGAGGTTGGGGTTGATGTTCCCAATGCAACGGTGATGATCATTGAAAACGCCGAGCGCTTTGGTTTATCTCAACTGCACCAGTTGCGCGGTCGCGTTGGTAGAGGCGGGGAGCAATCCTATTGTATTCTGATGACCAAAGATCGTCTTGGGCAGGATTCGAAAACCAGAATAGCAACCATGGTGCGCACCAACAATGGATTTGAGATTGCTGAAACAGATCTCCAACTCAGGGGACCGGGCGATCTCATGGGTACTCAGCAAAGTGGAGCACTTGATTTACGCATTGCGAATTTGGGAACCGACGGAGAAATTCTTCAGGCCGCCCGCGATGCGGCAAAGGTTTTATTGGAAAGCGACCCTGAGATTTCCGCCGGTGTGCATGCCATGGTGCGGCACCACCTTAGTGCTCAGGGCAAGAACAAAACCAACTGGAGCCGCATCAGTTGATCCGCTGGCTTTTTGGTAAATTGAAACCTTAATCGTAACGCACCACCATGTTTTTAAATCTGGACAACATCCCGTCGTATTATAAAAACTATGTAAAGCAGGTGGATAATACCGACCTGTTGACTGCTCTTCGGATTTCAGGATTCAGAAGCCTGGAGGTTATTCATGGCATTCCTGAAAACCAGGGGGACCACCGCTATGCTCCGGGAAAGTGGACCATCAAAGAGCTGGTTGCGCACATTATTGATGCAGAGCGAATTTTTTGTTACCGCGCGCTGCGCTTCGCACGAAAAGACAAAACGGTTCTTTCTCCATTTGATGAAAATAGCTACGCACCCAACGCCAATGCACAGGGTAGAACTTTAAAAAAGCTTGCCGACGAATTACACCACGTTCGACTGTCCAGCATAGACCTATTCGAAGGTTTCAACGAAGAAATGATGAGCCAAAAAGGTTTGGTCGGTCAAAATGAAGTCTCTGTTCTTGCATTGGGGTTCATCATTGCAGGGCATGAAACCCATCACCGTAACATATTGCGCGAGCGCTACCTGAATAAATCCTGATCGGTCGTCTGACAATTTTATCTTCCATCCCATGAAGCATTTTATTTTTCCTGCCTCCCTGTTGGTTTGCTTTTCGCTGGTTTTCTTCAACAGCTCCTGCGCACAGCAAGACAGCCTTGATTTCAAAATCGGTCAGATGATTATGATCGGATTCCCGAAGGCTGAAGTTGATTCAGCAGTATTGGCTGAAGTAGCAGCGGGCAAAGTTGGCGCTGTCATCTTTTTTGAAAAAAATATTCCAAAGTCAAACTCATTTGCAGGACTTAAAAAAATAGCCTGGACTTACCAGAAGGCGGCTCCGGTTCCCATATTAATTGGTATTGATCAGGAGGGGGGAAGGGTAAACCGTTTGAAGGAAAAGTATGGTTTTACCAGATCGGTTACTGCGGGTTACATCGGAAAAACCGGATCGCTCGATACCGCAAGATTTTATGCTGATGCAACAGCCGCTACACTTTCAGGTTTGGGAATCAATGTGAATTTTGCACCATGTGTAGATCTGGCGGTGAATCCATCCAATACCGTTATCGTTAAAGTTGAACGCTCCTATTCTAAAAACGCTGACAGCGTAACGCGGTTCGCGCGCGAAGTCATTCTTCAACATAGAAAACACAATGTCCTCACCACGCTGAAACATTTCCCTGGGCATGGAAGCTCCAAAGAAGATACCCATTTTGGTGTGGCCGATGTTACCGACACCTGGTCGGAAGAGGAAATCAAGCCTTACCGTGATTTACTGGCCAGCGGTCATGTAGACGCTGTGATGACTTCTCACATTGTTAATAAAAAACTTGATCCAAAAGGCTTGCCCGGAACACTTTCAGCGCGGGTTATCGATAGCCTCCTTCGTAAAAAAATTGGTTTCAACGGCGTAGTTTTCACCGATGATATGCAAATGCATGCCATCACCAAATATTTCGGTACACCAGAGGCAATCAGATTATCCATTCTGGCGGGTGTTGACATCATGTGTTTCTCAAACAACATTCAGGGCTCTGAAGAACGAACCGCCGACAAGGTGCACCAGATCATCCGACAGTATGTCGATCAGGGAATTATAACCCGTGAGCGAATTGAGGAATCCTATCGGAGAATAACTGCACTGAAAAAGAAATTAACAAGCAACGATACGATGCGGCTGGAAAATAAACCGGCACCTCCTGCTCAGCAGAGCAAATCCCAGAAAAGAAAATCATGAACTATCGACTTGAGGTACCTGCTGGGGAACGTGTACCCATCCTGCTCAGCGTGCCCCACTGCGGAAGTTTTGTTCCGGATGAATTAAGATCAGCATTTGAACCGCAGGCACTCCAGCAACTCGACGATACCGATTGGTTTGTAGATCGGCTCTACGGATTCGCGGCCTCCATGGGAATTACCATGTTGTCTGCAACCATCAGCCGATGGGTCATCGACTTGAACAGAGATCCCCTTGATAAACCACTCTACTCAGACGGACGCGTGATCACCGGCCTTTGCCCTGTGACTGATTTTTTAGGCACATCCATCTATAAAGACAACCGCAAGTCCGTCGAAATACAGGAAATAGCGCGACGAAAGGAATTATACTACAAACCTTACCATGATGCCCTGCAAAGCCAGTTGGATCAACTGGTCAATGAATTTGGAAAAGTATTGCTTTGGGAATGTCACTCTATTCGAAAAGTGGTTCCTTCCATTTATTCCAAACCCTTTCCGGATTTAATAGTTGGCGATGCAGGTGGTACCTCAGCATCTCCTGGATTAATTGAATCTGCCTTGTCAAACCTTGATCATGGCGATTATTCCGTTTCACACAACCATCCATTTATGGGTGGATACATCACACGGCACTATGGCAATCCTTCCGTTAACCGCCATGCCATCCAACTCGAGATGGCCAAGGTTAATTACATGGATGACTCGGAACGGAACTGGGATGAGCCACGTGCGCTAAAAATGCAGTCGTTACTCAAAAAAACTCTCGAAGGTCAAATCGCTATGCTTACCGGGTCGTAAGACAACTCCGCCGGTCATCGAATTTTGGTATTATTGCGGGCTTTTGATTGACAGATCATGGAACAAAACACAGGAATTCACCAGGAAAAAATCAGAAAGGTTTACAGTGAAGTAGCCAAGGTGGTGGTTGGCCAGGAGTATATGGT
This sequence comes from Bacteroidota bacterium, assembly GCA_016866235.1. GTDB lineage: Bacteria > Bacteroidota > Bacteroidia > Cytophagales > Cyclobacteriaceae > ELB16-189. Next base: position 157,862 of record VGMW01000004.1, read on the forward strand.
CAACCGTCTGATGATTGGCCTGTTTACCAATGGACATATTCTACTCGAGGGTGTACCCGGCCTTGCTAAAACGCTTACGATAAGCACACTGGCAAGAGTACTGCACCTTGATTTCGCCCGAATTCAATTTACGCCAGATCTTCTTCCGGCAGATTTGGTTGGAACCATGATCTACAACCAAAAGGATGGAAAGTTCGAGGTTAAGAAAGGTCCGATCTTCGCCAATATTGTTCTGGCTGATGAGATCAACCGTTCTCCCGCCAAGGTGCAGTCGGCATTGCTGGAGGCCATGCAGGAAAAACAAGTGACCATTGGTGAAACGACCTTCCAACTCGACAAACCATTTCTGGTAATGGCCACCCAGAATCCGGTCGAAAACGAAGGAACCTATCCACTTCCTGAAGCACAGGTAGATCGCTTCATGATGAAGGTATTTGTTGACTATCCTTCCAAAGACCAGGAGCTGGAAATCATGAGAAGGATTTCCAATATGCAATTCGATTTCACCGTAACACCAGTGCTGACGAAGGAAGATATTTTTGGGATTCGTCAGGAAGTAAACAAGGTGACAATTTCTGAATCGTTGGAGCGATACATCATTGAACTGGTCACTGCTTCAAGAAAACCACTTGAGTACAAATTGAATGAGGAAGCCAAATACATTCAGTTTGGTGCCTCACCCCGCGCCAGTATTAATTTGAACTTAACTGCCAAAGCAGCAGCCTATCTTGAAGGAAGAGATTTTGTTTTGCCGGAGGACATCAAAGGTGTGGCTATGGATGTGATGAACCACCGAATTCTGCTCAACTACGAAGCGGAGGCTGACAATGTAAAAACTACAGACATCATTAAAGCCATATTGAATCGGGTGCCGATCGGAAAATAATTCAGTTGACTTTCAACTGTTTTTCCTTTTGAGCATCCAGGACTTTTCGAATCTGGGCTGAAGCGTTGGTTACAGAGTCCTGAGCTTTTTTATTCATATCGATTTTACGCAACAATGTTTCATGATCAACAGCATTTTGCTGTAGTGCTTTTTCCAGGCGGATTTTATCCTGCTCATTGCTGACCAGCTTCTCGTTGAAATCCCTGTTCTCTGCTGAAAGCTTTTGCAATCGACGTTCAGTGGCATCAATTGCCTTTTGTGTTTCATCGATTTGTAGCTGAATCTGATCGCGGTAAAATTTAATGCCGAATCGATGGGCGAGATCTTTGATGCCCGCAGTGAGGGAGAGCGAGTCAACACCTGACCACTCAGCGGCTATTTTACCAATCCAGACCACTGACTTCAGCGGCTGACCTTCTGCCTGTTTTTCAGCAGGAGCAGCAGATCCATAAATAGCATATTTAGGAAATTCAGAACCGCCAATTACAGGATTGGTGACTGTGATGAGTCCGTCTGAAATTTTCAATTTACCTGACTCACGTAAAAACCTTTCAAAAGAAGGCCGAACCTGTTCAATAGGTCCGGTGATTTCCACCTGAAATCCATCAGCGTTGGCGTTTTTAATTGACCTCGAGGCAACTTCTGGCTTCACCGTCTGGGCAACAATGGCAAAGACCGGTAAACAGATCAGGGTAAGAACAAGTTTGTTCATGCTCATTTGATTTTTATTGAAGCCTTATCAATTCCCGTGCCTTTCTCACAACGAAAGTTAAAGGTATTTTGCGGCATAAATAAATGCGTCCGCGGCTATGACCCAGACTTCAGACAACATTCATACCATATTGATCACCGGCGGAAGCGGACTCATTGGGCGGAGACTTACCAAAGCACTAACGGATCAGGGTTATGTTGTTCACTGGTTAACGCGCGATCCGGAACAAGCTCCCGTTAAAGCATTTAGATGGGCGGTGGATGAACAATACATCGATCCAGAAGCCCTCCGTGATGTCGATGCCATTGTGCACCTGGCTGGAGAAAATGTTGGAGGTGGTCGCTGGACCTCAGCTCGGCGTAAAAAAATTCTCAACAGCCGAGTTGAAAGTTGTGCCCTCCTTTGTCGTGCGCTTGCTGAAACTGATCATAAGGTGAAAGTAGTCGTAGCCGCATCGGCAACAGGATTTTATGGAATCCATCCAAAAGGAATTCAGGAAGAAGACGCAACTCCTGGTCGCGACTTTCTTGCCTCTGTCACTGAGGAGTGGGAAAAAGCTCAACAGACGTTTGCGGTGTTAACACCACGACTGGTCACCATCCGAATTGGAATTGTCCTTTCTCCTGCAGGTGGCGCATTGGAAAAACTGGTTAAGCCAATTCAATATTATATTGGTGCGGTTCTCGGAAATGGTAAACAAATGATGGGCTGGATTCACCTCGAAGATGTATGCAGCATTTTTCAACAAGCAATTTTTTCGACAGCGATGTCTGGCACTTACAATGCTGTTGCACCTGAAAACGTCTCCAACAAACACTTTACCGAGCAGCTCGCCAAGGAATTGGGCCGACCGTTGTGGCTGCCCCCGGTACCTGGCTTTGTGTTAAAACTATTGCTTGGAAGAATGTCAGATATGGTGCTCGGCGGTGCTGAGATTTCTTGTCAAAAACTTTTGAACACCGGATTCCAGTTCAAATTCAAAACGCTTGAATCGGCATTGCAAGACCTCCTTAAAAAGGACTAATTCCGTCCCTATACCTATATTGCGTTGTTTATATTGATTCTAAATAAGAAGTAGGCCTTTGGAAAGAACTTTAGCCCAAATGAAACCAGGAGAAACGGCCGTTGTAGCCGGATTTTCCAGCCCAGAGTTGTCTCCAAAACTGCTGGAGATGGGATTCCTTCCAGGCACTGTAATCCGTTTCAACTTCAAAGCCCCATTGGGAGATCCGATTTGTGTGACCGTAGGAAATTATGATCTGGCCATACGTTTGAACGAGGCATCCACCATCCAAGTCCTAAGCTGATGGCCATGAAAATTAAAGTTGCTTTGGCCGGTAAGCCCAACACCGGTAAATCTTCACTCTTCAATTTACTCACAGGATTAAATCAGCAGACAGGAAATTTCCCAGGCGTAACAGTTGACAAACGTACCGGTCTTTGCACCCTAACGCCAAGTGTAGTTGCAGAGATCATCGATATGCCGGGCACCTACAGTCTGTATCCAAGAACGGTGGATGAGCAGATTGTAACTGAAACATTTGCAAACAGCCGAAATGAAAATTATCCGGATAAGGTTGTCCTGATTGCCGACGCCACCAATCTTAAGAACTGTCTGCTGCTTTTATCACAGTTGATGGACCTTGGATTCCCAATCGTGTTGGCAGTGAACATGATTGATCTTGCGGCAACGGCAGGATTCAGCATAGACATCAAAAGACTGGCCAAGGAGCTGAACATGCCCGTGATCATGATTAACGGAAGAACAGGCCAAGGCATTGAAGACCTGAAAAAAGCACTCGCTGAACCTACCGTTAAGTCATCTAAAACTGTTTTTCGTCCAGATCCGGAACTGATGGCGCCGGTGGAAAAAATCAAAACGAGATTTGAATTGGGTACAGACTATGATGCGTACCAGTACCTTCAATTGTATCAGCAACTGAAATTTCTATCAGAAAACGATCGGAATTTTATACAACAGGTTGCCCAGGAGCATCAATTTTTTCCTGCAAAGTTTCAGGGCGCCGAAACGATCCAGCGCTATGAATTCATTCAGGACATTTTAAATAAGGTCATTGTACGACATCCGGATCAGGATTGGAAAAGAAGAACTTATGCGCTCGACCGGATTTTGACCCATAAAGTTTTCGGTTACCTGATTTTCTTTGGCGTTTTGTTCCTGATTTTTCAGGCCATTTTCGCCTGGGCAACGGTGCCCATGGACTTTATCGATCATGGCTTTGCCTCGCTGAGTTTTTACCTGAGCAATCTGTTGCCAGCAGGTCCGCTGTTTGATCTCATAACACAAGGCTTGGTGCCCGGTATTGGTGGCATCATCATTTTTGTTCCACAAATCGCGATTTTATTTGGATTCATTGCCGTCCTCGAGGAAACCGGATACATGTCGCGCGCAGTATTTCTGATGGACAAGATCATGCGGAAGTTCGGGCTTAACGGAAAAAGTATTGTTCCGCTGATGTCAGGGGTTGCTTGTGCGATTCCAGCCATCATGGCTACGCGCACCATCGACAACTGGAAAGAGCGTCTGATCACCATTTTGGTGACACCACTCATGAGTTGCAGCGCACGTCTTCCAGTATTCACCATCCTGGTTGCACTTATCATTCCAGAGGAAACAGCCTTTGGATTCTTTAATCTTCAAGGTCTTGCCTTAATGGGGCTCTACCTGCTCGGCTTCCTGGCTGCCCTGCTCAGTGCATTGGTTATGAAGTTGATTATTCATACGGAGGAAAAAAGTTATCTCATTCTTGAAATGCCCACCTACCGTTCACCAAAATGGTCTAACGTGGGGTACACCATTCTCGAAAAAACAAAAGCCTTTGTTTTTGGTGCGGGTAAAATCATTTTGGCAATTTCTGTAGTGCTGTGGGTTCTTGCGAGTTATGGACCCGGCGACCAGATGGATCAGGCGGCGAATGCCGTTGCCGCACAACATTTTGATTCGGAAGTTGAAAAAGAAAACAAGGTAGCAGCAGCAAGACTGGAGTACTCCTTTGCCGGCAAACTCGGAAAGTGGATGGAGCCTGTTATTGAGCCCTTGGGTTACGATTGGAAAATCGGAATTGCGCTCATCACCTCGTTTGCAGCACGCGAAGTTTTTGTAAGTACGGCGGCAACCATCTACAGCCTTGGTAGCACCGAAGATGAGGCAACCATTAAGGAACGCCTCAAAAATGAGATTAATCCGTTAACCGGCGGCCCGCGGTTCACCCCTGCGGTAGGAATTTCTCTTTTGTTGTTCTACACGTTTGCCATGCAGTGCATGAGCACGCTCGCAGTGGTTTACCGTGAGACGAAAGGCTGGAAATGGCCAGCGATACAAATGGCTTACATGACTGCTCTGGCCTATCTGAGTGCGCTGGCAGCATTTCACTTCCTGAATTAATTCCCGCGCTCTCTTAAGAGCCGATAACTTTTAAGTTTTTATAAAACCGTAAGATTTTCGGCTGTTGTTTACATGCCTTCAAAATCCGAAATTCGATTCCCGGGTTTCCGATTTAAAGAGCGGTGACCCGGCCCAAAACCTAACCCCCGCATATGAATTCCTTCAACCAAATCAGGCTATCCATCATGATGTTCCTTCAGTTTTTTGTCTGGGGCGCATGGTACGGTCAGCTGGGAAAGTACATGACAGAAACCCTGGGTGCCAGTGGTGAACAAGTAGGTAACGCCTATGCGGCCTTTTCAATTTCAATGATTGCTGCACCATTTTTTGTTGGCATGCTTGCCGATCGCTATTTCTCTGCGCAAAAAGTTCTCGGTGTTCTGAACTTGCTTGGTGCCGTGATCCTCTATTTTCTTCAGGATGTCAGAGAACCTGGAAACTTTTTTTGGATGATTCTATTGTACTGTCTCACGTTCGCACCAACCATTGCCTTAACCAGCTCCATCGCACTGCGTCATATAGCAAACCCAGAAAAACAATTTCCCGCTATAAGGGTATTCGGGACTTTAAGTTGGATTGCAGTGGTTAATCTGGTCGGCTGGATGGGTGTGGGGGCTGAGTCTACCATATTTCAGATTTCAGCCATCACTGCTGCCATTCTTGGCGTCCTCTCTTTTGCACTACCCGATACGCCGCCTGCAGCGAAGGGACCTGCCAGCTTTGCACAGATCATCGGTAAGGACGCCTTCGTATTGTTTAAGGATCGCTCCTTCGCCATTTTCTTCATCGCGTCTATTCTGGTTTGTATACCGTTATCCTTTTATTACACGTGGGCCAATTCGTCATTGACCGATGCGTATAAAATTGCGTTTCCAGGCGTCGACGCCGCCACCTTCAACATTGAAAATAAAATGTCCTTGGGCCAGGCGTCAGAGGTAATATTTATGTTGTTGCTGACCATTGCCTACAGAAGACTCGGTGTAAAAAATATTCTGATCATCGGGCTGGCAGCATGGATCATACGGTTCTTATGCTTCGGATATGGCACTGCAGATGAAGGCAGCTGGATGCTTTACCTTGCCATTTTACTCCATGGTGTTTGTTTTGATTTCTTTTTCGTGACCGGATTTATCTACACAGATTTCAAAGCGGGCGAAAAAATAAAATCACAGGCACAGGGTCTGATTACATTGGCCACCTATGGTATCGGTATGTTTATAGGTTCTGTGGTTGCCGGTAAGGTTAAAGATGAATACACCGATACAGCAACTTCACTTACCAACTGGACCGGAGTATGGCTGGTTCCCGCAGCGATTGCCGTGATCGTTTTGATTTTATTCATCATCTTCTTTCGAGAGCAACCGGCATCTGCTGGAAGCAATCGTCAAGACCAATAATTTTTAAAACAAAAAATCTGAAAATAAGCAGTATGAAAATTTCAATGTTGGGCGGAGGATTTATCGGCCGGTTTTACGCAGATGCTTTGCATGGTCACCGAAGTAAAGATCAAATTGTCAGCATTTACTCCAGACGGAAGGAAAGCGTTGACCGATTCATGGGCGATTACAAAGTTGGTCACGGAACAACCGTAATGGAGGAATCCATTGCCCATCCCGAAGTGGAGGTCGTTTGCATTGCCTTACCGAACAACCTTCATGAAGAAGCGGTTCAATTATGTTGCAAGCATAAAAAAGCGGTGATCTGCACCAAGCCATTGGCTAGAAATGCAGATGAGGCCAAACGAATGCTGGAGGCTGTTGAGAAAGCTGGGCTTTTTGCCGGCTACCTTGAAGATCTGGTCTACACACCAAAATTCATCAAGGCCTACGACAGTGTAAAATCCGGTGCATTGGGCAGAGTATTGTGGGCGAAGTCAAGAGAAACACATCCTGGTCCACACTCCGAATGGTTTTGGAACCTGGAAGAAGCCGGCGGCGGTTGTATTCTTGATCTGGGTTGTCACTGCGTGGAAATTGCGCGCAGTTATATCGGAAAAGATATCCGTCCGGTTGAAGTTATGTGTTGGGCCGACACCCAGGTTAAACCAATCGATGCTGAGGATCACGCCATTGGTTTGGTCAAATATGAAAATGGCGCTATTGGTCAATTTGAAGTGAGTTGGACTTTCCGAGGAGGCATGGACTTAAGGGATGAAGTTATGGGAACGGAAGGCACGATTTGGGTGAACAGTTTTTTAAGAACAGGATTTGAAATGTTCACGACCGGAAAAGGCGGAGATTATGTTGCAGAGAAAGCTGAAAGCAATTCAGGTTGGCTTTTCCCTGTTGGTGATGAAATCAACGAGCTGGGTTATTACCATATGTTTACTGAGATGTTCCGATGCATGGAGAATGGCACCCAACCCAGAGAAACTTTTTACGATGGCTATGTTGTGAATGCGGTGCTGGACGCTGCCTACCGCTCTGCTAAAACCAAACAGTGGGAACCCGTTAAACTTGACGTCTGGCGAGGACGTACTGGTGTGAGCAAAGACAGCCACCTGGTTGAATTCGATGCCGACCATTATCTGGTAAAGGAAGAAGTGACCCACTACGGGGCCAAAAAGGTGATTCTTAAAAACAAGAAAACCGGCAAAATTTCAGAACGGGTAAGCTGATCCTGAACTATTGATGTAACGCCTTCCAGATGGCATCCTTCAATTCAGGAATGCCGAAGCCTGTTACGCCCGATATAAAGACGGTCTGAGTGCTATCGGGTAATTCTTTTTTCATTTCATCCAAGAGCTCACCATCCAGCAGATCTGATTTCGAAACTGCCAGAATTCTTTTTTTATCGAGCATCTCCGGATTGTATTGCCGGAGTTCGTTCAGAAGAATCTGATAGTCGGTGCGTATGTCTTTGCTGTCAGCAGGAACCATAAAAAGCAGAACAGCATTTCTTTCGATGTGTCTTAAAAATCTTAGACCAAGGCCTTTGCCCTCAGAAGCTCCTTCGATAATACCGGGAATATCTGCCATCACAAAAGATTGGTTTTCGCGGTAAGCCACCACACCAAGATTGGGTGTGAGTGTCGTGAAAGCATAGTCGGCGATTTTTGGTCGCGCCGCAGAGACTGCCGAAAGCAAAGTTGATTTGCCTGCGTTTGGAAATCCTACCAATCCAACATCGGCCAATAGTTTAAGTTCCAGAATCACCCAATGTTCCATTCCTGGTTCTCCAGGCTGTGAAATTTGCGGGGCCTGATTGGTGGGTGTGGCGAAATGGGCATTCCCTTTTCCTCCCCTGCCACCAGGGGTGAGGACAAATTCCTGACCATCTTGGTTGATTTCACAAAGAAAGGCTTCGGTCTCTGCATCGCGGGCTACAGTGCCCAATGGCACCTCAATTATTTCATCTTTACCATCAGCACCGGTTCGGTTCTGACCTTCACCACCTGAACCATTTTCTGCTGCGATGTGCTTGCGGTATTTAAGGTGTAGCAACGTCCAGAGCTGCGCGTTTCCCCGAAGGATGACACTACCTCCTTTACCGCCATCACCGCCATCGGGGCCGCCCTTGGGAACAAACTTTTCCCGATGGAAATGAAGGCAACCGGCGCCACCCTTTCCGGAGCGGGAATGAAATTTCACATAGTCAATGAAGTTAGGAGAGGACATTGGTCGGCCAGATCGTGGCGCTCAATTTTCGAGAATGGTACAAATTGCCTTGAAGATATTTTCAATCTCCCCTATGCCGTTAACAGTCTTTAAACGCCCTTGCTTTTCATAAAAAGGAAGTACATGGACAGTTTTAGTGAAATACTCATTGACGCGTTTGTTAAGCTTCTCTTCCTCATCGTCCGGCCGATTCGATTCATTGCGGCGTTTGGCAATACGTGCTCTCAATTCAGCTTCGCTCACATCGAGTGCAATAACATAATGAATGGCTGTTCCATTTTTTTTCATGAAGGCATCGAGCGCTTCAGCCTGCGGTACGGTTCTTGGAAAACCATCGAAAAGAAAACCCGTTGCATCGGGATTTTTACTGACTTCTTCCTGAAGCATGGAAATCGTGATCTCATCTGGTACCAATGCACCACTGTTCATGATTTCCTTTACTTTTTTCCCGAGGGGCGTATCGTTTTTGGTATGCCAACGAAAAAGATCTCCCGTAGAAATGTGAACAAAGCCATACTTGGCGATCAATTTTTCACTTTGGGTACCCTTTCCGGCACCGGGAGGGCCAAACAGAACAAGATTTCGCATGAATCAGGTTTTAGGGACGTGCAAAGTAGTTATCCAAACCGAATGCTGCAAAGCAATCAGGCGGCAGACTGATCGCTGGTGTACCAAAGGTCACGGAAATGCCTACCATGGCCATCGTAATCCAGGCCATAGCCAACCACAAAATGGTCGGGAATTTCAAAGCCGATGTATTTCGGCTTATAGGCTGGCGGCGATGCTTTCTTTTTAAACAACAGGGCAGCAACTTCAACCGATCGGGTTCCCAAAGCCACCATTTCCTCAATCACCTTTTGTACGGTAAGACCCGTATCAACAATGTCTTCAAGAATTATGACATCTTGATTGAATAGGCTTTCCTGCAAGCCGATTAGTGATTTTAATTGGCCGCCAGAAACAGTGCCCGAGTAAGACGCATGTTTAACAAATGAAACCTTGGGGTCCAGCTTCAGGTCACGGATCAAATCGGCGGCAAAAATGAATGAGCCATTCAATACCGGCAGTAGCAATGGTTGCTTCCCTTTATAATCCTGAGTGATTTCCTTCGCAAGCACCTGAGTCTGCTTTAGCAACTCCTTTTCAGTAAATAACTTTTTGAATTCTAAATCTTTGATCTTCATTTAATCCGCAAAGAATAAAACTACCCTCTCCTTACCAGAGAGATTATTAAAAATTGATTAGAGATGCTTAGCTTCTGATTGGATCAATAGCTGTCGTCGATCGCAAAATCATTTTTGCGATACATCCATTTGCCGCTCGTGAAATCAGGAAAGTCAACCGTTTCCCCACCCATAGATATGGAAGTCTCTGATAATGGTGTAATGGCGCTCCAGGTAACTGCATCATATACATCCTGTGGGGTGTTGGTTTTTCTTTTAACCGATTCAATAAACGCATTCAACACGAACCAATCCATTCCACCGTGTCCTGCGCCCTCTGCAGAGGAAGCATACTTTTTCCAAAGAGGATGATCATACTTTTCCAACCACGGCTTGGCTTCTTCCCAGCTGTGCGGCTTGGATTGCCCTTCGATGTACAATGATTTGTTGAGATCCATCCAAATTCCTTTTGTGCCCTGGACACGGAATCCGAGTGAGTATGGCCTAGGCAGATTGGTGTCGTGTTGCAACAAAACTGTTTCATCGTTCACCGTTGAAACCATGGTGGTGACCACATCACCCAATTTAAATTGAACGGAGGCATTGGGGTGTTGGGCACCGCCTTTTTGCACGATATAATCGTGGAGCCCCCTCGATTTGGTGCTATAGGATGTAAGCCTCGTGAAACGATTGCCGCGGTTGATGCCCAACATGGTGGCCAGCGGGCCAACACCATGGGTCGGATAAAGGTCTCCATTGCGGTTCACCGAATGAAGTGTCCTCCATTGCGCTTCAGAAAAACCTTTCTCTCCGAACTCAACTCCACCACCGTAAGCATCCTTGCCATTGTTGAATTTGACTTCACGCAAGTCGTGTTGATAGCCTCCCTGCAGATGGACCAGTTCACCAAAAAGATTTTGACGAACCATATTCAGGATTGCCATAACATCCCTGCGGTAACAAACATTTTCCAACATCATCAAAGGCATACCTGTTTGCTCGGAGGTGTGTACGAGTTGCCAACACTCATCTACCGTCATGCCTGTCATCACCTCACAGCCCACATACTTACCAGCTTTCATGGAATCCATACACTGAATAGTATGCCACTCCCATGGTGTGGCAATGATTACCGCATCGATGTCCTTGTTTTCAAGTAACTTTTTATAACCATAAGGACCATCCATGATCACCTGTGGTTTTGGTTTATTCATTTTAGCGATCATGGAAAGCGTCCGATCGACCATTACCTGCTGAATGTCGCAGATGGCAACCACTTCAGTATCCTGACGGTAAAGGGCTTGCTCAACATGGCCTTGTCCACGCAGCCCCACCCCGATAAATCCAAGTCTTACTTTGGCTTCTTTGTCTTTAGAAAAAAGTGTGCCGCCAGGAATTATGGTTAATCCGGCGCCAGCCACAGAAACTTTTTTAACAAAATCTCTTCTTGAATTATTCATGTTGGTAACGATTATCCTTCAAGATAAAATATTATTCCCAAGTGTGCACGCGGCGTTCGCTATTCGCAGGCAGGCTACTGATACTCAGCCTGAAAAACTGAAGCAAAATTTCTTTTGAACGAATCCAATACGGCGTCGAAGTCAGGAGCAGTGCCGAGCTCTTTTTCCATAGAGGTCACCGCCTTGTCGGTTATGCCGCATGGAACGATATAATTAAAATAGTTGAGGTCTGTAGACACATTCAGTGCAAGTCCATGCATGGTTACCCACCGGCTGGATTTAACGCCCATGGCGCAGATCTTTCTCGCTTTGACAGGATTTTCAGGATCGAGCCAGACACCGGTAAGTCCGGCAAGTCTACCCGCCTCTAACCCAAAGTCTTTTAAAGTCAGGATAACCGCTTCTTCCATAGACCGCATATACAAATGAATGTCTGTGAAAAAATTCTCCAGGTCAAGAATTGGATACGCAACCAACTGACCGGGTCCGTGGTAAGTGATGTCGCCCCCTCGGTTTATTTGGTGAAAGGTAGCCTGGATGGATGGCAATTGTTCGCGGGAAATAACCAGATTTTTTTCGTCTCCGCTTTTGCCAAGCGTGAAGACATGTGGATGTTGGCATACCACCAGAAAATTTTCGGTAGCGACCGGTTCGCCATCACGGTTTGCGATTTTTTGATCAACAATGGATTGATGGCACCTGGTCTGGTAATCCCAGGCTTGTTGGTAATCAGCGAGCCCTAGGTTTATAAACCGGATAGACCGGTTGATAACAGCATTCACTCAGGAAGGCTTAAGCTTGGATAATTCTTCCCTGAGAAACCCAATCACCTCCACTGGATCAGGGTCGATTTGATTTTCCCGGGCAACGTAATAGGTAATCCAATCTGTAAGATGGATCAGATAATAATATTGTTCCAGGAGAGACGCACCTTCGGCCACGATGTCGATGACGTGTCTGGACATTTTTTCAAAAACGGGCCTGCAAATTTCCATCCGCTCATTGACACGCTTGTGGTCATGATCGGAATACAGGTATACCACTTGTGATTGCTGAAGAATTGATTCCGGGAATTTCCAACCCGCGAGCTCGTTGTGGTTCATTTCCGGGAAAGTGTTCACGTGCGCCAGCTGCTTGGCATTCATATTCAACTGCTGTTGAAAGCGTACGGCCATCGACTTCAAACGTTCATCACAATAAATTACGGCCAAACGGCCCTTCAATTGTTTGGCGATGAGTTGTGCTTCGGCCTGGATGGCGCGTTCGCCGCGGTCCAGGTATTCCACTGCATTCTCTGTTTCCTTTATAAAAGCAGCGCCAATCAGGTTGGTGTGGTACAGTGCATACAAAAGAGAAACAATCATAGATCCGAGCATTGATCTGCCCGATTCAATACCCGCCGGAAGCTGAATAAAATAAAGATTGTATTCCTTCGCCAGCTCCAAAATCCTCCCACCCGAACAGATGCATATTATATGTGCCCGCTTCAACATGGCCTTCTGAATGGCTGCCACGGTTTCCTCTGTTTCTCCGGTATAGGAACAGGCAATAAACAGGGTGTTTTGACTAACAAATTGAGGTATGTTGTAACCCTTGCTGACTGTAACCGGAATTGGAATTCGGCCGAAGGTTAATGACTCTACCAGGTTAGCGGCTGTTCCGCTCATACCCATTCCGGTGATGAGCACATTACGGATGTCGCTTCCGGGTCGCACCAGATCGACCGATTGACCAATTCGTAGCGCTTCGGTCAGTTGTCTGGTAAATCCTTCGATCAGTTTAATCATTTCACGTCGTGAATTTCTTCCGGCTGGCAGGTTTAAATCACCTTTTAATATAGACCGCAACCAGAAATATTTGCCAAAAGTATAGGCATGACGGAAAAAAACAAAAAAGGAAAAGACGGAGAAGAGGAGGCGGCATCATTCCTCACCTCCAAAGGTTATTCAGTGGTAGAGACCAACTTTCGATACCAGCATTGTGAAATTGATTTGGTGGTGAAGAAAAACGGTTGGTTGATTTTTGTGGAAGTAAAAATGCGGACCGGCACTGCATTCGGACCTCCGGAAATTTTTGTAACACGCCAGCAACGCAGAAACATCCGATGGGCCGCCAGACATTACCTTTTTTCAAAGGGCTGGCAGGGCAATGTACGGTTCGATGTTATTGCCATTCTTCGCTCAGACCTAAATAATGAGATCACCCACTTTGAGGATGCCTTTCACTAAAGGCCTATCGGATCGGTGAGGAGTAAGTTTCGCGTCCGCTCTCGTCCCACTCTCTTTTTACATAGGGTTTAGTGCCGCGTACAAAAGGATCCTTATTGTAGGAGATAATTTTTTTTCGTTTTCCACTTGAATAATTTTCAATCCACTCTCCTACCCGTTCATTAAACCGGTATTCACCCTGCACAGCCAGTGTGCCATTTTCATGAAACATAAAATAATTCCCTTCGCGCTCTCCATATTCCACCGGAATTAGTTCTTTAACTTTTTTTCGCTCCGGGTCATAATAACTGACAAGCGATTCCTTGGGCCATCCTTTATAGTATTTCTCCTTATCCTCGAGCAGATCATCCTTGGAGTATTTCATCCAGCGGCCATGCTTTGAACCCTTGTAAAAAATCCCTTCCTCCAATACTACCTGACCTTGCATTTTTTTGTAAGGCCCGTGGACCAGCACACCGCGTGCAGGATCAAATTTTTCGGTCTTACGAATTTCTTTTCTCTTAAAATCGTACCAATAAATATCCTTGACATAGAGTGGTGGAGGCTCGTGCTTTTTTAACACATAAAAAATTTCAATCAGCACCTTATCCCCCTTGCCTTTTCTGGTAAAGCGCTTCTTTGTTTTGATGCCGTAGTAATATTTCTTTTTTGGCTTGTTCTTTTTGGTTACTACGGGCTCGTCGGTTTTTTCATCAAGCTCCAACAACTTATATGGTCGCTCCGTTTCAAACGTAAACTGGCCTTCAACTCCAAATGGTTCCTCTTTTTCCTGAGCAAAGGAGCTTCCGGAAAATACCAGGGTGAGCAACGATATGATTGCTAAACGCAAAGCCATTTGTGAATACGAAGTTACTGAACGAAGCAGGAAATTCGATTATTGTTTTTGGGTGTTCCTTTTACCATTTGAGTTTGCTTACCGCCTTGCGGTATTGATTGGCAATTTCTGCCTGGTGACAGTGCTCCCCATTTTTAACCACCCACCGACCGCGAACCAAAGTGCCCATCGGCATAGCGCCTGTATACATCAATGCGGCAAGGCGATACGCGGGACCTGCGTTTTGCAATACCGGAAGCTGCGCATCATAGGCGACGGCATCAAAATAAGTTCCGACTTTAAAAAATCCTTCCTGGTGCTCACCCATGGCTCGTTTACCTGATAAGTAGGCTTCTCTGAACATGTAAAGGGCTGGGTCGCCTGGAAAAGTGTCACGCCTGTTGGTGGACAGCCGTTGCCGGTAATCGATCATCCTGAATTCAGCCATTGGATCCAGTGATATGTGGCTGTCGGTTCCAATGCACCAGTTCCCACCACTCCTTGAAAATTCTGTCATGCGAAAAAACCCATCCCCTAAATTTCCCTCCGTGCCCGGACAAAGTACAACCGTAGCCTCAGAACCTGCCAATTGTAAAACCTCCTGATCGTCGAGGTGCGTAGCATGAACTATAAAAACATTTTTAAGCGACGGCAGCTCTTCCAGCAACCATTGCACCGGCCTTTTCTGAGTCCAGGCCAGACAATCCTGTACTTCCTTTTTCTGTTCTGCAGCGTGGATGTGAAAAGGAACGGAGGAAGAAAATTGAGGATAAATATTTTTTAATGCTGTTGGATCCACAGCCCGCAATGAATGAGCAGACCAACCAATTTGTACGTCAACCTGATTCAGTGCATACGCAGATGTCGCTTCATACAGCCGGATAAAATCATCGGTGGAAGAACAAATGAACCTTCTCTGCAAATCATAAGGGGGTTGTCCGAATCCACCTTGCTGATATAAAACAGGAATGATGGTGATACGTATTCCCGCTCTTTCAGCCGCGCGAACCATTCGGATGCCGGTCTCAGCAATGTTCTGATAAAAATTTCCTTTCCCATCATGGTGTACATAATGGAACTCAGCTACCTGCGTGAATCCTCTTCTCAACATTTCCGTGTACACCATCGTTGCGACAGCCTCCAGTTGATCAGGATCAAGGGAACCGGCGCATCGGTACATGGCTTCGCGCCACGTCCAAAAATCATCGGGTTGACCAGCAGGAAAAATTTCAGCCTTTCCAGCCATCGCATATTGAAAAGCATGGGAGTGTGCATTAAGTGCACCTGGTAGAATCCACGCATCTATGGATTCATAGGCTGCATCGGGTTCAGGAGTGGAGCCGGTTGAAATTATCTTTCCGAGAATGTCGGTTTGAACAAAGGCAGGCTCAAGCCAGCCGTGGTCTACCAACATTCCCCTGAAACGGAAGTACATCTTAATTCTTGAAAGTCAGTTTGAAGACGATAAGCATGATGCTCAGTACAAAAACAATGCTGTTGGCAATGATGACCGGCCACAACATGAGGCTGAAGGCGTAGACCAGCCACACGACAGTGCTGAGTACCACAATCATCATCATGGTCAGGCTAAGGTCGGCAGCACGCCGAGACTTCCAAGTTTTATAAACCTGCGGGATGAAGGTGACGCCGGTGAGGAACGCACCAAAATGTCCCATGGCTTCTGTCCAATTCATAAAATATTTTTTTTAAAGTTAGCCAAGCAATTTCAATCAAAATAGATTTTTCCGGAGGATGGATTTTCAGCCCAGTTGCGAACAAGCTGATCGGCAATTCGGTTTTCCCGTGCAGGGCTCACCAATTGCTTTGCACCCGAAACACCGGAGATTTTTGCACGTGAAGACACGAATCCAAAGCCGAAATATTTTCCGTTGTCAAATACCACCAGCGATCGCTCGCCTCGCTTACGTCCTTTGTCCACGATAAAAAAACTTTCACGATTTTCTGAAAACGACTCAATGGCCATTTTCATGCGCGCATTGTATTGATCTGTTTGCTCTTTCCCGGTACAAGCACCATGGCATTCGCCCGAGGCAACATTGGAACAGGCACCAGTGGTCTTCTGCAATCCCGACAACCTTGGGCATAATTCAAATTCCCTCACCTTCTCCCACATCAGATTCCATGCTTCACCCTTGCTTGTGGTGCAAGCATGTGGTTCCGATCCCTTCTTTGTTGTACCAACCGTAAACCGAAGAAAGCCATTGCGGTCTTCGTAGGAATGAATCCCCCAAACCTCAAACAACTCTTTTTGTGCAAGGTTGTATCGTGGCCAAAGGCGTCGGATTTCCTGTGCTTCATGAACCAAAGCGATAAGCTCAGTACCGGTCAGCTCGCAGGTAATGTTGTGGATTTCATTCCGGACTTTGGTGCGGTTCCATTCGGAAGCAGTGCCGGAGAAATGACCATAAATTCTTTTCCGGATGCTTTTTGCTTTGCCTACGTAAATGATTTTTCCGTGGTGGTCATGAAAATAATAGACCCCTGTCTCATCAGGCAATTCTTCCACCACCGACCGATCCAGGTGAGGCGGGAGGACCATTTCACCTGAATTTCGTTTCAGGGATTTTTCGATTTCACCGGTTTGATCGCGCCTCAACAGGGAAGAGAATATTTTCGCCGTAGCCACAGCGTCGCCAATGGCACGATGCCTGTTCTCAATACCTATGCCGAGGTGCTGAGCAAGGATTCCGAGGCTATAGGATTTTAGTCCCGGCACTATTCGACGCCCAAGCCTTACGGTACACAATCGCTTCGGTGTCCAGGCGATACCACATCCCTCAAATTCCCTTTTCAAAAAGCCAAAATCGAACTGCGCATTGTGTGCAACAAAAATTTTTCCTTCGAGATGACTTAAAATTTCGTCGGCGACTTCCTCAAAGAGCGGAGCATCCGATACCATCTCGTTGGTGATCCCGGTGAGGTTGGTGATGAAAGACGGGATATTTCGGGCAGGATTAATCAGCGTCTGATATTCGCCGGTTATGGAGGTGCCGTCGTGGTGCACAATAGCAATTTCTGTTATGCGGTGGTTACCAGCATGACCTCCAGTGGTCTCAATATCAACAACAGCGTACATAAGCGGAAGGGGGACACAAAATTAGTCTGCTGCGTTTATCTTACCGCAGTTTTTTGAAACGAGTCTTGCTTGCTTCATATTTGGACATAAATGATCCGGTTCTTATTAAATGGTGTCCTGGTAATGTTGTGTGCCTACCTGCTTCCCGGTGTGCACGTCGAACATTACGGCTATGCGTTACTGGCTGCCTTGGTGCTATCGGGTGCCAACTTAATCATTAGACCACTGCTCATTTTACTGACGCTTCCGGTTACGCTGATTACTTTCGGCATATTCCTTCTGGTGATCAATGCCGTGGTTATCATGATTGTCTCTGCAGTTTCTCCTGGTTTTAGTGTAGACGGATTCTGGTGGGCACTATTGTTTAGCCTGCTGCTTTCGGTGTTCAACAGTATGATAAAGGATTTGTCGCCCAAGCAAAATGACTAAACCCGGATCTGATCTTAAAGTCATTGCCTTCGACGCCGACGACACCCTGTGGGTGAATGAGCCCTATTTTGCTGAAACAGAGCAGGCTTTCATGGCTTTAATGGAGGATTTTCTTCCCAGACATACCACCGCAAGGGAATTGCTCAAAACAGAAATTGAAAATTTGCCCTTGTATGGATATGGAATAAAGGCTTTCATGCTTTCCATGATTGAAACCGCGATCCGCATTTCTGATAAAAAAATTCCGCCGGCAGCCATTGAAAGAATTATCGGGCTAGGAAGGACCATGCTGGATAAACCCGTAGTCCTGATCGAAGGCGTAACAGAGGTTTTAAAAAGCCTTCAGGGAAAATATAAACTGGTGATGGCCACCAAAGGTGATCTGCTGGATCAGGAACGTAAGCTTTCGAAATCAGCACTCTCCGGCTACTTTCACCACATCGAAATCATGTCTGAAAAAAAGGAAGCCGATTACGAAAAACTAATCCGGCACCTCGACATCCCGGCATCATCATTTATGATGATCGGTAATTCACTCAAATCGGATGTGTTGCCTGTTTTAAATCTCGGTGGATATGGTGTTCATGTTCCTTACCACGTCACGTGGGAACATGAAAAAGTTGAAGTTGAAATAAAAAATGAAAGATTTTTTGCCGTTGATCGAATTGCTCAACTATCTGAAATTTTAGACCAGACCTATTAACCGAATATGCTTCTTTACAACATCACGGTTGCTATCGACGTTGAAGTAGAACAGCGATGGGTACAATGGATGAAAGGCGACTTGATTCCCTTAATGGTTGGGGCGGGGCTTCTCTCGGATAGCAGACTATACAAAGTGGTCACACACGACGATCCACACACTTCATCCTACTGTATCCAATATTTTTTTGAGTCCTCCGAAAACCTGAACCGATATGTATCGGAGTATGCTCCGGTCTTCATTCAACAGCTCCAATCAAATTTTCCCAACCAACACGCGGTTTTTCAAACCCTGCTCGAAGAGGTTTAGGACATTAGATTTTCTTTTTCAAATGTTCCTCTATCTGTGAACGGTCCAAGTGGCAATTGATCCATTCGGGATCAAGCTTTGATCCATACCGTTTATAAAATTCGATCGATGGTTCATTCCAATCCAGAACCTGCCACATCATACCAGTACAATTTTCCTGAATCGATTTTTTCATAACTGCATCGAACAGGTTTTTTCCAATACCTTTTCCGCGGAAGGGTTCCGAGACGATGATGTCTTCCAGCCACAAACGTTTACCCTTCCAGGTGCTGAACCGAAAATACCAGACAGCCATTCCGACAATCCGCTCATCGACTTCGGCCACGAAAAATCCAAAGACAGGTTTTTCTCCAAAACCATCGGATGTCATTTGAGCTACGGTGTTGCTTACTTCCTGTTCAGCTTTTTCGTAGATGGCCAACTCTCGAACCAGATTCAACAGTGCAGGCAGATCGCTTTGTTTTCCTTCACGAACCAACGTCATTTCCATTTAAACAGATGGGTTAGATTTTTTAAGCAGATCGGCCACGGATGGCTCGTCTGGTGAAATAAGGATGATGGCGTTATTGTTCATCCGCAGAAGGATCAATCGGTCTCTTCTGGTAACATACCAGGTCATGGTTCCATATTTAGCATTGAAGAATTTTCCATAGTAGCCGAAGATTCCGCCGTTACCAAAACCTCGCACCGTCCCTTTCATTTCTTTTTTATCAATTAGCCCGGCCTCCCGTATATCGGTCAGCAATATTTTTTTTGGTCCAATGGGGCGTTCGATCCATAAAAACTTTTCATCGATTGAAAGCCCTGTTACGCTGTATACATAGGCAACCAATAAAATAAACCAAGGCAACAGCACTATCATGAATCTGAAGAATAGCGGAACACCAATTGCTGTCTTGTTAAAGAGAACGGTGGACAAGAAAACTCCTTCTGCTATAAATAAAATTATTACCGCAAATGTTACGGTCCGGGACGTATCGTCCTTGGTGCAGGAGTAGCGTTTGACCATAAATTAAATTGCCGCCATGCTCACGATGCCGAGCATCAGGATAATTTTTGATAAGAGACTAAGCTCATTAAATTCTTTAACCGTATCGGCCCGAACAAGCCGAAAAGAAAATATTCCCAACGGCAAGAATACCAGCGGCAGAAAATATAAAACCGGCAAGGGATAGAAAAATCGATGAACCACAAAAATGAAGGTCAGCAAAATAGCTATCCAGCCAGCTGTGTACATTTTGGTTTTGTACAATCCCCAAATGATGGGTAAGGTTTCACACCCGAATGTTTTATCTCCCTTAACGTCTTCCATGTCCTTTACTGCTTCTCTCACCATGGTCATCGCAAAAGCAAATCCTGCATAGAACCAAATCAGTGGATCCTTTGAAGGGAATGCCAGATAGATGACGACCACTGAGGCGAATGTAAGTAGTGCGATGGACAGGTTGCCAAAAAAAGGCCCGCGTTTAAGTCGAGCAGAATACAACCATAACAAAAGCGCTGAAGCAATGTTTAATCCTGCTACCTTCCAATTAACAGCCCATCCGGCTAAAACTCCGGCTAAGGAAAGAACCACGTGTAAAAAAATGGCGCTGCGTCTGGACATGGTTGTTCCCACCACCACGCGGTCCGGACGATTGATCAGGTCAATTTTAATATCAAAATAATCGTTGATAATGTATCCCGCAGCAGCAATCAATCCGGTCGACAGCGACAATAAAAACAGTTTCGTCGTTGCTACCACCGACGGATCGAGTAAGAACCAGGCTGCAGCGTACTGGGCAATGACAATAATGAGAATGTTCCAGGCCCTGGTGAGGCGCAACACCGGCTTCAACGGAAATCGATGAGAGGACAAGTTTTTTCGGTGATGATTCCTGCGAAGGTAGGAAAAGACTCAGTATTAATCAGTGGCAGTCAGGTACGGCAGTAACTGCGTTGGACTGGAAATCCTTTTCTGATTCAAAGACTCTAATGCTTTTGCCGATTAGAAAAACTCCGGCAACCAATAGCATAATGGTCGTGACCCGACCAGGGCGCAACCATGGTGATTTGGATCGCAGACCGCTTAAAAAATTTCCTGCAAAACCAACGGTTAACTGCATGGTCAGAAGGGTGCCCATACCAAAAGACAGCATGTATAATGATCCTTGCCATGCTTGACCGAAGGTCATCGCAGTAACCACTGCAGCGTATGAAAGTCCACATGGAATCATCCCGTTTACCATTCCTAGCGCTACAACAGATAAATCAGTCTTCTTTACAATTAACGGCTGAAAAAGGGAGCGCATCCAGCCAGAAGCTTTCAATAGTAATGGCTCAAAAGTGGAAATTTTTAATAAACCAGTACCAGACAATGCGGTCGCCAACAAAACAATTCCGGCCAGAAGGGTAATGTATTTTCCAAAACCAAGCCATTCAAATGCATTGCCCAGGGAAGCCGCAGCAAAACCAAGCACTCCATACATTAACAATCGCCCAAGATTATAAATCAACTTTCGTTTCCATGCCGAACGACCTGAGGTTACCGCTAGTATTAATGGACTGCACATGCCAAGACAGTGTAAACTGCCCGCTGCCCCAACCATCAGTCCTGTCAAAATAGGATTCATTTTACCAGAACGGTTTCAATGAGATAGTTTTCTCCATTCATTTCCCAGGTAAGTGTAGCTCGGTATAGCCCGGTGGACAAATCCTTAGAACTCAAAATGGTTCTTCCTCCTGAAGGGTTGGCGTCAAAGTTTCGATCCAATTTTCCATCGGAGGGGCGTAGCAAATTCAACCTTGCATTTTCGACATCAACAACGCCTCTCCATAAAACTTCAATATCATTATTTTGAATAAAAATAAGTGGCGAGGTCTTTAGATGCTTTGCCTTACTCATCGCTGTCATTTTTTCACCATGGTTCAACTAGCGGTAATAGTAGTCCGGGTACACCAAATTAATTTCCTGCTTCATACAAACTGTTACCAATACGGCGATGAGCGTGCCGAACACAACAAAAGAAAACACAATTCCTTTTTGAAAACTCATGATGCTTCGCGTTTTATTTTTATTGGACCTATAAACCTCGCTTCAACTGTTTCTATCCTCTTCTCTCCAGAAAAAATTCCTAATCTGATTTTCATTTTGACCGATGAGAGTTTCTCCGGCGGGATTTTTACGATAATCATTCGCTTTAAAAGCCCTTCCCCCTTTACTAGTATATCCTGATCACCCACCAACCGTATTTCAGTATCTTCAGGGGACTCAGACTTAATTTTTAATGCTATGTCGTGGAATGTTTTGTTGACAAATTCAATGTTGTATACATTGGTGATCTGACCGTCGTCGGAAGTGGTGTACAATGTTCCCGGCGCCTTCAGGATGGTGGTTTCAATGTCGGAGCGTGTGAAAATAAAATACCCAGAAACAGAAAGTAAGGCGAAGAGCACACCGGCATAGGCGATGGTTCGGAAATTTAATACCCGGTTTACGCCTTGCTTAATGCTGTTGTGCGAGGCATAGCGGATGAGGCCGGTGGACTTACCTATTTTTTGCATGACATCATCACAGGAATCCATGCAAGCAGTGCAATTCACACATTCCAGTTGCGTTCCGTTGCGAATGTCTATTCCGGTTGGACAAACGTGTACGCAAAGCTTACAATCAATACAATCACCCTTGGCTTCCTGCACCACGAAGCTCTTCTTAAGTTTGGTCCGTGGCTCTCCACGCAGCCAATCGTAAGCCACCACGATTGAATCTTTTGTGAGCAGCACCCCTTGTAACCTGCCGTAAGGGCAAACTGCAATGCAGGCTTGCTCCCTAAACCAGGCAAAGACACCGTAGAAAACAGCGGTGAACCCTAACAACCCTAGAAAACCCGTTGGATGTTCCGCCGGTGACTGCCGAACTATTTCAGCTACCCGACCAATGCCAATTAAATAGGCCATGGCAACGTGTGCGATGAGGATGGAAATGCTCAAAAAAATAATTTGCTTGGCTCCCTTTCGAAGAATTTTTTCAAATGTCCATGGGGCCGCATTTAGTCGGCGCTGTTGTGGCGCGTCGCCTTCCAGCAAATACTCAATCTTCCGAAAAACCATCTCCATGAAAAGGGTCTGAGGGCATGCCCAGCCACACCAAAGACGACCGAAAGAGACGGTAAATAAGATCACAAAAACAAAAAATGTAATCAGCGTAAGGGCAAGCAGAAAAAAATCCTGGGGCCAAAAAACCTGGCCAAACAAAATAAAGCGACGCTCAAAAATATTGAACAATAAAAAGGGCTGATCATCAATCCTAATAAATGGGCCTATGAAAAAAAGTGACAAAAGCACTATGGCAACCACGATGCGGAGCCGGTGATACCATCCCGACGGTTTCTTAGGATAAACCCAAACCCTTTTGCCTTCCTCGTCTACCGTTGCAATGGTATTCCGGTACTCCTCATCGAATGCGTAAAAATTTTCGTTCGCCATCACCTTCTCCCCGGATTGTCTGATTAAACCATCCTATGGATCAGGGCACGACAGTCTTAACCGCTCCACTGTCTTGTGCAGCTTGTGGTTTAAACAATTCACCCTCGGGCTTTTTAGCATTTGGTGGATTGGTACCACGCAGTGAAAACAGGTAGCTTGAAACATTCCTGATTTTTTCAGGACTTAAGGAAGTTCCCCAGGCAATCATATTGGTACCGGTTACACCTTTTGAAACCACCGCATAAACAGAACGAATATCTCCGCCATGCTTCCAATAGTCGTCGGTTAGGTTAGGGCCAATGTCGCCACCTCCATCCATCCTATGACAAGAAGAGCAAATACTGGTGTAAGTACTTTTTCCGTCAGCGAGCGCGACAGGATCACTGGTTTGTTCAACATTGGTTTCATCTATTACCGGACCGGTAATAGAAGCCTTCAATAATTTTTGTTGTGCGTCGGCCAGAGAAACTTCCTGCTCATACTCCGCCGTCTGCAGCGGTAACGTGTCGGTGAGGTGATAAGCCGCCAGATAAACTCCGCCCCAGATTATGGTTGCATAAAAAAGCCACTTCCACCATGGTGGTAGGAAATTATCCAGTTCCCGAATTCCATCATAGTTATGGTCGAGCATTACGGTCTCTTCCTTCTCGAGAGGAACAGAGCGGTTGCTCCATTCCATCAGCTTCGACCATAGACTGGGCTCTTCCTTCCATTCAACACCTTTTTGACGAGCAGCCTCGATGGAAGCCTCTTTGGTGAGTTGACGGAGAACCTGAAGCAGAAAACTGGCAACTACCAGAATTAGGACTGCTGATATGAAAATGAAACCAACAACCGTATAAAAAAGTACCATCGGATCATCCCAAATGGAAGTAGAGGGAATTTGAAGGTTGATGGAGATGGTGTTCAAAATGAAAACGAGCTGATTCATGACGGATTGGATTTTTGTTCAAGGGACTGGTCATCCAGCGGCAGGCCACTCATCTCAGAGATATATTTCCGGTCGGCAGTAAATGCCCACCATAGCAAGACGACAAAAAATGAAAAGAAAATGACAAAGGAAATGACAGGCCAAATGGCAACGTTTTGAATTCCCTGTAAGACTTCTTTGTAGATCATTGCTCAGTGATTTACTGTTCCTTCAACTTTATATCCTGACCCAAACGTTGCAGGTAAGCGATCAGGGCAACAATCTCTGCATCTGCTACCGTTTCGTACTGTTCTGCTTTTAGTCTGTTGACAATACCATTGGCTTGTTGCTCGTAATCTATCAGCGCCTGTTTTTCATAGTCATCAGGATAGGGAACGCCGATTTTTCTGAGTGCAGCTATTTTAGAAGGTAGTGTGGACTTGTCCACTGTAGCTTCATACAACCAGGGATAGGCTGGCATGATTGATCCATTGGAAACTTCCGCTGGTGTGAGCATGTGGCGGAAATGCCAACTGTCGGCATACTTTCCTCCCACACGGTGAAGGTCAGGCCCCGTTCTTTTGGATCCCCACAAAAACGGATGGTCATAAATATACTCGCCAGCTTTAGAGTACTCTCCTCCGGAGGGATCGTAACGCTGAACCTCGGAGCGGAACGGGCGCACCATTTGGGAATGGCAACCCACACAGCCTTCACGAATGTAAATATCCCTGCCCTCCAGCTCCAGTGGAGTGTATGGCTTGACACTTGCAATGGTTGGCACATTCGATCGAATCAGAAATGTTGGAACCATTTCAATCACACCACCGATCAGGATAGCCACCAGTGCGAGCGCTGTGAACAGCACCGGCTTGCTCTCCAGGGTATGATGCCAGCCACCAGATGATGCTGATTTAATCATCGGCGCAACCTCTACCGCTTCATCACTTTCAAAACTTCCCTGCTTTGCTGTTTTCAAGAGGTTATAAATCATTACAAAAACACCGATCAGATAGAATGAGCCACCAACGGCCCGAAGCACATGCATCGGCAGGATTTGAGCAGTGGTTTCAAGAAAATTCTGATAGCGAAGGAAGCCATCGACCGTATGTACATCGTGAGCCGTTACGTAGAGCTGGCACATGGCAGCATCGATTTTGTAAGTAAGGCAGGCGAAGGAACAGAATTCACCATTTCTCTTCCCTGCCACTAAAGCAGCAAAACATACTTCAGATTAAACAAATACATTCATGAGTAAACTTCTTCTAATCGAGGACAACGCGGAGGTCAGAGAAAATACCGCTGAAATTCTTCAGTTGGCCCGCTACGATGTGCTTACCGCTGAAAATGGAAAGGTCGGCGTCGAGCTTGCCCTTCAGGAAAAACCTGATCTGATTATTTGTGACATTATGATGCCTCTGTTAGACGGTTATGGGGTTTTACACATGTTGAGTAAGAATCCCGAAACCTCCTTTATTCCATTTATTTTTCTGACGGCCAAATCGGAAAATTCAGACTATCGGAAAGGAATGGAATTGGGCGCCGACGATTACATCACCAAGCCCTTCGAGGAAACGGCATTATTGAATGCCATTGAGGTGCGGCTCAAAAAAGCTGATAAACTCAGAAAAAATTTCACCCAGGATCTTTCTGGTGTAAATGAGTTTTTTGACTCGGCCGCTCAGCACATCAATTTAAAATTGACAGAGAAAGCAAGAGAAGTTCAGAAGTACAGGAAAAAATCAGTTCTCTTTCAGGAAGGTCACCGGCCGCTTTTTCTATACTTCCTGGTGAGCGGAAAAGTGAAGGCCTATCGTTCCAATGAGGATGGAAAAGAATTGATTACCCACATCCACATCCCTGGTGATTTTATCGGCTACACTCCAATACTGGAAGAAACCTCTTACAAAGACAGTGCAGATATTTTAGAAGATGCGGAAGTAATGCTGATTCCGCGTGAAGAATTTTTGAGACTACTAAGCTCAGACAATCTGGTGGCCCGTCAGTTCATTCGGATGTTAACCAAAAATGTGGTAGTCCATGAAGACAAACTCATCAATCTTGCATACAATTCCGTTCGTAAAAGAGTAGCCAATGGATTATTGGAGGTGCTGCAAAAGTTTAAGTCCAATGGAGTCGATAATCCCCCTCTTACCATTTCCAGAGAAGACCTCGCTCAGGTAGTAGGAACTGCAACTGAGTCACTCATTCGGACGCTAAGTGAATTCAAAACAGACAAACTAATTGACATCAACGGTGGCAAAATCACCGTATTGCAAGAGAGTAAACTTAAAAATCTGATTTACTGAGTTTGCTCAATTAGCTTGCCCTCTGCATTCTGGCGCTCCAACGACCAGTCATCTGTAAGAGAGGTTTCGATCCAAACATTTCCAGATTTACGAAATACCCGCGCGATTAATCCTGTGGCCCGCTGAAAATCAGCTTTAATTTGTTCCACGGTACGAAAGTGACTAAGATCTATTGATGGCATAGCTGCCTTGGGCAACAGGGAGTGGTTTTCTATTTTTTTTGTGATACGAATTCCGTTGAGTTCGAGCGTTTTGTAAAACTCGATTTTCAAGAAATTATAAGTCCCGCTGAAAAATTGCTGGATCTCCGCTACCGTCAGCTTTTCAGAAATCGAAAGGTTTATCGGTTGAAGTGTTGACACGCAATAAAAAATGTTAGGTTATAAATATGGGAGGTTAAAAATAGGGACTTAGTGCAGCTATCAAACATGATTTTTATCAAGAATTTTCATGATCAAAAGGGGATAACCGATCACGGTCATAAAATTTACCGGTCAATCGCTGAAATTAACGGTTTGCTACCGGCCATCGTCAAGATTTTATGACTTTCATTCAAGCCTGGGTACCAGTTTAAGGATCAAAGACTGAAACGGAGCAACCTCTGCGGCTGGAATAAACCCTGAAAAGGAACCACCCTGGTTTACCCTTAAAATGGAAGACGCCTTTCCAGATTGAAGTTCTGTTGTTTCATAGGCACCCACACCCAGTGAACCATCTGTAATCGAAAGTACTGGCTCGCGAATGGATGCACCCGAAAGATTTTGAATCACCAGCAATGATTCTTTATTGCCTGTTCTTAAAAATGCAAACAAAGCGGGACTGTTCGTATTCACAGGCTCATAATTTCCATTCTGGAACGCTGAAAAAGAATTTCTAAAACCAATAAGCCTGCGGTAATGTTCAAGCATGGAAGTACTGTCGCCGGTTTGTGACCTTACGTTAACGATTCCAAAATCGGACTTCACCGGTAACCAAGGCGCGGCTGAAGAAAACCCGGCATTGATGTCTGAATTCCATTGCATGGGTGAGCGGACATCCTCTTCACGAGCTCCTCCCTTCATGTCAATCTCTTCGCCATAATACAAGTGCGGAATTCCGGGAAGTGTAAGCATCAGCGTTGCCGCAGCTTTACTTTTCCTTTTGTCGCCATCGAAAACTGTTGCTGCCCGCTGTCGGTTGTGGTCAGACAGTAAAACACCAAACTGCTGATTGGGGAGTGTGTTTACTGTTTCCGTCAACTTTCGCCGAATGGACGCATTATTACCTGTTTCAATGGCTTCGGTAATAATTTCGGCAAGACTATACTCCATGCAGTAATCAAGCTTATCGCCGGTGAAAGAAACTAGCCCCGTTGTCGCTGAGAATATTTCACCAATCGTCAAAAGCGCTGGATCGACGTTACGCTGAAATGGATAAAACTTTCGCCACCACTCCAAAGTCGATTTGGTTTGAGCTAAATTTTTATCCTCTTCAATCAACAATCCAGCCGAACCCATTCTGAATCCATCCACATCTGTTTTATCGTGCCAATAAGAAACAGCATCTTTCATTTCCGCTGTAACAGCGTCTTCTCGGAAATTTAAATCAGGTTTTTCCGGTCCATAGTAACCATAATAGAAACCAAACTCAGAAGGATGCCAAACCGTGCGACCAAAGGAATCGGTAAAACCCGGATTGGTGTTGCTCCAGACATACCATTTCCTTTTTGGTGAATCGGCCGATGAGGCGGACTCCTTAAACCATGGATGTTTTGCGGAGGTGTGATTAATTTCTAATCCTACCACCACCTTCATTCCCCGAAGGTGTGCGGCAGCTATCAGATCATTCAAATCGTCTGCGGTTCCTAAGTCAGGATGAATTTTTCGATAATCATCCACATCTGAGCCATCGTATTTCACCGATGAAAAAACAGGGAGTAACATGAGAGCGGTAACCCCCAGATCTGAATTGGTCGATGGATTTCCATCGTTGAGATAATCCAATTTCTCTTTTACCCCTCTAAGGTCTCCTATTCCATCGCCATTGCTGTCGTAAAAGCTTCTGACAAAAACTGTGTAAAATGTTTTACCAGTCCACCAATTTTCAGTTTTTGGGTAATCCTCGGTCTTAGCTTCATCATCACCTGATATACCCAGGTTGCATGCAGATAATGTGATCATCGTCCACCACAAACCGAAGTACAATACACTCTTCCGAATCAGATCAAAAATTTTAAGCTCCATCTTCATTACATCATCGCTACCAAATCATCACCAAAGCCGAAACCGCAGTCATTGCAATGATGAACCAGCGGTATGCCCGATCACTGAATTTTTTCACGATCACAATCCCAATCCAGGCCCCGACCAGGATCAGCGGAATAAGAAAAAGATCTGCTACCACAGTTCCTACATCAATCGTCTTCCAAACCCAAACATGAAATGGAACTTTAAACCAGTTCAGAACAAGAAAAAACCAGGCGGTGGTTCCGATAAAAATATTTTTGGGTAACCGCACCGACAAAAAATAAACAGCCATTACACTGTTGGCCAGATTTCCAACCATGGAGGTAAACCCACCGGCAACTCCCGATGCCCCGGCAAATCCCGGCGTATCCGGAACACGGTCGGCATTTTTTTCTAACCAAAGCATGATGCCTAGACTAACATAAATAATGGAGGCCATGAGAATTCTGAAAAGAGCATCATCGATAAATTGTCCGGTAAGTGTACCGATCACTACTCCGGCTGCTGCCCACGGAAAAAGTCTTTTCAAGTGCTTCCAGGAGGCATGTCGGTGATAGTACCAAACGCCAATCAGGTCTGCCATCACTAAAATCGGCAACATGATGCCACTGGAAAGCTGACCGCCAAAGACATTGGCGAGAACCGGGATCGACATCATGCCAGCGCCATGTACCCCGGTTTTTGCCATACCAATGAACAACGCCACCATTCCCAGAATGGCCCATTCACCTGGTTGAATTTCCTGTGGAATCAGGCAAAAAATGGTAATGGTCAATGGCATCTTTTGGTTTGTTCAAAAATCCCAATAAAGTCGAAAAGGGCCTCATTTATTCTATAATTTAGAAGGTCGGGCTCTTATTTAAATTCAGCCCGATACCACAACCGATCAGGCCAATAAAGATGAACAGTTCATTCCTTTAAAAATGAGGTTTGTCATGCTCGTCCATAAAGGCCATCGATAAATTTGATTTAAATCTCCCACGTATGACTCGAACCATCCGTAAAGTCGCCGTACTCGGATCAGGTGTAATGGGTTCCGCCATCGCCTGTCACTTCGCCAACATTGGCTGCAGTGTTTTGCTGTTGGATGTAGCGCCCGATGCGCTCACCGATGAAGAAAAACAAAAAGGCCTCGCACTGGATAATCCGTTGGTGAAAAACCGAATCGTGAGAGGCTCATTTGAAAAATGTCTTAAGTCAAGTCCAGGACCGCTTTACAATAAAAAATTTTCTTCCAGGGTAACCCTGGGAAATTTTGATGATGATTTTAAAAAAATCAGCGATTACGATTGGGTATTAGAGGCTGTCGTAGAAAATCTGGAGATCAAGAAAAAAGTTTATCAAAAAGTTGAGCAATACCGTAAACCTGGCACACTGGTTACTTCCAATACCTCAGGCATTCCAATTCACCTGATGGCCGAAGGAAGGTCACAAGACTTTCAAAAACATTTTGCCGGCACACACTTTTTCAATCCGCCACGATACCTGAAACTCTTCGAGGTCATACCAACAGCAACGACCGATCCGGTAATCACAAACTTCCTGCTTCACTACGGCGATCTTCACCTCGGAAAAACAACCGTGTTGTGTAAAGACACACCGGCTTTCATCGGAAACCGTGTTGGTGTTTGGGGACTTCTGAAAGTCATCGACTCGATGAAGAAGTTTAAGTTGAATGTTGATGAGGTGGATAAGCTTACAGGGCCTGTAATCGGAAGACCGAAGTCAGCAACTTTCAGAACCTCCGATCTTGTCGGACTCGACACCATGGTGAAGGTTGCAAACAATTTGTATGCTGCTCTTCCCAATGATGAAGGACGCGAAATGTTTAAGCTACCGGATGTGGTTTCAAAACTTGAACAGAACAAATGGCTGGGCGACAAAACCGGACAAGGTTTTTATAAAAAATCCAAAAATGAAAAAGGTCAGACTGAAATTCTGACACTTGATCTGGAGACCCTTGAATACAAACCAAAGGTCAAAGCAAAGTTCGCCACGCTGGAAACCACAAAAACCATCGATAACCTCCGGGATCGGTTCAAGGTGTTGTTGGCGGGTAAAGACAAGGCGGGTGAGTTTTACCGCGACTGTTTTTATGCATTGTTTCAATATGCTTCCAACCGAATACCAGAAATCAGTGATGAATTGTTTCGGATAGACGATGCGGTTTGTGCGGGCTTTGGATGGGAATTGGGTCCATTCGATACTTGGGATGCCCTGGGAATTGAATCAACCGTGAAGGCAATGGAAGCCGCCGGCTACCGACCCGCTGAATGGGTATACACCATGTTGAAAAGCGGACACCGCGAATTCTATAAGGTCCGCGACGGAAAAAGAATGTTCTATGATATTCCTTCCGGTTCGTACAAGGCTATCCCTGGCAGAGAAGGATTTATTGTTCTTGAAAATCTGAGCGATAAAGTGGTGTGGAAAAATCAGGATTCTAAAATCACAGATCTGGGTGATGGCATTATCAATTTTTCCTGGAGCAGTAAAAGCTACACCTTGGGCGCCGCTGTTGTTGAGGGCATGAATAAGGCACTCACGGTTGCTGAACAGGATTTCAGAGGTCTGGTTATCGGTCACCACGGTGCCGACTTTTCACTGGGCGCTAACCTTGGTATGGTTTTCATGAATGCCATCGAACAGGAATACGATGAGCTGGATTTCATGGTGCGGGTTTTTCAAAATACTGTCATGAAAATCCGGTACTCAGGCGTGCCGGTGGTGGTTTGTCCACAAGGACGTACTCTGGGTGGAGGTTGTGAAATGACCCTGCATGCGGACCAGGTGCAAGCTGCTGCTGAAACCTATATTGGGTTGGTGGAAGTGGGTGTTGGATTAATCCCGGGAGGAGGAGGCACAAAAGAACTTACCAAACGCGCCAGCGATCGTTTCCTTGAAGGAGACGTTGAGCTCAACGCTTTACAAAGTGCATTTATGAACATTGCTACCGCCAAGGTTGCCCTTAGCGCTGAAGAAGCACGAGACATGGGAATTTTGCGAGACCGCGACAGAATATCCATCAACCGCGAAAGACAACTGCTCGACGCCAAGGCTGCTGCCATTGCCATGGCGGAGGAGGGTTACAACATGCCTGTCCCCTCCAACAGCATTCGTGTTCAAGGCAGAAGCGGACTCGCCTTATTTGCCGCAGGCGTTAACGGAATGAAAATGGGCAAATACATCAGCGAACACGATGCTAAAATCGCCATGAAGATTGCCAACGTGATGTGCGGCGGCGATCTGAGCTATCCACAAGAAGTGAGCGAGCAATACCTGCTCGACCTTGAGCGGGAAGCATTTGTCTCCCTCTGTGGTGAGCGCAAAACGCTTGAACGAATTCAGTCCATTCTTACTGGCGGAAAACCGCTTAGAAATTAACACGTCCAATTGTCCAAAACACAGCTTTTATGGAAGCATATATTATCAAGGGATTCAGAACAGGAGTAGGAAAAGCCAAAAAAGGTGGTTTCCGCTTTACACGTCCGGATGACCTGGCGACCCACGTGATCAAACATCTGGTTGCATCGGTGCCCGGGCTTGAGCCAAAACTTATCGATGATGTCATCGTTGGAAATGCGGTTCCGGAAGCGGAGCAGGGCATGCAGATGGGTCGCATGATTGCGTTGTTGGCACTTGGGAAAGATGTGCCGGGGATGGTTGTGAACCGGTATTGTGGTTCAGGATTGGAAACCATCGCCATCGCATCACAAAGAATCCAGGCAGGTATGGCCGACTGCATTATCGCGGGAGGCGCCGAGTCGATGTCGATGGTTCCGGTGATGGGATTTAAAACAGTGCTTAATTATTCCATCACAAAAGAGAACCCGGACTACTATACGAGCATGGGGCTTACAGCAGAGGAAGTGTCGAAACAATTTGGGATATCAAGAGCGGAGCAGGATCAATTTTCTTTTGAATCACACCGCAAGGCAGCCGCAGCATGGAAAGCAAAAAAATTCGATGAGGAAGTCGTGCCAATCACCATACAGGAGACGTATGTTGACGAGACCATGAAGAAAAAAACACGCGAGTTTATCGTAAAAACTGACGAGGGTATCCGTGAAGACACAACGCTTGAAGGATTGGCAAAGCTCAAACCCGTGTTCGCTCAAGGCGGAACGGTAACAGCGGGCAATGCTTCACAAACCTCTGATGGAGCAGCATTTGTAGTGGTCATGAGCGAGAGAATGATGAAACAGCTTGGACTGAATCCTGTGGCGAGGCTGGCCAGCTACGCTGTTGCCGGTGTGGAGCCACGGATTATGGGTATCGGGCCTGTAGCCGCCATACCAAAGGCTTTGAAGTTAGCCGGGTTAACGCAACAAGACATTGATCTCATTGAATTGAACGAAGCATTCGCAGCACAGGCGTTGGCCGTGATGAAAGAGCTGAATTTGGATCCAACAAAAATTAATGTGAATGGGGGATCCATTGCAGTTGGTCATCCACTGGGATCAACCGGTGCCAGACTTTCAGTTCAATTGTTTAATGAGTTGCGCCGTCAGAAGAAAAAATACGGAATGGTTACGGCATGTGTAGGCGGCGGTCAGGGCGTTGCGGGTATTTATGAATTGCTGAATTAAACTTTCTGAATATGGGAAGCGAATTAAATATTAAGGGCGGTGAGTTTCTGGTTAAGGAAACAAAAGCATCGGATGTTTTCATTCCGGAGGAATGGAGTGAAGAACAAAAAATGATTGCCAAGACCTGCTACGACTTCGTTGAAAAAGAAGTCTGGCCTTATCTGGACGAAATTGATTCCATGAAGAATCCAGGATTCATGCCGTCGCTTTTGGATAAGGCGGGGGCGTTGGGATTGCTGGGCACTTCTGTTCCGCCCGAGCTCGGTGGCTTTGGGATGTCGTTTAATACAACCATGCTGGTGGCAGAAGCACTTGGTGCATCCTATTCATTTGCTGTTGCATACGGAGCACACACGGGTATCGGAACCCTTCCGATTTTGTATTTCGGTACCGAGGAACAAAAGAAGAAGTATGTTCCTAAGCTGGCAACAGGTGAATGGAAAGCTTGTTATTGTCTCACGGAGCCGGATTCCGGTTCTGATGCAAACAGTGGTAAAACCAGAGCAACACCCACTTCAGATGGAAAACATTATCTGATCAACGGACAAAAAATGTGGATCACCAATGGTGGCTTCGCAGACGTTATGATTGTTTTTGCAAAAATTGATCAGGACAAAAATCTGACCGCCTTCATTGTAGAGCGTGGTTTTGGCGGCATTACCATGAATGAGGAGGAAAAGAAGATGGGCATCAAGGGATCTTCGACTCGGCAGATTTTTTTCAACGACTGCAAGGTTCCTGTTGAAAACATGCTGAGTGAAAGGGAGAATGGATTTAAGATAGCGGTTAACGTGCTCAACATTGGAAGGATAAAACTTGGTGCCGGAGCCATTGGTGGCGCAAAGATGGCTTTACAAACGGCTGCAAAGTATGCTACTGAAAGGAAGCAGTTCGGGCAACCCATTGCATCTTTTGGTGCGATACGGTATAAACTGGGAGATGTTGCTTCAAGAATTTTTGCTTCAGAAGCAGCACATTACCGGGCAGGCCAAAACATCGACGATGCTTATGATGCTTACGTAGCCTCCGGTATGGATACGGCGAAGGCAAAGCTCAAGTCATTAGAGGAATATGCCATCGAATGTGCCATTCTTAAAGTAAATGGATCTGAGGTGTTGGATTATTCCGTTGATGAAGGCGTACAAATTTTTGGTGGCATGGGCTATTCGGCGGAAGGACCTATGGAGCGTGCTTTCCGAGATGCCAGAATCAACCGGATTTTTGAAGGAACCAATGAGATCAACCGACTTCTGACCATCGATATGTTGTTAAAGCGAGCCATGAAAGGCACCATCGATCTTATGACACCTACCATGGCGGTACAGAAGGAGCTCATGTCAATACCTGACTTTGGAGATGCGGGAGAAGAGGGAATTTTTGTGAAGGAGAAAAAAGTATTGCTCAACCTCAAGAAGGCTGGTCTGATGGTTGCGGGTGCAGCCATTCAAAAGTTTATGATGAAGCTCAGTGAAGAGCAGGAGATCATTATGAATCTGGCTGATATGCTGATTGAGGGATACGTTGCGGAGTCGGCGTTGCTGAGGGCAGAAAAGCTGATCGGGATGCGGGGTGCAGAAAATTGCAAAGTAGAGGTTGCGATGGCGATGATTGCTTTAAACAGGGCGGTGGAGATTGCAGCGGCCTCGGGTCGCGAGGCGCTTTGCTCCTTTGCGGAAGGTGATGAATTAAGGATGATGTTGATGGGGCTTAAGCGTTTTACGAAGATTGATCCGTATAATTTAAAAGAAGCAAGAAGGCTGGTGTCTGATCATGTCTTAAAAAACAACGGCATCTAACCAGATCTAAAAAAACAGAGGGCGAATCATCGCCCTTTTTTTATTTCACAATTTTATTAACTCAAACGATACGCCTTCCTTATCATCCAGAAATAAATGCGGTCGGAAATTAATTTTCTTACAAACAACAAAAACGGACCAGGTCTGCCTACAGGATACCTCATCCTGGAACCAGCATCATTCGCTGCCTGAAAAATGGTTTGCGCAACAACCTCCGGCCCCTCAGCATTTTTCAACACCTTACCATCGGCCAAATTGAATTTCTCTATGAAGCCATCGTAATCGCTGGTTTCGGGAGGTGCAATAAATTTCCTGCTTCTACCATAAAAATCAGTAACAATTGGTCCCGGCTCCACCAAACGAAGTTTTATGTTGAAGAGAGAAAGTTCATATTGAAGCGACTCTGTAAATCCTTCCACAGCAAACTTGGTTGCGTGATATATACTATAGAGTGGAAATGTAATTTTTCCACCCATGCTGGAGATTTGAATGATGGTTCCTGCTTTTCGAGGGCGCATCATTTTAATGGCCGCACGCGTTACCCGCATTAAACCAAAAACATTGGTGTCGAACTGCTTACGAATGGTTTCATCGTCCATGGCCTCGAATGCACCATCTACGCCATAACCAGCGTTGTTGACGACCACATCAATGGCGCCAAAATCACTATTGACCTGCTTGAATACATCTTCTACCTGATCGGCAGCAGTAACATCTAAAGCATACAGCTTTACATTTGAAAAAGTTGCGAACGACTGCTCCTTTTCCGGTTGACGAACGGTGGCAGCTACTTTCCAGCCTTTACGTGCAAACTCTAGAACCGCTGCTTTTCCGATGCCGCTGGAGCAACCTGTGATTAATACCGTATTGTTCATGTGGTCTTGGATAATGGTACACAAACGTACCCTTGTCCAATCAAATCAACAACCAGTGAATGAAACGATCGATGCAGGATCACCTCAGGGTTTGCCCGGGCGATGAAAATAAAATGAGCAACAATTATTAATGGCTGGTGCCAGCGCTGATCATCGCGCAGCGGAAACCAATGGTCGCTGTCGCTGAATCCTGATCCAAATAGCGTCTTGTTCCAGGGGACATCCAATAAGCAACATCTTTCCACGAACCACCTTTGTACACCCTTGAACGATCGGAGACCAGCGAAGTGAATCCGGTTGGATTGCTTCCTTCTGTATTGTAGTTTTTAATGTCATCAAGGAAACCATCGCGCCTCATTGGGTTCAGGTCATCCATATCCTGATAAGAAAGTGGACGGTAAAGATCCATCACCCACTCGCTGACGTTGCCGGCCATGTTGTACAAACCGTAGTCGTTAGGAGGATATTCATAAATGTAATTGGTGATCAGAGAACCATCGTTCAACCGGCCTGCGATACCGGCATAATCACCACGCCCTCTTTTGTGGTTTGCCAAAAAGGTTCCCATTTGTTTTCCATAAGGATTACGCAATGCGTGACCATCCCATGGATAAAGTCGCTGATGGGTTTGAAGTTCTTCCAACCACTGCGTTCCGATCAGTGCTTGTGCAGCATATTCCCATTCTGCTTCTGTTGGCAGACGGTAATCAGGGATAACGAAGCCAGATTCCAATGGAATTCTTCCGCCGGCAGGGACACCTGCTTCTCCTTGACCAGACTCCTGAGCCAATTGCATGTTTACTGCGGTTGTGCGCCACTTGGCATACTCATTGGCCTGAACCCAGCTTACACCTACGACAGGAAAAAATCTAAATCCAGGATAGCGCAAGTAGTGTGCTACATATGGGTCATTGTAAGCAAGCTTTCCAACCCAAACAGTACTGTCTGGTCTCGCTGCTTCCAAAACGGCAGGGTTTTGTGAGGAATCTCTGCCCAAATAATACATGTATTCCAACCAGTGAACGTTGGCAATTTCAGTTTCATCCATATAAAAGGATGCAACAGAAACCGTACGCTCTACATTGTCATGGTTGGAAAGAAGATCTTCTTCAAATGAACCGAGCACCGTGCGACCACCTTCAATAAAACGCATGTTGGGTGCTGCGGGCTGGCCTTCAAATTCGCTAACCTGAAAACTGCCGGACTCTTCATCGTTGTAACGCAATCCGGTTGCCGAACTCAGCTGACCAGGATTTTCCGCTGTGGGGGCTCCGCCACCACCGAAAAGGTTACCAAAAAATGAGCACGAGGTTGCGACCAATAAAAGGGCCGAAAAAAATACCAATTGCTTCAAGGCCTTCATTCAGGGTAAATTTTGAAAGTAACTGCTAAGATAATGAGTAAAACCTGTGATTCCCAAAGTCTTGGCCCCGACCAAATGGTGCCAGGCTTCAGGTGGACTCCATAACGATGAGCACCATTGTTTTCTTGTATAGTCCATAATGGCTGTATTGAAATTCTTACAAGATCCTGTTAATCTGCTAATTACGCCTGGATTGGGGCGCCTTTTAGATCGTTCATTATCTGAGATGCAGCCCTTACATCTCCTACGGCATCAATTACGACCATCGGTTGACCGGAAGTCTCTTTTAATCGGACCCTTTTGGAGTGGGCGCCGGCGTACCGAAAGACTCTATTAAACGACTCGGACCTAAAATAGCTGTCATGTTGAATGAAGTATCCTTTAAGCTTTCCACCCTTCAGTACAATCTTCTGAAACCCTAACTCCTTTCCCTTTTGACGAATCCGGACCGTTTCAACTAGATCCTGAACCGCGGTCGGCACCGGTCCAAAACGATCGGCAAGCCCACCAAGAAACTCAACGAGTTGGTTTTCGTCTTTCAGATTGTCCAGCCTGGAATACAATTGCAATCGCTCGCTCACATTAGAAACATAGTCATCGGGAATAAGAATCTCAAGATCGGTTTCAATAAGACAATCTTTGGCGAGTTCACGCGCTGCCGACATCAATTCATTTGAAAACAGTTCACTGAACTCCTCTTCCTTCAATTCCTGGACGGCATCGTCCAAAATTTTGTGGTATGCTTCGTAGCCCAGGTCTGTGATGAATCCGCTTTGCTCTGCTCCCAATAAGTTTCCGGCTCCTCGGATATCGAGGTCACGCATGGCCACTTTAAAGCCATCGCCAAGCTCAGAGAATTCTTCGAGTGCCGCAAGTCGTTTACGAGAATCAGAGGTAAGCAGTGCCGATGGCGGTGTTAATAAAATGCAATAGGCTTTTCGATTGGAGCGACCCACTCGTCCTCGCATCTGATGAAGATCACTCAAGCCAAACATGTGCGCCTGATTGATGATGATCGTGTTGGCATTCGGTATGTCCAAACCAGATTCAATGATGTTCGTCGACACAAGCACATCGTAAGCGCCTTCAATGAATCGGACCATGGCTTTTTCCAACTTGTCACCTTCCATTTGTCCGTGTGCAATTCCTATTCTTGCATCGGGCACCATGCGGTAAATAAGGTTGGCTATTTCATCAATATCGCTGACGCGGTTATGGACAAAAAACACCTGACCACTCCGTTTCATTTCACGCATGACAGCATCGCGTATTATGTTTTCATGGAAAGTGTGCAGTTCGGTGGTTACCGGCTGCCGGTTTGGCGGTGGTGTCGCGATGATGCTTAAATCTCGCGCGCCCATCAATGAAAAGTGTAACGTTCTTGGAATGGGTGTGGCGGTGAGCGTGAGCACATCAATGTTCACGCGAAGTTCCTTCAGTCGGTCTTTAACTTTCACACCAAACTTTTGTTCCTCGTCAATAATGAGAAGCCCTAATTGTTGAAAGACCACATCTTTGGCTACAATCCTGTGGGTGCCGATGAGGATGTTTACTTTTCCTTCGCTTAAATCTTTGAGAATGGCTTTGATCTCCTTGTCGGTTTTAAACCTTGAGAGGTATTCCACACGAACCGGAAAAGCTGAGAGTCGTTCCATGAACGTACGGTGGTGTTGCATGGCCAGGATGGTGGTGGGCACCAGGACTGCAACCTGCTTTCCGTCGTTTATGGCTTTGAAAGCAGCCCTGATCGCTACCTCAGTTTTGCCGAAACCAACATCACCACAAACGAGTCGATCCATGGGGTGTGGAGCCTCCATGTCTTTTTTAACATCCTCTGTCGCTTTCGCCTGATCGGGAGTGTCTTCATAAATAAAAGATGATTCCAATTCAGCCTGAAGGAAGCTATCGGCTGCATAGGCGTGACCGGTTGCTTGTTTGCGTTTTGCGTACAGCGTGATGAGCTCACGTGCAATGTCTTTTACCTTTTTCCGGACTTTGGCTTTTTTACCTTCCCATTCGCCCGTTCCCAATTTACTAACCAGTGGAGGCGTGCCTTCGTTTCCGGTGTATCTGGAAATTTTTTGAAGCGCATGAACGCTTACATACAAAAGATCATCATCGCGATACACCAGTCGAATGGCTTCCTGTTGTCGGCCGTCGACCTCTCGTTTTTCCAATCCGGCAAACTTGGCAATACCAAAGTCGATGTGGGTTACAAAATCACCGGGCTGAAGCGACTGGAGTTCCCGTAAGGTCAGTGCTTTAGACTTACTGAATTTTTCTCTGGTGCGGTATCGGTGGAAGCGTTCAAAAATCTGGTGGTCGGTGTATACCAACACAGCTGTTTCCTGATCAGCAAAGCCTTCGCGTAAACTAATTTCAAGCGGTTGAAATCGAAGCTCAGGATGGATCTCCGAAAAAATTTCGGCAAGACGCTCCTGCTGTCTCGGCCATTCAGCAGCAATCAGATTTTTAAATCCATTTTGCTGGTGACCAAGCAAGTCCGCGGCAAGTCGTTCGAAATCTTTTTTGAATGGGGGTTGAGGTGCTGAATTGAATTCAATGTCCAGACATTCACGGGAGGTGGAAACTCGGCGTTTTCCGAATTCAATTACCTGAACTTCTGAAATGCTTTTTTTGAATTCACGGCCTGACTCAAAAAGTTGTTCCGGCTTCAGTGCCACTGACGACGTTCCTGAAACCTTGACAATTCGATCAAACTCACCTGACGCTTTTTCAAAACAGGTTTCCATCACATCTGCTGTCATGGCCACGTCTTTTATCCACAGACAGGTGTGTGGTGGTAAAAAACTAATCAAAGATTCACGTTGTTCCTGAAATAGTCTGGTCTGAACATCCGGGATCAACCGAACCTGTTCCATGGTTTGAACGGAGAGTTGAGTGCCCGGATCAAAGCTCCTTATGCTGTCAACCTCTTTTCCAAACAATTCAATTCGTACAGGTAGCTCGTGAGCAAATGAAAATACATCGATGATACCGCCCCTGATGGCAAACTGACCGGCCTCGCTGACCATGTCGGTTTTTTCGAAATCATAGCTCTGAAGAAATTCAGTAAGAAACTCGCGGTCAAGGGTATCTCTAAGCTTAACGGCAAAGGTGTTTTTGACCATCCCTGCCCGGGTAATTACCTTTTCAGACAATGCTTCCGGATAGGTTACCATGAGCTGCGACTGTGGATGGGCCTGGAGTTTATCAAGCACCTCTGCCCGCATGAGGACGTTGGCATTTTCTACTTCATCAAATTCATACGGTTTACGGTAAGAAAGTGGAAAAGTGAGCACCTGCCGTGCGGGCAGCAAATTCTGCAAATCATATGCAAGGTATGCGGCCTCTTCCCGGTCCTGACAAATCACGAGGTGGCTGTGATGAATGGATTGGGAGGAGGTGGCAATCACCACCGCATCCAGACTTCCAGAAATTCCTTTTAGCCGGATGGTGGACGGACGGCGCGTACGAATCCCCTCGACAAGCAGTTTGATCCCGCTTCCCTCTTTAAATAAATCAAGAAATGCCTCCGCCTTCAAGCCTCTACACGAAAGGGTGCAAAGGTATAAGAGGAGAGGACTCAGGAAAAATTGAAATCCGGATTTGAAGCCATTATTTTACCGGCTCATATGCATTGGCGTGAACCAACTCTACTCGTTGCTGTGATACCCACACTTTTGGTCGTCGTTGGATTATTCCATCCGCTATCGGTGCTTTGGTGGCATCACACCCAAAGTCGATACCTGGTTCTGCGTTGGTATGGCCCCTGGGCGATCGTAGGCTTAATGATCTATTTTTTGAATTGGCTACTTTCCTGACTACAAACGATCGGCCAGCAAAAGGTATTTTTCAGATCTACCCGTGAAAGCGATCAGAAAGGTCTTATCACTCTCTTTCAAGGAATACTTCTTTCGAATTTGATCGGCAGAGAGCGGGTGGTTTCTGCTGATTACGGCTGCAGCCATTCCTTCGTCGGACTTGGTGAAGGGACGATTCACTTTAAAAATTTTTCCAGGGAAATTAAAAGGGGCAGTGGTTGAAGTGAATAGCCTCGTGCTGTTTCCTACGGGCATTAAACCAAATTTTCGGCAAAGAGAATTAAATCCACCTGATTTCATCACCGATGCGTTGGGCTCCATCAGATATTGATCGGGCAACACAGCAACCTCGATCCTATTAAGCTCTTCAGCAGGAAAGAAATTGAACAATTCACGGGTGCCATTGTTGCGGATATTAATGCATCGGATTTCGGGCTCATCCATTTTTTTAGTGCTATCGATGTGGTACAGCACTTCTTTACATTCATTGTCAACCGAAACGATATGCACCCCTGTAATGCCTGGAAGCGATTTCAGGCAAGCTGAAATATCCAACATCGGCGAAGTTTTAATCAGGAGCTGCGGCGCAACCTCAAGAAGCCTTCTATGAAGGGCCACCACATTTGGAAAGGAATCTTCCAATAAAAATTTTCTCTGACCTTCATCCCTGCGGGAAGGATCAACAAAAATCCAATCGGCATGCAAATTTTTATTCAAAAGAAAATCCTCGGCGGTCTGCAGGTGTAAAGAGAATTTAGTGGGTGCGGTTCGGATGAAGTTGGCCTGTGTAAGGTCGTGGAGATACGGATCGGGCTCTACCAGTGAAACCTGTCTGAATATTTCAGAAAAGCTAAGTGCATCAACACCAAAACCTGCAGTAAGATCTATGATGTGGTTGCGCGGGGACGGATGGTCAAGAATCAATTCCAGCTTGATGCGGGCGGTGGTTTCAGAAGAAGCCTGCTCAAGGTGAACCGACGGTGGAAATACAAAAAATGGATCGGCACAGATTTTCGGGAATTTCCTTTTAAAACGCTGTCGGGCTGTAAGCTGATCGGCCACAAACGCGGCGGTATATCCCTCAACCTCCTTTCCGGCAAGCCTCACTTTGATCGGATCATCTCCGGCATGGTGTTCAAGCCATTTTGATAAATCGGGACTTATTGAAAAGGAGGGCATACGCTGCTGAACAGTCAGGCCTCAAAATAACGACAATTCAAATGTTCACCCTTTAAACCCGGAAACTCTTTCACATAACTTCTACCAACACATCCTTCAATATTTTTTAGTTTAGCAAAATTCTAAGCCCACGATGATGATCAGAATAATACTTCCCGCTCTGGTAATGTTTTCTCTGTTGGTAAACGGACAAAATCTTTCAAAAAAAGAAAAAGAAATTGTTCGCAAGGTTGAAGCCAACCATCAGGCATCCATAGATCTGCTCAAAAAATCCGTGAACATCAATTCAGGAACGTTTAACATAAAAGGCGTTCGGGCGAATGGTGATCTGCTTGATCCTGAGTTCAAAAAAATAGGCTTTGAAACTCGTTGGATTGATATGCCAACAGAGATGAAAAGAGCTGGCCACCTCTTCGCTGAACGAAAAGGCAAAAAGGGTAAACGCCTGCTGTTGATCGGACATCTTGATACGGTATTTGAACCAGACAGTCCATTTCAATCGTGGACCTTCGCCGATTCGGTTGCGTACGGACCCGGCGCCAATGATATGAAGGGTGGGAACATTATTATGTTGTTCGCGCTTAAGGCGCTTTATGAATCAGGTGTACTGGACGACGCTCAGATCATTGTTGCGCTACATGGTGATGAAGAAAATGGCGGTGATCCTGAATCGATCAGCAGAAAAGATATTGTAGAGGCAGCGAAGCGAAGTGATTTTGCTTTGGCGTTTGAAGGATCGACGGGCTTTGGATATGGAACAGTGGCAAGGCGCGGATCCAGTGGTTGGACGCTTAAGACCACTGGAAGAAGGGCTCATTCTTCTGGTGTTTTTAATGCCGGAGTTGGAAGCGGCGCTATTTACGAAGCAGCGCGTATTTTAAATGAATTCCACAACGCGCTTCAGGAACAATACCTCACCTACAACCCTGGAATGATTGTTGGCGGCTCAACAGCAGAGGTTGGACCGGGCGAAGGTTCGGCAACCGGCAAGAGCAACATCGTAGCTGAAACTGCAGTAGTGAAAGGTGATCTCCGATTTATTTCAGAAGAACAAAAAAACAGAACACGGGAAAAGATGCGTGAAATTGTTTCCAGACACCTGCCACAAACCAGCGCTGAAATCATTTTTGAAGATGGCATTCCTTCCATGCCTCCAACGCCTGGCAACTATGCGTTGCTTGAGCAGCTCAGTAAAACAAGTGTAGACATGGGGCTTGGTGAGGTAAAACCATGGGATCCGGGAAAACGCGGCGCGGGTGACATTGCTTACGTGGCGCCCTACATCAGCGGACTCGATGGAATGGGTTCTATGGGAGAAGGTGCGCACAGTCTTCAGGAAGCCATTGATCTGCGCACTTTTAAAGACCTTACTGCCCGGACGGCTGTATTCATTTACCGGCTTACGCGCTAAGCAGCATCCAAATCGATCAACTTGTTACGGATGGCAAACAAGACCAGGCCGACTCGGCTTCGCACGTTGAGTTTGTGAAAAAGATCGTCGCGGTAACCA
Source organism: Bacteroidota bacterium (assembly GCA_016866235.1). GTDB lineage: Bacteria > Bacteroidota > Bacteroidia > Cytophagales > Cyclobacteriaceae > ELB16-189. The sequence continues at coordinate 201,730 of VGMW01000004.1, forward strand.
TCGATGGTTCTGGCAGAAACGTTCATCCGGTCGGCAACCTCTTTATACGTCAACTCAGAGGAAGCCAGCTTCAAAAACTCTACATGGCGATCGTGAAGTCCTCCCTGGGTAAATCCAATTTGTCTGGAATCGGATAAAACATTGCGCATCATTGCGGTGCTCACCATTTCTGTATAATGGAAATGATTGCGCATGACCTGAAGGATGGCCACTTTGAGTTCATCCGGTGTTGAATCTTTTTTTAAATATGCTGAAGCGCCTGCGCGCAACATTTTTATAATCTTTTGTTCTTCCTGGTGCATGGTCAGGGCAATAACTTTTACCAACGGAAATGCACCCTTGATTTTTTTAGCAGTTTCAATTCCATCGAGCAATGGCATTTGCACATCCAGCAATACCACATCGGGAACAACACCAAGGCTAAATTTTTCAAGCAACTCGATGCCATTGGAGGCTTGGCCTATTACTTCAAGCTCTTCAAAAGCTGACACCAGTCCACACAGCGCTTCTCTCAACAGGAAGTGATCATCGGCGATAAATACTTTAATGGTGGGTGTATTTTTCATGGGCTCCGCGGGTTTTTTGACAAAACTAAAGCAGTAAAAACCCCCTGCTCATCCTCCACAGGGATACTTCAGCTTTCAAAAAATTAATGAATCCTTCTTTAACGAATGAGTCGAATCTTTCGCAAGTGCTCGGCTTTAAAAGCCGTTGCGCCGGTGACCACCATGGTCATGATTCCACCGAAAACCACAGAAGGAACTACGCCCATCCAGCGTGCTGCAACACCGGACTCAAACGCCCCGATTTCATTTGAAGAGCCTATGAACATACTGTTGATGGCTGCCACCCGGCCTTTCATATTCTCCGGAGTTTGGGTATGTACAATGATGCCGCGGATAATTACGCTCACACAATCGAATACTCCACTAATCACCAGCAAGGCAAGCGAAAGCAAAAAGTTTTCAGAGAGTGCAAATCCAACCATGCTCAGGCCAAATCCGGCCACACACCACAACAATACACGACCTGGATATTTTTGAATTGGATAATAGGAAAGAATTAATGCCATGACCAGTGCGCCGGCTGCGGGCGCTGCACGCAGCAAACCAAATCCATGTGGACCCACATCCAGGATTTCCTTTGCAAATACCGGCAAGAGCGCCACGGCGCCACCAAACAATACAGCAAATAAGTCTAACGTTATCGCTGAAAGAATTAATTGGTGGCTGAAAACAAATTTTAATCCAGCGCTGATTTTTTCCCAAACGCTTTGCTCGTCTGTGGCTGAGGGCACTGGCTTACGATCGACCAGCGCATAAAAGAAAAGACCTGCGCCAAAAATCATCATCACCGAAAAATAAGTAAGACGGAGTCCGATGAAATCGATCAGTAAACCCCCGATGGCCGGACCGGCAACCGAGGCGCCCTCCCAGATGGTGCTGTTCCAGGTAATGGCATTGGTGTACAACGCTCTGGGAATAAGCTGGGGGAGCAATGAAAAATTGGCCGGTGAAAGAAATCCTCTGGCAATACCCGTCACGAACATAACGGCGTATATGGGTATTGCACCATATACCTCAAGAAGAGAAGAAAGATTTGAGGTAAAAGCAAAAAGGGCAACCGAGCAGATCAATAAAGTAGATGCACAGAGAAGAATTATTTTTTTTCTTTCCATGACATCGGCAAGATGGCCGGCGTAGAGAGCGACACTGATCGCCGGTATTGCTTCCGAAAGTCCAATCAGTCCAAGAGAAAGTGGATCGCGGGTAATTTCATAGATCTGCCAACCAACCGCTACGGCCTGTACCTGAATGGCAATTGTCATAAACAGTCGTGCCGTTACAAAATTTCTAAAGTCACGGATGTACATCGATGCCAGCGGCGGCACTTTACTTTTTTGTGACATGGCGATCAGTTTATCAATTGTTCAACAGCTTTTACTGCGAGCTCAATTCGTTGAGCTGTTGTTCCAGAAATGTGGGTAAATCCAACACCTGTCGAAGTAATCAATGATTGATACAATGCACTGAAATGCTGACGAAGGGTAGGGTGCTCGCGCTGGGGATCGTCCTCCCATGGAATATCGGTGGCGGTTAATAGATAATGATCATAGGTCTTAGCAGCATGCAAGGCCATGATGGCTGCATCGCAGTATCCATATTTATGTTCGCTCCAAACTTTGATCACCAGCAGATTGGTATCGCACACCAGCATCCGGCTGGCTTTCGACTCCATCGTTTCCTCTGCTTGAATTTGACCTTGGGCAATGGTCAGCAAATCGTCTTGATGATACGGTCTGCCAAGGCTATCAAGGTATTGGCGGGCGTACTCCGGAACCCATGGTTCACTGAAATGTGCCGACAATGCTTTGGAGAGCGTGGTTTTGCCAGTACACTCAGGCCCGATAACACATACTCGAAAGACTTTCCGCTCCATTGCTGCTGTACTCGGTAATTGAGCCCGAATACCATTTGTAAAGTTGATGAATTTTTGGGCGCGAAAAGATTATGGCCGGGGGGCAGCGCTGTCGAGCGGGCTTATTCCTGCCGACCACCACAGGTAGGCTTTCTTCTTTTGATAGTCTGACTCCAGCTTTGCCAGCTTCTCTTGTGACTGTAAAAGCTTTTCCTGCTGAACGTTTATTTTGAATAGATCGCTCTCGCCATTTCGCAAATTGAGCAGCTCACCTTCCATAAGTCTTGCATAAGATTTTACCATCGTGGATTGCCTTGACAACAGCTGGTGCATGGTAATAAGCTCATTAAAAGTTTGCTGAAGGGTATTCAGGATTTCACGTTCCATAAATCCTGTTTCAAGATTGGTCTGATTCAGCTTAAGTCCCATAAGCTTCAGTTTGGATCTTTCTTTTCTCAGGAATAGCGGAAAGGAAAAGTCGAGCCCTAGTTTATAGTCGTTGGATAAATCAATGGATCGTGCTGCGCCAGGCTGGCTAAGCAGGGAATAGTTTAGATCAAGTCTTGGTTTTAAAAATTCTCTGGCAAGCCGCTGATCAAGTTCGAGGATTTCAATTTTAGTACGAAGCTTAATCAGCTCCGGATGGTTTGCCCTGGCCTGATCCGACAACATGGCCAGCTCTTCCTCCGCTCTTATAACGCCCGGAACAGGAAGCAAAGGAACTGCATTAGCAGATAAGATGACTGGCGAATTTCCATCAGTCCAAAGAAAATTAGATAAAGCAATTTTGGCATTGTTGAGTTGTAGTCGCGCTTCTTGTTTTTCAATTTGACGTGCCTGATTGGTGATCGACGACTGAACGGTATCCAAAACCGAGGCTTCTCCTTGTGAAAAGTTCAGTTTCACTCCGTCTAAAATTTCCTGAGAAACGGTTGCTGCACGGTCGAAAACCGCTACAGCGCGGTAACGGTAATACCAATTCCAGTACGTTGAAGCTGCCTCGAGTAGAATTTTATTGACAAGTTTTACTTGTTCAGCCTCAAACATATTTACCATTTGCTCGGCCTGCTGTAAGACTGTTCTGCGCTCATCGGTGAGCAAGCCCCGTCCCAGCTGAAGACTAACGCCGGCGAAGGCCTGTTCATTTCCGGGAATTTTTTCAGAAGGATCCAGCAGTTCACCAGTCGTGCGCTCGAATCCAACTTTGGGTTGGATGGGTGATCGGGTTGGCAGTGTTACAGCTGTCTCAAAAGTGTTGAAGTAGCTCTTATCCTGAAACTCCTTGGTTGCGAAGAAGGCCTCAAGTTTTGGATCAAAACTTCCACGCGCAAAACGGATTTCCTGTCTTGCCTGCTCGCTTAACAATCTGGCTTGACGTACCATGGGGTGGTATTCAGCCACCTGCCGGTAAAATGCGTCGATGCTAAACTGAATGGTATCCTGAGACCGGACCACTCCCATGGAAATCAGAAGTACAACGAAACAGAGAAAACTATTTCTTTTCCTTTTCATTGGTCTTCATATTTTTTGAATCCTCCGTTGGTGCTTTGTATAAGCTTGGTGGGAATCCGTTTAACTGACGCCAGATTTCAAACCAGACTTTTACGTTGTCAAGCATTATCCAACCTTTTGTTCCGGATCCAACGCGCAATTGGGAAGGCCAGGCTACATCTTCCTGATCGGGTACAACCAGAATCCTGAATTCGCCAGGCTTACTGCTGACGTAGTCAACAACTTTAACTCTTCCGCCAAACGTACCAACAGAAATATTGGGCCAACCTGAAAATTGTAAGGCAGGCCAACCATCAAATTGTATTCGAACTTTTCTACCAATAGCGATCAGCGGTACATCCATAGCCCTCACATACATTTCAACAGCAATGTCTTTTACGTCTGGCATAATGGTACAAACGGGGTCGCTCTCTCCAATGGTCTCGCCCAATCCTGCCTTCATGGCCTTAACCACAAACCCGGCTTGTGGAGCAAGTATGTGGTATTGTTCATTCCGTATGGAAAGACTTGCGTACTCGTTGGTCAGTTTGGCGATTTCACCTTCGGTTTCAAAAAATTCAGCGAGCGTTTTTTCAAGCTCAGATTCTGTTTTTGAAATTTTATCCTGAAACTCTGCCTTAACCTGATCGACCTCAATTTTTGCGGTACGAAAATCTGCCTGACTTAATTGAAACTTGTATTCAGTATCCTGGAATTTGGTGAGCGTGATGTTACCGGCCTCATAAAGTAATTTGTTGCGTTGGTACTGATTTTCAGCGTTGCGGAATTTTACCTCCTCTGCCTTCAGTTTGGCATTCGCCTGATCCGATTTGGTTTTTTGGTTTTGGCGGATCGCTGTTAGTTGACGCCTGAGTGCCTCTGCCATTTGCTTTTTGGATGAAAGCGTTCCTTTCTTGGCCTCTATTTGTTCACGTAACCGCTGAAGAAGCTTAGGGTCAAAATATTTTTCTTTGATCTCACCTATAACAACGATGGTATCGCCAGCCTTTACATACTGACCTTCCTGCACACCCCACTTCATAATTCGTCCGGCAATTAATGTTGGGACCACTTGTGGTCGGTTGGCCGGTGAGAGTGCCGTGACCATTCCGGATCCGTTGATGTTTTGCTGCCAGGGAAGAAACAGGATGATCAGAAATATTCCGAACAGTCCAAGAATCCAGTGCAGCAGTTGTTTACCGGCGCGGGGTGTACGCAGTGCCCTCATCGAATACAATCGATCATGAGGAACCTGTTCGTGGATTCTGTTTTTTGACAGGTTAAGCATAGACTATGCGGTAAATTGGTTTAAGGTTCCCTGCTTGAGCAATTCATTGAATTTTCCCTGCGTTTTAATGGCCCCATTCTCCAGCACCACGACTCTATCGCATGCCGCCATGATGGCAGGATCGTTCGAGAAACATATTACTGTGGCGCCATCCATATTCCAGGCGGGATTTAGGAGTTGAAGTTTTTCACGGGAAGAAAATCCAGAAAAGAAATCGGACAGAAGCATGAGTTGAGGATTTCTGGCAATGCATCTGGCCATCATAATTCGATGCGCAAGTCCGGCGCTTATGGTTTCGCCGGCGCTGGATATTGTGGTATCGATTCCATTGTGCCAGGAAGCTATGGTCTCACCAAGGCCAGCACGTGAAAGCGCATCGATTGCAGCTGTTGTCTTGATTTTAGGATTGCCTACCGTTACGTTATCGAGTAAGGTGCCTTCAAACACATCAGATTCAGGACCATTGGCAGCAAGATGGTCACGGTAAAAAGTCAGGTCTAGATCGCGCAATGAATATCCATTGACCATCACTGAGCCTTCAAATCCTGAGTAGAGACCTGCCAGTAATCCGAATAAAGTTGATTTACCGGATCCTGATTGCCCGGCTATACAGACTTTTTCGCCAGAAGCTATTTCTAGATTAATGCCACTCAATGCCGATGCGTTGGAATCCGGATGTCGCATGGTGACATTCATCAGATTGATTGAAATCGGTTTTTCCAGGCCAGCCAGATCCAATCCACCGAGACGTTCAATTTTAAGATCGGTTACGGCTCCGATTTTATCAACTGCAGTTAGCAGGTCATAAATCACATCCATATACATAATGATTTTTTCGACCGAGTTCAAAATAAGAATGATGATAACTTCCGAGGCTACGAATTGACCGAGTGTGATTTCCCGATCAACCACCAGGATGGTACCAATGATGAGCAGGCCTCCTATAATGGCGGCTTTGAAAATAACGATATAGGTGAACTGAACCAGAAGAATTCGGAAATGACTTTTTCGATTTTTGAGATAGTTGTTCACGAAGAAATCGGTCTTCATTACCGGAAGTGTGGTGGTACCGGTCTGCTTGAGGGTTCGGTGAAGCCTGGCCACATCTTCCAGCCAATGAATAAGTTTATACTTATAGCTTGATTCCTGGATGGAGGTTTTAAGTGCATTGGGACCTGTCAGATAAAAGATCGCAGATAAAAAAGCGAGCAGACCCAAGCCGAAGAAAACAAAGAAGGGGTGATAAGCGGATAGTAACAGCAAACCGAAGATGATCTGGAGTCAGGCGCCGGAAAATTCGATCAGGAATTTCGGCAACCCTTTTTGAAGCGTAATGACATCGAAGAATCGGTTTACCAGGCCAGGGGCATAAATTCCCTTTATAGAGGAAGTGTCGATGTGCGGAAAGCGGTAGGCAAATTCAAATGCTGCTTTGGTAAAGATTCTTCTCTGAAGGTATTCGACCAGCGTAAGTTGAAAAACCTGCATGCCACCGGCCATCAAAACACCAATAATAATGCCACCAATAAGAATATAGACAGAACTGAAAAATACGCCTCCTGAGATCAGCTCAATGGTTGTTTGAATTCCTAAAGGAATAACCAGACTGATCAGTCCGATAAAAAATGCGTAAAGGAAAATGTAGAAAATATCTTTTTTCTCGGTAAACAACAAGTGGATGAAGCGCGTAATTGGTTTCAAATTGTCAGAACCAGCTTCACTAACCAGTTGTTCGAGTTTCATAATCGACCAAAGCTCAATTTGATCGCTGCTGCCTAAAGTCTGTTCAAGTTCTTCGATGGAAATAGCATCACGATCATTTTGATCCGTGTTCAACCAGATCCTGCTTAATTTTTTTCGGTCACGCACAACCATAAATGGCCGCAGTGAATTTTTTTCTGTTGAAAAAAATAACAGGGCTTGCTCCGGTTGCTCGATAAACTCTTTTAATTCCTCTAAACGAATTCGATATTCAAAAATCTGAAGGCCCGCCTGATGGGCAGAGTCCATCAGGTCACGTTTGAACTCGTGCAGCTCCTGCTCCTCATACGTCCGGTGATTCCGGTATAATGAACGAATAACTTCCGAAGAAACTTCAATCCCGGTAGCCAGGCTTGACTCCGAAATAATTCGGATGATCTGATCTGTATTCAGCATTTAATTTTTTCTTTTAAGAGCGGAGAAAACCAGGTGTTCAGTAAACGCATAAAGCTGACCATAACGATCGCCTTTAAGGTTGGTGAGTGAGGGAAGGTGTTCAGAATAAAAAATCTGTTGAACCGATGTGAGCATTATCGTGCTCACGAGGGAATTAGGATAATGATAGTCGGGGTCGATCTCAGCAATCAGCGCGGCCATTTTTTTACAAATAGATTTATAGCTCGCAAACAAGCCGTGTTGGTTATCGACGTCTACCCATTTGGTCAGATAAGTTTTATCCAGCTCATTAACTATAATTCGGTAGAGCGCTTCTTCATCAACAAAACCAAAAGCTGGATCGTTTTTCTTTTCTTCCGTAAGCACACGCAAACACCATCGCAATTTTTCCTCTGCCGTCTGCGTCGGATGCGTTAAAATTTCCATCCGGTATTCGGTCCAATTCCAATACCAGCCCGTCAGATATAAAAGCAAACGGTGTTTGTTTTCAAAGTAGCGGTATAGAGAGGCCTCGGCAGAACCAATTTCTTCTGCTAGTTTTTTGAACGTGAATTGTTCAAAACCCAACCTATCGATCAGCGTGATGCCGCTCTCAATAATTTTTCGACCCAACTCTGTATCCTGCGGATCGCGCAGGTAGAGGCCCTCATTTAACTTAAAGGCAATTGCCATAGGTACTTTCGTTTATAATAGCTTTACTATCAGCAAAGATAGTGGTGCTTATACGTAACTAAGCCCCTTGGGTTTGAAAAAAGTCCGGATTTCTAGAAAGAGGTTTTAAATGCCCTAAAAAATGCCTTTCTGCCACTGTTCGGCCGGATTATTCCACTCTATATATCATAGAGCTATCAAAAAAGGTCTATAAAAATGGGCTAAGGCCCTGGTGCATCTGAAAAGTGGAAAGAACGCCGGATTGCCTCCATACCGGCTTCCCCTCCTTAAATAATATGAGTGTAGGAACTCCCTGAATCTTATAATCCAACGCAACCTGTGGATTTCGGTCGACATCTATCTTAATCACCCTTAGGCGATCACCCATCTCCGTCGCAAAAGCCTGTAAAGCTGGAGCCATGGTTTTACATGGGCCGCACCAGGTGGCGTGAAAATCCACTAGTACTGGAACTTCACCTTCAACAATTTCCTTAAAAGGCTTTTTCATTTTTTGTTTCTCCTAGTTTTCCAATCATGCAGCTCACATAAGAAATACCCTTCTGCAACAAATTACCTTTGCCGGCTTCAGGATAACCGAGCCTCGCCAGTCTCGCCAGCATATCCTCCCGCAATACTGTGTCTTGTACATTGGCATCAATCCTGCCGTGGTCAACATCAACGTCCACCAACTCGACACCATCCATTTCCATGAGCGCTTTCTTAATGGTTGATGCACACCCACCACATTTCATATTCTCCACCGCAATCTGCTCGCTTCTCATAATGGCCATTTTTAATTCCATCAAAAATAAAATCAATGAGAAATCTAAAAAGTGACTTTGATCACCTTACGCCAACAGAAGGCCTGATCTGAATCAGTATCCTTTGTTTATTCCTTTTTCAGTGGCAGGAATTCCGCTGTTCATCCAAACCGGAGCAGCGGCATCTTTCAGATAATGATCAAAAAACTGCATCATCCGCGTTTGAAAGTCAATCCGATTCTCACGCTTCAGCGGCCAGTGTGGCTCTCCATTGTAGTTAAGCATCCAGGCCCTCTTGTTCAGCCGGCGCAATGCCATGTACATTTCAATTCCCTGATACCAGGGGACAGCACCATCGGCATCGTTGTGCAACAATAAGAGCGGCGTATCAATTTTGTCGGCCAAAAAAATTGGTGAATTCTCTAAATAGAGATTCGGCTTCTCCCAAAGCGTGGCCCCTAGCCTACTCTGATCTTTTTCATACTGAAACATTCGGCTCAAGCCCGTCTCCCAACGAATGCCCCCATAGGCACTAACCATGTTGGCAACAATGGCCCCTGCTTCAGCAGCTCTGAATTTAGATGTCCGTGTAACCATGTATGCAATCTGGTAACCGCCCCAACTGTGTCCCTGGATACCAATGCGGTTCTGGTCAATAAAACCTTTTGCAACCAACATCTCCACACCTGGCATAATACATTCCATTGCGCTCTCACCAGGGTATCCTACTCGATAGTGAACATCAGGAATGAACAATACGTACCCGTTGCTTACATACATCGATTTGTTAATCGTAGAGCGATGGGCATAGGGCGCAGCGTGAGCATACAAATCATCGCTGTTGCGCTCATAAAAATTAACAATCATCGGATACTTTACTGCTGGATTAAATCCTTCAGGCTTATACAAAAGTCCACTGATCAATTTTCCATCGCTGCGTTTCCAACGCACAGGCTCTGCCGTACCCCAGCGGTAACGATTTTGTTGGGGATTGGCATTGGTAATTTTCAATGGATTTTTAAAATCAGTCGTGGTGGTCCAAACATCTGGAAACTCCGTAAAGGTTTCACGCGTAAACAGCAGGCGGTCGGACTGCCTTGCTTTTAAAAGAGCGCCGTACCGATATGGGCCAACCACAACTTCAATAAGTTTTTTTCCTTTCGCCGATATTTTTGCAAATCCACTTTGTTTGGTGTCCTCATAAAAGACACTCATCCACCAGTCCTTTGTACTGTCAAGAAATTTTTCCTCTGAATCCAGTCTGAGGTATCGACTAACCCTTCGCGTATTTCTGCCGTTGGTCAGGTTGACCGGTGCCGCTGTGCCTGATGGATCTACCAACCACAGATCATAGCGATCGTAAAGCACAACACGTTCATCTGAGGCGGTCCAGCCCGCTACTCCATAGGCGTTTGGAAAATCAGGATGATCGTCTTCCTCATCTGCAAAAGAAACTTTAATACCACTCGTAAGTTTTACAGTCTTCCCACTCCGCACTGCATGAGCATACCAAGCCGTGTCAACGGGATTGAACCATAAAACATAATTACCCGATGGAGAAATGGAGGGCCTCGATTTAATCTTTTGGGCTATTGGCTTGCGTGTTCCACTGTTTACATCCACTTGCCATACATCATGGTAGACGCTAAGATCCCATGTAGCCATTTTTTTATATGGAACGTCGGTGGCGGCCAGTGCATAATCCGAATTGCCCTCATCAGCGGTTTCAATCACCGGCAGCTCAGGACTTCCCAACAGGCGGACAGGAAAAGATCCATCACCCAGATCCGCAACAGCGAGGTAACTGCGCCGGCGTTCCTGGTCTAGTTTTACTTTTTGCTGTGGATAAATTTCCGGGTCTTCTGTTCCCCAAACTTCCACCTGAACCATTTCCTCCGGAAGCAGCGTCGTATCGGCCTTCATCGCCTTTCGTGCAGCGCCAAAGAATAATCGAGAGCCGTTTTTTGAAAATACAGGCGCAAAATATTCGCCGGTAAGGTATCCTTCCGGGAGTTTGTTTTCTTCCAACCTAAGATCTTTTGCAACAGGCGCGCCCATTTTCCAGTAGTACAGCTTCCAAAAATGATGAGGCCGCTTGGTCGTATCGGTATCAACCAAAAAAGCTGCCTGTGTGCCATCCTGGGCTATGCTCAAGCCCTTGTACTGAAATTTTCTTTTGCCCTCAAACAAAGTGGTTTGGTTGCCGGTCTGAAGATCTTTCCAATAAACCCCAGGCTTTAAAGTGCTGTCATTTCCTGTCGTAGAAAAAAGAAGTCCCTTCGCATTTCTATCGAAGGAATAGTCCTTCACAAATCCAATCTTTTCTGTCGTATTGGTTTTAAGATTTTTAAGAACAAGGGTAAATCCATTTTCCTCACTGTTCTTTCTTTTCTTTCCCTTGGCCGGTGTGCGTTCCGCCTCCAGTTGATAGGCAAGCCATCCGCTCGCTTTAGACGGTGATTTAAAATTTCTGACATCGGGAATTTTTTCTGTTTTACGGGAAACAAACGAATAGATCCCAAGTGAATCCATCGGGAGCTCTTCCTTCTTCTTTTTTTGCCTGCGCATTTCCTTAACCTGCTTCACCGGCGGCTTGATTTTAAAAAATGCAAAACTTCCGTCATACGCAATCACCAAATCGGAAGCGCGGGAAATGGTGTCTCGGGTTCCGGTTGAAATAGAATAAAATTCAGCGCGACCGTCTCCGTCTTCGGGTCCGATAATATAAGCAGCATATTTCCCGTCGGCAGTGATGTGCTTTGCATTAACTGTTTTCCACTGGTCATACGCAGTGCCCGTAAGCGCAGGTTTCTGTGCCCATCCACCTACAGCCATCGCCATAAATGAAATCACCATGAGAAAATTCTTCTTCATAGAATGAATGTTAAGAGACTTCAAAAAAATTTCCGTTAAAACGAATATTTCAACACACCCTGCGCTGTATGCAGACTAAGTTGTTTCTGTTCCGATGCTTCCACTCGGCCAACGACGCGTGCTTCGACACCAAACGAAGCAGCAACTTCCATCACCCTACCCGCATACTGTTCAGGAAGATATACTTCCATCCGGTGGCCCATGTTAAAGACCTTGTACATCTCTTTTAATGCCGTGCCTGTGGTTTCCTGAATGATTTTAAAAAGCGGAGGGATTTCAAACAAATTGTCTTTCACCACATGGACGTTGCCAACAAAATGCATCACTTTCGTTTGTGCGCCACCACTACAATGCACCAGTCCGTGAATATGCTGACGGAATTCCTTGAAGAGCGGAATCAGTACCGGTGCGTAGGTTCTGGTGGGCGAAAGCACCAGCTGGCCCGCATTTCGATCAGTGCCGGGAATAGGATCCGTAAGCTTGTATTTTCCGGAATAGATAAGGTTGCTGGGGACAGATGGATCGTATGATTCAGGATATTTCTCTGCATACTCTTTCCTGAAAACATCGTGACGTGCCGAGGTCAGGCCATTGCTGCCCATCCCTGAGTTGTATTCCGACTCATAGTTTGCTTTGCCGGAAGAAGCCAGGCCCACAATAACATCGCCGGGTCTGATGTTGGCGTTGTCGATGACCTCCGAGCGCTTCATGCGGGCGACCACCGTGCTGTCTACGATTATCGTTCTCACCAAATCACCCACATCTGCAGTTTCGCCACCCGTGCTCTGAATTTCCATGCCGTGCTTGCGCAGCATTTCCAAAACTTCTTCTGTTCCTTCGATAATGGTTTGAATGACTTCACCGGGAATGCGATTTTTATTTCGCCCTATGGTGGAGGAGAGAAAAACCGGACCCGTAGCACCTACACACAGCAGATCATCGGTATTCATCACCACTGCATCTTGTGCAATGCCTTTCCAAACCGAAAGGTCGCCCGTCTCGCGCCAGTACAAATACGCCAGTGAAGACTTCGTACCCGCTCCATCGGCGTGCATGACCGTACAGTACTCCGAATCACCCGTCAGAAGATCAGCAACAATTTTGCAGAATGCGCCAGGATAAAGTCCGCGGTCCAGCTTTCGAATGGCCTGGTGAACATCCTCTTTGGCTGCTGAAACGCCGCGCTGACCGTAACGATCGGAACTCAAAATTTTAATGTTGACTAAAAAACAAAGGTGCCAAAATTTCGTCGGATTTTCAGACCCGAAAGCGGCGAACCACTTCCCAAACGACAATGCCAATGCATACCGAAACATTAATCGAGTGCTTGGTTCCGGATTGTGGAATTTCGATGGCCGAATCGGCATGCTGAAGCACTTCAGCGCTTACTCCATTGATTTCATTTCCGAAAACCAATGCCAGCCGTTCGCCCGGCGGAATAGAGAACCGATCGAGCGGAATACTTTGGTCGGTTTGCTCTACGACCACGATGTGATAACCCGATGCTTTGAGGGCCGCCACAGCAATTTCGGCGCTCTCCTCATATTTCCAACCCACGGACTGCGTTGCACCCAATGCTGTCTTTTCAATTTCACGGTGTGGTGGCGTGCCGGTGATGCCGGTCAAAATAATTTGCTCAAGTGAAAAGGCGTCTGCTGTTCTGAAGGCGGAGCCTACATTGTGCAAACTTCTTATGTTGTCAAGCACCAGTGTCACGGCTGTTTTGGGTGCAGTTTTAAAATCCCGCACCGATAGCCGTCCCAGTTCTTCCATTGTAAGCTTCCTCATAAACCAAGTGGTTGCTTAAAACCGATGCAAAAATCGGATTCGATCGGCTTAGTACCGCGTTTTACGTGACTTTTAAATTAGATTTAGGTACTAATAAATTTCCCATGCAAGTTTTTCAAACCGCAGATTGGATCATCATCATTCTTTATTTCCTGTTGATTGCTGTCGTTTCCTGGTGGACCATGAGACGGAAAAAAGATTCTGCGAGCGAATATTTTCTGGCGGGAAGAAACATTGGTTGGTTTGTTGTGGGGGCTTCTATTTTGGCATCGAATGTGGGGTCAGAACATGTGGTGGGCTTATCGGGCACCGCAGCCAAATCAGGAGTGGTTATGGGTCACTATGAACTTCATTCCTGGATTGTTTTGATGTTGGGTTGGGTATTCATTCCATTTTACATTCGGAGCCAAGTTTTTACCATGCCGGAATTTTTAGAACGCAGATTTAGTCCGGCTGCACGCTGGTTTCTGAGTATTTTCTCTTTGCTCAGCTATGTGCTAACGAAAGTATCCGTAACGGTTTACGCTGGTGCAGTAGTGATCGCCGCATTTATGGGATTCGATTTTTGGACCAGTGCTCTGGTGTTGGTCGTACTCACAGGAATTTACACCGTGTTGGGCGGGATGCGTGCAGTAGCCTACACCGAAGCCATTCAGGCGGTAGTTTTGTTGTTGGGCTCACTGATCCTTACGCTGATCGGTCTGAACGAAATTGGAGGCTGGAGCGCGATGATCGCTGCAGTGCCTGCTGAAAAACTTAATATGTTTCCTCCGCTTTCGGATCCTGATTTTCCATGGGCAGGAATTTTATTCGCCTCTCCGATTGTTGGATTGTGGTACTGGTGCACCGATCAATATATTGTTCAACGGTGTCTGGCCGCATCTTCTGAACAAGAAGCGAGAAGAGGAACCATTTTCGCAGCCTATCTGAAATTATTCCCATTTTTTATTTTCATGATTCCCGGGCTAATCGCTACAGCCTTGGCAGCAAGTGGTAAGCTGCAATTGGAATCTCCGGATCAGGCGTTTCCGGCACTGGTTCAAACGCTGATGCCCGTCGGGTTACGCGGGCTCCTCGCGGGAGGACTTTTAGCAGCCCTAATGAGCTCGCTTGCATCTGTTTTTAATTCGTGCTCTACCCTTTTCACGATGGACATCTACCGCAAGATCCGACCGAACACCGGAGAGAAAAAACTGGTTCGTGTAGGACGCATTGCAACCGCAGTAGTCGTCGTGCTGGGAATTTTATGGATCCCGATTATGAAGGGCATCTCAGGGACATTGTATCAATATTTACAAAGCGTGCAATCCTATCTCGCGCCTCCTGTTGCGGCTGTTTTTCTGCTTGGTATTTTCTTCAAACGCATCAATGCAACCGGCGCCATGGCAACCCTGGCGGGTGGATTTTTTCTGGGAATGCTTCGGATCTTTCTTGAATTGCAAAAAGATACACTCAGCGGATTTTGGCTCGGGTTTGCGACCATGAACTTTTTGTATTTCTGTATTACGCTGTTTGTGTTCTGTTTAATCTTATTAATCGTCGTGAGTTTATTGACCAGTCCGCCAACCAACAGCCAATTGGCAGGACTAACATTTTCTACCACCTCTGATTTTGATCGCGCCAAAACCCGAAGCAGTTGGAACACCGTTGATGTCCTTTTGTCGGCCGGCGTGGTCGCAATTATTTTAACTGTTTTCATCTACTTCTCTCCACTCGGGGTAGGAGGTTAAATCCTTTTTTTTCAACCAATAATAGTACACATGAAATTTTCTACCATCCACCTCAAAGTACTTTCCATACTATTCTGGTCGGCTCTTTTTATCGGATGCACCTCCGATCGATCGGTCAAAAATTCTTCAAAGCCAAACACCTACGAGCAGCTGGTCTCCTTCTTTCAGGATTGGAGATCATTTGTTAAGCCGACCCTGGAAAATGGTGTTCCGGATTATTCAAAGGAAGCGATGGCGCTCAAACATCGTGAACTGGGCGATTGGAAGGCGAGGTTGCTTTCGTTTGATACCACCGGCTGGCCTATCCCACAACAGGTTGACTGGCATCTTGTTCTTGCTGAAATGAACGGCTTTGATTTCGAGCAGCGTGTTGTTCGTCCATGGGAGCGTGACCCGGCATTTTACATTTGGTTTTACAGCTCGCCCTCTGATGTACCCGAGAGAGAGGGGCCAAATATTTTTGGAGCAGTCGATTTACAGCTGTTGCCATTGGTTATGACCGATTCACTTGCTGTAGCAATGGCACAGCAGCTTGACCTGGCGCCAAAAGTGTATGAGCAAGCCAAAATAAACCTGACGGGCAAGGCGCGTGATCTATGGGTTACCGGTACCAGGAGTATCAAAGAAAATGTAGCTGAACTCAATGATTATGCCGATGCTGTTGAAAAGAATTACCCTGGTCTTGCCGCTTCTGCCCGAAATGCTTCAGCGGCAACACTTGATTTCCATACGTGGCTGGAGGGTAAGGTCGATGAAAAAAACGAATCTTCCGGAGTAGGTAAGGAATCTTATACCTGGAATCTTAAAAACGTTCACTTGCTTCCCCTGACCTGGGAAGAAGAGCGTATTATTCTTGAAAGAGAATTGTATCGGTCACACAGCGAATTACGATTCACAGAACACCGAAACAGAAAATTGCCCAGACTACAAAAAGCAAATGACGCAGCAGCTTATAATAAACTTATCACCGACGGCGTGAATGAGTTTATGGCATTCATGGATAAAGAGGAATTCATCACCGTAAAAGACTATATGAAACCGGCCTTGATGGCCCAGGTCAGACCTTTTGTTCCTACCGAGGGCTTGCGAGGCTTTTTTGACGAAGTCGACCACCGCGATCCAATGCCAATGCGGGCGCATATGTTCCATTGGATCGACAAGGCCGCAGAGACTGCGGAGCCAACCGAAAGTCCGATCCGTCGCAAGCCATTATTGTACAACATTTTTGATAGTCGAGCCGAAGGATTGGCTACGGCCATGGAAGAACTTGTCCGCAATGCAGGCTTGCTTCAAAATCGCCAACGTGCAAAAGAATTGATATACATCATGCTTGCGCAACGATGTGCCCGCGGATTGGGTGGGCTTTATCAGCACAGCGGTGAAATGACTTTCGAGGAGGCGACGAAATATGCTTCGAAGTGGGTGCCGTGGGGCCTCTTGCCTGCCGATGGCGGAACCATTCAACATGAAGAACAATTTTATATTCAGCAGCCCGGATATGGCAGCAGCTATGTTGTCGGAAAAGTTTTGATTGACCAATTGATTGCAGAGTATGCCCGACAGAAGGAAGCGGCTGGTTTAAATTTTGTTGTGCGCGAGTTTATGGACGATCTTTTTCACCGCGGCAATATTCCGGTAAGTCTTTTGTATTGGGAAATGACCGGCGACCGTTCGATGTTGGATAAGGCATTAAATTAAAGATCTCGTAAACTGTCTTTGCAGAAACCGTGAAAATCTCCCTTATAAGAATGGGAGATTCTGCAGGTAAATGAAAATATTTGGGGTTCAATCCTATGGCTTCAGCAGATACCCCACTCATGAAACAGTACAATGCCATCAAGGCAAAGTACCCGGGCGCACTGTTGTTGTTCAGGGTCGGCGATTTTTATGAAACCTTCGGAGAAGATGCTGTCAAGGCATCAGCCGTTCTGGAAATTGTGCTAACCAAACGTGGAAATGGATCAGCTTCCGAAACGGCACTCGCTGGTTTTCCTCACCATTCCCTCGACTCTTATCTGCCCCGGTTGGTCCGCGCCGGACACCGCGTTGCAATCTGCGACCAGCTGGAAGATCCAAAAAGCGTTAAGGGAATTGTTAAGCGTGGCGTAACAGAATTGGTGACGCCGGGGGTCTCGTTTAACGACAATGTGCTCGAACGAAAAAGAAATAACTTTTTAGGATCACTTTTTAAAAACAACGAATTGCTCGGTGCCGCTTTTCTCGATATCAGTACCGGTGAATTTTATACCGCAGAAGGCAATGACACAGTCATCGAAAAGCTTGTTCAAAGTCTTAGCCCATCTGAAATCATCTTCCCAAAATCACAGAAAGAATATTTTGAAGGCTGGGGAAGTTCAGGAACCGCAAACTTCGCGCAGGAAGACTGGATTTACTCACTTGACCATACGACCGGCTTACTTACCAGTCAATTCAAAACCACCAGTCTAAAGGGATTTGGAGTCGACGGAATGGATGCCGCCGTCGTTGCCGCCGGTGCGGCATTGCAATACCTTGAATCGACCGAGCACCGCGATACCAGCCACATTTCAGCCATCGCAAGAATCGATGAAGACAAATATGTTTGGCTCGATCGCTTTACCATCCGTAACCTCGAGCTGATTTTCCCGCAAAATGACGGAGGCGTCCCATTAATTCAAGTGCTCGATCACACGGTTACCCCAATGGGCGCAAGAATGCTTCGCCAGTGGATGGTGCTTCCGTTAAGAAGTAAAACCGCCATCGAAGAGCGCCTTCGTGTGGTAAAAATATTTTTTGAAGACAGCGATTCCGCCGATTCGATAAGACAAAACTTCCAAAAAATTTCTGATCTCGAGCGCCTGATTTCTAAGGTCTCGGCAGGAAGAGTGAATCCAAGGGAATTGCTGCAACTCAACCGGTCATTGACCGCTCTTGTTCCGGTGAAAGAATGGCTTGATCAGCACAAATTATCAGAACTCAAAAAATTTGGTCACCAACTGAATTTGTGTTCGGAGCTCACTGAAAGAATTACACGTGAGCTTAAGAGCGATGCACCAATGTTGATCAATCAGGGCAACATTATAAATGATGGAATTGACGGTGAGTTGGACGAATTAAGAAAAGTTGCCTTCAGTGGAAAAGACTATCTGCTTTCGATTCAAAAGCGTGAGATCGAGCGCACCGGAATTCAGTCGCTAAAAATTTCGTACAACAAAGTCTTCGGGTATTACCTGGAGGTCAGTAATGCCAACAAAGACAAAGTCCCTGCCGACTGGATCCGCAAACAGACTTTGGTTAACGCTGAGCGCTACATTACCGAAGAGTTAAAGATCTACGAAGAAAAAATACTGCATGCCGAAGAAAAATTAATCGCCATCGAGCAGCGGTTGTTTCTTGAGCTGATCCGTGAAGCAGCAGCCTATACCAGTGCAATTCAGCAAAATGCCAGGACAGTTGCGGCATTGGACGGACTCTTGTCTTTTGCTTTCGCGGCAAAAGAAAATCGATACGCGCTTCCGTCGATTAACGAAGGGACTTCCATTGAGATTCGTGATGGACGTCATCCGGTCATTGAAAAACAGTTGGGTCATGGCGAATCCTATGTTCCCAATGATGTGGTTTTAAGTAATGACGACCAGCAGATTCTAATCATTACCGGACCCAATATGGCGGGTAAATCTGCCCTGCTACGACAGACGGCTTTGATCGTGCTTATGGCACAGATGGGGTCATTTGTCCCAGCCGCTTCGGCAGAAATTGGGTTGGTCGATAAAATCTTTACGCGCGTTGGCGCCAGCGATAATCTTTCAAAAGGCGAATCAACTTTCATGGTTGAAATGACCGAAACGGCAAGTATTCTGAATAATCTGAGCGACCGAAGTTTGATATTGATGGATGAAATTGGTCGGGGTACCTCGACGTACGATGGTGTATCGATTGCCTGGGCCATTGTTGAATATTTGCATAACCATGCGGGTTGCAGGCCAAAAACCCTTTTTGCAACGCATTACCACGAACTCAATCAGCTTGCTCAGGATCTCGAGCGCTTGAAGAATTTTAACGTCAGCGTAAAAGAAGCGGGTGACAAAGTAATTTTTATGCGCAAGCTAAAGCCGGGTGGAAGCGAGCACAGTTTTGGAATTCATGTTGCGCGGATGGCGGGAATGCCGAATCGGATTGTTTTAAGGGCAAATGAAATTTTACATTTCCTTGAAAAAGATCGTCATAAAAATGATCCGGCTAAAAAATTAGCAGAACTAAAGCCGACTGTTCAAATGAATTTGTTTGAGGCCGATCCCAAACTGAGCGAGCTAAAAGAATTGCTATCCAAAATTGATATCAATACCATGAGCCCCGTTGAAGCACTCTTGAAATTAAGCGAAGTAATTGGGCTTTTAAAGGGGTGAAATTGAGTTGAGTATAAAGCGGCTTTCAGACGATTTTTAATTAACGCCAGAGGCTCTCTCTTTGAATGTGTTGCGATGGTTGATTTACTTTCTTCTGAAAATTTGACCTCCAAAGAATCAACTGAGTCAATTTTTATTAGCAAAGGAAATTTCAAAAAATTTTTGTATATTTGAGGTATCTTTTAATATTAGTTAAATATAAGCAGACAGAATTAGAAAAAAATAAAACTTAAAATATGAAAAGGTTTAACGTAAGTGAGATTTTAATTCTCTTAGTTTCTGTGATTTGTATTTTTGTAAGTGAATACATATTTCTCTTCCAAAATGACCCAATGAAAGCAATTTTTATCGGATTATGGCCTCCTACAATGTTAGGTT
>VGMW01000005.1 GCA_016866235.1 Bacteroidota bacterium
TGTTTTTGTTAAAGGATTGCCAGAATAGAATTGTGGGCCAGGCCAGGTATACGGAACTTTTACATCATATCCATCGAATTGAATAATATCATCTTTACCATCATTATCATAATCTAACTGTAAGAAACTTGCATATCCATCTACTACATCTAACCATTGGTTTGTCTTTACTAATGTTTGGGTATCTTTAGTTATCGGAAGTATATCATCTTTTTCACAACTAATTAAAAGAGTTGATAAAATTAATATCGTTATTTTTAAGGTTTTCATTCAAGTTTATTTTTTCTTAAAAATCAAATATAAAGCAATAACAAAAGTATGGAAATACCGGAAGACTTGAAAATAATTATGGAGGAGAACAAGTAAATCAAATTACTACCTCCTGCATATTTGATACGAAGTTCAACCATTTATTTTCCTGATAGTCACATACTCAATCATTTTATTGTAGCTGCATCTTTCGTCTGTAAGGGGAGCACAAGACAAAAAGCTGCTGTAAAAAGTAGCTTTTTGCATTTCTAAGCCAGACTCCATTCCCCTCTTCTGGTGGCAATCAGGTGGCAACTCAGTTTTTCTGTGGTGGCAACTTTTATCTAACAGTTTTTTCAATCTGATTTATTGTCCAAGCCTTTATTAGCTCAGCTGTTTATCCCGTAAGTATGCGACGGATATGCGGGATTAATCAGAAGGTCCTTGGTTTCCCGATACTTCGGGATCCAGGAGGAAGATTAGAATGAAATTTAAAAGGTCATACTTGGGAGGTCTCTCATTTTTATATTTGCATATTTGAAAATATGTACATTATTTTGTACATAAATAAGTACACTAATATGTTAACAACGACACTTTCAGACTTTAGAAAAGATATCAAAACCTACCTCGATAAGGTTACCCAAAGCTTTGAAACGCTCATCATTAATCGGGGAAAAGACAGCGGAGTGGTCATCATCTCGCTCGAAGAATACAACGCATTAAAAAGTACGCAACATGAGTTGTCTTCCCGCATCAATCAGCAACGATTGGATGAATCTATAAAGGCACTGAAATCAGGTAATAAATTGGTTAAAAAAATAGCCGATAGATGAAATTTGTATTTACCGAACTATCATGGGAAGATTATCATTTCTGGCAGAAAAATGACAAGCAAAAACTTAAGCGCATCAATGAGTTGTTGAAAGATATTTCACGGAACCATTACGAGGGCATAGGGAAGCCCGAACCATTAAGATTTAATTATTCCGGATTTTGGTCAAGGCGAATAGATGAAGAGCACAGGTTAATCTACAGGGTTGTAGAGGATGAGATCCAAATTGTCAAATGTCGCTTTCATTATGACTGAAATGTGTAAAGGCGCATCTCTACTGAATAGGTGGAGCTAAATCTTCTAAAAAGGCCTGTTTTTTATGGCCTCATGCTACTCATCTATATCTTATAATCAACCTCAGCAGACAAATATTATGTCGGCTATACCACCGACTATCTTAAGAAGCTTGAAGATCACAACAGCCAGGAATTTTTCATCACCTACACGTCCAAGCACAGGGCATGGGTACGCTCAGCTGTTTTTTAGGTCGGCCATAATGAATCCGTGGCAGTCAGAATCGAACGTTACATTAAGAAACAGAATAATCTCCGGCTCACCTAATTTGGTGACCATTAGGTGGTCACCTCCTGGACTTTTGTAAAGGCCTGAAGAAATCAAATGAAGGGTGTCACGATAGGCCGGAATGACACATGAGGGGGTCCATAATATTCGGAACGTCAAAACCTTAATTAGAGCACATCCTGAAAATTGGTCCGAAATAAAATGAGGGCAATATCTCCGGAATGGAGTCAGCTTCTCCCTAATTAGGAGTCATTTTGTTTGTAAGCTATGTGAATGATTGCCGGTATGATTTCATTTCTTTTTGATTCTCTTACCTTTTTTAATCGGCGCCAAAAAATTATCCCCAGTTACAACACTTTTTCCTGTTTTTGCTTCCAATTCTTTGCGAGCATTTTTTGCTATGGCCCCACCTTTTTTGCCCGCCCTCGCATTTCCAAGAATTCCCTTGGCCTGCTCGGTTTCTGCAATCTGACGTGTGGATAGTTAGGCTAGTGCCGTAAACAGTAATTCGGCTTCACTCATGTGATCCCGAAGATTTTGAGATTTTAAACCTTTTAATTTTTTGTGGCTTTTAACGGTGAGTCCGGTCCATTCCTGATGAATAATATTTGTCAATAGTGCAAACTCATCTTTTTCAGTTACTCCACTTCCTTTCCAATAGTCGGTTAATTTATTTAGGGTTTCCTGACCCGTCATGCGTTGCTGAATCCACTGCTCACTTCGACCCTTGTTTTTCCAGTTTTCGCGGGCCCGGTCTATGCTTAAACTCGGATCTTGTATTTCTTGTAAACGCTCGTAACCCACTTTAGCCAACCATTGTTTAAAGGGTTCAGCTTTTGGGGAGGGAATGGATTGGATGACCCTGAATACTTGTTCCACATTTCCCGCAAGGGTTTTACGATTTTTACCGTTGCTGAGCATATCTACCTGGGGACAATTTGTCCCTATGTAGGTATTTAACTCGTAATCCCTTTTTCGCATCTTTTTCAGATAATCTGTGGGATTTGAAGAATCGGTCAACGCCCCCACGATATCAACCAAAGAAAAATACCAAACCTCAGTCTCCGCATCATAAAATCTGCGGATCTGACTATTTTCAAAAACGGTAACTTCTTTACTCATTAGTAGGATAATTTTTTTTCTTTTTTTTCAACTTAAACTATAGGTTTCTATCTTATCAATCTTCAATTATTTGTTTCTAACCTGACCCCGTACTCCAACTGTTTATCATCATTGTTGAAGGGGTGGCTGTGGTATCGTTCTACTGTTTCTTCAATCAAGTGATGTGTTTCTTTCTCCCTTTTGGTATTTTATGGGTGTCATAAAGTTTATCAGGTTTCTTGGATAGTTTTTGTATCCCCCATTAAAATTGAAAAGTGCAATGGCGGGGTTTCTCCTTCCGTTGATTCGACATGGAATAATCCATTCTTCTTCCATGATACCTCGCTCGGAACTTTACTCAAATTAAGACTACCCTTTTGTAGTCTTGTAATCGAAGCCTTAAGTAAAAAATAGGCGTCCAATAGATCATGGATAAAGGTTTCTCTATCTAATTTTTTGACCAAATCCTTTAAACAGTTTTATATAAGGGCTACGCTCATCTTTTCAAATTGAATCAACACCTAGATGACTCAGTAGATTTGAACGTAAACTGGCACCGTAAAGAGATCAGTACACCAAACACCGTGAGATTGCATGGTTTTAGAAACTTTCCTACAACCCTAAATTTAACGCTTAATTCTTTTTTTGCCTACGTGGGAAACCTGCCCGATTGGATAAATGCCTTTTGTCCGGTATTATAAAAATGGTCGCCAAAGGCGTCATTTCGGTTATCAAGGTATTCCCGCAAGATCCTATTGTGGAGTAGTAGTTCTCTGGCAAATTAACCATGTCGGATTTAAGTCAGACGAATTGACCAGGATTACATGGCAATTAAAAAGAGGGAAGCAATGGCAAATATTTTATTTCGACCTAATCGTTTCTTTCTCTTCGAATTGGCTGTGGATGTACATGATCAGCAGTCCGAAGACTACAGCCCCTACAATTAAGATATTGTTTAATATTCCTTCAACGGAAAATGAGACCTTAATAAGGATGGTTGAAATTACAAAGCCGGAATTCCGAATAATAGTATGGAATTTATCAGAATAGAAAAAAGAAGCCAGGAGAATGAGGACATCAACCGATATAAGGATGGTAAAAAATTCTTCAAAGAATATATTGTTGACGTTTATCAACGCGTCAATGCCCGATAGGTAATCCATAGACGCTGCTTCAATCCAATTCCAAAAAGAGTAAAGGGCAAGGAGGAGCATCATCGGAACAAGAAGAATGGAGATTGATTTTTTAAGTAAAATAAAATCACTTGTCTTTTTCTCAAGTTGCCCGGAGGTTTCCTGTTGAACCGGCTCTCTCTTAAGTATTTTGTGGTAGAAAAGATAAATCAGAGAATATATGATCAATGAAGTCACAACATCGTAGGTGAATTGAAGGTCATGATCATTTTCAAACCAAGGTAAGGATAGTTCTAAGGTGCCTATATCTTTAAAAATTCTTCTAATCACGATCAAGGTTATGATTTCATATTGCTTACCGATATAAAAAGAGGTCGACTTCGGTAGGTAAAAAATTAACAAATAGACTTCATAGACCAGGATGAAAGAGAAAGGCGTATAAATCGCGGAAATTGGACTGGTTAGGAATCGTGATTCAGCGGTTACAAAACCAAAATGAACCAATAAAATCAGTAATAGATGGGCTAAATAGCTACTTATGGCTACTATAAGAATGGCTCGCTCACCCCAAAATCTTGATTTTTGGGATAGAAACAAGTGAAATAGCTTGCCAATAATGACTTCAGCTCTTGAGTGAAAATTCATTAACTAAATGTAATGAAACTAACCCAATATCAATTTCATCACCGATGCCTGACAACCCGCGGAATTTTTCAATCCCAGTTGTCCCGCTTCCCAATAACTTATCAAGCGAAATAGTACATCGACCATGTCATGATCGCGGCAAGTAACGAACTCCACCACCTTACACCATCCCTAAATGGTGACTTACCGGTTAAGGCTATCAAACTTATTAATGCAACTGGCCATGCCATTAAACGGGTTGGAATATTTGCCATAAATATTAAGGAAATACCAGTTAGCTGAATCATGGTATACCATAGGAGTGGTGCAGCTGACCTTATATTCCACTCAGTGAACCCCACAACATTTTCACGACTATCCCTGGCGGTAAGTGTCATCAAAACCTGAATACCCACACACAAAACAAATACGACGAAAACCCTGTGAAGGAAGTTAAGTTCCAATCCGAAAAGGGCACGCCATGGTGGAAATTCTGAAAGCCATTCAGCGTATAGAATTTCTACCAAAACACTCAAAATGGGAGCGGCCATAATTGCTACTGTAGCAGAAATCCTATGAACACGCGTCCATAAAATGCCGAGTAGAAAAGCTGAAACAATACCTGGCTTAAAATAGGAGGTGTTTCGGGATAAGGTGAGAAAAAAATTTCCATCCGAACCCGGATCAAAACTCCACCAAGCCAGACCTCCACCCATAATACATGTTGCTACAACTGAGTACCGTCCAATTCGAACGAGCTGACGGTCGCTGGCACCAGGATTTGAGTGACGCTGATATAGATCGACAGCTACGATGGTCGATAAGGAATTGAGCATGGAATATATGCTGGAGAAAATAGCTCCAATAAATCCAGTAAGTATTAATCCAATAAGTCCGAATCCCTGCGGCACCACCTGAGTGAGCAAATAAATAAATGCATCATCTGGTTTCACCACCGTCTGAGCAAACCTTGTTTTGAACAGATAGGCTGCAGCGACACCTGCTGAAATTGAAAAGAAGGGGATGGTCAGTTTCAGAAAACCGGCAGCAATGGCACCGAGTTGAGCGTCGCGGTCGCTTCGTGCCGCGAGTGCACGCTGAACTTCAAACTGATTCGTTGTCCAGAAAAATCCATGAAGTACCAATAGCCCGCTAAAAACTCCGGTCCATGGCAGGTCAGGGTGGTCGCTTGGGAGATAAAGTTTCATTTTATCCATACCCTCGGTAGAGGCATCCAATTTTAAAAGACCTGTAAATCCTCCTATTTCAGGTTGTAGTAAAGTGCACAATCCAACAGTGATCACGGTCAAAACCATTAGGATGGTGATGATGTTTTCGGCTTTGACAACGGCATGCATCCCACCAAACAAGACGAGTAAACAGGATACCGATGAAATAAGTACAATCCCTTGCAGATAAGTGGGCTGGTAGGCCGTCCCCCCGAATAGTAATCCAAGTTGTCGGCTGCCTATGTATAAACCTCCAACCAATAAAATAATAATGATCGCCAGTAAGAGAAAGGTGTAGAGGATGCGAGCAGATTCATTATAACGATCGCCCAAAAACTGTGACAAGGTAAAAGCATTGTGTCGTCGGTAAGCAGGAATGAAGAGGTGGCACAAGGTAAGGATGGCCGGTATGGCAAGCAGTTCATAATGGCTTTGTGCGAATCCAATGGAATATCCGATGCCCAGCATACCAATGATTTGACTAAGGCTAACGTTGGTGCCGTAGATCGAACCAGCCACCGACCACCACGGCAGATTTCTGCCGGCCATAAAGTATTCGGATGCGTTTTCTTCTTGTTTAGCGTTGCGGACCCCGGCATAGACGAGCGATGCCAATCCGGCTGCCAGGATTATGATGTCTGCGACTTTTAGCGATGCAATCATAGGTGCAGTATCCGTACTAGTCGATCCGTCCTTGAAGGCGATTGAGTTTCGCCTTCGGAAGTTTAGGCAACACCCATTTTGCAAAGTGCTGAGCTTCCTCCATCAACGGATATCCGGAAAGGATGAAAGCACGGATGCCCATATCCATGTAGCGTTCCATTTTTTCTAATACCTGTTGGGGATTGCCTACGATGGCGCCACCGCATCCACTTCGGGCTCTACCGATTCCCATCCACAAATTTGGTTCTACAAAATCATCGCTATCCCCCATAGTCGAACGAACCTCATCCTGTCGCTGTACGCCAGCCGATTGACTATCCTGTGCCAGGTGCTTGAGGTTAAACCCTGTTGGATCAAACCGACTCATGATGTGTTTGGCGTACAACCTGGCTTCGAGTTCAGTTTCCCGAACAATCACATGAATCCGAAGACCAAAGTCTATTGCTCTGCCACACATTTCAGCCCTGTAAGACATTTCCTTAATGGTGGCTTGAATGGAGTCCTCTGGTTCGGGCCACATTAGAAATACATCGCATTGGCGTGCAGCAACCTCTTTTGAGCCTGGTGAAATGCCTCCAAAATAAAGTAGTGGCCCACCATTTTTTTGAAATGGTTTAACCGGTGAAGCATTCAAACTAAAAGAGGGGTATACATTACCCTTATGTTCAATTCGATCAGAAGTCCAGGCTTGACGAAGAATGCTGATGACTTCGTTGCAACGTTCATACCGCAGATTATGGTCTTCTTTCAGACCTGGAAGATCAGAATTGATAATGTTTACGGTGAGTCGTCCATGGAGCATATGGTCGAGTGTAGCCAGATGCCTGGCGAGCATCGGCGGGTGGATTTCACCAGTCCGTACTGCAGTGAGTAAATTGATTTGTTTGGTCTGAACGGCAGCAGCGGCTGCAAATGGAAGCGTCTCCTGTCCGTCCATGTAAGAAGTTGGTAACAAAATATTATCGTATCCCAATCGATCGGCCAGCTGGATGATCTCCAAGCAGTGTTGGAAAGTACTTTTTCGGTCTGGATCCGGAACCCCTAAAAATGCAGTATCTCCACCGCAAAGGTCATCGAACCAACCAATTTCACATACACGTTCGCGGGTTCTGATTTTGTTTGAGGTCATTTATAAAAATAAGTTAGGAAGATAGTCAATGAATGTTAAATCAACACCAGGGTTAAATCGCCAAATAAGTTTCCGATTGACTATCTTCAAATTCTAAATTAAAAACCAAGACGACATGGATCAAAAGGAATCAAGAGTACTCAACATCAGTTTATGGGTAGTGCAAGGATTGTTGACCGCAGCCTTTGGAATGGCCGGATTTTTAAAAATCAGTTCACCCATCGAAAAATTGGCTGAAAGCGGTATGAGTTTCGTGAACAGCTACTCAGAAGAAACCGTTCGATTTATTGGTGCTTGTGAGATACTGGGTGCACTTGGATTAATTCTCCCGGGCGTTTTAAAAATCAAGCCAATGCTAACACCCTTGGCAGCACTTGGGTTAGCCGTCATCATGATTCTGGCTACGTGGTACCATCTGACGCATAATGAGCAGTTTATATCGACCATCATTATTCTTTCGCTTGCCGCATTCGTTGCCTGGGGAAGGTTCAGAGGGGCGAAATAAGGTATTGGCTGAACAGGAAAACTTATAATATTTATAGAGAGGACTTTTTTCTCTTTAAAATCCCTAAACCAACCAAGGCCATTCTACTTACTGCGGAATAAAACTGCCCTCTGTAAGGTAGTCATACTATAATTCACCACCTCAGCCGAAGAATCATTCAGTTGCTTTCCTGCGGTAACTTCAAAAATTATTTTGCCGTCCACAAGCTCATGGGTACTGGAAAGCCAAACATCGTGCGTTTTAAAAAAGCTGAACATCTTATTGCCAAAAACATAGTCCTCCAAAACCACCCCGCCGCCTTCATCGGTTAAATAAATCTGCTGAGCTCTATCTTTTATTCGCAATTCGTAGTCTTTAACCATCGGATTTTTCTCTGACTTATAGTCCATTCGCCATTTCCAACGGTCCTGACCCAATGGTGCAATGGTCAGCTCCACCGCCACACTATCTTGTTTTACTCCTTTCGACCAAACCTGCAGGTGACCGCGCCAATGACCAACCATTCGATCGGGTAATAGTGACCGGGAAACGACCCCTTGAAATGAAAATATCAAAAGGCCTATGGAAAAGGGTAAAAACTTCATACCTGGAATATTTAATTACAATCTAATCAGTTCAATAATTGAAAAAAATCGTTTGGATCCTCAAAGCCGAATTTTATTCCCGTTTAAAGTTTAGTTATTTTAATTTCTAAATCCTTTTACCTGTTGGCTAACCAAATAAATTCCAAATGATAAAGCATCGATTTTTTAATACGGCTGTTCTTATCTCAATTCTGTCCCTAAATCTCTGTGCGCAATCCCCTTTGGTGGATTGGAATATGGTTGCCCGAATTCGGGAGGAGGGTCTTCAGAAATCGAAGGTAATGGAATATGAATCCTATATCGTTGATGTGCTTGGTGCACGGCTTACCCTATCGCGCGATATGCAACGTGCACAAACCTGGGCCCTGGAGGAGATGAAACGTATGGGATTGAGTAATGTCGCAAGCGAACCTTATATGGACTATGGTGTTACGTGGGACAATGAATATGTTTCAGCCCACATGGTAGAGCCCGATTATATGCCGCTGACAGCCTATCCTGTTGCGCATACTGTTGGTACCGAAGGGAAAGTAACGGCTGAAGCCGTTATCGTTGACCTGCAAACTCAGGATGATCTCAACAACTGGCGTGGCAAATTAAATGGAAAGGCAGTGCTGATTTCCAATCCTGCAACCATTGATCTGCAAACGCTTACCCATGGTGTGCAGCGTTACACCGATGAGGAATTAAAGGCGCTGGAAAAGGTGACGATAACTCCTGCACGCAACCGGCCAAGGAACATTGCCAATCCGGTGCTTATCACAGCGGTTGAGCGTATGGCGTTTTTGAAAAGTGAACTTGTTGCTGTGGTATTACAAACCGATGGTAACCGATTGGGAATTGTTCCGGCCTATTCCCGCCCTGGTTCAAAAGAGGATGGATGGAGTGCTGATGGCAACAGGAAGACGCCACCCATTCTCGCGGTAACCCCTGAACATTACAATCGAATGTATCGAATCCTGAAACGTGGGATACCTGTTAGGTTGGAGGTAGACATTCGTAATCGAATGGGTGAAAAGGTTGAACAGGCTGTCAACCTTATTGGAGAGATCACCGGAACCGATCCAAAAGCCGGTGTTGTAATGCTTGGCGCCCACTTCGATACCTGGCATGGCAGTCCCAACGCGAGCGACAACTCCTCTGGTACAGCCGTTGCGTTGGAGGCCATCCGAATTTTAAAGACACTGGGTGTGAAGCCCCGTCGCACCATCCGCATTGCCTTATGGTCGGGTGAGGAGCAGGGTTTGTATGGTTCACGAGCTTATGTGAAGAAGCATTTTGGAGATCCGAAAGATCCGGCGGTAGGCGTTAGACCTGAGTATGAATTGCTGTCAGCATATTTCAATCAGGATTACGGCGCTGGACAATATCGTGGAATTTATTTGCAGGGAAACGAAACAGCGCGTACGATGTTATCTGCCTGGATGGAGCCCTTCAGGGATTTGGGTATGAACATGGTCTCCAACCAAAGTCTCGGCAGTACAGATCACGTTGCCTTTGATGATGTTGGTCTTCCCGGATTCCAGTTTTTGCAAGACCGGACGCCCGGAACGGCAGGTCATACCAACCTTGATTTTCTGGAGGGCATTCAGTCGGAGGATTTGATGAAAAATGCAACCATTATGGCGGCCTATGTTTACCATGCTGCCATGTCAGCGGAGCGGGTGCCGAGGAAAGCAGCCTTTACAAAATAGCTGGTTAATTAAAAATATGCTTTTAGAAAAATGGTTAATTTTTTTGTCCAAATAAATAACCACTGAGTATGATCAGGATACTGATTTGCGTTTTTACGATGGCCTCAGGCTTAATAGCCTATTCGCAAGAAACCGATTCAACGGCAAGCGAAATCTATTACTCCATCAGGGAAAGAGAGGAAATAAATATTGATGATCTACTGAGCTCAATTGAGGCGTCTCCTCTTCCTGTTATCAACAGTAACACCACACCACCTGGTGTTCCACAAGCACTGGATGTTGTAAAGCAGCTCACAACCGTAACGTTGCCGGCCGGATCGCCTAATCAAACTTCCCAACTTCGTATTTTGGCTGCGACGGTCGCCTCCTACAACCTCGAATTGGCACAGGCTTTTTTGCTGGAAGCCGAGCGAATTAAACCCGACGAGCCGGAAACCAGAATCAGCCTTGCCGGATTGCTCATTGCTCAGGGTTATCCACGGACTGCACTTACCCTGTTAGGACCAACTGCTCCGCCTGAGTCGTTGAAGTTAAATGGTCGTCGAAGTGTGGCTGCGGCCTGGAATCTGGCTAAGGGGGTTGCGCACCTAACCTTGAGAGAAACACAGAAATCGATTCCTTTCTTGAAGAAAGCGATTGAACAGGATGGATCGCTAACAGAGGCGTCGAAAAGTCTCGCCAAGGCTCAGAGTATGGCTGGCAACAAAACGGAAGCGCGACAAACGCTTAAAAAAGGTGCGTGGCGCCAAAGGGGTACAGCACGTTGGAACAAAAATGGAAACTCAGGGGTTTTACCCTACCATAAGGTGTATGACATCAACCGTGGAAGATTTCGGGAAATGGAGGAATTTGAATTCCCGCAAAATGCTGCTCAGCTGATCAGTTTTTATGAACTATTGGAGGACCGCTCGAAACAATTAAATGTTCAGTCGGTTAAGGTTGCAACAGAACTTATAGAAGTGGTCACTAAAATGTCCGATCCCAAGATTCTTATGGATACCGAAAAAATGCCGAATGCGCATCGACTGATTGCTGCCGAGGCACTTGGGCCCATAGGTAATACGATGGGCATTACACCACTTAATACACAATGGGATCCGGGAGATCCGGCGGCTTTTACTTACTCTGCTACAAAAAATGACTATGCCGATGACTTAGAAGAGATCAGTAGACGCGACCATGCCTTAAGTATGAAGCAAGGTAAAATGATCGAGCAAATGTTGGTTTTTATGGATGTCCATCCGGCGACAACTGAGCGTATCACCAAAGAATTCATGAGCAGGAAATGGCCGGAAAAGCGTGAAGAAAATTGTCGGGCTCTGATTGGATTTGTCAACTCAAAACTTCCCGGTATTTATAACAATATTGTTCCTTTGGATGCTGCCATAACCGATTGGTATAAAACCTCATATAAAATCTCCTCTGCTATAGCACAGCACCTTCCTGAAGGTTTGCTGTTCGATCAAACTCAGGTAACTCTAGAAAGTTTAAGCTTGCAACTTGAGTTATTCAGATTGGCTAATATACAGCTGACTTATAGCTCTGTAAGTCTGTTGGATGGCTGTGAGGAATTTGTTGGTCCTTTGGTACCGGTGCCGCCCATGTCTGAAAAAGACAAGCGTCTGAAGGCTTGCAACGATTTTACCAGCGGTATCAGTGTCAAATTCAAGATTCCAAAAGCAAATGGAAAAACCTTGATGGAAGTTGGATTGAGTTGTGAGAAGATATCATTAAAGGGCGACATATGGACTTCGGGGATTCTCTCCGCAAAAGCTGGGGTGGAATACAAACCAAATGAAGGAACAAATGGTGAATTGACAGGGTTGGTGGGTGTTGCGGCTGAACTCCCTGGTGGGGTTTCGGCCGAGGTTGATACGATGATCACCTTCGATGCAGGAGATGGTACTATTCAGGATTTAACGGTTCAGGGAAATGTGGAGGGTGGGAAAACCATCGATGAAATAAATGGAATTGAAATGGCTGGTTCCGCTGAATCTGGCGTTAACATTATAAAAATTGATTTCACCAATGAACCCAAAGGTGATGCTATGATCTATGTTGGGGTTGGAGGAAAGTAATGGAGGTTTAGGTAAAAGATTTAAATGAATCTCTTCGCACAAGCATTTCCGCTAGGCTTTAAATAAAACAGCTTTATTATGGTAGTAAGGCTTTCCTTACCTTCGCGGCGCTTATGCCTTCGAATCAAATTCCGCGCAGCCGAATAATTCTCATTCTCGGAATGCTGATGACCGTCAGCCCGTTTGCGATCGATATGTATTTGCCTTCTTTTGATCAGATAGCAGAGGAGATGAACACCACTTCCTCCCGGGTATCGTTATCGGTGGCAAGTTATTTTGTGGGTTTAGCCTTTGGTCAGATTATGTATGGCCCTTTACTCGATCGTTACGGCCGACGCAGGCCACTTAACATAGGATTGATAATTTTTGTAATCGCCAGTTTGGTATGTGCTTCCGCAAACTCAATTGAAGCACTGGTATTGGCAAGATTTTTTCAGGCACTCGGTGGTTGTGTGGCATGGGTCGGCGCTGCATCTATGGTGCGTGATTTTTTCCCGATCCAGGAAACACCTAAAATCTTTTCGCTTTTGGTTTTGGTCCTTGGTGTATCACCTTTGATTGCACCATCACTAGGAGGTTTTATTGCCGTAGCACTTGGGTGGCGCGCCATTTTTATTATCCTGGCTGCAATTGTGGTTTTTATATTAATTGTGATTGCATTTTTCCTTCCGCCTGCTGCCGGTCCTGATTCTTCTGTTAGACTTCATCCAATTGCTTTGTTAAAAACTTATACTGAAATTTTTCGTCAGCCACAGTTCATCACTTATAGTCTTTCTGGTTCGTTGGCCTTTGCAGCCTTGTTTGCTTACGTCTCAGGAAGTCCGGTGATTTTTATGGGGTTGTATGATCTTGATCCAAGGGTATTTGGTTTGTTGTTCGCCCTGATATCTGTTGGATTTATTGGCGCAAGTCAGTTAAATATTTTGTTGGTTCGTCATTTTCGATCTGATCAGATTTTTAAAGTGGTGTTGTCAGTTCAACTGGTGGTAGGATTCCTTTTTGTGGTTGCCTCTTTTTGGACTTTGCCGGTTTATCTTACCGTGGCATTTATTCTGGTTACCATGGCCTGCGTTGGAATGTTAAATCCCAATGCTGCAGCATTGGCCCTTGCCCCATTCAATCGAAATATTGGTAGTGCCTCCGCGTTGTCGGGTTGTTTTCAAATTGGGCTGGCATCTGTTGTTTCAACCATCCTGGGCGTATTCCAAGATATCGAACTCATCACGTTTTCGGTGGTGATGTTCCTGGCGGCTTTGTTTGCTTCGGCAGTATTGTGGAGGGGTAGCAAAAAATTCGAAGTAAAAATGGGCGGGGAGCCTTCCTCAGAAAATGCTCTGCATTAATTCTTAAGGGGTGATGGTCTTAAACGGACCAGCTGTGATGTACAAGCTCTGATTTTAATCCCTAAGCGTATTTGGATTAAAGTCTTTCCAGGAATGCCAAAATTCCTGAGAGGAGCGAACGGTCTTGAGATTGGTGCCCGACAATTTTCCTTCGAGGCATCGACCATTTAAATTCCAGACCGATCCTGTTTCCTGGTCAGTCAATTGTAAGCCAGTGGAATCTTTCAAGAAATGTAAAGTTCTGCCTTCTACCATCTGGATCTCCGGCAGAATGCAGGAGCAGCTTACGGATGCTGCTGCCTCTTCCATTAAAGAACCTGAACAACAAGCCAAATTTATTTTCAATCACTTAGACCTCGACAGCAGCGGAATGCTTGAACTGGCAGAGATTGAATTGTTGTTGATGGAATGGGGTATGGATGCTGAAGAGGTAGAGCGCTATTTGAAAAAATTTGGTGGTGCAGACGGGAAAATTGATTTCCAGGAATTCTATACTGGCATGAAGCCGGTTTGGAGGTTTGGATTCAGTGAGATTTTCAACTGATGGACTCCAATCAAAAAATTCCGCATGTCGTTGTCATTGGCGGCGGCTATGCGGGACTGTATGCTTGCCAGCGGTTGTCACGCGCTGCACGAAAAGGTGAGATCAGGCTAACCGTGATCACCAAAGAAAATTTTCACATTTGGCATGGGTTCATAGGTGAAATGTTAACCGGTCGGATTCTTCCTACACAAATTTTAAGTCCGGTTCGTAGGATTTTCAAGGATGCGACGCTTCATATCGGGATTGTCAGAAGGATAGATCTTTCCAATAAAACCATTCAAACCATTCGTGAAATCGATGGTAGATCAATGGAGTTGACTTATGACAAGCTTATCGTAACGGTTGGCTCAAAGCAAAATTCAGAGAGCTTTCAAGGTCTGGCTGAACACGGTTTTGCGCTGAAGACTTGGGACGATTGCTATCAGCTTAAAAATCATATTCTGAGAATGTATGAGCTTGCCTCCATCACCAGTGATCCCACCGAGCGAAAAGCCATGCTTACCTTTTTCGTGGCGGGCGGTGGATTTTCAGGAAGTGAAGTGGCTGGTGAGTTGGCTGATTTCGCACGGCAGCTTGCGAGGAAGGATTTTCCCGGCCTTAATCCTGAGGAGGTAGAAGTTTTTCTGGCCCACCCACAAGAGACCATACTGCCTGAGCTCTTTGGAACCCGTGTTGATGCCCGGCAATCCAAACAGTTCCCAGGCCTTGTTGCTTATGCGGAGCGACATCTTAAAAAACTTGGGGTGACCATTCGGACCAACATTCGTATTCAGGCGGTTTCCAGAAATCTGGTGGTGCTAAGCGATGGAACCCGAGTTCCAACCCGGACGGTAATCAGTGCGGTAGGCACGATTCCCCAAAAAATGACCAATGAATCAGGATTTCCCTTGGCGCCCAACGGCAGGATTCTGGTCGATCGAACCTTGCGAGTCCATGGTTATGAGAATGTTTGGGCGGCTGGTGATTGCGCAGCCGTTGAGCATCCGAAAGGTGGTTATGTTCCGACTACGGCATGGTGGGGTATGATGACTGGACAAACTGCTGGTGCCAAT
Organism: Bacteroidota bacterium; assembly: GCA_016866235.1. GTDB lineage: Bacteria > Bacteroidota > Bacteroidia > Cytophagales > Cyclobacteriaceae > ELB16-189. The sequence goes on from VGMW01000005.1 coordinate 15,286, forward strand.
GTAATCCGTCAATTGCACGGGAAAACACAAAAAAAATTCAGTAAAACCGGTTTGGGTCAGGCAGTTTCTATCGGTCGCCGAACGGCAGTAGGAGAGTTGTGGGGAGTCCCGCTCAGGGGAACCTTTGCCTGGATTATGTGGCGGTTGGTTTTATATTTTTATTTCCCCTTCAGTGATCGAAAAATCAGATTGTTGGTGGATTGGGCGTTATGGCCTTTGATGGGTCGCGATATTGTTGAAATGAGTACCGACGACACCGATGATTTCGAAATTAGAAGGGTAAAATTTCAGCCTGGTGAAAAAATTGTTTCCGGTGGACAAACAGGCCACTCAATTTATTTAATCAAGGATGGTAATTGTTCGGTGTTTGAAGGAAACGGACATGAACATAAGTTGATCAAGACACTTTCGGTGGGTGATAAAATCGTTCTCAATGAACTGGACGGACAAGCCAGCGAAGTGGTTGCAAATACCCTTGTTCAGGCCATCGAATTAAGAGATGATCAATTATCAGAGCTTGAGCAAGTACTCGAACTTCTTAGGAAAAAAGGATAAGTTGTCTTAAGATTTTAGATCGGATTTTACTTTAGCTGGTAAATCCTTACGTAGTCGACCTCCATTTGATCTTGCGTGAACTTGGGGTCAACAGTACCACCCAGGTTGCCACCAACGGCGACGTTAAGCAACAAAAACTGGTCCTGATCAAACGGCCAATTGCCTTTGTCTTTTTTCTCAGGCGCATAGGTAAAGTACACCTTATTATCTACCATGAAATCAATTTTTTCCGGTGTCCACTCCATACCATAGACATGGAAGTTTTTGGTTACATCGCTTACAGGCGTAGACTCACGTGCCGGGTCATTTCCAAAGCGGGAGGCGACGTGTATGGCTGATTGGACGGAAAGATGATCCTCAAAAAGCTGTTCCATAATGTCAATTTCTCCACAAGCGGGCCATCCTATGGCGCTCAGATTGCTGCCCAAGGACCAAATGGCAGGCCAGGTTCCAGGACTGAAGGGAAGTTTGGCTCTGACTTCCACTTTTCCGTAGGTGAAAGATTTTTTTGAATTAAATCGAGCTGAGGTAAAGTCTTTGGTGGTGCCGGTTGAAGTGTAGCGCTCTTTTTTTACGATGATTTTAAGCGATCCATTGCCCACCTGCGCATTATCCAAACGGTCGGTGTAATGTTGAAGTTCTCCATTGTACCAGCTCCCATTTTCCGGTGCATGAGTCTCCAAGAACCATTTATTAGGATCTGGTTTTCCGGTATAGTCGAATTCATCGGACCACACCAATTCGTACTTGGGTACTGGATTGTAAGCTTGTTGAGGAGAAACCGTCAATAAAAAAATAGGAAGAATAAACGAGATCATAAGGTTAGTTGGTGTAAACGCGTATGTAATCAATCCACATATCATCGCTTGTGAACGAAGCTCCAATATTTCCACCCAGTGTGCCTCCCATGGCTATGTTGCAAATAATAAAAAATGGGTTTCGGAAAGGCATTTGGTCATTGATGTTCATCTCAAAGTATCGAATACCGTCAACATTCATTCTAATGTAATCGGGTGTCCATTGCATGGTATATTGATGAAAATCAGTAGGGTCGGTGGTGAAGGTATATTCTCTCAGGTAGTCAGCGGTGGTTGATGTTGCCTTGTCCAGCCAATGGGTGGCGCCGATCAAAATATTTTTTGCGGCACCCCTTTGTTCTACGATATCAATTTCGCCGCATTTTGGCCAACCGTCTGTTGGGATCGAATTACCCAACATCCAAATGGCTGGCCAGGTGCCTACTCCTTGAGGCAGTCGTGCCCTCAACACCAACCTACCATGGGTGAAGGAAAATTTTTCCTGGGTTTTAATTCGGGCAGAAGTATACGCTGATCCACCTAAACTTTCCTTTTTAGCAATGATTTTTAGAAAACCATTTTCGACCAAAAGGTTGGATGGTCGATCGGTATAGTACTGTTTTTCATTATTGCCCCATCCAGGTAGTCCTTGCGTGCTTCCATCTCCAATTTCAGGTGTCCAATGGTTGTTGCTAAGGGTAGAGCCATCGAATTCGTCTGACCAAACCAATCCAACCCGATCTGCATCGGTCAGCGTTTCTGACTTAGGTTCGGCAGGTAGTACACAACATGACTCTTCTGGTTCAGAACAGAACCAGAAGAGTATGCTGAGAAATAATATATAAGGTATTGTCTTTTTCAAGGTACTGCAAAGATGCAGTTTCTAACCTATTGTCTGGTAAACTTAAAGTACCAGGTTGCAGCAGGTACACTTGGTAACCATCCATTGATGGTCAGCTCCAGCGTGTTTTGGTCTGAAGACAAAGTGTAAGTATAAGTAATGGTGTTATTGGCAGGTTTACCATCTTCTCCAGTATTGTGAACTTTTGGTAGACCCATATAAGAACCTGCGCCAGAGATGGTCAGGGATGAGTTCTGGGTTTTCCAGGTTCCCTTTGTTGCACCATTGTGTGGGGCTACAGGGGTTCCGCAACCGTCGGCGGCAGCACCCTGCCACGCTTCCAGCCATGTGGAGGTACCAACAACGTTCTGAAAGCTTCCATCGGCATTAAAGGTGTAAACATCATCGTACAAGCAGGCGCGGGTGGTTACATCGCCAGCTGCGATTGACCACCAGCTGTAATCGCCAAGGTTTGGTCCAACGCCTAAGGAGCCTGCGGATGGAGTAAGTTTCCAGTTACCTACCAGGGGATCAACAGGTGTCGCTTCTTTTTCTTCCTCTGAACAAGAAAAAGTCAGAAAGCCAATAAACAGGCTTAATAGTGCCCATGAGAATTTTTTAGACATAATGATTTTGGTTTTTGATTAAGTAAATCTGAATGGTATTGACTCAATCAACAATTGATGGGTCTATACAAATTCCCTTTCGTATGTAACTAGCTAAAAATCAAGGATATAAAACACGCATGAACATGGTGTGTAGTGGACTTGTAGGGGGTGTCTTACTACTAAATCCCCAGAATAAACTGCTGTAAAGATGAGTTACCCTCCAGTCCAAGCTTCTTTCTAAGTCTATAGCGCTTAATCTCGACGCTTTTACCCGATATGTTCAAAAGGGATGCAATTTCCTTGCTTGACAAATTCAAACGGAGGTAAACACACAACTTAAGATCGCTTGGGCTTAGGTCTCCACCCATAGCCTTCAACTTTGATAAAAACTGCTGATCAATCTGGTTGAATGCTGTCTCCAACAATGTCCAGGAGTCCTCGTCCGAGAGGTTGGCGTCAATTTTATTGAGCATGGCATTTTTACCATCTCCTGGAAGTTTCCCAAGGAATGACCTTACCTCAGATAGCAGTTCAATATTCTTATTTAAATGAATTAGGGTCTGGGCCAATTCTTTTTTCTTTTTTCCAAACTGATTTTCAAGAAAATCATTTTTTTCCTTTACATAAGCCTGTTCAAGGGTGAGTTGATTGAGCTTTAAATTCTTTTCATTTTCCTCAATGAGTTTGAATTGCTGTTTTTGATAATAGCCGGTATAGGAACGGTGGATAAGGTACACGAGCGTTATGATACCAAGCAGATATACCACGATCATCATGGGGCTTTGAAAAAATGGTCGTGCTATCCTGAATTGGAATTCGGTAATGCTTGGTTCTGCCTGCCCTGGTAGTGCAGTTTTTAATTGAAAATAATATTGTCCGGGTGGAAGGTTTCCAAAATTAGCTTCCTCCGCTTTAGTCCATGGACTCCATTCTTCGGAGAGCCCTACAAGTCTGTATTGATACTGAATTTCCTGATAGGCCTGATGGATCGGAGTGCCAAACCGTATTTTCACCAAACGGTAATCACTGGGAATAGTTCCATCCTGAAGGTTAACCTGAAAATCCGGATTTTTTGCTGACTGGGCTAAACAGGAATAGATCAGCGGTTCAATTTGTTTATTGAATTGAGGCTGCTGGTCCATGACCAGGTATTGGTTTAATCCACCCATTAAAAAATTTTGTTCGGACCAGGGACTGATATTTTCAAATCCACGCATCGGCTTTAATTGGGCTATAGAGACAGGCAGTGTTGCAAAGCTGTAGGTGGTATCAGTGACCTGTTTTTGCATAAACAACACTTCATTTTCTCGAAAGAATGTCAAGGATTCTGGTTGGATTGGAATCATCTTTCCTGAATAATATCCGGTTGAATCCAATGCTGCATCTGCCCAGTCTTGTCGGATGAAGTTTTGTTTCGCTGGATTGAATCTGAAAAGACCTTTTTTGGAATAGAACCAGACTTGACCATCAAACTTTGCAAGGGCTGAGTGTATTCCTTTTTCCAGCTGTTCAATTTTTTTTACCGAGTTGATTTTGGAAAATGTGCTGTCAGGTTCCAGGAGGAAAACACCTTTGTATTCATGGCTTACCAGCCATTGTCTGGTCGAGACCATTTCCAGATGCCTTGCAGATAGAGGAAAGCCTGTTATCGAGTGGTCTAATTTCCAGTCTCCGCCTCTCTTTTTTAGAATTTCAATTCCCTGGTAAGTGCCTGCCAAAATTGCGCCCTCTTCCGGGAGGCTTATGAATTTCCAGGTTCCGGTTGAGCTACCGGTATGAATTAATGTTTCATTTTGGATTTGGAAACTTCCGTTGTGGTGTCCAACGAACAAACTTTCTCCTATGGTTTGCAGACTCCAGACCTGGCCTGAGGTTCCACGAATTAATTCATAACGTTGATCAGAGCCTGCTTGGCGGGTGAAGAGGCCAATATTTGTTCCGAGATACTCCTTACCATTATGTAAAGCCGCAGCATAGATGGTTCCGATTTCATTTTGCTGATCAACATATCCCGAAAGTGGTGCAGTATGATTGATGCACATGACTCCATTATCGAGTCCAACCCAGATGTTGCCGGTTTCATCCTGATGGATAGACAGAACTGTGTTGTTCCGGATTCCATTGCTGCTACCAACGGCGTATAGTAAGTTCCAAGATTGATCGTACACCCTAATGCCGTCTGAAATAGTTCCAACCACAACTTCCTGGTTGGATAGTAAGGTTGTTGAATAGATGTGGGCTTCATTCAGGCCCAATCGCTTAACCATGGACCAAGCTCCTGTTTTACCGATAAATAGATTACCCCATTCATCAAGCAATTCAATGTTGCCGTTTTCTTTGGTTTGTAGAAAAGAAATTTGAGCCTGGTTTAGCTCATCTCCAAGGGCAATTGGATTCCAAATGCCATTTTTTAATTCGAGGATATCCTTTTTATTGTTCTGGATGAATAACCTTTGATTGCTGACATAGCCTTGTATGATGCGATGGCTGGATGCTACATGTCTGAAATTCTCTTTTTCGGGATGGTAGATGATCAGCTGATCAAGGGACTGAAAAATTATTTCGTTGCCGAGGCGGAAAATATTCCAGAATTGTTCGTCTTCTATTAATGCGGATTTGATTTTTTCAGAGAGTGAAGTGTAGCTGAATTTACCACGGTTATCCTGTTGGTAAAATCCGAATTCCATATACATACCCACATACAATCGATCCTTATCGAATAAAACTGAGCGAACTATGCTTTCATTGACAGATGGCAGCAATTGCCAATGGTTGGACTCAGCAACTAAAATTCCGTCGTTGTTGGCAAAAAATACTGTGCCCTGATGATTGTGGGTTATTTTCCAATTTTGTCCTGAAGCCTTGTACTCCTGCACGTTGTAATACCTCAGCGGAGGCGCTAGTTGTGCAACGGAATCACCGACGGTCAGCAGTAAAAACAGGTAAGCAAGCGTTTTTATTTTTTGGAATAACAGGTCCATGAAAAGGGGCAAAGGGCTTTAAAGGAGTTTCAAGGAAACGAAGTTATGGCTGAAGTCCAATTTTACCTTTAAAAATCTGAGTGGAAGGTTTGAAGTCGGGGGCCTGACTGACCAATTTAAAAAGGTAATCTCCCTGGAATCTTAGTTGGTTAAGATGACCTTGGCTCTAAACCACCGGTGAAAATGTTCGAAACAATGAAATTTACTTCACCCTAAAAACCTGTCGGCCAAAAAACTCAACTCCGTTTGGATTAAAGCCCCTCGCTTCGATCAGGTAATGGCCATCCAGGTCCGAAGTAAAAAATTCAAATGTGGCTTTTCCTTTTGAAGCTGTTTTATGTTCAGGATTCCATAATAAAATTGTGCGCTGATCGGGAATTCGATTGGGTATAATCGATGGGTTTTTAATCTGAAATTCCTTTTTGGGTAATATTCCTTCAGATTCTGAGACGTGAATATTTTTGTTCAGCACGGCTCCACCCATGTCTCCTTTATAGGTTCTAAAGCTGGCTATACCTGAAAATTCTGATCCGTTTAAAAAGTAAGTCCTACTTACCAGATCAATGCTTTTGATCTTTAACGGGCTTATCCCCATAATTTTTTCCGTTTCGAAAAAAGGCACACCGTCTATCAATACCAGGGGCTCTTTTTCCATTAAAACCCCTTCTGCTATGTCGTGCATCTGGAAAGAAAACTTTCCATCCCTCTTTCGTAGCCTGATGCCGTAGACATATTCACGCAACACCTCTTCCATTACCGGAAAACGGGTGCCACCTCGATGTTTAATTTCCCATCTTCAAAAAGTAAAATATCTCGGTAGGTGGGTCGCATGTCCAGGCTTTGGATTTTAAGTTTTTGTTTTCCCTTGGCGATGGTCAGCGAGAAAAATCCAAATTGGTCTGTGGTTGTACCTATGAGGGGTTTTTCAATATAAACGGATGCGCCAGTAACAGGCTCTCCGTTGGCCTGATTGGTAACATAGCCTGCAATGGTTGCATTGCCCTGAGTGCCCGCTGATCTTGAGCCGATGGTATAAACCTTTTGCTCTGCGGTTCGGATTTTACCTTGTTCGTTTTCGTAATCCGATAAGTCAAATCCAGATTCAATGGCTGAGTTTGCGACCCGCTCAGCAAAGAAATCCTCAGGTAGGGTAGTCATCATTTCCCTTTCATGGGTAATGTAGATTCGTTGTTGCAGGTCGATGGCGAAGTGTAGCGAAGTCCCTTTCAGAATCTTTTCAAGGATGTTGGAGAGGGGTAAATGGTCAGCAATAAAATTTATTTCAAGCGTGTCCGTCCAACGGTTATCGTAGTAAAATTTATGATTGCTCTCTGATTCAATTTTAGAAACGAACCGATCAAAATTGAAGCCTTTGAAATCACCGGAGAATAATTTCTCCTGGGTTTGTCCTTGCAGTTTAAGGATGGCAAGGAGTGCGAAGGTCCAAATCAAAAGTCCCTTCATCTGGAAATCAGTTCATTAAAGATTCGTGCTGCCTCCACGCAATATTTTTCCTTATCGCCTGAAAATTTAACCTGGACATTTTTTAACCCATTCTTTACGCCGACCATATTGCTTCCAAAGCTTTCCAATAAGGATGCTTTTGAGGTGACGGGTACGACCATATCATTGATGCGTAAAAAAATCCTATTCCTGGTTTGATAGATATTTTTAATTCGGCCGTCACGTTTGATGTATTGAAGACTTTTGTCACGCCGGATTAAAATGCTGCATGGTCCTTCAATCAAAATGTCATAAAATCCATTCTCCAGGTCAGGGATGGATTGGACTTTTAAAAAGGTATGATTGTGTATAGAAAAATTAGAAATATTATCCTCAATCAGTCGCATTGTTTTTCCAGAAACGGAATCCTTGAGAAGTAACTCGTTGGTCGAAAGATTGAAGAGTAGTTTGGCATTATTATAGAAAACCTTGTCGTAGGTAACCGACCCCTTGGTGAATTGTGGATCTAAAAAGAATGGATGTTCTGTCCGGGAAACATAGCTGGGTTTAAAGCTGCTGCCATTGTTTAGGTGTGTTTGGGGGCCGAGCGCTATTTGATATGCCTCCAAAGCATTCCCTTGTCCGCAAAGAGTATAAAAGGCCAATAGTAAGATTAGACCGACTGCATTTTTTAAAAATGATTTTCTGAATGGAACCGTGATCATGCGTTTTAGTCGTCGGTAATCAATTTAAAGCAATTCATTGTGCCGGTTGATCAGATTTTGATGGTCATCGAAAATGAAGGGTAACGACTTTTCCCTCCATCAAAAAAATTGATCAAATGCCCTAAAAAGGAACTATTCTTCTAATTCTATCAGAATAATTTTTCAATAAAAAGTTATAGACGGCAGTGCTTGGTTCGAAGGAAAACGCTTTTGGTCAGATTGATTCTAGCTACCCGATTTAACCTTGTCTGAATTGGTGTGCAAGTTGAATTGCCGTCTTCAGGTTTTCAATCGGGGTAGTAGGTGCTACCGTGCAGTTTGCACTTAAAAAAAGTTTCTCAGGTGCATTTTCCAATAATTTGGTGGTCGCCTTTTTTACTTCTTCTACTGTCCCTGTGGCAATGGCTCCCTTTCGGTCAAGTCCACCGAGGATTGGGCGTTTAAAAAGTTCCGATGCGGCTTTAAGCGTTAATGGTTGGTTGTCCGCTTTAAGTGGGACACTCACCACATGGCCTGGATAATCACGAAAGCGGTCAGCAAATCCTACATAGTCACCGTCATAATCGCATAAGTGCATGATGTTGCAGGAAGCAAGCTCAGAGGCTTCCTTATACAACATCATATCATAATTTTTAATGGTTCGGTTGAACAAGGCAAAGTCAGGAATTCTATTGGTCTCTCCTCCCTGGGAGCAAGTGTAGAATCCGTCGACACCAGCTTTTGCCGCTGCACGCATAAACCTCGCTATAGACAGCGCCACATTTTCCATCCCGCGGCACACGGCCTCTGGATCCTGCTTAACATGTTCCACCAGCATATCCCAGGGTACTGCCTCTTTGGCCATTTGATAAGGCGAGAAAATGGTTTGAACAATCATGGCCTCGGACTTTAGCTCACGGACCAGGTTTCGGATGATGTAGATGATTGGTTCAAACCACGACTCTGGTAAAATCGGCATCCTATACCAGTCTTTTGCTTCCTTTATTTGCTCATTCCGTGGCATACTCATTCCATCGAACTGTACTTTAACAAAATCCATATCGGTCGCCCGGAAATAATTCAAATGGGCTCGAACTGCTTCATCACCTTTTTTATTGAAGTGCATGAAAAAACCTGCTGGTATGTAATTGGATTTTGAGTTTGGATCGAGCAGCTCAAGCATCCGGTCACGCTTGTTTGGAGCGGGTGAAAACTTTCGAGGAGCAACCGTGTTGGCTGAAGCTGTAAGGCTACCCATGAGTGCAAGCGAACCCAAGGAACCTGATTTAATGAATTCGCGTCTGGATGGTTTTTTCATAATAAATCTTTATTCAACTGACTCTACTAAAGGTAAAGAAAATGGCTAAAAACTCTAAACCAGGATTCAAATTTTATCGCTGGGGTTGGAATCCTTAAGGTTTTATTTCAAATTCAAACTGCATTTCAACCGAAACGTAAACAGATTAATGTCCGCTCGGAACAGATTTTTTGTACTGATAATCGTCTTACTTCAAACTTTTGGCGGAGAACCATTGTTTGGTCAGGGCTTAAAGTCCAATCGTCCCAACATCATTTTTATCATGGCCGATGACCACGCCTACCAGGCAATCTCCGCCTATGGAAGTCAATTGATCAAAACGCCGAACATCGACCGCATCGCCAAAGCCGGTATGTTGTTTACCCAGGCAAGCGTAACCAACTCAATTTGTGCGCCTTCTCGTGCTACCATTTTAACGGGTAAACATTCACATCTAAACGGAAAAATTGATAACCATTTCAATTTCGATACCACCAATGTAACCTTCCCTCAGTTGTTTCAAAAAGCAGGGTACCAAACGGCCATGTTTGGCAAGCTCCATTTTGGAAACAATCCAAAGGGATTTGATCAGTTTAAAATTTTACCAGGTCAAGGTTCATACTACAATCCTGACTTCATTACTAAAAATGAAGGCAACATTCGGGTAGAAGGTTACGTCACAGACCTCATCACCGATATGACCATCGATTGGCTGGATAAGGAGCGAAAAGCTGATCAACCTTTTTTACTCATGTACCTTCATAAGGCGCCACATCGGTCGTGGATGATGGCTGAACGTCATATGGATGAGTTTACGCGACGCTCCTTCCCGGAACCTGCTACGCTGTTTGATGACTACAAAGGCAGGTCAACACCGGTTGCGGAGGCTGAGATGAATATCCTCCGCGATATGTCGTGGTCTGGTGATAATAAAATTTTTCCAGAGGTGCTGGACAGGCTTTCCATCCCTGAAATTGGACCGGATAAGCTCAGGTTCAATGCGGAAGTCGGTAGGTTAAGTCCTGATCAGCTTGCACGATTCAAAAAATCCTTTGCGCATGTAAATGATGAATTTGAAAAGCGTTACGCTACAATGACCGATGCGGATAAAATGAGGTGGAAATATCAGCGCTATATGCAGGATTATCTGGGCACCATTAAAGCACTGGATGAAAATGTCGGCCGACTGCTCGATCACCTCGAGTCTAAAAACCTGATGGACAATACCATAATTGTCTATACCTCAGACCAGGGATTTTATCTTGGGGAGCATGGATGGTTTGATAAGCGGTTTGTTTACGATGAGTCCTTTAAAACCCCACTTTTAATTTCATGGCCCGGTAAGGTAAAACCCGGTAGTCGTTCGGATGAGCTTGTACAAAATCTGGACTTTGCGCAAACCTTTTTGGAGGTAGCTGGAATCAATGCTCCGACCGATATGCAGGGTCAATCAATGGTTCCTGTTCTGATAGGCGAAACCAAGAAATGGAAACGGGATGCGGTTTATTATCACTACTACGAATATCCAGCAGAGCATATGGTGAACAGGCATTATGCCATCGTCACCAGAGACTATAAACTCATTCACTATTATTTTGTCGAAGATCAGTGGGAGCTGATCGACCGTAAGAAAGATCCTAATGAATTGAAGAATGTCTACCATGACCCTGGTTATAAAAAAGTACGGGAAGATTTACATAAGCAATTGGAGGCGTTGCGGACTCAATACAAAGACAACGCGACGCTGAGTCAGCAATATGTTGATCGATTTATGGATGATGCCGATAAGGGAAAGGTTTATGGTGTCAACCGCGCCAAACTTGAGGAAGTAAAGAAGAGACAACGAAAAAATTAGTTTAGGTGGAAGGTCAGAAACAAAATCTGGTGCTTCGATTTCCCCTTTTCATTTTCCTGATCCTATCTATAGGATTCTGGGTTTCTTGCTCCAGACAAAATAATCGGGACGAAACAAGCGGCAATACACCTGAAGGAATGGTGTTTGTTCAGGGAGGAAATTTTCTGATGGGTGCCCGGTCGGCTGAGTCTGGAAGGGAAGAATACCCTAAACATGAAAAAACTGTTGAATCTTTTTTCATGGATAAGACTGAGGTTACGAATGCTCAGTTCATGGAATTTGTGCGCGCAACTGGATATGTTACAACAGCGGAACAAAATATCGATTGGGCCGAATTGAAGAAACAATTGCCGCCAGATACCCCCAAGCCCCCCGATAGTGTCCTGATTCCCGGATCCTTGGTTTTTAAAAAAACCACCGTGGCGGTAAACCTTAATGATTATTCACAGTGGTGGCAATGGAAAATTGGAGCCAGCTGGAGGCATCCTGAAGGCCCTGGCTCAGACATTAGCAATCGGATGAATCATCCTGTCGTTCATGTGTCATGGTATGATGCTCAAGCCTATGCAAAGTGGGCTGGAAAAAGGCTGCCTACGGAGGCTGAGTGGGAGTGGGCGGCTTCATCGGGTTCCTCTGATGTTGTTTATCCCTGGGGCAGTGAGTCTCCATCAGAAGCAATTGATAAAGCAAACTTTTGGCAAGGTTTTTTCCCTTACGAAAACAAGGTTGAGGATGGTTTCTCTGGAACATCACCGGTAAAATCATTTCCACCCAATAAATTAGGTTGCTTCGATATGGCTGGGAACGTTTGGGAGTGGACTTCATCCGTATTTACGCCAGAGGGATATGGTCGTCCTATCGTTGAAGATGCTCCCTCTTCACCCAGAGTTGTTGATGCTGTTGATGAGCGTGTTGTCAGGGGAGGATCTTTTCTGTGCAATGACTCTTATTGCAGTGGCTACAGGGTTTCAAGAAGGATGGGCTCCAGCATGGATTCGGGTCACAGCCACACAGGTTTCCGTTGTGTGAAGGATTTACCCTGACCAGGAGCCTTCAAATAAGGCTTTGTATTTATATGAAAGGTGTTGCCTCGGAGCGGTGATTTTGGATACTTTAGCCCTTATCAAATCAAAACCATGAAACATTCACTACTACTTTTTTTGATCGCTTTTACGATCAATGCCGCCAGTGCGCAGCGGATTTTGGAAGGCGAATCGACCGTTTCCTCTACTGGTGCTGTAACCATCAAGGGAAAGAGGATTCCCTACACAGCCACTGCCGGAACGCAACCGGTTTGGAGCAATGATGGGAAAGTAATTGCTTCTCTGTTTTATACGTATTACGAACGGACCGATGTGGTTGACAGGGCGTCTAGACCACTGATTATGTCCTTTAACGGAGGCCCCGGCTCTGCATCGGTATGGATGCACGTTGCCTACACCGGCCCTAAAATTCTGGAAATCGATTCTGAAGGCTATCCTGTGCAACCTTATGGTGTGAAAGACAATCCTCACTCCGTACTCGATGTGGCTGATATTGTTTTTATAGATCCGGTTAACACCGGCTACAGCAGAATCCTTGATAAGGATGCTAAACGGGATGAATTTTTTGGCGTGAATGCCGACATCAAATATCTGGCCGAGTGGCTGAATACTTTTGTGACGAGAAAAAATCGTTGGCAGTCTCCTAAATATTTAATAGGGGAGAGTTATGGAACCACCCGCGTATCGGGCTTGGCCCTTGAGCTGCAAAATGCACAGTGGATGTACCTGAATGGCGTCGTATTGGTTTCTCCAACAGAGCTGGGCATCAACCGCGGAGATCAGATTGAAGCAGCCAATCGCTTGCCTTATTTCACCGCAGCGGCATGGTACCATAAAGCACTTCCTGCAGAACTTCAAAAGCGTGACCTTACCGATGTACTGGCTGAAGTAGAGAAATACACGATCAATGAGGTAATTCCTGTAATCGCTCAAGGAGGGTTTGTTGATAATGCTCGGAGAAATCAGGTCGCTGAAAAAATGGCCTGGTATTCCGGAATCTCGTCTAAAGTCATTCTTCAGCATAACCTGGATGTACCTACTGCCTACTTTTGGAAAGAGCTGCTTCGCGATCGTGGAGGCTACACAGTTGGTCGCCTCGATTCCCGATATCTGGGAATCGATCGTAAAGACGCAGGGGATCGTCCGGATTACAATTCAGAGCTTACTTCCTGGCTCCACAGCTTTACACCGGCCATCAACTACTATCTCCGTGAAGTTTTGAAATACAAAACCGATGTCAAATACAACATGTTTGGCCCGGTAAATCCATGGGATCGCAACAACGACAATACAGGTGTAAACCTTCGTCAGGCAATGGCTCAGAATCCTTACCTGAACGTGATGTTTCAGTGTGGTTATTTTGATGGAGCCACTACCTACTTTGAAGCGAAATACACCATGTGGCAATTGGATCCCAGCGGTAAATTCAAGGATCGCTTCAGATTTGAAGGTTACCGCAGTGGTCACATGATGTACCTAAGAGAGGAGGATCTGGCCACGGCCAACGACCATCTCAGAGATTTTGTGACGAAGACCACGCCTAAAAAAGGCGTGCCGGCGAAATATTAATTGTTGGTATATAAAAGAGAGCCCGGGGTTTTTAATTCCCGGGCTTTTTTTATTTCTGACGGTTGAAAACCACACTTCCGCCTTTAATAACCATCGCTGGCTTTTCGAGCAGTCGAATGTTCTCAAGGGGGTTGCCTTCCACTGCAACAAGGTCTGCTAGTTTTCCAACCTCAAGGCTACCGATGTCATGATCTGCACCAAGGAGTTTGGCCGCATTCATGGTTCCGATGGTAATTGCCTGCATCGGTGTAGCCCCAAGAATTTCAACCATATATTGAAATTCTTCTCCATTTCTGCCGTGGATGTCGCTGGTGGCATCCGTTCCTAATGCAAACAACACACCTTCCTGAAAAGCTTTTTTAAGTCTGATCCGGCGCTCTGCGGCAATCTTCCTTGCTTTTTCAAGCGCGTAAATGGGTACACCTTTTTTCTCCCCGTCACGCACGATCTCCTCCAAAATGATAAGCGTAGGCACCAGGTAGGTTCCTCGTTTTTTCATCGCTTCAATGGCTTCATCATCAACAAGGCTTCCATGATCAATTGACGCCACACCGGCTTCAACGGCTTGAAGCAATCCTGCGCCTGCATGCGCGTGGGCCATTACTTTGCGACCCAATCTGGCAGCTTCCGTAACAGCGGCTTGTAATTCCTCTACGGTCATTTGGGGAGCGCCTACCGCATCACCCACCGAAAGTATTCCTCCCGTCGCCACAATTTTTATCTGGTCGGCACCAAATTTGGCATTAAGCCGAACTTGTTTTCTTACCCCATCAGCACCATCTACAATTGCACCTGTCCCTGGTAAATCAAGGAATGGACTCCAGCCATTGACGTCGGCATGTCCGCCGGTTGTTCCCAATGCAGGTCCGGAAGCATGAATCCTTGGACCTGGAATAAGTCCACGGTTGATCGCATCACGCAGTGCAACATCAACGTACCCGAGTGAACCGGCTTCTCTAACGGTGGTGAATCCAGCCTCCAGCGTTTTTTTGGCATTCACAGTTCCGTAAATGGCGCCATGAGCAGGTGTTTCTTTTAATGCTGCTAAATCTCCACCGTCGTTGTCGATGGAGGCAAGATGGGTGTGGGCATCGATGAAGCCAGGCATTAAAGTGTGACCTTTTAACTCAATGATTTTTGTTCCGGTAGGAATTTTTATTTCACCAGTCTTGCCGGCGGCAGTTATCCTTTCACCTTGGATGATAATAGTTCCGGTATTAATGAGTTGCCCGTTACCGGTAATAATCCTATCTGCTTTGACAGCGAAGGTTTCTTTATTTTGACCAAAGAGAATTGAGGTTGACCCAATAAGCATTACGAATAAACAGACCAAGGGTCCTTGGAATGGAAAAATGGAGGGTTTGAAATGTGTCATATTTGAATGCGAGTTTTTAAAAGACTATTTGAGTTGATTGGATAGAAAATCAAAACTTTCTTTTAGGGTTGTAAATACGTCACCAGCGGTTTTATCCATTTCAATAACCAGGAATTCCACCTGTTCTGCTGCTTTCAATATGGAAGGAATGTCCACACTCCCTTTACCCAATGCGGTCATAGGGTCAGGATTGTCGGTTGCCAGTGAATCGTGGTAAACGGCTGGTCCGTCTTTCATGTGCAGCAGCTTTACCCGCTTGCCATAGCGTCTGATGATCGAGGCTGGGTCCATTCCGGCAACTTTTATCCAGTACACATCCAATTCAAAAAATATTTCCGGTTCCAGCTCCTGGTGCAGCAAATCGAAAGGAAATGTTTTGCCTGTTTTGTTTCTGAATTCCCACCAATGGTTATGAAGACCGAAGGACAGGCCATTTGATTGAGCAAATCTGTAGGCCTCGTTATATACCCTGATCAATTCATAAACGCCTTCTTCTGAATTGTATCGCTTGTCTTCGGGCCAACCGTGCCATACAAGGGTACTGCAATCATAGGCCTTGGCGGTTTCGATGAAAGTTTTTTTAAAATCCCCTTGAGGAATTTCAATGTGAGCGGAAATGGGCTTTAGGCCAGTTTGCTTCAGCCAATCAGCAGCGCTCTGCAGGCTTACACCCTCGGGCCAAAAAGCAGTTTCCACTTGTCGGAAGCCGATATCGTATAGTTTTTGTAAGGATTTCATCGGATCAACAGCAATCGCTTCCCGAATGGTATACAACTGAACCGCGATTTGCTTGTGCCTTGTATCTTTTATAAAGCTCAAGGAGGAGTTTGGATTTAGAATTGATAAAACAGGCGCAGAAGCAATTGCTTTGATGATTTTTCTTCTTTTAGCAGATTCCATGGCAGGATTCAATTTGCTCAAATTAACCCTTTAAATTCAAACCATTGAAAGCCCAACGGGCTAAAGACTAACTTTGATTCAAAAAATTACCATGACCATTTTCCTCAAGCTGCTTTTTGTCGGGTTCATCATCTTGATTGCCGCCATTGGGGCCAACGTATTCACACAAAAAATAGGAATTGTGGGTTGGTATGATTTTTTATCCCGATGGTCAACAGAAGGCGGAAGTGTTTTTAGTGAACTTCGTCTCCTGGATTACCTCTGGCTATTTATTGGCTATCCAACATTTCTTGGGCTCGCGGCATTGGCCGGTGACAAATGCTGGCAGCTTTTAAAGTGAGCTTAGATTATTTAGAACGCTCTTCCGTAAAAACAGTCCACCAAACCCATAGGACAAGCAACGGGTGAACCAAAATCAGTCTGATCCAGGCAATGGTTGGTGTTATGGTAAAAGGTCCGAGCGTTAAATTGCCCTTTTGGATAAAATGAATGTGGCTCGGTATGAACGCCACCAATAGAAAAATCAATCCCCACCCGGCTACTTTTCTGAAAGGTGTTTGAAGCAGCAGGACAGCAAAACCGATTTCTGCCAATCCAGATACAACATTGATCAGCTTATCCCATTCGCGAAGATAGTCTGGAATAAGTGGATAGTAGGATTCGGGTGTAATGAAGTGATTGGTGCCGGCAATGGTGAAGAACAATATTAAGGACCAGCGCGACAGTCGCCTGAGGGTGACCTTCCTTTCCATAACAAGTAACTATTTTAATCGGGGTTAATGTTTTTGTTTTTTCGGCTCCAAAAATACCAAAAAGGAACACCTGTCAAGGTCAATCCGACCCCCAAAAGTGCCTCCCTTGGCTTGGTGGTGAAGGTAATGATCACCAACGCAAGACAGAATAAAATAAATAGTGCAGGTACAACAGGGTAGCCCCAGGCTTTATAGGGCCTCTGTGCTTCCGGCTCCTTCACACGCAGTATGAAAACGCCGAGTGTTGTTGCGGCATAAAAAATGAAAGAGGCAAACACCAGCATATCGGTGAGTTGATCAAAGCTTCCGGAAAGGACCAGCAAGGAAGCCCATACTGCCTGAAGCAATAAAGCTTTCGAGGGTGTATGGTATCGTGGATGAATATAGGAGGCCAGTTTAAAAAAAAGTCCATCCTTTGCCATGGCATAATACAGCCTCGGTGGAGGCATGACGGTACTGTTGGTGGCCCCAAAAGTTGTAAACAGAATTAAAACGGACATGAATATAGCACCACCATTGCCCAGGAAGCTTTGCACTACCGCGATGGCAGCGATGGTGTTTTGTGTTTGATGGGCTTCAATTATTTTATCAACCGGCAAAACATAGAGATAAGTAAAATTAATGGCTGTATAAACGGCCATGATAAACAGTACACCACCAACAAGCGCCAAAGGAAGATTGCGGTTGGCATTTTTGATTTCAGCACCCAGATAACCGATGCTACTCCATCCTTCAAAAGCCCAGAAGGCGGCCAACATCGCTGCGAAAAAATGTTGCAAGAAAATGAGGCTGTTCCATGTTCCAGGGAAGTGACTACTATCCGTGGTGGTAAGGTGTGCTGCGCTACCTCCTCCTATGGTGAGCCCCAAAACTATAATCGCAATTATGCTGATGGTTACCGCTACTAAAACATATCGACTGAGACCTTCACCTGTTTTGGCTCCGAGTATATTGAAGAAGGTTAAAGCAACGACCAGAAATATGGTCAACGCCTTGACGCCGAAATTGTCAAAAGGGGTGAAAATCCCAAACAGATTGATGGCAGCGATGCTATCCGGTAATTCAGGTAATGGAACAAGGTTATTAAAGGACTGAGAAAATACGTAGGCAATGGAGGCAAGCGCAGAGGAGCGAATTACAGTAAAACAGGACCACCCGAACAGGAATGCAAAAAACCGATTGTAAATCCTCTTGAAATAAACATACTCTCCACCTGCCCCGGCCATCATACTGGCAACCTCTGCATTACTGAGCGCTCCAAATAATGTAATGAGTCCTGCTGCAACCCAGGCGAAAATTACCAGTAGGGGTGAACCAAGTTCCGCCGCCATCGGTGCCACTTTTTTGTAGACCCCGGAACCAATGACAGAACTTACCACCAGTATGAAGGTGGCAAAGAGGCCAAGCGATCGGATTAACCCCGGTTTTTCATCAGGTTGCATCATGCATAATAATGGATGAATGCATAAAACACAAGGTTAAACTCAAAGGATTATTGTACATCTTTGCCTCGGTCCGTCAATCAATTTGAATCCTCAATTCAATATGTCTTCGACGTCAATAATTAAACGCTCCTTTCTCTCTGGTTTTCTGCTGATTGCATTTCTGCAGGTTTCGGTTTTCGCACAACAGGTTCCATCTGACTGGCACCTTAAAAGTCCTGACCAGGACAGTATCATGGGTCTTGATTTGCAGCGAGCCTATGGCCTGTTGGCAGGTAAGCCTGCCCGTCAGGTGGTCGTGGCCATCATCGACTCTGGTGTGGACATTGAACACGAAGACCTCAAGCCGGTGATTTGGGTTAATCCTGGAGAAATACCAGGCAATGGTAAAGACGATGAAGGAAACGGATATATCGATGACGTTAACGGTTGGAGTTTTATTGGTGGACCAGGAGGAGACGTTGATCAGGACACTCAGGAACTAACCCGTGAGTTGGTGCGACTGGAAAAAATTTATGCGGGACTTGAAGAAAAGCAAATACCAAAAAAACTTCGGGAGGATTTCCGGTATTATCAGAGAATATCGCAGCGGTATGAAGAGAAAATCACAGAGAATGGCAGTCAGTATGATATCTACCGCAGGTTTTATTCTCAGATGCGATTTGCTATGGACACCCTAAAATCGGTTTTAGGCGACTCACCCATCGATGAAATCAATGTTGCCACCATACAATCCAATAATCCCAATGTTTTGTTTTCAAAAAGTGTTGTACTCGGAATGCTTCGAACACAACCTGGTGCAAGTTTTGAGGAATTGTTTGAAGGCATGCGCGAGGGCTTTGATTACTTCAGAGTTCAGGTGGACTACGGACTGAACAAGTCGTTTGACCCAAGAAGTCTGGTGGGTGACAATTACGGCGATAAACGCGAGCGATTCTACGGCAACAATTCAGTGAAGGGACCTGACGCGGAGCATGGCACCCATGTCGCAGGAATAATTGGTGCGGTACGCAACAATGGAATTGGCATAGATGGCGTGGCAGATCATGTTCGCCTAATGGTTTTACGCGCTGTGCCAAATGGCGATGAGCGTGACAAAGACATCGCCAATGCTATTCTATATGCCGCCAATAATGGCGCTCAGATTATCAACATGTCTTTTGGAAAAGAGTTCTCACCGGATAAATCCATCGTGGATGAAGCGGTAACCTATGCTTCAAAAAAAGGCGTATTGTTTGTTCACGCAGCCGGAAATGATGCGCGCAATATTGATGTGGATCCATCTTTCCCTTCAAAAAAACTGAAGACAGGAAGTGCTGTTCCTGGATGGTTGGAAATTGGCGCCTCATCTTCTGAAGTCAATGAAAGCCTGCCTGCTGATTTTTCCAATTATGGCAAGCGAGCGGTGGATATTTTTTCTCCTGGTGTAAACATTTTTTCATCCATTCCTGGTAACCGATACAAAGAGAATAGTGGCACCAGTATGGCGGCGCCGGTTGCATCAGGTGTGGCGGCTCTGCTGATGTCTTATTTTCCAGAGTATTCAGCTGCTGAGATTCGGGATATATTGCTGCAATCTTCACGACGGTTTAACGGACTCAAAGTGGTTAAGCCTGGAACAGCCGAGCAGGTCTCAATGGAAGAGCTTTGTGCGACCGGTGGGGTGATCAATGCCTACGAGGCCGTGCGCTATGCGCAAAACAGAAAACCGCTGGGTCGTCCGAGGTAGGTTAGCTTCGTGGATGAAATTCCCGAATAACTTGTTTTAAATAATCCCGATCCAGGTGCGTATAAATTTCTGTGGTGGTGATGCTTTCATGACCCAACATTTCTTGTACGGCCCTTAGGTCTGCGCCACCTTCAATAAGGTGGGTGGCAAAGCTGTGTCGGAAGGTGTGTGGACTAACTGTTTTACGAATTCCCGCCCTAGCCACCAGGTCCTTAATAATTTGGAATACAAGAACCCTCGAAATTTTACCACCCCTACGATTAAGAAAGACGTTGGAAGTTGAATCGGGTTGAACCTTTAAGTGTACCCGCACCTGTTCCAGATATATTTTTAAAAATTTCATCGCCTCTTTTCCTATTGGAACGAGACGCTCCTTGTTGCCTTTTCCGATAACCCTTAGAAATCCGATATCGAAATAAATGTTGGGGATCTTTAATCCTACCAACTCTGAAACCCGAAGACCAGAGCTATACAAAGTTTCGATCATAGCTCTGTTACGCGTTCCCTCCGGTGTGGAGAGGTCGATGGCCTCAAGAATTTTTTCTATTTCAGGGTAGTCCAGCGTATCAGGAAGTTTTCTTCCGATTCGTGGCCCCTCCAGCAGTTCTGTCGGATCCTTGGAAATGAATTCTTCAGCCAGAAGATATCTGAAAAATGCCCGTAGCCCGGAGACGATCCTGGCCTGACTGTAGGTGCTCATGTTTTCCTCGTTGATGTGCTCCAAAAACGCGCGAAGGTCTTTGGTGGTCACCGAACCTGGTGCCACAGTTTTGTTATCTGACTCTAAAAATTGGTGGAGCTTCTGAGCATCACGCAGGTAGGCTGAAACTGAATTTTCCGAAAGCGATCGCTCCAGCTTTAAATAATTTCGAAAACCCTTAAGATAAGTTTGCCAGCTCAAGCTTGGAAATTGGTTGACTGAGATGGCCAATTTAGTTTTTTCTATCGACCTTTACGATATACGATTTTTAAATTTGAAGGCAGCACTATGAAAATTCAAATTATCAATGGACCTAATTTAAATCTGCTGGGTACGCGTGAACCGGGTATTTATGGCAATGAATCTTTTGAGAGCTACATTAAAAAATTAAAGGTTCAATTTCCAGAACACGAGATTGGGTATTATCAGTCTAATGTTGAAGGTGAGATAATCAATAAACTGCATGAGGTTGGATTTGACTTCGATGGAATAGTACTAAACGCTGGTGGGTATACCCATACTTCAGTTGCGATCCATGATGCTGTAGGCGCTATTAAGACGCCTGTGGTAGAGGTTCACTTAAGCAATCTTCACGCTAGGGAAGAGTACCGGCACACCAGCCTGATTACTTCCAAGTGTAAGGGTATGATTATGGGTTTTGGTCTGGAAGGGTATTCAATGGCAATCCATTTTTTAGGTCAAAAAAGTGCTTCATAAACCTGTTTCCTGAGGCTTATCGGATGTTTCCAACCGCTGAAATAAAAATTTTGGAGTCCGGTCAATTTTGTTTCAATTTTGTACGTTGATGAAAAAAATTGTTGCCAGGGTCTTCACACTCCTTTTCCTCCTGACGTTTGTTACGGAGGTGGTAACTTTTGTCTCCTCAGAAGATTCTACACTTGATTTATCCGATAGGCTTGCCAGCCGTGTAGAATCACCGCTAATCTTTTCCGCTTTATTTGAAGAATCAGAAGTTGCGGAAGAAGAAAATAATGATTCAAAAGAAAAGACCGAACTGATATTTTCGGAGCTATTCGATTTTAGTATCAATTATTTCAAGGAGGAAACCCGGGTACAGGAAAAAATTTATCGCCTGGCAATGCTGTGCCGCATACAGCAACCGGAAGTATTTAAACGCACACATGCCCTGTTGATTTGACATGAAAACCCGCTCTTCGAATGAAGAGCGATCAATGGCTGAATTCAATTTGAAGCAGCCATTATTTAAAAGGTTTTCACTCTAGTCAAATCAAAATGAATTATTCTCAAATACCCCTGGATGGTTTTCAGGGTCTAAAACAAAACTGGAGGAGCGATGCGCTCTCAGGTTTCCTTGTCTTTCTACTTGCTTTACCATTAAGCCTGGGTATCGCAAAGGCCAGTGAATTTCCTCCGGCCATGGGCGTACTCACCGCTATGATCGGCGGATTGCTGGTAACACTCTTTGCAGGTTCGAGACTCACCATTAAAGGTCCCGCTGCCGGACTCATCACCATTTGTGCAGGTGCTGTTACAGAAATGGGTGGAGGACAGGAGGGATGGCAGCTCGCGCTTGGTGCCGTTGTGGTAGCCGCAGGTATCCAGATTCTATTTGGATTCCTGAAATTCGGAACCTTCAGCGAGATTTTTCCGCACTCTGCTGTCCACGGTATGTTGGCGGCCATCGGACTGATCATTTTCTCAAAGCAGATTCACGTATTGCTGGGTATTGATCCGGCAACCCTTAAAGGTTTGGAGCCCATAGCCTTATTCGAACGCATACCGGACTCCATCCGTCATGCAGATCCTCGGGTAACGGTACTGGGCGTGATCAGTCTGGTCATCATTTTTGGTTTGCCATTTGTTAAAAATACGTTCATCAAAAGAATTCCTGCGCCCATGTATGTGTTGGGCTTTACCATACCCATGGCATGGTTGATGGATTTTAAGCATACCGAACCTGCATTTGATATGGTTAAAATCGGTGACTTCTGGGGGCAAATCGGATTGAATGTAAGGTTCGATCTTATCGAGTCATTTGTGTTTTGGAAATATGTGGTCATGTTTCTTTTTGTGAACACCATTGAGACCTTACTCACCGTCAAGGCCATTGATGGGTTGGATCCATGGAAACGACCATCTGATCCTAACAAAGATCTGGTGGCTGTTGGTATTGGTAATTCCGTTTCATCAGTGTTGGGTGGACTTCCAATGATTTCTGAGGTTGCGCGCAGTTCAGCCAATGTAAACTTTGGGGGCAGGACACGCTGGGCCAATTTTTTTCATGGCCTGTTTTTACTGGTGGCCATGTTGTTGTTCATTCCGGTTATTGAGATGATTCCCAACACAGCCTTAGCAGCACTTTTGATTGCAGTCGGTTATCGGCTGGCCAGTCCAAATGAATTTTTTAAGGTTTACAAAATAGGTTCTGAGCAACTGGCCATTTTCATTATTACGATTTTGGTTACGCTTGCCACTGACCTTTTGGTAGGAGTAGGGGCGGGTATCATTGCTAAACTTGTTTTCCATTTAATCAATGGTGTTCCACTGAGCAGTATGTTTAAAGGGCATTTTGAGGTGGAAGATTCAGGGGACGTGTATAAGTTAAAAATTAATCAAGCCGCAGTTTTTACCAACATCTTATCATTCAAGAAGGCTTTTAACAACATACCTGCAAACAGGCAAGTGGTACTCGATTTTACTGGTGCCACCATGTTGGATCATACTTTTATGGAGCTCCTCCATCACTTTGAGGATGACTATGAGCATAAGGGTGGTAATCTTACCATGATAGGTTTCGAACGATTTAAGGCAAGTTCTTCTCATCCACTTGCTGCTCGGAAGTTTTCACCAGAACAATTGCGAAAAATTGAAATCAATTTGGATACACGGCAGGTTGAATTGAGAGATTTTGCCGGGGACCATGGATTTACCTTTTATCCACAACGTGTGAGGGATCTTAAAAAATTCAAAGACTTCCCGATAACCACTGGAAATCGATTGTTGTTTGAGGAAAATATTATGACCGCCCATCGTGATTGGGGACGAATTGAAATTTCAGATATCGGGCTAACCGAGGGTGTTCGGCAGGAGCAGAGGGAAGGTGTTGTAACGGTACTTGAGCTTACTGAACTCGATGTTCAGGTACCAGACTTTTCTTTGGAGCCAGAAAGCCTATGGTCTAAGTTTTCGGAATTGACCTTTGGTAAGGATGTGGACTTTGGCGATCAGCCAGGTTTCTCTAAAAAATATTATCTAAGAGGTCAGGATGAATTGGCCGTTAGAAAATTCTTCAATTCTGAACTCCGAGATTTTCTTGAAAATCGGGAGGAAGTTCATTTGGAATGCCATCGCAACCGTATTCTGCTTTATAAGAGGAGGGAAGCATTGGCCATTTCTGAATTAAGGTATCTCGAAAAATTTGCAGAGGATCTGGTTGCCATTTTGAGTACTTAAAAGCCAGATTAATGAATGCTGCATTTGCTCTCGATCATGTTATCGCAGAGCTCAAACATTATCTGCCTGCTCAGGCATCGCTGAAGGATTTTATCCATCACAATACGCTTCACTCCTTCCAAAAAGACCGATTTTTTGAGGG
Organism: Bacteroidota bacterium; assembly: GCA_016866235.1. GTDB lineage: Bacteria > Bacteroidota > Bacteroidia > Cytophagales > Cyclobacteriaceae > ELB16-189. The sequence goes on from VGMW01000005.1 coordinate 39,454, forward strand.
AATTGAAAAGGCGTCATTGATGTTTGGGTATCGCACCTTGCTCACGCTATCCGAATACCGTGACCTCTTCCAATCCAATAAAATTTCAAGGCAGGCACTTCGTCAGGTTATTTCTGAATACCATCCGGAGGCTAACCTTGATGCGCTGGAGGAAAAATTCCTTAGAAGTGATCCGGGTCAAATGCCTTTACCGCGAATCGGCCTCTTAAGAGCCACCTGGAAGAAGTGTTATCGTATTGACCTGGATGCTCAGGTTCAGCCATTGCTCTTCAGGGTGCTGTGCAATTACCTTGATCAGGGTATTTCTGTATGGAATCTTCCAACAGCATCGCTTGATTTTTTGTCCTCCCTTAGAGAGATCGAAAAATTAAGCCGCATCTCGATTTTTCGTACTGCGAGGTGCAAGGGGCTTTTCCTGGATCCAGAAACTCATTTGGAAGATCTTTTAAAAATCCTGGTAGGGAAAGAGGAATATTTTGAGCAGTACCTATTCGATCAACAATTTGCACATCCAGGATGGTCAGGTTTTGTTTCTGTTGTTGAAGACAATCCCGCCACACTGCTGGACAAAAGATCCATCCGTTTGGCAGATCTCATTTTCTTCGAATGTTTGCTTGAAATCGATGTACTTGACCAACAACTGGGAGACAGTTGGTCGTCTGTTTCGAGCAATATTCAGTCACCTGTTCCATCTTTATTTGATGGTTACGAGAAGTTTGATCTTTGGAGCTACTTGAAAATTTGGCAGGAGGCCTTTGAGCGATCCTATCATGATCAGGTTCTGGCGGGTATAACGACCCTGCGAACGGCGAAGCGGTATTCCGGGCATCCAAGTTTTCAGGCCCTCTTTTGTATTGACGACAGAGAATGTTCCCTCCGGCGATACCTTGAAGATCTTGATCCGGCTTGTCAGACCTATGGTACGCCTGGATTTTTTGGGGTTGAATTTTTCTTCCGACCCGAAAACGGAAAGTTCCTTACCAAACTTTGCCCTGCACCGGTAACCCCGGGCTACGTTATTGCAGAAGAGCATTCAACGGTTCGGCAGATTTCTGATCCACATTTCAGGAAGAGTACACATGGATTGTTCAGAGGTTGGCTCATTTCTCAAACCCTCGGGTTTTGGTCTGCGGTAAAACTTTTTCTGAATGTTTTAAGACCATCGATGAGTCCTGCAGTTTCTTATTCCTTCAGGCATATGGATAAGGCCTCTACGCTTACCATTAACCATCGTCCAAGGCCCGACGGAACGCCAAATAAGGACAGGGAAAATCCTGCACTTCAAATTGGATTTCAGCAAAAAGAACAGGCTGATAGGGTTGAGAATTTATTGAAAAGTATTGGTCTGGTGTCCGACTTTGCTCCATTGGTCTATGTCGTTGGACATGGTGCCAGTAGTGTGAACAATCCACACTACGCCGCTTACGACTGTGGGGCATGTTCGGGCAGGGCAGGGTCTGTTAATGCAAGGGTGATTTGTGCTATGGCCAATGATGCCGGAGTACGCAGTCTCCTGCGGGAACGAGGGATTGATATTCCTGGTACTACTCGCTTTGTTGGTGGGCTGCATGATACCACACGGGATGAACTTCTTTTCTTTGATGAATCTGAGATGGATGAGGTTCAATTAAGGGTCCATAAAAAGAATGAGTTGATATTTACCAGGGCACTGGATTTTAATGCGCGGGAAAGATCCAGAAGGTTTGCGTCAATTGATACTTCCGACTCTCTTACTGAAATTCATAGTCAGATTCTGGTGCGATCCGTTTCCCTATTTGAACCTAGGCCTGAGCTGAATCACGCTACCAATGCGCTATGTATCGTGGGTAGGCGTTCGCTCACCGATGGATTATTTCTCGATCGTCGCTCCTTCATGAATTCGTATGACTATCAGATAGACCCAGATGGTAAATACCTTTTTGGAATCCTGAAAGCGGCTGCGCCTGTTTGCGGAGGCATTAATCTTGAATATTTTTTCAGCAGAACCGATAACCGGAAATTAGGAGCAGGCACCAAGCTTCCGCATAATGTCATGGGACTTTTTGGGGTAGCCAATGGAATTGATGGCGATTTACGCCCAGGTTTACCCAGCCAGATGATTGAGGTACATGATCCGCTGAGGTTAATGATTATTGTTGAGCATGAACCCGGGGTGGTTTTATCCGCCATTCAACGAAACGAAGAGACCTACGAATGGTTTAAGAATGAATGGGTTTTACTTACAGTTGTTCAACCAACAACTAAAAATTTGTTCCGTTTCCGTGATGGACAGTTCATGCCTTACACGCCCTGTGCTGGTGCGCCGCCAGAGACCAATGACATTGGTTCATTGCTATTTTCAACTGATGATAATATTCCTGTTCATATCATTAAATCATAAGCCATATGAACATCAATATTTTTCTTCATTTTTTGATTCTGATTCCGATTCTGGGTTTTCTGATCAGCTTATTGTTGCCTCCGAGCAATGAGAAACTTAATTCTCGTGTGGCCTATTATGCCTTGGGTGTACAATGGTTCACGTTACTTGGATTTATACTAGCCTGGAGTCTTCGGGGTTTTCAAACCATAGACATCAGGGATTTTGTTCTGTTCTCTACGCCGGGATATGAGTATTTCGTTGACTTCTATTTCGACGGTATTTCAGCCGTCTATATGCTGGTCGGAACGTTGTTGACATTTCTGATTACGATGTATAGCCGGTTTTATCTGCATCGGGAGTCTGGATATAAAAGGTTTTTCAACACCATTCTGTTTTTCTATTTGGGTTACACCCTTGTAATTCTATCGGGTAATCTGGAAACCATGTTTGTTGGATGGGAAATTTTGGGCATTTCCTCCTTCCTGCTTATCGCATTTTACCGTGATCGTTACCTGCCTGTAAAAAATGCCGTTAAGGTTTTCTCCATTTATCGGGTTGCCGATGTCGGTTTGATTGTTGCGATGTGGATGAGTCACCATTTATGGCATGAGAATACCACATTCTTTAAGCTTAGCAATTATGAGTTGGTTCACCATCAGCTTCAGGAGCATTCCTGGATCGGTATTGTTGTGTCGCTGATGATTTTGATTTCGGCCATGGCTAAATCAGCACAACTTCCATTCTCTTCCTGGTTGCCAAGGGCTATGGAGGGTCCAACCCCTTCTAGTGCAATTTTTTACGGATCACTATCGGTACATATTGGTGTTTTTTTGTTGTTGAGGACCTTTCCATTTTGGGAGCATCAGGTTTCCGTTAGGATATTGATTGGCTTAATCGGACTTTTTACTGCTGTTGCTACGACGGGAATTGCAAGGGTGCAGTCATCCATAAAGAGCCAAATCGCGTATTCATCGATTGCTCAGATTGGAATCATTTTTATTGAAGTTGCCCTTGGATTAAAATACCTGGCCTTGTTGCATTTTGCTGGTAATGCCTTCCTGCGAACCTACCAATTGCTGGTCTCCCCATCGGTGGTAACCTATTTAATCCGTGAACAGTTTTACAACTTTAAATTGAGACCTTTAACGCTCGAGGATTCCTGGCCAAGGAGACTTGAGTATAGTTATTATGTTTTGTGTCTAAAGGAATGGAACCTGGATTCTTTGCTCTACAGATATCTCTGGAATCCATTAAAAAAGCTTGGAAATAAGCTTAGCTTTTTGACTTTTACCAACGCGCTTCTGATTCTTCTTCCTGTTTTGGTTTTCGGTTTATTGTTAAGGACTGAGGAACAATGGTTGCCGGGCTCCATCCATGAAAATTTGCCAGAACTGTTTTCATTGCTCGCTTTGATTATTGTCCTCAAGGCATTTACGGAAAGATTGCATGCTAGACTGGCTTGGTTGCTTACCGTTCTGAATCATTGTTTTCTGGTGCTTGCCATCTCCTTCAATGAACATTTTGGTATGGAGGAGGTTACGTTGTATCTGAGCGGTGTTTTGATCTGCGGTTTCTTTGGCTGGTTTATTTTATTAAGACTTAAGCGACTTGAAGGGAGTATCAATCTGGATCGATTTCATGGTCATTCATGGCTGAATCCAAAACTTGCATTAGGCTTTTTGCTTTGTTGTTTGGGTGTGGCTGGATTTCCGATTACGCCGACTTTTATTGGTGAGGATTTGCTCTTCAGTCATATCCATGAGGATCAGATTCTACTTGCCGTTTTCACGGCACTAAGCCTTATTGTTAACGGTCTTGCCATCATTAGGATATATGCCAGGGTGTTCCTGGGTCCTCATTCACGATCTGTTTATGAGATGGGTTACCGCTCTTCTTGATGACTTATGAATAATTGGCCACGGAATGGTAATTTCGTGGTCAATTTTCATCATGGATTTTAAAGAGATTTTTTCTGTAACCCTAATTCTATTTTCTGTAATTGATATTGTGGGTTCTATTCCGTTCATCATCCTGATCAGGCAAAGGGATGGCCGAATTTATGCTGAGCGGGCAACCCTTATTTCGGCATTCCTGATGGTTGCCTTCTTGTTCCTCGGACAGTCCATTTTAAATTTATTTGGATTGGATGTTGGAAGTTTTGCGGTTGCCGGATCTATGGTGATGTTCATTATTGCCATGGAAATGATCCTTGGAATTACTCTAATCAAAGATGACCCTGATGCTAAAGGCACAGGTTCTGTGGTACCATTGGCATTTCCCTTGATTGCTGGTGCAGGAACGTTAACCACCATTCTCTCCCTCAGGGCTGTTTTTGAGGAGGTTAATATTTTAACGGGTATTATATTGAATCTTCTCATCGTTTATGTTGTGCTAAGGTTCAGCTCCATCCTGGAAAAAAAAATCGGAAAGTCCGGATTCGCAGTTCTACGCCGTGTATTTGGTGTCATCCTACTTTCGATTGCAGTTAAAATCTTTAAAACCAACGTAGTCATTCCATGATCCGGATGTTCACCGATGGTGCAGCCTTGGGAAATCCTGGTCCCGGCGGGTATGGTGTAATTTTGGAATATCAGGGGCATCGAAAAGAATTAAGTAAAGGCTTTCGGTTAACCACCAACAATCGGATGGAACTGCTTGCTGTAATCGATGGACTTAAAGCGATAAAAAAGCCCGGTCTTCCTGTAACGATCTATTCTGATTCCAAATACGTGGTAGAAGCAGTGCAACAGAAATGGGTGTGGGGATGGCTTAAGAAAAATTTTAAGGATAAAAAGAATGAAGATCTCTGGCGGATTTATCTCGAGCTTCATGAGGTTCACCATCCTCAATTTGTGTGGATTAAAGGTCACGCCGGCCATCCTCAGAATGAACGTTGCGACCAATTGGCGGTAGATGCCGCAAACCACACGCCGGATGAAGTGGATGAAGCCTATGAAAATAGCCGATAGCCGAAAGGGGTGAAAGAGCAAAAATTTTCTAGATCATCCTTTCCGGTGCTTGATGCGCTACCGGAAATTCAGAATTGCCTCCTCCATAATTCCTCACTCGTACTAAAATCTCCACCGGGTTCAGGGAAGTCAACCATTTTGCCACTGTTTCTTTTTCGTGAGCCATGGTTGGCCGATAAAAAGATTGTTATCCTCGAGCCACGTAGGCTTGCGGCGCGTTCAGTAGCCGCCAGGCTTGCGGATCAGCTTGAGGAAGAACTCGGTCAAACGGTGGGTTATCGAATTCGGTTTGAGTCCAGGCAATCATCTCAAACTAAAATTTTGGTGGTGACAGAGGGTATCCTGGTCAGAATGCTCCAACAAGATCCATCCCTGCAAGAAGTGGGTCTGGTTATATTCGACGAATTTCATGAGAGAAGCCTTCAAGCCGACTTATCGTTGGTCCTCACGCTTGAGTCAATCAGGATCTTTCGGCCTGATTTAAAAATCTTGGTCATGTCGGCTACTTTGGATGATGAGAATCTCTCCAGGTTTTTGAAAGCACCAATGGTTCGATGTGAGGGTAAAGTGTTTCCAATTGAATTTCGCTACCGCCCTTTAGAACAACAAAAGCTACTCTCCGTTCAGGTGGCGAGCCTGACGCTAAAGGCTCTCCAGGAAACAAACGGTGACCTTCTGGTTTTTCTCCCTGGCACCGCTGAAATCAATAAGTGTTATGATTTACTGCTTGCAGAGTCCTTAGATACTGAAGTTTTGAAATTGTATGGTGATTTACCCTTTCAGGAGCAGCAGCGGGTTTTGCTTCCCGATCGTTCAGGTAAACGAAAAATAATTCTTTCAACTTCCATAGCAGAGACCTCCTTAACCATTGAGGGAATTTCAACTGTGGTCGATGGTGGGTTTTCAAGAGTACCGAAGCTCGATCCAGGCAGTGGTCTTACACGACTCGTGACCATTCCTGTTACCGCTGATTCTGCCACCCAGCGTGCAGGTAGAGCTGGTCGAATTGGTCCTGGTGTCTGTTACCGTTTGTGGGCAGTCCATCAAAATGCTAACCTGATAACAACCCGGAAGCCTGAAATTCTTGAAGCGGATTTGTCCTCTGTTTTATTGGAGATTCTATCCTGGGGAATTGGTGATCCATTCAAATTGGAATGGCCGGACGCCCCTCCTTCAGGTCATGTAGAGCAGGCATTTGATCTGCTTTCAATGCTTGGTGCAGTAGAAAATAGGCAGATCACGGCTATGGGCAGGCGTATGTCGGAATTGCCCCTTCATCCTAGATTGTCCAAAATGCTATTGGCTGCTCCAGTCCATTTACGCGCTATGGCGTGTGACTTGGCTGCACTTCTGGAGGAAAAAGATCCATTGCCTAAAAATTCCGGAACAGATTTGTCTCTTCGTTTGGCCCTGTTAAGGAAATTTCGAGTTGGGGATAAGGTCGGATCAGATCATCATTTACTTACGCGCATTACTAAACTTTCAGCCCTGTGGCAAAAAATGCTTGGATGGTCTGACAGAACGGATACAAGCGAAATTCAAGACCATACCATTGGTCAGCTTATGGCTTTGGCCTATCCCGATCGAATTGCGCGGCAAATGGGTAGACATAATGAGCGTTATCGGTTGGGCAATGGTAGAACTTTGATGTTGGATAAAAACGATCCCTTAATTAATTCAGGGTGGATTGTAGTTCCTTCCGCTGATGCCGGTCAATCCCAGGGTCGAATTTTTCTGGCTTGTTCATTTGATCCTGATAAATTTCCTGAGATGGTACATCATCATCAGGTTTTAGTTTGGGATGATTCGGGTCAACAAATAAAACAAGCTGAGCAAAAATTAATAGGCTCGCTTATCGTTTCTGAACGAACCGTTGGTGTGTCGAAGGCTGAAGAGGCACAATCGCTAATTATCCAAAAAATCAGGGAGAATGGATTATCATGGGCTGGTGCGTTAAACACAGCAGAACAACTTCTCTCCAGAATCGGTTCATTAAAAAATTGGCGGACCAATGAGGCGTGGCCCTCCGTGTTAGAATCTGATTTGCTCAGCACGCTGGAACATTGGCTCTTGCCTTTTCTTTTAAACGTTTACAGTAGGGCTGCTTTGGAGCGATTGGATTGGAACGAGATATTTAGGTCGATGTTACCGTTTGAATTGCAAGGCCGTCTCGATACGCTTGCACCTGAAAAATTGGAAGTACCGAGCGGAAGTCGAATCGCCATCAGGTATATGACAAATGGGGATACCCCTGAGCTGCATGTAAGACTCCAGGAAGTTTTTGGATGGACAGAAACACCGAGAATTAATCAAGGCACCATTCCAATTAAAATATATTTGTTATCACCAGGATTTAAACCTGTGCAGGTCACTGGTGATTTGAAAAGTTTTTGGTCTAATGCCTACCATGAAGTCAGAAAAGAGCTTCGCGCACGATACCCCAAGCACTCCTGGCCAGAAGATCCATGGTCTGCGGTTGCGGTTCGGGGTGTTCCGAAAAGGAAGGGGTAGGAGCAAAAAAAATGTCAGGCGTTGGCCTGACATTAGAGATGTCAATATTCTAACCTGGAATTAATCTTCGCGGTTGAAGCTACTTCTCCTGAATCCGCCTCCACTGCGGAATCCGCCGCCTGCAGGGCGATCTTCTCTGGGGCGAGCCTCGTTTACAACGAGATTCTTTCCGAGGAAGTCATTGCCATTCAGACTGGCGATAGCCTGTCTTCCGGCCGCATCATCAGACATTTCAACGAAACCGAATCCACGGCTACGCTGAGTTACTTTGTCCATAATGATTTTTGCGGAACTGACTTCACCGTACTGGCTAAAGAGGTCCCTCAGTTGTTCCTCTGTTGCTTTCCAGGGAATGTTCGCTACATAGATGTTCATAAAACAATAATTAATTAAAGAAATAAATTAAGGCCTCAAAGGTAGGTAAAGAGGGCGAACTATAACCATCGGGTTGAAACTACTTCATTAAAAGATGGGTTTTATGGCTAAAAAGTGATGAATAGGGTGCCAATAAGCCATATTTAAGGGGTGACTGGTGTCTTGGTTGGTCTGATTGTAATCACTTCACGCCCAAAATCTTACGGTATGACTCCTGCTCGCTTAGGACGGAAATAGCCCTGGCAAGGGTTTCATCAGATGCTATCCCCGCCGGGTGAATGGGTTTCCCGGGAAAATAACGGTAATGAAGCTCTCTGGCCAAGATGGGTTCAAGTTGGGGTCGATTCAAATCCAGCGCTCTTTTTTTGAGCGCACTGATTTTCTGAGCTACTCCATCCAGGGAACTTTTAATGCCGGAGGCCAAATCCTCTTCGGTCGAGATTAGGCGTGTTTCTTCAAATTTCTTTTCCAGGTCATTTTTATAGTCTAATTTTTTTCCGCCCATCCATTTTACGAATTCAGGATAGACAAGATTGCCCACTGGTTTTCCGTATTCCATCGCCTGGGGATTGTTGTAATAATACTTGTTGGCGAACTCGAAGAAATAATTTTTATCGCGAATCTCTTTTTCAAGTTCCGCGTTTATTGCCCGCTCCACCAATACGTCTGGTTCAATGCCGCCTCCGTCAAATACGGTTCGGCCTCCGGTCGTTTTGAATGCCTTTCTCAGAGAATCTGCTATTTTTCCAACGCTGCCATCCTCTCTTCGATTGCTGTAATCAACCACTTGAATGCATCGCCCTGATGGGGTATAATATTTTGCCGTGGTAATCATGGCCACACTATTATACGTTAAAGCCCTTCTGGTTTGAACCAATCCTTTCCCGAATGATCTTTCGCCAACCACCACCGCCCGGTCGTAATCCTGAAGCGTACCTGAAACTATCTCACTGGCGGATGCACTTCCTCTGTCAATTAATACAACCAATGGAATTTGTTCGTCGATGGGCGCAGACCTAGTGGTATAGAAGCTATTGCTTTCCGGTGTCTTACCTTTAGTGGTAACCACCAATTTGCCTGTAGGAATAAAAAATCCGCATATGGAAACTGCCTCCTGAAGTAATCCGCCAGGATTACCACGTAGATCAAGAATAAGAGCGGTGGCTCCCTCTTTTTTTAGACGGTCAATTGATTTTTTTAATTCCGAAGCAGCTTCCTGATTGAATTCGCTCAGTGAGGTATATCCAATTTTATTGTCCAGCATTCCTGAAAAGGGCACCACGGGTATCTGAATCTTTTCTCTCTTCAGTGTTGCGCTTTTTTCTATGATCTTATTGGATGTCCCGGATTCGGTGTGTTTATAAATTAAGGTTACGGCTGTACCGGTTTGCCCTCTGACCAGTTTATTGGCTTCTTCGACGGTAAGTGTTGAAAGCATAATGCCATCGATGCTCATCACTTCGTCACCAACCACCATTCCACTTCGAACCGCTGGTCCATTTTCTAAAAGTCTGGTAATAAATGTTCGGTTGTCAATCCTTTTAGTTTCTGCACCTATGCCACCGTATTGTCCGGTATTCAGGGTGCGCATATCCTCCACAAAATCCTCCGGGAAAAAGTTCGTGTAAGGATCCAGTCCATCCAGCATTTCATCCGCCCCGGTTTTAAGCAATGTATTTGGATTGAGCTCCTCAACGTACATTTCATTGACGCCACGGAAAACATCTGCAAACAATTGCATGCTTCGGGCGATTTCAAAGAATCGGTCTGGTCTGAATCCTGCACCCGCGACCACCAGGGCGACTACCACCACCAGTGCAATGATTATTTTTAGTTTGAATTTTATCATCTATTCAGCTTGGGAGCTGTCATTGAGCAGAGTTGTTCCCAAAATTATCATGGTATGGGAGGATATTCAGTACCGTGAGTAGGAAATAATTATAAATCTTGAAGGGGCTAACCTAAAAATTTGGTCCTGGCTCGTTCTAAACTAAAATCCGGCAACCCCAAACCAATTCACAACCTGTACACTATCATAAACTGCATCAATTTCCTACCTTGTACTGGTTATTTATCAAGTTTTGTCTAAGGCGTTTTTCCAAAGGTTACTTCAACGGCTGACCAATGTTTCGTCGGCAAACAGGATGGTTTTTTTACCATCTATCTCAAAGCAGAAGCACATCGATCTTATTGAATTAAGTCAACTGGAAGGCAAGCCAGCGTTATCCATTATTGAGGCTTTGTTGTTAGGAAAGCCGGTAAAAATTTGTCCCATAATTGACCCGAGGCGTGAGGCCTCGAATAAAATCAGTCTGCAGCTAAAAAGACTCGGTCGATTGGCAGACGTCATTTTTGAAGAGTCTGGTTCAAGGGATCTTCATGTGGCCTGGATGTTTGCACAAGGATTGTTTAATAACCTGACGCCTGTACGAAGTCCTTTTTTGCTGTTTCCCGTTCAGCTAACCGCTGAAGGTGGACATTGGGTGCTGCAATCGAGGGATGGGGCAGGCGTGTACATCAACAAATCATTGGTGTATGCTTACGCGCACCACCAGCAATCTGATTTGGCAACGAATCTGTTTGAGGAAGATTTTGATGAGCCAGAGCGTGATTTGTTATCGTTTCGAAATTTCCTCTATGAGTTGATTCAACGGTCGACCCTTAACATCAATTTTAATCAAGCTAATTTTTCCGATCATCTTCAATCATTCCAAGACTGGAAACGAAAAGAATTTGAGAAAGAGCATAAGGCTGGTGAAATTAAATTAATGCCTGAGGCAGTCCTGGGAATTTTCCCTCAGTCGGATTCATATCTGGAGCCTGATTACAAAGAATTAATTAGTCAGTCAGGTGACGGTGATGTTTCCAACTTCTTCGAGTCTCTTTCCGGAAATCAAGGCGATGGAAATGAAATTCATCTGGGAAGCGCCGTCGGCGAAAGTCGCTTGAATCTTGTTTTTCCTGTGGACCAATATCAAGAACAGGTTGTTAGGGCTGTAAAGCAGCAACAATCTGTAGTCGTGGAAGGCCCGCCAGGCAGTGGAAAATCACAACTGATTTGCAACCTTATTTCTGATGCCATTGCCAATAAGAAAAATGTGCTGGTGGTGAGTCAGAAACGAGCAGCCTTAGAAGTTGTTTGGAAGCGAATGCAGGATTCGGGATTAGAAAATTTTGTTGGGATGGTCAGTGATTTTCGTAATGACCGGGCAGTGTTGTACGATCGGATTGCTCAGCAGATCACCAAACTAGAAGATTATCGTCAAAAAAGTACCAGTGCTGATTTGATCAGGGCCGAACGTGCATTTCTGTCTGCTTGCCACCGTATTGATCAGATTGTTGAGACCCTTGACCATTATCGCCACGCCCTTACAGATGAATCTCAATGCGGTGTGAGCATCAAGGAATTATATCTGGGATCTGACCGAAACGGTGAATCCATCTCGCTCCGGCAGGAACTACAATGGCTTCGGATGGACGAAGTATCTGATTTCAGAAATAAGCTGGTAGCAGTGGCAACGCATCTGCAAATCCTTCGTTCCGATGGTGATTTGTGGTCAGACCGTTTGGATTTTAGCCACCTGGGTATCTCTGATTTGGCTAAAATGCGCCAAATGATTGGAGGCTTTGCTTCAACCATTGACAAGCGTGCCGCAAATCTTTTACAGGCCTCAGGTTTATCGGCCGATTATTTTCAGTTGAAGCTTTTTGCCAATCAGGCAGAGAATATTCAGTCGCTTATTAATGGAATCGATGCTGAATCGTATTCATTTCTGCAAAGAATGTTTGAGGTCCGGACGGAGGAGCCCAATGAACTTTGGTGGTCTAACCTGAGGCGGCTTATTAATGGCTGCTTTCAAAATCCGGGTATTGCTACCCATATCCCTTCAGGTCAACTTGGGGTAGTACAACAAGCACTCCATCATGCCATGAAGGCACGATCTGGTATTTTCAGCTGGGTGCGCTGGGAGTTGTTTTCAAAAGAGAAATTTTTGGTTAAGCGGGCTTTGGTGGCGCATGGGCTTAGTGGAAAGGAGGGCATGGTGACGCTGGAAGGTATGCTTGATCATCGTCTTAATCTGGAGCATTTGATCAGTAAACTGCATGAGCAGGAATGGACAAGTCGCATCCCCTCTGAATTTACTGCTGAAGCTTTCGACCAATGGTTCGATTTGACACGAAAGGCCATGTCTATTCGTTCAAGGATTCTTGAAATCCGTGGATTGGAGACTTTTTTGTCCCCTGCAACCTTGGATTTTAATCAGTTCCAGGCAGTGTTGAAGGCTGTTGCCGAACAGTCTATAAAATTTCAGCGCGATCGGAAAAATTGGTTGGTTTATTTTACTGAAAATCAACTCGATCAATTTCATAATGATCCTACCAGAGGTGCCGAGGCTGACTTTTATCTGGAGCGGCATTTTGATAGAATGTGTGCGCTGGACAAAATCGTTGCTGACCTTCCAGACCACTTCAGATCCATATTGGACCGCTTGCTTTCATCCACTACCCAACTGAATGAATTATCTTTACAGCGACTATTTGACAATAGTCTTTATTTGGCCTGGATAGAACATTTGGAATCCAGAACACCGGAATTAAGGATCGTGACTTCAGGCGTTGTTGAACAATTGGAGACAGAGCTCCGTACCGTACTTAAAACCAAATCCGATTTGAGCAAGGAAATCGCTTTGCTGCGTGCAACGGAGCGAATGTTGGATAATCTTGAATTCAATCGGTTAAACAACCTGGTTTCGTACCGCGACTTATTGCATCAGGTTAGTAAAAGGAAAAAGATATGGCCCCTACGCAAGACCATAGGAGAATTTCAATCTGAAATTTTTAAGGTTATGCCGTGTTGGCTTGCTTCACCTGAATCGGTTTCTGCCATGTTTCCTTTGGGTGAAATTTTCGATCTGGTAATTTTTGATGAAGCATCACAATGCTTTACGGAACGTGCCATCCCTGCTTTGTCGAGGGGTAAACTTGCTGTGATTGCGGGTGATTCTATGCAACTGCGTCCTTCTGATTTGTATCGGATTCGGTTAGGTGATGATGAGATAGATGAGCTAAAAGAAAATAAAGCGATTAAAAATGATCTTGTAGCGGAGTCCTTGCTTGAATTATCAAGACGTTGGTTCAGGACCATTTATTTATCCGGTCATTATAGAAGTCGATTGCCGGAGCTTATTGGCTTTTCGAACAGGAATTTTTATGGAAATCGATTGGTCATGGTCCCTGACCGTCTCCTTTTAAAGTCCGGTGAATCAGCTTTTGAGTTGATTAAGGTGGATGGTGAGTGGAAGGATAATATTAATCTGACCGAGGCGAGGGCTGTTGCCAAAATGGTGTGTGAGACTATGGTGGGCTCAGCCCAAAAGGAAATTGGGGTCGTGACTTTTAATTACCAGCAACAGGAGGCCATTGTGGATTGTATTGAAGCTGAATTAGCACAACGGGCGATGTCCTGGCCAGTCGGTCTGATGGTTAAGAATATTGAAAATATCCAAGGCGATGAGCGTGATATTATTTTCTTTTCCATCGGTTATGCTCCGACGGGTAAGGGTAAGGTGTCTATGCAATTCGGTAGTTTGAATTTGGATGGTGGAGAAAATCGTCTGAATGTGGCCATTACAAGGGCGCGAGAAAAAATCGTTGTGGTTTCGTCGCTTGAATCCGGACAACTGGATACGGGTTCAACCAGGAATAAGGGTCCGAAGCTTTTTGCTGAATGGCTGAAGTATGTTGAGGACTGCGTTGCTGGCAAGAGAGTACTTAAGAAACCAGATGTTAAGAAACGAAATGTGGGATGGTATCTTTCTGATGCCATTTTAGCGGCTGAAAATATTCCCGCGGCAATCGGTAGCTCTGGTTTGCCTTTTGCTGACTTGTTGGTGACCAACGCAGGAGGGGAGGAGCACCTGATCATTACCGATGACGAACATTTTGTAAAATCCTTGACTCCAAAGCACCATCATGCATGGCTTGGTCAATTGTTGGAGTCAAAAAATTGGAGTCATCGGAAAGCTTATTCTCGAAACTTCTGGTATGATAAGCAGCTATTTTTGGAGGATGTTTGTAAGCTTCCCTCTTCGCCCTTGACGGATTAATCTAATTCCCCCGATTCAATAAGGCAAAGGTAGTTTCCTGTACCCTGGAGGTAGGTAATCGAGCTGTAATTTATCGGTATTACTGAAAGTCCAGTTGAAGTGAAAACCCCCCAGCGATTGTCCTTCACGATAACCTGATCCTTTCCTGCAGGTATCACCGACTCAAATCTTGTCTCCAGCAATACTTTACCGCCACGGTCTGCCAATCCGACGTGATCACCTTTATGGGTTAAGAAATATTTTCCGTCCCCGGTTGATGTTAAGGCATCGAACGCTGGGTTAAGATTCCATTCACCATTTTTATTTATGATGCCGGATTTCCCGTTGAAAACCACCACAGCTACTCCGTTTTTAAATAATGCAGGATGAGCAAAAATTGGTTGCACGACTAATTTATCCTGGTTATTCACAAATCCCCATTTTCCTAAAAGTTTTACTGCCGCAAGTCCCTCGCTAAAAACAGCAATGCTGTCGTATCGGTTGGGTATAATAATTCTCCCTTTTTCATCACGAAATCCGAACTTACCATCGGAATAAAAACCTTTCAATCCTTCCGTTGCCTCAAAGTATGGTTCATAGTCCATTTTCTGTGGTAAAATTAAATCCGCTATTGCGTCAAAGGTTCCATTGAAAGTCACCTTTCGAATGGTGCCATTTGGAAGCATCTCCTCTAAGTGATTTTCCTTCACAGATGTTCTGTTCTCACTAAACCAAATCAAATCCCCTGAATAGCTTTTGAGCATATTCAAATTGGATTCTTTTACCAGATACCGGGATTCGTTAACGGGTTCAACCGCTGCACCCCCAGGTAATAAAGTCCATTGCATTTTGGTGGAGATGATGCCTTGTCGACCCATAAAGGTTACCGAGGCCTGATTCGCACGTATGACTCGAACCGAATCAAATATTAACGCCAGCCGCTCCTCACCATTGTTATCCAGCCAGCCTTGCAGCTGATTTTTACTGACCAGAAATCCACCGAATGCTGAAAGGATCATGTGATAGGACTTCTCTGATTTAAAGCCTGTAAAGGGATTAATCAGAAACCAATGTTCAGAACCTCCACTGCGCTCCGAAACGGCGGCCCATGGACCAAAATAAACCAGGCTGTCGTACAGCGCTGGTATAACCCACTTTCCGGCAGGGTTTACCATTCCCTTTTTACCACCTGAGGACACCACCAATAAGCCGTCTTTTTCCGAACCAATGGCATTCACCACGATTTTCCATACTGGTTCCATGTCATCATTTACAACCTGCGCCAGCGGCCCTCTTCCCAACTTCCACAGCCCCTTACCGAAAGGCTCAACGTAATCCGCATCAAACGTCCGAATCTCCCGGTTAGAAGGGGAGATGATTTTCCATTGATTAAACTTTTCACCCTTTACGAAACCAAAACGATCAAAGGTTACTTTTCGATAAACGGGGGGCAGCACAACTTTTCCCTCCGAGGATATTAATCCTTGATAGCCATCGCTGTACACCCGCGCGTAAGAGCCCGTAAAACCTGAAATACTGTCCAATCGAAATTCATTCATCTTGCCAATCGAGGCGTCATACAGCGCTGATTTACCTTGATTGTTCTCAATTAAAAAAACACCCGATGCCACCGGACGAATATTTTTCCAGGTGCAAGGAATAAGTTCTTTATTTTTTACAGTAACCAAACCGAATTTGTAGACGGCCCCAACTTTATTCATCACAATACCATATGACCCATGGATCCAAATCCGGTCATAAACAAAGGAGATCAATTCTTTACCACCCGCATCGAGGCATCCGGATTTTTCAGCAATCGCACTGATCGATTTGGTGGCCACAATATAATTCCCTGAAGTGCTGAGGGAATTGTACAATGGTTCGGTTATTTTTTTTCCGTATAATGCGATCAATCCCCATCGATCTTTTAGATAATAACCTGTTACTGTGCCTTTGAAAAAGAAAGAACCATCTGTCCAGCCAAGTTTACCATAGAATGGAGGAATGACTATTTCACCTGCTTGATTTTTAACTCCAACGCCACCACCCTCAGAAAATCGAACCATTCCGAGGGATTTTACCTCCTGACTTTTTAAATGATTTATAGAACCTAAAAACGAAAGGACGACCAGAACAATCAGGAACGATCTATAATTAAAGGACGGGGCGTACAATGTCTATTGCTTAAGGATGCAATTTACCGTAATGAATGCACGTGCTGAACGCCGTGATCAACTTTTTATTAGGGCATTAGCGTCGCAAGATCTTCAGGTGTATCAATGTCCCAATACCCAAGATCAAATGGAATACAATCAGTAAGTTGTTGGTGGTCTTGTAAAAATTTCCTGGCGCCTTCCTGTGCTGGTATTTCGCTTAGCATTTTAATATACGAATCACAAAAAACAGCAGGGGTACCCATTCGACCGTCGGGATATTCCGATGCGGAAATTCTTCCCCTTTGATGCTTTATAATCAATTCCTGCAAAAGTGTTTTGTTTACACCGGGCATATCACATACAGTAATTAAAACCTTATCGGCCATAGGTGTTCTTGTCAAAGACGCCATTCCCTTTTTCAGTGAAGTCCCCATGCCATTTTGCCAATCCGAATTAACCACAATGCGCACCCTGGCATCCTTAATCATAGGCTGAATGGTTTCCTGATGAGCACCCAGCACAACCAGAATCTCTCTGACCAAATCGGTAGATTGGATGGTTGAAATAACACCTTCCAGTAGACCAACGCCGTTGTGTTTAACGAGTTGTTTTGGTTGCCCTAGTCTTGAGGAAGACCCTGCGGCTAGAACTATGGCATCGGTTAACAGCATTTGCTCCTTAAGTTACACTTTGCGCTGATCTCAGTGGTAATCAGCGGAATTAAGGTTTTGGAAACTTTTCGGTACGGTGAAATGGATTTTCTCTAATGTTTTTAATCGGCAATTTTTTCATGGTTGAAACTTCGATGGTCAATACACCAAATTCCTCACTTACTTTCCCTGCTACCTGGTAGAATCCTCTTCCCCGAAATGGATTCCGTGCTGCTGATTCAGGGAAGTGGACCGTATCAAAAAAATTGCCATCTGCATCGATGAAGGTTCCGAAATACATGGATTTTCTGGTGGCTGTATAGGTATTTTTTGTGGTCACCAGATAACCGATTAGGGTTACCCGCCGTCCAATCATTGTTTTTAAATCATCTGCCAGGTGGTTCGACCGTCGTTCACCCGCTAACAAGGCAAATGGATCCTTCAGGGGAAACCCCAGGAGTTCAATTTCATCAAACACATCCTCCAGTTCGTTTCGCTCTAAGGCCGGAAGGGAGATTTCCTCCCTTGAGTCAATGAATAATTCCGCAGTACCTACGGCTCTTTTTGCTTTACGGTCACTGGTTGCAGCGAAGGCCTCCCAAAGCAATTGCTGCTTTGTTTTACCTGTGTATCTGAATGCACCTGCTCTGATTAAAATCCGGATTTGTTCCAATGACGCTGGAATTCTGTTCAGGAAATCACCCAGATTTCTGTACAATCCATTCAAATCCCTTTCTCGTTCTATGGATTGAGCTAATTGGTTTTCAAGACTGGTCAAATGGATAAACCCGGTGAAAATTGTTTTATTACTGATGGAGGTAAGATATTTTCCTTGGTTGATGCATGGTGCTTCGATTTCCGCCCCTGCCATCCGCGCTTCATGGAAATAAAATTCAGTCCGATAGAATCCGCCAAAATTATTGATTACACCGACCATGAATTCCAGGGGATAGTGTGCTTTCAGGAAAAGACTTTGATAGCTTTCTACAGCATAGCTTGCTGAATGTCCTTTTGCGAAACTATATCCTGAAAAGCTTTCTATTTCGTACCAGATCCGATCTGTTATTTCCTGCTCGTATCCCCTGATCTTGCAATTGTTGAAAAAGCGCTCCCGAATTCTTTCAAATTCTCTCCTGGATCTGAATTTGCCAGACATCCCGCGACGCAGGATATCGGCTTCTGCCAGTGACAGTCCTGCAAATAAATGTGCTACCCTAATCACATCCTCCTGGTAAACCATGACACCATAGGTCTCTGAAAGAATTTCGTTCATCAATGGGTGCACCGAAGGCCATGGTTTACCTTCTTGAGACAAATGGAATCGTTCGATATAGGCCCGCATCATACCGGATCGTGCAACACCCGGCCGTATGATGGAACTTGCTGCTACCAGCGTTCGATAATCTTCACACGATAATTTTTTAAGCAACATCCTCATCGCTGGCGATTCAACGTAAAAACATCCGATGGTTTTTCCCCTCCGTAACAAATCGCGAACAGCTTCATCCTCCTTAAAATCATTAAAGCGGTTGATGTTGACCTTCACTCCCTGGTTTTCCTCCACCAACCTTACGGTTTCTCTTAAGTGCCCTAATCCTCGCTGACTTAAAACATCAAATTTATAGAGCCCAACATCCTCGGCATTGTGCATTTCAAGGTGGGAAACTGGAAAGCCTTTTGGTGGAACGGTTAAGGCTGAATAGCGATAAATTGGCTTTTCTGAAATCAGCACCCCGCCCGCATGGATTGAAATGTTTACGGGGAAATCTTTCAAACGTGAGGCGTGCCGACAAATTTCTTCAGCAATCGAATCGCGGTGTCCGAACGTTTCCGGATCATCGGCCAGCTGATCTATTTCTTCTTTCGGCAGTCCAAATACCTTTCCCAATTCGCGAATCACTGACCTTTCCTGAAGTGTTGTATGGGTACCAAGCAGGCACACATGATCTTGTCCGTAGCGATTCAGTAAATATTGGTATATGTGATCCCGCTGATCCCAGGCAAAGTCAAGGTCAAAATCAGGTGGGGAGCTTCGTTCTGGATTCAGAAATCGCTCAAAGTAAAGATCAAGTTCTACAGGATCAACATTGGTGATGTTCAGACAAAAGGCCACCATACTGTTGGCACCGCTTCCTCGGCCGATGAAATCAAAGTTCATGGACTTGGCGTAGCGAACCATGTCGTAGGTAATCAGATAGTAGGCTACAAAATCTTTTTCACGGATGATGCTGAGCTCTCTTGAAAACCTTTCTCGTATTTCCTTTTCGGCATCTGGATATTTTCGGTTGAATCCTTCGGTGGCCTGTTGCACCAGAAATTGCCAATCCTGTTCCGGATTTTCGAGAATGGTAGCCTTGTTTTTATTTTTTCCAAGCTCCAGGTCGAGGCTGCATTGACGGATCAAAGTTTCGGCTCGATTAATCAACTCTGGTGCAGGTTCAAATAGGTGTTTAAGCTCCGGTTCATGATAGAAAATCTCATCCTTCGAGGCGCAACTGCCGGGATTTAATTTGGTGATTAACGTATTGTGCTCAATTGCCCGGAGCAACCGGTGAATCCTCAGGTCCTCCGGCGAAATAAAAGTCACCGGTTGCCATGCAACAAACCGGTCAAGTGCATAATCCGGATCAGTTCCTTTTAGTGTTTCAATTTGAAATTTCCATTTGGAAACTTCTTTTGATTTGATGCCGATGTATTCATTATCCTTTAATGATCCGGGTTGGTGCCGACCGATCGGATAGATGATTACAACTTGTTTGAAATACGGCGCTCTATCCGGAAAGGGCTTTTTTATGGAATCGTACTTGGATAGAAATCGGTTGATTTCCTCGAAACCATCTTCATTTTTAGCAACAGCAATGTATTGAAGGCGGTCATCGTTTCGGAACTCAACACCAGCGGCTATCTGTAGGTCGTATGGATCCTCTGGATCCTGCCGATGCGTTGCACAGATCCGCAGCATTTCTACTACTCCGGCAGTGCTGTTGATGTCGGTGAGGGCTATTTTACGGATGCCAAGCCTTTTGGCCTCTGAAAAAATATTTTCCGGACCTAGTGTACCGTATTTAAAGCTGAAAAAAGAGTGACAGTTCAGGTACACGGATGGCAAAGCAAGGAATTCGAGACGAACCTGGGTCTGTCATTTCAGGAATTTTCTCTTAGACCGGAAACGCCACCTGAAACGATGAATTTCATGGCTGCCGGACCGGATATGCTCAACGGCGTTATGTTTTCGCGGGAGATCAGATAGTGGTCACCGGCGACTGCATACGACTGCGGGATATAAACGGCTACCATATCGTTTAAGCCAAGGTCCTTGAGATCGGACTGAACCACAAAACCTATTCTGCACAAATGGCTACCTGTGCTCATCCTGACGAGCACAGGCTTATCAAATTTCTTTTTGTCACCAACGAAAGCCCCAATCAAATCCTTAACGGAAGAATAAATGATTTTCACCAAAGGAATTTTATTGACGAGTGCATCAAACCAATCCACTAGGGTTTTTAAAGCAAATCCAGAAGTGAGGTATCCGAACGCCGTGATGGCTGCCAAAATGATCAGGACCCCAAGGCCTGGATAGGGGAGGTCAATTAGATTATCCAACCATTCAAATGAAACCCAGATAAAATAAATGGTAGCGACCAGCGGTACAATAAATAAGGTGCCGCTGAAAAAGTAGCGAAGGAGTGTTCTAAGCATAGCGTTGTTGAGTCGGAACTAAAGTAAATAAAAAAGCCCCTGCGGGAGGGGCTTATGTGAAAGTCTTTTTCAATCACATGGAGAAACCAAGGAAGCTCAGGAAACCCAATGACATTAGTCCAACGAGAATAAAGGTGATGCCTAAGCCTCTGAGCGGGGCGGGAACATTAGAATACTTCATCTTTTCCCGAACGCCGGCTAACGCAACTATCGCCAGCAGCCACCCAATTCCAGAGCCAAAGCCAAACACAGTTGCTTCTGTTAAATTATAGGGACGGCCGACCATAAAAAGTGCTGCTCCTAAGACAGAACAGTTCACAGCGATCAATGGAAGAAAGATGCCCAGCGTTCCATACAATGCAGGTGATAATTTTTCAACTGCCATTTCAGTAAGCTGCACGAAGGCTGCAATCACGGAAATGAATACAATAAATTGTAAAAAATTAAGGTCTACAGAAGCAAAATCATCCCCAAGCCACGCCAGTGCACCTGCGTTCAGAACATAATTCTGAATAAGCCAGTTAATTGGAACTGTTACACTGAGGACGAAAACTACTGCAAGTCCTAATCCGAAAGAAGTGCTTACCTTTTTAGAAATGGCCAGAAATGAACACATTCCCAGGAAGTAGGCAAAAATCATGTTGTCGATAAAGATCGACCGAATACCAATGTTGATCAGATTTTCCATTTGCGCTAAAGCTTAATGTGATTCACGATAACCGTTAATGGATCGTTGGATCCAAATGATAATTCCCAGAAGGATACAAGCGCCCGCCGGTAACAGCAGTAAACCATTGCCCTGATAAGCGATTCCCATGGATTTAAATACCTGCCATTCAAATGGAAGTCCCTTGAACAAGGTTCCGCCTCCAAACAACTCTCGTACAAATGCCATGGAGATCAGAATGACTCCGTAACCAAGTCCATTTCCGATACCGTCTAAAAAGGAGGGCCAAGGTTTGTTACCCATGGCAAAGGCCTCAAGGCGCCCCATTACAATACAATTGGTAATGATCAGACCAACATAAACTGACATCAATTTAGCCATGTCGTATACATAGGCCTTAAGCAGCTGGTCTACCATAATCACCCAAACCGAAACAATTGCCAACTGAACAATAATCCTGATTCTTGACGGAATCGTGTTTCTCAACATGGAAATGAACAGGTTGGAGAAAGCAGTTACAAACGTCAGACCGAGTGACATAACAATGGCAGGCTTCACCTGGCTTGTGATGGCCAAAGCGGAACAAATGCCAAGCACCTGTACGGTAATTGGATTGTCAATATCCAATGGGTTTGACAATAGTTTCTTGTTTTTCTTGGAGAATAAAGGTTCACTTTTTTTCTCCTGAACGACCTCCTGAACAGCAGTGCTCATATGTTTACTGATTTAAAGCGGTGGTTTGATTTTTGGTAAGGTACTTTTCATAACACTTCAGATAATCCTGAAGCATGTTGTTTACACCTTTGGCGGTGAGGGTAGCACCGGACATACCATCAACCTCATGTGGTTGATTGCTGTAGTCCATGCCTTCACCTTTTTTCATAACAATTGGAGCAAGTGCGCCTGATTCAAAAATGGTCTTGCCCTTGTAACGATCCTGAATTTCTCCGGATTCAATTCGAGCACCAAGTCCTGGCGTTTCGCCGGCATGCTGAAATTTCACACCCTGAACAGTGCTGAAATCAGACTTCAGGGCAACGAATCCCCAGATGTTGTTCCAAAGTCCAAAGCCATAAACAGGCAACACAGTGAATTCAACCTGCTCGGGATTGCTTTCAGACCTCACTTCAAAAACCGGGAGGCTTCTTTCTTCCGCCTTCTTCTTATACTCTTCAGCTATGTTGATTTTTTCAGCTTCTACCCCGTCCTTAATGTTTCCATTGAAATCAATAACGTAGGCTTTGATCCGCTTGGCATAGATGGCTTCAACATTTGCATTCTCTTCCAGGGTGATGACCGTGGAAAGAATGTTCATTTTCTTCTCCCTTGCTATGTTGGCTTCCTGTTTATCTTTTAAACTGATGGAAGCGAACGCCAGTGTTAGTGCACACGCTACGGTGAGCACAGCGGCGTATAGGATGATGTAGTTGTTAGACTGTCGCACGTTTTAATCTTCTGTTTTTGTTGGCATTAAGAACAAAATAATCGATCAGCGGAGCAAAGACATTCATCAGGAGAATGGCAAGCATGATGCCCTCCGGATAGGCCGGATTGAAAACCCTGATCAATACTGTGAATACCCCAATTAAAAATCCATAAATCCATTTGCCTGTACCGGTATGGGTGGCCGTGACCGGATCGGTTGCCATAAATACCGCACCAAAAGCGAGTCCGCCGATAACTAGATGATAATGTGCCGGCATTTCCATAAAAGGATTTCCGCCAATAACATTTAACAACAACCCCATGGCGTAGGCACCTGCGAAAACGCTTACAATAATTCTTCCGCTTCCTACTCCGGTGATAATCAGAATGGCTGCGCCAACGAGGCACATCAGAGTTGACGTCTCCCCAACGGAACCAGGTCGAATACCAAGGAAAAGGTTGTTAAGGCTGTAGATACCCTCTGCCCAACCGCTACCAAACTG
Organism: Bacteroidota bacterium; assembly: GCA_016866235.1. GTDB lineage: Bacteria > Bacteroidota > Bacteroidia > Cytophagales > Cyclobacteriaceae > ELB16-189. Next base: position 62,860 of record VGMW01000005.1, read on the forward strand.
AGCGAAATCATTCATGACATTGCCAGTGGAGGCTGCTGCTACGGCGAGTGGCGTTGCGCCTGAATAACCTTGTACGGTTTTTACGCCTTCACCCAACAGCGTCCACACTTCTCCGGAGATCTGTGAAGGATATGCAAAGTAGAGGAATGCGCGCGCGGTGAGGGCAATGTTCACCACATTCATGCCGGTGCCTCCAAAAGCTTCCTTTCCGATGACAACGGCGAAGGCTGTGGCAACTGCAACCTGCCAAAGTGGAATGTCTGGAGGCATCACCAACGGAATAAGCATACCGGTTACCAGGTAGCCTTCGTTTACAGGGTGCTTGCGCATGATGGCAAACACAAATTCAATGCCCAGACCTACACCATAGGAAACGATAATCAAAGGAACAACCTGACCCAGTCCGAGTAAAATCTTTTCTCCGAATGTGCCGGTTTGACCTAAAGCCAGAAAATGCTGGTGACCGATGTTCCAGGTTCCAAAAAGCAAACATGGAACCATGGCCAAAATCACGGTCATCATCAGGCGCTTTAAATCGATGGCATCTCTTACATGCACGCCCTTGCCATGGGTGGTGGTGTTGGGAGCGAATAGAAAAGTTTCGAAAGCCTCGTAGGCGTAATAGTACTTTTCTAGTTTACCACCCTTCTCAAAGTTGTGCTTAACCTTATCAAGCTGATTTCTGAGGAATTTCATTTGCTTCTTTTAATCTTCTGCTGTTGAAAATCTTTTTATGAATTAGCTGGTTCTCATCATCTCAAGTCCATCCCTGAGAATTTCCTGAACGTTATGTTTGGAAACGTCAACGAATTCGCAAAGCGCCAGGTCCTCTTCGATCACTTCATAAATACCCAGCGCCTCCATCTCATCAACATCATTTGCCATGATGGCTTTTAACAGATGAACCGGATAGATATCCATTGGTGTCACCTTTTCAAAGACTCCTGACTGAACAAATGATCTCTCTTCACCATGGGTATTGGTATCGAGCTTGTATTCTTTCGATGGATTCAGGAACGATAACAAACCAAACGCTCTTGAGAAACTTAGTTTATTAACGGTGGGGAGGATCCAACCAAGGAATTCATAGTAGTCGCCCTCTGTGAGTACGGTAACCTGATGATCGAAATACCCCAGATGGCCTTCCTTGCCAATCTGTGTTCCAGTGAGCACATTACCAGAAATAACCCTGCAGTGATCCGAATTTAGATTTCCAGCCAATAGTTTTTTTACCGATGCGCCCTGTACGGTGCGGTAGTACTGTGGATTTTTAACTTCTGGTCCTGTGAGGGCAACAATTTTAGTTGCATCATAGACACCATTCAGGAAAAGCTTACCAATCTGAATGACGCCTGCAGGATTGATCGTCCATACAATTTCGCCTTTGTTGATGGCGTCGAGGTGATGAATCTGAACGCCAACACATCCTGCTGGGTGTTTCCCGTGAAATTTATTGACTTGTGCACCCTTAACCTGAGAGAAGAGGGTAGAAATCTCAAGTGTTGAAATGGTGTTAATGTGAATGGTGCCTTCTGTAAAACGCTTCAAAACATCAACGCCTGCCTGAAAGAAATGATCTTGTCCCTTGAATAAAATGGAATAATCTGGTGCACATGGAGATGAATCGAAAGCAGAAATGTGAATGGCTTTTGGTTTTACATTCGGATCTGCAATAATTCCGAAAGGTCTTTGAATGAGCTGGGTCCAAACTCCGGACTCCAGCATTTGACTGCGAAGCTCGCTTACCGGTAGCGTGGACAGATCAGAAACAGAAACTTTTCGAAAAGCCTTATGTTCTGTTTTACGGTCTGCAAGGATTCGTATCTCCAAAAGTTTTCTCTTTTCACCACGAACAACTTCAACCACTTCTCCGCTAACTGGAGAGGTGAATGAAATATCCGTGAACTGTTTGTCGTGAAAAAGGGGAGTGCCAGCCTGTACGGTGTCACCCTGGTTAACCAGGACTTTAGGCATGTATAAGCCCTGAAAATCAGTTGGCTTCACCGAAACCGTGTCTGGCATTTCCAGGTCAAAAACCTGAGCCGATGGTTTGCCCTTTAATTTGATGTCAAAACCTTTGCTGAGTCTTACGAATTTGCCCATGAAAAACGGCTATTTTTTGCGGGCGCAAATTAGCAATAAATAGCTTTATCAAAAGGATCTTGAACCTTTTTGGGGTAACTGGAACCCACTGATCATCAGGCGCTCGCAATGATTTTATTCGCGAGTCCCACCACCTGTGATACCTGCTGCTCAATTGTGATATCTGAGGTGTCGATTTCCACTGCGCCTTCGGCTTTTTTCAGGGGACTTTCAGCCCTGGTGGAATCGGCGTGGTCCCGGTCACTCAGGTTCGATTCGATGTCCCCGAGCACGACGTCCTTGCCACTGGCCGCCAGCTCTGCCTGCCTGCGTTTTGCCCTTACTTCCAGACTGGCGGTCAGAAAAATTTTCAACTCTGCATCGGGGTAGACCACCGTTCCGATATCCCGGCCATCCATAACAATTCCACGGTCCGAACCCATCTTCCTCTGTAAGGCAACCATCGCCCGCCTAATGGCTGGCACGGTGCTTACCTTACTCACATGGTCGGAAACCCTCATATCACGGATCGATCCTTCTACATTTTTTCCGTTAAGGAAGGTTTCTGATCGACCATTGGTCCCTACCTGAAACCCGATATCAATTTTTTCAAGAGCAGTGTTGACTTGTTCTGAATTAAGGTGATCAATGCCATGATCCAGAAAATAAAGTGCCACCGACCTGTACATGGCCCCGGAATCGACGTATGCATAACCCAACCTTCGCGCAACCTCTTTCGCGGTGGTGCTTTTACCGCACCCTGAGTTACCGTCGATGGCTATGATTATTTTTTTCAAGGGTCAGCAGTCTTTTTGCGGACAAGGAATTTTTTTCCTGGGATCTATTTTTCCATGGGGCTTTTGTGAAGCACAGGCCATAATCAATCCAAACATGGCTACCACCAAAAGGTACTTCCTCATACCGAGGCAAATTGGTTATCTTTTTTAATCCTTCCGAATCAGGCGCTTCGGAAAATCAAAAAATTTGAGTTTCCCTGCTCCAAACCGGATTAAATCCCAGTCTTTCAGCTTGAAGGCTATGGCCACCACGCCGCATGTGGGCACATTCAAAATGTTTTCACCGGTAAGTTTATTGGCCAAGCTGGTAAGCCCTGGATTGTGTCCGAACAGGAATAGATGATCTGCTTTTCCTCCTTTTTCCTGAATTACCTTCAAGATTGTTTCGGAATCGGCATGGTAAAGTCGCTCCTCCACTTCAATTATGGTCTTTGGGCAATTCAATACTTCGGCAAAAATTTTACATGTCTTTATCGCACGCTTTGCATAACTGGACAGCATCAGGCTGGGTGTAATTTCCCTCTCCTTAATTCTCCTGGCCATTTTTGGCGCATCCTTTTTACCCCTTTCATTCAGCGGTCTTTCCACATCTCTCCAATCAGGGTTGTCCCAGGATGATTTGGCATGTCGAACAAGATATAAATGCCTGGTCACAGTCCTTTGGGTGAAATGAATGGATCTATTTTTTGAAAATGAAAAATACTGCCAGAATTAGAAATACAAAACCAATCAAATGGTTAAGCCTTAGGGTCTCATTTTTAAAAAACACAGTAGAGAACAGTACAAACACTGTAAGGGTAATAACCTCCTGAATCACCTTGAGCTCGACCAGTGTGAAGGGTCCGCCATGTTCACGATAACCGATGCGGTTTGCCGGCACCTGTAAGGCATACTCAAAGAGCGCAATGCCCCAGCTAATCAGAATGGCGGCCGTTAGTCCAAGATTCTTGGACCACTCCATTTCCTTGAATTTAAGATGCCCGTACCACGCAAACGTCATAAAGGCATTTGAGCAGATCAACAGGAGGATGGTATAAAATCCCCTCATGGCGGTTATTTCACAAGCTTCTTATATCGGATGCGTTTTGGTAATTCGTCTCCAAGTCTTTTTCTCTTGTTTTCTTCGTATTCACTGAACGTGCCTTCGAACCAGAAAACCTGAGAATCGCCTTCAAAGGCAAGGATGTGTGTACATACTCTGTCTAAGAACCAACGATCGTGTGAAATGATTACCGCACAACCACCAAAGTTTTCCAACGCCTCCTCTAAAGCACGAAGGGTGTTAACATCCAAATCGTTGGTGGGTTCATCGAGCAGCAAAAGATTTCCACCCTGCTTGAGTGCGATGGCGAGATGGGCCCGGTTGCGCATTCCGCCAGATAATTCCTTTACCTTTTTTTGTTGATCGGTTCCGCTGAAGTTGAACTTACTGACGTAGGCTCTTGAGTTTAATTGTTTCCCACCGATTTCAATCAATTCATTTCCACCCGTGATGGCCTCCCAAACGCTTTGTTCAGGTTTTAGGTCGTCATGCTCCTGGTCTACGTAGGCAATTTTGACGGTCTCACCGATTTCAAATGTTCCATTGTTGGGCTTCTCCTTGCCGGTGATCATTTTAAATAAGGTGGTTTTACCGGCGCCGTTTGGTCCGATTATTCCCACGATACCTGCAGGAGGAAGAGAGAAGGTCAGGTTTTCATACAATAGGGTTTCACCAAAACCTTTAGAAACGCCATGTGCCTCAATAACCTTGTTTCCAAGACGTGGACCGGGTGGAATAAATAGTTCGAGCTTTTCTTCCTTCTCCTTAGTTTCCTGACCGAGGAGCTTTTCATAGTTACTCAAACGTGCTTTTCCTTTTGCCTGTCTGCCTTTCGGATTCATCCGAACCCACTCCAGCTCCCGCTCAAGTGCCTTTTGTCGTTTAGATTCTGTCTTCTCCTCTTGCGCCAAACGTTTTTGCTTCTGATCCAGCCAGGAAGAATAGTTCCCTTTCCAAGGAATACCCTCACCTCTGTCCAGTTCAAGGATCCATCCCGCTACATTATCCAGAAAGTAACGGTCGTGCGTAACGGCGATGATGGTTCCTTTATATTGACGTAAATGCTCTTCCAGCCAGTGCACGGATTCTGCATCGAGGTGGTTGGTTGGCTCGTCAAGCAGCAATACGTCCGGTTCTTTAAGGAGCAATCTGCACAAAGCGACCCTGCGTTTTTCTCCTCCGGAAAGATGTTCGACTTTAGAATCGGGCGGAGGGCACCGTAGCGCATCCATGGCACGCTCAAGTTTGTGATCAAGTTCCCATGCGCCACAGGCATCCAGTTTTTCCTGTATTTCACCCTGTTTGGCAATCAACTTTTCCATCCCATCCGGGTCTTCCATAACGGCGGGATCAGCAAATTTTTCATTGATGGCCTCGAACTCCTTGAGCAGGTCTGAAATTTCTTTTACGCCTTCTTCGACAATCTCTCGAACGGTTTTGGTTTTATCCAGCTCAGGTTCCTGTTCCAACAATCCGACGGAATAACCCAGATCCGAAACCACTTCGCCCTGGTATTCCTTATCGATACCCGCAATAATGCGCAGCAGTGATGATTTTCCTGAACCATTTAAACCAAGTACCCCGATTTTGGCTCCGTAGAAAAAGGAGAGGTAGATGTTTTTGAGGACTTGTTTGTTTGGAGGGTAAATTTTATTGACCCCCGCCATTGAGAATATGATCTTTTCGTCAGCCATGATTAAAACTTTCGGCAAATATGAATCTTTAAGTTAGGACTCTCACCCCAATAACACCAAACCGTTGCCCTTTGTTCATGGGGTTATCCGAATAAGGGTTTTTTCAACGTTTTTTTGATACTTGACAAAGGTGTTTTTAATCCTATTTTTGCGAAAAATTAAAGGCCAACCACTATGTACTGGACACTTGAACTTGCTTCCTATTTGGAAGATGCGCCGTGGCCGGCAACCAAGGAAGAATTGATCGATTACGCTATCAGGACCGGTGCTCCCCTCGAAGTGGTGGAGAATCTGCAGGAACTGGAAGACGATGGTCAACCATTCGAAAATATTGAAGAGATCTGGCCCGACTATCCGACCAAAGAAGACTTCTTTTTCAACGAAGACGAATATTAATTATTGAAAGGTTTTAACCTTTCCTTCGTGAAGTAAACAACGCCTGGGCGACCACAAGGTCCTCAGGCGTTGTTATTTTGAGGTTTTCGTAACTGCCTTCAAACAAAGAGATAATATGCCCGGAATATTCGGCTACGCTGGCATCATCGGTCATGCTTGGTTGCTCTTTTACCAGGTATGCCTTTTTGATCATGCCAGCATTAAAGGTCTGCGGGGTTTGGATCAACCTGAACCGCGAACGGTCCATGGCCTTGGTGTTGTCCTGGTCGGTCATTCGGATCGATTCCTTTAACCGCACGGCTGCGACAGCAGATCCGTGTACGGCTGCGAGCCGGTAAGAGGCTCCAATTATATCCGAGCTGACCAACGGCCTGACGCCGTCATGAATGGCCACCAGGCAATCATCGGGTACTTGCTCCAATCCGTTTTTTACTGACCGAAAGCGTGATTCACCACCGGTAACCACATTGATGTTTGCTTTGAACTGATGTTTGGCGCATAAATCTGACCATAACTTCAGATCATCCGCTGGCAGAACGACAACGATTCCGGTTTCCGGTGAATAATCCTGGAAAGCCTGAATGGTGTGCATCAATACTGGTTTGCCATCCAGTTCCAAAAACTGTTTGGGTACAGCACTTTTTATCCGGGTCCCTTTACCGCCGGCTACGATGATGGCAAACTCCCGGGTTTTCACAATCTGCTAAACTGTTTTGACCAGATCAGATGATCAACATGGCATCGCCGTAGCTGAGGAACTTATACTTTTCCTTCTTGGCAGTTTGATAGGCCTGCATCACGAGATCATATCCCCCGAATGCGCAACCCATCATGAGCAACGTGGATTCCGGTTGTTGGAAATTGGTTACCATGGCGTTGCAAATCTTGAAGTCGTATGGCGGGAAGATAAATTTATCGGTCCAGCCTTCTCTTTCCTTTAATCGGTTGTTGGCTGAAACAGCAGACTCAAGGGCGCGCATAGCTGTGGTTCCGATGGCGCAAACCCTGTTTTTATTTTCGAGTGCCTGGTTTACCAGTTTCACTGCATCTGTTCCCACGCTAAAATTTTCAGAGTCCATTTTATGCTTGGTCAGATCCTCTACATCCACGGCTCTGAAAGTTCCCAGTCCAATGTGAAGGGTTACAAATCCAATGTCCACACCCTTTAGCTGAAGACGCTTCATCAGTTGTTTGGTGAAGTGTAAGCCTGCAGTAGGCGCACTTACTGCTCCTTTATTTTTTGCAAAAATGGTTTGAAACCTATCCTTGTCAGCGGCTTCAACTTTTCGCTTGATGTACTTTGGGAGTGGTGTTTCACCCAATTGTTCAATGACCTTATTAAAGGCTTCACCATCCCCGTCAAATAAGAAACGAATGGTTCTTCCGCGGGAGGTGGTGTTGTCGATTACCTCTGCAACCAGATCGCCGTCACCAAAATAAAGTTTGTTGCCTACGCGAATTTTTCTCGCCGGATCCACCAGCACATCCCACAGGTGCATGTCGGCGTTAAGTTCACGAAGAAGAAACACTTCAATTTTAGCTCCGGTTTTCTCTTTGCGGCCATAAAGTCTTGCGGGGAAAACCATGGTATCGTTTCCGATCATGACATCACCTTCACCAAAATAATTAACAATGTCTTTGAAAACTTTATGTTCAATTTTTCCGGTTTCGCGGTGAACGACCATCAGTCTGCTCTCATCCCTGTTATCGGCAGGGTGTGAAGCGATCAGGCTGTTGGGTAAATCGAATTTGAATTCAGATAGTTTCATGAATAATGGTTTGAACGGTTAATGTGGAAGAAACCTAAGGCGTGCCGACAAATCTGAGGGGTAGCCGGGGAATCCGGGCTTGCTGAAAATCTGCATAGCTTACGGGCTTTGCCTCTGAATTAAAGGTTACGGCCTTAAATTTCAGGCGCAAAAGTACACTTTGTGAGAATAAAAGGTGCTTTTTCATGTCCGAATTACTTTTTTATACGTTAAAATGCCCTTATGCATACCATTAGACTGATTTTAGAGAGTTTTCGCTTCGCTGCCCGCGCGCTTAAATCCAATATTCTTCGGACTATTTTGTCACTACTGGGTGTGACCATCGGCATATTCTCCATCATTTTTGTTTTTACCATAGTCGATTCACTGGAGAACAACATCCGAAACAGCCTTAATGTGCTGGGCTCCAACGTAATTTATCTGGGAAAATGGCCATTTGTGCCCGAGGGTAACGGACCGTTCAAATGGTGGGAGTATTGGCGTCGCCCAAATCCATCCTACAACGAGTACAGATACCTTCAGGCCAACATGATGAATGCAGCGAGTGTTTCGATTGTTGCTGAAAAGAACAACGTCAACATCAAAAGGGAAAACAACAGTATAGGTGAATCGAATTTGATGGGGGTCAGTTACCATGCCCTTGACGTGTACAACTTTGATATCATTAATGGCCGTTACTTTACACAAGATGAAACGGAGGGTTCAAGAAATGTGGCCATCATAGGCCATAAGATTGCAGAGGCATTATTTCCTAATGGACAAGACCCTTTAGGTGAGGAGGTTAAATTTCGAAGCAATCAATACAAAGTCATTGGAGTGCTTAAGGAAGAGGGCCAGGGTCTATTTGGTGGCTCCGGAAATGACAACAACGTTATTATACCTTATCAATCCTTCAGAAAAATTTTCCAAACCGGTTCTGGTCGCTGGGATGAGTTAAACTCAGAGATTGGTATCAAAGGGTTTGAAAAAGATTTTGGTCTTGTTGAAGCTGAAAATGAGCTTCGGGGTTCCATACGCTCCAGAAGAGGATTAAGACCAGACGAAAAAGACAACTTCGCCATCAACCGTCCTGAAGCCATTGCCAAGGCCATTGGAGGTATTTTCGACATCATTGGAATTGCTGGCTGGATCATCGGAGGATTTTCCATTCTGGTGGGTGGCTTCGGTATTGCCAACATCATGTTTGTATCGGTGAAGGAGCGAACGAGTATTATAGGGTTGCAGAAATCACTGGGTGCCAAGAACTTTTTTATTCTTTTCCAGTTTCTTTTTGAAGCCATATTCCTGAGTTTAATCGGCGGACTGGCGGGCTTGTTGCTGGTCTATGGTTGCACATTCATTCCATTGGGAAGTCTTGAGGTTACGCTAAGCATCAAGAACATTGTCCTTGGTTTGGGTGTCTCGTCGGTTATAGGAATGGTTGCAGGAATTGTCCCTGCTGCTGTTGCCGCACGCCTTGATCCTGTTGCTGCCATCAGGCAGTGATGTCGTTGATCGGATTCTTTTGATTTAGAGGTAGTGAAATTTTTTATAAGTCCTTAAGGGCATATTATCCGTTCCAATCAAATTGAATTTTGGAACTTGAATTTTACAGGAAACCGACGCTGTTCAAATCGGGACTACCTAATACAATGGCTATTCCGAAGCTATTCCGACCACAGATAGCGTAATCTCTTGCACCAACCAGCAAAAAAAAGCGGGTCTTGATAACCCGCTTTTTTAATTGAAGTGAATTGAAACTATTTCTGTTCTGGTTCCGGTGTGGCGATCTTTTCCTTGATCTTTTTCTCCAGCTGATCCATCAGCTCCGGGTTGTCCTCGATGAGTTGCTTTGCTGCATCGCGTCCCTGTGCCAACTTGTTTCCATCATAGGAAAACCATGACCCTGACTTCTGAATCACATTCAGCTCAGAACCCAAATCAATGATCTCCCCTGATTTTGAAATTCCTTTTCCGTACATAATGTCAAACTCAACAACCTTGAATGGTGGCGCAACCTTGTTCTTAACCACTTTCACCCGAACTCTGTTGCCGGTGACATCATCTGCTGCTTCCTTGATCTGACCAATCCTTCGGATGTCAAGTCGGACCGAGGCGTAAAATTTCAAAGCGTTACCGCCGGTGGTGGTTTCAGGGTTGCCAAACATTACACCAATCTTTTCGCGGAGCTGGTTAATAAAAATACAGGCACAACCTGTTTTGCTGATGGTTCCTGTAAGCTTCCTGAGTGCCTGTGACATCAGTCGGGCCTGCAGACCCATCTTACTTTCACCCATTTCACCTTCCAGTTCACCTTTTGGAACCAGTGCTGCCACCGAGTCTATTACGATGATGTCAATGGCGCCTGATCGGATAAGATGGTCGGCTATTTCCAGTGCTTGCTCACCGTTGTCAGGCTGACTGATCAGAAGGTTTTCGGTATCAATACCAAGCTTTTCCGCATAACCTTTGTCGAATGCGTGTTCCGCATCAATAAAAGCAGCCAATCCACCTTTCTTTTGTGCCTCGGCGATGCAGTGCATCGTAAGAGTGGTTTTTCCGGATGATTCCGGGCCATAGATTTCTGTCACCCTTCCTCTGGGAATACCACCGATGCCCAGTGCCAGGTCAAGTCCTAAAGAACCGGTGCTAATGGCCGGTACATCCATTACCCGTTCGTCGCTTAGTTTCATAACGGCTCCCTTGCCGTAGGTTTTCTCTAGCTTATCAATGGTTAGTTGAAGTGCCTTTAGTTTTTCTTTTGCGTCGCTCATGTGATTAATTAATTATTGATCTGTTTAGAAAATTATTTGGTTCAGATTGATTTTAGGAATTGTTGCCTCAACACCCTGCCTGCAAAACCGGGGGTCAAATTACCAATTGATTGCTAATTTGCGTTTCCACCCAATGAAAAAAGTCCTGTTTTTAATCTTCTCGCTCACGTGGTTTTCACCCCTGCAGGCGCAGTTAAACAACGCAATGTTTGAAGACCGCGTGAAAGTTTTACCTGAAGACACTGGTCGACTGGTCTTGGGAATCAATGCTATGGGCTTTTCCAAGGACAACGAATACTTCGGGACTATTGTCGATGGTTACACGCTTTATGGATTTCAATTTGCGCCTGAACTCCGGTACCAAATTGCACCTCATTGGCGCATCAATGCAGGCCTCTGGACGCAAAAGGATTTTGGTAATGCTAAGTTCTCAACCGTCGCACCGCTTTTCAGTATCAAATTTCAGAAAGACGATTTCACCACCATTTTCGGTAATCTGGAAGGAAGTTTGAACCACCGCCTCATCGAGCCTTTATACGACTTTGAAAGGGTTTTACTTGAAACGCGGCTTGAGCATGGAGGCCAGATCATCGTGAACAAAGAGAATTTTTTTCTCGACGGCTGGGTCAATTGGCAACTCATGCAATACCTCAACGATCCACGACAGGAGGAAATGACCGGTGGTCTTTCGGCTGAGAAGAAGCTCGGCATCTGGCGCGGAGCCAAGGTATCCTTGCCATTTCAAGCAGTGGTGAAACACAAAGGCGGACAACTCGATGTCAATCCAGATCCATTGATCACCATTTGGAACAGTGCCACCGGCCTTCAGCTTGAAAAGGACGGAAAGGGTAGAATCAAAAACTGGAGACTGAGTGGTTGGTATTTATACTATAAGGATATGAGCTTTAAAAAGAGACAGGAATTTTTGAATGGTTCCGGCTTGTACCTCAACCTCAATCTAAAATTTTCTGATAAACTGGAGTCCATGGTATCCTATTGGAAAGGCCATGAGTTTCAGACCGTCGAAGGGGGCAAAATTTATCCCTCCGTTGGTGTTCTGGATCCTTCGCTGATCAGACCAGATCGTGAATTGTTGATCTGGCGGCTGCTTTTTTCTGAAAAGGTAAATGATGCATTTTCTGTTGGTGGCCGGCTTGAACCTTACTACGACTTTAACTTTGGAGGCTTTCAGTGGAGCTTTGGAATTTATCTTGTTTACCACGATAATTTTTTCTTAGGAAGACCAAAGCGTTAATCCTTGAGACGGAAAGTATTTTTTTCGGGATTGCTGTTGGCTGCAGCAGGATTGGGTTTGTACCACCTTCAACTTATTACCTATGGTGTTAAGCAAGGAATAGGTCAGCTCAACCTTGTTATAAAGGCCAAACCTGTGGAGGAAGTGATCTTCCATCCTAATACTCCTGATTCAGTTAAAAGCAAATTGCAGTTTCTATCAAAAGTCAGGGAGTTTGCCATGCAAGAAATTGGATTGGACGATACCAAAAATTATACAACCTATTATGATCAGCAGGGAAAGGAAGTTTTGTGGGTGGTAACGGCATGTGAGGAATTCAAATTAAAAGAGTTTACGTGGTCGTTTCCGGTCGTTGGGAGCGTTCCCTATAAAGGATTTTTCAATCGAGCAGAAGCTGTCGAGGAAGCTGGTGAATTAAAATCGATGGGACTTGACGTAAGTGTCCGAAATCCCGGTGGTTGGTCCACTTTAGGCTGGTTTCGTGATCCGATCCTTAGCGGCATGCTCGAGCGGAGCGATGGACAACTGGCCAGTCTGATCATTCATGAAATGGTCCATGCAACCATTTTTGTCAAGGACAGTGTTCAGTTTAATGAGAACATGGCATCCTTTATTGGTGACCAGGGGGCCTTAATGTTTATGGAGCGGTTTTACGGAATCAATTCACCACAATGGATGGCATTGAAAAATGAATTTGAGGAAGAAGACCGATGGAATTCCCATATGCTCCGTGGTGCAAAGCATTTGGATAGTTTGTACCAATCTTTTCAAGGTCGGCCCAACGAATCAATCCGTGCGATGAAACATGAGGCCATCAAAAACATTTTTCTTCAAACCGATACCCTTCGGTTATCAAATAAATATCCAAGGCCTGAGGCATGGATGAAAAGATTACCGGACAATACTTTTTTCATGAATTACATACGGTATCAGGCAGGTCAGCGCGACTTAAAGCAGATTTATGATGTTGATCACCGGGGTAACCTTAAAAACTTTGTTGATGTCTTCCGACAACGGTTTCCTTATCTTTAATCGCGCTTTGTTAAGAATTTGTTAAATAGATTTTAGCCATAGTTTAAGATCCCGATAAACGACAAATTTGCATACCCTGACCTATGGCTCAAGCTGTCTTTAAAATATTAGCTGTTGATGACGACGATTCGATTCTTGAGTTGTTGAAGTACAACCTTGATAAGGCTGGTTATGAGGTGAAGACTGCCTCTGATGGAATGGAGGCACTAGAGGTTGCCAAACGGTTTCGTCCCAATCTTGTTCTGCTGGACATTATGATGCCTAAAATGGATGGCGTTGAAACCTGCCGTAACCTGCGCGCCATGCCTGAGCTCGCGGGTGCTTTCATTGTATTTCTTACAGCCAGAGCTGAAGAATACTCTGAGGTGGCGGCCTTTGATGTGGGCGCTGATGACTACATCAACAAACCAATTAAACCACGGGCACTCCTGAGTAGGATACAAGCCATCCTCAGGAGAGGGGGAAAAGAAAATTCCAAGCCTGAAGTACTGACCTTTGGTCCTTTGCAAATCGATCGGACCAGTTATACCGTTAAGCTTGGCAGCAAAGCAATTGATTTACCCAAAAAGGAATTCGAGCTTTTATATTTTCTGGCTCAGCACCCCAACCAGGTTTTTGGCCGCGACGATCTGCTCCATCATATATGGGGATCCGATGTTTATGTGTTGGCCAGAACGGTTGATGTTCACGTCCGTAAGGTGCGGGAGAAGATTGGTGATGATTATATTGCTACCGTAAAAGGCGTCGGCTACAAGTTCAATGCGGTTTAAATCAGGATTTTTCGACGGCTGGCTTTTGGCCTTGTTTGTCGCTGTCCTGGTGTCGCTATCCACCATTTTCATTTTAAGCAAAACCCACGATTTTTCCCGTGAAGCCTTGCTTCCGGCAGGTGTTACAGTATTCTGGTCCTCCTTTGTTGTGGTCATGATATTCATGGAACTCGTTGTGATGCGCGAGGCAAAGAAAATCATTCAGCTTACCAGCAAAAAAGGAAAGAAGAAGGATGCTGATAACGAGGTGCTGGTGGTGGAGCGTCCTGGTTTGTTCAATCCGATGCGCCGGATGTATGAAGAGGTTTTTTCTTTTACGACCACCAAAGAGCAGGAAATTGAGGATTTGCAGAAAGCTGAAAATTTCAGAAAGGAATTTGTAGCCAACGTATCCCATGAGCTTAAAACACCATTGTTTGCAGCGCAGGGATTCATCCACACCTTGATTGATGGAGCCGATAAGGACGAAAAGTTTCGTAAAAATTTCTTATCCAAAGCCGCAAAATCGCTGGATGATCTTGAGGCACTGGTTCAGGACATTCTTAAACTGTCACAGATTGAGTCCGGTGCGATTAGCATGAAAAAGGAAACTGTTGATCTGGTAGCGCTTGCCGAATCAATAGTGGAAAAATTTACGCCCATTGCTGCCAAAAAAAATATCTCCCTGGAAGTCAAGAAATCTAAAATACCCTCAGTGGTGACCGCCGATGAAAAGTGGATTGGCCAGGTTTTGCTTAACCTGGTCTCCAATGCGGTGAATTACACATCACCCGGCGGAAGGGTGGAGGTGCGGCTGCAGAATACCAAGAAATTTGTTGTTGCATCAGTTTCTGACAATGGTGAAGGCATTCCAAAAGTCCACCAGGGCCGAATTTTTGAGCGATTCTATCGCGTTGATAAAAGCCGAAGTAAAGAGTCCGGAGGTACCGGTCTTGGGCTGGCCATTGTAAAGCACATCCTTGAGGTACACGGCACCCGTTGTGAGGTCGAAAGTGAGCAGGGCAAGGGTTCGGTGTTCAGTTTCCGTTTACCTAGAATCAAGGAAGGCGATCAGGAATGAAAAAGTTCAACTTGAGTGATCTTGTACTCTTTGAGAACAACGATTATCTAATCATTGACAAGCCGGCTGGGATTTCGACGTTAAGCGACCGCAAGGAAGAGATCCATCTCCTTAAGCTCATTCGAGAATTCTGGCCTGGGGCTATAACAGGCCATCGTTTGGATAAGGATACTTCCGGGGTGCTGGCAGTAGCAAAGAATGAGGAGTCTTATCGTTGGCTCAGCATCCAGTTTGAGCATCGGAAAGTTGAGAAGTTTTACCATGCCCTGGTGTGTGGCATGCCGGCATATTCCAATACGGAGGTAAATGCACCCATCGAAAAGAAGGATGATGGTACCGTCAGGATCAGTAAAAGGGGCAAACAGGCTCAGACTTTTTTTACAACCCTGGATCATTTTACTAAGCATTCCCTGGTCGAAGCCAGGCCGGTTACCGGTCGGACCCACCAGATTCGAATCCATTTAAGTTTGCTTGGAACCCCCATTTTGGGCGATGTTTTGTACGGGGGTGAACAGCTTTTTCTTTCCTCCATAAAAAGGGGCTATAAACCCGGAAAGGGACAGGAGGAGAGGCCTGTAAGTGAAAAAATGGCGTTGCATTCAAAAAAATTAAGGTTTTTGGATCAGAATGGCCATCCTATTATGGCAGAAGCACCTTACCCAAAGGACTTTAAAGCATTACTTAATCAATTGACCCGCAACCGGTCCTGAAAATCCGGTCACGGATTTGTTTTTCAGGTTTTTGAGTCTACTTTTGTGTCCCTTTTTAAAAAGGGGCATTATTTGCTCAAAAAACAATAAGAACTGTGGATCACAATAGTTACAAAACAGCCCACACCAACAAGGCCAACGCCAAAAAGGATTGGGTTATCGTGGATGCAAAGGATCAGGTACTCGGAAGAGTTGCTAGCCAGATCGCAATGGTTATTCGCGGAAAGCATAAGCCTGGATTTTCACCAAATGTAGATTGCGGAGACAACGTGGTTGTCATCAATGCAGCCTTGGTTAAAATGACAGGTAAAAAGTGGACCAAGCGGGTAATCTTTACCCACTCAGGTTATAACGGCGGACAGAAAGAGCACACGCCCACCATGATCAGAGAAAAACACCCTGAGCGCCTCATCGAGCACGCAGTGCGTGGAATGCTTCCAGGCAACCGTATAGGAAGAAAGTTGTTCACCAACCTTCATGTCTATGCCGGTGCAGAACATCCGCACGAGGCTCAACAACCCAAAGCCATCAAGTTTTAATTCAACCATAGAATGCAAGTCACCAATACCATAGGAAGACGGAAGACCTCGATTGCAAGGGTTTATATGACCCCTGGAAAAGGTACCATCGTCGTGAACAACCGAGAGTTCAAAGATTACTTCAAATCAGAGATTCACCAGATTCTTGTTAACCAGCCTTTTGCCATTACGCAACAGGAGGGTCACTTCGATGTCAGCATCGTTGTAGAAGGTGGTGGTGTAAGGGGACAGGCCGAAGCCGTAAGGTTGGGTATTGCCCGTGCACTGGTTGAAGCCAATGCAGAAACCAAACCTGCTCTTAAGAAAGAAGGATTCCTTACCCGTGACAGCCGTATGGTTGAACGTAAGAAATTCGGTCGCAGGAAAGCAAGAAGAAGATTCCAGTTCAGCAAGCGTTAACAGAGAAAACAACATGGCAGAAAAACTGACTATAGAGCAATTGATGGATGCAGGTGTCCACTTCGGTCACCTTACCAGAAAGTGGAACCCTAAGATGGCTGAGTACATCTTTATGGAGAACAACGGCATCCACCTTATTGACCTTAACAAGACGCTTGGCATGCTAGACCATGCTGCGGCTTCTGTAAAGAACATTGTTCGCAGAGGCGGCAAGATTATGTTCGTGGCCACCAAGAAGCAGGCGAAGGACATTGTGGAGCAGGAAGCAACACGCCTGAATATGCCCTACGTTACCGAGCGCTGGTTGGGCGGTATGCTCACCAATTTCATCACGATCCGCAAATCGCTCAAAAAGCTTTCCGGTATCGAGAAGATGATGAAGGATGAGGCATTCGATAACATTACCAAGAAAGAAAAGCTTACCCTCACAAGGGAAAAAGCAAAGCTTCAAAAGCAATTGGGTGGAATTTCAGACCTGAATCGTACACCGGCGGCGCTTTTCGTAATTGATGTAAAGCGCGAGCACATTGCCATCGCAGAAGCGCAGAAGCTTAACATTCCTGTGTTCGCTATGGTGGACACCAACTCTGATCCATCAAATGTGGATTTCCCTATCCCTGCAAACGACGATGCTTTCAAGTCAATCAGCATTATTACCGGCTACATCGGTAGGGCAATTGAAGAAGCATTGAACGAAAGAAAGAAGGACAAGGAAGAGGCTGGCCAGAAGAAGGAGGAAGCCGAGAAACGAAAGATGGACGAGGCCGTTCAGGAGCAGGAAGCTTAAATCGATAGAAAACAAATCAATCGTCCTGCTCATCTTCACAGATTGGCAGGACGATCTTTTTAAAACAGTACCAACAAACAACTACAACCCGTAAAAGCACAGCATATGTCAGAAATTTCAGCTCAGGATGTTAATAAGTTGCGTCAGATGACCGGCGCAGGAATGATGGATTGCAAAAAGGCGCTTACCGAAGCCGGTGGTGATTATGAAAAGGCAATCGAGATTCTAAGAAAAAAAGGTCAGAAGGTATCAGCTTCCCGTTCCGATAAGGATGCGAAGGAAGGTTCTGTTTTTGTGCGTACCAGTTCAGACCATAAGCGTGCAGTTTTGATTGCCCTCAATTGTGAAACTGACTTTGTGGCCAAGAACGATGAGTTTCAAAATCTCGGCAAATTGATTGCGGACACGGCGTTTGAAAAGAACAGCCCAGGTAAAGATGCATTGCTTTCTGAAAAAGCCGGTGGCCTCACCCTTCAGGAGAAAATCACTGAGCTCGTCGGAAAAATTGGTGAAAAGGTTGAAGTGAGCGAATATGTATCCATGGAGGGAGAGGCTATTGTGCCTTATATCCATGCCGGAAGTAAGCTCGGTGTATTGGTATCGCTAAAAAATGTCGGCGGTGCTAATGTTGCTGATGCTGGCAAGGATGTGGGAATGCAAATCGCGGCCATGAACCCTGTGGCGGTGGATGAGAAGTCGGTGGATACGACCGTAATTGAAAAGGAATTGGAGATTGCTAAGGCTCAGATTTTAGCTGAGGGCAAACCTGAAAATATGGTTGAGAAGATTGCGCAGGGCAAATTGCAGCGCTTTTTCAAGGACAATACCCTTGTTCACCAGGCTTTTGTAAAAGACAACAGTAAAACAGTGGCGCAGTACCTGGACTCTGTTTCCAAGGGTCTGGCGGTGGATGCTTTCCGTCGCGTGACCATTGGTTAATGATTTTCTTTAAATAAATTTGTTAAACTCTTTGCTTGCAAATAGCCGGGGGAATTTTCCTCCGGTTATTTTTTTATGGTTACTCCAAAGCCTTATTGTAAAAGTTTCATCGTTGTACACGAGCCTTGACAACAAATTTTAATGAATCGAATTCAATTTGAAGATGTTTTCAAAGTGGCGCTAAATTGAATGGTTAAATCTTTTTTAGGATTTAACTCAAAAACTTTTGATACATGATTGAATCTTTAAACCTATTGTTTGAAAAACAGGATAATTTATTCATTTGCCGGGACAGGGATGAAGTAGGGATTTTTATGGTATCCTGATTTAAGTTATTCAAAATTATTTTTTATTCTAACTCTATCCTCAGCTGCCTTGTCACTTTTATGATACAGTTCAACAAAGATTATTTTTTTGGAATCGGTATAGTATGCATAGACAAGCCTTAGTCCGGAGTTTACGCCTTGTCCTTTAAGCGCCCTGCAAGCAATTTTTTTTACCTTGATAATGCAGGTTTTAATTCCTAGGTCTGCGATTCGATAACTGAATGGTGGTCTCTCGTCCGGATTAACTTCAAGAACCCGACGAACAATAGACAGATCATCATTTAATGTTCTGTAGCGTTTCAGGAGTTTTTTTAAATCCTTCCTGAATTCCGCCAATTCCTCAAAATTCATTCAGATTCCATTTCATTACCATAGCTCCGTACTGAGAATGGAGCTTCCCTGTAAAAAACCAATTCGTAATTTATCTCTTCTCCATCTTTAGTGGCCACCCAGGGCATGTCTTTATGAGAGTAATTGCTAATGGCTGATGCAGACCAATCACTCATTTGTTCAATAACATGATCGATGGCCTCTTTTTCACTCGCCTTCAACTGGGTGAGATCGACCATTTCAAGCGGTAGATAGCGCGTTTGAGGATAGTCGTGATAAATGGTTTTTATTCTTTGTATTTGTTTTGCATCAATCATTTGGTTCAAAATGGTTTCGATTGATTTTGGAACAGGACCGTAAGGAAGTTTCCGATAGCTGATGCCGGTTAGATGCTCTTCATAGAGCTCATAATAGTTGAAGTCAGAAAAGTAGAGAAGTTTATATAAAACAGTTTCACCTACGTTTGGTTTCCCGGCACACTTTGAGAGAATATACAGTAATACATTCTTAAACTTTTTACTTTGAAATTTAGGTTTTGAAATACGTTCACTTAGATCCTGTTTCTTATCTGGTTCAATATTTTCTTGTAAAAATTCTGTTGCGGTAAAGTCTTTACTGATGAATTTATCCAAAGAAAAGCCCAATCCTAATGCGAGATTTTGTAATTCTAAAAGATCAACACCTCGTTTTCCTAGTTCAATTTGCGTTATAGATGAGCGGGAAATATTTATTATTCTGGCTAGATCTTCCTGCGATAGACCCTTGCGTTTGCGTAGTGCTGCCAATCTTTGTCCGATTTCACTTTGTGTTAATTTAAAGCTCATCTTTTGATTCTTTTAACGGCAAAAGTATGCTATGTTCAAAAATCAAACAAAAATAAGTTTTAAAATAGAACAGATAGTTGTATATTGTTAATGAGTTTCAATTAAGGCTGATTTCAAGCACATAGCGGTCTTAAGGGGTTGTGTGTAAGATCCAATGGGCGGTCAAGGCCTGGTTAAAGCCCTAGGTTTAAGTTGATTTAAAGAGTAAATAAATTTTTATGAAAAAGGATGTAACTGATTTGCTGCTGAGGGAGGAGGTTTTCTTGTACCACTACTTTGAGGAAGTAATGGTTCGTGTTGACACGGATTTTAATTTTTATGCTAAGTGGCCAGGTAAATTAGAATTTAAAATTAATGCCACCTCCGATTTGGCTCTTCAAGCACTGATGGGGGAAGATCTTCGGACAAAAGAAGAGTATTATGGATTTTAAGACCACAGCATTCTCCACTAAGTCATAATGGTTGTGAATTATAAGTTACTGTTCTGCTGTGCTTATGTTCTGATGGGCATACGACTAAAAGCACAGGATTTTAAATCCTACGACCAATCCATTCCCGGGACGGGTCTTTCATTTAAAATGATTCCTATTGCTGGTGGAAAATTTACCATCGGAAGTCCAGGCAGTGAGCAGGGTAGGGATAGCGATGAAAATCAGGAGCAAAGGGAAATTAGTGCCTTTTGGATGGCTTCTACAGAAGTTACCTTCGCTGAATGGGATGCTTACTTCAAGGACAGCAACCTGCCTCAAAGTAAAACCATCGACGGCGTTACACGTGCCACACCACAATACATCGATCTCACCTGGGGCATGGGTCGAGACTTCAAACATCCGACCAACAGCATGAGTCAGCTTGCTGCAGTGATGTATTGTAAATGGCTTTGGTCTAAAACCGGTGTCTTCTACCGTCCCCCCACCGAAGCTGAATGGGAATATGCTTGTAAAAAGGGTCAGACCGAAAAATCCGGTATTGAGGTTGCCGGCTGGTTTCGTCAAAATGCAGGAGGAAAATACCATAAGGTGGCGACCAAACAGCCCAACGCACTTGGCATATACGATATGCTTGGTAATCTAAGTGAGTGGACCCTTGATCAATATGATGCTTCTGGATATACCGCGCTTTCCTACCGAGATCCAATCGCTGCCCCTGTTTCGAAATATCCCCGTGTTGTACGAGGCGGCGCCTTCACCGATGAACCTTCCCAGCTGCGTTGCGCCAACCGCATCCCGTCCTCCGCGAACTGGAATCAGCGCGATCCGCAGATTCCTAAAAGTAAATGGTGGCTCACCGACGGCATGTTTGTCGGTATTCGCGTAGTACGTCCCCTTCGTCAGCCCTCCGATGCTGAAGTCGAGGCATTTTACGACCGCTATCTTCGTTAGCTGTTTCAATTTTTTTATGGGTTTTGGATTATCCATCAGGCGGATGATCCAAACGCTTTTTGGATGAGGAAACGACCGGTTCGGCGCTTATTTCGTGTCATAAACGTCACCGCCATGCTGTCACCCATCCGAATTGCTGTAGTGGATAACAATGCTGTTTTCCGCTCTGTTTTTTGTCGCCGCATTACCGAAGAAAGCTGTGGAAACATAGAGGTCATTCTTCAGGCCGGTAACGGTGCTGAGTTGCTCTACCAACTCAACGGCGCGCTCCCCGATCTGATCCTCATGGACCTTGACATGCCCGTTATGGATGGTATTGAAACTGCCCGGTATCTTCGAATCCTTTTTCCTGAGATTACCCTTGTCGCCTTTTCCCGACAACTTCCTGCCGAACTACGTCCTGTCCTTTATGGAAGAGGAATGAGGTCTTTTTTGAGGAAGGATGAAGACATCTATTCTATTGTTAGAACCATTCGTCAGATTAGCCGCGGCAGTGAATATTGGTCTTCTGAAGCTGTTTCGGGGGTATTGGCCGCGTAATGCTAAAAAATTTAGTATAATCGCAGGTTATACTAAATAAGTTGGTTAAAGGGGCTTTAGACAATCATATTCTTCATTTCGATCTGGATGCCTTTTTTGTTTCGGTGGAGTGCAAGAACAACCCGAGGCTTAAAGGCCGGCCACTGATTGTTGGCGGCAGCAGTCGGAGGGGGGTGGTAGCCGCCTGCAGTTACGAGGCCCGCCGCTTTGGGGTCCATTCGGCCATGCCCATGCACCTGGCGTTGCAGCTTTGTCCGGACGCCACGGTTATTTCCGGAGACATGGAATCCTACAGCCGTCATTCTCAACTGGTGGCCGATGTTATCGCTGAGCAGGCGCCTCTTTTTGAGCGTGCATCGATTGATGAGTTCTACATTGATGCCAGCGGAATGGATCGGTTTGTCGGTGCTTTCCGTTGGGCCCGTGAACTTCGAAAGAAGATTATCTATGAGAGTGGCTTGCCGATATCAATGGCGATGTCGGTGAACAAAATGGTCTCAAAAGTTGCTACGGGTGAATTCAAGCCTGATGCAGAAAAACAAATTCCCACGGGGGAGGAAAAAGATTTTCTTGCCCCACTGGCTGTTGAGAAGATTCCGATGATTGGGAAACAGACGGCGCTGCTGCTGCACGACATGGGTGTGCGTACCGTGGCCACGTTGCGTGAAATGCCGGTGCGGTTGCTCACGCGTGTCTTCGGTAAAAATGGGCAGTTGTTGTGGAACAGAGCACACGGTATCGATGATTCTCCTGTTGTACCATATGTTGAACAAAAATCCATTTCTGCGGAGAATACTTTCAATAAAGACACCATAGATGTCAGATGGCTGCGGTCTGTGCTCATCGGCATGGTGGAGAAAACTGCTTTTGAGCTTCGTTCACAGGGTAAACTCACCTCCTGTGTCACAGTTAAAATTCGTTATGCAAATTTTGACACCGAGACCCGACAAATGCAGATTCCCTACACTTCATCAGATCACCATTTGCTGGCGGTGGTTCACGATCTATTTGAAAAGCTTTACCACCGTCGGATGCTGATCCGTCTCGTGGGCGTTCGTTTAAGCGGGCTGGTTCATGGGAGTCCGCAGATCAGTTTATTTGAAGACACTGGTGAGCAGACAAGTCTTTACAGTGCACTTGACCGCATCCGTCAACGCCATGGTCTGGAGAAGGTTATTCGCGCCGCTGGATTAAAAACAAAATCCTAGAACAGCACTTTTGTCTTATTGATATTCTGCTGAATAAGCCATCTTTTAAAAAAGTCCTTGGATTAGAATTATTCAGTTGCCAATCACCCCTGAGCCAAGAAGCTCTTCTTCCTCATACCACGCCGCAAACTGTCCTGGTGTAATTCCGCGCTGTGGCCGGTCAAATACCATATAAAGTCCTTCAACAGCCCTCACCAGTTCGCAAGCCTCCAAGGGTTGTCGGTAGCGTATCCTTGCCATCAATTTTCTTCGCTCCCCAACTTTCATCGATGCATCTGGTCTAACCCAATGAACATCGCTTTCTGGTACAAACAATCCCTTTCTGTACAATCCAGGGTGACTTTCGCCCATGCCCATATAAATAATATTCTCCACCGTGTCGGTACCAATCACAAAAACTGGCTCCGGAAATCCCCCCATATTCAATCCCTTGCGCTGTCCAATGGTATAGTAATGCGCTCCTCGATGTTCACCGGAAAATTTACCGCTCCCTTCATTATAACGGTAGGGTCCTGTCATGGATTTTAAATCAACATCAGGTCTATTAAATACTGGTGATGAGGAATCGACCACAATGACCTTCCCTTTTTTTGGCTTTAGCTGTTGTTGAAGAAAATCGGGCAGATGAACCTTACCAATGAAACACAATCCCTGTGAATCCTTTTTCTCCGCAGTGGCCAATCCTATTTTCGAAGCTATGGTGCGAACCTCACTTTTCTTTAATTCTCCAATTGGAAACAACGCCTTGCTTAACTGCTCCTGCGTTAATTGACATAGAAAATAGCTTTGATCTTTGTTGCTGTCTTTTCCTGCCATCAACCGAAAAATCTTTTTGTCATTCAATTCAATTTCAGCCTTACGCGCATAGTGCCCGGTAGCAACGAAATCCGCACCCAGTTTTAGTGCAGCTTGCAGGAAAATATCAAATTTGATTTCACGGTTGCACAATACATCTGGATTCGGTGTCCGTCCGCGTTCGTACTCGCGAAACATATAATCCACAATTCTCGTTTTGTACTCGGCGCTCAAATCCAGGGTTTGAAATGGAATACCCAATTGTTGAGCTACAATCATGGCGTCGTTGCTGTCGTCCAACCATGGACACTCATTGCTAATGGTTACGGAATCGTCGTGCCAGTTTTTCATGAACATACCGATCACTTCGTACCCCTGTTCTTTTAATAGATACGCTGCAACGCTGGAGTCCACTCCACCCGAAAGCCCGACAACAACACGTTTCATAGCTGAGCCAAATTTTTCCTTTCCTTATTCAGAGAGCAGATCCCTTATGGTGTCGTTAAATTCCTGAACAAATTGATCGTAGTATTTTTGAGTGCCAGGCCCGGAAAAACCAGTGTGGATTTTTTTGACTTTTCCATCCTTGCCAATAAAAATCATGGTGGGAAAAGCTACGAGTTCACGAAGTGCTGGCAATGCTTCAGCAGCTTTCTTCTTATCCTTATTGCCAGCAATTAAAACCGGATAGTCTACACCGATTTTATTTTTCATTTTTTGCACCCGCTCCGAAGCATACGTAAACTCATCCTTAGCTTCAAAAGCAAGTCCAACAACCTCTACCCCCAAAGCATTGTTCCTTCGGTACCAATCTGATAAAAATCTGGTTTCATCCATACAATTGGGGCACCAGGTTCCTAAAATCTGGATGACGACAGGCTTGTTCTTAAAACGATCATCATTGGATGATAAAATATTGCCGGCCTCATCGGGAAATGAAAATTCAATTTTTTCATATCCATCTTTAAGCCCGGTAAGACTATTGGGATTGGGCATTTGGGCCTCCGGATTTAGTTTCCCGGTCCAGGTTTGATGCCATGCACGACCGGAATAATAATCACCCGTCAAGGTCCCATCAGCATTTTTAATAGCTGAGAAAATGAAAGCATGGTTGCCATCCAGAACTGAAAGCATAAGCTTATTGCTGACGACATTGCCTTCCAGCCATCGGTAATCACCCAAGGGTGTCAAAAAGGTTCCGGTAACCTTGCTGCCAATTTGTTGGAATATACCCACCGCCTGGGTAGTGTCCTGGTCATTTACGAAGGTTACCTCGTAAGTCCCTGAGAAATCAACCCCCGGACTTTCATCGGCCGACTCGAATCTGAATTCCTGCCCTGCCGCTGCACGAAAGGGAAGCCGATAATTCTTCTCATAATTTTTATTAAAAAAGCCCCGCATCGAATCACCATCAATTTTGGCTCTGAGCTCTGCATCAAAAATGTGCATGGTCATCACCACGCTGTCTTGTTCTGTTCGGATTTCATCCAGCAACAATTGCTCTTCTCCATTTCTGATGCGTGCCTGATAACCTTGCTCTAAGGAATCTATGGTAAAGTTGAAAGGAAGCCCCATTCCCTGCATCCGAATTACCCCTCGCCAGGTTCCGGGCTTTAATCTTGAATCTGTTTGGTTGCATCCTGCGGAAAGCAACAAGACGAGCCCCATTCCGATAAGTGTTATTTTTTTCACCATCACTCGATTTTAAAGTGCAAAAATGCACCAAATGATCATTCCTGCCGCCTATCTTTCAGCAATGTTTAACAATTTAAAAGTCGTTGAACTGGCTTCAGTCTTAGCTGGGCCTCTAACGGGTCAGTTTTTCGCAGAGTTGGGTGCCCAGGTCATTAAAATAGAAAATCCAGTTACCGGCGGTGATGTGACGCGCTCCTGGAAAGCTCCCGGTGAAAATTCTGATGATCGATCAGCTTATTTCACTTCCTGCAATTGGGGTAAGAAATCTGTTGCACTTGATTTAACCTCTGCAGATGACTATGCGCTATTAATCAATATTGTTCGGGATGCTGATGTGGTCATAACCAGTTATAAATCTGGAGATGCAAAAAAATTGCAGGTCGATTATGAAACGTTATCGAAATTAAACCCATGCTTAATTTACGGTGAGATAACAGGATATGGACCCACTTCCGATCGGGTGGGATATGATGCAGTAGTTCAGGCAGAGTCAGGTTTCATGGATATGAATGGGCCCTCGGAGGGTGATCCTGTTAAAATGCCAGTGGCGCTCATTGATGTGCTTGCTGCCCATCATCTGAAGGAGGGATTGCTGCTTGCACTTATTCAACGCCTCACTACCGGAAAGGGAAATAGGGTGACGGTTAGTCTGATGGAAGCTGCGCTCGCCTCGTTGGTAAATCAGGCAACCAACTGGTTGGTGGGAGGGAAGATCCCGGGTCGCAAGGGCTCAGCTCATCCAAACATTGCTCCCTACGGTGACTTCTTTAATTGTGCGGATGGAAAGAAAATTCTTTTGGCGATCGGAAGCGACAGACAGTTTCGAGATCTTCTGGAGGTTCTTGGAATTAATGGGTTGAATGCTAATACTGATCTTCAAAAGTTCAATTCAAATACGCTTAGGGTTCAAAATCGAATAGCCCTGAATGAGTTCCTATCAAGTAAAATTGCGCGATTTCATTCGGAAGAATTATTTCTGAAGCTTAAATCCAAAAACGTTCCTTCTGGACTTATAAAAAATATAAAAGAGGTTTTTGAAGATCCTGGGGCCGCGTCGATGTTGTTGAACGCTGCCGATCGAGTAGCACCAAGGACATTTGTTGCCCCTGATTTTATTCAGAAAAGAAATTTATCAGGGCCTCCAAAATTGGGCGAGCACACCGAAGAAATCACGGGTAAACTAATTCGATAACAGGATTAGATCAAAAACCCCATCACCAGGTAAACCACGGTGGTCGCAAACAATGTGATCACCATATAGGGAAACTGAGTGATGGCATGGGTCATCGTTGGACAGTTAGCGGAGGTGGCCGATAAAATGGTTGAGTCACTAAAAAATCCTGCCTGTGAACCAAATGCACCTGCACAAACTACGGTGCTTACCGCCATCCATAAATTAGCATCCATACTTTGCGCCAACGGAATAACAATCGGGATAGCTATGATGTAAAGATCCCATGAAGACCCTGTCATGAAAGCAATTAGCGCGAGGGTAAAAAAGGCAACGGCTGGTAGTAATTCTTTTGTCATATAGGGCGAAACATGTCCTATGACATACTGAACCAGGTGCAAATCGTCATTGACAAGTTTCAGTGCTAATGCCAGGATCACCAAAATGATCGGGAATAGAATGGTGTTAAAACCTGAGAGCAGCGCCGATGATAGTTGTTTAAGGCTCATTACCCTACTCGCCGCAAAATAAATAAAGGTGATAAAGTTCGTAATCATTACACCTTTCAGTGCGTCATTGTTAAACCAAAGGGTCGATCCGATCAGTATCAACAACGGTAAAAAGAAGTAGTAAATTTTACCTTCATGCGCTGGGTGGTGATCCTCTTCATCTTCCAGGGTATGTCCTCCCTCTGGAATGGTTTTACCAGTAGCGGCCCTGGCCATTGCCTCTTTCATTTTTCCTATCGCCGGAATAATGCCGAAAATGACCAGCAGCACTATTATTAGTCCAGTGAAGCTGAAAAAAAGATAGGGGATGAGGTTGATGTAGGTATTTAAACCTTGTCCTTCTGCTGCAAGTTTGTTATCCTCCAAAACTCTGCTGATAAAAACAGACCAGGTAGAAAATGGTAATAAAATACACAATGGTGCTGAGGTGGCGTGTACTACGTAAGCCAGCATTTCCCGGGGTATTTGAAATTTGTCTGTGACTCTTTTCATCGCCGTTCCAACAGCAAGTGAATGAAGATAATCATCCACCGAAATCAGAAGCCCCACAACCCAGGTGGAGAGGAGCGCAGATTTCCCCGATTGAACGTAACGCAACAAATAATTTCCAAAAGCTTTTGTTCCACCGCTTCGAATCATCATGGTGATCAGGGAGCCGTAAAGCATGCAAACCAGAATCACCCAGCCGCTATCTTCATCGGTCAGTGCAGTGGTGAGGTGAGCGATAAATTTGTCTAAGAAATCCCATTGGTAGGCGATGACACAACCACTCAGCAAGCCTATCACCAGTGGCTCGAATGAACTTCGTGTGATGGTGGCAAGGACAATAACCAGCAAAACCGGTAGTAACGTAAGTAAGCCGTATCCGTTTTCCATGGTTTAAATAACAGATCAGACTCCGCCGATGCTGATCAGTTTTTTTTCTGTGTATTCAGTCAATCCTTCGGGGCCACATTCGTAGCCAAGACCGCTTTGTTTCCATCCACCAAATGGTGCTTCATAAGCCTGAGGATACCACTCGTTAATTCCAACCATTCCGAATTCTAATTTCTCTGATGCGTGAACAGAAGTTTTCAGGTCGTTGGTAAAAACATAGGAAGCCAAGCCATACGGTGTTTGGTTGGCAAGCATAAGGCCTTCCTCCAGGGTATGGAAGGTGATCACCGGCATTACCGGGCCAAAGATTTCTTGTTGAAAACATGGATTGTCTGCCTGATTTATTCGCAGTAGGGTAGGTTCAAAGAAAAATCCTTTTGAACCTGGACCTTTGTGCCCGCCGAATTGGACTTCGGCTCCGGCTGCGAGCGAATTTTTAACAATACGATCGATATTTTCTCGCTGAACCTCTCTGATGAGCGGTCCCATTTCAGTCTTAGGATCCAATCCATTACCTGAAATGATGCTTTGCATTTTCTTTTTTACGGCTTGAAGGAATCGTTCGGCGATCTCCTCATGTACGATGTAGCGCTGGGGTGCAATACAAACCTGTCCGGCGTTACGGAGTTTTGCCGTCACGGATTCAGCTGCAATCTGGTCTACATCAACATCAGGAAAAACCAGCACTGGGGCGCTTCCACCCAATTCAAGCGAAAGCCTAGTATGGGTAACCGATGCGCCATCCATTAGGATTTTACCAACCCTTGTGCTTCCGGTGAAACTTATTTTCCGAACTGAAGGGCTCTGCAACATAACCTGACCAATAACGGCGGGGTCGCCGGTGATCAGATTCATAACACCATCGGGTATACCGGCATCATGCAGGCATCCTGCTATGAGCATAGCTGTCAACGGAGTCAATTCACTCGGTTTTGCAACAACACTGCAGCCTGCACCCAGTGCTGCTGCCCAGCATCTGGCGGGATTGTAGGCAGGAAAATTCCATGCTGTAATGGCCCCAACGACGCCCATCGGTTGTTGTATGACCGACATGCGTTTATTGTTGCGACTTGCGGGGATAACCCGACCGTAGTTTCTTTTTCCTTCCTCAGCATACCATTCAAAAAAATTGGCTGCAACTTTCCATTCTCCAATTGCTTCAGTCAGTGGTTTTCCGCTTTCTAAAACGGTGATTTTTGCATATTCATCCAGTCGCTCATGCATCAATGCAGCTGCTCTCTTCAGGATGAGTGCTCTATCAAACGGATTAACATTTCGCCAAACCATAAAACCCTTTTCAGCCGCAGCAATGCCCTCCAAACAACTATCCTTATCCCCAAAAGGAATATCGGTCACTACATCCTCCGTAGCTGGATTGATAACCGAATAGGTTTGGTTCGCAGCGATTTTTAATCTCCTGCCTCCGATAAATTGACTGAAATCCTGGTGGTCTGTGCGGTCTGGTTTCATCTATGCTTAAAGTTCAAATACTTTATTTCCTCCAGTGTAAACGGCTGTGGCCTGAATGCTTTCCAGCTCATTCAAATCAACCGAGAATGGATCACGATCTAAAATGGTAAAGTCTGCCAATTTACCAGCTGAGATGGAGCCCTTACTGTTTTCCTTCTCCTCAGCATAAGCACTTCCCATGGTCATGGCATACAATGCATCGGTAAGGCTAATTTTTTCCTGAGGGGAAATTACCTTTTCTGATTGGGTTTTACGGGTAATGGCAGTCTGAATATTTTTCCAAGGATTTATATTTTTTACCACCGGTGCATCGGTGGATAATGCAAAGGGTATGTTTTTATTCAAAAGGGTTTGGATTGGATAGCAGCGCTGCAGGTATTGATCATCCAGGCTTGATATAAAATTATCACCGAGTTCATACAAAAAGATCGGCTGAGGTACCACAACAGTGCCAGTTTTAATGACTTGTTCAAGAGCTTCGTCCGTAGGTAGTCCAAAATGTTCAATTCGGTTTCGGCTCATTCCAAAACGTTGGTTCAGGTTGGAGTAGGTCTGGAGCACCATAGCAATGGCCCTGTCACCAATGGCATGCGTTGCAACATTGTATCCTTTTTGTTTAGCCGATGAAGCAAGTTCAAGAAATTGATCAGGTTTTATTCTTAAAATTCCCTGATCTGAAGTGTTTTTGTAAGGTCTGTTTAGTGCAGCAGTTTGACCACTCAACCCGCCGTCTGAAAAAAGTTTAGTCCAACGGATCTGAAGAAAGTCACCTTCGACACATGGAGGAAGTTCGAGTGGTTCTGATTCGCCGTCTTGTAAGAGAATGGGGATCAGATTTAATCTGATGGGCAAATCACCCAATTGAAAATAGGCATCTGAAAGTGCGGGGTGTACTGCGGGATCGGTAATGCTGGTCACGCCAAACGGAAGTAGCTTTTTAACACCACTTAAAATCATATCGGAATAATCTGAGGTGCTTGGAGACGGCAGGTGTTTGGTTGCCAATCCCAGGGCGGTTTCATACAGTCTGCCGGTAACGGTTTCCCCGGATTTGCCAATGGTACCACCTTCGGGCGCAACGGTATTTTCATCAATCCCGCATCGTTTCATTCCGAGGGAATTAAGAACGGCTATGTGTGCGCAGGTTCTTAAAAGGTATACCGGATTTTCAGGTGCAAAAGTATCCAGCTGCGATGCTTGAGGGATGGTTCCTTCAATCAGTTTACTTTCATTGAAGCCTCTTCCTATGATCCACTCGCCAGGTTTTTTCTTCGCGGAAGCTTTTGAAATTGCTTTTCCGATATCCTCTAAACATGTTGCATCCCGTAAATCGAGAATAAAGTCACCAAGCTGTCCTACTTTCCAAAGGTGTATATGTGCATCGTTGAATCCCGGAAGGACGGTTTTACCCTGGAGATTAATTTTCTGGATGCCCGAGATATTGAAATCAATATTTCTTCCAACAGCGATGAATCGTCCATCTTCTACCAGAAAAGCTTCGGCTCTGCTGTTTAGCTTTTTGTCTTGAGTCAGGACGTTTCCGTTATGATACAGTACCCTGCTCATTTGAAAAATTTAAGCCCTGGCAATGGCACCCTCCAAAACATCCAGCCCCTCATTCAGCTGATCTTCTGTAATGACCAGTGGTGGTAAAAGTCTGATGCAGTTGCTAAACAATCCCGCGCGAATTAAAATAATTCCTTTGGAAACGGCGTCACGGATGATCTTGAGCGTCAGATCAGGATCAGGCGTTTTGGTTTCGCGGTCCTTCACAAATTCAACCAATCTCATTGGGCCAAGTCCTCTGACATCTCCAATGATGCTGTATTTTTCTTTCCAATGGTTAAGTCTGTCTTCGATAATGGCACCAACTTTTTCAGCCTGAGCTTTGAAGGCTGGTGTTCGCATTTCTTTGATGACTTCCAACGCTGCGGCGCACGTTACCGGAGAACCACCGTAAGTTCCACCAACGCCGCCAAGATGTACAGCATCCATTATTTCTGATCTTCCGGTTGTGGCTGAAATGGGTAACCCGGCACCGAGTGATTTGGCAGACGTAATCATATCCGGGACCACGCCATAATGTTCGCTGGCGAAGAATTTTCCTGTACGGAAAAAGCCACTCTGGATTTCATCGCAAACCATTACAGCTCCTGTTTCATTACAGATTTTCCTTATCTCTTCCAGGTAGGCTTGAGGGATAGGAATAAATCCACCTTCGCCTTGCACTGGTTCAATTAAAATAGCTGCCAGATCAGAAGGATCAACCTGACTGATTAATGCATTTCGAAGCTGAAGAATTGACCAGTCAATAAAATCCTTTTCAGACATGCCTGCAGGTCTGCGATAAACATTAGGGCTCGGAAGGCGATAAATATCACCACCAAACGGACCAAAACCTTTTTTAAAGAGTCCGTGTTTGGAGGTAAGACTAAGCGTGAGTAATGTTCTTCCATGGTAGCCGCCTTCAAAACAGATGACGCCTTTGCGCTTGGTGTAATATCTGGCGATGTTGATCGCGTTCTCCACCGCCTCGCTACCTGAACCAGCCAACAAGGTTTTTTTTGCATGTTGACCTGGTGTAATTTCATTCAGAGCCTCACACAATTGCACCATGGGTTCAAAGGTTGTCACCAATGCACACGTATGAATGTATTTTTCTGCCTGAGCTTTAATGGCCTCCACCACTTTAGGTGCACAGTGTCCAATGTTCATGACGCCGATAGCGCCTGCAAAATCAAGTAAAGTATTTCCGTCAACATCCTGTACAACCGCACCTTTCGCGTCGGCTACCACTACATCGGTGGACTTCGCCAAACCTGCTGGCATGGACTTTAATCTTCTTTCAAGAATGGCTTGACTTTTAGGTCCGGGAATAGCTGTTTTAAGCTGTATGGTCATGACTTAAAATGAAAGATTAAATGTAAGAATTCAGGTCCTTATGACCTGAACTTTTTATTGCGACGGACCAGCAGAACACAATACCCATCGCAAACTGGGTCATCGACATAATCTTGCACCAGCTTTATGGCTTCAAATCCAAAGGCGATCTGACGACTTACGGTTGGATCTTTAAGCTTTCCTGAGGTTACTTGTTCGTAATAACTTTCTGCTGAAAGCGCTGCTTTCAAAGCCCCGTATCCCGTTAGCATCCCGTAGGTATACTGCCCTTTTAAATTGAGTTGCTCCACCAGTTTTTGCCTGCTTTCATACAACGCGGAAGCAATTCCTTTAGCCCTCCAATGGGGATGGGTGCCTATATCCAGCCCGTACAACCAATCACCATCGGGTTGGTGCGTGTTCAGGAAGCCGCCATCAAGAATATCATTGAAGGAGTGCTGGTTATTTCCATCAAGATGATAGCGTATCGTGGTGGTCATCCCGACGACAATCTCATTCACCAATGCAACAAATTGACCTTCTGGAAAAACTTTTAGATGGTGCAGGTAATGCTCAGTTTTGAATAATGATGACTCTGAAAGAGTAGGGAACACAAGCTTTTGAAGTTGCTCAAGTTGTTGAGCATGTACAACCGAGGTTGGTACTATCCTGAAAGATTCTGTTTGACCGTGTTCAACGGACGTGGTCATTATTTAGCGCCTTTTCTTTTGACCTTGGGTTTCTCATGGGTGAGCGCAAGCAGCTCCTCTCGAATGATGTTTAGGCCCTGCATGAGCTCCTTTCTGGAAATAACCAGTGGACTCAATACCCTGATTACATTTCCATGGATACCGGCACTAATAATGAGTAGTCCCCGCTTCGAACATTTTTCTATAAGTGCTTTTGCCAGATCGCCGTCAGGTTGATTGGGATCTTGATTTTTAACGAGTTCAAAAGCAACCATTGCGCCCAAACCACGGACATCCCCAATGGCACTGATCTCCCTTTTCAGCTTCCTGAAAAAATTCGTCACCGATTTACCAACCTTCTCTCCCTTGGAGCAAATGTCAATCTCCTCCATGTAATTTATCGTAGCCAAGGAGGCTGCGCATGCAACTGGATTGCCGGGATAGGTTCCTCCAAGCGTTCCTTTGTTGGTGCGGTCCATTACCTCCGCCTTTCCTATTACAGCACCGATGGGCATCCCGGATCCCATCGACTTTGCCCAGGTTGAAATATCGGGCACAACGCCAAAGTGTTCATACGATGCCCATTTTCCAGTGCGCCCAAAACCGGTTTGTACCTCGTCAATGATCAAAAGAATCCCAAACTGTTTGCATATGGATTGAATGGCTTTCAGATATGCTTCAGGCACAACATTGAAACCGCCTTCACCTTGAACGATTTCAATTAAAACGGCTGCAATCTGGTTTGGATCGGCAGTGTGTTGAAAAAAATCCTTAAACGCTCTGATCTCACGATCAATAAAATCCTCTTTTGTTAAGCCATCATGCCTCTTGTAAAAATCCGGAAACGGAATCCGATAGATTTCCGGAGCAAAAGGACCACACCCAACCTTATAACCTGTCTTTGAAGTAAGGGTCATGCCGAGAAGTGTTCTACCATGAAAAGCACCGCTAAAGCAGATTATCCCCGGCCTCCCAGTGGCCTGCCTCGCAATTTTCACTGCATTTTCAATCGCTTCTGCGCCGGTGGAAGTGAGCATGACTTTGGTTGACTTTCCATGTGGGAACACCGAAGCTAATTTTTCACACAATGCAACATAAGGTTCATAAATAGCCACCGGGAAACAGGCATGAATAAGTTGTCGCGATTGTCTGATGATGGCATCCACCACAGGTTTGGGGCAATGTCCGGCATTCAGAACACCAATACCACCTGCAAAATCAATATAGGATCTCCCATCTACGTCAATGAGGCGTGCGCCTTTGGCGGCTGTAACCGTCAGCGGGCTGAACATTCCCATGCCGTTGGGCACTATGGCATTACGTCGGGCAACCAGTTTTTCTGATTTTTTCATTTTTCGTAAGGAATAAATTTTAAAGAAGACTGATGATGGCCTCAGCAGCCAATCGACCTGACTCCAGTGCACCATTCATATACCCTTGATGCTCCACACTACAATGTTCGCCGGCAAAGAAAATATTTTCGAATGGCTCTGATTCAACACCTGAAAATTCACTCCACTGACCGGTTCGGTAACTGGTGTAGCTTCCGCCTGAAAGTGGATTCATGCCCCAACAGATTTTAGAAATTTTTTGGTTGTAACTTTTTTCGAGTCCAGGGTAAACTTTATCAGCCCCGCTCAGCCATTTGTTTTCAAAATCCCGGTAAGACATACTGAAGGCATCATCTGCATCTTTCCCAGCTGTTACAAACGTTAATGATCCTTGTTCAATTTCAATTCCTTGGGAGCTGTCCCAGAGTACGGTGTTGTTTAATTCGGAAAAAGTGTATCCCTGGTGACCCTGATTTCTCCAGGCCCTCAAATTGAAACCAAGGGCAGTTTTGCAGGTGTTACCAAATCCCGCCATTTTAATTGAGCGTTCTTTACGTTCGGGAAAACTAAAATCACGTTTAATGTTTCTCAGTACAGGAAACGGAACGGCAATAAGAATCAGATCTGTATACGCCTCCTGAATACCACCGGGCGTTTCAAATTCGAGCATGTACCCGTTCTCTTTTTTTCGTATACTTTTTAGGGTGTGTTCGAGTCTGATGTTTTTGGTTGTCTTATTGGTCAGTGCCTCAGATAATTTCTGGTTTCCACCTTTCAATTTCAATACCTCATGATGATTACCAAAAAGATCATAGGTAACATCATTGGGATCAGGTATGGTGAGCATACCAAGCATATTGATGCACGACTGCTCAGAAGCGCTCATACCATACTCAGCAGCCATCACCAATTCGATAAGATTTTTAAGCCATCCACTCATGCCTACCTTGGTCAGGTAATCAGGGATAGACAGGAAGTCAAGATTTCGGAATAGATCAGCATTTTTATAATGCAATTCCCTGGGAAGGCTGTTGATATCCATCGCAATGGCAGGGGCAAAAGGATCTATAGCTTTCCGAATGTCCGGCTCTGTGAGTATTCGGCCCTCGAAGTAGAAGGTTTTTGGATGTAACGGATCGGCCCGCAGATCAACAAGTTCCAGATCAAATTCTTTTATTAAAGACAGAACTTCCTGATGGGTAGTGTCTATAAATTCAGCACCAAAGTCCACGTAGGAGCCATCAACGACCGCATTCTCAACGGTTAAAACCCTGCCGCCTGTTCTTCCACTTGCCTCGTAAAGCACATGGTCTTTTCCTGCACTGTCCAGAATTTGTGATGCCCTTAGACCAGCTAGCCCACCACCAATGATGCTGATGATTGGATTTTTAGTGCTGCATTGCCAGGTAGGTAGGGCCAGTGCGGCAGCCGCCAATGCACTCTTTTTGATAAAGGATCTTCGGGAGGAATTTTTACCGGCCTCGGTTTGATGAAAGGCGTTCCTTAATAAACTGCCGGCGATGGTTCTGGTCATAAGTTGCAATGTTAGGGAAAAATCCCTCTGTCCTGTTAATCCGGATAACCAGGATTTTGCTTTATGACGCCCCGGGTCGCAATAATTTCTCTTAAGGGAATTGGAAAAATACGTTGATATGCTTCGATCCCTAAAACATCTGTAGAGCGGCCCGTTCTGGCCAGATCAAACATCCTGCTTCCCTCGAAGTTTAATTCCGCCTTACGTTCATCCAAAAGAGCATCGATAAATTCCTCTGCACCACCAAGGTCAGAAGATTTAAGTTCCTCCAATCCTCTGCTGGTCCGAACTGCATTAAGGTCTGCAAGTCCACCGGCCAATCCTTTTGCCTCAGCACGGATTAAGTATACCTCTGCCAATCGGATAATGTAAGCAGGGTTATCCCGGGTTTCTTCTCCACGGTATTTTAATGATCGGCCATCCGGAAGGATGCTTTCGTCGTTATTTTCAAAATCCAAAAATTCTGAACGAACATCGCCGGGTCGATCAGCAAAAAAAGAATTCAAAGAGTTTTCAGCTAAAAATAAAACTTCCGTTCTCAGTGCATTGGTTCGGCTAAAGGTCGCAGCATTATAGGCACTTCGGTTTTGAATGTCGAAAGTGAGTTCAAACAACGATTCAGATGCCCGGTAAGGGGAAGTATAAATTTTTTCGATGCTTCCCGCATCAAGCAATTCATATTGGCCATCTTCTATTACCTCAGTTGCAAGGCTTGCCGCAGCAGTTTTGTTTCCGCGGTAAAGTTGAACCCTGGAAGCGAGCGCTTTGATGGCGACCACATTCATAAATTCGGTTGATCGTTCATCTCCATCCACGAGTGTTGCGGCAGCGGTTAAATCAGCAAGGATGGCATCGTAAACAGCGGAAACGCCACTGCGCGCTACAACGTCACTGGCTTTTTGAATTTTAGTCACCACCGGTATTCCAAAGGCTGAGGAGCTGTTCCAATGCTCTCCGAACATCCTGAGCAAATCAAAATGCGCCAGTGCCCGTATGGCTAAAGCCTGCCCTTTGATATGGTCCTTTTCAGTCTGCGTAAACCCGGGATCTGAAACCAAACCGACACGCTCTACAATGGCGTTGGCGCCAGCGATGGTTCCATAAATTGAAAGCCATATGTTCTCAGTAATAATGTTGGCAGTGGTAACGTCGAGGATATTTATTTCATCCAAGGCAACATTGTCGAATCCACCCGCTGTTCCGATGTCGCTGTACAAATCTGCAACCAGTGGATAATAGCCGCCATAATAATCTCTTGATTGCATCGAGCTGTACAAACCAATCAGGGCCGCATTGGCGCCATCTTCAGAGTCAAATACGCTGCCGTCGGCAACATCATTCGGTGAAACCTGGTCTAGAACATTACAGGATAAAACCGACAGCGCCAGAAATAGATATTTGATTGTTTTCATGGTCATTCGGTTTAAAAGGAAAGGTTAAATCCGATCATATAGGTACGTGGTTGCGGATACGCCGCGTAATCAATTCCTGAGACCCGTTGGTCTGAGGAACCTGTTGAGCTCACTTCCGGATCGAAGCCAGAGTATTTGGTGAATACATGAAGGTTTTGAACCTGAGCGTAAACCCTTAAGCTGTTGAAGAAACCACCTTGTTTAGGCTTGAAGGTATAACCTCCCGACAGGGTTCTAATGCGAAAGAAGGAACCGTCTTCAATAAACTGCGTGCTGTTTTCAACATAATTCTGATTGATAAAAGATGCTCTTGGAACCGAGGTCTTGTCGCCAGGCTTTTTCCATCTTTTTTCGACTTCAACCGAATTGTTGGCGTAAACCTGATCCAAACCTCCTTCATTTGACCAGCCCATGTTGAGGTAGGTTGCTTTAATTAGGTTGTAGATGCTGTTGCCTACATTAAACTGTGTTGCAATAAGGAAATCAAAATTTCCAACCTGAAGGGTATTGTTTAGTCCGCCGAAATAATCCGGAATGGCTTTTCCTGCGATCTGTGCATCATCAGTTGAGACTTCAGCGGCTGGAACCTTATCGCCATCCACGTTGTAGAAAAGTGCGTCACCAGTTTGCGGATCTACCCCCGCGTATTTTACAGCCCAAAATGTTCCAAGCGATTCACCTGTTTTAAGGATGTGCGTAGGAGAGAGGTCTGAGTAAGCATTGAGTAGAAGTCCATCATTGCTTAAATCCTTGATTTCATTTTTTATAAAGGAAATATTGACGGAGGTATTCCAGCGAATACGATCGTTGCTCACATTAACACTGTTGAGTGAAAATTCCCAGCCTCTATTTTCAATCTCACCTTTGTTGCGGGTGATCGTTGCAAACCCCGTAGTGGCTGGAATAATATCGTTTGATAGAAGGTTAAATTTATTCGACTTGAAATAGTCGACAGATCCGCTCAGCCTTCCTTTGAATAGTTCAAAATCTATTCCGGCATTTATTGATTTATTGGTTTGCCAGGTGAGGTTTGGATCTGCAATATTTCGTGGCCTAAGGCCTGACTGCCCAACGTATCGAGCCGGTTGCCAAAAGGAAACGTTCTGGAAATTTCCAATCTCCTGGTCACCAGTGACGCCATAACTCGCCCTTAGTTTTAGTTCGTTAAGCCAGTCACGCTCGCCAAAAAATGCTTCCCTCGACAGTCTCCAGCCTCCGGAAACGGAAGGAAAAAATCCATAGCGGTCATTTTGAGAGAAACGCGAAGATCCGTCTGCTCTGATCGTTGCAGACAGTAGGTACTTTGAATCAAGCTCGTAGTTCACTCTTCCCAGATAGGAAACCAGACCAAACGAGGTGCTATTTCCTGTTCCCTTGGTTAATAGGGCAGCACTGGATAGATTTTCCAGTCCGCTAACGCTTGGAAATCCTTGTCCGCTCAGGGAGGTAAAGCGCGATGAGGTTTCCTGCATGGTGTAGCCTGCTATCGCATTGATCGAACTTTTTCCAACCGATTTATTGAACGTAAAAATATTTTCGCTGAGCCATGTGGTTTGTTGAAAATCAGAGGTATAGGCCTTTCCACCCACTGCCGAGGCATCGGCGGTGATGGGTGAAAAAAATTGGTCATCCGTAACACCGTTGAAATCTGCAGACCAGCTGCTTCGGAATTTTAGATTTTCATGGAGTTTGATTTCTCCAAACACTGATCCGATTAATCTGTTGCTTTTGGTCCATGCCCTGATTTCATTGGCCGATAGAACAGGATTGTCGGAGAGCCAATTGACCTGGTATAAGGTATAGTCAGCATAGTTGCCATCCTCATCTTTAACCGGCATCAAAGGTGAAGCGCCCAGTGCATTGGTAATAATTCCTGTATAGGTATTGTCATTGAAGCTTCGGCGGTTAGACGAGTTAGAGGCACTGAAATTCACACCAATCGATACCCGGTCGGTTGCCTGGTGATCAAGGTTAAGCCTGGTGCTCAACCGTCGATAACCCGAATTGATGACAATTCCATCCTGATCAAAATAAGTTCCACCGGCAAAAAACTTTGTTTTCTCATTTCCACCCGAAGCCGAAACTTCATAGTTCCTGATTGCGGCATTTTTTAAAACCTCATCAAGCCATACTGTGTTGGTGCCATCTTCACTATAGTTCAATGGATCGGTTAAGACACTTGAATCGAAATCCTCGCCGAAAATAGAATTGTCATCATTGTATAGGGCCAAATCATTGGCTCTTGCCTCTTGAATCAGATCCAGAAACTTTTTACTGTTTAAAAACTCAATTTTTCTGGCCGGTTGTTGAATTCCTGTATAATGATTGAAATTGAATTTGGTCTTACCTGATTTTCCTCTTTTGGTGGTGATCAGAATAACGCCATTCGCAGCACGAGCACCGTAAATGGCTGCGGCCGAAGCATCCTTTAAAACTTCCACCGATTCAATATCATTAGGATTGATGTCTGAAATTGAACTGATATTTTGTCCGCTACCCACAACATTGCCTTCCGTATCGAACGATGTAGCAATTGATGAGTTGCTTTCACTAAGCATCGGCACACCATCTACCACATACAATGGATTGGCTGCGCCACGGATGCTTACCAAAAGTCCGGCACCCGGCGTACCCGACGCGGAGGTAATGTTTACCCCTGACATTTTGCCTTGAAGATTACCGGCAACATTTACGAGCGGCTGATCTTTAAAATCTTTGTTGTTCACTGAGGAAATAGCCCCTGTTACATCCCGTTTTTCTATAGTTCCGTAACCGATGACCACAACATCGGTAAGGGTTACATTGTCCGGTTGAAGGATGATTTGTAATGAGGTTTGGGTTCCAACGACCACCTCTTGTGCTGAGTATCCTATGAAGGACACCGTAAGGCTGGCTCCAGGACCGACCGAGATTGAAAAATTTCCATTAAGGTCGGTGGAAGTACCATTGTTGGTTCCCTTTTCAAGAATGTTTACGCCAGGCAATGGACTGCCATCGGATGAATCGGTTACCTTACCGGTTAGGGTTATTTTCTGCGCGAAGACCAGGATGGTTCCCAGACAGAAAAGGAGGGTAAATAGTTTTCTCATTTCATGGGTTTTGTGAAAGGGCAGGGGTACGTTTAGACGAACAGAAAAGTAAATTAATATTTTGATTGTTTTAAACTAAGACTGTCGCCACCTAAATTTTAATGTTCCGCTCAACTTTTTGGATTGTGTCGTTTTTGATGATGGGGAATGGATTTTGGTTCTACTTAGGGTTGGTCAAAGAAATTGAGGATTGACTGATTTTGTCATTTTTTAGAGGCGATCATGTGTTTAAATAATGAGGCTTGAGTTGTCCCAAGCCGTGGGCCGGAGTTATTTATAAATCGGAAAGATTACCTTCGATTTATGGAACGCTTATGGCTAAACCAAAAATGGTTATGCTTTTGCTGAATTCCTGAAATAAAGATTAAATGGGTGATGGCTGTCGTTGAAAACTAAAGCTCAATAGCATGAAAAATATCCTGGTTACTGGTGCAAGTGGAAACCTTGGAAGTGCTCTGCTCAAACGTTTTTCTCAAGAAGGTTACAAAATAGTTGCCCTCGATCAGAAAGAAAACGGGAATCACTTAACCAAAGTTAACTTCATAAAAATTGATCTTCAAAATGAAATTGAAGTTGCTGATACGGTGAAGCAATGCCACAAAGATCTTGGTTCTATTCAGGTAGGTTGTTTATTGGTTGGTGGATTTGAGTCC
Source organism: Bacteroidota bacterium (assembly GCA_016866235.1). Taxonomy (GTDB): domain Bacteria; phylum Bacteroidota; class Bacteroidia; order Cytophagales; family Cyclobacteriaceae; genus ELB16-189. The sequence continues at coordinate 103,598 of VGMW01000005.1, forward strand.
GGTGATTTATCCCAAACCACCAGTGCGCAATTAAGGAGAATGATAGCGCTCAATTTTGAAACTGCTTACCACGTTCTGAAACCTCTGGTTCAGTTGATGAAAACTCAATCCGATGGAGGGCAAATTTTTTTGATCGGTGCACGCCCTGCGCTTCTGGCTAAAGTTGGTAAGGATTACCTCGCATATAGCTTATCCAAATCCCTGTTATTCACATTAGCCGATATGATCAATGCAGATGGATCGAACGTCAGGGTGAAAGTAATTGTTCCTGGCACCATCGATACACCCATCAACCGGTCCTATAACCCTGGGGGTGATTTTTCTGAATGGGTTACCCTCGACGAAATTGGAAATATCCTGATCAAACATTTACAGCCATCTGAATTAAATGCAGACTCGGTTATCAAATTGTACCCGCCCCACTTTATGCCAGCGCCAAAGAAAATCTGATCCTGGGAAAATTCACGCTGTCGATCAGTCTTCTCATTTTATATTTGTAGTCCTTACCTTTTGAACCCATGAGACTTGGTCAACTAGCCCGAAAATTGGACATCAGTCCAGGTGATATAGAAGATTTTCTTGAAAAATATGATCTATTAACGGATGGCGGTACCAATGCAAGGCTTTCGGATGACTTGGTAAGAAAGGTTGTAGCAACATTGGCTCCACATCGCCTGTCAGATTTTTCTGGCGATTTGGAAAAGGATGAACCTTTACCACCCCCCGCTCCCTCAATCGATCGGCCTGTTGAAATTGAATCGAGCCCTGCTGAGCCGGTCACCCCTGAGCTTCCAGATACGATTAAGGCCCCTAAAATTGATCTTCCTGGACTTAAAATTCTTGGAAAAATTGAATTGCCTGAGCCTCCAAAAAAACCTGAGAAAGAGATTCAACCAGCCGAGCAGTTAAGCGTCGAAGGTCATAGAAAATCCTACAGGGACAGACCTCGTGAGCAGCGACCATGGAGAAATCCAATGGAAGAAAAACGTAAGCGTGAAGCAAAGGAATTGGAGCGGCAAAAGCAGGAGGAGCTCCGGCTTAAAAAAGAGCAACGAACGATGGCTTACTTCAACAAGCAGAGCAAGCCTAAGTCTTCAGAGAAACCTCGAAAAAAGCAAAAGTCTGAGGCAACCTCCATCTCAGCTCCGCCCAAACCTCCAAAAACTGTTTTTGGGAAAATTTGGAGGTGGCTGACCCAGGCAGACGCCTGATTACTTTTTAAAATTTCTGTAGTCCAATGGAGGCTTACGGTCGCCAATCATGGATTTGTACTTGAAGTCTGGTCCAAGTTTTTGATTCAGTTCAGCGCGTGCCTGTTTGGCCAGGTCAGGATTGTTGATGATATCCACACCGGTCATGGCAATCGCTTTTGCTGCATTGGCCATCGCCTTGTACCCAATATTGGTTCCGCCTGCGGCTACAGCCTGCCAGGAGTGTGCAGGAGTTCCCGGAACCCAGGTAGCTGTACCTAATCCAGTGCTGGGCACTACCCATGTGATGTCACCAACATCGGTGGAAGCATAAAAGAATCCATCGGTTTTAAAATTTTCAATTTTTTGGGCCTGACCGATATCAGGCACTTTTCCAGTCAATGTTTTTTGAATCTCGTTGGCAAAAGCTAGATCCTCTTTGGAGTAAATCACACCTCCAACTTGCTCCAGATTTTTATGCATGGCTCTTGCCAGTACCTCGTTGCGCATGAGATTGTAGGATCCTGAAATGATTTCAGTTTCAACACTTGTTTCAGTCCCATTTGCTGCTCCATCGGCACATTTGGCCAGACGGGTCCAGAGTTCATCCACCACCCGGGCATCTGGATGTCGGACCATGTACTCCACTTCCGCAAAATCAGGAATAACGTTCGGTGCGAGTCCTCCGTTTTTAATGACATAATGAATCCGTGTTTCCTGTGGCACATGTTCACGCATTAGGTTTGCCATATGATTCATGGCTTCGACACCATCGAGCGCTGATCGGCCGGCGTAGGGTGCAGCTGCAGCATGGGCCGACCGTCCACGGAATCGAAAAATTCCTTGTTTGATGGCAAGGCAAGTTTCAGGACTTGCATCGTTTGCATCAGAAGGGTGCCAGTGCAACACTGCATCAACACCATTAAACAAACCATCACGAACCATATAAACCTTTGCGCCTCCACCTTCCTCTGCAGGTGTGCCAAAAAGTTTTATGGTTCCGGATTTTCCAGTTTGTGCAAGCCAGTTTTTAAGGGATGCCGCTGCCGCCACACTGGCTGTGCCAAACAAATGGTGACCACATCCGTGTCCACCGGCTCCTTCAATAATTGGTTTCTTGACAAAGGCTGTATCCTGAGAAAGCCCCGGCAGTGCATCAAATTCAGCAAGTATCCCGATAACGGGGCCGCCGCTGCCATAGGTGGCGACAAAGGCAGTTGGCATTCCGGATACTCCAGCTTCAACCGTGAAGCCTTCCTTCTTTAAAACATCCTGAAGCAATGCTGAACTTTTATTTTCCAGGTAACCCAATTCAGCATTGGCCCAGATCTCCCTGGCAACTTTTTTATACCCGGAACTTTTTAAATCAATTTCAGACTTGACGAATTGTTTGTCCTTATCCTGTTTTACACGTGGATTCAACTCCTTTTGTGCACTAGTCTGGAAACAAATCAGAAGGGTTAATGCTGTCGCGAAAATTGATCTGAGGAAATTCATTTGTTTTTATTTTTCTTAAAATTATCGACTACCTGCGAACTGTTTGATTAATCTGTCTCGGCTGGTTTCACCAAGCTGCTCTTTGCCCTTAAGAAAATCCTGACGTATCCATGCAGCGGTTTTCACCTGACTTTCAGGCGCCCAACCCGGCGGCTTGATGCAAAAAAGAAGTTTGTTTTTAAACCCCTTCGCATTTTTTACATCGTTGAATAAACCAATGCATTCACCAAAATAAAAATCAATCCAATCTGATGTGTCAACAGGTCGGGTGATTCCGTATTCCAATGGTACCTCTTTTCGTTCGGGTTGAAGGGTCCCAAAAAGCCAATCCCAAAAAGGCAACAACACGCAAAAATTGGTATCGATGTACAATGGATTTCTAGCGTGATGCGCCCTGTGATGGGAGGGTGTGATCAACAAATGCTGAAGGAAACCAAACTTACCATTTTTGAAGGCCCGCTCACCAGCATGGATGAAGGTACCCCATGTTCCGTCGATGACTAAAATGATGGCAACCATTTCAGGTCGTACTCCTAAGAACATCAACAGGGGAACCTGGATAAAAGCTGTGTAGTACCCTTCTGCAAAAAAATGTACCCAGGCAACCGTAAGGTTCATTTCCGACGGTGTATGATGTGGCGCATGGAGACACCAAAATAACCTTATCCGGTGGGCAGCGTAATGCCAGATCCAATAGGTAAGCTCCCACATTAGGTACGCATACAGCCACCAGTACCAAGTGTTGCCGGCCTTGAAAAGTGCAAACTTTTCGAAGTAGGGCATCCACAGGAGGTACACAAAAATCACCACTGCCTTCGACAGATATTCATTGAATGCCCTGGAAAGAAAATTTGACTTGTACTTAAACTTCACATCCGTTACCAACTGACTCCATTTTTCGGAAAAGGATTTTTCGGGTGATTCCCTCCAAATCGAATACGTTAGAACAATTAACTCCACCAGAATAAAAAAGGTGGTCAAAATGGATAAGACTGCAAGAATGCTTTTATAGAACTCTTTATTTTCGATCGGTTCTGAAATATCCTGTGCGAAACCCATGCCCATCAGGCTTGTCCAGGTTGATTGGGAAAATGCACTGATTAAACCGTAAAGCACGGTGACGAACACAAGAACAAATACTGCATTCTCTAGAAATTTCCAGAGGCGATAAGCGGGGGAGTGATTGGTTGTTGCGGTGTTCATCGAATGTGATTCTCACTCAAAGTAATTCCATTTATGGATAATTCAGCAAGAATTGGTTCATAGAATTCTCTTTGTACCGGAATCTGTACCCCGCGCAACGTCAGTTTCCCTTCAAGCAAAAGTTTAGCTGCAATGCCCAATGGGAGTCCCACAGTTTTTGCCATCGCTGTAGGTTCCCCGGTAACACCTTCAACCACAAGATTGCTTTGAATTTCCTTTTCTTTTCCATCCAGTTCATAGATGAATTGATGCCACATAACAATCATATCCAAGTCACCTGACTTCATTCTCCATTTTTTATTTAAAATAAATTCGGTGGCTTCAGCAGCCGTTTTGGATGTCGCACCTATAGCCTCCTTACTGAAAAAACCAGACCATTCCAGTAGGTCAAGTCGCTGATCATTTGAATTAATCCCTAGGTAAAGCGCAACCCTCGTTCTTAAATCACCGGAACCAGGCGGAAGAAACTTTTCAATTAAATCACCACAGCTTTGATTTTCATTTGTAACACATTCAGAATGGTCATCGCAAATTCCCAGTTGAACCAGTAGGTTCCATGCCTGACAAAAACCAGTATACCGTAATGTGCCCCTCAGCAACGTAGGTATTTTTTCTAATCCATAAATTTTCCGGTACTGCAGCGAATCCCTATTCGCATAGCCATCAAACTTTCCAAGACCGGCTACTTCAATTGGAAATAACCTCGTGAATAGTTTTTGATAAGGAATCCTCCGCTCTGTTCCGTCTTCCAGGTAGGTGGCTACACCTTGGCCCGCTGTCACAACATTTCTTGCATTCCAGGTAAATAAATAGCGCCATGGATTTCCGGGAGCGGTTTCAGGTGAAATGAGTCCACCTGTAAATGATCTGAAGGCCTTTAAGGTTCCGCCTTTACTTTTTATAGAATCAATTACCTGCATGGCGCTCATGTGGTCGATGCCGGGGTCCAGTCCACACTCGTTTAGAAACAACAATCCGAATTCCTTAGCATCCCTATCGAGGGATTTCATGGATTCACTCACATAGCTTGCGGTTAAAAAATGCTTCTTATGCAATAAACACATCCTTGCGGCTTCAGGATGTAAATGAGGTGGCAACAATGAAATGACAACTTCTGCCTTTAAAATTTCTTCTGACGCCTTAAAGGAATCCGAAAGATCAAATTGGATGGCGCGAATCTGATTATTTCCTTTTACTGCTTTTTGTGCTGCTTCCTCCGAAAGATCACCCAGCGTCAAGGTCCACCCATGGCTTGCTGCTGCCCGGCCAAGGTAATCTATCAAAGCTGCGGAGGACCGCCCTGCACCCAAGAGAAGTATATGATTCTTCACCGTTGATGGTTCCTTTTTGTCTGAGGTCCTGATTTGATCACCAAAAGGTTAAATTTAAATTTCTACCTTCAAACAGCCAATTAAGGAGATATTTAGTTGTGTTTTTGAATCCAAAGCCTGTTATGAGTGATTACCTGACATTCGACGCTGCTGAATCCCTGGATAGGGAAAGCAGGTATCTGATTAATAAGGCCAAGGAGGCTACAAGCCATTCATACTCGCCTTATTCAAAATTCAAGGTAGGTGCCGCATTGATCCTTGATGATGGTACTGTGGTTCCTGGCTCGAATCAGGAAAATGCATCCTATCCATTGTGCATGTGTGCTGAAAGAGTGGTTTTGTATGCCGCTTCAGCCATTTATCCCGGTCACAAGATTCATGGACTGGCAGTGGTAGCGCAGCGTGCGAAGGAAAAAGACCTAGTGCCTGCAACTCCCTGTGGCGCATGTCGACAAGTCTTGTTTGAGTTTGAAGAGCGTCAAAAAAAACCGATTCGAATTGTTTTGTTTGGTCCTGGCAAAAAATGGTTTCAGTTTCCCTCTGCAGCAAGCCTGCTGCCGTTGGCTTTCGATAAAAATAGTCTTTGAAAGGTCCGATGTTGAGACTTAAGAATCTCCTGTTGTCGGTATATCTTTGAGTTCCCATGAGTCAGGAAATTTTAAAGGCCCTAACGCAACTTTTTGCCATCATTTCGAAGCAGGATGAAGGGGCCACAGCAACGGAAAGAAACTTTGTTCAGGGGTTTTTCAGACAGGAGTTGGATCAGGCTGCCGTTGGCGCCTACATGGCACTTTACGACAAGTTGTCTGGTTATGCTGGTTCTTCCGATTCAGAAGGCACACTGGCAAGTGTTAAGGACACGGTCCAAACCCTGAACATTTGTAAAACCATAAATAAGACGCTAACCAGGAAGCAAAAAATTGTTGTGGTGGTTAAGTTGTTGGAGTTGGTGGGATCTGATCACCACTTCACGCCCAACCGAATGGAGATCATCTCAACGGTTGCCTCTGTTTTTAATATTGAACCGCTGGAATTTAAGTTACTTGAGATGCTGGTTACGGCCATCAAAGCCGAAAACCTCAATCATCCCAATGCCTTAATTTTTACCCATAAGAATTATCAACCCTCCTCGCTCCAAAAGTTTATTCCTACCGGGGCAGGTGGCTTTTTTGCCTTCGTACGAATTGCCAGCATCGATTCACAATTTGTGAAGTATGAAGGAGAGGAGCTTAACACACTTAACGGACAGGCACTGCTCAGGGGGCGGGTTTATCTTTTTTCGCCGGGGAGCATTATTAAGACCACCTCCGGAGATGTTATCTACTATTCCGATGTTGTTGCAGCGTTTAACGACAGCATCAAAACTACCCGGTTGTCTTATCAGGCTATAATCAATGAATACCGTTTTCCCAATGGTGCCGTCGGATTAAGAAACATTCAGATTGCGGAAGGCCCTGGAAAACTCATCGGAATTATGGGCGCCAGTGGTGCTGGCAAAACCACACTTTTAAATGTTTTGGCCGGGATCGAAAAGCCAACCACTGGTTCTATCAAAATAAATGGGTTTGATCTCAACGAGCATCCTGAGGAACTTGAGGGTGTTGTAGGTTATGTTTCGCAAGATGATTTGCTTATTGAAGAGCTGACCGTTTATGAAAATTTATACTACAACGCCAGATTGTGTTTCGATGGTTTGTCTGAGCCAGCACTCAGGAAAAAAGTTGATGAGGTTCTGGAAGACCTGGGGCTGGATTCAAGAAAGGATTTGAAAGTTGGCAGTGTGTTAGATAAGGTCATTAGTGGTGGCCAACGTAAAAGATTAAATATTGCTTTGGAGCTAATTCGTGAGCCGGCAGTTCTTTTCCTCGATGAACCAACCTCGGGACTTTCTTCTAGGGATTCAGAGAATGTGATTGATTTGCTCAAGGAGCTATCACTTAAGGGTAAACTGGTTTTTGTTGTCATACACCAGCCTTCGTCGGACATCTATAAGATGTTTGATAAAATGATCATCATGGATTTCGGAGGCTATCCGGTGTATTCGGGTGCGCCGGTAGAGGCCATTACGTGGTTTAAACAAGCCGCTCATCAGGTCGATAGTCATCGAGGGCAGTGTGAAACCTGCGGCAATGTCAACCCGGAACAAATATTCTCAATCATTGAGGCCAAGGTGGTGGATGAATTCGGACAAATAACAGCCAAGCGTAAAGTCAATCCTTCTCAGTGGTACGACCATTTTAGAAATTCTTTCATTTCTCCAAAGATTCAATCCATCAGCGATCCACCGGTTTCAGGTCTCAGGATCCCGGGACGCATCAAGCAAGCATGGATTTTTTTATCACGGGATCTCAAATCCAAAATCAGCAATAAGCAATACCTGTTAATTAACTTTTTGGAGGCCCCTGTCCTGGCATTCCTTCTTTCCTTCATTATTAAGTATTTGAACACAGCCAAGGGCACTGCATACGCCTTGCGGTTTAACGAGAATCTACCTGCCTTTTTTTTGATGGCTGTGATTGTTGCGTTGTTCATGGGGTTGACCGTTAGCGCTGAGGAAATCATTCGTGATCGCAAAATCCTTAAGCGTGAATCCTTTCTGAACCTTAGTCGAAACAGTTATTTGTCTTCTAAGGTTTTATTGCTGTTTGGTCTTTCAGCCATCCAAACACTAACCTTCGTTTTGATTGGAAACTATATCCTCGAAATCAAAGAGATGAACTTAGCGATGTGGGCTGTTTTATTTTCTGCTTCCTGCTTTGCCAATGTTCTGGGATTAAACATTTCCGACTCTTTTAACTCGGCGGTAACCGTATACATTCTTATCCCACTTTTGCTCATTCCACAAATGGTTTTGAGTGGGGTGTTGTTCAGCTTTGACAAGCTTAATCCGTATTTATCCTCTAAAGGTAAAGTACCGGTTATTGCGGATCTGATGGTTTCAAGATGGTCTTATGAAGCACTGGCTGTCTATCAGTACAAGGAGAACCCCTATATGACTCCTTTTTATGAATACGAAAAGGCAAAGGCTGATGCAGACTACAACGCCAGGTGGCTCTCGGATGAATTGAGGGAGAGGGTGGAAGTATTGGATAAATATCTTGATGCGCCAAGTGAGCAAGCCAGGCAGCGTGCTTCGGAATCACTTCAGGTAATTAACCGATGGCTAGGTGATCTCGAATTTGGAGGTAAACCAAAATTGTCAGATGATCTGTCGGATCTTTCACGGTTAAATTTGGAGCAGCTGGATGTCTTTTTAACCACCTACGAAAACAGGTATCAGGATGAATACAATAAAGCATCCGCGTTGCTTGAAAAGAAAATGGATTTTATTCGTAGGAAGTACCGTACCGATTTATTGAGCGAGCAGAATACCTTCTTCAATCAAAGCATGGCTGACCTGGTTCGAAATGTTAAAACTCCAGAACCGGTAACACAGTCCGGCGATAAGCTTATCCGGCAAGCCAATCCTATATTTATGGATCATCAGCCGTCAGGCTTGCTGGATTACCGGGCGCCATTTTATGTCCCATTCAAAAGTTGGCTAGGAATTCAATTTTCTACCCTTCAATTCAATCTTTTGGCTATTTGGTTACTCTCTGCTACCATGTACTTTTCCCTTTATTTCAGGTGGTTTCATAAGGTTATTGCCTTCTTTGGAAGACCAGTACCCCAAGACTAGCAGGGTTCTGGCAGGGAATTTGATTAAAGCATTGTCCGTTGTATTTTTACGACCGAATGATGAACCTATGAGGATAGCCTTGCTGGCCCTCCCTTTACTGATTTTTGCCTGCTCTCCTTCACCCAAAAGTGATGACCAGGAATTTAGAGACAGCCTAAATGTGGACTCTTTGGGGACTTTGGTTCCCGGGATCAACGACCAATTCGTTGAGGGTATTCTTCAGCAAATTCCAAGCCCTGTTGAAGTGTCTTCGCTTCTAAAGACCTCAGGCATGCAATACGAAAAGGACCTGTTAAATGCCCCTGAAAATATTTCTAAATACAATACGGTTTTCAGCAAAGCACTGAATGTTGGAGTTTATGGATCTGATCTTTATTACACCAACATTTATGGAAAGAATAAAGATGCCATTGGATTGTTAACCAGTATCAAACAGTTGGCCAACGACCTGGATATCGGTCAATTCTTTGATATGGAAGTGATTTCCAGGCTAGCGGGAAACAGCGACGACATAGATTCGCTGCTGCTCATTTCAACACAAAATTTCAACAACATAAATCTCTACTTACAGGAGCGGAAACGCTCTGAGTTAAGTGTTGTCATGCTTACCGGGGGTTGGATTGAGGCCATGAACGTCCTGTGTCAGGCTTACCTCCATAACCCTAACCATCCTGAAATCAGGGAAAACATTGGAAGTCAGAAGACAGTATTGGAAAAGCTTTTGCTACTCTATCCATTTTACCAATCCGATAAACACATTTTTGAGTTGGAAGAAGATATGAAAGAGTTAGAGCAGGCCTATTCAGAGGTACTGATCAGTGGTGTTTATGAAAAGCCTACCATAGAGGTGGTTAACGGAGTCGGAATTATTCGTGACAACAGTAAAGAGACGGTTACGATTACGGATGAACAGGTTCGAAGCATTGCGCTGATTACTGCTCAAATCAGAGAAAAGATTGTTAATTAAGCCAGCCATGAAACGCCTTCTATTTTTATTCTTTTTCATAGTGGCTTTGTCCTCCAGCTCAGAATTAAAAGCCCAATGTAATGCTGATAGTTACTCCGCAGCATGTCTTGCCAAGCTCACCGATGGATTCAAATTCTTAAAGAACTACAAGATTGATGGCCAGGCAGGGCAAAGAGCCAAAGTGGAATATTCATACGTTTTTACGAAAGGAACTAAATACCGTATCCTGATTTGCACAGAAGGCGCAGGTCCAGATGGTATTGTCCTAAACATCTTCGATCAGAACAGAAATCCTATTGGTGGAAATAAGGTCAGTGGACAAATTCTTTCATCCGTCGAACTACAGGCTGGAGCCACAGGTATCTACTACTTGCAATATACCTTCGAAGGCTCTAAGGGACATTGTGCTTCTAGTACGATCGGATTTAAAAACTAATTCAGCTATTTTTTCTTAAGACAGTGGTGCTTGAGGCCTGAGCGGTTGGAAATATAACCAGGTCAGCAAGTTGCACATGTGCCGGCCGGGTGATTGCGAAAAGTATAACATCCGCGACATCCTCTCCATACAGCGGTGACATTCCCTCATAAACCTTATCAGCTTTTTCCTTATCCCCCTTGAACCTCACTTTTGAAAATTCAGTATTAACCAGCCCCGGATGGATTCCTGTGACCTTAATTCCGTGCGCATTGAGGTCAATCCTCATGCCTTGCGTAATGGCGTCTACAGCGAATTTACTGGCACAATAAACATTTCCTTTGGCGTAAACCTCCTTTCCAGCAATGGAGCCAATGTTTATGATGTGTCCTGAATTTTGGGCAGTCATTCCTGGTAGAATTTCTTTCGATACATTCAGAAGGCCCTTCACATTAATGTCCAACATGGCATCCCAATCGTCCTGGTCTCCATCCTGGATCATGGAAAGCCCATGGGCATTTCCTGCATTGTTGATCAGTACGTCGATTGATTGCCATGTGGATGGCAGAGAGGCAATTGCAGTCTTTACATCCTGGCGATTACGTACATCAAAAGAAAGTGCCAGGATTTCGGTTTTTGAGGAGAGCTCCTGTTTTAAATTTTCCAATCTTTCTTTACGTCTTCCGCAAATAATTAACCGAAAATTATGCTCAGAAAGGAGGCGTGCAGTAGCAAGTCCAATTCCTGAAGTGGCGCCTGTAATGAAAACGGTTTTTTGATTGTTGCCCATGTTTATTGGAAAATCAGGTAAATGGAAATGGTGTTGGTGGAGATGTTGTTCAGACTTTTTCTGAAGATGTTCACGTCAGCCGGATCCTCGACAGGTCGAAGAATGTTCCTAAGACCCCGACTGTAACGTATTTCAGGAGAGAATTTGAAGAGCGGGAAATAAAGATCAAATCCCATACCGCCGTCAATGGAAACATTGGTTTTTTTTATCTGGATCTGATCGCTATCGTCGGTAACAAATTCCTTACCGGATGCCTCGATGCCTGGGGTAAACCCGCCAACCATATACATCCTAACATTTCCTCTTCTGGCTGATTTATATTTTAATAACGTGGGAAACTCTACCATAGTGGTTTCTATCTGGATGCTTTTAGAAGTTCGGTCTGTATAGTTATACACCAACTCATGATCGTAGAATCCAGCTTTGGGCATCAGGCGCAGGTCAAAATTTTCATTGAATCTCCGGTTTACCAAAAATCCAAGTGAAAAGCCTTTCTTGAACCTTGGCATAACGGAATGCAACTCATCCAAGGATTTCACAAATTCCTCTGAATATCGAATCTGATACGCTGAGTTATGAATTCCGATCGAAAAGCCATAGCTTATTTTCCTTCGGTCGTATTCAGGATTGTTTCTCCTGGCCCAGGTCAAAAACTGTGCTTCAGCGCTGAGCATCATAACGATGCCTAGTCCGGTTAATATGGTTTCTCTGCTGAATAGAATGCACATATGCCAAAGGTCAGTCTTTCCCAGGTTGCTTGTTCAAAGCCACAATTCGCCAGTCGATTAAGAAATGCTTTTCCCTTCGGGAAAGCTGAAACCGATTCGGGTAAGTAGGTGTATGCATGGCTGTCACCCGAAATTATTTTCCCCGTGATCGGTAGTATTCGTTTGAAATAAAAGTCAAAGAGTTGTTTCCAGGGGAATTTGTCGGGTTCTGATATTTCCAACACCACCAGCCTTCCGCCCGGCTTCAAAACGCGATTGATCTCTTTTAGTCCCTTATCCAAATCCTCAAAATTTCTTACTCCAAAGGCAACGATGACAGCATCAAAATAATTGTCCTCGAATTGTAAATTTTCTGAATCGCCATTTTCCAGTCTTACCCTTTCAGTAAGCCCTAAACGTTGAATTTTCTTTCTTCCGGCCTCCAGCATTCCTTCTGAAATGTCGACTCCGATAACTGAGCTTTGATCAATCTTCGAGGCTTGGATGGCAAAATCCCCTGTACCCGTAGCCACATCTAAAATTCTTGATGGCTTGAAACGTTCCAGGTGGCGGATCGCTTTTTTTCTCCACAGTTTGTCAATGCCGAGGCTTAACAGATGGTTGAGCTGGTCGTACCGACCACTGATGTTATCAAACATCCGTGCTACCTGCTCTTTTTTTCCTTCGTTAAGATCTTTGTAGGGAACTACCATCAATGCAAAATTGTGGCAAAGATGGTATAAAAAGGTGATTATTGACGGATCCTGAATTCAACCCTGCGGTTGATTTCCCGTCCATCCCTTTCATCGTCGTTGGATACCAGTGGTCTTGATTCACCGAATCCGTCGGAGGTGATCCGACTGGCACCAATACCTTTCCCGATCAGATATTGCTGTACCGCAACTGCCCGCTTTTTGGATAAGGCAAGATTGAAATTTGCAGGACCATAGTTATCGGTATGACCAACAATTTCAATTCTGGCAGCGGCATTGGTTTTCATAAGTTGTACCAATTGTTCAAGCTCTGAAGCGGATTCGCTGGTTAAAACATCTGAACCGAATCCAAAGAATATATGCCTAAGTGTTCCGGAAGATCCGTCTCTTACGCGTTGAAGGTTTACAGTGCGTGTGGCTGTAGTACCCGGGGTGAGTTTAAGGCTTAAATTTTGGAATAGGTAACCTGGTTTTTCAATAGCAAGGCGGTACTCACTTGGTGATGCCAGATTAAATTCAGTGTTGTAATCGCCTCCGGCTCCAGAAAATTTAGCCACTGGTTTTCCATCATTGCCTAGCAAACTGACCGTTGCGTCAACCTTTTGTCCTGTACTGCCATCCACCACAGCGACCCTGACCGTCGATTTAACCGTGGCGGGAGTTGCCTCTTTTTCCCGGATTGGTTGGACTGTTGATTTAGGCTGTGTTTCTTTTGTCTTCGCGTCCTGTCCATTCACTACGGTTGGAACAACTTCCGTTTGGGTTGGCTTTACTGGAGTGGTAGTGGTTTCAGGTTTTGGTTGCTCAGTAGATTTGGCTTGTTCCGCCACTTTATTTTGCTCTTCTGATTTAAATTCAGGAATAGAAATACGATACAGATCCAGGTAACCCAAACCGCCCGGTCTCACAGAGGCATAATATCCGTTTTTACCGTCTTTAGTTGCTGTGAAGTAGAGGTCATTGTAGGCAGTGTTGATTGGGTAGCCGAGGTTTTCCGGTTCGGTCCACTTGTTTTCTTTATAGCTGATCATGCCTGAACGGAAAATGTCGTATTCACCCATGGTCTTTTTTCCCTTAGAGCTGAAATAAAGAATCCTTCCTGTGTAATCGATGTAGGGCCCTTCTTCATCATACGCTGAATTGATGACTGGTCCAAGATTTCGAACGTTAATCCAATTACCGTCTTTGTCTTTGTAGGCAGTATAGATATCAAATCCGCCATATCCTCCGGGTCGATTGGAGGCGAAGTATAATGTTTTTCCATCGCGCGATACCGTGATGCTCGATTCAACCGAATCAGAGTTCACGGGGTCGGGCATTACAATGGGATCGGACCATGTACCATCCGGCTTTGAATCAGAATAATAGATGTCCCCGTATTGATAGGAGTACAGTGTTTTACCATCTGGAGAAAAAGCCAGATTGGCATTGTTTTCGAGAATGTTTACCGGCGGGCCAATGTTTGCCGCCCGTGACCATTTACCATCAGTTTTTTTTGAAAAGTAAATGTCTTCATAAGGCTTATTATCTTTTTCATAAACCTTATCGTTCAGGTTTCCATCGCTTCTTCTTGAAGTAAAAATGACTAAATCTTCTTCCAGGCTAACCGATGGACCATAATCATCAAATTCAGAATTGATTTCAGGCCCCAGGTTTTCAATTTTAAAATCCTTGGGGAATGCCATGAATTCCAATCCGTTTTTACACTCCTGAATTCTTTTATCAATCTCTGCTAGGGTGATTCTCCCGCGATAGGCAGTGCGGCCCTGAGCAACTTTGTTTCTAAAAAGGTAGTAGTACTCGATGGCTCTGTCAAGTTTGAGTCCATATTGAAGGCTATGTCCTATATAATACTCGAGGTCTGACCGGTAAGTTGGACGCTGACGGTAAATTCGCATCAGATAAATTTCCGCCCGGTCCCGATCGATGGTGCTCAGGTGGTACCACGCGGCATCAAAATTAGCTTCAAGGTTGGTGGTGTCGAGATTCGCAGCCTGGACCATAATCTCGCGGATGTCGTTTGGGGCTAGTGAAGCTTTGCGCATCTCTTTGGCCATGTTCAACAGTTCAAGTGCCTGTGCAGGATCCTGATCCTGGGCAAAGGTTAACCTTGTGGATCCGAGGAAAATAAAGAAAACGATAGCCGGGATAAGCCGGAACCGTGTGTGGTGATTCGGGGCGATCAGGGAAAAAATGAGCCTCATTGATGCCAAAGGGCTAAATTTAACGAAAAAAGTTGACCTCCTTACCTTGTGCTAAGCCTAATCGTCTGGTTTAAAAGGGTTTGGATTTCCAATTCAATTAGGGGATGAAAATATCAAGCGCAGAATTCGTTAAGAGTAGTGCAAAACCAGGACAGTGTCCAACAGATCGGTTTCCGGAGTTTGCCTTTATCGGGCGTTCCAACGTTGGAAAGTCCTCACTCATCAACATGATTGTTGGTATTTCCAATCTCGCCAAAATATCATCCACGCCAGGAAAGACAAGGTTGATTAATCATTATTTGATCAATCGATCCTGGTATCTGGTTGACTTACCCGGCTATGGTTTTGCGTCCGTTTCTAAGTCAGAAAAGGAGCTTTTTTCAAAAATGATAAGCGTTTATTTATCAGAGCGGGAAGTGCTCCTAAATACATTTGTCTTGATTGATTCCCGATTAAAGCCGCAGGCCCAGGACTTGCAGTTTATTGAATGGATGGGTCAGGCTGGTCTGCCATTCACTTTGGTTTTTACCAAAGCCGATAAGCTAACCAGACAACAACTTCAAAAAAATTTGAAACACTACGAGGGTGTTCTGCTTGAATTCTGGGAAGAGCTTCCGCCAATGGTGGTCACGTCCTCCAAAACAAAAAACGGGAGAGGGGAGATTCTTGAATCGATCCAGAAACTTGTAAAGCCTTAGGAGAAATTAATATTGTTTAAGTTTGCCGCTCTAAAAATTTATGGAATTAAAAGACATCGCCGCCGTATCAGGTAAAAGTGGGCTCTTCAAAATTATCAGTCCAACCCGTACGGGTTTTTTGCTGGAGTCCATGGACGAATCAAAAGCAAAACTTGCTGTACCCGCCAATCAAAAAATTTCTGTTCTGGAGGAAATATCCATTTATGTCAACACTGCTGAAGGAACCACTCCATTAAAAGACGTCTTGGTTGCTGTTCACAAAAAATTTGGTGACGCGCTACCGATTACCCACGATGCGGATCCTAAAGATCTGAGAAATTTCATGATGCAGGTCCTGCCTGAGTATGATGAGTCGAGGGTGTATAACTCAGATATTAAAAAGCTAATTCGCTGGTACCTGGTTATCAGCAAACAAGCTCCTGAAATTCTGACTGCTGGTTGAGGTTTATTGTCCAGCTCTTGCTGGTTGAATTACTCTTTTGGAAGCAAGGTTTTGTTTCCAGCCAGCGCCTCTGATGGCTCTTCCTGGAAATTTTCCTGTGTGTTCTCCGTTGTCCAAAACCTGGACCCCATTTACAAACACATGTTCCACCCCGCTGGCATAGGCGTGAGAATTTGAAAAGGTAGCGTTATCCCTTATGTTTTCCTGATCAAAAATTACGACGTCTGCATAGTGACCGGTTTTCAGAAGTCCACGCTTTTCAATTTGAAGGTTTGCTGCCGGAAGAGAAGTCATTCTTCTAATGGCTTCTTCAAGCGACATAATCTTTTCTTCCCGAACGTATTTACCGAGAAGTCTGGCAAAGCTACCGTAGGCTCTGGGGTGGGTAGGGGATTCATTTTTAGGAGCTTCATTGGCAATACTTGCGGCATCGGAGCAAATGGATACGAATGGAAGTTTAAGCATCCGTTTCACATTGTCTTCTGAAATCAAAAAAAAGATGCAGGGAATTGGAAAAGAGGACTGATCTGCAATTATTAGACCTAGCATGGTCTCATCCGGGTTTTTTCCATGCAATCTTGAAATTTCATCCAACCTTTTATTCTGGTACAGTTCATTCAGGGAGTCTTTATGAAATGCAAGAATCAGTACGTCTCGTGGATCTGAATTTTTTTGTGGGATTCCTAGTTCCAGATCTTTTAAAACTCGTTTTCTGATTTCAGGATCCTTTAAGCGTTTGCGCATGGCCGACATGCCTCCTTCTTGCACCCAGGTTGGCAGCCTGGCAGTAAGGCCGGTGCCACTGGCATTATACGTGTACATGTTTGCGGTAATTTTTAATCCTGCTTTTTGTGCACTGTCTATCCGGTTAATAACTGTGTCAATTTTATTCCAGTTGCGTTCGTGGTTTATCTTAAGGTGATAGATCTCTGTTTTTATTTTAGCCTCATGGGCAATTCTGAAAGTTTCGGTCAACGCCGCCATTATTCGGTCACTCTCACTTCGCATGTGGGTAATGTACATACCGCCGTAAGAGGAGGCTACCTTTGCCAATTCGGTGAGTTCGCTGGTGGAGGCGTAGTCTGCAGGTGCATAAATTAAGGATGAGCCAAGACCGAATGCGCCTTCTTGCATGGCTTGCCGCACCAGATTTTTCATTTGCGTCAATTCAGTTGGATTGGGAGCACGGTTTTCAGCGTTCAGGACGTACATCCTAACCTGGGTAGCGCCGACAAAAGATGCAATGTTTGGCGTCACACCTTTTTTTTCGGCATAGGTTAGGTACTGACCAAGGGTGGCCCAGCGCGTATCTTTTTTTCTCGGTTTGCGTGGGCCAGGAGACCAGCCTTCTCCGAAAATTTCTAGTGTGACACCTTGCTTGATGTCACTCATAGAGCGCCCGTCCTCCAGTAAAGCCTGGTCGGCCCAGCTAAGCATGTTAATAAAACCGGGCGAAATGGTTTTCCCCGATGCGTTAATCTCTTTTTTGGCAGATGTGTTCCTTAAATCACCAATGGCGGCGATGGTATCGCCTGATATGGCCAGGTCTGCCTTGAATCCCTCCGTTCCACTACCGTCAACAATGGTTCCGTTTTTTATGAGGATGTCATAAGTTGTTTGACCATGGCAGCTGCAAAGGATGAAAAGACAGACTATTGAAAGCGGGATTTTTTTTCTCACGGGTTATTTAAGTTCAAAAGAATCATCAATCGAGCTTAAAAATAAACTCTTTCAGAAAATTTCTTTCTGAAAAAGTGATTTAATGGTGAATATGTTGACTAAGGAACATGAAATGGTCTAAAATTCAGAGAAGTCTTTAGTCTGAATTGGAAACGTATAGAATTTTGGTAGGGGTATCAGTTTTGTTGATGGTTGTATAATTTGAAAATTTTGCTGTTGATCCTTTTTCCAAAATAATGATTAGGTATTTCGTGTTTAGGGATCAAACATGTATTTCTTATCGCGTTCTATTTTATCGGCATCAATAAATCTTTCATACTCAGTTTCCAAGGAATCCTTTCGATGGTGTTCTTCTTGTCTTGCTATATAGTTTATGATGGTTTTAAGGTTAGGGGCTCCGACCGAAAAGGCGCCATATCCTTTTTGCCACTCAAATCTCCCTTGAACCAACTTGTTTTCATTGATCCATCTTGATGAATTGGATTTAATATCTCGGGCAATATCATCAATGCAGCAGGTAGTTTTGAGTCCTAATAGGATATGAATATGATTCGGCACTCCATTAATGATTATCATTTTCTGGTTTTTGTTGGTCACAATACCAGTGATGTATTTGTAAAGATCTGTTTTCCATTCCCTGTTAATAAGCGGAGCTCTATACTTGACAATGATCACCAGGTGCACATGAAGTTTTGAGTAAGTATTTGCCATATCAGATTATATTTTTTCTTGAATGATTTCTGTTGTTCAACTTTCAAAGCTCAGTGCTATTCAGTGAAAATTGAGCTCTAGCTTATCCTTCAGATCATTACTTTAAGCCTACGACCTTGAAGATTATCACTTTAAAAGGTCTTATTACTTGTTTGACTCTAGCGGTGAGAACTTGACGCTCCTGACGGAGCTCTTAGGGCTCTTTAGTGATATTAAGCTCCTGACGGAGCTCTTAGGGCTCTTTAGTGATATTAAGCTCCTGACGGAGCTCTTAGGGCTCTTAGTGATATAAAGCTCCTGACGGAGCTCTTAGGGCTCTTTAGTGTTATAAAGCTCCTGACGGAGCTCTTAGGGCTCTTAGTGATATAAAGCTTCTGACGGAGCTCTTATGGCTCTTTAGTGATATAAAGCTCCTGACGGAGCTCTCAGGGCTTTTTAGTGATATAAAGCTCCTGACGGTGCCAATCTTGAATGGAGGCTTGTAGTTAATGGCACTTTCCTACTTCATGAGCGGCACCTTGGCGCTAGAGTATTGATTATCGCTTGGTTGGATTCAGCTCCGTCAGGAGCGGCACTTTGGCGCTAAAGTATTGGGTAGGGCCTGATTGGATTCAGCTCCGTCAGCAGCGGCACCTTGGTGCTAGAGTAGTGAGTAGTGCTTGGTTGGATTCAGCTCCGTCAGGAGCGGCATATTTCCTCACTTTCCGATACAAAAACGACTGAATATCTGTTCGAGCAGGTCGTCTGAGGAAATGGTCCCGGTAAGCTCACCGAGGTGGTGTAAGGCCTCTCTTAAATCCTGTGCAAGTAAGTCACCGGAAACTTTTGTTTCCAAACCTTCTATGGCTCTTTGCAATGCGTCGCGGGTTGACCTTAATCCTGCGTAATGTCGTGCGTTGGTCACCACAGTTTCACCTGGTCGTATGGTCATATCTCCAAAAAGCTCAACCACTCGATTCTTTAGGAGTTCAATGTTTAATCCCGATTTGGCTGAAATGCAGACAAAGCCCTTGCTTTCAAGCCATGCTAGGTTTTCCACCTTGGCCTGATCAGCTTTACTTCCAATCAATAAGACAGGAATCTTGTACGCTTTTGCTTCCTTGATCTCATTTTCAACGACCTGCAAATCTAAATTCGACGCATCCACCAGGTACAGAATCAATGAGGCCAGCTTCATTTGCTCCTTGGTTCTGGAAACGCCAATGGCCTCAATGGGATCGTCCGTTTCCCGAAGTCCGGCAGTATCCATAAAGCGTAACGTGAGTCCACCCATATGAACCACGTCCTCAATGACATCGCGGGTTGTTCCGGGAATCTCTGAAACGATGGCACGTTCCTCATTGAGCAATGCATTGAGTAAAGTTGATTTTCCTGCATTGGGTCTTCCCGCGATCACAGTTCTTACTCCGTTTCGGATCACATTACCGCGATCAAAGGAATCAATCAATGGCTCAATCTTTTGAAGCAAAGCCCTGAGCATATCTTTTAATACATCGCGACGAGCAAACTCAACATCCTCCTCACTAAAATCCAATTCCAGTTCAATCAAAGAAACAAAACTGATCAGTTGTTCTCTGAGAACTGCTAATTCTTTTGAAAATCCACCTTTAATCTGATTTAACGCTGTGAGTCTGGCGCTCTCATTTTCGGCATGAATTAAGTCTGCAACCCCTTCTGCCTGGGTGAGATCCAGTTTCCCATTTAAAAATGCTCGACGGGTAAATTCACCAGCCTGCGCGGGTCTGGCTCCTCTGCGGATAAGTGCCTTAATTATTCCGGTCGCAATAAGTGGTGATCCATGGCAGGATATTTCAATGGAATCTTCCCCAGTATAAGAATGAGGAGCACGAAACAAGGATACGAGCACCTCATCCAATACGCTGTCTTTCTCGTAAAGTTTTCCGTAATGAATGGTATTTCCTGCCTCGCCACCCAACTCCTTTCCTCTAAACATTCCAGATACTATCGATATGGCATCCGGACCTGAAAGTCTGACCACCGCCAGAGCACTGACACCTGTGGGTGTTGCTAAGGCTGTAATGGTGTCGTTATGATGGCTCATTGCTTTTGTATTTTTTCAAAACAGCAATAAACAAGCATGCCCATCCCACGATAAGTAATCCTCCTCCAAGCGGCGTGATCAATACGAGGGGGAAAACAATCTCTGTGAGGCAGATCATATATAGGCTTCCACTGAAACATAAGACACCTGCAGTGAGTGCTAAAGAACTAAAGTCAAACCATTTAATTTTTTTATCGGACAGCAATCCAATGATTAATAAGCTTAGGCCATGGATCATCTGGTAATGAACAGCCAAATCCCAGGTATTGGCGCGGCCCCTGGCTTCAAGTAATTTTTCCAAGGCGTGAGCACCAAAAGCACCAAGTCCAACAGATAGTCCCATCAAAAATATTCCTGTTAGCAGTGTGGTGCTTTTGTTCATTGGGGATTATTATAATTTCTGTTACCAAAAATGGTGGTGCCAATCCTGATGAGGGTACTGCCTTCTTCCAGGGCTATTTTGTAGTCACCGCTCATACCCATGGATAATTCTTCCATTGCAATATTTCCGCTGCAATGGTCTTTTTTGAGTTCATTAAATATGGAACGCAGTTCCTGGAACTCTGATCTGACTTGGGCATGATCTTCTGTAAAAGTGGCCATCCCCATCAGGCCTTTGATTTGGATCCAGTTCATTTTATGGATGAAGGGGAGGGCATCAAGCAATTCCTTTCGGTCGAATCCAAACTTACTTTCCTCTTTTGCAATATGGATTTGAAGCAGGCAAGGAATTTTTCGTTGAAATTTTTCGCCCTGTTTATTGATTTCTTCCAAAAGTCTAAGGCTATCCACGGAATGGATCAAAGAAACAAAGGGTGCAATAAACTTAACCTTATTGCGCTGCAGGTGACCGATCATATGCCATTGTATATCTTTTGGCAGTGCCTCAGCTTTATCGGTCAATTCCTGAACCTTATTTTCTCCAAAAATCCTTTGTCCGCAATCGTAGGCCTCCTGGATGGCTTCTGCAGGATGCGTTTTGCTAACGGCCACCAGGCGAGCGCGGTACGGAGCCAGTTCATTAGAAACCTCTGTTATTTTCGACGCGATTTGCATCCTATTATTAAAAATTCCGTTTAGGGTTCTGATTCGGATGGCGCAAATATGGCGATTTTAGGAACCCTTATAAAGAAAGGTCTCAAGCTAAGTCAAACTTTACGGGAAGAGTTTTCTTCACCATTTGATTTGCAAAAAAATGAGTTAAGGGGTCTACTCTTCGACGCACGAAACACTGATTTCGGTAAGTATTATCAATTTAAATCCTTATTAAAAACCTTTAAGGGAGATCATGCTAAATTCTATGAGGTGTGGAAGTCCTCCGTTCCGCTGTACGATTACCGAAAAATGCATCGCGAATGGTGGCAGCTTTCTCTGCAGGGTATAAAAAATGTTTCATGGCCTGGCAGGACTAAATATTTTGCCCTTAGCTCCGGTACCAGCGAATCATCGTCAAAATATATTCCCGTTACGAGGCAAATGACAAAAGCCATCCAGCGGACAAGTATCCGACAGATTGTTAGTTTGTCACGTTACGATCTTCCATCTAATTTTTTTGAAGGAGGAATTCTGATGATAGGGGGAAGTACTCATCTTAACCGCAGGGGAAGTTATTTTGAGGGTGACCTGAGTGGTATTCAGGCCGCTCGGTTACCATTTTGGTTTCAGCATTTTTATAAACCAGGCAAGGAAATCGCCAGAAACAGAAATTGGGAATCAAAGTTGTTGGACATTGCCAAAAAAGCAAAGGATTGGGATATAACAATTATTGTCGGGGTGCCCGCCTGGATTCAGATTTTAATGGAAAAAATTCTTGAGCACCATGGGGTCTCCAACATTCATAAAATATGGCCGAATCTTCAGGCATACGTTCACGGAGGTGTGTCTTTCGATCCTTATCGAAAAGGATTTGAAAAATTATTGGGTAAACCCATTCACTATATTGAGACCTATCTTGCCTCTGAAGGATTTGTTGCCTATCAGGCCCGTCCAAACCGAAGGACGATGAAGATGGTTTTGGATAATGGAATCTTTTTTGAATTTATTCCTTTTGATGAAAGGAATTTTACGGATTCAGGCGAAGTAAAGGATTCTGCTGAAACCTTTATGGTTGATCAGGTCGAGGAAGGTAAGGATTATGCGTTGGTCATGTCAACCTGCGCAGGGGCATGGCGTTACCTGATCGGTGATGTGGTACGGTTTACTTCAAAGGCTGAAGCAGAAATCATCATAACCGGCAGAACCAAGCATTTTCTGAGTCTTTGCGGTGAGCATCTCTCGGTCGACAATATGAATAAGGCAATAGAGTTGGTGTCGGAGGAATTGAATATTTCAATTCTGGAGTTTACGGTGGCCGGTATTCCACACAAAACACTTTTTGCACATCACTGGTTTATAGGATGCGATGATCGGGTAGACAAACAAACCCTTCGTGATCGATTGGACCACCATCTGCAGGAACTCAATGATGATTATGCAGTTGAGCGCATAGCCGCGCTCAAGGATGTTAAAGTGGATGTTTTGCCAACCTCTGTTTTCTATGGGTATCTGGATTCAAAAGGAAAGTCGGGAGGACAAAATAAATTCCCGAGGGTTGTTAAGAACGCGCAGTTCGATGATTGGAAAAAATACCTCAACTCAATTAAAAAGTCCTGAAGATCGTCTGGTCTTATGCTGATGCTGCCATCTTCTCAATTGATGCTCTAATAATTTGTCCGGCTTCTTTTAACTCCGATTCCGTAACGGTTAGGGGAGGGGCGAGACGAAAACTTGCAGGGTGAGACAAAAACCAAAAGGTTACTACGCCATTTTCAAGTGATTCTCTGACGATTTGTTGGACCATTTCCTCCGACTGAAAATCAACAGCCATCATCAATCCGATTCTTCTGATTTCCTTTATAGCGGGATGGCGTAAAATTTCTTCGAGTAGGGCTCCCTTTTTCTCGACTGCTAAAAGTAATTCCTGTTGAGCGAGAACGTTTATGGTTGCCAATGCTGCAGCACAGCAAACCGGATTCCCACCAAAAGTGGTGATGTGTCCAAGCATCGGCTGATGGGTTAACAACGCCATCTTCTCCTTAGATGAAATAAAGGCGCCAATGGGAAGTCCACCACCAAATGCCTTTGCAATGGTGAGGATATCTGGCGTTACTCCGAAATGTTCAAAGGCGAACAATTTTCCGGTTCTTCCCATGCCGCATTGGATCTCATCAAAAATGAGCTGTGTCCCTGTCTCATTGCATCGGTCCCGAAGCGCCATCATGTACGCTGCGGTGGGAATTCGAACACCGGCATCACCTTGGATGGGTTCAATGATCACTGCTGCCGTTTTTTCTGTGACGAACCGTAGGTCTTCAATCTGATTGAATCGTATAAACCTAACGTCTGGCAACAATGGTCTGAAGGCATTTTTCTTCTTCTCGTTTCCTGAAACACTTAACGAGCCATGGGTGCTTCCGTGGTACGACCCGAGACAGGAAATTAATTCGGTTCGTCCTGTAATTCTTTTAGCAAGTTTCAATGCAGCCTCATTGGCCTCGGTACCGCTGTTTACAAAATAGCTGCAGTTCAATTTTTCAGGAAGCAGCTGCGATAACCGAAGGGCGAGGGCATTGGGTGCGTCCTGTATGTACTCCCCATACGCCATGATGTGCAGGTGCTTGTCTAGTTGGCTGCGAATAGCCTCAAGAACAACCGGATGACGATGCCCGACATTGTTGACGGCAATTCCTGAGATCATGTCGGTGTAGCGCTTGCCTTGTTTAGAATAAAGATAGATCCCCTCTGCCTTTTCAATCTCCAGCATCAGGGGATGAGGTGA
Organism: Bacteroidota bacterium; assembly: GCA_016866235.1. Classification (GTDB taxonomy): domain Bacteria; phylum Bacteroidota; class Bacteroidia; order Cytophagales; family Cyclobacteriaceae; genus ELB16-189. The sequence goes on from VGMW01000005.1 coordinate 127,704, forward strand.
GGTTTGGGCCAGATGGTTCAGGAATATCTTTTCGCTTTCGCTTTGCATCCTCTAGTCTTGTGTTCAGAAAAAACAATTCCCGGTTTTTGGCCGGGAATTGGAAAATTACGGTTGGTGTGGCGTTCAGTTATTTTTTTGCGATTTCCTGAACGAGGTCTATCAGTTTATTGGAGTATCCCCACTCATTGTCGTACCAGGACACAACTTTTACAAAGCTGTTGTTCAGAGAAATTCCAGCCTTTGCATCGAAGATCGATGTGCGTGCGTCGCCAATGAAATCTGAGGAAACAACCTCATCTTCTGTGTAGCCAAGGATTCCTTTTAGTTCGCCCTCTGAGGCGGCCTTCATTACCTTTTTGATATCCTCATAGGAAGCGGGTTTCTCCAATCTTACGGTTAGATCCACTACTGATACGTCTGCCACCGGTACACGGAAGGACATTCCAGTGAGTTTACCTTTCAGATCTGGGATAACCAGTGCAACTGCCTTGGCTGCGCCGGTCGATGAGGGGATGATGTTCTGAAATCCGCCTCTTCCACCTCTCCAGTCTTTTGCGCTGGGGCCATCTACAGTCTTTTGGGTTGCTGTTACCGCATGCACGGTGCTCATTAAGCCTTCCAGAATTCCAAAATTGTCGTGGAGCACTTTGGCTAACGGGGCAAGGCAATTGGTGGTACAACTGGCGTTGGACACAATTGTATGTGCGCTGGTTAGTGATTTATGATTGACGCCCATCACAAAAGTTGGCGTATCATCTTTAGCGGGTGCGGACATGACTACCTTTTTTGCTCCAGCGGCGATGTGTTTTCCAGCATCGGCTTGAGTAAGGAATAAACCGGTTGACTCTATGACGATTTCAGCACCAACCTCATTCCATTTCAGGTTTGCGGGGTCTTTCTCTGCAGTTACGCGGATGGGTCTGCCGTTAACAACCAGTTTACCGTCTTTGGCCTCGGCGGTTCCGTTGAATCGACCATGGGTTGAATCGTATTTAAGCATGTATGCCATGTATTCAGGGTCAACCAAATCGTTGATTCCCACGATTTCCACATCTGGGCGGGCTACAGCTGCTCTGAAGGCCAGGCGACCGATGCGACCGAATCCGTTAATGCCAATTTTTGTCATGATAATTGATCTTTTTGTTTACAGCCCGCAAAAATAGGTTTATGGTGGTTAAAACCAAGGTGATTTTAGCTTGGATATGGGATAAAAGCGGTTCTAAGGTTTGGAAAAAATACCCTCAGGAGTATATTTGCGGCTCGTTTTCCGGCCGTCGAATGGTTTCAAACGATTGTTGAGAATGCGAAATTTGCTCCGTTCGTCTAGGGGTTAGGACATCAGATTTTCATTCTGGTAACACGGGTTCGATTCCCGTACGGAGTACAACGCCTGGACAAAATCCAGGCGTTTTGTTTTTGTGTTTTTCCAGTTTCTAAACTTGCGGATTGCATGGAATTGAAAGGTTAATTGCTTCATTTTCAATGGCTCTGACCTTAAATCCTCGGTTATTTGGCAAAATTGATTTTCACTAATTTGAGGCCCGCTTCCTGATCAATTTCAGGAAAGCTTCAGCCTTTGGAATATTCACAACAGCAACCCCCTGCTCCCTATACACCCAACAATAAAATCAGGGTTGTAACTGCTGCAAGTCTTTTCGACGGCCACGATGCTTCCATCAACATCATGCGCAGAATTCTTCAGGCCTCCGGAGCTGAAGTCATTCACCTTGGCCACGACCGCAGTGCTCATGAGGTAGTGAACACCGCCATCCAGGAAGATGCTCAGGCCATTGCGCTCACCAGCTACCAGGGCGGACACAACGAATACTTTCGATACATGGTAGACCTGCTGCGTGAACGTTCTGCAGGACAGATAAAAATTTTCGGCGGAGGGGGAGGGGTGATTCTGCCTGATGAAATCCGTGAACTGATGGACTACGGTGTGTCCAGGCTTTACTCCCCGGACGATGGCCGAAAACTTGGTCTTCAGGGAATGATCAACGACGTACTTCTCCAATCTGATTTTCCAACCGGAAAAAACTTTCCAACGGGCTCCATCACTCTACAAACACCCCAAATCATCGCACAGGCCATTTCATGTGCTGAAAATTTTCCGGAGTTGCATCAGGAGAAAATTCAACAGATCCGCACACAAGCCAAGGAGGTCAGCGTCCCTGTTTTGGGCATTACAGGTACCGGCGGCGCAGGAAAATCCTCCATGATCGATGAGCTGGTCCGAAGATTTCTTTCTGACTTTACATCGAAGTCCATTGCCATTCTTTCTGTTGATCCCTCAAAAAGAAAAAGTGGAGGCGCATTATTGGGCGACCGGATTAGAATGAACGCCATCAACCATCCAAGAGTTTACATGCGGTCGATGGCAACCCGGCAGCGAAACCTCGCTCTGTCTGCGAGCGTTGCAGATGCCCTGGCAATATTGAAATGTGCCGGATTCGATCTGATCATCCTTGAAACATCCGGCATCGGTCAAAGTGATACAGAGATCCTCGATTACAGCGATGTTTCATTGTACATCATGACGCCAGAATATGGTGCCGCTACCCAACTGGAGAAAATTGACATGCTTGATTTCGCTGATGTCATTGCCCTGAATAAATTCGATCGAAGGGGAAGTCATGATGCACTAAGAGATGTTTCCAAACAATTTCAGCGCAACCACCAGCTTTGGGATACGCCATTGGATGAACTCCCTGTTTATGGTACCATAGCTTCCCAGTTCAATGATCCTGGCACCAACCGTCTCTATGCTGCAGTTGTTACAGCCATTCAGCAAAAGTCATCAGGCAACTGGCGCAGTGCTCTGCAAACAGGGTCCGAGCCTTCTGAAAAAATCGTCATTATACCAGGGGAGCGAAGTCGATATTTAAGTGATGTATCTAGTTGCATAAGGGAGGAAATGGAAAGAATTGATCAGCAGGCTGAATTGGCTGGTCAATTTCAATCCCTAGAAACCAGTAAAACGCTGGTTGAAGATGCCAATCTTATCGAGGCATTGGATAAAAAGCTTGCAGAGTTAAAACTACAATTGGATCCAGCCAACCTCGAGCAATTGCTTCATTGGACTGAAGTAAAATCAAAATATGGATCCGATTACTACGAATTCAAAGTCCGTGAGCGCACCTTAAAAATTCCGACCAGTTTCACGTCTCTCTCAGGCCTTCGGGTGCCCAAAGTTGCGCTTCCGAATCTAACCTCCTGGAAGGATCTGTTGCGGTGGATGCACAGGGAAAATCTTCCCGGCGCATTTCCTTTCACTTCAGGTATTTATCCTTTCAAGCGATCTGATGAAGATCCAATCAGGATGTTTGCAGGCGAAGGTGGGCCAGAGCGAACCAACAAGCGCTTTCACTACCTCAGTCAAAACATGCCTGCGCGGCGGCTGTCCACAGCTTTTGATTCACCGACTTTGTACGGCAGTGACCCTGCGCACCGCCCCGATATTTATGGTAAAATCGGAAATGCAGGCGTAAGTGTCTGTTGCCTCGACGACGCTAAAAAACTGTATAGCGGGTTTGATCTGGCCGATCCATCAACCTCTGTTTCAATGACCATCAATGGTCCGGCGCCGGTTGTTCTTGCTTTTTTTCTTAATGCAGCGATTGATCAGCAGTGTGAAAAATTTATCCGCTCCTCTGGCAGGCTAGCGGAAGTCAACACTAAAATCGATCGGCTATTCAATGGTCGTGAAAATCTGCGTCCAACGTATCTAACCTCCCTACCGGAGGGTAATGATGGACTTGGTCTTTTGCTGCTGGGTGTTACCGGTGATCAGGTTTTAGAACGTGAGGATTACGAGCGGATACGAAGGGATACCCTCCAGAAGGTGAGGGGAACGGTGCAGGCGGATATCCTAAAAGAGGATCAAGCACAAAACACCTGTATTTTTTCAACGGAGTTTTCGTTGCGTCTGATGGGGGATGTGCAGGAGTATTTTATCTCCAACCGCGTTCGTAATTTCTATTCGGTTTCCATCAGTGGATACCACATGGCTGAGGCCGGTGCCAATCCGATAACTCAACTGGCCTTCACGCTGGCCAATGGTTTCACCTATGTAGAGTATTACCTGAGCCGCGGAATGGCCATGGATGATTTTGCGCCAAACTTGTCATTCTTTTTTAGCAACGGAACCGATCCTGAATATGCGGTGCTGGGTAGGGTTGCCAGAAGAATCTGGGCAAGGGCCATGAAATACCGGTACAAGGCATCCGCCAGAAGTCAGATGCTCAAATACCACATTCAGACCTCTGGCCGTTCGCTCCATGCGCAGGAAATTGATTTCAACGATATCCGAACCACCCTCCAGGCACTCTATGCCATTTACGACAATTGTAATTCACTACACACCAACGCATACGACGAGGCCATTACTACACCAACAGAAGAAAGTGTAAGACGCGCGATGGCCATTCAGCTCATCATTAATCGTGAATTGGGTCTGGCTAAAAATGAAAATCCGATGCAGGGTTCTTTTATTATAGAGGAGCTGACTGATTTGGTTGAAGAAGCTGTGTTGTTAGAATTTGACCGTATAACAGAAAGAGGTGGTGTGCTGGGTGCTATGGAAACGATGTACCAGCGAAGTAGGATTCAGGAAGAGAGCATGCATTATGAAATGCTTAAGCATACCGGCGAACTTCCGATTGTTGGCGTAAATACATTTTTAAATTCTAAGGGATCACCGACGGTTCTTCCGGGTGAAGTAATTCGAGCCACCGAATGGGAGAAACAAAATCAAATTGCATCGCTTACCAAACTCCATGAGGCGCGGAAATCGGACGCACCATCGGCACTCAGTAAAATTCGTTCCGCTGCTTTAAGTGGACGCAATGTTTTTGATCAATTGATGGAAGCAACGAAGTGTTGTTCACTTGGACAGATTACCGGCACTCTTTTTGAAGTAGGCGGACAATACCGCAGAAACATGTAAAAACCATCAATTCATGATCCTGGTTGTTGCAGATCTTAATGGTGGTCGTGGATGTTTACTTGAATAATTGATTAATTTTCAATCCTATGAAAAATAAAAAGGCCCTGAACATCATCCTCTGTGTTTTCATCATCCTTTTGAGCACCGGTGGTAATGCCGTCTGGGCGCAGAAGGTTGTGGTGCCCGAAGTGGGTAAAACCTATCTGTTTGAAATCAAAAACGGAACCAGTCGTCAGGGTAAATTGGACAGCCTCGATGCTACGTATTATTATATCACCGATCAGGCTACAGGCCCAGATCGGGTATATAAGGAAGGAGTATCAAAAATTAAGGAAATCAGGGTTAGTGCCAAGGGATTTTTTGCGAACCCACATTACAGCCGCTATTTGTTTGGGCCATCAGCCATTCCACATCCTAAGGCTGAATTTTATTGGAATAATTTATTGCTGGAGTACAACACAGTTCAATATGGTGTGACCAATAATTTTTCAGTTGGATTTGGAGGGCTGTTGTTCACCACCTTATCCGGAAACATTGCATTAACGCCCAATTTCAAATACAGTGTCAAGCTCGCCGAAAAGGATCATGTTGCTGGAGGTGCTTTGGCATTTATTATTAGGCCGGATAAGGAAAACAAAGTTGCCAAAGCTGCACTTCCTTTCGCAGTATATACACATGGTGACAGCGAATCAAATATTACTGCAGGGTTGGGATGGTGGGTAGATGATGAAAATTCATGGGCAAAAAGTCCGACAGCTTATCTCGCGGGGTCAAAAAGACTTTCCAGAAACTGGATGTTGCAGGGTGAGGGTTTCTTCCTGACCAATGAAGAGAACATCAGTATCTTTTTAATTTCAGCACGCAACATCAGGCCGACTTCAAGTTGGGACTTTGGGGCGCTGGTGATCAAGGTGAGCGACACCACTATCCCACTTCCTGCTATCGGCTACACCCTTAAGTTTTGACCGGAATGTCAGGCGAAATAGGAATCAAATCAATTTAACAGTCCGCCTACCTCCTCTGGATTGAGGCGGATGTCGTCTTCGCCAACTTCGTCGAAAGGGTTTTCCAAATGGTCCTGGATGTTGTCCAGGCTTACCAAAATGAAGGAGTATAAAACCGGCATTACATACTCAAGTTGAGCAGCGTAGTCGTTGAATGTGCTGGCGAAGTAGGGCCCATAGATAATGGGGAAAATGTAAATAAAGACTTTGCTATAGGAACGTAGGGTTACCGGTGTGCGGTAGGTGTGAATCATCCGCATGTTATCAAATGCGATAATCATTTTGCTGACGTACTGGCTGATTCTGGAGATCTCTCCGCTTTGAACGCCTTGAGCGCGCATCTCCATGGTTAGCGCAGATAATTTGGAGAAAACGGTGTACATCTGTTTTTCATTCTCAACCCAATCCCTTTGATGCTTGCTATGAAAAACAATCCTCATGGTGGAGATCATTTCCCCAATCAAAACCCTCATCTTTTGGGGAAGCTCATTGGTTTTATCGGACGTCCAGTCTCTGGTGGCGTAATAAGCAGCAATGGCATGTCCTTTAAAGTCCGAGTATCGTTGGAGTGCAGTTTCCCTTCGAGAATAGGCCGATCCTATACTGAAAACTACTGGAAAAACCACTGCTATGCCGACCAGCATATCGGGAAACTTTGCGGTAAGACCATATCGGTAACAAAGGTTGCTGCTGATGACGGCAAGCAGGGTAACCAGGATGGTCTTGTAATTAATAATCAGAGAAATGCTTTTGAAAAGTTTTAACATGAGGTCTGTTTTGAAAGGTTTATAAAGCTAAAAAAGAATTATGCATGGAAAAACACAATTCAATCCGATTATCAAGTGTTTTGAATTTAGTGATCAGATTAAACCAATCTCAATTTTAGTAGATTGCAATGACGATCTATTATGCTATGAATCCATCTTTTATGGTTAAGTATCTTGTATTAACATTTTTCTTTTGGATGGGTGTCGGTTATGCATTTGGGCAAAACGACTCCACCAAGGTTGATGATCTTTTAGCGGAGCTAAACCAGGACACGGAAAACAAGTTATTGCCCGATAAGATGATAATAACCCAACGAATTTTGTGGGGCGAAAAAGGGCTTATGCGAAGTTTTTCTCCCTTTGAGCTTACGCCTGAGAAAAGGCAGGCGGAACTTAATCTTCGACGGACCATGTTGAAAGTACACCAGGCAGTTGGATTTGTTACACTTGCGGGTATGATTGGCCAGGGTATCGTTGGTGCGCGGTTATACAATGGTGAATATCAATTAAAAGATACCCATGAAATGCTGGCGTTGGGAATCAACACCGGTTATTTTACCACAGCAGGTCTTTCCTTGTTTGCTCCACCCAAAGCAGTTGACGAGCGTAAAGGATTCAGCAGCATAAAAGTTCATCGTTGGCTCGCCGTATTGCACATGTCGGGCATGATTTTAACCAATGTGTTGGCAGACCGAATTGAAGAGGACTACACGCTTCGTAGTGTGCATCGGGCCGCTGCGTTCACTGCATTTGGAGCATACGCAGCTTCCATTATTGTCATCAAATTCTGATCGCGATGAAAACACTTATTTCCCGAGTGGTTTTTTTATTAATCACTTCAACAGGAGCACTGCTCCATGCGCAATCCATAAAAATCCCCAATGACAAGAAATTATCTTCCATTGCATATTCAATGGTTCATCCATTGCACAAGTGGGATGGTGTAAGTAAGGATGTTTCTTCAATTGTTGTGGCTGATCCTGAACGAAAGAACATCACCCAAGTGGCTGTTAGTGTTAAGTTGAACACCTTCGACAGTCAAAATGCTAATCGCGACTCTCACATGATTGAAGTGGCAGAAGGATTGAAATTTCCGTCAGTCACTTTTGTCAGCAAAGAGATTAAGCAGGACGGAGATAAACTCCAGGTTAGTGGCACCCTTTCTTTCCATGGGAAATCAAATGAAATCGCTTTTCAGGCCCTTCGGACCAATACGGATAAGCAGATGGTGGTGGCCGGTGGATTCAAATTAAAGCTGACCCAATTCGGAATAGAGCCTCCATCCTTGCTTGGGTTGGCCACTGAGGATGAGTTTGAGCTGAGGTTCAGCATGGTTTATCCGTAAAAATTCTCCATGAAATCAGGAATTACACCCTTAATGATTTTCTTTCTGGTTTGCTCCCTGACTGGATTGGTTGTTCCCTGGTATTATAACATTCAACACATGCTCCTGTCGCCCATTGCGCCTTCCGTTGCCGAATATTTTCGACAAGGAACTGCAACGCCTCTGGCCGCCAGTCTTACCTGGGATTTATTGATTGGTGCAACAGCTGCTACTACGTTTATGATGATCGAAATTCGTCGATTGAATATGAAATTTTGGTGGTTATACCTTGTGGCAACTTTTCTTTTTGCTTTTGCCTGTGCATTCCCCTTTTTCCTTTTTATGCGTGAACGACGCCTTCAAAAAATTTAATTCATGCCTAATTATTGGGTCGGTTTAAAACCTGATTTCCTTTTTCTCAACTGTTCATGTTTACTAACACTTTGTTTCCCTCTGATTTCTTTTGCCCAGGTTGAAAGTGTCAGGAACAGTTCCGCGGCTCAAAGAGCAGCGGTAACCAATCAATCCTTGCGATCCGATCCGGAGCAGGTTGTCATGGGGGCGAAGCAAGGGATTGAAGTTGTGGAGTCTTTCGACGGCCTGGGGTTTGGTTTTGCTGGACCACAAGGAACAACACATTTTCGTAATCCTTCTGACAATTCACTGGCTGTCGGACCAAACCACATCGTTCAGACGGTTAATGCGCGAATGGCCATATTTACCAAGAAAGGAAAAATATTTTCCAAAACAGGGGAGGTGCTCTATGGACCTGAGGAGACTCGTAAGGTTTTTGAGGATTTTGGTGGTCCATGTGAGAATATCAACAATGGAGATGCGGTGGTTCGGTATGATCAACTGGCTGACCGGTGGTTATTGGTGATGCCAACGTTTAGAAGAGCGCCATTGCGCAATGATTCCTTACTGGAAAAACGGCCTCAGCCCGGACCTGCATTCAAATTGAAGCCTGGTAATTTCCGAGAAGAGCCACCACCAGGTCCTAGAAAAAAATTACCACCCGATACGGTTGGTGCCTACTGTATGTGTTATGCTGTCAGCACGACTTCAGATCCATTGGGTTCATGGTACCGTTATGAATTTCGTAGAGAATTATTTCCAGATTACCCTCGACCCGCAGTGTGGCCTGATGGATATTACAATACCACCAGTACCGGTGATCATTTGAATGAGCGACATTTATATGTGGTTGACCGTAACAGCATGCTCAGGGGATTGCCGGCAACTGAACAGCATTTTATCCTAAAGGATGTAAATTTTGTAGTCCCTGCAGATCTTGAGGGCCAGCAATTGCCTCCTTACGGATCACCAGCGATTTTATTGGCCACAGGCGGTGATCAACTCAATAAGATCACCACCGATAACGGCATTTACGTATGGAAGCAATACACCAACTGGAAAAATCCATCTCAATCACGACTCGAGGGTCCGATAAAATTGGAGGTTCCTACCTACCATTATTTGGGAGGCGGTCAGCTTACCAATGCGGTTCCACAACCGGGCACCAATATTCGTCTGGATGCGCAAGGCGACAAAATTATGGCAAGGTTGGTGTATCGACGCATGGGTAAAACTGAAAGTATGGTTGCGGTCCACTCAGTGGCGACTGCTGCCGGTGGTGGAGGCGTTCGATGGTACGAATTTAGGGTCAATCAAAAAGATAGAACGGTTAAGGTCCAACAGTTAGGAACGTACACGCCCTCAGAGGGCGATAAAATACCGTATCGATGGATGGCCAGTCCTGCGATGGATAAGGACGGAAATATTGGGATTGGATATTCCTTCGGTAGTTCCATTGATTTTCCTGGTCAGCGTTTTGCTGCCCAGTCTGCGGGAGGCCCGGAAGGTGTCCTGGATAATAAAGAAGTTGTTCTGGTGGAGGGACAGGCTTCACAAGAGAATACCTTGCGTTGGGAGGATTACACCCAAACTGCAATGGATCCTTCGGATGATAAGACCATTTGGTACGTTGGCGATTATTTGAAAAAGGGTGCCAAGGATTATAGTACCCGTATTGCAGCAATCCGAATTCGGTGACCTGCGTTCACTAATTTTCGACTGAAATCATTGTAACCCTGGCAGCTTGGGCGTTTGCTTTGGAGAAAAATATGTCAGTGATAAAAGTTATTGAGATTATGGCTGAGTCCTCCGTAAGTTGGGAGGATGCAGCAAGACAGGCAGTGGCTAAGGTTACCAAAACCATTCACAATGTGAAATCACTTTACGTCGAGAACCACAGTGTGAAAATTGAAAACGGTATAATTACCGGGTACCGCATCAGTGCTAAGGTGAGTTTCAAATTGGATTGAAACTTTGTTCTTTTTTGACTTAATTCTCGCCGGAGCAAATCCGGCTTTTTTATTTTAAATATCCGGAAAAAGAAAAAGAGGCAAAGCTTATTTAAAACTTGCCTCTTTTCGATAATCCGCAGTTTAACGCTTTTTAAAGCGCGTATTCTGCAGACATCTTGCATCTTCGAAAAAGTTTCCTTGAACAAAAAGATATCTTTTCTGACACCGTTCAATCCATCAGTTTACGTCCTGTTAGAGACGATATTTCTGAGTGATTTATTTTGATCGGGCAACCAATCGTTAATGCTGATGTAAAATTAAATTCCTGAGCATTTGAAGGCTATGATGAAATTGAACCATGATTGGACCTTCGTCACCCTGAATTTCATTTTTCGTGGAAAAAATCTTGTAAAAACGATTGGAAAGTGGTGATTTGCGCAGTTTTTAATCAGAAATCGAATTGATGCGATTTATACTTGTCCTTGTCGGTTTGATGGTAGGTTGTGTGCTCCATCCCGAATTGCTTTTTGCACAAGATCAAGTCGTTTTGAACATCAAAAAAGCTTCGGGTAAGATCACCGTAGATGCCAGGGATTCCGAATCTGATTGGGAAGACGCTGACATTGCAAAAGATTTTCGACAATTCTTTCCTTTTGACACCTCGGCGGCTCTTGCGCCTTCTGAAATCCGGCTTACCTACGATGATGATAACATCTATGTTTTTGGAAGAATGTACAACCGCGGTGCAAGGAAATATGTAACGCCTTCTCTGCGGCGGGACTTTAGGGGTGAATCCAATGATGCAATAGTAGTGGTAATTGACACCTATCAAGATCGGATCAATGCATTCTCTTTTGGTGTTAATCCCTTTGGTGTGCAGCGTGAGGGGCTGGTCTCATCAGGAGGCGCGACTTCACAGGATCTTTCGCTGGATTGGGACAATAAATGGTTTGCTGCCTCAGCCATTCATGGTGATTATTGGGTTTGTGAAATGGCTATCCCGTTCAACTCAATCAGGTATAAAGAGAATGTGGATCAATGGAATATTAATTTTTACCGCATCGATAGTGAATACACAGAGCGTTCAACGTGGGCGCCAGTACCCCGGAATCAATCTATTTTTAATCTTGCCTGGCTGAGGACACTTCAATTTGATCGGCCGTTGAAAAAAAGTGGGCCCAATATCTCCCTGATCCCCTATACGGCACCTTCGGTTTCAAGGAATTTTCTGGCGCAAGCAGCCACACGCCGTGAGGCACCCTTTGGAACCGATGCAAAAATTGGATTGAGTTCAGCATTGAATCTCGATCTAACCATCAATCCGAATTTTTCGCAAGTTGAAGTCGATCAACAGGTCACCAACCTTGACCGTTTTGAGCTTTTCTTTCCTGAACGCCGCCAATTTTTTCTGGAAAATGCCGACTTATTTTCAGGCTATGGCACAAACGGGGCCCAACCATTTTTCTCCAGACGTATTGGTATTACCAGGGATAAATCTACCGGACAAAATATCAACAATCCGATTTATGGTGGAGCGCGCTTGAGCGGTAAGATCAACAACAACTTAAGAATAGGTCTGCTTTCCATGCAAGCTGCCCCGGATCGATCCAATGACCTGCCGTCAACGAATTACTCCATGCTCTCAGTCCAGCAAAAGGTTTTTTCCAGATCCAATGTCAGCGGATTCTTTATAAACAAACAGGCTTTCGGTGAACTGGGTAAAAAAAATGCAGTCAGCGGTCTTGACTATAACCTTGGCTCACGCGATGGAAAGCTTTCTGGTAAAGCCTATTACCATCGCTCTTTTTCTCAAGCAAAAAATGATAGTGCGTATTCCTCTGGTTTGAATCTTGAATATACAGGAGCAAGAATGGAATTTTCATTGCTGGCCAGAACGGTTGGTGCGCATTACAACCCTGAAGCAGGCTTCGTCAGGCGAACACGCTTCAATCAGTTTGCACCGGAGCTTTTCTTCTTCACTTTCCCGCAGTCAAAAATTGTTAACCGACATGGTCCAGGCACCGATGTGGATTTGATTTGGAATGATCTATACGGTGTTACCGACTGGGATGCAAACATCTGGTACAACATCCGGTTTCAAAATACATCCCTCTTTTATGTTCGGGTAAGACAGGATTATGTTTTTCTATTTTCACCTTTCGATCCAACCAATACCGGTGGTCTGCAGTTGCCTGCAGGCAAAGGCTACCGCTGGTTTAATGTTGTTTACAACTACCAATCCAATTTTCGAAAAAAACTTTTCCTATCGGTCAACGGTCGGATAGGTGAGTATTACAATGGATACCGGCAAAGTGCAGCCGGCGCTCTGGGCTACAGGCTTCAGCCTTTTGCAGTTTTCACCATGGACTTCAGCTATAACCGAATCCGACTTCCAGAGCCTTACAACAGTGCAGACCTGATTCTGATTGGGCCCAAAATTGATTTAACTTTTTCCAGGAAACTTTTCTGGACAACCTACATCCAATACAATAGCCAGATCAGCAATCTGAACATCAACACCAGGCTTCAATGGCGTTTTAAGCCGGTATCGGATTTATACCTTGTTTATACCGATAACTATTTTTCAGACATTGATCTGGAAGGCGAACGTTTTCCCTACCTGCGGGCAAATTTTGGTCAACCCAAGCTCCGTGCACTTTCGGTGAAGCTTTCCTATTGGATCAATATGTGATGTGACCCAACATCCACTGCCCATTAGGTAGTGCTGATCGGATGCTTTACTGAATTTCCTTTTTTAGACTTAGCTTTCATCATGATTAGAACCCGATTCAGGTCGATGTTTAATCCTGAACGCTTTCAAGGCTGGGGAAAAACAAGATCTTATTTTGAAGGATGGTACTTCAAATTGGTTAATCCATCTGGAAGAAGTGTGGCCATTATTCCGGGCATCGCATGGGACTCCGCCGGTGAGGGTCATGCTTTCGTTCAATTGCTGGATGGGAATAAAAAAACGGCTGATTATATCAGGTTTTCTCCGGACTTGTTTCGGGCTGCTGAAGATGAATTTTTAGTGACCGTTGGTGGGAATGTATTTTCAGAAAAAGTAGTTAACCTGAATTTGCAGGATGTCTCCGGTATGGTGAGGTTTAGCGGAATTACAGGTTGGCCTAAGCCCTGGTACGCTCCCGGCATCATGGGGCCATTTTCATTTGTGCCTCGGATGGAATGTTATCATGGAATCGTGAGCTTAGACCATCAGCTTCATGGGAAAATTAATTTCAAAGGTGAGGAAATTGATTTCACCGGAGGAAGGGGCTATCTCGAGAAAGACTGGGGACGATCATTTCCGTCAGCCTACATATGGATGCAAAGCAATCATTTTGAGCAGGAAGGTGTGTCACTAAAATGCTCTGTGGCAAGGATACCCTGGATGGGCAGTTCCTTTACCGGATTTATTGCGGGTCTTTGGCTTGGTGATCGCCTTATTCGCTTTACAACCTATAATAGATCTGAACTAAAAAAAGTTAGTGTTGATCATTCGCTGGTTACCATCGAGCTGAAAAATCCGACGTATTTACTCGAGGTTGCTGCTGAGCGGGATCGTGCAACCGAATTGGCGTCACCCATCCGCGGTCATATGGAGGGAAGAATTCAGGAGACCATGACGGCGCGCATTAATATTCGTCTGATCAATAGACAGACCAAATCAGTGGTTTTTGCTGGCATCGGCAAGTATGCGGGGCTTGAGGTTGCGGGAGCATTGGAGCAAATCCTGAAACCATAATGGGCCACATGACAAAAGTCATACAACTTTCAGGCCCCACAATCTGCGGTTCACATTAATCTTCTCGGCATTCAGGCAGCTTCCGCTTCTTAAAAAGGCCTTAATCAGTAAATTGGAAGGTTATGAAGGGAAAAAGTGCTGTTGTTATAGGGAGTGGTGTGGCCGGCCTGGCAACGGCATGCAGACTTGCTGCGTCGGGTATGGAGGTGTTGGTCTTTGAACAGAATTCATACCCAGGCGGAAAGCTTTCAGCTTTTGAAAAAGACGGTTTTGTATTTGACGCCGGACCCTCTTTGTTTACGCAGCCTCAAAATCTGGAAGAGCTATTTAAGCAATGCGGGAAAAGGTTGTCAGATTACCTTACCTATGATCGGGTGCCTGTTTCAAACCATTATTTTTTTGAAAGTGGTAAAAAAGTCAGGGCCTTTGCCAACGCAGATGAATTTGCTTCAGAGATGGAGTCGGTCCTGGGAGAGTCGCGTAAGGCTGTCCTGGATTATTTAAGCCATTCAGAAAGACTCTATAACAATATTGGCACCTTATTTTTGAATAAATCGTTGCACAAGTTTGGAACCTGGGCTTCGGCCGATGTTGTTCGTGCCATTGGTTCGTTGCAGTTAAAGTACCTCAATTCGACCCTTGACGAGTTTAATCGTTCTAAATTCAAAACGCCGGAAGCGGTTCAGATATTCAATCGGTTTGCGACCTACAATGGGAGCAGCCCTTTTAAAACCCCAGCGATGCTCAGCCTTATTCCTCATTTGGAAATCAATGAGGGTACCTTTTACCCGAAAGGTGGGATGATCAGTATCACCAACGCCATGTTCAAACTGGCTTCCGATTTAGGGGTGAAGTTCAAGTTTAATTGTCCGGTCGAAAAAATTCACGAAAAGGATGGGACCATCGTGGGTGTTACGGCCGATAACCTGCGCTATGATGCAGACCTGGTCGTCAGCAATATGGATGTCTACTACACCTACAAGTTTTTATTGGGAGAAAATCACCGTGCTCAGAAGGTTCTACAGCAGGAGCGTAGTAGTAGCGCAGTGATTTTTTATTGGGGAATGGGCACCGAGTTTCCGGAGCTTGATCTTCACAACATCTTTTTTAGTCGGGATTATCTGAAAGAATTTGAAGGAATTTTCAGAACTGGAAAAATATCGGATGATCCAACCGTATATGTAAACATCACTTCTAAAATGGAGCAGGGGTTGTCGCCCAAAGGCAAAGAAAATTGGTTTGTGATGATTAATGCTCCGGCCCATACAGGTCAGTCCTGGCAAGATGTTAAATTGGCCCTTAGGGAAACGGTGGTTTCAAAGCTCAGCCGAATGCTTGGCAGGGATATTGGATCACTCATCGAAACAGAGGAAACCTTAGACCCCCATCTCATTCAGCAGCGCACCTCTTCGCATATGGGGTCATTGTATGGAACCAGTTCCAATTCACCGTTCAGCGCTTTTTTACGGCATAAAAATTTTAGTCGGCGATTGACTGGGTTATATTTTTGTGGTGGAAGTGTTCATCCCGGTGGGGGTATTCCACTGTGTTTGAAGAGCGCAAGCATAGTTTCAGAATTGGTCTCAAAAGATTTGTCCGTATGATGGCCTCTGGTTTGTTTTCATGGGAGTCAGAAAAAAGGGATTTATGGGCCGTTTATGTAGCTGCCTTTTTTCATTTGGTGGGTCTTGTTGGCATCATTCTGGACTTGGGGTTTGTTACGTCGCTTACGCCCTACAACTTGTTATTGACTTTTTTCCTGATTGTTTGGAGTCGACGATCCCGGGAGTCTGAGTTTTACCAATTTCTTTTTCTTTCTTTTTCCATCGGTTGGATTGCCGAATGGATTGGTGTGAACACCGGAGTGCTTTTCGGGCAGTATCACTACAGCAGAGTGCTTGGATTAAAAATAGCAGGTGTCCCGGTCCTCATTGGTATCAACTGGTTTATTGTAATGTACAGCAGTGGTGCTGCTGCGGAATGGTTGGTCCGTGTTTTCGAGGGTGGAACCATGAAGGTCAAATTATTGTCGCGCACTTCCCTGGTGGTCTTATTGGGGGCAACCCTTGCCGTCCTTCTGGATTGGTTAATGGAACCTGTGGCAGTGATGCTTGGTTATTGGGAGTGGCTTAATGGTGGATCAATCCCTGCAAGCAATTATCAAAGTTGGTTTATAGTGAGTTACGTACTCATTGCCTTTTACCGGCTGCTTGGCTTTGATAAGGGTAATAAATTCCCTGCCCGACTTTATTTTCTACTGATTTTATTTTTTGTTTTGATTCGCATCATCGTTTTAAAGTCATAGATTTTATGAGCCTCATCTCATTTGTTTCCCTTACCCTTTTTGTGTTTTTTCTTATGGAAGGGATCACCTGGTTAACGCATCGGTACGTTATGCATGGATTCCTTTGGTATCTGCATGAAGACCATCATAAAAAGGGCCCTGGTTTTTTTGAGAAGAACGATGCTTTCTTTTTGATTTTCGCCATCCCTTCCTGGCTTTGTATCATGTTGGGTATGCAAAATGAAATTTGGTGGGTGGTGGCGGTTGGTGCAGGTATAGCCATGTATGGTTTTGCATACTTTTTGGTGCACGAAATAATTATCCACCAACGTTTTCGTCTTTTTACAAGGAGTAACAACACCTATGTCCGCGCCATCCGTTGGGCGCATAAAATGCACCATAAGCATCTGGAAAAGGAGCACGGGGAGAGTTTTGGTATGTTGCTGGTTGCAAAAAAATATTGGGACAAAGTGCGTGATGAGAAAAATCACCGTTGATCTGATTTGGTCTTGAAAACCCAGTATACCTACTTTATTATCCTGGCCGGATCCCTCCTGGGGCCTGTGGCATTAAGCTTTGACCAAAAAGTGAATTTTGTAAGCTACTGGAAGCGTGTTTTACTTTCAGGTATTCTGCCTGCTCTATTTTTTATCATCTGGGACATTTATTTTACTAAAGCGGGTGTCTGGAGTTTTAGCCCTGAGAGAATCACCGGAATCAAACTGGCGAACCTTCCAATTGAAGAGGCATTGTTTTTTTTGGTGGTGCCATTTTGCTGTCTCTTTATCTATGTGTGCATCAAAATTTATTTCCCACGTTTAAATTTTAATGAAAAAGCAAGGGGCATCCTTAAAGGGATGGCGGTCCTTTTCTTAATGATAGGCCTGATCAATACCGGCCGAATGTATACCAGCTGGACCATGCTTTTTTGTGCTTCCTTCCTTGCTATAATGTTTATTGTTCCTCAGTGGTTTAAAGATTTTCGTTCTGATTATTTTTTGGTTTCCTACATGATCATCCTGATTCCTTTTTTGATGGTCAACGGGCTTCTTACAGCCATTCCGGTGGTCAACTATAATGATTTGGAAAATCTAAGCCTGCGCATTTATACAATTCCTGTAGAGGATACGGTATACGGCATGCTGCTCATTCTAATGAATGTAGTATTGTTCGAACGCTACGGCAGACCAACCAATGGCTGATTTGCACGCCACATCAAGTCGTGCTTTACTGGTCATTAGCCGCTACCATCCATGGGCTATTCCTTTCGGGTTTCTGTCTATGGCGATTTTTCATTTTCCATTATTTCTGAATCAAAAGATTTCCTTTTATAAACTCCTGGGATCGGGAAGAAATGGAACATTCGATATCCGGCCTGATTTTCATCAGTGGGCAGTGATGGTTTTCTGGAATACATCCTCAAATGAAATTCAGAAAAAAAACGAAAACGGAAGTGCGGTGCGTGCTGGCGAGGAAGGATTCAAGGTGGTTGGTAAAAAGCTTGGATGGTTGATCAATCAATGGTTCAGACTGTTTTGTATGGAACATGATGTTTTTTTGCTTGAGCCGGTAGCGGGGCATGGTACATGGGATGGGCGAAAGTTTTTGGGTGAGACCAATGAGCTTGCCGTTTCTGAATGTGTTGGCGTGTTAACGCGGGCTACCATTCGATTTTCCAGGTTGAAGAGTTTTTGGTCTGCCGTACCATCGGCGGCAGATGGCTTTGAGCGTAATCCGGGTTTTATCTATTCAGCTGGAATAGGGGAGGTGCCTTTTCTCAAACAAGCTACTTTTTCCATTTGGCAAAGCGTAGAGGACATGAAAAACTATGCTTACGGGCGCCCTTCCCATAAATCGGTTGTTGGAAGGACCAGGAGTGAAAAATGGTATTCTGAGGAAATGTTCCTGCGCTTCAGGGTATTACAAATGAATTTCCGCCCTAAAATTGCCACTTTTTAGTATTTTAGTTGAGTTAACTTTATTTTTGACGTTACTAAAAAATAATCTTCTTAAAGTATAAATTGCTTTTCCAAATCACTAAGTCATGATGAAATTCAAACCGTATTTCTTCCTGTTTATCGCATTATTATTTGTTGCAACCAGCTGCGAGGAAGAGTTGACCCCTAACCAGGTAACGGAGGCTGCACTGATCTCGGCACCCTGGAAACTTTCAAACGTTAAGGTCGATGGTGTTGCCAGCAACTTGTATTCAGGTTTACAGTTAACCTTCTCAAAGGGTGGATACACCGCAGTCAATGGCGGAGATATTTGGGGTAATTCCGGATCATGGTCTTTTAGTGGCACCGATGGAAAAATAATTACCACCAATACCGGTCTTTCTATAGAGGTTGTTTCAGCTACCAAGGCTGGATTGACCATTTCTTTTTCCTGGGACAAAACCATCTATGACAAAGGGTCTAGAATGATGTCATTGAAGGGTAAGCATGAAATGACCTTCAGCCCTGGAGCATAATCATTAAGTACATCAATAAAAAAGGGGTCATCTTGACCCCTTTTTTTATTTTCAGCACTTCCACATTAGTCAAGCGGAGCAACCAATGGTAATAGGATTGCACTAGGGCGATTGCCTCCGTGAAATACGGTCTGATTGGCAACACGAATTTTGGTTGCTGTGGCGAGTGGTTCGCCTGTATTCAGATTTCTATCGAACTGTGGGAAATTACTTGAAGTGATGTCTACCCTGATTCGGTGACCAGCCTTAAAAACATTTGCAGTGGCAGTCATCTCTATTTCGTATTCATAAACTTCTCCAGGTTTCAATAGTTTGATTTTATCCAATCCCTCGCGGAACCTGGCTCTTAATATTCCTTCTGAGATCGGGTAGGATGTACCATCGGGTAGTACGTCATTCAATTTGATCATCCAGTCGGTATCGGGTCCATCGGTTGCAGCGTATAGTTTCATTTTAATGTTGCCTGCAACGGTAATTGGTTTCTGGAGCACTTCGGTGGTGTAGACCAGCACATCACTTCGCTGTTCAATTGGTCTTTGATCTTTAGGGCCTGCCAATGTGGGAGTACCACAGCAGTTGTTGCCACCCAGGGTCATGACTGGATCTTCAGGATTATAGCGGTAGTTGTTTTGAGCGATTGTGGATGGTTTATTGAATGAAAGTTTACCGTCTCCGGTGAGGGAATTCGCTTTTGTGCCACCGTCTAAATAGAGGGGTTGATACTGCGTGCCGGGAATGGGCCAGTCTTTTTCACTTCTCCAACGGTTGGTGCCCATATAAAAAATCCTCACAGGATCTTCTTTGTCCATTCCGTTTTGAATACCCTTCAGATGAAAATCAAAATATTGCAACTCTGTTTCAAATTGTGAAATCATAGCGTCTTGGGTGAAATCAATATCACCAAAGGAACGGGATGCGCCATGGCCCCATGGTCCGATGATCATTCGAGTACCCTTCCGGGCGTTCTCGGTTGCTGCTTTATTTTTCATGCCTACATATCCGTTGATGGTTCCGGTTAAGAAAATATCAAACCAACCACCGAGTGTATAAACCGGTACATTCATTTTACTGAAGTTTTCTTCATCGCTGATGGCTTTCCAATAGGCGTCGTAGGTTTCATGGCTGAGCCAATCTCGGTAATGTGAGACGCTGTAACCTGCACTTTGCAAGTCACCGGTTCCCAGGGGTAAATGTTTTAGGATGTTTTCATACTTAAGTTCCTCTGGTGCATAGGACTCGGTATGCCAATACTGTGGAAGCATGATTCGATCGGGCATACGAACCACGCCCCATCCATAATTAAAACTTAGTCTAAAGGCTCCACCCATGGTAAGCCAGTTGGCAAAGATGTTGGTAGAGGCAAGCGATGGGAAGCAGGCTACCAGGTGCGGTGGATTTTCTCCCATGGTTCTCCATTGATTGTGTCCGCCATAGCTTCCGCCATAGGTTCCGATTTTGCCGTTTGAAAATGATTGTACCGCTGCCCATTCAATTATGTCATAGCCATCTTTTGCTTCGTCACGAAAGGGCTCCCATTCACCTTCGCTTTCATATCGGCCCCTGGCATCAATAACCACGACAGCATAGCCGTTCTGAGCATAGCGCATTGGAGAGGTATGCATACCATCGCGCTGAACTCCGTAAGGTGTTCGGGTTACCAGGGTCGGATATTTACCCGGTGCAACTGGTAAATACACATCACCATAAAGTTTGATGCCGTCCCGCATGGGGATTGATTTATGTCTTTCGATCCTGATTTTCTCAAGACTCGATTGTGCCTGCACGAATGAAATCGATAGGCAGACGGCAATAAGGAATAAACTGGTTAAGGCTTTCATTGGTTCGTTTTTCCAAATTTACTAAATCATGCGATGTCCCTGAAGACTCCGTTGCCTTAAAAACACCTTTCCTGTACAAATCTTCACGCAAAAAGCTTAATTTAGCAGTATGGGCCTTCGTAAAATATTTCTGCTTACCGCATTCTCTGTTGCACTTGTTGCATCAACGCCCATGGAAGCGATTGGTCAGCTTTCCACCAAGTCCAATTATCAATCCAACCGAAAATCTTTTTTTAAGTACCGCTATTCCAGGCCTGAACGCAGGTATAAGCGTGCCTGTAAATGGGCGAGCCGTAGTAGCGATAAAAAGAATGTGTTCACATTCCTTAAGAAGGTCTTCAGGAAAAAAGGTAAGCGCGGAGCAGAGCAGGGATAAATTATAGTCTGCGTTTTTCTGAATCCATTCCCAATCAATAAATAATTGCTTTAACTATGAAGAGCGCTCTACAGATCCTTTTTCTTTTTCTTGGTTTTTTAACCGCACGTGCCGACGAGGGAATGTGGTTAATGCATTTCCTAGGTGATGCCACCTACAAAGACATGGTCAGAAAAGGTCTGAAGCTAAGTAAGGAGCAGCTCTACAGCATTAATCAGCCATCCATTCGTGATGCCATAGTAATCTTTAATGGGGGCTGTACAGGAGAGTTGGTCAGTGCGAGTGGTTTATTGTTCACCAATCACCATTGTGGCTATGATGCAATCGCTGACGCGAGCACGGTTGAAAAAAATTATCTGAGGGATGGTTTTTGGGCTAAGTCATTAACGGAAGAGATTCCCTCAAAAGGTGTCTACGTACAGTTTTTAAAAGGAATCGTTGATGTAACAGCTGAAATTGAAAATGGATTGCAGGGTCTGGAAGGTCAGGCAAGAGCGGCAAAACTTCAAGCATTGACCGCTGAAGTTGTAAAAAGATCCACTCAGGGTACCAACCTGGAATCTCGGGTTATTCCATTTTTTAGGAATAACCAGTATCTCAATTTCCTTTACGAAAGATTTACGGATGTGCGTTTGGTGGGTACACCGCCTGAAAGCATCGGTAAATTTGGTGGCGACACCGACAATTGGGAGTGGCCGCGACATACAGGTGATTTTTCCGTGTTCAGGGTTTACGCAGCCAAGGATGGTAAACCAGCAGCCTATGCAAGCGACAACGTGCCGATGGTGCCACGTCGCTATTTGAATGTCTCCATGAAGGGCGTGAACGATGGTGACTTCTCCATGATTTTCGGATATCCCGGAGGCACAAACCGCTATGAAACTTCTTTTGGAGTCCGCCTGAAAACCGATATTGAAAATCCGGCCATTGTTGGTCTCAGAGATGTTCGGTTAAAGTTGATGTTTGAGGAAATGAAAAAGAGTGATGCCATCAGACTGAAGCTTGCTTCCAACTACGCCAGCATTGCCAACTACTGGAAGTTTTTTGATGGAGAGCGTAAGCAGTTGCTCAAGTATGATGTTTACGGACAAAAGCGCAACACAGAACAGGCTTTTAAAAACTGGTCGGCAGGAAAGCCTGAATATGATCGATTGTTTGAAAAGTTTGAAGAAGCCTATGATGAATGGCGCCCCTATGCGCGCCATCGTGTCTATATGAATGAGGGTATTTTTGGATCTCCATTGGCCTCTTTTGCGATCTCACTTCAGGGTCTTGAACGCGCCCTGACCCGTAAGCCGTTGAACCAGGAGGAAATTAAAAAGGTTGTTCAGTCAATTTCGAATTCCAGAAAGACATTCCTTGAATCTGAAAATATTGAGTCTGACAGAAATATACTTGCCGCCACTTGTCGAATGTTTTTTCATGATATTGAAGCATCACAACATCCTGATGGATTTTTTTCCTCTCTGCAATCTAAATTCGGAGATCTGCAAGACGCCACAACATTTAACAAATACGCCTCAAGCATTTTTTCAGGAACCTTTCTGCTGGATAATGAAAAATGGACTGCATTTGTTAATGCGCCTGACTCTACCACATTGCGGTCTGACCCTGCCTACAGCTATTCAGCCACCTTCATGCGGAACTATGCTCGTTTCCAGTCCAGATCAGCTGCATTCACTGTTAAGAACAATGACTTATCCAGGTTGTATGTTAAAGGAACATTGGAAATGAATAAGGGTCGCGAAATTTATCCTGACGCCAACTTCACCATGCGGATGAGTTACGGTGCAGTAAAATCCTATCGCCCCAGGGATGGTGTATTTTATGATTACATCTGCTCTATGAAAGGTGTGATTGAAAAGTACAAGCCTGGTGACTATGAGTTTGATTTACCCGCCAATTTGGTTGAAGCTGCTCGGCGAAAAGACTTTGGTCCTTATGTCGATCCAAAAAGAGGGGATCTGGTCGTTGGCTTTATTACGACCAATGATATAACCGGGGGTAATTCGGGTTCGCCAGTACTCAACGGTAAAGGTGAGTTAATCGGCCTTGCCTTCGATGGTAATTATGAGGCACTCAGTCATAAAATAGCCTTTGATAAGGATCTCAACCGTACCATTTGTGTAGACATTCGCTACGTATTATGGTGCATCGACAAGTTGGGTGGTGCCTCAAACATCATCCGGGAGCTCACCTTGAAATGAGGGATAAAATTCAATCCTTCATCCTGTCGCAAAGTTTATATTTGAAGCCTGTTGCCCAGTAACCAAAGCGGGGATTGGGCTAAACATTTTAATATTCATTAACCAACCAATAGTGCTATGTCTATGGAATGGAAAGGGGTAATGCCCGCACTAACCACAAAGTTCAAGGCCAACGATTCCCTTGACTTCGATCTTTTTTCAAAAAATTTACAGGCCCAGCTGGATGCGGGGGTAGATGGAATTATCCTCGGTGGATCACTGGGTGAGGCCAGTGTACTTACCGCTGAAGAGAAATTTGATCTGGTCAAATTTGCTGTTGGTAAGGTTGGTGGAAAGGTCCCGGTGGTTATGAATATTGCTGAAGGCAGCACCAGGGATGCAGTCAGACTGGCCGCTGAAGCCAAAAAGTGTGGTGCCAAAGGTTTGATGTTGCTTCCACCGATGCGGTACAAAGCCGACGACCGCGAAACGGTCGAATATTTCAAAGCAGTAGCCGATTCAACCACGCTACCCATAATGATTTACAACAATCCGGTCGACTATAAAATTGATGTAACGCTGGACATGTTTGCTGAGTTAAGCACTTACGCCAACATTCAGGCCATTAAAGAATCTACCAGAGATGTGACCAACGTAACCCGCCTCATCAATCGTTTTGGTGACCGATTCAAAATTTTATGTGGTGTAGATACCCTTGCCATGGAAGAATTGGTCATGGGCGCAGTAGGTTGGGTTGCAGGATTGGTTTGTGCGTTTCCAAGAGAAACTGTTGCTGTATACCGACTTACCAAAGCAGGAAAAATTAATGAGGCTAGAAATATCTTTAGATGGTTTTTGCCTTTGCTCGAGCTGGACATCCATCCCAAGCTTGTACAATACATTAAGTTGGCGGAGGCTGAAGCTGGTTTAGGATCGGAAATGGTTCGACCTCCCCGGTTGCCGCTCATCGGTGAAGAACGTGAACGAATTTTGAAAATCATCAGAACGGGTATCGCTTCACGCCCCACGCTTCCGGATTACCTGTCCTTAAAGTTTTGATGTTATTTCGGCTGTTATACTCCAGATAATCTGATAAAGCATGGTTTCCCAAAATGATGTTGATGAAATTCTAAACAGATCCAGGAACGCTTTTTTGATTTTCAAAAATGTTCCTGGAAAGAAAAGAGCTGAGTTGTTGAGGGCGATTGCTGCGGGTATCGAGGGATCTGCAGCGAAGCTGTTGCCC
The DNA here is from genome assembly GCA_016866235.1 of Bacteroidota bacterium. Classification (GTDB taxonomy): domain Bacteria; phylum Bacteroidota; class Bacteroidia; order Cytophagales; family Cyclobacteriaceae; genus ELB16-189. The sequence continues at coordinate 152,201 of VGMW01000005.1, forward strand.
GTGGCGATGCGGGAAACCAATTTACCTGAGCCAAGGTTGGCCGGTGAGGTTGCACGAACCTGTAATCAACTGAGGCAATTCGCCGATATGTTGGTTGAAGGCTCTTGGGTAGAGGCACGAATTGATACGGCGCTACCCGATCGACAGCCTGTGCCAAAGCCAGACATAAGAAAAATGATGGTCCCTCTGGGGCCGGTGGTGGTATTTGGAGCATCGAATTTCCCATTTGCATACTCCACAGCTGGCGTCGATACGGCCTCAGCATTGGCCGCTGGGTGCACAGTAGTACTGAAGGGGCACCCGGCCCACCCTGAAACCTCTAACGCAGTGGCTGATGTGTTTAGCGCGGCTTTAGCACAGCTGGGTCTACCATCTGACACTTTTTTACACATACAGTCACCAGGATTTGATGTTGGACGAATGTTGGTTCAACATCCCCACACGAAGGCAGTCGGCTTCACAGGATCTTTTAGCGGAGGTAAGGCTTTGTACGATTACGCCCAGCAACGTAAAGAGCCAATTCCAGTGTTTTCTGAAATGGGAAGTATCAATCCTGTTTATTTGTTACCAGGCGCTTTAAAGTCCAGGTCAGAGCAAATTGCAGGACAGTATGCCGCTTCTGTGACTTTGAGTGTTGGTCAGTTTTGTACCAATCCTGGTCTCTTGATCGCAATAAAAAGTCAGGAGTTGGATCTTTTTTCAGCGCAACTAGCAACAGCCATAGGAAAGACCGCTTCAGCACCAATGTTACATAAGGGTATCGCTGAAAATTATTCCAAAAAAAGAACGGAGGCACTGAGTCAAAAAGGTGTTACGCTGCTGGGTCAGGGCAATGGAGATGCTGATGCTGGTCACGGAATTCCTACGTTGGCTACAGTTGGTGGTAAGGATTTTTTGGAAAATCCTCTTTTATTGGACGAAGTCTTTGGTCCATATTCATTGCTGGTTCAGGCTGCCAATCAAGATGAATTAGAAATGATTGCTGGATCTGTGGCTGGTCAGTTGACCACTTCAATTATTGCCGAGCAGTCTGATTGGGGTCAATTTGGTTCACTGCTTCAAACCGTGAGTGAAAAAGCTGGTAGGGTCATAATCAATGGTGTGCCTACAGGGGTTGAGGTATGTCCCTCGATGCATCACGGTGGCCCATTCCCAGCCACAACCGATGCACGATTTTCCTCAGTAGGAATTGATGCTGTCAAACGTTTTGTTCGCCCGCTCAGCTTTCAAAATTTTCCTGAACAACTATTGCCAGAGGAGTTGAAAACGGATAATCCGCTGGGAATTTGGAGATTGTTCAACAACCAATGGAAACGTTGAAATGAATAAGACATTTTTTTGTATCGATGCACACACTTGCGGCAACCCCGTCAGGGTAGTTGCCGGAGGCGGGCCAAATCTTGTGGGTCGAAACATGAGTGAGAAGCGTCAGCATTTTTTAAAGGAGTTTGACTGGATTCGAAAGGGACTGATGTTTGAGCCACGCGGACATGACATGATGAGTGGTAGTATCCTGTATCCACCTACCGATCCCGCCAATGATGTTGGGGTGCTGTTTATTGAAACCAGTGGATGTTTACCGATGTGTGGACATGGTACTATTGGTACAGTAACCATCGCGATTGAGCACGGACTTGTTACACCAAAAACTCCAGGGGTCCTCAATTTGGAGGTGCCGGCTGGATTGGTCCGTATTGAGTATAAGCAAGAGGGAAAGAAGGTGAAGTCAGTGAAGATCAGGAACGTGAAAGCCTATCTTGCTGCTGAGGGAATTACTGCTGAGTGTCCTGATTTGGGTAATCTGACCCTTGATGTTTCTTATGGTGGTAATTTTTATGCCATCGTCGATGTCCAGAAAAATTTTCCTGGTCTTGAACATTTCACGGCCAGTCAATTGATTGGGTGGTCACGTGCTTTGCGTGAAAACATCAATGCGAAATACAGTTTTGTCCACCCGGAAAATCCAACCATCAACAGTTGTTCCCACATTTTGTGGACCGGAAAAACCATTGATCCAACGGCTTCCGCTAGGAATGCAGTGTTCTATGGTGACAAAGCCATAGACCGCTCTCCTTGTGGAACGGGTACTTCAGCCAGGCTGGCCCAATGGTATGCGAAAGGCTTACTCAAACCAGGGCAGGATTTTGTTCATGAGAGCATAATTGGTTCAAAGTTTATTGGTAGGATAGAAGAGGTGACTGAATTGAATGGAAAACCTGCGATAATACCCAGTGTCGAAGGTTGGGCAAAAGTGTACGGACTCAATACCATCACCATCGATACGGAGGATGACCCGTATGCCCATGGATTTCAAGTGATCTGATTGGAATAGGATGTCGAAAAACATACTCATTATCGGTGGTGGAATTATCGGGTTGAGCAGTGCCTATTATTTACAGCGTTCCGGGCATAAGGTTACTATAATAGATCAGGCACGGTTAACCGATGGATGTTCATTCGGGAATGCCGGGATGATTGTCCCCAGCCATTTCATTCCGCTGGCGTCACCGGGTATGGTGGCAAAAGGAATTCGATGGATGTTTAATTCCCGCAGTCCTTTTTTTGTTCGTCCACGATTAAGTCTTGATTTAGCGAAGTGGGGTTGGCAGTTTATCAGGCATGCCAATGAGCAACATGTCAAGCGCTCTGCGCCGGCATTGAAGGAGCTAAGCTTGTTGGGTAAAAAATTATATCAGGACTGGAATAAGGAGTTGCCAATTAGGTTTGGTTATCATGAGCGCGGTCTGCTTATGTTGTATAAAAGTGCGGCCATCGGACATGAGGAGGAGGAGACCGCTGAAATGGCGAATCGACTGGGAATTGAAGCTAAGGTTTTAAATCAGGAGCAGGTACAAGCATTGGAACCTGATGTACGTGTAGACGTATTGGGGGGTGTTTTTTTTCCTGGAGACGCTCACCTGACGCCACGGGAATTGGTTGAAAATTTAATTCGGTTGCTGCGGGGAGGTGGTGCGACCCTTTTGGAATCGACTGCGATCTCGTCGATTGAAACGAAGGGAGGAAAGGTATCGGCGGTCGTGGCAGGCGGGGAGAAGTATGAGGCTGATGAGATCGTGTTGGCTGCGGGAAGTTGGTCAGGTATTTTGGCGCGAAAACTTGATTTGAACCTGCCCATGCAGGCTGGTAAGGGGTACAGCTTCACTTTAATGGATGTGGAGCGAAACGTTAAGGTTCCATCCATTTTTCTGGAGGCAAGGGTGGCTGTTACGCCCATGGGTAATACCCTAAGATTTGGCGGTACGATGGAAATTATTGGTGTAGACCATAGTATTAATATGAACAGGGTTCGTGGCATAGTGGAAAGTATTCCGAAATATTATCCTGAAATGACGGTAGCTGTTCCTCCACAAGAAGAAGTTTGGCATGGCTTACGTCCATGTTCACCGGACGGATTACCCTACATTGGACGAAGTTCAAAATATTCTAACCTGGTGGTGGCTTCCGGTCATTCGATGATGGGTTTAAGTCTGGCTCCTGCAACCGGAAAACTTGTTTCTGAGCTGGTTGATGGTGTTAAGCCATCCATTGAAATCAGTGCATTTGAGCCTGGCAGGTTTCAGTAATTTCTCTAACTGATCAGTAATTTTTTTTCTCGATGTGATAAAGGCGGTATGGTCATGACCCTTTTCACAAATTAATGTTTACGTGATTTAAAGCATTGGTGCTGCCTATTTCTGGCAGGATCATTTTGGGCGCTATAAGCCCACCATCATCTTCATCAACTTTTTTGATTTCAAAAATTTTAGTTTGAAACGCTGGTTACGAGTGTGTTGCTTTTATATCACATTTCATCACTCTAAATGATTCAAGGTACCTGACATGAAACATTATCCTAGTTTTTACAGCAGGATAATTTTGAGTGTGCACAACTCATAATGTCTTAGGAGTCCGTACCGTGGTGACTCCTGATTTTGTTTCACTTAAATAATAAAACAATGTTTTTATCAAAAAAGCCTTGTTGGTGGCAGTCATTTGGTTTGCCTGCGCTAACATTAATTTCAATTCTTTCATGTGAATCGCCACAACTAATTGTTGAGGATCCAGAGCCATCCTTTAACCCTGCATCAAGAGTGGCCATTGGTTCGTCTTCTGGTACCCTTAATTATCAGGTTTTATATGCAGGCCAAAACATCAATGCAGGTACTGTCACCTATGACGATGTCGACACCAACAACGATTTTGTAGACGATGCACTCAAAATCACCTTTCAAACAACTAATGGATGGGAATTGGTGGAAACACATTTTTATGTGGGCGCCACCTTAACAGATTTGCCGGTAAATAAGTCAGGGAATCCACAACCTGGTCAGTTTCCGCTTAAATCTGGTCCGATGGCTGGTCAGACTACTTATACGCTTCTGGTTTCATTTTCTGATTTAGGGTTTGTTTGCCCCAATACCAAAACAGAGGATTACTTCGTAGCGGCGCATGCATCGCTCAGGAAATTAAGCAGCCTGGGTGGTTACCAGTATGAATCCGGTTGGGGTGATGGACTCAGGTTGGTACAAAGGGGCAGCTGGGCGATGTACAATATGATTTTTATTACATGCGATTTAAATACGCCTCCAAATCCAGCATCCACCGAGACGGCTTTTGCCTTTAATGGGGATCAGTCGGGCTGTTTCCAAAATTTCAGTGATTTTTTAGAAAACCCGAATCGTTGGGGCTGGACCAATGGACCGTATCCTGCAGGATCTTATAAATTTCCGATTTACGCAGGAGCAGGTTTGTGTGACCTTTCTAAAGGAATCCAGGTTGGTTATCTTTTGGTTGCATACAATGGATCCACCGCCACATTCACTTATCAATTGAGTGGAACGAATTCCTCCACCGGTTTGCCCTACGCTTTGAGGGAAATTCATCTTTATGCTGGAGCTGAATTTTTCCCAAAAATTCAAAATGGTTCGCAAGCTGGCGATTTTACGATTGCTCCAGGTAAGTATCCGTATAAAGCAGGAGGATTAACCGGACAATCGTACAGTGTAACGGTGAACAATTTAAGCGGAGATCTTTACATCATTGCTCATGCGGTAGTTCATGGATTTCCTCAGTTGTGACCATTTCTTTATTTCACTAAACACCGCCTTGGATGGGCGGTGTTTTTTTATGCCCCTTGCCCAATGAAGTGGTTTTTGATTGGGTTTTTGCCTGTTTTAATAGTCTGATCTTTAGACCCTTTGAAATTCTAATTGTAATCGGGTTGAAGCTGGCTCTTCTTAAATCCTTTAAAAATTTAAATAAATCCCTCTTAACGAGTTATTTTTTTAAAATCAAGGTCAAAAAATACCCTTGAACTGTAAAAAAATATCAATTCCTTGAATTAATGGGTTAAAAAATGGTCTGGGTAGGGCTAAAAGCCATACTTTTGCGGCAATAAAAACAACCACTATGGCCCATTTAAGATTCGATGCACTAAAACGGCTCAACGACCATCAGCCGGTCCCTGTTGAGCTCCCGGACGTTAACATTTCCCGTTTTTTCGGAGAGAATGTCTTCGGTCCGGAACAAATGAAGGCTAACCTATCTGCCCCGATTTACAAGCAGGTGGCCAACGCCATCAAGAACCATGAAAAAATTGACCATTCTACGGCAGATGCTGTCGCGGCAGCTGCAAAAATCTGGGCAATGAGCAAGGGTGCGACCCATTTCACCCACTGGTTCCAGCCTATGACTGGCGGAACGGCTGAAAAGCACGATTCTTTCTTTGATGCCCTTGCCGGTATTGAAAAATTTAAGGGCAGTGAACTCGTTCAGCAGGAACCCGACGCATCCTCCTTCCCCAGCGGTGGTATCCGAAGCACCTTCGAAGCGCGCGGCTATACGGCCTGGGACCCCACTTCACCAATGTTCTTATACGGTAAGACACTTTGCATTCCTACCGTTTTCGTTTCATACACAGGTGAAACCCTCGATACCAAGTCACCATTGTTAAAGGCGCTTAAGGCGGTTGATCAGGCCGCCACCAAGGTGGCTCAGTTCTTTGATAAGGATATTCAGCATTGCACTGCATCCCTTGGTTCAGAGCAAGAGTATTTTGTTGTGGACGAAGGTTTGTTCAACGCAAGACCAGACCTGGTGATGGCAGGTAGAACTGTTTTCGGTCACGCACCTGCGCGCGGTCAACAGATGGAAGACCATTACTTCGGCTCCATTCCTTCAAGAGTGTACGATTTCATGAAAGACTTCGAAATCGAATGCTGGAAGCTTGGAATCCCTGTTAGGACCCGTCACAACGAAGTTGCTCCCAGTCAGTTTGAAGTTGCCCCTCTATTCGAGGAGGTTAACGTGGCCAATGACCACAATCAGTTGTTGATTGATGTCATGGGTAGAGTTGCTTCAAGACACAAGCTTAAGATCATTTTTACTGAAAAGCCTTTTGCCGGACTTAATGGTTCAGGTAAACACAACAACTGGTCGCTTATCACCGACACTGGTGTGAACCTTTACGCGCCCAGCAGCAGCGCCCGCGATAACCTCATTTTCCTGACTTTCTTTGTCACCACGATCAAAGCTGTTCACGAGCATGCCGACTTGCTGCGTGCCAGCATTGCGACATACAACAACGATTACCGTCTTGGTGCCAACGAAGCTCCTCCGGCAATCATGTCCGTATTCATCGGCTCTCAAATGCAGAATGTACTCAATGAGGTTGAAAAAAGTGGTAATGTAAAAATTGAGAAAGGCGACAACATGTATATGAAATTAGGAATTGATCAGATTCCTGAAATCATTTTGGACGCCACAGACCGCAACCGTACCTCACCGTTTGCCTTCACTGGAAATAAATTTGAGTTCCGGGCTGTTGGTTCAAGCGACAATTGTGCAACCGCAATGACGGCCCTCAACCTTATTGTGGCCGATCAGCTCGAGCTTTTCTATAATGAGGTGTCTAAGGACATTGAAAAAGGAGAGGAAAAGCGTTTGGCCATCGTGAAAGTTCTGCGCCGTTACATCACTGAGGCTAAAAATGTGATTTTTGGTGGTGATGGCTACAGCGATGAGTGGGTCAAGGAAGCTGAAAAGCGTGGACTGAACAACATCAAGAATACGCCACGTGCGCTGGATGCTTATACTTCCAAAAAGTCACTCGCTTTGTTTGAAAAGCACGGTGTGCTTTCCCACAAGGAAGTGGAGGCGCGGAATGAAATCAGACTGGAAGCGTACATTAAAAAGGTTCAGATCGATTCCCGCGTTATGGGTGACCTGGCGCTTAACCACATTGTTCCAACCGCGATAGCGTATCAGACCAAGCTTATTGCCAATGCCAATGGCTTAAAAGGACTTGGAATCGATAATGCTGCAGTTGTGAAAACCATCGAAGAAATATCCCGTCACATCGAGAACATTAAAAATGGTGTGCGTGATATGATCGAGGAACGCAAACGAATAAACAAGCTTGGTGATACCCACAAAAAGGCTATTGCTTATTGCGACGATGTTAAAGAAAAGTACTTCGATTTGATCCGCGACTCTGTTGATAAACTGGAGTTGCTGGTCGATAACGAGGACTGGCCGTTGGTGAAATACCGCGAATTGCTATTCCTCCGTTAAAGTTTTGGGGTTAGTTTTTATTTAAGGCGGGCCCCATTCGGGGCCCGCCTCTTTTTATTGCTTTCCTCATTTCAGGGTTAGCTTTTGGTTAGGCCCCGTCTCAATCAATTGGTTAAACAACATCCTGAAGGTTCCGTGTGCCTGTCCTCTGAAAGTAATTTCCGGACCAAAGGTGAGCAGCTTGCCTTTACCAACCGATGCTTCGAAAGCCACCACGCCACCTTTCAAATAATTTTGACCCCAAGCCCACCCACTTCGAAGCGGCATCGTGTCGTCTGCAAACCAAGCTAAAGGTTTGATCCTACCCTGTGCGATGGCTTCCGGGCTTACTTTGAAAACGGGACTGTTCTCAAAATAGACATCCGTCTTGGATTTCATGCCCCAGGTGGACTGTTGGGTGCTATCGACCCGTACTTGAAGGATGCTTCCGGGTACATAGTACTTTTCCCCAGGAAGATTTCGCTCTGTGCCATTGGGTCCAATTTCAGTAAGGGCATTTTTTACGGGTAAGCCAAGCTGGTATGCCAGATTCGCACTTGTGCCAATGGTCACAATTCTTCCACCTGCTTCTATAAACTTTCTGAGCTCCGGAACTGATTTTTCTGCTGTAATCGAGCCCAAATTGTTGTGCCATTCAGCAGGGATTTCCTCTGCTTTCGGATCTCGTCGAGCGTATGGATTGTTTTCAGTTTCTTTTCGAACCGATGGCACCATGCCTGTCACCAGGATAAGTGCATCATACTTTTCTTTTAATCCTCCTTTTTCAATTTCTTTCGGATATACTACGTTGGCTTTGAAATGATACTGCTCCATTAGCCAACGAATCCAGCCGCTTGGCATCGAACCTCCGTAAACGTCCAATAATGCAATGCGAGGTTTCTGAACCTTTACAATTGATGCGGGTGTTTTGGAAATACCTTGCGCATGGAGTCCATGCAACTCTGCATTGCGCTGTAAGACTGCCTTAGACTTTGATGATGCTGCGACATAAAAGCTCCCGGCAGGTATTCCGGTTTTTGGAGATCCATTAATCCTGTAAACAGTAATCCCTGCATCCAATAGATCATTGACGGCGGTAAAGGAGGCATTCGATTGGCTGCTCATGACGTAACCGCTGCCACTACCAGAGATTTTTCCACGCAATGGTTGGAGTTCGCCATAGGGAATGGCTTCAGCAGCGGCATTGACTGGTTCATAATATCTGTCGAATTCAATTCCCATCTGAAAGGATAGTGTCCAACCAGCTGCATCGTAGGGTCTTACCGGTGGCCCACCAGGATATTGAAAATCATTGGGGTGGTCCTGAGCATCAAACATATCCAACACGTGTGGACGAAAAGGCTGATCGGTTTTAACAATGAAGCTACCGGTGGGATAATTTTTATTACCTACGCTGAAGGGCGCTGTTGCCTTGTGTACCCTGATACCCGTTCTGATCAATGCATTGATAAAACGGATGGCTGTAGAAAAATCCTGTTGATCCGCTGTGACAACGTATGCTCTGGGATCTCTGTTTGCGGGGGTCTTAAAGATGCTGTCGTACAATTTAACAGGGATGTTGGATGTAGCGCCGTAACCTGCACCGGCTGGATTGGATTCCTGTGGTTTCGCTTTGCTTTTAAAGGCTGTTTGAATCGCTTCTATCTTTGATGGGAATGGAGTCCAGTGATCACCACTTCCACGTTCGATAGAGTTTTTGCCCATTTTCCATATGTTAAAGAGCAGCTGGTCCCGATGTCTTGCGGCATAATCAAGAACACCATAGTTGAGTGAAACAGAATAGTCAATGGATTGTCTGAAAAACCACTTCTGGGGTGTAACCGGAAAAGGGGTGTCGTTGTTGGGAATCAGTCTGGAGGGTACCAAAGGCACTTCCATTGGGGTTGGATTTCCAATAATTTCGGTAAGCAATCCGAGCATATTGTGGAAGTATGTTGTTGTTCTCAATCCGCCGTTGTACCAGGTTGAAAAAACTGATCCGTCCAACCTGGTGTAACCAGGCTTACCTTCGAGATTGAGCCTGCTAATCATTGAAGCGCCAATGGCATCCAATCCAGTCATGGTCAATGGATCAAAAACATAATTGAAAGGATCGCGGTAGGGAGGACCGGCAACCACGGAGCCTGCGGGTCCGGCCTGGTGGTGGTTGTACATGATTTGAGGAATCCAGTCCACAAAAAGCTGTCTTGCCATATTTTGGGTTTCCTTCATGTTGAGCATGAAAAAATCCCTGTTGTTGTCGTGTCCGATGTATTTCTGGTATAATCTGGGAAGGTGATCCAGTTTCCTTTTTTCAGGTTTAGGCTCTCTCATGTACCAGTTTGAAACCAGCTCTTGTCCATCGGGATTGGCATGTACCATCAGAATAACTACCTGGTCGAGAATGTTGACGGTTTCGGGATCATTTCTGGTGGCCAGTTGGTAGGCTGTTTCAATCAGTTGGTGGATACCAACGGTTTCGGTGGCATGCAGGCCTCCATCGATCCATACTACAGCCTTGCCTTCCGCTGCGAGTGCTTTTGCCTGGACTTCGTCGATGCCCTCTGCTCTGGCGAGCTTTAGGGAAATATCACGGAGACGATCCAGTTTACGGTGATTTTCAGGAGAGGTGATGATCAGCATCGGGTGATCCCGTCCCTCTTCGGTTTCGCCAATGCTCACCAGTTTAACCCGATTCGATTGGGTAAGTTTTTTGAAATACTCAGCTGTCTGTGTGTAGTTGGCGAGATGGTAATCGTCGCCAATTTGAAAGCCGAAATGATCCTTGGGTGCTGGTTGTCCCACTGCGGGGCCAAACATCCACACCATGATAAGCGTGAGGGTAAAAATCTTTTGCATGGGTAACAGTTAGATGAAGGGTCAATATATAAAAATAAGCCCGCAGGATTGTTTTAAAATCCACGGGGAAAGCCATTAGATGGATGTGGGGTCAGAAGTCTGTATCTAGCCCAAGTCTGGTTTGTAATTCCAGAACGGCAGGATATTTTTCAGACATTTTTTGAAGCTTCTCCTTATTGGTATAAGCGACCTTACCGGCAACCGGAAGCTTGATTTCGTATTCTATGTTGATTTCTGAATTGGCTAGTTCTTGACGAAGCATTTCAAGCAACTCCGATTTCATGTTGTTCAGCAGTGGTTCTTCTACTGAGTTGTTCAAAGTGACTTTTATGATTTTACCGGATATTTCAATGGGCCGTTGAAGCAACTGATATTCCGCAGCCTGATTTTTCTTTGAATCTGCAAATGATTGCCAGGCTTTACTGATCTCGTCGGCGGTAATCCTGGACTTATTTTTGGTGGGTAAGGTTGATGTTTCCTGTTTTATAACTGGCTTAAGTGCATCGGGATTTCCGGTAAGCAGGCTGGAGAGGTCAAGGCTTGTTTTTGCGACTGTGATGGGTCGTGCATTTCCTGCGACCTTAGCTGAGGCAATGGGCGGGGCGCCGTTAAAATCTACTATTGAGGGCGGTGGACTGGCTGGAGCATTGATCTCAGTTGAGATTTCAGTGACTTGTTCGGAACTGCTGAATTCAGATTCTGTTTCCTTTTTTTCCTGGGGATCCTCTGGGGGCCTTGGAATCAGCTTACTTTTTTTTTTACTGCATCCTTGGGAGATGAAGTTTGAAGTTCTTCCGGATTGATGATGGATCGGACATGTGCCATTTTCATCAACGCCAATTCAACGAGCAGTCTTTGATTTTTACTGGCTTTGTAATGAATATCGCATTGTGTGGCCAGGTTCAGCCAGGTGAGGAGAACAGAATAGTCACACGCGGCTGCCTGGTCGAGAAATTGTTTTCTGATTTTATCAGGAACCTCCATCAGTTGCACTGTGCGTTCGTCTCTGGCCACCATCAGATTTCTGATGTGTGCACTGAGTCCATTGATGAAATTTTGGCCATCAAATCCCTTCTTCAAAATATCATCCAATAGCAGCAGGGGAGCGCTGACGTTTTCACCAAGCAGGCCTTCAACGATTTTGAAGTAATAATCATAATCGAGTATGTGAAGGTTGCGAAGGACATCTTCGAATTTCACCTCTTTCCCAGAGGAAAAGGTTACCATCAGATCGAAAATAGACAGGGCGTCACGAAGAGCGCCGTCTGATTTTTGTGCAATCAGATGGAGGGCGGCATCCTCGATCTTCACTTTTTCACGGTCAGCTATTTTTCTGAGCTGACGGGCCATATCTGAAATTTGAATCCGATTGAAGTCAAAAATCTGGCAACGCGATAAAATTGTCGGAATGACTTTATGTTTTTCCGTAGTGGCCAGGATAAATATGGCGTAGGAGGGAGGCTCTTCCAGGGTTTTTAAAAATGCATTAAAAGCCTGGTTGGAGAGCATGTGCACCTCGTCTATGATGTACACCTTAAATTTTCCGGATTGCGGCGGAAAACGCACCTGGTCGGTCAGGCTGCGAATGTCTTCCACCGAATTGTTTGAAGCTGCGTCGAGTTCAAAAATGTTAAGGGAATTCAACTCTGCGCGCTCCTCAAATCCATTGATCATTCTCGCAACGATCCGCGCACAAGTTGTTTTTCCAACCCCTCTGGGACCGCAAAACAACAGGGCTTGAGCCAGTTTATTGCTATCTATTGCATTTTTAAGGGTGGTGGTAATGTGTTCCTGTCCGACTACCTCCTCAAAGCCGAGGGGGCGGTATTTACGGGCTGAAACAACAAAATTTTCCATCGGCGCAAGATATTAATTGTCTGCATGCCTCTGCTTATCTGTTGGCTCGAATTTTTTGAATTCATTGGATTGCTGGTTTCAGTGTCTTTTGGATAAATTGATACCAAATGACTTAGCATGGAGAATCAATTTGACGCAATTGTGGTGGGTTCGGGAATGAGTGGCGGATGGGCAGCCAAAGTGCTGTGTGATGCCGGGGTAAAAACACTGGTTATTGAACGTGGTCGACAGGTTGAACATCTGAAGGATTACCCAACCACAAACATGCACCCTTGGGAGTTTCCACTGCATAAAAGATTACCTAAGTCGGTGAAGGATGAAAATCCGGTGGTCAGCAGGTGTTATGCTTTCAATGATTCCACCGATCATTTTTTTGTTAAGGATAAGGAGCATCCTTATGTCCAGGAAAAGCCTTTCGATTGGATACGTGCTTACCAGGTTGGAGGAAAATCGTTGTTGTGGGCACGACAAACCCAACGCTGGAGTAGGTTCGAATTTGAAGCGCCTGCCAGAGATGGTTTCGCGGTAGATTGGCCCATTCGTTACAACGATCTGGCCCCATGGTATTCGGAAGTTGAAAAGTTTGTTGGCATCAGTGGAAATCTTGATGGACTGGAGCAACTTCCCGACAGTGAATCCCTGCCGCCATGGGAAATGAATTGCGTTGAAAAGCATATTCAGGAGAAAATTCATTCCGCCTACAATCAAAAAAGACCTGTTATCATTGGTCGGTGTGCGCATCTGACAGAACCAAAAGAGATCCATCTTGCGCAAGGCAGAGGAAAATGTCAGGCCAGGACCAAATGTGAAACCGGTTGTCCCTTTGGCGGTTACTTCAGCGCCAATTCATCGACCATTCCGTGGGCTAAACGCACCGGAAATCTTACCATGTTGACTGATGCCGTTGTTCATTCGATTATTTATGATGAGCGATCAGGAAGGGCATCAGGTGTTCAAGTGGTGGATGCGCATACCAAAGAGGTTAGCGTGTACCACGCCAGGATTATTTTTGTGAATGCTGCTTGCCTGAACACCAACCTCATCTTACTTAATTCAACTTCCTCCAGATTTCCCAATGGCTTTGGGAATGATAATGGATTGCTTGGTCGGTTCGTTGCCTTCCACAACTACCGTGGGACAGTTTCGGCTACTATGGATGGCTTTGAAGATCAATATTATTATGGTCGTCGTCCAACCCAGGTTTTCATGCCATCCTTCAGAAATGTTTTCAAACAGGATACTGACTTTCTGAGGGGCTATATGGTTGCCTTTGGTGCCGGACGTGGCGGTGGTTCATCGGAAGGAATTGGTGAGGAACTTAAAAAAGCAGCTGCTACGCCGGGAGGCTGGTATGTAAGCATGATGATGCAGGGAGAGACCATCCCAAAGTTTGAGAACCACGTCAGGCTAAGTCCAGACCAGCAGGATGAGTGGGGAATTCCACAATTGATCACTTCCATTGGTTATGATGAGAATGATGAGAAGTTGTTAAAGGATTTCCTGGATCAAGGATCGGAAATGCTTGATAAAGCAGGTTGTAAAAACATTCAGCAACACGACAGCAAACAAGCACCGGGGTTGGACATTCACGAAATGGGCGGTGTTAGAATGGGCAGAGATCCGAAAACATCTTTGTTAAACGAATGGAATCAGTTCCATAATTGTAAGAATGTTTTTGTCACCGATGGTGCGTGTATGACTTCTGTTGGTAATCAGAATCCATCACTAACCTTTATGGCGCTCACTGCCCGTGCGGCAAGTTACGCGGTGGAAGAAATGAAGAAACGTAATCTGTAATGATCGATTAGGCTCTTTTGGCTATTGGCGCGTGGATACAGGCTTCTGGGATTCCAAAAGCATCGACCAAAGGAACAGCATCTTTACGGATGTCCCAGCATAGTTGACTGAGTAATTTTCTGATTGCTTTTGTTTTAATGCCTTCCATATAACCCTGCTCTAAATAGTAGGCTTTATTTTTTTCAAGGCGACTCAGCGCAAAGATTTTAAGCAGGCCATACAAAACATTCCGGCAAGCCTCATCCTGGGTGGTATTGATTGCTTCCCTGAATTCCTCCAGCACTATTCTATCGATGTAGGCTATACCAACATCGACCATATGCTGTTGGCAAACATTGAAGGCATCAAAGGAGTCCATTCCGTCCGCCAACAACCTTCTAAGCCGTTTTGCAGCCGAAGTAAGCGTGTCTTTTTCTCTGAAGGTAAAGGCTTCATGGTAAAATTCGTAGCTGGACAGATGCTCCTCATCTGTATTCCTGGTGGTTATGGGATTCATTTCAGTGATGGCTACTGTTGCCTGTTGGGCAAGGTAACCGAGCATACCAAGGGCGTTCATACTGCTGAACTCTTGTTTAAAGGCGGTGAGTCTGGATTTGGCTACCAACTGAAGTAAAACAGTATTATCGCCTTCAAACGTTGAGTAGATGTCTGAATCGTTCTTTAATGGCCCGATTCTGTTTTCCCATAAGTAACCTTTTCCGCCGCAACATTCCCTGCATGTTTGAAGGGTTTCCGATGTATGCCAGGTGGTTAACGCTTTTAGTCCAGCGGCGACGGCTTCGATTTCCTGCATTTCTGATTCCTTACGGTGGATGTACCGGTGGGTAAGGTTCTTTAAGGCAAAATGAAGTGCATAGGTGGATGCCAATGCTGGTATTAGTCTTTTTTGGTGGGTTCGGTAATTTAAAATAGGCACCTCTGCACCACCTTCCGGGCCGAACTGCCGGCGACCATCGCCGTAGCGAATGGCAATGGTGAGACCTGTTCGTGTCGCTGCCAATCCCGAACGTGGGATACCAATTCTTCCTCCGACCAATGCGCCAAGCATGGTGAAAAACCTTCTGTTGTCGCTTGCAATCGGACTGGTAAATTTTCCCTGGTCATCAACGCCTGCATACCGATCCAGCATTTCGGAGGCTGGTATGGTTACCTGATTGAAATAAATCACGCCGTTGTCAACGCCATTAAGTCCCAGTTTTCTTCCGCAGTCTTTAATGGTAATTCCGGGAAGAGTACTACCGTGATCATCCCGAAGCGCAACTACAAATGCGCCAACACCGTAGTCTTTTCCTTCTACCATGATCTTGGCAAATACGGTGGCCATTTTTCCATGAAGTGCAGCATTACCGATGTATTCTTTTCTTGCCTGTTCATTTGGTGTATGAATAATAAAGCTGCGATCGGAATGGCGGTAAGTTGCAGTTGTTTCAATCCCTTTCACATTGCTACCATGTCCTGTCTCGGTCATAGCGAAGCACCCCGGAAGTTTAAGGGTGCCGATGTCTCTTAAGTATTTTTGGTGATGTTTTTCGGTACCCAGCTGGTAAACGCTCATTCCCCAAAGTCCAAATTGAACACCGAATTTGACCACCAGGCTAAGGTCGCCATAGCTAAGTCCCTCCATGGCGGCGAAGTATGCTTCCAGGTCTCCTTTTCCGCCATATTCCTTTGGGTATCCTAACGAACCAATTCCTTCGGCGGCGAGAATCTTAGCTTGTTTTAGGGTTTGTGCTCTTAGGAAATCAAGATCTTCTGTTTCAGAAAAACGAAATTCATTTCCAGAAATAATTTTTCTGATTTGATCCAGGATTATTTGGTCTCTGCCATCAAGAATCGATTTCAGGTTATCGATATTAAACGATGGCTCTGTTCCATAGGTTGAGCTAATGGCCTTACGTGATGCAGGGAAAAAAATTAAAGTTGATTCCCGTCCAGGTATTCCAAGCATGCCATCTATATTTTTCAGATCGCTCAGCGCATTGGCTGGTATGCTGAATTCCTTGTTCAGTGCCTGTCCAACACGCATACCCAATTCTATGAGGTGTTCACCTGGGGTCCCTGAGTGCTGCGAAATAGTCTGGTGCCAGGTTTTGAGGTCCTCTGCAGTGAGTTCTACTGCATGATCTAAAACGGCGTTAAGTTGATTTTTCTCCTCTGGAGATAACCATTCCTGTTTTTGGATCGTTGTGGTTAGTGTTGCTCTTTCAGTATCTGTAAGGGTCATATCCGACCAGACTGTATAGAGCATGGGTAAAAAACACCTGGTACCTGGAGTGGAAAAATAAGTTGTTGAATAACGCATGGTGGGAGGATGTGAATCCAAAAATTACAAAAATCAATCTTACCGATCGTGTAATTTTAATGTCTGCCGAAAACTATGATTCCTGTTAACGCTAATATTAAACCTGTAAATCTTTAAAAAATGCGATATGTCAATCTTTGGTTAACCGTTCCCATGCTCGGTTTGCTTATTTCTTGTGGACAGGGCTCTAAAAACCCTTTTACAGCAAAAATTGAAGCTGATTCACTTGTTTTAAACTTTTCCGTGGCATCAGGCTATTTTGTTAGAAATGACTTTTCAAGTGAGGGACTCACGCTTGTCACGATCGATTCCAAAGAAAAGCTGGAGGAGGTTTTTGGTTATGCAACTGTTATGGGTGAGGAGGGGAGAGCCACTCCTGTAAATTTTGAAAACCAATTTGCCCTTGCTGCCGTTTACAGCGCGACCGATTTGGATGTACGAATGGAGCCTAAGTTCCTGGTTGTTGAAAAGGACACCTTGAATGTATCCATTGAAATGATCATGGGGCAAAAAAATTCTTACCAATCAAGGCCATTTGCTTTACTGATTGTTGATGGAAATCCAGGTGTATTCAAGTCGATCAAAACGCAGGTTAATGCCCGAACTGCCGACTGAAAATTATTGTAGCAACGATGGAAACTGTTGAAAATTTATTGAATAGCCCGGATCAATTGGAGTCCCTTTATCGCAATGACCGTTCTTCTTTTAGAGATCAGTTCAGTGCGTTGGAAGTGAAATATCCTGATCATCCGTTGGTGCAGGGTTGGCGCGCTAGGTTGCGGTATGAACCCTCGAGACCTGACTGGTTTACCAGGCTGGATCTTATCCAAATTCTACTTTCTCTCTTTGTTTTTGGAGCCTTGGTTTCTTATCCGCGTTGGGGAGGTTTAACGGACACACAATCAGAAGATTTCTACTTACGGAATGCTGGTTTCCTGGCGCTGGGTGCTTTATTGTTCTATTTCCTACGATTGGTGCAACCAGGTAAAATTTTGGTGGCTGCGGTTCTAGGGCTTGTGACCATTACTCTTTTTTGGATAAACCTCTTGCCGGGTTCTGAAAAGAATGTTTCTGATACGCTTGCTTTGGCTGGCGTTCACCTGCCTTTGGTTCTGTGGGCTTTGGTTGGATTGGTTTTTGGAAACGGAAGGATCAACCAATGGCATCATTACCTAAGGTTTAATGGCGATTTGCTCGTTACCTCAGCGGTATTGGAAATGGCCTGGATGGCTTTGAGTGGTCTTACCATGGGCTTGTTCTATTTGATTGGATTTA
Source organism: Bacteroidota bacterium (assembly GCA_016866235.1). Classification (GTDB taxonomy): domain Bacteria; phylum Bacteroidota; class Bacteroidia; order Cytophagales; family Cyclobacteriaceae; genus ELB16-189. Next base: position 169,842 of record VGMW01000005.1, read on the forward strand.
CCCTTGAAGAATTTTATCCTCAATACGTCATCTTGCCTGGTATGACTGTAATTCCATTGGTGGCAGCCATAACCATCAGGCAGTTCCCTGGATTTGTGGATCAGGTTTCCCCCTGGATCGCCCGAATATTTAGTCCGATTGTTCTGTTGATGCTTACGGTCTATATGACGACCATGATTTTTTCAGAGAAAAACTTATTTACCGATCGTGAGATTTTACTCATGTTTAATCTAATGCTTGCGGGTGTATTGGCACTGATTTTATTTTCATTGTCTTCTGCTGGAGGGTCTTTTTTGAATTGGGTATTGATGCTGCTTTCTTATGTAGCCATCGTTGTGAACCTTGTTGCCTTTTTTGCCATCGCTTATCGTTTATTTGAATTGGGTGTTACACCAAACCGACTTGCAGTTTTTGGTGCAAACGCACTATTTCTTGCCAATCTGTTTTGGATGTCTTTCAGGCTCACCGGTTTGGTTGCCGGTAAGCAAACCAAAGAACAGGTGCTCGGTGCAATGAATGGATTTCTTCCGGCATACCTGGTCTGGGCCCTGTTTGTTGTGATAGGCTTCCCGATTATTTTCTCCTTCGCATAATGCCTCTGACGGTATTGCTTACAGGATATTTCGACCGAAATTTTTGAGGTCAGCCGGTGTATTGAGATTTTCGAAAATTTTTAAGTTGGATGATTCAATTCTTCTCACCGACTCATCCGAAAGAATTTCGTAAGGGCTGTGTATCCCCTTATCAATGAATTTCTGAATCAAATCCTGGGAAGAAGGCTCCCAAATCGAAAACAAGGGTTCCAGTCGATTTGATTTTATATTTAGATAACAGGTTGCGGGGCAAAATCGGTCTCTTTTCTGCAACAATGACTCAATGGATTCCTTTGAAATATTTGGCATGTCTACCGCAAGGCAAAATATGGCATTGCCTGGGTTCGATTGGAGACTTGATAAAATACCATTCAAGGGACCTCGGAAATCAAATTGATCTCTGATAATTTTTTGCTGAGTGGTGAATGGTTCAGTTGCATTAATTGAAATATAAACGCGGTCGAATACCTCGTCCATGATGTTGTAGAGGTATTGGTGCTGCGGTATACCGTTGGGCGTAAGAAGTTTCTTATCCGTACCCATTCTCGAGCTGCTGCCGCCAGCTAAAATTATCCCTACGATATCGCTGTATTTTCCTCTTTTATTCATTGTATAACCCCTACAATTTAGTTTCCTTCGCCCGGATCAATCCAGCAACCGCCTATTTTTGTTTTCAATCAACATGATTTCAGTAGAACAAGCAGATCAAATATTGGGTGACCACTTGTGGGGATCGGTGCCTGAGCGGGTTTCAATGGTTGATGCGCTTGGCCGGGTGCTTGCTGAGGACGTACTGGCGGATCGCGATTTTCCTCCTTTTAATCGGGTGGCTATGGATGGAGTTGCTGTTTGCTTTGATTCCATAGAAGAAGGTCAAACCGAATTCAAAATTGCAGCCTTGGTTGCTGCCGGAACACCGGAAATTTCACTTGAGCAGAAAGCAGCCGCCATTGAAGTTATGACAGGGGCTGTATTGCCCTCCGGCGCTGACACCGTAATTCCATATGAGCATTTAAAGGTTGGGGATGGCTCGGTAGAGGTGATCCAAAAGCCTGAAAAAAGGTGGGTGAATGTTCATCGTTGTGGAATCGATGCCCATGGTGGTGCCAAACTTCTTAATCGAGGCAGTTTTATTTCAACAGCGGAAGTTCCGGTTCTTGCTTCAGTGGGTTTAGATATGGTCAGTGTTCAATCGCTACCCCGTGTTGCCATTGTTTCTACTGGCGATGAATTGGTTGAGCCAAAAATTACCCCCGCACCACATCAGATCCGGCGATCCAATGTATACGCCATATCTTCTGCTTTGAGTCGACTGAACATCAAAAGTACATTGATTCACTTTGGTGATTCAGAGCTTGGTCTTCAGGGGAAGCTTACAGCACTATTTGAGGCCAATGATGTATTGATTTTTACTGGCGGAGTTTCAAAGGGCAAGTTCGATTGGGTTCCTGCGGCATTGGGCGATGCGCATATTGCCTGTCATTTTCATGGTGTCGCTCAGCGGCCGGCCAAGCCATTGTGGTTTGGGAGTGGGGAAGGAAAAACTGTTTTTGCTTTTCCCGGAAATCCTGTTTCATCCTACCTGTGCGTTTATCGGTATTTTCTTCCATGGCTTTTCATGTCGATGGGGGCGGAACGCTTGATTGAAAAAGCAGTGTTGGCTGAAGACTTTGACTTCAAGGCACCATTGACCTATTTTCTTCAAGTAAAACTAGAGCGCAGTAGTGGTGTGCTAAGTGCAAGGCCAATTCCTGGCGGTGGATCGGGTGACTTTATTAATCTGATTAAGGCTGATGGTTTTCTGGAATTGCCTGCAGGAAGCGGAAAATTTAAAAAGGGAGAGGTATTTGATTTCTATGGGTTTCGATTCTAAAGGGATCCGCAGGATATTAATTGCACCAGACAAATTTAAAACCACTTTGTCGGCAGATGAAGTGGCTGTCGCCGTTGCCCAAGGGATTAAATCAGATTCGATTCAGACCATTCGACATCCAATGGCTGATGGAGGGGAGGGAACCTGTAAAATTCTTACGGCTGCCGCAGGTGGATCCATCCAGACTTCAATGGCAAGCGATCCTTTACGAAGACCCATTCATGCGTCTTATGGATTATCGGCTGATCATTCCACGGCTTGGATTGAAATGGCAGAAGCCTCCGGGCTTTGGCGGCTTGAAACAACAGAGCGTCACCCTGGTAAGACTACTACCTTTGGGACGGGGGAGCTGATTCTGTCAGCCATCGAGCACGGAGTAAGAGAAGTTGTCTTGGGCTGCGGCGGCAGTGCAACACACGATGGTGCTGTAGGTATGGCCTCAGCTTTGGGATATATTTTTCTTAATAAGAATGGATTACCATTCCTTCCTACCGGTGATACGCTCCATGAAATTGCCTCAATTGATTCAAAAAATGTTTCAGATCGAATTCACCGGGTAAACTTTCATATTGTCAGCGATGTAACCAATCCGCTGATTGGTCCTGAAGGTGCTGCAAGGACGTTTGCAATACAAAAAGGCGCTTCCGAAAATGAGCTTGATCGCTTGGATAAGGGTTTAGAACATTTGAATCACCTTTTTTCTACCGATCCTTTTTACGCAAGTGCCAGGATTGAAGGGGCTGGCGCCGGTGGAGGATTTCCTTCCGGTTCAGTTTATTTTTTGAAGGCCCAAACCCATAAGGGTATCGATTGGGTAATAGACAAAACCGGGATGATTGAAAAAGTTAAGGGTGTTGATTTGGTCATTACCGGTGAAGGTCAATTGGATGCGCAGAGTTTAAGAGGAAAAGTGGTTTCGGGTGTATTATCAGCATGCCAAAAAGCTCATAAACCATGTTGGATTGTGTGTGGGGTCAACCAACTTTCCGATCGAGCCATTGCAGAAGCAGGAATTGACAAGGTGATTTCCATTGCCTCTTTAACCAGCAGGGAGGAATCCATGCGGCACCCTGCCTATTGGATTGCTCAAGCGATGGGTAAAATCGGACTTTAATCGGGCGATTTGGCGGTCGAAACCTCCGGGTTTACCTTTGCATCCTTCCAAATAATCAGGTTCCTAATTTATGTTCGAAAATCTAAGTCTTAAGCTCGAAAAGGCCTTCCAAACCTTAAAAGGACAAGGCAGAATAACGGAGATAAACGTTGCTTCCACCATCAAGGAAATTAGGAAGGCGCTCATCGACGCTGATGTGAATTATAAAGTCGCAAAGGATGTTACCGATGAGATAAAAATTAAAGCTATGGGGATGGATGTCCTAACGGCCATCTCACCCGGGCAATTGCTGATTAAGGTCACCAACGATGAGCTGACCAGGTTAATGGGTGGCGAAAGTGAGGACATTAAGGTTGAAGGTAATCCGGCCGTCGTATTGATTGCGGGCCTGCAAGGTTCAGGTAAGACCACCTTTAGTGGTAAGCTGGCATCTTATTTAAAGCGTCAGGGCAGATCGGTATTGTTGGCGGCCTGTGATGTTTATCGGCCCGCTGCAATTGAACAACTAAAAGTTCTCGGTGCACAGATTGGTGTAGACGTTTATGCGGATTTAAACAATAACAATCCGGTAGCCATTGCAAAGGATGCTGTTGAATTTGCAAAGAAGAACAATCATCGTGTTTTGATCGTCGATACGGCAGGACGACTGGCTGTTGATCAGGAGATGATGGATGAGATCTCCAGAATCAAGGAGAGCCTTAATCCTGCTGAGACACTTTTTGTTGTTGATGCCATGACTGGTCAGGACGCTGTGAATACGGCCAAAGCTTTTAATGATCGACTCGATTTCAACGGCGTTGTTTTAACCAAGATGGATGGTGACACGCGCGGTGGTGCCGCACTTTCTGTCAGACGAGTGGTGGAAAAACCCATCAAGTATATCAGTTCCGGTGAGAAGATGGACGCACTGGAGCGATTTTATCCCGATCGGATGGCGGGTAGAATCCTAGGTATGGGTGATGTGGTTTCACTGGTTGAAAAAGCTCAGGAAACTTTTGATCAGGAGGAAGCTGAGCGATTAAACCGAAAAATTCGAAAGAATCAATTTGATCTGAATGACTTTCTCTCCCAGCTTGAGCAGATCAAGAAGATGGGAAATATGAAAGATTTATTAGGGATGATTCCTGGAATGGGTAAGGCAATAAAGGACGTTGATATTGATGAAAATTCGATGAAGCCTGTTGAGGCCATAATTCGCTCTATGACTTTGAGTGAGCGTCAAAATCCGGATATAATTAATCCCAGCCGTAAGACCAGGATTGCAAAAGGAAGCGGTCGTTCGCTTCAGGAAGTCAACCAATTGTTGAAGCAATTTGAGGATATGCGAAAAATGATGAAGTCAATGAATAAGATGGGTGCTATGGGGCGTAATCCACTGCAAGGGCTTGGTCCTATGGGAAGACGTTAATCTATTGAATTGTTCGAGGATGACAGAAATACTTAAGGCTACCATTGAGGATGCTGAGCAGATTGCTGAGCTGGTGAACTCAGGATATCGTGGCGAGGCTTCTCGAAAGGGCTGGACCACAGAGGATGGGATCCTTGGGGGAACACGCATTGATGCCAAAGGGGTCAGGTCGGAAATTATGAAAGATGGAACAACTGTATTGAAGTACGTTGAAGCGGGCTCCATTATTGGTTGTGTTGAACTGGTCCATCAGATTAACAAAATGTATTTGGGTATGCTTACTGTTAAGCCTGACCTACAAGCAACGGGCATTGGTAAGAAGCTGTTGTATGCAGGTGAGCAGCATGCCCTAAAACATAGTTGTGTGGCTATGGTGATGTGGGTTATCTCCGTTCGTTCTGAATTGATCGCATGGTACCAAAGACATGGCTATACACCAACCGGTGAATTCCGACCTTTTGATAATACCGATCCTGTATTTGGCATTCCTAAAATGCCGCTTCAGTTTATGGTCCTGGAGAAGCCTTTGGTATAACTACTTTATTTTCAATAATCCTTCCGCAATCCATTGCTGGTCTGCAGGCACCATGACGGTAGGTGATTTACCGCCCACGTAGTCGGAAGTCCATTGCGCCAAAGCAACACCAGCATTCTGTGCTTTCCAGCCTTCAATGGTATTCGTAAAAGATTTTTCATCACCATTCAATCGATGTGCTACGGCAAGGGCAAGTGGTCCAAACGTTCCTTTCAGGGATGAGGATCCAATTAATTTATCCATCAATTGTTTTCCTTCAGTCTTTTTTCCTGAGCGCAACAACGCAACAGCTTTAATAAGGTGCTCCGCTCTCAAGTCAAGATCCTCCTCGTAAGGCTTACCAACACCTAAATTTTCAGGCCATTGAAGAGATTTATCAATCTGGCCAATCGCTCCGGAATATTTTTTGGAGTTAAGTTGTTCTAAAGCGCCTAAGATATAAGCGGACCAGTAAACCATTCTTGCTTCTGTAGATCCTTCATAGGGAAGGAGTACCGATTGATTTAAAAGTTCAGAGGACTTCGCATATTGTTTGGTAAGCAGAAGTCCTTTTGCAGCCATGAGGGTAATGGCCGTGTTGTCCTTGAATTTCTTTTGTAGGTTTTGAGCGATTAATAGTGCGCGGTTATAGTCATTTTTATTGATGTAAAATTCAAACAGCCGTTTTCCGTACGTCCATTGGTCTGGTCTGAGCTCCAGAGCTTTTTTTAGATCACTTTCCTCTGTTCCGGGAAGCATTTCAGCCCGAAGCGCATGGATGGGCGCGAAGCCGGTATTGTCACCACATGCCCGCAGCAACTCCCTTGATTTCTCGAAATTTTTCTGCCCGCGGTAAATCAAAGCCAAATAGTAACCTGGTTTCCAGCTTTTAGATTGTCTGGAAGCCCAATCGAAAACTTGTTTGGCTGATTCTCTGAATGGAAATACGCCATCTGCAGATGTTTGATCTGCCTTTGCCAGTGATGCTGAAAAATCCTTCCCGGTTTTTGATTGTAACCAAGCCCTCCAATACAAAACCTCAGCTTGTTCCGGTGCAGCTTCCAGGAGCTTGGCCGCGTCATCGAAACGATTTAATCCAACATACCAATTGGCCCAATGTAAATAGGTTTCAAAGGCCAATTCATTCTTAGTTGCTTCCTGTAGTGATGCCCTGGCTTGTGGATGACCACTCCTAATCCAGTTTTCAGCAGCCTGAAAGTGCGACAGTGGACTTAAAGCACTAATCTTTTCAAGCGATATGGTTGCTGCCTTCGTTTCCCCAGATAATTGTTGTGCGAGTGCTAAAAGTTGTAACGCTTCGACATTATTGTCAGAGGCTTGTTCAGCGAAGTGTATGGCTCTTTCAAAATTATTTTCCTTGATATAGATTCTTGCCAATTCGGTGTAGGCAGGTTTTCGGTGCGATCCTGAAAGTGCTGCAATATCAAATCCATCCTTCGCGTCGATGGTTAGGCCAAGTGCGGCATTGGCCAATCCGTATTGATAGTTTGACTCTGGATCGTAGGTATCAATGCTCAGTCCTCTTACGGCATATTTTCTTGCCTCCTGATAATTTCCCTGGCGGGTCATCAATGAGGCCATTTCAGATAAGGCCGGTAAAAAGTTCTTTTCTTTTTCCAGGCAAGCACGGAATTTCTCCTCTGCCTTATCGTAATAACGACTGCGCACAGCCTCTTTTCCAGCCAGATAAAGTCCGTAAGCTGTATTCCAATCAAAGTCCTCAGGAGATTTTTTTGGCCTGCTAAGTTCATCTTGTTGATTTTGTCTGTATTGTAATTTTTTACCAATGCGTACCTCTGCATCTTTCAGTACACCGCTGTAGGTATCAGAAAATACTTCCATGGGTTTTAGGCTGACGGGCTTTGAATAAACGATATTCCCCTGCTCGATGATTTCGATGGTCTCATTTATGTTTTCCAAAGCCTGGAAGGCCACGACGGTTGCATTGTTGTTTGTGGTGAGATTAAGGGTGCCATGATAATTTGAATGGATCACTCCATTGGTGCCGGTAACCGGATACCAGTATTCAGTCCAACCATCAAATTGATAGGGTGCGAAGCCAAAATGTTTAAAAGGTGTCAGTGAACTTCCGTCAGCAGCCTGATTGAACAATCGCCCGGACTGCACTTCTACGTATTGTCCATCCTTGTCGGTGAGAAGTTTATCCCAGATCATGCCTTGTCTGGACAATCCCCAAATCCAAATTTTCTTTCCAGGCTTCTCATCGTGCCAGGAGAAGCGCCCCATCCCCAGATTATCCTGATGCCAGAAGGCGCCAAAGAAATCAGTATACCTTCCAAACACATGATACGATTTATAACTACCAAAATTATTTTGTTCATACCAGGCAATGTGTTTTTGGTTGTCCTGATTGTAAGGCCAGGAAGCAAATTCACCTTCATGCCCGATGTAGGAGTTGCCTGGATAAATGAATTCCAGATTGCCTGCGGATTTAATTCCTGCATTCATCCAGGTATAGTAGGGTTGTTCCAGCGAGTAGGTATTGGACCATGATGAGCGGGTGCTGAACCAGGCCTTATCGGCTGGGAGATTTATTTCCATCGACCAGAATGTTTGGGTTAACAGGTCAAGTGTCCCAATGAAGCAACTCACGCTCCCGTCTACATTTTCTTTGATTTTGTAATCCACGGGTGTAGCGCAGTTCGGGGTATGTCCTATTATGCCGTAGTTGGCTTCAATTCCACCGCTGGTCCATGGTCCGCGCATGGCTACGTCTCTAAACTTTATTACTTGGTTGTCGTAGATAAATGGCTTGCCTGTTTTCTTTTCGATGGCGGTCCATATTTTTCCGCCTACTTCGGGTAGTATGCGCACCAGCAGGTAATCATTCTCCATTTCAACCACCTTCCAGTTTTTTTGAACCGGGGTATTGGAAAAGTCATCGAAACGAAAGTATGGGTAGATGTTACTCTTCGTTGGAACTGGATCCGCTCCGCTAAAAGGGTAGGTGGTGTAAACTTTAGACGTCTCCTTGATGGTTGCCTTTTGGGAATATCCAATGGTGAGGGACATAAAAGAGAGGAGCAGCGGAAGTGCGTATTTCATTTTTTATGGATTGATCTGAAAAATAACAACTTGAACTTAAACATCGGGCTAAGACGCCTATTTTTTTCCGAAGTAATCCATGATTTCCATTTCTGCGGGCATGCCACATTATCAGTTTACCTTAACTAAATTGCAACGCACTATTTTGCATGCCAATGTTTTTACCCTTACACCTTATTTGGACGGCAAGTCCGGAAATTTTTAGTTCTGGTATTTTTCAGTTTCGCTGGTTTACCATTCTGTTGTTGCTTGGTATTCTGCTTGCCAGGAAATTCTACATCGATCAGACAAAAAAGCTCCCATCGTCTGACATCGATTTTTCCAGGTTGTTTTGGGTGGTCATCGTAGTGGGGTTGATTGTTGGTCGTTTGCTGCATGTGGTATTTAATCAGAGCTATTTGTTCAGAATGCGGCCGTGGCAGGCTGTTTTTCCTTTCGAATTTGATGGCGGATTCCGCTTTATGGGTACGCAGGGATTCTCTGCCTTAGGAATATTCCTGGGAATGCTGCTTGCGAGTTGGTTGTTCACCATGCGCTCTAAAGTGCGATTTGCTCCGCTGGCCGGAATATTGGTTAAGTGTTTTTTGATCGTGATGATTTTTGTTCGGTTGGGTAATCTTTTTAATGGTGAGCAATATGGTACGCCAACAGACTCCAAAGCAGGTGTTGTTTTTGCTGGCACCGATCAACGTGGTCTCATGAAAGTACCCTGTTGTGTTATGCGGACACCTGACGGTGAGAACCCACTTTCCAAGGTGAAGTCTGTCGAAGGTAACACCCTGATTCATCATCAGGTCGGATATAAGCCTGTGAAACTTTATTTATGGTTCAAGCCTGGAGTAGCTGAGCAGTTGGTGCGTGAATTCCTGATTGGTGATGTGAAGGCCTATCTTTTTGATCACAAGGATCATTTTTTTGAGCCTGGTGACGACGCGCTTCACTACACCATCTTCCTGGAGGAAGACCAAACCTTTATTGGTATGGTTCAAACGGTTGGGATTGCCAGGCATCCGTTTCAGATCTATGAGGCAATTGTTTTTTTGATTTTGCTGGTGGTATTCTTAAGAAGCAATTGGATTAAGAATGCTCCATACGCGTCCGGTTTGATGTTGGTCCTTTTTTCAGCGTTGCATTTCGGACTTGATTTTTTAAGGGAGGCGCAAAACCTAAAGTGGCTCCCACTTCACGCGGAACAGTTGATGTTGGTTCCAGTCGTCGTGTTGGGGATTTTACTGTTGGTGAAGGGAAGTAAGCCAAAGGAATAGCGCTCTATTCAATAAGTCTTATAACAAGACCGTTAAGACCAAGTTCCTTATGTGGATTGTTTTGGTCTTTTAGCTCGATCTGGACTTTATTTAATCCTTTTGATAGTACAATTGGTCCGGTCAGTTCAATCTGATTCAACTGCTGATCACCACCTCCCTGAAGATTCAGTTCAAAGATCTGTTCATTAACAAAGAGGTGAATCGATTTGCCGAGATCATCCTTGTTGAATTCAATAAGTGCCTTGAGGGATCTTTCTGCTTTGGACTGGAGGTTCCACTCCAACTTCACCAGTACCGGCTTGGTGGTATAGTAATCTTTGCCACTGTAGCTGTGATACCTTGTTCCATTGGCGTAGGTAAGTTCAAACTGACCTGATTTGTTTTCGTTGATAATTCCCTCTGGTTTAAATGATGGCTTATTGTCAAAGGAAATACGGACAACACCATATTGCTTGAATGGCTTTCTGTCTTTGGTCTCTAATGAAATGGTCTCATTTTTTTGGTTGAACTTCAGATCAGCTCCTTCCAGGGTGTTTACAGATTTAATCTTCCCTAAAATGCCTGTGGCCGCTATTTTTTCCACTGCGGGTTGGGTAATTAAAAAATAGAGTTTATTGTCTTTTTCTGTTGCATAACCCCAGTTTGGATTTTCCAGGTAAACCGGCTCTGCTCCATACACCGCCTCGCCATTCAATGCGAGCCATGCACCCATACGCTTTAATACCTCCTGCTCAAAAGGAATGATCTCACCTTTACCTGTTGGGCCAACATTCAATAAATAATTTCCACCATTTCCGACCGTGTGAATCAACTGTTTTATTTTTTCAGCTGTCTTTTCTTCCACTGAATTCCGAACCTGCCAGGATCGGTAACCCCAGGTCTCATCGAACATCGAAGCGGGCGTTTGCCAAAGTGTACCCATCCGAAAATCGGGAGAGGCATTATCGCCCATGACTGCAAAATCCCCTTCGTCGTGCCATAGTCTACCACTGATTAGGCATTCGGGTTGAAGTTTTCTGACCAGATTGGCCAATTCACGGCTTTGTTCTGCCGTTGGTTTACCCATGTCGAACCATATTTCTGAAATAGGTCCGTAGCCTGTCATGAGTTCTTCTACTTGCTTTAGGTTGAACTGGTGGTGTGCAGGTGGAATGGAATCACTGTTGTGATCGGAAATGGGAAGGGCTTCTGGAAAATTCCAATCGATAAGCGAAAAATAAACTCCAAACCGGAGGCCCTCTTTTTTACATGCCTCTGCTAGTCCTGCGAGGAGGTCTTTTTTGTAGGGTGTTGCATCCACTATATTGAAATCCGATTGCTTAGTATGGAACATAGCAAAGCCGTCGTGGTGCTTGGATGTGATCACGATCGACCCCATGCCTGCTTTTTTGGCTAGCCTTGCCACCGAATCAGGATTCCATAAAGTTGGATTGAATTGTTTGGTCAGCTTGGCATAATCTTCTTTTGGAATTTTACCGTGAGCTCTGATCTGTTCGCTGTAACCAATGGTCACTTTTTCTTTACTCCATATTCCCGCAGGTACTGCATACAATCCGAAATGGATAAACATGGAAAACTTTTGATCTCTCCAATTTTTCACTGAAGCGGCCGATGGTCCTTTTCGTGTTAATGCTTTGTCCTCAATAGGCGTGGATGGTCGCTCACAGCTGTTCTGGAGTAACAGGACCAAAATCAAAACAGGCAGTGTGTAAAAAAATGAATTTCTCATGGATCTATTCTTTGCATTTAGTCTGCAGCCAAAAACAATTGCTGCAACCGAAACTCGAATGTCAGGGTTTTTATTCCGGCTTGATTCGGATGATTCGGCCTGGCTCAAGTCCTGTGTCTGTGCTGATGTACAGATATCCTTCCGGACTTTGTATCACATTTCGGACCCTCCATTCCTTATCGTCTATAATTCGCTCTTCCCTGATCACCGAATCTCCTGAAAGCACGAGTCGGTTGAGGTGGGTAAGCTTCATGCCGCCGATGAATAGATTGCCTTTCCACTGAGGGAATGCATCACCGGTATAAAACAGCAATCCGCTGGGGGCAATAGAAGGCAGGTAGTAGTAGACAGGTTGTTCCATACCTTCTTTTTCTGAAATACCTTGTCCGATGGGGGTGTCGTTGTACTCCATGCCATACGTGATGACGGGCCATCCATAGTTTCTTCCTTTTCGGATGATGTTTACTTCATCGCCACCTTTCGGGCCGTGCTCATTCGACCAGAGTTCACCTGTTTCCGGATGGATCGCCAATCCTTGGGGGTTACGATTGCCATAGCACCAGATTTCCGGAAGAGCCCCCTTCACACCAACGAATGGATTATCGTCTGGTACAGTTCCGTCTTTCTTGATGCGCATGATTTTACCAAGGTGGTTGCTAAGCTTTTGAGCAGAATCCATTTTTCCATTGTCCACACCGGTAGTAATAAACAGGTATCCGTCATGCAGCAACAATCTGGATCCATAAAAACTTTGATCCTTGAAGTAGGGTTGTGCAGTAAAAAGTCTTTTACGGTTGGTAAGATTGTCTCCTGATAATTCAGCCCTTTCTACAGCCATACTAAAACCGGTACTGTCTTCCAGGGTATAATCAAAATAGATGGTTTTGTTGTTTTTAAAATCCGGGTCAAGGATGATGTCCAGCAAACCAGAATCACCTTGGCCATGGACCTGTGGTACACCTTTTACCTTTGTTTTGGCGCCGCTCTCTACATTGACCAACAGCATTTCACCCCTTGGTCTGTCAGAGACCAATAAGTTTCCGTCGGGTAAAAAAACCATCGCAAAGGGCATGATAAGGCTATCGGTGATTGTTTCCAATCGAAGTTTTCCAATCTCACTATCAACAATCCAATGCTCTCTTTTTTTACATCCCTGAAAGGCAAGGGTAAGGGTTAATACTAAAAATCCAAGTGAAAAAATTCTCATAATAAAGGTTACTTAGTTCAAAAATGGTTTTGCATTTCTACCGTTGAGGTCCCAAATGATGGAACCATCTCTTATGGTTAGTTCAGTTTCAAGTTTTTGTTTTCCCTTCAATCTGTTACCTCCTGCATCCGTAAAACCAAAGTCTCCGGTGTAAAGGCTGAATACGGCAATATCTGCTGGATTGCCTGGGGATAATGACCCGAGCTCAGGTCTTTTAATGGCCCGGGCAGCATTCACGGTAGCCTTTTCTAAAACTTTATTCAGGCTCATTCCCATGGCAAGGTACTTTGACATCAGGTTGGTCATGCTTTTCATGCCTGCGTTGATGCTAAAGCGATGCAGGTCGGTGCCGAGGGTATTGGGCTCCAGTCCTTCTCGTAGTGCTGGAATGGCTTCACTGAACCAGAAACCATAACCACCGTGCCCTACATCAAACAGTACACCCTTTTTATTGGCATCCACTACATAAGGCCGGAGGTTGCCATTGCCATCAATCACAGGTTCTCTTTCGGTGATTTCCTCAAAGCTGTGGGTAATAATGTCTCCCTTCCGCATTTTTTGCAGTTGCATCGCCAGCGGATATTGAGGCAGATGACACTCGACCAACACAGGTTTATTGGTGCGATTGCCCGCATCAATCGTACGATCGAAGGGCGACCATTCAGAACCTTCATAATGTCCAATTTTAAAACCCACAATCCATTCAGGATATTTTTGCGCCATGGCTACCGCGGCCTCCGTATTCATTTCTTCAATCTTTTGCTGATCGGGGTCTCCTGACATTCCCTTGCCTGCGATGTTTAGAAATGCCAGTATTCTGGTTTTGGATCGATCGATCACATTGTATTTAAACACTTCAAAATTTTTCCATCCGGAAGTTCCGGCGTCAACAACGGTTGTTACTCCACTTCTCGGACAAAAGTCATCTGCTGAAACACTAAACGTGCCATCAGCAAATTTATCAGGCTTTCCACCGACAAAAACATGAGTATGGATGTCAATGAGACCGGGTGTAACAATCAAACCCCGGACATCAATATATTTTAAGGCAGCACCACTTTCAATGGCCTTGTCAACTTTAGCAATCCGGCCATCTTTTATGGCTACATCCATTACCTGATCCAGGCTATTGGCCGGGTCAATGACCCTTCCGTTTTTCAGGACTAGATCATAGGTTTGACCAAACAGGAATGCCTGGGTGGTTACCAGGAGTAATGTGAGCAGCAAAGTGCGACCCAATCCATGTGCGGTTACACGGAAAAAATCAGAGAAGATCGAGGACATGAATTATTTTTTCTTCAGCTCTGTCTCCCAGCCAGGTGCCGACAATCCGTTAAGATCCCAAACGACCTTTCCTGCGCGAATGGTAATTTCTGTCTCTAATTTTTGAGCGCCCTTATGTAGCGTACGCCTCACGTCGGTATATCCAAAATCTCCCTTTCGAAGGTTTAGAACAGTGATGTCTGCCTCAGCCCCAATGGAAAGGTGTCCAAGATCTGGTCTTCGGATGGTTGCTGCGGGGTTAACAGTAGAGCAAGTGATAACCTCTTGCAGGCTCATGCCCATGGCCATAAACTTGGAAAGCACATTGCACATATCTTTCATTCCGCCATTCATACTATCGGCGTGTAGATCAGTGCTGATGACATTGGGTCTGAAACCCTGTTGAAGAGCAGGCAGTGCCTGCCGCCATGAAAATGCTCCACCTCCATGACCTACATCAAATACGATTCCCCTTTTTTGGGCGGCAAAAACAAAAGGTTTGACTTTCAAAGACTCATCGACCACCGTTTCACGAAAGGCTGGTCCATAGGAAAAAGTATGCGTATAAATATCACCGGGACGGAGGTGTTCCATGAAAAGTGATTCTATGGATAGGGGAGGTTGGTGTTCGCCGAAGTCAACCATTACCGGAACTCCTGCCAGGTTGCCGGCTTCAACCGCCCGATCGACCGCCGTGAAATCGCCCCAGTAATGTGATGCCTTAATGCCAACAATCGTTTCGGGGAAAAGTCGCTTAATCATATGGGCCGTCATAACAGGATTCATGTCGTCGGTATTTTGTTCTTCATACCTGCTAACCATTCCTTTTCCTACAATGTTGATCAAGGCAAGGACCCTTGTTTGACTCTTATCGATTGTTTGTTTTTTAAACTGACGGAAGTTCTGCCATCCGGAGCTTCCTGCATCTACTACCGTGGTAACACCTGCCCTGAAGGTAAAGCCGTCCGGAGGCAGACTGGTAAAACCATCTGCGATGTAGGCATCGGGGGTATTTCCCTGAAAAGCATGGACGTGCATGTCAATCAAGCCCGGGACCACATAAAGTCCAGTAACATCGACGACCTGCTTTGCTTTTTGGGGTGAAATAGAGGCTGCAACGGCTGCCACTTTACCTGAGGTGACAGCAACATCCATTTTTGTGTCAAGCTGATTTTTAGGATCGATCAGGTGTCCGCCCTTTAATAACAGGTCGTATTCCTGAGCGAGCAAGGCATTAAACGAGAAAAGGAGTATGAATAAAATTATATTTTTCATGGTGTCAGGATTGTGGTTTTAATTTTCTCAGTTCAAATTAAGTTGCCAGGGGTGGCCCACCCGGAATACTGATTTGATTTCGCTTGGTTTTATAACGGTATTTCTCTGCCGTAAATGTGGCTGTCCGGTATTCTCCCATAAAAATGTTACCTGTGATTTTGCCACCGGAAACAGAGCCATAGAAAAGGAAGGGTACAAAGTCGCCTTCAGGATTCTCGACGCTTCTCAATTTTAGCTGATCGCCTTCTAGGGTACCCATAACCTCACGTGTTGAAAAACGTCCGCGATGAATGCCGTGGATCCAATTGCCATCCTGCTCCAGTTGGAAGTCATGCTTCTCCTCACTGCTAAAAAACTTTATGGTCACTTCCCACTTTCCATCCAGTTTTGTTCCCGGTGCCTGCATGGCAGTGGGTTTGGGTTCACGCTTTTTGGTGAGCACTTCAAACATACGGTCGGCCACTACTTTATCGTTGCCGGGCTGCATTTGTCCTGTGGTGATTTGAATGGTTGTTTTGCCGTTGCTGCTTTCAGCGCCGACTGCAATCCTGGGTTTGGTTCTACCCAGTTCTTCCGCGATGTCTTCTGCTGTTGCATTGAATTTTTCAGGATCCCAGGTTACATTTAAAACCGGTGATTTGTTTGACAATTCGGTTGGTTCGAAAATGGAACAACTAACGCCGCCTACAGTTGAAAGCTTCCTGGATATATTGTTGAGCCATCCGATCCATGTTTTCCATTCTCCAGCATGGTCGCGTTTCTTCCAGGTTTCCACGGCTGCGAGCATTCCGATCATTTCTTCTCTTCCAACTTTATTGTCTCTTCCTGGACCATGGTGTGGTGAACTTGCCTGCCAGGCGGACATTAGAATATCTTTTTGTCCAAGGAGCAGACCGGCACATTGAGGGCCGCAGATGGCTTTCCCTCCTGAGTAGGCGACGATGTTTGCTCCACGTTGGAGGTGGATGTTGGGTATGGTCAATACCTCGGCGGCGGCATCAACAAGAATAGGTACATTTTTGGGTTTTGCGATTTTAGCCACATTTTCCACCGACATTGGCTGACCTGGTTCTGATGCACCATAGGCCATCATGTAGATCATGGCTGTACGTTTGTTAATCGCTCTCTCGAGTTCCTCTAGTGAATTGACGGTGATGATGGTGACGCCGATGTTACGGATGGCATGGTCATAGGAATTTCGTGAATGTTCCGGTACGATTACCTCAGTTTTTTCAAAACCCGTTAAATCCGGAATACGAATTAATTTTTCAGGATTACCTCCTGTAACACAAGCGGCGGTAACGTGTTTAAGCGCAGCAGCGCAACCAGCTGAGACCATTCCCCATTCCGCTCCGGTTAAATCGGCCAAACGCTGACCGATGCCATCGGCCAATTCATCGTATTGAATAAAATTTTGTGACGCCGCTTCCATAGCTGCCCGAACTTCCGGCCGTTCAATCGATCCACCGATGATGGTAAAGGTACCCCTGCAGTTGATGACCGGCTCTACGCCGATTGATCTGAAAATATTTTGTTCCGGTTCCGGCTGCTTTGGATCCAGGGCATTAAAAAATCCCGGAGGTTGGGCGGGAAAAATGTTGGTTGCTGCGGCGGCTCCCGAAATGGGTAGGAGGGCCAGGCTTCTCAATGAGGTTCGTCTTTTCATAGAAGTTAATTTCCTTTGAACATTGCGGCATTGTTGTTGGCCGCGTTCAGAAATTTACTTCTTTCCGGTCTTAATTTCCCTTGTTTTTCCCTTAAAATCTGAAAAGATTACAGTAGCGGTGCCACCAGGAAGCAGCAATCCTCTGGAGCCCGATGATAGGTAAGAA
Organism: Bacteroidota bacterium; assembly: GCA_016866235.1. Taxonomy (GTDB): domain Bacteria; phylum Bacteroidota; class Bacteroidia; order Cytophagales; family Cyclobacteriaceae; genus ELB16-189. Next base: position 187,002 of record VGMW01000005.1, read on the forward strand.
TTTCCTTTAAAAAACTCATACCGGATTTTAGTTCCATCCACTAGTGTAACGGTAGCAACATGCTCATTGGATTGTGGCGTGATAATATCCGTTGATTGGTTGATGCGGAAAGCCTTCAGGCTACCATTGTTCTGAGAAGCAAGTACCCAGGGTTTACCGGCAACGGTTATCCTAACCAATGCCTTTCCATCCCCATCGACCATAAAACCCGATTGGTTCACAGAAGTGGATTTTAAATTTCCCTTCCCATCACCTTTCAACATCCACCCAATGGAGGCGTCATCTCTTCCTGAAATAACTTCTGGGCTATAAGAATTTCCTATGGCCAGTAAATCCGGATTCCCATCGCCATCTAAATCATCGGTGACCATTCCATAAATTGGAGCTGTCTGGGCTTCAAGCGGTAGTGGCTTCAACTGAAATTTTCCTTCGCCATTATTTTCGAGATAACTATTTTGGAAAGTCTCAGCGCAAACTACATAGGCGTCGTCTAATTCTTCCGGCAGGAATGATTGCTCAAAGGTTGCTTCAGAAAACACCTTGAAGCTTCTGAATCTTGCTCGCATGGAATTGATTTGATCAATTAGTACGTCCCTTGGGTGACCGAGATAGTTTTCGCCTTGCACATAGTAACTCATCATGGGATCAATTCTGCCATCACCATTAAAATCTTTTGCATGAATACAAAGGGGTTCATCTGTGCTGGCTTTGAAATGGCTGTTCATACCGAGATTCCCTGCAAACAGGTCTATATCACCATCCTTGTCTAAATCGCCCGGCACCAGGCTGTTCCACCAACCACGTGAGGATTTTACTTCTGCTGAGTTTTCGAAGCGGCCCTTTCCGTTGTAATGGATTACGATCGGTGTAAATTCTCCTGCCGTCACCAGATCGGGCCAGCCATCCTGATTGGCGTCGGTCCATACGGCGGCACAAACCATTCCCTGATCTTTAAGCGTTGGAAAAAATTCTTCAGTTATATCGGTGAAGATGGCCCTACCGTCTTTCGAATCATTTCGCAGCAACATGCTTCTGGAGGGAAGGGGGTATTCCCGTGGAGAAATTCGTCCTCCCACGAAGACATCCAGGTCTCCATCCAAATCAAAGTCCGCTGCTGTTGCGCAAGATCCACTGTTTAATTCCGAAGGAAGTGCATTGGGCGCTAAAGAAAATATCCCTTTTCCGTCGTTTAGAAATAATTTATCCTGATAGAGCGGTGAGCCTTTTTCATGTTCGCTTCCGCCTGCAACGACATACAGGTCTTCATCCTGATCGGAATCTGCGTCAAATAAAAGCAGTCCAAGCGTTTCTGTAAGGGTATCGGTGGCTGTTAACTGTTGCTCCTTGAATTTGCCGTCTGTTGTCTGGAAGAAAATTTTTATGGTGGATCCGGACGCTGCGCCAACCACAAAGTCTTCCAATTGGTCTCCGTTTAAATCCGCGACGGCCAGGCCTGGACCGTTACGTGAATGCATTCTTGGTATGGCTGGCTGAACTTTAAAATCAATGAACTCATTTTCACGGTGTCTAAAATTTATTCCGGCGTCTGTGGTGACTTCCGTGAACAAAGTTTGTTTGGTTTCAGTGCTTAGATTTTTTGGAGCAAGTTGAGCGTCTGTGTGGTTTATGACAAGCGTTTTTCCACCCTTCACCTGTTCGAGCTTTTGAATTTTACCATCGGGCCATGTTATGTGGAGGCTATCCACCAAGGTGGTTTCCAGTCCAAAGTGTAGAAAAGGCTCTACGGTTGAAAGATAACCTCGCCATGGTGAAAGCATCTGAAACTGTTGAAGTCCGCCTTGAAACATCCTCACCTTCACGCCATAACCATTTCGGTTGTTTTGTGTTCCATTGAATTTAAGCCTTAAGAACTTTTTTTCTATTGTTTCTCCATCCTTATAAAGCCTATTCTCCATGATGGTTGCCTCCTCGTCTATGTTGTTGATTACCAGATCCAGATCGCCATCGTTGTCCAGATCGCCGTAAGCAGCACCGTTGGAATAAGTTGGGAAATCAAACCCCCACGATTTGGTTTCGTCTGTGAAGGTTAGGTCCTTATTGTTTCGGTAGATGTAGTTTGAAAGTTTTACACCTGGAATTTTATTCAGTAAATCCTGTCGCTCCTTTTTAGTGGCAGCTGGCAGCCCCATGGTTTGCCCTTCTTCACCATAAACAATGAAATCCTGGTTGGTGATGTCCTTACCATAGCCATTGGAAATAAAAAGGTCTTTCCATCCGTCGTGGTCGAAGTCCGCCAACAGTGCACTCCAGCTCCATTCTGTTGCCTCCATTCCTGCGAGTTGACCGATGTCGCTGAAGGTTCCATTACCATTGTTCAATTGCAATGTATTTCGAATGTATTGTGGTTCGTAACCAAGTCGCAGCCCTTTTTCAAACTCATCGTAGTTGTTGCCCCTTGGCGTTAATTTCCACCGCTTGTTGTCTTCCGGCAGCATGTCCACCACCACAATATCGACCAGGCCGTCATTGTTGTAATCTGCAACATCATTTCCCATGGCGTTAAAGGTCTGATGCTTAAGCAGTTTTGAGGCCTGATTGGTAAAGGTTCCATTTTGATTGTTGATCCAGATCAGATCATTGCTCAAAAAGTCGTTCGACACATAGACATCCGGCCAGCCATCTTCATTGATGTCGCATACGTTCACACCGAGACCAAAGCCTTCAATCAGAATGCCGGCTTCTCGTGAAACTTCTGTAAAAGTATTGTTGCCGTTGTTTCTAAAAAGTTTGTCGGTTGAGTAGGCCTCGCCATTGGTCATTCTTGGTCTCGACATGTTGCGGCTGTAGTTCACAAAAGAATTGCGCAGCATGTATACATCAAGGTCACCGTCGAGGTCGTAATCGATCATGGCCGTGTGAACACCGAACCCCCGGTCATCGAGGCCATAGGCTGCGGCAGATTCAGTGAATGTCAGATTTCCATTGTTGATGAAGAGAAGGTTATTGCGTTGCTCTTCGGGGGTGAACCGGTTGCCACCCACAGAGAGAAAAATATCGAGGTGTCCGTCCTGATTAAAGTCCGCCATGGTTACACCATTGGCCCAGGTTTTGGTCGTGGTGCCTGATTTTTCGGTGATGTCTTCGAACTGCATGTTCCCACGGTTGAGGTATAATTTGCTGCTCACCATGTTGCCGGTGAAAAACAAATCCTGCAGTCCATCATTATTAATATCACCAATGGCAACTCCGGCGCCATTGTACATGTATTCAAAGTCTATGACCGAAAGCGTATCGCCATGTTCAATGCGGTTGTTGAAATGAATTCCGGTTGTGTTCGAATCCAATCGTTTGAATAATGTTTCTTTTTTTGCCCCGCAGGAACTCAAAAGAATTGCCATTACCATCAGGTAAAGTGAAAATCGGAATGAAACTGAATCAATCGGAAGTCGCATTTTCGGAGCAATCAAAATTTCTTTCGTCGCTTAATGGGTTGGTTTAAATATTTTAGGCTGCTTACCGGTTTCAGCGGAAATCAGAATAGGGCCTGTAGCGGTCTTTATCCAGCTGAGGCTTCGGGTATCGCCCATGAGTTTAAGATTGGAGCTTGTGTATGGTGCTAAGGTGAAATTTCCCTGTCCGTCATTAATCAATACTTGTCCGTGGTTGGCATCGCTTTTTCCAATTCTGACGCGAGCATAGGTTTCGTTGCCGGCCATAATTAAATCCAGGTCATTGTCCTGATCGATGTCTGCTGCGACCATGGCATGAATTGGTGAGAACTGAACTGCTTTTGGAAGCTGTTTTTTGATCAGCTTGCCATTCTTGTTTTCAAGGTATATGGTCTCAAGTTCCTCCGCAACCAAAGTGTTGGCGCCATCGAGTTCTTCCGGTTTGAAGATATTTTCTAAGGTTGCCTGGGCGTAAGAATTATAGTCTGGAAACCTAGGTTTAAGTTGTGTGATTTGGGTAAGGGCTTCATCCCGGCTGGCATATGGATAGGAGATGTCTCCGATGTAATAACAAAAGAAGGGATCGACTTGTCCGTCTTGATTGAAATCCTTGTAAACCAGGGTGGCTGGTTTTTCACGACTTACCTTAAACTGGTTGTTGCTTCCATAGTTTCCGGCAATTAAATCCTGGTCTCCGTCATTGTCAAAGTCGCCGGATAATAAAGTATTCCACCAGCCGGTTAAGGATTCAGGAAGAAGGTTATTGGCTGATTGGAGTTGACCATTTTGGTTAATCCAAATGGAAAGGTTGTTCCATTCACCGGCAGTGACCAGATCCTGACGGCCGTCACCATTCAGATCTGTTGCGATTGCATCGCATATCATTCCGGTAAATTGATTCGCTTCCGATGGTGTAAAGACCCCTTTTCCATTGTTGATGAGCAGCTGATGGGTTGGTGGTTCAGGCCAGCTGCCCGGGGTTAATCTGCTGGCGATAAAAAGATCGGAATCGCCGTCTTTTTCTACATCCAAGACTGCGACAGCAGAGCCGGAGTAATAGGCTTTAGGAAGATTTGAAGTCGTCAATGCAAAATTTCCTTTACCATCGTTGATGTAAAGCCTGTCCTGAAGTAAAGGATCGTTGGTGTTGAAATTATAACCTCCACTTACAACAATTAAGTCAAGATCACCATCGCCATCGGCATCAAATAATTCAGCATCCTCATCCTGATGCTCTTTATCTGATTCAAATGAAGTTTGCGTGGACTCTCTGAAGTTGCCTTCAGCAGTTTGTAAGAATAGTGTGCCTGGCTGATGTTGTGGACCACAGAAATAAACATCAGTTAATCCATCTCCATTGACATCACCTTGTGCTGTTTTCGGTCCCGAGTAGGAGAATAGCCTGGGCAGCAGCACTTGTCGTTTGAAGTCGTTGGTGTCTGCAGGATGATGGATCCATGGAAAATGAGTGGATTCTGCGAATAAATATTTTTCAGTGGTTTTGGTTTTGGACTTTACAGTCCATGGTTGGTTTGACTGGAATGAAGGTGCGATGCTGTTCTCTTGAATGTTTTTGATTGAGGTTGTGCTTAGATCCGGCCAGGTTATCGTAACGGAGTCAATTTTTTCTCCACCGGTACCAAAAATCATAGGTGTTAACATGGACGATTGAAATCCACGGTATGGAGAAAACTCCTGGATTTGCTGTTTAGTGCCCTGGTGAACTGCGACACGGGTGTGCAGTACATTTTTCCCTTTGTTGGCGGCCAGTAAATCAACTTTGAAGAATTTATTTTGATGTTGCTGGGCAGCGGTATTCATTAAAATAACAGCCGGTTCATTCATTGAATTGATGATGAGATCTGGATCATTGTCGTTGTCCAAATCGGCTACAGCGGCGCCATTTGATTTGAATATTCTGCTGAGCCCCCAATCTTCATTGGCCCTTGAAAAGGTTAAGTCTCCGTTGTTTTTATAAAGGATATTGCCAACGTGGATGGGTGGCATGGCGTTGATTATTTGGTCAACGGTTGTTCTTTCTCCTGTTTGGTTTGATCTGATTTTAGCATCAACGGTGTATTTAAGGAACTGCATGTTGGTGTAATCCTTCTCGTAACCATTTCCGATAAAAAGATCCTTGAAGCCATCTCCGTCGAAATCGGAAAAAAGTGCTGACCAGCTCCAGTCTGAGTTGGAGATACCCGCGTACTGTCCTATTTCGGAAAATGTTCCATCTCCGTTATTAAGGTGCAGCATGTTGCGCATGGTCTGGTGGTGGAAACCTGATTCAACCAGAATTCGATACTTATCGTAGTTGTCGTCGCCGGAAGAAAGTTTGATTCTTTCGTTCGACTCAGGCAGCATGTCAAGTGTTAGGATGTCGGTTAAACCGTCGTTGTTAACGTCTGCGATGTCTGAGCCCATGGAGAATAGGGACACATGTCCGGTGGCATCGCGAATGGTGTTGAGGAAGGTTCCATTTTGTTGGTTGATGAAGAGGTAATCCTCCTCATTGAAGTCATTAGAGATGTAAACGTCCGGCCAGCCATCGTTATTGACATCTGCAATAGCCAGACCAAGACCAAAGCTCAAAACGTTTCCGGAAATACCTGAGGCCTTCGTTGATTCAGTGAACTTGCCATTTTCATTTTTGTACAACCTCGTTTGAAAGCGTGGTTCTTCCTGGTTTTTCAGGTTGGTTAACAATCGGTTGAAGCCTGCGTATCGCGGAAGGGAGTGGTTCAGAACCAATAAATCCTTGTCGCCGTCCTTGTCATAGTCCAGGAATGCAGCGCCGGTGGAGTAGGAGTCGTCCGCTATTCCGTAGGCTTGCGCCTGTTCTGTAAAGGTGAGGTTGCCATTGTTGATAAACAAAAGGTTCCTGCGAAGGGTTGAGTCGCTCATTGCGGAACGACAGACGTAGAGGTCGGGGAAGCCGTCCAGGTTAATGTCTTCTACGGTAACACCGGTTTTCCAGCCTATGGGCACGGCAACGCCTGCCTGGCTTGTGATGTCCTCAAATTTCAGGTTCCCCTTGTTGAGGTACAGTTTATTTTCCACCATGTTACCGGTGAAATAGATGTCTTGCAGACCATCGAGGTTGAAATCCGCTACAGCAACTCCGCCGCCATTGAAATAATAGGGATAGTTGAGAACGTTGTTGTCTTCCGTTTGCGTCACGGTATTGCTAAATCCAATTCCGGTGGATTCGGGTGTCAGCTCCTCAAAAAGTGAGGCATTTTTAGTGCAGGCAACTGTTACCAGTACTAAGGATGCGAGGAGTATTTTGGTCGTGATCTTCAAGGAATAATGTTAAGCCGCCAAAAATACAAAGATTCAAAGGTTGGGAGGGGTAAATGATGCTAAGGCTTGGGCAAAAAAAAGAGGGCCGGAATTGCTCCCGGCCCTCGATTTAAAACCGCTTAAAGACTAAGGATTTTTATCCCACCAGAGTGGAGTTGAAATTTTGTCAGGACCTCCGAGGAGGCTAACTGCTTTTTCAACTTCAGCACCGTTGGTCTGCTTTTCGTCCGCGATGAATGGAATCCTGCGGATCCAGTTGTTAGACGGTGTGTTCACATCTGCAGGGTTAGGCAGGTCTGCGTTATCAGATTGCTTAACCGGATACAGTTTGAACGCACGGCTTCTGCGGATGTCAGCCCAAGCTTCAACACCTTCAGGGAAGAGGGCAAGCCACTTCTGAATGGTGATTTGCTCTTTCGCCAAGGCGGGATCGAATTTAACCGGCGCAGATGAAACTGCAGGTGCATTCGTGAAATCCTCCGGAGCGATAGGAGTTTTTGTGCTGGCAGTGTAAGCTGCGATAGCAGCATCATCGGTGATTCCCCACTGCTTCATAGATTCCTTGATACCACGCTCGTAGTATTCTTTGGTAGTACCGGAACCAAGACCAAGGATTTCCTTAGCCTCAGCACGGAGGAACCATGCTTCTGCAGTAGCCATTACGTTAGAAGGTGTTTCCAAAGTTCCTGGCTTGGTTTTATCCCAGCGAGGACCTTTGTTGGAGTTGTACGTTGCCTTGTTCTTAGGCTCGGCCATGTCGGCAGAGGTAAGACCATTGCGAAGTCCATGGTAACCGCCATCAGCAGCTTCAGAGAAGTAAACCTGCATGCGGGGATCTCCGTAACCTTTCAGTACAGATTCCATGGTAGCGCTCATGCGGAACTCGTTCCAGTCCATAATGGTCAGACCGTTGAAGTCTGCACCTTTTTCTGTTCTGGTGATCAGTGCATCGTGGTCAGGGCTAACCTCAAGAAGTTTGCCACCCAATGCAGCAGTTGCTTCCGATGTTGCTTTTGGCTTGTCGGCAGCTGAAATACGGATGGCCATACGGAGGCGAAGTGTGTTACCGAAACGGATCCACTTGTCGATGTTACCACCGTAGATCAAGTCAAAACTTCCATAAGGCGTTCCTGACTTACCGTTGAGCGTATTAAGTGCTTCAGCAAGTTTTGCAAAGAGGTCGTTGTAAATGCTTTGCTGGTCATCATAAGCGATACCTTCACCTGCAATGCCTGCCTTAGTGTAGGGCACTGGACCCCATGTATCGGTCAGACGGTGGAAGGTATAAACCCACCAGATTTTTGCAATAGCATTTTCAGCTGTTCCTGCTTCGTAGCCTTCCAGGAGGGTTTGCAATTGAGGAACCACTTCCGAATAAATCGGGTTCCAGGCTGCACGGATCCAGTCGAAACGGATCACGAGGCGGTCTGAAGGGAAGTAAGTGGTTGTGTTTGCAAAGTACTGGCAGTACTGATCGTGGAACAGGTTCTGAGCAATCTGATAGTTCCAGCCGTTGTTGGTGGCAACAGACTGCGCCTTAGAAAAAAGGAAGGGCAGCTGACCGGCGCTCAGATTGGACAGAGCATTCTTATTCGTATTGATGTCATCGAACTTGTCCGTACAAGACATCACCAGCACGACACTGCACAGCAGCAGCGCGCTTCCGTACACTTTGAACAGGTTAGAAAAACGTTTCATAGTTGTTTATATATGGTTGTTTGGTCCTATCAGAATGTCAACTGGAGATTTACACCGATGCTTCTGGTAGAAGGCATTGTTCCGTAAGAAACACCTTGCCAGTTACCATTACCAAGTGCCATGTCAGGATCGAAGCCCATTTTGCGCTTAGGCAATCCGGGGATCTCAACAACAGCACTGCCGCGGTACAACCAGAACAGGTTGCGAGCGACCAGTGAAAGTCTAGCCGACTTAATTGCAAAGTTTTCAGGAACTGGGAGATTGTAACCAACAGAAAGTTCCCGAACGCGGAAATTAGTGGCGTCATAGGTAAAGAATTCGGCTGTACCGTAGCGACCACCGGATGCGGTAGTCCAGAAAGCCTGGGCATTGGTCTTTGCAGACACTTCTGAACCAGTCTTAGATACGCCATTCAGGGCCCATGAATTGGCTGCGCGGAAGTTGGCGGTAGCGGCAGGAGCGCCGTTGTAGGCGAGCAGCTGCTCAGTTCCGTCTACAATCACACCACCAACACGACCGTCGATCAACAAGCGGGCAGTAATTCCTTTGAATTCAAAGGTATTGGACAAGCCCATAGTTGAGCGAGGGTTGAAGTTTCCGATGTTCTGAAGTTCACCGGTGGTAAGTGAGGTCAAAGGAGTGCCATCTGCGTTTACGACGAAACGACCTGAGTGGCTTTTTGCATCACCTGTTTTGAAATCGTTTTCACGATACCAAACAAAGCCTTTCATGTCGCCATAGCTTCCACCTTCTTTTACAACAGGTGTTGCTGAGCGACCGAAGCCGGATTCAGAAACAGCGAATTCTTTAACTGTTTCAGTGAGTTCAACCACTTTGTTGCGGTTTAAACCGAAGTTGAAAGCAACGTCCCAGGTCAATGCTCCTTCTTTTATAGGAGAACCGCTGAGTACGAATTCAACGCCCTGGTTCTGGATGTTACCAGCGTTTACATACTTGTCATAGAAACCGGAAGCAACAGGAAGTTTCAATCTCAGCAACTGGTTAAAGGAGTTACTCTTATAATAAGTTACTGTGAAGCCGAGTCTGTTTTCGAGGAGTTTACCCTCCAGACCAACTTCAATGTTGCGTACAATTTCAGGCTTCAGGTTAGGAATAGCCTGGGTAAGACCGCGGGCAACAAAACCTGCACCAGCACCTTGTGAGTAGCTGTAGGTATTGAAGCGGATCTGAGCCTGGCCACCATTACCCACCTCAGCGTAGTTGGCACTCAGCTTAAGGAAGGAAAGGGCATCAGGAAGGCTGAACAAATCTGAAAGAATTGCTGAAGCACCTACTGAAGGGTACATGTAGTTGTAAGGGCTTGGCAGGCGTGAATCCCAGTCGTTACGCAAGCTGGCGTCTACAAAGAGAGCGTCTTTGTATGACAAGTTAGCCTGAGCAAATACTGACTGTGTTTGAACCTGTACTTCACCCTGACCATAGTCACGGTTGGTAGCAAAGTTCAGGGAGAAAGTATTGGGGATGTTAAGACCGTTTGCACTTGCAAAAAGTGAGGTGGTCTTGTTGTCCTGAAGGATTGCACCTGCGCGGTACTCAAGTTTCACCTGATCGCTGAGTTTGTTTGAACCAGAAAGGATCAAGTCGAACCACTTTTGGGTTACACCAATGCGGGAAAGTGAATAAGCACCACCTGCGCTGGAAAGACCAAGGGTACCCTGGTATGCGAGTGACTCTAACTCATCACCGATTTTGTCGATGTTGGCACGGCCGGTAACGCTGAGCCAATCGTTGATCTGGTATTTGGCAAGCATGAAGCCCATCACGCGTGAGCGGCTTTCGTTGTTTTCCTGGCGGTTTACCCTCCAATAAGGATTCTGGTAAAGTGCAGGGTTAATAACAGGATAAGCTGCTGGAACAGGGATACCAACGTTGTTGATTTCCTCGAACTTCTTGGCATCATCCAGAGCCACGTTGCGTGGAATCTGGTACAATTCCATTACAGGGCCGCCTTCACCGGTTGAATACTTGCTCTTAATGTCCTGCATGATGTAAGTAACCTTAGCATCGGTCGTCAGCTTTTTGCTGATGTTGTTGGTAATGCGCAGGTTGAAGGTATGGCGATCCAGGTCGTTGCGGGGCATGATACCCTGAACGGTGTTGTTGGTATAAGACAAATAGGTTTGCATTTTGTCTGAACCACCCGAAATACCAATGCTGTTGTTCAGGCTGAGGCCAGTGCGGAAGAAATCCTTCACGTTGTCAGTCTGAGCAGAATACTTTCTGGAACCATAAGTTCCAGTGAAGGTTTGTCCGGTCATTTTAGCACCCCAGCTTTCGCCAGAGGTACCAATCAAAGTACCAGAGTTTCCTTGACCGTATTCGTTTTGCAGGTCAGGAAGGATGAAAGGACGTTCTGCAGTTACGCCTGAATTGACGCTAACAGACAGTCTGTCTTTAGAACCTTTTTTGGTTGTGATCAGGATAACGCCGTTACCTGCTGCACTACCATAAAGAGCGGCAGCTGACGCACCACGAAGGATGGTCATAGACTCAATGTCGTCAGGGTTGATGTTGGATGCACCGTCAGTTCCCTGAAGACCACCGAAGTCGCTGGTTACGGTACCGTTGGTTCCGTTGGTGATAGGCACACCGTCCACAACAATCAGAGCGTTGTTGCTGCCCTGAATGGAGCGGTTACCACGGAGAACGATCCTGGCACCGGAACCTACACCACCTGAACCTTGGGTAATCACCACGTTGGCCAGCTTACCCTGAAGTGAGTTCAGGACGTTGTTGGCATCGCGTACTTCCGTAAGGGAAGAGGCTTTTACCTGTTGAGTGGCATAAACCAGTGTTTTGGCTTCGCGGGAGATACCGAGCGCGGTAACCACCACTTCGCCAAGCTGGGTTGCGTCTTCCTCCAGTGAGATGTCTACCTGTGAGCGTCCCTGAACAGGAACCTCTGTGGTGCGATATCCAATGTAGGAAACTACCAGCACGGCGTTTGCCGGATTTGAAACATTGAGGGAATACTTTCCATCAATGTCCGTAGCAGCTCCCGTGGTTGTTCCTTTTACAAGAACAGACGCCCCGGGAATTGCAGCGCCGTCGGAGGCAGATGTAACCTTACCGGTTACTGTCTGCGCGAAGGCAGTGGCACTTGCCATCCAAAGCAAGAGCCCGATTAACTGTAACTTTTTACTCATACGTTTATTTGGGGTTAAGTAAACAGCCTTCAATTTAAAGGTTTTCAAACTAAATCCAAATCGTGTTAACGTTAACATGTTAATTCTCATTAAGGGTCAGTATATTGGCTATGTCAGTAATTTTAATAGATGGGTAGATCCGTAAATCGGTTGGTGGATATTGCAAGATTGTCCGGTGTTTCCATAGGAACCGTCGACCGGGTTATTCACGAACGTGGAAGGGTATCTCCCGAGGCAAAAAAGAAGGTGGAGGAGGCAATACAGGAGCTTGATTATCAGCCGAATATAATGGCAAGATCGCTGAGAATGAGGGAGATAGCCGATGTCCAGATTTTTTTGCCGGAAGCAACATCAGATGAATTTTGGCAGTTATCAAGAAATGGGATTGAATCAGAAATCGGGAATTGGTCTCATTATGGGATAAATATTCAAACATTAGAGTTTGGGTTGAAGGAGGATTTAGGGCTCGAGGGTCTTCACCAAAAAATGGGAATGCCAACGGGCATGGTTCTGGCCCCAGTCGGAAAGGTTGCTTCCGCATTATTAGAATGGTCTTCCGTAAATGCTATTCCCACCACGCTCTTCAATTCTACATTCCCTGGATTCACACCTCTTTCATTTAATGGACAGGATCTTTTCCAAAGCGGTCGATTGGCTGCGGATTTGATTTGCAACTCCGGCTCAGCAAAAAAGCGCTGCGTTATCCTTCACCTTGACGAACCAGTAAGCGCTGCCATCTACCTTCAGGAAAAAGTAGATGGATTCGCCTCGCTTGCTTTAAAGAAGGGTTTAAACTTTGAAAGCATTTTTATCCGAGCAGAAAGTGATCCTGAAAAACTGAGTCAATTGTTAAGTGATTCATCCATTGGCTCCTTATACATCAGTACCTCCAATGGTACATCGGTTGTTGCCGAGCTCCTTCAGGATCTGGGCAGGAAAGATCTTGTTACGGTAGGTTACGACATGTTGGAGGCTAACGTCAAAGGATTAAAAAAATGGATTTATGAATTACCTCATCAACCAAAATCCTGGTCAGATGGCAGCCATGGCGCTGAATGATTTGTTGAGTCATCTGATTTTGAGAAAATCGGTACCATCAAAACGCTTGTTTCCACTGGATATCATCACAGCAGAAAACGTAGACTCTTACCGTGAATTCAGAAACGATCGATAAACATCCATGCGATTAAGAAAAATCATTCTGGTTGCTGGTGTTGCGTTTCATCTTACACTCATTGCCTTCAATAATATTTTCGATTATTCGTCCAACGAGCAATTCGTGCGCGGTGTTTTATCGATGGGTGATGTTTTTTCAGGGTCCAAAAATTTATGGCGATCCATTCAAATGCCCTGGTTACAATCAGCCGTCTATTTATTGATTATTGCTACTGAAACAATTGCAGCAGGTTTGATGTGGATTGGATTTACAAGAATGATTGCTTCAAGAAATGATTCCGACCAGCATTTCAGTTCGTCCATGCAGTCTGCCGCCAATGGGATCATCCTTGCGGCAACACTCTGGCTTACTGGATTTCTCACCATTGCCGGTGAGTGGTTTCTTATGTATCAGTCACAAACATGGAACGCTCAGTCCACTGCCTTTGCATTGCTTATTTCTTACTTGCTTGTTTTGCTATACCTGGAAAAGAAATCCTCCTAATAAATGCGCATCCTAATTTTATGGTTGTTATTGGTTTCTATTTTACAACTGAATGCTCAGCAGATTGTGGAGGTTCGAAATGAACAACGACATAAGCCAGTCTTTCAAAATAAGTATGTTCGGCTACTTGATGTCTGGATTAAACCGGGTGACACGTCGTTGTATCACCGTCACGCATTGCCTTCGATTTTTGTTTTTTTAACCCGGTCTGAAATTGGAACTCAAATTTTAGGTCAGGGGAAAGACCCGCTTTCAACTGCTGTTGGACAAACGTGGTTTGCTGGTTATGAGAATGGTCCACAGGTTCACCGCGCATGGACTACGGGTACAGTGCCACTGCATGCCATTGATATTGAGTTGTTGGGTAAGCGGAAGTCAAATGAACCGGTGCGTTCCCGGTTGATGAATGCTGACCTTCGATTTATTTCAGAGCACGGGATGGTAAGGATTTATAATCTGGAATTGGGCCCCTTTCAACATGCGCAAATTGATTCCAATGGAAATCCGGCCATGATGGTTTGTTGGCAGGGTGATGGTCTTTCCATTAAGGATGGCAAGGAGGTCTCTCTTTCTCAGGGAAAATATCAGTGGTGGGATGGCGCCAGGTCCATTACATTATCCAATAACTCCTCTGATGGCCACAAGGTTTATTTTTATGAAATTATAAAGTGATTCCTTGAACAACCCATAACCCAAACAAATGTCTCATCAAATTATTAAAGACAAACCCGCCAGGCTCTATACTATAATTGCCTGTTTTTTTGTCGCTAACGCGCTTATTGCGGAGTGTATAGGTGGGAAAATATTTTCCCTTGAGGCATTGATCGGAATTGATCCGGTGAATTTTACACTCTTCGGTGAAACGGGTCTTTCGTTTGCTTTAACCTGCGGTGTGCTGCTATGGCCATTGGAATTTGTGATCACAGACATTGTGAATGAATACTACGGTCCAAAGCTGGTAAGAAGAATTTCGTACACGGCCGTTGCATTGATTTCATATGCATTCATCATGTTCTATGTGGCGATGGGTGTTACACCTCCCGATTGGTGGGTGACTTCCAGAGCGGCTGAAGGGGTACCTAATCTCCAAAGTGCATTCAGTGCGATATTTGGTCAGGGCATGTGGATTATTTTTGGAAGCCTGTCTGCATTCCTGGTTAGTCAGCTGGTGGACGTCACTGTTTTTCATCGGATAAAAAAATCTACGGGTGAGAAATATGTTTGGCTGCGGGCGACAGGCTCCACCATGGTGAGTCAGTTTGTTGACAGCTTTATTGTTTTGTTCATTGCCTTTTACCTTGGCAACAATTGGTCGTGGCAGAAGGTACTGGCCATTTGCATTATGAACTATACTTATAAGTTCACCATGGCCATTTTGCTCACGCCTCTGATTTATTTTATTGAACATCGAATCGAAATTTATTTGGGGGCAGACGCCTCTAAACAAATGAAGCTGGAGGCGATGGGTAAGGAGCGGGAAGTGATTTAAATTCAAAGTCCAGGATTGCCCGGAAAGTAATACCGGTCATTATGAAAAAAATTTTGGTCAGGGCTGGTAAATTGAAGTTTCTGTTCCCTGCCATGGTCCTTCCTTCTTTGCTGGTGGTGCCTTTTATTTTTATTCTGAGGATGATTAAGCCAGAAGATGAGTGGTTGGTTTGGGTTGTAATATTTTCTTTTTTAGGTGCTTTAGTGGCTATGGTGATTTTATTGGCATCGAGGGTTTATTCACCCGCAGAGGTAATCATCAAGGAAAAGACCATTGAAGTCAAATTTATGTCGCCTGGAAATTGGGTGATGCGCGATGTTACTTTTCCTATTTCAGATTTGAAATCGGTAGTCGAAAGGCCGGTTGGGGATTATAAATTCCTGGACGTATCCGTGCGGATTTCTCAACTTCGATTTCAAATTGGTCCGGCCAAAAATAAAATTGAAGATCTGCTCGCTTTTGAAGAGCTGGTGGCTTTGTTATCTGAGATTTCCCCTAAATAACGCACATTGATAAAAAAATTTTTCCTTCTCAAGCGAGAAATGATCATTGATCTAACCAGCTGCAGCTTGTTGTATTTGCTGGATTGAAGTTTCCTACTTTTGCGCGATGAATTTCCGTTTGGAGGCAACCGATCGCAATACCCATGCCAGGGCAGGGGTTATCGAAACCGATCACGGCCCTATTGCTACCCCGGTGTTTATGCCTGTGGGTACCGCTGGATCAGTGAAAGCTGTCCACCAAAGGGAACTGGTTCATGACATACACGCGCGAATCATCTTAGGAAACACCTACCATCTGTACCTTAGGCCTGGTACCGAAATTTTAGTAAAGGCCGGTGGTCTTCATCGATTCAACGGATGGTCAGGTCCAATCCTAACCGACAGTGGAGGCTATCAGGTATACTCCTTGTCTGAAAACCGCAAGATTACAGAGGAAGGTGTAACGTTCCGGTCACACATCGACGGCAGTACACATGTATTCACACCTGAGTCGGTGATGGATTTACAGCGTTCCATTGGTGCTGATTTTATCATGGCCTTTGACGAGTGCACTCCGTACCCGTGCGACTATGATTATGCTGCACGATCTCTCAAAATTACCCACCAATGGCTTCAGCGCTGCATCAAAAGATTCTCTGAAACCACCAATAAGTATGGCTACCAACAGGCCTTACTTCCGATTGTTCAGGGAAGTGTTTACCCAGATCTGCGCAGGCAATCCGCGCAATTTATTTCGGACCAGGATCAGTTTGCCAATGCCATCGGAGGATTATCGGTGGGGGAGCCCCATGAGGATATGTATGCCATGACGGGTTTGGTATGCGAAATACTTCCAAAGGAAAAACCAAGGTATCTGATGGGTGTTGGTACACCTGAAAATATCCTCGAATGCATTGCGCTGGGCGTCGATATGTTTGACTGTGTAATGCCTACCCGTAATGCCAGAAATGGTATGCTTTTCACCACTGATGGAATCATCAACATCCGAAATGAAAAGTGGAAGGATGATTTTTCCCCCATCGATTCCACGCTCGGGGGTTATGTCAGTACACAACACAGCAAGGCTTATCTTCGGCACCTGATCATCAGCAAAGAAATCCTTGGCGCGCAAATTGCTTCAATCCACAACCTAACTTTTTACCTTTGGCTGGTGGATACTGCCCGCGAACATATTCTTAAGGGGACATTTTCAGATTGGAAAAAGTCTATGACTGAACGCATTACTCGCCGACTCTGATCTACATGCGTATTCTGGATCGCTACATTCTTAAAAAAGTTCTGTCGACATTTCTTTTTGTCGTCCTGATGCTTACTGCGATCATTTTGGTTATTGACGTCACCGAGAAGATGGACAAGTTTGCCCGGAACAATCTGTCGCTGCCGGTGGTTCTGAGTTACTATGGGGATTTTATTCCTTGGATTGCCGGCCTGCTGACACCCATTACGGTTTTTATCAGCGTTGTTTTTGTGACCTCAAGGCTAGCGGCACACTCAGAGATCATTGCCATGCTGAGCAGTGGCATCAGTTTCCGAAGGCTGTTGGTTCCGTATTTTCTGGCGGCTTCAGTTATTGCGGGAATAAGTTTTGTGCTCAACGGCTGGATTATTCCGCAATCCAATCGATCCAGGGTCATTTTTGAGTTGAAATATTTTGAGAATAAACTTTACTACGACCGAAGAAATGTACACATGCAGCTCTCACCTGATGTCTATCTCTTTCTTCAGAATTATAACAACCAGACCAATACCGGCTATCTGTTTACGTTGGAGAAATTCACCGATAACCGACTTACCGAAAAGTTGATGGCCGACAACATCACCTGGGACACGGTGCAGTCGAAGTGGATACTCAGAAACTGGACCTTAAAAAAAGTTGATGCCATTTTTAATGAAGTTTCCGGTAAAAATATTTTTACCACCACTGGAAATGAGATTGACACGGTTCTGGCCATAACACCGAAAGATTTTGAAAATGAAATGAGGCAGTACGATGGCATGACCATTTCTGAACTCAGAAGCCATATTGCCAAAATGAAATTCAGAGGACTGACCGGTGTTGAAAATTATCAGACCGAGCTCCACATCCGCTTTTCTTCTCCGTTTACCACCTTCGTTCTTGTGTTTATGGGCGTGATCGTATCTTCCAGAAAGTCTAGGGGCGGGA
This sequence comes from Bacteroidota bacterium, assembly GCA_016866235.1. GTDB lineage: Bacteria > Bacteroidota > Bacteroidia > Cytophagales > Cyclobacteriaceae > ELB16-189. Next base: position 204,396 of record VGMW01000005.1, read on the forward strand.
CTGGATTTCAGATAGCGCTCGGCTTTTTTCTTTCGTTTGTTTTCATTCTGTTCTTCATACTTAGCCGAACGTTTGCAGAGGCCGGTGACCTATCGCCATTGTTAGCGGCTTGGATTCCCAACATCATATTTGCCGGAATAGCCGGCTTCATGTACCGCTACGTTCCCCGATAAAAAGGATGCTGCGCGATTATTTAAAACTTCATTTTGTTGTTTTCTTGTGGGGCACCACAGCTGTTATGGCTAAGCTCATCACCATACCGGCTACGGAAATGCTTTTCCATCGCACCTGGATGGCTGCGGCGGGATTGTTTGTTCTGGCGCTGATTTCCGGAACAGTTTTAAAATACACCTGGAAGGATCTGCTCAGTATGCTGGGCATCGGCCTGATTGTTGGATTGCATTGGGTGGCCTTTTTTGTTGGGGGACAGATTTCAACGGCTTCCTTAAGTCTGGTGGGTTTCGCAACCTGTTCCTTGTGGGCTGCGTTGCTGGAGCCATTGGTGAACCGACAGCCGGTGCGGGCACTGGAGGTATTTCTTGGGTTGGTGGTTATGGCGGGGCTCTATATCATCTTCCGTTCAGAGTTTCATTTTATGACCGGATTTCTTCTGAGCATCCTGTCTGGACTGCTGGCAGCGGTTTTTGGAATCATGAATTCCAAACTCGTCAAACGGATATCGTCGGTGGCCATTGCTTTTTATGAAATGGTCGGTGCTTTCGTATTTGTTGTGCTCATGCTACCTCTTTATCAGGCTTATTATGCAGAAGGCGGTGAACTTCAAATGATCCCTGCACCAACCGATTGGATTTACCTTTTGATCCTTTCTCTCTTGTGTTCCGTTTTTGCATTTACCATGTCGGTGGACTTAATGAAGCGGTTGTCCGTTTTTACCGTTCAGCTCACCCTTAACCTGGAACCGGTTTACGGGATAATCCTTGCTGTGATTCTTTTGGGAGAAGGAAGTGTCATGGGTACTTCTTTTTATGTTGGGACTTCCTTGATTCTTGTGGCAGTCCTGTTGTATCCCTGGCTGAAGAAACGATTAACTTAATCGAGTTTCCCGCACCAAACCGTTTGTGCGTGAAATTCATTTTTGACGGGTGGTTCCGATTCAAAAATGCCAAACAATGCTGACCCTGAACCGGACATGCCTGCAAAGGCTGCACCGAGGTCGTAAAGTTTCTCTCTGATGAGCGGAAGTTCCTCAATGGTTCTGAAGGCATGATCCTCAAATCCATTGGTGAGGTGATTTCTCCATTCAGTAACCGGAATGGTCTCCAGAATTTCCTTCAGTGGTTTTTTGGGGTTTTCCATCCGGACATTGCGATAAGCTTCAGCAGTGGAAATGGATTCAACGGGTTTGACCAGGACAATAAATTTACCTCTTAGGCTAAGGGATATACTACTGAAAATCTCACCTCGTCCGGTGGCGATCTTTGGTACGGGCGAAATAAAAAAAGGGCAGTCACTACCAAGTTTTGCCGCCAGTGACTCCAGGATTTGATCGGGGAGATTCAGCTTGAACTGGTGGTTGAGCAGGCGCAACATGGAGGCGCCATCTGCAGATCCGCCACCCAGTCCTGCGCCATGAGGTACGGCTTTGTGCAAATAGCAAGCGACAGCAGGAACATTATACTCCTGATGCATAAGCTCCCATGCCTTGAAGCAGATGTTGACGGTATTTTCCGGAAATACGGCGCCCGATAATTCAAGCGACCATTTTTCTGCAGGAATAATTTCCAGGGCGTCGGTCCAGCCAACTGGATAAAAGCAGGTTTCTAAGTCATGGTAGCCATCAGCTCTTTTAGAGAGCACCCGGAGACCTAGATTGATCTTGCATCCGGGAAAGGCAACCATGGTCTATTTCCGGATTACTTGGAAAGCCTGTTGATCAGGTCGTCGGTGATTCCGGTACTGGAGAATCCACCATCGTGCATCAGGTTCTGCATGGTAACCATTCTGCTGTAATCGGAGAACATCAGGATGATGTAGTTGGCGCAATCTTCTGCAGTTGCATTGCCCAGAGGCGACATCATTTGTGCGTAGTCGTAAAAGACATCGAATCCGGTGATGCCTGCACCTGCGGTTGTTTTCGTAGGTGATTGTGAAATGGTATTCACCCTGACTTTTTTCAGTTTGGCAAAACGGTAACCATAGCTTCTGGCAATTGACTCCAGTACTGCTTTTGCTTGCGCCATATCAGAGTAGTCTGGGAAAGTTCTTTGAGCAGCAATGTAACTGAGTGCTACAATCGATCCCCACTCATTCATTGCGTCGAGCTTTTCTGCGGTTTGCAAAACTTTATGAAAAGATAAACCAGAGATGTCCAGTGTTTTCAGAAACCATTCGTAGTTGATATCGCCATAAGGTTTATCCTTTCTTACGTTTGGACTCATGCCAATAGAGTGTAAAACGAAATCAATTTTGCCGCCCAGCACTTCCATTGATTTGGTGAAAAGATTCTGAAGATCCTGCTCCGAGGTTGCATCTGCGGGAATCACCTGGGTGTTGCACTGACTGGCCAGGTCATTGATTTTACCCATCCGCATGGCGATGGGAGCGTTGGTCAGGGTGAAGGTGGCGCCTTCCTCGAAAATTTTAACGGCTGTTTTCCAAGCGATGGAATTTTCATCCAATGCCCCGAAAATGATGCCTCTTTTACCTTTTAAAAGCTGGTGAATCATATTAAAACTCAGTTTTTCGCACGCAAGTAAACACACGGTTTGGTGGAATCAAAATGGCTTTTTGACCAATGAAAGGCTTGAAAGTGCTGCTCTGGCCTTATATGGGCAATTAAGTTATGGTGACTTTTCGTGTATTGTTTGGGGTGATTTCGCACAGAATCTGATTCGAGGATTGGTGAATTTTGAGATTGGATGTCAAGCGTCTGGTTCATATTACCCTTTTTGTTGTTCTACACGGTTTTTGCTGTGTATGCGGAACGAAAGCTTTCGGCCTTTATTCAGAACAGGCTAGGGCCAATGGAAGCTGGTCCGTGGGGATTGTTTCAGTCCGTTGCTGACCTGTTAAAATTGCTGCACAAGGAGCACATTGCTCCGGCTTCAGCCCATCCCATTTTGTTCCGGTTGGCACCGGTAATATTGTTTGCATCCGTCTTTGCGGGAATGTCCGTTTTGCCGGTGGGTCCGGGTTGGGGAGGGGCAGGGATTTCATCTCCGTTGTTTTTCATGATCGCGGTGCTTTCGGTGGAAATCATCGGAGTGCTTGCTGCAGGGTATGCTTCAGGAAACAAATACAGCACGTTGGGTGCTGTTCGATCGGTCGCTCAGATAATTTCCTATGAAATACCGCTTGGTTTGTGCGTATTGTGTGTGGTGCTGTTCACGGGCTCGATGGATCTGAATGAAATCAGTTTAATGCAGGGCCCGCAGGAGCAGGGATATTTTTTGGGAATACCAGCTTTAATGGTTGATGGCGGCGCTGGATTTGCAGTGTGGAACATTTTTAAAATGCCTGTACTGATTCCGGTGTGGATAATATTTTTCATTTGTTCACTGGCAGAATCCAATCGTGCACCGTTTGATTTGCCCGAAGCCGAGTCGGAACTGGTTGCTGGTTTTCATACTGAGTACAGTGGTTTCCCGTGGGCCGTGATCATGTTGGCCGAATATGGGATGATGCTGTTGACCAGTTTATTGAGTGTGATTTTATTTTTTGGTTCATGGAATTCTCCGCTACCTGATTTAGGATCCATTGCCTTAAACCGTTGGACCACCGGTCCGGTGTGGGGTGTATTTTGGTTGTATGGCAAGGGATTGTTTTTGGTGATGTTGCAAATCTGGGTACGTTGGACTTTCCCCAGGGTTCGCATAAACCAGATGATTTCATTAAGTTGGAAATATCTGACGCCTGCTGCCATGGTGGCTTTGGTTTTAACAGGATTATGGAGGTTAATTTTGATCTAAATGAATAAGTTGAAAGCATTGGTGTGGTTGATTATGGTTCTGGTTCTGGCTGGAGTCAACGTAGACGCCCATCACGATAGTTTGGAGGATTTAAAAGCGGCGTTTGGTAAAGTCAAAGGACCCACAGCCCGATTTAAAGTCGCCGATAGTTTATACCGTAAGTACAGTGAGTCGGATCTGACCATTGCATCTTTTTTTGCCAATCAGATGTATTTGCTTTCTGATAGCGTTAAAACGGATGAGGCGTCTATAAAAAGCAATCATGCCATGTCATTGACGCTTGGCTACCTGGGTGATTTCACCGGATCGATAGCTTTTTGTCAGCGGGAGTTGGACTTAGGAACTCGATTGAAGGATTCATTGGTTATTTCCAGGGCCTACATCAACATGGGTGATAATTATACTGAACTGGGTCAGTACAACCTGGCGTACTATTATTTGTCTAAGGCCATGGAAATCTCTCTTCAATCCAGTAATGAAATTGATGCGGAATATGCCACGCATAATTTTGGTCGGGTTCACAAGGAGCTCGGGCAATACCGTCAGGCCATTGAATATTTTAATCGGGCAGAGGAATTGAGTGCGGCTCTAAATGATGTGCAGAGCCCGATGTATACCCTTCGTGAAATGGGTGATGTGGCCATGCGTCAGGGTAAATATGAAGAAGCACTTGAAAAACTGAAGCGCGCATTGCAATTGTCCTATGATTTGGATGTACAGGTTGTCCGGCCTGATATTTTTATTGACTTAGGAAGATTGTACATCGAAATGGCCAAGCCGGATCAGGCGTTGTCATACTACGATTCAGCCAGGTCATTGGGTCGTTCCTTGGGCAACAAATTTATCCAGGCCAAGTGTTTGGTCGGTTACGGTAAAATTTTCCGTTTGAAGAAAAATTCCGCTGCGGCAACCGCAAACTTCCTTCAGGCTCTTGATTTGGCTACGGCAATCCGTGCAAAGGTTATCCAAATCACCTGTCTTGATCAGCTTGCTTCGCTGGCCGAAAGTCAAGGAAACTTTAAAGATGGTTTGTCTTATTATAAGCGGTATGAGCTTATCAAAGACAGTCTTTATAATAAGGATATTCCAGATCAGACGCTTAAGTATCAGATGCAGTTCCTCAAGGAATCCAAAGACCGGGAAATTGCATCCTTGAATGAGATTAATCAACTCAGAGATGCGGAGCTTGATAAACAACAGCTCATTAGAAATCTGCTCATTGTGGTCATGGGGGTTGGTGGAATTCTCCTGTATTTGCTTTACCGCAGCAACTCCAGAAGAAGACAGGCAAATGATCAGTTGGAAAATCAGCGAAAAGAGCTCGAGCGCAGAAGTGATGAACTGGAGGAACTCAATCGCGTAAAGGATAAATTCTTCTCCATTATTTCTCACGACCTCCGTTCACCCATCAATTCCCTTTCAGGGGTATTGAATTTGATGGAAAAAAATGGTGTTACGGCTGAGGAACTTCCGTTGCTCACCCGTGAATTGAGGTTACAGTTCAATCACACCAAAAATCTGATCACGAATCTCTTGAACTGGGCGTTGCTTCAAATGGATAGGGTGACATTGAAGAAAGAAAAGCTGGAGCTAAGCTCGTTGGTGGAGGAAAACATTAAACTGAGCAAAACCCTTAGCAACAAAAATGTGGAGTTGATCAATCAGGTGGAGTCTGGAACGCAGTTTTATGGCGACCAGAACATGACCAATATGATTTTGCGCAACTTGATTTTAAATGCCGTTAAGTTCACGGAATCCGGTGGCAGGGTGCTCATTGGTGCTGAAGAGCGTGGCAAGGAACTGGTGGTTAGTGTGCAGGATAATGGGGTGGGGATACCACCAGATGTCCAGAAACTTCTTTTCACCAAGAACAACTCTTATACTTCCCTGGGAACAGCCAATGAAAAGGGCACTGGTCTTGGATTAAATCTTTGTAAAGAATTTGCGGAGCGACAGGGTGGTAAAATCTGGTTCGATAGCCAGGTTGATATGGGCACTACTTTCTACTTCTCGATCCCTAAGCAGGGATAGACTATTGTACACCAAAGTTTTTCCAGGGCTTCCATTTTTTACCGGACAATAACTTCAAAACTGAGCTCAGGTTAAATTCTGCCGGGCTCTCTACGGTATTGAGTTCACTCCAATCCAAAGGCATGGAAACGCTGGCGGTTGGTGTTGCCCGTAAACTCAACGGTGCTACAAGGGTTTGACCGGGATGATTTCGGTAGACATCAATAAACAATCGCTGGCCTCTTTTTATTTTTCTCAGCTCTGTAGTGGCGAGCCCGGGATTTTTTGATAAAAAGGATTGTGTGATTCCCATTGCGTAATCAAAGTCCGGGGCAATTTGTTTTTTACTCACAGGACAAATCAGATGAACTCCATTTTTACCAGAAGTTTTGATAAAAGTTTTGAGGCCTTCCGATTGAAGGTGTTCATGAAAAAGTTGAGAAAATGAAAGGACTTCTGAAAACTGCATGGAGGCAGGAGGATCCAGGTCAAAGAACAACAGTGAGTGCTTTTTGTAATCAGGAGGTCTGAGTCCAAGGATGTGGAATTCAATCGTACCAATGCCGGCCAGCCACTCAAGCGTGTGCGTTGAGTCGGCAACCATATAATCTTTTTTAACCTCAATGCCCCAACGTTTGGTTTTGATCCATTTGGGCGCGTTGGCAGGCGCGTTTTTCTGAAAGAATCCTGGGCTGTTCAATCCATTAGGAAAGCGTACCAAAGAGAGCAGTTGACCATTAATCCACTGCATCATTAAGGGGCCAACAGATTGGTAATAACCGATAACCTGGTTTTTAGTGATTCCCTTTTCAGGAAAAATAATCTTATCAGGATGGTTGATCGCAGGCTCAGCCTCAGGCTCCTGCTTTGACGAAGTTTTCCAGGTTTTGAATAATCCCGACACTATTGCATCCCCTCATTCAGGCATGCAACTTAGTTGTCTGCATCAGGATTCGGGAATGAGCAATGCGTTGTTGTGCAAGACAACGGTTATGATTGTTTTCCGCTAATCAACTTCCGCTTTTTTCTTATTGCTGAGGAAAATTGAACCAATCACCAGGCTGATTGCTGCTACGGCAATTGGATACCAGAGTCCTGCAAAGGGATCGCCTCCGGGTAGATCGGTGGTTTTGCTTGATTCATACAGTGAGGTGGCAATAAACGGGGTAAGTCCACCAAACACTCCATTGCCAATGTGGTAAGGGAGAGACATCGACGTATATCGGATTCGTGTAGGGAACAATTCGACTAGGAAGGCTGCAATGGGTCCGTACACCATGGTTACATAAAACACCTGAATGAAAACCAGAACTATCATCATGATGAATGCATCATTGCCCAGGTTCAGTTCTCTGGATTTTTCGGAAGTGCTCTGCGTGTTCTCTTGATTTGAACCAGGTGTTGCCGTGGTAATTTTTTCCTTCTGTCGCTCTGTAGTGCCATCTGAGAATATCCGAAGGGTGGTGATGACGCTGGTCTCTGTGCCATCCACATTTTTTGTAGACTGGGTGGTGATTGATTTTTCCTCGGTAACCTCCGTTTTGTTGTTGATATCAGCGAGGTCATACATTTTTTGGTAGATGGGTCGATAGCTGATAACAGCAAGGAACATTCCTGCGAGCATGATGTATTTCCGTCCAACGCGATCTGACCATGAACCAAAAACAATAAACAGGGGAGTGGCCAGAATCAGTGCAGCACCGATAACATAGTAGCTCTGTGCAAGCTCGAGTCCACAGGTTTTTTGTAAAAAAGTTAGCGCATAAAATTGCCCGGTGTACCAAACAACGCCCTGGCCGGCTGTAGCGCCCAGCAGTGCCAGGAGAACCATTTTCAGGTTTTCCTTTTTTGTGAAGCTTTCTTTGAGTGGGTTGGCTGATATTTTTCCTTCGGCTTTGATTTTACTGAAGAGCGGAGATTCATGCATCTTCATCCGAATGTAGATGGATACAATAACCAACAGAGCGGAAAGCAGGAAGGGAACCCTCCAGCCCCATTCAGAGAAAGCCTCAGTCCCAACCGATTCCCTTACGGCCAAAATAACGCCCAGGGAAACGAATAGTCCAAGGGTTGCGGTTGTCTGAATGAAGCTGGTGTAGTAGCCGCGTTTGGATTCAGGTGCGTGTTCAGCAACGTAGGTTGCTGCGCCACCATATTCTCCGCCCAACGCCAATCCTTGGACCAGGCGAAGGGACACCACCAGGATCGGTGCAAAAATTCCAATAGACTCATAACCTGGAATCAGTCCGATGGCAAACGTGCTGCCGCCCATTAGAATTAGGGTTACCAAAAAAGTGTATTTCCTACCTACGAGATCACCCAGCCGACCAAATACTAAAGCGCCGAAGGGCCTGACAATGAACCCCGCAGCAAAAGTTGCGAGGGTGCTCAGGAATGCGGCAGTTGGATTTCCTTTCGGAAAAAACTGTTGAGATAAAATGGTGGCCAATGTTCCAAAGAGGTAGAAATCGTACCATTCTATTAGCGTTCCAACGCTGGAGGCTGTTATGACAAACCAGAGTTCTTTTTTTCCGGAAGGGGTGATGGCAGTTTGCATGCGGGTTTAGGTCAAAATTAAAGTTAACCAATTACTGCTTTCGGTTCCAAATAGGTTGTGGCGGAAGGTCGTGTCTGATTATTTTTGCGTGTTCATTTACAACAAAGCATCAGGATGTCTCAGCGCACTTCCGTTTTTACCGTGGTTGGCATGACTTGTTCAGGATGCGCCGGAACTGTGAAACGTGCAATGGAAAAAATTCCTGGGGTTGCACTGGCAAATGTTGATCATGTTTCAGGAAGTGTTGAGCTTCAGGCTGATAGGAGTATTCCTGAAAAGGAAGTTGCTTCAGCGCTCAAACCTTATCCTGCGTATCATTTAGCGGGTGGCCTTGGGTTTTGGGGCGATGCAGGGATATGGAAGAGGGCTGGACTCAATACGCTTAATTGTTTGATCGGATGCTCCATAGGTGATTTTGGAATGATTATTTTTCTCCAGGCCTTTTATCCTGGTCTGGGCATGGCGTTGCAGATGGTGCTGGCTACCATTTCTGGTCTGATTACGTCCGTTGCGTTGGAAACCTTTTTGCTGTTCCGAAAGGAGAAAATGGAAATCACTTATGCATTTCGTACAGCCATGTCTATGTCTTTCATGTCTATGGTGGCGATGGAGGTTGCCATGAACACAACTGACTTTATGATTACGGGTGGTGCGGCAGCATTTGATACCGCAGGATATTGGTTTGCGCTGATTCCTTCCATGTTGGCGGGTTTTTTAGTCCCACTTCCTTACAATTATTATCGACTAAAAAAATACAACCAGGCCTGTCATTAAACCTGTCCATGTGTTGTACATAGTCAAGTCTTCAATGCTGCGAAATTTTTTAGGAAATTTTGTGATGTGGTGAATTTAATTTGTCTGAATTCAATCAATTGTTTCGTTTAAATTCTGCGCCTAAGGTGGTAAGGCGATATCGTTGTCTGCTGCTTTTTGGTTTTTCAGGAACGGTCATTTCAATCAAACCCAGGTTTAACGCAGGAAGAAGATAATTTTTTAAAAAATTCCTTTTATCAATCAGCTTTAATCTTCTTTGAATTTCTGCTCGTGATAATTCTTCGGTCATGGCAACAAGAAGCATTTGGACTTGGGGGGTGACTTGGGGGGTAACTTGGGGG
>VGMW01000006.1 GCA_016866235.1 Bacteroidota bacterium
CGTCGCCTTATTTAATCAGAAAGCCCGTTGTCGAAAGATGACGGGCTTTTTTGTTTGTAGCCCACATCATGTCGCGCGGGTAAATGTGTCAGCAAATGTGTCAGGTCATAAGACCTGACACGGAACAAAAGACCTGACACGGAACAAAAGACCTGACACGGAACATAAGGCATGAAACGGAATAAGTGGTTACGCTTTTAGCTTAAGGTTCTATTTTTTTATCGTCCGCGAAATGTCGGAGGTTGTTACTTAAAATCAATTTCATTCTTGTCTTTCAATGTCATACGCATTCCATGTCGGGTGTTTTCACCCGACATGATTTCATGCTCATCTTTTGATGTAATGCCGAGGTTGCGTGTCGCGTGGGCAAATGTGTCAGGTCATAAGACCTGACACGGAACATAAGACCTGACACGGAACAGATAAGGTCCAAAAAAAGCAGTCAAATAAAGATTGGGTTTTTTATAAACTTTGTTGCTTACAATGAAATGACTCGCTCTAAATAAGTTCGTAATGCCTATTTCAAAATCAACATATTTCAACATCGATGCCGAGAATAAAAATACCTACGACGCAATCGTCATTGGTTCGGGAATTTCCGGTGGATGGGCTGCTAAAGAGCTGTGCGAAAAGGGTTTAAAAACGCTGGTGCTCGAGCGGGGCCGAATGGTGGAGCACATCAAAGACTATCCAACCGCTACAAAGCATCCCTGGGAACTTGAGCATCGTGGGCGCGTGGATGCAGAGACGCTCCGCAAAAATCCACTCATCAGTAAAGCTGCCGGATATGGAGAGGACACTAAACATTTCTTTATTCAGGACGCCGATCATCCCTACATTCAAAAAAAACCGTTTGACTGGATCCGAGGTTATCAGGTTGGAGGAAAATCGCTTACCTGGGGACGAGCATGCCAGCGTTGGAGTAAATACGAATTCACTGCACCTGAGCGGCAAGGATATGGGATGAATTGGCCGATTGGTTATGACGATATCGCACCGTGGTATTCCCATGTCGAAAAATTTATCGGTGTGTGTGGCACAAACGATGGTCTGGATTCCATGCCTGATGGTGAATTTCTTCCTCCCTTTCAATTCAATTGTGCTGAAGACCACTTGAGTCAGACCATCAGAAAAAAATTTAATCGCCATATGGTTCATGCCCGCTGGGCTCATCTGACGCAGCCTACGGAGCTTCATTTGCATCAAGGCCGTGGAAAATGCCAGGCCCGGAATCTTTGCATGCGTGGCTGTCCGTTCGGTGGATATTTTAGTTCTGTTTCTTCGACTCTTCCGTGGGCGGAGCGAACCGGAAACCTGACCATTCGTCCAGATAGTGTTGTTCATTCTTTGATCTACGATCATGCCAAGGGAAAAGTAACCGGTGTTCGGGTAATTGATTCGGGCACGGGATCCGTTCATGAGTATTATTCTCGTATTCTCTTTCTAAATGCGTCAGCGCTAAACACGAATCTTGTTCTCCTAAACTCAACCTCAGCGAGGTTTCCCGATGGACTGGGAAATGACCATGGGTTTTTGGGAAAATACATTGCCTTCCACAATTACCGCGCAGGTGCTGCAGGTATCTTGGATCATTTCAACGACAAATATTATACCGGCAGAAATCCGTCAGAACCCATCATTGCCAATTACCGAAATCTTGGAAAACAGGAAATGGATTATGTGGGCGGATTCACCACGTTTACCGGAGCCTACCGGCAGAAGGGTGATTTGAAGGTTATGGAGCAAAAGTGCGGAGCTGATTTAAAAGAAGCAGCGGTATTACCTGGTCCATGGCAGATATATATGTACATGCAGGGAGAGACCATACCCAAGGAGTCCAATCAGGTTCGGCTAAGTAAAGCTGAAAATGACCGCTGGGGTATTCCTCTGCTTGAGACGGAGGTGGATTATGATCAAAATGATGAGCGTATGATTCGGGATTTTACTGAGCAATCTCAGCAGATGCTCAGTGCCGCTGGTTGTACTGAAATCAGTGTTTACGATACCGGTCAGGCACCTGGACTGGATATCCACGAAATGGGTGGATGCCGAATGGGTACTCGACCCGAAAACTCAATGCTCAACAGCTGGAATCAGTTGCATGCCTGTAAAAATGTTTTTGTAACGGATGGTGCCTGTATGACCAGTACCGGTAATCAAAGTCCTTCCATTCTTTATATGGCACTTACCGCGCGCGCGGCAAATCATGCCATAGAGGAGCTAAACAAAGGAAACCTCTGACCTCACTCCTCCACAAAATTCAAATCCCGGTGGAAGGTTTCGTGGATGAGTCGTAAAGACGCCAAAGCAACCACAACCGTCATCACGCCGATGACCATTGCTCCCGTGATCCAGCCCATTCCAAGATCGTTTCTGAAATAATTAAACAAAAGGGTGAGTGGAATAACAGTTCCCCGAATAAAATTTGGTGTCGTCGTGGCCACCGTACTTCGGAGGTTGGTTCCAAATTGCTCGGCAGCAACCGTCACAAAAATCGCCCAATACCCGAATCCAATACCTAAGAAGAAAGTAGTAGCGTAAAATACCGTTGGCGAATCCGATGGCTGATACAGATAAATCAGAATCCCCAGCAACATCAGCAACACAAAAAGGGTAACGGTCTTTTTTCTACTCTCCAGGCGCTGGCTGATCACACCCGCTAAGGTGCCGCCAAAAGTCAGCCCCAGATAACTGTACATGATCGAGTCTCCAGCTGCTATTTTTCCGACAATACCCAGTTCACGCGCAAACTCCGGTGAGAAGGTCACGAGTATCCCGATGCCATACCACAAGGGCAGTCCTATAAGAATACAACCCATGAATCTTAAAAATCTTGATCTATCATTAAACAACATGAAGAAATCACCGCGTGAAACCTGCTTTTCATGTTCACGCAACTTCAGGAAAATGCCCGACTCAAAAACACTCACTCTGGCAATCAATAAGCACAAGCCAAGTCCTCCACCTATATAATAAGCAACGCGCCAATCAAACTCCTTGACCACCAGATTGGCCACCACCGCTCCAAGCACTCCGACCGCAGCAATCAGTGAAGTGCCATAGCCGCGTAATCGTGTCGGTAATATTTCAGACACGAGGGTAATCCCTGCACCAAGTTCTCCCGCCAGCCCAATTCCGGCAATAAACCGAAGGATGGCGTACTGCGTAACATTCGTGACCATGCCATTGGCAATGTTGGCCAGTGAATACAGTAAAATTGATCCGAACAAAACCGAAAGTCGACCCCGCTTGTCCCCAAGGATTCCCCAGATAATTCCTCCCACCAAAAGTCCACCCATCTGTACTTGCAACAAGTGTTCTCCCATGATGGTAAGCTGATCATTGTCCTCAAACCCTAGCCCGATTAAACTGGGTTTCCGAACAATTCCGAACAAGAGCAAATCATAAATATCAACGAAGTAGCCAAGCGCAGCGACAATGACCGGTACACTGAGCAGTTTTTTCAGATCTTCTCTTTCCATGGGTTTGGGGTATTCTGTCAAATTTAGTCCAACAAGGCCATTTACCAAGGTGATTTGGTCATTTTCAACTTTTCCATCCGGATAATTTTATTCGATTTTAATCTCCCTTTGCGTTATTATCGGGGTTCCAAAACATTCATCCCAATGAAAAAACTTTTACTACTAACCGCCTGCCTGATGTTGCTCTTCGTTGCGCAGGCACAGAAAAAACAGGCACAGGCATCTAAGCCTACCCTTACTTTCGATGAAAAACTTTACAATGCCCTCGAATGGAGATCCATTGGTCCCTTTCGTGGTGGCAGATCTGCTGCAGTTACCGGTGTTCCTGGTAAACCCAACCTCTATTACTTTGGTTCAACCGGTGGTGGTGTATGGAGAACAACCGACGGTGGCAACACATGGGAAAATATCTCCGATGGCTCCTTTGGTGGCTCCATCGGCTCTGTTGCAGTTAGCACCTGGGATAACAATGTGATTTATGTCGGAGGTGGTGAGGCCACTGTCCGTGGTAACGTTTCCTATGGTTATGGTATGTGGAAGTCCACCGATGCGGGAAAAACCTGGACCAGCATTGGATTGAAAGAATCCCGCCACATTCCGAAAATCCAAATCCATCCCAAAAATCCTGATGTGGTGTATGCGGCTGTGCTTGGTGACTTATTTAAGTCATCGCAGGAGCGTGGTGTTTACCGATCCAAGGATGGTGGTAAAAATTGGGAAAGGATTTTGTTTGCCAATACAGACGCAGGTGCTGTAGACCTCTGCATGGATCCCAACAACCCACGGATTTTATACGCATCCACCTGGCGGATTCGTCGTACCCCCTACAGCCTTGAGAGTGGTGGCGAAGGTTCTGCTTTGTATAAATCTGTCGATGGTGGAGACACCTGGGTGAATCTGTCAGCCAACCCTGGTATGCCCAAAGGTACCTGGGGTATCGTTGGTGTGTCTGTCTCGCCGGTCAATTCAGACAGGGTTTATTCTATCATTGAAAATGAAAGTGGTGGCGTTTACCGATCCGATGATGCTGGTGCGACCTGGAAAAAAATGAATGATGACCGGAATCTCCGTCAGCGTGCGTGGTACTACAGCAAAATTTTTGCTGATACGAAGGATGTGGATATGGTCTACGTGATGAATGTTTCTTACCACCGCTCCAAAGACGGCGGAAAATCTTTCCAAAGTTTCAATGCACAACACGGTGATCATCATGACCTGTGGATTGCGCCGGAGGACAATCAGCGGATGATTATTGCTGATGATGGTGGAGGGCAAGTGAGTTTTGATGGAGGTGAAAATTGGTCAACCTACATGAATCAACCCACCGCGCAGTTTTATCGTGTGGTAACCGATAACAGTTTTCCTTACCGCATATATGGGGCGCAGCAGGATAACACTACCCTACGTGTTTTGCACCGTACCGATGGATTCTCTATTGGTTTGCAGGATTGGGAAACCACTGCAGGCGGAGAGAGTGGTCACCTCGCGGTAGATCCGCTGAATGAGGATATCGTTTATGGCGGCAGTTACGATGGATACCTGGAGTCTCAGAACCACCGAACCAATGAAAGCAGAAGAATCAACCCTTGGCCTGATCTCCCAATGGGTCATGGTGCGGAAGGAGCGAAGTACCGCTTTCAGTGGAATTTTCCGATTTTCTTCTCGCCCCACAACCCTAAGAAGTTTTATGCAGCGTCTCAGAATTTGCATGTGACCTATAATGGAGGAGAGAGCTGGGAGATCATTAGCCCGGATCTCACACGAAATGATCCGTCAAAGATGGGTTCCTCGGGCGGCCCCATAACCAAAGACAATACTTCTGTTGAATACTACTGCACCATATTTGCTGCAGCCGAATCACCGTTTGAAAAAGACTTGATTGTTGCGGGAAGTGATGATGGTTTGCTGCACATCACTCGCGATGGTGGTAAAGAATGGAAGAAAATTACTCCTCCGCTTCCGGATTGGAGTATGTTCAACAGTGTTGAATTTGATCCATTTGTAAAAGGGGGGCTATACGTTGCAGCAACGCGCTACAAGTTGGGCGATTATCAGCCTTATCTGTACAAGTCAAAGGATTATGGTTCCACCTGGACCAAAATCACTGATGGAATCGATGCAGGACATTTTACCCGCGTGTTGCGCGCCGATCCTAAACGTGCAGGGTTACTTTATGCCGGAACGGAGTCGGGTATGTACATTTCTTTTGATGATGGAAACAGCTGGAAGCCTTTTCAGTTAAATCTGCCCGTTGTTCCTATTACTGATCTGACCATAAAAAATGACAACCTTATTGCAGCAACGCAGGGCAGAAGCTTCTGGCTTATCGACGATCTCACCCCGCTTCATCAGCTTGCTGAGGGTGTTGCGAAAAGTGACGTGCATTTATACAAACCAATGCCCAGTTACCGAATGGGAGCAGGTTTCAGCTGGGGCAGGGCTTCAAAAACTGAAGGGAAAAATCATCCAGGCGGTGTGATGGTCCATTACTATGTGAAGGACACCACAAAGATTTCAGCTTCTTTGGAAATTTTTGATAAGGGTGGAAAGCTCATAAAAAAATATGCTATGAAGCCTGACAGAAAATCTAAGGAGGAGCAGCTGCCGAAGGTCAAGCCTGGTATGAATCGCTTTGTTTGGAACATGCGCTATCCGGATGCGGAAGGTTTTGATGGATTGATTCTCTGGGCTGGTGGCCTGACCGGACCTCGTGCACTGCCTGGTACTTATAAGGTAAAACTTACGGTTAATGGAAAAACCGATGAAAAGGAATTCGAGCTTTTGAAAGACCCACGGACCAGTGGTTCGGACGCGGACATTCGTGCACAGTTTGATTTTTTGATGTCGGTCCGTGATAAGTTGACCGAGACCCATCAGGCCATCAAAAAAATCAGGACAGCCCGTGAGCAGGTTAATAAGGTTACCGAGCCTATGCGGGGAAAGGCCGATATGAAGGAAATTACGGACCTGGCCAAGTCAATGCTGGATGAAATGAAGAAGGTGGAAGAGGCACTTTATCAGACTAAAAATCGTAGTGGACAGGATCCGCTGAATTTTCCAGTGCGATTAAACAATAAGCTTGCAGCACTTAACAGCGAAGCAAGTGCTTCTGATTTCAGGCCTAATGAACAGACCATCGCGGTTTATAAGGAGATTGTCGGACAGATTGATGGTCAGCTTGGGGCTTTGAAAAAGATTTTTGACGAGCAGGTGCCTCGGTTTAATGACCTCGTAAAACAAAAGCAGATCAATGCCTTGCAATTCAATGATTGATCCGGCTGATTTAATTTGATCTTAAAAGAAAAAGGCTGTCCCAAACGGGGCAGCCTTTTTTGATGGTTATAACTTTTGAGTTATGATAAAATGTACCCGAAGCCGGAATCGAACCGGCACAGTGTTGCCACCACTAGATTTTGAGTCTAGCGCGTCTACCAGTTCCGCCATTCGGGCATTTGATCATCCTCTGTTTTTAAGGGCGACAAATATGTGCAAAGTTTCATTTCCCGTCAAATTCTACTCATCATCGGATGGCACACATCCAATCTTCATCACCAATCGGTTGTCCAGGAGGGGCAGGTAAGGCAGGCTCTACCTTAAATTCTTCAGGCGCTTCTTTCATCCGATCCATCAAATGAAGGCAATACGTATAAAACCCTTTCCAGGACTCATCGGTTTGGGTGGGAAGTGCTTTCTGAATCCATTGCTTTAATAGGTTAAGCCTGTTCAAAACTATTCCCCGAACTGGGGCCGACGCTTCCTTGTTGAGCGCCAGCTTGGCCAGGTTCATCAAAGCAGCTGAGGCAATGTTCATTTGAACTCCACCGTCATAGCCAGAGGCATTGCCGGACTTAAATGCCTGTGCGATCACCCTGTCCAACACCCATTCCAAAGAAGGCTGATCCTTCTGGCGCAGGTGGTGTTCAAACAATCGGTTGGCGCGCGCCGGATACAACAACATGCTATAGGTCAGGTCTGCTCCTGTTTCAGCAACGGACATGGGATCGAAGGTCATCTCAGTTTTAAGTTTAACCAACTCTCGGTGGCGAACATAGCCTAGCGGACGAGGAGGAATATTTTTGATCAGCGTCTCTTGTAATCCAAGGGATTCAACCGTGACGGTATTCAACAAGGCATCGAGTGCCTTTTGTTGAATCTTCGGGTCGATCAGTTCGGTAACCGGCTGACCATCGCCACGCAAGGCATATCGATAATTCAATCCGCCAACCACTTTACTGGCAGCTTCAACCTGATAGCGGTGCATAAAGTACATGGGTACTAAAACCTCCTCCTGCAGCGCCATGGGAGTGCCCGGTTTAATATTTTTTTCACCAAAGTTTTTAAGGACAATGGTTCGAATCTCCATCATCCGGTTTAATTCATCGGCAGCGTCGCGTCCGTTATCCCACAGGTGTGTATAAGGATGCGCACTTCCTTGTGGTCTTCCGTCCTGATCGGATAAAAAAGTCAGTCCTGCTTTCAAAGAGCTTTGAACGATTTCATTCAGTGCCTTGCCCTCCTCTGTTCCTGAGGGAAAATCCTGATAGCCAAAGGTGATGGCAAATTTGTCGAATGCTCCGATTTTGTCGTCATAGGCCTGGCTGAGGTCTACTTTTCCATTGATAAGATTTGCAACGGGGTGAGGATAATCCATTACCGATGCAAGATTTTCAGAGGATGATGAGTAGGCATGGGACAGACCCAGGGTATGCCCTACTTCATGTGCAGCAAGTTGGCTGAGTCTTGAAAGTGCCATCGTCTCCATGGCCTTGTTTACAGGTTTTCCATCTTCGTACGGTGCCAGCAGACCCTCTGCAATCAAAAAATCCTGTCGGACGCGTAAACTTCCTAGGGCTACATGGCCTTTAATAATTTCACCCGTTCTGGGATCCATAACCGAAGAGCCATAGGACCATCCTCGCGTACTGCGGTGAACCCAGTTGATCATGTTGTAACGAATGTCCATGGGATCAGCATCTGCTGGCAGCACTTCAACCCTGAAGGCATTGATGTATCCAGCGGCTTCAAAAGCCTGGTTCCACCAGCGTGCTCCTTCCATTAACGCTGAGCGAATAGGTTCCGGGGCACCCGGATCCATATAATAGATGATTGGTTTTACCGGCTCGCTTTTAGCAGCATTTGGATCTTTCTTTTTTAAGCGATGCCTTGAGATAAACATCTTTTGAATGGGTTCACTGATGGGCGTGGCGTAATCGAAATAGGAGATACCTGGTGAATAGCCTGCCCTCGGATCAAATTTTCTCGGTTTATAGTCAGCATCCGGCAGTTGCACAAAAGACTGGTGCTCGCGCACGGTTACGCTGGACGCCGTTGGCGCAACGGTAGTGATGTAGTTTCCTTGTGGGTTGCCCGTGAAGGTGAGCGTAGCTTCGAACTCAGAATTGTTAGGGAAATTTTTGGTTCTAGGAAGATAGAGTGCGCTCCTTGACTTATCCAGTGTATAATTTCCTTGCTGGGTCGACCGTAACCTACCGGCTACATCGTGTACATCCTGAAGTAGAAAATCCGTGGCATCTACCAGAACCTTTCCATTTTCTTCTGCGACCACATTAAATCCCCAGAGCACCGATTGTGCAAAGGCTTCTGCGACGGCCCTTCTTTCCGGCTCGTCGTTGCTCAGTGCACGGTATCCATAATTCAGTTCCGTCAAAAGCACTTTTGGTCCACGGCGGTCAAACTTAACCACCCGCTCCTTACCAAGCTGGTTGCGGTCCAGTCCAATATCATTGGATCCTACGCCGGCAGTGAGTGATTCAATATGAAGCAGCTCAGTATCGAACTTATCGATGAGGAAAAATATTTTATCCTGTTTTTCATCGTAGTAAAATTCAATGTAACCCGGGTATTTCTTCAACCCTGCCACCTTGGATTCGATGGGCGATTGGGCAGGTTTTGGCGTTTCAGCGGGCGCACTTCCTTTCTTCTGAGCGAAGGCTCCAAAAACAATTGCAAACGAAAGAATTAGTGCAGATATTTTTTTCATGGACATAGTGTTTTCAGGTAGAGTAGTTAAAGAAATCAGTAGAAGGGGAGAGACTAGTTGGCTTCCAGTATTTTGAACAGCTCATCCAGATTGGGTGTAATGATGATTTCTGTTCTTCTGTTTTTTTGCTGGTTCTCCTTATTGGCATTGGGCACCAACGGACTAAATTCTCCTTTACCGGAGGCGGTGATGTGGGACGGGTTAACGCCGTTTTTGGTGAGTATTCTGGTGATGGAGGTAGCCCGCAATACACTCAGATCCCAATTGTCTTCCATGTTTGGAAGCGCTCGCGAGAATGGTACGTTGTCGGTATGACCTTCGACCATAATGTGAATTCCTTTTTGATCCTTTAAAGCCTTGGCCAATTGCTGTAGCGCACTCACTCCTTTGGCGTCCACCTGGGTAGAGGCCGTTTGAAATAAAAGTTGTTCTGAAAGTGAAACGTAAACTTTTCCATTTTTTACCTGGACGGTCAGGTCACTTTCTTTGAAGGATAGAAGTGCATTGGTAATCTGGTCTTTCAGGTTTCTAACGGCCTTGTCTTTTTCGGAAAGAATTTGTTCCAGCTCCCTTACCTTCTTTTCACGCTCTGCAAGACTGCTGCTTAGCGAGTCATTGGTTCGACGGGTTTTGTCGAGGTTATCCTGGATGGCCAGCAGCTGTTCTCTTTGTTGTCCCAGATCGCGGTTTAGTTTTCCGCTGCTGTTCAAAAGGTTTCGGTAATTGCCATTCAATTGGTCATAATCTTTTTGAAGCAGACTAAGTTTTTCCTGAAAGCTGGTAACCCGGGTGGATAGCCTTGCGGTATCCTGCATCAGGGACTTAACTTTTGCGTCCAGGTCTCGGTTAGCACCTTCTGATTCATTCAGTTTATTGGTGCGGTCCATCAACTCGCTTTCGGTCCTAATTTTCTGTGCCAGGAGGTCTTCGTACTTCTTCTTGGAAACGATGCACGATGTGCCCAGAAAAGTGAGAGAAATAAAAAGGAACAGGGAAGTTTTTATTCGGCTGTTGCTCATGGAATTGAATTTTAATTTGATTGGAACGGTGACACTGATCTTCACGTGCCCGAAAATAATTGAATTGTGACTCATTTTTGCCCCTCAGTCGCAATTCTTATGCCATAGCACCAATTACACATCGTTTACAGCCGGGTTGGGCTTACCTTTGTCGCCCGTTTAAATAGTGTATGAACCTTCTTTCAGCAGAAAACATTGGAAAGGTCTTTCAGGACCGTTGGCTTTTTAAAGAGCTGAGTATTGGAATTAGTAAGGGTGAAAAACTTGCCCTGGTAGGAGAGAATGGAGCAGGAAAGTCTACACTGCTACGAATACTCACCGGAGAGCTGACCAGTGATAGTGGCACCGTTGTTCTTCGTGATGGCATTCGACTTGCGCATCTTACCCAACAGCCTACCGTGCCAGATGATCGCACCATTGCTGACTTGCTTTTTGCAGAAAGTAATCCACTCGCTGCTGCGGTAAGGGAATATGAGTTTTGTCTGCATCATCCTGACATCTCCGGCGAGCGCATGCAAGCCTCTCTCGAGCGGATGGATGAACTACAGGCATGGGACTTTGATGCACGCGTTCAGGAAATTACGGGAAAACTTGGTTTGGAGGATTTAGATCGGACCTTCGGTCAGCTCTCTGGTGGTCAGCGAAAAAGGGTATTTATTGCGCAAGTACTTATTGCCGGTCCTGACCTTTTGATTCTTGATGAACCCACCAACCACCTTGATTTGGAGGCTATCGAGTGGATGGAAAACTATTTATCGGGGAAGGAAATAACATTGCTCATGGTTACCCACGACCGGTATTTTTTGGATCGGGTTGCCAATGAAATCCTTGAGTTGGATCGCGGTAAACTTTACCGCTACAAAGGCGATTACGCCTATTTTCTGGAGAAGAAGTCGGCACGCGAGGAAATGGTTCGGTCTGAGGTGGCCAAAGCAAAAAATCTATTGAAGAAGGAGCTTGATTGGATGCGCCGTCAACCCAAAGCAAGAGGTACCAAAGCGAAATACCGTATCGATGCTTTTTATGAACTGCAGGCCAAGGCCGGGCAGACGGTGCGGAAGGATAGACTGGAATTGGATGTAAAGGAGGCTCGGCAAGGGGGAAAGATTCTGGAGCTGAATCATGTTAACAAGTCTTTTGGTGCTCTCTGTGCCGTCCGTGATTTTTCTTATGTTTTTAAAAAGCACGACCGTATCGGTATTGTTGGGCGTAATGGAATTGGCAAGTCTACTTTCCTTAACCTGCTCACCGGAAAAGTGAAACCTGATTCAGGTGAAATTATTCCCGGACTGACCACCAAATTCGGATACTTCACCCAGGAGGCGACCAACCTTCGTCCCGACCACCGATTAATTGAGGAGGTGAAGGAGATCGCTGAGTTCATTACACTTTCTGACGGTTCTCAAATTTCAGCTTCTAAATTTCTGGATCAATTTCTCTTCCCTCCAGAAAAGCAATACACCTACATTGAAAAATTGAGTGGCGGTGAAAAGAAACGAATTCAGTTGCTCAAGACTTTAATTTTGAATCCGAACTTTCTCATCCTGGATGAGCCCACCAATGACTTTGATATTGATACGCTAAATGTATTGGAGGACTTTTTAGAAAAGTTTTCCGGATGCCTGCTGCTTGTTTCCCATGACCGATATTTCATGGATCAGTTGGTGGATCAATTGTTTGTTTTTGAGGGCGACGGACAGATCCGACTCTTCAATGGCAATTATTCCGATTACCGTGAATGGAGAGAGCAGGAACAGGAGCAGGGTCCGGTGGATGAAAAAAATGAACCGGTTGTGGAGGTCGCTGCGGATCAGTCGAAATCCAAAAACAAGATTTCTTTCAATGAGAAAAAGGAGTACGAGACAATTCAATCTGAGATTGCTGCTTTAGAGGCAAAGGTGAAGGCTCAGACCTCAGAGCTTAACAGCGGCATCAACAGCCATGAGCGACTCACTGAACTCGGAAAAAGCTTGCAGGAGCTGAACCGACAGATTGAGGAGAAAACGCTTCGTTGGATGGAGTTGGAGGAAAAAATTAATGCCTGATGGGTTTGTCAGAAATGATTGATCTGGATGCATTCAGGAAAAAGGCAGCTGATCGTAAAAAGATCAACAAAATTTTCCTAACCAGGTTGGTAAAGGAAGATGGCCGGAGGATCGACGATCTTTTCCATGATGCCCATGAGCAGGTCTTCAGCGAAACCGATTGCCTCCAGTGTGCCAATTGTTGCAAGACCACCAGCCCCATCTTCTATCAGACTGATATTGAAAGGGTGGCCAAGGCGCTCCGAATGAAGCCAGGGCTATTCATTGATAAGTACCTACGCATTGATGAGGATGGCGATTATGTTTTGAAATCATCTCCTTGCCCTTTTTTAGATGCAGAAAATTATTGCTCTGTTTATCACGATCGACCAAAGGCTTGCCGGGAGTATCCACATACCGATCGAAAAAAAATCACGCAAATCATGGACTTAACGTTGAAAAATACGTTGGTGTGTCCAGCGGTTTTGCAGATCGTTGAGCGTGTGCAGCGCTCGCTTGAAAAAGCGGAATAAAAAAATCCCGCAGGTTATGCGGGATCATTTCTAAAAGATTGAAAGTTATCTGAAAAATCAGGCTACTTGTGCTTCTAGTTTTTGAGCGAGCACATTCTTGGGGACAGCGCCTATTTGTTTATCAACCACCTTACCACCTTTAAATACGAGTAGGGTTGGGATGCTTCTAACACCAAACCGGGCTGTTACATTCGGATTCTCGTCCACATTAACTTTAGCGATAACCGCTTTTCCTTCGTAGTCACCAGCAAGCTCTTCCACCACCGGTCCGATCATTTTGCAGGGACCGCACCATTCGGCCCAGAAATCTACCAGCACAGGCTTTTCACTGTTGATGATCTGATCAAAATTGCCTTCGTTTAATTCGATTGCTTTTCCCATTTTATTTTAATTGTTGAATCTGATCTGTTTGATTAAAAATTACGGGCGCAAATATAGGTCAATTATGGCCTTGAAGTGAAAATCTTCCCGCCCGGATTGAGGCAATTCAGGGCCCATTTCTGCTTAGATTTTTTACTTTTGCAGCCTCTTTACCCGGGATTTAATGAAGGAAATGCAAAACATCAGGAATTTCTGCATCATCGCCCACATCGATCACGGGAAAAGTACGCTTGCTGATCGCCTTTTGGAATTCACTGGCACGCTAACCCAGCGCCAGATGATGGCTCAGGTTCTGGACAACATGGATCTGGAGCGCGAAAAAGGCATCACGATCAAAGCGCACGCCATACAGATGAACTATTCTTTTGGGGGAAAAGAATACGTTTTGAACCTGATCGACACCCCTGGCCACGTTGATTTCAGTTATGAAGTATCCAGATCCATTGCTGCCTGCGAAGGTGCGTTGCTGGTGGTGGATGCTGCGCAGGGCATTGAGGCCCAAACGATCTCAAACTTGTATTTGGCGCTCGAACACAACCTGGAGATTATCCCGGTACTGAATAAGATCGACCTTCCAGCTGCAATGCCAGAGGAGGTAACCGATCAGATCGTAGATCTTATTGGCTGTCCACGCGAATCGGTGATCAAAGCCAGTGCTAAAGAAGGCGTGGGCATCAGGGAAATCCTTGAAGCGGTCATCAACCGAATACCACCGCCAAAAGGTAATAGCAATGCACCGTTGCAAGCGATGATTTTCGATTCAGTCTTTAACTCCTTCAGAGGAATCGAAGTGTATTTCAGGGTGTTCAATGGTGTGATCCGCAAAAATGATAAAGTAAAATTTGTGAACACCGGCATGGAGTACAATGCCGATGAGATTGGTGTGCTTAAACTCGATAAGGTGCCTGCCGGTGAAATTGGAACCGGTAATGTTGGTTACCTCATTTCAGGAATCAAGGTTGCCAGCGAAGTAAAAGTTGGAGACACGATAACGGAGGTGGCTAGGCCAGGAGAGGCCATCAAGGGATTTGAGAATGTTAAACCTATGGTGTTCGCTGGTATTTATCCGGTCGATACCACTGAGTTTGAAGAACTGCGCGCATCGATGGAAAAACTTCAGCTCAACGATGCTAGTCTTGTTTGGGAGCCGGAGACTTCGGCTGCTTTAGGATTTGGATTCCGTTGCGGATTCCTCGGAATGCTGCACATGGAAATTATCCAGGAGCGACTCGAGCGCGAATTCGACATGACGGTAATTACGACGGTGCCGTCCGTTCAATTCAGAGCACTCCTCACCAGCGGTGAAGTCGTTGAGATTAATGCGCCGAGTGAAATGCCGGATCCTACCAGAACCCAATTTATTGAAGAGCCTTTCATTGCAGCACAGATTATTTCCAAGGCTGAATACGTTGGTGCCATCATCAGCCTGTGTATCGATAAACGTGGCGAGATCAAAAATCAGGTTTACCTGACCTCAGACCGGGTAGAGCTCTCCTTCGATATGCCGCTTTCTGAGATTGTTTTTGACTTCTTTGATAAGCTTAAGACCATTTCAAGAGGCTACGCATCGCTCGATTATCACCTGATCGGATTCCGGGAATCGGACATGGTGAAGCTCGATGTTATGTTGAATGGTGATAAGGTGGATGCACTGAGCGCCATTGTACACCGCAGCAAGTCCTACGATTGGGGAAGGAAACTTTGTGAAAAGCTTAAAGAGCTGATCCCCCGACAACAGTTTGAAATTGCCATTCAGGCCGCCATCGGACAAAAGATTGTTTCCCGGGAAACGATTAGCGCACTCAGGAAAAACGTTTTGGCGAAATGTTACGGCGGTGACATTTCCCGTAAGCGTAAACTTCTCGAAAAGCAAAAAAAGGGTAAGAAGCGTATGCGTCAGGTGGGTAACGTAGAAGTTCCTCAGGAAGCATTTATGGCGGTGTTAAAGATCAATTAACCTAAAAGCTATGGCAACATCTTACCAGATACTCGACGGCAAAAAAATAGCGGCCGACATCAAAGAAGAGATTGCTGAGAAGGTAAGGCAACGGAAGTCGGCTGGAAAACGGATCCCCCATCTGGGTATCATTCTGGTTGGTGATGATGGTGCCAGCACCACCTATGTGGATGGAAAGGTCAGGGCTTGTAAAGCAGTTGGTTTTAATTATTCTCTTTTCCGTTTTGCTGAATCGATTACCGAGGAACGGTTGGGTCGACAGATTGAACAGATTAATGCTGATGATGAAATTGATGGCTTCATTGTGCAGTTGCCATTACCACCACATATTTCGGTAGACCGTATTACCGATCGAATTCGGCCCGATAAGGATGTTGATGGATTTACAAATCAGAATTTTGGAAGCATTACGTCAAAGCACCCCTTGTTGATGCCGGCCACTCCTTTTGGCGTGGTGGAGTTGTTGAGAAGATATCAGGTTAATCTTCAGGGAAAACATTGTGTTGTCGTTGGTGCAAGTCGATTGGTTGGTGCTCCCTTGAGCATGATGTTAACCGAGCATGGTAAGGCAACAGTCACCATTTGTCACAAGTACACGAATGATCTTGCCGCTCATACCCGTATGGCAGATATTCTGCTGGTCGGTGTTGGAAAGCCAGGGCTCATTCAGGCGGATATGGTTAAGGAAGGTGCAATTGTGGTTGACATTGGAACAACCCGCGTGGAAGATCCTTCCAAGCCCGGGGGGTATACCTTAAAGGGAGATGTTCAGTTCGACACTGTCGCACCTAAGTGCAGCTTGATTACACCAGTGCCTGGTGGCATCGGTCCGATGACCATCGCCTCTTTGTTACTCAATACCCTGACCGCTACAGAGCGCAGGGACTAAAATCCTATTGAACGTTTTTAGAAAGTTTGGAGAGGTTGATCTGCCGACGCTCTTTGTGTCCGCAGAACGTACACTTGTAGTGCTTAACCAGTTCTCCTCCTTGTTCCGCGGTCGGTTGAAGCGTTACCTCTTCGCGTGAAATCCTTAAAGTAACATAACCACATTCGGGACATTCCAAGGCATGCATGAAGCTGTAGTACTTTTCAATCTGCTTGTAGCCGGTCTTCTCATCAACCCATACATCGTAATCAACGGAATGGGTTTCTCCCTTCAAGGCTTCTTCGGCAATTTGAGATTCTTCCAGGTGAGCATCTTCCTCCTCTTCTGACAGTTTACGCATTAAGTTTCCTGCTGGAGAAACCCTGGGACGGTTGCGGAGTTCATTAAGCTTCTTTTCTACGATGCCCATGTAATAAATTCTCACCAGCGTATCCAGAATGTAATACACCAGAATGCCAAGACTTACAGCGAGAAAGGCACGGCCTCCAAACCACAGAATACCCTTACTTCCAACCCAATCTGAATTGATTGTATTGAAGATGAAAATAATTCCGGCGATCAGCAGAATGACCACATACCAGAAGAATTTGATTTCATTTCTGGTCATGAAATCGTAGCGGGTTTTGAAGTCTGAGATCTTCAGCTTATTAAACTCATAGACAGCTAATACTACTATTGCTGCACCCAGGCTTATCAAAGCCGCAGTTTGCATGAAGTTGTTCCAGGAGGCCAGAAATTCGGGGTTCATGGCTAGTTTTTTAATAAATTATAGGTTAAAGTACCTGTTTTTTGGTTAAAACTGAAATTACAGGCGTTGACCATGGATTTGGAGCTAATAAATCGACCCCAAGACATCCCTTTTTGATATGCTTCTACCAAACATTTGTTCAGTTTGTTTCTTGAAATTTTTTCAAAAGAAAATTGAAATCAATACCGAAAATTTTGAACCTTGTATCCCCCGAACGGTAGAAATTGGATTTCAGGTAATATTTCCTGCATCAATTGCATATCCGGGAAATTTTTTAATTGATTTTTTAAACTTTTAGAATACACCGCTGCACAGCGTTAGACTTTAAGATTTTATAAACTGATAAAAAGGAGCCGTTCCAGTTGGAGCGGCTTCGCTATTTAAAGGCAAAAACAAACTAACAATTGTTCCATGTATTTCGGTGAGGATACGGTTTTGTTCATGGATGGAAATTTTCTCAAGGCTTCGGAGGCTGCTGTCTCCCCTTAC
Organism: Bacteroidota bacterium; assembly: GCA_016866235.1. Classification (GTDB taxonomy): domain Bacteria; phylum Bacteroidota; class Bacteroidia; order Cytophagales; family Cyclobacteriaceae; genus ELB16-189. The sequence continues at coordinate 17,524 of VGMW01000006.1, forward strand.
AGCCAGACCTTACATTATGGTCTAGGAGTATATGAAGGAATCCGTGCTTATCAAACGCTTAATGGTACGCGCATATTTAAACCTGAAGAACATTTCAGCAGGTTGTTGAAAACATCAAATCAACTGGGCTTATCCCTGGATTATTCTGCGGAGGAACTAACTCAGATCAGTTATTCGCTCATTGAGAAAAATGACCTCACCTGTGCCTATCTACGTCCTTTGGTGGTTGGGGGTCCGCAAATGAAACTTGCCTCGCCTTCCTCCGCCTCTATAATTATAGCAGTTTGGAAATGGGGGAGGTATTTCGAAGACAACAGTCTTAAGCTGTGTTTCTCCACTGTTCAGCGTCAGAATCCAGAGGCGTGCATTATGGGTGGGAAAATCACAGGTCACTATGTAAATGCAATTCTCGCCGCACGTCAGGCCACAGAACGTGGTTACGATGAATCGCTGATGATCGACCAGGAGGGTTATGTGGCGCAGGCACCAGGAGCCAATTTCTTTTTTGAAAAAGATGGTGCTCTCTACACAGCACCGCAGAGAAGTATTTTCCCGGGTATCACCAGAGAGACGGTAATGGAAATATGTCGGCAGTTGGACATCAGGGTAATTGAGAAAAAATTTCTGCCTGAGGAAATCCTGGAGTTTGATGCTGCTTTTCTCTGTGGTACCGCAACCGAAATTTCTCCTGTCGAAATTATTGAAGGTCACGCTGCACAAATCAACTGGAGAGACTCTGCCAGCTATGCTGTTCAGGAGGGGTTTAAGTCGTTGGTGCTTGACTTGAGTTTCACCAATGTGATCGTCTGATCTATGGAAATGAATCGTTACAGTAAAATCATAACTCAGGATCCGACCCTTCCGGCTTCTCAAGCCATGCTTTACGGCATTGGATTGACCGATGAAGATATGAAGAAGGCCCAGGTGGGTGTGGTGAGCACCGGTTATGATGGCAATACCTGCAACATGCACCTCAATGGACTTGCTCAAACAGTTAAAAAGGGTGTTTGGGACAATGGTATGGTGGGACTGATGTTTCATACCATAGGTGTGAGTGACGGTATCAGCAATGGAACCACCGGTATGCGTTACTCACTGGTGAGTCGGGATGTAATAGCCGATTCAATTGAGACGGTTTGCGGAGCGCAGTTTTATGATGGCCTGATCGCTGTAGTCGGTTGCGATAAAAATATGCCGGGTGCACTTATTGCGATGGCGAGACTCAACCGTCCGTCGATTATGGTTTATGGTGGCACCATCGCCGGTGGAAACTGGAAGGGTAAAGAGTTGAACATAATTTCCTCGTTTGAAGCCTTGGGTGAAAAGCTTGCTGGTAACCTCAGTGATGAAGACTACAAAGGGATCATTCAAAACTCCTGTCCTGGTGCCGGTGCCTGCGGTGGTATGTACACCGCGAATACCATGGCTTCAGCCATCGAGGCTCTCGGTATGGCCTTACCGTACTCTTCCTCCAACCCTGCACTCAGTACTGAAAAGGAATCAGAGTGTCTCTCCGCGGGGAAAGCCATTAGGTTGCTTTTGGAACTCGACCTTAAGCCACGCGACATCATGACTGAAAAGGCTTTCGAAAATGCCGTAACGATTGTTATGGCGCTCGGAGGCTCAACCAATGCAGTTCTTCATTTGATCGCCATGGCCAGAGCGGCCGGACTCAAACTTACACAGGACGATTTCCAACGCATATCAGACCGTACACCTCTTATCGCGGACCTTAAGCCCAGTGGAAAATATCTCATGGAACAACTTCACCGGATTGGGGGCACGCCATTGGTGATGAAATACCTTCTGAAGAAAGGATTTCTGCATGGTGATTGTCTTACAGTCACCGGTAAAACAGTTACAGAAAATTTGTCTGCGGTCAAGGATATTGATTTTGAAAGTCAGGATGTCATTTATCCGCTGGAAAAACCTTTGAAGGGCAGCGGACATATTCAGATTCTTTATGGAAATCTGGCCGAGAAAGGTTCAGTGGCTAAAATCACTGGAAAAGAGGGAGAAAAGTTCCGTGGCCCTGCAAGGGTTTTCAATGGTGAGTTTGAATTGGTGGATGGCGTTCGCTCAGGTAAAATCCAGAAAGGTGATGTGGTGGTCATCCGCAACGTTGGTCCAAAAGGTGCGCCGGGTATGCCTGAAATGCTTAAGCCCACTTCATTGATAATGGGTGCAGGCCTTGGCAAACACGTAGCGTTGATCACAGACGGCAGATTCTCCGGTGGCACACATGGTTTTGTGGTTGGTCACATAACCCCTGAGGCTTTCGATGGAGGTCTTATTGCCTTGGTGGAGGATGGAGATACGATCCTCATCGATGTCACCAACCGTAGTATTTCCCTGGTTGTTGATGAAAAAACTTTAGCCATCCGAAGATCGACCTGGAAGCAACCTAAGCTCTCAGTTCAATCCGGTGTGCTTTTTAAATATGCCCGACAAGTCAAATCTGCAGCAGATGGATGCGTTACTGACGAAGCTTAAAGAAAACCAGCCAGGTACGGCAGTGGTCCGGAAAAAAATTACCGGAGCAGAGGTGTTGCTGCAGTGTCTGGTTGCTGAGAAAGTCCAGACCATTTTTGGTTATCCCGGTGGTGCCATTATGCCGGTTTATGATGCATTGTATCACTATGCCGATAAACTGAATCATATTTTGGTGCGGCACGAGCAAGGGGCGATTCATGCTGCCCAGGGATTTGCGCGCGCATCCGGACTTCCCGGAGTGGTTTTTGCCACTTCAGGACCTGGAGCAACCAATCTGGTTACAGGTTTGGCCGATGCTTTGATTGATTCAACACCGGTGGTGTGCATCACAGGTCAGGTTTTTGCCCACCTTTTGGGGACCGATGCTTTTCAGGAGACCGATGTGGTGAACACGACGATTCCCGTAACGAAATGGAACATCCAGGTTGCTGAGGCAAAGGATATTCCAGCGGCAGTGGCCAAGGCATTTTTTATTGCTACCACAGGCAGGCCAGGACCGGTATTGATTGACATCACCAAAAACGCCCAGAACGAAATCATTGAAGCGTTTGATTACGTACCGTGTCAGGGCATTAGTACTTACAGGCCAAAGCCTGCCTTACAATTTTCACAGGTTGATGAGGCGTTGGCGTTAATTAAGAATGCAAAGAAGCCTTACATCCTTGCGGGTCAGGGCGTGTTGCTTTCCAATGCTTCTGAAGCGTTGGTCGCCTTTTCTGAAAAGACTGGAATACCCGTTGCCTGCACGCTTTTGGGTTTGGGTTGTTTTCCAACCGATCACCCAAATTATGTTGGTTACCTGGGTATGCATGGAAACTATGCACCTAATGTGCTCACCAATGAGTGCGATGTTCTTATAGGAATAGGAATGCGGTTTGATGATCGGGTAACTGGTAATGTGCAGAAATATGCCAGACAGGCGAAAATCATTCATATTGATATTGATAAGGCAGAGATCAATAAAATCATTAAAGTCACAACCTTCATTCATGCCGATGCCCGCGAAGCTTTGGTGGCGTTGACTGAAAAATCATTACCCGCTAAACACACCGAATGGCTTTCAAAGTTTGCGGCGTTAAGCACGCTGGAATATGATAAGGTGATCAAAAAGGATATTGGTCCGGATGGTGAATTACGCATGGCCGAGGTAATTCATAAGCTCTCCGAAATGACTGAAGGAAAAGCGATTGTCGTTACCGATGTGGGTCAGCACCAGATGATCACTTCGCGTTACTATAAAATGAAAGATCCACGTACCCACATTACCTCTGGTGGTGCCGGTACCATGGGATTTTCATTGCCTGCCGCCTTAGGTGCTAAATTGGCAATACCCGGAAGGCAAGTGGTGGCTGTTATTGGCGACGGTGGATTTCAAATGACCGTCCAGGAGTTGGGCACCATCATGCAATATGGTATACCGGTTAAAATCCTTGTCCTTAACAATAACTTCCTTGGAATGGTTCGACAGTGGCAGCAACTTTTTCATGGAAAGCGTTATTCTTTCACCGAGATGCAGAACCCGGATTTCGTAAAGCTGGCCGGTGCTTACAGTATTCGAGCAGCGAAAGTGAGTGAACGAAAAAATCTGGACCTGGCTTTGAAGGAAATGCTGGACAGCAAGGAAAGTTACTTTTTGGAAGTGGTTGTTGGAAAAGAAGACAACGTCTTTCCAATGGTTCCAGGCGGAGCAGGCATCAGCGATATTTTACTCGAAGAACCCAAAGCGTCTTAAGAATAAAAGAGGAGTGCTATGAAAGAAGAATTTACACTTGAGCTTGAGGCGGAAAATAATTTCTCTGTCCTCAACCGTATCATTAATATTTTAAACCGCAGAAGGGTTCGAATCAAGCGGATGATGGCGCATGAAAATGAGTCAGACTTCCGTCGTGGAGGCGTGTTGATGTTGTTGTTCACCACTCCCGATATGATGGAACGAATTAAGGATCAGCTTGAAAAGCTAATTGAAGTTGACCACGTGGCCTATTTCAGCGGCGGTAGACATTATGAGGAAAAAAGTGAGATCGTGGTTGGCGCAGAGTAACCTTTCAAAATTATTCAATCAGAAACCCCAATTAATTTAAAACTATATGGCAAAGATCAATTTCGGAGGCGTGATGGAGGAAGTGGTAACCAGGGAAGAATTTCCAATGTCCAAAGCGAAAGAAACCTTAAATGAAGAAACCATTGCAATTATTGGTTACGGCGTTCAGGGACCAGCCCAGGCATTAAACCTAAGGGACAATGGATTCAATGTTATTGTTGGTCAACGTAAAGGCACCAAAACGTGGGATAAGGCAGTAGAGCATGGCTGGGTTCCAGGTAAGACATTGTTTGAGGTTGAAGAGGCTGCTGCAAGAGGCACCATGATTCAGTTTCTTTTGTCTGATGCTGGTCAGATTGCGTTGTGGCCAACCATAAAACCACATATGACCAAGGGAAAAGCCTTGTATTTTTCTCATGGCTTCGGAATAACCTTTAAAGAGCAGACCGGAATTATCCCGCCAGCCGACATCGATGTAATCCTTGCGGCACCGAAGGGCTCAGGCACTTCAGTTCGACGACTGTTTCTTCAGGGAAAAGGCATCAATTCAAGTTTTGCAGTATATCAGGATGCCACCGGTAAGGCGCGTTCCAGGGCGATCGCAACCGGTATCGGCATAGGTTCTGGTTATCTTTTTGAGACCGATTTCAAACGTGAAGTTTTCTCCGATTTGACGGGAGAGCGCGGTACACTCATGGGTGCTATTGCCGGAATATTTGAAGCACAATATGAAGTACTTCGCGCCAAAGGGCATACTCCCTCTGAGGCGTTCAATGAGACCGTTGAGGAACTCACACAAAGTCTCATGCCTCTGGTGGCAGAAAATGGAATGGACTGGATGTATGCCAATTGTTCCACCACCGCTCAGCGTGGAGCCTTGGATTGGAAAAAGCGATTTAAGGCGGCAACGCTTCCTGTTTTTTATGAACTATATGAGAGTGTTGCAACCGGAGCAGAGGCCAAGCGTACCATCGATACTTGCAGCAAGCCAGACTACCGTGAGAAGCTTGCAGAAGAATTGCGTGAGCTCAGGGATAGTGAACTCTGGCAGGCTGGTGCAGCTGTGCGGTCGCTACGTCCGGAGAAAAATGTTGTGGAAGCCAGCATGATCAACCGTTGATCCATGTCGGAGAAAGTTTTGCGGTCGGACATTGATATACGGTCTGCGGCTGAACGGCTGCGTTCTGTTGTTCTGCGGACACCGCTGCAGTTTCACCGAAAGCTTTCTGATTTTTATGGTGCTGAAATCTGGTTGAAACGAGAGGATCTTCAAATTGTCCGATCGTACAAACTTCGAGGTGCCTACAATTTTATTTCATCGCTGAATGAGACTTCCAAGCTTGCCGGAATTTGCTGTGCAAGCGCAGGAAACCATGCTCAGGGTGTAGCCTGGTCATGCAATCATCTGGGTATTCAGGGGACTATTTTTATGCCCGCTATTACCCCCAAACAAAAAATCAATCAGGTCCGGATGTTTGGAGGCGATCGTGTTGAAATCCGTTTGTCGGGCGATACATTCGACGACTGTCAGGAGGAAGCTTTGGCTTTTGCGGCTTCTTCAGGCAGGGCATTCATTCCGCCCTTTGATCATCCTAAAATCATAGAAGGGCAGGGAACGGTTGGTAAAGAAATTTTAGAGGATCTTCCCGAAGTAGATTATATATTTCTTCCTGTGGGTGGTGGAGGAATCTCGGCAGGAGTGGGGCACTACATCAAAACTTTTGCGCCTGAGAAGAAAGTCATTGGTGCAGAACCCGCAGGAGCACCATCCATGAAGGAGGCGATTAAACAGGGAGAACCTGTAAGATTAAACCGGATTGATCCGTTTGTCGACGGGGCAGCTGTACGTCAGGTGGGCCAGTTTACATTCAATATTTGCAAGGATGTGCTGGAGGAGGTCTTGTTGGTACCGGAAGGTAAAATCTGCTCTGTGATTCTTCAATTGTATAATGAAGATGCCATTGTGGCGGAGCCTGCCGGCGCCTTGTCGGTAGCAACATTGGATCAGTACGCAGAAAAAATTAAAGGAAAGAAAGTGGTCTGCCTCGTCAGCGGCGGAAACAACGACATCGACCGGATGCAGGAGATAAAAGAGCGTTCCCTCCTATATGAAGGTTTAAAACACTATTTCATCGTTCGTTTTGCGCAACGACCAGGAGCACTAAAAGAATTTGTAAACCATATCCTCGGACCAAGCGATGATATCGTTCGGTTCGAATTCATGCAGAAAAACAATAAGGAAAGCGGTCCGGCCTTAATTGGAATAGAAGTTAAATCCAAGGAGGATTATAAGGGGCTTTTGACACGAATGATTCGATACGGACTGAATTACACGGAGGTCAATCAGAACGAAAATCTGTTCGAATACCTCGTTTGACATTTGATTTTTGACTCGCCCTGTTAATTTTGCCGGCCTCTTTTACGGATTATGACCAAAGTCATTCAGTTCACCTTTCTTGCCATTGTCCTTTCTTCCTGCGGTTCAGGGATATTTCTCGTACGGGACCCCTTTAAGCCGGAGACCAATCCAAATGCGCCAGATTATTCTAAGCCTTCTTTATGGGCAGCGCTACCGGATAAGACCGATGCGGCCGACAGTGTGCCTGTAGGTTCTGGTTTACGCGATGAGCAGCCTGCTGCAAAGGCAGATGTTTTTTTTATCTACCCTACCATTTTTACGCAGGAACCGGAAGGAGCAAACAAGTGGAATGCTGATGCTGCCGATCCAAAACTGAACGAGGGAATTCAAACCTCTACCATAATGAATCAGGCAAGTATTTTTAATGGATGCTGCAGGGTTTATTCTCCTTATTACCGTCAGGCACATTATTCAGTTTTTCTTACGGAGGATCGAAAGGCAGCTGAGCAGGCGCTTGATCTCGCTTACGAAGATGTGAGAAATGCCTTTAGATACTATCTGGAAAATTTTAATGAGGGCCGTCCAATCATCATTGCCTCTCACAGCCAGGGTAGTCTTCATGGAGAGCGTCTGCTCAAGGAATTTTTTGATGGTAAGCCGCTGCAGTCAAAGTTGATTATGGCATACCTCGCGGGAAGGGCAATTAAGCGTGATGCCTTTCAGCAGATAAAACCCTCGGCGCAACCTGAGCAAACTGGCGCGTGGGCTTCGTGGTGCACGTTTATTTCCGGCTTTTACCCGGAGTCCTATGACCGGTATTATAAGGAAGCACTGGCGATCAATCCCCTGACCTGGAATGATGCGCCAGGGTTGGCTCCAAAGGAATTAAATAAGGGTGGGGTGGGATTGAAGTTTAAGTTTATACCCCAGTTGGTGGATGCAGAAAGCCATAAAGGCCTGCTTTGGATTAATAAACCATATGTCACTGGCCGGGCATTCATCAGAATCAAAAACTGGCACCGCGCCGACATGAATCTTTTTTATGCCAATATTCGGGAGAATGCCAGGCTTCGAACAGCGCAATATTTTCAAAATACAGCCGTCTCCGGCAGGTAAGTCAGGGCGTCCCCGCTGACAAAGAATTTTTATCTTTGGCGGCTTAATCAACTAAAAATGAACTTAGCCTTTATCATCTGGAACGGCAGTCCGGAAATTTTTACGGCGGGCCAGATCACACTTCGCTGGTACGGTTTGCTTTTCGCATTGGGATTCCTGATCAGCCAGCAGCTCTTGACCTACATGTACCGGAAAGAAGGAAAGCCGGAAAAAGAAGTTGATAACCTCACCATATTAATGGTGGTGGCCACCATCCTTGGTGCCAGACTTGGTCATGTTATATTCTATCAACCGGATATCCTATGGAATAATCCGCTGGGTGTTTTGCTGCCATTTGAATTTACCCCCAAGTTTCGTTTCACCGGGCTTCAGGGTTTGGCCAGTCACGGCGGCGCTATTGCCATCCTGACAGGACTTTATTTATACGCACGAAAAAAGAAAGTCAGTTACCTCCAGGTGCTCGATCGGATCGTTATCCTGGTTTGTATTACCGGCGCTTGCATCCGTTTGGGAAATTATTTCAATTCTGAAATCATCGGAAAGCCGACTGAAATGCCCTGGGGTGTCGTTTTCACCAACAAACTGACCCACGCATTGGAGTATAAAACCCTTGATAACAATCCGGTACTTTCTGCTGCCATTATTAAAGACGAAGGTCCCCGGAGGGACACGGTCTTATTGAAACGTCCAGGCGCCAGACCTTTGTTGTTATACATGTTCTTTAAACCGGATGTCACCGAAGAGGATATGCGTTTCTTTGTTAACTCCCGGGCAAAAAATTATGTTTCTACATTGTCTGATTTCTTTTACGACGATCCGACTGCCCCGCTTGATTTCTCTTTTGTAAAGCAAGACAACGCCTATGCTGTGAAAGCCCGGGTGGTGGGTATTGCCAGACATCCGGCACAGTTGTATGAGTCACTTTCCTGTTTAATTCTTTTTGTGGCGCTGTTCATGTTTTGGAACAAGCATCGGATTAATCTTCCGGATGGAAGAATTTTTGGTTTCTTTATGATCGCACTTTGGGGGCTGAGGTTTGCTTATGAATTCCTGAAGGAAAATCAGGAATACTTTGAAAATGACCTTCCCTTGAACATGGGGCAATTGCTGAGCATACCATTGTTTGTGTCGGGCATTATCATCCTGATCCGGTCTTACAAAAAACCTGAACCGGCAGGTCAGGGTTAGGACGCTTGGGCCTGCTATCAAAACAGCGGGCCAATACCAATTGGGTGATGAAAAGGTTTGTGTGGATTGCTATAGTTCTGTTGTTGCCGATGGCTGCTAAGGCTGTTGAAGCAGATAGTACGGAGGTAGTCCGCATTGGCCGGATTTTAATTCTGGGCAACCGTGTTACGCAGGAGCGCATAATCCTTAGAGAGATGTCGCTAAAACCTGGCGATACCATTCGAAGGTTTCAATTAAAAAAGGTTTTAGAGCAGGATCGAATAAGAATTTACAACCTGAGGTTGTTCAACCGTATTTACCTTCAGCCAGCTGACCTTGAGCCCGGACAAACAGACATCCTCGTCGAGCTGGAAGAAAGATGGTATACTTTTCCGGTTCCGATTTTTGAATTGTCGGATCGAAATTTCAATGAATGGTGGGAAAACTATAAACATGACTTCTCGAGGGTTAATTACGGCCTGCGGTTGTTTCAGTATAATTTTCGTGGACGTAATGAAACGCTACGGTTAACGGCGCGCTTTGGATTTTCCCGCCGGTTTGATTTGTACTACCGAATTCCAAACCTTTCCCGTAATCAGAAGCATGGCTTACTTTTTGAAATGGCTTATGCAGAGCCCGTTAATCTTGCCTACCGGACCAAGGATCATATTCTCGATTTCTTAAACGATCGAAAGCCACTGAGAAAAACCACAGGTGTTTCTGTGACCTATAGTTTCCGAAAATCATTCTATCAGACCCATTCTGTTGAATTCACCTATGATCAGTCCTCGGTTGCCGATACCATAAAAATTCTTAACCCTGAGTACTTCTCCAAAGGGGTTTCACAGCAATGGTATAATAGAATTACCTACCGTTTTGTTTCAGAGCATCGTGATGTGGTTGCCTACCCCTTGCATGGATATCAAGTTACCGCTGGAGTCTCGAGGGTAGGGCTAGGTTTGGGCGATAAGGTTAATCAGTGGACTGTTGCCGCCACCTATGCACATCACCTGGAGGTTGGTAAGGATCTTTATTTTTCCTGGTACAACGCTGCATCGCTAACCGCACCTGCCGATCAGCCTTATGCGATGGTGAATGGAATTGGTTACCGCAAGCAGTTTCTTCGGGGTTATGAGATTTATGTAATTGAAGGGCCGTTTTTCTCGATGAACAAGGCCACGCTTAAAAAGCGAATTTTTCATCGGGAGTTAACTGCGGCCGGCTTTTTAGCACCTCAGTTTAGTCATGTTCCTTTTTCCATCTATCTAAAAACCTATGCCGATGTCGGGTATGCCAGCAATTATCCCTATTATGAATTAAGTGGATTGAACAACAGACTTACCGATCGGCCACTTGCCGGAGCTGGATTTGGTCTTGACCTGGTAACTTCCTACGATAGCGTGGTCCGACTTGAATATTCCTTTACCAGCCAGCGTACCAGTGGCTTGTACATCCACATTCGAAAAGAATTTTGATTTAAGGATGGATGATTTAACAAATAAATCATCCGCTTTACTAATGAATTAGCATTTGTCTAAAAGTGAAACCAGATTTTTTCATCATCAGGTACGTGCCTTGGAATAATTTAAATCTTTCAATGCTTCGGTAATGCATGCGCCTAGTTTCGCTGGGTGATTAAATTATTTTTTATGCCTGTGACCGTCCTCTCACAAGTGGTGTTTGGGCAAAACCTTATCCAACTTCCTGATGCACGATCGGCCGGAGTTGGCTACGCGATGGCGGCCTTAAAAAATCAGGGAATAGGTCATGGCAATCCTGCGGCTCAAACGTCCAGCCTAATGAGGTTTTCTTATGGGAAACCATTGGACTTATTGGGCATGGATCAATATGCATTTTCAATGGGGGTGGCTGGTCGTCGCTCTCAACTTGGATTTGCGGTGTCGTCGGTTGGTGATGCTGTTTTTAAACAAAATCTTTTGTCTGCTCAAGTTGGCCATCGGTTAGGTAACACGACGATCGCACTTAGGAATGATCTGTTTCAATTCACCGGTGAAAACCGTGCCACCAGGATACAATATGGACTCACCGTAGGAAGCCTCACCCGGCTCTCCGAAAAAGTTTACTCCGGCATTTACATCAGCAACATCAATGCTATTTCGGCCTCTGGTCCTTCAGTGGCATTACCTGTTCGAATGGCTCTTGGGTTGGCTTATCAGCCCAATGATGCTTTGCTGCTGGTGGCAGAAGGGTCAAAGGATGTTCGACATAACCCCTCCTTTCGTGCAGGCTTGGAATATGAAGTAGTTCGTCGCGTGATGTTTAGAACCGGAGTAAACATTAGCACTGCTGAATGTTATGTAGGAACTGGTTTCAGGTTTTGGAAACTTTTGACCGATTATTCAATTCAGTACGCTCGGTACAGGGGTCTTGTGGCAACCGCCACAGCAACCATTCCGCTCGGTAGTAGCCCGGATTAAAAAATGAGGTTCGGCTCTAGGGATTTAATGTACATTCTACTACCAATCTGTATTGGCAAGGCACATGCACAATTACCGATTGAATCGTCGGGTGATTTATCTGCCATCGTGGAGCAAGTCCTGATGTTTAAAGAAGATCAGTCCTACGACGAGGTTCATGAACGCTTGCTACAGCTATCCTTAAGTCCATTGGATGTTAATGCAGTGGATGAGGAAAAGTTGCGTGGTATTGGTGTCCTTACCGAAAAACAAATCCAAAATTTATTGGAACACCGACGAATTTCAGGCCCAATGATATCTTTTTATGAATTACAGGCGGTTGAGGGATTTGATGAGCAAACCATTCGGTTTTTGATGCCTTTTTTGCGTTTCGCCGACCGCGATCATTACGATTGGAAAGGCTTGGGTAAGCGAATGTTGTCGGAGAAAAACAATTTTTTGTTGATGCGAAGCGATGGACTCGTGACCAGAAATAATGGTGATCGGGTTTTTGGTTCGCCCATGCGGTCGTTGATGCGGTTTCGCTCTCAGCATCCGCGTGATTACAGTTTGAATTTTACTGCCGAGCGGGATGCGGGAGAGCAGTTCATTTGGAATCCAGGCCGGGGGTATACCGGCTTCGATTTCACTTCAGTAAGTCTTCGAATTATGGATAAAGGCCGGGTGCAAAACCTAATTATTGGCGATTACAACGCAGGTTTTGGACAGGGACTTGTGCTGGGCAGCGGATTTGGTGTTGGTAAAGGTGCAGAGACCATCACTTCCGTTCGACAGGGGTACTCCGGATTCAGGCCATACACTTCTTTGAATGAATCAGGTTTTTTCAGAGGGATTGCCGCCAGTTTTTTGGTTAACAAATATGTTTCAATGGATGCTTTTTACTCCTTGGTGAAACGCGACGGTGATAAAAGGATGGCGGCCGATAGTTCTTATTACATCCACTCATTGCTGATCACCGGATTGCATCGATCAGAGAATGAATTGGCCAACCGAAAAAATTTAAAAGAGGGCAATGCGGGTGTTGCACTTCGGTTTAGGGCTCGGTCAACGGAAGCGGGATTATTGCTGAGCGAGCAGAAATTTTCTACCCCGTTATCGCCACCCAAACACCTATACTCATCAACGTCTTTGAGGGGCAGGCATTTTCAATACGCCAGTATATTTATCAACAGCCGTTGGCAGAATATTTCATTTTTTTCAGAGGCGTCATTATATCAAATGCAGTCCCTGGCATGGATAGCTGGTCTTCAGTCGGCGTTGACACCTGAAATTGATTTTTCAGCGCTTGTCAGAAGTTATCCCGGAACCAATCGGAACCAATCGTGGGGTGCTATGTATTCCAAGGCGTTTTCGGAAAACTCAGACACAGGAAATGAGCAGGGGCTCTATATGGGCTTTAGATTCAAACCCGATAAAAAGAAAGTGTTTTCTGCTTACGTCGATCTTTTCAGATTTCCGCTGATCAAATACAGGGTTTATAAACCTTCAGATGGCTCTGAGTGGCTTATGAAGTACACACAAAAATTCAGTGGGGGACAAAATCTATCGATTCAGATTCGCCAGGAGAAAAAATTACGGAATGTTATTTCGGATGGACAGTCATTTTATAACCTCGATGAAACCACCAGAACTGTTTTGGCCTTCGTATGGCATGAAAAAATAAGTCACCATTTTTCTTCGGATACCCGTATTCAGGCCTCCGGATTTAAGGAGGGTCAAGCTTCCAGTGCCGGCTGGTTTGTAGCGCAGGACTTTGATTTGAAATATCCGCGCTGGTCGATTTCAACGCGCTATGGCATTTTTGATAGCAGAGATTATGATGCCCGGATATTTACCTATGAGCGTGACCTTTGGCTGGCGTACGCTTTCCCTTCCTTTTACGGACGCGGTGTGAGGTGCTATGCCAATGTTAAATGGTCGCCAGGCTCCAGGACTGATTTTTATGTCCGTTGGGCTGGGACCTACTACCGGACGGTATCACCGAAGGAAGATCCTGCCTATGATCAGGAAAGTTGGAGGCTACAATTGGTGATTAAGCTCTGACAGAATTTACTGAACGACGTTCAGCTTCATCATGTTGGTTCTGCTTCTCTCCTGAATGGGCATACTGGTTAGACTGATGAACACGTCACCAGATTTTAAATGTCCATCGCGCTTAAGTATGGCCTCAACGTCGGCTATGGTTTCGTCGGTTGAGGTGACCTTGTTGTAGAAATAAGCTTTGGTAGCCCAAACCAGATTGAGTGTATTAAGGATGGCCTTATTCGAGGTAAAGACAAAGATGTTGGCATCCGGACGGTGCGAAGACGACTTAAATGCCGTGTAGCCGCTTTGGGTTAACCCGACGATTGCACGTGCATTCACTTCTTTGGCAAGTTTACAAGCGGCAAGGATTAAGCTGTCGTGCATGAAAATTGGTGAGGCGGGATCTACCGGACGGAACCGGTAGAAAATATCCGCCTGTTTTTCAACCGAGGAAATGGTTTTGACCATGCTTCGGATTACCTCTATCGGGTATTTTCCTGCTGCGGTTTCCGCTGAAAGCATCAGGGCATCAGCGCCATCAATTACGGCGTTGGCCACATCGTTTGTTTCTGCTCTGGTTGGCCTTGGATTTTCAATCATGCTCTCCATCATCTGTGTGGCAACGATTACCGGTCTGGAGAGTTTGTTGCAAAGCTGAACAATGCGTTTTTGAACCATCGGCACTTCCTCCATCCAGATTTCAACACCCAGATCGCCTCGGGCCACCATTACAGCATCAGTGGCTTCGATAATACTTTCAAGATTTTCGAGCGCTTCTGGCTTTTCGATTTTAGCAACAATCCTGGTGTCTGGATTTTTTTCAGCGATGATTTTTCTGAGTGCATCAATATCGGATGCTTTCCTCACGAAGGAGAGTGCAACCCAGTCCACTTTGTTTTCAAGACCAAACATCAGGTCTGCGCTGTCCTTTTCGGTGAGCGAAGGTGCAGTGACTTTGGTGAAGGGCAGGTTGATGCCCTTTCTGGATTTAAGCGGCCCTCCGTACTTCACTTCGCAATGAACTTCAATGCCTTTTACTGCCTTTACTGTTAATTGAATTTTACCGTCGTCAATAAGAATGGCATCGCCAATTTTTACATCGTTGGGTAATTCCTTGTAGGATGTACTCACTTTTTCAGCAGTTCCTTCGAGTTCTTCCGTGGTGATTATGAGGGTCGATCCTGCAGTCAGTTCTACACCTTCCCGGACGGTGTTCACCCGGATTTTCGGACCCTGGAGATCCTGGAGCAGGGCAACACTGGTACCAAGCTCCTGATTCAGTTCCCGGACATTTTGGATAACCTTTAAATGTTGATCGTGCTGACCGTGGGAAAAATTAAGTCTGAACACATCAACACCTTCCATGATTAATGCGCGTAGCATTTCCTTGGCACTGGATGCAGGACCTACGGTGGCGACGATTTTTGTTTTGTTGAAAGTAGACTTCTCCATGGATCAGAAAATAAAGTTTTCCTTAGATTTTAAGGATGCCAAAGGTAGAAAAGCGCACCATTCAATGGTAGTAATATTTTTCAATGCCTCCATAACTTCTTGTTGGTTATCGGTTTCTCGATTGGTTGTCATCAGAATGAAATCAAATCCAGGATGCTCTGGGACTAACAGCCATTTGGTTGTTGCACTTTCTTCTGGTTTGTTTTTAAAAAGTCTGAAGGATGTAAGTTCCGTCTGATGTAGGAATTGCGCATACCCCAGGTCTTCTCCCGATTTGGACCTGACCAACAGATCTGAGACTCTGGACAGGTTGATTTTTAATGCCCGGTTTAGTTCCCAGGCGAGCTTAAAAGGCTTCAGGGTGCTGGTAATTCCATATAGACTGAAATCAAATCCGTAATCGATTTCAAGCCTTGTTTTCTTCATTTTTCGCTGTTTTTGTGCGGTTTTAGCCCTATTCAGAAGGCTAAAAAAGTTTGCCAATATTGCTCTAAATCTCTTTCTTTGCGAAGTTTTTTAACTACCTAAATCAAAAAATCATGTCTGAAATCGCACAGAAAGTCAAGCAAATCATTGTCGAGAAACTTGGCGTTGAAGAATCCGAAGTTACTCCCGAGGCAAGCTTCACCAATGATCTCGGTGCTGATTCACTGGATACTGTTGAACTGATCATGGAGTTTGAAAAGGAATTTAATATTTCCATTCCAGACGACCAGGCAGAAAACATCGCCACGGTCGGCCAGGCGATTTCCTATCTTGAAGAGAACATCAAGAAGTAAGAGCCGAATAACAATTCTTTCAATTTGAATGAATCTTAGACGCGTAGTCGTCACCGGTGTCGGCGCCCTCACTCCCATTGGAAATACCTTACAGGAATTCTGGCAAGGTCTCACCGAAGGGAAGAGTGGCGCTGCACCAATTACCCTCTTCGATGCCTCCAAGTTTAAAACCAGGTTCGCCTGCGAGGTAAAGAATCTTAGCATAGACAATTTTATCGAACGAAAAGAGGCACGGAAAATGGACCTCTTCACGCAATACGCCATGATCGTATGCGACGAAGCGCTCCGTGATTCCGGTCTCGATCTCCCTACCATTAATCATGACCGCGTAGGTGTGATTTGGGGTTCTGGTATTGGTGGACTGTTCACCTTTCAGGAAGAGGTAAAATATTTTGCAAAGGGTGATGGTACACCAAGATTCAATCCCTTCTTCATCCCTAAGATGATTCCGGACCTTAGTGCAGGCCATATTTCCATCAAGTATGGTTTCAGGGGACCGAACTACGCTACCGTATCCGCATGCGCTTCCTCCACCAATTCTATTTATGATGCCTTCACCCACATTCGATTGGGAAAGGCAGACATCATAGTCACCGGTGGTTCTGAAGCAGCAGTTTGCGAAGCGGGCGTTGGAGGTTTCAATGCGCTTAAGGCGCTTAGTGAAAGAAATGATTCTCCGGAAACGGCCTCACGTCCTTATGACAAGGACCGCGATGGATTTGTTCTGGGTGAAGGCGCAGGTTGTCTCATTCTTGAGGACTACGAACACGCTAAAGCAAGGGGTGCAAAAATTTATGCTGAAATACTCGGTGGCGCCATGACCTCCGATGCCTATCATATCACAGCCCCACATCCCGAAGGTGCAGGAATAATAAAGGTGATGGAGCTGGCCTTGGAAGAGGCCAATCTGAAGCCTTCAGACATTCAGTACATCAATACCCACGGCACTTCAACGCCGCTGGGCGACATCGGTGAGATCAAAGCCATCCAAAAAGTATTTGGTCCGTACGCATCTGGTTTAAATATATCCTCGACAAAATCAATGACCGGACACCTGCTGGGTGCTGCCGGTGCCATTGAAACCATCGCCTGTTTACTGGCATTGGAAAAGGGAATTATCCCTCCAACCATCAACCACTTTAACGACGATCCAGAGCTGGATCCTTCCCTGAACCTGACTTTCAATAAGGCGCAGGAGAAAAAAGTTACTTGTGCCCTCAGCAATACCTTTGGTTTTGGAGGACACAATTTCTCCGTCATACTCGGTAAGACCGCTTAATGGCTCAAAGTGGTGTGGCGGCTGATTAAATCGGGCCAGGCTTCCTCCAGACAACGTGATAAAAAACTGACTGATGCAGTCAGAAACATTACCGGTTTTGCGCCGGGTAATCTGGAACTCTACAAGCTTGCTACACTTCACTCATCCCGTGCCACTGAGGTAAACGGATTCAAACAAAGTAACGAGCGTCTGGAATACCTTGGCGATGCAGTGCTCGGTGCAGCTGTGGCAGACTATCTTTTCCGAAAGTACCCGTTTAAAGACGAAGGCTTTCTCACCGAAATACGATCTCGAATGGTTAACCGTGAATCGCTGAACCAGGTAGCCATGAAAATCGGTTTAAAGGAAATTGTGGAATACGACGACCGCAATGTGCAGCTGCAGCGGGTGATTCTTGGCAACACCCTGGAAGCGCTCGTGGGTGCTGCTTACCTGGACAAAGGTTACATCCGGGCCAGGAAATTTGTGGTCGATAAACTCATTCAGCCATACTTCGATTTGGATTTGGTGATCAGCTCAGACACCAACTACAAAAGTAAAATCATTGAATGGGGCCAACGTCTTGGTCGAAAGATCAGGTTTGAGGTGATTGACATCAAAAAAGAAAGAAACCATAAAGAATTCACTTGCCAGGTTATTGTAGATGATCAGGCCAATGGAACTGGTTACGGTTCCTCAAAAAAGAAGGCAGAGCAGGATGCTGCGCAAAAAACCTGTTTAGCTTTGGGAATTCAGTAACCCCTCGGTTAATCCGTCAAGTCTAGTTCATGAAAATTCTAAGAATAGCCGGCGCAACCGTTAATCAGACGCCCATTGATTGGGAAAACAACCTGGGAAACATCCGGTCGGCCATTGCTAAGGCTGAAAGGGAAGGGGCGGAATTAATTTGTTTCCCGGAACTTACCATAACGGGCTACGGATGTGAAGATTTGTTCCTGAGTGAATGGCTCGCGGAAACTGCGAAGCAAAAATTACTATCACTTGCCCCGCTTTCCGGTCACTTAACGATATGTATTGGTTTGCCCATCAGGGTTGAGGGTGTTACCTACAATGGAATGGCAGTCCTGCAGCATGGTAAAATTTCCGGTATCAGCCTGAAACAAAATCTACCCGGCGACGGAATCCATTATGAGCCCCGTTGGTTTTCACCATGGAAATCCGGTGAGGTGATCCAACTTCACTGGGATGGCCTGGATATTCCTGCAGGTGACCTGATTTATCACTGTGGAAATATCTCCTTTGCGTTTGAAATATGCGAAGATGCATGGCGCAGCAAACGGCCTGCAGAGGAATTTTGTAAGAGGGGAGTAGACCTGATTCTAAACCCAAGCGCCAGTCATTTCGCTTTTGGTAAAAACCTCATCCGGGAAAAAATCGTTGTTGAAAGCTCTGAAAAATTTCAGTGCGCATTTATGATGGTCAACCAATTGGGCAATGAGGCCGGCAAGGTGATCTATGATGGCGACATTCTGTTGGCATTAAAAGGAAAATTACTGCTCAGAAATCCAAGGTTATCCTTTCATTCATTCGTGGTGCAGGTCGCTGACATCAATTTCAATGATGACATGGAGGCCAATCCAGAGCCTGATTCTTTTGAAACCAAAAACGATGAATTCACACAGGCGGCTTCACTGGCACTATTCGATTACCTGAGAAAAAGTAAGGCCCTTGGTTACACCTTGAGCCTGAGTGGTGGTGCTGACTCCTCCTGCTGTGCCGTCCTGGTCTCCGAAGCAGTCAATCGGGCATCGGATGAATTGGGTTGGAAATCCTTTACGGAAAAACTTCCATTGATATTCGGTGGCGATTCAGTGTTGCCTTCCAACCTGAAAGAGGCAGTTGGTAAAGTCTTGCTTTGCGCCTACCAGTCTACCGTCAACTCTTCGCCGGAAACCAGCGCCTCTGCCTCCAACTTGGCGCAATCGCTTGGTTCAAGATATTTTTCATGGTCGATCGATGACCAGGTTGATGCAAACATCAGAACCATTCAGGAGGCGTTGGGTAGGGATTTGAATTGGTCGCAGGATGACATCGCGCTTCAAAATATTCAAGCCAGATCCCGGTCACCCATTATCTGGCTGATGACCAACGCCACCAAAACTATTTTGCTCACCACCTCAAACCGAAGTGAAGGGGATGTGGGTTATGCAACCATGGATGGTGATACCAGTGGAAGTCTTGCGCCATTGGCAGGCATTGATAAACCTTTCATCCTACAATGGTTAAAGTGGGCGGAAAAATCCCTGGGGTATCAGGGACTTGAATCCGTTAACCAGCTTACACCCACGGCTGAGCTCCGTCCTCTCGACAGCGCTCAATCCGATGAGAAAGATCTGATGCCGTATACAGTACTTGTTGATATCGAACGGGAGGCCATCCTTAAAAGGCAGTCGCCTGTGCAAGTGTATGAGGCCTTACGACCAAATCATACGAATCACACCCTTCTGAAATCTTATATCATTCGATTCTTCCGGCTTTGGTCTGCCAATCAATGGAAGCGCGAGCGACTGGCACCATCTTTCCACTTTGATGAGCTCAATGTAGACCCACGAAGTTGGTGTCGATTCCCGATCGTATCGGGAAGTTTTTCAGAGGAAATCAAATTGCTTGAAGCGCATCAATAAAAAAACCCGATTACTCGGGTTTTAAATAATTCCTTTTTTGGTGTTGATCGGAATCAGTGTTCTTCCTGTTTGGTTTTTCTATAATCCAGGTAACCAATGGCTGCCGCAAAACCGATCAGGCATGCAACAATGGTCAGGAAAAGATTGGCGCCGTCACCTACATTCTGTTCGAACATATTCGTCTTTTTAATTGGTTGCAAATCTAATGGATAAGGTCTTCATCTGACTGCTCAGGTGTCAAAAATTATGGGTTACTGGTTGGTGTAATCCAATGTTTTGAAAACATAGGTTCCTGACCCGATTTCCAGTTCAGTATAACCATTCCCTGCGGTTTTGACCTTTAGTTCTTTCATGTCCTGAATTTTTTTATTTCCCTCAGTGATGCCAGCCGCATTCGAGGTAGGGATCCTGATTTTTGCTGTTGTATTCACCGGAATTTCTACTTCTAATTGTAATCCGGTGCCAACTTTGGTCCAGGCGGACCGCGCCTTGCCGTAAGGCGTTTCGAGCGTAGCGTCTGCTCGGTCCAATCCCTTTCCGGTATGTGGTGTGATAACAATCGAT
The DNA here is from genome assembly GCA_016866235.1 of Bacteroidota bacterium. Classification (GTDB taxonomy): domain Bacteria; phylum Bacteroidota; class Bacteroidia; order Cytophagales; family Cyclobacteriaceae; genus ELB16-189. The sequence continues at coordinate 37,861 of VGMW01000006.1, forward strand.
TTGTATCCCGGATTGGATTCTTCCGTATCGATGCCGGCAGCCACTCGGTACATCCAGTCACCAATGGCGCCATAGGCGTAATGATTAAAGGAATTCATGCCCGGGGTTTGAAAGGTGCTGTCGGGCTTTATGCCATCCCACCGCTCCCAAATGGTGGTTGCGCCCATTTTCACCGGATACAACCACGATGGATAGGTTTCCTGCAACAAAAGTGTATAGGCTAGATCTGTGTAACGGTATTTGCTCAACACATGGCACAGGTAGGGCGTACCGAGAAATCCTGTTGTGAGGTGATTGCCATAGCTTTTGATATTTTCTGCCAAGCGATCGGCTGCATGCTGCCGCATGTCCTCTGGCAACATATTGAATTGAAGTGCCAGTACCCAGGCAGTCTGCGTTCCTGAAACCAACCTTCCGCCGGGTGTGAGGTACTCTCGCCTAAACGCGTTTCTCACCCGCTCCAACAATGCGCTGTACTCAGCGATGTCTTTTTCCTTCCCCAATACCCTTGCTGTTTTGATCACCAATTCTGTTGAGTGTGCGAAAAAACATTGGGCGATAAGGTATTTGTCCGTAACAGCTGATCTTCCATCGTTGTCGTCGAAAGGTCTGTAAAACAACCAGTCACCGAAATGGAATCCGGTATTCCATAAATCATTCGTGCTTTTCTTTTGCATGAATCCAACCCAGGCTTTCATGCTTTCATACTGATCCTCTAATATCCTTCTATCGCCATAGGCCTGGTACATGGCCCATGGAATAATGGTGGCTGCATCGGCCCAACCGGCGGAGCCACTTGCGCCAGGTCCCAGAACATTGGGAACCACGAAAGGAACGCTTCCTTCAATCTGATCGAAGGCAACATCCTTCAGCCATTTGGAAAAAAAGTTGTGTACATCGAAATTAAAGGTTGCTGTGCGTGCAAATGCTTGTGCATCGCCTGTCCAACCCAACCGCTCATCGCGTTGAGGGCAGTCGGTGGGAACGTCAAGAAAATTTCCACGCTGTCCCCATTGGATGTTGTGTTGAAGTTGGTTGACCAGCGGATGGGATGAAACAAATTTTCCGGTCGGCCGCATGTCGGAGTATAGGGCAGTAGCATAAAAGTGATCAGGGTTGATGCTACCCGGGTAGCCTTCTATTTTTATGTAACGAAATCCCTGGAAGGTAAAGTGAGGCTCAAACGTTTCCTCACCCTTTCCTGCAAGGATAAACACATTGCGTTGTTTGGCGGGGCGCAGGTTTTCAGTGTAAAAATTTCCCTTTTTATCGAGCACTTCCGCGTGGGTGATTTCAATTCGATCTCCGGCATTACCGGAAACTTTCATGGTAACCCAACCGACCAGGTTCTGACCAAAGTCAAGCACTTTCTCACCCTTTGGGGTGATGATGAATTTGACCGGTTTGAAAATTTCGTGTTTGCGAATGGGCTCATTATAAGTGGCAACCAGGTTCACAGATTTTTTGAGGCCCGTCTTTGCGGTTGTCCAGGTTCCACTCGGATTACCCGTCCGACTCCAGCCTGGAATTTCCATGCGTGCATCAATCATTTCTCCGTGGTAGATTTCCGAGGATCGTATCGCTCCGGTAGACGTAGTCCAGGTGCCGTCTGAAACAACAGTTTCAGAGGTGCCGTCGGCATATCGTACCTGCATCTGGAACAACAGGGCGATTTCTTTACCATAAAAATTTTGTTGTCGTGAGAATCCTATATTTCCACGGTACCAACCACTTCCCAGCATAACACCGATTGCATTTTCGCCCCCACCATTCAAAAGTCCGGTCACATCATATTGTTGATACTGTAGCCGGTTGTTGTAACTGGTCCAGCCGGGAGTAAGAAATGCATCTCCAACCCTTTTTCCATTGATGAAAGCCTCATACAATCCCAACGCAGTTATATAGGCAGTAGCGGACGCTACCTTACCCTTCAGTTTAAATGTTTTTCGCATTAAAGGGCTTGGCCTGTTGATGGTGTCCTCTTCATATCCAGGTCTTATCCATGTCGCCTTCCAATCACCATCATTGAGCAAAGCTGTTTGCCAGAAGGAAGGTTTACTCCATTCCGATGGTTTATTGTTTCCATCCCAAACCCTTACCTGCCAGAAATAATAGGTGCCCGATTGAAGCGGCACACCTCCGTACTCAATGAATTGTGAGGTTGAGGAAATGGTCTTTCCTGACTTCCATATGTTTCCATCCTTTACTTTGGCCAAGGCGTCGCCAACTCGAATTTCGTAGGCGGTCTGCATGAGGTTTCGTCCTGATCCATTCAACTTCCAGCTGAATCTTGGTTTGGATTCCGCCAGTCCGATTGGATTGATGCTGTTTTCAGTGAATGTCTCGCTGACAACCAACTGCGCTGTACCACTGATTGAAATCAGTGCAAACGCCATAGATAGCAGGCACATTTTCATAGGTGAAGGTTTTAATTTTTTGGGTATTACGATAGTAGGCTAATTCTTCAGCATTATCAAGGATTTTCTGGGCATAAATCAGTCCGGGTGGACAAGCGGTTTTAAGGAGCGGGAGGGATTGCTTACCTTAATGGCAGTGCCTGAATTTATATGCAGATTATTTTAGGAACCATTTTTCACCTTCTCGGCGGATTCGCATCGGGGAGTTTTTATATGCCATTCCGGAAAGTGGACGGTTGGCGATGGGAAAGTTATTGGATTGTCGGAGGATTATTTTCCTGGTTGATTGTCCCACCTGTTGCGGCATATCTCACCATTCCTGGTTTCAGGCAAATCATTGCGCTCACACCGACATCAACCATTCAATTCACCATTTTATTTGGAGTGCTATGGGGCATCGGTGGACTTACCTACGGCCTGGGTGTAAGATTTCTGGGAATGTCACTAGGCAATTCAGTGATCCTTGGATTTTGCTCTGCCTTTGGTGCACTGTTGCCCTCAGTTTATTACCAGTTTTTTCCGGAAACCGGAAAGACCTCGATTGGTATGTTGCTGGGAACAGGCTGGGGACAGATCGTTCTTTTAGGCGTCATGGTTTGTCTTTTGGGCATCTATGTATGCGGCAAAGCAGGGATGATGAAAGAGCGGGAGCTGACGGAAGATGCCAAGAAACAACAGGTAGCTGAATTCAATCTCATGAAGGGCTTGGTGGTTGCCATTACTTCCGGCGTATTGAGTTCATGTTTCAACTTTGGCATAGAAGCCGGAAAGCCGATGGCAGAGGCGGCTGTTGCCGCTGGATTTGATCCACTTTACCAGAATAATGTGATTTATGTGGTGTTACTATGGGGCGGATTGGCCACCAATCTTATATGGAGTTTGATCCTGAACATTCGAAACAAATCTTTCGGTGATTATGTCAACCGCTCTACTCCGCTGTTGAAGAATTATTTTTTCGCTGCCTTGGCCGGTACGACCTGGTTTCTTCAATTTTTCTTTTACGGAATGGGTGAAAGCCAGATGGGCAATGGGGCAAGCTCATGGATTCTGCACATGGCTTTTATTATTCTGGTTGCCAATGTGTGGGGGATTGTATTAAATGAATGGAAGGGTGTAGGTCCGGCTACACGAAAAACCATTACCATGGGAATCTTGATCATCTTATCCAGCGTGGTGCTGGTTGGAATTGGAAACGCACTTAAATAAAAATCTTATGTCGGAAAAAATCAAAATTGTGGTTGAAGCAAGAATTAAGGCTTCGTTGGAAAAAGTTTGGGGATGTTGGGTTACGCCTCAGGACATCGTTCAATGGAATGCTGCTTCGGCTGACTGGCACACGGTTTCAGCGACCAATGATCTCCGGGTTGATGGTGAATTTTCTTTTAGGATGGAAGCCAAAGATGGATCGTTTGGTTTCGATTTTCAGGGGAAATACACAACCATTGAACCGATGAAAACCATTGCTTATCGGATTATAGACGATCGATTGGTGGAGATCAGGTTTAAGGTTGAGGATTCTGAAGTATGGGTAGAAGAAACTTTTGAGGCTGAAAGCATGAATCCGGTAGCGTTGCAGGAACAAGGCTGGCAAGCCATCCTGAATAACTTTAAATTATATGTTGAATCTAAGAAATAGTCATGCTTGATTTAGGATTTGTCAGCGCCATTCTGGCTGAAGAGCGTTTCGATAAGGTCATTGATTTTGCAGCTGATCATGGGTTCAAATGTGTCGAAGTGATGTGCTGGCCTATGGGTAAGGCTGAACGTCGATATGCAGGAGTCACCCACATCGATGTAACCTCTCTCAACCAAAAAAAAGCAGATGCCATAGCTGAAATTTTAAAAAAACGGGGTGTGTACATTTCCGGGCTTGGTTATTATCCAAACCCCCTTGATCCTGATTTAACGCAAGCGAAATTCTTTGTTGACCACCTTAAAAAAGTAATCAAGGCTGCCCATCTGCTTCGTATTCCTGTCGTCAATACATTCATAGGGCGTGATTATACCAGGAGCCTGAGTGAAAATTTTATTCGGTTCAAAAAAACCTGGCCCTCCATCGTTGGTCTGGCGGAGGACCTCGGAATCAAAATCGGCATCGAAAATTGTCCGATGCTGTTCACTGATGATGAATGGCCTGGTGGAAAAAATTTAGCCGTTAGTCCTGCGGTTTGGGACCGCATGTTTGAAATCATTCCTTCCAAAACCCTGGGTTTGAATTATGATCCGTCGCACATGATTTGGCAAATGATGGATCCTTATCAGCCAATCTATGATTATAAGGATCGTCTTCACCACATTCATTTGAAGGATGCCAAGATTTATCAAAACCGATTGGATCGGAATGGTATCCTTTCTACGCCGTTAACCTACCACGCTCCCAAGCTTCCGGGACTTGGCGATGTGAATTGGAATAAATTTTTTGCTGCCTTAACTGATGTGCGTTACCGTGGACCGGTTTGCATCGAAGTAGAGGATAAAGCATATGAAGGGTCTATGCAGGATATCCGTTCAGCCATCTTGACCAGCAGAAATTATCTTAAGCAATTTTTAGCCTGATAAATCAATTATCGAATGAAACCCATCATTAAATCAACTCTTCTGATTGCATCGGTATGGTTAATTTTTTCATGTTCTGAAAAAAAGGAGAACAGCTACCAGACCTGGTCCGACTACCTCGGGGGTCCGGATCGCAATCATTTCAGTACGCTTGATCAGATCAATCCCGATAACGTAGGCTCAATGAAGTTGGCATGGTCCTACCAAACTCCGGATAGCGGTCAGATGCAAATGAATCCACAGATTCACGACGGTGTCCTCTATGGAATTTCTGCTGCGCTGAGGGTATTCGCACTCGATGCTGCAACTGGAAAGGAGCTTTGGACCTATGGTGAGCCTTTGAAGCAATGGTATTCACTCAGTCGGGGAGTATCCCTCTGGAAAGGTGAAAATGAAACACGTTTATTTTTTACAGCCGGCTCTTTTCTGTACGCCCTCGATGCCAAAACCGGAAAACCCATATCCAGCTTTGGTCAGAATGGGAGCATTGATCTGCACACGGGGCTGCCGGCCTCTGCTGCGGGCAAGTTCATTCTTTCAGCTACCCCAGGTACCATTTTTGAAAATAAGATCATTATGCCGCTGAGGCTTTCGGAGGATTTTGATGCGCCTGCCGGTGACATCCGTGCATTTGATGTGATCTCTGGTAAGCTGATGTGGTCCTTTCATACCATTCCCCATCCGGGCGAGGAGGGTTACGAAACCTGGGAAAACAAGGACGCTTGGAAAAATGAAGAGACCGGAGCAGCCAACAACTGGTCAGGCATGTCGGTTGACACCGAATCCGGTACCCTCTTTGTCCCAACCGGTTCGGCTGCGCCTGACTTTTACGGTGCGCGACGATTGGGCTCTAATCTTTTTGCGAATTGCTTGATTGCATTGGATGCACGTACCGGTAAAAAGAAATGGCACTATCAGTTTGTGCACCACGACATATGGGATCGGGATTGTCCTGCTCCCCCAAATCTTATTACAGTAACCCGGGGCGGAAAAAAAATTAAAGCCGTTGCACAGCTAACCAAGCAGGCCTATGTATTTGTATTTGACCGTGAAACCGGAGAGACCCTATTTGATATCGAAGAGAAACCATTTCCGCCAAGTGAACTTGAAGGTGAGCAGGCCTGGCCTACCCAACCCATCCCTGTTGCTCCAGCACCTTTCGCCAGAAATGCTTCGGAGCTCACCGAAAATGATATCAGTCCATATGCTCCCAACAAGCAGGAGCTGCTTGATTTCTTTCGTTCCGCCGACCGTAGGTTTTTTGCGCCTCCTGGATTGAAGCCTGTTTTACTTTTACCTGGATACGATGGTGGTGCAGAGTGGGGTGGAACCGGTGCATCGCCAGAGGAAGGAATCATCTACGTAAACTCAAATGAAATGGCTTGGATTCTACAAATGAGACCAGGTCGTTCCGACGAACAGGTTTCGTTGGGGCAGTCGGTGTATGAAAACCGTTGCAGTGTCTGTCATCAGACCAATCGCAGCGGATTGCCTGCTAGCGGTTATCCTTCACTGATTAACATCAAATCCAAATTGAGCAGGGAAGAGATAGAGAACCTTGTTCATTCCGGTAAAGGAAGAATGCCTGGTTTCCCACAGTTGTCATCCTCAGACAAGCGTGCCTTGGTGGATTTTCTTTTCGGTGTAGAGGAAAAAGGTACCACCGCTTCTGTTGAAGTTCCGCCAGTTATGCGTTATCGACATACTGGTTACGATAAATTTTTAGATGCCAATGGATTGCCTGCCATTTCTCCGCCTTGGGGTACCCTAAATGCGATTGACCTCAACACAGGAAAATATCTTTGGAAGATTACCTATGGCGAGACGCCTCAATTGGCTAAGCAGGGTTACCCTCAAACAGGATCTGAGAGCTACGGAGGTCCGGTGGTCACCCAAAATGGTCTCCTGTTTATTTCTGGCACCAAGGATAAGCTCATACGTGCCTACAATCGTCACACAGGCAAAAAACTCTGGGAAACGGAGCTGCCTGCCGCAGCATTTGCTACTCCGGCAACCTATATGGCTGGCGGACGACAGTATGTGGCCATCGCTTGTGGCGGAGAAAAGCTCGGTGCGCCAAAAGGCAACTATGTGGTTGCCTTCGCGCTTCCTGAAACCGTCCAGCAATAATCAGTCGATAATCGATTGATACACCATTGTCCGGATACCCATGTTTCCATAACGTGCACCATAAATATTGGTGTAGATCAGGGCAACGATTTTTTCTTTCGGATCGCCCCAGTAGTTGGTGTTGAAGGCTCCTCCCCAACTGAATGATCCAACCGTGGCAGGATCCAGATGATCGTTCTTAGCGGTTTCCAATCCAAAGCCAAGGCCAAAAGGACTTGCCTGCAGGTCCGGGATCTGATTGGTGAGCATCAATTCAACCGTCTTTCTGCTGATTAGTCGATTACCGTTGAATGTACCTCCATTAATAAAGAGCTGAAGAAATTTTGCGTAGTCTTCAATGGTGCTGGTAAGTCCTGCGCCACCGGAATAATACGTGCTCTTCAGTTTGGGGTAATCCGGGTTGAAGTTGTCGTAAATAGAATGTTTGATGGTGGCCATGCCATTGCCGCTGTGTTCATGAAGTGCAACCAGTCGGTTGTATTTTTCTGCTGGAAGATAAAAATGGGTGTCTTTCATGCCCAATGGCTGAAAAATGCGGGTTCGAAAAAATTCATCCAGGCTCTTTCCTGATAAAACCTCCACCAGGTAACCAAGTACATCGGTGTTCAGGCCGTAGGTATATTTTTCACCGGGATGATGTTTAAGAGGCAGGCTACCTAATTTTTTCATCGCTTCTCCGATGGTTGGTCCTTCCAATCCGCCGATACCTGAGGTTATTTTAGACTTGGCGTAAATGGCTTTAAATTCCTGTGAACCAATGCCTGCGTAGTCGAGCCCTGAGGTATGTGTGAGCAACTGACGAATCGTTATTTCACTTTTTGCAGGTTCAGTAGAATAGGTTGAATCAGCAATATTGAATCTGGTTAGAACGCGTGGATTTTTGAATTCAGGAATATATCTGGAAACCGGATCGTCAAGACCAAATTTATTTTCTTCCCACAACATCATAATGGCAAGGCTTGTGATGGCTTTGGATTGGGAGGCGATTCTAAACAAGTCATCTTTTTTAAGGGCTGTTTTGGTATCCGTATCTGAATAACCAAAGGCTTTGTGGTAAACTACTTTTCCGTTTCTGGCAATAAAGACGACTGCTCCGGGGATGTGGCCGGCATTGAGGTGCGAGGTAATGGTTTGATCGATCCGCGCTAGCCGCTCGGTTGAAAAACCTGCTTCTTCGGGTTTAGCAGGCAATAATGACTGCTGGGCGACCAGGGTCGCAACTAATAGGCTGAATAAAAAGGTGAATAATTTCCGTGCCATGGGTTTGGGGTTAATGATCCGAAACCCATTTTAAGAAAAATCCAATTAAATCCCTATCCCGAATCCCTGAGCATTATCAGGCAGATCCGGGTGATCTGTTTCTTATTTTTGATTTCTATGCATAAACGCAAAACCTGGAAAGAAAAGCTTCTGGTGGATAAGCAGCCTGAGGTTAAAATGATCGACAAGAAATTTGCTGATATACCGGCGGGAAGTAAAATGCTGATTCCAACACCCTTGGTGGTCGATGCATACATCCGTCACATTCCTTCAGGCCGGACATCAACCATAACCAAAATGCGCCGCGATCTGGCGCTGGAATATGGTGCCGATTACACGTGCCCGGTAACCTCCGGAATTTTTCTTCGAATAGCTGCAGAGGCGGCTTTTGAAGATTATCAAAAGGAAAAATCAATCAGAAAAATTACGCCTTTCTGGAGGATGATTGAGCCCGGATCGCCAACTGCAAAGAAGCTCACGTTCGGTCAGGCGCTTCTTAAACAGTTGCAGCGAAAGGAAGATCTAAGTTGGAAAAAATTATAATCCTTTAATCGACATTCCCCCGTCGATCATAATATTTTGTCCGGTGATGTACGAAGATTTATCCATCGCCAGGAATGCTGCCAGGGCTGCTACTTCTTCCGGTTGCCCCACTCTTCCCATAGGTGTTCTTTGAACAATTTTTTCCAACCGGTCCGGCTGACTTAATACGGCATCGACCAATGGGGTATGTATGTACCACGGTGATATGGTGTTTACCCTGATGTTGTAAGGAGCCCATTCCGCCGAGAGGTGTCTTGCAAACTGAATCAATCCTGCCTTGGTCATTCCGTAAGGGGGACCAGAGCCGACGTCGAAACTTCCAGCTACGGAGGCGACGCTCATAACACTACCTGCGCCACTCTTTTTTAACAATGGCAGCATGCGTTGCGTGAGATCCATGATGCTGAACAAATTAACCTCAAAGAGATGTCTGTATTCCTCCTCCGGATAGTCTTCAAATTTTTTTCGGATGTTGGTTCCGGCATTGTTCACCAGGATGTCGAGCTTACCCCATTTGGTCAAAACTTCTTCTTCCACTTTCTGTCGGAATGATTTGTCGGAAATGTCTCCCTGAAGAAAAATGGTATTTTTCTTTAGCTGCTCCGGGAAGGAACTGCCATCGCGGGCCAGGGTAATCACCTCTGCGCCAAGCTGCACGAACTCCTCCACAATCGCCAGTCCAATACCTTTACTTCCTCCTGTTACCAGTGCTTTCTTGTTTTTGAGATCCCAGCTTTTCATTGAATTTTTTTGCTAATTAACCAATAATTGGATTTGCCTCATACTATAATGACCACCCGAAAAGCCTTCAGATTGATTCTCTGTGTTTTCATAGTACCTCTGCTGGTTACTTCCTGCAGTCCAAAACCTCAGGAATCGATTGCTAAAGAAGAATCTGGAACGTACCTGCTGGTTTTGGGTGTTGCCCAGGATGCCGGCATGCCACAAATCGGCTGCACCAAATCCTGCTGCACATCGGGTATTAAAAAAATGGTCTCAAGCCTGGGTTTATACGATGGCGCCTCAGGTTCTCGATGGATTTTTGATGCTACACCTGATTTGCCTGAACAATGGGGGAAATTTATAGCGTGGACTAAATCATCTTCCGATGTTGATCCAGAGGGTATTTTTCTAACCCATGCCCACATTGGTCACTATACTGGTTTGATGTACCTCGGGCTCGAAGCTGCCCATGCAAGTCATGTTAGGGTTTATGTGATGCCACGGATGATGGATTTCCTCCAATCAAATGGACCCTGGAGTCAATTGGTAAAAATTGGAAACATTCTCCCTGTTGCCATCCAATCTGATGAATGGCTCAGGATAGCTCCAACCATTCAGGTTAGGCCTTTGCTGGTGCCACACAGAGATGAGTTTTCCGAAACAGTAGGCTATGAAATTGTTGGCAGTAAACGATCAGCGCTTTTTTTGCCCGACATCAATAAATGGTCGCAATGGAAATTCCAGTTATCTGAAATGGTGGACAAGCATGATTATTTGTTTCTGGACGGGACGTTTTTCAGTGGTGATGAACTCCCTGGCAGGGACATCTCCAAGGTTCCTCATCCATTTGTCCTTGAAACCATGGAAATTTTAAAATCACTTTCACCGGAATTGAAGCGAAAGGTCTATTTCACTCACCTGAACCACACCAATCCTTTACTCCAAATAAACAGCAGTGCTGAGCAAATCGTTAAAAGCAATGGATTTAACATCGCTGCAGAAGGAATGCGATTTGATTTGGATCGATAAGGTCTTCAGAAATCGTTTCTTCTGATCACCCTACCCGGGTAGATGCCGGTCGTACGTTTGTTTTGATACACCAATTTTCCATTAACCCAAACTCCCTCAATCCCGCTGGAGGGCATCTGTGGGTTTTCGGTGGTTGATTGATCGGATACTTCTTTCGGATTGAAGAGGACCAAGTCAGCATAATAGCCTTCCCGGATGAATCCCCTACGGTTTATCCCAAGCTGCTCAGCGTTTAGTCCAGTCATTTTTCGAACGGCATTTTCAAGGGTTAACACGCTGTCTTCACGAACATATTTTTTCAAAATCCTGGTGAATGCACCATAACCTCTGGGATGTCTGCCACGTGAGGCGCCATCGGAGCAAACGCCGCTGTATTCCCATTGCAGTAATTTTTGAATGTCCCCCTCATCCATACTGGTGGCTACAATTCCTCCACTGCAGTCGCCATTGATTTTTTCACACTCGTCGAGCCAGCGGATGATCTGAATCAACATTTTTTCAGGACTGATTCCCGCATTGGCTGCAACCGCTGCCAGGGTCTTTCCCTCGAATTCGGGCTTCGGAGTATAGCTACTGAAAAGAATACCCTCCGGACTCGTAACCTCCCTTAGAATAAATGCTGCCTCTTTTTCATCGGTGAAATTGCGATCAGGGAACAACACTCTAACTGTGGATGACCAATAGGGATAAGGATAAACATCGGCGGTGATTTTAATCCCTGCATTTCTGGCTTCATTCAGTTTTGCCAGGGTCTGCATGCTCTTGCCCCAAAGTCCTTTCATGGCGAGTTTAAAGTGACTGATCTGAACCGGAACCCCTGTCAGTTTTCCGATTTCTATAATTTCATTAACAGCTTTATCAAAATAGCGGTCTTCACTTCTCAGGTGACTGATGTATCGTCCCTGGTATGGCACAAGTGTTTTGGCCAGCTCAATTACTTCATCATTGGAGGAATAGATTCCTGGATCGTACTCAAGGCCGGTTGATAAGCCCAGTGCGCCTGCTTTCAAATCGGCTTCCAAAAGCATTTTCATTTGACTGACTTGGTCGGTGGTGGCGAGTCGTTTAAAATCATCACCCATTACCATTTCACGAATTGAGTTGTGGCCGGAATAAGAGGCAAGGTTTACTGCCACCGGCGTATCGGTTAAGGCTTTAAAAAATTTTTCGATTGGGGTTTTTGAGCCTCCATCCTGTCCCACCACGATGGTTGTGATTCCCTGACTCACGGCAGCTTCCACGCCCCGCATCTTAAGGATGCCCCAATCATGGTGGCTATGGGTATCAATAAAGCCAGGCGCCAGAACCAAATCGGCTGCCTGAACAATGGTGTCGGCCTTTGCGTTCGAGAGATTCCCAATAGCAGCAATGGTATCTCCTCTTAAGCCTACATCTGCTTTTACCAGATCACCGCCGGTTCCATTGGCTAGCTGTGCATGGCGAATGATTACATCATAGGTGTCCTGCTTACAGGCAGTTCCTGCCACGAACAATATGATCAGGTAAAAAATCCAACTTAATTTTTTCATCCGTTAAAACTTGAACAACCCAATTTATAAACAGAATGGCTAATACAGGGGCTGATTTTTAAATCCATTCCGAATTCGATTAAAAATTCATTTGCCGATCCAGGATAAAAGGCCGAAATTCCTAGCTTATTCCATTGGTTATGAAGCTAACCTTATTATTTATCGGCCTAACTTTTTTTCTGATGAACACACTTGAATCAACGGCTCAGCCTGATCGTTACGATGTAGTTAAACTAAACAAACCAATCACGTTGGATGCAAACTGGGATAAACCTGAATGGTCGGGTGTCAAAGAAATACCTGTGGTAAGAACCATGGGCAAAGTGCCGGAATTTGTTCCGACTGTCAGGGCCAAGATGATGTATGACGACCAGTATGTATACATCATTTTTAAAGTCAAGGATCGTTTTGTTCGCTCGAAGGCAACAGAGATTAACGGCCGGATTTGGGAGGACTCTTGTGTTGAATTCTTTTTTGCTCCGGATGTCTCCAATGCAATGGCATACTTTAATCTTGAAATCAATTGTGGCGGTGTTCCTCTTTTCCATTTCAAAGACCCCGCCAAGCCTGGTGCTCCGCTTCCTTCAGTCGCTGACATAGAAAAAATTGAAATTGCTCATTCCATGCCACGTGTGGTGGAGCCTGAAATAAAAAAGGAGACCACTTTCACGGTGGAATATCGAATTCCGGTAAGTATGCTCGAACGGTATGCATCCGTTCAAAAGCCAGCCAAGGGTGTGCGGTGGAATGGAAACTTTTATAAGTGTGCCGACCAGACCTCCAATCCGCATTGGCTTACCTGGTCTAAGGTTGAAAATCCAACACCCAATTTCCATCTACCTCAATTTTTCGGACACCTCTATTTTCAATAGTGGATCAGCCACACGCAGAGGAATATCTGATTGGTTGTGATTGGGGGACCACCTCGGTTCGACTCGCGCTGATCAGGCGAGAAGACCACCAGGTACTTAAGACTGTGGGCAAAAAAGAAGGGGTGGCCATCATAGCCTCTGACTGGAAGACAAATTCGGGCGTAAGCCTTCAGCAATATTTTTTTCACCGACTGCAACCACTTGTTCAGGAATTACAAAGGGAGGTTGGAATTTCATTGGAAAATATTCCGATTTGTATGTCAGGTATGGCCTCGTCCAGCATCGGAATTAAGGAACTCCCTTACGCAAATCTTCCGTTAAGCTTATCTGGATCAGGGTTGGTTAAGGAGGAAATTAGTGTGGAAGGTTATAACAAGGTGTTGTTGGTTTCCGGCCTGCGCGGTGAAGATGAGGTGATGCGCGGGGAAGAGGTTCAGATCATTGGAATCCGCGAGTACATTCGATCAATTGATTCTTGTATGGTTGTGCTGCCGGGAACACACTCCAAACATGTTGGAGTTTCCGAAGGACAGATTGGTGAAATTAAAACCTATATGACGGGTGAACTTTTTACGGTTTTGTCGCAACATACCGTTTTGAGACATTCTGTTCAATCGGAGGTTGATTCTTTGGAAGACGTGCCCGGCGATTGCTTTCTGGAGGGACTTCAACAGCGTGGTATTTTGTCCAATTTACTTTTCAGCATTCGTACCGGAACCCTGTTTGGTAAAAGAAATGTAAAGCAGAGCCGTGACTACCTGCTGGGATTATTAATTGGTCACGAATTTTCTTCCTTCAACGAAAATCATCAAATGGTCCTTTGTTCCTCAGGACCCTTATTACCTTTTTATGCAGAAGCGATGAAATATTTTTTTTCGAACCGATCAATGATTTTAGATGAAAAGCTCGCCTCCGAGGCAGCATTTAAAGGTCAGTCAGTAGTTTTTGGTCTAAAATCCTGAATCCCATGAATACTTTTTCAAAAGAAAAATTTCTGGAAATGCCTGTACTGGGTATTGTCAGGAATTTTAAACTTCATGAGCTGGAAAGTATGGTACCTGCTTATGTCCATGCCGGGTTTACTTCCATTGAGATTACTTTAAATACTCCAGATTATGCCAGCATCATGCAGGCAATGCGTCAATGGGGTGGAGGGAAATTGATGGTTGGCGCAGGAACAGTCCGATCCTTAAAAGATTTGGACCATGCACTGGAGGCAGGTGCTGAATTTATAGTCACTCCGGTTCTAAATCGAGCGGTCATGAAGCGTTGTGCCGATTTATCAATTCCTTTTTTTCCGGGTGCTTTCACCCCAACGGAAATATCAGAGGCATACGATGCAGGAGCTATGATGGTAAAAGTTTTTCCGGCCGCTCAACTCGGCCCTGAGTTTATCAAAAATGTAAAAGCCCCGATGCCGGAGGTTAAATTAATGCCTACCGGAGGTGTTCAGGTTGAATTGTTGGAAGCCTATGGTAAAGCGGGTGCTGATGGTTTCGGGTTGGGTACGCCTTTGTTTACCGCTGATTTACTACGTCAGGGAAATACTGCAGCGTGGGAGGCCCACTTTCGTTCCATTGCAACCATTATAAAACGTTTCGTAAAAAAGGTTTCATGAAATTCCTAAGTGGTCGGTATCGGTGGTTTATCGCAGTGGTGCTTTTTTTGGCCACTACGATCAATTATGTAGACCGTCAATTGTTGGGTCTTTTGAAGCCAATGCTTGAAAAAGAATTTAACTGGTCTGAATCCGATTATGCACTTATGGTCACCTCTTTTTCAGGCGCTTATGCTATAGGATTGCTTTTCGCGGGAAGGTTCATCGACCGGGTGGGAACCAAGCTTGGTCTGACCTTAAGTGTATTGTTTTGGAGCATTGCCGGGATGGGACATGCGCTGGCCCGCAGTGTCTCCGGTTTTTCCATTGCCCGCTTTACCCTGGGGATCAGTGAATCAGGAAATTTTCCTGCTGCCGCCAAAGCTGTCGCTGAATGGTTTCCTCAGCGTGAAAGAGGTTTGGCAACAGGAATTTTCAATTCCGGACCCAGTGTAGGGGTGGTGGTCACTTTATTAATGGTGCCTTTGATCCTTCAACACTGGGGATGGAAGGAGGCATTTTGGATTACCGGCAGTCTTGGTTTGTTGTGGATGGTGCTTTGGTGGGTGGTGTATGATTTACCGCAGCGTCACAGCAAAGTGACCGAAGTAGAGCGTCAGCACATTTTGAGCGGGAACGAGGGTGCAGCGGTGAAGGGCGAGAAAGTTTCATGGATAAAGTTGTTTCGAGTACCACAGACCTGGGCGCTGGTGGCCGGCAAGGCATTTATCGATCCCATATTTTGGTTTTTTCTTTTTTGGTTGCCTTCTTATTTCTCAGAAGCATTTACCCTGGACCTGAAGCGACCAAGTCTTCCGCTCATCACGATCTATGCAGCAGCAACCATTGGAAGTTTGGGTGGTGGATTAATTTCTTCCTGGCTGATTCGAAGAGGATGGAATGGACTGGTAGCCCGAAAATTTTCCTTGTTGGTTTTTGCGTTGCTGGAGCTTTCTGTAATCTTCATACAATTTGCTCCCGGTCCCTGGACAGCGGTTGTTTTGATCAGTCTGGCCATTGCAGTACATCAAGCCTGGTCAACGAATATTTTTACCATGGCCTCTGATTTGTTTCCTGTCTCTGCTGTTGCGTCAGTAGCAGGAATTGCCGGGATGGCCGGTTCGTTGGGTGGTATGATCTTTCCGCTCATTGTTGGCGCACTGCTGGATTCCTGGAAAGCAGCTGGAAACATTACCACTGGTTACCACATATTGTTTACCAGTTGTGGACTAACTTATTTGGTGGCACTTGGCATCATTCATTGGTTCACCAGGAAAAATCAACCTGTCGACGTCGAGCGTCTTCAGGGTTAATTAAAACCAGTCTGGTCTGTTGATGGTACTGTTTCGGACGCTGAGGCAATCCAAACAGGATGCAGGGTAGGAATCGTACCGGCGGTCATAACTAAAATCACAGTAAGCCTCCAGGCTCGCAAATTCCGGCAAATCACTCTTCACCACATAAAACCTTTGATAGGTCTCATTCACGGCCTGAAAATATCCGAAAACAATTTTTCCACTTCGATTGCTGAGATTTCCCTTGATGGTTGCCGGGGGTGAATCAAAAATGGATCCGGTTTGATTGGCCAGAACATCTACTTTTTTCCAGTATTCAAAAGCTGATTCTGTCATGGATGATTGAAAAACGGTGAAGTAATGTTTGTAATGAAAGCTTTGATCAATTTTTCTGCTACACAGCAATATGGGTTTGGTAAAATTCCCCCTTGAAGATCTTCCATCAAATAAAACAATGCGCTGAGGATCTGCATTTAAGGTTACGAAACAATCCGGGGGTTGGTAGCCAAAGGGATCTGGAAAATTGGTTGGCCGTATCAGGTAGGTCTCTTCGGTGGTCCAGCGAATAAAATTCGCGCCATTTTTTGGGATGGTAGGGGTGGAATAGACATTTACCCGGGCATCGGAAACAAAGGCACCTTCAAAATCTGTGAACTCTTCAAGTTGAAATTGATGACTAAGTTCATCGGCGCCTGTTTTGAGTGGCATCGATTCGTACTCAGAGGTGTAAATCGCACCATCTTCTGTTCGTACCTGTAGCAGATACCGTTTTCCCGGCTCACCGGAGAAACCACCCAGCGCATAGCGTCCGGGATAATTATTCATTTCATTAAGTTGGTAGGAGAGTCCTGAATCATCCGACAATACGACCTCAACCTTACTTGCGGGAAAAGGATAACGACCATCTGCAGAAGTGGTACCAACGTCTATAAACGTACGGTCTTGAAGATTGCTGATTTGTCCTGAAACCACCAGTAAACCCGCAGCGCGTTCATTGCTTATTTCGATGTCCACCGGCGATAAACAACCTGCCAGCAAAATCATCAAAAGTGGATTTTTGATTGACTGAAGAATTAAAACCAAAGCGCGCTTCATCGGATGGTAAAGTGATAGGTCAGGGTTGGAAGGGCAACACCAATTATCGAAAGCTGATAGGCGCTTGGAATAAAATATTCAGCGTTTATCCTTTTATAAAAAACCGAATATGGATTTTCTCTGCCCGTCAGGTTGTAAATAGAAAAAACCAGGCGGTCATCCAGTTTTTTGAACACATTCCCAATGGTTAAGGAGACGTCCATTCGAAAGTAGTTGCTAACGCGGTATGCATTTCGGTCAGAGTACACGGGCACCACAGCGCCATCGGCGATGTAACTGGTTTCAATGGCGGTAAGTGGTCTACCGGAGTTAAAGGTGGAAACGATTGAAAATGCTCCCCCTTTTCCCAGTCTTCGATTGATCACCAGGTTAACATGGTGTGGTCTGTTGTAGTTGGTGCTGAACCAATTTCCATTGTTGATTTTTCCATCAGGATAGCCCTCGTTGACGCGAATGCTGGATTGACTAAAAGTATAGGCGATCCATCCTGTCCAATATCCTGTTCTCTTGTTGATGTAGAGCTCTGCTCCATACGCTTTGCCCGTTCCGGTAAGAAGTTCTGTCTCAAGATGGTTGTTCAGAAGAAGGTTTGCGAAATCTTTATATTCAATCAGGTTGTCCATGGTTTTTGAAAAAACCTCCAGAGATGTTTCGAACATGTCGTTCCTGAGGTTCCTGAAGTAGCCAAACGAAAACTGATCGGTCCGTTGTGGTTTCATGTATTGGGTCGCTACCTGCCAAAGGTCCACAGGGCTCGGTGCAGAGGCGTTGGAAATCATGTGCACATATTGAAACATCCGATTGAATCCGAATTTCACGGATGATTTGGACGATAGATTTATTCTTCCACCCAACCTTGGCTCAAGCCCCCCAAAGGCATTTATCGTACCTGCACCATGGTAATAGGTTGTATCGGTTATGGTGGATGTTTTTCTTACGCCAGGTTGATAGGTGAAAACAGTATCAGGACCCATGTGCGTAAATCCTGAAGCCCTTAAGCCTGCAGAAAGTGTAAACCAATGGCTGATTTTCAATTCATCCTGGAAAAACAATGCCGCTTCGGCTCCATGATTTCTGGCAACTTCTTTTCCAACTATGGTCGGCGTCTTTGAAAAAGGAGATCTTACCTGAGGTGTGGGTAAGTACACATTTACCTCAGTGCCAAACATAATGCTATGCCGGTCATTAGGTTCAAACTGAACAGTTTCATTAAGTCGCAGGTATCTAAGCCGATCCGTAACACGTGCAGCGTCAAATCCTGATGGATCCGTTAATTCATTAAAGTAATTGCCGGCAGCTATTGTAAGCAGTGGAGATAATTTTTGATTGGCGGCAGCGCGCCAGGTAAGACTACCTGCAAGGTTTTCCCAATTGAATCCAAATTGATCGGCAAATTGAAATTGGTCGCTGCTTCCGTAAAGCGTAAACTGTATTTGGTTGTTTTCATTGAATCGATGGGAGACCACTGTGCTGGCATCTCCGAAGCCAACCCTGCTTTTTCTAACCACCGGATCCTGAATGAGTCCGGTTAACCAGTTGGTATGAGAACCGCGAATGGTTGCCATGACTGAAGTTTTCCCGGGAACGATGGGGCCCTCGACCGCAAGTCGACTGGAGATCAGGCCGATGCCGCCATGGTAGCGCCATTGTTCGAAATCACCCGATCGCAACCGAACATCCAGAACAGAAGCAGCGCGGCCCCCGAAACTGGCTGGAACGTTTCCTTTATAGAAGGTCAGGTTTTGAAGAGCATCCTGATTGAACCCTGAAACAAATCCCAGCGCATGACTGGTATTGTACAAGGGTATGCCGTTAAGCAGCGTCAGATTTTGATCGCTCCGGCCTCCCCGAACATTAAAACTTGATGTTCCTTCCCCAACACTATTGACGCCCGGCAGGGTTTGTAAATTTTTAACGATGTCCAATTCTCCGGTCAGGGTTGGAAGTGTGCTTAGTTCAGGTATTGAAAATTTGGTGACACCTGCGATCGTTTCGGAAAGGTTTGCATCACGTGCCCGGCTGCTGACCACTATCGCCTCCAAATCAACCACCCCTTCCTGCATGGCAATATTTAAAACGCCCGGACCTAAAACGACCAGGCGAAGGTAAAGCGGCAGCATGCCCACATGACGAACGACAAGCCGGTACTCACCTGTCGGGCATTCAATAACGAAACGCCCGGACTTATCTGAGTAATCGAAATATTTAAGTAAATCGAGTGATAAGGTTGCTCCAGTGAGCGGTAGACCATTTTCACCAGTCACATTTCCGGTGATGATTACTTTTTGAGTGGTTTTTATGCTTGAATCTCCTACGACTCTTCTTTCAATGGAATCCCATTCGATCTGGGTGTACCCGGATGTAAAGGTCAGGGCAAGCAGAACCGTTAGGTGAAGTTGCTTCAGGACAGGTTGCTGCATTTCGGGCCTATGTTAACCATTTCTGATGTAAAAATGGTATGCTTTCGCTACAGCCGGCCAATCGCTTTTTTGAATACGCAATCTTTGCTTTTAATTTGATCATCATAAGAACAATTCTATGGAACTGATCAAGGTAACAACCGAAGTTGTCCCCCACGTGGCCTTAGTTGAAATCAACAGGCCAAAGGAGATGAATGCATTGAACATTCAGGTGATTACTGAATTGGTGGGCGCGCTTAAGGAAATGAATTCAGACGATCGTGTTCGGGTCGTGGTGCTTACCGGAAATGAACAAGCGTTTGCAGCCGGAGCCGATATAAAGCAAATGGCTGAAAAATCGGAAGCGGAGATGACGGCATCGGACGAGTTTCGGATTTGGGATGAAATCACTCGGTTCCCAAAACCGCTAATCGCAGCAGTTTCCGGTTATGCACTGGGAGGGGGAAGCGAACTGGCAATGATGTGTGATTTTATTGTGGCTGCGGACAATGCAACCTTTGGTCAGCCTGAAGTTAAAATCGGGACCATACCCGGTGCAGGTGCCACCCAACGGCTTACCCATGCCGTGGGAAAGTCTCGAGCGATGGAATTGATGCTCACGGGTAGATTTTTTAAGGCGCAGGAAGCCTTCGAGGCTGGTATGGTTGCCCGTGTTTTTCCTACATCAGGATTTATGGAAGAAGTAATAAAGTTGGCATCAGAGATTGCTGCTCGTCCGCCGATCGCGGTCCAACTCGCAAAACGGGCAATCCTAGATGCATACGAAATGCCATTGGCCAAGGGATTAATGGAGGAGCGAAAAAAATTCTACAGCACTTTTTCGACCCTCGATCAAAAAGAAGGAATGCGCGCATTCCTGGAGAAAAGAAAACCGAATTTTACCGGTCAATAAAAAAGGCCCCGCAAGGGGCCTTTCAAATTTTAGAGAATAACCACCCGATCAGCGGAATCCCAATCCTACACCAACACTTGTGGTAGGAAATTTCTGAAGGGTGTAGTCGCCGTGAAACGCCAGCGGACCGAGTTTAACCCGAAGTCCGGCAGTCATCCTGGGACCAGAAGACGATTGGCTCAGACTTACCGGATCGGTAAGCGTTGCTCCGCCTCCCAACTCATAAGTGCCCAGCGCATCAAATGAAGATGAGGCTTGTCCATATCCAACAGCGGCATAGCCGGTCAGGACGGAAACCTTTTTGGAAACGATCGCCTGAACAGTCATAGCTTTTATTTCAGCAACTCCTTCTTTGTCGCCACCAAAAGGGGTGTTGAGTTTGAATGTGGTGAAACCGGCAAGGACGGACAGGTCAAATGGCAGACTCTTAATTCCAGGAATATGTTGTTTGATGTCGTGCATGATGGCGCCGCCAATCATATCCAATTTAAATCCATCACCCTCAATGGTTGGGATGTAACGAATTTTGATGTCTGTTCCTTTAATTATACCAATGCTCAGGTTGGCAATGGGTACAGGAATGGCTGTTACGTTAAAGTTTGCAGGAAGCTTAATGCCACTTGGACCACTGATGGCTGGTAGTGAACTTAAGGCTCCTTTAAATTTATATTGAGGTGTAACGTCGGATGAGCCAAAGATGGTGGGTACCGCACCGTTGCTGGGGAATACACACTGAAGTGAGTTCAATTTGCTGTTATCGACTTGAAAAGTTTTTTCCGCATCAGGAATTGCGATCAGACTTACTGTAACGGTAAGATCCATACCAAGGCTTTTGTGCGGTTTCGCAGTGTTGTACCAGCCCTGATTCAGACCATAGCCAACGCTTTTAAGCAGTGGAGATAAATAGCCTTCGACCAAGTAATCCGTATCGGCCTTTGAGCCTTTGATCAGATTTTCAATCTGGTCCAACTGCGCAAAGCCTGAAATATTAGTTGCGATGGCAATAATGAAGCATGCGAGTAGTTTTTTCATATTTGATGCAGGTTTGTAGGAGATGTATTTAAATTTATAAAAAAAAGACTTTGTCAGGCTTTCTCTACAACATTGCCATCCTGATTATTTATGGCGCAATTAGGGCGGTGGCACCTTTTTCCACCGGAATAAAAGCCTTCCTGCATTCAAGAAAGGTGCATCCGGCGCCTCAGCTTCCGACGAAAAAACTTGCGCCGCGGATCATGATTCACTGTCCCAGCCTTGGAGAATTTGAGCAGGGTAGACCAATCCTGGATGAAATCAGAAAGCAATGGCCTGCATCAGAAATCCTATTAACCTTTTTTTCTCCCTCAGGATTCGAGGTGCGTAAAAATTATTCGAACGCTTCGGTTGTTGCTTACCTTCCCTTGGATTTCCCTTGGTCGGTAAGAAAATTTATCAAGCGAACAGCTCCTGACCTGGTGGTGTTGGTTAAGTATGATTTCTGGCCCAACCTGATTCAGGTTTTGGCTGAAAACAGGATTCCGGTCGTTGCTGTTTCATGCATTTTCCGTCCAAATCAAATCTATTTTAAATGGTACGGGTCACTTTTTAGAAATACCCTAAAAAATGTCAACCACTTTTTCGTCCAGAACTCCGCTTCCATCGATCTTTTAAAATCAATCGGAATAAATAACAGCACGCTTTCAGGAGATACCCGCTTCGACCGGGTGATCCAAATAAAAAGTCAAGTGGCCGGCATTCCTGCCATTGAAAAATTTCTGAATGGAAAGCCATGTTTGGTTATCGGTAGTGCCTGGCCCGATGATCTGAAAATCCTGAATCCATCCATCAAAAAGTATTTGGGTCAATTCAAAGTCATCATTGTTCCACACAAAGTAGACGCCGATTCCCTTCAGCAAATTGAAAAATCATTGGATATTCCATTCCTTAAATGGTCATCAGGATTTGAGTTGGAGGAAAAGCACAGCGTCCTCATTCTTGATACCATAGGGATGCTTTCTTCTATCTATCAGTATGCCGGCCTTGCTTATGTAGGTGGTGGACTGGGTGCTGGACTTCACAACATCCTTGAGCCCATCGTGTTTGAAATTCCTGTGTTTTTTGGTGATAAAAATTATGCTCAATTCCGCGAGGCCAAGGCACTCGCAGACCTTGGCGCAGCATTTCCGGTTTCAGACGCGAAACAAGCCAACGGGGTGATAACCTCCTGGCTTCAGGGAGAGGAAAAAATGCTTAAGGCCGGTGAAATCGCCAGACAATACATCAGTGAAAACCTGGGAGCAACTTCTAAAATTCTTGGTGAGCTTCAACACCATGTTAAAATAAACCGATGATCGGACGTGTTTTAAAATCGACCGGTTCCTGGTACCAGGTTTTAACGGACCAGGGTGTAATGCTGGAGTGTAGAACCCGCGGAAAACTCAGGTTGGAGGAAAGTAAAGAAACCAATCCGGTGGCAGTTGGTGATCTGGTTCTTTTGGAGCCCGATGGCGAGAAGGGGATCATCACAGAAGTTCAGCCAAGAAAAAATCACATCGTCAGGCAATCAACCAGAAAGACCGGCCACAGTCATGTGTTGGCCTCCAACATCGATCAGGCCTTGCTGCTTGTCACACTGATTCAACCACGGACATCCCTCGGATTTGTCGATCGGTTTCTGGTAACCTGCGAAGCATTTGGCATTCCTCAGATATTGGTCTTTAATAAACGGGATCTTTTGGATCAGGAGGCGATTGACTGGTGTTATGACGTGATGGCTGTTTACCAAAAAATTGGCATCTCAACTTTTCTTATTTCGCTTACTGAGGATGAAGACATCAAAAGTCTAGAGCAATACCTGAGCGGTAAAATCACCTTAATCGCGGGGCATTCAGGTACCGGAAAATCCACGCTTCTTAACCGGCTGGTTCCCTCGGCACATCAGGTGACTGCAGAAGTTTCCGGCTCTACCATGAAAGGTGTTCACACCACCACCTTTGCAGAGATGTTTGCAGTTGATGACCAGACCATGATTATCGATACCCCCGGTGTAAAAGAATGGGGCTTAATGGACATGAACAAAGGTGAAATCTCTGATTATTTTCCTGAAATGCGCGAAAAGCGTTTGAACTGTAAATTCGGTTCAAAATGTCTGCATCTGGAAGAGCCGAAATGCGCAATCCGGGAATCTCTGGAGCATGGTGAAATTTCAATCAGTCGATTTGAAAGCTACCTGAGTATGGTGCTGGGCGGTGATAACCGGAAGTAGACGTTGGACCGGTTTCATCCAATCACTTTATTGTTACATTTGCGCCAAATTTTACCATGACTACTGAACAGTTGAAAGACTTGAAAGCGCGCCTGGCCGCTTTGAGGGGGTATCTTTGACTACGATCGCAAGAAAAACGAGATCGAAGACGAAGAAAGAATAACCCAACAGGCTGATTTTTGGAACAATCCAAAACAAGCCGAGTCCATCCTAAAAAATATCCGGTCTAAAAAAGTCTGGACCGATGCGTATGACCGCCTCTCAGGAGCGCTTGATGATCTAGAGGTGCTGAACGAGTTCCATCAGTCCGGTGCTGCAACAGAAGATGAACTGGAGGAGGCTTATCAGGCGGCTGCCAAGTCGGTTGAGGAGCTTGAGTTCAAAAAAATGTTGAGCCGGGAAGAGGATCAGCTCAGTGCAATGGTCGAGATCAATCCGGGAGCAGGGGGCACTGAGTCGAACGATTGGGCCGATATGCTCAACCGCATGTACATCATGTGGGGAGAAAAAAACGGTTTCACAGTTTCACAGGTTAACTATCAGCCGGGTGAGGTGGCGGGCATTAAATCATCGACTTTAGAAATCGATGGACCTTTTGCCTACGGCAAACTCAAATCGGAAATTGGTGTACACCGATTGGTCCGAATCTCGCCATTTGACTCCAATCAACGGCGACACACTTCGTTTGCATCTGTTTTTGTCTACCCGGTGGTAGACGATACCATCAACATAGACCTGAATCCTGCCGACATTGAATTGCAGACTTCCCGATCCGGTGGTGCCGGTGGTCAGAATGTGAACAAAGTGGAAACAAAAGTTCAGCTTACCCACAAGCCTACCGGAATTGTAATTGTTTGTCAGGTCGAGCGGTCGCAACATGCCAACCGGGAGAAGGCCATGCAAATGCTTAAATCGAAGCTCTACCAGTTGGAGATGGAGAAAAGAAATGCTGAGCGTGAAAAAATCGAAGCCGGTAAGATGAAAATTGATTTTGGATCTCAGATCAGGAACTATGTGCTTCATCCGTACAAACTCGTGAAGGATGCGCGAACCGGTGTTGAAAGAACCGATGCTCAGAATGTTCTTGATGGCGATCTTGACGACTTTATCAAGGCCTTTTTGCTGAGTGCTCAAGAGCAGTCAGGACAAAAATGACCTACGGAAAATACCCTTCCAGGTTCTGGGTGCTTTGCGCCGGCTCCTTTTTCTTTTTTGGAAGCTTCAACATGGTGGTTCCTGAATTGCCTTCGGTGTTGGAGAAACTCGGAGGTGGTGAGCATAAGGGATTGATCATTTCCCTTTTTACCCTAACCGCCATGCTGTCGCGGCCATTCAGTGGTCGTCTTTCCGACACCATCGGACGGGTGCCTGTCATGATTTTTGGTGCCTTGGTTTGTGTGGTGTGCTCCATCATTTACCCCTTCACCGCTAGCGTGAATGGATTTTTATTGCTCCGTTTTTTTCATGGATTCTCAACAGGTTTTTCTCCCACTGGTTTCACTTCCTATGCAGCTGATATCATTCCCCCCAATAGGAGAGGCGAAGCCATGGGGTTGTTAAGTGTTTTTGGCACACTGGGAATGGCAGGAAGTCCCGCCATTGGTGACTGGTTGGCACGCACCTGGTCATTGGATGTGATGTTCTACGGATCTGCAGTTTTTGCGTTGATCGCAGTTATGATTTATGTCAGCACCACTGAAACGCTGTTTAGACGACAACGATTCAGGTGGTCTCATTTCAAAATTGGGTTGACCGATGTTTATGACCCTCTGGTGCTTGTTCCTGGAATTGTGATGCTGCTTACCTCTTTTTCATACGGCTCCATGCTTACGTTGGTCCCTGATTTGAGTGATGCCCTGGGCATCGGAAACAAGGGTCTCATTTTTATGATCTTTTCCACCGCTTCACTTCTTATTCGCATCGTTGCCGGCACCATTTCGGATCGGTTCGGAAGGCCGGTGGTTTTGAAAATAAGTGCTGCACTCATCGCCATTGCCATGGTTGTGACCGGCAGTGCAAATGCCCCATGGATGCTGTGGCTTGGTGGGGTTTTGTATGGACTGGCCAACGGCATGAATTCCCCAACCCTATTCGCCTGGGCTACTGATTTAGGGAACCCCAAGAGTAAAGGCAGGGCCTTTGCTACCCTATACATCGCCATGGAGTTTGGAATTGGATTGGGCGCCTTAGCCTCAGGGTACATTTTCGCCGATGACCGTTCAAATTTTCTGATGGCATTTTTAGTTGGTTCAGTTTTATCCTTTTTAGCTTTAATCTTTCTCTATATGTCCACCGAAGGAAAAGCACTGAAAGGAAATTTTAACAACCAACCTGTAACAGACTAAGGAGGTTTTTCCTCCCTTTAAATCATGGCCCCTAGTCAAAAATGGGAACGAAGATGGCACCCCCTCAGGGAAGAGTGGGTGGTTTATGCAGCACACCGCAACAGTCGTCCATGGAGTGGCGCCAGTTCACCGGTCAATACACCCGCACCTGAATTTGATCCACAGTGTTACTTGTGCCCGGGAAACAAACGCGTCTCTGAAGTTCACAACCCGGCATACAAAAGCATTTATGTTTTTAACAACGATCACCCTGTGGTTGGTGAATCGGCTCCTACACCTGAGCCCTATACTTTTCCAAATGAGGTTTATCAGTCCGGCCATGCACAGGGTATCTCCAGGGTGATCTGCTTTTCGCCCAACCACAGTCTTTCACTTGGTGATCTGGAGGTTGACCAGGTTTTTGATGTATTCCGGACTTTCAGGGAGCAGACTTTGGAAATGCTCAAAAACCCTTCCATTCATTCCCTTTTGATCTTTGAAAACCGCGGACAAGAGGTAGGTGTCAGCAATCCCCACCCCCATGGACAGCTTTATGCCACAACTTTTCCTTTGCGCAACATTGAGCAGCAATGCCAGTTGTCGCGCAAGCATTTGAAGGAAAAAGGCAAGTCAATTTTTGATGCCATTGTTGAAAATGAATTGGCCGATCATAGAAGATTAATTATTGAAGACGATCTCACCGTTTCATTCATTCCTTACTTTGCCCGGTATGCCTATGAAACCATGATTTTTCCAAAAAGCAATTATCAGCATCTGGGTCAAATGGACGATGAATCCCTTCGATCACTGGCAAGGAATTTCAGAACTGTGGTGAGGAAAATGGATCGTTTGTATGAAGTTCAGTTTCCGTATGTCTTAACGGTAATGCAGGCTCCGGTGGATCAAAATGACCACCCTGAGTTCAGGTTACACCTTTGGTTGCAGCCGCCATTAAGACGGCCTGGTCTTTTAAAATATTTGGCAGGTCCTGAATTGGGCGCAGGAAATTTTATGGCCGACACCATGCCCGAGGAAAAAGCAGAGGAGCTTCGAAACAGTAGAGACCGCGCATGACTACAGTCAATGCTGCATTGGGATCTGCTTGTGGTCGGTTGGATGTAATGGGCGGCATCACCGATTACTCAGGTGGTTTGGTGATTCAAAAGTTATTAAAGGAAAGTACGACCATTGCATTTACCCCGCGTAGCGATGGTCGATGTGTTTTCGCAAGCAATTGTTTTGGTGAGCTGCGTTCAGCGGAAGTTCAGCTCAGTGAGCTTTTACAACAAGGTAAGCCGGTACTCAGTCATTCCTTTGATTTTTTTAATGCCAACCCGGACATCAAATGGGTGTCATACATCGCAGGCTGTTTTTTGGTTTTAATGAAAGAGATTGATTTAAATTTTCATGGAGGAGAATTTAAAATTGAGTCATCGGTACCACTGGGTAAAGGGGTTTCTTCGTCAGCTGCTTTAGAGATGGCCACCATGCGTGCCTTGCGTGCACATTTCCAATTCAACCAAAGTGAATTGTTGCTCGCGGAATGGGCACAGGTCGCAGAAAATGAGGTTGCCGGTGCTCCTTGTGGTCTAATGGATCAGTTGAGCAGCGCTTTTGGTGAACATGGTAAACTGCTTCCCATTCTTTGTCAACCGAATCAGGTAAAAGTGCCTGTTGAAATTCCTGATTCAATTCATTTTGTCGGGCTGGATTCAGGTCACAGACATTCCGTTGGTGATTCACCTTACGCCCTTGCGCGGTGTGCAACGAATATGGGTTTCACCATGATCCTTCTTGAAGATGAGTCCATGGTTTCAAGGATAAATCAATTCAGACGTTCTGGTGATCGCGCACTGCTTCCGTTCAACGGTTACCTCTGTAACCTGAACCACGGAGATTTTTTTCTCCGCTACCTATCCCGAATTCCTGAAAAAATGACCGGTCAGGAATTTATCAGCCGATTTGGAAACCATACTGATTTAGTAACGAAAATAGAACCGGATAAAATATACCCTGTTCGTGCCTGTGCTGCACATGCTGTGGCAGACCACAAGCGCACACATGATTTTTTAAATGCTTTAAGTCAGCTTGATGCCAATCCTCGCAACGGATCATCATTGTTGGGCAAGCTCATGCTTGAATCCCATCGAGGTTATTCTGAGTGTGGTTTGGGAAGCAGGTACACCGATCGCATCATCCGGCTCGCGCTTGAAGCCGGAAGCAATGTCATTGCCGGAGGTAGAATCAGTGGAGGTGGTAGCGGTGGAACCGTTGCACTTTTGGTAATCGGTCAGGAAGGTCTCGATGCAGTGCTCAAAATAAAGCAAACACTGGAGCAGGAGTGGGGTAAAGAGCTTAGTCTATTTCTTTGATCAGGACTCCTCCCGCAAAGGCATTCGAGAAAACCTGCAAGAATCAGATTTCTTAATTTTTCCGCTACCGGAGCTATGGCTGTTGATGTGTGCCGGATTACCACAATAATGAACTGTTCCACTTCCGGTGATTTCAGCGTCAATTGTGGTTCGCACATTAATAAAAATATTGCCGCTGCCGGTTATTTCCGCTTTGCATCGGTCAACCTTAAGGTCATAGCCATGCACGCTGGCGCTGCCTGCAATGTGTGTCTTGAGCTGTTCGGCCCAGCCGCTTACCTCCAAATCCCCAGAACCGGTGATATCGGCCGAAACTACTCCGCCTGAAATACCATCTACCGTGGTTTTTCCTGAACCACTAATGTCCGAATCCAAATTTTTTATTTTTCCCTTGATCGAAAGCTTGCCTGAACCGGCAACTCCGGTATTGAGTTGAAGCACCTCCACTTCAAGATTCACCGATCCGGATCCCGCGACCTCAAGATCCATTTCATCTGTTTGAAAGATCCCCTGTCCCTGAACGCGACCAGATCCCGCCACACCAATACCATTAAGTCTGCTTACGGTAACGTAGATGGTCACATCTTCCATGTGGTCTGAGTATTCCCAAAATCTCCAGATTTTAGAAGTTGATTCGATAATCAGTCTGCCCGATTCTACCCTTGTTTCGATCCGGTCCAATACATCCTTATCACCTGACAATTGCAGACTTGAAGTCCGTCCTGGCTTTATGATCAATTTTCCGGGCACCCTCAAAGAAATTTTCGAAAAGGATTCAGTTTGACGTCTTTCCGTGGACTGTCCGAAAATCAAAAACCATGAAAGGGTAAGAAATAGCAGTAACGATTGTTTCATGTGATGGTAATTTCGGCCTAACGACAATGTTAGCCGATAAAGGTTGCTTCAAAAAGGAAAAAAATCATTTCGAAAAAGAACTAAATTGGATTCCTTGAGAATTATGGCCAAAAGTAATTTCCAGCGAATGCTTGATTTGGCGGATGAGGTCTTCCATACAAGACATGATTCTGATCAACTGGATGTCAACGATCAGGTAATTGAGCGCCTGGCCAGACTGCATCCGAATGCTGTTTGTGAATTTGACGATGGCAATGGGCCGGTGGCATGGATCATTTTAATTCCAACAACCTCTTCGCTGATGCGTGAATTTTTAAACAAGTCCATTGGAGAGCAGGAATTGTTTGAGCGCACCACTGAAGGTGCGGTATACGATGCATTGTATTTGTGCTCAGCTATGGTGTTGGAGGAATACCGCAGGAAAGGAATATGCAGAAGGCTTGTATTGGAGGCAGTTGAAAACATCCGAAGGGATCATCCCATCCAATCACTGTTTGTATGGACCTTTAGCGACGCAGGAAGCGCGGCTGCTAAGGCACTTTCTGAGGCAACAGGCCTGCCATTATTCAAGCGGTAAGGAACATTCCTCGAAAAACAGGTTATTTGCCATTTCATTTTAATTAAGGACTTTGAAAAAGAACCAGGCCGCCATCGGTTTCATTTTTGTAACCCTGCTCATAGATGTAATCGGTCTTGGAATTATAATTCCTGTGATTCCGGCACTGATCATGGAGCTTACTGGAAAGGGGGAAAGTGAAGCGGCACCCATCGGAGGATGGCTGCTCACCACCTATGCCGTGGTCCAGTTTTTCTGCGCACCCATCATCGGCGGTATCAGCGATCGATTTGGTCGGCGACCTGTTCTGCTTGCCTCCTTGTTGGGATTTGGGCTTGATTATCTATTTCTGGCTTTTGCACCAACCATCGGCTGGCTTTTTGTCGGGCGGTTCATCGCGGGAATCATGGGTGCAAGTTTTACAACTGCCGGCGCCTACATCGCCGACATCAGTCAGGATCCTGCAGAACGTGGAAAAAACTTTGGATTAATGGGTGCCGCCTTCGGACTTGGATTCGTTTTGGGACCAATGTTTGGTGGACTATTGGGTAGCCTGGGTCCAAGAGTTCCATTTATTGCTGCAGCCGGTTTGTCTTTGGTGAATTTTATTTACGGTTGGTTCATTTTACCAGAGTCATTAAAGGCCGAAAACGTCAGAAACTTTGATTGGAAAAGAGCCAATCCGCTGGGAACGCTAAAGCAACTCTACAGTTATCCCGTTGTGGCCGGTCTTATGACAGCCTTGGGTTTTTTGTATGTGGCTGTACACTCGGTTCAAAGCAACTGGTCTTTCTATACGATCCACAAATTCAAATGGACTTCCTTTGACATCGGAATTTCACTGGGTGTAATCGGACTTGCCACAGCCCTTGTTCAGGGTTTGCTGATCCGTTGGATCAATCCAAAACTCGGACAAAACCGTTCCGTGTATTTTGGTCTCGGATTTTATGCTGCGGGATTCACACTGTTTGCTTTCGCAACGCAAGGTTGGATGATGTATGCGTTTACCTTGATTTACTGCCTCGGCGGTATAGCCGGGCCTGCCCTTCAGGGGGTAATGTCCGGTGTGGTGCCGCCCAATGCACAAGGTGAACTGCAAGGTGGATTCGGAAGTCTGATGAGCTTGACATCCATTTTTGGTCCGGCCATTATGAGCAATTTGTTCGGATTTTTCTCTTCACCGGGAGCGCCGATATATTTTCCAGGTGCAGCCCTGATGCTTGGTGCCTTCCTTACCCTGATCAGCACGCTGATGGCGCGATATACCTTAAAGAAGACAGCAGCCACCTGATTGATTATGAAATCCGGAAAGGATTGGAAGTTCAGGACAGAAGTTTCGCCAGAGCCACTTCGGAGGCCATTTTCACTCCATGACCAGATTTTAACCTTGGGTTCCTGTTTTGCAGAACAAATGGGAGCACGCCTTGCTGAAAACAAATTCAAAGTTTTCGTCAATCCCACCGGAACCGTTTACAATCCCATTGCCCTCCATCGTCTGATTAAAAACGCCTGTGAAAAGACCTTACCAGATCGCAGTCGATTTGTTCAACGCGATCGACAATATTATTCCCTTGATTTTCATTCTTCGTTTTTTGGTTCAAGTGAAGATGATCTTTATCAAAAGCTTTTAGAATGGAATCAATCGATAAAGGGAATGGTGGCCAGCGCAAATGTTTTTATCCTGACCTACGGTACTTCCTGGGTCTATAAAACAGATCAATCAGCGGAGCCGGTGGCCAATTGTCACAAATTACCAGGTAAGTTTTTCTCAAAACATTTACTCAGCCCGGAAGAAATTCAATGGTCGTTTTCTAACCTTCACCAGGCCATCACAACCCTTAATCCTAAGGCACAATGGATTCTTACCGTAAGTCCGGTCCGTCACCTAAAAGACACCTTACCGCTAAATGCTGTTGCTAAATCAGTGCTCCGTGTAGCTTGTCACAAATTGTCAGAGCTGGATAACGTCTGTTATTTTCCTGCCTATGAAATCATGACCGATGATTTAAGAGATTATCGGTTTTACGAAGCCGATTTAATCCATCCGTCTGAAACTGCCGTGGACTACATATGGGAATTGTTCCGAGACGCAGCCTTACATAAACCTGATCTGGAAATCCTTGACCGATGGGAAAAAGTCAGGCGTGGACTTCAGCATCGACCATTTAATCCCTCGGGTAGCGACTATAAGAAATTTCTTCAGCAACTCGATCAGGAATTGATGGCGCTCTCTTCCGTATTGGATCTATCGGCTGAAATACGTCAGATAAAAAATTTGCTTTCTGAACTCAAATGAGAGGTGATTCAACAGCAAAGCCGAACAGGCTGATTCATGCCTCCAGTCCCTACCTGTTGCAACATGCGTACAATCCGGTGGACTGGTTTGAATGGGGCGATGAAGCATTAACAAAATCTAAGTCAGAGGACAAACCTATTCTGGTCAGTATAGGATATTCTGCCTGCCATTGGTGTCATGTCATGGAACGTGAATCATTTGAAAACCCGGACATCGCTGCCATCATGAACGAGTTTTTCGTTTGCATAAAAATTGATCGTGAGGAGCGGCCCGACCTGGATCATATTTATATGGATGCTGTTCATGCCATGGGAAGTCAGGGAGGCTGGCCGTTGAATGTCTTTCTTAATCCTGGTGGTGTTCCATTTTATGGTGGAACTTATTTTCCGCCAGCCCGCTGGTCTCAGGTGCTTCTTGGAATTAATAAGGCATTCAAGGAGCGAAGGAAAGAAATTGAGGATAGTGCGGAGGAGTTGCTGCAATTTCTTCAGCGTTCGCAGCCACAACTTGATTCACCGGAAAATAGAATTAACGGTGAAGTCATTGAATCCATGTTTAAAGCAATTTCCAGTCAGTATGATGAAGAAAAAGGTGGGTTGAAAAAAGCCCCTAAATTTATCATGCCATCCATCTGGCAATTTTTACTTCGGTATGCTGTTTTAACCCGGAACCAGGCGGCATTAGACATGTCTGTTCAAACGCTGGAAAAAATTGCATGTGGAGGAATTTACGATCAACTGGGCGGTGGATTTGCGCGGTATTCTGTCGATGACCGGTGGTTTGCGCCACACTTTGAAAAAATGCTCTACGACAACGGACAGTTGCTGAGTTTGTACGCTGAAGCCTTGCAGGCAAGCGGAAACCCGATCTTCAAAAAAGTGCTCGAGCATACCGTCCAATGGTTGCATCAGGAAATGACCCATCCGGGCGGGGGTTTTTATTCAGCGCTCGATGCCGATACCGAAGGGGAGGAGGGAAAATATTATTGCTGGACGTGGACAGAGCTTCAGGCAGTACTTGGGGAAAACGTAAGCGTGGCCGCCGACATGTTTTCCTGTACCCGCGAGGGTAACTGGGAGCACGGAAAAAATATTTTACTCGGAAAATTGATTCAGAAAAAAACGGTCAATGAAAATGTAATTGATGCCGAGGTCAATCAATATCGTTCGCTGCTCCTTGCAGCACGTGAGAAAAGAGTGGCGCCCGGACTCGATGATAAAATTATTACCTGTTGGAATGCATTAACCATTATAGGTTTGTGTGATGCTTCTGCTGCAATGGGCCGACCCGACTGGTTAGTATTGGCCAATCGTGCATATGATTTTGTGTTGAAGGAACTTTCCTCGGAAAATATCCTTTACAGGAGCTGGAGAAATAAACGATCTTCTACCGAAGCATTTCTTGATGATTACGCCGCCATTATCCTTGCTTCCATAAAACTCTACTCCCATACTTTCAATGAGGGATTTTTAAATGATGCGAAGCGTTTCACTGAAACTGCTCTACAGCACTTTAATAATCCGGAGTCATCTTTATTTTTTTATTCTTCTGATAGGGCTGAAAATCTGCTCACCCGAAAAACAGAATACTACGATAACGTCATTCCTTCCTCTAACGCTTTAATGGCAATGGCTTTATTTCGTTTGGGCAGGTTAACGGGTGAAGTCAGGTGGGAGGAGCGGGCTGTTAATATGGTAACTGAAGTTTCCAGCCTTTTTTCACAAAGCGCCGCGTACATGTCAGCATGGGGTGAATTGGCCACCGAAATTTATCATGGGTTGGAAGAAGTTTCTGTCGTTGGACCGGGTGCACTTGATTTCAGAAGTGCGTTGGGTACTTCATTTCATCCATTCGCACTGTTTGCTGGTGCCACCGATCCCTCCGGACATTCAATATTAAAGGGCAAAGAGTTGATTTACGGTCAGGTTTCAGCATACCTCTGCCGCAACCGCACTTGTTTACCGCCCACCGATCAATGGAAAGAAATTCAAGCCATGTTAAGTGGTATCAAATCTTTAGGCTGAAAACCATTTCTGCTTTTTAGCGTTATGATGCGAATTCCCTCTTGTTAAATTCAATGAATCCATGAATCATCCTGTATTATCCGTCGTAGGGTTAACCAAAAAATATCAATCCATAGGTCATGAGCTCACCGTCCTGGACGGTGTATCGTTTCAGGTGATACCAGGAGAGACCTTGTCGGTGGTTGGGCCAAGCGGATCCGGTAAAACAACTTTACTCGGATTGTGCGCAGGTTTGGATACCCCCACTGCAGGTGATGTTGTCCTGGGCGGCAAAAGAATCAATGAACTTTCCGAAGATGACAGAGCGCGTCTGCGTAATGAGATGACCGGATTTATTTTTCAGAATTTTCAGTTGTTGCCTACACTTACTGCACTTGAAAATGTTTTAGTCCCGGCGGAGTTGAGAGGTGAAAAAAACATCAAGACCCGTGCAGAAGAACTTCTGAAAAGAGTTGGTTTGGCTGACCGTACCGATCACTATCCTTCCCAGCTTAGCGGAGGTGAGCAGCAACGTGTGGCGGTTGCCAGGGCATTTATGACAAGGCCTTCCTTGTTGTTTGCGGATGAACCCACCGGTAACCTGGACGATCAAACCGCCACGCAGATCACCGAGCTTCTATTTGAAATGAACCGAGAGTATGGAACAACCTTGATTTTGGTGACGCATAATTTAGAATTGGCAAGTAAGACGGGAAGAATTCTTGAAATGAAGGGTGGAAAACTTATGGCCGACCGCGCCAATTAAAATCATGATGGCTCGTTCATCTGAAAACCAATCAAGTCTTTCCAACCGATGGTCATTTCTTATGGCCTGGCGAGATGCGCGAAAAAATTATAAGCGCTTGCTGCTTTTTGCGGCATCCATGATTTCAGGAATTGCAGCTGTTGTTGCCATCGACGCACTTAACCAGTCCTTACAAGGTGACCTCAATCGAAATGCGCGGGAACTTCTGGGTGCCGATCTGGTGGCCAACAGCAGTAAAACTTTCACCGCCGAACAGATAAATATATTTGATTCCACCAAGCTGGAAGGGACCAATGCTGCTGAAATGGCCTCCATGGCCACTTTTGAAAATGCGAATCAATCAAGATTGGTTCGACTCAATGCATTTGGTGAAGGATATCCCTACTATGGTGAAGTTGTCACGAGACCCGAACGCGTATGGCCTAAATTGGAGGAAGGGGGTTATGCACTGGTAGATGAATCACTTGCCATTCAATTTGAGGTGAGCAGCGGGGACACCATTAAAATCGGAAACACACGTTTTCAGGTAGCAGGGCATGTTCGCCAATTCCCCGGAGGTAGTGGCATTCTTCAAACCTTTACGCCATCAGTCTATATTGGCTACAAGGATCTGGATAGTACGGGCTTGGTTCAATTTGGTAGCCGCATCACTTTTCGCCGATTTATGATCACGAAATCTGACAACCAAACTGCACTGGTTGAGAAAAGTTTGGGTCCGGTACTTAAAAAATCAGGTGTTAACCTGGAGACCGTTGAAGAGCGAAAGAAAAATTTAGGACGGGCGTTTGCTTCCGTTTATAGGTTTTTTACGCTACTGGCTTTTGTGGCTCTGATGTTGGGTTGTATCGGTGTTGCGAGCTCGGTCGCCATCTATGCACGCGAAAAAAGAGCGGAGGTTGCATTGCTTCGATGCCTGGGCGCATCGGGCTGGCAGGCGTTCAAAATTTACTTCATTCAGATTCTGGTGGTTGGTTCAGTAGCCAGTTTGGTTGGTGCCTTGCTGGGATTGTCCATCCAACAATTTGTCCCGATTGTTTTTGGTGATTTTATTCCTGGACAGGTTTCATTTGAAATCTCCTGGTTGTCTGCCTTAAAAGGATTTTTAGCTGGCATCCTGGTGTGCATCCTTTTTTCAGCATTACCACTTTTGGAAGTTCGTTTCGTTCCACCTTTATCGGTTCTCCGTTCAGAGGAATCCCCTGTGAAGAAATTTTCCAAGGCAAAGTGGCTGATTATTTTTCTGATGTTTCTATTTCCAAGTGGCGTGGCGTCATGGCTCACTGGAAAAATAAGTAACGGTATATTTTTTACAGCCGGCATGGCTGGGGCACTGGTCGCATTGTGGCTTACAGCCGAGGCATTGCTTTGGTTGGTGAAAAAATATTTCCCAATCAATGCTCCATTTACCGTCCGCCACGCGCTCTCCGGGCTATTCCGACCAAACAACCAAACGAGGTTGCTTATGATCACGCTTGGATTGGGAACTTTTATTATTGCTACGCTAAATATTGTTCAGAACAGTCTGCTCAGTCAGGTTGAGTTTCAGGGAAGCTCAAACCAATCCAATGCGATTATGTTCGACATTCAGTCGGGTCAACGAAAAGGTGTTGGTGAGCTCGTCAGTGAAAGCAAATTCCCGATTAACCAGGAAGTGCCGATTGTTACCTGCCGGTTGACTGAATTGCGCGGACAATCTGTTGAAAAGTGGAAACAGGACACGACCTCAGGAATTCCGGAATGGGCACTCATGCGGGAGTATCGTGTTACCTACAGAGATTCACTTTCAGGATCTGAAGCATTGCTCTCGGGAAAATTGCAGCAGTTTAAGCCGGGTAAGCCTGATTCGGTTTCCGTTACCATTTCAGAAGGTTTCCAGGAAACCCTGAAAGCCAAAATTGGGGATACGCTTGTGTTTGATGTTCAGGGCATGCCTGTAAAAACCGTTATCTCCGGCATTCGAAAAGTAGATTGGCCAAAAGATCCTCCCAACTTCATTTTTGTTTTTCCTTCCGGCCTCCTGGAACAAGCGCCACAGATATGGGTAATCAGCACCCATCTGGAAGAGGGCACACCCTCGGCGGTCTTCCAACAGAAACTGGTAACATTTTTCCCCAACGTATCCTTAATCGATCTTTCCCTGATCCTGAAAACCGTAAACAGCATTTTTGAAAAAGTTGGCCTCGTGGTTAGATTTTTGGCCCTATTTAGTATGATCACCGGACTGGTTGTGCTGGCGGGTACAGTCGTCAACAGCCGCTACGCGCGGCAAAAAGAAAATATTCTACTCCGAACACTTGGAGCGGGCAGCCGTCAGCTAACGGCCATCACACTTATTGAGTATATCTGGTTGGGCACATTTGCTGCACTCACTGGAATGGTGCTTGCTTTATCTGCTGGATTCCTTTTGTGTTTTTTCTTTTTTGAAGTATCCTTTTCAGTCAACCTGCTTGAATTGTGGTGGACCTATTTCGGCGTCACTGCGCTGACGGTTGTCATCGGATGGTTGAACGCCCGTGGACTGCTTCACCTGCCGCCTTTAGAAGTTTTGCGAAGGGAATATTGAGACCCTTCGACTTCAGGTTGATCTCCTATTTTCTTAACATTGCGGCATGAGACCCGTATTGTCCCTATCAGCAAACAAGCAGGATGTTTTCCGTGCCGTCGAAGAGCACCTCAGTCAAAAAGATTTTCGGATTGTAAACCGTGCACTGGATAAACCCTGGGGTGGATTTTATGTTATTGATGAATCACAGGCTGGTGATTTTGCTTCGTATTATTTTCCTGAAGTTGATTTCAACTCACTTAAGATTACTGCCAACCTCAGTCCAAAGATTTTGGTTGTCGCTCCGAACAAAAGGCTTTCCTGGCAATATCATTTTCGTCGCGCTGAAATATGGAGGTTGGTGGCAGGGACTGCCGGCATTACCACCAGCGATGATAATGTGGAGCGTCACAACCGCGAACTCTCTATGGGGGAAATTGTCAGACTCAAACAGGGGGAAAGACATCGGCTGATTGGCCTTGAAACTTTTGGAATGATTGCTGAAATATGGCAACACACCGACCCCGCCAACCCCTCCGATGAATCCGACATTGTACGGGTGCAGGACGACTTTGCGCGCTGACCTTTTTAATTCTTTCCTTTACCGATAATCAGTCGGTTGCTTCTGTCGAAAGCCAGATAACTCCAGGTCCAACTCCAGAACGTCATGATCTTATTTTTGAAGCCAACGATGCTCATCAGGTGAACAAACATCCAGATGAACCAGGCAATAAATCCCTGAAGTCTGATTTTACCCATATCCACCACGGCTTTATGTCTGCCCACCGTCGCCATCGATCCCTTGTCGTGGTATCGAAAAGGTTTAAGTGGTTTTTTTTCGATCAGATTTTTAAGGTTGGTGGCGAGGAGCCTTCCTTGCTGCATTCCGGGCGGAGCCATCATGGGATGTCCGTTGGGAAATAAAGCGTCACCTTCCATCTGCGCGACATCACCGATGGCGAAAATATTTTCGTGGCCTTTCACCCGATTGAATGCATCCACTTTTATTCTGTTATTTCTCCCAACCGATTCCTCCTTCAGACCGGAGATTGGGTTGCCCCGCACACCGGCAGCCCAGATTACTGAGCGGGTCTGAAGGGTTCTGCCATCGCTCAAGACCAGGTTCATTCCATCGTAGGATTTAACAACGCATCCGGTCTGAACTTTAACACCCATTTCCTCCAGATAAGACTTTGCTTTCGCACCTGCTTGGTCAGACATGCCATTGAGCAGCCTGGGGCTACCTTCAATGAGGTGTATATCCATTTGCGCCAGATCCAGTTCAGGATAGTCCTTTGGAAAGACATTGTTTTTAAGTTCTGAAAGGGCGCCCGCCAATTCAACACCCGTCGGACCACCGCCCACAATCACAAAATCAATCAGGCTGTTCATCGACTCCTGGTCTTCGTAGAGCAACGCAAATTCCATATTGCGGATAATCTGATTTCGAATGGTGATGGCATCACCAATGGTTTTCATGGACATGGCTTTGGCTTCCAATTCAGCATTACCGTAAAAGTTGGTGGTTGCGCCGCTGGCGATGACCAGATAGTCGTAATCAATTCCACCAATGGTGGTTTCGATGAAGTTTTCTTCTGGTCGGATATTTTTTACCTC
The DNA here is from genome assembly GCA_016866235.1 of Bacteroidota bacterium. Classification (GTDB taxonomy): domain Bacteria; phylum Bacteroidota; class Bacteroidia; order Cytophagales; family Cyclobacteriaceae; genus ELB16-189. Next base: position 76,794 of record VGMW01000006.1, read on the forward strand.
TCCAAGCCGGAAATGAAAATCGTGGTATCCTGAAAATCTTTTTCGAAAGGGAAATACAATGGCAGACGTCTCCAGACCTGAGGTGGCAACCTGATACAATAGGGGTTGGAAGGTGTGGTGGTTGTATCGGTCAAATAGAACAGTTTGTACATCGGAATCTTTCAGTCCCCGGACAACTTCCATTCCAGCAAAGCCTCCACCAATAATTACCACCCTTGGTTTGCCAAGGTCTTTGACTCTGGTTTGTGTCGTTAGGGTAGAGGCCATTTGGTGCTGAGTGTTTGGTGGTGCGAATTTATCCCAACGAAAAGCAGACCCGATGGTTTTATGGTTGAAATAAAACTTTAGCAAAGATGCTCTTTTGGTACTTCAGTCTATTTTCCAAACGGCCGGTAGCTTAAATATTTCTATTCAATTTTTGGTCGATTTCAGACCTTGAGCGACATTAGCTCCCCCGAAAACAAGCGTCATTTTTTTCAACCCGTAAATGGCTTTTTCGAAACCGATGGATTCTCTTTTTCTTTTATCCCTTCAACTGAATTATGTCATCGCCTAAGACCATTTTCCAAAAAATCTGGGACAACCATGTCGTTCGACGCGCCGATGGTTATCCGGATGCTTTGTTTATTGACCGGCACTTTATTCACGAGGTAACCAGTCCTCAGGCTTTCGATGGACTTAGAAAAAGAGGAATCCCTGTTTTCAATACCTCCAGAACTACGGCTACAGCAGACCATAATGTGCCCACCAGGGATCAACACCTTCCCATTAAAGAAGCATTGTCCAGACATCAGGTTGAAACCTTGCGTAAAAACTGCGCTGAGTTTGGCGTAGAGCTCTACGATCTCGGGCATCCTTTTCAGGGTATAGTTCACATCATCGGCCCTGAACTCGGTCTTACGCTGCCCGGTATGACCATCGTTTGCGGCGACAGCCACACTTCTACCCATGGTGCTTTCGGTAACATCGCGTTTGGAATTGGAACCAGCGAGGTAGAGCAGGTACTTGCCACCCAATGCATCCTCCAGCAGCGACCTAAAACCATGAGGATAGAAATTAATGGCAAGCTGAGCAAGGGAGTGGTAAGCAAAGACATTATTCTTTACATCATTTCTAAAATTTCAGCCAGCGGTGCAACGGGATATTTTGTTGAATATGCCGGAGACACCATTCAGTCCCTGTCCATGGAAGCACGAATGACCATCTGCAACATGAGCATAGAGATGGGGGCACGCGGCGGTCTTATCGCACCTGATGAGACGACCTTTAATTACATCCGCGGAAGGCGATTTGCACCACAGGGTGCGGCATTCGAGCGCGCAGTCCTAGAATGGGGAAATCTCCGTTCTGATGATGGTGCAGTTTATGATCAAGTCCTCCATTTCAACGCAGCGGATATTACACCGATGATTACTTATGGAACCAATCCGGGTATGGGCATTGGTATTGCTGAACATATTCCTTCGCTCACAGATATAACCGAAGCCTCTGAAAAAACCTCTTTCAGTAAATCTCTGGACTATATGGGGCTGGAGCCAGGTACCCAACTGATCGATAAGCCCGTTGATTATGTGTTCATCGGGAGTTGTACCAATGCACGAATGGAAGATCTCAGAATGGTAGCCGATGTGGTGAAGGGTAAAAGAAAAGCTGATGGTGTTGAGGTGTGGGTGATCCCGGGATCCAGACAAGTGGAGACGCAGGCGAGGCAGGAAGGTTTGGATAAGATTTTTGAAGCTGCCGGATTTGAACTCAGAAGTCCAGGGTGTTCAGCCTGCTTGGGAATGAATGAGGACAAGGTACCCGCCGGAAAATACTGCGTGAGTACATCCAACAGAAACTTTGAAGGCCGTCAGGGCCCCAAATCAAGAACATTTCTAGCCAGCCCGCTTACCGCTGCAGCAGCAGCCATTACCGGCAAAGTGACAGACATCCGTAACCTGCTGAACTGATCGTCATGAAAGAAAAATTTACCATCCTGAAGTCAACCGCAGTTCCTCTTGCGATTGAAAACATCGATACGGATCAGATTATACCTGCACGATTTCTTAAAGCCACCACCAGAGAAGGCTTTGGAGAGAATCTTTTCAGGGACTGGCGTTTTCAGTCCGACAACACACCCATAACGGAGTTCGTACTCAACAATAAGACGTTTGGAGGGAAAATTCTGGTAGCAGGGAAAAACTTTGGATGTGGTTCCTCCAGAGAGCACGCAGCCTGGGCCATTGCCGATTATGGTTTTCGAGTAGTGGTCTCCAGTTTTTTTGCAGACATCTTCAAAAACAATGCGCTGAACAACGGAATTCTACCGGTGGTCATCAGCGATGCAGATCTCTCCTCCCTTCTGAAAAAAATTGAAACCAATCCTGCGCTGGAAATAACGGTGGATTTACCAACACAAATTATTTCCGCCGGGGGCTGGAGCGCATCATTTGATATTAATCCTTACAAAAAGGATTGCCTGATGAACGGGTACGACGACATAGACTACCTGATAAGTTTAAACGACGTCATCCGAAATTTTGATAAAGCATCTTCAGCCTCCGCATGAATAAAAAAATAGTTGTTTTACCCGGTGATGGTATCGGTCAGGAAGTAACCGCCGAAGGCAGAGCAATTCTTGAAGCGGTTGCCTCGGTTTTTGACCATCAATTCTCTTTCGATACCGCCCTCATTGGTCACGCCGCTATTGAATCGACCGGAGATCCACTTCCTGAAGCCACGTTGGATAAACTCAGGAATTGTGATGCCATTCTTTTTGGCGCGGTAGGTCATCCCAAATACGATAACGATCCTTCCGCTAAGATCAGACCGGAACAGGGCTTATTGAAAATGAGGAAAGAGCTTGGATTGTACGCCAACCTCCGACCCATTAAGCTGTTTGATGAATTGCTTGGTGCATCCAGCATTAAACCAGAAGTATTAAAGGGTTCAGACATCCTGTTCTTCCGCGAATTAACAGGCGATGTTTATTTCGGCGAAAGGGGTCGGAGAGACAATAACCTGACCGCCTACGACACGATGATTTACACTCGTTATGAAGTGGAGCGTATTGCGCATAAGGCGTTTGCTGCTGCAAGGACAAGAAGAAAAAAGGTGATGTCTGTCGATAAGGCCAATGTTCTTGAAAGCTCACGGCTTTGGCGTGAGGTGGTGCAGGCGGTGTCAGCAGAATATCCCGATGTAACGTTGGAACATCAATTTGTGGATTCAGCTGCGATGCTGCTCATTAAAAATCCAAGAGCTTTTGACGTGGTAGTTACCGGCAATCTTTTCGGTGACATTCTTACGGATGAAGCCTCCCAAATTGCCGGCTCTATGGGTATGCTTGCTTCAGCTTCCGTGGGCGACCGGGTGGGTTTATACGAGCCCATCCATGGAAGTGCGCACGACATCACCGGAAAAGGTATTGCCAACCCTTTGGCCTCTATTCTGTCGGCTGCACTGCTGTTGGATATTTCATTTGGATTGAAATCTGAATCGGATGCTGTCATCGAAGCGGTTTCTTCTGTGCTGAAAGATGGCTACCGAACAGTTGACATAAAAGATGAATCGACGCCAAAGGATAAAATTCTCAACACCCGGCAGATGGGTGAACAGGTTGAGAAAAGAATCCGTACGCTTTCAAAACCTGCTCATTAATAATCTAGAAGCCCCTATAACCTATGGAACGTATTCAGATATTTGACACCACACTTCGGGATGGCGAACAGGTGCCGGGTTGTAAACTCGAGACACACGAAAAGGTCGAGATTGCTAAAGAGCTCGAGTCACTGGGTGTAGACGTGATCGAAGCTGGCTTTCCGATTTCCAGTCCGGGTGATTTTCTCTCGGTGGTTGAAATTTCAAAAGCAGTTTCAAAGCCAGTGGTTTGTGGTTTGACAAGGGCTAAGAAGGAAGATATTGATGTCGCAGCGGAGGCCTTGCATCATGCCAGACGCGGTAGAATCCATACTGGCATCGGAAGTTCGGATGTCCACATTGAGCACAAATTCCGGAGTACAAGAGAAAAAGTGCTCGAGCAGGGCGTAAGCGCCGTGAAATATGCCAAGAGCAAAGGGCATGAAGTTGAGTTTTATGCTGAAGATGCCGGTCGAGCTGATTTGGATTTTCTGGTTAAAATGACTCAGGAAGTCATTGCAGCCGGCGCTGATGTGGTAAACATTCCTGATACCACCGGTTATTGTTTGCCGAACATGTATGGCAAAAGAATCGCTTATCTTTTTGAGCATGTAAAAAACATCGATAAAGCCATCATCTCTGTTCACTGCCACAACGACCTGGGTCTGGCAACAGCCAACACCATGGCTGGATTGGCCAACGGAGCCCGCCAAGCAGAGGTCACCATTAACGGTATCGGTGAAAGGGCGGGCAATACCTCACTGGAGGAAATAGCGATGATCATCAAAATCCACAAGGACCTGAAAATGGAGACCGGAATCATTTCTGAACGTCTCTATGATCTGAGCCAGATGGTGAGCACCAAAATGCGGATGCCGGTACAGGCCAATAAGGCAATTGTTGGTAAAAATGCATTCGCCCACTCCTCGGGAATTCACCAGGATGGTTTCCTGAAACACGCGGAGAACTACGAGATCATTAATCCCTCTGACGTAGGTGTGCCATCCAGTTCAATTATTCTAACAGCACGCAGTGGAAGGGCCGCCCTGCGCCACCGTCTTGAGTTATTGGGCATCAACCTGGAAGGTCAGGATATTAATGTTGTCTATGAACACTTCCTTCAAATGGCAGACCTTAAAAAGGAAGTAGATAACAATGATTTACGGGTGCTTGTCGCCAACCTTCCTCTACTACAAAAGCCCTGATTGCCCTGGCCTGCGCCAGCTGTCATTGACAGCAACCTATTTATTCAATAGATTGGAATAAAAATTAAGCCATGCATTTACGCATCACCTTACTCTTAACCCTGGTTTTATCCACCGCTTTCGGTCAGCGGATCGGCATGCAGCTGTACAGCCTTCGCGATTACCTGCCTAAAGATGTTTATGGCTACCTCGATAAAACCAGTGATTGGGGAATCCGTGAACTGGAGGGCGGAAGCACCTACGGACTTTCTGTTGAAGATTTTCTTGAATTGTGCGAAGAGCATGATTTGGACATGGTGGCCATTGGTGCTGATTACAATGATCTGGCCTCTGGCGTGAATAAAGTTATTGATCAGGCAAAGGCATTTGGTGTGGACTATGTGGTATGTTATTGGATTCCACACGCTGATGGTCCCCTTGGGATTGAGGATGCCAAAAAAGCGATTGCGGTATTCTCCTCAGCCGGAAAAACGCTCGCAGAAAATGGAATCAAGTTGTGCTACCATCCACATGGATTTGAGTTTACCAAATATGGAGACGGAACTGTATTTGATTACATGATCAAGCAATTGGATCCGCGCTACATGAATTTCGAAATGGACGTGTATTGGGTAAAACAAGGTGGTGCCGATCCGCTGGCCTTATTAAAGAAATACCCAAATCGTTTTCCTTTGGTGCACCTTAAGGACAGGCTGCCGGGTACACCCAATTCCGACAATGGACACGCAGATGTTGAAACCAATGTTGTTTTGGGTGAAGGTGATGTTGGCATCGGTGCATTTATGGATGAAGCCAAGCGTTTGGGCGTAAAACACTTCTTTATAGAGGATGAGAGCAGTAGGGTTATTGACCAGGTTCCGCAGAGCGTGAAATTCCTCAAGAAGTGGCTTAAATAGTTTCATTGAATCTTTTTGAAAATAGCCCTGTGCATTGCATAGGGCTATTTTATTACAGGTCTTAACACCTCACTTTTATTTGTTATCGTTTTTTGGAACTAAATCGATGAAACCTAATCAGATCGTTTTCGGGCTGACCGATTTCAGTTTCCTGGTTGCATGCGACTGATTATTTTGCAGAAAAATTTATGAAGAGGGCATTTATTACGGGAGGATCGAAAGGCATAGGCTTCGGAATTGCTGAAGCTTTATTGAAGGATGGTTATCAGGTTGCGATTACCGGTCGGAATATGGCAAGTCTGGACGATGCGGTGAAAAAATTGAATACGATTGGTAAGGGAAATGCCATTGCATTGGTGTGCGATGTACGCGACTACAACGCAGTGCAAAAAGCAGTCGCTTCTACGGTGGAGGAATTCGGGGGTATTGATGTGGTGGTGGCCAATGCGGGGCTTGGGCATTTTGCACCGGTCGAATCACTCACCATTGAGCAATGGAATGAAACCATCGACACCAACCTCACGGGAGTCTTTTACACCATCAAAGCCACACTGCCCGCATTGATGGAAAGCAAAGGGTATATCATAACCATTTCAAGTCTTGCAGGCACCAATTTCTTTGCGTCGGCTTCGGCCTACAATGCGTCTAAATTTGGTTTAACAGGATTTACACAAGCCATTATGTTGGATCTTAGAAAGTATGGAATAAAGGTCACCACCATCATGCCGGGATCTGTGGCAACAGAATTCAATGGAAGCCATAAGGCTGGCGATGAATCCTGGAAAATTCAAATCGAGGACATTGGTCAGATGGTTTCGGATCTATTGAAACTCAATCCAAGAACACTCCCAAGTAAAATTGAGGTGCGACCGAGTTTACCGAAAGGTTAGGGAAATGCTGATTGTATCTAGGCGGTAACGCGTACCCGCTTTCTACGGATGAGCGTCCAGATGGCGGCAAAGGCAACTGCGCCCATGGCAATTTGTGCTGCAAGCACAATATCTGGTTGATCGGAACTCCTTTTCAGCACAATACCATTGAAGGCCCAAATCACAGCAATAGCAAGATAGGGGTTGTTCAGACGAATCATGTTTACGGCGGTCACCACGATTCCGGAGGCGATCATAACAATTGTCCAGGTTACTTCATCCAACCCAAACCTTTGCCAATTCATGGAAACCAGAAGTGCAGTGGTATTGGCAATAGTGGCTACGAATATCCATCCGAGGTAAACCCCGAAAACCAGCCTCAGAAATTCATTTTTTTCTTCCGCCAGACCCACGTTAATGATCGTCAGGATGATCAGTAATCCGATCATGATTAACAAGGAAAGAAACACCTGCTCATAGTGCCAGCAAATGATCCAATAGATGTTTAGGACACAACTGTTGATAAACAAGTAGTTCTCCGTCATGTTCGAACGGAAGCTGGATCTAAATTGGACGATGGAAAAGGCAAAAAGCAATAGATAGATCAATCCCCAGATGGCGAAAGTAATGCCTGCGGGAACGAACAGGTTCACGTACAGATCCGACAACTCACCGGTTGTTTTACCATTGATCGGAAGGGAGGTAGCGAGGTAATTCACCACCACCATGGCGATAAACAAAATGGTATTTAAGATTTTAATGCGCATTGAGGCTTACTGGTAGGGAATACAGTTGATAATTCATTGGCTGAACATGATGTGCAACTGTGTTACCAGTAAAAAATACGCTGTTCATTTGAAAAACTCTGATTAATGAATTTAGGTCTTAAATCCACCAATTCCAAATGACCTGGCTGCCTGATTAGGGTAAACTTTAGTAAAACCTTGTTTAAATGATAGAACAAGGGATATCCAACAGAAAATTAACTTTGATTTTTGGCGATTTCTTAGCGGTCCAGCCACGCTTTTAGTTCGCCTGCCCGTTCGCGACTCACCGCCAGTTCATGTTCGGTCTGCTGATTCAGCCGTACCTCTATGCCTATACTAACAGAACCACGCAATTCAGATACAGCGCTGAAGTTCACAATAAACTTCCGGCTGATGCGGAAAAATTGCTCCGGATCGAGGATGGATTCAAGCTCTTCCAGGGTATGATCAATTAGAAATTTATGGCCTTCATTCCGGGTGATTAAAAAAGCTGCTTTTCCATCAGCAAAGAAATACGCTGCCTGATCAACCGGCTTATACTGAAGCTTATTCCCGGATTTAATCATCAGGCGCTGCTTATAACTACCGGTCGATTTTTTAAGCAGGTCACGCAACGCCTGCAGTTCCTTTTCACCTAAAACCGATTCCGATTTGTTCATGCCCTTAAATTTCTTCAGTGCACGTTCCAGATCTTCTTTTTGAATGGGTTTTAGTAGATAATCAATGCTCCATTGTTTAAAAGCCTCCATAGCATACTGATCGTAGGCTGTGGTGAAAATGATGGGCGTTTTAACCTCCACAAAATCAAAAATTTCAAAGCTTTTACCGTCCGCCAGCTGCACATCCATAAACAACAGGTCTGCAGTGCCTCCGTTTTTGAAATAGGCAACGGTATCCTGCACACTGTCGAAATGATCAATGATCTTAATCTCCGGATCAGTTTCTTTCACCATGGTGGTAAGCCGCTCTGCAGCCAATCCTTCATCTTCGATAATTAGGGTGTTGATCATTGGGTTAGTTTTTTGTGAGGAGGGGTAAGGTTACTTTAAAGGCAGTTTCAGTTTTATCGATGATTACTTCTTTGTCGGTCAGAAATCCGTAACGTCTGATGATGTTTCGAAGTCCGACGAAAGTTGAAGCTTCTTTGGTTATTTTTTCCTGGAGGTTGTTGATGACGCTGATGGAATCGCCTTCTCTTTTTAAGGTTATGCTTAAAGGATTTTTTTGGGAAACAACGTTGTGTTTGATGGCATTTTCAATAAGCATTTGCAATGATGCAGGGGCAACCTGAAAATGCTCAGTATCATCTATCTTCTCCAGTTCAATTTTGATGTTTTCTCCAAACCTGATTTTCAGCAGATACAAGTAGGCATCCAGAAAATCCAGTTCTTCTTTTAATAAAACTAGTTTTTTTTCCTGATAAAACAAAAGGTAACGGTAAACATTGGATAAATGAGAGATGAATTTTGCTGAAACCACCGGATCCTTATAAACCAATGATGACAATGCATTCAGGCAGTTGAATAAAAAATGGGGATTGATCTGACTGCGTAAGGCCTCAAATTGCGCTTCAACGTTTATTTTTTTCAGTTGCTCTGCTTCCAGTTCCGATTCCCTGAGCTTGTTGATGTAAAAGTAAATTCCATTGGCCGCGTTCAGAAACAGATTGATTCTGAATCCGAAGATGGTTAGCAACCTGAGGTGATTGTTCGACCACTCAACGGTCGTGTTGAGGATGTTGGTGATGAACAAAAGAGCGAAAAGTGAACAAAGAACTATACCTGCAAGGCTGGTGATGAATTGAAGCACCAATGGATGGATTTTGCCTGAAAGCTGTCTGGAATACTTGTTAATGAGATGCTCGGCCAGTCTGTTGAATTCCCAGATCAAAAGAATGAAAATGGATAGAGTGATAAAAAGCAGTCCGTTCGGAAGCTGATCCGCAATTAGACTTTCACTGCTGGTGAACAAAATGTTGGCGAAGGAGTACAACGACAACAAGGCAATAAAAATATATCGGTGACGGATGCTAAACACTTACCAAATCAGATTATAGAAATACGACAGTTGATTTCGACCTTATGCAAATATAAACCAGTGTATGTTTTGGCAAACACCTTTCTGAATTTTAGGATGCTCCGGGTTATTTTCCTTCATCCCTAAGGATTACCGGTGTGCATAATGTTTGATTCCTGGAGTGAAGGGTTGGTTTCGACGACTGAAAAAAGCATTTCGCCAGCTCTTAAAATCTAAATTTATTGATTGCTCCAATGCGTACTTAATGTCATGGAGTACAACAGTGAAAACAGCTCGACTGATATTCCCCAATACACTCTATCCAACCGCAAAACCCGTTGATCAGGAGGAATTGGTGCTGGTGGAAGAGGATCTTTTCTTCAGTCAATATGATTTCCATAAAAATAAACTATCCTTCCATCGTGCCTCCCTTACTGCCTGCCAGGAATCGCTCTTAAAAAAGCATCAGGCTGTTCATTACATCCGCGCTGGATCTGCTGGAAGTGACATCCGTGCGCTGATCCCACATTTGAGTAAACAGGGTTTTAGCCAAGTTATTACCGAAAATCCAACCGACTACCTTTTAGAACGTCGCTTGAGAAAAGCAGCACTCAAGGCCAACGTAAAACTCACCGTAGAGCCCTCTCATAGATTTATTTCCTCTGATGATTTTCTTACTCAATGGTTTTCGGGCCGTAAAAATTATTTTCAGACCGACTTCTACATTGCACAGCGAAAACGACTCGGTTTGCTTCTTGATAAGGAAGGAAAGCCACTGAAGGGTAAATGGAGCTTTGATGCGGAGAACCGCGCACGATACCCAAAAAATAAAAAGCCACCCGTACTTCCAATCGTAAAGAAAAGTGCTGCATGGATCTCTGCCCAGCAGGAAATTGACGCTGTTTTCAAAAAAAATCCTGGTTCGGCCGTGGGTCTTACTTTGCCCGTCAACCCCACACAAGCCCGTGCCTGGTTGCAGTCGTTTCTCGAACAACGCTTCAAAAGTTTTGGCGAGTATGAAGATGCCATGGTTCAGGGGGAATCCTTCCTTCACCATTCCTTATTATCACCACTACTCAATGCAGGTCTACTAAGTCCTGAAGAAGTGGTGTCCTCAGCCGTGGAGGCAGCGCGCGAATTCAATGTCCCATACAACAGTCTGGAAGGATTTGTTCGTCAGATTGTAGGGTGGCGGGAATTCATCCGAGGGGTTTATCAATTTGCAGGCGTTAAACAACGTACGACCAATTTTTTTAACCATCGTCACTCCATACCCAACGCTTTTTACACCGCAACCACCGGAATATTTCCTGTCGACGAGGTTATCGGGCGATTGTTAAAAACCGGTTACAGTCATCACATCGAGCGTTTGATGATCCTGAGCAATTTTATGTTGCTCTGTGAAATTCATCCCGATGAGGTTTACCGGTGGTTCATGGAAATGTATGTCGATGCCTACGACTGGGTAATGGTTCCAAATGTTTATGGAATGGGTCAGTTTGCCGATGGCGGCCTGATGTGTTCAAAACCCTACATCAGCGGCAGCAACTATATTCTTAAAATGAGCAACTATTCAAAGGACCCCGCCTGGACTGAAGTGTGGGATGGACTCTTTTGGAGGTTCATGGATAAGCAGCGTGCGTTTTTTCTCGGCAATCCAAGACTGGGCATGTTGGTGAAAATGTTCGATGGCATGGATATCCAAAAACGAAAGGCTCACCTCCGGACAGCTGAAAAATACCTTGAAAAGCTTCACCGATGACCATCAGTTTCCCAACCGAGTACGCAAAAATTTTGGAACGGATGCACCGGATCGATCCGATCAACTATTCGGAAACCAGAAACTACCTCAATGGAGCGGTCACCCTTTTATCACCATACCTCTCCAGAGGCGTGATCAGCACCCGTCAGGTTTTTGAGTCTTTGATTGAAAGGGGTTTTTCTTTTGAACAATGTGAGACACTCATCAAAGAGCTGGCATGGAGGGACTATTTTCAACGGACCTGGCAGGTTAAAAAAGACCTGAGCACTCCAATACGGCAACCCCAGGAAGGGGTAGAGCGCCGCGGTCTGCCCGCTTCTCTCGCTAAGGCAAAAACGGGCGTCCCCTCAATAGATGAGGCAATTGATGAACTCACCTCCACTGGCTATATGCACAACCATTGCAGGATGTATACCGCATCGGTAACCTGCAACATCGCGCGCTACGATTGGCTGGAGCCAGCGCGTTGGATGTACTACCATCTACTGGATGCCGACTGGGCATCCAATGCCTGCAGCTGGCAATGGGTGGCAGGCGCCAACAGCACCAAAAAATATTATTGCAATCAGGAAAACATCAATCATTACACTGGACGTCAGGATAAAACCTTTCTGTCCTGTAGTTATGAGGATCTCCTCAACATTCGTCCACCTGGTGATTGGAATGAAACGGTGACTGAGATCTTATATTCATCACTACCAGCAGTGGTAGCTCAAGAGCTGGATCCCACACTGCCGGTTTGTGTATACAACTTTTACAATCTCGATCCATTGTGGAGATCGGATCAACCATGCAACCGTGTGTTGTTGCTGGAGCCTGATCATTTTTCAAATTATCCAGTTCATGAGCGCAGTATTCATTTTATGCTGGAGCTCACTGAAAATATTCCGGACCTGATGGTGTTCAGCGGAAGCTGGAGTGATTTCAAACAGCGATTCCCCCATCAGACCATATACTTTAAAGAACATCCGCTTTTCAGTCACTATGAAGGCCAAATGGACCAAAGAGCATGGCTTGTCCCTGAAGTTCAAGGTCACTTCAACTCATTTTCGGGCTATTGGAAAAAAATCGAGCACCCACTCAAAAAACAATTCACCAGGCAAACTACCCTCTCCTTATGAAAATCAATGCAAACGACCTCAGCACGATGGAGCAACGCTACCGCGCTACTTTGATTAACTCCCTTGCCGGCGTGCGGCAGGTGGCGCTGGTTGGCACCCAATCTCCAGATGGGGTCAATAACCTGGCCATTTTCAATTCATTAATTCACATCGGGGCCAATCCGCCACTTTATGGTCTGCTGTTCCGGCCTGCAACGGTTCGACGAGATACACTCACCAATATTTTTGAAACCGGTAGCTATACGATCAACTTTCCATCATCAAGATATTTCATGCAATCGCATCAAACATCGGCGAAGTATGGAGAGCAAGAGTCTGAATTCGACGAAGTGGGACTCACCGCTGCCCACGAGCCCAACGTCCATGCGCCATTTGTGAAAGAAGCCATTGTTAAAATGGCCATGAAGTATGAAGAAAAAGTTGACATCTCCATCAATGGCACCATTATGATCATCGGCTCCATTCAGATGATCTGTTTGCCCGATCGTATGGTTTCGGAAGATGGCTATGTCGGACACGATCTCGGGGATACCCTGGCTTGTGCAGGTTTGGATGCGTACTACAGGGTTAGCGAAATCGGACGGTTAAGCTATGCGCGTCCAGGCCAGTGGTCTGAGCCCGTCGAAAGAACGAGTGTGAAGGCATGAAAAAAACCTTTCTGCCTGAAAAAATCTGTGTGGTGTGTGGCCGCCCTTTTTCCTGGCGAAAGAAATGGGAAAAAGTCTGGTCAGAAGTACGCTACTGCAGCGATCGGTGCAGAATGAACAGAAACAAATCAAGCAAATCATGAAAAACATTTTAATCGCAGGTGCAGGTCGAGGCATCGGTCTTGCCTGCGCAAAAAAACTCAGTGGGGTCTCAAATATATTCGCCATTACCCGAACACCGACCGCTGAACTTGAACAAACCGGCGCAACTGTTTTACAGGCCGATGTGGCCAAGGACACCTTGTCGGTTCAACCTGGCTGGCCGGATGAATTTCATGGGCTGGTCTATTGCCCCGGAAGCATCAACCTAAAACCATTTCATCGGCTCACCGAACAGGATTTTCTGTCCGACTTCCAGCAAAATGTTTCCGGTGCAGTGCGTTTGATCCAACAATTTCTACCTGCTCTTAAAAAAGCCTCAGGGGCTTCGGTGGTTCTTTTCAGCACGGTAGCCGTAAAAAATGGAATGCCTTTTCATGCCTCCATTGCAGCATCTAAAGGTGCAGTAGAAGGCCTGGCCAAAAGCCTTGCCGCTGAACTGGCAGGATCAAAAATCCGGGTAAATGTTATCGCTCCTTCGCTGACCGATACACCACTGGCTGGGTCCTTGCTGAATACAGAAGAGAAAAAAGAAGCTGCAGGCAAACGGCACCCGCTGCAGCGTGTAGGTACTGTCGACGACATGGCTGCAATGACAGCCTTCCTGCTTGGTGAGGAGAGTAGCTGGGTCACCGGGCAGATAATAGGAGTAGACGGTGGCCTTGGCAGTCTTCGTGTTTAATAATATTGTCGTTCAGAAGGATTGAAGCGAAGGGGATGAAAATACTGCTAACAGGTGCCAATGGATACATCGGAAAACGCTTGCTTCCGGTTCTCTTGTCCATGGGTCATGAGGTGGTTTGCTGTGTACGGGACCGGAAAAGGCTGCCTGCAGCCCCATTCCTCCAACACCCTTCGGTAAGCATTCTCGAACTGGACCTTCTCAACGTCCCGCCTTCCGTTCCCAACCTTGATGACGTAGACGCGGCTTACTACCTGGTTCATTCCATGAGTGACCGCCTTCAGGACTTTGAAGAACTTGAAGTCACCTCAGCCAATAATTTCATACGTCTGCTCATGGGTACCAGGGTACAGCAGATCATTTACCTTGGCGGAATCGTCAACGACCCCAGGCTTTCGCGCCATCTTTCCTCAAGGAAACATGTCGATGAGATTTTGAGGAGCTCCGGAATTCCGGTCACCACCCTGAAGGCGGGCATCATCGTTGGATCTGGAAGTTCTTCTTTTGAAATCATCCGTGACCTGGTAGAACGCCTGCCGGTCATGATCACCCCACGTTGGCTCAACACCAAGATCCAGCCGATTGGTATTAAAAATGTTCTTGAGTACCTGACCGGTGTACTGCTCAAGGCCGATACGTTTGATCAGTCTTACGACATTGGCGGCGCCGAAGTTCTTACCTACAAAGATCTGCTGCTTCAGTTTGCAGAGACCAGGGGATTAAAACGGCTTATACTCACACTGCCGGTGATGACGCCGCGCCTGTCTTCCTACTGGCTCTATTTTGTAACCTCAACTTCCTACAAACTCGCGGTCAACCTGGTGAACAGCATGTATGTTGAAGTCATTGCGCGTTCGAACAACCTTGGTCAACAGCTGGGAATTCGCCCCGATACCTATCGGCAGGCAGTAGCCAATGCCTTTAAGCAAACGGAAGAAAATGAAGTCATCTCCAGTTGGAAGGACTCCATGGTTTCCAGCATGCCGTCGTTTAAATTATACGACCACCTTGCTGTGCCGGTCAATGGATGTCTGATGAACAAACAGCAGGTTGAAATCACCGGCTCTGGTGAACAGGTGTTGTCTAATTTCTGGTCCATCGGTGGCAGCAGAGGCTGGTATTATGGCGACTGGCTTTGGTTGCTGCGCGGATTTCTGGATAAAGTCGTGGGAGGAGTAGGATTGCGTAGGGGCAGGACCAATCAATCAGAAATCAGCTCAGGTGACACCCTTGATTTTTGGAGGGTGCTGGTGGCCGACAAGGAAGCCAAACGTTTGCTGCTCTTTGCTGAAATGAAACTTCCTGGAGAGGCCTGGCTTGAGTTTTGGATTCGCGAGCAAAATGGTAAACCGTATCTGTTTCAGACAGCTACTTTTCGTCCGAAGGGACTTTTTGGAAGATTGTATTGGTACGTTCTGGTGCCCATCCATTTCTTTTTATTTAAGGGCATGGCACAACGGATTGTGAATTTTCGGTAAGAAGAAAATTTAAGGTTCAGCAGCAAAGTTTTTGAGTGCCGGGGTCCAATCATAGTCCTGGTAACGGATTTCAAATCCACTGATATCCACCCCAAGATATTTCGATAGGACCTCCAGCTGTCCGGATTTTCCGCCGAAATCAGCGGCGAACCACTGCATGATGCGCGTGACCCAGACAATCTTTTTATCGCGGTCTACCTTCGTTTCTCCTTGAAGAAATCCACGCGCAGCCCGTTCCAGCTGCTGGTCTAGTTTTTCTTCTGAATAAAATGCGATCGGTGGACAACTTTTAGCGCCACAGTTCAACGCAAAATGCACCCTGAAATCTGGCACGCCTACTGCCAACGCCCTAACATTTTTGCCGGGAAACATTTGTGCGAAATAGCCAAGGCTGTATTTCGCGCGGTATTTTCTAAGGATGCCGTGTTCCACCTCATCGAGGGTGAGGGTGAAATCTGAAAATTTTATTCCACGGTAGGTAAAAATGGATGACTTGGTCAGCTTGTTCCGAAGGGCAAACACCTGGTACCAGCCATTGTAGAGATTTATCCAAAACGTTTTTTTCTGATTGTCGCTGGTGAGGGATTGCACAAGTTGAAGCATGGAGACCTGTCCCAATTGCTTTTCGATCTGATCGGTTGGTTCGCCTGTTTTCACGGCATAAATAAAATCCTGCGAAAGCCGAATCAGCATCGCCCGCTGGTCGGCGGCAGCGTTCATTTCCCCTCCGAGGACCACCGGGGCGACCAATAGGCATAAAATCAAAATGTTGCGTTGCACTGGCTGGACTAAAATTGACCAAACATCAAATTTAGGGTTTTTGATTTTGAGCCTTTTGGCTAGATTGAAAATCAATCTTTGTACCATGAACATCAGAAACCTCTTTTTGCTTTCCCTCTGCCTGATTCTTCAGGTGGTGAGTGTCCAACAACTGTCTGCGCAAGTCGACGCCAAATACTTCAGTAAAATGAAATGGCGCAATGTAGGTCCGCTGCGCGGTGGCCGTTCCCTCGGAGCAACGGGTAGCCCCGGCAGGCCTTTGGAATATTATTTCGGTGCTACCGGCGGTGGCTTGTGGAAGACTACCGATGGTGGACAGGAATGGTCGCCGGTAACCGATGGTCAGATCACCTCTTCATCCATTGGAGCGGTGGCAGTGGCCGAGACCAACCCGGATGTTGTTTTTATTGGAGGAGGAGAGACGGAACTGCGTGGAAGCATCACCCAGGGCGACGGCGTTTATAAATCTATGGATGGCGGTAAGACCTGGAGACATATGGGCTTGAAAGAAACCCAGGCGATTTCAAGAATCAGAATTCATCCAACCAATCCTGAGGTAGTCTATGTTTCTGCCTTGGGTCATCCTTACGGAGAAAATGAAGAGCGTGGTATTTTCAGATCTGTTGATGGGGGCAATACCTGGAAAAAAGTTTTGTATGTGAGTCCGCGCGCAGGTGGTGCAGACCTGATCATAGACAGAAAAAATCCAAAGGTGATCTATGCCAGCATCTGGCAGGTTTACCGCAAAACATGGAAGATGTGGGGTGGGGGACCCGACTGCGGATTGTATAAATCAGTTGATGGTGGTGATACATGGATCAACCTGACCAGGAATCCAGGTATGCCTGCTGGGCCCATTGGTAAAATCGGAATCACCGTCTCACCGGCCGATCCAAACCGGTTGTGGGCTATTGTTGAAGCCAATGAAGGTGGTGTGTACCGTTCAGACGATGGAGGCTGGACATGGAAAAAGGTGAATGAAGAACGAAAACTTCGTCAGCGCGCTTTTTATTATTCCCGTATTTATGCTGATCCCATCGATCGCGAAACAGTCTATTGCCTGAATGTGGATTTCTATAAGTCAACCGACGGCGGCGTAAATTTTGACAAAGAGATCAATGGGCCACACGGCGATTACCATGATTTGTGGATCGATGCCAACAATCCGCAACGGATGATTGTGGCCGATGATGGCGGTGGCAGTGTTTCGGTCAATGGAGGGAAAACCTGGACGGAACAGGATTACATCACCACGCAGTTGTACCATGTAACGGTTACCAACGATGTGCCCTACCATATAGCCGGTGCTCAGCAAGACAACAGCACGCTGGCCATACCCAACGAAGGTTGGGATTATATGCAGGCCGGTGGACCCAACCATGGTTGGTATTATGAGGTTGGCGGTGGTGAGAGTGGATACATCACCCAACATCCAAAGGACAATGATATTTTTTATGCAGGCAGTCAAGGAGCATTACTGACCCGTTACGACCGCAGCAATGGACAGATTCGGGATATCCAGGTTTATCCCAGGTTCTTTTCTGGTGAACCATCCAGTGCCTTGCCCGAACGCTGGCAGTGGACTTACCCAATTGTGTTTTCGCCAAAAAATCCTGGCGTTCTGTACACCTGTTCACAGCATGTTTGGAAAACCACCGACGATGGACAGCGTTGGGAGAAGATATCACCTGATCTCACCTATGCCGATCCGGAAACCCTTGGACCAACGGGCGGTGAGATTACCAAGGACATGAACGGACCGGAGATTTACGCTACGGTATATGCTTTGGCGCCGTCAAATCACGATGAGCAGGTCATCTGGGCTGGTTCTGACGATGGACGGATTCACATTACCAGAGATGGAGGTAAGAACTGGAAAGAAATCACGCCAAAGGAAATTCCAAAACATTCGGTGGTGAGCATTATTGATGAGTCCCGTCATACACCGGGAACGGCTTATGTGTCGGTGTATCGTTATCAGGTGGATGACCGCAAGCCTTATATTTTTCGCACCACCGACTTTGGCAAAACGTGGACAAAAATAATCAGTGGAATTGCAGACGGACATTTCGTGCGGGCTGTGCGGGAGGACCATCAGCGACCCGGATTACTTTTTGCGGGTACGGAGCATGGCGTATACGTAAGTTTTAATGCAGGTGATGTGTGGCAGCCGTTGCAAATGAATTTACCAGACACACCGGTGAGGGATTTGGTGGTGAAGGATAACGATGTGGTCTTGGGTACGCATGGTCGTGGCTTTTGGGTCTTGGACGATATTCAACCCTTGCGTGAGTTAAATATGGAGACCATGAAGCAGCAGGCAGTATTTTTCAAGCCTGCGGATGCTTACCGTGGTCTTGGTCCTGTTGTATTCCAGTATTATCTGGAGCGTCAGGTGGATTCGGTGTTGATTGAAATATTGGATGCGCAGGGGAAAATCGTCACCAGTTTTAGTGGTAAGCAACCTGAGTACAAGGTTGATCCAAATGTACCCTCATGGGATCGCAAGCCTAATCCACCGGTAACGGCGAAGGGATTGAATACCTTCAGTTGGAACCTGCGGTATCCGGGTGCAACGGTTTTTGAAGGCATGATTTTATGGGGCGCTCGTCCACAGAGCGGACCGAAGGCGCCGTTGGGTGAGTATCGGGTTCGGTTTACTGCAGGAGATTATTCGAAGGAGTATTCGTTCCGTGTGAAGCTTGATCCGAATTTGAAGGGTGTGACGGAGGCTGATTTAAAGGAGACCTTTGATTTGGCGATGAAGATCAGGGATCGTGAGAGTCAGGGTAATGCGGCGGTGGTTAGGATCAGGCAGTTGCGTGGTAAGTTGAAGGAGGTGGGGCAGCAGAGCACGGATGTGGAGTTGGGCAATTTGATCAAGACATTGCAGGACAAGCTGACGGTGTCGGAGGAAGTTTTGTATCAGACCAAAAACCGCAGCGGTCAGGATCCTTTGAATTTCCCGATTCGGTTGGGCAACCGCATATCGGCGGTGCGCAGGAGTTTAGAGACGGGGGATGCCAGGCCGACGGAGGGAGCGTATAAAGTCTTTGCGGAGTTGGGAGCGGAGTTGGACAGGCAGTTGGGTGTTTTGGAAGGCGACATCAGGGCTGGTTTGCCGTTGGTGAATGCAAGGTTGAGGGTGCTTAAGCTTGCAGAGATCAGTGAATAGAGGTTAATAAAGCCTGTTTTTGATGCTTGTGGGAAGCTTGAACCTTATTAGTTTTGCGTCCCCTGAGAAATAGGAAGTACTGCCCGGGTGGTGAAATTGGTAGACACGTACGTTTGAGGGGCGTATGGCGCAAGCTGTGCTGGTTCGAGTCCAGTCCCGGGCACTGAAAAGTGTGAAGCCGAAGTGGTGAAATTGGTAGACACGCACGTTTCAGGGGCGTGTGGCGCAAGCTGTGCGGGTTCGAGTCCCGCCTTCGGCACCAGAGATTTTTCTTTTAAGTGATCGGTGGATGGATCTAATCCGCCGGAGTAGTTTCTAGAAATTTTTTGAGCAGGTCCTCAAGCCTTACCAAATCCTCACCAGCTCTTTTCCATATTCTGGCTCCTGTTCCCAAACCTGAGTTTTAAAAGTCTCATCCAGGTCAACGGTCAATCCGGGAAAAAGTGGACTTTCCAGATTTTCTCCTATGGTGCGCATTTTATGAGGCTGAAATTTTCCTTCCGGGGTGAGGGTATGAATGGTCACTGTTTTGTCTTCCGGCTGGACGATCCAGTATTCTTTTACACCGTAAGTTTCATAAATGAAGTATTTGTCTTTCACATCCCGGGTTGCGGTGGAGGGGGAAAGAATTTCAACCACCAGGTCAGGTGCGCCGACACAGCCTTTGAGTTCAATTTTTGCCGGATCGCAAATAACTATGAGATCTGGCTGCAATACGGTGTCGAGCAAGCCATTCTTCCCAATAAAAAAACATCAAGTGGTGCATGCAGCACGTTGCATGGTTTTCCTTGAAAGAATTTCTGAAACTCAAACATCAGGATTGAACTGCATCGTTGGTGCCTTGCATTGGCCGCCGGTGACATGGGAAAAATTTTGCCCATGATCAATTCAACGCGATCATGAAACTTCCATGAAAGATATTCCAGGTGTGAATAAGTCTTATCCAGGTTCAATTGGCTGAGAGAGGTTATTTCCATGAAGACAAATATAGGGTTGCATAGGATTTATGGTTCCCTTTTGATGAGCGTCTTTTAACGGTGGGGGTGGGGTTAATAGACTTATTGTTCTATCCAGGGAACACTGCTCTGATTTTCAGCTCAAATCCCTATCCCTCCTCCTCCAAAATCTCTTTCGCCCGCGCCTGGTCCGATTCGAATACGGAAAGCTGGACACTACCCACCGAACTGCTCACCATAGGATAGAGGTAGGCAGTTTCACTATGGCTAATCATACACGGAATACCATAAGCATCCAGCTTTGATTTCGCTAGATCAGCCTTCCATGGCTGATCGTATTGCACCAGTACAACAATCTTCTGCTTTGTCATCTTCTCCATCACTCAATTTACACTTTCTGAAACAGCCATTACCATCCTTGCTTCAGACATGAATTAACCCGCTTTTTACCCCCATCGGTTTTGGCTAACTTCCCCTTTAATTCTAAAAATGAAACGCATTGTTGTTGACATGGATGACGTAATGGCCGATGCCACCGGTCAGTTCCTCTATTATTACCAAAATGAATTTGGCATCGTCATCCAACGGGAATCGCTGCATTTCAAAGAAGAACTTCAGGGTTTTCCCAGCGAACATCATGAAGCTGTTTACCAGTTTACCTTCCGCAAAAATTTCTTTCGCTCTATGAACATCCAACCCCACTGTCAGCGGGTCATGGAGCGTCTTAACAGTCATTTTGAAGTTTTTATCGTGTCCTCAGCCATGGAATTCCCTAATTCGCTCAATGAAAAGCTTGAATGGCTGGGTGAACATTTCCCGTTTCTACATTGGAAGCAATTTGTTTTCTGTGGCAGAAAATCGATCGTCCATGGTGATTATATGATCGACGACCTGCCCCACAACCTCAGGGGATTCAATGGCGAAAAACTTTTATTCACCGCGCCTCATAACATGCACCACGAGGGCTTTCATCGACTCAACAACTGGCTGGAAGTGGAGCAATACTTCTTTGAAAATGTCCAGTCACCAAACAACCAGACCTCAAAACAATAAGGGCTGTCAATGGTTTATTAAAAATCAATGGACTTAACGCAAAAGTCATCTGCAGGCAGGCGATTCCTGTATTTCCTGTTTTTTACTCTGTCCATCCTTCAGGGTTACGGGCAGGCTCACTCGTCTCAGGAACTTTTCCTTCCATTGGTTATGCCGGGTCAAACGGTGGTTCGTCACATGGCCTACACACTCCTTTACGATGAAGAACATGAACAGGCGCGATGGGTGGCCTATGAACTTACGGCTGCCGAAACATCCGGTTCAGTTGAACGGGAATCTTCTTTCTCGCCCGATCCCTATGTTTCAACATTAACAGCAGCCGATGAGGATTACAAGGGTAGTGGCTTTGACCGAGGTCACCTTGCACCTGCCGCCGATATGGCCTGGTCTGAACAGTCCATGAGAGAATCCTTCTACTTCAGCAACATCTCACCACAATCACCCTCTTTCAATCGGGGCATCTGGAAGCAACTAGAGGAACTGGTGCGTACCTGGGCTGAATCCTATGGCGCCATTCAGGTGGTCACCGGTCCTGTTTTACAACCTGGACTACCGGCCATCGGCCCGAACAAGGTTTCTATTCCTTTGCTATTCTATAAAGCACTAATGGTTCACACCCCGTCCGGTTACCAGGCTATAGGTTTTGTATTACCCAATGAAGGATCCGATCGGTCGCTGAAAAGCTATATGACTTCCATCGATGAGCTTGAACAACTAACAGGATTGGATTTCTTCCATTTGCTTGCCGATGACGAAGAATCACAAATCGAACAGTCTGTTCATCCGGACCACTGGATATGGAGCAGCAGCCATCGCACAACCCATCCAACGTCCCCGGTCCGTCAAGAATCAGCGTCCAGGCAATGTGCTGGGATCACCAAAGCTGGTGAGCGGTGTAAGAACATCACCAGAAGTGCTTCCGGTTTTTGTCACCTTCATGATTGAATTTGATTTCTTAAAGTGAAACCGGCCCGTAGATCCGGGCCGGTAAATTCACTTCTGTGCGACAATCTCCAAACCTGACTTTTAAAATCAAACCATTAATATTTTTTGTCAGGGTGGTAAGGGGCTTAAAACCCTATACCAAGTCTATGATTGATATCAACGACAGATCAAATGTAAATTCCAATTCGAGCCATGATCTTCATTAATGGGCTTTTATTAGGTTACGATAGGTGAAACTCATTTTTTCACCTTTTTTTCGACGTTTTTAGGCTTGGGTTGAGCAGCTTTTATGCACCATCCAGTTTTTAAGGATGCATCAAAAAGACGATTTCATATTATGAAATCGATGTATTAATTATATAAGAAATCTGGCTAATCGGCTGAGCCTTTGCTTTTAATAGATTCCCCTTTGGTGCGGTAGGCTTCGATGATGTCGCGAACCAGCCGGTGTCGCACCACATCCTTTCCGGAAAGTTCAACAATCCCAATACCGGCCACGCCGGTCAGGTAATTAACCGCTTCTTTTAACCCTGATTTTTGATTGGGGGGAAGGTCGATCTGTGATCCATCGCCGGTCACAATCATTTTAGACTCAGGCCCCATCCTGGTCAAAAACATTTTCATCTGCATGGGCGTGGTATTCTGTGCCTCGTCCAATAAGATGAAGGCGTTGTTAAGGGTACGTCCACGCATATACGCCAGAGGAGCGATTTCAATGATTTCCCGCTCCATGTACAACCGAAGCTTTTCAAAAGGAATCATGTCGTGCAAGGCATCGTAAATCGGTCTCAGGTATGGATCAATCTTTTCTTTCAGATCACCCGGAAGAAATCCCAGGTTTTCCCCTGCTTCAACCGCGGGACGGGTGATGATAATTTTTCTAACCTCCTTCTGTTTCAAGGCCCGCACGGCCATGGCGACGGAGATGTAGGTCTTACCCGTACCTGCAGGTCCTAAGGCAAAAACAAGATCATTCTCCCGAATCGATTGAACCAGTCTATGCTGGTTAGGAGTTTTTGGTCGAATCGGGTTCCCTCTGGTGCCAAACAAAATGAGTCCTTCTGCATGGATTTCACCAGTCAGATCGGTCTGCTCCTGTGCAATGTAACCCTTCACCTGATCCTCGGACAGCGACCCATAATTGTTGAAGTGGGCAATCAATGCGTCGATCACATCGCTGATCTGAACTACCTCCATGGCCTCACCCTTGATGTGGATTTCATTGCCCCTGGACACAATGCGGGAGCGGGGGAAGGCCCCTGAAATCTCGTTGATGTTCCTGTTCTCGACCCCTAAAAAATCCGGGAGTGAAATGTCTTCGAGCGAAATTGTTTTTTCTATCAAGATTTTAATGGTTGACCGGGCACCAACTGCATTTTACAGTGGAGGGTTTGTTAAATTTGTGCAAAGCTAAAGATTACTTTTTTACCCGACCATGGCCCTGATTACCCTGCTTACTGACTCCGGGGACAGCGATTTTTACGTTTCTGCCATCAAGGCCAAAATATCCAGCATCAATCCCGGGATTAGAGTGGAGGACATCAGCCATAGCATAGGTCATGGCAACGTTGCCCATGCTGCATTTGTGCTCAACGCTGTATTCAGGGATTTTCCAAAGGGAACAGTGCATCTGGTCGGCGTGGATGCCACCGGACAACCCGGTGCAGGACACGTTGCCATCCAACTGGAAGATCATTTTTTTGTTGCCTGCAACAATGGAATCCTCTCCCTCATCAGCGATAAGAATCCACAATACGTCGCGGAATTGAATACGCTTAATCTGGGCAATACCACTTTTCCTGAAAAAGAGATCCTCGCGCCGGCAGCAGCCAAAATTGCCAGCGGTGTGTCGCTTTCCGATTTAGGTCGTCCGGCAACGAACTTCCGCAGGCTTACCATCAGGCACCTCAAAGCCAACAAGAGTCAGATTCTTGGTCACGTCATCCATGTCGATCATTTTGGAAACCTGATCACCAACATCAGTAAGGATGTCTTTGATCAGCTTTCAGCCGGTAAGAATTATATCGTGCAGTTTGCAGGGGAACGCATCTCTAGGCTTCACACCAACTACAACCAAACCGATCCCGGCGATTGCTTTGTGTTGTTTAATAGCCAGGGTCTTTTAGAGATCGGCGTTTACAAGGGCGATGCAAGCCGGCTGCTGGGTTTGCAGGCCGATAGCCCCGTCAACATCATTTTTCAGGATTAATCACAGTTCTGGGATTCAGGATTTTGGTTTATTTTAGAATCCCAAACCGCCTGAATGTATGACCTACGATCGTTTTATCCGATTGATCAACCCCCAAACCATGATGGTTTTGTTGGTTTCCATGGGAAGTTGCTATGCTGCTGTCTTGTTTGAAATTGACTACAACTACGATCTTCTTCTTCTGAATCTGGCCATTACCTTCCCGCTGAGCTTTTCCATTCAGGCAGCTTTCCGAAGAAGGGAACGGGCCCTTGAATTTCTGAGTTTATTCAAATCTTCTTTGGTTACTGTCCACCAGAGTTTTCAACATGAAAAAAAACTGGGCTCCAAACAGAAGGAGCAATCCAGGAAAATGCTCCAGAAAATTGCTGACCGCATGCTTGGCTGGCTAACGCATCCCGATGTATCGCCCCATGAAATTCACGCTGAAATGGACCGGGTTTTTTACTTCATCGCTGAAAACAAGGATTCAATTTCTGAGGGCGTAACCCAGAAAATTATCCGCTACATGAAAGATGCTTATCGTGGTGCTGAGTATTTGATTGCCATGAGCCGTCACAAAACTGTACAAGGCCTACGGATGTACTGTATTATTTTTATCTACCTCTACTCGTTGGTTAATGCACCGGTGTTGTTGCACCACATTGGTTTTGAAGCAAGCTGGTTGGTGTACATCATTTGTTTTGTATCGTCATTTTTACTGGTGACGCTCTACAACATCCAGGAGCAAATGGAAAATCCGTTCGACAATACAGGGCTCGACGATATCCAACTGAACGACTTCAGGCTGAATGGTTAGTTGTTAGTTTTCGCTAATCAGCGTTGTCAGGGTAATCCGCTGGACCGGATTCAAAGGGTCATTGGAGTAAATCAGCACAGACTTATTTTGGCGACCGGTTCTTTCCCCCGCAGAAAAATTTAGGGTTAGTTTCCCGATCCCACCGGCCGCTATGGATGGCCCGTCTACCATAGCGGTAAGACAGGTACAATTGGGAACCAGTGCGCGAATTTCAAGCGACTTCTTACCGGTATTTCTCAAAAGAATTTCCCGCGACACCACCGAACCAGTTCGTTGTGTGCCCAAATTCAAATCCGCTCCTGAGATGGTGAGTTTTGGCGCCTGGTCCAGTTCTTTGCCAGCAGGTTTTGGGAAAAATTCTTCAAGGGTTGCGTAAACCGTCAGATGAATTTCCGGATGCTGTGGGTCGTCGGTTTGTAGAATGATTTGATCAGACCGGAATCCATAACCACCTTTTTTTCGTCCATCGTAAGTCACCATCAACTGCCCGGATTCCTGAGCGCCCAACTTTTGAGGTGATTTAATGGAAATAAATGCCGGTGTTACGATGCCATGAAACTGGATGGTGTTGTTGGAATTGTTTCGAACACTGAATGCTTTTGCCGGTGTATCCTGGTTGTTGTACACCTTCCCAACATTAAATATGGATGAAGTGAAGGAAAGACTTCCCGCGGTATAATTATGGGCTTCACGAGCGGTCCGGTCGGTGTCAACCACATTTCCCTTGATCTGCAAAACAATTGCATTCTGGGTACGGTCTGTGGTGATGGAAATGGTTTTGGAGAAATAACCCGGCCTTCCTTTTGGTTCGAATTGGGCTCTCACGAATCCTTGTGCGCCCGGTGGCACTGGTGTTCTGGTCCATTCCGGTGTGGTACAACCGCAGGACGCTTCAACGTTTACGATGGTCAGGGGGTCTAAACCTGTGTTCCTGAACCTGAACTCATGCTCAACGGATCCGCCTTGTTCACGGATGGTTCCAAAGTCCCAGGACTTCTCTTCAAAGGAAACCACCTCCGTACGTTGTCCGGTGGCCTCATAGACAAGAAAGACCAAAATCAGGATTCTGAAAAAGTTCATAAAATCTACTTCAAAACTACTAAGTAATTTCGCCTCAAGCGTTTTCTTTGCAAACGTCATTCCTATAATTAATTGTTCCTATGGCAAGAATTCTAACCGGCATCCAAAGCAGCGGTAAACCACACCTTGGGAACCTACTGGGTGCCATCATTCCTGCCATAGAATTGTCGCGGATCCCGGGCAATGACTCCTTTTTCTTTATCGCTGACCTTCACTCGCTCACAACCATCAAAGATTCGCAGGTTCGCATCAACAACACCAATGCCGTAGCCGCCGCCTGGCTTGCTTGTGGTTTTGATGTGGAGAAAAACTGTCTCTACCGACAAAGCAGGATACCAGAGGTTTGTGAACTCACCTGGTACCTGAACTGCTTTACGCCTTTCCCAATGCTGGCCAATGCGCACAGTTTCAAAGACAAATCTGAGAAACTGTCGGATGTTAATGCCGGATTGTTCACTTATCCGGTGCTAATGGCCGCCGATATCTTGTTGTACGATTCCAATGTTGTTCCGGTTGGAAAGGACCAGAAACAACACCTGGAAATGTGCCGCGATATCGCGACGGCCTTTAACCGAACCTTCGGTGAAACGTTTGTGGTGCCTGAAGCCAAAATTGAGGAACAGGTGATGACCATTCCCGGGACCGACGGTCAGAAGATGAGTAAGTCTTACGGTAACATCATCGATGTATTTCTCCCTGAAAAGGAATTGCGTAAACAGGTGATGTCCATCGTTACCGATAGTACCCCAATTGAATCGCCAAAAGATCCGGACAAGGACAATGTTATTGCCATCTACCGACTTTTGGCCGATGCTGCGCAAACGGCTGATTTAAGAAGTAAATACCTCGCCGGAAATTTTGGTTACGGAACCGCCAAGCAGACGCTTTTCGAGTTGATCATGGAAAAATATTCCAGCGAGCGCACCGAATTTCAAAAGCTAATGTCTGATACCGCTCACCTGGAATCACAGCTGCGGCTGGGGGAGGAAAAGGCTAGGAAAATCGCTTCAGCTGTGTTGGCCCGTGTACGGACCAAACTTGGATTCAATTAGATCGACGTTGCTGCTGCCCTCTGCAGTCGGTCGTTAATGGCAGGTCCAAGGCCAACTTCCGGAACAGATTCTGCCAGAATGATATCGGCTTCACTTTCATCGAGTGCGCGTAAGGCAGCAAAAAGATTTCGTGCAGCTTCGTTAACATCACCGCTGGGGGAAAGAATTTTTTCAATCTGCTCGCCCCTTGATTTCTCGAAAAGAAGCAATCCAACTTTTCGGTTTCCTTTTTCGCTGATCAGTTCGTCCAGATTACCCAACCGCATTGGTTTTCTGGGCGCGTAATGTTGGGTCAATTGTCCAGGTGCGGCCGGATTGGATGAAACAATTTTTTCTATGGTTTTTCCAGTGATTCTCGCGATGGACTTCCTGTCGATGCCACCCCTTCGGTAGATCACAGCCTGCTCGTTCTCGAATCCAACCACCGTTGATTCAATTCCAACCTTACAGGAACCGCCATCCAAAATGTAGGCGACCCGATTACCCAATTGCCGCCTTACATGTTCAGCGGTGGTGGGGCTGATGTAACCAAACGGATTTGCACTGGGTGCCGCCAACGGAAAACTCAGGTAGCCAAGCAACTCCAGGGTAAGTTCGTGGTCAGGACACCGGAGGCCAACCCTCGACAGCCCCGAGGTCACCAGGTCTGAAATGGACTGAGATTTTTCGAGGAGAATCGTTAAGGGTCCGGGCCAGAAAACATCGGCCAGGTCGTAAGCGGCCTGCGGTATGTCTACGGCATAGGTTTGGATTTTGTCCGGATCTGGAATGTGGACGATCAGCGGATCGAAAGCTGGTCTTTGTTTGGCTTCAAAAATTTTGGTGACCACGGTTGAATCAAGTGCGTTGCCAGCCAAGCCATAGACGGTTTCGGTTGGAATGGCCACCAGTTCACCGGCGTTGAGGTGGCTGATCGCTTTTGCTATATCACGTCCTGCAGATGACAAACTTCCTGGCTTATTGAATGATCACCGTGATTTTATTCAGGCGCGCTGAGGTGAGCTTTTCGGTCTGCTCTCCGCCACCACTGTTGTCCTTATCGCCTTTTCTGACCAGAATGTAATAGGCCTGTGGTTGCAGCTTTTTAAAGGATGCAATTCCTTTCTTATCGGTCATGGTCATGGCTACCTGATTGACCTCCTTTTCATAGTCAGCTTGCGATTTGAACAGGTAAACCTGGGCACTGCTTACGGTGTTACCGGTCTCATCCCTCACGGTTACCTGAAGTCCGGTCTGAATGATTTGGGCGGCCGCGATCAGACTAAAGAAGGTCAGGGCGGCAATGGATATTCTTTTCATGGCTTTTTAAGCTTCGTTTGCAAAGATAATGCCATGGCGGCAGGCTTGTTTTTAATTTAAATTGCAGGGCTAAATTTTAATCAACCATGGATAAGCAAAGCAAATCATTCTTATACAATTACCTCAACAATGCCTCGCCCACCGGTTTTGAGCATAAGGGTCAGCAGATATGGCTGGATTACCTCAAACCCTACTCCGATGATTATATCGTTGACACTTACGGAAGTGTGGCGGCGGTGATAAATCCAAAGGGAACCTATAAGGTGGTGATTGAGGCTCATGCCGATGAAATCAGCTGGTTTGTTAATTACATTACCGAGGAGGGGTACATCTATGTCAGAAGAAATGGAGGCTCTGATCACCAGATTGCGCCTTCCATGCGCGTGAACATCCATACGGAAAAAGGAATCGTGAAAGGAGTATTTGGATGGCCCGCCATCCATGTAAGGGATGCGGCGCGTGAGGAAACGCCTTCCTTGAGAAATATTTTTATCGACATCGGTGCTGAAAGTAAAAAGGAAGTTGAAGCCATGGGGGTCCACGTAGGATGTGTGATCACTTTTGAAGACGGATTGATGGAGTTGCATAAAAATTACCTGACGGGCAGAGCACTGGACAACCGCATGGGCGGATTTATGATCGCTGAGGTTGCAAGAAGAATCTCACAGAATAAAAAGAAGCTGCCTTTTGCCTTGTACGTGGTCAATGCCGTTCAGGAGGAAATCGGTTTGCGCGGAGCAGAAATGATCAGCCGCCGAATTAAACCCGACCTGGCTATTTGTACCGACGTAACCCACGACACCCAGTCGCCGATGTACAATAAAAAAGACAGTGGAAACCTGAAGTGTGGCTTGGGGCCGGTTCTTTGTTATGGACCAGCCGTTCAAAACAATGTCCTGAAAATGATCATTGATGTTGCCAACAAAAAGAAAATTCCATTTCAGCGTCAGGCTGTCTCAAGATCGACCGGTACCGATACCGATTCTTTTGCTTACTCCGCTGAGGGGGTGGCTTCTGCTCTCATTTCCCTTCCTTTGAAATACATGCACACCACCGTTGAAACCGTGCACAAGCAGGATGTTGAAAGTGTCATCAAACTGATTTATGAGGTTTTGATGGCGGTGAAACCGGGCATGGATTTCCGCTACATCAAATAGCAGGTCCTTCAGAAACTTCAATGCCGCACCGGCGAACATCCTCCCAGAACCGAGGATAGGATTTGTTAACGACCGACGGATCTTCAATGACCACCTTGGTCAAGGTGCAAAGTGGTGCTAGTCCCATGGCCATTCGATGGTCGTGGTAGGTTTTGAAGCTAAGGATTTCAGGTATCGGATTTTTCGAAGGAATCAGTTTCCAATTTCCTGTGGAAGGTTCCTCCAGAAAGGCTCCTATTTTCGCCAACTCGGTTTGCAGGGCAAGTATGCGGTCGGTTTCCTTTATGCGCAGGCTTTCTAAACCGGTAAAATGTCCTGTAATGCCTTTGACCGCACATATTGGAAGGACCGTTTGTGCCAGATCCGGACAGTCGTTAAAATCCCATTCCAGTTTATGATGGTGATCGGTCTTGGATAACCGTAATCCCCCTGCTTCTCTTTCAGTCTTAACGCCCAATGACTGGCCTATGGTTTCCATCACCTGGTCACCCTGGAAGGAGTGGGTGAAATTCCCGGGTAAAAAGATGTTGGCACTTTCAGCCATACTGGTGAACGCGTACCAGTAGCTGGCGGCGGACCAATCCGGCTCCACCTGATAGTCGACCGACCTTAAGGGGCTGGGTTCAATTTCAATGGTATGCCCCTCGAACGATACTTTGGCAGAAAACATTTTCATCATGGCCTCGGTCATGCGGATGTAGGGCTTGCTTCCGATATGGCCCTCCAACCGGATGATCAATCCTTGCGGCAGTACCGGGCCGATCATCATCAAGGCCGAAATAAACTGGCTGCTCAGGTTTCCTGGCACGGATACCTCCCTTGACTTCTGCCCCGAGAATCCTTGGATTCGGACTGGGGGAAATCCTTCCTTTTCGGTGTATTGAATATCGGCTCCGATGGTTCTCAGGGCATTGACCAGCGGGGCAATGGGGCGTTCCTTCATTCTATCGGTACCCGTCAGTAGTTTTTGCTGACCTGAGATGGAATAAAAGGCAGTCAGAAACCGCATGGTGGTGCCAGCATCCATGACGTTGAGCACTGATTCCTCTGACTTCAATAACTTTTGCATCAGGGCTGTATCCCTGGCCTCAGACAGGTTTCCCAGTTTGGATTTTCCGCCCGTCAATGCGTCCAAAATCAGGACTCGGTTGCTTACACTTTTTGAAGAAGGAAGTCCTGAAACATTTCCTTTAATGTTCGATGTCTTTTTTAGTTCCAGATCAGTACTCATTTAATGCTGTTCAAAGATTTTTTTCAGGAGGTCTTTCAAGTGTGTTTATCAACCAATTATTTTTACTGGAGTATGAGTAAGAAAAATGTTGTCATAGGAATAGGGTTGGCCGGTGGTGCTCTCCTTGCCTGGTGGCTTTTGTCCGGTGAGCGGAAGCAAAAGACCAAAGATTTCGTTGCTAAAGGTGCTGAGGCACTTAAAAAAGCCATTAACAACGCAGTCAAAAAGGAAGACGAGCAGGAAGCCCATTACCTCTGAAGTTTAGCGTAGAAATCCAGTGCGTTCAGAATTTCTTCTGAACCAACCTCCACATCCCATTGGTACTTACCAATTCCCTTTGGTAAGGCCATCAGAATTTTTCCCTCCTTATTTTTCTTATCCTGCCTCATAAGGGCCACAAGCGACTGACCAGTTGTGGATGGGCCTATTTTTCCGAAGATTTTTAGAATAAAATGACTTATTGACTGAAGCTCTGATTCCGTGAGGTTTCCTTTTTGTAAGGCAATCCAGGATTCACAGACCATGCCTGCCGCAATAGCCTCCCCGTGTAAGATCCTGTTTCCGGATTGAAAAGAGGCAGTTTCCAGCGCATGGCCAATGGTGTGACCAAAATTCAAGACCTTCCGAAGACCCTTTTCCGTAGGGTCGGCAGTGGTGATTTGGGTTTTAAAGGCAATCGAGTGAGACACCAATTCTTCCCATTGCTGGTCCTCCAGCGATTGTCGATTTATTGTATTCCAAAGTATGTTGTCGGAGAGGAGGCAATGTTTAACAACCTCTGCAAACCCCGACCTTAGTTCAGCGGAAGGAAGGGTTTTGAGGAAGCCAGTGTCTACCACGGTAGCCACTGGATTTTGAAATACGCCTATGTGGTTTTTGAAGCCTTTAAAGTCTATCCCCAGTTTTCCGCCGACGCTGGCATCCACCTGCGCCAACAAGGTGGTGGGTACGAGGATGAAACGGATACCTCTCTTGTAGGTGGCAGCGCAAAATCCGCCCATGTCCCCCAAAACGCCACCACCCAATACAATCAGTATGGAGGAGCGGTCGGCTTCCAATTGGGTTAATTCATTCCATATTCGCTCTGCGCCATGGAGGTTCTTATTCTCCTCACCCGAAGGGATGGTGATAACGTGGTGGTCAAATTTTCCTTTGAATACCGGATAACAATTGATGAGGGTATTTTCATCCGTCAGCACGATTGCCTTCCCTGCGGGGATCTCAGAGAGAAGATCCCGGACGGTGTCGGCCGCGTGGCTGGTTTGAATGCACCCCTTTTCCATCTGGATTTTATTGAAACTCGCTCGAAATTTAGCCCAAATTAATCAGCAGTCGGTCCGACTTGGTTCTAAAAAGAACCTAACAGCCGTTTATATTTGCGCGCGATTAAGCGAATGAAAAATCAAAACGGCCCGGAAATTTTTGACGATACCAGAAAGGCATTTCTGCACCTGTCGGATGCTGACATCAGCCGGGCCAATTTCGTTTTCTCGGTTGTAAACCATCCATGGGTTTCGGCAATCGCCACCAGTTTGTTAAAGTTTGCTTTTGTGCTGAGACTTCCGGTGGGTTGGATCGTGAAGCCAACCATCTTCAGTCAGTTTTGTGGGGGTGAAACCATGCAGGAATCCGAAAAGACCATCAATAAAATCGGTCGGTTTGGGGTCAAAACCATTTTGGATTATTCTGTTGAAGGTGAGCAATCGGAAGCAGGATTTGATCTTACCTGCCGCGAGGTTATGAAGACCTTTGAGGTTGCTGCGAGCAATCCACAGGTTCCTTTTTGTGTTTTTAAGGTAACAGGCCTTGCCGATGCCGGACTATTGGAACGGGTTTCAGCCAATGCTTTACTAACGCCCGATGAATCGGTTGCCTTTGCCAAGGTAAAAGAGCGGGTTGAAAAAATTTGCCGTAAGGCATTTGAAACCAATGTCCCGGTGCTGATGGATGCAGAGGAGACCTGGATTCAGGATGCTATCGATGCATTGGCGTTGGAGATGATGAAAAAATACAATGGTAAACAGGCCATTGTGTTCAACACGTTTCAGATGTATCGAACCGTCGGCCTCGACCGATTAAAATACTTCCATCAGGAAGCGACATCCGGACAGTTTTATTTGGGTGTGAAATTGGTACGGGGCGCATACATGGAGAAGGAGCGTAAAAGGGCAGTTGAAAATGGATACCAAAGTCCTATTCAGCCTGACAAACAATCCACTGACCAGTCCTTTAATCAGTCCGTCAGCTTTTGCCTATCCAACATACAACGGATGGCGGTGGTTTGTGGATCCCACAATGAGGATAGTACACTTTTGCTGATGCGGTTGATGGCAGAGGGGGGACTAAGCAACAACGACAATCGAATTTGGTTCTCACAATTGTTGGGGATGAGCGACAACATTTCATTCAATCTGGCTGACCTTGGTTACAACGTGGTGAAATATGTTCCCTTTGGACCTGTCCGTTCAGTAATACCCTATTTGATCAGAAGGGCAGAGGAAAACACCAGTGTCGCGGGGCAAAGCAGCAGAGAGTTGCGGCTCATACGGCAGGAACGTTCACGCCGCCGATCCGCCTGATCCGGCCGATCTACCCCGGGTCAACCTCATCTTACCTGAAATTTTTACCTTTGCGCGCTCAACGCAACCCAAACTAAACCACTGAGTATGTCACTTACCGAACAGGAAATTCAGCGTCGACAGGCACTGGATGAATTGGTAAAACTTGGCATCAATCCCTATCCGGCAGATCTCTTTGAGGTCAATGCATCTGCAAAGGATATTCATGAGAATTATCCAACGCAAAAGATAGAATACAAGGACATTGCGCTTGCAGGCCGCATCATGAGCCGCAGAATAATGGGCAATGCTTCCTTTGCTGAGCTGCAGGATGAAACCGGCAAAATTCAGCTCTATTTAAGACGCGATGACCTCTGTCCGGGTGAGGATAAAAACCTATACAATACGGTATTCAAAAAGCTTCTCGACATTGGCGATATCATCGGTGTCACTGGTTTTGTTTTCACCACCCAAACCGGGGAGGTCTCCGTTCATGTACAATCTTTAAAAGTACTATCGAAAGCACTCCGTCCGCTGCCGGTCGTAAAGGAAACCACCGATGAATCCGGTAAGGTCCACCAGCACGACGCTTTTACTGATCCCGAGCAACGCTACAGGATGCGTTACGTTGATCTGGTGGTTAACCCACACGTGAGAGAAGTATTTGTGAAGCGGACAAAGTTGGTGAATTCGATGCGCGATTACCTCAGCGGCCGGGGCTACCTGGAAGTAGAGACACCGGTACTCCAGCCACTGTATGGTGGTGCTGCAGCACGTCCTTTCAAAACGCATCACAATACGCTCGACATGACCTTGTACCTGCGCATTGCCAATGAACTTTATTTGAAGCGGCTCATCGTTGGGGGATACAACGGTGTGTTTGAGTTTTCAAAAGATTTTAGAAACGAGGGTATGTCCCGGTTCCACAATCCTGAGTTCACCCAGGTGGAGCTTTATGTGGCCTACAAGGATTACAACTGGATGATGGAGTTGGTTGAGGAAATGGTGGAGAAAGTAGCCTTGGATTTACACGGCTCCACAATTGTAACCGTCGGCGACCAGCAAATTGATTTCAAGCGTCCCTGGAAACGCTTCACCATGTTTGAGGCCATTCAGCATTTTACCAGTGTAGACATTTCTGCAATGGATGAGGCTGCATTGATCGACACCTGCCGGAAACTTCAGGTGCCGTACGATGAGACCATGGGTAAGGGTAAATTGATCGACCAGATCTTTGGTGAAAAGTGTGAACCAAACCTTATTCAGCCCACCTTCATTACTGATTATCCGGTGGAGATGTCACCATTGGCCAAGAAGCATCGAACCAAAACAGGATTGGTGGAGCGGTTTGAGGCCATATGCAACCGTAAAGAAATTGCCAACGCCTTTTCTGAGCTCAATGACCCGATCGACCAGCGGGCAAGGTTTGAGGAGCAATTGGAGCTTGGTAAACGCGGGGACGAGGAAGCCATGACGCTGGATGAGGATTTTCTTCGTGCACTGGAGTATGGTATGCCACCGACGGCGGGACTGGGTATTGGCATCGACCGACTGTCGATGATCATGACCAATTCCAATTCCATACAGGATGTTTTGTTTTTCCCTCAAATGCGTCCAGAAAAACCTGTTGAAAGCACTGCAGAAGGGGATCTGGGCAGGTTAGGGATCAGACCTGAATTACTCCCTGTTCTTTATAAGCTGGGCATCACCAATGAGGCCAAGTTTAAGGAGGTGAAACCTTCCAAGATGTTTAATGATGTGTGTGGAATGCGGAAGAAACTAAAACTCGAGCAGGTTCAAAATCCAACCTTTCAGGAAGTTGAGGGATGGTATTCGGCCTTACTCGGCTGATTTAATTTTTTTCTTCCCCTTTAACTCAGCCATAATTGCCGGACCTGCGGAGGTTCCGATCCGGTCAGCCCCAGCTTTAATAAATTCCAGCGCCTGCTCTGCCGTTTTGATGCCACCGGAGGCTTTGATGCCTACATTGGCCGGTAAAATTTTTCGCAGCAATTGAATTACCTCCAGGGTAGCGCCGCCGCCAGCGATCTGGCCGGTGGAGGTTTTTACGAAATCTGCACCCGCATCGGCACAGAGCGTAGCACCCTCCTCTATTTCCTTGGTTGAAAGTAAAGCAGTCTCAAGAATTATTTTGATCAACCGCTGGTTAGAATGGGCAAGCTGCGTGCACCTGGCCAATTCAATTTTAGTCCAGGGCATTCCCGACTTGAAAGCGGAAAGATTCCAGACCATATCGACTTCATCTGCTCCGTGATCGATCACGCGGTTGATTTCATCGAGCTTGCTTTCGGTGAGCTGATAACCCAAAGGATATCCTACAACGGTGATCAGTCTGAGACCTGCATTCCCAATTTCACGCTTTGCGTGTTTAACCCAAAAGGGCGGGACACACACACCATGGAAACCAAAGTCTATTGATTCTTTTACAAGTTGGTCCACCTGCGACTGAACCATGTCTGGCTTCAGCAGGGTGTTTTCGATGGTTGACCCAATCTGAATGGCAGGTTCCTTCATGCACCAAAGCTTATTCCAAGTCCTTTTGCTGCTTTCACCAGATCACCTTTTGGATTAATGGTATGGTATTCACGCACCGCTTCATCAAGCGTAACGGATGTAATGCTGTTGTTTCGAAACGACACCATTCTTCCGAATTTCTTTTCGAGCACAAGCTCAAAGGCTTTGACGCCGAATAAGCTGGCCAGCACACGATCGTAGGTAGTGGGAGAGCCACCGCGTTGTACGTGTCCCAGGACAGTTTCACGAATTTCAGCCAGGCATCCGGCTTCCTTAAGTAAGGCTGAGAGCTGATAGGCAACTCCGCCCAGACGTTTGTGCTCCGATCCCTTTTCACCTTCTCTTGAGACCAGCGCCCCACCGTGCGGTTTCGCGCCCTCAGCAATAACGATATTGACAAAGCCTTTTCCTTTTTTATAACGGAGATTGATCCGCTTGACAATCTTCTCCGGGTGGTAGGGAATTTCTGGTATGAGGCAAACTTCTGCGCCGCCTGCTATCGCTGTGTGCAGGGCAATCCAACCGGCGTCACGACCCATTACCTCCATGATCATGACGCGGTGGTGACTTTCAGCTGTGGTCACCAGTTTATCGAAACTGTCGGTTGCGATTTGAACGGCAGTTTGAAATCCGAAGGTCATATCCGTTGCAGACAGATCGTTGTCTATGGTTTTTGGGACGCCGATCACTGAAATACCTTTATCTGCCAGGACTTTTGAAATCCTTTGAGAGCCGTCGCCGCCAATATTGATCACGGCATCAAATCCGGATTTTTTTATTTTTTCTACCAACTCATCTGATCGATCCTCAAATTTCACAGTACCGTCCGGTTGGGTTACAGGGAATTTGATTGGGTTGGATTTATTGGTTGTTTTTAAAATGGTTCCGCCTTTTATATGTATCCCAGCGGTTCTGGCGCGGGTCAGTTTAATGATTTCCTGAGGCTCCTTAAAAACCCCGTTGAACGACTCAATGCTGCCGTACACTTCCCAATCCTTCTCCCTTCTTGCGCGTTTACATATGCCCCTGATGACAGCATTAAGCCCCGGGCAATCCCCGCCGCCGGTTAGTACGAGTACTTTTTTCATATTGGTTTCACTCAAAACTTAATTTAAGATAGTCAAATCAGAGAGTAAATAATCTCGGAGCCATAAGTTTCTGCTCAGGTGGTTGGTACGATGGGATCAGCATGGTAAATTGAAGAGTATCCTACACTACATGTGGTCCAACATCCATACCCATTCAACCTGGTGCGACGGCGCATCCACGCCTTCCGACATGGTAAAGTTTGCTGTTGAATCGGGAATGCCCTCTATTGGATTCTCTTCACACGGTCCTTTGCCTTTTCCATGCAATTGGTGTCTTCCTCCAGCCAGATTTGAAAGCTATGTAAAAGCGCTGAGGGAATTGGATCGTACGAGTGTGATTCCGGTTTATGCCGGATTGGAAGTTGATTTTATTCCTGGCGTTGTTGGCCCCTCCGACTTTAAACATAAACTTGATTTTACCATTGGTTCCGTTCACTTTGTTGATGGTGATGAAACGGATCGTTGGGAAGCTGATAACAATTTCGAAGTTTTTAAAAGTGGCTTAACAAAGTTCTTTGGAGGTGATGTTCGAAAAGCCGTTCAACGGTATTTCGAGCTTATTCGAATCATGTTGAGTACGTCTACACCCGATGTGCTTGGTCACATGGATCGGATTCGTGTACATAACCTTTATGGCTCAGTGTTTGATGAGTCGGAGTCCTGGTTCAAAACAGCAGTTTCCGATACACTTGAACTTGCAACTACCAAAAATGTGGTGGTGGAAGTCAACACCCGTGGAATGTATAAACGAAAAACACTCGAGCCTTATCCCTCCAGGTTCGCTCTGAAGCGCTTAGCGGAATTACGAATTCCGGTAATGCTGGCGTCCGATGCGCACCATGCGGATGATCTTACCCGCGGGTTTAATGAGGCGGCTCAGATTATGAAAGACTGTGGAATAAAAAATAGGGTTGAGTTCTCGCGAAGCGGTTGGAAGGAAGTGACGTTAGGCTGAAACCATAAAACAAAATCTAAACCAGCGATGGCTGGTCAGCCTTGATGTATATCAGATTTTAGAAAAGGACGGGTTATTTCTTGAGGCCGTTTACGAGCATATCGGCCAGCTGCTTACCGAGTTCATTCGGGTCGATGGCGCTGGACGGATCGTACCATAGTGGCATCCAGTTCAATGAGGAGAACAGGGTCATTACAGCAAGCTTACGATCGATTTCAGCCTTGAATTCACCAGCTCTAACGCCGGCTTCGATGATCGCCTTGAATCGATTGATGTAATTAATGCGGAGTAAAAGAAATTCCCTTAACCAAGGCTGGCTGAGGTGCCGGTGCTCATTCATAAAAACAGCTGAAGCAGTAAGGTCTTTAGCCATGACCTGAATGTGGCCCGTGATACCCTTGCTAAGCTTTTCGGCAGCTGAAATATTGAGCTTTTCGACCTCGTCGAGTGATTTTCTAAACTCTGCAGCCATGTCGAAGCAGAGGTTTTGCAGAATCTCTTCTTTGGACTTGATGTGTGAGTAAAGGCTGGCAGCTTCTATCCCAAGTTTTTGGGCCAGATCCCGCATGGAGGATGCAGCGTAGCCCTTTTCACGAAAAAGTTCGGCTGCTTTTCGGATGACTTGTTCCTTACGTGACAGATTTGACGATTCCATCTTGATTGATACGGGGACTTAAAATTAAGAATATTTCGGCTTGGGAATGAGATGATCCATCTTAATTCGCCGAAATCGATTGCTCTGGTTAGCTAAAGAACCAAAGTTTAACGACCAGGATGGATACGGCCAAGAGCAAGACCCTTTTGATCCATACATCGCCGGCTTTTACGCTCCAACGACTTCCGAACCAGGCACCAATGGCATGGCCAATCGCTACGATGAATCCGATGCTCCAAATAATCTTTCCAGCCAAGGCGAATGCTACAACGGCACTTCCGGTGTATATGACGGCGGCAAAAACCTTAATGTAGTTTGTCCTGACCAAAGGAAAATGGTGGAGATGGGTTAGCAGGGCAATCACTAAAAATCCAATACCAGCCTGGATGAATCCCCCGTAAACCCCCAGTGCTAAAAATCCCAAAACTCCAATCGCTTGTCTTTTGGGTGAAAGTAGTTCCTCGGTGAGCTTTCCGGATGGCTTTTTTTCAAACAGAATGCTCAACACGACCACAACCATGATTATGGCCAGTATTCGATTGAAGAGGTGGTCTGGTACATCAATGGCCAGCGATGCACCTATCCAACCACCAATCAGGGACGCGGCGGCAAGCCAGAATACATAGGGTGTTGGCAGTTGCTGTCCTTTGCTGTGGAATCCACCGACAGCAAAAATATTTTGAGCCAGGATGGCAACCCGAAGCGTTGCATTTGCCACAGAGCCTGGTAATCCCATGAAGATCAGAATTGGGAGGCTGATTAGTGTGCCGCCTCCGGCAACGGTATTCAGGAATCCGGACACAGTCCCAACTACGATGTACAGCGCCCAGGATAAAATTTCGCTGCTCATCTCACAGCGGCAGATCGAACAACCTTTACCATAAACTCCGGGAAGAAGCGTTGAATGATCACGGCCAGCGTTTCCTTCCAGCCTCCGATTACGATCGTGTTTTTACCGGATGCAATTTTGCGGATCATGGTCTCTGCAAAAATAGCAGGATCAATGCCCCGGGCTGTGGCTTTGTCCATGGAATCAAGCTTTGATCCATCGCCGTTGAGTGCATTGTAGGTGATGTTGGTACGAACCCATCCTGGACACACGAGGGTAATTCGGATCCCTTTATATTTTTTCCAGAGTTCCGCACGCAATGAGTCAAAATATCCGTGCAGTGCATGTTTGGCCGCCGCATATCCGCTTCTGAAGGGTGTTCCGATAATGCCCATTACACTACTAACCACGACGAGTTGCCCGTTATTTTTTTCGCAAAAATGAGGCAGCAAGAATTTGCTGATGGCAACACAGGAAAAATAATCCACTTCCATGATTTCCCGATCAACTTCGATGGTGGTGTTCATCGCCAGACTTCTTTGTGCAATTCCCCCATTGAGGATGACAATGTCCAATTCACCGAATGCCCTGATCGCTTCCAGGGTTTTTTGTTGAAGGATGGCGGCGTCTTTTAGATCGAATGGCAGAATTTTTACATCCATGGCGCCGGCATCGCGGCATTGCACCGAAATTTTTTCAAGGGCATTGGTATTTCTTGCTGATAATAAAAGTCGGGCCTTCCTTTTGGCAAGACCAAGCGCGAGCGCTTCGCCGATACCGGAACTGGCCCCGGTTATCCAGACCACCTTTCCTGAATAATTTTTCAAAGGATGATTGTTGAATTATCTTTTGCGAAGGTACTCTACAAAATCAAATGCGTACTGGTGTCGTTCGTCGGTGCTGTGGTGAATTCTGCTGACTTCCTTCCAGCTCTTTTTATCGAATTCAGGAAAGAAGGTGTCACCTTCAATCGCGGCATCAATTTCTGTGAGGTACAACTTATCAGCGCGCTCCATAAAACTTTTGTAAATCTCTGAGCCGCCAATGATAAAAACTTCGTTTTGGGCTGACGTTCCCGCTACCGACATAGCGGCTTCTGGGGAATGGACCACCTCGCAGCCCGGTGCTTTAAAGTCCTGCTGTCGGGTGATGACGATGTTGGTTCGGTTTGGAAGAGGGCGGAATTTCTCTGGTATGGAGTCGAAGTTGCGGCGTCCCATGATAACGGGGTGACCGGAGGTGGTGCGCATGAAATACTTCATGTCATCCGGAAGGTGCCAGGGGAGTGTATTTTGGCGACCTATGACGCCGTTTTTTGATACTGCTGCGATAAGGGAAATGATCATCAGGTAAATTCAAATCAAATTTATTCCAATTTATTTCCCCTTAGGAATTCGTCAACGTTCATTCTTTTTTTTCCTTCTGGCTGAAGGTTTAACACACTTATCCAGCCATCAGTTGTTTTGATTTTTAGAAAAGTTTTGAAGTCACTTTTTATTTCCCCTGGTTCTCCAATTGGTTTAATGGGTTCATTTGGATGAACAGTCTC
This sequence comes from Bacteroidota bacterium, assembly GCA_016866235.1. Taxonomy (GTDB): domain Bacteria; phylum Bacteroidota; class Bacteroidia; order Cytophagales; family Cyclobacteriaceae; genus ELB16-189. The sequence continues at coordinate 117,922 of VGMW01000006.1, forward strand.
AACACTAAAAACTTTAAAATTTTGTCCACGTAGTTTGGTCCATGCTCCGGGATAGGGCGATAAACCTCGAATAAAATTCCTCACAGACTCCGTTGATTGATCCCAGTTGATCTGGCAGGTCTCCCTGAAAATTTTTGGTGCCGGCCTTAGGTTTCCTGAGACAACGGGTTGGGGTATTTCCTTTGCGGTGCCCAATGCAATGGCGTCCACCGTTCTTGCCATCAGGCTGGCTCCAATCACCCTCAGTTTATCGTAAACAGAGCCAGCGTCATCGGTTGGTTCAATTTTGATTTTCTCCTGGAACAATATGTTTCCGGTGTCAATTTCCTGCTGAATTCTAAAAGTGGTTACCCCGGTTTCTTTTTCTCCATTGATGATGGCCCAATTGATGGGCGCAGCGCCACGGTATTGCGGCAGCAACGATCCGTGAAGGTTGTACGTGCCTTTGGGTGGGATACGCCAAACGACTTCCGGTAACATTCGAAAAGCAACAACCACAAAAAGGTCGGCCTGCAGATCACTGAGTTGCTTGAGGAATTCCGGATCTTTAAGTTTTTCAGGTTGTAATACGGGTAAAGAATATTTTTCCGCACAAACTTTAACATCAGAAGGAACCAGCTTCAAGCCTCTTCCCTGTGGCCTGTCCGGCGCAGTAACCACGCCTACAACTTTATGGGTACTGTGGATGAGTGCCTCCAGTGTATCCACCGCAAATTCAGGCGTTCCCATAAATACAATTCGAAGTCCCACGAAAGCCTGTGATTAAATTTTGAAATCAGTGTTTGGGATCCCGGTTTTTTTTGAGTTTGGTATGCTCAATTTCAAGCGAAACCAATCTTGCGATAATGACCACCGGATACAACATGCCGGTCATGGATTGAAAAATTACAAGGGATTTTGTCATTGGATCGATCGGTACGATATCTCCTGCGCCGACCGTCGTCTGTACCACAAAGGAGAAATAAACCATGTAGGCAAAATTCAGTTCAGGGTTGTGGCTGTTGCTGAACACAAATGCGCCTTGATTTGATAAATAGATAAGGTTGTACAGAAATGAACAAACCAGACCAATTAAGATATACACGACAACTGCGCCCTGTACACGGTACGTGTTGACTTCATCATCATCCCGTACAACGAACTTGAATATCACGATGCTCAACGTTGCAAAAAATGAGGTCGATAAAATCATGTCGATTTTTTCCACCGTTGGATCGGCATAGAAATAATCCAGGACTCTGAAGGAAAATGCCATCAGTGCGAGAACCAGTAGGACTTTTCTCAGCAGTCCGGTCTGCAGGGATTCATCCTTTGCCGCACTAAAGTATCCGGCCAGAACGATGAGGTTAAAAACAATATCCTGAATGGCTTCCTCAATCGCATTTTCTTCTGAAAGCGGCATCCAGGTCACGATACCGATAAACAGATACACCAATAGGGCCGTGAGGCTTCGTTCCTGTGTCCAATAATTAAAGTTGGCCGTCCAGGCCTGCCTGATTTTTTTCATGCCTAAGCAAATAAGCCAGCGCTGATTATTTTAATTCCAGCTCGACAATGGTGTCAATTTCTTCGCGCTTGCCCTTTGGAATTTTAATGCTCAACCCAAGGTCTGTTTCGGTGAATTTAAGCGGTGTGCGATCGCTGAACATTTTTGCGGAGGCGATCTTCTTACCCAACGAAGGCAGGGTGAGTGTTTCATCTTCCCAATTCAGCACATGGACGTACACTTTATTTCCTTTTTGGGTGGTTACACCCCAGGTGCGCGGGGTTAATGGTCCGCCCTTGGTTCCATAAATGGTTTCGCCATTCTTTCGCATCCATTCACCCATTTGTCCCAAAAGTTTCACATGTTCAGGCTGAATTTTTCCATTTGGCATTGGACCAACATTCAATAAAAAATTAGCACCATATCCCGCAGCCTTAATAACATAACGGATCAGATCGGCTTTGCTCTTGTGTGCCTGATCCTGCAGGTTAAATCCCCAGGTGTTGTTGATCGTTTCACAGGTTTCCAGCGGCAGGCTTCCGACTTTCTGATCACCAGAGAAGCCGGTGGTGTTGTGACCCGGTAAATCTTTTTCAAACATTTGAAAATCTTCCCCTTCAAATGGGGCGAGGTGGTGATTGCTTCCAACCATTGCCGAAGGTTGCAGCCGATGAATCAGGTCGTACGTCTGTCGGAGCCTCCATTCGGCCTTGGGCTTATCCCACATGCCATCGAACCAAATTCCTGCAATTGGTCCATAGCCGGTAAGTAATTCTGTTAACTGGGTATCCATGTAATCGAGATACTTGTTCCAATCCCCACTTTCCGGTCTGCCGGTATACGATACGCCCGTCCCGCCACGGGGAAAATAATCGGGGTGGTGCCAATCCAATTGTGAATGATAAAAGAAAAGTTTGATGCCCTGCTTTTGGCATTCCTCGGCGAGCATTTTCAATATGTCTTTTCCGTAGGGGGTTTTTTTCACAACGTTGTAATCAGAGACTTTACTATCCCACATGGCGAATCCATCGTGGTGTTTACTGGTGATGGTGATGTATTTCATCCCGGCATCCTTAACCATACTTACCCATTCAGCAGCATTAAATTCAGTTGGATTAAAGAAGGAAGGGAGTTTCTCATAGGTTGCTGCGGGAATACGCTGGTTGTTCATCACCCATTCGCCATCGCCAAGGACACTGTACACACCCCAATGAACAAACAACCCAAATCGTGCCTCCTCAAACCATTGACGGGTTTTGAGGTTTTCTTCTGTTGGCTGATAAGGCTGGGCGACCGCCACAGAGGCCTGAAATAAAATCAGAAGGAAAAACAATCTTTTCATAGGCTGGGGTTTGGTTCTGAAAGATCAAAAAAAACAAGCCCATAAGCAATGTCATAGGCTACTTGCTTAATTTTCCAATTCTATTTTCATGCTTATGCGATACGATCCGATTGATTCATCACTATTCAGCGGTAACCGAAAGCGGTTGGCGGCTCTGCTCCATACGTCTGGTATGGCTGTCGTGAACAGCAACGACATTATGCCGACCAATGCCGATGGCACCATGGCATTCAGGCAGAACAGTGACCTGTTCTACCTCACAGGCATCAATCAGGAGGAAACCATTTTATTGCTTTGCCCAGGTGCGCCGGAAAAACACCTGAAGGAAATTCTTTTCATTCGGGAACCCAATGAGCTTCTGGAAAAATGGGAGGGTCATAAGTTGACCAAAAAGGAAGCAACTGCACTATCGGGTGTTGAAACCGTTATTTGGCTTTCTGATTTCAAAAAAATATTTCACCACCTGATGGTTATGGGTGGGGTTTCCAGTGTATTTCTAAACACCAACGAGCATTACCGATCGGATGTGGTGGTGGAGTCGCGTGACGCGCGATTCATCGAATGGTGCAAAGCAAATTATCCGCTTCACCGGTATGAAAGACTTGCGCCATTGCTGGCATCACTGCGTTCGGTAAAAAGCCGTCTTGAAATAAACCTAATGGCTGAGGCTTGCAGGATTACTGAAAAAGGTTTTCGTCGAATTTTGAAGTTCGTTCGTCCGGGGGTTAAGGAATATGAGATTGAGGCGGAGTACCTCCATGAATTTGTACGAAACCGTTCGCGCGGATTTGCTTATCAGCCGATAATTGCCGGCGGAAAAAATAATGTCATCCTCCATTACACCGAGAACAACCGGGAATGTAAAGCCGGTGAATTGGTATTACTGGATGTGGCGGCTGAATATGCGAATTACAATTCCGACCTCACCAGAACCATCCCGGTGAGTGGTCGGTTCACCAAGCGACAGAAAGATGTTTATAAATCGGTCCTTAAGGTTATGCGTGAGGCCATGTCCATGATGGGTACCTCGGTGGTTTATTTTGATTACCATCGTGAGGTGGAAAAAATTATGGCCTCCGAACTCGTACGTTTAAAACTGATGACCAAAAAGGAATTCACTAAGGAAATTTCGTCTTCGCTTCGGAAATATTATTACCACGGGACCTCTCATATGCTCGGTCTTGACGTACACGATGTAGGCAACATGCATGAGAAAATGAAGTTGGGTTCGGTTTGGACGGTCGAGCCGGGTATTTACATCAAAGAGGAAGGCTTTGGAATAAGACTGGAAAATAATGTGGTCATTGAAAAGCGCGGTGTCACGGATTTGATGAAAACCATTCCACTCGATCCGGATGAAATAGAGGATTTAATGAATTCGAAATAAAATCTTTTTATGCCAGTTGAAAATATTCATGCCGGTGGAGCGCCGGATCCTGTTGGTGCCTATCCTCATGCAAAACGTGTAGGTTCTCTGTTGTTTTTGTCAGGGGTGGGTCCGCGGAAAAAAGGGTCTAAAGAAATTCCCGGGGTTACACTGGGTACGGATGGATCCATTTTAAACTACGACATTGAAGTGCAATGTCATTCGGTTTTTCAAAACGTACGATCCATTTTGGAAGCTTCCGGTGCTCGGTGGGAAGATCTGGTGGACGTAACCGTTTACCTCACTTCAATGAAAAATGATTTTCCGGTATTCAATAAGTTATGGTCGGAATACTTTAAGGAAAATCAACCTTGTAGAACTACCCTTGAAATCAATGCACTCCCAACGCCCATTGCCATTGAGCTCAAATGCATCGCATGGGTAGGGGATCGTTAGAAATAATCTATTAGGTCAGCTTATACAGCGAAGCTTTCGCCGCAGCCACAGGTTCTGGTGGCATTTGGGTTGATGAACTGGAAACCTTTACCGTTCAGACCATCCGAAAAATCCAATGTAGTGCCCAGAAGATAGAGTAAGCTCTTTTTGTCCACCAGGATTCTTACGCCCTTGTCTTCGAATATCTGATCGGCGGGTTGTATTTCGGTGTCAAAATTAAGGTCGTACATCAACCCGCTGCATCCGCCACCTTTTACCGAAACCCGGATCCCGCTTTCTGCAGGTTTACCTTCAGCAACCAACAACTCCGCTATTTTAGATTTTGCCTTATCTGTGACGTTAATCATACCATTTCGCTTTTTCTGCGCTCCTTAACTCCCTTGAGACTAACTTTTACAACCTCGAAAACCTCAGAAAGATTCCCGATTTTCGCGCAAAGTTATACAACCGGACCATCCGGTTCAATCGCTTCAAACATGATTTTTTTGAAACTATCCCATCCATTATGGAAAGAATAGAGCATATCGGCCTGGCTGTCCGCGATCTGGCAGCTTCTGAAAAGATTTTTGAAAAGTTGCTTGGCAGGCCGGCTTACAAAAAGGAGTTCGTAGCCTCCGAACAGGTGACCACTGTTTTTTTTAAGGTTGGGGATGTTAAAATCGAATTGCTGGGCTCCGAAAATAAAGACTCGGCCATCGGAAAATTTTTGGACAAAAGAGGGGAGGGCATCCACCATATTGCGTTTCATTCCGGTGACCTTCAAAATGATACCGCCCGCCTCACCCAGGAGGGATTTGCATTTACCGGATCCCCACGCCTTGGCGCCGAAAATAAAATGGTAAACTTTATTCATCCCGCCTCTGCCTCCGGTGTGCTGGTTGAACTTTGTATGGATAATCTTGAAAATCATGAGTGAACAACGTTCTGAAATTTCTGCGCTCGGTGAATTTGGTCTGATCGATCGGTTGGCAGAGCCTTTCAAAATTCAACACCCCGATACCGTAAAAGGTATTGGCGATGATGCAGCGGTCATCCGATGCGGCGATCACCTTTCACTGCTTTCCACCGATATGCTATTAGAAGGTGTTCACTTTGATTTACGCTATGTCCCGCTTCAACATCTTGGCTATAAGGCCATCGCCGTAAATGTATCGGATATCGCTGCCATGAATGGTAAGCCTGGACAAGTGGTTGTCGGTCTGGGCATCAGCAACCGTTTCTCGGTAGAAGCAGTGGAAGAATTGTATGCCGGCATCAAAGCTGCCTGTCAGCACTATGGTGTTGATCTTGTCGGCGGCGACACCACCTCCTCTGCTGTTGGTCTGGTATTGTCAATCGCTGTACGAGGTACGGTCGATTCTGATAAAATCGCCTTTCGCTCGGGTGCTTCAGCCAATGATATTTTGTGCGTTACCGGCGACCTAGGCGCAGCCTATATGGGGTTGCAGGTGTTAGAGCGGGAAAAGGAAGTTTTCCTGAGCAACCCCGGCACACAACCAGATCTTGAGAAATATTCCTACCTCGTGGGTCGTCAGTTAAAACCAGAAGCGCGCATGGACATTGTGCATGAGCTGGAAGAATTAAAGGTGGTGCCCACTGCAATGATTGATGTTTCCGACGGCCTCGCGTCTGAACTTCTTCACATCGGCAGAAACTCCAGATGTGGGGTCAAAATATTTGAGGATAAAGTACCCATCGACCATCAGACGTTTGAAACTGCGGTTGAATTTAAAATAGATCCCATCACCGCTGCCTTAAACGGAGGTGAAGATTATGAGCTGCTGTTTACGATTAAGCCTGCTGATTTTGAAAAACTAAAAAATCATGCCGACATCCACTTCATCGGACATCTTCACACGGCAATGGATCAAAATGTGATGATTACCAAGGCTGGTAACACAGTAGCACTGACTGCGCAGGGCTGGAATCATTTCTCCTGACCTCAATCGGTCGGGTAGGGAATGTAAACGAAACGGGTAAAGTCTTTGTCGATTACAAACAGGCAACAAAACTCATCCGGATCTTTATAATGCTCAATGAAGGCTTCTTTTTTATCCGGCCCCACCAGATCTCTCTGTAAAAACTCATCCAGAAAACTGGCGAAGTAATTCCATTCTAAATCCATTCTTTCCTTTTCGATCATGATTTTACCGATCGGCTGATCGTCGCGACTTATGGCGAAAATCGGAAATTCAAATCCGGCTTTTCTGATCTGATAGGAGGCCTCCCGTAAGTGATCGGCCACTCGGACAAAATCGGAGGAGATGGTCCCCAGGTATTTACCGCTTAGCTCCGGATCGTTGTGCATGGCTCAAAATTATCAAATCGAATTTTACGTTGATGCTGAAATTATTCCGTGGCGTCGAAGGTAGTCTTGGCACATCGCTTCAGCTTCTATGATGAAGGATTCAAATTCCTGCTGGAAGAGGGTATAATCGGCTTGCAGGTCTTCGGCTGCGAATTCCATTCCTGAGGCATAAGGCGTTCTTCTTGACATGCCGTTTAGAACCGAACGGATGCCTTCCAGGCTTGCGTAAGCAACCAGCCAATTGCCCCTGATCATGTGGGGCAACATGTGTAGCGCTCTTTCAGGAACGTGGCTTGAATTGCTTTGAACCAATTGATAGACTTGCTCCGCAAACTGACCAAGCGGGGTGGGGTGATAATTTCTCCATTGGGCCGCCAGGAAGTGGTCATAGAAAATGTCTATCACAACGCCGGAATAGTGTCTGTATTTATGCCGGATGCGGTCCTTGCTCGACTTCACACAAGGATGTCGGTCGGTAAACTGATCGATTTCACGGTGCAGTAAAATTCCTGCAGCCAGTTTCTCAGGAAATCTGGATTGGGGCGTTCTTCCTTTAACAAAATCACCAATAAAATTTCCGAGCTGAACCTCCTGATCATTGCCGGACAGAAACAAATGTCCAAGAAAATTCACGGTTGTTTCAGTTAGACAATGGTGATGTCTACGCCGCTAAGTTTTTTGAAACTCCGAACAGTTTCATCCACCGGCTTAATCTGGAATTTTCTGGAGAGCAATTCCACCTGGACATTTTCACCAGTGTCTATCAGTCTTACGTAAAGCGGGGTTTTGCCTTCATGCTCCTGACAAAGTTTTTCAATGCTGCTGACCAGATTGCTGTTCAGGGCTTCCGGACTGATGGTCAGTTGCATGCCCTTGGTCCGCTTCATCCCCAATTCATTCAACAACTCCATGGACTTTATTTTGACTTCCATGTTCTGGTCACCCCAGGTTTTTCGGATGGCGGTACCTTCTACAAACAAATGGTAACCGACTGTCAGGAAGGATTTGAATTTCATGAAGTCCTCGCTCCAGAAGGTAAACTCAAACTTTCCGGAGTAATCTTCCAGAACAGCTTTACAAAAAGGTTTTCCGGTTTTGGTCATCCGGCTTTCAACCGAGGAAACAATACCACCCATCCGCAGGTCTTTACCTTCCAGCTCCTCAAGATTGGTGAGCATCGAAACGGAAGTGTTGCAGAACGATTCAAGCTCAAATCGGAAGGCATCCAGCGGATGCCCGCTGATGTATACGCCAATCATTTCCTTTTCAAAATTCAGCTTTTCTAATTCGGAGAATGGTTCAACGGCGTCCACCCTGGGAAGTGGCATTTCCGTGCCCGCGGAGGCTCCAAACAAATTGGTTTGGGCGCTGAGGGACTCCTGCTGCACTTTCGCTGCGTGGCGAACGGCCTTCTCAATCAGGTTAATGTCACCATCCTTTGCGGCAATGTATTGTCTTCGGTGGTAATCGTTAAAGCAATCGAATGCACCGGAGAGCGCCAGACATTCAAAGGTTTTTTTGGTGACCGACCGCTGGGTTACTCTTTTCGCAAACTCAAAAATATCCCGATAGGCTCCATTGGCTTCACGTTCCTGAATGATGGATTCGATAGCCGATTCGCCCGCACCTTTAATGGCGCCCAATCCAAATCTGATTTCACCTGAATGGTTGACCTCAAAGTAAAGACCGGATTCGTTGATGTGTGGACCGAGTACAGGAATCCCCATTCTTCTGCACTCCTCTGAAAAGTAAGTGACCTTGTCCAGGTTGGTTTGTGAGTGGGTGAGTACAGCCGCCATAAATTCACCCGGATAGTTGGCCTTGAGATAGGTGGTCTGGTAGGCAACCATGGAATAACAGGTAGAGTGGGACTTGTTAAAAGCATATTCAGCAAACGCTTCCCAGTCTTTCCAGATTTTTTCAGCCACCCTTACCTCAATCTTTTTCTCCTGGCAACCTTCGATAAAGCGGCCTTTCATTTTGTTGAGAACGTCGGCCTGCTTCTTACCCATCGCTTTTCTCAATACGTCTGCTTCACCTTTTGTGAATCCGGCAAGCTTTTGAGAAAGCAGCATCACCTGCTCCTGGTAAACTGTGATACCGTACGTATCCTTCAAATATTCCTCCATTTCCGGCAGGTCGTAGCGGATGGCTTCTCGTCCATGTTTACGGGCAATGAAGTTTGGAATGTATTCCATCGGACCTGGGCGATACAGCGCATTCATTGCGATCAGGTCCTCAAATTTGTCTGGCTTTAGTGCCCTTAGATAGGCCTGCATTCCCTCCGATTCAAATTGGAATGTGCCGGCCGTTTCTCCCCGCTGATACAGTTGAAAGGTTTTTGGGTCGTTGAGTGGAATTTTATCGATGTCGATGTCAAGGCCATGGCGACGCTTGATGTTTTTTAGGGCAGTTCGGATAATGGACAAGGTAGTGAGTCCCAAAAAGTCCATTTTAAGCATGCCTGCTTTTTCAACCACGCTGTTGTCGAACTGGGTAACAAGCATGGAAGAATCTTTGGCGGTCGCAACCGGAATAAGTTCCTTGATGTCCTTGGGTGTAATGATCACACCGCAGGCGTGAATACCGGTATTCCTCACCGACCCCTCAATCACCTTGGCTTGTTTCAGTACCTGTGATTTCAGGTCGTTGCCTTTCAGAATCTGATTTAATTCAGGGATTTCACGAAAGGCACCATCCAGTGATGTACCCGGACGTTCAGGAACCATTTTAGCAAGTTGGTTGGCCTCTGGCAGGGGCAACTCTAAAACCCGAGCGCAGTCACGTATGCTCGACTTGGCTGCCATGGTGCCGTAGGTGATGATCTGTGCAACCTGATTGTGCCCATATTTTTCGATCACATAGCGGATAACTTTATCCCGACCCTCATCATCAAAATCAATATCAATATCGGGTAGACTGACACGGTCGGGATTCAGGAAGCGTTCAAAGAGAAGGTCATAGGCGATGGGGTCTACATTGGTGATGCCAATACAGTAGGCCACGGCAGATCCAGCAGCTGAACCTCGCCCCGGCCCAACGGAAACGCCCATTTCGCGTGCCTTTGAAGTAAAATCGGCGACGATGAGAAAGTAACCAGGGTAACCGGTTTTTTTGATCGTCTCCAGCTCAAATTCCAACCGCTCCTTGATTTCTGGTGTTATTTCCGGGTACCTTTTTTTAGCGCCTTCATAGGCGAGGTGGCGTAGGTAATCATCCTCCGTTTTAAATCCTTTTGGGATTTCGAAACGCGGAAGAAGAACTTTTCTTTCCAGTGGAAAAGGTTCGACCTTGTCAACTATTTCACTCAGTGTCTCAAATGCTTCCGGAAGATCATTGAAGAGCTTTCGCATTTCATTCTGATCCTTGAAATAGTATTCACTGTTTGGCAAACCGAATCGCTTGCCCCGACCTTCTCCAACCGGCGTGGAAACAAACTCTGCATCTTTTATACAGAGCATGACATCATGGGCCTGGTGGTCTTCCTTACGCAGATAAAAAGATTCATTAGCTGGAAAGTACTTCACGCCATATTTTTTGCAAAGGCTGATCAGTGCTGTGTTGACGTGATCTTCTTCGGGGAGACCGTGGCGGTTGAGCTCTACATAAAAATCCTTTCCAAAAGTTTCCTTCCACCATCTAAAAGCTTCTTCCGCTTGCCGCATGCCGACATGGAGGATCAGGTATGGAATTTCGGAGTACAAACCTCCGGTGGTGGCCATGATGCCTTCGGCATGATCAGCAATTAAGGATTTATCGATTCTGGGGTAGATCCCATAAAGTCCCTCGATGAATCCAAGGGAGCTGAGTTTTGCCAGGTTTCTATAGCCGGCTTCATTTTTGGCCAACAGTACTTGTTGAAACCTGCGGTCAGGACTTTCTTTCGTGAATTTATTTTTTTTACGCTCCTCGGAGAGATAAAATTCACATCCTACAATCGGTTTGATGCCTTGTTTGAGTGCCTCCGAAACAAATTGAAATGCGCCGAAAAGATTTCCTAAATCCGTTAGCGCTACTGCAGGCATTTTTTCGGCAACCGCTTTCGCCACGATGTCGCTGACTTCAGGGGTGGCTTGTAAAACGGAAAACTGCGAATGAAGATGCAGGTGAACAAAAGGTGCGGTAATGTTCTGATTTGAAGTGGCGTCGCTTCCAATTGATTGGTCCTTTTTTTCCTGTTTTGAAAAATTACCAGCTTCCAGTACAGGTGCTTCGTAGGAAATGTTTTTAAGCGGTGTATCGTCCGCAGGTTTGGCTATTTTAATCCGGACCAATTCGAAAAAACATCTTGCGGTAGCTTCAACATCGTAGGCTGCATCGTGTGCGTCCGATACGTCTTTTGCGAAAAGTTTTTGGTGAAGCTCATTCAGCTTTGGCATTTTGAACCTTCCGCCTGGGCCGCCGGGCAATGAACAGAAGTCAATGGTTTCAGTGGAGGTATCAAATTTTTTAGCCTGAAGCAGCCGATCATTCTTTTTGGACCTGCGCAGTAGTTCAGCGCCGATGATGGCGATATCGAATTCAATGTTGTGTCCTACGATAATGGAGGAGGACTCCAGGTCGGTCATGAAGGCACCAAGGACATCGTCCAACGGTTTGCCTTCCTGGGTCGCCCTTTCGGTGCTGATTCCATGCACTTGCTGTGCCCGAAAGGGAATATCAAAACCATCGGGTCTTACAATAAGGTTTCCCCTGTTCAGTAGGTTGCCGGTGGGGCCGTGCATCTGCCAGGCGAGTTGCACCAGACGGGGCCAGTTGTCAAAATCAGTTAATGGCGCGTATTTATTCCGTGGAATTCCTGTCGTTTCTGTGTCGAAAATCAGATACATCCTGAGTACAAAGTAGTGGGAGGACAAAACTAAACGAATTTGCCAGAGCCACTTTAAGGATTTAAAGTATTCACCTTTATTGTAAACAACTGTTAAACAAACAGTTATAGAATTTGGTTCTTGTCAGGGTGGCTGGATGGGGTAGGTCATTTTTTTAGAAAAAAATTCTTGTCCTTCTATCCTTAGAATTTACCCTTCCATAATGGTCAATTGAGTTGCTCCATATAATTTTGGCGCTGCTGTAAAATCAACCCCTTTAATGTTATGAAGTGGTTTCTTGATCTTTTCTCAAGTACCCTGGGCCGCAAACTGATGATGGCCCTGACTGGTTTATTTCTGATTCTGTTTTTGGCGGTCCACCTCGCCGGCAACCTCCAGTTGCTGAAAGACGATGGGGGTAGATCGTTTAATATTTATGCAGAGTTTATGAGCACCAATCCGCTCATCCAGATTGTTTCGAAGGGAAACTTCGCTTTTATCCTGATCCACGTCATTTGGGCCATTATGTTGACTTCCAAGAATAAATCAGCCCGCGGCCCGGTAGGCTACGCGGAGGCCTCAGGCAAGTCTTCTCACTGGACCTCCCGCAACATGGGTATTCTAGGCACCCTGGTCCTCGTTTTTATCGTTGTACACCTTAAAGATTTTTGGGCTCAGATGCATTTTGGTGCCATGCCAACGGTAGACTACGATGGAACATCATACCGAGATATTTATTCTTTGGTGAACGAATGGTTCAATGTAGGTTGGTATGTGGCCCTCTACGTCTTCTGTATGGCTGCTGTTGGATTTCATTTGTACCATGGATTTGCATCGGCTTTTCAGACACTCGGACTCAATCACCTTAAGTACAATGGTTTAATTCAGGTGGTTGGCCGGGCATTTGCCATAATCGTTCCTCTGTTGTTTGCAGCAATTCCTGTATTGATGTTTTTTAATTAGACAATCAAAAAGACTATGACACTCGATTCCAAAATTCCAGACGGACCAATTTCCGAAAAGTGGAGCAAGCATAAGTTCAATCTGAAGCTTGTCAATCCGGCCAACAAGAGAAAATATGAAGTGATTGTGGTTGGTACCGGCCTTGCCGGTGCATCTGCTGCGGCATCGCTTGCTGAGTTGGGTTACAATGTGAAGGCCTTTTGTTTTCAGGATAGCCCACGCCGTGCGCACTCCATCGCTGCTCAGGGCGGTATCAACGCTGCAAAAAATTACCAGAATGATGGTGATAGCATCTACCGTCTTTTCTATGACACCATAAAAGGAGGAGATTACCGTGCCCGCGAAGGCAACGTACATCGTCTGGCTGAGGTGAGTGTCAGCATCATTGACCAGTGCGTGGCACAGGGTGTTCCATTCGCCCGCGAATATGGCGGCTTGCTGGCCAACCGCTCTTTCGGGGGAGCACAGGTTTCCAGAACGTTCTACGCACGCGGACAAACCGGACAACAATTGTTATTGGGTGCGTATTCTGCGCTCAACCGCCAGATTGCCAATGGAAAAGTTCAGATGTTCACCAGAACCGAAATGCTGGACGTTGTGGTGGTTGACGGAAAAGCACGTGGAATCATTACCAGAAACCTCGTTACCGGTAAAATTGAATCCCACAGCGCGCATGCGGTACTATTGTGTACCGGTGGTTATGGTAACGTTTTTTACCTTTCCACCAATGCAAAAGGATCCAATGTAACTGCAGCATGGCGTGCACACCGCAAGGGTGCATTTTTTGGTAACCCTTGCTTTACCCAAATCCATCCCACCTGTATTCCGGTTTCAGGAAGCCATCAGTCAAAACTGACGCTGATGTCTGAATCCCTTCGAAACGACGGACGGGTGTGGGTTCCTAAGATTGCAAAAAAGGGATTGAAGGCCTCGGATGCGGTCAACATTCCGGAAGCGGAGCGCGACTATTTCCTGGAGCGCAAGTATCCATCTTTCGGAAACCTGGTGCCGCGTGATGTGGCTTCACGCAATGCTAAAACAGTTTGTGATGAGGGCAGAGGTGTTGGTGCAACCGGTGTAGCGGTATTTCTTGATTTCTCCGATGCCATTCGTCGCGACGGCAAAGCTTTGATTGAAAGTAAGTACGGCAACTTGTTTGACATGTATAAGCAAATCACCGGCGATGATCCATATCAGGTGCCGATGATGATCTATCCTGCAGTGCACTACACCATGGGAGGTTTGTGGGTTGATTACAATCTGATGACCACTGTTCCAGGTTTGTACGCTCTAGGTGAAGCCAACTTCTCTGACCACGGTGCAAACCGTCTGGGCGCCAGTGCCCTCATGCAAGGTCTGGCTGATGGCTATTTTGTGATTCCGTACACCATCGGTGATTACCTGGCGAATATTGGCTGGAACGATAAAATCGGAACCGATCATCCGGAGTTCCGCAAGGCAGAGGAGGCCATCCGATCACGCATTCAAAAGTTGCTTTCGATTCGTGGCAAGAAGACTGCCGATCAGTTTCACCGTGAGTTGGGACACATCATGTGGGAATATTGCGGAATGTCCAGAAGTGAGCCCGGCCTGAAAACTGCCAAGGCTAAAATCAAAGCACTCCGTGAAGAGTTCTGGACCAATGTGAACATCACAGGTGGTTCCGATGAATTGAACATGGAGTTGGAGAAGGCCGGCAGGGTAGCAGATTTTATCGAACTCGGAGCGTTGATGGTAGACGATGCGCTCAACCGTGCTGAATCCTGCGGTGGACATTTCAGAGAAGAGTCGCAGACCCCTGAAGGTGAGGCGTTGCGAAAGGACGATGAGTACGCCTATGTTTCAGCCTGGGAATTCAAAGGTGAGGACCAGGAAGAGTCCTTGCATAAAGAGCCTTTGCGTTTTGAGAATGTCAAACTGACCCAGCGCAGTTATAAATAATTCTAAAAAATTGAACGACGCTATTATGAAACTAACATTGAAAATCTGGAGGCAAAAAGGTGCCAATGAAAATGGTGGATTCAAAACCTACACCATGGATCACGTTTCGCCCGATATGTCATTTCTGGAGATGCTGGATGTGTTGAACGATTCACTGGTCTTAAAAGGCGAGGAGCCTGTTCATTTCGACCATGACTGTCGAGAAGGGATCTGTGGAATGTGCAGCCTTTACATCAATGGTAGGCCACACGGCCCTCTGCAAACCACTACCTGTCAATTGCACATGCGTTCATTTACCGACGGACAAACCATTACCATCGAACCATGGAGGGCAGCAGCCTTTCCAGTGGTAAGAGATTTGGTCGTAGATCGTTCAGCCTTTGATCGCATCCAGCGTGCTGGTGGATTCATTTCTGTTAACACAGGTGCTGCTCCTGATGCCAATGAAATCCTTGTTCCTAAAAAAGTTGCTGACGAGGCGATGGATGCGGCGACTTGTATTGGCTGTGGAGCTTGTGTTGCGGCGTGCAAGAATGCTTCGGCCATGTTGTTTGTGAGTGCAAAGGTTTCCCAGTATGCATTATTACCTCAAGGACAACCTGAACGCAAGGAGCGTGCGGAGCGGATGGTTGCACAGATGGATGCAGAAGGTTTTGGTGCTTGCACCAACACTGGTGCTTGTGAGGCTGAGTGCCCTAAAGGAATCAAAATCACCAACATTGCACGAATGAATCGCGAATACTTCTCCTCAATGTTTACCAACTATCAGGTTGAAGTTGGTTCTGATGCAGGCTAGAGGTTTTCTGAATTTGATTGACCAGACAGGTTCAGGTTTTTTGTCCTCTATTTGAAAACCTGAAAGGTTAAGCTTAAAAATTTCAGCTCTTTATCTCTGTTTCCTGATCTGGAGGCGGCAACTTTCCCTACAGTGATTCTTTATGCCTTTGTGAATTCTTCACTGATGGCCGGTTATTGAAAACTGAATTGTAATGCTTGAAAAATAGAACCACTTAAGACATTGGTCAGTGGTGGATGGCTGATATCAAGCCATTTCATCTGGTGATTTTTCCGGTGAATTTATGGGTGTTTTACCCGTGGCGAGCGTCCTCCTTTCATTGCTTTTTGCGCCCTGATTCATGGGGCGGCAACGATCACTTAGGATTAAACCTTCAAAATGACTGCGGAGAGGCCCGAGAACGTGATAATTATGTTCAAAGCAATTGAAAAACTATAAAATGCTGAATGAAAACAGCAAAAAATGAATAAATTGCTGAATATAAACAGCAAAATGCAAGAGCTTATAGGTAAATCTGCTCTTCTGGTCAGAAACCTGAGGGAGACGTACATGAGGTCTCTGGTTAAGAGAATTGACTGGTCTGATCGGCTGATAGGGATTGTTGGTGCGAGAGGCACAGGGAAGACAACGTTGCTGTTGCAACAACTGGAAAGACTAAAATGCAGTCCTGGAGAGGCGGTCTATATCACCCTCGATGATTTGTATTTCACAGAAATAAACCTGGTTTCATTTGCAGAGCGCTTCCGTGCGGAGGGAGGTCGTTTTTTATTTATTGATGAAGTGCACAAGTACCCGATGTGGGCTCGGGAAATAAAAAATATCTATGATACCCACCGCGATTTGAAAATCGTTTTTACCGGATCATCCATAACAGATATGTTGCGTCAGGATGGTGACTTAAGCCGGCGATCGGTTTTATATGAATTGCCAGGGCTCTCTTTCCGAGAATTTCTTGCATTTGAAAAAGTTGTTGCGCTACCTGAAGTAAGTCTGAAAGAACTTCTAAAACATCACCAGGAATTAGCGCATGACTGGACCCTGCAGTTCAGGCCATTAAAATTTTTTACGGAATACCTTAATTTGGGTTATTATCCCTTTTACGCCGAAAATAAATCAACTTACCACATCCGTATTGAACAGGTGGTGAAGATGACCATTGAAACAGACCTGCGCTATATTGAAGGTTATGACACCGCTAACAGTAGAAAGATTTTCAAGCTGTTGTATATCCTGGCAACCAATGTTCCTTTTAAGCCAAATATTTCTTCTTTGAGCGAAAAGATTGGCGTTCATCGAAATACGCTGGTGCAGTACATCAATCACCTTGAAAAAGCCCGCCTGATCAATACGCTAGGAGCGGTGGGTAAAAGCGTGAGCACGCTTCAAAAGCCAGATAAAATTTTCCTTGAAAATTCTAATTTACAATTTGCCCTGGCACCTATGCGGGTAAATCGCGGAACCTTGCGGGAAACCTTTTTTATGAATCAGCTGCTCCATTCGCGTCACCAATTAAGCCTGCCGGTTAAAGGTGATTTTTTAGTTGATGACGAATGGAATTTTGAAATCGGCGGAAGGGATAAAGCTGATTTACAAATCCGCGGATTAAAAAATGGGTTCATTGCTTCAGATGATATTGAAAATGGGATTGGTAACCGAATTCCGTTGTGGATGTTTGGATTCCTATATTAAGAGTTTGCTGTCGGTGTCATTACCGGAGATTTACATAATTTTAATTCAGCTGCCGGCAATTCAACAACCCTGACCATTTTGATTCCTTCCAGATTGTATCCGCGTAATGCTCAAAGTCCTGCCTTTATTCTGGTGGCTTCACTGAGCGCCTTCGGTCTATACACCTGCATCTTTGCCTTACGTAAGGCTTTTGGTGTTGGCACCTATGCCGATATGAGTTGGCTTGGCGTTGGGTTTAAAAGCTGGATGGTTATTTTTCAGGTAATAGGATACTTGGTTTCAAAATTCGCAGGGATCAAACTGGTTTCTGAGCTTAAACCGGAAAGCCGGGCTAAAAATATTTTATTCATGGTGCTCATGGCCACTGCTTCCTGGCTTGGTTTTGCTGTAACTCCCCTGCCATTCAATTTCCTTTTTATACTCATCAACGGCTTTATCCTTGGTTTCGGGTGGGGTCTTGTATTTTCATATATGGAGGGACGCAGTACGACGGAAGTACTTGGTGCCGCAGTTTCAGTTTCCTTTATTTTCAGTGCTGGCTTTTCCAAAAGTGTTGCAGGCTGGTTGTTGACCATGGGCATTACAGAGCTTTGGATGCCATTTGTTACCGCATTGGTGTTTATGGGTCCGCTTTTGATCTTCCTGCAGATGCTTGATAAAATTCCACCGCCATCTCCTCAGGATGAGGCTTTGCGCACGAAGCGTGTCCCCATGACCGGCCCTGAACGGATTGCGTACGTTAAAGAGTTTCTTCCCGGACTCGTTTTTTTGGTTTTGTCCTATGTTCTGCTGACTGCCTTTCGTGATTTCCGGGACAACTTCAGTGCCGAGATCTGGATTGCTCTTGGATATGGCGGAAAACCAGGAATTTTCACCCTGACGGAAACCATTATTTCGATCAGTGTGCTGATCATTATCGCAAGCCTGATGTTCATCAAGGACAATCGAAAAGCCATGGTTATTAACCACATCATTGTTATTGTTGGGATGTTGTTGGTTGGGATATCTACCTGGATGTTTAGATCAGGCCTGATGAGTCCAACCATTTGGATGATCCTGGTGGGTATGGGGCTTTATTTCGGGTACATTCAGTTCAACAGTATTTTCTTTGACCGGATTCTGGCCACCTTTAAGACGGCGGCTACGGTAGGTTTTTTAATCTATCTGGCTGATGCTTTTGGATATGTGGGGAGCGTAGGTGTGATTCTATTTAAAGAATTGGGAGGAGCGCAACTCAGCTGGTTAGAATTTTTTGTTACCGCTGCCTATACCTTATCGATTTTAGGATCAATCGGGATGACGTTGGCTTTGATTTATTTTTCACGAAAGGAAAAAATCTGGCGCGCCAAAGTTTAGTAGATCATAGCGTCGGGGCTTCATCGTCAAAGACCCTGCCCTTCAAGTTGATTGAAGCTTTAATTTTATAACCGGGCAAGTAAGAAGTTTTAAGGACGGGAGTTTGAATAATGCCTGTTCGTCCCTGCGCCTATCATGAATTCCATCTCTTACTATGAATGTTTATCTTCAGGTCTTTCTTTGTCTACTATGATGAAAAATATAATCAGGCCGCTATTCTTTTCAACGCTATTCTACCTGACCGCATGTCAGTCTACCGAAAAAAACAATGGCCCTGGTCAGCCCACGTTAAGAAAGGCATCGATTGCTGAAATTGAAGTGGGTATAAAAGACTACATCGCCCGTAAGACACAGCAGTCCAATGGGTATTTCATTGTTAACGACCGGGGTAGGGAATTTAAAATGAGGCTTGTAAGGGTGCATACAGAATACCTCTCAAGTCTGGGCCCTGGTAAACAATTTGCTTGTGTAGATCTGGTGGATACTACCGGTGACGTGTATGATGTTGATTTTTTCATGGATGGCGGACCTGAAAAAATGGAGGTTACAGAAACCAGCGTGCACAAACTTAACGGTAAGCCATACTATGCCTGGAAGCAGAAAGCGGATAAAACATGGTTTAGATTACCCATGAAGGAAGCCACCAACGGGCTACTCGGTGTGGTGGAAGGGGTGGATCATTTTGAATTTTACTATCACGTGAACCTTAAGGACCTGAAGTCCAAGGCTAAAATTTGGGTTCCATTGGCTTCTTCCGATGCGTATCAGTCCGTTGAGGTACGATCGGTTTATTTTCCTGATCGGTACGATACCCTGAAGGAAGATGAGTTCGGTAACACCATTTTGTTTGCTGAGCTTTCTCCTAAGCACAGCAGCGACTCCATTCATATTTCCTATCGCGTTACCCGAAAGGAACGTGGTCCTGTTGCAGAAAAACTAACAGATGCATCGCGCCATCTGGTTTCCAATGCTACCATGCCAATTGGTGGACGGTTTGAGGAAATCGCCAGGACCGCCATCAAAGGGAAAAATTCAAGCGATCTGATGAAGGCCCGTGCACTGTATGACTATGTAATCGATAACATGCGTTATATGAAATACGGGAATTTTGGAGGCGGTGATTCCAATTACGCTTGTGATGTTAAGACGGGCAATTGCTCCGAATTTCATTCGCTATTTATTTCACTCGCGCGCTCCATTGGAATCCCTTCACGATTTGCCATAGGGGCATCCATTCCATCGGATCGGAACGATGGTGGTATCGATGGGTACCATTGTTGGGCGGAGTTCTATGCCGATGGGAAATGGTGGCCGGTTGACATCAGTGAGGCCAACAAGTACACAGCATTGGCCACCTATTATTTTGGGCATCATCCTGCGAACCGTATTGAATTAACCAGGGGTCGTGATTTAAAAATAAAGCCCGGACCAAAGTCCGGGCCTGTAAATTTTCTTGCCTATCCCTATTTAGAAATCGATGGCAAGGAAGTCAGGGCAAAGGCAACCTTCACCTTCCGAAGGGTTACGCCTGCCTGAGGTTTTCTTTACTTGGTTGAGTCTGCAGGGTGTTCAGCGGGGTGTTCGGAGGGATGCTCAGCGGCCGCTGTATCTGCGGGGGCTTCGGTTTGTTCTGTTGCTTCTTCGGTTTCAGCTTTCTTACCACATGAAACTATTACAGCGGCAGAAAAAAAGGCAACCATCGCCAGTGCAAGGATTTTATTCTTTTTCATAAGGTTGGTATAGGTTTAATTGTCCTTAAAGTTAGCGATTTGGATGATTTCGACCTTGTTGAGGTATTCAGGTACTTTAAAAAGTGAGTCTTTATAGGGCTTGCTGAAGTAAAAAAACTCCTGCTCCTGCCAGGTATCCTAGTGTGGCAATAAAGCTCACCCGTTTCAGGTACCACAAAAAATCAATTTTTTCCATACCCATGGCTGCAACACCTGCGGCAGAACCTATGATCAAAATACTGCCACCTGTTCCGGCACAGTATGCCAGATAGGTCCAAAGAGCGGAATCGGTTGGGTAGATATCCATGCTGTACATTCCCATGCTTGCAGCCACCAAGGGTACATTGTCTACCAGGGCCGAAAGGAAACCGATCAGGGTTATGATGACGGTCTGGTTGCCAATGGTTGAATCAAGCCATTTGGCAAAACCACCTAAGGTGGACATGGTCTCCAATGCGCCAACAGCAAGTAATATCCCCATGAAGAATAAAACACTCGGCATATCAATTTTGGTAAGTACATAAGAAACCGAGCGTTTATGTTTTTCAAATTCATCTTTTTCCGGATCTACCATTTCAGATAGTAGCCAGAGTAATCCAAGTGCCAACAACATACCTAAGTAGGGTGGTAAATGGGTTATTGTTTTAAAGGCAGGGACCAAAATCAAAGCTGTGATACCTGCCGCCAGCATTAAAAGTCCCTTTCCAGCGTCTTCGCCATTTTTCTCCTCACGCTGAATCTCAGTGGATTTACCACGAAGCGACCAACTCAGGTATAAAATAGGTGCTAACAGGCAGGCAAGACTAGGCAGAAAGGTGCTTTTCAAGATTCCGCCGGTCGTTATTTTTCCATCGATCCACAACATGGTGGTGGTAACATCGCCGATGGGTGACCATGCGCCGCCGGCATTGGCAGCAATGATGATGACACCGGCAAACAGCCATCTGAAATTACCCGGTTGGGTAAGTTTTCGGATCAAGGAGACCATGACAATGGTCGTGGTCAGGTTGTCCAGGACAGCTGACATAAAAAATGTAATGATCGAGATGATCCAAAGTAGTGGAATGGGTTTGTCGGTATTTATTTGCTTGGTGATAATCCGAAATCCATGGTGGGCATCAATAAGTTCGACGATGGTCATGGCGCCCATTAGGAAAAACAGTATGGCCGCTATTTCCCCCAAATGATGGCTAAGGGATTCGGTAATGAATTTTAGATGAATTGATTTGGGGTTGGCCACCCCGAGCTCATCGGGTGAGGGCTTATAAGCACTGATAAAATCAAGATAACTGGATCCTGTGAAAGTTTCTGGTGGGAGGGCGAGTGCAAGCAGGGACCAGCAAACCACACCCGTGACGAGGGCTGTCGCGGTTTTATTAATTCGGATGGGGTGCTCCAGAGCAATTAACGAATAGCCAGTGATAAAAACGAATACAATTATAGATTCCATATTTACAGGTTAAAGTCAAAAAAAGTTCAATTGAAGGATGGTGAACTTTTGACTTTAAGGTGCCTGTTTGGATATGAAGTAACGATGGAGATTTTTAGAATAGGTGGATAAATTCCTTACCGGAAGGATTGGTATAAAGTTTTGAATCCGGTCGGGAATTAATAAAGTACTGGTGACGGTGATGTTGGTGGTTTCAGTTGAAAACAACTGATGGGTGATGTAGTGAATTTTCGGTCCCAGGAAATGATCGTTTTCCTTTGGTTGTTCTGGAAAGTGGCCGGTATTCTTCTGGGTAAGGAAATGGGTAGAATAATCCTTGAAAGGATCGGTTGATTTGTTCTCGGTAGGGTTAAAAGAATAAATCCCCACGCTCAACATGAGCGTAACAGCACCAAACAGCACAACGGCTTTATTAAAGGATAAATTCATTTTCGATCTAAACTAATAAAAATTGATTTGGCCAGGCTATAAGGTGGTAAAACAAAAAACCCTGAACGCTTCGCGTCAGGGTTTTCATTTTCGTCTTACTAGTGACCCTATTAGGATTACTCCGTGATCCTAAGTCAGTCCGAGGTCCAAAACAAAAATGAAAATACGCCCTCCTGCGTCGGGCTATTTTTTTCATTTCTCGTCTCTTTCGCAAGAGCCCTGCGGGCTCCGCTCAGATCCTCCAAATGAAAAAACCCTGACCGCTTCGCGTCAGGGTTTTCATTTTCGTCTTACTAGTGACCCTATTAGGATTCAAACCTAAAACCTTCTGATCCGTAGTCAGATGCTCTATTCAGTTGAGCTATAGGGCCTTGAAATGGTCGGCAAATCTATACGATTGAGGGGATTTCGCAAAAAGAGAGGGCCTTGGCTTCCCTTAAAAAATGCCTTACTTTTGGCCCCGCAATGCAAAAGATGTTTAAATCAGTTCTCGCTCTTTTTCTATCAACCTTTATTGCCCTGTCAGCCGTTGCGCAAGACCAACAGGAAAAGAAGGAAAGATCCGCAAGACCAGATATCCCAGGAAAATTCCTCTTTGACCTGGGTGTCAACCTCGCCATGAACCAACCCGATAAAGGCTTCAAAGCCGGGTTCTGGGGATCAAGAACCGCCAATCTTGCCTACTACCTGCCCATCCGTATCGGAGAATCAAAATTCAGTCTAAACCCCGGAATCGGAATGTCCATGGAGCGTTTCAAGTGGGCAAACCTCTATCTGCTTCAAGACACGACCGATAACGCAGAGGTATATGACCTCATCCCAAATAAAATCTACCCCGGACTTAAAAAATCTCAGTTGGTGATGAACTATCTGGAGTTTCCGATTGAATTCAGATTCGATGCCAATCCATCAGACCCAGCACGCACCTTTTGGGCTACCGTTGGCGGTAGGCTAAGTCTTCTTGCCACTGCCCATACAAAACTCAAATACAAGGTCGATGGCGACAACAATAAACTTAAAGACCAATCTTCATTTGGTTTGAGTCCGGTTCGATTTGCTGCTACAGTCCGCTTCGGTGTCGCAGGTTTCGGTTGGTTTGTGAACTATAACCTTACCCCAGTATTTCAAAAGGGTATGGGTCCTTCCGGAACCAATATGACCGTGCTCACCGCCGGCATCACCATAAACGGTCTGTAAAGCCTCAAAACATACGAATTCACTATTCGTATCTTTGACGTTGTTGAAGTCATTTACGTGATCTTTTTCTGTGAGCAACGCATTGATTATCATACCCACCTACAACGAAAGTGAGAACATCACTCAAATTGTGGATGCAGTATTTTCCTTACCCAAAGACTTTGATCTGCTTATCGTCGATGACCATTCTCCCGATGGCACCGGAGCAATCGTCCGTCAACTGAAAAATCAATACAACCAACCAAAGGAATGTCTGTTCCTTATCGAGCGGACTGGAAAGCAGGGTTTAGGGACAGCCTACATTGAAGGCTTCAAATGGGCGCTCTCCAAACATTACGATTACGTCCTTCAAATGGATGCTGACTTTTCGCATAGTCCCTCCGATCTGATTACCCTTTATTTAACCTGTTCCGAGTCGGGTGCAGACCTTGCCATTGGATCACGTTATTCCTCCGGTGTGAATGTTGTCAACTGGCCCATGACGCGCGTACTCTTGTCCTGGTTCGCCAGCGCATACGTTCGGTTGATCAGCGGTCTGCCGGTAATGGATACCACTGCAGGTTTTGTGTGCTACCGTCGAAAAGTCCTTGAAACCGTCGGTATCGGCCAAATAAATTTCGTTGGCTATGCCTTCCAGATCGAAATGAAATTCCTGACCTGGAAATATGGTTTCAAAATTTCTGAGATCCCCATCATTTTTACAGACCGTACCCGCGGACAATCAAAAATGTCTTCCGGGATTTTCAAGGAGGCTTTTTTTGGCGTCATACAAATGACCATCATGGGATGGTTCCGGAAATTTATTCCCGGCGACGCTGTCTCCGCAGCTTAATCAAATCGAATGGCCTCCACAGGCTTCACACGGCTGATGACCGTTACAGGCAAAATGGTAACCATGAACACCATCAGAAACGTAATTGCATTAAGCATAATTATGGTTTCCGGATCCCAGGCCACCGGAACATATTCCATATAATAATTCCTGGGGTCCAGCCTGATCACCCTGAACTTATCCTGAATCCAACCTAAGCCCAAGCCAAGGATATTCCCGGCCAGCAGTCCGCGGAAGATTAGTATGCTGCCCTGTTCAAAGAAAATTTTTCTGATTAAATGGTCTCTTGCTCCCATGGCTTTTAGCAGTCCGATCATTTGTGTTCGCTCCATGACCAAAATCAGGATTACGGAGATCATGTTTACACCGACGACTGCAAGTATGATCACCAACAAAATATTCACTTGTCGCGCTATTAATTTAAGCCATTCAAAAACCTGGATGTACCGGTCACTGGTTTTTTCGGCATACAATTCATACGGAAGCTTGTCTTGTAACATGGCGTAAATCCGATCGGCTTTCTTCGGATCATTAAGAAAAATCTCCAGGCCCCCGGCCTGATGGTCATCCCAACCGTTTAATCGACGAACCAGCGATAAATCACACAACACGGTCTTCTCATCAAAATAATCCGATAAGTTGGTCTCATAAATTCCGCTGATCCGCAACTTTCTGGCTCTCGGTGGATTTTGAAAAAAGTGAACGACCAATTCATCACCGGTTTTAACATTAAGTCGGTCGGCAATGTTGCGGCTAATGACCATCTCATTGGAATATCCTGAATCCTGAAAATGGATGAATCTGCCTTCAACCATATTTTCCCTGAACTGAAGGGTATCAAAACTTTTTCCTACTGCCTTCAGCATAATCCCCAGGATTTCTGAATCGGTACGTATCAGGCCTGCTTTGTGGCTAAATTCCTGAACATGCCGCACGCCTGGAAACGAATCGGGATGTTGGTAAAGGCTTAGGTTGAGGTCGAAGGGCAGCTCCTCCAGCGACTGACCGGAGGTAATTTTATTGATGATCAGGTGTCCGCTAAAATTATAAATCCTGTCTTCGATTTTATTTCTGAACCCATACATGATCATGAAGGCCAGTAAGGCAGCACTCAGACCAATAGCAATGGTGACCACTGCAATTCGATGGATTACCGCCGCAAAGCCAGTGGCTGTTCCTGATATTCTGGTGGAAATGAATCGGGCGAGCTTCAAAATTTGATCATTGGCTTGGAAAGATAACCATGTTCAGCGTTATTAGGATCAGGTACTTCAAAGCAAATCGGATGCAACACAAATCAATCCTTATTGGTGTATGGCTAACGCTCATACTTTTTTCTACTTCCTGCGCTCAACAATCCGGCGCAGATCAGCTGGATAAGGTTCTTGAATTGATCCACGGAAAACGAACTGCACTATTCGTCAACCACACCTCCATGGTTGGGCGAAGGCACTTGGTGGATACGCTTAAATCACGACAAGCCACCCTGGTCAAAATCTTTTCTCCGGAGCATGGTTTCAGGGGTGATGCCGATGCAGGGGAGGATGTTTCCAATGCAACAGATCCTTCCAGTGGTTTGCCCATCATATCGTTGTATGGTCCTAACAAAAAGCCTTCCAGCGAACATTTAAAAGACGTGGAGGTTGTCGTATTCGATATGCAGGATATTGGTGTCCGGTTTTTCACCTACATCAGCTCTATGCACTACATGATGGAGGCCTGTGCTGAGCAAAAGAAAAAAATCATCATCCTGGATCGACCTAACCCCAATGCGCACTATATCGATGGTCCGGTTTTGGAAAAGGGATTTACGTCTTTTGTGGGTATGCACCCCGTGCCAATTGTTTATGGAATGACCATAGGAGAGTATGCACAAATGGTGAATGGAGAAGGTTGGTTGGCGAACGGAATCAAATGTGATCTAACGGTGGTGCCGTTGAAAAAATGGAAACACACAGATGGGTACTCGCTTCCCATTAAGCCTTCACCAAACCTTCCCAACGACCACGCCATTCTTATGTACCCCTCCACTTGTCTTTTTGAGGGCACAAGCCTTAGCATTGGAAGAGGTACACGCTCGCCGTTTGAGTTGGTGGGTCACCCGGACCTTAAACAGTATCCGTTTTCTTTTACGCCGATCAGTATTCCTGGAATGGCCAAAGCACCTGTTCTTATGGATAAGCAATGCTTTGGATTGGATTTGCGAAACACCAAACCTACGAATCACATCAACCTGGAATATTTGATTGAGCTCTACAAGGCCTTCCCAGATAAGGATAAATATTTCATCAGCTACATCGACAAACTTGCCGGAACTGCTTCCTTAAAAGAGCAAATCAAGTCGGGGATGAAGGCGGCCGACATACGGAAGTCATGGCAAGCGGGTTTGGATAACTTTAAAAAAATAAGAGCCAGGTATCTGTTGTATCCCTGAAAACTTTAGTGAACGATTCCGCAGGTTTTACAAAGCTTTCGTTTTCCGTTTGGTCTTATTTTAACGGGTCGCCGGTGCCCAAAATAGGGAGGCTGTGCGTTGTCGACTCTTCTTTTGTTCTGCTCGAAACTCACGGCTGCATCAGTACTCCTTGACAAGATCGCAGGCTGACCGGCAGACTTGGCTTTTCCGGATGATTTTTTCCCCCTGGTCTTTTCAGTCTGACTCCACACAGGAGCCGATAGGCTCCACATATAGAGAATGGTCACGACAAACAATCTGGTCAGGACCATGAAACGCAGTTTGGTTATAAGTGTATCACCTCACCATAGGCGGCAGCAGCCGCTTCCATAATGGCTTCGCTCATGGTAGGGTGAGGGTGTACAGTCTTGATAATCTCGTGTCCGGTGGTTTCCAATTTTCTGGCCGCCACCACCTCAGCAATCATCTCCGTTACATTGGCACCAATCATATGTGCCCCCAGCCACTCGCCGTACTTGGCATCGAAAATCACTTTGACGAATCCGTCTGGTGCTCCGGCTGCCTTGGCTTTTCCGCTGGCCGTAAATGGAAACTTGCCGACTTTGATTTCATAACCCGCTTTTTTGGCGCCCTCTTCTGTAAATCCAACGGAAGCAATTTCAGGGTGACAATAGGTACAACCGGGAATGTTGTTGTAATCGAGTGGATGTGGATGTTGACCTGCTATCTTCTCAACGCAGATAATTCCTTCTGCGGAGGCTACGTGTGCCAGCGCTTGTCCTTTAACAATATCGCCGATGGCGTAAACACCAGGGACATTGGTTTTATAAAATTCATCTACAGTTACTTTTCCTTTATCGGTTTTAACGCCGACTTCTTCAAGGCCAAGATTTTCAAGATTGGTTGAAATTCCCACTGCTGAAAGCACCACATCACATTCAATAACGGACGCTCCGGTTTGTCCTTTAACAGTTACTTTACAACCTGCTCCGGAAGTGTCAACTTTGGTCACTTCCGAACCGGTAAGAATGGAAACGCCATTCTTCTTAAAACTTTTTTCCAGGGCTTTTGAAATTTCTTCATCCTCCACAGGAACGATCCGTGGCATAAATTCCACGATGGTGACTTCTGTTCCAACGGTGCTGAAAAAATAGGCGAACTCAACCCCAATGGCTCCGGATCCTACGATCACCATTTTCCTGGGTCTTTCAGGCATGACCATCGCCTCGCGGTAGCCGATAATTTTTTTACCATCGAGTTTTAATGCGGGCAATTCTCTGGATCGTCCTCCGGTAGCAAGGATAATGTGTTTAGCCTCGTATTCCGTCTTTTTTCCGGCACCATCGGTCACTTCCACCTTGCCACCTTTTTTCAATTTTCCGTGGCCCTGAATGTGTTCAATTTTATTTTTCTTGATCAGAAACTGAACGCCCTTACTCATAGCTCCTGCCACATCGCGGCTTCTTTTGACCATGGCGCCCATATCGGGTGAAGCTTCCTTCACTTGGATTCCATATTCCTGGGCATGTTGGATGTATTCAAAAACACTCGCACTTTTTAACAATGCTTTGGTTGGAATACAGCCCCAATTCAAACAAACACCTCCGAGCTCTGCTTTTTCAACAACAGCAACCTTCATACCCAACTGAGAAGCTCTGATGGCGGCAACATAACCACCCGGACCCGAGCCAATTACAATCACATCGAATTTAGACATGGTTTATAGGGATTCTTTACGGCTGCAATATTAGGGTCTGACGCCTGAATAATCTATGCCGGACACCACAAAAACCATCTACCTCTTTGGCTTTTGAAGGGGATTTTCAGAGGAACTTTTTACCTTGGGCCCTTTAAATCCCAATCCTGACTATGCTTTTGAAGAATAAAAATGCATTGATTACCGGGGCCTCAAAAGGCATTGGCCGGGCTATTGCTCACCGCTTCGCTGCCCAGGGCGCAAACATCGCCTTTACCTATCTGTCCAGTGTGGAACAAGGCCAGGCGTTGGAAAGTGAATTGTCGGCTTATGGTGTAAAAGTTAAAGGTTTCCGATCCGATGCCTCAGATTTTGTGCAGGCTGACAAACTTATTGCCGATGTGGTGGCTGAATTTGGCACCCTGGATATCCTGGTCAACAATGCCGGTATTACCATGGACAATCTTCTGCTCCGCATGACGGAAGAGGCTTGGGATAAAATCATGGCCGTTAATCTCAAATCCTGTTTCAACACCGTAAAGGCTGCGTGTAAGCCTATGATGAAACAAAAAGCAGGATCGATCATCAATATGACTTCTATCGTTGGTTTAAAAGGCAATGCCGGTCAGGCCAATTACGCTGCTTCTAAGGCGGGTATTATTGGCTTCACCAAATCTGTAGCGCTGGAGCTTGGTTCAAGAGGCATTCGCTGCAATGCCATTGCGCCGGGTTTTATTGAAACAGAAATGACGGGTAAGCTTGATGAAAAGACTGTGCAGTCGTGGCGCGATGCTATACCATTGAAGCGCGGAGGATCGCCTGAAGATGTTGCTGATGCCTGTGTGTTTCTGGGAAGTGAAATGTCGACCTACATTACCGGTCAGGTCATCCAGGTAGATGGCGGCTTGCTGACTTGATCTAACGTTAGACTACAGCGATAGAGAAATCATGGGGTCTGAAATACGTTTCTGCCATTTTTCGGATGTCTTCAGTTGTAACCTTATCAACCGCTAAAATCAGGTTCTGATAATAATTGTCCGGCAGTTGATTGATTTTGAGCAACTGAATTTTAGAGGCCGCGGCAAAAATGGTATTGATATCGTTTTGAAGTGAGCCGTTAAAATGTCGCTTGGCTGTTTGAAGCTCCTCTTCCTTAATTTCTGCCAGATTGATCAATTCTGCCCGCACAGCCTCAATGGCTAAAGATGTATTTTCTTTGTTCACATCGGCACCAATTAGGTGCATGGAAGCAAGTGAAAATTGTTGCACCGAAGAATAGATGCCGTAGGTCAACCCCTTTTCTTCTCTGATGTTTTTCATCAGCCTAGAGCCGAAAAATCCACCCAGGATGTGGTTGGTCAATTGAAAGGCAGGATAGTCAGGATGTTTCCTGTTAATAGCGGGTTTACCAAAACGAATGGAGGTTTGAACTGATCCTGGTTTTTCCTGGTCGGTTCGACCAACCACAGGCAAAGCAGGTGAAATAAGCGCGCCTTCGGATACAGGTTTTCTTCTGTTTAGGTACTCTTCGAGGTATTTCAGGTCCTCGTCAATGATATTACCGGCAACAAAAACCATTTTAGGATTGAAATGATTCTTGAAATGATTTTTAAGATTCTCCGGAGTCACATTTTCAGCCTGCCCGATGGTTACTGCAGATCCGTAGGGATGGTCACCAAAAATCATTTTCCGGATCAGTTGACCAGCGATAAAAGAATTTTTCTCAAGGTTAACCCGCAGGTTTTGAATAAAAATTTCGCGTGAACGGCGTAGCTCATTGCCATCAAAAGATGGTTCTGATATGATTTCTAAAAAAAGTGCCAATACGTTTTTCAGATTTCTGCTGAGGCAATAGAGTGCCACGCTTACATGGTCGAATCCAGGACTCACTTCCAGGTATGCACTGTAGAAATCAAACTGAGATGCGATGGCTTCCGCCGTATTTCTCACCGTTCCTTTTTCCAGCATTGAAGCCGTGAAGTGAGCAGCGCCTGGACTTTGTTCAAAGATGCGGCCGGCAGGAAAAATGAATTCAACCTTTACAACTTCCTGTTTGGTTGATGGAATTAAATAGGCTTTTGCTGGACTGCCTTCCGCGAAGGATAAGGCATCAGGCAGTTTAAAGTCCAGGGTATGCCTCAGTGGAGGCGCGACACTTCTGTCTGGCATTAATTATCAGACTCTAGGATTGACTGGTCTTCCTTCAACCTGGTCTCAGTCACAAAGTGGATGGTGAATCGAACCGTCTCAGCAAGGGCATTTTCTCTTTTGTTAACGGGCGCCATGTAGGCTATATCAATGCCAAAATTGTTGCGACGGAATCCGACGCCGCCGGTTAGGTATTTTCTGTAGCCTTTGTCTTTGGCTTCATTAAAATAACCTGCACGGAAGGCAAAAATATCGCTGAACCAATACTCAGTGCCGAGTGAAATAATAAGTTCATGAATCTCCTCTGAAATTCCACCAGTGGCATCAGTGAACGAGCCGAACACTCCGGAGAGCATTGGCTTGTTCCTTGAATCTGCAGTGGGACTCGGAACCATCAGCTTGTTGATGTCAACGGCAAAAGTTATTCGATTCAGTGGGTTGAATTCTTTATTGTAAGCAGCGCCCAGCCTCAGGTTGGTGGGTAGAAAGTCTTTGTTGCCACCATCGGCATATGAAATTTTTGCACCCAGATTTGAAATGGCTGCACCCAAAGTGAGTTTGGCATTTCTGGAATCGATCGGCTTCACATAATAAACACCCAAATCAGCTGCTGCTGACTTTCCGGGTCTGGATTCCTGGTTGTTGGTGATCAGCGATCCGGTGAGATTTGAATGGATGTAACGAAGGGTCGTTCCGATAGAAAAATTTTCTGAAAGCATTCGGCTGTAGGTGAAATCCACTGCAAATTCCCTTGGATTGTATTCACCTATTACAGTGTTGTTCCCGGTGGTGAAGGTCACCTCACCCAAATCAAAATATTTTAAGGAGGCCCCAAAGGTCTGTTCCCGATTCAGTTTGTAAAAGCCACCAATGTGGAATAAATACATGTCGTTGATAATCTTCGCCAGCCATGGTGTATAGGAGAGTGCCACACCTTTATCGTTTTCAATAAAGGCAAGTTTACCTGCGTTCCAATAGGTGGAGTTGGCATCGGGGGAAGTGGCACCGCCTACATCTCCCATGCCTGCTGCCCTTGCATCAGGTGTGATCGAAAGAAAAGGTACACCGGTGGTAATTACCTTGTTGGTACTGTCCTGACCTATCAGGCTTTGGCCCAGGTTAACCTGGATGCACAGTGCAATTAAGCTTAGCGAGAGAAAACCCTTCATAAACGGATTTAAAGGTAATCAATTCAGTAAAATCGACCGGACGGCCCTTTGATTTTTAGCCCCATCACGCGCAGAACGAACTTCCAGTAACAAATAATATACACCGGGTGGCAATTTATTGCCCTGATCATCAGTTCCATCCCAGGCAGCCCACGTTGTTACTGTCGGACATTCCTCAAGGTTGGCGGTGATTTCCCTCACCTGGCGACCCATGTTATCGGTGACCAGCAACCTGCTGATAAGGTCCTCCCCGGGGCGGTTGTGACTGAATACAAGCCTGGATTCCTGCTGAACCGGGTTGGGGTAAACCTGAAGAGATTTGATGTCAAGTGAACCCTCGCCAACCAGGAATGTAATTTCTTTCATGGATTTATTTCCGGCCAGATCAGCAAAATCGAGTCGGATGGTGTGGGTTCCCTCCGTGAGTCCAAACAGCCTGAACCTGAGTGAGCCTGATCCTTTTTGTTGGTTGTCCTGAACAAAGTATCCGCCAGCAAAAAAGACCGAATCCTTGTCCAATGTCAATTTTAGTCCGAACTCAGGGTGGTTGGATTGATCGATTCCGGAGGCATCGGTGAGCTGTGCATAAATAATGGGATCGGTTGAAACTGCTGTCCCTTCAACAAACGAAGAGTCGTTGACAAACAATTCGGCCAAGGGCGGAGTTTGGTCTGCAAGGGTATTGTTTCCTGAGGAAAATTTTATGCCAGTCAGTGATCCACCTGCATCAGGAAATTTTTCGTCGCCATCCGCATAGAGTATCAATCGGCCTGCATCAGCAAACCGATCAATGTTTTCAGAGACATTAAATGAAATGGAAAATTTCCCATTTTCAATGGATGCAGTGCCACGGTATATCCATTCATCCCAGGTTTCAAATTCCAATACTGGATTTTCATCACCCTTGGTTTTGGTGGTTTTCTTTGGCGCATACAATTCAGCTGTAAGCGCTCCCTGGTAGGTGGTAAGTTTAAGATTGTTCAGGCTAATGTCGCCTTCAAAAGTTACGGTACTTCCGGAACCGACGGTGTTCTGAGTTTGCTCGATGCTGGACCGGGTAATGTTGATCTGGGCATCCGGCAGAGCAAGCTTCATCGAAGGATCGCCCAGTAAAATAAAATTACGGTTTGCCACTCCGGTGTTCCGCCTGTTTTTTGTTTTGCGAAAAACTTCTCCTATAGTTGGCAGATTTCCGGATTGTCTTTCAAACAGCGATAAATAAAAATCTTTGTTGAGTTCGAAATTGGTTGCAGAGCTTACCGGCCTTGAGGTGGAGACCAATCCAATGGCGCCACCAGTCGATTTAAACAATAATTTTTCGGATGCTGAGATGGTTGCGGGATCATCGGTTCTTCCGAATTCGCATGTTGCCGTTACCACAAAAGGAAGTCGGTTGCGGTTATCAAGGTTTGAAATCAGCTCTGCGTCGAGCATTCGCTCTGCCGTCCATTGCTGCTCCGATCCGTGTCCGGTGTAATTAATGATAGCGGCACCGTCGTGGAAGGCACGCCGCAGGTTGACGGTTCCTTCCGGACTCAGTTGTCCAAATGGTTTGGTTACCTGTTTAAAGAGATCCAAAAACAATCGGCCTGCATGAATTTGTGGATTGCTTGTTTCTAGTTGTGAAGCAAGCTGCAGGGCTTGAGACTGGTGGATATTTCCATCGCCATCATCGGCCACAAATACAACTTCCTTTCTCCAGCTTCCCCGGTGTCGCGGATCGGTATCGTAGGCAATCAGTTTATTGATGTATTGTTGTGCCTCCTCTGAAGTCACGCATGGAATTCGTCCAACCCCAATATCAAGCGTGTGGAATTCAGACGGACGTTCACGCCAGGACCCCTCATTGTTTTCCAGGAAAGCAAAGTAATCATCCGACGCATAGGTCTCTAGCGGGGCAAGTGAATTGAGCGACTCATAAATAGGAACCAGACTTGTATTTTTTGCGGTCAGTCCACGGTAATCGTAAGTACCCTTACCAAACAATAGAAGATATTTTAGCCGACCATGCTTTACGAATTGATCTCTGACAAAATCTCTGATTGCCGATACATCTTGTCTTCCTCCCGAGTATTCGTTGTATACACCCTCGGTGGTACAAACAAGTGTGGTCAGCCCATCGTGACTTTTACGGTGGGCGGCCAATTGCCTTGCTTGAGATTCAAATAAGGGATGGGTTACGATAATGAAATCTGCTGGACCTGCTTGCCTTAAATTTTGATTGATCACCTTGCCTTCGAAGGTGGGTTGTAAAAGCTTTTGATCGGTTCTGAAAACAGCGAAGTGTGCACCAATCCCTGTGGTTGTTCCAAACGATAGTTTACCTCCATCAAAATCGGTTGTTATTTCTTTTGAATTAAATGGATCCGTGATTTCCCATACGATTGAATTTTTGGTGCTGGTCAAAGCAAGGGTGTGCAATCCACCTTTCGTATCGGTGTCAAAAAAAATAAGCGGATTGTTGCCAATCGAAAGTTTCCTATTGACCATGGCCAGTAGGTAATCAAGCCTTCCTATGGAATAATTGTTGCCGCCCCGGTTGTACTCCAGTTTAACGTTATGCTTTCCTGTTCCTGAAACAGGCGTGATCAGCGTATCATTTCTTGTTCTACCCTTCAGGCCGTAGGAGGTCTGAGGTATGGATAGAATCGGGAAGCTTCCGAGATCTTTGTCGTTGTATTTTAAATTAAAAGAGGCGTCCTGATAGGATTCAGCCATAAGGCGTGTGATGATTTTGACCGCCGAGCCGGGGGTTGGCTCACTCATTTCCCACTCCAGTATTGCCTGCGTGTTGGCGTCGAAATCCAACCCAAACCAGTCTCTTCCTGATTTCAGGATATTCTTTTTATCAACTTCGGAATAAAAGAAATCAAACCAGGTATCGATGGTTGGTCCACCTTTCAAGTTCTGACCCGCCGTAATCCTTTTTCCTGGACCTTGTCCAAAGGTTAAAAAGACATAGCTTCGATCACTGTACAGGTTGTTGGTAATGCTGTAGGCAGAGGATTTTGCGTCGAATGTGATTTGATCGGGCCCTCCGGCATAAAAAATTATTCTATCGTCTCTTCCAAACTTTCCACCCTCTTCACCGGTGACCATCACAGGAATTTCGATAAGGTCTAAAGGTCGCGGCGTGCTGTTTGCTTGCGGGAGCATTCCGGATGGATACCCAAAAACTTTGATTGTTTTTGGATCCAATGAGGAAGGTGATGCGCCAGCTCTTGCCAATTGATCATAACCTATGGAATAGATGCCGTCATGGCTGAGAGAAAATTTAAACCACCTGCCGGAGCTTAAAACAGAATTTTGTCCAGCCGCCGGCCACAGCAACCAGGCCATCAACAGCGTTGTCAGAAACCGACTCCAACGATTCGCCACTGGTGTTTAATTTTTACCGGTAAATATTGAGGTAAGCAGGTAGAACAGGACAGATAGTGCGATTCCGGCAATACCAAGCCAGCCCACCATTATCAGGCTTCCCAATATAACGATGTATTTGAGTTTGTTATTGCTCCAATCCCACGACGAAAATTTCATCGCTGGAAGGGGTAACGGTGAAACCATCATGAGCGATACGATCATAGTGGCCGCAAAGTGGAAGCTGGTTGCAGAGGATGTGGGCATAAATTTTTCAGCCAGGAAGGGGAGTGTTGTAATCAACAAGGCCATGGCTGGTGTTGGTAATCCGATGAATCCTTCTGATTGGCGGGTATCAACATTGAATTTGGCCAACCTGAGTGCTGCAAATACAGGCAGCAACATCGAAATCCAGGCAAGAGGCAATTGGTTTAGGCCCCCCAATTGTTGAAACATAAAAACGCCAGGCAATAGACCGAAGCTTATGACATCGGCCAGTGAATCCAACTCCTTACCTATCGGACTGGTTACTTTAAGTAAGCGGGCGCTGAATCCATCCAGGAAATCAAACACACAACAAATGCCGACAAACCAAATGGCGGAAGTGTTGGGAATCTGCAATAAACTGATGATGCCCACTGCTCCAATCGCCAGGTTGGAGAGCGTTAGGACATTGGGCAAATGCTTTATCGGGTTCATCAGATTGATTTTTCAGGACCAAGCCACCACGCTGTTGCTTCCGCAAAATGGATTGTGAATTTTCTCATGGCCTACTGTGGTTGGAAGACCATGTCCGGGAAAAACTTCAACATCGTCGGGAAGATTAAAGATTTTTTCTCTGATGCTCTTTAAAAGAACCTCATGATTTCCACCTGGTAAATCTGTTCGACCTATGCTTTCCCTAAAAAGGACGTCACCTGCAAAAAGTTTCTTCTGAGTTTCAAAATATAATGCAATATGCCCCGGTGCATGCCCTGGCAAAAAAAGTACCGTACAGCCATCGTCGCCGAATTTAATTTCCTGACCCTCTGTAATCCAGCCGTCTGGTTCAGTTTCCTGATATTGAACAAATCCATAGCTGGGCGCATAGACCTTTACCGACCTCAGAACTTTTTCTTCGTCAGCATGGATGAGCAAAGGGATTTTATATTTTTCCTTTACCGCATAATTCCCGAGCACATGATCTACATGGCAGTGGGTGTTGATCAGCAGTCTGGGTATTAATCCCTGGTTGGCTATGTAGGTGTTCAGGATTTCAATTTCATCGGCCTCATAGCAGCCAGGATCAACGATCAAAGCTTCCTTGCCGGAAGAAATCACATAGGTGTTCTCTCCAAACGCATTAAAGGTGAAGGTCTTTGATGAGATCATCCGGCAAATTTAGGTTAAATGTGACAATGCATTGGATTTGTTCATGGGGTTATGGTGATTACCAAACCTGATTTTGTTGTTTTGCATCCATGGGTAAAGAGCGGATCATCATTGTGGGTCAGGGCTTGGCGGGATCATGTCTTGCTTTAGAGCTTTTGCGCCGCGGACTAGAGCCCTTGGTGGTTGATCATTCAGAAACCAATACTGCTTCTATGGTGGCGGCGGGATTGTTTAATCCGGTGACAAGCCGGGTTAAGACTTCGACCTGGATGGCAGAGGTCCTCTTTCCCTACCTCCATGAATTTTACCGGAGCCATGAATCATTGCTCAAAGAAAATTTTTATCACCCCAAACCCATGTACCGGCCTTTTACGGAGATCAGTGATCAGGAGGGATGGTCGGTACAAAACCATCCCTTTGTTTCATCGATTCATTTTTCTTCGAAATACGGTTCGTTCGTAAAGGATTCTTTTGGTGGAATTGTATTAAAAAATTCCGGGTATGTGGATACGGCAGCTTTTGTCTTGACGGTCAGACGTTATTTGAAAAGTTTAGGATTATATGTTGAACACTCATTGGATCTTAAGTCGTCGTCCATCGATGATGTGTTGCTCACCCTGAATGCCGCAGGTTCAAGGATAATTTTTTGTGAGGGTGTTCGTATTGCAACCAACCCATGGTTTAACTGGTTGCCAATATCATCCTTAAAAGGCGAGACTGCTCAGGTTGAAACCAACTTGCCGGATGATATAATTTTTAATCGTGGAGTTTATCTGGTTCCTTTTAATGGTCCGGGAATGTTTAAGGTTGGCGCTACCTATGACCGAAGTCAGGTGGCTGGGAATTCAGTGAAAGGTCTCGAGGAATTGTCAAAAAAAACTGACGCATTAATTAATGTCCCGTTTCGCGTTACTGGTCAGAGCTGGGGTTTCAGGCCTGTGGTTACCGATCGACGCCCAATTTTAGGATTGCATCCTGAAAAAAAGAATTTGGTGGTCTTTAATGGTTTGGGCACCAAAGGCGTAACGCTGGCCCCTTGGTTTGCCAGTTGCCTGGCCGACTGGCTCGAGGGAAAAGACACCCTGCCCGATGAAGTTAACATCAGTCGTTTTTATCCGTTATATTTCAAATATTTGCACAAAGCACCCTGATGGTCAGGTTTTTTTTGTTTTCGTTGATCTGGTTTTGCAGTGCATCGGCTGTAGCGCAGCAGATGCTCGACACCTTTGGTAAAAACAGAATTCAGTATAAAAATTTTAAGTGGACCTTCCTCTCATCAGAAAATTTTGATGTCTATTACTACGACGACCGAAGGAAGGTCGCAACAGATGTTACGGAATTTTTAGAGGGTGAATTCGGTCGGATAACCGACCTGATAGGATACCCTCCTTACCTCAAAACAAAGATCTTTCTTTACAATTCTGTTGCTGATCTCCAGCAGAGCAACATAGGTCTGAACCGAAATCCATACATCATGGGTGGGGAGACCGATTTCGTTAAACCCTATGTAGAAATTGCACACACCGGGACCATCGAGGGTTTTAAGGAGGAATTGTTGCTCAAGGTTACTGAGTTGCTTGTTAACGAAATGATGTTTGGCGGCTCGCTTAAGGACATGTTTCAAAATGCCGTGTTATTGAATTTACCGGAATGGTTTACCCGCGGTGTTGCAGAGTATGCGGCAAAGGGCTGGAACGAGGAAATGGATGATTTTTCAAGACAGTTGGTTCGTTCCAGGAAAGTCAACCGTGCATTGAACCTGCAGGGTAAGGAAGCGGCGATGGTTGGTCACTCCATCTGGAATTTCATTGCGGAAAAATATGGAAAGGGCAGCGTATCGAACATCTTAAACTATAGTCGGGTAATCCGAAACGAGCAACGAAGTGTATTGATTACCCTGGGCATTACCTTCCGTCAATTGATGACCGAATGGAAAAACTTTTATAATTCCGGCAACAAGGTTGTTGATGAGAATTACCAGGAGGTGGCTGAGACAGGCAGGTTTACACCCGTGCATCGAAGCACAACGGTATTTCCAACGATGAGGTTGAGTCCTGATGGAAAGCAACTGGCCTTTGCGGAAAATGATCGCGGAAAGTATACGGTAAAGGTGGTCAATCTGCAGTCCGGTAACGAGTCTACCATTTTAACCGGAGGATATAAGGTTTTGCGTCAGACCGTAGATTTCCGCGAGCCGCTCATCAATTGGGCAGATGAAAAAACATTGGGTGTCATTGGAAAAGATAAGGGTGAATTTATTTTTTGGCTCTACGATTTACAGACCCGCAGCAAAGTGCCCAGACGCCTCGAAAAATTCAACAACATCAGGAGTTTTGATTTCTCTTCGAATGGAAGGCTTGCTGTCTTGAGCGGTGATCAGGATGGTCAAAATGATCTTTATCTGATTTCAAGTCGACGTGACAGGGCCAGAAGACTTACCAATGATCTGTTCGATGATCTTGATCCATCCTTTGTTCCTGGAACCAATTCAGTTGTTTTTAGTTCCAACCGAACCACCGACACCGTTAACACCAGAATTAAAGGACTGAAAAATGTACCAACGGTTAATTATAATTTATTTCTCTACAATCTGGATTCCACCAACAACATAGTTTACCGTTTAACCAATACCTTGAGTAAGGACTTTCATCCGGTCGCCATCAACGAGAATATTTTCTATTACCTGAGTGATCAACGGGGGATTACCAACATTTTTCG
Organism: Bacteroidota bacterium; assembly: GCA_016866235.1. Lineage (GTDB taxonomy): Bacteria > Bacteroidota > Bacteroidia > Cytophagales > Cyclobacteriaceae > ELB16-189. The sequence goes on from VGMW01000006.1 coordinate 156,946, forward strand.
CTTCGACCGGCTGACCTCCATCTATTCTCAGGTTACCAACTTTTCATCCGGAGTCAAGACTTTTGATTTTAACCTGAGCACCAACCGCATGGCCATGGTGACCTCACGAAGGTTAAGTGAGGATATCTTTCTCCTGAATGATTTTGATATGCAGCGTCAGATTTTTACGCCTTCAACGCGTAGAAAAGAAGTTCAGCAGGCAAAAATGATTACCGAGAAAAGGCAGCGGCAACCTGTTAAATCAAATCTTACCCTGCGCGAGTTGATGGACCAGCGGCTGAAGGAACTCGATGGTGACTCGCTGAAAAAGCCAACACCACCAAAGCCTGATTCAGTAAAAATACAGGCGCAGCCTCAGGACAGTGTAAAGCAAAAGGTTTCTGATGAAATTGATACTTCCGATTATACGTTTGAGAAGGAAGTAAAAGAGGAAAAACCCAAAGCAGAGGAAAGACCATCTGTATTAATTCCACCCGCTTTATTGGATTCAGCGAAGGTAGCTGCCCCTAACCAGGTGAACACGAGTGATTACGTTTTTGAAGACGAGGTTGTTGCGGGGCCTAAGCCAACAGATACTTTTTTGAGCAGATACCTCAAAGCCAATGCTTCGGCAAAAATTCTAGGACCATTCTCCTATCACCCTAGGTTCAGTTATGAAAATTTGGTCACCAATTTCGTTATTGATCAGCTGCGTGGATTCAGTGTAAAGATGGAGACGCAGATGAACGATATGCTTGAAAATTATCGGATCTACGGTGGTATTCAGACAGCCTTTGATGCCAAGAGTGGTGATGTGTTCGCTGAGTTTCAGTATTTGCCCCGGCTAATTGACTTCAGTGCCCGTTTTGACCGAAAAGTAATTTTCTGGGAACGTCCGGAAAGCAACATCCAGGAGAAGTATTCTTTCCAAAAAATTGAGTTCGGCGCCTCACTTCCTTTGTTTGTCAGGTTGCGCGCTTCCCTTAAACCTTTTGCAGGGTTCACCAGATTTTTAGATCGTGGCGATCGTTCTCCTACCGGAGCCGGTGGGCCGGTTTTCCGAGAGGGTGAGCAGCAACTCTATGCCGGTGCCAAAGCGGAGCTCGTTTTCGACAACTCCATCGCCACAGGCCTTAATATTATTGAGGGCACCAGAGGTAAAATGATGTTTACCAATTATTCCGCGCCTGGCAATGTTGATGCGTCTTTTTCACAATTCAGTTTGGATGTGAGGCACTACCAAAAAATCTACCGTGAAATTGTTTTTGCTGTAAGGGGATTTGCGGGAACATTTTTTGGCAATGCACCTAAGAATTATCTGCTTGGTGGAATGGAGAACTGGGTGAGCAATCGTACGAATTACGATGGTCTAAACAACCCCTTGTATACAACGGCCAACTATAACACCAACTTGCTTTTTGCTGAGTTCGTCAACCTTCGGGGATTTGATTACGCAACCTTGTATGGAAACTCAGCTGCAATTGCCAATGCAGAGCTCAGGGTGCCATTGATCCGTGCGTTATCCGGCGGACCCATTGCCTCTAACTTTTTCAGAAACATGCAGTTAACAGCATTTTATGATATCGGATCAAGTTGGAATGGTGGACCACCATTTAATTCCACCTCTTCAGTAAGATCCAGAATTGTACCGTCCTCCACCACCGGCAGCCCCTTTGTGGTTAAAATCAATGAATATCTGAATCCATGGTTGTACTCCTATGGATTTGGTTTCCGTTCCATGATGCTCGGTTATTATTTAAAATTCGACCTTGCCTGGCCGGTGGAAAACTATACCGTTAAAAATCCACGGCTCCACATTACCCTTGGACTTGACTTCTGACGCAGGTACAGCCATTCTGATCCCCGCCCTGAACGAAGAGGGATCCATTTCAAAAGTTATACAGTCCATTCCTTCAGCCTACAAAAAACTTGTGGTGGTGGTGGATAATGGTTCCACCGATCAGACAGCTGTGCAGGCGCAAAATTCCGGAGCCATAGTATTGAAAGAACCTGTTAAGGGATACGGCAAGGCCTGCCTCGCTGGATTGGATTATTTGGACCAGCTAGCAACACCACCTGAGATTATTGTTTTTTTGGATGGAGATTTTTCTGACCATCCGGAAGAAATGACTGGTCTGATTAAGCCAATAACAGAAGGTAGGGCCGACCTGGTTATTGGGGCGCGAACCGCGCTTAACCGACAGTCAGGCTCCATGACTGTGCCTCAAATTTTTGGAAACTGGCTGTCCACCAAACTTATCCGATTATTTTATGGAGTGACGTTCACCGATCTTGGTCCATTCAGGGCAATTCGTTTTTCTACGCTGAAAAAATTAGATATGCGTGATCAGGATTTTGGATGGACCGTTGAAATGCAGGTTAAAGCCGCCAAAATGAACATCCAATGCCTTGAGGTGCCGGTGCATTATCGCAGACGAATTGGAAAATCAAAAGTCTCCGGCACGATCAAAGGAACCATTTTAGCTGGCTATAAAATTCTGTTCACTATTTTCAGGAACCTGTAAAAGCAAGCAACCACTCGAATGGGATTCCTTCAAGAAATTTTCTTAATCCCCGCAAAGGTCATTTATGTATTGTGTACTGGATTCATGGGCATGTTTGGAATCCAGCAACTCATTTTGGTGTTCTGGTATTGGAAGTCAAAACAAAAACGTCAAATCGGTTTATCTGCTGAAGAGGCAACAAATCTGCCTTTCGTAACTGTTCAGCTCCCGGTGTACAATGAGCCACTGGTCGTGGAGCGATTGCTGGATGCTGTCTTACAGCTAAAATATCCTTTGGATAAATTGGAGGTTCAGGTCCTGGATGACTCCACGGATCAGACCACTGAAATCATCTGTCAAAAAATTAATTCGGTGAACAACCGCTTTCCGATCGTTCATTTGATCCGAAAGAATCGTGTTGGTTTTAAGGCGGGCGCTTTACAAAATGGGTTATCAACTGCTAGGGGGGATTTTGTTGCCATTTTTGATGCTGATTTTTTACCCGACGCTGAATTTTTAATCAAAGCCATACCGTATTTCAATCAGCAGGATACAGCGGTAGTTCAATCCCGTTGGACACATCTTAATGCGACGAAAAATATGCTTACTCGGCTTCAGGCCTTTGGCCTGGATGCACACTTTACCATTGAACAAAATGGGAGACAGGCGGCGGGTGGATTTCTAAACTTTAATGGCACGGGTGGTATTTGGCGAAAGTCTGCAATTAGGGAAGTGGGCGGCTGGAGTGATGATACGCTTACGGAGGACCTGGATTTAAGTTATAGGGCGCAGCTAAAAGGGTGGCGTGTGATTTATCTTGATCAACTGGTGTGTCCCGGCGAACTGCCGGAAGGGTTATCGGCACTTAGGAGTCAGCAATACCGTTGGAATAAAGGGGGAGCGCAGACGGCCGTTAAACTGTTGGGGTCGGTATTGCGATCAGGGATCGGATTAGGAAAGAAATGGCATGCATTTTTTCATTTGAACAGTAGTGCAGTTTTTCCAGCCATCTGGTTTGCTGGTTTGTCTGGCATGGTATTGTTGTTTGCGATGCAGGATGTCCCAAATGTTCAGGCTGAATTTGGTCTATGGATGTTTTCAGGATTTTTGACTGTACTGATTTTTTACGGAGTTTCTGCAAAGGTTAATCGTGAAAAAATTTTCCCCAGTGTATTCTTGTTCCTGTTGTTTAGTTTGGGTTTGACCTGGATGAACACCAAAGCGGTGCTAAGTGGTTGGTTCGGAAAAAAATCTGAATTTGTAAGAACACCCAAGACGGGAATGAATTCATCTAAAGTTGAAGCAAGTGGATTGAGATTACGTGAAATGATGCCTGAAATATTTTTTGGGTTGATTTTTATTTCTTCTTCGATCATAGGCTTGTTGAAGCAGGTATATTGGATGGTTCCCATACATGCGCTTACCGGCCTGGGTTTGTTGATGCTGGTTTTTTATGGCGCCAGACCTTTAAAAAATTAATGGTTGTCGCGTGCCAGAAATTGTGAACAAGTCAGATCACCGGGTTTTCGGTTTTTCGGTTGCAGCGCTAACGGTATTGCTTTACATCGTTTTGGCCTATCATCTGAAGCGACAGGAGACCGGTTGGCTGATCGCCATCCTTGCCACTCTTTTTGCTTGTTATGGTTATTTGATAAGCTATAGTAAATTTTCCATCCGGGAACTTTTGACGCTGGCAGTGGTCCTGAGATTAATTTTTCTTTTTGCTGATCCTGAGTTGTCGGATGATTATTGGAGATTTATTTGGGATGGAAGTCTGTTGAGCCATGGGTTAAATCCATACGCCAATACGCCCGATGAAGTAATCAATCGATATGGTTTTTCTGACCTGAAGAGTATTTACCCCAGGCTAAACAATTGCTGTACCCACTCCACTTATACACCGATGGTGCAGTGGATTTTTTTCGGTTCAGTCTGGTTGGGTAAATGGTGGGGTGGTCCTGTTTTTTGGATGAGGTTGGTGGTATTTCTGGCGGAGTTTGTTTCAGCTTTTTTAATGATTAAGGTCTTGAAAGAGTCGGGACTAAAGGTTAGAAGTGCTTTCTGGTATCTACTCAATCCACTAATCATTCTTGAATTCACTGGAAACCTTCATCATGAGGTCTTTGTAGTTTTCTTTTTATGTCTTGTTTTCTTCTTTATGATGTCGGATAAATCTAATGCTGCTGCCATGGCATTAGGCGGCGCTGTTGCTGCTAAACTCCTTCCCATGATTTTTCTTCCGGGCTTTTTGAAAAGAAAAGGTTGGAATTCAGCCCTATTATTTTCTGTGTTGGTGCTGTCCATTCCGTTGTTAACTTTTCTTCCATGGCTGACCATTGATTCTGTTGCTGGTTTTTTCTCCGGGCTACGGTTATACTTCGACCGATTGGAATTTAATCCATCGTTATGGTTTGTAATTCGCGCCTTGGGTTATGGGATTAATGGGTTTAACATCATTCAATGGGCTGTTCCTGTTATGGCAGTTTGTTCATCAGGGATAATTCTCTGGTATAGTATGATTCGACCAGGAGCGCCTGGACACCAAACTGTTGTTATGGCGAGACAATTCGAGATAGTTTTATTGGTTTACCTGCTCTTCTCAGCAATTGTCCATCCATGGTATGTCGCGCCTATGGTTCTTTTTGCTGTTTTCTCTGGAAGTCGATTTGGAGTCCTTTGGTCTGGTTTGGTGATGCTGACCTATGCGGGCTATTCAAAAACCGGATATCAGGAATATCCTATGATTTTATTGGTGGAATATTTATCTGTTGGATTATTTTTTGTGATGGAGCGTAAGAAACTATGGGCGAGCAGAGGCTAATAATATTCTATCGAAATCCAGTGTTGGGAAAAGTCAAAACACGATTGGCGGCAGCCATAGGGGAGGATGAGGCATTGGATCTATACCTGCGGCTCTGTGTCCATACCCTGTCGGTGGTTAAGGAGGCTCAACCTACAAAGGTTGTCTATTACTCCGACCGGGTGGTCGATAAGGATTTATGGGATGAAGCTGCGGCTTTAAAAAAACGTCAGCTTGGTGAGTCCCTGGGAGATCGTATGCTTAATGCATTCACGCAAGAGTTCCAAGGAGGAGCTGATGCAGTGGTCATCATTGGTACCGACTGTCCGGAATTGAGGACCGCTCATTTGTTGGAAGCTTTTGCCCGACTTTCCGAGAATGATTTGGTCGTTGGTCCAGCCAGTGATGGAGGTTATTATCTCCTTGGAATGAGGAAGCTTCAGCCCGAACTTTTTCACAACAAAAGCTGGGGTCACTCATCCGTCTTTAAATCAACATGGACTGATGCTGAAAAGCTTGGTTTATCGGTTCACCTTCTTCCGGTATTGAATGATGTAGATCGAAAAGAGGATCTTATTCATATGAAGAATATCTTAGGGAAAACCGATTAGTGTTACCTTTGCCGTTTAATTTTTATAAGCTGAATGTCTGAAGAAAAAGGCTTGAATTTTATTGAGGAAATTATTGAGGCTGATCTTCAGTCGGGTAAGCACACCTCCATCGCCACACGATTTCCACCTGAACCCAACGGCTATCTCCATCTCGGTCATGCCAAAAGCATTTGTTTGAATTTTGGTTTGGCGCTGAAATATGGCGGCAAGACCAATTTGCGTTTTGATGACACCAACCCTATAACGGAAGACACCGAATATGTTGAAAGCATTAAAGCGGATGTTCGTTGGTTGGGATTCAATTGGTCTGAGGAGCTTTATGCTTCTGATTATTTTGAGCAGTTGTACGGTTTTGCTGAGAAACTTATTGAGAAGGGCTTGGCCTATGTAGATGACAGCACAAGCGAGCAAATCGCTGAAGAAAAGGGAACACCTACCCAGGCCGGTAAATCAAACCAATACCGTCAGCGAAGTCCCGAAGAGAATTTGATGCTCTTTCGTGGTATGCGGGCGGGGAAGTTTAAGGACCACGAAAAGGTTCTGCGGGTAAAAGGAGATTTGGCCAGTCCGAATATGTTGATGCGTGATCCTGTGATTTACCGGATCAAACATGCGCACCACCACCGCACCGGCGATGCCTGGTGTATCTATCCGATGTATGATTTTGCCCATGGTCAGAGTGACTCCATTGAAAAAATCACGCACAGCATTTGTACCCTGGAATTCGTCCCGCACCGTGAGCTTTACGATTGGCTAATCAAGCATTTGGAAATATTTCCTTCCAGGCAGTATGAATTCGCGCGGTTGAACGTAACCTATACGGTTATGAGCAAGCGCAAACTTCTGCAGCTCGTTCAGGAGAAATTTGTAAATGGCTGGGATGATCCACGCATGCCGACCATCAGTGCCATGCGCCGTCGGGGCTTTACACCGGAAAGCATCCGTGATTTTTGTGATAAAATCGGCGTAGCAAGGAGGGAAAATCTCATTGATGTTGGCTTATTGGAATTTTGTGTCCGAGAGCACCTCAATCGTATAGCCTCCAGGCGAATGGTGGTTTTTGATCCGATCCGTGTGGTGGTTCAAAACTGGAATGGACCCGATACAGAGATGTTATCTGGTGAAAACAATCCCGAAAACCCTGATGTTGGTCACCGCAACATCCCTTTTTCAAAAGAAATTTTTATTGAGCGGGAAGACTTTATGGAGGAGCCGCCAAAGAAATATTTCCGACTTTCTCCCGGGCAGATGGTTCGTCTTAAACATGCCTACATCGTGAAATGCACTGGGTTCAAAAAAGATGATGCAGGTAATGTGACAGAGGTTCATGTGGAATATATCAAGGAGAGCAGGAGTGGATCGGATACCTCCGGCTTACAAGTAAAGGGTGTGATTCATTGGGTGAGTGCAGCACATGCGCTAAACGCAGAGGTCAGGTTATACGATCGACTCTTCAGGGTAGAAGATCCTTCAACCATAGAGGGCGATTTTCGTGAGCATTTGAATCCCGATTCCTTGCGGATACAAAAGGTCATGGCGGAGCCGTCACTGGCGGGTGCACAGCCCGGCGAAAAATTTCAATTTTTACGAATGGGTTATTTTACGCCAGATCCTGACTCCACGCCAGGAAGCCCGGTGTTTAACCGGACCGTTACGCTGCGTGACGCCTGGGCCAAAGAGCAGAAAAAGCAATAAAAAAAATCCCGCTTAAGCGGGATTTTATGTTTTCAGGATTCCGTTTATCGCTGGATGTTCAAAGTGATTTGATCCGAATGTTGCGGTACCACACTTCGTGGCCGTGATCCTGAAGATCGATGTGGCCAAGGGAGGTTTTGCCATAACCGGCAACGTCCTTCCATTTGCTGGCATCCTTTCTTTTCTGCCAGTCCTCAGAACCAAATTCGTAGTCAACAACCTTCACGCCATTTAGCCAATGTTCGCAATGGGCTCCGTTAACAATAATTTTTCCTTCATTCCATTCTCCTGCAGGTTTTACAGCCTGATCGCCAGCGGCGTGCATATCATAATTGGAGGCGGCCTTTTGAAGTTCAGTTAATCCACCTTCATAACCGGTATTATCGATCACCTGATATTCCGGCCCTGAGTAATAGGGTGCATCAAATTCTTCACTGGCGCGGTAGATTACACCGCTGTTTCCACCGGGAGAAATTTTCCATTCAAATACCAATTCATAGTTTTCGTATTGTCCGGCTGTGAGGATGTCACCTCTTTTGGTCCCTGCTTCAGGATTTTTACAATGAAGTGCATTGTCCTGAACGTCCCAGCAATCAATGTCCGCATTTTTATAGGCACGCCATCCATCCATGGTTTTGCCATCGAACAGCAATTTCCAGCCATCCGCTTCCTGTTCAGCGGTAAGGGTGTTTAATTCAGGTGTTTCCACAACGGTAGACTCCTCCTTGGGTTTACAACCTGATACGGCCAGCCACAGGCATGGCAACAGAATCAACAATTTTTTCATGTTTTTAGGATTTCTTGAAGTAATAAAAGTAGCTGCCTTTTTTCAGAAGGACAAACCCGGCAGGTTAGAAAATACTAACCAACACAAATTCAAAAAATATCAATAGCAGGATAATGGTGACCAATGTATAAACCCGGTGGTTCATGCTTTTTCTGAACACCATACTGGCAAGTCCGCCCGAAACGGCTCCAAGAATGGTTGCATCAGTGAGAATGGTGCGCAATAAATTCCCTGAATTCAGGGCCGCAGTAAACCCCTCAACCTGGATCCCGGTTCCAAAAATTTTCGCCACAACCAGTGTCACCACCAAAAAAGCGGCTGAACCTATGGCTGAAAAGGAGAGGTGTCGGACCAACTTTAGAAAATTTTGCCGGGATTCAGAATTCCATTGGGGTCAAATACTTTTTTGATGCCCCTCATGAGCTCTAGGTTCATTTCACCCAGTGCAATGGACATATAGGGCTTCTTCGCGATGCCAATTCCATGCTCCCCGGATAGCGTACCGCCAAGACTTACCGTAAGTTTGAAAATCTCTCCGATGCCATCAGGGATTTTCGTTTCCCAATCATGATCGTTGATGTTTTCTTTAAGGATGTTCACGTGAAGGTTTCCATCACCTAAGTGACCGAAGCAAACCGTATTGAAACCATATTGCTTGCCAATTTCTTTGATTCCGTTGATGAGTTTAGGCAGGTTGGCTCTGGGTACTACCACATCATCGGATTTGGTTAGGGTGTACCAATTAACTGCCGGTGAAATATTTTTTCTGATTTTCCAAAGCTCCTCCTTCTGCGCTGCGCTTTCTGCGAACAACACTTCGCCACACTGAAATTTTTCTACCACTCCCATGACCCGTTCAGCATCGCGCATCAGAACCTCCTCATCGTTACCGTCCAGCTCAACCAGCAAAAACGCATTCATACCGTCTGGTAGGGTGGTGGTGACTGGACTGTTCAAGACTTTCACACAATAATCGAAGGTGTGCAGGGCGGCCTCCCGTTCAAAAAATTCCATACCGGACGGGGATACCCCGGCAACAAAAATGGCTGCAATGGCTTTACAAGCTTCCTCGTTCGTGGTGAAAGGAATCATCATCAGAACGTTTTTCTGAGGAAAGCCTTTTAGCTTGAAAACGATTTTGGTGATTACACCAAGGGTTCCTTCGCTTCCAATCATGAGTTGGGTAAGGTTGTAACCCGTTGAGTTTTTTAAAACATTGGATGCGGTCCAAATGATTTCTCCGTTGGGCAGGACGACCTCAAGGTTCAGCACATAATCTCTTGTAACACCATATTTGACGGCTTTAGGTCCACCGGAATTTTGCGCAAGATTTCCTCCTAAAAAACAAGATCCGCGACTTGCAGGATCCGGCGGATAAAAGAGCCCTTTTTCCTTTACGGCATTTTGAAATACTTCGGTTATGACGCCTGGCTCAACAGTGGCCTGCAGGTTTAATTCATCTATAGCCAGGATTTTATTGAAGCGTTCCATGGACAGGACAACACCTCTTTTAATAGGAAGTGCTGAGCCAGCCAGGCCAGTACCGGCGCCTCTGGGGGTAACGGGAATGCGTTGCTCATTGCAGAGTTTCAGGATGGCGCTAACCTCCAGCGCAGAGCCTGGTTTCACCACCACATCAGGCATGAAGAAGTAATCCTCCGTTTTATCGTGCGCATAATCGCCTTTTCCGCCTTCATCGACGATTACATAGTCCTTTCCGATGATGGCCTGCAATTGGCTAACAATCGTTTCCGGAACAACTGTATCCTTTATGGCTTCTGAAATACCGCTCATGAATGGTTATTTTTAACCCGGTGAAACGGGAGCGCGAATTTAATCATTTAGGGATTTGGAGGTGGATTCCACTTCTACTTCTGCTTGTCTTTTTGAGCTCATGTTCCGCGCTCCGGCAATCCCGGCTATCTCCTTTGGAGACCCTGATAAAGGAGGCCAAAAGTTATTCCGGAGTACCTTACCAGTGGGGAGGCAACAACCGAAAGGGAATTGATTGCTCCGGATTAATGGTCAACGCGTTTCGTAAGATCAACATCCAACTGCCGCGCACCACCGAAGAGCAAATGACGGTGGGCAAAAAAATCAGATTGAAAAAAATTAAGCCGGGAGACCTGGTTTTCTTTGCGCTCACTGAAAAGCGTAGAAAAATAAGTCACGTGGGTCTGGTTAGTGATGTGCTTTCAGGTAAAAAAGTAAAATTTATTCATGCCTCGGTTAGTTCGGGTGTAACGGAGTCCAGTTTAGACTCCGACTACTACCGCAAAAAATTTCGAATGGCCCGTCGTCTTGAAATTCCGGAATAAAAAAATCCGACAGGTTCTTGTCGGATTTTAGTGGAGCCAGTGGGAGTCGAACCCACGACCTCTACAATGCCATTGTAGCACTCTAGCCAGCTGAGCTATGACCCCTAAGAGGACGCAAATATAGCTTTTTGTATAAAATCACCTTAAGCAGGGTTGCGCCCCAATCAATTTGTTTCAAGTGCTTTCCTGACGGCTTTGATTTTTTCAGGATCACAAATAAAAACGCCTGAATCTGAAGGCAGTTGATCTAAAAGTGAAATTCTATGGTTGTGTCGCTCAGCATCTGAGTCTCTGTAGGTACGTGCAGAAAAATGAATTTCTGAAACACCTGTCTCCTCCACAATCTTTTTTACATTCCCGGCATGCACGCCAACACCCGCCATAATTACGATGTTTCCATCAGCCAATTTTACCAACCCACGAAGGGTTTCAATTCCATCCTCTGCGGTCGCCGCTCTACCCGAAGTTAAAATCCGACTGAAGCCAGCCTGAATACAATCATGGAGTGCTGCCTCTGCATGAGGAGTTAAATCAAAGGCACGGTGACAAGTTACCGGCATTGGACTGGCTACCTGAATGAGTTCCTTGCATCGGTCGGTATCCATAGATCCATCGCTTCTTAGAATTCCTAAAACCACGCCATCCATACCCAGTCTTTTACAGGTCATGATATCTGCTTTCATGGCTTCAAACTCGTAGTCGGAGTAAACAAAATCCCCGCCCCTTGGACGAATCATTGCAAACACATCAATGTTGAGAAGTTTTCTTGCTCTTTCAAGCACGCCAAATGAAGGTGTGGTACCTCCCTCTGCAGGATTGTCACACAGTTCAATCCGATCCGCGCCAGCCAATTGAGCATTGAGTGCCGACTCAAGATTAAACACCGCATTTTCCAGAATAATGCTCTTGTTCATCCTTATCCTTTGTAGTGACTCCCTGAATCAAAAAGTCTGTTTCCATCACCATTGTAAACAGCATAATTAAAACCGGGTTGCAAACAATAGGCACCAAAACTTCCATTCCGGTGAAGTGCTAAAAATCCAACCTGAATCTGTTTCGACTTGTCTGGATTTTTTTTGACGATTCTGGTTACAGCCTCTTTGCAGGCATCTTCCGGGCTATAACCCTGCCGCATAAGTTCAACCACCAGATGACTTCCGGCAACACGGATAACTTCTTCACCAACACCGGTAGCCGTTGCAGCACCAACTTCGTTGTCCACAAAAAGTCCTGCACCGATGATGGGTGAGTCGCCGATGCGTCCACGCATTTTGTAGGCCATGCCTGAGGTGGTACAGCCGCCGGACAGATTTCCAGCTGCATCGAGCGCCAGAATACCTATTGTATCATGGTTTTCGATATTCACAATCGGCTCATACTTTGATTTTTTAAGCCACTCCTTGTAAGCGGCCTCTGATTCTTTGGTGAGCAGCTTTTCTTTTTTAAAACCGTTTGCAATGGCGAATTGTTGTGCGCCCTCACCCGCTAGCATCACATGGGGTGTTTTCTCCATTACAAGCCTTGCAACCGAAATGGGATGTTTGATTCCTTCTAAAAAAACAACTGAACCGCAGCCACCCTTTTCATCCATAATACAGGCATCCAGCGTAACAATTCCTTCCCTGTCCGGCGCACCGCCATAGCCTACAGTAGTGTTTTTTGGATCGGCCTCAGGTACTCTGGCACCCGCCTCAATAGCATCGAGCGCTCTTCCGCCCTTGTTCAGGATCTTCCACGCCTCAACATTTGCTTCTAGTCCGAAGTTCCAGGTGGAGATCACCACCGGTCCTGGCGCGGGCGCTGAAAAAGAAGTGTTGGTTACTGCTGCACCGGTGAGGGTGACAGCACCTACTTTACTCAGGAATTTACGACGTGATGTTTTCATTTTGTGTTGGCCGACGGAGGCTGTTCAAAGATACTTTTTTGTTCCTCCGGCTCCCATGTCCTGACAGGCATTTTGAGGTAATTTCCTGACCTGTTACCTTTCCGAACCCTTTACGCACCATGACATCAAAATGCAATTCAGGATTTTTTATTTTTCCACTCTTGGTGGCCGTGCTTTCATCCTGTGGTCCTGAGTTTGAAAAGCGCAGAAGTTACCTGTTCAAGGAGCCGCTTCGTAATCAATATCATTTTTCTCCGGTTTCCGGTTGGATGAACGATCCCAACGGACTGGTGTTTCATGAAGGGGTTTATCATCTTTTTTATCAACACTATCCCGACGATAAGGTATGGGGACCGATGCATTGGGGACATGCTATATCCACCGATTTGTTGAATTGGGAGCATAAGCCAATTGCGCTTTACCCTGATTCATTAGGCTTTATTTTTAGTGGAAGTGCTGTAGTAGACAACAACAATGCCTCCGGTTTTGGCGCGGCGGGTCAATCGCCTCTGGTTGCAATGTTTACCTACCACAATCCTATAGGGGAGCAGGCAGGAAAAAATGATTTCCAATCCCAGGCCATTGCGTATAGTTTGGATTCAGGAAAATCGTGGAGTAAGTACATCAGCAATCCTGTCATAAAAAATCCTGGAATCCGTGACTTCCGCGATCCAAAAATATTCCGTTGGGAAAGTGAAAATGTTTGGTTGATGGCCCTTGCGGTTAAAGACCATGTCGAATTTTTTAAATCCAATGACCTTAAGGGGTGGGAGAAGCTTTCTGAATTTGGAAAGGATCTTGGTGCCCACGGAGGCGTTTGGGAATGCCCTGATCTTTTTACGCTTAGCGACGAAAGTGGCAACACCAAGTGGGTGCTACTGGTCAGCATCAATCCCGGTGGGCCACAAGGTGGATCGGCTACTCAATATTTTGTTGGGGATTTCGACGGCATGCGATTTGTGCCGCAGGATACGGTTACCCGCTGGATTGATTTTGGTGCCGACAATTATGCCGGTGTGACCTGGTCTGGAGTTTCTGAAAGTGATGGACGGAAATTGTTTATTGGCTGGATGAGCAATTGGCAGTACGCCAATGCCGTGCCAGAGCAGGGTTGGAGGAGTTCGCTTACCATTCCGAGGGAGATCAGGCTTGTCAAGCGTGATGAAGCTTTTGTTTTGAAATTCAGTCCGGTAAGTGAGTTGAGCCAGTTGTTTGGACAGCCACAGACAATATCCGGCGCCAGTAATCTGTCGGTGCCTGGTAATTTGATAGAGGTTAATGGACTTGAAGGAAAAGAAATAAAGGTCATTTTTAGCAATAAGAAAAAGGAGCAATTGATTGTTTCGGTTGGAGGAGGTAAGGTTTCTATCGATCGAACCAATTCAGGAACGGTAGGCTTCAATGAAAAGTTTCCTGCGGTTCATTCCGGACCATTGGATGGACTGGTGGTAAACAATTTGAAAATTTTTCTGGATGCTGCGTCGGTGGAAGTTTTCGTGAATGATGGTGATTTGGTGATGACCGACGTGTTCTTTCCAACAAAACCGATGACTAAGGTTGAAGTTTTCGCAACTTACGCCGGTACAAGTCTCCGTTCAATTTCATCGGTTTGGATAAAATAGTGATTTATGAAAGCGCTTTCGTTTGGAGAAATTTTATGGGATATCATTGAAGGAAAAGCACACCTAGGGGGTGCACCACTGAATTTTGCGGCGCATGTCGTAAAGTGCGGTGGTGAGGCAGCGATCGTTTCGGCTGTTGGCAACGATAACCTTGGTACTGATGCCCTGTCGCAAGTTGAATCATTACAGGTTGGTACTTCCATGGTTTGTCAACTTGAACCGTATAAGACTGGAACTGTAGATGTTTTTTTGGAGAATGGACAGCCAGATTACACCATTCATGAAAAAGTGGCTTTTGATCACATACCATTGCCTGAATCTGCGAGATTGTTGGGGGGAGATTTTGATGTTTTTTATTTCGGTACACTTGCTCAACGGGGTGAGGTTAGCCGAGCCGCTCTTAGGCAATTGGTTCGCACGCTTTCCTTTCGTCATATTTTTTATGATATCAATCTTCGGAAGCAATTTTATACTAAGGAGATAATTTCCTGGTCACTTCAACAAGCCTCGATATTTAAAGTCAACGAGCATGAGGCTGAGGTATTGTCAATGATGTACTTCGATAAGATCCTTTCTCCCACGGAGTTTTCGGCAAAAATTTCCTCAAAGTTTGAAGTAGAAACCATTGTCATCACAGCGGCCGAAAAAGGATGTTATGTTTATCATGAAGGTGAATTCTTTGAAGTCCCTGGTGTTTCAGTTCAGGTAGTAGATGCTATTGGTGCAGGTGATTCCTTCAGTGCAGCATTTTTGACACGTTATCTGTTAACGGGCAATGTGCTGGAGGCTGCTCGTGTCGCCAATAGGGTTGGTGCATTTGTTGCATCGAGCAGGGGAGCCATCCCTGAATATCCCTTTGAATTGGAGTCAATTTTAAAGTCCTAGCACGGATTTAAAAGTCCTGGCTAGAAAATCTGCCGCTCTTGTGGTGGGTAAATATATGTGTAGGTGAGATTACTTGACTGGCGTTATCTTGGAAGTACACCAGAGTTAATTGATAAAATTTAGCCTCTGGTAAAAAGTGTATAGTCTTTTGAAAGATCAATTTTATAGGCACTACCATTTTCATAAATGATTACGATGGCATCACATTCCCCATTACCGTAATCGATTTCAAATTTTCCAGATTTTCCGTTTTTATCGTACTCTATTATTTCCTTTCCTGAAACATAGTTAGGCCACCACATGCTAGCTTCCGCTTTGGCAATGGTAACTGGACCATAGCAACTGTAATCCGATACCAAAGGTTTGACTACTGTAGACTTGTAGAATTCCTTTAGGGTCTGGTATTCGTAGATGTTGGTCAGGGTAATAGACTTTTTTTCGTCGTAGGACGAAGTGCCGATAGACTTGTAACGATATTCAATGCCGTTGTAGGTATAGTCTGAGGTATCGGAATAGGCATATTTTCCTGAAAAAGTCTGCCTGGCGGTATCGTATTTTGATTCACCATTATAGGTTGAGCGTCCGTTGGTCTTCCAGCGGATGGTATCACCCTCATAATAGTATTCACCACCGTAGCCATCGCTTCGATTCTTTGAAAAATAAGATGTTTTGATTTCGCTCCCCGATCTTGATTCGGTGTACTTCCAGGTGTAGACGAATTTTCCACACATCAGATAAGTATAATCTCCGTAACCCTCTTTGCAACCTGTTCCGTAATCTGTGGAATAGGTGGTGCTTCCATCGGGATTATCGGATTGGGTGATTTTGGCGCAGGTTGACCAAGGTATTGGACTGGACACCAGGGTTGAGTCTTCTAATTTACCGAAGGTCAGCACTCCTGAGCCACCGATAGATTCAATGGTAGACTGAAAGGACTTATTAATGGCAGATGTTCCTGCCGCCCCCATCGATTTCGCTGCTCCATTACGCATACTAAAGAAACTTTTAGCTTCCTCACTTAAGTCCTCCGGGTTTCCAAAGGGCACCGAATCGGCATCGGAGCATGAAACCAATAAGGTTGAGAAAAGAAGGGCTGTAATTGCCGCTGATGGAATGAGCTTAATTTTAATCATACCTGTGCAAAGGTAATGTGGGACAAATCGGAATAGGAAACGGTTATTCCTGCGATTTGTTGCGTTTTTTGTCCAACGAAATTGAGGCATCAGTTAAATTTTAATTGGGTTGGTATTAAAGCCGGTTTTCAATGTCTGCTCAATGGGCTATATTTAAAGACACCATTATTCAGAAAACCTATGAACCAGAACCTTCACCATTCCAGAAGAAAATTTGTTAAACAAACTGCGCTTGCTGCAGGGACCGTCATAACCATGCCCGCGATGGCTGGTATGTTTAACGTGTCTGTTGATGACGCTATAAAGATTGCGTTGGTCGGATGTGGTGGCAGGGGAACCGGTGCAGCCATGCAAGCTTTGCTTACCACACAAAATGTGAAACTTGTTGCGATGGCGGATGCCTTCAGGGATCGTCTGGATGATTGTTACAAAAATCTTATGCAGGACGACCTTTCGGATTGGTCGGGGAAAGGTGGAAATATAAAGGCGAGGGTCCAGGTTCCTGAGGCCAATAAATTTACCGGATTTGATGGCTATAAAAATGCCATCGCTCTGGCTGACGTGGTAATTCTGACGACCCCTCCGGGCTTTCGTCCAATTCATTTTGAGGAAGCAGTGAGACAAGGCAAGCATGTATTCATGGAAAAGCCGGTGGCCACCGATCCTGCAGGCATAAAAAAAGTTCTGGATGCCGCCGAAGTTGCCAAAAAGAAAAAGTTAAATGTTGTGGTTGGACTTCAGCGCCACTATCAAAACTCTTATCGTGAACTGTATGCTAAGTATAAAGAAGGCCTGATCGGTGATTTTGTTTCTGCCCAGGCATGGTGGAACAATGAAGGTGTTTGGGTGAACCCAAGAACATCCGGACAAACTGAAATGGAATACCAAATGCGAAACTGGTATTACTTCAACTGGCTCTGTGGAGACCACATCACCGAACAGCACATTCATAATATCGATGTAATTAACTGGTTTAAGGGTGAGTATCCTGTTAAAGCCCAGGGTATGGGTGGGCGAGAGGTTCGCAAGGGAAAAGAATACGGTGAAATCTTCGATCACCATTATGTGGAATTCCATTACGCTGATGGTTCCATTCTGAACAGCCAATGCCGGCACATCAAAGGAACCATGAGTAAGGTAGATGAGTTCATACAAGGAACGAAAGGATCAATTGCATTTGGGGCTGCACGCATGACCGATCGAAGCGGAAAGACCATCCATCAATTCGATAAGTCAAAGGAGAACAATCCTTATCAGACTGAACATGATGAGCTTTTTGAGGCCATTGCCAAGGGCTCATTCAAGTTTACCGATGCTGAAAATGGCGCTAAGAGTACCATGACATCTATTTTAGGGCGGATGGCAACTTATTCTGGTGAAATGATTGAGTGGGAAAAGGCCATCAACAGTGGCATCAACATTATGCCTAGTGTTTTTGATTGGAATGCTATGCCGCCAGTTCTTCCGGATGGAAATGGTTTTTATCCTGTCGCTATACCTGGAGTTACCAAATATTTTGCCTGATGCGGATTGCTTCTTTTTTACCGGCAACCATTGGTTTGCTTGTGCTGGCAGCGTGTCAGAGGCCTGAGGTTCGTACACTGGGTTATGTTGAACGATTTGATCCGGCGCTGGATGAAATTATCTCCTCGGAAACCTTACCAGAAATCCTGGGTGAGGGCTACGAGTGGTCGGAGGGACCGTTGTGGGTAGAAGAACATAAAATGTTACTGTTTTCAGATATCCCCAACAATGCAATAATGAAGTGGACAGAGGAGAAGGGTGTAGAGCTTTATTTGAAACCATCTGGATTTACAGGAAGTGATTTCAAGGGCAAGGAGCCAGGTTCCAACGGATTGTTGTTGAATGCTGATGGGCAGTTGGTACTTTGTCAGCATGGTGATAGACGTATGGCTGTGATGGAATCATCCTTGACCGATCCGAAACCTGATTTTCGTACGCTGGTGGATCGCTGGGAGGGTAAGCGAATCAATAGCCCGAACGATGCGGTGTTCGACAGGGAAGGAAATTTATATTTCACCGATCCGCCTTATGGATTGCCTGGCAATGTCAATGATCCGGAAAAAGAGACACCATTTCAGGGTGTTTACAAGTTGAAGACGGATGGTACGTTAATCTTGTTAACAGATACCATCCCTAGGCCAAACGGAATTGGACTCAGTCCGGATCAGCGTACGCTGTATGTTGCCAATTCAGAAGGAAAGGATGCACATTGGAGTGCTTATACCATTGCAGGCGACTCCTTAACGGAAGCACGAATCTTTTTCAGTACACCTTGGAAGGAAGGATTGAAGGGTGCGCCCGACGGACTGAAGGTTGATTCCAGGGGAAATATTTTTGCCACTGGACCTGGAGGTGTATGGATTTTAAATGCACAGGGTAAACCCCTGGGCAGGGTATTTATTCCGGAGGCGACAGCAAATTGTGCTTTATCGGCCGATGGAAAATATCTTTTCACCACTTCTGATAGGTATCTGTTGCGGGTTCGACTGATGTGATTTTTTTAATTGAGTAGTTCGCGTCCCCAATCAATTTTCAAGTTTTAATGGCTTAAGGAATACCGACCTCTACCAATAGGATCCATTCAGGGCTTAAAAAAATTGCACATTCGGATGTGCAAAAAATATTAAAAATGCACATTCGGATGTGCAGAGTTGATCGAAATTGAGTTTCGAAACCAGCTAATTAACCATCTCAAACTTCAAAGAAGCTTTTGTAAAAGCCTGCTTCCTGAAAATAAGAGATCATTTTTTCGTAAAACGGATGGGCGCCAAGCGTCGCACTGTCGCCTATCATGATAAGTTTTTTTCTCGCCCTGGTCATCGCCACATTGGTTCTTCTGATGTCTCCCAAAAAACCCACTTCTGCCTGATCGTTGCTTCGAACGAAGGAGATGATAATGATGTCGCGTTCCTGTCCCTGGAAGGCATCAACAGTATTGATCGAAACCAATTTGTGCAGTGGATCCAATACGCCTGAGGATTCTGCCTTCTGTTTAATACGTTCCACCTGCGCAGAATAGGGTGTAATAATACCCATGCTGAGCCCCTCTTCAAGCCACTGCTCTATTCCAATTTCCTCCGTCATTTGTTCTGCCAATCTAATCGCCAATGCAGCCTCCTCTTCATTATACCGACTCAAGGTTTCCGGATCCTTTAATTCAGAAAATCCGGCACCGGCCGTATCAATAAATTCCATCGGTGTGTCACTCGGTCGAAGCAGCGCCGTCGCCACAGATTCATGTGCCTTGAGTTTTCCGCTGTAGAACCATTGCGAGGGGAACGCCATGATTTCTGCGTTCATACGGTATTGAACTTCCAACATGGCGGCTGCTTCAGGAAAACGCTCCATGCACCTTTCAAACAAAGTGTGGGAGAGGCCTGCCAATGAGGCCTCCCTTGATTTTACTGTTGGAGGCAGCTGACAATGATCACCGGCCATGACCAGTCGCTCTCCCTTCAACAATGGTATCCAACAGGCCGGCTCCAGCGCCTGCCCCGCCTCATCAATAAAAACGGTACGAAATTTTTTACCCTTCAAAACATAATGTGAGGCACCGGTGAGTGTACAACAAATTGCCTCTGCTTTTTGGAGGAGATCATTTACAATATGAAACTCAAGTAGATCTGCATCGGATCGAAGCATCCGGGACTCCTCCAACAACATTCTTCTTTCTTCACGTTCAGAAAAACCATAGGTCCGCTTGAATTTAAAAGCCCGGTTGCGCAGCTCCTCCATCCGTTTTCTCATTCTTCTCAATTCACTGAACTGGGGATGGTCCGCAATTCTGGCATCAAGGGTTTTACTCAATGATCCTTCTGTTACCCTTGCCGGGTGACCAATCCGTACCACGTTAACCCGACGTTCCGAAAGTTTTTCGACCAGGAGATCAATGGCTGCATTGCTTGGTGCACAAACCAAAACCTGATTTTCATTCAATAGCGTTCTGATGATTGCTTCCACCAACGTGGTGGTTTTTCCGGTACCGGGCGGTCCGTGAATAAGTGAAACACAAGGATTGCTTTCAACTACCCTAAGTGCATGTTGCTGTGGTTCATTCAGCAATCCCTCCGGTAACTCAATGGTTTTCCCTGCCCGTTCAACCGAGGGTAAAAATTCTTCTAAAGGCCTCATCTTAGTGGATCCACGTGATAAAGTATCATTTCCTGCAAGAATATCGCGAAGAACAGCAAGTCGGTTGTCTTCAGCTTTGGCCATCGTTTTTAATGCGTGGTCCATTTCACGGTAGGTCTGCTCATCAAACATCACGTCGATGCCCAATAATTTATCGTCAATCCAGTCAGGTAAATCATCTGCATTGATGGTAATGGTGATCAGGTTGTCCCGCACATAATTCACCACACCGCCCGTATGCTGCTTTTCAGGTTTGCCATCCTGGTTGGAAAAAATATTTACGGTTTTGCCGCTGTGGAAGGCATGGGATTGATCCAGGTAATTGGTGCGCTCCAGCTCAATTATATTTCTTTCCCCTGTACCAATGTAGCTCCTTCGAAGACGGACGGGATACCACGTGGTTCCTTCCTTAACCCGCTGTGATAGCGAGCGTTGAGTAACCTTTTCCCGATACTGTTCCTGGTCAGCCCTGCGCTCAAGTGCTATGAGCTGTTGCAGGTGTTGAATGTATGATAAGGCGGTTGTAATAGGCGCGCGTTTAAAAATCTGTCCTGACTTCAGGGCAGCAAAACTAATGATTCCGGGATCCGGCTAAAGGCAGCATTGCTCAAGTGAATCAAAAAGGCTAATTTGATTGCTTCATCCTGTCAAAAAGACCTATGAATCTAACATCAAAGCTTCAGTCTGTACGAGAGGGTTTCATGCCATCTTTTTGGGTGGCCAACATTCTTGAGTTGTTTGAACGACTGGCTTTTTACGGCTCAAAAGCTATTCTGGCTGTTTATCTCGCAGAAAAAGTAGGCCTAATGGATGAGGCTGGCACACTCACCGGTCTGTTTAGCGGCTTGATTTATTCGCTACCGATTCTCGCCGGCGTACTGGTCGATCGTTATGGTTTCCGTAAGACATTAATTGCCTGTTTTGGAATTTTTGCCATCGGGTACTTTTTGATTGGTCTGGCCGGTGTTGCCTGGGGTGAGGAAATCACTTCAACAATCGGCAAGAAGACCTATATGATTCTGGTGCTGGTGCTCACCGCAGTTGGCGGGTCACTGATCAAACCCTGTATTGTTGGAACAGTGGCTGTAACCACCAATGATCAAAGCCGTCCGCTCGGTTTCTCCATTTATTACACCTTGGTTAACATCGGTGGAGCCATCGGCCCGATCATCGCATTACAGGTTCGGAAAAATCTTGGAATTGAATTTGTGCTTTTTATGTCCGCGCTTACCTCAGCATTGTTGTTCCTTGGAACCATTTTCTTTTTTCCTGAACCAAAGCCAAATGAATCTGTTTCAGAAAAGAAAACTTTCGCAAAAGTTTTTTCTGATATGGTAATGGTTTTTGGAAACTTCAGATTCATTCTATTTCTGCTGATCTTCTCCGGATTCTGGACTATGTTCTGGCAGATTTTTTATTCCTTTCCTTTCTATGTAAAAGATGTTCTGCATTTCAGTGATTTTGAATTGCTGGAAACCGTGGATGCCATAGCCATTATTTTCCTTACTGTTCCGGTCGCTGCACTGGTGAAGCGTTGGAGTTCTTTTACCGCTATGACTTCTGGATTTCTGATAGCAAGTCTATCCTGGATCATCATTGCGCTGACCGGCTCTGTAATGGGTGCTATTGCGGGGGTTGCAGTCTATGCCGTTGGTGAGGCCATGCAAGCACCACGATTCTACGATTATGTAAGTTCTCTCGCACCAAAAGATCAGGTTGGGACCTATATGGGGTTTGCATTTTTGCCCGTTGCATTGGGTTCATTCACAGCAGGTCCACTCGCCGATTGGCTAAGAGCCAGTTATATGTCCACCGAGCCCCACATGATGTGGTATATTCTTGCAGGCATTGGCCTATCCTTTACTTTTCTTATGATTGTTTATAACGCCCTTCTTGTAAAAAAATAATAGCTATGGAAAAATTCAGACCTTACATTTCTCCTGAACAGCAGATTCCGGAATTCACCGTTAAGTCAATTATCCTGGGTTCCCTGTTTGGAATCTTATTTGGATGTTCTACGGTTTACCTTGCCTTGAAAGCAGGTTTAACGGTATCTGCTTCCATTCCGATTGCGGTGATCGCTATTACCATTGGCAGAAGGTACCTCGGCACGACCATTTTAGAGAATAACATCATTCAAACAACCGGCTCTGCAGGTGAATCCATTGCTGCTGGAGTGGCCTTTACATTGCCAGGATTTCTTTTTCTGAGCTCCGGTGATGACGGTAAAAGTGTTGGTGCTGACTATTTCAATTATTTAACCATCCTGACCCTGGCATCTTTCGGTGGAATCCTTGGGACGTTAATGATGATTCCATTACGTCGTTCCCTGATTGTGAAAGAACATGGGGTGCTTCCTTATCCGGAAGGAACGGCGTGTGGATCAGTGCTGCAGGCTGGTGAAAAGGGAGGAGTGTTTGCAAAAACAGCTTTCCTGGGTATGGGATTCTCGTTGGCGTATGCTGCCCTTCAAAAAGTTTTTCATGTGATTGCAGAGACGCCTGCGTGGGTCACGGACCGACTGAATAAATTCTGGCCGTCGGCAACCATCAACGGAGAGATTACGCCGGAGTACATGGGGGTAGGGTATATTATTGGGCCACGTATTGCGGGAGTGCTTGTTGCGGGATCAGTGCTTGCCTGGTGGGCAGTTATTCCACTGCTGGCAACGCTGGTCGATCCGGTTTTGATTGCCACACAGCTTACCAAGCTCGGTTACCTGGGTGGACTTGATGTCGCCGGTGGAAGAGGTGGCTGGGATCCTGCCACGAAAACATTTGCCAATCCTGCTTCAGCCATTTATTTCGCTTACATCAGACAAATTGGTGCCGGTGCTGTTGCCGCCGGTGGATTTATCACATTGATCAAAACCCTTCCAACGATTGTCAAGTCATTTCGTGAAAGTGTGGATTCACTCAAGGAAAAGGGGTCAGATTCAGTTTTACGCACTGAAAGGGACCTCTCTTTCAAAGTGGTGATCATTGGTAGTTTGGTGCTCATAGCGGTTCTTGCATTGATGCCACGAATTCCGGGCGATGGATTTTTCCAATCCCTGCTCATTGGTGTTTTGGTTATTGTGTTTGGTTTCTTCTTCGTTACCGTGGCCAGTCGTATTGTTGGTCTGGTAGGCTCCAGCAACAGCCCTATTTCAGGAATGACCATCGCAACTTTGATGGGTACTTGTTTAATTTTTACTGCAGTAGGTTGGACCGGGAAATTTTACGAGCCCCTTGCCCTGGTTGTTGGTGGGATGATTTGTATTGCAGCTGCGAATGCGGGCGCAACTTCACAGGATTTGAAAACCGGTTATATTGTTGGAGCCACACCTAGGTATCAGCAAATTTCATTGTTTATTGGTGCACTGGTCTCATCCCTGGCCATTGGTCTTGTCGTTCAGGCGTTGGATATCCCTACTGCAGATATGGCTGCACAAGGCATTACCCATGCCATTGGCAGTGAGCGTTTCCCTGCACCTCAGGCAACGCTGATGGCAACGTTGTTGAAAGGTATTCTGTCCTTTAATCTGGATTGGCAATATGTGATGGTGGGTGTATTTATTGCCATTATGATTGAGCTTTGCAACATCAAAGCGTTGGCATTTGCCATCGGACTTTATCTTCCATTGGCCACAACACTCCCTATTTTTATCGGTGGTGCAATAAAAGGCCTGATCGACTGGCGTTCTGAAAAGGCGGGAGAGAAAAAGGAAGAAGACGATCTTGGACGTGGAAGTCTTTTTGCCACTGGTTTAATTGCCGGCGGTGCAATTGCAGGCGTGATTGTCGCCTTGCTGTCCATCAACGATAATATTTTCAACGCATTGAAAAAAGTTAGCCTGGAGGAGACCCTTGTTCATGCCCTGGGCGTTGGAGGTTATCAATTGCTTGGTGCTTTATTCTTCACCTTGATGGGAGTAATCCTCTACAGGATCGCGAGTAGTAAGGTTAGCGAGTAAGTAGCTTAGAAATCCTCTGCGATTTCTTCAATTCGTTTACCTTTTTCTCCGGCCATCATTTTGTAAACCGGATAGGAATGGTAAACGAGTCTGATCTGATTCTTTCCATAGGTACCGAAAGTCAGGTATAGGCTTTTGGCCCGCCAGCTGTATAGGTTGGTGCGCACGCTGAAGGATGGTTTTCCTAGCGCCCGCTCTAGGCCTTTCATCAATTCCGGATTTTTATCGGTGAGGACCTCAATCTGGTAAACAAGATTTTTATAGGATTTAATTTGGATCCGATCGACCCTTACGCCGCCAATGGTGTTAAGATTTTCATCACTGACTTGATATAAATTGGCTTCAAAAAGTTTTTTCTCGAGAAGGCTTTTGCGAAATACTGCACCTTTTACGCTATCGACGGGAGTATTGAGTTTTATGGTTTTAAATCCATTGAGTTGCTCCAGGGCTTCGCTGTCTGGTTGTTGATATTGGCCATAGCCATGGTGGATGACTAATAATAGAAGGCAGGCAAGGACCAGTTGGCGCATGACGGTAAAATTGGTGACGGTATCCTGAAAATCAAAGTCATCATTGGTGCTGATTTTCTACCTTTGAAAAATGTCACAAAGACCCGCATTCGAGGATATTTATATGGAATTGGCAGTGAACCTTGCCAAAAGGTCACATTGCATCAAGCGAAATGTTGGGGCTGTGCTCACCAGGGATACACGGATTATTTCAATCGGCTATAATGGTCCGCCATCCGGAACCCACAATTGTGATGAAGAATGGCCTGGCAAAGGATGTCCCTCCGATTCAAAAGGCGGATGCTCTTTAGCAATTCATGCCGAACAGAATGCCATCTTGTATGCTGTGAAAAATAATATGACCGTGGAAGGCTCAACACTTTATCTCACGCTTTCACCTTGCCTGGCTTGTGCGCGCATCATTTTTACGATGGGCATTAAAAAGGTGGTCTACCTTAATTCCTATGCTCACTACAAGGGACTCCCCAACGATGAGGGAGTTGATTTTCTTAAACGCTTTGGAGTGGATTGTGCCCAATACACCGGTTCGGTGAAGAGCGCAACACAGTTAATATAAAGTCGAAGCTTACGGCTTGAGGGCTTTCGCCAGCTCACCAATTATTTTCGTTGAAACACCTTTGTTTTTGGCTGCCTTCTCCCTTTCGAAAACTGCCAATGCTCTTTCAGCCATCTGAAACAATCCAATGGGATTTCCATCTGCGCGGTAGCTTCCCAGACACCATTGTATATCGGCCTGAAGGCCTGGCTCAAGGTCTAATTTTCTCAGCAACTCAAGAGATGATTCACAGGCTTTTTCAATAGAAAGTGCACTGCCATTGGGGGACGATTTTGCTTTAGATGCGACTTTGACCTGTTTTTTTTCTGCAGGAACTGCTGCAGGGGTCTTTTTGGCTGCTGTTAATTTTGCCATGGAATTTTTGCGCAATAATACCTTCTGAGGTTGTTATAGGATATGACCGAAGGCAAAAAAATTTACGCAAACGAATGATATTCGATGTCTACTCGGTAGTGGCAGATCCAGAGCCATACAACAACCATTTGTTGGGCTATAAATTGTGCAGTTTTGCTACGGAAGCGAAATCTGCTGGAGTGAAAGTCCGGTTGTTTTTTTCAGGATTTTCTCAAGCATTTCTTTTTCACCCGTGAAATGAATGGTGGTGTGTCGGTGTTGAAGAACCTCTCCAGGCTTCAACTCCGCGCCAGGCGAAGAGCTCTCCAATTCATAAAACTTTCCCATTTGTGTTCCGGTGTCATTAGGTCCGTCGTTGTAAGCATTTACCGCATCGCCTCCAAAAGGCTTGGATTGGATTTCCCAAGTAGAGTTGACGTATGGTTTATCCCCTCCCGGTAAATCAAAGCATGCCAGGGTCAGCAGACTGGCATCAGAATCGAAACTGGTCATGATGGGAAAAGAGGCCCGGGGTGCAATGCCTACTTTACTTCGATAATTTCCATCTGCTTTAAAAACGACCAGGCTATCCGATACCTTCAGTCTGTCGGATGGTACTTTGCCAAAGTAGCTGTCGTTTACAGGACTTAGATCCTGTGGCGCAGACTTCATATAGGGAATACCTACCATTGTTTCAGGAGCGGAGTTCAACATGCTTAATATCCAAATGGAAGGAAGTCCGCCCTCCCGAGTCCATGGATTGCTGCCAATATTTTTGATTTCATTGGTGGTGCGATACGCTACCCATTTGACTTTCGAATCCACGGCTTCACCAATGATGCTGTCAAGTGAAGCCTTGCTCAGCACTTCTACTTTTCTTTTTACCTCCAGCTCAAATTTGTTTCCGGAATAGTTTTCAAGAGACATCCTTCGTCCGAAGGTGGCTGATGTTTTTGATTGTTCAATTAGGTTAAATGGTTCCGTATCCAAAGCAGCCGGCACCTGCCAGTTTTCAAAATCAAACGGCGCGCCTGGTTTGAAATAAAAACCAAACTGACCCCCCTCCGGACCCAACCAGAATCGCTCCTCTCCGCCAACCGCATGAATATGAGGTTGAATTTTTCCTGAGGCAATAAGTTCATGGTTGATCCAACCAAAACTTTTTCCTGTCATTCCTTCGGCACTGCTTGTCATGACCCTTGCCTGAAACTGCGGTGAAACCACAACGATTCCCCCCAGGCTATCACCAAGGACCACCACTTCGCTAAGATGTTTTTTAAGAAAATTAAGGTCTGACTGGAAAGTGATGGCTTCTGAATTAATGTTTGATTTTTCTTCCTGACGGCAAGAGAAAAATGTCAGGATGATGGCCAGTATCAGTGAATGTTTCATGTAGGGTTTGTTAATTAATAGCATACCAGGTGTAGCCGCGAGCGGGTATGGTGAATTCCAATGCTGCTTCCTGCTGATTATTGAGTGATAGTTTAATGGTTTTTCCGTCCTTTTCTTTAAAGGTTGCACTTTGATTCATTCCGCCATAGTAAAGCGGCACTCGAATTTTTCGTTTTATGGTTTCCTCTGTAGGATTGAACAGTACCAACATTCCTCTTGGTTCTACAGAAGCCTTGTCGATGGATGCATTTGGGTTTAAATGAAGCCAACCATCCCAATCTCTCCCATCGGCTCTTCTCAGATGAATGATATCAGCGTTGAGAATATTTCGATATTGTTTGTACCAGGCAATCATGGATTGAACGGTTTGCTTGGTTTTTTCCGTATCGAAAAGCCTGGGGCCGCGGTAACAGGCCTGAACGCCCGCGCTATAGTATTGAAACATGAGTTGTTCATAATCATTCAAGTGTTGTTCCAGTGGTTCCAACACCGATTCCGGCCCGCCGCCATGGTATTTGGTTAAGGGCACAAATCCCCAGCCCATAGAACTGGTTTTCTCAAACGTTCCATCAAAAATGTTTTGTCTGTTAAGGATGATTTGTTGTTCCCTGGAAAGGGAGAAGTTCACCTCACGGTATCCAATGGCGATCTTATGGGTGCCGTCCATAAAATACCAGTCTGGTGCATTGATATAAACGCCGCGTTCGTTGAGCCACCGGTACAGTTCTTTTTGGATCTCCATTTGTTTCCATTGACTGTCGGCCAGGTCTTCATGTCCAGGGTGATTCCTGGAAGCGCAAACGTCACCGGGGTATGGCCCGTCATTCTCCCAGAGGTCGAAGCCCGTATACTCAAAGAATTTTTTGATTTTGTCGCGGTAGGCCAATCCCCAGTTGCTTCCGAAGCAGGGTGCATGACCAAAAAATGCTCCGCCTGGTTTACCTGTTTTTGGATCAACCACATCATCGTTGTCACTGATTTTCCTGCTGCTGAAAAGTGAATAGCCGCCAAGTTTGATGTTTTTACTATGGGCGTAGTCGGCAAGTGTTTTCCAGCGGTTGAGATTTTCAATCGATTGGTCTTCCATGTTCAGATGACTTCCAAAACTCAGGATCACTGCCTCGTACCCTGTTTCAGCACACTGGTCGACGGCGGCTCGAACCTCTTCGTCGGTCCTGGATATCAGGTGCATAAAAATTGGATTTTGTGTGGTCCAGGGTGCTACGGTACGGTACATTCTTCTGATGGCGAGACCACGTCTCTCCCGATCATAACTGTCCATCAAAAGCTCATGGCTTCGCACGGAAGTGAATGTTTCGCCTGGTTGTAGTTTGATGCCCGGTGCTTTTTCAGGATAGATTTCCAGTAGACAAGGCGTTTGATAATTGTAATTAACCTGAGAAGTATAGGTGGAATCTATTTTCCAATGGGTGGTCTGATCGCTGATGTCATAGCGCATGGCATTGTTAAAGGCATAGTTTGTTTCCACGTAGATCCCATGTTGTTTTTTCATTTGATCCGGGGTTCCGACAACTGCACTTTCTTCTTCCGAAAAAGCCAGTATTTCATTGACAACCCGGTCAATTCTAACTGGTTCATTTCCAAGATTTTTTAATTCAATCCATTTGACCATCAAAGGAATGCCGTCGTACACATCATACACGACATTCACTTTCATTTTTTCTTTAGAGCCCGCTGGTGCAATGAATTCAAAAATTACCCGAACACCGGTAGGGGGTAAGGCTCCAGAGCTCCAAAATGTTTTTTTCCAATTAACATTAGGTGTGATTGTGGTGACGTTAAAATCAGAATATTTAAACGCATTGGGAATAACCTCCATATTATCCAGCCATGCAGGCTTAAGGTAGGCTTGTTCCTTTTGTCCGGACAACCCACCAATGGCATACGTTGTTCCATTTAAAGTAATTCTCGCTTCGGGGCGGACTGCTCTTATAAGCTGTTGTCCGTTCACAACATTGGTATAGTCAAAACAGGTGAGGTTGGGTGCAATCCTGAATGATCTTTTGGTAAGGCCATTGCTCAGAATAATATCTTTTCCGTCAGAACTTTTAAACACGCCCGCCTTAAAAGAGGTTGGATTGATTAGCCAGTCGGTGGAAGGTATTTGGGAATGCTGTTCCTCCCAAATGGGGAGTTCACTAAGCTGGCCATAGGCGGTGAGAATTGTTGTGCAACAAAGAACAACATAGAAGGCCACGACAGATAAGACACTTCTCACGGCTTGGTGGGCTTCCATTGAACTGAAATAAATGGATCACCAACCTGTGGGAAGGCGCTTATTCTTAGTCTGGCTGCTCCCATGGGTATGAGGGTTATGGTATCTAAGGATTCCATTGTCTTTGCCGGACTGTCTTGCAGTGGGGCGCAAAGTCCGTATTGGTCTAATGTCCACTCCGGTATAATCCGGCCGGTGGTTTCAATAAACAATGGTGCATTTTCTGCTGTGAATGGGAAGTCATCCAATGGCCATGGTTTCCGAAATACGCGAAGTGCTTTTTCGGGTTCAGAGAGGTTGATATCAAGGCCATAGTTCCAGGGTGTGGTTGGATAGATTTCAAATGATGGCCAAGCTTTCGTATCGACCCCTGGCTGCCATTTTGAATCGTATTGGGCAGTTTTATCACTTTCTTTTCGGACATACTGTTCCCCGATTTTCAAGGAGAACGTCAGCGGGCCGTAGTGTGCGCTAACACTGTTCTTATTGCGCGACCAAATTTGAATCCTTGGCTTCATCGGGAAGACAATGGTAATGATGTCGCCGTCGCGCCACTTCTTCTCCAATTTCACAAACAAAGAAGGCGTTGGTATGGCATTGATGGGCTTGCCATTGACAAGGACTACGGCTTGTTCACACCATCCCGGAATCCGCAGGTAAAGCGGAAAAGCGCCGGACTTTTTGGCTGATAATTTTAACCGAATCGTATCCTCGAACGGATAATTTGTTTCTTCTGAGATGGAGAATTCATTTTCCCCGGCCTTGAATTTGACCTCACTCGCGGAATAGATCACTGCAGCAATCCCATTATCCGGTGTGGCCATCCAGAGATTTTCAGTGAAGTAAGGCCAGCCCTGCGTATGGTTGTGCTGACAACACCTGGAGCTGAAAGGATTCATCATTAGATAGGGTCCATTGTTAAAAATTCCGGGTGCGTGGTCTTTGTCATCGTTTTGAACCATGTTTGGGCTGGTCAGGTAACGCAGTGAACGGAAGTCCGGCATGACAGCGGCTGGATAGGTGTTGAAGGCAACTTCCTCCACATGATCGGCCCAAAAAAGATCACCGGTAATCCGCAACAAATGTTCATCTGAATTCATCTGCTCAACGATGCCACAGGTTTCTATGGCTTGCCGTGGATCGCCAAATCCTGGTCGACTTACCTCATCTCCGCCAAACATTCCACCTGGAACCTGTCCAAAGTAATCCCGGATGATGGTAAAGGTTTCATAGCTGGATTGGAGGTCTTTTTGATCTTTGCTCACCTGATAATAAGTGCCGGGTTCACGGAATCCCTGTGCTACGTTTACGTTGTGCCAGTCGGTGAGTTGGTTGTACCATGCTGGCCAGGTTTGGCCCGGTAGGGGAATGTGGTTCTTTTGTTTTTCTACGGCATTGCGATTGGCCCAGCTGTTGCTGTTGCGGTGGATCTTATGCATCAACTTTAGAAGTGAAGTATCCTGCGTTTGATTGTAAAGCCATATCACGCTGTGCAGGTTGTCGCCGGTGCGCACGCCTTGCCAATAGTGCCCACGAAGGAATTTTTCATCATCGTATTGCATTTGGTATTGAAAAAATCTGGTCATGAATTCAATAACCTTTTTGTCCTGGGTAGCTTCATAGTAGGTCTGAAGGCAGTAGAGCATGATCATTTTTGGCCAGAAATCTTCCCGTCCTTCTTTATCCAGAAAGGTCGGACCAAAATTCCCATCACTCCGCTGGCTGTTCATAACACCCTTTATCCACAATTCACTTTCTCTGATCATGGAATCTTTTTTAAGAATATAGGCCATGCTGATGTAGCCCTTCAGCCAATAGGGAACTTCCTCCCATCCCCAATTTCCTTTTCCTTCAGGGTTGAGCCAGGCATTATCTTTTTTCTGGAGCCATGCACTGATTTTGCCCAGATTGCCAGTAAGGCCCTCACTTTGTCGGAGCATCATTTCTTTCAACCAGCCGCGCGGTGAGATTGCTCCAGTGGGCAATTTGATTAGAGGCGATGCTTTCAGTGGTTGCTGATTGCCGATATAATTAACGTTTTGTTTAAGTGTATCCGGCAAACCCATGACGAGGGTTTTAAGGTTATCCTGGCCTGAGTCCGAGCAGGAGGTTATTGTGGCGATGACGATGGAAAAGAGAATAATGCGCATGGAATAGAATTAGGGTGGATAATCAGTTTGTGCGTTAGCAGCAGCCTTCTGGTCCACAACAATTGGCTTGTTGGGGTTGCACGATTCCGGTAACGCGCTCCTGTAGTGTGGCTTGTCGAATACAACAAACCTTGATGTTTATGGTCAGATTTTTTCCTGACAGAGGATGGTTGGTATCTACGATCCAGTATTCAGGCTGTTCATCGATGATGGTGCCTTCGGTTCCGTCGGAAAGGGTTATTGGGTCGCCGTGATTAACACCGGTTGATGCGAATGATTTTTTTGAAAGATGAAGTATTTTTTCGGGGTCGTGACGAAGCAGAGGTTTTTCAGATCTAATGATCTTCTCTTCGCCCAACTGCATTCCCATCACTGCCTCAAGAATTTCAGGCGATGTTGAAGAGTAACCAACGACAAATTCAATTGGTTGGGAAGTTCCATTCGAGTCCAGTAGATTACCTTTCTCGTCATAGGTGGAATAAATGATACCTGTTACAGTTCCTTTTTCTACAATCATTATTTTTCAGCTAAAGGTTTTGTTCTTTTAAGAATACCGGATTGGTCAAGTGAACGAAAAGTTCCGCTAAGCTTGTGTGTGATTTGGGCATTCCAGGATTTTTGATTGAAATTCAAATTTATTGTGAAATCCTGATTGTTGAAGGCCGCTGAAAGGGATGATGCAAAATCTGGGAGTGTTTCGAGATAGGTTTTGGTCGATTTAAAATTTTCCCTTTGAATGTAGTAGATCAACCACAGCGCATCCTCCATCTGTACATCAATATCAGGCAGGAAGTTTGATTTTATTTGCTCATCCTGAAAAACAAGGTAGCCCCATCGTTCAGGGAAATGCATGTCAATAATGCCTTGTGGAGACCATACCCAATTGTGTTCGGGTAGATTTTTTCCTGTTTTAGGATCTTTCTGTTTCTCGTAGCCTGTTTCTTTTGAAATAACGTCGTACTGAACCCTGGAAAAATTTATCCGCCAAACTTCACCTGCTGATGGGGTCTTTCCGGTTTGGTCGAGCGAAAGTCCCTTGAATGGAATTCTCATTTCCACGGTCCAGCCGATATCGGTATCGTTGTTGTTGTTGATCGTGCCATTGATTTGCACGGCGGTGGACAATTCATGGACATTCCAGGGAATATTTGGATGTCCCAGATCTCGGTATGGTTTTGGGAGCAGCAGGTCGAAGATGGTGTTTAAGGCATTGACTTCGATTTCATAGTATTCGAGGTCACTGGGATTGCCTGACAGGAATACTTCAAAGTCGTTGTCATGGAAAATGATGTCGTCGTGGTTTTTGAGTGTTGCCCACAGATGAGGCTCCTGTAAATCGGCTGCAACATAAAGTGCCTGGTTGTCCCAAAGAATTTTTGCTTTGGTGGTGTAGGTTGGTGATTGGAGATCAGGTCCTTCGATGTCCTGGAATGGGGTGGTCCATGTTGCTTTTTGCCAAATTTCTTCGATTGGGTTGCCATCGATCGTGATGGAACCATCAGGGATTTTATTGCAGGAATATTGAAGGGGAGGAGTGGATAAACGTTTGAATAAAACCGGTTGAGCGAAGAGGTTTATGGCGAGGA
Source organism: Bacteroidota bacterium (assembly GCA_016866235.1). Lineage (GTDB taxonomy): Bacteria > Bacteroidota > Bacteroidia > Cytophagales > Cyclobacteriaceae > ELB16-189. The sequence continues at coordinate 190,058 of VGMW01000006.1, forward strand.
GGAGAGCAAAGCCGATAAGGTATTTAGGCATTGCACAATTTAACCTTTTCGGGTGGTTTGGTAAAGGTGTGTTTGATTTGGTAGGGTGGGAGTGGTGATCTTAATAAGGCAGCAAATCGAAAATTATCTGGAATTATTGAAGACTTATTTTTTCTAGTGGCTCCTAAAAGGATCCACTTTTTATAGTTGAGTCAAATAGAAGAGTTGGAAGCCCTGTAAGGGCTTACTAGGTTAACAAATGACAGATCACATAATGACCCATTGTGTCTTCTCGCTCGCTTTTTAAAAACCACTTCAGAGACTAACGCCGCGCTTCCAGGGGATAAAATCATCCTGATTCAACTGCACAGCCTTAGGTATCACCATCCCACTTGCCGCTTGAATGCAATATTCGAAAATCTCCTCGCCCATTTGTTCAATGGACTTCTCCCCTCTAATAATCGCACCCGTGTCAATATCAATGATGTCCTTCATCCGCTCCGCTAAGGCGGTGTTGGTGGAAATTTTAATCGTCGGACAAACCGGATTCCCGGTAGGCGTACCCAAACCGGTGGTAAACAAAATCAATGTGGCACCAGCCGCCGCTTTTCCAGTTGTTGCTTCCACATCGTTTCCTGGCGTACATACCAAACTCAATCCGGGCTTGGTCGCTGCCTCTGTATAATCCAATACATCGGTTACCGGTGAGGTCCCTCCTTTGCGCGCTGCACCGGCCGATTTAATGGCATCCGTAATCAGACCATCGCGAATATTTCCTGGCGATGGATTCATTTCAAATCCCGATCCTGCACGACGCGCCTCCGCCTGATAGGTTTCCATCAGATGGATAAACTTTTCCGCTGATGCCTGACTGGTGCAACGATCCACCAGCTCCTGCTCCGCGCCACAGAGCTCAGGAAATTCAGCCAGCAAAATCTTTCCACCCAAACCTGCAAGGATGTCTGCTGCATAGCCAACCGCCGGATTCGCCGAGATGCCGGAAAATCCATCACTGCCCCCGCACTTCACGCCCACCACCAATTTGTCCAACGTGGCTTCTGAGCGCTCGGTTTTGTTCAGCTCAATGAGTCCCAAAAAAGTCTGACGGATCGCTTCCGTGATCAGTTGCTCTTCGCTTTGTGATTTTTGCTGCTCGAATATCAGTAGTGGTTTTTTAAACGACGGATTGCGTTTAAAAAGATCTTTTTTGAAGTCCTCCAGCTGAATGTGTTGACAACCCAAACTGAGTACCGTTACCCCTCCCGCGTTCGGATGATCAGCATAGGCCGCTAGTAACGCGCTGAGGGTTGCTGCATCCTGGCGCGTGCCACCACATCCACCCTGATGGTTAAGAAATTTTATGCCATCAATGTTTTTAAAAATCCGGTTGGTGGCAGTGGAAGATGGTGTTGGGGAAAGATCAAGGCTTGTTAAATCACTGCCAGATTGAAGGGCCTGAAGGAGGTTTCGGACCTTGGCTTTGTATTTGGCGGTAACGGCATAACCCAACTCGTTGTGTAGTGCTTCCCGTATGACATCCAGGTTGCGGTTCTCACAGAACACCGTTGGTATAAACAACCAGTAGTTGGCGGTGCCCACACGGCCATCGTCCCGGACATAACCTTTGAACGTTCGGTTTTTGAATTTTTCAACAGATGGTGGCGACCACTTGTATTGTGCAGCACGGTATCCAAAAGAGCCGGAGGCATGGGTGATGTTTTCGGTTGACATCAGTCCGCCGAGTGGAATTGATTGTTTGGCTTTACCAACCAAAACGCCGTACATGTAAACCTCATCACCGGGAGCAAAGTCGCGCAGCATGAATTTGTGTTTGGCAGGAATGTTGTGTTGAAGTGTAATGGACCTTCCGTTGCATTCGTAGGTTTCTCCGGCTTTGAGGTCACGGAGCGCAACCATTACGTTATCGGATGGGTGGATGAGCAGGCAAGCAGCGGACATGGTGGATGGGGATGATGGGTGTTGGTGTAAAGATTATAATTCCCGGAGAACTTCGTTCATTCCTTTTTGACGGATGGATTGGAAGAATTCCGCGACTTTATCGATGAGACCGGGGATCTCGCCGAGATCGCGGTTAAAAATATTTTTGTTTGAAAAAACTTTTTTGATCGTTTCCGAAACCATCCCGCCTGCGACTCCTGAATTGGCGACTCCTGAGCCTGCCGAAGGAGCCGAAGGAGTCGAATCCTTCCAATCACCCTTCTTCAACACTGCAAGCGTTTCGCAGAGGAAGGATGAATGCTCGTCTTTGTAGAAAAACTTTTCCTTTTGGTTCAGGCGAAAGTACTGACCATTTTCTTCACCATCGTGGAGGTAGAATACCAGGAAGGCCGCCAATCCGATGCAGCAGTGGACTGGTAGCTCTTGGCGCAGGTTCCAGTAACGGAAGATGGTTTCGACATTGCGGCTGTTCATTTTGGATGCGTACTGGGAGGCGATGGTGAGCAGCGGATATCGGATCGCTTCATTGCGGAAACGATCGAGTGTTTCTGCTGCGAAGTCCTCGGCATCGGGACATATATTAATGATGGTTGGAATGATCTCTTGACGGATGAGGTTGGAGGTATACTGAAATAGGACGGGATCGACCATGGTATCATAGGTAGATTGAAGACCGGCGAGGTGACCAACGGCTGCGACCATGGTGTTGGAACCATTGAGGATCCTAAGCTTTCTTTCGCGGTAAGGAGTAAGGTCTTCCGTTATAATAATTCGTTCATCCGCTTTTACGAATTTTAAAATATCTAAAACCTTTTCTTTGACCCCTGAGCTGACCCCTGAGCTGACCCCTGAGCTTGTCGAAGGGGTCGAAGGTGTCGAAGGTGTCGAAGGGTTTGGGGTTGCCTGATTAACCTTCCTAACCCCTAAGCTTCCGACCCCTGAGCTGACCCCTGAGCTGACACCTGAGCTGACCCCTGAGCCTGTCGAAGGGGTCGAAGGGGTCGGGGAGGCATGATCAACCCTCGGCACCTCAATGGCCCAAAGCAAATAAGTTTCTGCGGCGGTGTGGAGGGGATCGATATAGGTTTTACCCTCAAAATAAATCTTGTTCTCAGGCTCGGATTTTCCGGGCACAATCCTGTCTACCAGCGTATTACAGAAAATATTATGGTTGTTGATCCACGAGATAAAGTTCTGCCCCAATTGGTTATGCTCTGCGTGTTTTATCACGTAGGACCTTAAAAGTGTTCCATTGTTGACCAAGAGCTCGCAGGGAAGGATGACCATTCCAGCTATAGGATCGCCTTTAAAGGCCTTAAATCGCTCAAGCAGATATAGGGTTAGCTTGCCTGGAAAGGATGTAGGTGTTTTATGAGAGATTTTTTCCGGCTGATAAACCAATCCGGCCTCGGTGGTATTGGACAGGACGATATTGATATTCTGGTTTCTGGCGCATTGAAGGATTTCTTCCCATTGTGTTTGTGCTGCGAGGGTTCTGGATAGGGAATTGATCTGCCTTACCCTTGAAACCATTTTTCCTTGCTCCAACCCTTTTTCCAGGACGAAATATTGGTTTTGGCTTTGATTGAAAAGCTCGGTTTGGGAGTTGGTGGATTTAATCTGGACGATGGAGCCATCGAATATGCCATCTTTATTGGCCTTATCGATAAGCAAGTCCGGTAGTGCTCGAAGGAGCATACCGGTCCCAAACTGGATGATTTGTTCTTTCACGAGGGAAAAATGGCGAAAAGTGTGCTAAAAATCCTATTCCCGTTTTGGGATTAAGTTTCATTTTTTATAGCATTTTTATCATCGATGTCTTTAAAAATGACGAAATTTGTTTTTGGTGAGGTCGGGAAAGGCTTGGCTAAGTGGCTTTGGCTCAGAGCGATTAACTAAAGCAGCCCGGGCTTGCCTCTGGGTATTGATTCAATTCAAATTGAATTAACCGCTAAAGAACTTTTCGCTAAGGGACGAATCTTTGATAATGAGACCCAACAACCATTGCCTGGGGTAAAAGTTGAGTATCGGGAAAATGGTGGTGCATGGCAAGCCATTGATCTTGGAGTCAACCAAACCTATTCCATTAAACTGAATCGAGGCAATCAATATGATTTTTCATTTAGTAAAACCGGTTATGTGAGTAAGGGGCTAACCATTAATACCAAGGGAACAGGCAATATCGAATTGCTCAATGACATTGTCCTTGAACAAGAATCCATTGAAGGAATTGTCATCAATTTTGATTACAAGAAAAGTAAAATCACCAAAGACGCTGAAAAAGCACTCAATGCATTAGTGGAGATTTTGAAAAAATATCCAGAAGCCAAAATCAATATTGGTGCCCATACCGATGTCCGAGGAACAGCAGATAGCAATCAGAAGCTTTCTGACCAGCGGGCTAAGGCAACTGCAGACTATTTCGGAAAAAAGGGTATTGCGGAAGGAAGGATTACATGGAAAGGTTTTGGCGAAGAGCTGATTCTGAATCAATGCAGCGAAGGAGTGAAATGTACGGAAGACGATCACCGTCAGAATCGTAGAGCGGAGATCAAAGTGCAGTCGAGGTAGGATTTAACAGCATAAAGGAAAAATCCGATTCGGTTACCCGGGTCGGATTTTTTATTGGCAGAATATTCAATTGTTTAAATTGTGAGATCAATCCGATCAATAAAATACCATGAATTCAATTCACCGCAGGGAATTTTTAAAGCGAGCTGGAGCGTTGTGTCTGACGGCTACAGGGGTTCAAAGCTTTCAGGTTTATGGTCAGCCGGATGCGCGAATAGTGCTCAGGTTTGCAGTGGCCAGTGATGGACATTATGGACAAAATGGAACCAGTTTTGAAGATCACTTCAGGGATTTGGTATTACACCTGAATGAATTTCATAGAACCCTGCCGCTTGATTTATGTGTGGTGAATGGTGACATCATCCACGACAATCCTAAATTTCTGTTGCCAGCTGCGCAATCCATAAAAAACCTGGTGATGCCCTGGATGGTCACGCGCGGTAACCACGACATGGTAACAGCGGAAGCCTGGCAGGAAGCCTGGTCAATGTCACTCAATACCACACGCATGATTAGCGGGACAGGCATTATTTGTTGCGACACGTCCGATATTAAAGGAGCGTATCTGAGTCCGGATTTGAATTGGTTGCAGGGGGCGTTAGAAGGATTTAAGAAATTAAAAAACGTATTTCTGTTTCTGCACATACCTCAGAAAAAGTGGACTGCCAACGCCATTGAAAATCCGGCTTTTTTCGAGTTGGTAAAAGGTTATAAAAATGTTCGGGCGATATTCCACGGACATGAGCACGATCAGGATGGACACAAGGTTCAGGATTCAGTCCCGTGCTTTTTCGATGCTCATTTTGGTGGGAACTGGGGGACCGCATATAAAGGATTTAGGGTGGTGGAGGTTTTGGAGAACAATGATTTTGTTACCTGGATTATGAATCCATTGGAAAAAATCAATCAGACCACCCATTCCTAGAGAATGGATCGGCCAAGCCGATTAATTATGGAATAGAGACCCATTAGGCCTTAGATGGAGATGGGTCAATAAAAGTGTGGTGGTGTGCTTTTAAGCATTTAAAAAGATATTCGAGGTGGGGTCCCATCGGGACCCATTATTTGTTGCCCGGATTAGAATGTGAGCCGGGTCCCATCGGGACCCATTGTTTATTGCTTGGATTAGAATGCGAGGAGGGGTCCCATCGGGACCCAATATTTATTGCCCGGATTTGGATGCGAGATGGGGTCCCATCGGGACCCATTATTTGTTGCCCGGATTAGAATGTGAGGTGGGGTCCCATCGGGACCCATTGTTTATTGCTTGGATTAGAATGCGAGGAGGGGTCCCATCGGGACCCATTGTTTTATTTTATTTATCGGGTGGGATGGTTTAATTCATTCATCAATTTTCTTAATTCAAAGGGTGTTTTCCACAATGAAATATGTGGTTTTAACGCTGGATAATTAAAGGCCAACCTCACCATCTTGGTCTTAAAAATTTAATGGCCAACACGTACTCAAATGTCGTTTTACATCTTGTCTTTGCTGTAAAATTTCGACAGGCATTAATTCACCCACATTTTCGAATTGAATTACAAAAGGTGATGACAGGGATTTTCAGGATGCATAATCAAAAGGTTTTAGCCATTTATTGTATGCCAGACCACGTGCATATTTTATTTGATCATCGACCAAATATTGGTATTTCGGACTTGGTGATGCGCGTTAAATCTGGATCAACCGTTTGGATAAACGAAAATATTCCTTTAGACACAAAATTTTATTGGCAAAACGGCTATGGTGTTTTTTCGTGTAATCCTAAAAATTTGGATGGTATAATAAATTACATCCATGATCAAGCCAATCACCACCGAAATCAAAAATTTATATCGGAATACAAAGGCATTTTAATTGATCAACAAATACAATATCAGGATCAATATTTATTCGAGGAGATTATAGAGGATGGTAATGATGTCAATAAGAATAATCCTCAAGATGAAAAGAAGGAAATCTTGAATGATAATTTGAAAGATTAAAAAATAAATCTTTGGTTCTAAATGGAATCATTTACCTGCCGAAAACAATGGGTTCCTATGGGACCCGGCACATAATTTTAATGAGTGCGTTAAAAATAGTGGGTCCCTATGGGACCCGGCACATAATTTTAATGAGTGCGTTAAAAATAGTGGGTCCCTATGGGACCCGGCACATAATTTTAATGAGTGCGTTAAAAATA
>VGMW01000007.1 GCA_016866235.1 Bacteroidota bacterium
ACTCGTTGGAAGCATAAATATGCGCGATGGCTGAACTGTCGTAAACCACATTCACCTTATCCCGAAGGCCGGTAATCTCCAACGCTCCTTCTTTATTAACCTCAAAGCTGTTGGCCCAAAATCCGGTAAAAGGATTTAGGAATTTGCCTAGTGGTGGTATTGGGTTTGAAAGCGGTAGTCGAATGTTCAGTGCAACCAGCAATGAAATACTCAATGTTGCGGTGATCAGGAAACGGATAAGTTTCATCAGGACAGGGGTTGTGGAGACTAAATTTGACTAAAAACCCGCAAAGATTTCCTAATTTTCAGGCTATTTATCCGTAAAAGGCATTGAAAACTCCCCAGAAGCGTGTTGATAAATCCCTGTTACGCAAGGCAGCGGACATCAGAGCTCTCCTGTTTGACGTGGATGGTGTGATGACCGACGGTAAAATCATTTATACCAGTTCCGGTGATGAAGTAAAAGAGTTTAATGTCAGGGATGGTATCATCATTTCTAGTCTGAAAAAGTCTGGCTTTATCGTAGGAATTATTTCAGGCCGCGAGTCTGGGGCGGTAACCCGCCGGGCAACCGAATTGAAATTGGATTTTTGTCACCAGGGCATTGAAGATAAAGCCTGGGCTTGTGGGCAGATCATGAAACACCACCAGCTTAAGGAAAAGGAAATCGCCTACATCGGCGATGACATCAACGACCTTCCTGTTTTTGCGCTGGCAGGTTTTAAAGCTTGTCCAGCCGATGCCTGTGAGGAGGTTCTTGACATTGCAGATATGGTGACCCGTGCAAAAGGAGGAAGGGGAGTGGTTAGGGAGGTAGCTGACTTTCTTCTCGCACAAAAGAAAAAACCTAAGTTTGAAAAACGTAAATGATTCGGCTAATAATAGTCCTATGAATTTTGAAGTCAATCAAGCTCCCGTTAAAATAAATTCTGATGTAACCGTTGGGTTGGACAAGCCTGTTTTGTTTTCCGGACCTTGTGCTGCTGAGAGTATTGAAATTTGTATGGAGGTAGCAGAGGTCGTATCAAAAATCTGCGCTGAATTAGGAATCCTTTATGTCTTCAAAGCTTCCTTCGACAAAGCCAACCGTACTTCTGCTGGGTCTTATAGGGGACCGGACGATGGACTAAAAATTCTGGAGAAGGTTAGGGCACAATTTAAGGTTCCGGTGGTTACCGATGTGCATGAGTCCCATCAGTGTGCTGAAGCAGCTTCCGTGGTGGATGTTCTGCAGATCCCGGCATTTCTCTGTAGGCAGACTGACTTATTGAAAGCGGCAGCGAAAACTGGTAAGACGGTAAAAATCAAGAAAGGTCAATTCATGGCCCCTGAAGACATGCGATTTGCGGCTGAAAAAGTTTGGGAGGAAAACAATCAAAAGGTTTTGCTCACGGAGCGGGGTACAACTTTCGGCTACAACAACCTGGTGGTGGATATGCGTTCTCTGCCGATCATGAGGCAGTTTGCGCCAGTCATCTTTGATGTCACGCATAGTGTTCAGCGCCCGGGTGGCCTTGGTGGTAAGTCCGGTGGCAATCGTGAGTTTGCGCCTTATCTTGCCAAAGCAGCTGCTGCTGCAGGGGTCGACGGATTTTTTATTGAAACACACCCTGATCCATCCAAAGCGCTCAGCGACGGTCCGAACATGATACCGCTTTCAGAGATGAGATCGTTTTTGAAATCAGTGATGGCCATTTGGAGCGCATCACGATCTGATTTGAAATAGTTTCTGTTTGCCATGAGTATTGATACTGATCGTCGACCTGCGCCAGATGAGAAGGCTCGTGTCATGGGTCAACAACCCCTCGTGGTTTGGTTTACCGGATTGTCTGGTTCAGGTAAAACCACCCTCGCATCAGGTTTGGAAAAAATTTTATTTGAACGGGGTGTCAAGACATTTTTATTGGATGGCGATCGACTGCGCGCTGGGCTCAACCGGGATTTAGGATTTAGTCCGGAGGATAGGGAGGAGAACATAAGGCGTGCAGCTGAGATTGCCGCGATGATGTGTGATGCCGGCGTAGTGGTATTGGCATCCTTTATCTCACCCTATCAAAAAGATCGCGATCGTGCACGACAAATCATTGGCTCTGATCGGTTCATGGAGGTTTATTTGGATTGTACGGTTGATGTTTGCCGCCACCGAGATGTAAAAGGATTGTATAAAAAAGCTGATTCTGGGGAAATTGAGCAGTTTACGGGCCTTTCAGCGCCCTACGAAGCGCCAATCAATGCTGATCTTACTTTGGAAACCGCAAGTCAATCCATTGATCACTGCCTTTCAGTCCTACTCAATAAAGTTCTTCCGCGGATTGCCCACGCTTCTTGAAGGTTGAATGAATAACGGGGACCAAAATCTTCTTGATCTCGCCATTGCATCAGCCAAAAAGGCCGCTGAGGTTATTTTAAATGTTTATCAATCGGGTGATTTTCAGACCGAGACAAAACAGGATCATTCCCCTTTGACCATCGCGGATCGGGAGAGTCATAATATAATTTCATCGATTTTGGCACCGGCTGGATTACCGTTGCTGAGTGAAGAGGGTAAATCCATTGACTTTAATACCCGAACAGGTTGGGGCAGATTTTGGCTCGTTGATCCCTTAGACGGCACTAAAGAATTTTTGAAGAGGAATGGAGACTTCACCGTCAATATAGCGCTGATTGAAAATGGTTGCCCGGTTTTGGGAGTTGTTTGTATTCCGGTGACTGGTGAGGTTTACTATGCAGCAAAAGGTTCAGGATCTTTTAAAATCGACGCAGCTTCCATGGTTGTTAAATTACCCATTCGTTCAGGCATAGCTGTAGAGGACCATGGATTGCGGGTGGTTGCTTCAAGGTCGCATCTTGATGTGCGAACGGAGCGCTTTATTGCCACGCTGAAGGAACCGGTAACCGTGAGCAGGGGCAGTAGTTTAAAATTTCTTCTGCTGGCAGAAGGCCGTGCTGATGTCTACCCGCGTTTTGCACCAACGATGGAATGGGATACTGCTGCCGCTCAAATTATTCTTGAGGAGGCTGGCATATCAGTGATAAATGTTGATGATGGCATGCCGCTGCAGTATAATAAACCTGATCTTCTCAATCCTTTTTTTCTGGCGGTGCCCGGTCAACCTCAACGGCTTGGTGATTGGATGGGAAAATGCATAACGCTTAAGGATTGAGGTTTAATCCGTATGCTGAAATTCATTTCTTGTCCAATCGGTTCCCCATCAATGTGGTAAGGCTGCATTGCTGAAAGTTTCAGGCTAACCTCCTTTTGGTTCGGCATCCCTTTCACCAGATGGCTCCCCATTAATTTTTTCCTGAACGAGCGATAAATCAGCTTAGCAGCATCGAGGACACCGTTGCATGAAATACCAATCAATTCAAATTTCCCATCACCAACATCAGATGCCGGATCCAGGTATGCATTGTTTCCATACTGGCTTCCGTTTGAAATGACAACAATGGTTGCTTTAGAATTGTGCCTGACCTCCGATGCTTCGCATTCATATTCAAATTCCTTAAGTCTTGATAGGGCGCCGATGGTTGTTGTGATGTAACCGGATAATCCGCGTTTTCCGCTGCGCCCAAATTCGGCGGCGATGTACCCATCAAACCCGATACCCACAACGTTCAAACAAATTTTTCCATTGACCTCAAGTGTATCCATGCTTAACACGGACGCCTTGCTCAGTTGCTGTAATGCATGTATCGGATTGGAAGGATAATTCAGTTGTCGTGCAAGCCCATTTCCGCTTCCGCAAGGTAAAATGCCAAGGGTGCACTTTGAATTCACCAATGCACTGCCTACTTCACTAACGGTTCCATCGCCACCCACGGCCACAACGGTTGAGAAATCCGTGAACTTTTTCGAAACCATTTCGCGGGCATTTCCAACACCTGTGGTTTTGATGATCTCCGCCTCTATATTGTTGGCTTCAATCCATTGACGTATGGATGGCTCCAGTTTTCCGGCAACCCCATTTCCGGAATTAGGGTTGATAACGAAAAGCCATGGACCTTCGGGGAAGGACATGGTAAGAAATTTAGGCTTTTTGCTTTTTAGTTCTGATGTACTCGACGGCCGAGCCTATGGTTGAAAGCTTTTCAGCGTCATCGTCGGGTATCTTAATATCGAAGGTTTGTTCAAACTCCATCACAAGTTCTGCATAGTCAAGGGAGTCGATACCCAAGTCTTTTACAAAGTTTGCATCAGGCGTTACCTCAGAGTCGGGAATACCTAATTTTTCGGTGATGATGTGTGCAACCTTTTGTTCGATTTCGTCCATACTTATTTTGATCGGCGCAAAACTAGCCAAAAGCCTCAAAGTGTTGTCCAGCGCACGGTTCGAATGCCTTGTTTTAAGGTTTTATTGACTATTTTTGACTAACTGCGGGTTTTCGGTATGATTTTAGAACGGCCAGTACCGACCTCGTTTAACTTAAAAGGATATGGCAAAGAAAAGTGATTCCTCTGCGCCGGACGATGACAACTTCGGCTTACCGGACCTGGACCTCACGCCCCTGCCTGAGCAGCCACCTGTTGATTCAGGCTCTCCAATGTCTTCGGTGCCGCCAATGGCTGAAGCGCCAACATCGGAAGAACCAGTGAAGCCAGAGGATCCGCCAACACCAAAGGTGGCTGTAAAGCCTCCGGTTTCGCCATACCGTAAACAAGAAGAGGATACTAAGACCAGGACCATCCTTTTGATCGTAATCCCTGTGGTATTGGTCATTGGTGCATTCCTGGGTTATCATTTTTTAATTGAGGTGCCTGCAGAAGAGAATAAAAAGAAGCAGCAAATCGAACGCGAGCAGGCAGAAAAAAGAGCCAAGGAAGAGGCTGATCGTAAAGCTGCCGAGGCAGCTGCAGCAGCGGCTAAAGCTGCTCCAAAAGAAATCATTGCAGGAACAACCGAAATACTATCCGGCCCCACAGCACGTTATTACGTTGTGGTTTCCAGTTCATTGGATATCGACCTGATTATGGATTACTGTAAAAAGCTTAATGCCCAAGGGGTGACTTGTAAAATTATTCCGCCTTTTGGTCAATGGAAGCTGTACCGATTGACCGTTGAAAATTTTGACTCCTTTGCAAAATCTCAATCGCGCGCGGACCAATTGAAGTCAGTTTATGGTCAAGGCGTCTGGGCCATGCGGTACTAATTATTTTCTTTGCATTTTTTTAACTCATGATTGCTCAAATAACCACCACTGCTGCTGAGGCGGCACCAACTTCTGTTTCTGCTCTTGATCTCGCCATGAAGGGCGGGCCCTTGATGATTCCGATTGCGATCTGTTCGGTTGTAGCCATTTACATTTTATTCGAACGGATTATGACGATCAATAAAGCCGGAAAAAGCCCTGATAGCTTTATGGATAAAATCAAGGACATGGTTGTCCGGGGTGATGTGAATGGTGCAAGAGCCCTGTGCAGCCAATACGATACGCCCATTGCGCGCATGATTGAAAAGGGCCTTAGCCGAATTGGCAGCCCGTTGAAAAACATTGAGGCGTCCATCGAAAACATGGCCAAAATAGAGCTCTTTAAGCTTGAGAAAAATCTCTCTGTATTGGCAACCATTGCAGGAGCAGCACCTATGATGGGTTTTCTTGGCACTGTTTTGGGAATGGTGCAGGCATTTATATCGATAGCGCAGGAAGAGGGCACCATTAGCCCCAAACTGCTAAGCAATGGAATCTATGAAGCCATGATTACTACAGTCGCCGGACTTATCGTAGGTATCATCGCCTACCTCAGTTATAATTTCCTCGTGACCAGGGTCTCGAAGCTGGTTCATAAAATGGAGTATTCATCCATTGAATTCATGGAGTTGTTGCAAGAGCCCCGCTAACCCATGAATTTACAATCAAGAAATAAGGTAGATACGGCCTTCAGCATGGCCTCTATGACCGATTTGATCTTTCTGCTGTTGATTTTCTTTATGCTGACATCATCTTTTATTACGCCTTCTGGTTTACCGGTTAATTTACCAGCCAGTAAGGCTGCGGCCATCGAAATGCAAAAAGTGTCGGTCACGGTCACTGCAGACCTGCGTTATTTTGTGAATGAAAAAAATGTCGGCCGTGATAGAATTGAACAGGCGTTGGGTCCATTGCTCGGCGGTCAGGAGGGTGTGGTGGTGTTGCATATTGATGAATCTGTTCCTACCAGTGAGCTGGTTCATGTTGCAGGCATAGCAACCTCCCTAAAGGCCAAAGTAACCATTGCCACCAAGCCTAAATAAATGAACAGCAATCATCAGGAGCGCCAAAGTGAACGGGCGGCAGCCCTGATATCCATCGGGATCCATGGATTGATCTTGCTGGTGCTCTTTTTATTGATTGCCTGGAAGCCTGCTGATCCTCCGTTGCCGGAGTATGGTATGGAACTGAGCCTTGGTTTTACCGACCAGGGAAGCGGCGAGCAGGTTGCGCAGCAGGAACCTCAGCCGGTGCAACCGGAACCAGAACCTGAGCCTGCAACCCCTCCCGTTGAGGCAGCCAAACCTCAGGCTAAAATTACACCGCTAGAAGACGAAGGGCCAGTTGTAGTCAAGGAGGAACCTAAAAAAAAGCCAGAGCCCAAAAAGGAAACGGTAAAGCAACCGGTCACAGAAGAAACGGTAAAGCCTAAGGAGCCACCAAAGGAAAAACCCAAGGCCGTATATGAGCCTGCTAAACCAACTGAAAAAACAGGCGAGCAGGCCAGTAATTCAAAAGGCGACGACGCTAATGCTACGGGTGAGAAGGGGAGACCTGAAGGTAAGGTGGATGCGAGGGCTTTGTATGGTTCACCCGGAGAGGGAGGAGGCGGAGGTGGTGGAACAGGATTGGAGTTGGCAGGTTGGCGATGGGATCGTGAGCCTCGTCCAAGGCTACCTGAAACCGAAAAAAATGGGAAAATAGTTTTTGAAATTGAAGTTGATGAAGAAGGTCAGATCACGAAACTGGTGACCATCGAACGCGGAGTGAGTCCCGCTGCCGAAAAAATCTGTAGGGAAGAGATCCTGAGTCTGAATTTTGTTCAGATTGGAAACCGTGCTCCGGAGCGATCCAAGGGCAGGGTAACCATCGTGGTTAAATCCCACTAGGATAATTATTCCTCTACCCTGATCAGGAAATAGTTTTTCTTTCCTTTTTGTGCCAGGAGGTATTTACCGTGGAGAAGTTTTACTTCAGGTTTTGCGGTTGGGTCTGAAAGTTTCTGCTTGTTGACTGAAACGCCTCCTCCCTGAATCATTTTACGTGCTTCGCCCTTGGAAGGAAAAATCACTTTGTCAGTAACTTCCGAAAGCAAGTCCGTGTAATTCGTGCAATCCCTCAAGGCTGATTTGGAGATGGACGCTTGCGGAACACCATCCATGGCTGATACCAGGGTTTGTTCATCGACACTTTCCAGGTCTTCTGCGGAGGCATTTCCAAATAAAATTTCTGAAGCACGAATTGCCTTGTTTAACTCCTGCTCACCATGTACCCTGATGGTGATGTCCCGGGCCAGCTCCAGTTGAAGCTTCCTTTCGTGTGGACTCGCTTTGTGTTCGGCAATCCGCTCAGTGATTTCTTCTTTTTCTTTTGTTGTGAAAATTTTGATGAAGTTGGCTGCATCCTCGTCAGACGTATTGAGCCAATATTGATAAAAGCGGTAAGGTGAAGTTTTGGCCGGGTCAAGCCATATGTTGCCCTGTTCTGTTTTGCCAAATTTGGTACCATCTGCCTTGGTGATCAGGTTGCAGGTGATTCCGAAGGCATCACCACGGATCTTTTTTCGGATCAGGTCGGTTCCTGCAGTGATGTTGCCCCACTGATCTGATCCACCCATTTGAAGCTTGCAATCCTTGTGCTCAAACAGCCACAGAAAATCGTAGGCTTGCATGAGGATGTAATTGAATTCAGTGAAAGACAGCTCCTGCTCCTGAGCGAGTCTGTCTTTGATGAATCCCTTGCTCAGCAAATAGTTTACGGATAGATATTTTCCGGTATCCCGAAGAAATTCAATCATTTTAACCTCTGAAAACCAGGTGTAGTTGTTGACCAGCGTTGCCGGATTGGTTTTGGTATCGAAATCCAGAAATTTTTGCAATTGAGCTCTGATGCAGGTTTCGTTGTGTCTGATTTGTTCAACGGACAATAATTTACGTTCTTCCTTTTTGCCTGAAGGATCGCCAATCATACCGGTTGCGCCTCCAACCAGTGCAATGGGAAAGTGACCACATCGTTGGAAATGAACGAGGGTCATAATCTGAGCAAGGCTACCGATGTGCAGGGAGTCGGCTGTGGGGTCAAAGCCAATGTAGGCCCGGGTAGGTTCTTTTAAAAGTTGTTCTTCAGCTCCGGGCATCAGATTGCTGATCATGCCCCTCCACTTCAACTCTTCTACAAAATTTTTTTCCATGGTTTTGAACGGCTGCAAATATAATTGTTGCTTCTCAATTAGGTGCAGGATTGTTCAGGTCCGCCTTTGGCTGGTCGGTCTATTTTGAGTTTATTTGGGCAAACCACTAACGGTACTTTATTCCCATGAAACAACCTGAATCCCTAGCGCTGGTCGCTGAGTTCCACAAGACTTTTCGTCACCCGATTCAACCCAATCCGGTCATTCCTGATGAGAAGCGTTGCAAGCTTCGTGTAGAGTTGCTTTCGGAAGAATTGAAAGAGTTGGAAGAGGCAGTCCAGGCAAAGGATATTGTTGGCGTTGCCGATGCCTTGTGCGATCTGCAGTATGTATTGTCTGGTGCCATATTGGAATTTGGTCTTGGTGGACACTTCAAAGCATTGTTTGAGGAAGTTCAGCGCTCCAACATGAGCAAGGCCTGTGTTACCGAAGAAGAAGCCAGAAAGACCGCTGAATATCAGCTCAGAGAAAAAAACACCGAATGCTATTATGAGCAGGCCGGCGACAAATGGTTGGTTTACAGAAAGGCTGATAATAAAACCATAAAATCAGTAGGGTACAGCCCGGCTGATCTTCATTCCATTCTTAAATAGTGTTGGTCATTCCCTCCACCCTTTAAGGGTCCGGGGTTTCTTCAATCTAAGGCTCTGGTGGTCACCCAGTAACGGTATGCAACGACGGCCTTATCCAGTTTGCTGAGTTTTGTCAAGTCCCTCTTGCCGTAACGGGGAAGAAATACCTTGTTTAAGGCGGCTAAAACACGGAATAATAATTTCTTCAAGGGATTTACGTTGTGTTAATTTGAGGTCCTGTTTCAGTAAGTTTAAGCCAATTTAGAAAAATATAATGTCACCTTTTTTACAATATTTCTACCAGATCGTAATCCTTGTTTCGGCTATAGCTTCTGTGGCTGGTCTTGCTGTTTACATCTTTTTTCGTGCGCGGGTTTCTGGGATTGCCGGCTACAAGGAAAAGCACGACTTTTTGGCCAACAACTACTACCGTTATTTGAAGCTCACGTGGTTTTTTATTGGGCTTGCTGCCTGCTGTGCGGTTAATCTATATGAAATGAACAACCCGGCCCTTTCTTCTGTGGGGCTTTGGTTTTTTGTTCGAATTTTCTTCGGACTTGCTGCCGGCACATTAATTGTTTATGTGTCCTTCCTTGTGATCAACTATTATTCACCCGGAGTTTTAAACAGGGAGCTTAAAAAATGGCGCTTTATGCCCAGAATAAATCCTACCACCGGGAATACCATGCGGTTGTTGTCTGAAAATGAGGAGGATGTTCACCTCGACATGGGCATGATTTCAGAAGAAAATATTTTTTCAGTGGATTACGATGTGTGGATTGATCCGCAAAATGGAGAGGTGAAAATTGAAAAATATCCTGGTCATCTGCATGCAGTCAAATGCAACAACTGTTCTTTCCATACCATGAAGGTGGTGAAGGAGGAAATTGTCGAGCGCGATGAATCCGGATCACCAAAGGAACTTTTAAAGCACTATCAGTGTTCTTTTTGTAAAAGTGTCCGTAAAACAATCTTTACTGTTTCTTCAAGAGAGGCAGACGATTACCGAAAAATGGAATTGAAGTTTTCGGGCATTTCAAGAACTGTTGAGTTGATTAAAATGGAAATTTATTCGGCCCTGGATGGCAAGAAAGCCTATGAATTTAAATCGCCGGCAGAGGCGACCAAATTTCTCAATGAGCTTGATAAATCCAGCAAGCTTTGAACTGAATCTCTTTTATAGTAAACAACTCCCACTGCCTTGAAACTTCTGTTGCTGTTATATTTTTTTAATCAGGGAGGACTAAAAACCGATACCCTCCCGCTGTCGCCATCGGCCGTAAATGGCAAAGAAGCCAAGGTGGTTGTTTCGCTTCTGCAGCGGTTTCATTATCGAAAAACTGTCTTTTCCGATTCGCTTTCCTCCGTGTTTTTTGATGCCTACTTCAAAACACTCGATCCTTCCAAATCGTATTTTCTGGAGAGCGACATCAAGGCATTCGAAAGTTACCGCTACCGTCTCGATAACCTGATACAACAGGAAGATGTGGGCATGGCCTACAGTGTATATAAGATTTTCCGTAAGCGCTTCATCACCCGAATGGATCAGATCCTTAATCAGCTGATCAATGAGAAGTATGATTATTCAAAAGATGAGTTTTATGATTCAGACCGTGAAAAGGCAAGCTGGGCAAAATCACCGGAGGAGCTGGACCGTTTATGGTATCAAATCGTTAAAAGTCAGGCCCTTTCGTTAAGGCTTTCCGGTAAAAAAGATGAAGAAATTGCATCAACCCTAAAGACACGTTTTGAGCGTTATCGTAGGAGTGTTGTTCAGTTTAATTCTGAGGATGTCTTTGCTTCCTACCTCAATTCATTAACCGAGAGTTTTGACCCACACACCAATTATCTCTCGCCAAAAGCATCGGATCTTTTCAAGCAAAACATGAGTCTTTCCCTGGAGGGAATCGGCGCACGATTGCAAACCGATAACGATTACACGAAAGTCTTTGAAATTGTTCCTGGTGGGCCGGCTGATAAGAGTGGCAAAATGCATCCCAACGATCTGATCACAGCGGTTGGACAAGGGGATGAAGGTGAGTTGGTGGACATCATCGGGTGGAGGGTTGATGATGTAGTCAAGCTCATCAAAGGTCCCAAAGGCACCATCGTCAGGTTGCAAATTATTCCTGCTGCCTCAGGCGTGAATGGGCCAACGGAGATCATTAAGCTGGAAAGGGATAAAATCAAATTGGAAGATCAGGCTGCCAAAAAAGAAATTGTTCAGGTTGGACAAGGTAGTCAGGTTGCTAAGTTGGGTGTGATCAAACTCCCTGGTTTTTATATGGATTTTGATGCCTATAACCGTCGTGATCCCAATTACAGAAGCACGACACGAGATGTTCGTAAGCTCATTGATGAATGTAAAGTTGAGGGCGTAAGTGGATTGGTGATTGATCTCAGAAACAATGGAGGGGGCTCGTTAAATGAGGCGATAGACCTAACCGGGCTCTTTATTAAAGAAGGGCCTGTTGTTCAGGTGCGGAGCTCTGACAGCAGGGTTGAAACCGGTGTGGATGACGACCCCGGCGTAGCCTGGGAAGGGCCTTTGGTGGTACTAACCAATCGCTTCAGTGCATCAGCATCTGAAATTTTTGCCGGTGCCATTCAGGATTACAAACGTGGGATTGTGTTTGGGGAATCTACCTTCGGGAAAGGCACTGTTCAACAAGTCATTAACCTCCGACGTATGATCTCTTCGCCTGAGCCGGTCGGAGATCTGAAAGTAACCTTCCAGAAATTTTATCGCGTAAGTGGTAGTTCCACCCAGCATAAAGGTGTAACACCTGACATCCTGCTTAAAGGAGCCTATGATGCAGATAAATTTGGTGAGAGCGCCAACCAATCGGCATTGCCATGGGATCAGATTCCCTCTGCTGCGTATGACCTGACCAACGCTGTAAATGATAAACTTTTGGGACAGCTTCGGAAGTCATTTAATGAAAGGCTTAAAAGCGACCAGGCATTAAAACAATATCTTTCTGAAACCGATGAGTTGCGTGAGAACATCAATCAGACCAAGGCTTCACTCAATGAAGCGGAGCGAAAAAAGCAGGCAGACGAGACGGAGAAGAAAAAAGCTCAAAACAGTCTTGATACCCGAATTTCAGGGAAAGATGGTGCGCCTGATCCATTGAAAGATTTAAAAGATGAATTTCTGCGGGAAGGTCTACTCATTCTTTCAGAAATGCTCACACGGAAAATTGGTTAACATTTTAAATAAACTTTTATGAGAATTACCTTACTACTTGTCCTGGTTGCGGTGTTTTCAGCCTGTCAAAAAAAGGATCTGGCTGAGCAAAACATGGGTACGGATATGCTGAATGCTTTTCACGACGTGATGGCTCAGTCTTACCATCCGGTCGCTGATTCCGGCAACCTGGAGCCGGCTAAGCTACGCGCTGCAGAACTCGCAGAAGTCTCAGCTCAATGGCAGGCAAAAACAGTTGCCGAGGCCGGTGATACCGCTGCGTTGTCTATTAAACTGACTACGCTCCGGGATTCCTGCGCTTCATTTGATCGGGCAGTTAAAGCGGGCACGCCCGATTCAACCCTTCGCAAGTCGCTTACCGACATCCACCACCTCTTTCATCAAATCCATGAATCCGCTCGGGGAGGACATCATGAAGAAGGTTCTGAGCATCATTAGTAGTAGTAGTACGTGTTGAAGTTTTCTGTTCTGTCTTCAGTCTTTATCCTCCTTGCTCTGGGTGCGTATGCACAGGAACGATGGGAATTAAGAAAAGAGGAGGACAGCATACGGGTTTACACCTCTTTTACGGAGGGCTCTAAGGTGAAAGCCATTCGGGCTGAATTTACCCTTCGGGCTTCAAGACAGGATCTTTTCAGGGAGTTGCTCCAAGCTGAACGGTACACCGAATGGCAGTACAACGCTGAGGTTTGCACTGTCCTTGATAAACCTTCACCGATGGAAGTAACCTACCATGCCTTGGTAAGCACGCCCTGGCCAGTGGCCACCCGCGATTTGGTTGTACACCTGAAAATCAATGATCGACCTGATCAGGATGAATTTACCATTGAAACCAGCGGTCGGCCGAATCTTTTGCCGGTAAAGCCAGGTATAGTTCGTGTTCCGCTCTCCAATGGTTTTTGGAAGGTGAAGCAGGTGGGTCCAAAAATGCTTCGAATTATTTTCACCATGCACATCGATCCGGGTGGATTGGTGCCGGCCTGGCTAGTGAACTTTACGGTAGCTCAAGCCCCGCTGTTTACTTTTAAAAATCTTAAAGACAGATTGGAGCGCTGATTGGTCAGCGGCTAAGGTGGTCCCAGATTAGGCTGCTCGCACCTAGAATGGGCGCCGCTTGATTCTGTAAACCGGAGGGAAGCACCTTTACTTTATTTCTGAATAAAGGCATTAAGTTTTCCTCCATGCTTCTGATGGTAGGGGTGAAGATCAATTCACCAGCTTGGGCCAATCCGCCGAAAAGAAAGATGGCTTCAGGATCGGTATGAACGACTGCATCGGCAAGTTTCATACCTAGAATTCGTCCTGTGTACTCAAAACATTGTTTAGCGACGATGTCACCTCTCAATGCCGCGTCGGTGATCATCTTTGTATTGAGGTCTTCGAAGCTTATTCCTCTGAGTTCGCTTGGTTCTAAATGGTCTGCGAGCAGTTTATACACGGTTCTGCGTATTCCGGTTGCTGAAACATAAGTTTCCAGACAGCCTCTTTTTCCGCAGTTGCAGTATCGTCCGTTAATGTTCACGGTGGTGTGCCCCAGTTCACCTGCGATTCCATGGTGTCCGTTTAGCAGCTGACCGTTGCAGACAAATCCACTACCCAATCCGGTGCCAAGGGTGATCATCAAAAAATCCTTCATGCCTTTGGCATTGCCATAGATCATTTCACCAAGTGCTGCAGCATTGGCGTCGTTGGTAATCAGGCATGGTTTGTTGAATGATTTTTGGAACATCTCGGCCAGAGGGATGGTTCCTTTCCAGCGAAGGTTGGTGCTTCGATCGATTGTTCCGGTATAATAGTTTCCATTCGCCGCACCAACGCCAACGCCGTTTAAAACAGCGTCTGAGCCCAGATCGGACATGAGGTCTTTAATGGCTTTGGCCATAGCGGCAAAGTAATCATCGACTTCCAGGTAAGCAGTGGTCTCGATGCTGGTATGCTTGAGAAGTTTACCTTCTCGGTTCACCAATCCTATTTTTGTGTTGGTGCCTCCAATATCGATACCGGCTGCGACTTGTGTCATGATTAGATCGACATGATTTTAGAAATCCGAAGCAGCTCCTGGTCTATTGGGTGACTGCCCGTCATGATTTCGTTGAATGAATTAAAAACAATTTGATTGCTTCTAATACCGACCATGCAATCTTTTTGTCCATTAAGGATGCCTTCAATTGCAGCGAGTCCCATTCGGCTGGCCAATACCCGATCAAAATAGGAGGGCGCTCCACCGCGTTGCAGGTGTCCGAGGATGGTTACTTTAATATCGAAGTAGTTGTTCCGCTCAGAAAATTTAGCGGCCAGGTCCATTGCGCCCCCAATCTTGCTTCCTTCAGCTACAACAATGAGGCTTGACTTTTTATTGGTTTTACCTCCTTCATCAAGTTTGGTGAAGAGATCTTCGATGGTTGTATTTTCTTCTGGTATGATGATTCCGACGGCACCGCCCGCAACACCGGCGTTTAACGCGATGTATCCTGAATGGCGGCCCATGACTTCAACAAAAAAAAGTCTGTTGTGCGACAATGCCGTATCACGGATGCGATCAATGGCTTCAACGGCGGTATTGGTAGCCGTATCAAAACCAATGGTATAATCGGTTCCAGGTATGTCGTTGTCTATGGTGCCCGGTAAGCAAATACTGGGGATGCCAAACTCCTCATAAAATTTATGAAGACCAGTGAAAGTTCCATCACCACCGATGGCAACCAATGCATCAATTCCATTCTTTTTTATTTGCTCAAAGGCTTTCTTTCTTCCTTCGGGTTCACGGAAGGCGGCACTTCTTGCTGATTTTAAGATGGTACCACCCCGCTGAATGATGTTTCCTACTGAGCGGGCTCCAAGTTTAACAAAGTCACCCTCGATCATACCTTCATAGCCGCGGGTTATACCGTAAATCTCCCTATCGTAAAATATGGCAGAGCGAACGACGGCTCTGATGGCTGCATTCATTCCCGGTGCATCGCCGCCAGATGTGAATATGCCAAGTTTCTTAATGGAATCGTTCATCCATTCGTGGTTGGTTCAATGATTTAGCCCAATTGGGCCTAAAAAGCGCCCAAAAATACACCCTACAGCGGATTAATCAAGCCAATGATTGGCTCAATCGTTTCCAGTAATTGATGAGCCCTCGGGTAGAGCTGTCGTGGGCTGTTATGGGTTCAGATTGGCTGAGTTCAGGCAAGATCCTGTTGGCGAGTACTTTACCCAGTTCAACGCCCCATTGATCGAAGCTGAAAATATTCCAAATGATGCCCTGCGCAAAGATTTTATGCTCATAGAAAGCTATCAGTGCACCAAGCGTTTCAGGATCCAGCTTTTTAAATAAAATGGAGTTAGAAGGTTTATTCCCGGTAAAAACCCTGAAGGGCAAGTGAAAGGAAATTTGTTCTTCATCCATTCCTTTTTGTTTGAGGTCGGCTCTGACTTCCTCCTCTGTTTTGCCTTTCATCAGCGCTTCTGTTTGTGCAAAGAAGTTGGACATCAGAAGTCTGTGGTGATCGCCAATCGGATTTTGACTGATGGCGGGTGCAATAAAATCACACGGCACCATCCTGGTACCCTGATGAATCAACTGATAGAAAGCATGTTGTCCATTGGTGCCGGGCTCACCCCACACAATGGGGCCTGTCTGGTACAATACCGGATTGCCGGTGCGGTCGACAGACTTTCCATTGCTTTCCATATTTGCCTGTTGCAGATAGGCAGCGAACCGATGCAGGTATTGGTCGTACGGTAAGATGGCCTCTGAGGAGGCCTCAAAAAAATTCAGATACCAAATTCCGATCAGGGCAAACACCACCGGAATATTTTCTTCGAGCGGTGCAGTTCTGAAATGTTTATCCATGTCGCTGGCGCCCTTCAATAGTGCGTGGAAATTCTCATATCCGATCGTACAACAAATGGAAAGTCCAATGGCAGACCAGAGGGAATATCTGCCGCCAACCCAGTCCCAAAAAACAAACATATTCTCAGGGGCAATTCCAAAATCCTTCACAGCGGCTTCATTGGTGGAGACGGCAACAAAATGAAGTGCTACATTTCCTTTTCCTTCAGTCCTTTCTAAAAACCATTCCCGTGCCGATTGGGCATTGGCCATGGTTTCCTGGGTAGTAAACGTTTTAGAAGCGATGATGAAAAGGGTGGTTTCCGGGTTTACCTTTTTCAAGGTTTCTGCCAGGTGAGTTCCATCTACATTGCTAACAAAGTGCGGCGTAATTCCCTGGTGGTAAGGACGCAGCGCCTCACAAACCATGACGGGTCCAAGGTCAGATCCTCCAATACCGATATTCACTAGGTCTGTTATTTTTTTACCGGTGTAACCTTGATGGTCTCCGCGCAAAAGTTTATGGCTGAAGACCTTCATTTTTTCAAGGACTTCAAAAATCTCGGGCATTACATTTTTACCTGAGACAAACACAGGTGTTCCGTCCAGATTTCTTAACGCTGTATGCAACACTGATCTTCCCTCGGTGCCATTGATTGGCGAACCGGTAAACATCTGTTCGATGGCTTCAGGAAGTTTCATTTCCTTGGCCAGATCGGTCAGTAGGAATTGTGTTTCCTTGGTCAGGATGTTTTTAGAGAAATCAAACAAAATATCCTTAAAACGCAGACTAAATTGATCAAATCGATCAGGGTCCTCGTCGAAAAGTTCGCGCATGTGCACGGCCTGCATGTCGAGGTGGTGAAGGGTAAGTTTTCTCCAGCTGATTGTTTCGGCTGGATTCGTTCCGTAGTTCATAGTCTAAATACTTCTTGTAATTAATTGGTGGAGGATTTCAATTGACCTTTAAGCAGCAGGTTGTACTGTTCACAGGTCAAAAATCCATGTACGTCGCAGTGTGGACATTTAGTGAATTTCTCTGACAGGTAATCTCTTTTTACAATGACTGTTTTTCCGCTGCACACAGGGCAAATGACTTTGCCGGTTGGCCCGCAGTCGATGTCAAAATCTTTAGAGAGAATTTCACCTGCTTCTGCTCGTTGCTGACGCACCTCAGACGACAAGGCTTCTTCTGCACGTCTTAGATATAGTGCGGCTTGAGTTGAAAATTCACCCGTGGTCCCCTTCAGTTGAATATACTTGGTCAGCCAGTCAATGCTTTGCCGGTATTTCGCCAAATGGAATGAGTTTTCGCCGATCAGGTAGGTCAACTCTGATGAAACTGCTTTAACAGATTTCAAAACCTGGTTCAAGACCTTTTCTGTTTCAAGATATTTGGATGCCGACAGGAGGGCTACAGCTGAATCCATCAATTGTTTTACTTCCTGTTGTTTTCGTGCCTGGTTCAGTTGTTCAAGCTCTTTGATTTTATCCTGTTCCGACCGTTGTGCCTGTATGGACGAACAGATAAACATCAAACCAAGCAAAACGAAAACAATGCGGCAGGATTTCATCCGTGGATTAAATGGAATTTTGATCCATGCCGAGCCATTCCAGGGCTGAACGAAGGAAAATATCTTCTTTTTCCGATTCACTGATGCTCATTTGGTCGACAAAGCTACCGATTTCAAGGTCACCGAGTGGAAAGGGATAGTCGGAACCCAAGGTTATTCTTTTTGATCCTTGTTTTGGAAGGATGTATGACAGGAAATCAGGATCGTGTGTAATGCAATCCACCCAAAATTTCCCGATATAATCGGCGGGATCAATTTTATTGTCAATGGCAACCAAATCGGGGCGGCTTTGAAATCCATGTGAAATTCTTCCAACAGTAGCAAAAAAGGACCCGCCGGCATGGGAGAAGTTCACCCTTAGTTTCGGTAGTCGTTCCAACACCCCTCCAAAAATCATGGAGCAAACGGCGCGTGTGGTTTCTGCTGGCATACCAACCAACCAGGGCAACCAATAGCGTTGCATTTCTTTTTCGCCCATCATATTCCAGGGATGGATGAGGATGGCCATGCCCAACCGCTCACAGGCTTCAAAAACACTGAAAAATTTAGGATCACTCAGATTTTCTCCGTTGATGTTGCTTCCGATTTCGATGCCACGAAGTCCTATGGATTTACAACGTTCAATTTCGGTGATGGCCAACGAGGGATCCTGCATGGGCACGGTTCCCAGTCCGATGTAGTTTTTAGGATATCGAACTGAAAGCTCAGCGATATGGTCGTTCAAGAATTTTGAAATCTCTAATGCATCATGTGCTTTTGCCCAATAGGAAAACAGAACAGGGATGGTGGAAACAACTTGAACATCTGTTTTAAATCTGGCATACTCATCAATCCTAAGGTTGGCATCCCAGCAATTCCGATGGATTTCCCTGAAGAACCTGCTTCCCATCATCATGTTGGCGTGATCCTTTCTTGAGGGCTCCAACCTTATGAAGTCGCCATAACCGAATTTTCTTGACCAGTCTGGTAATTTTTCAGGCAGAATATGTGTGTGGCAGTCAATCCTTTTCATTTCGTTCAAACGCTATTTTCCAAAAGGGATTCGCTGCAGCGCAATTTTTCCGTTGCTGATGACCATCAAAATATCCTGAAGATTGCGAATCTCCTCTAAAGGATTACCGGGTAGGAGAATCAGGTCTGCTTCAAATCCAGGTTGAATTTTCCCGGTTTTGGCCTCAAGGCCAAGCAATTCGGCTGAGAGGGTGGTAGCAGACTGAATGGCCTGGTATGGCCTCATGCCCATCCTCACAAAATGCTCGCACTCAAGGGAGATTCGTGAGGTGCTTTTATCTGAGTAATCACTGTCGGCGCCTGTAGCAATTTTAACGCCCAGTTCAATAGCGGTCT
Source organism: Bacteroidota bacterium (assembly GCA_016866235.1). Taxonomy (GTDB): domain Bacteria; phylum Bacteroidota; class Bacteroidia; order Cytophagales; family Cyclobacteriaceae; genus ELB16-189. The sequence goes on from VGMW01000007.1 coordinate 18,908, forward strand.
TGAAAACCTTCTCAGCAGCTAGCATCATAAACTTTCCACGCAGTTCAAGGGTAGGGCCCTGGTAATCTCCTCCTGGTTTTGTAAGATCTTCCAGTGTAATGAAGGTTGGAACTAAAAATGTTCCCTTGGATTTCATCAGCTCTAGGGTTTCTTTTGATAAAAAAGTTCCATGTTCAATACTTCTGGCACCTGCTTTAACCGCCGCGTTGGCGCCTTCATCACCGTGCGCATGAACCATTACCGGGATGCCAGACTTGGAGGCTTCATCCACAACGGCACGAAGTTGTTGTTCGGTATAAACTTGTTTTCTCGGGTCGGTCTCTGGTAATCCTGCACGCTCGGTTCCTCTTGTCTTGATTACTTTGGCTCCGCGGTCAATGTTGATTCTAACCATTTTCCGAAGTGACTCTTCTGATTCGACACCGGTGATGAAATCACCAAGTCGTGGGTCTGCCAGGATTGTTTCACCTGGATTGGGTGTGACGTAAACACCGGCGGCAATGACATCTGGTCCGGATATTTTCCCTGATGCACTTAGCGCGGCAAGCGATACATCCTGGTAGGCATCGACGCCAGCGGTACGAACGGTGGTAACACCGGAATAGAGTGCTCGTTGTGCCGCGCCCATGTTATCGATATGGGTATGGCAGTCAATCAGTCCTGGAAACAGGAAGTAACCCCTCCCATCAATAATCTCATAACCATCCGGGGTGCGATTTCCTGATGGCAGTATTTTTTCAATCCATCGGCCGTTGATCAGAATGATGGAATTTTTGACCACCGATTGCTGTCCGTCGTAATGACTGACGTTGGTGATGGCAATTTTCTGAGCAAAACCCTGGATGGAACAGAGTAGAATGAACTTCAGCAATAAGCGTGTCATCGAATGAAGGTCAGGCAGATGCCTTTTTGGTGATGATGTCTCTGACTTGCTGGTTGGATACAGGCTTTTCGATAAAGCCTGTGACAATGGGGTAGGTTTTTGCTTTTAGTCTGTCACTTTCAAATAGGGAAGAGGTCACAATGTAGATTTCGATGGGCTTCGGGAAGGTGGGGGCAAGTTGTTGCAATTGGGTTAGCAATTCAAAACCATTCATTTCGGGCATATTAATGTCAATGAACAGGATGTCGGGAAAGTTTTCTTTTGATGAAGCGTTGTTTTGAATGACCTCCAATGCTTCAGAGCTGGAGCGCACCTCATTTATTTCAGCAAACTCATCGGTGAGTCTGATAATTTGAGAATGAATGAAGTTGAAGACTTCTTCATCGTCAATCAGAAGATACTTAAGCTTTTTAGTCATGGTGGATTGGTATCTTGATGGTTACTTGGGTTCCTTTTCCTGGTTCTGACTGCAAACTTATTTTACCGCCGAGCTTAGTCATGATTTCCCGGCAAATGTAAAGACCTAAGCCGGTTCCTTCACCGGTTTTTGTGCCTCTATAAAACATATCGAAAACTTTTGACTGATTGGCTTCCGATATTCCTTCGCCATTATCTTCCACGTCGATCTGATAAAATCGATTCGTTTCAATTACCCTCACCTCTATAAATGGATCGTTAATGTCGGTTCTTCTGTACTTAACAGCATTTCCAAGGATGTTTCTTAAGACTGTATTGATTCTATAGGAGTCTGATACAATTTCCTCCTTACACCTGAAATTAATTTGAAATGAGAATCTTGAATCTACCAGATGCCTGAGATCGTTGTAATTGTTTTCAATTAAGGTCCTAAGGTTAAAAGGTTCCAGTTTAATGGCCAGTCTGGAGTTTCTGGAGTATTCCAAAATTTCCTTAATGGTATTATCCAGTCTGTCTATGCTGTGGTCGGCCATTTTGAGGTACTCCTCTACACTTGCGGGTAAATTTTCCTCCCTATGGGCGAGGCTTAAAAGTCCCTTGACCGAGAGTAGGGGCGAGCGCAGGTCGTGGGAAACGCGATAAACAAAATTGTCGAGTTCTGAATTCGCCTTCGACAATTCTTCATTTTTGTTGAACAAGACCACTGAATTTTCCATCAGTTTTCTCTGAATTTTATCGCTCAACAGCATAATGAATGTAAGCTCTAATAAGGTGGCTGTTGCGGCGCCAACAAAATTAAGGATCCACTCTTGTCGTAGGCCCTCCTCAGTAAACAATCTTGGCGAAATCCGGATATCGGTCGTTACCAAAAACGTGATGATAATTATTAACACGGCTGTGAGGTAATAACCGTATTTAATTTCTTTCCCCTGGAAGGCAATGAGTGTTCCGACAATGATGGGGAAGAAAAATGCCAGAATTCCTGAGGCAGGTGAAGATACTAGGGTTAGGAGGGAGATAATTCCGGTGATGTAAGAGAGGTTCCAGAATTTCGAGGCTTTGACATAACCTATTTTATAAAGGGTATAAGCGATAATAGAACACGGAACGCCGCTAAAGGATATTAAAGCCTCTATTCCACTGTCATTCAGATAGTTTAAAACTGAGAAAACAGCTGAATAAATTGCTATGGTAAAGATCAGCAGTTCATGCAGTTGATTGCCTTTCTCTACCAGTATGCTTTCCGACTTGCCACCTGGCCCTCCCGAAGGAACCTCAAAGTCGAGGGTGAGCAACCGTTTAAGTTTTCGTAGCATTTATTTGGACACCAATTTTAAAAATAACCAAAGTTTGGAATAACCGAAGGCAATTCGGGTCTTTCAATTACACGAGAGGTGCGCTCATTTCAATTGCTTTCGATATTTTACGGAATTGCTGTTTTAATGCATCTCAGACGCATCATCTTTCTTATCTGTTGGCTGTTTGCCGCTGCCTTAACCCATGCGCAGGAGCGTAAAAATTCGGATTGGAAATTAACCATTAAAAAGACGTCTGGGATGTTGGTGATTGATGGTATACGCTCCGAGACGGATTGGGAACGCGCAGCGGTCGCCAGCAATTTTGCCATGGTGCTTCCAATGGATACAAGTGCAGCAACGCTTCGAACCGATGTTCGCATGGCCTTTGATGAAAATAACCTTTATATCATAGCCGAGTGTTACCACGGTGGTTGGCCATACATGGTTGAATCCCTGCGTCGCGACTGGAATTTTGGACGCAACGACAATTTTATTTTTTTCCTCGACACGTTCGATGATAAAACGAATGGTTTCAGTTTTGGTGCCAATGCTGCCGGCGCACAATGGGACGGTATGATGTCCGATGGAAGTAGAATAGACCTAAGTTGGGACAACAAGTGGGTGTCTGCCTCTAAAGCGTACGATGACCACTGGACATTTGAAGCAGCTATTCCTTTTAAATCAATCCGATACAAAAAAGGAATCCGGCAATGGGGTGTTAACTTCAGTAGAAATGATTTAACGACAACAGAAAAATCTGCATGGGCGCCGGTTCCGCGTCAGTTTCCTACCGCATCGCTTGCCTTTACCGGTATCCTGCAGTGGGAAGAATCGCCGCCTGATCCGGGAACCAATATTTCCCTAATTCCGTATCTGCTCGTGGGTACTTCGCGCGATTTTCAAAACAACGGCAAATCGAAGTGGCGTGATGACATCGGTGGTGATGCAAAGATCGCCCTCAACTCATCGCTTAACCTTGACCTTACAGTTAACCCTGATTTCTCACAGGTGGATGTCGACCGACAGGTGACCAACCTGGATCGTTTTGAATTATTTTTCCCCGAACGCAGACAATTTTTTCTTGAGAATGGAGATTTGTTTGCCAACGTTGGTTACGGATCACTGCGTCCATTTTTCTCCAGGCGGATTGGATTGGGTGTTCCTATTCAATATGGAGCGCGCCTGAGTGGAAAAATAAATCGAAACTGGCGGGTAGGGGCTATGGACATGGTGACCCGCGAAGTTGAAGAAAAAGGATTACCGCGTCAGAACTTTGCAACACTTGCTGTTCAACGAAGGGTTTTTACCCTCTCGTATGTTACTGCAATGTTGGTCAGTAAAAATTCCATCGACTATACACCACCCGTTGGATCTGACTTGCCAACCTACGCTGCCTACAACCAGAATGCGGGACTTGAATACAATATACAATCAGCAGATAACCGTTGGACCGGAAAGATGTTGTACTTCAAATCATTCTCACCCGGTGTTTCGGGGAAGGATGCTGTACAGGCCGGTAACCTTCAATACTCAGATCGAAATTGGCAGGTGGGTGGACAGTATGAATTTGTTGGTATAAACTACAATCCTGAAGTCGGTTATGTGCCCAGGAGAGGTTATTTGAAAGTCAATCCGATGGCGCAGCGACTTTTTTTTCCGAAAGGAACCCGGATATTGACCCATGGCCCTTCATTTGGATCAACACGTTTTTATGATCCGGCAGCCTTGGAATCTGGTAGCTCCAAGCCAATGAACATGGACAATGAGACCTATCTCGCCTATAATTTTACCATGAGAACCAGGAGTGTTTTTACGGGTTGGGTAGCGAGGAATTTTGTCAGGTTGTATCAGCCATTTGATCCCACCAACAGTGGGAAGGAGCCAATTGAGACAGGCACGGAGCATTACTGGCGTGCTTTTGGAATGGAGTATGCCTCCAAGCCACAGCGACTGTTTACGTGGAGTGCTTCAACCCGCTATGGCGGTTACTATGCCGGAGGGACAAGATTCAATCTGGCGGGAGAATTTGCTTACCGGATTCAGCCCTATGCAGTATTGGCAATTGCGGCCAATTACAACCGTATTGCATTGCCCGAGCCATGGAGCAATGTTCGTTTTCTGCTGATCAGTCCCAGGGTGGATGTTACGATGACCAACAAGTTGTACATCACCGGTTTTGCGCAGTATAATGAGCAAACAAAAAATGTGAATCTTAACACCCGAATTCAATGGCGATATAAACCTGCATCCGATTTTTTCCTGGTCTATACTGACAATTATCTTCCGGAAAATTTTTCAGTCAAAAACAGAGCACTGGTTGTTAAGTGGACTTATTGGTGGAACATCTGATGCTTTTCTGTAAATCATTGCTATGAAAAAGGGGTGTCCTTCCGGGAAGAAATTATTTGAATCTGAATCGTTAGCGCTAGAGGCATTGTACGATGTGTGGTCTCGTACCGAATTTCAGAAAGGTGAAGGGCCGATATCTGTTTATACGTGTGAAGATTGCGGTCACTTTCATTTTACATCGAAAGGAACCTTTCATCCAAAGCTTGAGGAATTCTTAAAGGAAAACAACTTGCGCATTAGCCGTGAAGCCGAGCGTTGGATTAGGAAAATGCGCTGATGGCTATGATTGCCCCAATTCAATTGCCTTTATTCTAAAAAATGTTCGCCAGAGTTTTAATGTTGGTTGTGCTCATCACAGTAAACTGGCTTGAATCGCTTGGGCAGATTGTTCCCTCTTTCACCATTCACAAGGCATCCGGAGCGATAAAGTTGGATGGCGTCGTGGACGAGGACTCGTGGTCCAAGGCGGAGGTAGTCTCAGACCTCATTCAACAATTTCCATACGACACCTCCAGATCTTTGCTTCGTACTGAGTTCAGGGCTACCTACGATGAGGATTTTATTTTCTTCTCAGTGGTGGCGTATGACAACCGTCCGGGTAACTATGTGGTTTCTTCCCTTCGAAGAGATTTCAGGGGACCAGGGTTGGATGGTGTTTCGGTCATTTTAGATCCATTTCAGGATGTTACCAATGCATTTTTTTTCGGATTAAGTCCTGCAGGCGTTCAGCGGGAGGGTCTGATTTCAAACGGATATCTTAATCGTGAGGATCTTGACTTGTCGTGGGACAACAAATGGTACAGTTCCACAAAAGTGTATGACGATCATTGGATCGCTGAATTTGCAATTCCATTTAAGACTTTACGATATCGTTCGGGACAAAAGCGTTGGAATGTTAAATACTATCGTCAGGACAGCAAGGAGAATGAGCGGGCACTTTGGCCGATGACGCCCCGGTTTTTTGAACCAGGTAACCTCAATTATCACGGAGAGATGATTTGGGATAAGGAAACCAGTCAGCCGGGTGCAAATGTTTCATTGATTCCATATGTCGCCGGGCTTTCATCAAAGGATTTTACTTCTGGTGAGAAGGCCACGGGTTCGTTGCAGGCCGGAGGGGACGCTAAAATTGCGGTTACGCCTTCCTTAAACCTTGATCTGACCGCCAATCCAGATTTTTCTCAGGTTGAAGTGGATCAGCAGGTCACCAACCTGGAGCGGTTTGAGATATTCTTTCCAGAACGGCGGCAGTTTTTTCTGGAGAATGCAGATTTGTTTTCGTCGTATGGTCACATCAATGCCCGGCCATTTTTTTCCAGAAGGATTGGTGTTTCGCGGGATGCGTTAACGGGGCAGAATGTTCAGAACCGAATAATTTTTGGTGCTCGATTAAGTGGGAATCTGAATAAATATTATCGCCTTGGGTTTTTGAACATGCAAACCACCCGGCAGGATAAAAATGGTATACCGTCCTACAATTTTACGGTGGCGACTTTGCAAAGAAGACTTGGCCGCAACTCAAACCTCCGAGGAATTTTTGTGAATCGTCAGGAGTTTACACAGGATGGCAGAAAGGATATCAGGCTTACAGGTTTCAACTATAACCGCGTTGCTGGTGTGGATTACAATTATCGTTTTGCGGGTAATCGTTGGACGGGCAATGCCTTTCTACACAAACTGATCACGCCTCAGTCCTCTGCAGGGCAGGCAGCTGGTGGTTACAGTTTGGTTTACAGTACACAAGCGGCGGTATTCCAATGGTACCATCAGCGGATTGGAAAGGGATTTGATCCGGCTGTTGGATTTGTTCCGCGCAACGGCTACAACCGAATTTCTCCGTCGGGTAGTCTTTTCTTTTATCCAAAATCCTCTTCGGTGAACAACCATGGACCAATGTTGAACATCTCCTACATCAAGGACGATCAGTTTGGTCTGACCGATTATGAGTACAGGAGCACCTACACCGTTCGAATGCAGAGCCAGGCCGAATTTTTTGTAGGCTATCGGCATACCTATACCTTTTTATTCAGGGATTTTGATCCAACCAATTCTCCTGCTGCCCTGGCTGTGACCAGGCTCCCCAAGGGGTCAGATTATCTGAACAAGATATTTTCGGCAGGCTGGATTACCGATCCAAAAAAGTTGTTTACCGCGGAGTTTACTGCCACCACGGGTAAATACTTTAAAGGTGATATCAGTGGTGTGCGGGCGGTATTCAATTATCGATGGCAGCCTTATGGCGTTTTCAGTCTGAACGCTAATTTTAATCGTATACGGCAAGCAGATCCATATCCGTCGGCCAATATTATATTGGTGGGTCCCAGAATTGATTTGACGTTAACCAAAACCGTATTTTTTACCACGTTCATTCAATACAACAGTCAGTATACCAATTTGAACATCAACACCAGATTTCAGTGGCGGTTCAGGCCTGTATCCGATTTGTTTGTGGTGTATACGGACAACTATTTCTACTCTTTTGAAGATCCGGAGTTGAATTTTACGCCGAGGATCAGGGCGTTGGTGGTGAAGTTAAGTTATTGGATTAACCCTTAGAATGATGTCGGGTTCAGGTCAATGAATGGGCGCTGGGTTATCCTCCAACGATCGACTTTAGTTTGCTGATTTGATCGTCCCATAATTCTTCGAGTTCTTCTTCATCGCCGAAGTCTGAGTAGTCGGTAATTTTCAGGTAGGTGAGTTGGGTGAGGTCGTCGGTTTCCAGTCTGAGTTCGAGGTAGTCAGGATCCTGTTTGGTTTTTCCATTTTCATCGGTGAATTGAAAACGGACATAGTGGTTTATCCGAAACGACTCCATGATGGCTTTTTTCTGATCGGTACCCCAGATAAAGGTGTGAATTTTTTCAGGGTTGATGCGTACGTCATCGGCAAACCATTCGGAGAGACCTGAGGCGGTTTGAAGATAGGGGTAGAGCAGTTTTGCTGAGGCATGCATTTCATACTCAGCATTAAATTTTTTCTTTTCGCTCATGGCGTTGGAAGTAGTTCAAGGTACGCTAAAAAGCAGATAAGTGCTATGATTAATAAATTATGGTGCTATGACCTTAATGGTTGGTTGGAAAAGTCAATTTGAGCGCTATGTGCTATTTTTTTGGCATTTAGACCGATTTGGTATCTTCGCACCTCAAAAATGGCGAGGTAGCTCAGATGGTTAGAGCGCAGGATTCATAACCCTGAGGTCAGGGGTTCAACTCCCCTTCTCGCTACAAAGGTCTCTTAGGAGACCTTTTTTATTTGATTGTGTCTAAGGTTTGGATTTTGAAGATCCTGGCAACCAGGTAGCAGTTACTTAATACACTGCTGGAAAAAATGATCTAATGATTTGATTCCCTGGTCAAAAGTTAAAACGATTTTTATGTGGTTTTTTTATTCGTGAAATTAATTAGGTGGTAAATGAAATTTGAAAAATCATAACCTAAGAAGGCTACTTAATGTCGTACGAAAACTAGCTTATTCTGTCGTACGAAAACTAGCTTATTCTGTTGTATGAAAACTAGCTTATTCTGTTGTATGAAAACTAGCTTATTCTGTTGTATGAAAACTAGCTTATTCTGTTGTATGAAAACTAGCTTATTCTGTTGTATGAAAACTAGCTTATTCTGTCGTACGAAAACTAGCTTATTCTGCAATTTATGATGGAGCTGGTCACAGAAGTCTTCAATAACAATAAAAAAAGGCCATTTTTTAAATGGCCCTTAAGGGAAATCAGTGTGATGATTTTTAATTAAAAACCATCCATTGGTAGAAGTTTACTTTTTGCCCATAAGGTTCAGTGCTGATCCGGCTTTGAACCATTCAATCTGATTGCTGTTGTAGCTATGGTTCACCTGAATGGTGTCGCTTGATCCATCCTTATGGTTTAACACGAGGGAAAGCGGCTTGTCAGGCTGAAAGGAGGTTAGTCCCACAAGATCCAACACATCATCTTCCTGAATCTTGTTGTAGTCTTCCTTGTTGGCAAAGGTAAGTGCGAGCATGCCTTGCTTTTTAAGGTTGGTTTCATGGATTCGAGCGAAGGACTTCACCAGTATGATGCGAACACCAAGATGCCTTGGTTCCATCGCGGCATGTTCCCTTGACGAACCTTCACCATAGTTTTCGTCACCCACAACGATCGATCCAATGCCCTTTGCCTTGTAGGCTCGCTGAACCTTTGGAACTTCATCGTAGTCGCCTGTAAGCGAATTTTTTACCGAATTGATCTTCTCGTTAAAGAAGTTGGTGGCTCCAATCAACAGGTTGTTCGAAATGTTGTCGAGATGGCCGCGGTATTTCAACCATTTTCCAGCCATTGAAATATGATCGGTGGTACATTTACCCTTTGCCTTGATCAACAATCTTAGTCCTTTCAAATCGGTTCCTTCCCAGGGTTTGAATGGCTCCAGCAATTGCAGTCTATCCGATTTTGGATCCACTTTCACATCTACCTTGCTTCCATCGGCGGCTGGCGCCTGATAGCCCGGATCTTTCACATCAAATCCCTTTGAAGGAAGCTCATCACCAACCGGAGGATCAAGTTTTACTTTCTCTCCTTTTTCATTCACCAATGAATCGGTCAATGGATTGAAGGTGAGGTCACCTGCGATGGCCAGTGCAGTCACCAGTTCAGGTGAGCCAACGAAAGCATAGGTATTGGGATTGCCATCGTTGCGGGATTGGAAATTCCTGTTGAAGGAGTGAACGATGGTGTTTTTCTCCTTTTTATCGGCACCCATTCTGTTCCACATTCCGATGCAGGGTCCGCAGGCATTTGCAAAAACCTTAGCACCTATTTGGTCGAAGGTATTGATGAACCCATCCCTTTCTATGGTATACCTGACCTGCTCTGAGCCAGGTGTGATGGTGAATTCAGCTTTGGTCTTTAGTCCTTTTGAAGCCACCTGCCTCGCAAGGCTGGCAGCACGTGAGATGTCTTCGTAAGATGAATTGGTACAAGAACCAATCAGGCCAACCTCCACTTTTGTTGGCCACCCATTTTTTGCAGCTTCCTCTTTCATCTTTGAAATAGGGGTAGCGAGGTCCGGAGAGAAAGGTCCGTTCAGATGGGGTTCGAGTTCACTGAGATTTATTTCAATGACCTGGTCGAAATATTTTTCAGGCTGTGCATAAACTTCCGGATCGCCGGTGAGGTGCGCCCGAATGCCATTGGCAAGTTCAGCGACTTGTGCTCTTCCGGTGGTTCTCAGGTAACGCTCCATAGAATCGTCGTAACCGAACGTAGAGGTTGTTGCGCCAATTTCTGCGCCCATGTTGGCGATCGTACCTTTTCCGGTACAACTCATGTTGGTAACACCCTCGCCGAAATATTCAACTATGCAGCCTGTTCCCCCTTTTACTGTGAGGATTCCGGCAACTTTCAGAATAACATCCTTCGCAGAAGTCCAGCCGTTTAGTTTGCCGGTTAATTTAATGCCAATGAGTTTGGGGAATTTTAATTCCCACGCCATTCCAGCCATAACATCCACTGCATCGGCACCGCCAACGCCTATGGCGATCATGCCGAGACCACCAGCGTTTACCGTGTGTGAATCAGTGCCGATCATCATACCACCCGGGAAGGCATAATTTTCTAAAACCACCTGATGAATAATACCAGCCCCCGGCTTCCAGAATCCAATTCCATATTTATTGGAAACAGAGGAAAGAAAATCAAATACTTCCTTGCTTTCCTGATTGGCTAGCTCCAAGTCGGTTTGCGCGCCTGTTTTAGCAACAATCAGGTGATCGCAGTGTACTGAAGAAGGGACTGCAACCTTAGGTTTCCCGGCCGACATAAACTGAAGGAGTGCCATTTGTGCTGTAGCATCCTGCATGGCGACACGATCCGGAGCGAAATCGACATAAGACTTTCCCCTGCCAAAAGCTTCCACTTTCTGGTCGCTGTGAAGATGGGAATAGAGGATTTTTTCAGATAGGGTAAGCGGTTTTCCAAGAACTTTTCTTGCCGCTTCAATTTTTCCGGGCATGCCTGCATAGACAGCCTTAATCATTTCCAGATCGAATACCATACGGTTGATTTTGATGGTTGCAAAACTATCAAAAAACCGCGAATGGCCGGCCCGTTTTCAGGAACGGATCTTGTCCAGAATCTCGTTTAACAGTTTGATTTCCGATGCGGAAAGTGATGCGAAAATACTTTCCACAGAGGCTATAGAGGGCTCGATTTTATCCAGTAGCTCAAGTCCTTTATCAGTTATGGTCACGTCTACCGCACGCTTGTCGTTTTCGCAACTTGATTTTCTAATCAGTTTTTTCTGAAAAAGGCGGTCAACCAGCCGGGAAGAATCGGACATTTTATCGATCATCCGCTCTTTTATCAGGTTTATGGATGCAGAGCCTGGATGCTGGCCACGCAGTATCCTTAGAACGTTGTACTGCTGCCGGGTGATGTTGTATTCCTGAGTCACCTCATTGATGAGGTTCAGAACATAGGAGGAGGTATAAAGAAGGTTTACGATGCCCTTGTGGGCGTCTGATCTGAATTCCTTTTGTTTTATGGCATCCTCCAGTTTCATCGGATGGGACGCCAGCTTTATCGGGCGTTGATGTAGTTCAGGAACTCTCTCTTATAGGTTTCTTCACGGAACTTTCCGGAGAAATAAGCTGTACCGGTTTTGCTGTTGGTATCTCCAACACCTCTGGAGGCTACACACATGTGGTTGGCATCGACCACCACAGCGACGTTCATGGTACGGAGAACTTTTTCCATTTCCTTGCCGATTTGAACGGTTAAACGTTCCTGAACCTGGGGTCGCTTGGCAAAAAACTGAACAATGCGATTGATTTTTGAAAGTCCAATTACCTTGCCTGAAGAGAAGTAACCAACATGGATTTTCCCGTAAATCGGAACAAAGTGGTGCTCACAATGGGAGAAAAAGGTAATGTCTTTTTCTACCAGCATTTGATCGTAGTTGTATTTGTTTTCGAATAACCTCGGATGTGGCCGGTTGGCCGGATTCAATCCGCTGAACGCTTCCTTAACAAACATCTTGGCTACGCGTTGGGGAGTCCCCTGCAGACTATCGTCTGTCAAATCCAATCCAAGCGTTTCCATGATAGAACGGAAATGTCCTTCAATGCGCCTTATTTTTTCTTCATCCGATAATTCAAATGCATCGGAACGCATCGGGGTATCCCAATTGGTTAATGCATGGTCATCATCGGCGTCATCGAGATCTGGTCTGTTAGGCAGGATACTCAACGCAATTTCTTTCTGTTTCATAGAGTCTGATTTTAAGTTCCAATTCCGGTTCGATCTTTTCCCTGAGGATTTCCCAGATGATTCTGGCGATGTTCTCGGCGGTCGGAATCAGATCCTTGAAATACGGAGTATCCAAATTTAAGTTTTTGTGGTCGAAGACACCGATGACATGTTCTTTTATGAGATCACTCAGCACTTTCATGTCGTAGACATACCCGGTTTGGGAGTCAACCGTACCGGTTAGGGTCACGATTAGCTGGTAATTGTGTCCGTGGAAGTTCGGATTGTTACATTTTCCAAAAACCGCGTCATTCTTTTCATCCGACCACTCCGGCACATAAAGCCTGTGGGCCGAATTAAAATTTTCGGTTCTGGAGACAGATGTTTTATGCTGACTGACCGAATTCAGCATTAACAGTATTCCTTAAAGACCTCGACCAGATGCTGGCCAATCATTTGGGCATTCCTGCCTTCGATATGATGGCGTTCAATGAAGTGAATCAGTTGACCATCTTTGAACAAAGCAATCGAAGGTGATGAAGGGGGATAAGGAAGGGTGTACTGTCGTGCACGTGCCACTGCATCGGTATCCACGCCTGCAAAAACAGTTGTGAGTTTGGAAGGTTTCTTATCCGATTGCTGAAGTGCCCACTTAATTCCTGGTCGTGCAGCGCCTGCAGCACAACCGCAGACTGAATTGATGACCAGCAAATTGGTTCCACCCACATCGTCTTTAAGTTGTTGGTCGACTTCGGCAGAAGTTTTTAATTCTTTAAAGCCGGCTGAAACCAAATCCTGCCTCATGGGTGCAACCAGATGTTCCGGATACATGCTCATAGTTTTCTAAAGTTTATGGTTAATCAATTATAAAAATCCTAATTCAAGTTTTGCTGCCTCGCTCATCATATCCTGAGAATACGGTGGATCCCAGGTGATCTCTACATTAACGTCCCGTACACCTTCGATCGCCTCTATTCTCTGTTTTACCTCCGATGGGATGGATTCAGCGGAAGGGCAGGAGGGTGAAGTCAATGTCATCAGGATGTGTACGTTGTTTACCGGGAAAAGATTGATTTCATAAATCAGTCCCAATTCAAAAATGTCCACTGGAATTTCCGGATCGTAAACGCTCTTGATGGCGGCCATGACTTTTTCCCTGAGGTCAGGGATTTCCGTGGCGCCATTCGATTCCGGGTTAACCGATGGATTTTTGATTTCCTGGTCGATGTTATTGTCCATTGCCTTCTTTGATCAAACTGTACGCCAGTGCATATCGACGGATTTGCTGGATCATCGATGCAAATCCATTGGATCGTTGCGTTCCGATAAATCTGTCCATTCCAATTTTTGATGGAAAGAAAAATTCAGTCTTTAAGATTTCCTCCGGTGACAGGCCCTGACACACCCTCAGCAACAGTCCAACCAAGCCCTTCGTAATGGTGGTGTTGCTGTCGGCCTGAAAATAAATTTTTCCGTCATCCAGATTGGCAACCAGCCATACCTTCGACTGACAGCCTTTCACGATATTTTCTTCTGTTCGCTCACCTTCAGGAAAAGCAGGCAATTGCTGGCCAAGTTCCATAAGGTATTGGAGGGTTAGCTCGAGGTTTCCATCGAGCATCGAAAACTCTTTGATGATTTCGTCCTGTCTGTCTGCAGCGGTCGTCATCTGGAAAGTCCTCCCGTGATTTTGCCCAACGCATCAATAAATACATCAACTTCTTCTTCTGTGTTGTAAACAGCGAAGGATGCTCTCACCGTTCCCTCCAGTCCAAATCTTTTCATCAGTGGCTGTGTGCAATGGTGACCGGTACGAACTGCAATTCCCTTAGCGTCCAGCATCTGGCCAACATCGAAGTGATGCATGTTTTCAACATGAAAGGAAAGGATGCCCACCTTTTCTACGGCATTTCCGATGATCCGGACTCCATCCAATCCCCTGATTTTATCGCTTGCATGCCTGAGCAGTTGATGCTCATGGTTTGCCATCGCTTCCCGGGTGTTCTCTTTAATAAATTGGATGGCGGGCGCAAGTGCAATGATGTCGGCAATATTTGGTGTGCCTGCCTCAAACTTATATGGAAGTTCATTGTAGGTTGTCTTTTCGAACGTAACCTCTTTTATCATTTCACCGCCACCCTGGTAAGGCGGCATTTTATCCAACCACTCCCGTTTGCCATACAGAAATCCGGTGCCGGTTGGACCATACATCTTATGGCCGGAGGCTACATAAAAATCACAGTCAATGGCCTGAACATTTACAGGTAGGTGTGCAAGGCCCTGCGCACCATCGATGAGTACAACCGCGCCATGCTGATGGGCCAGAGAACAAATTTTAACGATGGGGTTAACAGTACCCAGACTGTTGGACGCGTGGTTTACCGCTACCAGCTTAACTTTTTCAGATGACAGTAGTTTTCTGAAGGCATCGAGGTCAAGGGTGCCATCTTCATGAACAGGAATTACCCTTAGTTTGGCTCCGCGCTCTTCACACATCAACTGCCAGGGAACAATGTTGCTGTGGTGCTCCAATCCGGAGACAATAATCTCATCTCCTGGTTTTACAAATGCTTTTCCAAAGGAGTTGGCAACGAGGTTGACGCCATCGGTTACGCCTTTTGTGAAAATGATTTCTTCAGAAGAGGGCGCATGAATAAAATCGGCTATGGCCTTTCGGGTGGCTTCGAAGTCACGGGTAGCACGCTCGGCGAGCGTATGGATGCCCCGGTGGATGTTGGCATTATCGAAGCGGTAGTAATGGTCTAGTTTGTCTAAGACGCTCTGAGGCTTTTGGGTGGTCGCGGCATTGTCAAGATAAATCAGTTGCTTCCCATTGACCTGTTGGTTCAGAACAGGAAACTGAGCTCTGATTTTTCTGATGTCGATGGCCTCAACTTTACTCATCCCAAAATTGAAATTTTTTCTGCCACCTTTTTGGAGGCCCATTCTCTGATAAAGGGGTGGTTGATTCTTTCCACCACCTCTACGGCAAATGCATTGAGCAGCATGGCTTGCGCCGATTTTCGATCAATGCCTCTGCTTCGCAGATAAAACATTGCATTGTCGTCGAGCTGACCGGTAGTGCATCCGTGGGAACATTTGACATCATCGGCCCAGATTTCAAGCTGAGGTTTGGTGTTGACCGTTGCCTTATCGGAAAGTAAGATGTTCCGGTTCGATTGAAAGGCATTGGTTTTCTGAGCATCCTGACGAACAAATATTTTTCCATTGAAAATCCCTCGCGACTGGTCAGCCATGATTCCTTTGAAAAGTTCGTTGCTGTTGGCGTTGGGAACCAGATGATCGACCACTGTATGATTGTCCGCAAGTGTTTTTCCTCCGATCAGGTACAGCCCAAATACATTGGCTTCAGCAGATTCGCCATCGACCAGGTACTTAAAGTTGTTTCTAACAATCCCACCATCGGTGGTAAGTGTAAATGTTTCTGTGCGGCTGTCTGAGGCCTGTCGTATTGAAGCGTTGTAGACAACATTTAAGGTAGAGGCAGTGGATTGCTGAACGGCAAAATTCAGCGATGCGCTCTCCTGGACTTCAGCACTCAGCGACAGGTTGCAGAAATCAGAACCATTCGTGGGTAGTGTCTCGATGATGGAAAGTGATGAATCTTTTAGGACCACAATTTTTATGGATCCAGCGAAGGATACAGAGCAGGGGAGGTGATCGAGATGGATCACCTGGTCAATAGGTTTTGAGGCCTTGATCACCAGCGTTGATTTTCGCATGGCACCGTTCAACAAAGCAAAGGGGTCCTCTAGGTTCACGGACCAATCATGGTTATCGGTATAAATGGAGAGCCCTTCTGGCAATTGCGTTGGGATGTTCAGTGGTACACCGCCGAGCAGCGCGATAGGTATGGTGCCGGGAATTGGTTCTGGTTGTCCGGTTTGGGACGCTTGTTTGGTCAGATCGTTGATCCAATCCGTGGATTTACTCAGCGACTGTCCAATGGGCGTGAATTTGTACTCTTCGTTTTTGTTGTTGGGTAATCCATGTTGGATAAAACGGTCCAGAAGATTTGATCTGGAGGATCCATCGGATAATCCAAGGACAATTTTCTGCAGGCTGCTGTTGATGTCTTCTGATTTAAGCATACCGGTTTAAGCTGTGATTCCTTCCTTAACCCAATCGTAACCCTTGGCCTCCAGTTCGAGTGCCAGGTTCTTATCGCCGCTCAGGACTATTTTACCTTTGTATAAAACATGCACAAAGTCGGGCACGATAAAATCCAGCAAGCGTTGGTAATGCGTTACTACGATGGTGCCGTTATCGGCGTTTTTCAGCTTGTTCACACCTGAGGCGACAATTCTCAGCGCATCGATGTCCAGTCCTGAATCGGTCTCATCCAAAACCGAGAGTTTTGGTTCAAGCATGGCCATCTGAAAGATCTCATTTCTTTTCTTTTCGCCACCGGAGAAACCTTCATTGAGCGAGCGGCTGAGCAGGGACTGGTCAATTTCCACCAGTTTCATTTTTTCTTTCATGTGGGCCAGGAAGCTTACCGCATCGAGCGGAGACTGTCCTCGGTGTTCTCTGACCTTATTTACTGCGGTCTTCATGAAATTGACTGTGCTTACGCCTGGAATTTCAACCGGGTACTGAAAGGCAAGAAAGATACCTTCGCGAGCTCTTTCGTCGGCCTCCATGGAAAGAAGGTCCTTTCCAAGAAATTCAACGGAACCGTCTGTTACTTCAAAGTCTTCTCTTCCTGCCAGTACGGAGGCCAGTGTGCTTTTGCCGGAACCATTTGGGCCCATAATGGCATGTACTTCGCCGGGATTAACGGTGAGGTTGATGCCGTTTAGGATTTGCTTGTCACCTATTTTGGCGTGAAGGTTTTCAATTTTTATCAGAGGCTTTTTCTCCATTGAAATATTCTTTGAGGTGTGTTGTATGGTTGTTATCCGACGCTTCCTTCGAGGGTTAAGGCGAGAAGTTTCTGGGCTTCAACGGCAAATTCCATTGGAAGTTGATTGAGTACTTCTTTGGCATAGCCGTTAACGATCAGCGCGACGGCTGATTCTTCATCAATGCCGCGTTGAAGGCAATAAAAAATCTGATCTTCTCCGATTTTAGAGGTGGTCGCTTCGTGTTCGACTCTTGCGGTTGGGTTTTCAACGTCGATGTAAGGAAAGGTATGTGCGCCGCAGCGGTCGCCCATCAGAAGTGAATCACACTGAGAAAAGTTTCTGGCGTTTTCTGCTCTCCGCATGATGTGGACCTGGCCTCGGTAGCTGTTCTGTGATTTGCCGGCAGAAATTCCTTTTGAGACGATTCTTGATCGTGTGTTTTTGCCGATGTGAATCATTTTAGTTCCGGTGTCTGCCTGTTGCAGGTTGTTGGTTACGGCAACGGAGTAAAATTCCCCAACTGAGTGATCGCCTTTGAGAATGCAGGAGGGATATTTCCAAGTGATGGCTGAACCAGTTTCAACCTGAGTCCAGGAGATCTTGGCGTGATTGCCTGCGCAGAGTCCGCGCTTGGTTACGAAATTGTAAATGCCGCCTTTGCCCTCCTTGTTGCCGGGGTACCAGTTCTGCACGGTAGAATATTTCACTTCGGCGTTCGCCATGGCATAGATTTCTACCACAGCAGCATGCAATTGATTTTCATCGCGCATAGGGGCTGTGCATCCCTCCAGGTAGCTAACGTAGCTGCCTTCATCTGCCACGATTAACGTCCGCTCGAACTGACCGGTGTTGGCGGCATTGATTCTAAAGTAGGTGGAGAGCTCCATCGGGCAACGAACACCTTTTGGAATGTAGCAGAACGATCCATCCGAGAATACGGCAGAGTTCAACGCTGCGAAGTAATTGTCAGATGCAGGCACTACCGATCCCAGGTATTTTTTGATGAGGTCCGGGTGTTCGCGAACCGCTTCGCTGAAGGAGCAGAAGATGATTCCCATTTCACCTAGTTTCTCTTTGAACGTGGTGGCCACGGATACGCTGTCGAGGACGGCATCTACGGCAATGCCGGTGAGTCTTTTTTGTTCGGTGAGGCTGATGCCAAGCTTTTCAAAAGTCTTCAGCAGTTCAGGATCTACTTCTTCGAGTGAAGAGGGGGTGGATTTCTTTTTCGGTGCTGAGTAGTAAATGATGTCTTGATAATTGATGGCGGGGTAGTTAACGTTTGGCCAGCGCGGTTCCTCCATGGTTTGCCAATGGCGGAACGATTTCAGTCTCCATTCCAGCAACCATTCAGGCTCCTGTTTTTTGGCTGAAATAAAGCGGACGATGTCCTCATTAAGACCTTTGGGCGCGGACTCGGCCTCTATGTTTGAGACCCAGCCGAATTCATAGTCTTTTGAGGTTACTTCCTCCAGAATGGGGTTTTCCTTGGCCATACTTTATTTAGACTAATTTTAAATACCCGCAAAAGTAAGCAAAAGAAGCCCACAAAAAGGGCCTTAAAGGGGCATTATGCCCCAATGGCCAATCCAAAGGGTTGAATGGAAATACCTGAAAAGGGAGTGGGATTTGACCTCAATTCGCCAGTTCAGCGAGCGCCAGGTTTCGATCCAGGCTTTCTTCCAGCGAAATCATGGTTTCAGTCCGTTCGATGCCTTCTACCTGCTGAATTTTCTCGTGTAAAACAGCCTTCAGGTGGTTGGTGTCCCGGCAATGGATTTTGGCGAACATCGAGTAGTTGCCCGTGGTATAATGGATACTGGTGATCTCTTGAATATCTTTAAGTTTTGCTAGAACTTTATCATATAAAGCACTCTTTTCCAGGTATATACCGATAAATGCAGTGATGTCAAATCCGAGCTTGGCATAGTTTACACGCAGGGTTGTTTTCTCTACAATCCCGGCCGCCTCCATCTTACCCATCCGAACATGGATGGTTCCTTGTGAAACAAATACCTTTTTAGCTACCTCCGTGTAAGGCTTGCTGGCATCCTGCATTAAAACCTCAAGAATCTTGAAGTCTGTTTTATCAAGCTCCAAATTTTTAGCCATTGAACTGGGTTTAGGGTGGGCGAATTTGTAAAAAAATCGATTATTATTATAAAAAAAATGAAATATTTATTCATTGTATTGACAAAAAACCTACTTAAGACAAAATTTGTTGCGTATTCAACAAATAACACACTGTAGGGTGTTGGAATTTGGCAGACATGCCCTCCTGTCTCGGGGGTGAGGAAAAAGGGACAAACGCAGGATAAAGGGTTGACCACTAAAGTTTTCTTTCTGTCCTGTATCTAACCGCCTCGTGGAGGTTCGAACCCTCCCTCTACAGCACGTTGTATTAAGGTTTGGTAAACGTCCTTTGAAAGCCCGGTTTCAGCCGGGCTTTTTCTTTTGGGTTTTGCCCATTAACCACCCGTCGCATAGTTTTAGCATCCGCAAAACCTCCAACGCCCCGCGATATGGCCAACCAATTCCCATGGATCAGTAAATACCCCAAAGGGGTGAATGCTGAAATCAGTGAACCATCTTTTCAAAACATGAGCGAATTGTTCAGCCATGCTTCTGACAAGTTCGCGGATCGCACCGCTTATGAAAACATGGGCGTCAGGCTTTCCTTCCGTGAAACCGAACGGCTGGCCACTGCCTTCGCCGCTTACCTGCAGAAAAAACTGGGTCTGAAAAAAGGTGAACGCATCGCCATCCAAATGCCAAACCTGTTACAGTTCCCGGTGGCCTTCATTGGTGCACTTAAAGCAGGTCTCATTGTCGTGAACACCAATCCGCTCTACACACCGCGCGAAATGGAGCACCAGTTTCGTGATGCCGGAATATCTGCCATTCTCATTGTTGAAAATTTTGCTTTCAATCTTCAGTCCATTCGTGATAAAGTTCCAGCACGCCACATCATCGTTACTTCCATGGGTGACCTGATGGGAATAAAAGGGCACCTGGTCAATTTTGTTGTCAGGAAAATCAAAAAATTAATTCCTGCCTATAGTTTGCCCGGATCCATTGCTTTCAAAGAGGTCATTCGGGAAGGTCTTAAGCTTACGCTCGATTCACCGGCGGTAAGCCGAGAGGATGTGGCGGTGTTGCAATACACCGGAGGAACTACTGGCATTTCAAAAGGTGCACAATTGTCGCACCGCAATCTTCTTTCGCACAATGAAATGATCAGGCAATGGTTTACGCCCTACCTCGCGAAAGGACGAAAGGATATTATGATCACCGCTTTGCCGATGTACCACATTTTTGCACTCACCGTAAATGGTGTTCTGATGTACCACAGCGGTGTAAAAAATGTACTCATCACCAATCCAAGAGATATCCCGGGATTTGTTAAGGAACTGAAAAAGCACACCTTCACCATCATGACGGGTGTGAACACTTTATTCAATGCGCTACTGAACAACCCCGATTTTCTAAAACTGGATTTCTCATCGCTGCATGGGGCCATTGGTGGTGGAATGGCGGTACAGGATGCCGTTGCTGTTCGGTGGCAGGAGGTGACCGGCACTCCGCTGGTAGAGGGTTACGGGCTGAGCGAGACTTCGCCGGTGCTTTGCTGCAATCCACTGGATGGTCAACACAAAAGGGGCTCGATCGGTATCCCCGTGCCATCCACCGAGGTGGCTATTTTTGATGATGACGGAAATCAACTCCCTCAAGGTTCTTCCGGAGAAATTTGTGCCCGTGGCCCACAGGTGATGCGTGGCTATTGGGAAAAAGACAACACCGGAGTATTTTTTGGTGAGTGGTTCCGTACTGGTGACATTGGCATTATGGATCCTGACGGGTTCTTCCGGATTGTCGATCGCAAAAAGGATATGATTAAGGTCTCCGGTTTCAATGTCTATCCCAATGAAATTGAAAATGTTCTGGCTGGAAATCCCAAAGTATTAGAGGTTGCCGCCATCGGTATCCCGGATGAAAAATCAGGTGAAGCCATTAAAGTTTTTATAGTGAAGAAGGATGATTCACTAAGTGAGCAGGAGGTCAAAGATTTTTGTCACCTCAACCTTACCAATTATAAAGTTCCTAAGTTTGTCGCCTTCCGGAAAGATCTTCCCAAAACCAATGTGGGTAAGATTCTAAGAAGGGAATTAAAAGAAGCTGAAAAAAAATCATGATCCGAACTGCCCTCATTATCCATTCGATGGTGCTCTTACTAGCGGGTGCTGCTGCTCAACAATCTTCAGAGCCCGTTCTACAGTACCCTCAGGAAAAGCACTTTAAAAATGTTCGTCAACTTACCTTCGGCGGCGATAATGCCGAGGCATACTGGAGTTTTGATGGCTCCATGGTAAGTTTTCAGTCCAACAACAAAGCGTGGGGACTGCAATGCGACCAGATTTTTTTCACAAAAATTGAAGGGCAGGACCTTAAAAATCAGCGTCCTGTTATGGTGAGTACAGGAAAGGGTAGAACCACCTGCGCATACTTTATGCCCGGTGATAAAGAAATCTTATTTGGCTCCACCCATTTGGGTGGCGATGCCTGTCCGCCGGAACCTGAACGCCGACCAGGAGGAAAATATCTGTGGCCTATCTATGATTCGTACGACATTTTTGTTTCTGATCTGAACGGAAAATCCATCCGTCAGCTTACTGCAGTCCCGGGCTACGATGCGGAGGCGACCTTGTCTCCGAAGGGAGATAAAATTGTTTTCACTTCAACCCGCAATGGTGATTTGGATTTGTACGTCATGGACGTAAAGGGCAAAAAGGTAAAGCAGATTACCAATACGGTTGGTTATGATGGTGGTGCATTTTTTTCACCCGATGGAAAGAAAATTGTCTTCCGTGCCTCCAGACCGGATACGGAAGAAAAGAAGAAGGAGTATTTAGACAATCTGAAAGTAGGACTGGTGGCCCCAACCGAAATGGAGATTTTCGTTTGTAATGCCGACGGCAGTGATTTGCGACAGGTCACCAGATTGGGCAAAGCCAATTGGGCTCCTTTCTATCACCCGTCAGGAAAGAAAATTATTTTCAGCTCTAATCATAAAGGAGCCCGTGGATTTGAATTCAATCTGTTTATGATCAATGAGGACGGTACCGGTTTGGAACAAATTACCTATGACAAGGTTTTTGATTCTTTTCCCATGTTTTCTCCGGACGGCAAAAAGATCATCTTCTCCAGCAACCGCAACAACAACGGTACGCGTGACACCAATTTGTTTGTTGCCGATTGGGTGGACTGAGCTGAAAAGTCTCAGCGACCTTCAACAATAAGCCAGCGGGTTTTTTTTCTGATGACGTAAAGCACCAGCGTCACCAGCGTGGTAATGCCCAACACCAGCAGCCATGGATCGGAAGGATCAAAGCCCTTTCCGGCTTTTACAGACGCCATAAGGCTGAACAAATAGAAAACCAGAAAGAGGTTAAAGATTCCAACACTCTCTCTTTTCAAAAGGTTAAGCAGGCTGAATTGGTTTGGACTTGGTTTCCAGTTTTTAAACGAAGGAATAAATGCAGGAACCCTGGAAGCCCATTCGGTATAGGCGCTTCCAAATGTTTTGGTCAGGAATTGTTCTTCGGCGTACATGATGCGCTCATAGAAAATCCAGAAAATCAGAATAAAAATAAAGGTGAAGGCCAGGCTTTCTGAAATCATGGCCACACCAAGCCACATAAAAAAGTTCCCCAGGTACAAAGGGTGCCGAACAGCGGAATAAATCCCCGTTTGGTTCACCACCTCGGCCACCTGCTGTTTGGTATTTCGACCGGAGGTGTTGCGCGGTGTATATCCGATAACCGCAAATCGGATCAACTGACCAAGGATGCTCACCCCCAAACAGATCAACATCCACTGGTGGTTGATTTCGTTGTTCAGAAGATGGTCTCTTCGGTAGTAATCATAAATCAGTTGGACCACCAGCAATAAGACTGGAAGCTGTCCGCGGTATTTGAACAGCCAGTTTCCCTGTGTTTCGAATTCTTTTACAAGTGCCATAGCGCAGAAGGCGCAAAAGTAGGCAAGTCCATTCAGGCTTCGTACTACCGATTCTTTTATTATCGCCGGGAATGCCTTTATTTTAAATCATGGCTGAATTGTTATCGGGAAAGTCCATAGTAGTAATCGGTGGCACCACCGGTCTTGGGTGGTCTGCAGTCCAGGCCATCGTTGCATCGGGTGCCAGCGTGGTGGCTCTTGGTTTATATCCCGACAATTTCAATCCGCCAAATTCAGAAAGGCTGGTTTTCCTGCAAGATGATGCCATCAGGGAAGGCGCCGCAGAGGAGGCAGTTTCTCTGGCAGTAAGCCGTTATGGGAAGGTGGATGGACTCTACCACGTGGCCGGCGGCAGTGGAAGGAAGTTTGGTGATGGTCCGGCCCATGAACTTTCCTTGGAAGGATGGAACAAAACCCTGGAATTGAACCTCACCTCGGTGATGCTTTCCAACCGCGCAGCGATCCGAATTTTTTTAAAGCAGGGTAGTGGTGGGGCGGTCTTAAACCTCAGCTCTGTTCTGGCTTTCTCGCCTTCACCGGAACATTTTACCACGCATGCCTACGCAGCATCCAAAGCAGCGGTAATTGGCTTTAGCAAATCACTCGCCGCAACCTATGCAAAGCACCGCATCAGGGTAAATGTCCTTGCACCGGGCCTCATCGATACGCCGATGGCCAACAGAGCCAAATCGGACCAACAGGTCATGGACTACATTGCCCACAAGCAACCATTGGATGGCGGTCGCATTGGTCGTCCGGGCGATCTGGATGGAATGGTCTGCCAATTACTTTCTGATCAATCTGCATTTATTACCGGGCAAACCATCGCCGTGGATGGCGGATGGTCAATGGCCTGAAACTGAAATTGTACATCTGCTATGGAACAAACTGCAATTGGTATTGACCTGGGGGGAACCAGAATAAAAGGACTGATTCTGAAAGACGGTGTGGTTACCGACTGGCTCTATTTTCCAACCGGAGAAGGGAATGAATTTATTTCTTCGGTCAAAGAGGCGGCCGGTCAATTGATTCAAAAAGCTGGCGGCGGAAATTATTCAGTGGGGATTGCAGCACCGGGAATTGCCTCACCAGACCATTCGTCCATTGCCTATATGCCGGGCAGGCTGCCGGGTTTGGAAAATTTTAATTGGTCATCGTACCTCGGATTGAAAACGGTGGTGTTGAACGATGCTGTTTGTGCGTTGATGGCCGAGTCGAGGCTTGGTGTTGCCACCGGGCTTAGCGATGTGGTTTTGTTGACGTTGGGTACGGGTGTGGGTGGTGCAATAATGATAGGCGGAAAGCCTCACCTTGGATCTATCCAAAAGGCAGGGCATTGGGGTCACACCACGGTAGCCTCAGAAGGATTTGCTGATGTAACCGGCATGCCGGGAAGTATTGAGGAGGCCATCGGAAACGTATCGATCGAGCGACGTTCTCACGGGCAGTTTAATTCAACGCAGGCACTGCTGGACGCGGCGGCAGAAAATGATCCATTCGCCCAATGGTTGTGGCTGAATTCAGTGCAAAAGTTGGCGGTTCATATCGCGGGCATCAGCAATGCATTATCACCCGAAGCGATTGTGGTAGGGGGTGGAATTGCGCAGGCAGGGGAAATTCTTTTTACGCCGTTGAATCGGTTCCTTCAATTATACGAGTGGAGACCTGGAGGGAAATCAGTGCCGGTCTTAAAGGCTAAGTTTTCTGATTTGGCTGGTGCAGCCGGTGCAGCGGTATTTGCTTTGGAACACTAAAGTTCTTCCTCTGCTATAAGCTCAATTTGTTCAAGATTGGAATCCTGAAGTTTGCCGTTGAGGCATCTTAAAATTCTTGCTGGATTTTTCCGGATCAGTCCGTAGCTGTGTGTGGCCATCAGCACGGCGGTGCCGTCTTTGTTGATTTGTTGAAAAAGTTTCAGGATTTCGGATGCAACGCCCGGATCGAGGTTTCCGGTAGGTTCATCGGCAATCAGAATTAAAGGCTGGTTGATGAGTGCGCGTGCAATGGCAGCACGTTGCTGTTCGCCGCCCGATAACTGATGGGGTAGTTTTTTATCTGAACTGCCCAAACCCACCTGCATGAGTACTTCGGCCACCCGGGTTTTCATTTTCATGCCGTCTTCCCAGCCGGTGGCCTTCATCACAAACATCATGTTCTCTGAAATGGAGCGATCGGGAAAAAGCTGAAAATCCTGAAAGACGATTCCTACTTTTCTGCGCAGGTGTGGGATTTCAGCACGACGGATTTTTTCAAGCCGATAGCCGGCAACACGTATTTCACCTGAGTCCGGCTGGTGGTCTGCATACAATGTCTTCAGCAGCGATGATTTTCCGGATCCGGTTCTTCCGACAAGAAATACAAATTCACCACCGGCGATATCAAACGATACATCGGTGAGGACTGTGTTTCCGTCGTGGCTAACGGAAGTGTTCTTTACGGAAACTACCGGTTCGCCAGTTTCGGTCATCCGTTGGCTTTTTTATGGTCGGCCAGGAATTTCTCCAGTCCGGAGTCGGTGAGGGGATGTTTCAACAGGCTGGTGATGACACTCAGCGGACAGGTGACTACATCGGCTCCGATTTCAGCACATTTGATCAGGTGCATGGTGTGCCGAATGCTTGCTGCAAGGATTTCCGTTTCAAAATTGAAATTGTTGTAGATCAGTCTCATCTGGGCGATCAGCTCCAAACCGTCCTGTGCAATGTCGTCGAGACGTCCGATAAACGGTGACACGTAGGATGCGCCGGCTTTGGCGGCCAGAATGGCCTGTCCCGGTGAGAACACGAGTGTACAGTTGGTTCGGATTCCTTCAGCGCTGAATTTTTTGATGGCTTTTACACCGTCTTTGATCATGGGGACCTTCACCACAATTTTATCATCGATTTTAGCCAGCTCTTTTCCTTCTTTAAGGATTCCTTCCAGGTCGGTGGCAATTACCTCTGCGCTCACTTTGTCGTCGACGAGGTTACAGATGGCTTTGTAATGATTGAGGATGTTTTCCTTTCCTGAGATACCCTCTTTGGCCATCAGGGAAGGGTTGGTGGTTACCCCATCAAGGATTCCCAGATCGTAGGCTTCTTTGATTTCTTTCAGGTTGGCGGTATCAATGAAAAACTGCATGGGATTAATTTTGGGTTCAATTTATGGCTGAAGGATGTTTGATCATCGCTTTGAGTCAAAAAAAATGGCAAACCGAACATCGCACCGCTACAACCGCCTACCCTTGCTGTCTTCCGACCCTGGGGGAGTTCAGCAGGAGCTGGTCGTGCCGATTTGCCGCCGCAAAGATAAACGCTTCCGGGGTCGTTGGAGGAAAAGAGCCTAAAATTTTGACCTTGGCCATGACGGGTAAACTTGGGTATCTGACCGGTCAGCGCTTTCTTTGTATGATTTTGAAGCGCTGATGAAATTATTCGAACGTTTTCCTGTTACCGTTTCCAATTCCCTTGGTGGACAAAAAGAAACATTCAAGCCGTTAATTGAAGGATTTGTAGGCATGTATGTGTGTGGACCAACGGTTTACAACCATGTGCATCTGGGCAATGTTCGCACCTTTCTGACTTTTGACATCATCAGCCGCTACCTCCGACACCTTGGTTTTAAGGTTCGTTATGTGCGCAACATCACCGATGTTGGTCACCTGGAAAACGACGCCGATGACGGTGAAGACAAAATTGCCAAGAAGGCAAAGCTTGAAAGGCTTGAGCCAATGGAGGTGGTTAAAAACTATACCGAAGGATTTCATGAGGTGATGCGGCAGTTCAACATTTTGCCTCCCAGCATAGAGCCAACGGCTACCGGTCACATTCTGGAGCAAATTGAGATTTGCAAAAAGCTTCTGGATGCTGGTATCGCCTATGAGTCCAACGGGTCGATTTATTTCAGCGTGCGCACTTACAACCAATTGCAGCCGTATGGAATTTTATCCGGTCGCAACATCGAAGAGTTGATGGAAAGCGGTCGCGATTTGGATGCACAGGACGAAAAGCGAGAGAAGATTGACTTTGCCTTGTGGAAAAAGGCATCACCTTCGCACATCATGCGTTGGAATTCGCCATGGGGACCTGGTTTCCCTGGATGGCACATCGAGTGTACGGTGATGAGCACCAAATATCTTGGTGAGACTTTTGATATTCATGGTGGTGGCATGGACTTGAAATTTCCGCACCACGAATGCGAAATCGCGCAAGCATCTGCTGCCAATGGCAAGCCACCAGTTCGTTACTGGATTCACTCCAACATGCTCACCGTTAATGGCCAGAAGATGAGTAAATCGTTGGGCAACTCATTTTTACCTGCAGAACTTTTCAGCGGCAACCACCCGTTGCTAAGCCGCGGATTTTCTCCCATGACGGTTCGGTTTTTCATGTTGCAATCGCATTACTCCTCCACGCTTGATTTTTCCAATGAAGCACTGCAGGCAGCTGAAAAGGGATACCGCAGGTTGTTTAATGCACTGCTCGCCCTTAAAGCATTAAAGGCTACAGGATTTGCTGAAACTTCCAGCGCCACCGGGGCCGGTCTGGCATCGCTCGCCGATGATTGCTATAAAAACATGAGCGACGATTTTAATACGGCCACAACGCTTGCTGTACTTTTTGAAATGTCATCACGGATCAATGATCTGCATGCCGGAGTTTTAAAAACTTCTGAAATCACGGAAAGTGATTTTAAAAAGTTTGCCGATACCTACATCATGATGATGGAGGATGTACTTGGTTTCCTGCCCGAGCAACAGGAGGGAAGCGCCCATCTGAAAGGTGCTATGGATGTGTTGATTTCCCTGAGAAAAAAGGCAAAAGCCGACAGGAACTTTCAGCTTTCAGATAAAATCAGGGATGATTTAAAATCTGCCGGCATTCAGCTTAAAGATGGAAAAGACGGGACCATGTCCTGGGAAGCAGAGTGATGTTCAGAAAGCTTTTTATTCTGCCCATTCGGATTTACCAACTCACCCTTTCACCGCTGCTGGGTGCGCACTGCAGGCATCATCCTTCTTGTTCACACTATGCCATAGAAGCCATTGAAGAGTGGGGACCGATAAAAGGCATGTGGCTTGGATTTCGAAGAATTCTTCGCTGCAATCCCTGGGGAACCAGTGGATACGATCCGGTTCCGAAAAAAAATTCAGGTACGCCGAATGCCTAAGCCTAAGCCTAAGCTTAAAATTAAACTTAAGATTTAGGGTTCTCGGTGCTGAGTTTATTGACGAGCGCTATCGCCTTGTCTATTTCCTTTTCCGAATTAAAAATGTGGGTGCAATGTCTCAATCCGTATTCCGGTCCTTGGGAGCGCGGTCTCATTTTCTCCCGGTTCCAGAATTCGTCCTGCATGGCGGCCCCGGACCAACCGTCGATCTTGTAAACGGTTATCCCGGCGCACATGGCTTCGTCGACGGGGGAGAAGATTTTAACTTGTTGGTTGCTTCGAAGTCCATCCCTGAGTCGGTTTCCAAGGAACTTGATTCGATTGTAAACTTTTTCCGGTCCGATGTTAAAATGGAAATCCAAGGCTGCTTCAAGTCCTTTCAGCAACGAGAAACTTCCGGTGCCGCGTTGGGTAAAACGGAAGCCTTCATCCCGGTGGTCTTCCCATCTGCCGCTCGCGACGGTGGTCCAGACCCGGGGCGATAAATCCTTTTGCAGGTACATGAATCCAGTGCCGCAAGGTGCACCGATCCACTTGTGAAAGCAACCGAGGTAAGCATCACACCCGATGTCCTTGACATCAATTTTTATCTGGCCGATGGTTTGTGCTCCATCCAGAATAACCAAAATCCCTTTTTTCCTCGCCTCAGCGCAAATTTCTTTCATAGGTAGAATGGCGCCACTACCGGTTATCATGTGGCTAAGCATCAGCACCTTCGTTTTAGGAGTAAAGGCGGAGACCACTTGATTATAAACCTCATCTGCGCTCCGGATGGGTTTGCCGATTTCAATTTCACGATAAACAATGCCATTCCGTTTTGCTCTGAGTTTCCAGGATGAATTTCCTCCGGAATGTTCCTGATTGGAGGTCAGCACTTCATCACCTTCCTTCAGGTCCAACCCGTTGGCGATGTAACTCATTCCGTTCGTGACGTTGTCTGTCATGGCAATCTCATCGGCAGTTGCATTGATGAGTTGGGCGACCTTGGTGCGAATCGGCAGCAGGTTGTTGTAACCACTAATGAACTGTTCTTTGTTGTCGTCTTTGTAGGCCCATTGAGCCACACTGGTGGCCAAGTATTGAAGGTGTTCTGTGGTTTTTTCAAATACCACCCGCGGCATTACACCAACCGTTCCTGGATTGAAGAAAATACTGTTTCGGTCGAGCATAAACTGATCCCTGACCTCATCCCATGATTTAAACTCTGCAGGTGGACTGGGGTTTTTGGAGGTTGAAAATCCACCACCCAATGCCGGCAAAGCAAACGTTGCGAGCCCCGCTGTTTTCAGCATTTGTCTTCTTGATGTCATGATTATGGGATTAACAGAATGAAAGCTAGCAAATGTGACTTTTGTAAAAAAGAAAAGGGCCGGAAATCTCCGGCCCCTTTCATTCAACCACCTACCCTAAACCTTATCTTATTGTCTTGGTGCTAACCACACCGTTAATGGTAATGGTAACAGTTTTATTCTCACAGCTGCCATCACCATAATTTACTTTGACGTTGTCTGCGCGGTACTGGGTTTCCATTTCACCTGAAACCGGTCCACGACGTCTGACGGCGCGACATTCAATTTTTTCTACCAGTGGTTGATTGGTGCGGTGCAGGTACACGACGCTGCCATCAGACTTCGCAATTTTGGTATCGACTGTAGTAGTAATGGTGCCTGAAACCGGCTTCTTGCTTTCTTGTCCAAATTTGAAGACAAAGACCTTCTTCTTTTCAGAAGTCCAGGTGGTTACGGTTCCATCTTTTAAAGTGATTTTTCCATCGGTAACCTTCGTGTTGGATTCTCCATTGCCTGTAGTGGCATCGAAAGTGCTCGTGCGCGTTTTGGTGCCTTCGATTTTAAAGTCATTCACGCTGTAGTCGATGTAGGTCACCACTTCAGTTTTCACAGATTGCGTTACGTTACGGTTGATTCTGATCATGCCTTTTCTGGTTATGGAAACGGTATCCCTGGTAAAGGTTACACCGGCTCCAAAATCAATTTCAGTTTTTACGATCAATGAAAGCAATGAATCCAATTCAGGATTGTCTTTTCCGCTAAAGCTGTGGCCGTGTGGGCCATCTTCGGGTAAAGGAAGTACGACGATTTTTCCATTGGCATCGTAATGGGTGATTTTGGCACCACCAATTTTGCTCATCCTCATGCCGCGCAGATCACCCGCTGATTCCGCTTCGACCATCGCCAGCAACTCATCCGTAGGAGCCAACAGGCTGAACCCATCCAGAATTCCATTGTGCCGGTCGTGTTTATTTCCAGCCGGTCCACCGCCATGGGCAGAACGTCCCCCAATACCTGAAAGGCCCGCGAATTCAGTGCTGCTGCCTCCAAAGTTAAAGGTGAGTCCGCTAGCCAACTGACCAGAGGCTTGAGCAACGTCAATGGTGTTGACGTTGGGATTGTTGTCATTTGGACGCATGTCCAACGATTCACAGCCTGCGATGGCAACGGCCAGGCCAAGGGCCATCCAGGAGAAGCGAGAGCGATTTGCAGTTTTCATTGTTTAGCAAAATTATGATCCTAAGACTGCCGATGGGTATGGTGGTTTAATTGGGAATCAAAAAAATTTAGAAAAAGCGGATATCATTCAAAAAAACCACATTTTTCATTTCATTCTTTCCTTTAAAACCTGCTCCACTTCCTCGAGCTTATGATCTTTAGACGCCAACAAAACGAGAAAATGATACATAAGGTCTGCTGCCTCACCCAAAAATTTTTGTTTGTCGTTTCCACCAGCTTCAATCACCAACTCGACAGCCTCTTCGCCGACTTTTTGCGCCACCCGCTTAACGCCTTCCTGTATTAAGGATGCGGTGTAAGAGCCTGAGTCCGGATTGCTTTTTCTTCGCTGAATGGTTTCTTCCAGAACATCCAAAACCCTGGTGTTTTTGGAATGATTGAAGCAAGTCCATTGTCCCGTATGACAAACCGGACCGGATGGTTTCGCCTGAATTAATAAAGTGTCGTTGTCGCAATCCTTACGGATCTCGGTCCATTCAAGGTAATTGCCGCTGGTCTCGCCTTTGGTCCAAAGCGTGTTCCTCGACCGACTGAAAAAGGTCACATGTTTACCCGACAAGGTTGAATCCAATGCTGCCTTGTTCATGTATCCAAGCATCAGAACAGTTTGACTTTTTGCATCCTGTACAATACATGGGACCAACGATGTGTTGTCTGCCTGAAAAACTTCGTTTGAGTTGCTGATGATCATATTGAATTATTTTGCGCCGGGCGAACCGGTATACCATTATTTTTTAAAAACAATTTTAAATCGGGGATGCTCACTACACCGAAATGAAAAAGGCTGGCCGCCAACGCTGCATCGCTGCCCGCCAGTCTGAAAACCCTTAAAAAATCTTCAGGATGTCCCGCGCCACCACTGGCGATAACCGGAATGGTCAGCAGTCGGTTAAGTTTTTCAAGGGCATCGATTGCAAAGCCCGACTTGGTTCCGTCGTGGTCCATGCTGGTGAAAAGAATTTCGCCGGCGCCTCGTTCCTGAGCTTCAAGGCTCCAGGAAAAAAGCTTCCGATTCACCGGAATTTTACCCCCCTGGATGTGCACCACCCAATCGTTGAGGATCTTCCTTGCATCAATGGCCACCACAATGCATTGGCTGCCAAAAGCCTGACTCAATTCATTGATGAGTTCAGGATTTTTTACCGCTGCAGAATTTATGCTGATTTTGTCAGCGCCTGCTTCCAGCAGTTCCCGGACATCTTGCGTGCTGACAATTCCACCACCTACCGTAAAGGGTATGTTCACCTCCCTCGCAACTTTCTCAACCAGTGAAAGAAGTGTTTTCCTTCTTTCCTCGGTGGCTGAAATATCCAGGAAGACCAACTCATCTGCACCTTGCGCTGCATACTGTTTGGCCAATGCCACAGGATCGCCAGCATCACGCAGCGCTACAAACCTGGTGCCCTTTACCGTTCTACCATCTTTAACGTCGAGGCACGGAATAATTCTTTTGGTTACCATAACAATGACAGTTCTTTAAGTTCATCGGCATTGATTTGCCCTTCCAGCAATGCCTTTCCGGTTACAGCGCCGTACAACCCGCCGGCACGGAGTCCGATCAGATCTTCTGCCGACCGGATGCCACCGCTCGCAATAAGTTTCAGGCCATCAAATTCAGCCAACAGCGCTCGGTACCAATCCATGGCCGGGCCTGTCAACATCCCATCCCGACCAATGTCGGTGCAGGTAACGTATTGAAGTCCGTAAGGCAGAAATTTTTTGATGAGCTCCGAAATGGTCATCGCTGTGCTTTCGGTCCAACCGCTTACAGCCACTTTATTGTTCTTTGCGTCGGCACTCAGCATAATTTTATCCGGACCAAATCGTTGCAGCCACCCGATTACTGTTTCCGGTTCTTTCACCGCAATGCTTCCGCAGTTGATCTGATTTACCCCGGCGTCCAGCAGCCATTCAACATCGGCATCACTTCGAATCCCTCCGCCAAAATCAACCATGAGCTTGGTTTCCTTTGTGATTTTCTTCACCAGATCCCCGTGTATGATTTTGCCCTCCCTCGCACCACTCAGGTCAACCAAATGCAGATGTCTGAAACCCTGGTGCTCAAGTTTATTGGCAAGCTCAAGCGGATCATCACCATAAACGGAAGATTTGGTATAGTCTCCCTGTTTGAGGCGGACCACCTTTCCATCCAATAAATCAATAGCGGGAACAACAATCATAAGTCAAGAAAAGTTTTTAGGACCACCAAACCCTGATCACCTGATTTTTCAGGATGAAATTGAACAGCATAAAAATTATCCTTCCTCAACGCAGCACTGATGGGGGTTCCGTGGTTGACCGATGCGCTGGTATACACGCCTGCAGGCACATAATAACTGTGCACAAAATAGAAATACGCATCTTTTAATCGCTTCGGTATCCAGTCACTTGTTTCGGTAAGCCGATTCCACCCCATGTGGGGCACTTTAATTCCCTCTCTTTGAGGAATCCTTTTAACCTCACAATCGAAAATCCCAAGACAATCAGTGTTGTTCTCTTCAGAACTCCTGCACATCAGTTGCATCCCGAGACAAATTCCAAGGACAGGTTGATTTAAATTTTTGATGACCTGGTCCAGTTGCTTGCCCTTTAAAAAATTCATGGTTGAACTGGCCTCGCCAACACCAGGGAAAATTACTTTGTCGGCCGACTGGATTTCATCGATGCGATCGGTAATGGTGTAGGGAACCGACATCTTTTCCAGTGCAAAACACAGCGATCGGATGTTGCCTGCGTTGTAACGTATCACAGCTGTTTTCATCAGAGTACGCCTTTGGTGGTGGGCAACTGATTGCCTTCCTGCTTCACTGCCATTTTAATGCTTCGCGCGAGGGCTTTGAAGATGGATTCAATTTTATGGTGTTCATTGTTGCCCTCTGCTTTAATGTTAAGGTTGCATCTGGATGCATCGCTGAAAGACTTAAAAAAGTGCATAAACATTTCGGTGGGCACATCGCCGATTTTTTCTCTGGTGAAGGAGGTCTCCCAAACCAGCCACGGTCTTCCGCCAAAATCCAATGCCACCTGTGCCAGACAATCGTCCATCGGCAGGGTAAAACCATAGCGTCCGATTCCTTTTTTATCACCCAGTGCCTTAAGCATTGCTTCGCCGAGGGTCAGGGCGGTATCTTCTATGGTGTGATGTTCATCGATGTGAAGGTCGCCCCGGGCAACTATTTTCAAATCGAGGTTACCGTGTTTTGCGAGCTGCTCGAGCATGTGGTCAAAAAACTTCAGTCCGGTTGAAATGTCTGATTGGCCATTACCGTCCAGATTGACTTCCACTTCAATTTCTGTTTCAGAAGTCATTCTGGTGACGCTGGCCCTCCTTTCCTTTTTGGTGAGTAAATCCGCCAGGTCTGACCAACGGTTGGTGCGCAAGGCAAGAGTATTTTCCAAATCACTAAAAGTTTCTGGAGTGCTGTCAGAGGCAATGACCAGCGCTCTGCATCCTAAATTTTTGGCCAGTTGAACATCGGTCAAACGGTCGCCGATTACATAGCTTGATTCTTGATCAAATCCGCTCGCCAAATAGGCGGTGAGCATCCCCGTCCCTGGTTTACGGTTGGGCGAGTTTTGTTCCGGCAAGGATGGATCGATGTGTACCGCAGAAAAAATGACGCCCTCATTTTTAAATGCCTCCAGTACCTTTTGTTGAACCGGAAGAAAGTTTTCTTCAGGAAAGGAAGCAGTTCCCAGGCCATCCTGATTGCTGACCATGACCAGTTCGTATTCCTGTGTTTTAGCAATCCGGTAAAGCGCATTGAATACCCCCGGCACGAAGGATAATTTTTCCAGACTGTCGATCTGCTTGTCTGGCGGCTCGTGAATCAGGGTGCCGTCGCGGTCGATGAATAAAATTTTTCGCTTCATAAATGCGGTGGTTACAGATTAAAAATTTTTTCAATGGAATTCATTAACAGGTCGTTTTCCGCTGGTGTGCCGATGGTTATCCGAAGACATCCTTCGCAACCGGCCTCAGCCGAGCGGTCGCGGACCACAATCCCATCTTCCAGCAATTGCCGGTAAGCCAAAGAAGGATTCGGAAACTGTACCAGCAGAAAATTGGCATCGCTTGGATATGCTTTCAATCCATTTTCTTTCAGGAATTCAGCAACGCGTAATCTTTGCTCGACAATGACTGCTGTATTTTTTTTAGTAGAGCACTCCTTAAGTTGGGTGAGCGCAATTTCCTGTGCCGCACTGCTGATGTTGTAGGGTGGTTTCACTTGATTCAACAAAGTGACCACCGGTTTCGCGGCCATGCATAAACCCAACCTCAGTCCGGCAAGTCCAAAGGCCTTGGATAAAGTTTGAAGGATTAAAAGGTTTTCATACTTCAGAAGGTCTCCAACAAAAGATTTATCCGGACAGAAATCAATATAAGCCTCATCGATAACCACCAGGCCCTTGAAGTTTTCAATCAGCATGGTTACCCTTTCACGATCAAAGGCGTTACCGGTGGGATTATTCGGTGAACACAAAAAGAGAATCTTCGAATGTTGGTCGGCTGATTTCAAAAATTCCGAATGCACTGGTTGGAAGTTGTGGTCAAGCCGGATTTTTCTGGCTTCGATGTTGTTCACTGCAGCTGAAACCTGATACATCCCATAACTGGGATCAGGAATCAATATGTTATCGCGGCCGGGCTCACAAAAAATCCGGATCAGCAAATCGATGGGTTCATCGCTGCCATTTCCGATGAAGATATTTTCCGGATCGACGTTGCGGATTTGTCCAATGCATTTTTTTAATTCCGATTGAAAAGGATCCGGATATCGATTGTAGCCGGAAGGAAAAGGAGATTCATTGGCATCCAGATAAACTGCAGCCTTTCCGGAGTATTCGTGCCTTGCGGAAGAATACGGTTTTAGGTTCTTCAGATGTTTGCGGGCAAGTGACAGGATGTCCATGGTCAATTTTTTAATTTTTGAAGTCGGACCGTTACTGCATTGCGATGGGCCTCCAGCGCTTCTGCCGATGCGAGCGTTTCAATGACCGGTCCGAGGTTTTGGATTCCCTGCTGGCTGATCTCTTGCACGGTGATGAACCGAAGAAAGCTATCTAGGCTTACGCCTGAATAGGCGCGCGCATTTCCTGCCGTAGGCAACGTGTGGTTGGTGCCCGACGCATAGTCTCCGGCGGCCTCAGGCGTAAAATGCCCAAGGAAAATCGAACCTGCATGCCGTATCCCTCCGAGCAATTCGGCCGGGTTTGCTGTTTGGATGATCAGGTGCTCTGGTGCATAGGCATTCGAAAATTCAATGCACGCCTCAAGGGAATTCAAAACAACACAGAAGCTATTGTCCAGCGCCAATGAAGCGGTCTGTTTCCGCGGAAGCAATTCAAGTTGATTGTTTAATTCCATCCTGACTTTATCCGGAAGTGCTTCATCGGTGGTAAGCAGCACCACCTGACTGTCGCTGCCGTGCTCGGCTTGTGAAAGCAAGTCGGCCGCCACGAAGACAGGATCCGCGGAGTTGTCGGCGATGACCAGAACCTCTGAAGGTCCTGCGGGCATATCAATGGCCACACCTTCTGCCTGTGCCATCATTTTTGCGGTGGTAACATATTGATTTCCGGGACCAAAAATTTTATCTGCTTTTGGAATGGATGCAGTTCCGTAAGCCATGGCGGCAATGGCTTGCGCCCCACCAACCTTGAAAACGTTTTTGATGCCAGCGGTAGTGGCCGCAAAAAGAATGGCGGGATGTATGGAACCGTCCGCCTGCGGTGGCGTGCAGAGGAACGGCTCGCTGCAACCTGCAAGCGTGGCGGGAATGCCGAGCATCAGAACCGTTGAGAACAATGGAGCGGTGCCGCCCGGTATGTACAATCCAGGCCGTTCTACCGGTCTTGAAATTCTCGAGCATTTAACGCCAGCGGTGGTTTCAACGGTAAGGTCTTCCCGCTTTTGCAGACTGTGGAATTTCCGAATGTTGTCCGCAGCCGTTTCAATGGCTGTCCGGAGATTTTCAGGAATCAATTTGGAAGCCTGGATAAATTCCTCCTCACCAACTTTTAGGTTTGAAATGCGACACTGTTCGAATCTCAGGTTATACTCCAGCAATGCAGCGTCGCCCCGTGTTTGGACTGCATATAAAATATCCTTCACCACCGAAGTCAGTGATTGGGTGTCTATCCGGGGCCGGGCAGTAATTTTGTTCCAGCTTTCCTTGTTGGGTTGAACAAATATTTTCATGATCAGGGAATCATTTTTTCAATGGGCAACACCAAGATGCCTTCTGCACCAAATGATTTTAGCCGGTCAATTTTTTCCCAGAAATCATTTTCTTCTACAACGGCGTGCAGCGAGAACCAACCTGCGCGGTTAAGCGACATAATGGTTGGACTGTTCATCCCCGGAACGAGTCGCGTAATGGATTCGATGGCTCCGTCGGGTACATTCATAAGGATGTACTTTTTATTCCGTGCCGACCGGACTGCACTGAATCGGAAGGTGAGCTGCTGAAGGATCGTTTCTTTTTCTTTTGAAAGGCTGTTGTTTGCAATGAGCACTGCTTCTGACTTCAGCACGGTTTCAACCTCGCGCAACCCATTGCTAAGTAAGGTGCTTCCGCTGCTCACCAGATCACAGATCGCATCGGCAAGTCCAATGCCCGGGGCGATTTCCACCGATCCGCTGATTTCATGGATGGACGCATCGATCCCATGTCGGGTCAGAAAGGCTGCTGTCGTGGTAGGGTAGGAGGTTGCAATGCTTTTGCCATTGAGCCAGCTTAAACCTGTGTAGTTTTCAATTTTGGGTACGGCGATGGAAAGCCTGCATCGCGCAAAATCAAGTCGCTGCACAATCTCTGCCTGTAAACCTTTTTCCGAGACCAGGTTCTCGCCAACAATTCCTGCGTCGGCCACCTTGTCTGCCACATATTCAGGGATGTCATCGTCGCGCAGGAACAACAATTCAACCGGAAAGTTTCCAACGCGAAGTCTTAGCTGATCTCTTCCATTGGAAATCTCAAGTCCGCTTTCGCGCAGCAACTGCACCGAGCCATCGTGGAGCCGTCCTGATTTTTGTACTGCAATTCTTAATACTTCGTTTGTGTTCATGTTTGACTGGATTAAAAAAACGAAAGGCCTGCCAGTGGGTGGCAAGCCTTCGATAGTTTAGGTTTAAGAAAAATCTATTGAATACTCATAGCGCTGCCACCTCCGGAAATCCGGCAATGATGATGGTGATGATGGCGATGAGCTCTGTTCATAATTTGATGGGACAAATAAAGCCGGTGCATGGCAGAAATCAAAAAATTAGTCTGCGATGTTTACAATTCACCAAACCTTAAGCGAACAGGCATTCGGGTTTTGGCCCGATTTTCGCACCTTGCATGCGACATGAAGAAGCTGGACAAACTGGTGTTAGGTTCATTCCTTGGTCCATTTGTGATGACCTTCCTGGTGGTGGTGTTTATTCTCCTCACCCAGCACATGCTCAAGTATTTCGATGACATAATTGGAAAAGATCTGGGTTGGGTGGTGCTGGGTAGCTTGCTTTTTTATTTTGCCGTCTGTATGATTCCTGTGGCGCTGCCGCTGGCCATCCTGCTCTCTTCCCTCATCACTTTTGGAAACCTCGGCGAACATTTTGAGTTAACAGCCATAAAAAGTCTGGGCATCAGCCTGGTTCGGGCACTGGCTCCGATTTTTGTAACGGTTCTTTTCCTCACCGGCATTGCATTTTTGTCCAACAACTACCTCGTACCCAAGGCAGCGCTCGAAGCCTATTCGCTGTTGTACGACATCAAACAAAAAAAACCTTCGCTAGATCTGAAGGAAGGTGCTTTTTACGGAGCCATTCCGGAGGTGAGCATCAAGGTTGCAAAAAAATATCCCGACGGGGCAACGCTCGAGGGTGTCGTGATCTACGACCACAGAGGTCGCTCCGGAAACAAAGAAGTAATCATCGCCGATAGTGGAAGGATGTACACCATCCTCAACGACAATTACCTGAAACTGGAACTGTACCGCGGCTACAACTATAGCCAGGGCACCGGAACAGAGCAACAAATGACCGGTCAGCCTTCCAACACCAATACCTACTCCAAAACCAAATTCGATCAGACCTACATGGTGTTTGATTTGTCGGCCTTCAATCTGAACCGAACCGACAAAAGATGGTTTCAGGGAAACCGCATCATGAGAAACCTGGGTGAACTCACCTTCGATATGGACTCTGTTGATCTGGAGCGCAACAAAACCAGACTCACGGTGTACGACAATGCAGGGTCTATGTTTAGTTATTTCACCCGAACGGTTCGCGTGGATGTGCCCGAGAATCTATCGGAGGCGCAGCGCGTACGCGACAGTGCAGAGATCGCAGCTTCAACGGTGCCGGAGATGGCCCGTGAAATTCAAAAGAGCCGGATCACGGGCAACTTCGGGTTAACAGAAGTCCAGTTGGACTCTGCACTGCGTCAAAGAAGAATTGCCTACCGGCAGTGGAATGAACGATCACGTGAAAAAGTCGACAGCCTGCTGGCGGCTGGACCAACCGCCTCGGAGATTTCAGCTGCACTCATGAATGCGCGGAGTGTGAAGACCTATCTGCTGCAAACCATGGAGAGCCTGAAATCGCAGGGCTATGAATTCCGGATTTTTCAGATCCAATGGCATAAGATTTTTGCCAATTCTGCCTCCTGCCTGATTATGTTTCTGATTGGCGCTCCGCTCGGGGCGATCATCAAAAAAGGAGGCCTCGGGTTTCCGGTGCTCGCTTCCATCATTTTCTTCATCATCTTTTATGTGTTGAGCATCATAGGAGAAAAGTGGGCCAAACAGGAGATGGTCACCGTACCGGTTGGCATGTGGGCACCGAACGCCATTCTGCTGGTGGTTGGCGCACTCTTCCTCATCCAGGCCAGAAAAGACGCCCGTTTCTTCGAATCTGACTTCTATAAAGTGGTTTTTGAGCGCCTTTTGAGGCGTTTTCGATCTCAGAAACAGGGAATCTGAACAGATTTTGGCGATTTGTGCCGTTTCTCCTACTTTTGCGCCCGAAATAAAAAGTTAAAAAGCAAGAAGAATGGAAATGCCATCTGCTAAAAAAGAGCTGTTTACAAAATTCGGCCACGGGAAGACCGCAAAAGATACCGGATCTCCCGAATCTCAGATCTCTTTGTTCACCCAAAGAATCAATCACCTCACCGGGCACCTTAAATCCAATAAAAAGGATTACTCCACTCAGCAAGGTCTGTTAAAGCTGGTTGGAAAGCGCAAGAAGCTCCTGAACTACCTTCAGGAGAACAACATCAGCCGCTATAGGGCCATCGTTGCCGAGCTGGAATTGAGAAAATAATCACACAAGGGAGCCTCTGGTTCCCTTATTTTTTAACCGCAGCCGCTACAGGTGTATCCTGTCGCGTGCTCACTTTTAATCAAACATACCGGTGTATTCCGGCATAAAACAATGAAACCAAATAGTGTAGTCATGAAGTGTTCTTTGCCCGATGGCAGAGAAATTTCGATTGAAACCGGAAAGCTTGCCAGACAGGCCGACGGTTCCGTAGTGCTGACCATGGGCAATACCATGATCCTGGCAACCGTAGTGTCCAACCACGATCCGGTCGAAGGCGCAGACTTTCTTCCGCTCTCTGTAGACTATCAGGAAAAATTCGCTTCCACAGGACGAATTCCCGGTGGATTCCTCAAGCGTGAAGGTAAACTCTCTGATTATGAAGTGCTGATCAGCCGTCTGGTAGACCGCGCCATCCGCCCGCTATTCCCCGACGATTACCATGCTGAAACACAAGTCAACCTCCAGCTGATTTCCGGAGACCACGATGCACTGCCCGACGGCCTCGCAGCTTTCGCAGCATCCTCTGCCATCGCCGTATCCGATATTCCATTCAACGGTCCGATCTCTGAAGTACGTGTCGCCCGTTGCGCAGGTAAGTTCATCATCAACCCAACCAACACCCAGCGCGAGCAGGCCGACATCGACCTGATTGTCGGTGCATCCATCGACAACATCCTGATGGTGGAAGGTGAGTGTAAAGAGGTCTCAGAAGACGATATGATCGAAGCCATCCGGGTGGCCCATGAGGCCGTTAAGATCCAGTGTCAGCTTCAGATTGATCTGTCCAAGAAGCTTGGAAAAACGGAGAAGCGGGTTTACAACCATGAGGACAAAGACGAAAACCTTCGTCAGGAACTCCACAAGCTGCTCTATGATAAGGTCTATGCAGTGGCGAAAGAACAAATTGCCAACAAGCAGATTCGTTCCGAGAAGTTTAAGGCTATTCTGGAGGAATATAAAAATTCACTCCCTGCCGACACTACGGTGAATAAAGATCTTGTAAAGAAGTACTATAAGGAAATTCAGAAAGCCGCATGCCGGAACCTCGTGTTGAACGAAGGCAAGCGTCTCGATGGAAGAAAGACCACCGAGATTCGTCCGATCTGGACGGAGGTGAACTACCTTCCCGGTGCACACGGTTCATCCATTTTTACCCGTGGTGAAACACAATCACTTACATCGGTTACACTTGGCACCAAGCTCGATGAACAGCTCATCGACGGAGCCATGTTTGCCGGAAGCAGCAAATTCATTCTCCATTATAACTTCCCTGGATTCTCTACCGGTGAGGTGAAACCTAACCGGGGACCAGGCAGAAGAGAAGTTGGTCACGGTAACCTTGCGTGGCGCTCCTTGAAGCAGGTGATGCCCTCCGCTGAAAACAACCCTTATACGGTACGGGTCGTGTCCGATATCCTGGAATCAAACGGTTCCTCTTCAATGGCTACGGTTTGTGCCGGTTCCATGGCATTGATGGATGCCGGTGTTCCCATCTCCGGTGCAGTCTCCGGAATTGCGATGGGCATGATCTCAGACAGCTCCACCGGTAAGTATGCGATCCTTTCTGACATCCTCGGCGATGAAGATCACCTGGGTGACATGGACTTTAAAGTAACCGGAACACAGAAAGGCATCACCGCGTGTCAGATGGACCTCAAGGTCGATGGCCTAACATTCGCCGTGATGAAAGAAGCTTTGTTGCAGGCTAAGGAAGGCAGGATGCACATCCTCGGCGAAATGAATAAAACCATTCAGTCGCCAAATGCCGACCTCAAATCACATGCACCAAGAGCGTACACACTCCACATTGAAAAAGATCAGATCGGTGCCGTTATCGGACCCGGTGGAAAAGTGGTGCAGGACATCCAGAAAACCAGCGGCGCAACAGTGGTTATCGAGGAAGTTGACAATAAAGGAAAGGTCAGCGTCTTTGCAACCAACAAAGAATCCATGGACATGGCGCTCAACCGCATCCGTGGCATCGTTGCCGTTCCTGAAGTGGGCACCGTATACGACGGTAAGGTGAAAAACATTATGCCATTCGGCGCATTTGTTGAATTCCTGCCAGGCAAAGACGGATTGCTCCACATTTCTGAAATCAAATGGGAGCGACTCGAAACCATGGAAGGCGTGCTTCAGGTAGGAGAGGAAGTGAAGGTTAAACTTGTTGAGGTTGATAAAAAGACCGGCAAATACAGACTTTCAAGAAAAGTGCTGATCCCTCGCCCGCCCAAACCGGAAGCACCTCCGGCTGAACAGGCCTGATCCCTTTAAGGCATATATCCAAACGGATTCTTTCTACCAAGAGAGAATCCGTTTTTTTTGGTGTTGCTTCATGTGAATCTT
This sequence comes from Bacteroidota bacterium, assembly GCA_016866235.1. Taxonomy (GTDB): domain Bacteria; phylum Bacteroidota; class Bacteroidia; order Cytophagales; family Cyclobacteriaceae; genus ELB16-189. Next base: position 61,298 of record VGMW01000007.1, read on the forward strand.
TTTTTTTGATTTACCGCATTAATAATCCAGGCGCCGGGAGTCACAGTGCATGAGACAGCTTAAGATCAGCAAGCAGATCACCAACAGGGAAAGTCAGTCACTCGACAAATACCTGCAGGAAATCGGAAAGGTAGATCTGATTACGGCGGAAGTAGAAGTTGAACTTGCCAAACGTATTAAGGCCGGTGATCAGGTTGCATTGGAGAAACTCACCAAAGCCAACCTTCGGTTCGTGGTGTCGGTGGCCAAACAATATCAGAACCAGGGACTCACCTTAGGCGATCTGATCAACGAAGGAAACCTCGGCCTGATCAAGGCAGCACAGCGCTTCGATGAAACCCGTGGATTCAAATTCATATCCTATGCAGTGTGGTGGATCCGTCAGTCCATCCTTCAGGCGCTTGCCGAACAATCCAGAATTGTACGCCTGCCGTTGAACCGCGTAGGATCACTCAATAAAATTTCAAGAACGTTTTCAGAACTGGAGCAGAAGTATGAAAGAGAGCCATCTCCGGAAGAGTTGGCGGAAGTACTGGAGATCTCCGCGGCAGAGGTGATCGATACCCTGAAAGTGTCTGGTCGACATGTTTCCATGGATGCCCCATTCGCACAGGGAGAAGAAAACAGCCTGCTGGACGTTCTCGAAAACGAAGACGAAGAAAAGCCGGATCAGAACCTGATCTCCGACTCCCTGCGCAAAGAGGTACAACGTGCGTTGAGTACCCTCACCCAGCGCGAAGCAGAGGTCGTATCATTTTATTTTGGTCTGAATGGTGAGCAGGCTCTCACACTGGAAGAAATCGGTGCAAAATTTGGTCTTACACGCGAGCGTGTGCGGCAGATAAAGGAGAAGGCGATTCGCAGACTTCGTCATACCTCCAGAAGCAAATCGTTAAAGCCTTATCTGGGCTAAGTAGTCTGTCTGTTCAAACGTCTAAACGCCAAAAAATTGGAAGAGCATTTAAAAGTCTTGATTATTGGTTCCGGTCCTGCAGGTTATACAGCAGCCATTTATGCGGCGCGCGCAGGATTGCAACCCGTACTATACACCGGCGGACAGCCAGGCGGACAACTCACCATCACCGGTGAAGTGGAAAACTTCCCGGGTTATCCGGCCGGTATCGGTGGACCGGAGATGATGACAGAACTCCAGCAACAGGCCGAACGCTTCGGTACCCAGGTGCGCTATGGAATGATCACCTCCGTAGACTTTTCAGCCCGCCCTTTTACCGCGATGGCTGACGAGAAAATCACCATTAAAGCAGAGTCCATTATCGTGGCCACCGGTGCCTCGGCGCGTTACCTCGGCCTGCCATCGGAGCAGAAGCTCATGAACAAAGGCGTTTCAGCATGTGCTGTGTGTGATGGATTTTTCTTCCGTGGGATGGATGTCGCCGTGGTTGGTGCCGGTGATTCTGCAGCGGAGGAAGCGACCTATCTGACCAAACTTTGTCCGAAAGTCTATCTGATCGTTCGCCGTGAAGAAATGCGCGCCTCCAGAATCATGCAGGAGCGCGTTAAAAACAATCCGAAAATTGAAATTCTCTGGAACACCGAAACAGAAGAAGTTTTGGGTGAAGAGGAGGTAAGTGGAATCCGGGTGCGCAACAACAAAACAGGAGAAAAGCGCGAGATTGCGCTCAAAGGATTTTTTGTCGCCATCGGTCACCAACCCAACACCGACATATTTAAAGGAAAGCTCGATCTCGATGAAACCGGCTACATCAAGGTAGTGCCAGGTTCCACCCGAACCAGCGTGCCAGGCGTGTTTGCAGTGGGCGACGCAGCCGACAAAGTTTACCGCCAGGCCGTGACCGCTGCGGGCACCGGTTGTATGGGCGCCTTAGATGCAGAGCGGTTTCTCGCAGAACATGAGTAGGTTTGTTGCTTCGAAAGCCTTAACCCAATCAACTTGAAACTTGACCTATTGGTACTGGCAGCCCACCCAGACGACGCCGAGCTGGGATGTTCAGGCACCGTTGTCCGGGCCATCCGCGATGGTAAAAAGGTCGGCATCATCGATTTAACCAGAGGGGAATTGGGAACCCGCGGTACCGCGGAAATACGCGCTTCGGAAACAGCAGAAGCAACCAGAATTTTAGGCTTGCATGTCCGGGAAAACCTTGGTCTGGCCGACGGTATGTTCCTGAATACACCGGAGCAACGTTTGCCCGTGATCAGGGCGATCAGAAAATACAAACCTGAACTGGTCATCACCAACGCACCACAAGACCGTCACCCCGATCATGGAAGAGCAGCAGCGCTGGTTTCCGAGGCTTGTTTTTATGCTGGCCTTAGCAAAATCGAAACGCTTGAAAATGGAAGTCCGCAGACGGCGTGGCGGCCTCGCTCTCTTTTCCATTTTGTTCAGAGTGTGTCGTTGGCCGTGGATTTTGTTGTCGATATTTCTGAAGTGTGGGACGTGAAGCTGGCTTCGATCAAAGCATATAAATCACAGTTCTGGGATCCTCAAAGCAAGGAGCCTGAAACATTTATCTCCTCTCAAAATTTCCTTAGGCTGGTCGAAGCCCGTGCCGTTGAACACGGAACGATGGTTGGTGCTGCCTATGGCGAAGGATTTATCCGAAGCCGCGTGCACGGCGTAAAATCCCTGTTTGATTTAATCTGAGTGTTAAGGAGCCAACCGATGGATCTTCCATCCGGTTTCTTCGCGATGGTATTCTATGCGGTCGTGAAGTCTGCTTTCCCTTCCTTGCCAGAATTCTATAAGATGCGGAACCACCATAAAGCCACCCCATTGTTTGGGACGTTCGATGGCATCTTTTCCCTCGAACCGCTTTTCGATCGCTGAAAATCTTTCTTCAAGAATTTTTCTGTCGGCAATGACAGAGCTCTGCGGCGAAGCCCAGGCACCGATGCGGCTGCCCCTCGGACGGCTGCTGAAATATTGATCGGAGATTTTAGGGTCAAGTCTTTCTGCTTGTCCTTCGATGCGCACCTGTCTTTCCAGCTCAGGCCAGAAGAAAGTAAGGCAGCAGTAGGCATTGTTTTCAAGTTCTTTACCCTTGTGGCTTTGGTAGTTTGTGTAAAATGAAAAGCCACCGTCTTCAAGACCTTTTAAAAGAATCACCCTGCCGGACGGCCTGCCGTCGGCCGAGACTGTTGACAGGTGCATGGCGTTGGGTTCAGGCAGCTGCGATTGAAGGGCTTCCTCGAACCAACCCTTGAATTGTGCTATGGGATCGGTATGGACCTGACTTTCATCAAGTTCCCTGAGGCGGTATTCCTTTCGGATGGCGGCGATGTCTTTCACGCAAAATGTTTTTCAAAAATAGGAAAGCCGGTGTTTGCATTTTGTGCTGTCAGTTTTTTTATTGGCATGGTAATTCATGGAATTCTTCAATTTCAAAACGCGTGTTCGGCCGGGTACCGGCAGGTTGCTGGTATCGGAGCCACTGCTGCCAGACCCCAATTTTGAGCGAAGCATTATACTGTTGTGCGCACACGACAAAGACGGATCGTTTGGATTTGTGTTGAACAAACCATCGGAGACCAGGGTTTGTGAGGTGTTGGAAGATTTTGAGGCAGAGGACCTGATGGCTTTCGTGGGAGGGCCGGTGGCGCAGGACACCCTTCATTATCTGCATGTATTTGAAAATCTGGAGGGTGCGCAGGAAGTATTGCCGGGTATTTTCTGGGGAGGTGATTTCGACAGCCTGCGGGAGCTCGCCAGGCGGGGAGCGTGTAAGGCAGAATCCATTAAATTTTTCCTTGGCTACAGCGGCTGGTCCGCGGGCCAGCTCAAATCGGAATTGAAGGAAAATGCATGGATTGTTTCTGATAAAGTTGATGAGGAGCTTATTTTTTCAACGGAACCTGCTGTGGCATGGCGGAAATCCATGAATATTCTTGGGGGGCGGTTCAACCTCTATGCCAATTATCCTACCGACCCGCGCCTGAATTAATCGTATTTCGCTAGATTTGAGCCCTTTTGTCGGGAAAGAAGTCCGTGACGGGGGATTTATACGATACTATGACAACGGAAGAGGATTTTAGCGGAGCGGATGAGGCGGAAGTTCAGGCCAATGAAGTGTCTGAGCAGGAAGCCATTGAAGCTGATTATTCGGGTTATTCCAAGCAACAGTTTGCTGAATTGTTGAAGGAGCTGAGTGGCTCCACCGACGTTAATGCGGCCGACAGGGTATGCCGTCAGATCAGGCCATTCATCGATGAGCTCAGAGAGCGGGAGCGTGGTGAAGCCCTCACGCGTTTCACCGAGTCGGGTGGAAAGCAGGAGGACTTTAGCTTTCGTGGTGATGACTATGATCTGGTGATCAACGGAGCGATCCGTTTTATTAAAGAAAAGAGAATCAAGATCAAGCGTGAGCAGGATGAGCTGCGCAAACAAAATCTGATCAGGAAAGAAGCCCTGTTGGAGAACATCCGTCAGTTGGTTGAACGTGGGGATAAGGCTTCGGCATTCAATGAATTCAAAAAGTTGCAGGAGGAGTGGAGATCGATTGGTCCGGTTCCGATTGCCAACAACAAAACCATTTGGGCCAGCTACCATGCGTTGGTGGATTTGTTTTATGACCGCCGGAGCATATATCTGGATTTGCTGGAGTTGGATCGGAAGAAAAATCTTGAAGCGAAGCAGGAGTTGTGTGTGCGAGCGGAGAAACTCAAGGATGAGCCCTCACTTGGTGCTTCCCTGAAGGAGGTCAATGAGCTGCACAACGAGTGGAAGCACATCGGACCGGTGCCGGTGGAGGAGAAGGATGCTGTGTGGGCGCGATTCAAAGCTGCATCTGATGCGGTTTATGGGCGTCGTGATGAGTTTGCCAAGGCGATGAACGAGCGGTTGAAATTGAACCGTGAGAAGAAGTTGGAGATTATTGCAAAGGTTGCTGAGCGTACTGTCTTTGATGGTGATTCGATCAAAGAATGGAATGCCAGGGCCAAGGATATTCTGGCGTTGAGGCAGGAGTGGTCGTCGGTGGGCCCTGTGGAGAAGAACAAGACCAGGGAAATCAATAAAGCCTTTTGGGCGCACTTTAAAGATTTCTTCAACAAGAAGGGACAGTTTTTCAAGAAGCTGGATGCGGAGCGCGGTGGAAATCTGTTGGAGAAGAAAAAGTTGGTGGAGCAGGCATTGCAGTTAAAGGACAGTGAGGATATGGATGCGGCGGCGGAGAAGGTAAAAGTTCTTCAGCGCCAGTGGAAGGAAATTGGACCGGTGCCGGAGAAGCATAGGGTAAAGATTTTTGATGAGTTCAAGGCGGCGTGTGACCATCTGTTTGACCGGCGGAGGGAAAAATTTGGTGAGAAGGATCGTGAGCAGGAGGGCAATCTGGTCGTTAAGGAGCAGGTGATTGCGGAGTTGCTGACTTTGAATGGGCAGGATCGGTTGGAGGATTTCCGTAAGTTGATTGTTCGTTATCAGGAAGCGGGATTTGTGCCGCGTAAATCGGTGGGTGTTGTTCGTGAAAAGTATGAGGCGGCGGTTGAGGCGTTTGTGGGCACGTTGCCGGCGGAGGGTGATGTTCGTGATCGGGTTCGGTTGGAGGTTAGTTTATCGGTGATGAAGAATGATCCGGATGCCTTGCGCCGTTTGGCGCAGCAGGAGCAGCAGATGCGCAGGAAGTTGCATGAGGCGGAGAATGAGCTTGCGGTGTTGCGCAACAATCTGGAGTTTTTCGCGCGGTCGAAGAATGCGGATTATGTGCGACAGGAGTTTGCGCAGAAGATATCGGGTGCGGAGGGTGTGGTGGCCAGGATGAAGGCGCAGTTGAAGTTGGTGCGGCAGGAGATGAGCACGGCGAAGCCGGTGGTGCGGGTTTGATGGTTATGATAAAATTTGAAAGGTTGAGGGCTGTGATAAGGGTCAAATGGTTATTTTTGCCCGCTTTAAAAAAGTACAGTTCGACGTAGGAACTAAAAAAAATTAAAGCCTCCTTAGCTCAGCTGGTAGAGTCCCGCACTTGCGGGATAATCAGTAGGTTGGGAGAAAAAAAGTAAGTAAAAGCCTCCTTAGCTCAGCTGGTAGAGTCCCGCACTTGCGGGATAATCAGTAGGTTGGGAGAAAAAAAGAAAGTAAAGGCCTCCTTAGCTCAGCTGGTAGAGCAACTGACTTGTAATCAGTAGGTCGTTGGTTCGATTCCGACAGGGGGCTCTGAAAATCAAGCAGTTACGATTTAAAAATTGTAACTGCTTTTTTATTTCGAAGCAATTTCGAAGCATTTTTGGCGTCTCTTAGCCATGTTATGGCTTAGGATGGTATTCTGGATTTGGTTTAGAAAATACAGATTGCTCAAAATCACTAATGGTCATTTCGACCTCATTAGCTAGCACTGGGTAATCGATGATTATATCACCAAAAGAATTAGTCCAAACTAAAAAATCCAGACTATTGAACCTTATGCATTCCAGCTTAGAGAAACTTGTTTCATACTTTAATTCTTCGGTTTTTAAAATCGGGCTATCTTTAATTAGGCTCCATAAAAATTTCGCCTCTAATCCCACTAACCTTCGTGGCTCCTCAATACCATACCATAATTTTTTACAAAGTCTGAGATGATTGCTCAATGAGTTAGCTCCATCTTTTTTTAGAACAAAAACAGGAATCGATTCCTTGGCTGGTTCGCGGGTAATTGGACAGGAGATGGATTTTATGATTGGCGTCAACCGACTTTCAAATAATGTACGTTATCTAAAAGACGTCGCGTACCGGTATTATCCTGATGATGCAGAACACGTTTTAAAATTTCAAATCGATTTTAATCAAATCATACAGCCCTTAGGTACAGCTTATGAGAGCGATTTAATACGGGATGCTACCGCCACAACAGCGGTAAATGAAAATGATCAGATTCTTCTCAATCACTTCATCGAGGTTACCAATGGGGAAGCTGGAGTGGTTATTCAAAAAAAAGATCTGTATGAAAAATTTATCAACACCGGAACGATGACCCGACCAACGCTGCATACTGCTTTAAAACGCCTTGAAAACAATGGTTTGATCCTTAAGCCTGAGAAAGGCAGTTACATTCTTAGAACAAATATTCAATGACCAATTTAATAGCAAGCTAATGATTTCGATTAGTAAAAACCTCCGTAAACAAATCAAAGACCACAAGGTGGCCATTTACGTAGACGAGAACACAATGGTATGCCAGTGCAGGCGCTGCCGGATAAACTGGTTTCCTTCATTCATGCCAGGTGGTCGGTATAAAAGAGGATTTTGGAAGTGTCCAAACGGCTGTTCCGAAAAATAACCTACACGCTTTCTTTATAGAATAATATCACGATCTACATTTAGAGGAGAGGCAGCCATTTTAGCTGCCTTTTCGTTTTTTAACCTATTTTAATCCGTGACCTTTCAGTTAAGGCCATAAGCAACCTCTTTACTACTTAACTAGCTTAACTAGCTTAACTGGGGATGGCAACCTAAACACCTTGGTAATAATAAGAATTCGCAGTAATTATATTTCTAGTTAAGGTAGTTAAGGCCAGTTAAGGCAGTTAAGGTCTGGGAGAAAGGCAGAAAACCTTAACTGACATTCTTAATTTTTCATAATGTATCAGAAGGTTAGATCTAATAGTCCACTCTCTGGAATTTATCATATCTAATCCCTCAACTTTTATCTGGAATTACCTGCACCCTCCTGATAGCTATAATTTATTCATCAAACCTTCCACAGTTAAACTTCAAAGGTTTATTAGTGCGTCAATTTTTTTATAATTTTTTTTCGATCCCGAAATTACTGCCGGAAATGATCTGAAATAAGCATCCCCCTCTATAAGGTTCCCCCAGAAACTACCCCCACTCCCTTCCGGAGCTACCGCATACCCCCATGGGTTCACGGGTACCGCTTCTTTTCTATGTCTGGAAGAAAGTCTTGATATCAGCTAACTAAAAGACAAGAAAGATTCTGTAACCGTAACTGGAGTATGTTCTGCTGCGTGCACACAGCAGGTAGCTCCATCCGGTGAAATCTTCCAAATCCCAGACACTGTTGGTAGTTTCTGTTTTCAGATTGAAAATGGTTCCATTCACCACCAGTGTACCCAGACCGAATCGGCTCGCTTTAGAAAATGGAATTCCTTTCCGTGCATTGGGTTTGTGAATTTCAAAACCGATTTTGTCCGGCCCAAACCTTCCGGCAAACGATAGGTCGGTGAGCACTTCTTCCTGAACCTGTTTACCCTTTACGATTACAGGCCATGAGGCATATGCGGCAGATTCGAGTGTAACGGATGCCAGTTTTCCTTTGCGTTGGTCGGGACCGAGGTCGCTGTCGGTGAGATAGGATTGTCTTCTCAGGACCAGAAAATTTTTGCCTTTGTTAAACTGACCGGCGCCCAGCTTACCACTTACGGTGGCGTCATTGAATGACTCCTTGGGAATTTTAACAACGTCCTCCTTGGCGGTTACATCAGCAAAATAATTGATCGTTCGGGTGCCCATAAAATCGGAGAGCAGTCCAACGCTCACTTTGGTATTTTCCGAACCGGGTGGATTGGTGAAAGCGATGATCAGGTCTTCGCTCAGGTCTATGGTAGGCATAACGGACTGACCATTGACATTCAGGATTTCGATCTCCGGCACTGGATTCACCAGAAATTCAGCTTCATCGCCATTGGCGGCCTGGATGGAAATTCGGCGAGGTGAATAGGACGGCATCGGAAATACTTTGATGAAGGTTCCCAGTCCGACGGACTTTAACGGCTCGCCGTCGCAGGTGATTTTTCCCTGGAGGTCGACCATCGCGATGCCGGAAAGTTTGGTGAACGTAAGTGCTACTGCATGATCGCCTTCAATGGTGCCGGGTGGATAGAATTTTGTTTCGGAGGCTTCGGTTCGCATATCAAACAAGCCGGAGATCACGGAGGCGTTGACTTCGACGCCTGAAAGTCCCTCTGCTTTTTGGGTCATCAGCTTACCGGTCATGGTGCTGAAGCGTTCACCCAGTGTTTTTTTCTTTTTGTTTTCGTCCTGGGCGGTGCAGGGGAGGAGCGTTAAAAAAAGTAAGAAGATGCTTAGATGGTTGGGCTGGAAAGGTTTGATTTTCATGGGGATTTGACCCAATAAAGAAGCACCGGTTGATCAAAGATTCAATACTGCATATGGGGTATGGCTGAACTGAATTTAGGGGAATAGAAAGGTGATCGATTCATCAATAGCAGTATTTGGAATGAAGGATCGGATTTTGATGATGGATAATTGATCGGATTGTTGATCAGATTATTGATTGATTTTATCGAATTGATGCTTGTTCGAGACGACAATTTTGTCCATGAAAAATGCTTCTTCGCATGTATTGGGCGCGAAAATGCGTATGGCTTTTAGTAGCCGTGGTTACCCTTTTATTTTATAATTCACCCAATTGATCACCTGAGGACGATTTTTGGTTTTAATTTCTATGGGTCCATTATAAAGTAAGAAGCTTTTATCGGAGCCACTTACCTTTTTCCAATGGTGAAGGCTCTTTAATAAAGAACCATTATAGGTTGTTGCGGCTTTTATTTCATGAGCCATCAATGTTTTTCCTGTATCGATTAACAAATCAATTTCTAAGCCATTGTTTTCTTTCCAGTAGTAAAAGCCTGCGGTGGATCCAGTATTGTATTTCTGTTTAAGGATTTCCGCAATAACATAGTTTTCGAACAAGGCTCCTCTGAAATGAGAGTTTATCAGTTCCTTTTTTTCTCTTATGCCAAGCAATGAACAGGCAAGACCTGTATCCAGAAAATATAATTTGGGCGTTTTAACCACCCGCTTGTTAAAGTTTTTGTGGTAAGGTGGCAGGAGATGGATGATGTAGCTGCTCTGCAAAATCGATAGCCATGCCTGCGCTGTTTTGATTTCTACGCCTGCCTCATTACTCAGGGCGGAAACATTTAATTGTTGACTTGTTCTGCCTGCGCAGAGTTGAAGGAATCGATTAAATGTAATTGTATTTTCAATGTTCCGAATTTGTTTAACATCCCGCTCGATGTAGGTTCTGGTGTAGGCGGGGTACCACATGGTAGGTTTTCTGTTTTTATCATACAATTCAGGATAACAGCCGTTCAGAATAAGTTCTTCGATAGAATTATCTTTTCGTTTGAATTGTTGAATTTCACTAAAACACAACGGGAGTAAATCAATATAACCGATTCGACCAGCCAGTGACTGTGAGATCGATTGTTGAAGTAAAAAGTTATTGCTACCCGTAAGAATATAGAATCCATCTTTTTTTGCTTGGTCCAGGATACCCTGCATATAGTTGAACAGCTCAGGGACCCGTTGTGCCTCATCGATGATTGCGCCATTTTTATACCTATTCAAAAATGCACGGGGATCCAATGATGCAAGCATGCGCTCATCAGGGTCTTCCAGGGAAACGTAAGGTTTACGAGGAAATACTTTTCTGACCAACGTTGTTTTACCGCTTTGCCGAGGTCCTACTACGGCGACAGCCCTGAACTGGCGGCTGTATTTTTTTAATAGCTTCTCAGCAATTCGAGGTTTCATTATTGGTTAGTTTATACAAATATAGTTATTAACTACCTAAATTGTATAAAATGTGAATGAGGAGTTTGCGTGGATTTAGGGGGGGAGAGAGTGCGAGTGGGAAGATCTCGTTTAGATTAATGTTCATTCTCCCTTCTAGTTCTCGCTCTCGCTCTGTTTATAGATCGAGTCCGAGATCGAGTTTAGAGTGTAGTTGCTTTTCTCTCTCCTCTCGTGCTGTTTTTCACTCTTTTCTCTTTTCTCGCTCTCGATCTCGCTCTGTTTATAGATCGAGTTTCGAGATCGAGTTTCGAGTGTAGTAAATTCTCCCTTCTCGCTCTCGCTCTGTTCTTTTCTTTTCTTTCTTTTCTCGCTCTCGCTCTGTTTTTAGATCGAGTCCGAGATCGAGTTAGCAGTGATTTGATCTTATGAATAACCTTGATTTCACTCTTTTCTCGCTCTCGATCTCGCTCTGTTATTTACTCCCTTCTCCCTTCTCGATCTCGCTCTGTGTTAGTCCGAGATCGAGTTTCGAGTGTAGTAAATTCTCGCTTCTCGCTCTCGCTCTGTATTTCACTCTTTTCTCGCTCTCGCTCTGTATTTCACTCTTTTCTCGCTCTCGCACTCGCTCTGTTATTTACTCCCTTCTCGCTTCTCGATCTCGCTCTGTTTTTCTCATTCTCACAAACTCGTTTTGGACAATTTGAGTTCGTTTACAAATGGCTGATGGTATAATCTTCTTCCTGTAGCACTATACAATGCATTAGCTACTGCAGCGAAAACAGGTGGAAACAATGGTTCTCCCAATCCCGTCGGATCTTCCTCGCTGGAAACAAAATGGACATCAATCGATGTGGGTGCTTCCTTCTGACGGATCATCCGGTATTGATGAAAGTTATTTTTCTGCGGAACACCATCAACAAAAGTCATCTCACCAAACAATGCATTGCCAATGCCGTCAATAATGCCGCCTTCTCCCATGTTCGCTGCAGCATCCGGATTGATCACCACCCCGCAGTCCACCGCAGCAATAACCTTATCAACGACAGGATTATTTTTTTCCATTCTTAAATCAACGACCTGTGCTACATAGGTATTGTGACAGAAATAAGCAGCAACGCCACGTCCCTTGCTGTTTTGTTGATCACTCCAGTTCGATTTCTCACGAACAAGCTTCAAAACACCCGCGTAACGTGCAGCGTCGTAGTCGTTGTTCTTACCAACCGGATTGTTCAGGGCACGATCTAAAAGCTCTAACCTGAACTCAATCGGATCTTTACCCGCCAGCTCTGCAACCTCATCCAAAAAAGACTGCTCTGCACCCGCAATGAAATTCGATCCAGGTGCTCTGAATGCACCAATGCTGATGTTGGAATTAATCTCCCATCCTTCCGCGAGATAATGATCTACTGCACCCGCCGGAAATCGGTCGGCGTGAACGGCATGCTCAGGAATTCCACCGCCTTTAACATGAAATGCGATCAGGTTGTTGTTTTCATCCAATCCAGCCCTATAGGTTGCCGTGTATGTTGGCCTGTAAATGCCATTGGTCATGTCCTCCTCGCGCGTGTAGACCATTTTCACCGGTGCGTTGAGCCGCTGTGATATCACCGCTGCCTCTACCATGTGGTGCCCATAAGCACGTTGTCCGAAGCCACCACCCATTCTTGCCAACCGTATGTTGATTTTTTCCTTGGGCAGCCCCAATCTCGCCTGCAGCGTACGCATGATAAATTCCGGTGCCTGAATAGGTCCATAAAGCTCTGCTTTATCTGCGGTGACATGGGCAAAGCAGTTCACCGGCTCCATGCAGTTGTGCGCCAGATAAGGCGCCGTATAACTTCTCTCCAATACTTTGACTGCTTTTTTGAACGCACCTTCCGGATCTCCGTCTCTGCGAAGAACTTTTGCATTTTTCTTCGCCATCTCCGCCATTTTAGACCGGTGTCCATCGCTGCTCTCCAGTCCGCTAGGGACCTTTACTGTTTCCTTTCCACCCCAACCTGCCATAACAAATGATTCTTCTGGCGCTATTTCATACTCAATCTTCAATGCTTTTTTCGCGTTGATCACCTCCCAGGTGGAATTTCCCGCCACCACCACCAGCTCATTGAAAGCATTGGTGTCGAAAAAATTCCGCTCATAATCAGACTCCAGTGTTTTGATCACCAGTACTTCTTTTACCCCGGGCATTGATTTAACAGCTGAGTCGTCCACCGATTTGATCTTCATTCCGAAAGGTGGATGGATGACCGTGGCAATCAACATGCCCTCGACTTTATAATCGATTCCGAAAAGGGGCTGACCGGTCACAATTTTCTTACCGTCAACATTCTTCTTGGAATGACTAATGATGGAAAAATCTTTGATGTCCTTCATGGAAACTTCCTCGGGCACCGGAATGGCTGCGGCGGCAGAAGCCATCTCACCATATCCGGCCTTTTTGCCACTTCCCTTATGAATTAAAGTTCCTTTTTCAGTTGATATTTCCGATGCAGGAACGCCCCAGGATTTTGCTGCGGCCTCTTTTAACATTTGTCTGGCGGTTGCGCCGGCTTTTCTCAACGGCTTCCATGCCAATCTAATGCCCTGACTTCCTCCGGTAAACTGGCGGTCGTAGCGCTCCGGGAAAAAATCTGCCTGCTCAACGAGCACATTTTTCCAATTAACATCAAGTTCTTCTGCAAGGATCATCGGCATCGAGGTTTTGACCCCTGAGCCAAATTCCGGATTGGAGGACATCAGGCTCACTACGCCATTCGCTCCAATCTTAATGTAATTGTTCAGTGCGAACCATTCCTCAGGGATTTCCAGACTGGATTGTTCTGCAGGTGTACATCCAGCCATCCAGCTGAAGCTAAGCATCAATCCACCACCAGCCATGGCCGATGCTTTTAAAAATGACCGTCTGTCCAGATTGGTTTGAACTTGTTTCATATCAGAAGATTTTACTTTCCTGTTTAATTAAAATTTTGATGCCTGATTATTTTTCAGCGGCTGCAGCGGTTTTGATGGCTTGCCGGATGCGCATGTAAGTAGCACACCGGCAAATGTTGCCATTCATGGCGCTCACAATTTCCTCATCACTTGGATCAGGATTCTTTTTCAAGAATGCAGCAGCGGTCATTATTTGACCGGCCTGACAATATCCGCATTGTGCCACATCGTGTTCCAGCCATGCCTGTTGTACAGGATGGTCACCCTGCGCTGATAATCCTTCTATGGTTGTAATTTTTTTATCGCCCACTGAGGAGACTGGTAAAATACACGACCGGGTTGCTTCACCATCGAGGTGGATGGTGCACGCACCGCATTGCGCGACCCCGCAACCGTATTTGGTACCCGCCAGGTTCAGGTGGTCGCGTAAAACCCAAAGCACAGGCGTGTTGGGATCGACTTCCACTGAAACCATTTTGTTGTTAACGTTCAGACTGATTTTTTCCATAGTTGCATTGATTTAACAAATCAGGACGGTTAAAATTTTACGACATTAAATTTACTAGGTAAACGGGCTCTTATCCAAGTATGGATAGGCATGTTTAGCCGGATCAAATAATTATTTGACGGGCGCAGCAAGGTCAAATGTCATTTAACTTTAGTTATTATGTCGTTTGGGGCTTTTGCATGTAAATTGAGGTCAACTGAGCAACCATTAACCAGATGATTCGACCCTTACTTTCTTCACTGATTATTCTAAGTCTATTTCTGCTGGCTGACCAGGCAAATGGTCAGACCACCGCCATATTGTGTAAACAAATCATTGACGGAAAAGCAGACCGGCCAATCGATGCCAATGTGGTTCTGATCGAAAATAATCGGATTGTTTCTGTCGGTAACAAAAGCATTATTCCACCGGGTACTCCGACCATTGACCTCGGTGATCATACGTTGATGCCTGGATTTATTGACATGCATTGTCATCCGCTGGGCAATGGTGATGATGATTATCAAACCTATCACCTGAAAAATTCGAGTGCCGATAAGGCACTGCAGTGTCTTAAAAATGTTCAGGGTTTGCTGCAGGAAGGTTGGACCAGTCTTCGTGTTGCTGGTGACCTGGACGTTGGCTATGCCCACCTGGATGTTCGTGATGCCATCAATGCCGGGATGTTTGTCGGTCCACGAATTTTTGGTGCCGGCCATTGGATTTCGGTAACGGGTGGTGGTGGCGACCTGAATTTTTTCTCCTACGAGCAATCGGGTGTAAAAGTAGATGGACTGGTGGTGGATGGACCGGAAGAAATGAGGAAGGCCATACGAAATGAAATCAAGTATGGATCGGACTGGATTAAAATTTTGGTTTCGGGCGCATTCATGACGGCAGGCGATAATCCACAGAACGTTCATTTTAGTAAGGAGGAGCTTGAGGTTGCCATCGACGAGGCGGGCAGGAGGGATGTTCCGGTTATGGCGCATGCACACTCGGCGGAATCGATTAAAATGTCTGTGAGCGCCGGCGCCAAAACCATCGAACATGGAAGTTTCCTAGATGATGAGGCGATTGCGATGATGAAGGCAAAAGGGGTGTTCCTGGTGCCGACCATGGCCATTGGAAAATGGTTTTTAGAATTTAATGAAGGAAGTCAGGCGCTGAGTAAGGCGATCGAACTAACCAAAAAACATCGGGTTGGTATTGAGACCATGCTCACCAAAGCCATTCGATCAGGAGTGAAGGTTGTGGTCGGAACAGATCTTACGGGCACCCAGCCGGAGTACCATTCGAATGAGTTTTCTGAGCTGGTGCGTGTGGGTATGTCACCAATGCAGGCCATTAAAGCCGGAACTTCGTTGGCAGCTGAAGGTCTTGGTAAGGAGAAGGAGTTGGGAACCGTGGCGCCTGGCATGTTGGCCGACTTGGTGGCTGTGAAAGGTGACCCACTGGCTGACATCAATCGGCTTAAGAAGGTGACGTTTGTTATGAAAGATGGAAAGGTTGTAAAGAGCCCTGTTAAGTAATTGTTTCTAACAATGACCCTCCATCCTTTTTCTGGACGCCTGATCGTCATACTTTTTCAGGTTTGTTTTGTTTTGTTTTCGTCGGCACAGGTTTTCTATGTCGATGCTGTTAAGGGGTCTGATCAAAATCCCGGGTTAAAATCAAAACCCGTCGCTTCTCTTGGTGCAGCCCAACAACTTGTTCGCCAATACAAAGACAAGCACGGGCCTTCCGATAAAGCAATTGAAGTCATTATACGTAGTGGTCTTTATGAGTTGTCTGAGCCGCTGACCTTTATTTCTATTGATGGCGGAACTTCTTTGAGCCCAGTGATATGGAGGGCTGAGGAGGGGAATCATGTCGTTGTTTCTGGCGGTAAATCCATAAAATCATCTGATTTTGTTCCGGTGGTTGACCCACAGATCTTAGCCATACTTCCTGAGACGGCGAGAAGTAAGGTCTTGTATGCCGACCTAAGACGTTCCGCGATGGATGATTTAGGCCGACACGTTCAATATGGTCATGCACTTCCTGTGGTGCCCGCCGCTGCAGAGCTCTATTTTAACGGTGAGCCCATGGTTCTTGCGCGTTATCCAAATGCCGGTCACCAAAAAAAGGATGATGATTATATTCGAATTGGTACCGTTTTGGATCCTGGTTCAGTTCCCCGGATAGGAGATAAATCCGCGCGAGGTGCACTATTTAACTACACCGATCTCCGCCATGAGCGTTGGATCAAGGCTTCGGATGTATGGTTACAGGGAACATTTAATTATGGTTTTGCAGATGATTTTATCAAAGTTGCTGCTATAGACACCACCCGTAAAACCATTCAGCTTTCCACACCGCATTTGTATGGCGTTGCCTCAGGAAAAGACTTTCAACAGTATGTGGCCATCAATTTACTGGAGGAGTTGGATGTGGCTGGTGAATATTTTATTGATCGGAAGGCGGGTCGCCTTTATTTCTGGCCTCCAGCCCAACTTCAATCTGATTCAGAAATCACACTTTCAATTTTAGAAGCGCCCGTTGTTGCACTACAAGGCGTTGCACATCTGAAACTGAAAGGGCTCACGGTAGAGGCGGGTAGGGGAATTGGAATTTACATGGAGGGAGGTGAATCCAACACCATTGAAAATTGTGTTGTCCGCAATGTGGGAACGTGCGGAATTTTCATGGGTAAAGGTGCAAGGGCGCTTTCGGAAGATATGTCGGTAGACGATTACCGGGGCTATGCTGTTTCTGGTGAAATCGGTAGCCTTCAAAATCATCTTTACAACCACACCGCCTGGAACCGTGAAGCAGGAAAAAATCATTCCATTGTTGGTTGTGAGGTGTACAATACCGGTAGTGGCGGAATTTATCTGAGTGGCGGTGATAAGCGTACATTAAACAATGGCAACAACCTCGTTGAAAACTGTAGTGTACACCACTACAACCGTAGAAATAAATTCACCTGGTCCGGGATAAATGTGGATGGTTGTGGAAATGTGGTTCGTCACTGTGAAGTTTATGATTCCGACTGGCAGGGCATGTATGTTCACGGAAACGAACATCTTTTTGAGTACAACGAAATTCACCACGTTACCCTGAATTCCGACGATACTTCCCCTTGGTACATTGGTCGCGACCCAAGCGATCGTGGCAATATTGTTCGGTACAATTATTTCCACGATTGTGGCAATTCCGAAAGGATGAATATGGGCGTTTATTGCGATGACTCTTCGACTGGTGTTGAAGTTTATGGTAATGTTTTCAGCAACATGAAAATGAAATACGGTATGTTGTTTACCAATACAGGCTGGGATCTGGTTATGCGCAACAACATTGTGGTGAACCCTATGTCGCATACCTATGTGGTTTCAGCGCACTATTACACGTGGGCGGCTGGTGGTGTCGAGGCAACTTTCGGATCGAAGGGGTTAATACGAAAGCGCCTCACCGAACAAGTCCAGTTTAATAAATCCCCGTACGCAGAACGATATCCGGATTTGTTAACCTATTTAGATCCATTGCCCGGTGGAAAAGAATGGGTTGGCATGAGATCTAAAGGAAATGTGTTTGAAGGCAATCTGATTGTTGGATCGAAGACGGATCCGATAAGTCTCTTGGGCGGTGAGCATGCAACGGTAAAATCGTCCAACAATTGGACGACCGACCAGGATCCGGGCTTTGTGGATATGGAAAAGGGCAATTTCTCACTCAAAACAAACGCTGAAGTCTTCAGGAAAATCCCAGGATTTCAATCGGTTCCATTTGAAAAAATGGGTCGCTATCCACGCCGTTAATTTTGCTTTTCGGCGCTACGCTCGCAGGGAAAATCTTTGGTTAACTGATTCCGATAAGGCCGTAAAGTGAGTTCTGTCATGACTCGGTCAAAGCTAGTTTTTAATAGTTTTGAAGCAATCGCATAATGTATGATTGATAAAAGAGTAAGCGGACCAACAGAGGCGCTTCGGGATCTCGGAGATGGTGCATCCATCTTGTTGGGCGGATTTGGTCTTTGTGGCATCCCAGAAAACTGCATCGATGCACTGGTTCAAAAAGGTGTGAAAAACCTCACGTGCATATCAAACAATGCGGGCGTCGATGGTTTTGGTATCGGTAAGCTCCTGGCCACCCGTCAGGTGAAGAAAATGATTTCAAGTTATGTTGGTGAAAATGAAGAGTTCGAACGTCAGTTGCTCTCCGGTGAGCTGGAGGTCGAGCTCATTCCGCAGGGCACGCTCGCTTTTCGCTGCCTGGCCGCGGGATATGGAATGCCTGCGCTCTACACGGCTGCCGGAGTGGGAACCGAGGTGGCCATCGGTAAGGAAACCAGAAATTTTGATGGAAGGGACTACCTGTTGGAGCGTGCATTTGATGCAGACTATGCCATCGTAAAGGCCTGGAAGGGAGACCACGACGGCAACCTGATTTTTCGAAGGACCTCCAGAAACTTTAATCCACTGATGGCCATGGCAGGAAAAATTACCATTGCTGAAGTGGAGGAATTGGTAGCACCAGGCATGTTAGATCCTGACCACATCCACACGCCTGGAATTTTCGTCCACCGAATTTTCCAGGGAAAGGGTTACGAAAAGAGAATTGAAAAGAAGACCACCAGAAAAAGATAAGACCATGCTGGACAAGGAGGGTATTGCAAAAAGAATTGCGCGTGAGGTAAGCGATAATTCCTATGTCAATCTTGGTATTGGCATTCCGACGCTGGTGGCAAATTATATTCCGCCCGACCACCATGTTGTTTTTCAAACCGAAAACGGTCTTTTGGGCACCGGTCCATTTCCCTGGGAGGGTGAGGAGGATCCGGATTTGATTAATGCAGGCAAGCAGACCATAACTTTTCTCCCTGGTGCCTCAAGCTTTGATTCAGCCATGAGCTTTGGCATGATCCACTCCGGCAAGGTGCACATGACCATTCTTGGTGCCATGGAAGTATCTGAACATGGCGACCTGGCGAACTGGAAAATCCCGGGTAAAATGGTGAAGGGCATGGGCGGTGCCATGGACCTTGTGGCAGCTTCCAACAAAACGTTGGTGGCGATGCAGCACGTTAACAAAAGTGGAGAAAGTAAATTGCTTCCGGAGTGCACGCTTCCCATCACCGGTCGCCGGTGTGTACAAAAAATTTTCACTGAGCTTGCAGTCCTGGAGATTGCACCCGAGGGCGGTTTTATTCTGCTCGAGCGAGCGCCGAGTGTTTCGGTCGATCAAATCAAAAACGCGACCAAAGGCAGACTAATCATCAAGGGCGAAATTCCCGAGATGATTTTCTAGAGGTTTCCTCTTAATGCCTGCTCCCTTTCCAGTGCTTCGAACAGTGCTTTAAAATTACCGGCACCAAATGACCGTGCGCCCCGGCGCTGAATAATTTCATAGAAAAGCGTCGGTCGGTCTTCGACTGGTTTGGTAAAAATCTGCAGCAAGTAGCCTTCTTCATCCCGGTCTACCAGAATGCCGAGCGGTCGGAGGGTATCGATGTTTTCCTGAATGGTACCAACTCTTTTAGAGAGCTCGTCGTAATAGGTTTGTGGGACCTGAAGAAATTCAACACCACGGGCGCGAAGTTTCGATACCGTTTCGACGATGTTGTCGGTAGCAATGGCAATATGTTGAACGCCTGGGCTACCATAAAAATCCAGGTACTCTTCTACCTGTGATTTCTTTTTTCCTTTTGCAGGTTCATTGATGGGGAATTTGACGTAACCATTTCCGTTGCTCATCACTTTACTCATCAGTGCCGAGTATTCGGTGGAAATCTGCTTGTCATCGAAGGTCAGGATGTTGCGGAAGCCCATGACCTCTTCATAAAACTTTACCCATGGATTCATTTCATTCCAGCCTACGTTGCCAACGCAGTGGTCGATGTATTTCAGGCCAACGGGCTCTGGTTGGTAGGCGGTTTCCCATTTTTTGAATCCTGGCAGAAAAATTCCCTTGTATTCGGATCGTTGCACAAAAAGATGAACGGTATCACCGTAAATATGAATTCCGCTGATAACCACTTTCCCGTTTTCATCACTGATTTCTTTCGGTTCCATAAATGGTTTAGCGCCGCGTGATGTGGTTTGTTTGAACGCATCGCGCGCATCTGAAACCGTAAGCGCAATGGCGCGAACACCATCACCATGCTTATGCGTATGCAGTGCGATGGGATGATCGGGATGCAGGGCAGTGGTGAGGATAAGTCTTACCTTGTCCTGAGCCAAAACATAAGAGGCCTTTTCGCGATCTCCTGTTTCAGGTCCGGAATAGGCCAACTCCTGAAATCCGAAAGCAGTCTTATAGAAGTGTGCTGCCTGTTTTGCATTGCCCACATAGAACTCGACAAAATCAGTTCCCAGCAGCGGTAAAAAGTCCGATTCAACTGCGGTGATTGGTTTTTCTATTACATCGGTTGCCATAATTATTCAATGTTGTGTTGCCAGCTTTTATGGTATGACTCATCTTCAATCTGAAGCGCATGTTCTGTAAGCATCAGTGGCCTGAACGGGTCGATCATAACGGCCAACTCTTCAGTTTTTTCTTTTCCGATGCTCTTTTCTACTGTACCTGGATGTGGACCGTGCGGGATGCCACCAGGGTGGAGGGTTATTTGCCCTTTCACCACGGATTTTCTGCTCATGAAATCGCCATCAACATAATACAGTACCTCATCGCTGTCGACATTGCTGTGGTTGTATGGCGCAGGAATGGCAAGTGGATGGTAGTCGTATTTGCGTGGGACGAAGGAGCACACCACAAAATTTCCGCCTTCAAAGGTTTGGTGGACCGGCGGTGGCTGGTGAACCCTGCCGGTGATGGGTTCGAAATTGTGAATGGAGAATGCCCAAGGATAATGATAGCCATCCCATCCGATAAAATCAAAAGGGTGGGTACCGTAGGTGTAGGGATAAATTAATCCTTGCTTTTTGATTAGTATTTTGAAGTCTCCGGTTTGGTCGTGGGTTTCAAGGTCCTGCGGCCGACGGATGTCGCGTTCACAAAATGGCGCGTGTTCCATGAGCTGCCCCACTTCATTGAGGTAACGCTTTGGAAAACGGATCGGACTGAAGCTTTCAACAATAAACAACCGGTTGTCGGGCTGATCGAAGGTGATTTGATAAATCGTTCCGCGAGGAACGACCAGGTAATCACCATAGCCAAATTTAATTTTTCCAAAACCTGACTTCAATTCACCGCTTCCCTGATGGATGAAAATGATTTCATCGGCCTGACTGTTTTTATAGAAATAGTCGGTCATGGATTTCCGCGGTGCAGCGAGTGAAATGTGAAGATCGCTGTTGACCAACACCGGTTTACGGCTTTGAAGGTAATCGTCTTCTGGTTTGATGTTGAAGCCAATCAGGCTTGTGTGTCTGAGGTGTCGCTCGCGAACCACTTTTGGCTCCACCGAATACGGCTCGCCAAGGGTTTTAACGATGGTGGGCGGATGACAATGATAGACCAGCGAGTATAGACTCGAAAAGCCGTGGGTCGACACCAGTTCTTCTGCATACAATTTGCCGTTTGGCTGACGGAAAACAGTGTGTCGCTTCGGCGGAATTTGACCAAGGGTATGGTAGATCGGCATGCTTTTTTGTTTATCGGGATTTCAAAAAAACCGGGACAAAAGTCGTTAATAAATGGTTAATTTTGGAGGATTTTATGAAGGTTGAAATGTTATTTAATTCTTTGAAAATCAATGTATTAGTTGTGTTTTACAAGCAAGGATGAAACTGGTTACCTATAAAACTGAAAAAGAGCATTTTGGCCTGATGGTCAACGGAGAAATTTATGCGGTGACCATGGTCGACAGCCGACTACCGGACGACCTGCTTTCATTTCTTGAATTGGGTGAGGAAGGCTTGTCGATGCTCCGCGCTGCAGAGAAAAAACTGATGGAAGGCACCCTTGTGCTGGAACCGGTTGTTGGATGTCAATTGCTTGCCCCGGTACCAAGGCCAACTTCCTGTCGCGATGGATATGCATTCCGTCAGCATGTTGCGACGGCCAGGCGTAACCGTGGATTGGAAATGATACCTGAATTTGATCAGTATCCGATTTTCTATTTCACCAACCACCATGCCATTTTTGGCCCAGGCGAGGTGATGCTTATGCCTGATCATTTCAGGCAACTTGATTTTGAACTGGAGGCTGCGGTGGTCATCGGTAAACCCGGCAGAAACATTCGTGCCGCTGAAGCCGATCAGTACATTGCTGGTTATACCATCATGAACGATCTCAGTGCGCGCACCCTTCAGATGGAAGAGATGCTCTTGAATCTTGGTCCGGCAAAGGGGAAAGATTTTGCAACGGTTATTGGTCCATGGTTGGTCACGCCGGATGAATTGGAAACAAAGAAGGTAGCGACAAAGCCATTGCATACCGGCACTCAGTTTGATTTGGTCATGACTTGCACCGTAAACGGTAAAGAAGTTTCGAGAGGAAATCTTAAGGAAATGGATTGGACCTTTGCTGAAATCATTGAGCGCTGTTCTTATGGCGTTGATTTGTATCCGGGAGATGTGATTGGTTCAGGAACGGTTGGCACCGGATGTTTTTTGGAATTGAACGGGACTGGAAAGCTTAACCATCCGAACTACCAGCCACAGTGGCTTCAGCCTGGTGATGTGGTCACGCTGGAGATTGACGGCTTGGGTAGTCTGACCAACACCATGGTCGCTGAAAAAACCGACTGGTCGATCCTCAACCTAAAAAAGAAATAAATGGTTAGCCTAAATGTGGCGACCCTCACCGGTCAGGAACTTCAGCGGTTGTTGCAGAGTGTTATTGCGCCACGGCCCATTTGTTTTGCGTCTACTCTGAACCATAAGGGCGAGGTTAACCTTAGTCCGTTTAGTTTTTTTAACCTTTTCAGCATTCAGCCTCCGGTTTGTGTTTTTTCTCCATCGAGGAGGCTTCGGGACAACAGCACCAAGCACACGCTTGAAAATATTAAGGAAGTCGATGAGTGCGTGATCAACATCGTCACGTATGATATGGTTGGTCAGACATCTTTGGCCAGTTGTGATTTTCCGAGGGGCGTGAATGAGTTTGAGAAGGCAGGGTTTACGATGTTGCCCTCTGAAGTGGTTAAACCCCCGCGTGTAGCGGAGTCGCCCGTGCAGTTGGAATGTAAAGTCCGACAGGTGGTGGAGCTCGGACAACAAGCTGGATCGGGTAACCTGGTGGTGGCTGAAGTCCTGAAGATTCATTTGGCTGAAAAAATTCTTGATGAAAAAGGTCAGGTCGATCAGCGTTTGATGGATCTGGTGGCGAGGCTGGGCGGAAACTGGTATGCGCGCATCACTCCTGAAGCACTTTTTGAATGGGAAAAACCAAACGATAAGATAGGAGTTGGGTTTGATGCATTGCCGGAGGTGATCAGAGCGTCGGACTGGCTTACCGAAAACGAAAAATCACGTTTTGCCAATTTGAATGTATTGCCTGATAAAAATAAGGCCATGCCATTACTCGATGCTGAACATCAGAACCTGATCGCAACTCGGGTAGAGGGTTGGGAATTAAAAGTTCGGGAAGAGGTGATTCAAATGCTACGCAACGGAAAGGTTCAGGAAGCGTATCGCCTTGCTGTTCAGCTTACCTGATTTATTCAAATTTCATTTTACGGTCGATCATCGACAATCCGTCCGAGATCAGTTTGCTGAATTGTGGATGAGAGATTTTTTTGGCTTCTAAGGATTTCCTGGCCCGGTTATACATGGATGAAGCTGATGCCAACGGTTCTGTGAGTTCCGCAATCTCCAGCGTTGCAAGCCAGTCATCGGGATGATTTTCTTCCAGGCTGTTTAGCAGTTGATCCAATTTGTTTGGATCCGGTCGACCTTCCCGGTTTTCTCTAATGCATTTGAAAATGAGATGGTATGCCTTATCCTGTTCAGCGTATTCGATGCGTCTAGTTTTTTGTCCGGACAGGTGAAGGCCGTCATCAAAAAGTTGTTTATCGGCCGAACCACAAAAGACCGATGGTACGCCGGAACCAACCAACAGGTTAAGAACGCCGTCTTCGGTTTCATGGAGCATGCGACCTTCACGGGTCAGGACAACAGCTTCATCGAATTGCAAGTGTTCGAGTTTGTCGTTGTAAAAATTTAGGGCAGAAATTTTGCCTGAGACTTTAATGCCGTTTTCGAATTGCAGATCACAGAATTCATTGGCTTTAATGCCCAGTTCCCGAAGTGCGGCAGGTGAGAGTTCATCAATTTCTTTTCTGGTATTGGCAAGTTTGCCAATGATAACCGCGCAGCCGTTGGTCAGGTTTTCGGGACCTGAATTTTCGATCACCTTGTCGTTTCGGCACAAGGCGATGGGTCCTAAAGATGTAATCCAGGACAATCCAAATTTCGGATCGCTGCGAAAGGCATTGAACGTGCCGGAGATCTGCAAACCTGTTGGCAACACCACGGTACAGATCTGTTCTGAGGCTACAGCTTTTTTAACACCATCGATCCCTCCTTTTTTGAACGCCATCGTTGATTCGAACTCCTGCAATACGTTCAGGAGGTTTTCGAAGGTCGGTGTGACAAACAACTGAGGCTGAGGTTTGGTGATGTCATAAGCATAATGAACGGCATCGATGGTGTAGGGAATTTTCTTAACCTCCGGGCGCATGCATGAAACACTCTCACCGATTGAGGAGAGCAACCCTGCACCGTAAATTTTTGGTGATTCAATGGGGCCGATCAATCCATATTCAACTGTCCACCACTGCAGACGGCTGAGCAAGGCCATTTCCGAGGGTTCACCCATGTTGGCTTGTCGGTAGCGCAGGTGTTCTTCCGCCTGTTGAATTTCTTTTTGACTCGCGCCGGGTGTTTCTTTTATGATGGACAGACGACGGATGGCTTCGTACAATTCATGGTCTTGTTTGGAGAACATGGCCTTGGTGCCCACGGCTCCCAGGTGGCTGAGAAACCGGTTGTAGTGAACATCACTAATGATTGGTGCGTGTCCGGCCGATTCATGGATGATGTCCGGAGCCGGAGTATATTCGATGTGTTCGAGTGTTCGGATGTCGGCTGCGATGACCAGTACGCGCCATGCCTGGTATTCCATAAAGGCAGCTGGAGGGATAAAACCATCGACCGTAACAGCGCCCCACCCAATGCTGGTGAGTGCGTCGTTGATTTCCTGTAGGGAGGGAATTTTTTCAATGGTGAGTCCGGCTTTTTTTAATCCCGGTATGTAAGGATAATACGCCGCTTCGCGCAGATAGCTGTAGTTCTGACGCATCACGTAGCGCCACAGCGCATGGTCGGCAAAAGTGTAATGGTCGTACTCCTGATCGACGATATATTTTTTGAGGTGTTCAGGCAGTTGCCTGACTTGCGCATTGTTAAAGTCGTTGAAACTTTTCATGCCTTCCTCATTGGTATGGTTTAGAGATTCATTGGCTGATGATGTAATTCCAGCCATGGTGATCAGGGGTGATGCCGGTTCGGATGTCGTGCAGCATGGAGGCAGCTTTGTTTTGAAAGGCGTTGTGGTCAGGTGCTGGAATGGAATGGTCTTTGTTTCCGATGCGGATGGTGGCTATTGGGGCGACCACGGCTGCGGTTCCTGTACCAAAAGCCTCGGTGATCGTTCCTTTGGAAAGTTGACGGTCTAGTTCAGCCACGGAAATTCTTCTTTCTTCCACTTCCATTCCCCAGTCGCGGGCAAGGGTAAGGATGGAGTCGCGCGTAACCCCGGCGAGGATGGCAGTATTCAGAGAGGGCGTGATGAGTTTTCCTTCTGCTACAAACATGATGTTCATCATGCCTGCTTCATCGATGTATTGATGGTCGCGTGCATCGGTCCAAATGACCTGATCAAAACCTTCTTCGTTTGCCATCTTAACGGGGTAGTAGCTGCTTCCATAGTTGCCGGCGCATTTGGCGTAGCCAGTACCGCCTTCTGCGGTGCGGGTGAAATGTGTTTCTACTTTAAGGCGGTAAGGTTTCCCAAAATATTTTCCTGCCGGACTGGTAAGGATGATGAATTGGTACTCGTCTGAAATTTTGATTTTGAGTCTGGATTCAGAGGCGAAGCAAAAGGGTCTGAGGTATAGGGAGGAGCCTGGGTTGGAAGGCACCCATTGATGATCGGTTTTAAGCAAGGCGGTCAGGCCGTCCATGAACATGGCTTCTGATACGGTTGGCATGCACATTCGTTCAAGTGAACGATTGAAACGGTTGAAGTGGGTGTTGGGGCGAAAGACAGAGATGCTTCCATCCTTCATGCGGAAGGCTTTCATGCCTTCGAAAACGGATTGACCGTAATGCAGGGAAAGCATGGAAGGGAAGAACTCAATTTTTCCATAGGGCACAATTCGATGGTTGGACCACTGGCCATTTTGGAAGGAGGCGCAGAACATATGGTCCGAGCACTGCTTCCCGAATTCCGGGTTGGCAAGGAATTCAGGCTTTAATGTTGAAATCGGTGTTAGAGAATAGGAAATGGAGGTCATCTGGTTCTTTAAAATAGCCCACAAACGTATGTTAGTTTGTAAAAAAGACCAAATCGGACGAGCAAATTTCCCGCATTGGTGTTGGGGTCGCTGGATAAGGGTTTAAGTGGTGTGGAAACTGTAAATTTGGGCCCTACATTAATCCCACTTTTTATGAAAATCCGATCCGG
Source organism: Bacteroidota bacterium (assembly GCA_016866235.1). Lineage (GTDB taxonomy): Bacteria > Bacteroidota > Bacteroidia > Cytophagales > Cyclobacteriaceae > ELB16-189. Next base: position 87,811 of record VGMW01000007.1, read on the forward strand.
ACTGTTTGTTTTTATGGTGCTGCTGTTTACTTCCTGTGATTTGCTGGACCTGATGCAGACCAAGTCCGGTATGGTTTTGGGTTGATTTGGTGGTAAAAAATGGATCGGTGACCAGGTTGATGTGCTCGGCAGGGATTCCTTTTCCAGTGTCCATAATTTCTAAAATCACCGAATCGGGATTGGCCATAATGGACACGTTGATTGTTCCTTTGCCATCGATTGATTCAATGGCATTTTGTAGCACGTTCATGATGGCCTGATGTAACTTGTCCTGGTTGGCCAAAATGATCACCGATTTAACATCCTTATCCAGTTGTAAAGTGATGTTTTGGTTCAGTTGGTGTTGAATAACACCAAGGCAGTTGTCTAATATTTTAACAACATCGGTTTCTTCCTCTGGTTTATTGGATTGGCGGTCGAATTGATTCAGGCTGTCGACAACTTTTTTAATGCGGTTCACGCCTCCTTCAATAATATCCAATAGTTTTCCATTGTTGGAATTTTGATCTCCCGAGAACTGTGGCCTCATGCGCAGCACCTGCGCAGACCCTTTTAGGTAGTTCAGTGGATTTTTGATTTCATGCGATACGCCGGCGGTAAGCATTCCAAGGGTAGAAAGTCTTTCAGAAACCATCAGTTGCTGCCGCAGGCGTTTCACTTGTTCTTTCTTTTTTTCTAATTCAGCATTTTTATTCCTGATCTCTTCATTTTGAAACCTTAGCAATTCATTTTCATCGTTGATGGTTTGATTGACTGCTTCCAGGTATTTGGTTCTTTCCTTCAGAATGTTTTCCAGGTTGTTGTTTAGAAACTGGATTTCAGATTTCTTCCTTTCCAGTACGATATTTTGTGTTTCAATTTCTTTGGCGCCTTTTTTTAATTCCTCCCTAAACCAATGAATAATTACGATTAGTGCGGCAGACAGCCCTAAATGGATCGTCAGGTCTGCCATCCATTGTCCATAGTTGTTCCAAAGTTTTAGCGGGTTTAACCCATATTCCAATTTCCCAGTCATAAAACCAAGTCCCACCAAAAAATAGATGCTGGTCAGGCCGATGGTCCAAAACATAGCCCGCCGAAAATTTGACAGTAAAAGAATTACTGCCGGACCGAAGACTATAAAAACTTTGGCAGGTGCAAATATTCCGAAGGTTAATGTTCCAAAGAGGTACATCACCATCAACAGAATAAAAATTAATATTCCCTTTGCGATGGGTGACAACCGCGCCCTGATTCGATAGAGAACGAGCAGCGATAGAGAAATCAGGACCCGAATCCAGGTGAAAATATTGATGAATTCAGGGTAGTCCCTGAACAAGGTGAAGAAAGTGGAAAGGTTGGCAAAAATGGCAAACAGGAATAGGGCGAGATCAATAAATCTATTTCCAACTTCAAGAAGGCTTTGCCTGACCTTATCCATTCACTTTTTCGTTCGGGCAAGTTAGCGTTTACATTCAGTTCATTTCACTTAAAACTGAACAAGATTCATAGAATTATTTAGGCCGGAGAAATAAATCTGGTTTTTGAATCTGGAGGAATTTGCCATTTTGCGCTGATTAATTATTAGAAAATGATTGGACGTTGAATGCCTCTGAATTCAACCTGGTAATTAAATTTACCACTCCAAGACCGTTTAACCGACCACGACCTGTCCTTCTTTTGCCTTGAAAAACCAAATACTTTCACGTTGCTGTACAGCACTTGCCATGAGTGTGGCAGTTCTGTGGCTATCATCGCCTTTGTCGAGCCTTGCTCAACAGACCGATGTTTCCGTGCTCTATTCAGGAAGAAGTTTTGGTGCACTGGGAACACTCAAGCTTCAGGATGAGCATGAGTTGCTCACGGCCCAGGCAGCAGATGAAAAAAAGACCTTTAAGCTGGTCAACCACCATGCCTGGCGCGCTCCCGGGGTTACCATTTTCATGCCCACCGATGAACCCAAGGGCGATGAGCTTGGTGAGGTTCTATCTCTGCTTAAAGAGGCAGAACGAAAAGAGTCTGTCCCTGCGCTCCTGTCACAAAATGTTCTACTGGTTCAGGATCCGTGGCGTGGCGGCGAAAATCTATTTGACCTGCTGGATAGGAATCCAAAACGTAAAAAAGAATTCAGTGATCTGATTAAAATTAATGTGACCGTTTCAAGGGTTCGGACTTCCAAGGGGTTGAGGGTAACCATCGTCGAACAGTCCGGCGCCACATGGCCAAAATCTCCTGCTGGTTGGGCGGTTGGTGAAATGAATCGAATTGACATTGGTGAAGCCAGAATGTTTGAGTTGCCTTTCATCATTGGTGGTATGGGCTCCCGGGCAACTTTGATTCGGGAGATCACCTCAAAAGAAAAAAATGTGCTGCTCGTGGATCTCGGTCATCAGGATGGTGAAATGGGTCACAGCCGATACGATCGTGCGTTAATGGATTTCACAGCATTGAAAGATTTGGGTTATAAGGTGGTTGTTCCGTTTGAATTTGAATTGGCGATGGGATTAAAACAACTGGACAAAATCATTGAACAGTTCCCAGGCATTGGATTTCTGGCGAGCAACATTAAAGTCAATGACACCATTTTTAAAACCAGTATGGTGGTGGACTATGGAGGTGTTAAAATCGGTTTGGTTGGATTGGTTAATCCTGATTTAAAAGATCGATTGCCCAGGACCTCCCTGAATGAATTTACGTTTCAACCTCCCACGCAGGCTGCCAGGAGGGAAGTGGAATTGCTCAGAGCCATGGGTGTTCATTCCATAATCGTGTTGTCCAACATGGATCCCTCTGAAAATGCCAACATTGCAGAGGAGGTCAGAGGAATAGATGCGATTGTTGCCGATATGCCTGTTAGGAAGGCGCCGGAAACTTTAAAGCTCCGGGTTGAATTGCCTGATCGGCCAGTGGTGCGACCAGGGATACCTGCACTTATTGCGCGCGCTGCAGCCAATGGTATTGGTCTTGGTCACCTCAAATTATCTTTTAAAAATGGATCACCATTTTCCACCAGCCCGTCGCTTTCACTCCTTGAGCATGCCTTTTTACCGGTGACCGATAAAATTCCGGTTGACACATTGATTGCTCACAAACTTTCAATACTGAATACAGAGGTGCGCCGACCGCGCGGCGAGGTGCTCTTCCCGGCCTTCACGGATCTTGAAGAGAAATTTCCACAGATTGCCACCTACGATGAAATCACCAAGACGGGCCGGGTCTCGCAGCCGCTGTGGGAGGAACTTATTTCTCGAAGGTTGCGCATTCAATCAGAAGCAGAAGTTGCGGTTATCCGACGGCTTGAACAGTTTCCTCCACTGGTCGGAAAGTTGCATGAGCGGGAAATTGAACAGTGGCTCTGGACCGAAGATGAAGTGGTGGAAGTCGACATGCCCGGCGCTGACCTAAAGGCGTTGTTGCGATCAGATGTTCGCAATGAATTGGCGTACAACGGTATTGATTTATCCCGCAACCTTATCCTTGGTCATCGCATCGATGATGGTTACCTGTACCGCGTGACCACCACCGATGTCATTTATGAAGGTGGCCGCTCCGGATTTTTTTCCAGGGCAAGACGGGTCCATAAAAATTTTCTGCAAGATCCTGTTAGTGGGAAAATTATTGTTTTAAAGAACGCAGACCTTAAGGAAGGCGGAGATCATAAATTAAGCTTGCGTGAATTTATGATCACTGAACTCAAGCGTATAAAAACCGAGGCGAGCGGTGAAAAACAAATTGATGTTATTGGGAACATGTTGTTACCGGAAAAATCAGTCTCCAACCTCTTCACCTTTTCTTTCGATCGTCCAACCGTCTGGACTTCACTCAACACTGTTTCCGGTAATGAGGGCTACGAGCGGGTTCCTGAGAGCCGTGTACTGGCTAAAGATGCCTTCGTGGCCGGTGCCAATGGGCGGTTTGTATTGTCGAAAGAAGCACAACGGGCCGCAACTGATCTTGGATTTGGATTTGCTTATGCAACACAAAAAGTCCGTAACAATGGAACGGTCGATAATGTGGAGTCTGCAGACGACATCAAAATTGATCTCACGGTCCGACCTTCGGCTTTAAGAATAGAACCCGGAAAGTTGCAACCCTTTGCACGAAGTCTGTTTGATTCTGAATTTTCGCCTACCATCAACAACACTACGGAGGAGGTAAATCCAAGGCAGTTGTCCCTTCGTGCAGTGGGTGGTGTTTTGTTGACCAGTAAGGGAAGTTGGCGCAACACCGATCTTGGTCTGGTTTTGGAAAATGATTTTGGAAGACCAAATCCTCAGCTTGGTTTGCAATCACGCTCACAGTTTGAAAAGCGCCTGGGTAGCACAAGGACCGGATTTCTTACCTATCGGCTTCGTAACGATATGACGTATTTCTTTCCTGCACCAAAAGACACGGAAGCCAACCTTGGTTTGCGCTACAATATGATTCATGATATTTTGATACCATTGGTTGATGAGCTTTCACTTTCTGTTACAGCCGATCTATTATTTTTTAAGGGTAAGGTAGAGCAGACCAGGCAACTTGGCCTTAGCTCTCAGCTGCGCGTAGGCATTACTTACGACCGACTATGGAAGCCTCGCTACCAGCCATTCTTCTGAGCATCGCGTAGTAAAATTTTTATATCTGGTTGCTCATGAAATCCATGTTGCAGCGTTGCCAAGCTCTAGGGTTATATCTCTGCTAGCATTGGTATCACATGAAAATGTCTTGTTAAGAACACGCTTGAGTTTTTGCGTACATCACAAAATGTGATGATCTTCGACACTATTTTTTATGGAGCGTAAAGGTTTATCGCAAAAGATTCAGGAAGCATCTGCTGTGTTTGGTCCGCTTAGCGGCGTGTTTGGATTCATCGGAGATGTCATCACACCGCTTGTGCCGGTGTTGCCCATACTGACTGCAACCCTTGCTGGTGTTTGTCTGGTGATCGGCATAGCGTATGGCGTTAAGAAAAGACGCGTTAAGGAAACGGAGGTCCCTCGGTTTCTTCCACAAATGATTATCCTCACCATTGTTTTTCTCATTTTCACCATCATGGGTTTTGGCAACAAGCGTGGATTTATGGGTGAGCACGTTGAATTTATAGCGCAGCTTCAAGCGGCAGTTTTTAAGCTAGAGGAAGCCGCCGGATTGGAAGAAGAGGAAGATGAGGCGCCAAATATTGTAATCAACAACACGCCGGCCCCCTCCACTTTAATTGATGCTCATTATGGCGAACTCCAGAAAAGAATTCTGGCAGGTGCCTACACCGATGTGCCGAAATCTGTTGAGGATGTGCTCGTCAACGCAATGGTGTACAGCAATATTGGAAACCTTAAGCAGGCCGACTCCTCTTTTGTAAAACTCTTTAACGAGGGTTACATCCGATATGATCTCACTTATAAATTCTACGAAACGCTCTTCACTCGCTTTGAGGGCAATGAAGATTCCATCCGAATGCGGATTGCTGCAGCCGGTCTAACCGATAATGAAATGATGCGTCTGGCTACAGTGGATTTCCATTTCAATGGCGTATCCTATTATGCACAGGTTGATCAAATTAAATTAAGCAATCCTGAACTCAGAGCATTCGCAGAAAACCTAAAGGCAAGGTCACTTTGCAACGATGCTGACCGCTTCGGGCTTTATCGTAACTACATCATCGGCTATTGGGCGCCCGTCTGGGACAACAACGCTGAGAAACTTGATCGCCGCATCATCAAAACACGCAAGCATTTCTTCGATTATTCAAAAATGTTGGATCGTTATCAGGCGGAATCAGGACTCATGGGATTCGCCTGCTCCAATTGTAACCTGGATGAAATCACTTCTGCTCAAAGCAAAGAACTCCGTAAGCATGCTCCCATGCTTTGGTCACGAATCGCCGGTAGCAATGGACTCAAATCACCTGAATCCAACCGCTACACCGTAAGTGGAAGGGTAGTGGATGAAGAGGGCAATCCAATTCGCGATATTCTGATTACCGATTTTGATACCCAGGTAGACCTATTGGATGAATTCAATATGTCCAGCACCGATGAGGAAGGTAAATTCACGCTCGTGACCTCGAAGGGTAACATGTTGCAACTCAAAGCCATTTTTACTGAAAGAGAATTTTTGGATCAATTTCAGGTTGCCGTCAAAAATGACTTAGGTGACCTGGTCCTCAAATCGCGTAAGCCAAAAGTTCCTATCGCTTCCAACTAGTTTTTTACGTAAGATTTTCATTTAATTTGGGTTCGTTGTGAACGGCTCTGATTAAAACCTATTGCATGAAAGCTGGCTGGCGGTTGTCCGTTATTTTTCTGGTTTGTATGCTTGGCTTGGTGGCTTGCACCAGCGACCGCGCGCCTGAAACCTTTCAGTTGGAAGATGGCTTTTCAATGGATTTGGTTGCTGCTGAACCCATTGTCCGCGATCCGGTGGACATGGCCTTTGATGAAAAAGGTAATTGCTATGTTCTTGAAATGCCCGGATATCCTTTTGAGGATGCTCAAAGCAGGGTAATCAAGCTGCACGATAAAAACAGCGATGGTGAGTACGACAGCAGTTCGGTCTATGCCGAAAATCTGCAAATGGCTTCCTCAATTATGCCGTGGAAAAATGGACTGCTGGTGGCGGCACCACCATACCTGCTTCACCTGCGTGATACCGACCTTGACCAAAAAGCAGATGCTGCCGATACGCTGATGGGTGGATTTTCCACCGGTAACCTGCAGCACAACTACAACGGACTTACATGGGGACTGGACAACTACGTATATGCTGTCAATGGTGGCAATTCTGGAAAACCTTATTGGTGGGGAGATACCACCTCCCGTGTTGATCTGCGCGGCAATGATTTCAGATTTAATCTGGAAACCAAAACGCTTGAAATTGTAGGCCAGTCGTCCGGTGGTTTCGGTCTGGCCATGGATGGATACGGAAGGTTGTTTGAGACGCACAACCTGGAACACATTTCGCATCTTGTGTTTCCAGCACGTTACCGCAAGGGTGCAGGTTTTTTTAACGACCAGGCATTGCCAGTAATTTCCAACCATGAAGAAAACGGCTTGGCGAGAATCTATCCGATTGGTGAACAGGAATCGAGGGTAAACCACCCGGAGCAGTCCGGATATTTTTCTGGTTCCTGCGGTGTGACCTATTATGATGGGCAGGCAATGGGTCCAGATCTGCAAGGAACGGTTTGGGTAGCGGACGTGGTGTTGAATTTGTTGCACGTCGATCGATTGGAGTCGAAAGGCGCTTCGTTTTCGGCCAGGCGAGTGGTTGACCAGCGTGATTTCCTTGCGAGCACTGACCGGTCTTTTCGTCCAGTGAATATGGAAGTGGGTCCTGATGGAGCCTTGTATGTTCTGGACATGCACCGTAAGGTGATTGAACATCCGGAGTGGATACCCGATGAGATTGAAAAGAATTTAGACATCGAGGCTGGTAAGGATCAGGGTAGGATTTACCGGATTACCCGGAGTGGTTTTAAAAATTTCTCTTTTGATTTTACTCAGTTTGAATCAGCTGAACGGTTGATTTCTGCGCTCAGTGACGACAATGGGTGGGTTAGGAGGACTGCCCACCGAGTACTGATGGAACGTGTGCTTGACGAGGCACAAGTGAGGGCATTAAGGGCGCTTTTGAAGTCAAAGAGTCCATTGACCAGGGTTAGGGCGTATTGGATTTTATCGGGCAAGCAGTTGCTCTCTCAACAGGAGGTATTGGATGGATTGAGCGATGCAGAATCTGGTGTGCGTGAAAATGTTCTGAAAATCGCTGAATGGAAGATGGGTTCGAGCGATAAAATGGTGGCGGCAGCCACTGCTTTACTGGAGGATGCTGATCAGCGGGTTAGGATGCAGGCAGCGCTGAGTTTAAGTGTGTTGGGGGAGCAGTCATTGAATCGCTC
>VGMW01000008.1 GCA_016866235.1 Bacteroidota bacterium
GATGAACTGGCTGTATCCTTTCTAAAAAAGTTTTACCGTAATGAATCCAACAATTTAGGCATTGTTATTCATTACAGTGATTTCGATCCGATTCGAGACAGTACATCCTTTAAACTTTTCTACCATGAATTAATTCCTGATTCGGTCATTACCTACCGAGAAATTCTTCGAAAATTAATTGAGGCCGGTCCAAATGGCTTAGTCGAAATTGGAAATAAACATGTATACTTTCCCCCTGACTTACAATTACCATTAGGTAACAAAGGTAAATATGGACCCAAGCGTTAATTAAGCCCAGAAATCAAACTCACTGCTGAAGATTCTCTTTTCGATTTCAGTTCAAGCAGTTTAAATTTTTACAATTGCCGAATCTCTATTTTACCCTCGGGTGATGAGGAAGGATTAGGCGAGCCAATCTTTGGAAGAATAAAACTTAAGGATCTTGCATTTAATCAATGCACCGGCCTTGTCTCAATTGAAAATTTACAATTACAAACCTTACAGATATTTCTCTCAGAAACAGCATATCTGGAGGACATAGTCATCGACAACAATTTGCATCTAAGTAACAATAGTGGTGATATTCAACTTCTAAATGTCAGCGCACAAGCTGGTATAAAGAAATACAGATCTGAATCACCCTTAGAAATAAATCATCACGGTGGATTGCTTGAAATGGATCGGTGCTCCTTCACAGGTAGTGTAGGTGACTCACTGCTAGATCTTGCAATCTATTTTAAAGTGGATCAATTGCACATTACCAACACCAGAATCAAAGCAGATGTTGAATTCAATGGACGGGTCAATGAAGACGTGAAGTTACTCGATAACCGAATTGAAGGCATGGTTGATCTGACTCTATTTCGATTCCCTGAAACAGACACAAGATTTCCATTTCAACAATTTAATCAAGCCTCTTTTGTCATGTGGGAAAAGGAAGACGGAAGCCGAATCACTGCAGAAGATTTTGCAAAGGATACGGAGGGTAAAAAAGAGTATTTCTATTATTGGATGGCTACGTTCAAACGGTTATACGACGTTTACCGAAAACGAGCAGACCTTGAATCGGCCAATATTTGTTACCAGAAAATGAAGGAGTTGGAAATATTATACCTCTCCAAAAAACCAACACGCACTTTTCAGGACGGCATGAGACTTTGGATGAACCGTACCATGGGATTTTACACCGATCATGCCACCAATCCAGCCAAGGCCTTGTTCATTTCATTTCTCATTATCCTGGGATTTAGCGGTTTGTATATGTTTTTTCCATCCGACTGGGACAAGGAAAGCAAATCAAGACTCATCAATGAATTCAAAAGGCTTCGGGAACCTGACGCGGGTAATGTTCAAACAAGAAGTCTTTGGACCAATTTTCTCATCTCTGTTGCGAATGCCTTTACACTAAGCCTCAATGCTTTTGTAACGCTTGGTTTTGGCAATATTCCAACCTCCGGCCTCGCTCGATACTTCTGAATCATTGAAGGTGCACTTGGCTGGTTTCTATTAACATTGTTTAGCGTCTCGCTGATCAATGAAGTTCTGATATGAGAGAGAGAGAGAGAGAGAGAGAGAGAGAGAGAGAGAGAGAGAGAGAGAGAGAGAGAGAGAATCACCATCACCAACACGCACAGCAACCATCGTTGCTATTAAACCGAAAGTAAACTACCTTCATTCGATTTAGTAGCCCTGAATGCCACTTCAACCAGCCTTCTTAGATAAATCCCGCACCATCGCACCTCCCGGATACAACCGCTGGCTGGTGCCGCCCGCCGCTTTGGCCATCCACCTCTGCATTGGAATGGCTTATGGATTCAGTGTATTCTGGATTCCCCTGTCACAATCCATCGGCATTGACCACTCACTTCCTTGCCCCTCCGATAGGCCATGGTGGCAACAACTTTACCAGACTTCCTGCGACTGGCCCATCAGTATGCTGGGATGGATGTACACTTTATTCTTTGTTGTACTTGGATTGTCCGCAGCGCTGTGGGGTGGATGGATTGAAAAATCCGGACCAAGAAAAGCAGCATTTGTATCGGCCTGCTGCTGGTGCGGCGGACTGTTAATCTCAGCCTTCGGAATTAAATACCACCAACTCTGGATGCTCTGGCTTGGATCTGGTATCATCGGAGGAATCGGTCTGGGACTTGGATACATCTCTCCTATCTCCACCCTGATCAAATGGTTCCCCGACCATAGAGGCATGGCAACCGGCATGGCGATCATGGGATTTGGAGGAGGCGCCATGGTTGGTTCACCCTTAGCCAATCGTCTGATGTTATGGTTTGCCTCTGAAGACGCTACCGGCACCTTCGAAACGTTTATCGTACTGGCATTGGTCTATTTGATTTTTATGATGGGTGGCACCTTTGCTTACCGACTGCCACCAGAAAACTGGAAACCAGATGGATTCGTTCCGCCCGTCCATAAGAAACTGATCACCAAAGGAAATGTGCACGTCAATACCGCCATGAAGACACCTCAGTTCTGGATGCTATGGGTTGTTCTTTGCATGAATGTAACGGCAGGTATTGGAATCCTCGGCATGGCTTCTCCTCTGCTGCAGGAAATATTTGGCGGAAAGCTGATGGGCATCGAACTTAGTTTCAGCACACTTACCATAGAACAAAAACAATCTATTGCCACCATCGCTGCAGGATTCACTGGATTGCTCTCTTTGTTCAATATTGCAGGTCGATTTTTCTGGTCAACCCTATCGGATAAAATTGGTAGAAAGAATACCTACCACATTTTCCTGGCCTTAGGTTGTTTGTTGTACTGGTCCATTCCATCTCTCGGTACATCGGGCAACCTGTTTGTGTTTGTGTTATGCTTCTGCATCATTCTATCGATGTACGGCGGAGGCTTCGCGACCATCCCGGCCTATCTGGCCGATTTATTTGGAACCAAAATGGTGAGTGCCATTCACGGGCGACTCCTGACAGCCTGGTCTACAGCCGGTATTTTAGGGCCTGTTTTCGTTAACTACATCAGAGAATATCAAATCAATCAGGGAACTACCCTATCGGAAGTTTATAACGACACCATGTATTTGTTAGGAGCACTGTTGATTATAGGACTGGTCGCCAATCTGCTTGTAAAACCAGTGGATCCTAAATATTTCATTAAGGAAACAGCCGTTGTGGATCAAAATAATCTACCTGAAAGTGCCCAATCTACCACTGTGAAATTGATGACAGTCCCATTCAATGAAAAATTAATTATTGCATTGGCATGGCTTGCGGTGATAATCCCAATGACTTGGGGGTTATCAGTCACAATAAGAATTGCAGCAGGGCTGTTTCAATTCTAGTCTCATATTTATTTCAACTGAAAATCATCTTAGTGGTTTAAAAAACTACAAACAATAAACCAATCAGTATTCCTGACTTAACGGATGAATCATTAGTTCATCGATGACCACATGTCTAGGCTGATTCATCACAAAAGCGATCGACCTGGCCATATCGGATACCTGAAGCCAATCACGATGCGCGGCATCTCCCTGAGGCTCCTGATGAAACATGGAGTCCACCAATCCTGAATAAATCACCGACACCTTAATACCAAATTCCCTAACCTCTTTTCGTAAGGCCATGGAGAAAGCATCCTGAGCATACTTCGAAGAACAGTACAATGAACCACCATCAAAAACCCGCTTCGCTACATCAGACGCTACATTAATAATATGTCCGGATCCCTGCTTTTTCATACAGGATAAAACTGCTTTCGAAAAAATAAAAGTTCCTTTAACGTTGACATCATACAGCCTATCCCATTCTTCAACCGAAATCTCAGAGGCACGTTTGAAAACGCCATATCCAGCGTTGTTGATCATAAAATCAATGCCACCAAAACTACTCGCCGAATAATCTGCTACCTGTTTTGCCAATGCCTCATCATCAACACTTCCTGCAAAAATCTCACATCGAGCACCAAACGTCTTACAGGAAGCAGCTACTTGCTCCAGATCGCTTTTATCCCGAGCCACCAGACAAAGATTCATTCCGGACTCAGCCAGCTGCAGTGCAAGCGCTGCACCAATGCCACGTGATGCACCTGTGATAATGGCAGTTTTTTTAGTCTCCATAGGGTTGTATTATTTCTATTATTTAATCAGATGAGGCTCAATCACTCGCTTCCAAATGGCATATCCATCGCTATTCATATGAAGCATATCCTGTAAAAACAATTCACGACAAAAATCTCCATTTTCGTCAAGCATATCACCATAGACATCGATGTAAGAGGTGTTTTTTTCATTTTCAAGAAAGTTTTTAATCATGGCATTGGCCTGTATTAGCCGGTCTTGAATGACTGCCCTGGATGGACTGGGTTTCATCGATACATAACTGATCTTGGCTTCAGGAAGATTGATCCGAATCATTTGGAAAAACGTCTGGAGACGCCTCAATACTTCTTCCGGCGAAACATCTTTGGATGCCGCTAAATCATTTTCACCGCAATAAATAACCACCTGCTTCGGACGGTATGGCAGTACAACATCATAGGAATATCGGATGAGGTCGGGTAAAGAGGAACCTCCAAATCCACGGTTCAGCACAGGCTTTCCCGGAAATGCCTGTTTAAGGTCGCTCCACATGGTAAAGGAAGAGCTTCCTACAAATAGAATCGGCGCCACAGGAGGTGGGGATATCTTATCTGCCGTTTTAAATTTCTGAATGTCATTCCAAAACGGAGGTGTATCCTGGCCAAAGCCTACCAAACCATAGGTGATCCAAAGAAACAATAAAATGCATCTCTTCATAGACTTTAGGATAAACCAAATTCGTCGCTAAAATTAGTCAATGATAACAAGGCCTGTTATTTATAGCAGATTTATGACAAGGTAAAATTTCCAATATGAAATCGTAGTTTTGACCATTGAATCATCTATCCATAATGAAACATCTTTTGATCCAACTATTCATTTTATTATTTCTTTTCACCAGTTCATTTCAAGCCGCTGCCCAAAGGAATAAAAAGGACAACAAAAGTCAATCAAGCGTATTAGCCGGCCTGCACAAAGCCTTGCCTGATGAGCTTGATCAAAATGAACCGCTAATGCTTGACGGAGTTACCATTCCGGTTTACTCCGAAAACCTGGAGAAGTTAACAGGCGATAAAATGATGGAGTACATGATGTCCGGCGATTACCTACCAGAGCCTTACATCGACGAGCAGAAAAAAGTAAAATTATTCCTACTCCGAAAAGCGACCGAAGAAGAAAAAAACAGAATCAAACAGGTGATGAGACAAAACCAACCCGGAGGTCAGCCGATGATTGGACAGGACGCCAAAAACTTTGAAGTAACCGACATCAATGGTAACTCATACACCCTGGAAGGTCTAAAGGGAAAGGTAGTGGTCCTGAATTTCTGGTTTGTGGAGTGCAAACCCTGCATCATGGAAATGCCAGAACTCAATAAACTAACCGAAAAATTCAATCAATCCGATGTTGTTTTCCTTGGCCTGGCCACCAGCGATGAAAACAAAATCAAAAACTTCCTTAAGAACAGAGAATTTAAATACAACCTGGTGGCCAACACCAAAGCCATTGCAGATACCTATCAGGTCTTTGGATTTCCATCGCACGTCATCATAGATAAAGCAGGAAAGATTACTTTCTATGTAACCGGCCTCGGACCCAGCACAATGGCTGACCTTGAAAAAGGGATTGAAGTACTGCTGGAGGAAAAATAATATCAGTAAAAAAACAGAATACAATCCAGGCTAAGCCTATGGATTCGACGGACGGGAATTGCTGACAAAAGCAATGAATCTCCCATCAGGAGACCAGGATGGGACATTGATGGTTCCTTGTCCACCATAAAGATGTGCTAACACTTTTGCCGGTCCGCCCCCTGCAGCCATCATCCTTATCATAACCTTCTTATACGCCGGGTGGGCATCGGGATCGATGTCGGGTAAATAAGAAAGAAAAACCAATGCCTTGCCATCCGGAGAAGGATGTGGAAACCAATTGTTGTAATCATCAAAGGTTAGCCTGACCAAATTTTTCCCATCTGGATTCATTCTCCAAAGCTGCATCTTACCGGTTTGACTGCCATTGTAATAAATGTGCTTTCCATGTGGTGAAAATTCAGGTCCGTCGACATGTCCAACATCAAATGAAGTCAGTGCAACCTCTTTTCCACCATTAATATCCTTGCTATAGATCTGGTAGCGCTTGCTCCCATTACGCTGTGCAACATACAGTACCTCCCGATGGTTTGGATTCCACCCATGCCAGTATGAAGGGGTTTCCCCTGTAACCAATTTAGGTTCGCCGCCTGCGAGTGGCATTACATACACCGCAGAGCCGCCACCAGGCATGCCGTCACGATGACTACTCAATGCAAGCAACTTTCCATCAAAGGAAATTCCGTGGTCATTGTTGTTTCGACGCGCTGAACCGGTTTCGAAAATTTTCGGAGTCCCACCATCGGTAGAAATGGTGTACAACAATCCTTTCATATTGAACAACAACGATTTCCCATCTGGCATAAAATTTGGCGCTTCAAACCGCTCGGTTGACTCATAGATAACTTTCCTTGATCCTGACTTCAGATCAAGTATTTCCAATCTGCTCCCGGGGCTTACGGAACGACTGGCATCAAAAGGTTCGGTCACCGGTTTATCCAGCCTTACCTCTGAAAAAATAATTTTCGAAGCAGTGGAATTGGCTGACTCAAGAAACATTCCAAGCTTCAAACTATTTGGAAGCGATGAAAATGAATGGTCGTAAATTAAGGCTAAAGGCTCCCTATAAGCGGAGGCGCGAACGGTCAGACTATTTCCATTGCGCTCAATTTGCAGATCATCCAAGTCACCGTTTAATTTTTTGATAACCGGATTTGAAGGAATATCAGCAGCAGTTCTAAAGTGCAATAATCCTGAGGACGTTCGAGTGACAGAAAACAACAAACCATTGGAATTGTCAGTGAGTGTCCACCCACCAATGCCAGTAGTCTGACTGGATATACGGCATGTGAGAAGAAAATTCCCGTTAACTGTCCCCATTAAACCAATCGGACCTCCCTTATCAGAATTTCTATGCTCCAGAATAAATTCCTGTGTATCCTCATCAAAACGGGCTACTGAATAAGTAGATAAAGCCGCTGGAATTTGGACCTCTCCGAAAATTTCTTTTTCAGTAATCTGAGCAGTGGAAAAAATACTGTAACAGGAGAAAATTAAAATCAAAGGCCATTTGGATTTGGCTTGACCCTGACTGGAGGCCAACAGCCAGCCCCTGTCAACCACCAATTTGTTTTTCGTTTTCATGAGCAATTCAATTAATTCCAGGTAATCCCTCCTGAATATATCCGAATTCAATCAATTGAGTGAGGAAACTACCAAAAAACACTCTTACCATGTAAAACATGTTTCCATTGGCCATACAGTTGATTATCTTAAAGGAATTAATGTCTTATAGCATCCTTTAAATAAATACCCAATGAAGCAGCCTATGAAAAATGGATACCAAGATTTTACCAGACGTAATTTCCTTAAGTCAGCCGTGCTGGCAACAGCCGGTTTAACAACCACTGCCATACAAAGTCATGGATTTCCGGCAATAATTTTTCGTGATCTAAAATCTAAATCCATTGTTAACGGTGTGAGAATCGGTGTGATTACCTACTCTTTTCGTGACCTACCGGACCAGAGTGCAGAGGCCGTTCTTGGCTACATCAAAGATTGTGGAATCCACGCAGTGGAACTGATGGGCGGCCCAGCTGAATCCTTTGCCGGTGCACCTAAAAATCCGGTAGATATGCGCAGCGTTTTCCCGCTCATGAGGAAGCGAAACGAGAAGAAGGAATTAACCGACACCGAAGCTAAACTTCTCGGCGAAGCTGAAGCACAATTGAAGGCTTACCGTGCCGAACTTGCCCAATGGCGTACCGCGGCGCCAATGAATAGTTTTGCGACACTCAAAAAAATGTTTTCCGATGCTGGTGTTGAGATCTACGCTTTCAAACCCGATGCCTTTGGAATAAATAATTCAGATGCAGAAATCGACTATGGTTTAAGAGCAGCCAAGGTGCTTGGGGCCTCACACATTACTTTGGAACACCCTTCTAATGATTCGCACACGCTTAAACTTGGAACAATGGCTGAAAAGCACGGGGTACGTGTGGGATACCATGGCCATGAGCAGCAAACTCCGACGCTGTGGGATACAGCCATCCAGCAATCCAAATCCAATGCCCTTAACCTCGATCTTGGACATTACATTGCTGCAGGTAATACAGATGCCCGTGAGCTCATTCAGCGCAGAAGCAATAAAATAGTTAGCATGCACGTGAAGGATAGGAAAAATAAAGTCAATGGCGGCGCCAATCTTCCATGGGGCGAGGGTGACACCCTTATTGTTGAGACCTTACAGTTAATGAAAAAAAATCGTTACGATTTCCCAGCCACCATCGAGTTGGAGTACAAGGTTCCGGATGGTTCAGGATCCGTCGCAGAGGTTCGCAAATGCCTTGAGTATTGTATCAAAGCCTTGTCCTGATTCTTAATACTACTTTTGTCGGATTTAAATATTGATGGTATAACGGCTATAAGCCGCTTTAAAACTTTTTTATGGAAATAGGTGTAGACAGTTTTGTGTGGAAGTCCAGTGAAGGCGCACCAAAAAACGGAGCTAGTGCCGAACAACTTATTGCTCAGTTTCTAGACCGCGTGACCTTTGCAGATCGGGTTGGATTGGACGTCTTCGGAATTGGTGAACATTACCGAAAGGATTTTTTAGACTCTGCCCCAATCGTTCTTCTTTCTGCTGCTGCAGCGAGAACAAAAAAGATAAGACTCATGAGCGCCGTTACCGTTCTTAGTGCGGCAGATCCGGTTCGCGTTTTTCAAAACTTTGCAACGCTGGATCTGGTATCGAATGGACGCGCTGAAATCATTGCCGGCAGGGGATCGTTTGTAGAGGCCTATCCGCTTTTTGGTTTAAAACTGGAGGACTACGACGATCTGTTCATTGAAAAACTTGACTTGTTGTTGCAAATCAGAGACAAGGAAACCCTTAGCTGGAAGGGTAAGTTCAGAGCACCATTGCATGAGCAATCGGTTTATCCACGACCGATTCAGAAAAAATTACCGATCTGGTTGGGGGTAGGCGGCACTCCTCAATCTTTTGTGCGCGCTGGTTTTTTAGGACTTCCACTAATGATAGCCGTAATAGGCGGTGAGACCCATCGGTTTAGACCACTTGTTGATTTGTATCGGGAAGCCTGGATCAAATCAGGTCATCCTGAATCCGAAATGAATGTTGGCTTACATTCTTTTGGATACGTTTCTAATTCAACCGATAAAGCGAAAAATGAATTTTTCCCGGGCTATGCAGAAAGTATGACCCGTATTGGAAAAGAAAGAGGGTGGCCTCCGGTGAGCAGAGCACAATTTGAAGCACAGTGCGGACCGACCGGAGCCTACATCATAGGTGATCCTGCGACAGTCGCAGAAAAAATCCATCGTCACAGTCAGGCACTTGGAGGCATCTCAAGATTGACCTTTCAAATGGATAGTGCGGGACTTTCGCACGAACAGCTTTTGGGTTCAATTGAGTTGATGGGAAAAGAGGTTAGACCTTTGATTGAAGGGATTTAGGGTGCAGTGAAGGGCAAATCGGACTTCAAACAAAAACAAAGATTCCCATGTGAATCTCGCACGCGGCCTCAGGCTGTAGTAGAAAGAGAATGAGGGAGGAGATGGTTTGTGAGGCAATTTTTTGTTTGAACCAAACACCAAACTATGCGGATGTTTCTTTACCCTCCAATGATTAAATTGGACATCCCTATTAAACCTTAAAAACCCTGCCGAATGAAGAGAATTTTATCCCTGGCACTCTTTTTAACTTTCACCATTCCAGGCAAAGCACAAATCGATCCGAACCGAAGTTTCAAACTGGGCGCTCCCATCCGCGGGATGTCCAATTATGGCTGGAAGTTATTTTTGATGACCGACGATGGTCTTTACTACTGGGGTAAAAAAGTGCCTGAAATGGGAAAAGGCGCTTATGTCTGCTCTCCACTCGGCAACTCATTCTTCCTGGCTACCGAAAAAGGTGATCTGATTCAGTACAACACCAACGACTTCGAAAAACAAGATGACTTTAACATCAGTCTTAAAGATGAAAAGTTTACCAGGATCTTCTTTGAAGGCAAAGGTCAGGAGATGTACGGAATCACCAGTCTCGGCCGACTGATCCGAATCTATCCCGGTAAGGGAAAAGAGACCTTAAAACCAGTTCAAAAAGGTTTCAATGGACTCAAAATTGCCTGGAATCCAAACCTGAACACTTTTTTAACCTCACGCGCCAAGCAACTTCAATACGCACGACTCGATGGTAAACCCGCCACCACAACACTCAATTTGGACCGAAGCGTTACTGCCATCCAGGTAGAACCTGCCAAATATGAAATCCTTGCAGGCCTCGATAATGGAAAAGTGGCTGTTATTGATCAGGGACTCACCCAAAAGAAAAATACGCTCAACATCGGCGTCGCATCCATAACCTCGCTGGCCTATCACCCGGTAGACCATTACCTCTTCGCCGGCGACATCACCGGCAAGCTTCACGTATACGACCTGCGCAAGAAGAAAATTATTTTCTCCAAAAAAATTCACGCCAGCTCTGTAGACATTAGAATCTTAAGAAACGCTAATGGAAAAATCAATCTGGTCACCATTGGCAATGATGCGGAGATCAAGTCATGGTCTGTGGATAAACTTGCACCTGATTACAATAGAATCGTTAATGAAAAATTGGCTGCATCAGAGGTGACTTACATTAAAAAGGATTCCAAAGAATCTCAACAGGATTATCAAAACAGGACGTCGCAGGAAAATCTCAGTAAGTTTTTATCAGACCGCAAACAGGATTTGATCGATAGCCTCGCCTCCACCCTTCGCGTACAAGGCAATCCAAACCTAATGGTCAAAGGTGATTCTTTGACTTTGGATGTAAAGCCGTTTAAACCTGTAACTTTTTACGCAGCAGCGGGCAGTGTAACGCTTGCAACCATGGACAGCCTCAGGTTTATGCTGCATGAAGACAATGACTTTTCGCCCCGTCGTTTTAACCTGACCTTCACCAATGGTAAAAAGCTGCGCTACGATTCCAATGCACCAATGGCCGTTAAAAAGACGGAGGTTCCACTGGAGTTGGCAAGGGAAATAGCTCAGGAAGAGCAAACGCTTCGTGATGAACTGGCTGTTCTGGTGGCCAACATGAAAAAACGAGGTGAACTCAATAATGTAGAGCTCAGCATGGAATCATCCCTAAAAACCGAAAAAGACTCCCTCGGCAGAGACGAGCTCAATCTACATGTAACCTTTATGTACCGCGGCACCAAAGGTGAGGGATCGGGCGCGAGTGCTGACTACCCTTCCGGGAAATTCAAACTTTCCGATTCTCGTGCTGCCAGCACCCTGGTGGACTTCATGCTTCGGACAGCCAAAGAGCAACTTTGGAAACATATGAACAATGAAACAAGGGTGACCTTCAGACTTACCGGTTCAACGGATAAAATGAAGGTGAGCTCTAAAATCCCATACAACAACGAGTTCGGCCCTTTCCGGGAATATCCATATTACTTCCAGGGTGATTTAGCCGGTCTGAATGTTGATCCAACCACCGGTATCACCGAAAACAGTCAGCTTGGATTCTTAAGAACCTATGGCGTAAGAGACTATTTGGAAAAGGTGAAAAGCTCCTTCAGCACCACCAAAAATAAGTATGAGCACTATTCCGAAGAAGGTGATGGCATCGGCCCTGAATTCAGAAAGGTGAAAATCGAGGTGATCCTCCACGACATCAACAAGAAAAATGCAGGTGGCTGATGTATAGCCGCCTGCTTACCTCGTCAATTCTTGAATAAACTGAGCGACATCCTTCCTGAATTTTTCTAAGGAAGGCTGATGGGTGTACATCATGTGCCCCGCCTCGTAATATTTCATTATGATGTTGTCCTTGAGCCGCTTTGGTAAACCTAGGTGATCAATGGTATGCTCTACACCATAAAATACGGTGGCCACATCATAGTAGCCATTCAAGACCAATACCTTCATATTTGGATCATGCGATAAGGCTTCAGCCATATCGATCCCGCTGTGGATGGCCGCAGAAGTTCCCCACCGCAAATTTCCCTCATGGGTCCAATCCCATTTAAATCCTTTCCTTACGCCCGCAGTGAGGGCATACTGATGCTTACGGTTTACTTTCAAATCATTGTGAAAATAATCCAGGAATCCTGTGATGTACGCTGGTGAAATGGCAAGACTCTGGGGATCATAATCGGCAGTCTGTGCGATAACATCCTGCGCAGGACCTTTAAAACGGGAATCCAAACGACCTACAACATTGCCTTCCTCCCGGAGCAGCTCCGCATAAAATTCGGATGCCTCCATCCGAAGGTCGGCTTTAAGCCAATAGGCAGCAGCAACGCCGGAGAAACGTTCGAGCCTGGCAGCAAGTTTGTTTCTATCTTCTAAACTTAAGCGATCACCCTTGTACAATGCCGGCGCATATTCACCTTCGGTGAACTGTCGGACTTCGGATAGGAATGCCTCAAGATTTTCGGGCCTGGAGTTAATTTTCTTATGGTACCAAGCGGTTGCAGCATAAGTAGGAAAGTGAACCAGGTATGGCAAGTCGTCGTTGGGCGGAAACAACAACGTGCGAAGGTCAAAAACCGCTGAAACCATGATCACGCCATTTAAGGCAATGCCCTGATTTAGCAACCTGTTCATCACCACGGCGTTTCGGAAGGTACCATAGCTTTCCCCCAACAGAAATTTTGGTGAATTCATCCGACCGTATTCGGTGAGGAACTGCCGGATGAACATTGAAATACTTTTTGCATCCTGATCCACACCCCAGAAATCCTGATAGGTTGCTTTTCCGGCCGGGACACTTAAGCCGGTGCCCACGGGATCGATCATAACCAGATCAGCCAGGTCAAGGAATGAATATTCATTGTTGACCAGTTGGTAGGGTGAAGCGGGCGTGAATCCCGGATCGTTGATCACGATCCGCTTAGGACCGAGGACTCCCATGTGCAGCCAAAAAGATGAGGAGCCTGGCCCACCGTTGTAAGCAAACAAAATCGGCCGTCTGGCGTTGGCGCCATCTTTAAAATAGGCTGTGAATCCCATCAATGCGACCGGATCGCTGTTTTCATCACGCACAACTATAGTCCCTGCGCGGGCAGTAAGAGGAATGGTCACACCATTAATCTTAACCGATTGATTGGTCGTTGATACTTCACCGGTTGGAGCAGTATCTGATTTTGATTGTTCCTGTGCGCGGGTCGTTTCAGCAAAAAGGAACAGGCACAATAAAGATGGGAGGATGAACTTTTTAGTCATTTTTAATGGATTTGAAGCGGTTGAATATAGTAAAAACAATCGGCGGCAACAGCTTCAAATTATTTGACAAAAAAGTATGGGTGCAATAATTCGGTTTTGATTTAACAATCCACCTGGCCAAATTGAAGGAAATTTCAGACCCATGAAAAGATTGATGTTGATCGCCGTTTTCCCCTGCCTTTATTCTGTGCTGTTGTCCTGCACATCAAAACCAAAAGAATCGATAGCACAGGATCAGCGCCTTGATAGCTTGTTCAGGGCATACTACGAATTCAAAAAAGCCATCAATCCACTGGAGGCAACGAAAGCAGGTTACAACGAGTACAATGGACAACTGGCCAACTACATCTCTGCTCCCTATCTGAATAATTTAAGAGAGAGCTATGGCCAATTTCTTCAAGCCATTTCATCCATTGATACCACCCAGATTTCAGCGGAAAACTTATTAAGCATGAAGGTAATGCAGTGGGATTGTTCTATAAAACTTGAAGGACTTAATAATCCGTTGGTTACGGTTGCATCGCCGTTGTATGATCTTCCCAATTTTGAATTAATGCCATTGATTCAAATGCAGTCGTTGCACTTGTATGTGCCGCAATTGGCTTCGGGGAGCAGTGTTCACCCTTTCAAAACCACACAGGATTATGAGAATTGGCTAAAACGCCTGGAAGTCTATCTATCATTTTTAGATACTGCCCAACAAAATATGGAAGAAGGTATGAGCAGGGGAATCGTGCTTCCTAAATCCCTTATCGTTAAAGTCATACCCCAGGTGGAAGCTTTTGCCAAGGGACCAGTCGAGGAACACCTGTTTTTTCAACCGATAAAAAAATTACCAGAGGCCATATCCACTGCGGACAAGAAGAGGTTGCAAGATTCATATGCCGCATTCATTGGAAATCGGTTGATCCCTGCCCACCAAAAGCTTTCCAGGTTCTTAAAGGAGCGTTATCTGCCGGCTGGTCGTGCAACCTCCGGGCTTGGAAGTCTTCCCGACGGACCGAAAACCTATGATTATCTTCTCCGACTTAGCACTACGACCAGAATGAACTATGAGGAGATTCACCAACTTGGATTAAATGAAGTGGAGCGAATCAAAACGGAGATGCTTGGCGTAAAGGAGCAACTTGGATTTAAGGGGAGCCTGAAGGAATTCATTGTGTGGGTAAGGAATCATCCAAAGTACAGGCAATACCAAAAACCAGAAGCAGTTCTTGATAATTTTGAGGCGATACGGAGGAAGGTTGAAGCCAATCTGAGTAGAGTTTTTTCGGCGCAACCCAAAGCAGGGTTTGAGGTAAGACGAACGGAGGCATTCCGTGAGGCCTCGGCGAGCGCGGAGTATGTCCCCGGTTCGAAGGACGCAACACGGGCGGGTATCTTTTATGTTCCGATTCCGGATGTTCGTCGGTACAATGGTTTTGCCGATGAGTCGCTTTTTCTCCATGAAGCCATTCCGGGTCATCACTATCAGTTGTCGCTGCAGCAGGAAAATACCGGTATACCGGAATTTCTTCATCCGGAAAGCATGTCGGTTTTTGTTGAAGGTTGGGCGCTTTATGCCGAGTCGCTTGGAAAAGAGCTGGGCTTGTATGAGGATCCAATCCAATATTTTGGGATGCTGAACATGGAAATGCACCGCGCCATTCGACTGGTGGTGGATACCGGTTTGCATGGAAAGGGATGGACAAGGGAAGAAGCCATTAAATTTTCAATGGAAAATGAAGCTGATTCAGAGGAAGAAATCATTTCCAGTATTGAGCGTTATATGGCTACGCCCGGACAGGCAGTATCTTATAAAATAGGGCAGCTTAAGATCAGGGAATTGAGGGGTAAAGCAGAGCGGCAAATGGGTGAAAAATTCAGTCTGCCTGAATTTCACCGCCAGCTTTTAAACTCAGGCAGTTTACCGTTGTTTTTGCTGGAACAGAAAATAGAAGGATGGATTTTAAAGCAGAGGTAAGGGACGAAATATAATTTGCTGGAAAACTTTTTGATCTAGGGTATCTGAACTTATTTCCTTATAAAAATAAAATCCCCACCCTCGTCACCGGCGCCATAGATCACTGCGAACTGCGGAATGGTTTCCGAGTTGTTCATGATCGGTTCATACATCCTGGAAAAAAGCGCTGAAGCAGGCAGAAAATCCTGTTCGTTGTCTGTTAAGATTTTCAACAGGAATTTAAGGAAGTAACTCTCGTCCGGTACCTGGGTCAGATTACCACTGGTGATGGCCTTACGGCTCTTTTCTCGGTACATCTCATAAACTTTTCTGGTATCAAGCGCCGTGGCAGCACGGGTCTTGAAAATACTTCCAGCAAAACAAGCATCGGAAATCAGTAATGTGTGCTTGGAAGGAATCGCTGATACATAGTCTTTAATGGTGCTGTTGGCAATCCAATTGGATCTTGAAGTCATCTTCGCATCCGAAGGAAGCCAATAACCGAAATCCGTATTCTTATCATAGAAACCATGTCCGGCATAGAAGATCAAAAGATTGTCCCGCTCCCCTACCTTTTGCGTGAGCTCATCCATCGAGTTGATCAACTGCTCACGCGTTGGATTCGTCAGCACGTAGGTTGTTTCTTCGGTAAATAAATATTTAGAAATCAGAATTTCTTTCAGTCGCTGTGCATCTTTTAATGGATTGTCGAGATTGGTCAGCTGAGGACCAGCGTATTGATACTCAGAAACACCTATAATCAGTGCATGGTAAACAGGCTGCTTGTTGACTCTAAGTTCTGCCTGAACCGTAGCCGGATCAACCATTTCCATCTGTTGACCTTGTATAGATCGGGATTCACTAAAGTCAACTTGAATGGATCCACTGCGTACCCTGACAGGATTGGAAGGATTTTGTGCGGTTGTAAAATTTGGGGCTACTATTAACACAAACCCGAGTAGAACAATCGGATATTTATTTCTCCATATCGCTTTCATGATCAATATTTTAACTAAAGTAAATATTAAAATAATAAACAACTCTATTTCCTATCCGTCAGGTCATCTGACTAATACTTTTCGCGTATACTCCATCTGACCCGTCTGGCACCGGAGCAGATACATTCCGGAGACTGCACTTCCCTCTCCACGGCTAAGATCCAGCTCTACCTCGTGTAACCCTGAACCGAACTTGCCCTTCAACCCACCTTCCGATTCTCTTCCATGCTGATCAAACACCGTCAGCTCCACCGGCCAGAGTCTGCCATCGTCAGGAACCAAAAACGAGACGCGAACCCTGCCCGTGGTTGGGTTCGGTGATGGATCCTGCAATAGGAAGGTTCGTACCACCGACTCCTTCTCAACAAAGGCCTCATCGCCATACAATATCCTGAAGCTACCCGGTGCACGGAACTCGTATTGCGTCTGGGTAAGCATATCCACCGAACGGCCTCTTTGCACATCCCATAACCTCAGCTGTTTGTTACCCTCCCAGTGTTCTGGCACACCCCACGTAAGTCGATGCTTCTCCCCTGCCTCACTCGATAGCACCTCAAACTCCCAGGCATGGTTCGGCGCAGGCGCGATGACATCTCTGCTGTAGCTGGTCTCATGGAGGGTCTTAAGGTGGTTTAACTCTACGTACTCCGACATCCTTGGAAGTGTGAAGTCATCGAAGCGGTCAAATCCTTCTCCCGCCTCAGGATGCATCCCCACCCCTGCCATAATCTTTCGTTTAACCCCCTGAACCTCCATCGGCAACAACCACTGATTTTCTCCCGTGGTCTTATAAAGTATATCTTCATCTTCATTTCCACCTGACTCCCCCTCTCCCAAAGCCATCTGCCTTCCATTTTTCTTCTGTGACGGGTAGGTCAGTTTCGTGCCGCTGTTCACAAAGATGAAGCCTCCCTGGAACGACTCCAGACCAGTGCCATTGCTGAACGCACCGTTCTTAAACAACCTCAGGTTCGGCTGCAGGCTCAACCCACTGTTTGCCCCATCGCTTTGGATGTCCGACCAGCTGATCGCATACGTATATGGGTTACCTATCTGGTTCCATCCCGCGTTCAGCGTTATCTCCACCGGCTTATCCGAGCCTCCGCCCGTAGAGCCTGGACCAGTATTGAGTGTAGCTGCCTTGGAGGATATCAGCCAATATCCTTTTCCACGTTCCAGCTGACTGCTTCCATTAAGTTCCTCGTTCACTCCATTGCGGTAATGGAACATCCGCCACTTATCCTTATCTCCATACTGTCCCAGTACCGGGCCAAACACCGCGTTCACCGCATTGCTGGTAAGCTTTAGCGGTATGGCAATTATAGAATACGCATCCAGCGTAGTGCCTGATGTAGTATACGGAATAGGAAGTCCTTCCTGCGGGTAGCTGATACCAACCAAATAACCTTCGCTTCCCGTAAGCCCATAGCTGTTGGTGGCCGTCACCTTAAATCTTACCCCCGACCCCGTCGATGAGCTGCCCGGGATCTTGTAGGTCCACGTATCGGATCCCCCGTCGCTCATAGTCTGATCCACCACCGAATAGTTCGTCTCTCCGGCAGGTCCATAGGAGATCTAAACCGAATTCACCTTCGTCTCCCCGTCGCTCACCTTTAAGGATACACTGATCTCTTTATTCACTTCAACCGCCTCCGGCGTAGTATTCGATGAAAATACCGGTGCAGTTACATCCAGCGGTACCAGCTGACTGCCCGACAGCGGACTTTTGATGTTGTAGTTCACCGAACCGCCGCTTCCATTATAGGCGAACACCGCATAGTGATACGTCTGTTCTTTCTCCAGGTCGTTCTGGCCAAACGAGGTTCCCGTTCCATTGTAGACCACCGTGGCATCCCCTAAGGTTGTGCTCACCTGGTAGGCTGTGCCATCGACCGGTACAGCCGTTACCGCTGAGCCTTTCTTGCGAAGCACCAGGTATGCTCCAGGAGGTGTTGACGGTGCCGAGTAGCCAACCGTAAACGAGCTGGTCGTAATCGAAGAGAACGTTAAACCCGACGGCTGACCTGAAGGTTCCAGCGCAAGGGTGCTCTGGCTTCCCGACAGTGCCGTGGATTGTAGATAGTTGATCCCATCACCCTGGCCGTTGTAGCTATAGATCTTATAGTGGTAAGTCGTCCCGTCTTTGAGGTTGGTCTCACTCAATGTAAGTGCCGTTCCTAGGTAGGCCACTTGTCCATCTCCGATGGCATCGCCCACTGCATAGGTGGTGCCATCTGTTGGATCGGTCTGTGGTTGGGCGCCTGACTTTCGAATGATCAGGTAGCCGCTGGGGTTGCCACCGGCTGCCGTGAAGCTCAGCTTAAAGGAGTTCACCGTGATCTCTGAAAACTGGATCGCTGTTGGCTGCGCTGTAGGCTCATTGAAGATCGTATAGCGGTTGCCCTCCAAGGGGGTAGTCGTGTTGTAGTTAATCGTCTGGCCTACTCCATTGTAGGAGAAGACCCTATAAAAATATTGCTTGCCCGCTTCCAGTTGTGTTTCGTTGGTGCCGGTTGCATTGCCTGCATACACTACCGTTGCATCGCCTATCTGCGTGGTAGCAGAGTAGGCACTTCCATCGACGGGAAGGGCCGTCATAGCGCTGCCCTGTTTCCTTAGGATCAGGTAACCCGCCGGTGCCGGAGTTGCGGCCGTAAACCCAACCGATAGTGCGCCAGAGGTAACGCCAGTGAATTTAAGTGCCGTCGGTTGAGCGGTAGGTTCTGCAGCGACCACCAGAATGGTAAAGGACTTTTCGAAGAACAGTCCGCCGGCCTCCGTCACACGAACCCGAATCGAGTAAAAAGCCTTCGTAGCGCTATTGAATACAGCAGCAGACTTTAGCGTGCCGCCTTCAATGGTAAAGCTCGCGTTATCGGTAGCGCCTTCTCCGCTTACAAGCGTGAAGGAGAAGCTACCCCCCGCAACATTGGTGGATGTAAAAGTGCCAACCGTTGTCCCGATCGCCAGTCCTTCTGTTATCGAGGTTACACTTAAGGAAAGATTCGTTGGAGCTTCACTCAAATCATTAATCGAAATAACAAACGACTTCTCAAAAAACAATCCCCCGTTGTCGGTGGTTCTTACCCGGATGGTATAAGAAGACTTTGATTCAAAATCAAAGACCACGGCTGACTTTAGTGCAGCCCCCTCAATGGTAAAGCTGGCGTTGTTGGTACTTCCTTCACCTGCAACAAGGGAATAACTAAACGTACCACCCTCGGCATCGGTGGTAGAAAAGGTGCCAACGGTGGTGCCGGAGCTTAGACCTTCATTGATCGAAGCAGAACTTAAAGTTAAACCCGTTGGCGCAGTAACGTTCACATCAGCAAGGCAGCGAATGGAAAAGCCGAATGACTTAGGGTTAGAATAGATATTAATGTAATTATTAGCAGCACCTAAAAATCTGAGCCATGCATTCTTATCATCAGATTCAGTTGAACTCCACCAGCCTCCCTGTGATGCATCGGTAGCGGGAAATTCACCGGATGCGTATCGGGAACCTCCAGGTAAAGCAGAGAAGCCAGTAATATTTGTTGAACCAGCATTACTTTTCCATCCCTCAACAGCCTTTAATGCCCCACCAGCAATTTTACTTTGGACTTCGGAAGTAGGAACGATTTCGGGATCCAGAAACTTTATTAAATCATTCCACTCGTTGTTGCTTGGGACGTGCCATCCATTAGGACAAATTCCCTTTGCATCAGAAACAGCATACCAGTTATAAAGTTTACCATATTTTTCATTGTTGGATTGAAGATTGCTGAGATACACCCATGCACCCGAATTTGTTGATGACCATAAACTGACATCGGCACCATTAGGTATCTCCTCTCCGTTTCTATACTTAGAAACTTTCAGGTTAGACTTCAGCCATATCTGTGTTCCGATGGCAACCATTTCATAAGCATTGCCATCCACATCGGTTACTGTAGAGCCAATGGGCACCAGCTGGCTACCCCGAAGTGGATTGGTTGGATTGTAATTAGTGCCTGAACCAGAACCATTGTATGCAAATACAGCGTAGTGGTACGTTACACCCATTTTCAGGGATGTCTGATCAAAACTTGTGGCATTACCGGAATAGACTACTTCTGAATCGCCGATGGAAGTGCTTGGTGTATAAGTATTGCCATCTACCGGAAGCGCGGTGACCGTACCACCTTCTTTGCGCAGAACAAGATAACCGGAAGGCGCGGTACTCGGTGCTGTAAAGGCAACGAAAAAGGAACTAGACGTTACTTTGCTGAAAGTAAGAGCGGTAGGTTGGGCAGTGGGTTCAACGGCAGTTACCACAATGGTGAAGACCTTCTCTAAAGACAGTCCACCGGAATCGGTTGTCCTAACCCTTATGGAGTAGCTGGATTTGGTGGAAGCATTAAAAACAGCTGCAGTTTTTAATGTTGAACCGGTAATGGTGAAGCTGGCGTTATCGGTAGAGCTTGTGCCGGAGACAAGAGAATAAGAGAACGTTCCACCTTCGGCGTCGGTGGTGGAGAAGGTGCCGACGGTGGTGCCAACGGGGAGGCTTTCAGAGATGGAGGAGGAAGAGAGGGTTAGGTTGGTGGGAGCCGATTGAGCAAAAACATAAACAGAAAAAATCGACCATAAAAAAAGGTAAAATACAAAGAATATTTAGGGATCCGCATACTCATCTCAATTCGGCTCCGGTGCTACCGGAAGTTCTTTAACTGCATTACCTCCTCCGCCACCCGATAGGAATACATATACCCATGCCGCAACCGCCACCGGAAGCCCAACCTTTAACAACAGCTTAGACTTCTTCTTCACCTCAAAGGGCTGGCTAAACACTTCGCCCGCCGTCGACAACAACCGCACCTGATACTCGCCGTAAGGCTCACCGTTGTCAACCTTTAAATCATAGCTTCCTTTATTGGAAACAGTCTCCACCTTTCGGTGCAGGTCAGAACCTTTCACCATCTGAACTTCGATCGGCTCATCCACCACGCCACCCGTCCAGGTTATCCGTAACGTCTTACCCCTTCTTACCACCGATCCGCCCTTGGGGGATAATAGCGTTATAGGTTCAGCAATAACCACAGGTGTTGCCGCCAGCTCAAACTGAAGTTCACCTTTGTATCCGGCCGCCTCAGAACGCGCCTGCCAGAGGATCACTTTATTTGGTCCGGGCTTTACACCAGAACCAACATCACCGGTTACCTGTACCAGTGGCTTAGAGAAATTGTTGTAGGAAGAAAATACCTCGACCTTGAATTCAGCTTTGTCTAAGGAAGCCGTGAGATCGTATCGGATTTCTATCTGACCATCTCTTAGTTGGGTTCGGATGTTTGCAATGGTCTGTGCCTGAAGTGAGGCAGCAAGGGCAAGGAAAAAACAAACCGTGAGAAGATGTATAAAGAATTTATATCCTCTGGATTTGACCAATAATCCCGCTTGTAGATTAAACCCCATTTTCCACCTGGTTGGACCGAGTGAAAATACAACTTATGTATTGATTTTAATCAGGATAAGGAAGGAAATATGGGTTTTTACCGCTTTATAATATTTTAATTGGGCAAAATATTATAACTGAGGGGGTTTTAATAACATCTACGAGGGGGGTTGGGGTGGGGTTAGGGGACGATAAACATGCTCAGCAACTCGGCTTCGGGCACCTCATTAATTTTAAATGTCGGCAGGATGTCACCTCGACTCCACCTCGGGTTCCCTCGGTGTTAACGCTCGGTGACCATTTAGGAATAACCCGATGCCTCGACACCTTCGACACCTTCGACCCCTTCGACACCTTCGACACCTTCGACAGGCTCAGGTGTCGGCTCAGGGGTCTACTGGCTTTGAAGGAGGCCTGAGCTTGTCGAAGGCCGACGTCACCTCGGGTTCCCTCGGTGTAAACGCTCGGCATAAATAAGATCAGGGGTCTACTGGCTTTGAAGGAGGCTCAGTCGATTTTGCCAGTTGAAGGCTGGGCAACCAGATTTTAACTTTTCACCAATTCAACGCGTCGATTGTTGGCTTTGTTTTCAGTAGTACTGTTTGGCATCAGTGGCTTCGTTTCGCCATAACCTTTGGCGGTCAACCTTGCCCCATCAATTCCAAGCTCCATAAGTTTACCCCTCACAGTTTCAGCACGCTGCTGAGAAAGTTTCATGTTCGATGCGTCATCACCATCGCTGTCGGTGTGTCCACCAACCTCAAACTTTAATTGAGCGTTCTGTTTCATGAGCTCAGCAATAGCATTTAACTCACCGAAACTTTCCGGCTTCAGCGTTGCCTTGCCAACATCAAACGTAATGCCCCGAGCGATCATCCGTCCATCGGTAACCAACTGCTTATAAGGATCAGCCCCACCCTCTGCAATTCGGACATTCTTGAAAAAAACCTGATAGCCATCGTTATCCGAACTGCAACTGAAACAGGATATCTGAAAGGTGAAAGATCGACCCTTTCCAATTACGGAATTGATCACCCGTTGGCTGTTGAGATAAACTTTCATGGAACGTTCGGTTATGGCCACAGAAACGTGAACCCATTTGTCGGTGATGTCATCATAAGCTTTTACATAACCCATATCGGTTGTCTTGCCCTGATTGAAATCACCATTCATTTTACCAAACGTTACTTTTCCCAACGACGTAACATCCAGTCGCTCGATAAAATCACCCAACTCCATTTGCTTGTCGTTATCATAAAAATCCTCATCGACCGCGAATTGAATGGTGAAATATTCATTGCCAAAAGCACCCTTACGGTAAGTCTCCATCATGGTGCCATTGTTCTTTCTGAACAAATAATCAAACTCAAGGGTAGTTCGAGTTGCATTCTTGCTGTTGTTCTCAGCACGACGTGGATAAACGGTACTGCTTTCCTCTAATAATCCCATTACCTTCTCACCATTAATGGTAGAGACCTCCACCTGACCTTTGGTCGGAATCCAATAGGAAGGCACTTCATCATCTGTTTCATTCTGAAAATTATCCTCGAACATGACTTTTTCACCTGGGATGAAATCAAAACGAGCATAGGACTTTTCAGGTGAAACAGAGGCCTGGGTGGGCGCCGCTGGTGCAGCTTCCTCCGTTTTCTCCTCCGCCGGTGCAGGATTTTGATTTGGTTCCTCCGTCTGTCCGTCACCCTGCTGTGGTTGACCAGGAGCCTGGCCTGGATTTTTGCCTTTGCCCTCCAGCCTATCCAGTCCTTTATTAATGGCGTTGTTCACCTTTGCATCCTTGCGCTGGTTCAGCTGGTCTTTGAGACGATTACCGATCTGGGCATTGGAACCAGTGGCTGTTAACATGACACTCAAAAGAAGAATTGCGTATCTCATATGATATTTTATTTCTTTTTTAGACATCAAATGGAAAAATCCTCCCTAAAGTGGGGATTTCAATCGTAATTTTCAAGCAATGATAATGGGTGTTTCAACTTACAACAGCAAATCAAACAAAGCCTCCAAGGTGCGCCTCAACGGGAAACGCATATTTTTTAAAAACTTTCTGCCTTCCCTCGAGTCGATGGGCTTAATCATCCTTTTAGCATTTATCCATATTTCATGTGGACCCAAACATGAATTGCCAACACCGGACCCTGACAATGGTGGGCTCATTTTGCCAAAAGGCTTTCGAGCACTGGTCGTAGCCGATAGTGTTGGACCTACGCGGCATATTGCGGTGAGTCCGGAGGGTTTCATTTATGCCAAACTCAGAATTACCACCGCCGAGCCCGGAAACCTTGCGCTGCGCGACACAACAGGAGATGGACGAGTTGATATGGTTGTTCCTTTCGGAGATTATCCCAACGACGGAACATTTGCGACCGAAATGCGCATTCATAATGGTTATCTCTATTATAGTTCGGAGCAGGTGGTGTATCGGCAAAAATTGATTCCAGGAAAATTGCTGCCAGAAGGAAAACCAGAAGCCATTATGACCGACCACCACCCAAGGCAATGGCACAACGCAAAATCACTTGCGTTCGATGACCAGGACGGAATGTATGTCACTTTCAGTGCACCAACCAATGTCTGTGAAGACTGGACGAACCACATCAGCAATTCATCGGCACATATACCAGGTGAATATCCCTGCACCCAACTTTATGATCAGGCGGGCATATGGAAGTTTAATGCCAAAAAACCCGGTCAAAAGCAATCGGATGGAAAACGCTTTGCCACGGGACTGAGAAGCGTCGTCGGAATTACATGGAGTAAGGAGGATGGGCAATTGTATGCCGTCCAACATGGAAGAGATTATTTATACGCCCATGCACCACACCTTTATACTCCATGGCAAAATGCAATTCTGCCGGCAGAGGAATTTGTGCGGATTAAGGAGGGTGATGATTTTGGATGGCCATATACCTATTACGATCCATTTAAAAAGCGAAGGATTGTAGCGCCTGAATATGGTGGTGATGGTGATCGTTCGCCAGAAGGAATGACATTGGCCAGTCCACTCATGGGATTCCCTGCACATTGGGCACCCAATGATTTGTTGTTTTATCAGGGTGATCTTTTTCCGGAGCATTATAAAAATGGCGCATTCGTAGCCTTTCATGGATCGACGAATCGCTCACCCTATCCGCAGGGCGGCTATGTTGTTGCCTTTGTTCCATTTGAAAACGGACAGCCGTCAGGCAACTGGGAGGTATTCGCCGATGGATTTGTTGGAACCGATACTGTAGCCGATATGAGTCAGGCCAAATACAGACCGATGGGAATTGCAGAGGGCCCGGATGGTTCGCTTTATATCTCCGAATCCAAGAATGGAAAAATCTGGCGCATAACGTTTGATGGCGATAAAAATGACTTTGGAGACATTGAGTTGAATGAGATGGAGCGACTTAAAAATAAACCGCATCTGAAGTTATTGAGCGAGCAGGAAGATAATTTGAGTCTCAGAGGAGCGCAGGATGGGAAGGAACTATACGCGATTTATTGTACGGCTTGTCATCAGGATAACGGTCTTGGTGAGGGTGAGCATTATCCCCCACTCGCAGGTTCGGAATGGGTTATCGGTCCAAAGGACAGATTGATTAAGTCGGTTGTCAATGGCTTAAATGAAGAGATCAGGGTAAAGGGTAAAACGTATAATACCATTATGCCGGCGTTTAACTTTTTAAGTGATGAACAGGTGGCCGCCATCTTGAATTATGTTCGATCGGAATACGGAAAGACTGAGGGCGGGATAAGGGAGGAGGAAATTAGAAGGCTAAGAGAGAGAGAATGAGAAGGTGAATAAGAGCGAGAGCGAGGTCGAGCGCGAGAGGAGAGAGAAAAGAAACTACACTCCCATCTCGATCTCGGACTCGAGCTAAAATAGAGCGAGATCGAGAGCGAGAAAAGAGAGAAAAAAACAGATCGAGGTCGAGCGCGAGAGGTGAGAGAAATAATCAGATTGAGAATGAGAGGGTGATTCAGAGCGAGAGCGAGAAGGGAGAGAACAGAATGAGAGGGAGTGGGGAGTTGGAGGATTGATTGAGGTCAGAGCGCAGGCAAATTCGTCGAAGCAAGGTGGCTGAGCGAAGTCGAAGCCACCGCATCCAAAGCCCAAATTCTTTTTAGGCCAATTGAGGTTAGCCAAGAAAGTTACGTTTTTGATCTATAAATTATCGGACTCCCCCTTCGGCTACGCTCAGGGGTCGGCTCAGGGGTCGGCTTAGAGGGCGGTCCAAATTAAAAGTGGTCGACCATTCTCCCATCTCGATCTTCCATCTCCATCTCAATTCAGAGCGAGCGCGAGAGCGAGAAGGGAGAAAGAAAAGCTGCTACACTCGAAAATCGATCTTAAGACAGAGCGAGAGCGAGAGAAGAGAATGAGAGTGAGAATGAGTGGGGGAATTATTGCCTTAAATAAAGCCTAAGAAAACAATCCTCTCGAAACTCCATCTCGAACTCGATCTTAGGGTAGAGCGAGAGCGAGAGGTGAGAGAAATAATCATATTGAGAATGAGAGGGAGATTCAGAGCGAGCGCGAGAGAAGAGAGTTAACGGCTTATTTAGATTTTCATTTTTGAACGAGGAGATATTTTTCGAGTACCTGAATGATTTTTCTGAATTCTACCGGCTTGGTTAGAAAATCACTGAAGCCCATATTCAAATAATTCTTTTTTTGCTCACCAAAAACATCAGCAGTCAGACAAATGACTGGGATACCTCGCAGGTTATCCATGTTCGCAATGGTTCGCGTTGCCTCAATGCCATCCATTACCGGCATATGAATGTCCATGAAAATAGCATCGGGCTTGTGTTCCATCGCCATGGATATACCCTCCTTGCCATTCATGGCCATTAAAACTCTAAGTCCTGTTTCCTGCAGAAAACCACAAAGCACCTGCATGTTCACAGGATTATCCTCAACCACCAGTACTTTCTGACCCTCTGTAAACTTGATGGAGTTTAGATTAAAAACATCATTCGATGGGGTATGATCGGTCATGATGGCCCGGATCAACGGAAGTCTGACTGTAAACCTGGAGCCCTCGCCCTGCTTGCTTTCAACCGTTATCTGACCCCCGAACAGCTCAACCAACCGCTTGGTGATGGCTAGCCCTAAACCAGTTCCACCATATTTTTTGAGAATGGTATTGTTGGCCTGGGTGAATGGCTGGAAAATCAACTCAAGCTTGTCTGACTCAATACCAATACCTTCATCTTCAACCCTAAAGACCAACTGCTTACCTTCCATTACCACGGAGATGTTGATCCGCTTTCCTTCGTCAGTAAACTTTAAGGCATTGGAACACAAATTCATTAGAATCTGATTGAGCTTGGTGGCATCTGTTTCAATGTCTTCAGGCAGGTCTGCGGAAATGCTGTAGCTGCAATGCAATCCTTTTTGGCTGGCTTTCGCCTGACTGATTTCATAAACTCTTTTTACCAACTGCCGGAGATTGACCGTTTCCATCGAAAGGGTCATTTTTCCGGAATCGATACGGGACAAGTCCAGAACATTATTGATCAGTTCCAGCAGATGTGTCCCACTTGTCTCAATCCCACCGACGAATTCTTTAAGGTCACTCGGAAAACTCTGATCACGCATCCGCATCTGCATAATTTGGGTGTAGCCCAGGATGGCATTAAGCGGCGTACGGATTTCATGGCTGATGCTGGTCAGGTAATAGCTTTTGGATTCTGTTGCCTCCTGCGCGCGAAGCATTGCACGCTTCATTTCATTTTTTGTTTCCTTAAGCATTTCGACGCTGGCCTCTAAATCGGTGGTACGCTTAAAGATTTTACCTTCGAGTTCCAGCTTATAGTCTTCCAGGTCCTGATTGCTGGATTTTAATTTTTGAATAAAGTATTGATCAAGGTTTACCCTTCTTTCAGCAATGACGAATATGACGGCGCCAATCATCAGAATATTGGCCATTAACAGCCGAATGGCAATCTCATCTGTTACCACAGATGGTCGCATGGATCGGAACAAAGGATCCAGGAAAAAGGCAGCGAAATAAAACACCACAAAGGCCACAATCCAGCTGTATAAATTGATCTTTCTACGCGTTCCCAATACAGCAAGAAATGAAATGCTTGACCACAACATGACCAAACCGGAAGCATAATAACCGCCAAGGATGGCTTGCATAAAGAAAGGCAGCACAAGACTTATGGTTATTTGAAGTGTATAGCCGAGGCGATAAGAGAGCCGGCTGATTAAACCAAGGTTAACGATGGAAAGCAATACATAGCCCGCAGGAACCAGTGCATGACCATATAAATCGAGGTACAACATGATACCAACCCAGACAAGACCACCGGTTGACATAAATGTTGCCAGTGAGAAAAGCATTCGCTTTGTATTTTTTTCTCCAACCTGGGTCTCCATTTGTGGAAAAGCAAAGTAGAGAACATTCCTTATCAAGTTAGGAATCTTGCTTTCTGATGGAGACTTCAGTGGTTGATTAGTTTGGGACATAAAATCAAAGACTTGAATTTAATCAAAACAGGGAGTTGAATTTATGGTTCATTTCAGATGTCGCCTTAAGAATTAAACAGGTTGAACACAACGGACAGAGAACCCGCTGGATTTAAATCCATCTTTTCGGATGATCATTGAACTGTCGATAAAGGTAAGGTAGACAAAGCAGGCATCATTGGGGCTTGCTTCATTGGCTGCCCACCAGTTTCCATAATCACCCAAGTCCAGAAAAGAGCCAAAGACTCCCCTACCTCCACCAGGCATTGCTGAAAATCCGGACTGATTGTTACCATTGCCCATCATATTCCAACCGGACTTACTTTTCAAACGACGTCCTGCCAACGGAAATCCACCAAGCTCCAATGCTAACCGCTCCCAATCACTCAACATTGGAATACGCCAACCTTCAGGTGCGAGACCACGCGAATCATTTAAAGCAAACCAATTGTACAATCTCCCGTAAGCGGCGCCGATTTGCCTATCATTTCTATACCAGCAACATGCGGGCTCTCCCATCTGACCAATAGCTTCCCAGTCCTCAGCACTTTCAGCCACTGGGATAATGTCACCATTTCGAAAGTGGTCGGTATTTAGATTGAAAGCACTCCAACGGAGACCAGCGGCAATGCAGGTTGTCGGAAGTGAAGTAGTATTAGAGATCGTTGGATTAGAATTCAAGATTTGATTCTCGAATCTTTTAGCAATAAAAATTAAACCTGAAATGAATTGACAGACTGATGGATCAAATGGTTGCCACGCGACGGTTGAGCCAGGCTTCCCACTCAGCAACCATGGTTAACAATTGATCAACGGCTTTACCAATTCCTGAACCACCGTTGCCATTGTTGTTAAGGTGTTTATCAACCAGACCAAACAACTCACTTGCCCGGAAAGGTTTTGTCAGATAATTGTTCGCACCCAATTGTAACCCTTTTTGAATGTCAGATTCCATCGCCTTGGCTGACAGAAATACAAAAGGTGTTTTGGTGAAGCTGGGATTGTTACGAATGGCTTCAATGACTTCGTAGCCGGTGAGGCCTGGCATCATAATATCACACAGAATCATGTCTGGTTTTTGATCGAGCGCCATTTGCAAACCAGCGGTGCCGTTATCAGCAGAAAATATTTCATACGACTTCATCTCCAGGAGTTCAACCAGACTCTCGCGGATGTTTTCGTCGTCTTCAATGACCAGTATTTTTTTCATGTTTTGTCTAAGGTAATCCGTTATTTAGTCAATTCATCAATAGCACTAAACAGATCTTCAGCCTTAAAAGGCTTTACAATATAGCGATTGGCACCTTTACTGAGACCCTGATCGATAAATTTTTGTTCAGATAGGGCTGAAAGGAAAATAAATGGCGTCTTCTCGAACTGTGACATAGCCCTTAACGCACTCAAAACAGAAAATCCATTCAAATTGGCCATCATCACATCACACAGGATCAAATCAGGGCGCTTATCCACAGCGAGATCCAAACCGTCTTTACCATTGGAGGCGCGCAGGATTTCATAGCCACGTATCTCGAGCAAGTCGACGATGCTTTCCTGCACTTTTTCGTCGTCTTCAATTACGAGTATTCTTTTCATTGAATTTGCTGTTCATCTCCATCAACGACCGATCGGTAGTTGAATTCCATTCTGACTTCAGTTCCTAAATTTTCTTTGCTGCTGATGGAAATCTTGGCACCGTGAAGGTCAATAAATTGTTTGACAATTGACAAATCTCCAGCCACTTTTCTTCACCGGCCAATTGAACCACAAGGTCTTTGATCGCTTTATTGACGAGTCCGTACATACGCGTTAACTTTTAAAAATTTAGGATTGTAAATATAATGACTTCCGTCACCCCCCAATCACATTAAATCAATCACGTATCAGGAAAAACAACAGATTACAATATGTAAACTGGTTAACGGATCAACAATACCTTTTCGTTGACAGGATAAACCCATTCAACCCCCCGGTCAGTTACGATGGCATCATCTTCCAATGGAATTCTGAGCTTTTTACCTCCCCATTCAGGCAAGGGCGTATAGGCAAAAAGCTCAATAGACAGCAAATTGGTTGGCCTGATGGTGTAGGTTAGTTGAAGGGGATTAAAATGTGCAATGGATGGACCGGTGCCATGACCCCAATCACCGACGGCATGGCAGCCTATCATCACATCCGTTTTACCAGATTCACCTGGTTTATTGAATTCTTTCATTCTTTCAAATCCCGATGAAACCAAGGCAGCATAAATGCGATCCATGTTTTGTTGGGCGGTATATCCTGGCTTGATGGCGTCGGTCACTACCTTCCTTGCCTTTACACCCTGATCGAATGCATGTCTGATGCCCGCCGGCACCTCACGCTCCCCTTCCTTTAAGACGTAAGCAATTCGCTTCATATCGGTGTAATAAGAAAGATATCCAACGCCCCAGTCGATCATTAAAATATCACCACGCTGTATGATGCGATCATTGGAAGTCGCCACAATCCCATCCGGCCCGGTCACATAAACCGATGGCATACCAAAAGAGGACTCCAAACCAGCAGCATGCAATTGCTCCAACATCCACCACGCCACCTCTTCTAACCTCGTTACCCCAGGCGTAATGATCTCGTTGGACAAAGCGCGTTCTGCTATCTGATAGGAATAATTGCCCGCCTCAGCAAAAG
Organism: Bacteroidota bacterium; assembly: GCA_016866235.1. Classification (GTDB taxonomy): domain Bacteria; phylum Bacteroidota; class Bacteroidia; order Cytophagales; family Cyclobacteriaceae; genus ELB16-189. The sequence goes on from VGMW01000008.1 coordinate 30,885, forward strand.
CAGCAATTTCTGTTGCTGTATGTCTTGATTTGAAATCACTGTACAGTTTCTCCGCAGAAACAAAACGATCCTGATATTTTTTACCCAGTATCGATGACAACTCTGCATATTCGGTGTACGACAAACCATCGGCGCGCCCAATGTCTTTGGACATATTCAAACCAATTTTTTTTGGATCACGCTTGAGCACAAAATCTTTTAATTCGGATTCCTGGCCGAAATAATCCCATGCGCCCGATTGCTCCAACAAGTAGCCATCGATGCCCAACACGCTCCGCTCGATCCGACCATTGCCCTTATCAAAAAATACATAATAGCCGTTGCGGCCAACATAGCCCGCCCCCAGGTCACGGTACAAGGGATCAAATTTTCCTTCGCGCCCTGTGATGATCCACATGTCTATCTGATTTTCCTTCATCACCTGTGGGAGAATCAGATCAAACTTATCTCTTCTGATCTGGTTCATGATCCGCCATCGATGCTGTGCTTGCTGAGCATAGGAAGCAACCGATAAAACAAAAAAAGTAAGTATGAACAGCGATTTCCGAAACGATAAGATGGCCATAAGTGTGGGTTTTCCCGAAATAAAAACAATTCCTGCAGCTTGACAACTGTGACGATGATCAGGATCATTTTAACAACCGCAGCAACTCATGCCCGAAGGTTTCGTCCTCCAATAATTTGGCCCAATGAATGCTACACAGACCTATACAGCACCCCCTCCTCTGCTTTCCAATTATGATGAGGCGGTTAAGGAGTTCGAGCGACTATCCAGTGAGCGAATAATCTCAGGGTTACCGGATGGACAGGGAATAAATCTGGCCTATGAAGCGGTGGACCGACACCTGCTCGACGGTAACGGATTTCAAACGGCCTTGCGTTGGATTAAAAAAGACAGAAGTTTTAAAGATTTCAGTTTTCGAAATTTCCATGATTTATCCAATCAGTTTGCCAATGTATTGGACAAGCTAACCCTACCTGTTGGCGCGGTGGTGTCGACCATTGTCGGACGCATTCCGGAATTTTATACAACCGTATTGGGTAGTTTGAAATACAGGGCTATACATTGTCCGATATACCCCGTATTTGGACCAGAGCCGATCGTACAACGTTTGCTGAGGAGCAATGCCGCGGTGGTGGTCACGGATTTGGATACCTACACGTTAAAACTCAAGCAAAACATTGAACGACTTCCGGCAGTGCGGTTTATTCTGCTCACCGATACCATGGTAGATCTTGAAAAGAATGTTTTTTCTTTACCGGTCAGAATGCAAAGGGCTTCGATTGAGTTTGACATCAAGCCGACCAACGCTACAGATCCCTGTTTGCTTCATTATACCAATGGCGTGAGTGGTATGCCAAAAGGTGTGCTGCACAGCCATAAAGGTTATGCATCGCTGATGCAAACCACCCGAACAGTTCTCGACCTGCAGCACGGCGATAAATACTGGTGTACAGCCGATCCGGGAAATTTGGTGGCAACCACCTACGGGATTCTAGCGCCTATGCTGGCTGGCGTTACTACCATTATGGACGAAGATGATTTTGATGCGGCCAGATGGTATTCCATACTGGAGGAACATCAGGTCAATGTTTGGTACACCACACCGGCTTCGATACGACGATTGATGAAGATGAATGTTCAGCCAACGGGCAACTATAACCTTCAGCACCTTCGAATGATTTTAAGTGGTGGTGAGCCCCTTCATGCTGAAGCGGTTAAATGGGGGGAGCAGACTTTTCATGTTCCGATGCTTGACCATTGGTGGCAAACGGAAACCGGTGGCATCATGATTTCAAATTATCGATGCCTGAAGGTTAAGCCTGGGTCGATGGGTAAACCAGTGCCGGGTGTGGACGTTGGACTTGCCGCCATCAGGGGCGATCACTTTCAACTTATTGATGAGGTCGATACACCTGGCCATCTTGTTTTCAAAAAAACATGGCCCGGGATGTTCAGCAACTACCTGCATGAAACTGCGAAGTACGAGAGCTCCTTCCATGGTGATTGGTTTATCAGTGGCGACATTGCCAAGAAGGACAGCGAGGGGTATTACTGGTTCATTGGAAGGGCGGATGATCTCATTACCACGGGTGGCTTAAAAATTGGGCCTTATGAGATTGAGAAAGTATTCATGGAGCATCCAGCGATTTTAGAGGCAGCGGCCATCGGTAAACCTGACCCGGACAAAGGTGAGGTCATCAAAATTTTTGTGGTCACCAGAAATGGAAGCATTCATGGTGCGGTATTATCGGAAGAAATTCTGGCCTATGGACTTAAGCGACTTGGTCCATCGGCGGCCCCTGTTCAATTGGAATTTATGCAGGGCTTGCCTAAGACAAGAAGCGGAAAGGTGCTGAGAAGATTGTTGAAAACAAGGGAGCTTGGGTTACCTGAAGAGGAAGCGAAGGAATAGGTTTGTTATATATTGAGTTTAGCATTGGGATTTATTGAATACGCGCAGATCGAGGCAGCAGCAGATATTCGCTAAATGCGTATATTTGAGGCTGTTGTGAAAATTAAGACCAAAATATCGGCCTTGTTTTTAGCCCTGATGACGCTGGTTTCATCCAGCCAATTCATGGTTTCAGCACATTTTTGCGGGGGTGACCTCAAGAGCTTTTCACTGCTAACCAAAGCGGATCCCTGTCACACCACCAAACAAGTTCCCCCTTGTCATCGAAGCGAAAAACCATGCTGCGAAGACCTCACGACAGTTCACGCTTCAGACGAATTCAACTCAATTGCTCAGATCGCCAACCTGACCGTTCAGGACTTTACAGCCATCCCATCTTTTGAAGTCAACATTCCTGAGGTCAATTACACCTCAATCGTTGCCTCAACACCAACCAACACTGACACCGGTCCACCGACCGACTTTCAGGTTCTGTATCAGGTATTCCTGATTTAAACTTAGTTGCGGCGGCGCCCATTGAGCCGCAGTAGTAAAACAATCCCTGTTCAGGGTGTTGTTCCATTCACTTTTATTTCAAAATACTGAGTTTATGACTGGTAAAATTATTTCGTGGTCTTTAAAAAACCGATTCCTCGTCGTGCTGGTTGCAACAGCACTGTTTTTATGGGGACTCAACAGCATGCGCCATTCACGGGTAGATGCCATCCCTGACTTATCCGAAAATCAGGTGATTGTTTTCACGGAATGGAATGGACGCGGGCCGCAGGTAATCGAAGATCAAATCACCTATCCACTGGTGACCAATCTTCAATCGTTACCCCGCGTAAAATATGTTCGTGCCAACTCCATGTTTGGAATGAGTTTCATCTACGTGATTTTCGAAGATGATGCCGATGTCTATGAAGCACGTACCCGGGTACTGGAGCGATTGAATTATGCGTCACGGCTTTTGCCGGAAGGGGTTGCCCCTACCCTCGGGCCTGATGGCACCGGTGTCGGCCACATTTTGTGGTACACCCTGGAAGCACCCGGTATGGATCTCGGTGAGCTGCGCGCACTGCAGGACTGGTACGTAAAATTCGGATTACAGGATGTTGAAGGCGTTAGCGAAGTAGCGTCGTTCGGTGGATTTCAAAAACAATATGAGGTAACCGTTGATCCAAATAAACTCAACGCCTTCCGACTAGGCTTTGGTGATGTTTTACAAACCCTCCAAGAGAACAACAATGAAACCGGCGGTAGAAAATTTGAAATGGGTGGCGCTGGTTACATCGTCAAAACAACAGGCTACCTGGGTAAGGCAGAAGAAATTGAACAACTGGCCCTGAAGTCAGAAGGAAACTCCGTGGTGCGGATTAAAGATGTTGGGGTGGTGCAAACCACCGGCGAATCGCGGACCGGAATTTTTGATTTGAACGGAGAGGGCGAAGCGGTAGGCGGTATTGTGGTCATGCGCTATGGGGCCAACGCTACCGAAGTCATTGAAAAAGTCCGGGGTAAAATGATGTCTGTTGCACGTGGATTTCCAGCTGGTGTAAAGTTCAATGTAGTCTACGACAGAAGTGAACTCGTACAGGAGGCCATCACCTCTGTACGCAATACGCTGTTGGAGGAAATGTTGGTGGTGGGCATGGTGGTTATTTTCTTTTTGTTTAACTGGCGGGGAGCGTTAAGTATTCTGATTCAGATCCCGGTAACGGTCGCCACCAGTTTTGTTTTACTCAACGCCTTCGGAATTGAGTCCAACATCATGTCACTCACCGGAATTGCACTGGCCATTGGCGTGATCGCCGACAACGGCATCATCATGGCCGAGAACGCCCACAAGCACTTGAGCGAAAGACATCAGCAACTCAATCCTTCCTCCTTCTGATATGAGCAACAACCACAATTTCAGCAGCATGAGTGAAGAGGAGCGCATCGGTATCATTGAAAAATCAAGCCGACAGGTTTCGCGTGGCGTCTTCTATTCCACGATTATCATCATCACCTCTTTTCTGCCGGTGTTTATGTTAACCGGACAGGAAGGCAAACTGTTCCATCCCCTGGCCTGGACCAAGACATTTATTCTGGCGGTCGATGCCTTGTTGGTGATCACACTTGCTCCGGTAATCATATCCTTTTTTATGAAGGGGAAATTCAGACCAGAGCAGCACAATCCCATAAATCGATTTCTGGAAAGGATGTACGCTCCGGTGATTCGGGCATGCATTAAATACCGTCGCACCACGCTGTTCATCAACCTGCTTGCCCTTGGTATTTCCATTCCGTTGCTGATGAATACCGGTCGGGAATTCATGCCACCGTTGGACGAACAGTCGATCTTATTTATGCCCGTTACGTTACCGGATGTTTCCAATGCAGAGGCCAAACGCATTTTACAACTCCAGGATAAAATCATTGCTGGTATTCCGGAAGTAAAGCAGGTCCTTGGAAAAGCGGGCAGAGCATCGACTGCCACCGACAACTCCCCCATCAGCATGATCGAAACCATCATCATGCTGAAGCCCAAAAGCGAATGGAGGGACGGCATCACCAAAAAAGACATTATAGCTGAACTCGACGCCAAACTTCGGATTCCAGGCGTGGTGAATGGCTGGACCCAACCCATCATCAACCGAATCAACATGTTGTCGACGGGGATTCGGACTGATGCCGGAATAAAAGTCTTTGGCAGCCGGATCGATTCAATTGAAATGGTGTCGGCGAAGATTAAAAAAATTCTTTCGGGGATGGATGGCGTGAAGGACCTCTATGTTGAACCCCTCAGTGGAGGAAAATACCTGGAGATTGTCGTGGATCGTGATGCTGCCGGGCGATTGGGTGTAACCATGGATGACATCAATATGGCAACGGAGGCAGCGTTGGGTAGTGCGATGGCCGGACAGACCATTGAAGGTCGCAGGCGTTTTAACATCAGCGTGCGGTTGGCACAGGATTACCGTGATGATCTTCAAAAAATTGGCAGGATCCCCGTGATGACCATGAGCCGTGGAGCGGTACCCCTCACCGAGGTAGCTGAAATAAAAATAGCGGATGGACCGGCGATGATAACCTCTGAGAACGCCCTTTTACGCGGGGGTGTATTGTTCAATGTTAGGGGAAAGGATTTGGCGGGGACCATTGAGGCCGCCATTAGCGCCCTTCAAAACGAAAAAGACCTTCTTCCACAGGGATACTTTATTGAGTGGAGCGGGCAATATGAAAACCTGATTCGTTCACAGGAAAGATTGGCATTGATCATACCTGTGGTGCTCATCATAATTTTTCTGTCACTATACTTTGCTTTTCATTCCATTCGGGAAGCCTTTTTGAATCTGATTACGGTACCCTTCGCACTGGTCGGTGGTGTATTTATGATTTGGTTTTATGACGTTAACCTTTCGGTTGCGGTGGCCGTCGGATTTATTGCACTCTTCGGAATTGCCGTAGAAACAGGCGTCGTTATGGTGATATACCTCAATGATGCCGTTCTGCAAATGAAAAAGCGAAAAGAAGCCAGCGGCGAAACCATCACCGCAGACGATTTAAAAGAAGCGGTGATCGAAGGTGCAGCGAAGCGACTGCGTCCAAAAATAATGACGGTGTGTGTCGCTTTGTTTGGCTTGGTGCCTGTCTTATGGTCAACAGGCGTTGGCAGCGATGTTATGATCCCGATTGTGTTGCCCATGATCGGTGGTGTTATTTCTTCATCGACCCACATTTTGTTGGTGACACCGCTGATCTTTTTAATGACCAAAGAATATGAACTAAAAAAATTTGGCAAACCGGAAGTTTATGAAGCACATTAAACCTTATTTGATTTTGCTGGGCAGTTTGATAATGTCCAGTGCGTTTTCACAAGTGCTGAGTCTGGACAGTATTTTGAACAGGATTGAACGACATCATCCTATGCTGCAGGAATACAGCGGAAGAGCAAAAGCCATGGAAACCTATGCCGGTGGTGCGAGATCCTGGATGGCTCCGATGGCTGGGATCGGTACTTTCATGACCCCGTATCCCGGACAAAATCCTGAAGCGATGGAGCGAGGCGCAGTCATGGTTTCATTTGAGCAATCGATTCCCAACCGCAGCAAACTGAATGCCTCCGAACAGTTGCTCAGAGCGCGTTCAGGAACTTTTGAACTGCAGCGAAAAAAAGTATGGAACCAGTTGCGCTTCGAAGCGAGGTCGGCAGCGTTTAGCCTATTGATTGAAAGGGAAAAAATTTCAGCCATTGAAAATCAGATAGGCATACTACAGACGGCAGCCAAAATGGAGCAAACGCGCCTGGAGAGCAACAAGGGCTCTTTAAGCAGTCTGTATAGAGCAGAGGCCCGAATCGCCGAATTACAGAACATGTTGGCCATGGCCAAAAGCAGTGAAGTTGAGCAACAGACGATTCTCCTGGGCCTGATCGGAATGGAGAACAGTGAAAGCGTCGAATTGACCATTGGCACTCCTGCATTACCAACTGTGCTTTTAGAGCCGGGTGAATCTGATTTGGCGGCTGCCCGGAGCGATGTGCAGGAAATTGATCAGCAAATCAGGTTGATGAAGCTCAATCAGGATCTGCAGCGCATGCAATCGAAGCCTGAGTACAAACTCAGGTTCGACCACATGCAGCCCCTTGGCTCCACACCGGTGCAGTTTACGGCAATGGCCATGGTATCGATACCCATTGCGCCCTGGTCTTCCGGGATGTATAAATCAGAAGTAGCCGGTATGAACCACGAAATCGGATCGATGGAAAAAAACCGTGAAGCGCTGATCAGAGATTCAAAAATTATGGTGAGAAGAATGTTGATTCAGATTTCCTCCATGAAAGATCAGGTTAGGCGGTATGAGGAAAGTATCATCCCATCCATGAATCGAAACTATGAGGCCCAGAAAATTTCGTGGGAAGAAAACCGGGGAAGTTTAATGGATTTATTGGAGGCCTGGGAAGTACTGAGTATGACTCAAATTGAATTATTGAATAAGAAAGGAGCACTTTATTTAATGCTTGCCAATTATGAAAAAGTTATTGAACAATAGCCTGTTTCTTTTGGTGTTTGCCGCGGTGTTTTTCGCTTGCAGCAACAAAGAATCAGAGCGTAAAACAGAATTGCATTACTGTCCGATGCATCCAACTGTAAAATCCAATGGTCCCGGTATTTGCCCGATCTGTAACATGGATTTGGTAGCGATGGATGGCGTTATGGAGGCAGGCGAACTGGGAGCTGCAGCGGTTAATGCAGCACCGGTTTCAGAAAAAATAATCTCTAAGGCAAAAACCATCCGTGGGCGTTACCATGAAGGCGGTGGCGTTATTGCCGCTGAAGCATGGGTGGATGTGGACAGAAGAAATACTAAAAGTATTTCCACCTTCTATAGCGGAAGGGTTGAATCGGCGGAAGCACGTTACCCATTTCAACGCGTAACCAAAGGCCAGATTTTGTTGACTGTGTACAGTCCTGAGTTGGTGGAAGCCCAACGAAATCACCTGCTGGCGTTAAAGAGTTCAGACGGAACATTTACCAGGAAAACACTACTGACCCTTGGAATGGAGGAAAGCATGATCAAATCCATAGAAACCAGTGGCGAGCCAATGCGCGTTGTACCGGTAAGGAGTCCGATGACCGGGATTTTAATTGCAGCTGAAACGGAAACAAAAAGTGGTGGAAGTCCATTTGGGGATAATGGCATGAAGGAGGCATCAGAAAAAATGGATTATACCTCGGAAAAAAATGAATTCATCAGGCCCGGCGAAATCCTAAGAGCCGGCGCAACCGTATACAGCATTGCACCGAGCGATGACCTCAGGGTTTTCATCAATATTCCTGCATCGACTATTGGCCTAGTGAAAGAAGGCGATCGTGTTAGCCTTAGGTTTCCGGATGGAAAAGAGGTGGTAACCAAAATTGAATCGATTGAAGGACTTACCGATAAGAACCAGGATTTTATTCGGGCAAAGACTTCAGTAAACCTTAAAAACATCCAGCCCGGGACCATTCTTAAAGCAGAAATTGCAGCCGATAAAAAAAGAGGACTTTGGATTCCCAAATCAGCGGCATTGTGGCTCGGGAAAAAGAATGTCGTATTTATTAGGGACGGAAATGGATTTGCCGCTCGGGAAATAGAAATCGGACAGGCAAGCCAGGACAGCTTACTGATTAAAAAAGGGCTTTCCTCGATGGATGAAATTGCCACGCATGCCGGTATGCTGCAGGATGGGGATACATTCATCAAAAATTAACAGCTATGAAAATCAAAATATTTGTGTTGACCACCCTTATCATAGGATTGATGGGGTGCGGGGGAGGAAACAAGAGGGAGAGAGAGATGGAGATGGAGAAAGAGATGGAGAGGGAGCACAAGGGCTCGACAAAGAATGTGAATGGTTGGGATCGAACGATCATGCTTTCAGAAAGAGAAATGCAGATGGCCAATGTAACGGTAGGATTGCCGGAGCCAGCCGGTAGGCCTTCTGATTTATCGGTTTCGGGAAAAATTGTTCCCACACCAACAGGGTCTGCAGTGATCGCTTCCAAATTTGGTGGACGGGTTATCAAATTATTGGTTCGGGAAACTGCGGTTCCGATTCGCACAGGTCAAGCGGTTGCCGTATTGTACAGCCCCGAGCTGCAAGCGTTGCTGCGGGAATATCAATCCGCTGTCGAATTACAATCCAAGGACCTGATCAAAGCATCTTTGCGAAGGCTTGGCAACCTAGGGCTCAACGAAAATGATGTCAAGGAAATGATTCAACAAAATAAGACGCTGGGTGAATTCACCCTGAAATCAAACGCTTCGGGACTGGTTTCCTCCGTAAGCATCTTAGAGGGACAATATGTGGAAGCCGGCGCACCCATCCTTCGAGTTGAAAGCAACAATAGATTGTGGGCAGCCATTGATCTGTACTCAAGCGATGCACAATACCTGCAGGCGGAGACTCAAATAACCATATACCACCAGGGTACAAATGAATTGATTGGCGTGGGCAGACTGACCCACAACATCCGCGAAACCGGGACCAACCAAAACATTCGCTATTTGGTTGAGATCAGAGACATTAAAATGAATGCATCACCAGGAACAAAAATCACTGCTCAATTTTCCACAAGAAGAACAGGCTCCTTTACCCTTCCCTCAGAGGCGGTGGTGAGGTCTGGCGACAAATCCTATGTTTTTATTGAAAAGCAAAAACTAGCCTTTGAGCGGAAGGAAATAACTGTTGCCCAATCCTCTTCCAACAGGGTTACCATTGCGACAGGGATCGAAAAAACAGACCGCATAGCCATATCAGGAGGGTATCTTCTACAAAGTACCTACCAGCTTAGGTTTGGAGATCAGCCTTAACATCTAACCTACACTTAACTAATTTTGTAACCGTAAAAACCAAATCCAATGATTAAGCCAGCCATAAAATTTTTCCATTCTACTCTTTTGTTGATCCTTATTGTTTCCTGCACGTCACCCAAGGAATCATCGGAACAAGCCGATGCAACAGACAACATGGAACACCCGATGGATGAGTCCAATGAACCGCTGGAGCAACCTGAAACGGTGTTTAAGGCAGACAGCTTATTCCGAGTTCAGCTCTCTGAATTATTCAACCATTACAACCTCCTGCAAAAAGCTTTGGTGGCCTCAGATTCGAAAGCCGTGGCGGATGCGGCAAAATCCATGAACACCAGCCACAAGAAACTTGATCAAAAACTACTAACCGGCGATGCCCTTCATGAGTGGGTAGGATTTTCCGGTGTCATGGAAGCCGCCTTAACCAACCTGTCCTCTGACCCATCGTTAAGCGAGCAACGCAAAGCCTTCAGTGGCGTAACTGATCAGATGTACCGCTACATCAGAGCCTTTGGACTTTCAGGCACAACTGCCTACTACGCGTATTGTCCAATGGCACTGAATAATAAAGGAGCCTATTGGTTGACAGATGCTCGTGAAGTTAGAAACCCCTACTTCGGTGATCAGATGCTGAAGTGTGGCTCACTTCGCCAACAACTCAATTAATTGAATTTGAAGTACCCTGCAATGAAACAAGTCACCCTTTATTTTTTGGTTTTACTCACCGCTGCTTCCTGCGGTCCAGTGAAAGAAAAGGACGGAAGAGCTGTACAACTCAGCGACATCGAACTCTATGATTTAACAGGAAATGCCGTCAATCCCGATGACTATAAAGGCAAAAGAATATTTCTGAATTTCTGGGCAACCTGGTGTGGGCCGTGTATTCAGGAAATGCCTTCCATAGCTGCAGCGCGACAAATCTTGAACGGAAAACCCATTGAATTTCTGCTTGCTTCGGATGAAGAGATGGAGCGCATCCTAAAATTCACGGAGAAAAAGAATTTTGATCTGCCGTTTGCTCAGGTTAGAAACATGGATGCATTCAACATCAATGCCTTACCCACGACTTTTATATTTGATCAGGATGGCAATTTAGAATACACAGAAATGGGTGCGCGAGACTGGTCTACGGAAGAAGCACTTGAATTGATAACCGGTAATAAAAAGTAAATGATCAAAAAACTATCCCTCGGGCTCTGTGCCACACTGCTGTTTTTTTCTGCCTGCCAGCCAAAAAAGGTACAACAACAGGATTCATTGCTTTCCATCTCTCCTACCGGACCCAATGCATCACTTCCCTTTCTTTACAGTGACGCTTCCGGGGTGATTTTCTTATCCTGGGTAGAGCAAACCGACAGCATCGATCGACTGCTGTTCTCTTCCACCACCGGTGAGCAGTGGACAACCCCAAAGGAAATCGCCAAATCAAACCACTGGTTTGTAAACTGGGCTGATTACCCGATGATCATCAGCGACGGAAATGGCCATCTGGCTGCCCATGTTCTTGAAAAAACAGGGCCTGAAAAATTCTCCTACAGCATTAAAATATTTCTTTCGGACAACCAGGGTGAAACCTGGACCAAAAATTTCTTATTAAACACCGACACCGTAGAAGGGGAACATGGTTTTGTGTCCGCTGCGGTGTACCAAAACGACTGGTTTTTTGCCTGGCTGGACGGAAGAAACGCTGGTAGCGGTCACGAAGGACACGATGGTCACCACGGCTCCATGACCTTGCGCGGTGCGCTGGTGGCTAAAGATGGAACCAGAAAAAATGAATGGCTGCTGGATCCTAAAACCTGCGATTGTTGTCAGACCACGGCCGTTGCAACGGATCAGGGGGTGACGGTTTTTTACCGTGACCGATCCGATGAAGAAATCAGAGATATGTCGTTCGTACACTTTAATGGAGGAAGTTGGACAGATCCGAAAAACCTTTCTGTTGATCAATGGAAAATTCAGGGATGTCCGGTGAACGGGCCCCGAGCCATCGCTGATAAAAATTTTACCGGTGTAGCGTGGTTTACCGGTGCAGCTGATGCCCCAAGGGTTAATTTTGCCAGCAGTCCGACGGTTGATATGGATTTCAACAACACCATCAGGCTCGATGAAGGCAACACCTCGGGACGTGTAGACATCGAATCGTTATCGAATGGAAAATTTGCAGTGAGCTTTTTGGAGGGCGACGAAATAAAACTTCGTGTCATCACTAAGGAGGGACAGCCGGAGAAAATTATTTCAGTAGCCAAAACTACTACCGGCAGAAAAAGTGGATTTCCTCAAATGACCAGGGCCGGTGACGGATTGTTGTTTGCCTGGACTGATGAAGCAACGGGCAGCATCCGAACGAAGTGGATTTCCGAACCGTAATCAGGTATCTTCAGATTTTCCGGACGGCTGTACAATGCCAGCCAACAGATAACCCATCATACCACCATAACCGGAGCTAATCCAAGGAGAGGAAGTTATCGGGCATGAGCCGCTGACACATCCAATTTGTTGCCAATAAAGCAGGCCACCTGCCATTCCTAACATTAGCCCTGCGACCGGTATAAACCATTTATGCCGAAACCACATTGGATTTATTTTTTGGAGGAACAAACAAAGTCCGTTCTGGAAATATTGGTTTCAGCAATGGCCTTGAATCCACCAGCCACATCAATGATGTTGTTCCAACCTCGGGCGCGAAGGATGGAGTTGGCAATCATAGACCGGTAACCACCTGCGCAATAACAATACACCTTTCCTTCTTTGGGGATTTCGGCCAGGTGATCATTTAAGAAATCCAGTGGCGTGGATACTGAATCAGTGACATGTTCAGCAGAATATTCACTTGGTTTACGAACGTCAATTACAGAAACTTTTTCCTTTGACAGGATGGACTCAAACTCATTGGCAGATATGGATTTTATGAGGTCGATTGTTTTACCAAAGGACTTCCAGGTGGAGATGCCACCTTCCAGATAACCCAGTACATTGGTATAACCAACCCTGGCCAGACGCATAATCACTTCCTCTTCCCTACCCGGCATTGTTACCAATAAGAGCGGATGATCTACACCGGGGATCAATGCACCCACCCAGGGAGCGAAACTTCCATCGATTCCAATGTTCACAGAATTTGGAATAAAACCACCAGCAAAATCTTGTGCAGCCCGGGTATCCAGGACCAATGCACCGGCTTCATTGGCTGCAGCTTCGAACGCATCTGCCGAAAGACTATGCAAACCCCGCTTCATCATTTGATCGTAATTCTCATAACCCTCCCTATTCAGGCGAACGTTATCAGGGAAGTAGGCTGGCGGCGGAAGTAAATCGTACGTAAGCTCATGGATAAACTCATCCCTTGACATGTTATCACGTAAGGCGTAATTCATTTTCTTCTGGTTGCCCAGGGAGTCTACCGTTTCCTTCATCATGTTTTTACCACATGCCGAGCCTGCACCATGGGCAGGGTAAACCGTGATGTCATCTGAAAGCACCATGATTTTGGTCCGCAAAGAATCGTACAGCATTCCCGCCAACTGTTCCTGCGTCATGTTGGCTGCTTTTTGTGCCAGATCCGGACGGCCTACGTCGCCCAGGAAAAGGGTGTCGCCAGTAAAAATGGCGACCTCTTTTTCCTGCTCATCTCTTAAGAGATAGGTCACCGATTCCATGGTATGGCCAGGGGTGTGCAACACCATTATGGAAACTTTTCCAAACCTTAAAATTTCCCCGTCGGCAGCTATGTGGGCCTTGAAAGAAGGTTTTGCGGTTGGACCATAAACAATGGTTGCTCCGGTTTCTCTTGAGAGATCAAGATGGCCCGAAACAAAGTCGGCATGGAAATGGGTCTCGAGCACATATTTAATGGAGGCGCCATCGGCGGCCGCTCTTTCCATATAAGGCTTAACTTCTCGTAGTGGATCGATAATAACTGCCTCATTTTCAGAAAGAATATAGTATGCACCTTGTGCAAGACATCCGGTGTAAATCTGCTCTACTTTCATAGACTCAGTTGTTTTTCAATTGTTTCCACAAAGAACAAAACTAACGATAAAACAATCTGTAACCCAGATCACCTAACATAGTCCATGACTACATATTTCTTCGGATGATTTCCTGCCTTGAGGCCTCAATTAGGCCACGATTTTCCATCTTCTTAAGCAGTCTGGAAATAACCTCCCTGGAGGAGTTCAGATCATCTGCGATCTGCTGGTGGGTGATCTGAATCCGTCCTCCAATCACGTCAAACTGACGCTTAAGATAAAACTCCAACTTCTCGTCCATGCTATGAAAGACAACCTGGTCCATTAATTCAAGAAGCCCCTCAAAGCGATCGCGATAGGTTTGCAGAACAAAATGATACCATTCTTTATGGTCTCGCATGAGGCCATCCATGTGATCGATTGGGATTGCAAGAGCCCTCACGGGGCCATCGGCCGTTGCTTTCAACTGGCTTTGCTCCTGTTTCATGGCACAAATCATCGAAAGTGCACAAGCACCACCTGGCTCCAGGTGATATAGAAAAAATTCGCCACCATCATCACCTTCACGGTAAACCTTAACCCGTCCTTCCAAAACAATTAATGTGCTGCGGAAAAATTGACCGGGCCTCATGATTTGTTCTCCGTCACTGAATTCCACCACTTTACCTAGACGTGTTAATTCCCTAGACAGTTTTTCACCAAAACCGGGAAATGCCTTTCTTAATTCCTGATCCATCATAATTCACGTAAAAATAGTTAATGAAAATTCAGGGTATAAAATTTCCAAATCGCTTACTGATTACGATCATTTAAACCCTTGTAAATCATCAGCCTGACGCGCAATGGTGCGAGCCTACTTTCGGGCTCATGAACGGCATCAGGTCAACTCGAGGTTTTTCAGCAACAGAAAATTTAGAATTCAAACTTCGCTCCGGAAAAATCAGCTGTCTGGTTCTTGTCCCTGAAAAATTTTCTGGTGTTATGCTGGTTACCAATGGAAGGTTCCAGGATAAGGATAGCTCCAGAAGGGAAGCCATAGAGGCTTTTACTGAAAATGGATGGGCACCTGCCTTTCCAAACCTTTTAACACCCAGGGAAGCCTCGGAGCACCACTTTCGCATGGATTCCGAATTGCAGACTTCGCGCCTGATAATGGTTATACGTCACCTGAGGTCCATGCCAAGGTTTATCGACAAACCCTTGGCACTTTTCGGAAGTGGTTGGGGTGCGGTGATTGCCTGGAAAACAGCCTTGAGAATGCCAGGTGAATTGCACGGATTGGCGTTTAGCGATCCACCGGAATATTTTGAACCCAATGATTTAAGAGAGATAACGATCCCATGCCTGGTTATTTCGGATCGACTGCCTGATTTGAATTCAAACCACTCACCAATCCCAGTGCAGTGGCACGTGAGCAGCAGAAAACATCGGAAAGGGTTATGCAACGCCGTTAAAATGGCCTCTGACTGGATCTCCAGAAGCTATAGAATAAGAGACCATCACCAGGGAAGATTCAACACCGAAGCCTTACTTCAACACAACTGATGAAACTCTTTCTCGACCGTGAAGATGGGGCCGCACAACTTGCACCGCTTATCCATGTTTCCCCACATGAACAGGCATTGGTTCTGGCGATCCCGAGAGGTGGCGTAATAACAGGCAAGGTTTTATGCGAGCGGTTAAAATTAAATCTGGATATAATTCTATGTAAGAAGGTCGGTCATCCCGAAAATCCTGAGTACGCTGTTGGGTCGGTTTGTGCCGATGGAACCACCATTCAGACCGTTTCCGACGAATACCTCTCGTATAAGATCTTCGATCAAAAAGCGACCCAAATCCGTTCATGGCTAATATCGCGCTACAAAGATTTAACAGGAAAGGAATATCCTACCTCGGTTAAAGCAAGGACAGTTATTTTAACAGACGACGGCATGGCAACAGGAAGTACCATGCTGGCAGCCATCCGGAGCCTTCGACTCGCAGGGGCGAAAAAAATCCTTGTCGCCGTACCTGTTGCCTCCACCTCTGCAGCTGATGCCATCCGAAAGTCAGGAACAACACTGGTTTGCCCCTATACGCCTGAGCCATTTAATGCCGTCGGTGAATTTTACGACTCGTTTCCGACGGTAACAGACGATGAAGTGAGGGCCATTATGAAGACCTGGGTAAATATTTCATCAGCACATGAGCGCAAACCTGTTGAACAATGACCGTCCTCATCAACACATCCTTATGACAACCACTAATTTTTCACTAAAAATAAACCACTATGCAAAAACGAATACTGTTAATCGATGGGGACCCGGAATCCAGAATGTCGACAGCCTCCATGCTCAAACTCGGAGGTTACGATGTGTATGAGGCGACCGAAGGAAAAACCGGTTTAGAATTGGCGTTACAAGAGATACCGGATTTGATTCTTTGCGAAATGGATATGGACGGATTGGATGGCGCCGGCGTATTGCATGTGCTGGGTAAAAATCCAGAAACAGCCTCCATACCTTTTATTTTTCAAGGCGATGGAAGCACCCCGGAAGATATCAGGAATGGAATGAACCTTGGCGCTGACGATTACCTTTCCAAACCGTTCAACAGTACCGATCTTCTGAGTGTTATTGAAATACGAATGCGAAAAAGGGAGGCACTAAATGGCTATAGCGAACCCGATAATGAAACACTGGAGGAAGTCTTCAAGGAAAACAAACCAATAAGGGAAATTCAAACGCTGATGGACGGCCGTATTCACCGGGTGATGAAAAGAAAAGAGGTGATTTATGCTGAAGGTCAGGTTCCTGCCGACATCTTTTATGTGCAGTCAGGCATGGTAAAAACTTATAAAATCAATAAGGACGGTAAAGAGCTTATCACAGGCCTTTACCGTGAAGGTAGTTTCATTGGATACCTGCCTGTGCTGCGTATGTCTACCTACACCGAGAACGCTGAAGTCCTTAGCGATGCAGAAATTGGATTCATTTCAAAACAAGATTTTCTGAAATTACTGTACAAAAACAACGAAGCAGCAACCCGATTTATTCAGTTGCTAACCAGACAAATCGCTGAAACAGAAAACCGAATGCTGACCATCGCCTATGATTCGGTCCGTCAAAAAGTTGCACAGGCCTTGTTAACAGTCGGCAAATACAACGAAGAGATCACCAAACCATTCAGAATTGCCAGACGGGATTTATCCGGGCTTATTGGTACAGCCACCGAATCACTAAATCGGACGCTGGCTGATTTCAAAGACGAAGGCTTGATCAACATTAACCCTGAAGGCATTCAAATATTGAATCCAGTTAAACTTGAACGTATGCGCTGAGCCTTACAGGCTCTTCCATTACTTCCCGTTTTCCAAGGATTTGTTGAAGCTCAGGTTGATAAACCACCTCATGGGCAAGCAGGCTTTCGGCCAGTTGCTCCAATTGGAGTCGGTGTGCCATCAGAATGTCCTTGCTTCGCTTGAAAGCTTGTTGAAGTACGTTGCGAACCTCTTCGTCCATTAGCCTGGCTGTCTCGTCGCTGAAAGGCTTTTGGATCATGTTTTCTTGTCGACCGGTGCTGTCGAAATAACTGACATGGCCCAACTTTGGATTAAATCCATAGTAAACCACCATCATATAGGCTTCGCGTGTCACCTTCTCCAGATCGTCCAATGCTCCGGAAGAAAACTCACCGAAGATCAATTCTTCGGCTGCCCTGCCGGCCAATAGTGCCGACAAGTGCTCGGTCAACTCCGTTTGCGTTCGAATCTGTCGCTCCGCTGGCAAGTACCAGGCAGCTCCCAGCGTTTTGCCGCGTGGTATGACGGAAACTTTTAACAACGGATCGGTATGCGCAAGAAACCAACTCACCACGGCATGGCCGGCTTCATGGTATGCAATGATCTTTTTTTCATGACTGCTGATGATTCGGCTCTTTTTTTCCAATCCGGCAACCACCCGATCCAAAGCATCCATGAAATCTTTTTTGTCCACCCTGACTTTAGAAATTCGTGCTGCGATCAAAGCAGCCTCGTTGCAGATGTTGGCGATATCTGCCCCGGAAAATCCAGGCGTTTGACCGGCTAAAAATTCAATATCCACATCAGGTGCAGTTCGGATGTTTTTAAGGTGGACATTAAAAATTGATTTGCGCTCCAGCATACTTGGCAATTCAAGATAAATGTGACGGTCGAACCGCCCAGGTCGGAGCAGCGCCGGATCCAACACATCGGCCCTGTTGGTTGCCGCCAGCACAATCACGCCGCTGTTGGTGCCAAAGCCATCCATTTCCGTGAGCAACTGATTGAGCGTACTTTCTCTTTCATCGTTGGCACCGGTGTACAAAGAATTCCTGCCTCTTGACCTTCCAACCGCATCGATTTCATCTATAAAAACAATACACGGCGCCTTTTCTTTTGCCCGCCGAAAAAGATCCCTGACCCTGCTGGCACCAACACCAACAAACATTTCAACAAATTCAGAACCCGATAAATTAAAAAAGGGAACCCGTGCCTCTCCTGCCACCGCCCGAGCCAGCAATGTTTTGCCGGTTCCGGGCGGACCGACAATCATGATGCCCTTTGGAATGCGCGCACCAAGCTTGGTGTATCGTGCAGGATCTTTTAAAAAATCACAAATCTCACGGACCTCCAGTTTGGCTTCTTCGAGGCCTGCAACATCTGCGAACGTCACCGGACTTTTATTTCCTTCTTCAATTAACCGCGCTGTACTCTTTCCAAAAGAGAAAATGGAGGGGCCTGCCCCAGGCGAACCTGTGCTGCCCTGTGAAACAGAACCATACATCCGAAACAGAAAAAACAGCAGCAACAAGGGAAAGAGCCATGGCAAAAAGTCCATCCAGAGACTGTGCTCTGCAGTATACTTTACTTCAATCCGTTGATCGGCAGGTAAATTGGCTTGAGCCAGATCCAACTTCCGCTCGAAGGACTCGGGCGAGCCGATGGTGAAACGGTAGTGCGGACCCGGATTGATTTTATCAGTCGATAACGGACCGGTTCTAAAAGCATCCTTAAAACGTGTGTCATCCGAAAAATTGGATTTAATGAATACCCTGGCTTCGTTGTTGTTGACGATGAGAACCCTGTCCACTGCACCAGTGAGTAACATTTGGCGCTCAAACCGCTGCCACGAAATTTCCTCTACCGGGTAAAGGTCTTTCACGCTCAGGAATACAATTAAGGCCAGTACACCTACAATGACCAACCAACCGCCCTGAAAGGCTTGTGGGTATTTATCAGCATTCATCTATTAAGGGTTATGATTATCCGGTGATTGGAGCCTTGGCTTTTCCCCAGGAAAGTATCTCATTCCGAAGATCTTCGGGAACCGTTGCGGCGATGTCCTGCAATTCCCCTGGTGAAATAAATTCAGTAAGTACACCCATCACCAATCGGATGGCATGTGCCGCTTCCTGCTGACTGGAGAAATCGCGCCAAACCGTCCGACCATCCTCCTTCATTACTTCATCGGCCAAATCCTCGAGAGAACGAATGGATTTATTAAGCTTTTCCGGTTTCCAGCCTTCCACATAAACGGACTTCAATGCCATGGGCAGCTGTGCCATGAATTGAAATGACTCCTCCATCGAAAACCGGTTGCGCAGTGCATGCAAAACACTTCGAAGAACCCTCGCAGCATGATCGGTTCCTTTGCTTCCCAATACCAGATCCAGCCGGTGGACAATTTCATTTCCACGGGCAGCATATTTCTCAAAATTCAACGTCATAAATTTTTGGTTTGGTCAAAGCTATCGGTGATCTCTATAGTCAAAAATGATGTCTGTTCGGTATCCTCATAACCACGATTACCGATGGTCATTGAAAGAGCAGATTTTCATCATTGAATGATTTAATTGGATGAATTACTTTGCGGATGACCATGAAAGCTGAGCATCTCCGTTTTATACAATGGCTTCCCAGAGTAGCCAATTTTGGAATCGCTGTTTTCCTAAGCTTGTTTGCCATGGATGTTTTCAGTGAAGGTTACCGCCCGCTTCAATTGGCACAAAATCTCTTCCTTCATCTTTTGCCGGCCTTATCTATGATTTTGATTCTGTTCGTTTCATGGCGAAGACCTATGGCAGGTGGCTTGGTGCTTCCGCTCCTTGCGGTGGCTTATGCATGGATGAGTCGACACAATCTGAGTGCGGTGGCCGCCATCAGCGGACCGCTTTTGGTTACCGGCTTGTTGTATTGGGTTAGTCACCGAACCAGAACCTCCTATCGTAGGGGATAGCACCAGGTTTAGTATCTTTCTCATTCGAAACCTCGTGCATGTCGGAAAACCTGAGTTATTTATCCGGAAGAAAGGGCCTTAAACAAAACCTCTTTGAATTAATGGGCGACGCAGCCCATGGTACCGGCACACCGGATCTGGATAAACTGGAACAACTGCGCAAAGCGTTTTTGGTCGGCAAGAGCTCAGTTTACGGCGCGATGTCCTTCTATGATTTCCTGAAACCCGAAAATGCAGGTAAAAAGATTTATTACTGCAGCGGAAGCGCCTGTATGACCGCCGGCACTCAGGATCAACTCAAACATGAAATTCAAAAGCATTTTAAATCCGAGGAAATTGGTGCCATGTGCTGCCTTGGAAGATGCCATGAAAACCATGCCTTTCATTTTAATGGCAAAAACTATAGTGGCAAAGAAGGACTTCGCGCCCTCAAGGAAGATTCATTGACCAGCATTTCCAGTGGCACCACCGACCAATACCAGGTAAAAAGTTTAGGCAGGGGCATTTTAACTGGAAGCCAATCAGATCTTAACAGCTTTCGAGGTTGGTTTGAAAAGGTTCGATCCCTGGAAACAGTGCAATGGCTGGAAGAAATAAAAAAGTCTGGCTTGCGAGGACGTGGTGGTGCCGGATTTTCCACTGCCTTTAAACTGGATGCCTGCCGAAAAGCAAAAGGCACAGAAAAGTTTATTGTTTGTAATGCCGACGAAGGAGATCCGGGAGCATTTTCGGATCGATATCTTCTGGAACACCAACCGTTTTTGGTTTTGGGCGGAATGTTGTTGGCCGGATTGGCCGCTGGCGCCAAATGGGGTGTTGTTTACATCCGTGGAGAATATCCTGAATCGGTGGAGGTTATAACAAAAACCATCCACGAACTTGAACAAGCCGGGCTAATTGGCGAAAACATCAGGAACACCGGCGCTTCATTTCAATTCAAGGTGATTAAGGCACAGGGTGCTTATATCTGCGGAGAGGAAACTGCTTTACTCTCTTCGATTGAAGGCCAGCGACCGGAAGTCAGGGTCCGACCACCTTATCCTGCAGTCCAAGGATTGTTCAATCAACCGACGGTGGTCAGCAATGTTGAGACGCTCGCCAACCTCCCCTTTATTCTTAAAAATGGCGGATTAGAATTTTCCAAAATAGGCAGGGGTAAATCCACCGGCACCAAACTTGTTTCATTAGACGGTTTCTTTAAAACACCGGGCATTGTTGAAGCAGAAATGGGAACGCCCGTGGATCGAATAATCATGGAGGCCGGCGGTGGATACCGCGTGCCGGTTAAAGCGCTTCATATTGGCGGTCCACTGGGAGGCCTAGTTCCGATCCATAAAACAAAGGATCTGTGCCTTGATTTTGAATCCTTCGCAGAGCATGGATTCCTGCTGGGTCATGCATCGGTGGTTTGTATTCCTTCTGAATTTCCGCTTATAAAATACATTACCCACCTGTTTGAATTTACGGCCCATGAAAGTTGCGGGAAATGTTTTCCCTGCCGACTGGGCTCACAACGCGGTGCCGAAATGTTTAAAAAAGCAGCGGAAGGTGAATACCGCATCGATCGAAAATTATTGGATGATCTTTTGGAAACCCTTGAGTCCGGATCCTTGTGCATGCTTGGCGGAGGACTGCCGCTACCCATCCGGAATGGTTTACAATATTTTAGTGAGGAACTGACAACCTATTTCACTTCCAAAGCAAACACATGAGCGGAATAGCCTACATCAACGGAAAGGGATATGAATGCAATGAGGGGGAAACCATCCTTTCTTTTGTTCGAAGACATACACACGAGGCTAAAATTCCAACACTTTGTGACGCCCCCAATCTTAAACCCTATGGTGCCTGTCGGGTTTGCAGCGTTGAAGTGTCGTTGAGTGAAAATGGAAATCTGAAAACCGTTGCATCCTGTCATACAACGGTTGCACCGGGTCAGTATATTCTAACTGATTCGGAAAAAATCCTCCGGTTGAGGAAAAATATCGTTGAGCTCGTTTTAACAGATCATCCGCTGGACTGCCTCACGTGCGAAGTCAACAACCACTGTGAACTGCAAAGCGTTGCAGCGGAGGTCGGCATAAGGGATGTTCGATATCCGAAGGGCAAAAATCATCAGGATGTTCCCAAAGACAGGTCGCATCCGTACATGACCTCTGACTTGTCGAAATGCATCAATTGTTCCAGATGTGTTCGTGCCTGTGATGAGGTGCAAGGATCTATGGTGCTGAGCATGGCGGGGCGTGGATTCGACAGTCGGATCATCAAAAGCTTTGATCAGAATTTTCTGGATTCCGATTGTGTGAGCTGTGGCGCCTGTGCACAGGCCTGTCCAACTTCGGCTATTTCAGATGTTTTTGAATCAAAGAGCACGGTTGCCGATAAAAAGATCAGAACGGTGTGCACCTATTGCGGCGTCGGTTGCAATCTTGAAGTGTCTGTAAAAGCGGAGAAGGTAAAGTCTATCCAGGCCCCCTACGACGCTGAAGTCAATCAGGGACATACCTGTTTAAAAGGACGGTACGCCTTTTCGTTTTACAATCATCCGGAACGCTTGCGCACACCGCTCATTCGAAAGAATGGTGCCTTGGTTCCTGCCAGCTGGGATGAAACCTATGATTTTCTTGCCACCAAACTCAGCGATATAAGATTAAAACACGGTCCGGATTCGATTGCCGGAATTTCCTCTGCCCGTTGCACCAATGAGGAAAATTATCTGATGCAAAAGTTCATCCGTGCCGTGGTTGGTACCAACAACATTGATTCCTGCGCCCGTGTTTGTCACTCTCCCACTGCCCTGGGTATGCAACGCGCCTTTGGTACCGGTGCAGCAACCAATTCCATCGAAGACCTTAAGCACACCGATTGTATTTTGGTTATTGGTGCGAATCCTACCGAAGCCCATCCGGTCACAGGAGCCAAATTCAAGCAATTCGCGATGAAAGGAAAGACCACCATTGTGATCGATCCCAGAAAAACCGAACTCGCCCGCTACGCCACGCATCATTTACCCTTGCGGCCCGGTACCAATGTCGCACTGCTCAACATGATGCTGCACTATATTCTCAAGGAAGGCCTCGAGGATAAAAAATTCATCGAAGAACGTACCGAGGCTTTTGAAGCTTTCAGAGAACAGTTGCTAAATCTGGATGTTGCAGCAATGGAGAAAATTTGCGGTGTTGATCGTGAGCTGGTTAAAAAAGCAGCGATCGCTTACGCATCAGCGCCCAATGCAATGTCCTTTCACGGACTGGGTGTAACCGAACATTCCTATGGTACTTATTCAGTGATGCTGATTTCAGACCTCGCCATGATCACCGGCAACATTGGTAGACCTGGCGTCGGCGTGAATCCGCTTCGTGGACAAAACAATGTGCAGGGTGCAGCCGACATGGGTTGTCAGCCCCATCAGGGTGCAGGCTATTTGGATGTAACAGACCAGGCTAATCATCTTCGGTACGAACAGCATTACGGCGTTAAACTGCCAACCCAGAAAGGTTTAAAAATTCCGGAGATGTATGATGCGGCACTAGCCGGACAATTAAAAGTCATGTGGCTGATGGGTGAAGATGTTGCACAGACCGATCCCAATACAAGCCGGGTAAAAGAGGCACTCAGTCAACTTGAGCTTTTGGTGGTTCAGGAATTGTTTATGACGGAGACAGCCAGACTGGCAACCGTGGTTCTACCTGGTGCCAGTTTCCTTGAGAAGAGCGGCACATTTACGAATGGTGAGAGAAGGATTCAGCGCGTAAACCAGGTGGTCGATCCATTGCCAGGCACAAAGTCTGACGGTCAGATTATTTGTGACATGATGAACCGAATGGGCTACACACAGGCCGACTATGATCCAGCGGTAGTGCTTAAAGAGATTTCAGGCATTGTCCCTTTCTTCGAAGGGGTCCGATGGGATGAGTTGGGCGAAAATGGAAAACAATGGCCGGTAACCAAAGGTGGACAGGATACCAAAATCCTTCATCAGGAAACTTTCAAACGTGGTAAAGGCAAGTTTCATTCTTTCAATTTTATTGAAAGCCATGAAATAACCGACAACGCCAAATCATTCCCTTACATCATCACCACCAACCGTGAACTGGAGCATTACAATTCAGGCACGATGACACGCCGAACCAGAAACAGTCAACTGCTGCAAGAGGATGTGCTCATGATCAATCCACAGGACGCACACCGAAATCAGATTAATGAAGGCGATACAGTAGTGGTGGAGTCGGCACGAGGTCAGGTCAGGATTAAAGCCACGATTACAGAAGAGGTTAAACCTGGCGTACTGAGCAGCACTTTCCACTTTCCGGAAATCAACCTGAATGTACTGGGCTCTAACGAACACGACGTTGAGGCCTTATGTCCGGAATATAAAGTTGTGGCTGTCCGAATCCGTAAGGCTGGATAGTCATTTAAGTTTACTTTTTCGCTTCAAAAATTTTCCTTTTGGCTTTTTGGACTCCTTGAGTTGGGTCATGTTCTCTTCTTGAGGACGTCGGGCTTCCACCAAATAGGATTTCTCCTGATCACGTTTCAAAAAGCGCTCCGCCTTAACATACTGTCTGTTCTTCATAGGTTTCATTTTGCAAACAAGGGTACGATATTAACCTACGATGTGACCATGATTTGAATCAATGGTCTCCGGTATGTTGTAACTTAGTGGCCCATGCGACCAGCACTGCTTTTAATTGCTCTATCATTTTTACTGATTACCTGTCAACAGGAAAAATCAACGGATGATGGCTCCTATAAAAAAGAAATTGAGGCCTGGCACCAGGAACGGGTGAACAACCTCAAGGCACCTAATGGATGGCTCAACCTGGCTGGTCTTTATTGGCTGAAATCAGGCGCGAATTCATTCGGTAGCGGAAAGGAGAATGACTTAATTTTTCCAGAAAATAAAATTGCCGGGAATGCCGGTGTGTTCTTACTACAAAACGGACAGGTCAGTGTTCTGCCAGCGAAGGGCGTTCAGTTTTATGAAGATGGCAACCCATTTAATGGTGGCAAAATCTTTCCGCCGGACTCCGGCAATGCCATGTACCTCACCCATCAGTCCCTTCGTTTTACGGTTATTAAAAGAAATGAACGGTTGGGGATCAGACTGCGGGATGATTCAATGCTGGAAGACGTTAATTTGAGTGGACTTGTTCGGTTTCCCGTGAACAAAAATTATGAAGTTGAAGGCATTTTAATCAGCGGTACCGAGAATGATTCGATCGATATCGCTAATGTCCTTGGACAACAAACCAGACAAAAAAGTGGTGGCCGATTTGCTTTTGAGTTGTTGGGCGAAGAATTTGAACTCACAACGATAGATGAAGGTGGCGCAGAGCTCTTTATTGTATTCGGGGACAAGACAACTGGAAAGGAAACCTACGGAGGCGGTAGATTTCTTTATGTTCCAAAACCAGATCAAGACGGGAAAACGATCATTGACTTCAATCGGGCCATCAACCCACCATGCGTATTTACAGAATTTGCAACATGCCCTCTTCCACCCGCCTACAACAAATTAGGTCGCGCTGTTGAAGCGGGCGAAAAAGATTACCACCACCAGCCTAATCAATAAAAGCCGCTGAAGACTAAGACTTCCATTAAATCGGCATGGCCGCATCGGCCGTGATCTTTTCAATGAAATCACCGAGTGAAAGTGTGCCCAGATCACCCTGGCCATGCTTGCGAACCGAAACCTGTTTCGCGCCAGCCTCTTTCTCCCCTACAATCAACATGTAGGGTGTTTTGGAGACTTCCGCATCCCTGATTTTTCGTCCAATTTTTTCATCACGGTCGTCAACAAAACCGCGTACATCCTTCAGCTTCAGCTCGCTCAATACCTCACGCGCATAATCGTTGAATTTCTCAGAAATTGGGAGTATGGCCAGTTGCTCCGGAGCGAGCCACAAGGGAAAATTACCAGCACAATGTTCAATCAGAACAGCCACGAAACGCTCCAGTGATCCAAATGGTGCGCGGTGGATCATGACAGGACGATGACGTTGGTTGTCGGCACCAATGTACTCCAGCTCAAATCGGTTCGGTAAGTTGTAATCAACCTGAATGGTACCAAGCTGCCAGCTTCTGCCGAGTGCATCCTTGACCATAAAGTCAAGCTTTGGTCCATAAAAAGCCGCCTCACCCTGAACAGCAACTGTCTTCAACCCTTTTTCATCAGCCGCTTCCTGGATTTCTCTTTCCGCCCGATCCCACAGCTCATCTGCACCTATGTATTTCTTCTTATCGTTTGGATCACGCAAAGAAACCTGAGCCGTATAATTTTCAAAACCAAGTGCTGTGAAAACATGGAGCACCAGGTCAATCACTTTCTTAAACTCATCCTTAACCTGATCGGGTCTGCAAAAAATATGTGCGTCATCCTGGGTAAAACCGCGAACTCTTGTGAGCCCGTGCAATTCACCACTTTGCTCGTAGCGATAAACCGTACCGAATTCAGCCAATCGAACTGGCAATTCACGGTACGAACGCGGGCGCACCTTGTAAATCTCACAATGGTGCGGACAATTCATAGGCTTGAGTAAAAACTCTTCACCAACGTCCGGTGTTGCAATCGGCTGGAAGGAATCCTTCCCGTATTTTTCGTAATGGCCTGAGGTAACGTAGAGTGATTTACCACCGATGTGCGGGGTTACCACCGGATCATATCCGGCTTTGACCTGAGCGCGACGCATAAACTGTTCAAGGCGCTCACGAAGTGCAGCTCCTTTAGGTAACCATAAGGGCAAACCCATTCCAACTTTTTCAGAGAAAGCAAAAAGTTCAAGCTCTTTACCAAGTTTTCGATGATCACGCTTTTTGGCTTCCTCCAGCAGATGAAGATATTCTTCCAGTTCCTTGGCTTTTGGGAAAGTGATTCCATAAATGCGGGTCAGCATTTTATTTTTTTCATTTCCCCGCCAATAGGCACCGGCAACATTGAGGAGTTTTATCGCCTTGATAAAACCAGTATTTGGCAGGTGTGGTCCACGGCAGAGGTCCGTAAAATTTCCCTGCTGATAAAATGTGATGGTTCCGTCCTGAAGGTCGTTGATCAGCTCGAGCTTATAAGGATCACCCTTTGCGGTAAAATATTCCAGCGCCTCCTGTTTGGTAACATCCTTGCGTAGAAATGGAGATGCCACTTTTGCCAATTCCGCCATCTTTTTCTCAATGGCTTGCAGTCCCTCCTCCCCCAACTCGCGATCTCCAAGATCAACGTCATAATAGAAACCATTATCAATGGGCGGACCGATTCCAAATTTCACCCCTGGATATAGCGCCTCCAGCGCTTCAGCGAACAAGTGCGCGGATGAATGCCAGAATGCATATTTACCACCAGCATCGTTCCAGGTGAAAATTTTAATGGAAGCGTCGGTTGTAATGGTCCGACTTAAATCACGGATTTCTCCATTAACTTCTATTGAAAGAGCATTTCGGGCGAGACCTTCACTGATACTTTTTGCAATCTCCATCCCGGTAACACCTGATGGAAACTCACGAACGCTTCCGTCTGGCAACGTAATCTTTAGCATATAAATGAATTAAGGCGCAAAGATGGCCCAAAGCATCGAACCCGAAAAATTTTTGGTTTGAAATGTCCGGTCTAAAGCTGGAACTGCGCAGTAAACAAAATGCCAAACCGGCGTGCATCAGGCCTGTCCTTGAGATAGGTTATCCGGTGAACAAAGTCCACCCTTAGAAACCTGAAGATATTTTCGACGCCATATCCAAGCTCCACATACGGACGCTTGCCGAAGAATCCCACCACCGGCGTTTCAACGCCCTCCGAATTGAAGGTTGCAATCAAATCGCGGTTCGCTTGGCGCATTCCGCCTGTAATCACATTGCCCGTTGCCAACAACCGCCAGTTGAGTTTTTTAATCAATGGTATCCGATTCAACAAGAAACCCTCCAGATACTGCCGGTACTGAAGCGAGGCAAAACGATCACTCACAAATTCCCCGAAATCCATCAGGTTGTAGGTGATGGAAGAATACAATGGGGATTGATTGCCAAGGTGAAGCGATAACAATGGATAAGGAATCGTATTGAAAACATATTCACCGGCAAGGGTAACGTAAGCAGCACCCAGTGGTCCGGTTTTGATTCGTTTGGTCAGATTGAATCTCAGCTTATCGTATTCAAAATCACTTCCGAGTACACCTTTAAAACCTCGCGTGTATTTAATCCACACCACCGGCCATTTCGCGGTGCCCAGGCTGATGCGTTCGTTATCGTCCTGAATAAACATTTCATCCTTCGCGTACCTGGCTTCCACAGAAACCTCGCTGGATTGAAATAAACTTTCCACTCCTGAGCCCACTACTGAAGGATTGGGATAATACGCAAAGGGATAGGTCGGCTCAAAAGTCCAATGGCGTGCGGAAAATTTGTAGGTAAAGCCTTTGAACCAATCGCGTTGCAAGGAGGCGCGGTACTCATCAAAATAATATCCACGTCGAATAAAACCCCAACGGAGCGCAGCAAGGAAGAGCGGATTGTCTGCCAATGCCTCATCGTCAACACCGATGCGGGCCACATCGTGTCGGGCACGAAATGAAAGTGTGGTCCAATTGTTTTTTTCAATCAGCATGGTTGCCGAGGCAAGGTATTTGAAGCGTTGATCGTAAAGACCATAGCCTACGTGCCCGGAATAGATCCACTTTTTACTGAGTGCCATAGTGGTTTTAAAACCTGCGCTCAGCCGAAGACCTTCAACGTTGTTCCAGGCAGCAGCACTTAAGTATGGGCCCAGTTTAAGTGGACCAGCCCTGTAATAGCCCTCAAAAACAATTTTAAGGATGTCGGTGTACGTGCGCACCACGGGTATATTTTTCAGGGTGTCGATCATCCGATATACATTTTTCTCAGTGCTCGACAATGGCTCATGCCTGAGGGTATCCCAGTATTTATCGTCTTCAAATTTTCGGTAATCGTCTTCTGTTTCGATCGCCTTTTCATAAAAGATCGGAGGGTATGGCTTTCCAGTGACCACGTTTTGATTGCTCGTATAAAACTTT
This sequence comes from Bacteroidota bacterium, assembly GCA_016866235.1. GTDB lineage: Bacteria > Bacteroidota > Bacteroidia > Cytophagales > Cyclobacteriaceae > ELB16-189. The sequence continues at coordinate 59,849 of VGMW01000008.1, forward strand.
GCGAGCATTCCCGGAAAGTTTTTCCTGAGTTCACCTACATCGATCAGAATACGATTTTTCACCGGCACCCAGGAATCACCTGCAGGACGTAACTCCTGCTGTATTTTTATCTTTTCAATAAAGTTCAGGTTAGCAAATTTGGTTACCGTAGCATCAATTTGTTTTAAGGCATAACCCTCTTTGGTGATCCACATGCTTCCCGTAAAGGCCAGGTCTTGTTTACTCTTCGGATAAAAGTCCAGTCGATAACAATAGAATCCATCAACCATCAGGCTGTCCATCAGGTCATAGTCGTAATAGGCCCTCCACCCATCGGCCAGCGGAGAGACGAAATCTTTGGTCAAAATACTGAGCCAATTCAAATAGAAATTGTACTCCTGAAAAGAAGATCCGACCATCTGCGTCACAGTCGTACCATCGGTTACACCCACGCCTGTTACTTTTGATTTAAGAATGCGTTCCTTTTTCAGGGAAGGGTTGTCACGATAATAAACCTTGGACACACTTTCGGTGATCATCACCGGTAAAACCGGCTGACCATCTTCACCCGCAATGCGTTCGATGCTGTCGAGGACCTGCGTTATTTTTTTTACAATTTTTCGCTCCCGAAATTTTTGAGATAGCTTATCGACATCAACTTCAATTTTGGTGTAGGTGTCGTATTCGTAAGCCGCAAGCTTCCGCTTGTCATTTTTGTTTTTGTTGCGCATTACTTCGCGCAGGATCGGAAAAGCAGGGTTTTCACCCGGACGAACCACCACCACATCCAGCGCAACCACATCTTCAGCCAATTGAAAATTAACCGTTTGAACTGATGCTGGGGTGAGCGGTTTTACCCTCGGGCGATAGCCAACATAAGCCGCAACGATGGAATCGCCTTTCAAATCCGTTTTAAAGGAATAGTTACCATCAAAATCGGTGGTGGCACCGGCCTGACTCCCTTTTAGATACACGTTAACAAATGGAATTGGATCGCCCGAACCGGCGTCGGTTACCTTACCCTGAATGGTTCGAAGCTGAGCAAAAGAGTTTAAAACGGATACAAGACAAAATAGGTGAACCAACACCACACGTATGTTAGTCAATTTGATCCACCTACCCTCATTCATCGGGCGCAAAACTATTCAAATTATAATACGGAGCAGCTAACGTAAATTAATTCCAGAGGTTCAGAAAAAAATCAGGTCGTGGTCTTAGAACCCTCCATTCCAGAGAAAAGATATACGTCTAAAACCGCTTTGGTTCTTGCGAAATACTCTCTGATATAAACCTGAGGACCAACCTTTTCACCAGGTTCTCTTGCAGCAAATACCACAGCAGGAATATTGAGATGGTCACAAAGAAAAAGCGCCCGATAAGCATGGAAAGGCTGAGTAACCACAATAAGGGACTGCTTTCCGAAAACCATTTTGCTGCGTTCTATGCTGTCGAATGTCCTTAATCCCGCTGTATCCAAAACCATTACAGAGCGAGGAATCCCCTTTTTGATCAGCGCGTCGAGCATTGCACCGGGTTCGTCATAGAACCGTGTTCGGTTGTCACCACTTAATATCAATTGGTCCACCTTGCCATTCCGATACAACTGAGCTGCTTTATCCATCCGATAAACGAAAAACGGATTTGGCGCACCACCGCGCACTTTGCTGCTTGTACCCAACACTAAGGCTGCATCGTAATGCGGCAACTGGTCCGCGGACTGATAAACGCGATCCTCGGTTGAATTGATGACCCAAAGGTTAGACCAAACAACAGCCGAAACAATCAGAATGAAAACAGTAAGAAGAAACAACCAAACCCGACTGAACCGAAATTTCATGTCGACAAAAATAGTGCATCGACATCAAAAAATTCAGATATGATCAAACTCTTGCGCGAAGAAACTCGCGCTCAAGCACATCCGATTTTTTCACCATCACCCGAACCCACGACAAACGCAATTCAGCCTTCTCCCCTTCGGTTAGTTTCCAATGATCACCTGAGGCTATGATTTTTTCACGAAGCTGAGAGAGAATGATGGCCGCACTGACCGATACATTAAAACTTTCGGTAAAGCCTACCATTGGAATATGAACAAGCTCATCAGCCAATTCCACCGCCTGCCCGCTGGCGCCGCGCAGTTCATTGCCCATGACGACCGCTAACTTACCTGCCGAAACATCAATGTCCTGAACCGGTCGCGATCCAGGATCAACGGAGGTGACCAAAATCCGATACCCCTGATTTTTAAGTTCCTCCAAAGCAGCCTTAGGGCCTGCCGCAACATTTCTGATCTTATGTTTGATTAAGTCAACCCAATAATGAGAGCCCTTAAGCACCTTTTTGTTAGTCCCATATTTCGCCTGCTCCTCGATAATATGAACGTCCTGAATTCCCAGGCATTCACAAGTCCTAACGATGGCACTGGTATTTTGGGATTGATGCAGGTCCTCCATCACCACGGTCAGGTAACGCGTTCGCTGATCAAGCACCTGTTCCATCAATGCCAGTTTGTGCTCGCTCACAAATTGTGATAAAAAAACCGTTAGCTCCCCCCGGAGCACAGGATTCAACTCCTCGACATCCCTTCTTTTAACCATGCGCGATCAATGGGTGGGTTGCAGCTGTCGCTCCGCCAATCGCTTGTCCAGGCTGTCGACTTTTACGCCATCTTTTGGTGGAACACATGACATCGCATATTCGCTCAACGCAGTAATGGTAAGCGACGGATTCACGCCAAGGTTACAGGGCACTATAGAACCGTCGAGGATCATCATGTTGGGGTAACCATGCACCCTGAACTGATGGTCGACCACGCTGGTTTCAGGAGAACTCCCCGGTCGACAGCCTCCCAGAATGTGTGCCGTTGAAGAGAGCCCAAAGGTTACTTCGGTGATGGCGTTTTGTGGAACACCATTTACTTTTTTCGCGTAGCGATAAAGAACATCCTGACCGGACTGAATGTAACTGGGAACCTTACCACCCTTCTCTTGGCGAATAAATAGCTTCCACCCTGTCAGCCCTTTTCTGATACCCATTTTCATTGAGCTGTGGAGCGTTTGCATGATCAACAGAATCACGGAGTTCCGCGCAGGGTTTCTCGCCAAAACGGATCGAAGGAAATCCCATGGATGAAGTAAGATGTTTCCCAACATTTTAGCGAAACGAACAGGCGGAGACCCCGGACCGGCAGCTTGTACAGCAAGCCGTAGCATGGATCCGGAGTGGTCTGGAAATTTTACCAATTCAATATGGGTGTCTTCATCGGGATCGAAAATGGAACTGATGGCAAGTCCATGATTTAGTTTTCGATCGGCCGCCACTACCCCACTAAGCATTTCGCTGTTGGTCATCAGATTTTCTCCCAGTGAATCGGAGAGCCCGGGCATGGTTTTTAAAACATGCTTTTGATTCAACAACAAACGTAAAGTGCCCAATACGCCTGCTGAAACCACCACGCCTTTTGATTTATACATGACTTCCTTCTTTCTAAGACCCAAACCTTGATGTGCTTTTATAGAATAGGTTGAATCTTTTTCAGAGAATTCAATGGACTTCACTTCTGTTTCAGGTTCTATGGTTGCATCGAACATTTTCTCCGCAAACCATAGGTAATTTTTGTCCAACGTATTTTTTGCTTCATGACGGCATCCTACCATACAACCCGCACATTCGGTACAGCCCTTACGCATAGGTCCGAGTCCGGAAAAATAGGGATCGGTGGAGCGGCCAGGGTCTCCCAGATAAACACCAACATAATCAACCCTTGAATAGGTGTTCTCTCTTCCAAGGTCACGGGCTACTTCAGCCAAAACATCATCTTCAACATTTGTTTTTTCATATCGAGAGCTTCCCAACATAAATCTGGCCTTCTCAAAAAACGCAGGAAGAATTTTTTTCCAGTCGGCTAGATCTTTCCAGCCAGGATGATGGTAGAAAGGCTCCTTGGGCATCATGTGTGTGTTGGCGTAAACCAAAGATCCACCTCCAACGCCAACACCCGACAGCACAAATACCTGACTGAAAAAATCAAGCTTCAGAAAACCAAAAAAGCGAAGCAGCGGAATCCATAAGTATTTACGAAGATTCCAGTTGGTTTTTGGGAAATCACGCGCGGCCCATCGTTTGCCTTTTTCCAGAACGAGCACAGAGTAACCTTTTTCAGCCAGCCGCATCGCTGAAACCGAACCTCCAAAACCAGAGCCTATGACAATGTAGTCGTAATCGCCCATGGTCAGATTATGCTGTTCTTTCATTGCATGTAAAGATGGGGCGCGGAATGCTCATCACCTAAAGACTGAAATAACTTTTAAGGTCCAACCGCACCTTTTCCATTCCCGACCCCGCACCTTCCTGAAAAAACCGCACACTGCGCCGCGAAGCAATTGGCGGATCACCGGGATCAACCACCCAAACAGGAACATTTTGTGGAACACTCCAGATCAGTCCGGCAGCCGGATAAACCTGAAGAGAAGTGCCAACAATCAAAAATGCTTGTGCCGTGGAGGCAAGCTTTTCAGCAGCATACATTAAAGGCACTTCCTCACCAAACCAAACAATATCCGGTCTCAGTTGAGAACCGAGTGAACACAATTCACCTTCATCGAGTCGTTCTCCCTTGATTGGATAGGTAAGTCCCGGATCTTTTGTACTGCGCGCACTAAATAGACTTCCGTGTAAATGGATAATCTGCGTCGACCCAGCCCGTTCGTGTAGGTCATCGACGTTTTGAGTAACGATATGCACATCAAAGTCCGATTCCAGTTCAGCCAAAATCAAATGACCGCGGTTCGGTGTAGCCCTGCACACGCCGGCACGCCGCTCATTGTAAAACTGTAAAACCTGACGAAAATTCTTTCTCCATCCATCTGGCGTGGCCACATCTTCTACACGATAACCCTCCCATAATCCACCATTACCACGGAAAGTTTTGATTCCACTTTCGGCGCTTATGCCTGCACCGGTGAGCACCACCAATGTTGGTTTGGCCTGACTCATATTTTGGTTCGAACCTTTGACCAGGGCTTGATTTGCCAGTGTACCGTACCGGTTGATAGCTTATTTCCATTAACATCATGAAGAAAAACAGTACATGGGACTACCACAGAATCACTTGATTGCAGCGGATTCAAAACATATTGTGCAAGCCATTCATCCGTAACCTTAAACGTTCCAAAGGCCTCTGTCTTTCCCTGAAAATGATACTCCATCCTGAGCTCCTTAAGGATTATCCGATATTTTTTTCCATTCAATTTCTGCAGCAAAGCAAGTCCGGTGGTAAACTCAGAAGCCGTTGCCATAGCACAGGCATGCAGGCTACGGACGTGGTTCAGATTCACCTTTTTGAATGGTATCAGGGTTGTAACCTCATCCTCACCCATTCGATAAATTTTAAATCCATGTGGTGCATTAAATGGAACGAGCCTGTACAGCTGCCAGTTCAGCAGAAAAAGGAAAAATCGCGAATTGCGGGCCTTCCGTTGGATATAGTCGGCAAGCATAAATAGGTTTTTAGTGTACGTTCCCTAAGGTACCCCACACCTGAGAGATTAACAATTAAGTTTATCCTTCCTAAATTGCCCGGGCATCAAACCAACCAATCTTGCAGGTAAAATCTAAACCTTCCCTAGGACTTGCTCTGGTTCCGATCATAGTCCTGATCACTCTTCTTGGAGCAAACGTTGTTGTGTTTGGCGCATCAGCTACCGATGGTCCGAACCAAATAGCATTGGTGCTTTCAGCCTTTGTAGCCGGCCTCGTAGCCTGGCGCGCGGGGACTACATGGTCCACCATTGAAGGCAGTATTGTCAAAAGCATCAGTTCAGCCATGGGCGCAATACTGATTTTATTGGTCATTGGTTCTTTGTCCGGCACCTGGCTTATGAGTGGAATTGTCCCGGCCATGATTTACTACGGGCTTAAAATTCTGAACCCAACTATTTTTCTATTCGCTGGCTGTATGGTTTGCTGTATTGTCTCTCTGGCTACCGGCAGTTCATGGAGTACGGTGGCAACCGTTGGAATTGCTCTGCTGGGAATTGGAAAGACCTTAGGTATTCATGAGGGCTGGATTGCAGGTGCAATTATTTCAGGATCATACTTTGGTGATAAAATGTCGCCGCTGAGCGACACCACAAACCTTGCACCTGCGATGGCTGGTACGGATTTGTTCACCCACATCAGGTTCATGATGTACACCACAGTGCCCACACTTATCATCACGTTAATTGTTTACATCGCTGCAGGTTTTATGGTTGACCTTAACCCGGTGGCCGGTGATACCGAAGCTGTTCTGCGGGTGATTGAAAGCAATTTCAACCTCAACCCCATTTTATTTGTCGCACCAGCATTGGTTATTTTCATGATCGTTAAAAAAATTCCGGCCGTACCAGCTTTACTGGTAGGTGCTTTACTCGGAGCTGTATTCGCAGTGGTGTTCCAGCCTGAAATCGTCAATCAAATTTCAGGCATCAACGATAACTTCTTCCGCTCCTCAGGCATGGCCATTATGAAGGCAATGTCATCGACTACTTCCATTGTCACAGAAAATCAGATGATCACTGAATTGCTGACCAGTGGCGGCATGGCCGGCATGCTCAACACAATCTGGCTGATCCTGTGCGCCATGATGTTTGGCGGAGCTATGGAGTCATGCGGACTGCTTGAAGTGATCGCAGAACGTATTATCAGGTTTGCTCACTCGACAGGATCGCTGGTTGCCTCCACCGCAGCCACTTGTGTATTTTTTAACCTTACAGCATCCGATCAGTACATGGCCATTGCAGTGCCCGGCAGAATGTACGCCGATACGTATAGGAAAAGGGGTTATAGACCAGAACTTCTAAGTCGAACATTAGAAGATTCAGGAACGGTTACCTCTGTATTAATCCCATGGAATACCTGTGGCGCCACACAATCAAAGGTGCTGGGCATTTCAACTTTCGCCTACGCACCTTATACCATCTTTTGTATTGTGAGTCCACTGATGACCATTTTGATGGCGTACCTAAATTTCAAAATCCCAAAAGCTGAGGAGAATCCTCAAACTAAATCCGCTTGAATCCTTTTGCAGACCGTTCTTCCGTTAGCAGTGAAGAAATTCAAACCCTTCCATACGGGGCATTTGAAGGAAGGTCACACGTTGTCGCAAATGAAGAAGACCTGCTGAAAGCATTAAGAAAAATCCGGGATGAGAAAATCCTTGGCTTTGATACGGAGACGAGACCAACTTTTAAAAAAGGTCAATTTCACCGAGTCGCATTGCTGCAACTGTCAACCCACCGTGAAGCATGGCTGATCAGGCTACACGATACCGGACTCCCGGAGGAACTGCTCGATATCCTGGAAGATGAAACCATCAGCAAATGTGGGGTCGCCATTCGTGATGATCTGAAGGCACTTCAAAAAATCAAAATGTTTGAACCTGCTGGCTTCATTGAACTGGCGACTTTAGCCAAGCAGAAAGGACTGGAGGTTGAAGGATTAAGAAAGTTGGCAGCCATTCTCCTTGGTATCCGGATTTCAAAGAGTGCTCAAACTTCAAATTGGGAGGTTAAAAATCTTTCAGAGAAACAAATTCAGTACGCTGCAACCGATGCATGGGTGTGCCTTGAAATTTTTCACCGCCTTAGCCGCAAAAAAGACAAACACCACCACCCCTGATTTAGGTCAAAGCCCTTTATAGGATAAAGGAATTGGATTAGTTTTAGGTTCTGTACCAACTAAATCGATACCCATGAAGCATCTTCCTCATCTCTTCACTGTACTTGCTTTGCTTTTTATTGAGGCAACAGGCCAAACGATAAAAAAAGAAGAGCTCGGTCCGCTGAGATTCAGACACATTGGCCCAATTGGCAACAGGGTTTCATGCGCCATTGGAATACCTGGAAATGATCAGGTCTATTTTGCCGGAGCGGCCACAGGGGGACTTTGGAAAACTACCGATGCCGGACTTCAATGGAAGCCGGTGTTTGACGATAAAAATGTTGCGTCGGTCAGTGCACTTGCCGCGGCCCCTTCAGATCCCATGGTTATTTACGCCGGAACGGGTGAAAGCTTTATCCGTTCCAATGTTTCTATAGGAAATGGAATGTATAAATCCACCGATGGAGGTGAAACCTGGCAACCCATCGGATTGGAAAACACTGGAAGAATTTCAAGGATCCTGGTTCATCCATCCAATCCGGATGTCTTATATATAGGCGCTGTGGGCCATGCCTATGGGCCACAAAAAGATCGCGGCTTGTGGAAATCCATAGACGGAGGAAAAAACTGGAAACAGGTTCTTTTTATTGATGAACAAACCGGCATCTCTGATATCGTCATGAATACCGCCAACCCAAGAATCATGTTTGCAGGAGCCTGGCAACTATCGCTGAGAACTTGGAACCGCACCAGCGGCGGACCAGGCAGCGGCCTCTACCACTCAACCGACGGTGGAGAAACCTGGACAAAACTTAAAGGCAACGGTCTGCCCGAGGGCGTTGTGGGCAAAATTGCGTTGACCACCACAGCTGCCGATCCCAACCGCGTCTATGCCCTTATTGAAACTGGCGACGGAGTAGAGAAAATCGGAGATAAAATTGAAAATGGTGAACTCTGGCGCTCCGATGACAATGGAAAATCCTGGAAGCTTATGAGTGCTGACCGTAATATGTCAGGCCGACAAGCCTATTACACACGCTGCGCTGCCTCGCCGGATAATGCCAATGAAATCTATTTTGCTACCTACGGATTCTTTACCAGCATCGATGGAGGTAGGACTTTAGAAACCGGTGATTTCAAATCACAGCCCTATGGCGATAACCACGATATCTGGATTGATCCAGGAAATGGAAACCGACAAATTGTAGCTCATGATGGAGGTGTTTCAATTACCGAAAATCGCGGTAAATCATGGAGCCGAATTGCACTTCCCATTGCTCAGCTTTACCACGTTACCGTCGACAACAACATTCCGTACAATGTTTTAACCAACCGACAGGATGGCCCATCCATGCGTGGTCCAAGCCGAAGCGGACAAAGTTCATGGTCTGGTTTTCCCGCCATTTCAACCGGGATGTGGCATGAAGTCGGCGGTGGTGAAAGCGGGTTTGCGACACCCGATCCGGTTGATCCAAATGTTATCTGGTCCACAGCCAGCGGCACGGGTGCCGTTGGTGGGGTGGTGGTGAAATACAATGAAAAAAATCGTCAATTCAGACAGGTTGAAATCTGGCCCGAGTATGTGGCCGGACACCCGGCAGCAGAAGTTAAGTACCGCTTTCAGTGGACCTTTCCATTTCTGATTTCACCCCATGATCACAATACAGTTTACGCCACCAGCCAAATGGTACACCGCTCAAACAATGGCGGACAAAGCTGGGAGGTGATCAGCCCCGATCTAACCATGAACGACAAAAGCAAACAACAGTTATCGGGTGGATTAACGCCAGATAACATAGGTGTAGAGTATGCCAACGTTATATATGCTTTTGAAGAATCGCCACTAAAGCAGGGATTGTTTTGGACAGGATCCAACGACGGATTGGTTCAGGTGAGCCTGAACAACGGTAAGGAATGGACCAATGTGACTAAAAATTTGCCTGAGCTTCCACCGCTTGGAACGGTTAGGAATATTGAGGCTTCGCGTTATCAGGAAGGCAAAGCGTATCTGGTGGTTGATCTGCATGAGGTTGGCAACTTTCAGCCGTACGTTTATCGCACCGATAACTATGGAAAAACCTGGAAGAAAATCACCAAGGGCATTGAAGGTGGTAATCTGAACTATTGCCGGAGCATCAAGGAAGATCCGAAACGAAAAGGGTTGTTGTACCTCGGAACCGAAACCAAACTTTACGTGTCATTTGATGACGGTGAAAATTGGCAGACGTTTATGAATAATCTTCCGCCGACTCCTTACTATTGGATTGAAGTACAGGAGCACTTCAATGATTTGGTGCTGGGAACTTATGGACGAGGGATTTGGATTTTAGATGACCTCACCCCTATTCAGGAATTTGATGCTGGCACTACATCAAAATTATTTACGCCCCATGCCACCTACCGCTTTCAACCAAAGACCTCTAACCTGCAGTTTATGCCGGAGCCATCATGGGGCGATGATCCACCCTATGGCGCGTCAATAAGCTATTATACTGCGTCGGACAAGGACAGCGTTAAAATTTACATTACCTCTACAGCGGGAGATACCGTCAAGGTCTTCAAGGAAAAGGGAAAGACTGGTTTCAACCGTGTTTGGTGGAACCTGGAAGGCAAGAGTATTAAGCCGTTCGTGATGCGTACCCATCCAACGGCAGCAGACTGGGTGCCGCTTGATAAAAATCGTACCCGTGCGCCTTACATTGCTTACCCTTTCAAAACCTATCTGGTGGCTCCAGGGAAATACAATGTGTCTATGGTAACCGGAAAACAAACCTTTCAATCAAGCCTGGAGGTTCTGAAAGATCCTAATTCCGATGGAAGCCTGGAGGATATTAAACAGCAGCAGGATCTGTTAAAGAAAATCCATGATGACCTGAACAAGATGGTTGGCATTGTGAATGAAACAGAGCTCATCAGAAGACAGTTGTACGATTTGAGTGATGTTTTTAAGACAAAACCTGAGCTTAGAAAACTCATTCCTGCTACTCAAAAGTTAGACACAGCACTGATGAATATTGAGAGCCAATTGATCCAGTTAAAGTTCACCGGTACCGGACAAGATGATTGCCGTTATCCGGATATGCTGGCAGGAAAAATGGGTTACCTCGCAGGTGCAGTTGCCACGGCGGACTTCAAACCGGCCGACCAACATGTTCAGGTTTATCAACAACTGAGTGGTCAACTCGTTAAGGCGACCGAAGATTTCAAAAAACTATTGGCCGGTGAACTTTCCGCCTTCATGAAAACCCTCGAGGAAAATAAGGTTAAACCAATCGTACTCTCAAGATAAAGCGCACGGTTCAGCAGTTGCAACCAGGTCTGTTAATGACAGGCCTGGTTGTATTTTTTTTGAAAAAAGAGGATTAGCCAAAAAGCTGTATTAGAGTATTTTTTTTGAATCTACAGCCTGACTCTTTCTCCGGAAGTCAGAAGATTTTTCTTGAATTAAAAAGGGTGAATTCACGCTTAAAATTCCAGCGTAATTTATTCAACTAGCATAATCCTATTTAGGAGAATTATGCAAGAATCAAATCGAATTGAATTAAAACAGGAAGTGAATCAAGAGGTGGATCTTGAAAAAGAGGTCATAGCGTTTTTGAATCACCCAGGCGGAGGAAAAATATTCATAGGCTATCATAAAAACGGAAAACTGCTAGGAGTAAAAGACGCTGACAATGTGATGTTGAAAATAAAGGATAGGATAAAAAACAACATATCTCCTTCAGTACTAGGCTTATTTGATGTGTTGACAGAGAAGAAATCAGGCAAAACAATTATCAAAATCAATGTTGCAGCCGGAAGTGAAAAACCATACTTCAAAAGAAAATTTGGAATGACAGAGAAGGGCTGCTACATGAGGATTGGTAGCGCCTCAGAACCCATGACGCAATCCTTAATCGATAAACTTTTTTCAACTCGGACCAGAAATTCAATAAGAAAAATAAAGTCTTGTCAGCAAAAACTTACGTTTGAACAACTCAGAATTTATTATGAGGAAAAAGGAAAACCATTGAGCAAGCCATTTAAGAGGAATTTGGAATTATTAACGGAGAAGGGCGCTTTGAATTACGCTGCATTCCTACTATCAGACGAAAATACCCTTTCAATAAAAGTGGCTAAATACGGCGGTCTCAATAGAGCAAACCTTATTGAAAGTAATGAATACGGATTTTGCTCTCTAATAAAGGCAACTAAAAGTATTTTGGAAAAGGTAGAACTGGAAAATCGCACCATAGCTACTATTACCTCCAGGGAAAGGCATGAACAGCGGTTGTGGAATCCGATAGCTATTAGAGAAGCCATCATTAATGCTATCATTCACAATGATTACACAAGGGAGATTCCACCTAAGGTTGAAATATTTTTAGATAGAATTGAAATAACTTCCACTGGCTCACTGCCAGAGGGCTTAAGTGAGGAAGAGTTTTTTGAAGGCTTTTCAATTCCTCGCAACAAGGAATTGATGCGGATATACAAGGACTTGGACCTTGAGGAACAACTGGGGTCAGGGATTCCAAGAATTTTAAATCACTTTGAAAAAAGTTGCTTCAAATTCTCCGAAAATTTTTTGAGGATAGTTTTCCCGACATCCGAAAAGATCACCCCCCAAGTTACCCCCCAAGTTACCCCCCAAGTCCTATCCTTGACCAATCAACCAATTGAAGGAAAAAAAGCTTTAAAAATGACTAAAAATGACCTTTTTGAAGA
>VGMW01000009.1 GCA_016866235.1 Bacteroidota bacterium
GGTCCCTATGGGACCCGGCACATAATTTTAATGAGTGCGTTAAAAATAGTGGGTCCCTATGGGACCCGGCACATAATTTTAATGAGTGCGTTAAAAATAGTGGGTCCCTATGGGACCCGGCACATAATATTTAATGAGTGCGTTAAAAATAGTGGGTCCCTATGGGACCCGGCACATAATATTTAATGAGTGCGTTAAAAATAGTGGGTCCCTATGGGACCCGGCACATAATATTTAATGAGTGCGTTAAAAATAATGGGTCCCTATGGGACCCATTATTTATTGCTCGGATTAAAATGCGAGATGGGGTCCCATCGGGAGCAATTTTTATTGCTCGGATTTGGATGCGAGATGGGGTCCCATCGGGAGCAATTTTTATTGCTCGGATTTGGATGCGAGATGGAGTCCCATCGGGACCCATTCTATAATATTCCTCACCTAACCAAACGAAACCACCAATTCTTCGCCCTCTGAAATATTCAAATGGTTGAAATGAACTGCACCGCTTTCATCAGCAGATGGAATTAGTTCAATGGTCTTTCCATTCAATCGCCCGACAATTTGTTTGGATGGTTTGTCCAAGTCGGTGACCAACTCGTTGATCATTAGCTTTCCATGCACTATACGAATTGAAACTTTTAATCCATTATCGGTTTGTTCCTGGCTGTAGGTTCCCCATCCCTCTGCTGTGGTGAACGCAGCCTTAAAAGCACCTTCATTTTTAAGTCTGGGATTGACTTTTAAAATGCCTTTCGGTCCATGGTAATGTACACCACATGCTGAAATAAAGGTTCCATAACTGGCCATCGCCCGCGCATAGTGATCACTACATTCGATTTCATTAAAAGGATTGCGTTTTGAAGCGTGGTACCGATCGTGAATCATTCGTGTCAATACAAGCGCTTCCTCAATCATGCCCTCTGCCATCATATGGGAGGCAACCTGGTGCTCAAATCCGCTCATACATTCGTGGAAATAGCCCATTTGCCAGGTTACTTCGTCTCCATAGGGTTTCTCTTCATTGCCGGGATTGCTGTTCATGATCATGCCGCCTTCCCCTGCCAGTGCATAGGGTCTTCCTCCGGTGTGGTCTTTAATGTATGGCCCGACATCTGGTGTGAAATTGTATTTCCATAAAGCCTTCAATGCAGACAAGGTTTGCACGCGGTCAAGGATTCTTCCTAACCCCACCTGGTGCGCCCAGCTTTGTCCATATACCTGGTCGATATGACACGTATTGTATGACCCGATTTTTTGTCTCCCCGTTTTTTCATCTGGACGGTGAATGAAGTACTCTCCATTGAACAGGTACTTTTCCATGTTTGACTTTCCTCGGTTGACATAGTTTTTACACTGTACTGCAAATAACTGGTCGCCTGCCTCTTCTGCCATTTTTTCACCGGCTGAGACCGCTGCAATACACAATCCAACGATCCATGCAATTTCACCACCCCACATGGCGTCCAGGGTATTTTCAACAGGTGTGTCCTCCATGCCATCACCATTTTTATCAAGCGACATTAAAAACTCAATCGTCTTTTTGATCGAGGGCCAATTTTTTCGGAGGAACTGGTCATCGGCACTCATCAGATGTTCACGGTAAAATCTAAGGATGGTTCCTGCCTGACCATCGACTGCCGGACGCCTATCGGCTTCACACCGGTACCACATGCTGCCGTCGGGCTGAAGAGATTTTCCCAGGTCAATGCGTTCTCTGATTTCTTTTTCCATGGCTGGGAACAGACGGCCACCTGCCTGCGCGTATTGCCATACATGGGTACAGGTGCCCGGACAACAGCCCACCCCCTCCCAGAAATAAAATCGTCCGTCCGACATTCGATGCGCTGTTGTGGTTTGCAAACAGGAGGTGTTGATCAATGTTCTTTCCAGGAACCAATGCGGAAGCGTGGAATCATACCAGCAATTTTTAAATGCAAGGGTTTTATTGATCAGTCGATCTAAATTTTTGGAGGTGTACTCAGCGACAGCTTGTGCATCTTTAAATTTTGACGCATAGTAACGGCCGGTCTCGGGAATTTCTTTGAAGGCAAGGTTTGGAAAATGCCAGGTCAGACCAAAGGTTTCCTTGGTTGTTTGGCCTTGCATCAATTCAAGGTCGATGGTCACCGAACCGATTGCTGCTTCATTGGGATTACTTAAATGTGGATCGGAATTTTTTGAATTAAAAGATGAGGATTCAACCGGTAGAATTAATTGAGTATTCGTTTGGGCTTTTTTATTAAAGCCTATAATTGTCATGGTTCCAAAGTCAGGTGTTTTCAATAAATCTTCTTTTCCTGAAACCTGCATTATTACGCCACGACCATCCTCGGTGCTAAAAGTCCGATTACTCCGGTTGGTAACCCATTCAGGATTTTTGATTCCTGTTTTATTTTCCAACCAACCAATTATGCTGACCTTTATTTTTTTATCAGAAATATTTTTTAGTCGAAACCGATAAAGGGTCAGAGGAAGTCCAGAGTCATCTACATTAAGTGGAATAAAGGGCGTAAAGACTTCGGCTTCGATTTCAACAGGAAGATTTTTATCCACATACTTTATGTTGGCTACCGGATAGGAAGCAGCGAAAATTATTTCCTCCCAGTCTTTCTTTTCAAGGGTTTTAATCCATGTTTTGGTGCCTTGGGAAATTTTAAAAGCAAATCCTTGTTCTACTGGTCGAATGTCCTTCGCCGGTGCTACATAGGCTGCTCCGTCGCGCGATCGAATTGTTTTTCCTGCGTGCACCTCGGTGTCCCATGGCACGCGCTTTGGTTCTATCCCTTCACGATTGTCATTAAAAATATCCCAAAGCCAAAGGCGACCGTCTCCGCCTAAGTACAATGTGCCGGTAAACTGTCCACCGACCGGCATTCCGATAAAATCAAGCTCTTTTCGACTTGCGCGATACGTAGTAGGATTGCCTCTTTGAAACAAACTTTTGATCCACATGGGATCAAGTTTTTTATCGGTAGGGATGCCGCTCAATCGATCCTGCTCCGTGAAGGGTCCTGCAATCACCGGCAGGTTGCTGGTCATCAGTGACGCTGAAAACAATCCGGCTGTTTTGAGAAAATATCTTCTTTCCATACCTGATCGGGTGGGTTATTGGATGTGGCTGAATTCTAGCTGTTCAAGGTTTCCTTCAAAAGACTTAATTTAGTCTTTTAACACCGTAAAATATGAATTCACTTTATTCTCTCACGCTACTTTTTCATTCAACTGTAAGGTACTTCGTTCTGATTGCCATGCTCGTTACCATCTACCGTTCCATTATTGCATTGGTGCAAGGCAAGTCATTTGGTCCATTGGACGAAAAATTATCGGTTTGGTTGTTAATTATGGCCCATACCCAGCTGATCCTGGGATTGGTTTTATATGGTATTAGTCCTGCAGTTATTTTCTCAGCAGCCTCCATGAAAGATCCAGGCACGCGTTACTGGTTGGTAGAGCACATCACCACCATGATCATTGCGGTTATCTTAATTACCCTCTCACGGGTTACTACCAAAAACCTTACCGATGATGCCAAAAAACACAGGAGGGTACTTATTTATAATGTGCTTGCCGGCTTGTTGATCCTTATGGCCATTCAGATGAGTGGAAGAGGATTTTTAGGTCTGCCGATTTAATTTGGTCTATCCATCAACTTTTTTGAAGTGACGAGATATTTTCTTTTTGGACTGTTTTCCTTGTTGGTTTTAATCGCAGGGGCACAACCCACCGGAAGAAGGTATCAGTTGCAGAAATTGGCTGCAGTCAACTCATTTTATCATGATGCCGCGCCTGTGATCGCGCCGGATGGCAACACGCTTTATTTTTTTGTTCAGAATCATCCGGAAAATACCTACGGAAAAGAGTCAAGTCAGGACATCTGGAAAAGCACCAAAGATCCTAAAGGTATTTGGTCTGCACCGGTTCACCTTTCTTCGCCTTTTAATCAGAGTCGCCAAAATCAGGTGTTCCAGGTTTTGCACGATGGATCGGTATTGATTCGTGGTGGTCGAAATAAAAATGAACCAGGCTTTTCGATCGTTGGGGCGGGCGGTGGTTTTCAAGCGTTGAGGATTCCTGATTTTGAAACCATGAGCAGGGGTCGGTTCAGCGGAGCGACCATTAGTTCAGATGGGAAGCACCTGATCATGTATTTTTCTGAGGTTGCAGGTAGCATAAAAAGTGATTTATACGTCAGTCATTTAGGGCCTGACGGGCTTTGGACAAAGCCTGTAAAGTTGAAGTTGAGTACAGGGGCCGATGAGTTTGGTCCGTTTATTTCACCGGATCAAAAGACATTATTTTTTGCCAGTGATCGCATAGTGCCTGGACGCCAGGGGTCGGTGGATATGTATAAAACTGTGCGCCTGGATGACACCTGGAATAATTTCGGTGAGGTCACCAATCTGGGTAAACCCATAAATACGACTGCGGAGGATGATTATTTTTCAATGGACGACGCTGGAAATGTCTATACGGCACGTTCGTTGAGCCGGCAGGATGGAGGAAATCTGGATATTTTCGTGATGGTCCCTAAAAACATCAACGTCACCCTGGAGGGACAGATACTCAATTCGAAATCAGGACAGCCTTTGCAAGGGGAGGTTGAAATAATTATTCCAGATCATCCAAGTCTGAAACTTAAGTCAGACGGATCGGGAAATTTTAAATCGAATATTGCTGAAAGTCCATCGATGACCATTCGATCTTTTGTGCAAGGATTCAAGGCTTTTGAACAAACCATATTTATTCCCCATATGAGTGCTGATTCAACCATCCGAGCTGAAGTTCGTTTGGAGCCTGAAAAGACACCTATGGTTATTGCAGGGAAAGTTTTTGATGCCAAAACCAAGATGCCGCTGGTGGCTGATGTTCGAGTACGTAGCAAATCCGGTTTTTCGTCGGTTGTTCGGTCTGATGGGGGGAGCTACAAAATGGAGGTTGATCAGGCCGCGCGATATTATTTCACATTAGGTTTATCGGGATACCTCTCCCTTTATGATAGTGTTGATTACAAAGAGGAACGAGTTGCATTGATTGAAAAAAATTTAGCTGTTCGGCCAATCGAAGTAGGAGCTGTTGTGCGGTTGAAAAACATTTACTTCGATTACGATCGGACAACTTTAAAAAAAGAGTCTTCGGTGGAGCTTGGTAAGGTTGTCTCTTTTCTAAAGGAAAATCCATCAGTCCGAATTGAAATCCAGGGTCACACCGACAGTCAGGGTAGCGATCAGTACAACCTAACCCTTTCACAAGGACGCTCACAATCGGTGGTCGACTATCTGGTAGGGCAGGGTGTGGACCGTAATCGGTTGGCCGCTAAGGGATTCGGTGAGACTAAGCCGATCGAAAGCAATGATACAGAGGTGGGGCGTGCAGCAAACCGCCGGGTAGAGTTCACTGTTACTGGCCTTTGAAGGCATTGAATCGAACGAAACTGAACATAAATTTTTAGGATATGGAAAGAAGGCAATTCTTTGGTTTGGCTGCTAAAGGTGTTTTAGTGTTGCCCGTTTGGCTGCAATCCTGTAACCGTCCGGTAATGCCTGGCAGTGATCGGGATACACAAATTCATCCTGATGACTTTGAGTTGAATGAAGTCACCGTAGCACAGTTAAGGGCGCAGTTCAAATCAGGGCGCGCGACAAGTGCCAACATCACCAAACTTTATCTCGATCGAATTTCAGCCGTCGACCATAGCGGCCCACAGTTGCGAAGCGTGATTGAAATCAATCCTGATGCCATGGCCGATGCCGTTGCCATGGATAAGGAAATGGCAGAAGGAAAAGACAGGGGACTGTTGCACGGAATGCCTGTATTGGTCAAAGACAATGTTGACATAGCAGGAAAGATGCTGAACACGGCAGGAAGCATTGCCATGGAGGGAAATGTTCCGAAGCGTGATGCATTCATAATTAAAAAACTACGTGAAGCGGGTGCGGTAATTCTTGGAAAAACCAATCTCAGTGAATGGGCCAATTTCAGGTCGAGTCAGTCATCCAGTGGATGGAGCAGCAGGGGAGGTCAGACTCGCAATCCGTACGAGCTCAGCCGTAATCCATGTGGATCGAGTTCAGGTTCGGGCGCGGCGGTGTCAGCAAACCTTTGTGTAGTGGCCATTGGAACGGAGACAAACGGTTCGATCGTGTGTCCGGCATCCATGAATGGAGTTGTGGGCATCAAGCCAACGGTTGGCTTGTGGAGTCGTACTGGCATCATACCCATTTCAGCGACGCAGGATACGGCTGGACCGATGGCCCGAACGGTGGCAGATGCTGCGGCGATGCTCGGATTGTTGGCTGCAACAGATGAAGCCGATTCAGCTACGGCGCTATCGAATGATAAAAAGCACGATGATTATACTGCATTCCTAAATCCGGAAGGGTTGAAGGGTAAGCGAATTGGTATTGAACGATCGTATTTGAAGCGTAATGAAAAAGTTGACGTTCTCTTTGCTTCGGCAATTAATGCTTTGACGGAGTCTGGGGCAGAAGTTGTGGAGGTGGATTTCTTAGAGTTGATGAAGGGAGTAGGGTCGGACGAGTATACCTTATTGTTGTATGAGTTCAAGGATGGATTGAATCGATATTTATCCACAGCCAATGGAAAGGTGAAGACTTTGGAGCAGTTGATAGCTTTTAATGAGCAGCACCGAGACGCGGCGATGCCAATTTTTGGTCAGAATATTTTGGTGGAGAGTCAGTCGAAGGGTGGTTTGACGGATGAGGCGTATCTGAAGGCTTTGAAAAATGTTGTGAATACTTCGCGGGGTGCGATTGATGAAACGCTTAAAAAATTCGGATTGCACGCCATTTGCGGACCTTCTTATGGACCGGCAGGATGTACGGACCATGTGAATGGAAATTATTCTACGGGATATGGCTTTTCTGGTCCTGCGGCGATGGCGGGTTATCCGCACATTACCGTGCCATGCGGATTTGTTTCCGGGTTGCCGGTAGGACTTTCATTTTTTGCCGAGGCATGGTCGGAACCAAAATTGATTGAAATGGCTTATGCTTTTGAGCAGAAGACCAAGGTCCGTCGGCCACCCAATATGGTTGGTGCGCAGGACTGATTGTGGATTAATTTGTTTTTGGCTTTTGGCTGCTTTGAGCTCAGGAAAATCAAAAGGTTATTTGATTTCTTCGGTTTGGTTTGTGAGAGGGGACCATCGATTCAATTTTTAACATCCGAGATGTTTTTACGCCCTTGGTTTGATTTCGTGGGTGGATGGACTCGTTAGGCCTCATTAATTATTTCAGACATTGGAAGATTACAATGGGTCCCTATGGGACCCATACATGAATTTATATTCGTGCGTTAAACACAATAGGTCCCGCTGGGACCTTCGATTCTATTTTTAACATCCGAGATGTTTTTATGCACTTGTTATGATTTCGTGGGCGGATGGTCTCGTTAGGCCTCATTAATTATTTCAGACATTGGAAGATTACAATGGGTCCCTATGGGACCCTGCACTGATTTTTAATTGGTGCGTTAAAAATAATGGGTCCCAATGGGACCCATACATGAATTTATATTCGTGCGTTAAATACAATAGGTCCCGCTGGGACCTTCGATTCTATTTTTAACATCCGAGATGTTTTTATGCACTTGTTATGATTTCGTGGGCGGATGGTCTCGTTAGGCCTCATTAATTATTTCAGACATTGGAAGATTACAATGGGTCCCTATGGGACCCTGCATTGATTTATAATTAGTGCGTTAAAAATAATGGGTCCCTATGGGACCCATACATGAATTTATATTCGTGCGTTAAATACAATAGGTCCCGCTGGGACCTTCGATTCAATTTTTAACATCCGAGATGTTTTTATGTACTTGTTATGATTTCGTGGGTGGATGGACTCGTTAGGCCTCATTAATTATTTCAGACATTGGAAGATTACAATGGGTCCCTATGGGACCCTGCATTGATTTATAATTAGTGCGTTAAAAATAATGTGTCCCTATGGGACCCATACATGAATTTATATTCGTGCGTTAAACACAATAGGTCCCGCTGGGACCTTCGATTCAATTTTTAACATCCGAGATGTTTTTACGCCCTTGGTTTGATTTCGTGGGCGGATGGTCTCGTTAGGCCTCATTAATTATTTCAGACATTGGATGATTACAATGGGTCCCTATGGGACCCCTGCACTGATTTTTAATTAGTGCGTTAAAAATAATGGGTCCCTATGGGACCCATACATGAATTTATATTCGTGCGTTAAATACAATAGGTCCCGCTGGGACCTTCGATTCTATTTTTAACATCCGAGATGTTTTTATGCACTTGTTATGATTTCGTGGGGGGATGGACTCGTTAGGCCTCATTAATTATTTCAGACATTGGAAGATTACAATGGGTCCCTATGGGACCCTGCACTGATTTTTAATTGGTGCGTTAAAAATAATGGGTCCCTATGGGACCCATTAATTATTGCCCGGATAAGCATGAGGGGTGGGGTCCCATAGGGACCCATTATTCGATGTAGAAACCATCCAAGAAGCCCTAAAAAACCCAAGTCCTTTCAAAATTAGCTAATGCACCCTTTGGCCAAAGGTGTGATCCAAATCATAAAACATCCGAAAAAGGGATGATTTATCGGATTTTGTGGTTAAAAATGTAAAAAAGTGGTTGAAAGTGGTTGAAAGTGGTTAGTTTATCCTTATGTTTGCTTAGAGGAGGAAATGACAACCACTACAGTCTATGACTTTCTTCACCAGTGAATATGAATGCAAGCTTGACGCCAAAGGCAGGTTAGTCCTGCCTTCGCGGATCAAGTCCCAGTTGCCCGAGGAGGGCAACCAGGAACTTGTTGTCCGCAAGGGTTTCGAACCTTGCCTCATCATCTATCCAATGGTGGAGTTCAAAAAGGTCTTCTCGAAAATTTCCGCACTCAACGAATTCCAGCAGGAAAACCGCGCGCTACAGAGGAATTTCCTCTCCGGCGTGGTAACGGTGGAACTGGATGGAAACGGCAGGATGTTGATACCTCGACACCTGCTGGGTTACGCCCAGGTCGATAAGGATGCCATCCTCGTCGGTACAGGAAGTAAAGTTGAGATGTGGAACCCTTCTGTCTACGAGAAGCACCTAATCAGTGACCCAGGTGAGTTGTCCAAACTGGCGGAAAAGCATTTGAATGAGTAACCGCGCCGGTTCCAGGATTACTAAGGGCACCACCAGTGAACAACGCTGAGCAACCCACGGTAACCCGGAACTACCACAGGCCGGTCATGCTCCAAGAATGTCTTGAAGCCCTGAGGATCAGGCCGGATGGCGTCTATGCCGACGTCACCTTCGGCGGCGGTGGCCATAGCATCGCAATCCTGGAGAAGCTGACAACAGGTAAACTGTTCGCCTTCGACCAGGATGAAGATGCCGAAAGGCAGGCCGCACAGATCCAAGGTCGTTCTTTCAAATTTTGCAAGGCAAACTTCAAGGAATTAGAAAAAGTCCTGCGCGACCAAGGTGTCACCAAACTCGACGGAATTCTCGCCGACCTCGGCATCAGCTCCCATCAGATCGACGAACCTAAACGTGGATTTTCCACCAGGTTTGAAGGTCCGCTGGATATGCGAATGAATCAGTCCGCAAAGAAAACCGCTGCAGACATTCTCAATACTTCTGATGAGGCCCATCTCCATCGTCTGTTGGGTATGTTCGGAGAAATCCGAAATGCCAAGACCACGGCTGCAAGGTTAGTCCAGTGGAGAAATCAGCAAGCGAAGAGTCATCCATATAAAATGACCTCCGATCTGCTTGCGGCAGTTTCAGGTCTGGCACCACGAGGTAAAGAGTATAAGTGGCTTGCTCAGGTGTTTCAGGCGCTTCGGATAGAGGTGAACGATGAAATGGGTGCTCTAGAAGCATTATTAAAACAATGTGCTTCGCTGATTGCTCCAGGTGGTCGCCTGGTGGTAATGAGTTACCACTCCCTTGAAGACCGGATGGTGAAACATTTCATTCAATCCGGAAATGTCTACGGCAAAATTGAAAAAGATTTTTTCGGCAATCTGATCAGGCCTTTTGAGCCGGTAACCAGAAAAGCAATGGTTGCCAGCGACCAGGAGGTCGCAGAAAACAGTAGGGCAAGAAGTGCCAGACTAAGGATTGCCGAGAGAACATTAGATAAAAAAGAAAAAGTATAAAAGCTGCTATGGCAGAGAATACGTACAGAGAAAATCAGGAAACCGAAACCCGAATCCAGTCGGGTAAAAGCATCTTCTCCGGTGTGGAGCAGAAGCTGAGGCTGGAGCGGTATTTCGAGTCTGGTTTCCCGGTGCGACATCTGCCCCGAATTGCATTCATATTTATTATCGGTTTGCTGTACATCGGCAACACACACTACGCAGAGCAAACCATCCGTGACATCAACCGCGCGCAGACCGAAGTCGAAGACCTGCGCGCTGACTTCACCACACTCAAGGCAGAGCTTATGTTCGCCAGTAAGCAAAGTGAAGTAGCAAAAAAAGTCAAAGAACAGGGATTGGAGGAGAGCATGTCGCCGCCCTATAAAATTGAAATCGACCCGGATGAATATTAAGCAATCCATACTTGTTCGGGTAAGGGTGGCCTTCATCTGTGTGGTCATCTTCGCGATCTGTGTAGCAGCACGAATTGGGCATGTTCAGGTGGTGGAAGGTGAAAAATGGTCCAAGCTTGGCGAGCAGGTGACATTCTCCTGGATGAAGGTAGAGCCAACACGTGGCAACATCTACAGTGATAATGGCAGCTTATTGGCAACCAGCCTTCCTTTTTATCGCATGGCGATGGATCCAACCCTTGTTCGCCAGGATGAATTCCGAAAGGGCATTGATTCGTTCGCTTTAATGCTGTCGCTTCATTTTAAAGACCGCTCGGCACGCGATTACCGTGAGATGATAATCGATGCCCGTGCAGGCAACAAACAATACTTAACCCTCAACCGAAAACAAATCAACCACCATTCCAAAAAGGAAATGATGAAATGGCCCATCGTACGATTGGGTCGATACAAGGGTGGAGTCATTTTTGAAAAATCAGAAGTGCGTTACAGGCCTTTCAGTGAACTGAGCCGTCGGACCATCGGATTTGTAAATGAAAATGGAAATGGCGCTGGTATTGAATATTCCTACAACCGTCAGCTTGGTGGTGTTCAGGGTGAAGCCCTCTTCCAAAAGATTGGTGGTGGCACATGGAAGCCAGTATTCGATGCCAACAATAAAAAGGCAGAAGAAGGATTTGACGTGCAAACAACGCTGGATGTCAACCTGCAGGATGTAGCCGAAACCAGCCTTCATCGTGCCATGGCCAAACATGAGGCCGATCAGGGAACCGTGGTGGTCATGGAGGTTAAGACGGGAGAAATCAGAGCAATCTCCAACCTGAGCCGGTATGGTGAATACTATGCAGAAGACTTTAACCACGCAGTCCGTGGTTCCTTCGAGCCTGGTTCAACCTTCAAACTGGTGACCATGATTGCTATGCTGGAAGGTACGCCGGTTAAAATCTCTGATCAGATTGAAACAGGTAATGGTGTTTTTGAGTTTTATAAAATAAAGATTCGTGACCATGAGGATGGTGGTTTTGGCAGGATCACCATTCGTGAAGCCTTTGAGCATTCCTCCAATATTGCCATGGCTAAGTTGGCAGACCGTCACTTTGGTTCTGACCCTAAGAAATTCCTCACCTATGTAGATGAACTCAAAATGGCCAAACCTCTCGGTTTGCAAATCCAGGGAGAATCGGTGCCGAAGATTACAAGACCAACCGATAAGGCCTGGAGTGGAATCACATTAGCGTGGATGAGCCACGGTTACGGCTTTGAAGTTTCCCCCCTGCATACGCTCACCTTATACAATGCAGTTGCCAACGATGGGAAAATGATTAAACCCAAGTTTGTCCGTTCCATCATGCAGGCCGACAGAGTGGTGGAGGAATTTGAAACTGAAACCATTCAACCTAAAATCTGCTCTGATAAAACACTCGCTGACCTGCGCATTCTGTTGGAAGGTGTTGTTGAAAATGGTACTGCCACCAACCTGAAAAATTCACATTACAAAATCGCTGGAAAAACTGGTACGGCACAGGTGTTTGAAAATGGTCGTTATACCAACCGATGGATTACCTCCTTTGTTGGATATTTTCCGGCCCACGCTCCCAAGTACACAGCTATTGTATTGATACGCAATCCCCGCGGTGCCTTTCAGACCGGTAACAGCGTTGCAGGACCAGTATTCAGAGAGATAGCCGATAACATTTATTCACGTGACCTTTCCCTGCATCCGGTCATGGCATCGGTCAATACCACCCCCGATCAGTCAGCTTTCCCGGTGATTAAAGCCGGAAGACAGGAAGAGCTCGCCAACCTTCTCAACGAGCTTGGGGTCTCCAATCACTCATCCACCGAAGAAGAGTGGGCACGTGCCGGAAAGAATGGTAAGTCCGTGACCTGGAAATCAAACAAACAGGTAAGAGGTCTGGTTCCCGATGTGTCGGGTATGACCTACCGTGATGCAGTTTATCTGCTTGAAAAAGAAGGGCTTCGGGTAGACCACAGCGGGCATGGCCG
The DNA here is from genome assembly GCA_016866235.1 of Bacteroidota bacterium. GTDB lineage: Bacteria > Bacteroidota > Bacteroidia > Cytophagales > Cyclobacteriaceae > ELB16-189. The sequence continues at coordinate 12,558 of VGMW01000009.1, forward strand.
TGTCATAGTACAATCGCTGCGTCCAGGCACTGCAATTTCAAAAGGTTCGAGTATTTATTTAAGACTGGCTTTGTGATGAAGGTGCTGCGGGATATACTGTACAATGTTCACCTTACGGCTACAGCGGGTGACACCGGTGTCTCCGTTACGGAAGTGGTCTTCGACTCCAGAAAAATTTCAGCGGGATGCGTTTTTGTTGCAGTGCGCGGAAGAAGCCATGATGGCCATCAGTTTATTCAGCAGGCTATTGCCTCCGGAGCGAAAGTCATCGTCGCAGATACCAATCCTGAAGGATCATTAGAAGGAGTAACCTGGATTACGGTTCAGGATACTTCGAAGGCACTGGGTGTGATGGCATCTAATTTTTATGGTAATCCATCCTCAAAATTAAAATTGGTTGGTGTTACCGGTACGAATGGAAAGACAACCGTCGTCACGCTGTTGTACAAACTATTCTCATCACTCGGTTACCGGTGCGGAATGTTATCCACAGTTGTGAATAAAATTGTGGATAAGGAAATTCCATCAACCCACACCACTCCTGATCCCGTTCAGATCAATAAACTGATGGATCAGATGTTGGCCAGTGACTGCACGCATTGTTTTATGGAGGTGTCTTCCCATGCAGTAGAGCAGGGACGAATTGAAGGTCTTCAATTTACCGGTGCGGTGTTCACCAACCTCACCCACGACCATCTGGATTACCACGGAACTTTTGATAACTACATCCGTGCCAAAAAAGGATTTTTTGATGGCGTGGGGTCTTCAGCATTTGCGTTGGTTAATGCAGACGACAAACGTGGAGCGGTAATGCTCCAGAATTGTAAGGGTAAAAAATATACCTACAGCCTGACCCGGATGGCCGATTACCGAGCACGAATTCTGACCAACTCTATAGAAGGACTTGAGCTTGAGGTTTCCGGTCGACAGGTGTGGTTTAGACTGGTTGGTGATTTCAATGCTTACAATCTGCTCGCGGTTTACGGTTCAGCATGTTTGTTGGGAGAGTCTGAAGATCAGGTCTTAACCAAGCTCTCTTCCCTATCCGGAGCCGAAGGAAGATTCGAACTGGTTATCCCAGGATTTCGCTTCACCTCTATTGTAGACTATGCCCACACGCCCGATGCACTGCAAAATGTACTGGAGACGATCGCCCGATTCCGTACCGGACAAGAGCAGGTGATCTCGGTAGTGGGTTGCGGTGGCGATAGGGATCGAACAAAACGCCCCGTAATGGCAGCCATCGCTTGTAAACTCAGCGATAAGGTGATTCTCACATCCGATAATCCGCGCAGTGAAAATCCCATGGCCATTATTGAGGAAATGAAGGCAGGAATTCTGCCTGGTGATCTGAAAAAAACAATCGTACAGTCCAATCGGGAGGAAGCGATTCGAACAGCCTGCATGTTTGCCAAGGATAAGGATATAATTCTGGTTGCAGGCAAAGGCCATGAAAAGTACCAGGAGATCGCCGGTGTTCGGCATCCCTTCGACGATAAGGAGGTTTTGGAACGAATGATGAAAATCTACGCCTAAGCCATGCTCTATTACCTCTTCGACTATATCGATAAAACATGGAATGTCCCAGGAGCAGGCTTGTTCCAATACATCTCCTTTAGAGCAGGTTCGGCAGCGTTCATTTCACTGCTGATCACCATCATTTTTGGTAAAAATCTGATCGGAATGCTTCGTCGCAAGCAGGTCGGTGAAGACATCCGTGATTTGGGATTGGAAGGTCAGCTGCAAAAGAAAGGCACACCGACCATGGGCGGCATTATCATCATCACGGCCATCGTGGTGCCCACCTTATTGTTTGCGCGAATCGATAATGTGTACCTGATATTATTGCTCGCTGTTACCCTCGGACTCGGATTTATCGGATTTCTCGATGATTACATCAAGGTCTTCAAAAAAGATAAGGAGGGACTTGCTGGTCGATTTAAGATCGTTGGTCAGATTGTAATTGGCGTTGTGGTGGCCCTGACACTTTATTTCAATGAGCACGTGGTGATTCGTGAGGTCAGTCCGGCTTCAACCGCGAGTCTGAATTTGATTCAGGAAGATGATGGAAGGGTTCTTGAGTACCGTGATGTGAAATCCACCAAAACCACTGTCCCATTCTTCAAGAACAACGAATTTGATTACAAGTACCTCTTGCCTGAATCGGCATCGGGTTATACATGGGTATTGTATTTACTGGTGGTGGTTTTCATCATTACAGCAGTTTCCAATGGTGCCAACATCACCGATGGTATTGACGGTTTGGCGGCGGGTGTTTCTGCCATCATTGGTTTAACCCTGGCCATTTTTGCTTATCTCTCTGGCCGCGTTGACTTCAGCTCATACCTGAACATCATGTACATCCCTCACCTGAGTGAGGTGACCATCTTCTGTACTGCTTTTGTTGGTGCCTGCCTGGGATTTTTATGGTACAATTCATTTCCTGCTCAGGTTTTCATGGGTGATACCGGTAGCCTGGCGCTGGGCGGCATTATTGCTGTATTGGCACTGGTGGTGCGCAAGGAGTTGATGATCCCTGTGCTCTGTGGAATATTTCTGGTTGAAAATCTTTCGGTGGTCATCCAGGTTTCGTGGTTCAAATACACTCGAAAAAAATATGGTGAAGGGCGTCGGATTTTTCTGATGTCACCGCTACACCACCATTATCAAAAGATGCAAATCCATGAATCAAAAATTGTGACACGGTTCTGGATCATTGGAATTTTGTTGGCCATTTTCTGTCTAGCAACCCTTAAGATCAGATGAGCAAGCTGGTGGCCATATTGGGATGCGGTGAATCCGGCTCGGGCGCTGCTTTACTGGCGGCCTCACTTGGTTACAAGGTGTATGTTTCCGATCAGGGAACCATTAAGCCTGAATATTTATCAGCGCTGAAGTCAGATAAAATTGAAATCGAGCAGGGCGGTCACTCCATCGATAAAATCCTTAAGGCCGAAATGGTAATCAAGAGCCCGGGTATTCCTGATAAAGCTCCGGCAATTAAACAAGTTAAGGCTGCCGGGATTCCGATCGTTGATGAAATTGAATTTGCCTTCAACCATTTAGGAAATAGCCGCGTGATAGCCATTACCGGAACAAATGGTAAAACCACCACCACCTTACTTACCCATCATCTGCTGAAAACTGCCGGATTAAATGTGGCGCTGGCTGGAAATGTAGGAGAGAGCCTTGCACTGAAAGTGGCCAACGGAAAATACGATTGGTATGTAGTCGAGATCAGCAGCTTCCAACTTGATGGTACTGCGAACTTCAGACCATTCATCGGAATTCTGACCAACATCACCCCTGATCACCTGGATCGTTACGATTACAGGATGGAGAATTACATCGACTCCAAATTCCGGCTTATCCGAAATATGGATCCCTCTGACAATTTCATCTATTATGGTGGCGACCCTGTGGTGGGTGCGGCAATATCCAATCGCACCATAGCTCCTAAACAATATGCTGTCGAGTTGAAAAAGGCTGCGACGGCTGTCTATGCCGATGGCACCATCATGAATTTCACTGTTGCTGGTAAAAGTTTCAGCATTCGGCAGGAGGAGACAACACTGAAAGGTCCACACAATTTGATCAACACCATGTGTGCAGTTTCCGCAGCCATCCTTGCCGGTGTTGATGAACAAAGCATTCGTGCAGGATTGAAAACCTTTAAAAACGCACCCCACCGTTTGGAGTCCGTAGCCACCATCAACGGCGTAGAGTTTGTTAATGACTCCAAAGCCACCAATGTAGATTCAGTGGTTTATGCTTTGGGAAGTTATGATCAGCCGCTGATCTGGGTTGCTGGAGGAATAGATAAGGGCAATGATTACAGCCTCATTAAGGAGGCGGTTGCTGCCAAAGTCAAAACACTCATCTGTCTTGGGGCCGACAACAAAAAACTTTTTGATGCTTTTACCGGTGTCGTACCAAAAATCCTGGAATCAAAAGATGTCCAAGCCTTGGTGAAAATGGCACTGGAACAAGCAGAGCGGGGCGATGTGGTATTGCTTTCACCGGCCTGCGCAAGTTTCGACCTTTTTAAAAATTACGAAGACCGCGGAAATCAGTTTAGAAGCGCTGTCCTGAAACTCAAAGAAGAATTAGAAACCAATGAAGTCGCTGGATAAAATTAAAGGGTGGGCAGACGAATACCTGCAGGGTGACCGGGTGATCTGGGCAGTCGTCATTGCGCTGTCTGGCATAAGTGTTCTGGTTGTCTACAGCAGTATTGGTACGCTGGCCTACCGCCGCATGGTAAGTCCTGAGTATTATCTGATGAAGCACACCATGATGGTGCTGCTTGGTCTGGGTGCAATGTGGGTTGCACATAAAATTGATTACCGGTACTACTCGAAGCTTTCACGTTTTGGATTGTGGGTGAGTGTACCGTTGCTGTTGTACACCTATAAGTTTGGTCAAACGCTCAACGATGCGTCACGTTGGATCAACATCCCGATCATTAATCAGACGTTCCAGCCGAGTGATTTTGCGAGCCTTGTTCTCATCATGAGCCTGGCCAGTATGCTTTCAAAAAAGCAAGAAAATATTGAGGACATCAGTCAGACCTTATTGCCAATGTTGGGCTGGATATCCGTCATCTGTCTGTTGATAGCATTATCGAATATTTCTACGGCCATTCTTCTTTTTATCACCTGCATGCTCATCATGTTTATTGGTCGCGTGCCGGTGAAGTACCTGGCCCTTTTGTTATTGTTTGGGTCGCTGACCGGCGTGGTGGCCTACAAAGTCAGCCCACGCATTGAAACAGCCATCAACCGTATCAACAGTTACATGAACGACGATGAGCCTCCCTTCCAGGTTCGTCATTCGCTCATCGCTGTTGCCACTGGCGGTGTAACCGGAAAAGGTCCGGGAAACAGCGATCAACGCAACATCTTACCCCATCCTTATTCAGATTTTATTTATTCAATCGTGATAGAGGAGTATGGTATGGTGGGTGGCATCCTTGTAATTCTTCTTTACCTGGTCTTTTTACACCGCGGAATGAAGGCCGCATACAACAGTGAGCTCGCCTTTGGTGGACTCCTCTCCGCTGGCCTCAGCTTCGACCTGGTTTGTCAGGCTATGGTAAACATGGGTGTTGTTCTTCATCTGGGTCCTGTAACCGGCCAACCTCTTCCGTTTGTAAGCTGGGGAGGAACGGCTATGATTTTCAGTGGACTTTCAGCTGGAATTATCCTTAGTGTGAGCCGCGGTGCAACCGACAAAACCTGGGGTGAACTCAGCGATAAAAAAGAGACCACCATCAATGAAATGAAACCTGTAACCGGTAAAGCCGCCTGATGCAATTGAACGCTTCACCATATCGACTGATGATAACCGGAGGAGGAACAGGTGGACATATTTTCCCTGCAGTAGCCGTGGCTACCGAGTTTCGAAGCCGGTTCCCGGATTCTGATGTGTTGTTTGTTGGTGCCAAAGGGAGAATGGAGATGACCAGGGTTCCTGAAGCCGGATTCAGAATCATTGGACTCTGGATCAGCGGATTTCAAAGGAGACTTACGATTTCCAATCTGTTGCTGCCCTTGAAAATGTTGGTTAGTTATATCAAGGCACATCGGTTGATCAGTCGTTTCCGTCCGCATGCAGTGGTTGGTACCGGCGGCTATGCCAGTGGTCCACTGATGTTTGCTGCAGTACACCGCGGAGTGCCTACGGTTATCCAGGAGCAAAACTCTTATGCAGGAATGGCAAACAAACAACTTGCTTCTTCAGCAAGTTCAATTTGCGTGGCCTACGATGGAATGGAAAAATATTTTCCCGCAGCAAAGGTGAAGCTTACCGGTAACCCCGTTCGACGCAACATTCTTCAGGAAGGTCTAAGCAGAGAAGAGGCGGCAAGAAAATTCGGATTGGATCCATCCAAAAAAATAATTCTTGTAGTAGGTGGTAGCCTTGGTGCCCGCACACTCAATCAGTGTATCGAAAAAGGTGCTGCTGAACTGGAAAAAGAAAATGTTCAGGTGATATGGCAGACCGGTAAACTTTATTATCAGGCAATGGTTGCGTCGGCTGCTGCAAGCCAAAAAAATATTGTTGTCCTCGATTTCATCCAGGATATGGCTGCAGCTTATGCTGCTGCTGATTTGGTGATTTCAAGGGCAGGCGCGCTGGCCATTTCTGAGTTGTGCATAGCAGGCAAGCCTGTGGTGCTGGTTCCTTCCCCACATGTTGCTGAAGACCATCAAACCAAAAATGCGATGGCATTGGTGAACAAGGGTGCTGCCAGAGTGGTGAAAGATTCGGAAGCGGTAAACAATCTGGTTTCAGAGGTGTTAACGCTTTTACGTCAGCCGGAAGTTTGCTCCTCGCTCAGCAGCTCCATTCGTGCTATGGCCAGGCCTGAGGCAACCAAAGAGATTGTGGAGGAGATTGTTCAACTTATAAAAACCAGTGCTCGGTGAAGCTGGATCATTACGATAGCGTTTACTTCCTCGGTATTGGTGGCATTGGTATGAGTGCTTTGGCCCGTTGGTTTAAGAGCGGTGGCTTAAAAGTCGCAGGTTACGATAAAACACCTACGCCGCTAACCCATGAGCTGATGGAGGAGGGAATAGAGATCCAATTTGAAGATCGTATCGAGTGTATTCCAGGCTACATCACCCCAGAAAAAACTTTGGTGGTGCTCACACCGGCTATTCCCAAGGATCACCTGGGTTGGAATTATTTAAAAAATGGTGGCTTCACCATTTTAAAGCGATCAGAAGTTCTCGGTCGACTCACCAAAAATTATAAGACGATTGCTGTTGCCGGAACCCACGGTAAAACCACCACGTCTTCGCTGGTTGCACACTTACTAAAAGCCTCACAGAAAAACATGGTGGCCTTCCTCGGGGGCATCACCACCAATTATGAATCCAATCTTGTCCAGGAAGGTATTGTGACCGATAGTACTCTGGTGGTGGCCGAGGCGGATGAATTTGACCGTTCCTTCCTCAGACTGTTTCCTTCCATGGCGATTGTTACTTCTGCGGATGCCGACCATTTGGACATTTACGGAGATCATGCTTCCATGCTTCAGTCTTACAAGGATTTTATCCATCAGATTGAAAGGGGAGGTTTACTGGTGGTCCATGAATCAGTGGCTCATTTGGCAACTGGTCTCGAAGGTGTAGAAGTCGTTACCTATGGAAAAGATTCCGGGATGTATCATGCCGAAAACATTCGTACACAGGGCGGATTCTTCCGATTCGATTTAACTGGACCTGATTTTAGTGTTAAGGATATTGAACTCGGTGTCCCCGGATTCCATAACATGGAAAATGCGATCGCGGCGGGATTGATCGCCGGACGTTGTGGTGTGAATGAAGCCGGCATTCGTTCGGGGCTTCTTTCTTTTAAGGGTGTTAAGAGGCGGTTTGAATTTGTTTTGCGCACACCTTCAATGGTGTTCATCGACGATTACGCTCATCATCCTGCTGAAATCGCTGCTTTCCTTGGCTCCCTTCGTGCCATGTATCCGGGTAAAAAACTAAGTGTAGTGTTTCAGCCGCACCTGTATACGCGAACCAGAGATTTTGCGGATGAATTCGCGACCAGCCTCAGCATCGCTGATACTGTTTTCATGATGGACATTTATCCGGCAAGGGAGCTTCCGATTGAGGGCGTAACATCCGATATCATTTTTAATTCTATTACGGCCTCTGAAAAAATACGGTGTTCTAAAAAAGATTTGCTTCAAAAAATTGCTGCCCACCATACCGATGTTTTAGCAACAGTAGGGGCTGGTGACATCGATACGTTTGTTAAACCAATAAAGGAACTACTCTCCGCCTGACATGAAAATTAAAATCAACATACGGCAGGAGATAAAAGTGGTGGTTTCGCTCGCCATCGTTTCGGCACTGGTTGCTTTTGCGGACCGCAACCTTAAACACAACACTTGCCGCGATATTATTGTTCGGCTTGAAAATGTCCGCGAAAATCATTTTGTGGATGAAGCCGATGTTTTACGAATGGTCGAGCAAACACCTGGTAAAATCCGTTCTGAACAATTCTCCTTAATCGATTACCGCGGCATTGAACAAAATCTGGAGAAGCACCGAAACCTTAGAAGAGCTGATGTATACAACGACTTCAAAGGAAATCTGGTGGTACAGGTAGCGTTAAGAAGACCTGTCGCTCGATTGGTTCAGGAACAGGGAGCAGATGCTTACCTCTCTGAAGAGGGTGTGGTGATGCCGATTTCTGAACGTTATAGCTCGCGTGTACTTGCCATCAGCGGAGCCTTCGTCAATAAAGCACTTCAAATACAGGATCTGAATGGTGATGAATTTGGTGTCAGGCTTTTGGAGCTCATCCGGTACATCCGGGAAGACGAGTTCTGGAGTGCACAGATCGCTGAAATACAGGTATTGGAAAACGGAAAGCTTTTGCTTTATCCACAGGTAACCAACCAGGTGGTAAAATTCGGTAATCCGGAAAACATCGAAGAAAAGTTTTTAAAACTCCGCGTATTCTATAAAAAAATTCTTCCAGCGCGTGGCTGGACCCGCTATGAGTCGGTCAACCTGGAATATGAAGGACAAGTCATCGCTAAATGAAAACCAATTCAATTAATTAATAAAACCAAAGAACGAAGAACCACTAAACTCAATGAACATGGAACAGGAAAAAATAATCGTAGGTCTTGACATCGGCACAACCAAGATCTGTGCGATTGTAGGTAAGAAGAATGCTTTTGGAAAGCTGGAAGTCCTCGGTATGGGGAAGGCAGAATCCGAAGGTGTTCTCAAGGGAGTTGTGACCAACATCGACCGGACTGTTTCAGCCATTAAAAAGGCCATTGAGGAAGCCTCCAACCAATCCGGTATAAACATCGGGAAGGTCAATGTGGGTATTGCCGGCCAGCACATCCGCAGCTACATCCAGCATGGTGTGCACATTCGTAACAGCAAGGAAAATGAAATCAGCATTGAGGATGTTAACCACCTCACTGAAGACATGCACCGTCTTTTGCTGCAGCCCGGCAATGAAATCATCCACGTTATGCCTCAGGACTACACGGTTGATTACGAGGATGGAATCATGGATCCGGTAGGCATGACCGGTGTACGATTGGAAGCTGATTTCCACATCATAACTGCGCACACCAGTGCCATCAACAACATCAACAAATGTGTTGTGCGTGCCAACATGGAAATTGACAGCCTTATTCTTGAACCCCTGGCCTCAAGCCTCGCTGTGCTGAGCGAGGAGGAAAAGGAAGCAGGTGTTTGTTTGATAGATATTGGTGGTGGTACAACAGACATTGCCATTTTTCATGAGAACATCATCCGTCATACCGCAGTCATTCCTTTTGGTGGAAACATCATTACCACCGACATACAGGATGGACTGATGGTACTAGCGAAACACGCTGAACAACTCAAGACTCGTTTCGGAAAAGCCATCGCCGATGAGGCTAGTCCGAATCAGATCGTTTCCATTCCTGGAATCAGAAGCAGGCCTCCGAAAGAAATTTCAGTGAAAAATCTTTCCAGCATTATCCAGGCCAGGATGGAGGAAATTATTGAGATGGCCCACGCGGAAATCATAAGCTCTGGCTATGAGAAAAAGCTTGCCGGCGGAATTGTGATTACCGGTGGTGGCGCACAACTCAGTGGATTAAAGCAACTGGTTGAGTTTATGACCGGGCTCGATACACGTATTGGTTATCCGAATGAGCACATGGGAAAGACTAAAGTTGAGCTGGTGAAAAGTCCAATGTACGCTACGGCGGTGGGCCTAGTCCTCGCTGGTTTCAAGAGTCTTGACATCCGCGAAGAGTCCAGAAAAATGAATGCTGAATTGGTTCAAAATGAGCCAAGGAAAGTGGAGGAGAAAACCAGAGCACGATCCAGCTCATTTTTTGAAGACATTCTTAAGAGAACCAAAGGACTGTTGATCGACGACATCGATGGTCAGTATAAGCTTTAATTAAAACGAAAAACAACCACTAAATTTTTAATTATGACGTTCGATTTGAATCCTGCACAATCCGGCCGAAGCCAGGTCTTTGAACCGGGTTCCAGTTACAAGTTCGACTTGCCACGTGGCGGCCGATCCATCATCAAGGTGGTAGGCGTTGGTGGTGGCGGCAGCAATGCCGTGAACCACATGTTCCAAATGGGAATTAAGGACGTGGAGTTCATTATTTGTAACACCGATTCCCAGGCGCTCAAAAGCAGTCCTGTTCCTGTTAAGCTCCAAATTGGTACAGCCTTAACCGAAGGCCTCGGTTGTGGTGCCAATCCTGAAGTGGGTCGGGCAGCTGCCATCGAAAGCCATGAGTCCATTCGCGAAGCATTACAAGGCGCCAAGATGGTTTTCATCACGGCCGGTATGGGCGGGGGAACCGGTACAGGTGCTGCTCCGGTGATCGCAAAAATCGCCAAGGAGATGGATATCCTCACGGTTGGAATTGTGACCATGCCATTTGATTGGGAGGGTAGAAAGAAAATCCAACAAGCCAACCACGGCATTAGTGCCTTAAAGGAAAATTGTGATACGGTATTGGTTATTCTCAACACCAGGTTGCGTGAAATGTTTGGTAACCTGGCCATCCGACAGGCTTTTGCTGAAGCAGACAATGTGCTCACAACAGCTGCTAAGGGAATTGCTGAAATCATCACCCTGACAGGTTACGTGAACGTCGACTTCCAGGATGTTCGTACTGTGATGAGGAATGCAGGTGCTGCGATTATGGGTTCAGCTGAAACCGAAGGCGAAGACCGCGCCGTTAACGCAGCCCGTATGGCGCTTTCGTCACCACTGCTCGATAACAAAGACATCATGGGTGCCAAAAAGATCCTGTTGTCCATCATTAGTGGTGAGGAGGCCGAACTTCAGATGGATGAACTCAGCACCATCACCAACTACATTCAGGAGCAAGCTGGTGCGCGTTGTGAGGTAATCTTTGGTCATGGTGTTGATCCAATGCTCGGCCACCGCATTCGTGTTACGGTAATTGCTACCGGATTCCACGACAGCAAGCGAAGAGCAAAAAAGCAGGAGAAGATTGTTGTTTCTCTGGATCAGCCTGAAATGCCTGCTCCTATGCAGGATGATTTCCAGCCTGAGTCACTCGTCGAAGATGAGATCAGACTCATCAACAACGATACCCCTGCTCTTGAGGAAACATCGGTTTTAACGGAAGAGCCGACCAAAGAGGAGTTCAGTTATTTCGATGAGCCGGAAATGGTTGAAGACAAGATTGAGGAAACCATAAAGGAAAGTTATTTCGAGCCAGAGCCTCCGGTGACGGTTACTCCAACGCAGGAGATCAAGCCTATCATGTTGGACCTCTTCAACGACTTTGGTAAGCCAGAGCCGGTTGCTGCAAAGTCGGAGCCCGAATGGCTGGAACAGGATACAGACCTTCCTTACTCAAGCAATGATCAATACGAGGAAGAAGAAGAATCCGTAGGCAACCGCTCGGCTGAATTAGAACAAAACGATGAAAATGAATTGAGCATTATGGAGAAGAACCGTACACGCGAGCGATTGGAAGCTCAGGCTCAGGCACGCCGCGAGCGGCTGACTGAAGCCAAAAGACCTGAAATGTCAAGGGAAGAATTCAATGAAAAGTGGACACAGCCTGCCTACCTGCGCAAGGGTGTTAAAATGGAGAATGTTCCACATTCATCCCAAAACAATATTTCAAGGTTCAACCTGAATGATGATAACAGTCTGTTGGGGAATAATAAGTTCCTCCACGACAACGTAGACTGAGACGGACCGGACGGGTTCGTCTGAAGGCATGGCACTTCCGGCGCGACTGGTGGTTTGCGCCTTTCGTAGTGGTTGTTGGCGGAAACATTTTTTGCCGGCGCCAGAGTGCCTTCTTATATGACCGAAAAAAGGCTGTACCGATTTTTTATAGCCTCGGTCGTAAGTTTTTTAAGCTGGAAAAGCCGGGCACTATGACCCGGCTTTTCTTTTTTCCACCTGTAAAACAGTACTTCCGTTAACTGTTGATTTTCAATATCTTTCTGAAGTTGCAACATTAAAAACCTTCATATATGATGAACCGTAGAGGATTTCTGACACGTGCATCCCTGGTTGCAGGATCTGCATCAATTCTCAATTGGAGTTGGATACCCAAAAGCAGTCAATTAAAGACCGGTATCCAGCTTTATTCCATTAGGGAGGATATGAAAACCGATGCCCTGGGGACATTAAAAAAGCTCTCCGCTATGGGGTATCGTTATGTGGAACATGCGGGTTATAGAAACCGTGCTTTTTATGGCATTGCACCTGCTGAATTCAAGAAGGTGCTGACAGACCTCGGAATGGAAATGCCCAGTGGACATACCGTTTTAGGTAAAGAGCATTGGGACGATTCAAAAAAACAATTTACGGATTTGTGGAAGACAACTGTGGAAGACGCTGCCATTGTCGGTCAGGAGTTTGTAATCAGTCCTTCACTAAGTCCTACCATTCGGACCAGTATGGATGAACTCAAGAAGTACATGGACATTTTTAATAAGAGTGGTGAATTGTGTAAGACCTATAAAATGAAATATGGTTACCACAACCATGATTTTGAATTCAGTGAAATGCTTGAGGGCAAATCACTCTACGACCATATCTTGGAAAAGACCGATCCATCGCTGGTCATGCAACAGCTGGATATAGGTAACCTATACAATGGAGGCGCTAAGGCAATCGACATAGTGAAAAAATGGCCGGGAAGATTTCAATCCATGCACGTAAAGGATGAGATTTTGGCTTCCGGTGGACATGAGAAATATGAAAGCACCATCCTGGGTGAGGGAATTGTTAGCGTGAAGGAAGTTATTGACCTTGGAAAAAAATCAGGTGGAACCATTCACTTCATTGTTGAACAGGAGGCCTATCAGGGTAAGACACCGCTGGAGTGCGTGAAACGTGATCTTGAAATCATGAAAGCCTGGGGTTATTAAACCTTAATTTGTACACTTCATTCTTAATTCCATGAAGAAGGAAAGTAGGATAAAAGGGATCTTTATTTTTGAGACTAAATTTTAATTCATTCAAATCGTTGGCTTATGGCTAAGTATTCTTTAAGCGTGAACGGTAAAAAGTTTGATGTTGATGTGCTGCCGGACACACCTTTGTTGTGGGTTCTGCGCGACTCCATCGGGCTTACCGGCACTAAATTCGGATGCGGGGTCGCCCAATGTGGTGCCTGCACAGTACACCTCAATGGGACAGCTGTAAGGGCATGTACCCTTCCTGTTTCAGCGGTAGGAACTAAAGAAGTAACCACCATTGAAGGGCTTTCTGCCGATGGTTCGAATCCTGTGCAGCAGGCATGGATTGAAGAGGATGTGGCGCAATGTGGATATTGTCAGGCTGGTCAGATCATGACCACTGTTTCTCTTTTGAGAAAAAATCCGAACCCCTCCGACGAGGAAATTCACGCTGCACTGGGCGGGCACATTTGTCGTTGTGGAACCTATACGCGAATTAAAAAGGCCGTTAAGCTTGCGGCCAGGAAAGGAGGAAAAATATGAGCACGCAACCAATTACCCCTGTAAGCAAATCCGTTAACCGTAGATTTTTCCTAAAGTCCGGTGCCTTGGCTGGAGGTGGACTTTTGTTGGGTCTTCATGTCTATGGAAAAAATCTTAATGGACTTGAGCTGGACGACGCATCAGTTTTCGAACCCAACGCCTACATCCGGATCGACGCAGTTGGAAAAGTAACCATTATGGCACCCAATCCTGAAGTAGGTCAGGGCGTAAAAACCTCGCTTCCAATGTTGGTGGCGGAGGAATTGGATGTGGCCTGGGATACCGTAAACATTGAACAGGCACCACTGGATATTAATAAGTATAAGCGACAGCTCGCTGGCGGAAGCGGCTCTACACCCACGAGTTGGGAGAGTTTCCGAAAGGCCGGCGCTACAGCACGCCAAATGTTGATTGCGGCTGCCGCGGCGAAATGGTCTGTTGCGCCCGGTGATTGTTACACTGAAAATGGATTTGTCGTTCATCGTTCTTCTGGCAAGCGCATAGCTTATGGTGAAGTGGCCTCCGTTGCTGCCACCATGCAACCACCTACTGATGTGGTCTTAAAAGATCCTAAGGACTATAAGATTATTGGTAAGAGGATTAAGAACGTTGACAACCTCAATATAGTTACCGGAAAGGCGAAGTATGGCTTGGACACCCGACGCGAAGGTATGCTCTTCGCTGTAGTGGCTCGCCCACCGGCATTTGGTCAGAAACTGGTTTCTTTTGATGACGCTGGTGCCCTAAAGATACCTGGTGTAAAGAAAGTTGTTCGTGTGGAAAATAAGGTGGCTGTACTGGCTGAAACCACCTGGGCCGCAAAGAAGGGAAGAGATGCATTGGTGCTTCAGTGGGAAGCGGAGGGTAAACTTGAAAGTACCCCCGACCACCAGGCTGAGTTCAGCGCAAATATTTTGAAGACCACTGAAAAACCTGTTCGCGCCGATGGTAATGTAGAGGATTCTTTTAAGTTGGCCGATCATGTTCTTGAGGCGGTCTTTGAAGCACCTTTCCTTCCTCATGCTCCGCTGGAGCCTATGAATTTCTTTGCTCACGTTACAGCCGATAAAGCTGAGTTGTTTGGACCGAACCAGGCGCCTGAGCGTGCACTCAATGAGCTCAGTCGGGTTTTGGAATTGCCCAAAGAGAAAATCACACTTGGTCTTTCCGATCGTATGGGTGGCGGATTTGGAAGAAGACTTATGGCCGATACTCCATTGGAGGCGGCATTGATTTCAAAGGCGGCGGCGCTTCCTGTGCTCGTAGTCTATACACGGGAAGATGATATGCAGGCAGGACATTACCGTCCTGCTGGTATGTACCGCTACCGTGCAGCAATTGGAAAGGACGGCAATCTTGATGCCTGGCATCTTACTGTTTCCAGTATCAATCAACCGAACGGAAGCCGCGAAAATAGTTTTCCTGCCGGTGCTGTACCTAATTTTCGTATTGATAGCATCAACCTCGAATCGAAAATCACCATCGGTCCTTGGCGCGCGCCAAACCATAATTTTCTTGCTTTTACAGAAGAAAGTTTCCTGGATGAGATTGCCTATGATCTAAAAAAAGATCCAATTGCTTTTCGGATGGAACTGCTTGACCGGTCTTCGTCCAATAGTTACGGCAAGCGCATCTATGATCCTGAGCGATATAGGGCGGTTATAAAAAAGGTTGCCGAGATGAGCAACTGGAGTGAGCAGGGTAAAAATGGTCGTTACAAAGGATTCGGCGCTCATTTCTCATTCAGTACGTATGCTGCACAGGTTGCGGAAATTTCAGTCAGCAATGGAAAAATCAAAGTACACAAGGTATGGTGTGCCATCGATTGTGGAAGGGTAATCAATCCGCTGGGTGCTGAGCAGCAAATTGAAGGAGGCATAATCGATGGTCTGGGTCATGCCTTATATGGCGAGCTTACTTTCGACAAGGGCACTGCACAGCAGAAGAACTTTAATACCTATAAGTTGATTCGCATTCAGGATGCACCGGACATTGAAACAGCGTTTATTAACACGGAACAATTCCCGCAGGGATTAGGTGAACCTGGATTGCCACCGATTGGTGCTGCAGTGAGTAACGCCATTTTTGCTGCTACGGGACGCAGAATGCGTAAGCAACCATTTGCTATGCAGCCATTGATTTGAATTAATCATTACCAAAGATTGTATCAATGGGTCCTATCGGGACCCATTTTTTATTGATAGTTTTTTTTGATGTTATGAATGGTGCCATCGTTACCTAGTATGATTTGATGGACAACCTATAGCCAACAATTGGTCCCATCGGGACCTATTGTTTCTTGAAATGTGATTTGATGATCGTTTGGGTCCCATCGGGACCCATTGTAATCTTTCTATGTGTGGCATGAAATAATAGGTCCCTATGGGACCCCATCTCGCATTTTAATTCGAGCTATAAGTAATTGGTCCCGCTGGGACCATCGGTACATAGAATTATGTTTTGGCCAGAATAGAAATAATGGTTTTCTACTACACCGTCTAAACACACAATCAACGCAAGGGCATTTGACATATTCCAATTTTGAAAATTGAATGGATTGCCCCATCGGAGATTTATTCCTTCAACGCACGAATAATAAATCATCGGCTGATTCCATCGGGACCTACTTATAATTGATGATTTCTAAATGTTGTGCATCGGCCAAACGTTACCCAATATGATTTGATGGACAACCTATAGCCAACAATTGGTCCCATCGGGACCTATTGTTTCTTGAAATGTGATTTGTAGATCAATAGGGTCCCATCGGGACCCATTGTTTATCCCTCGACTAAGAACCCTGTGTCAGATCCAATTAGTTTATTTATTGCGCTAACCCCTCTGCTTTCCATTTTTTAATTAAGTCGATCTGCGCCTGCGTCAGAGGGTTGCCACCCTGCGGCATAAAGCCCGCAGCAGTTGGTTCCCGCTGAACACGATTAAGAATCACATCCACCTTATTCTTTACAGAAGTATAATCGGAAAACTCACTGTGGCACGATACACACCTTGCCTGTAAAATCGGTTTTATTTCCGTCGCGAAGCTTACAGGTGGTGCTACAGTCGCAGATACTTTTAATGTTAACGCCTTTGGGAAACTCACCGAACCCACACTGTTCGTTACCGTTACATCAATTTCATAAGTCCCTGCTGTCACCAGTGCTGTGGCTGAAATAATCCCTGAATTATCAATGGTTATGCCGCTATTGGCGGGCTTTGAGACCAATGAAAACGTAAATGGCGGGGTGCCCTCGGTTACAGGGGCTGAACCTGTAAAAGCTTTACCCTCCTGAACCTCAACGGAAGCTGGTGTGTAGGTAAGTTTCGAAGGTGGCTTATCCGG
This sequence comes from Bacteroidota bacterium, assembly GCA_016866235.1. Lineage (GTDB taxonomy): Bacteria > Bacteroidota > Bacteroidia > Cytophagales > Cyclobacteriaceae > ELB16-189. The sequence continues at coordinate 29,406 of VGMW01000009.1, forward strand.
ATCTTTTACGTTCACGATATAAATGCCATTGAAATCAACATTCCCACCCTTATTGGAAACCCGGACATTAACCGTATAGTTCCCAGCCTTGATTTGGCTGCTAACCTGAATGATGCCGTCGGCACCGATGGTTATTGCTCCTCCTGCATCGGGTGAAGTGGTAATGGTGAATGTAAAGGGTGGGGTTCCTGTGAGGGATGGGAGAGAAGAAGAAACTGATTCACCAGCTGTTAGACTGATGGTGTTGGGAGCATATTGTAAACCCGCCGGAAGCAGGATGGTTTCTTCTTCCTGACACGATACGACATGCAGGATAAATAGAAATAATACGACCCTGGTAAAATATTTGTTTCTCATGCCTCAAAAATAAGAGGCTGTTGACTCTACTCAGGCAGAAGAACTGGCGGTTCAATCAGGTCCCAAAGATTCCCATACCGATCTTTAAATACCCCCACGGTTCCATAGGCCTCTACCACCGGCCCACGTAGAAACTCCACGCCCGCTGCAGTCAGCCGTGTATAATCCCTCATGAAATCATCCGTATGCAAAAACAGAAATACCCTTCCACCGGTTTGATTACCGATCCGTGATTTTTGTTCATCCGTTGCAGCTTTCGCCAACAGTATCCCACAACCTCCACCACCAGCGGGCTGCACCACTACCCATCTTTTTTCTGGCGTGAGTACACTATCTTCTTTTAACTCGAAGCCGAGCACTGAGCAAAAGTAAGTGATGGCCTCATCGTAATCAGGAACAACAAGCGATATAAGCGCCAGATTTTGTTTCACCTCGCTAAGGTTTACTTCTTGCCTTACGAACTTCATCAATGGTCGTTGCGCCACCCTTGTTTCCAAATGAGTTGCGGATGTAGTTTAACAAATCCGCAAGCTCCTGATCCGAAAATGAAAAGCCCTGCATTTCTGCATTGTACTCCAAACCATTTACCGTTATGGGGCCGCTGACGCCTTTTAGAATTTGTTGGATCGCCCGTGTTTTGTCGGCCATCAGGTAATCAGACTTCGCGAGTGGTGGATAAACCCCTTCCAGTCCTTCGCCCTGTTCCATGTGACAACTTTGGCAATTCATCAAATAGATTTCCCTACCTGCAGCCAAACTTTTGTCATCAATCTGTTTGTCCTGTTTTTGTGCCAATCCCTGAACTGAAATCAAGGTTATCAAACCGAGTAAGTAGTGCTTCATGGATAAATAAGATTATTCAAAAATAGCAGTATTGACCATTGATGTATCCTGTCCGAATAGACTTTATGAAATTTGAATTTCACTCGGTGCTCTATACGACTCCATTCCAATGGTAAACCGCTACCAGAAAATGGTGTACAGGGCTGCGAGAATACCCATGATCAGGATGGCATAGACGGCAAAGCCTTTACTCACCTTGAAATCTGAAACTTCGACCTGCATTGTTTTACCTTCCATTTTTCCTTTGTCTGTGACGCTGACCAGCACCATCGTCAGTATAATGACCGCAAAGACAATCGTCATCCTATCTAGAAATGGAATAGGATCAATTATTCCATCGGTGAGTTCAGGTAAAAATTTTAATAGGGTAGAAAGCGGGATGGTCAGCAATGCCCCCCACAGCGCCGCCTTGGACGTAGTTTTCTTCCAGAAGAATCCCATCAGAAAAATTGCCAAAACGCCCGGTGAGATAAATCCAACATATTCCTGAATGAATTGATAGGCCTGATCCAAAGTCCTGAGTGCAGGAGCTACCAAACCTGCCACCACAATAGAGACCACCACAGCCATACGTCCCGCCCACACCAGCCTCTGGTCAGTAGCATTTGGATCGATGTATTTTCTGTAAAGATCAAGTGAAAAAATGGTGGAGATGCTGTTTGCCTTCCCTGCCAGGGAGGCAACGACTGCAGCGGTCAGTGCAGCAAAGGCTACCCCTTTTAATCCTGCCGGAAGTAAATTCATCAGTACCGGATAGGCGTGGTCAGGTTTTAAATGCCCGGTCGCATCGGTCATCTCCTGAACGAAAATTCCTTCCTGATACAACACATACATCGCAATGCCGGGTAACACAGCGATGAGGGGTATCAACAGTTTCAGAAACGCTGCGAACAACAAACCTTTCCGCGCGGTCTGCAGATCGGCGCCCAGCGCTCGTTGGGTGATGTACTGATTGCAGGCAAAGTAATTTAGATTATTGATCCACATGCCTCCAATCAGCACCGATAATCCTGGAAGGTCCTGGTAGAAGGGGTGATCCTTTTCCAGAATCATGTGGAAATGTCCATCAGCTTTTTCTTTCAGGAGGACCAGTCCTTTCCACGCATTTTCACCAAAGCCAAAATGTTCCGATAATAAAGTCAACGCCAGGTAACTCGTCACCAAACCACCTACAAGCAACACAGCCACCTGAACGACATCGGTGTAACCAATAACCTTCATGCCCCCCAACGTCACCACCACAGAAAAAATGCACAAGAAAAATATACACCAGCCAAAACTTAAACCGGAAATTGAATTGATCGCAATGGCGCCAAGATAAATTATGGAGGTCAGGTTCACGAAAACATATACCAACAACCAAAATACTGCCATGACAGTACTGACGGTCTGGTTGTACCGTTCAGCCAGGAACTGTGGCATCGTAAATATTTTATTCTTGATGTACAGCGGAATAAAAAATACAGCCACCACAATTAAGGTCGCTGCAGCCATCCATTCATAAGTAGATATGGCCAGTCCAATGGCAAAGCCAGACCCTGACATGCCGATAAAATGCTCTGCTGAAATATTCGAGGCAATAAGCGATGCACCAATAGCCCACCAGGTCAACGACCCTTCAGCCAGAAAAAATTCCCGCGTAGTCATGCTGGCAGATTTCCGGCGATGGTAAACCCAATAGCCGTAAAGCGAGACCGCAATAAAGTAGGCCAGGAATACAAGATAATCGGCTGTCTGAAGAGAATTCATTTCAGCCGATCTTCTCTAAAAATTGATCAGAACTTAAGTGTGGCAGGCAGATATTTGCCAACCAGGTCCTCGTAATAGGGCTTCAGCTCAGTCCAGTTAGGAGGGGTTGGATTTTTGGAATACAAATCATACGGGTTAAACAACTGCACCCATTTGAACATCTCCCTGTCATGGTCGTCCATAAGATGGTCGTAAGCATTTTCACGGTGCTGCGCGTAGAAAGAATGGTATCGAAGCATGTACAATCCTGGTTCCGGCAGGCGGTCCTTGACCATTTGATAAACATATTCATCGTGTCCCCAGGACATGTCCACATTTCTTAATCCGCAGTTGGGCGAATAAACGCCGTATTTCGTATTGTACTGAGGGTTGTTGTAGTCAGGGTTCAGTTTGAAGAATTCAGGATAAACAATTTTGTCAGAATAGGCACAGCCAACCGGGAAGGTATCGCCGACAACGGCCCATTGCGGCTCACCGAACAAGCACAGAACTTTTCCCATATCATGCAACAGCCCCACCATGACCATCCAATCCGGATGACCATCGCGTCTGATGGCTTCGGAAGTTTGTAACAAATGTTGGAATTGATCTAAATCGGTATCGGGATCTGAATCGTCGACCAGTTGGTTTAAAAACTGAAAGGCATCCCACACGGGCATTTCCTTCTTGTTAAACCTTAAAAAATCCTCCTGCTTCTTCTTTACAAATTCATAAGTCTGAAACGTGTGGTTCAGTCTGTAGAATTCCTTCACCGTCTCTCTTTTCGGATCCTCGTAATTACGGTACTCTTCGGTTGTTTTTCCGGTCGCAATGGTCTCTGGATCTGGATATCTGCGAAGCAGATCCTCCTCCCATTCATCGAGATTTTTAAGAGGTTCTTGTGCAGTTAAGCTCATAAGGTGCGGTATAAGGCCGGAAAATTGGTGATTTTCAGTGGAGTATGCAACCTGCCAAACGAGCAGTCCTTCAGGCTTTTTCAGCCTTTAAAATCCTCGCTCCGTAAATGACCAGGGTGCCCAGTAGGGCATACCCTCCCATCAACACAGCACTTACCAAAAGGACTTGTCCGTAGCCGAGTGTATTGACATCCACGAAATAGTAGGGGTACCAGCTGGTGAAAAAGCCGCGGGTGATGGAGTAGACAAAATAGGCTGCTGGAAAAATCAGCCATTGCACCGATTGCCCATAGTTGAAAGAATCCTTCTCAGCTTGCCAGATCCAATAGAGTGTAAAGAGTATTGGGTTGATGTAATGAAGCAGGAAGTCCGCAAACCATTCCATTCCTTTTGGATGAAACATTCCGGACAGCAAAAAATGGTAAGCCAATCCGACAACCACAATGTAAACCACCGTAGCGGCCTGAACCGATTTATTTCTGAAGAATTCGCTCCAGGAGGATGAAGCGAAAATGGTAACGGCACCAAAACAAAGGGTCACCATAATGTTGGTCCAAACGGTCATGTAACTGTAATAGCGAACGGTTTCAGTTAATAAAGAATTACCTGCTGCTGCGGCTTTGTTCAGCAAAATTATCCACTGACAAACAACGCTGAAGGCTCCGCAAGCAAATCCAAGGAGTGGTAAAAATTTTCCGGGTTTTAAATTCATTGAAGAGGTGTATGGTCAGGCCGAATTTAGAGAATTAGTTCCGGATGGTGTTACCCGTTTTTCAATCGGGCTGACCGTATATAAAAACCATGCATGGCCAGGACATGCGGAAAACTTAATGCAGCTAAAAATATAAAGAGTAAAGCTGGCCACCCCATCTTAATACCTGCAACCGGTGGCCAGAATTCGGAAGTAATCCATATCAAAACCAAAATGAGCCATGCGCCGGTGTGAAAAAGCAAAGACTTGCGATACAAGCTCCAATCAGAAACGCCAAGTTCTTTCTTAATGTGATGCCAGCTTCTCCAGGAATGTTGTCCGATGAAAAACAATCCAAAGGCCGGCATTAAAGGCAACCACATGGTCAGGATTAGCAACAGGGTTCCCAATACACCTTGATAACTTCGATTGAGCAAACTGAAAATTAAGAGTAAAAACGCTGCTGGACTTGCTGCACTTTGCCACGATTCCGACATAGGACCTATACCATACTCCGAAAACACTTGGTTTACTTCTGTTGGATGAGAAAGCAACAAAATGGTCAGCGTTAAAACGCCTTGTATCAGATTGGCTATTTTCAAACGGCCCGGTTTGGCCATACCAGACATTTCCTCAACATCAGCCTGACCAAAATGCCATGCGGAGTAGATCAGAAAAATCAACAATGCGGTAATTGGACTAACCCACCACAACATCACGATTAGGGCCGACTGAATCAGGTATTTTACAACAAACCATAGGTTAATCCTGGCATTGAAATTTCCGGATTCAAGCAAATGATCCACCGCTCCGTGTGGGATGCCAATCAATAGTAGGCCAGCGACAAATGCGATGGCTGAAACTGTTGTTGCGCTTTCCGGTGCTGTTTTAAACCAGAGGATCAGGAGTGAAGCTATTCCGATGGTGGCCCATTCTGCACGGCATCGCTTTAACAAATGCCACTCCCTCCAGATCAGGGACTTAATAAATGGCCAGATCGGAAGACTGGAGAAAATCTTGATATCATCGATTAAACTGGATTTTTGATCAAGAAAATTTAAAACGTTGACGATGCCTACTTTCTGATAGAGTTTTGAAAAAACTGCTCTGCCATAACCAGGCCATTTGGAAAGGAGGATAAGCAATAAGCTGTCATAAAATCCAAATCTGGAACGAATGGAACTTGCGCCACCCGGCAGCTCAGGTACGACTTTTTTTATTTTGACCGATGACTTGGTAAGGAATTCAGCGGCCACCACTTCTGCCTGTTCATACATTTTCTTAAATGCATATCCGGTACTTGGCTTCACCGCGCCAGAACGCGTTCCTAGGTAAATATGTTGGTAGTGCTTTGACGGTTGTGCTGGGACATTGCACATCGGAATTACGCCTTTTTCAACATCCTTTATTTTGTAGTCTGCCGTTAAGCGCTCTAAATATTTTTTAATCAATTCCTCTGCTCTTTCATCCTCCAGAACCTCACTGCCAAATCGGGTTACTTCAACCAATATCTTATTTTCCTTTAATGGTAATAGGTACATGAACTGGAAACCACCATCCTGCTCAATAGATACGTCCATCATGGTGAAGCAATGGGGATCATGAAATGTCTTTGTACTTTCAATCACCCAGCCACGAAAGGATTGCCACATCAGAACTTCTGGTTTGGCAGGCGTCTTGAATTCGGGCGTTCGGCTATCCAGGACAACAGAAGCTATTATTTGATTCTCCACGGTTGTACAAACCATACTGCCTTCAACTGGTTGAACATCCAATACCCGATTGCTGAACCAGCTTGATTGATGTCTGCTCAGAATTTCCTTCGCCGAAGCAATTAGCTGGCTTCCGTTGACATGGCAGTATTCAAGTGGATGAAGTTCCTGTAAATTGCCTGCGGCCAAAACTCTACTCCATCGCTGATCTATGCATGGTTCATGATCGGTCACAATGGCATCGTTTGGGGTGGTCCAAAAGCAAAAATTCTTTACGGTTCCCTGTTGATCGACTGGATCCAAAATGGCCATTCTCTTGCCTGAAAGCAATCCTCTTTTTTCAAGACTGTGAACCATTAAGGCAGCGGAAGTACCAAACCCGGCAAATGCTACATCGTATTGGTTTGAGTTGGCTTCCACTAGGAATTTGGCTTTTAGGTCTTGGACTTTTATTGAAATTAAACAGGCCGGGAGTTCCATTTACGCATGGTTCTGATTAACAGTATGAGTTGCATAAAACCACCTCTGAATTGCCGATTAACCTCATTTTTATCAACTTAAAAAACTGGTTTCCAAAGTAAAAGGTAGTCGATGATGGTTTTGTTGATGGTGCCAGGCTAAACATCTACGCCTCCATGATGTAACTTTTCAGGGAACTGGTCTGGATCGATACGTTACAATTTTTTATTTTTCGCAAGGTTTGATGGATTCAAACCCTTTTTCAAGTACCTAAACCCTAACCGCAATGTCCTCTAAAGAAAAAGACCAGAATCAGAACCAGCTGAATCTTCTAAACATTCTGGTCATCATTCTGTCCATTTATGTTCTCCTCGCCTTTATCGTTGATACTTTGTTTAATGTAAGCGAGGAGGTATCCAAAGTATTGAACCTGCTGGACAATGCAATCTGCATGTTCTTTCTTTTTGATTTTGTCATGCGTTTTTCCAAAGCGGAGAGTAAGCTGCAGTTCATGAAGTGGGGCTGGATTGACCTGATCTCAAGCATCCCAAATGTGGATTTCTTAAGAGCAGGCCGGATTCTAAGGTTGATCAGGCTATTTCGAATTATCCGGGCTTTTCGTACAACCCAGAGTCTTGTTAACCACGTCTTCAAAGACCGGGCTCAAGGCGCCTTCACAACCGTGACCACCATCGCCGTGCTCCTTATTTTGTTTTCATCCATTTCTATTCTTCAGTTTGAAGATGCGCCTGAAAGCAACATTCGTACTGCTGAAGATGCCGTCTGGTGGTCGTATGTGACCATCACCACCGTTGGTTATGGTGATAAATTTCCGGTGACCACCGAGGGTCGAGTGATTGGAGCCATTTTGATGACAGCCGGTGTAGGTCTCTTTGGAACTTTTACAGGCTTCGTTTCATCCTGGTTTGTAGGAGGAGGAAAAAAGGAAGAGGACGAGGACGATGCGCAATCGGAAGGCAAATTCTCCTAAACCTTTCCCAAACTACCAATAAAAAAAGTGGCCCAACGTTGGGCCACTTTTGCTTTCAGGATGATCTTTATTTACGCCAGATCGTAGCGATCAAGATTCATGACTTTGTTCCATGCTGCGACAAAGTCTTTTGCAAACTTTTCCGCACCATCTTCACATCCATACACTTCTGCGATTGCACGCAATTCGGAGTTAGATCCAAAGATCAGATCAACGCGGGTGCCTGTCCATTTTATGGAACCGGTTGCGCGATCCCTGCCTTCAAAAACATCTTGAGCATCGCTGGTTGCTTTCCAGGTGGTACCAAAATCAAGAAGATTAACGAAGTAATCATTGGAAAGTGTCTCTGGTTTGTTGGTGAACACACCATGCTTGGAGTGATCATAATTGGTATTCAACACGCGCATACCACCAATCAGTGCAGTCAATTCCGGTGACGTCAATCTTAAAAGCTGTGCTTTATCGATGAGCATCTCCTCCGCTGAAGTCTTGCAACCTTTGCTGCAATAGTTTCTGAAGCCGTCCGCCTTAGGCTCTAAAACAGCAAACGATTCAACATCTGTCTGTTCTGCGGTGGCATCTGTTCTGCCCGGGGTAAATGGAACATTCAGGTTATATCCACCTTTCTTCGCCGCTGCTTCCACCGCTGCACATCCCGCCAATACTATAAGGTCTGCCAAACTGATTTTCTTTCCACCGGTCTGTGCCTGATTAAATTCTTCTGTATGGTTTCTAAGGTCTGAAGAACCTTAGTGAGCTGTGCCGGGTTGTTCACCGTCCAGTCTTTCTGTGGAGCTAACCTGATGCGCGCACCGTTGGCACCTCCACGCTTATCTGATCCACGGAAGGTTGAAGCTGATGCCCAGGCTGTGGAAACCAATTGTGAAATGCTCAACCCAGAGGCCATAACCTTTTGCTTCAAAGCAGCGATGTCCGTCTGGTCAACTAATTTATGGTCTACTGCAGGAACCGGATCTTGCCAGATCAGAACTTCCTTCGGGACTTCAGGGCCAAGGTAGCGGGCGCGCGGTCCCATATCGCGGTGCGTGAGCTTGAACCATGCCCGTGCAAATGCATCTGCAAAGACTTCAGGGTTTTCGTAAAATTTCCTGGAGACTTTCTCGTAAGCTGGGTCAACCCTCAACGCAATGTCTGTTGTAAGCATAGTAGGAGCGTGGCGTTGTGCCGGATCATGTGCATCAGGAACTGTTCCTGCACCGCCTCCGTTCTTAGGTTTCCACTGGTGGGCGCCTGCAGGGCTCTTGGTGAGTTCCCACTCGAAGCCAAAAAGATTTTCAAAATAGTTGTTGCTCCATTTTGTTGGTGTGGTCGTCCATGCACCCTCCAGTCCACTGGTAATGGTGTGTTCTGAGTGTCCTTTACCGAAGGTGTTTTTCCAGCCCATGCTCTGCTCTTCGATGGTTGCTGCAGCAGGTTCACGACCAACATATTTTCCTGGATCGGCAGCGCCGTGTGTTTTTCCGAAAGTGTGTCCGCCGGCAATCAATGCGACGGTCTCCTCATCGTTCATGGCCATTCGCCCGAATGTCTCACGAATGTCGCGTGCTGCGGCCAGGGGATCCGGCTTTCCGTTAGGGCCCTCAGGGTTTACATAGATTAGCCCCATTTGTACAGCGGCCAGTGGATTTTCAAGCTCACGATCGCCTTCATAACGTTTGTCGCCAAGCCATTCTTTTTCAGCGCCCCAGTACACATCCTCCTCTGGTTCCCACACATCTTCCCGTCCGCCGGCAAATCCAAAAGTTTTGAATCCCATTGATTCGAGCGCACAGTTTCCTGCGAGGATCATCAGATCACCCCAGGAAAGTTTTTTTCCGTACTTCTTCTTCACTGGCCACAACAACAGACGTGCTTTGTCCAGGTTGGTGTTATCGGGCCAGCTGTTGAGTGGCGCAAAACGTTGTGTACCGGTTCCGCCACCACCGCGGCCATCAGAGATCCGATAGGTACCGGCACTGTGCCAGGCCATACGGATGAAGAATGGACCATAGTGACCGTAGTCTGCAGGCCACCATGCTTGTGAGGTGGTCATGACATGGTAAATATCTTTTTTCACTGCGGCCAGGTCGAGGGAAGTAAACTCCTTTGCATAATTGAATTCGTCACCCATTGGGTTGGATTTCTCAGAATGTTGCCGGAGAATATTGAGTTTGAGTTGATCGGGCCACCAGTCGCGGTTGCGTGTTCCACCACCGGCGCTTTGTTTCAATGTGCCACCGTGGAAGGGGCATTTGGCTGCTCCGTTGCTTTGACCGTTTTGAGCATGATGAGAATGATGATCAGACATGATGTTTTATTGGATTGATTTCAGCTGCGAAAATAGCCGAATCCAATAAAAAATATGCAGGGTGGAAATCATGTATTTAGGTCGATTTTGCCACATATGGAGTTGATGGCAACAAAAGGGTATTCAGTGGTAATCCTGGAAAAATTGTGAACCAATGCAAACAAAAAGACCAGGGGAAATCCTGGTCTTAAAGTCATGTTAAAAATTTGGTGGAGCCGGAGAGAATCGAACTCTCGTCCAGAGAAGTTGAACATGCAGCTTCTACATGCTTATCCGTCTTTGATTGTCGGACCGGGTAAGGCATCCGGAAGCCTGATCCCAATCTTAGTTGCTGTTTTCTCGACCAATCTGCGCAACACAGAACAGCCCAGTCTTGCTTGTCGACACCAGGATCCGGCTCCTGCAAAACGGAGTAACCGGCTGATGATGGCCTCACCGCATCTTATACGGTGATAAGCTTGTCCAACCTTAGGTCAGATTAAGCAGCCATGGCGTAGGTATTCTCGCCACTTATTGTTTCGAAATCCTTGTTCAAAGCGCTGACTTCACGCGCTTGCATGCTTACCTGCACCCTCACTCATCCTGTCAAAACCGGTCGGCCCCGAATAAGTATGGTTGCCTAAGCGTTTTATTAACGGTTTTTCAACCAATTAAGTTCCAAATATAGCGCAAAGCCGCCGTCTACCCCTTTCTTGCTTTGGGAAGAGTGCCCTGAAACGTAACTTCAGGCAACCTAAACCTCATTGTATATGTTGTTGAATATTATTTTATCGCTGATTACCTTATTTCAGGATCCGCAACCTAAGCGGGAATATTTCCGGTTAACAGTCTACCATTTCAACTCCCCACAACAACAAAAGCTCACCGAAGACTATCTCTCAGGAGCGTTACTTCCAGCCTTACATCGGGCCGGCATAAAAAATATTGGTGTCTTTAAACCCGCTTCAATCGATACGGCTGCTTACGGCAAGCGTTTGTATTTGCTGATGCCGGTTTCTTCCCTGGAGGATTTTTCTGCGGCTGAAGCAAAGGTTTGGCAGGACCAACAGCACCAAAAAGATGGCGGACCCTATCTTAATGCTCCCCACACCAATCCGCCCTACACCCGAAAGGAGGTAATCTTCATGAGGGCATTTGAAGGTATGACCAAACTTGAACCCACACCACTGAAGCAAGCGAGGGAAAACCGAATCTATGAACTCAGAAGCTATGAAGGACCAACCGAGAAATTATACCGATCTAAAGTCGCAATGTTCAATGAAGGGGATGAGATTGGTTTATTTAAGAAACTTGGATTCAACGCCGTATTCTATGGAGAGGTGATCTTCGGATCTAAAATGCCTAACCTCATGTACATGACCACCTTCCAGGACAAAGCCGATCGCGATAAACGATGGAAGGAATTTTTTGACCATCCTCAATGGAAGGAATTGCTGACCATAGAGCGCTATAAAAATACGGTCTCGAAGGCTGAAATTTTCTTGTTGACGCCCACCGCCTATTCCGATTATTGAAATCGGGGCAGGCTTCAGTTCCTATCGCTCATTAAAGCCCTTGCCTTTCATGATGGCCGGGGTGCATTTGGTCACCCGGTCCTCCCTGGTTTGGGCTTGCTTGGCCGAACCAATGTGTAGTAAATAACTTCGCTGTCTTCCGGGTGTGAGCGCATCAAATGCCTTTTTTAAGGATGGATTCTTTTTAAGTCTTGAACTTAATTCAACCGGAACGGCATATTCAGTTACTTTTTTCAGGGTAACCTTAGCACCCGCCTTCTCCAGTTCAATGGCTTCTTTCAGGTAGCTCTTGATGGTTGATTTTAATTTATTGATTTGACCAATGTCTCTGAATCGAAACATTCTGGTCGATTGCGAATGTTCTCCAGGTGATTCCAATAATTTCTTAGGATCCTTTAACAATGCTCCTTTTAAATAACTGAAGGAGCAGTATTCTTTGAATGCAGCAACCATGACAACATTGGCCCCTTCATAAGTATAACATGGAACACCCCATTTGATCTCTTCCTTCAGTCCGGCCTCCAGAACAAGGCTTCTTAACACTACCAATTCCTCCGTCCAACGGTGCACCTTACACGCCGGAGTACCACCCAAAGAACATCGTCCACATCCCTCCGAGAGGTAATGATCTACCGAGCTACTTAGTTTTTTCATGCCTTTGATAAAGGTTTCAAGATAATGAATTCTATTTTTCAGGTTCTGCCGCCCAAATAAATTAACTTCGAACAGACCCCTTCTATTATGAAGAAAATATATCTGTGGATTGCCGGCCTTGCCCTGGTGGTTTTTGCCTTTCAAATTTTCAGTATCCTGAATTCGGCTGGAGCCTTTAAAACCATTGTCCCACACGGTGATAAAAATGGTGTGCTGATTCCACTTCCGGTAGCCGGACCGGAAGATCTGGAGCTTGAACGTGATTCGATGATTCTTTTTATTTCATCCGACGATCGTCGCGACCTTAATTCAAATTCCGGAGCCATACTGGCCGTCAACCTGAAAAAACCTGGAACGGAGGTCAATATTGTTTCGCCTCAACTCAATGATTTTCATCCGCATGGCTTTTCCCTCTATAAAGACGGACAGGGCAGAGTTTTTCTTTTGGTCATCAGTCATAAAAAAAATCCTGCATCCAGTGTGGTCGAAAGGTTTGAGTGGATCAATGGCGCGCTGATCCATCTTGAAACAATCACCGATCCAAACATTATGACCAGCCCCAATGATATTGTGGCGGTAGGTGAGCGCTCCTTTTATTTCACCAATGATCATTATTATACCCAGCCTGGTCTGGGGAAAACCTTTGAAGAATATCTGCAGCGACCAATCTCATACATAGGCTTTTTTAATGGCGAGAAATTTTCAATCGCCGCTGAGGGTCTGTCCTATGCCAATGGAATTAACCGGTCGCCAGGTGGTGATACCGTTTACGCAACTTCTACCACCGGTCGTAAACTGCATGTCTATAGCCGACTCGCCGATGGTGGATTGAAATTGGAAGTAGAAGTGCCTTTGGAAACCGGCGCCGATAACATTGATGTTGATACCAATGGCAATCTGCTGATTGGTTGCCATCCCCAGCTGCTGAAATTTGTAAAGCATGCAGAAGATCCATCGACACATTCTCCATCACAGGTCCTGAGGGTTTTTCCATCCAATGGATTTAAAGTGGAGGAAATCTTCCTCAACGATGGTGGTCAATATTCTGGCTCAAGCGTTGCCGTGCAGGCTTTCGACAAATTATACATCGGCGCTGTTTTTGAATCTTCTCTATTGGTGGTTACCATGGCGTCGCCTCAATAAAACCTAGGATTTTAGCCATTATATCAGCTTTTTTAGGTCAAACAATCAATTCTAAGGCCTGGTTTTGTCAGTAATTTGATTGAATTGTTATATTTCGATTCGTTATGATCAGGAGATTTTTATCCATAGCGCTGTTGGTGGTTTTTGCCTTCGAGTTTGGGGGATACCTGGTCATGATATCAGTGCTCAAAAACGAGGCTTCATCCGACCTCAGAGAGAAAATTGAAAGTGGTCTTCTGGAATCATCAGACCTCACCGAGGTGAAGGTTCAGTTTTCTTTGCCCTATCCCATCAACCATTCAATGGATGAATCCGTTGATGCTGAGTTTACGGCTGGAAAAAATTCATACCAATTGGTAAGTCAGTCCATCCAAAACGATACGCTTTCTATCGTATTGGCCAAAGACCATCGTACGGCCCGATTGGAAAGTGTGCTCTCTTCCATTCAGGAAAACCTGAACGATGATGAAAGCAATGAAGAACCATTAATCCCTACCCACTCCATTCAGGACTTTATCGCTACTTCGATTCACCTAAGCCGTCAGGCAGAACCCTGGTGCATCAAATTGTCAGAAACAGTGTACTCTACTTCGTACAAAAACCTACTCGGTTCTACACCCGAGCAGCCTCCACGCATCTAAGCTTACCCAGTAACAGGCTTGGCATTTTCGCCTCCGCCTGATTTCATTTTTTAAATTTTTTTAACCCTGGATTCGCGAAAGGAAACGCCGTGAATCCGATTCATTCTGTTTATGAAAAGTCTGTTAAGTCTTTTAATGGTTTCTCTTGGTTTTGTAGCCTGGAGTCAGACTGCAAACGATGGACTAATGATGTCCAATAAAAACTTGTGTACTGGTTTTATTTTAAGCCAGGACCAGTGGACGAATTATTGGGAAGGCACTCGGTTGCGCGAAAATGGAAACATCGGTACCCTTAAAACGCAATCGCTCGCGTGGATGGGCAACTATGGTGTTTCAGGTAAGTTCAATATAATTGCCATGCTTCCCTATGTTCGAACCGAGGCGAGTGCCGGCACCTTAAAGCCCATGCAGGGAATGCAGGATGCAAGCCTGAGTTTTAAATACCAGGTCTTTAGTATTAAACCCGATAGTCTCACGACGGTAAAAATTTTCGCGGTTGCTTTTGGCAGCACACCCATTTCAGATTATACGCCCGATTATTTGCCGCTTTCCATTGGTCTAGGCTCCAGGCAAATCGGCGCCCGACTTTCTGTTTTTGCAAAACGAAAGTCCTGGTATGTTGTCTCTTCCGCCGGTCATTATTTCAGGGGGCAAGTCCAGCTCGATCGACAATCGTATTACACCAACGGCGAGTTGTTCCTAACCAACCGCGTAGCCATGCCACAGGTATTCGATTGGGTCTCCGGCATCGGAAGGATTAAGAATGGACTGGAAACGAAATTGAGTTTTACCCATTACCGGACATTGGGTGGTGGCGACATCCGAAGGCAGGATATGCCATTTGTTTCGAATCGTATGAACATGTCACGAATCGAGTTCCTGACCATGTATTATTTGCCAAAAGCAAGAAGACTCGCACTTCGGGCATCAATTGCGCGCACCATTTCAGGACGAAATGTAGGGGAGTCCACCACGGTATTGGGTGGTATACTGTACACCTTCAAATTCTAATGCTAGATCGATTATGAAACAGCAATTACTTACGTCAAAATACTGGCTACTATTACTGGTGTTGTCTTTTGTTTCCTGTGAGCCACTTCAGCAAGATGAAAATTTCGCCCCAACAAGCATCGCACCTCCAACAGAGGAAGATGCTGTCAATTGGAAATTAATCCCTGGTGCACCTGTATCCAATTTGGCTCAAGTGTCGGTTCCGGTACCTACTGCTACAACTTCTTCCGACTATGCAGCTGAATTAGAGACCATCCGTGGACTCCAAAAAAATCTTTCTTCGGAGCAAAAGAAAATTATTGCGAAGTGGAGCTCCGGTGGAGTGCTTCGATGGAATCGTTATATGCGCGAGTTGGTTGCCCGTTTTGCGCTTGCGCCAGCACCTTTGTTGGACGGCACCTATCCAACTCCGGATGCTGAAAATCCTTTTTCTGATCCAGTGTTTCCTTTTTCCAATCCGCCGTACGCTGCGCGAGCCTATAGTTATGTTTCTGTGGCTCAATATCAGGCCTTACAAGTAGCCTGGTTCTATAAATTTAAATACAACAGGCCGGCGCCACACCAGGTCGGGGAGGGAATTGAGGCTCTTGTTCCAAAGTCGACCTTGCCTGCCTACCCCTCTGAGGATGCGGTAATGTCGGCAGTTACCTGTGATCTATTAAAAGTTTTATTTCCGACTGCTGTGGAGGAAATCACCAAGATGGCCGCTGAACAGCGGAACGCAGCGCTCTGGTCAGGGAAGGCATCACCATCAGACTTATCTGCCGGCCTTGCACTCGGAAAATCGATTGCTGCTCTATTCACTGCGCGAGCATCGGGCGATGGGATGCGCAATGCCATCGGAACAAAGGCACAATGGATGGTGCTGGCAGATTCTGCGAGCGTACGTTTGAAGAAAATCGGGCGTGATGTAAGCAAAGAGGTATTTTGGAAAAGTCAGGATAGTCCCGTACGTCCGCCCATGCTTCCATTCTTTGGAAAGGTCAAAGGATGGATTTTGGCGCCATCAGATTTTACAAACCGTCGGCCCGGCCCACCACCTTCGACTACATCCAATGAAATGGCTAAAGAGTTGGAGGAGGTAAAATTTTATTCTAAAAACAGTACGCGGGAAAGAATTGCTATTGTCCATTTCTGGGCCGATGGATTAGGAACGTATACACCGCCCGGGCACTGGAATGATATTGCGGCCAATTACATTCAGCAGGAGGGATGGAGCGAAATTCGTTCTGCTCGTGCCTTTGCTTTATTAAATATGGCGCTGCACAATGCTGCTGTAGGTTGCTGGGAGGCTAAGTATTATTATTTTAATCCGAGGCCAACCCAGCTTGATGCCAGCATTAAAACGCTCACCGGTTTGCCTAATTTTCCTTCTTATCCATCCGGTCACTCAACCTTTTCGGCATCAGCAGCCAAGGTTTTGACCTATTTGTTCCCTGAAGGCACTGAGCAATTTAAAGCGTGGCGCGATGAGGCTTCCATTTCTAGACTCTATGGCGCCATCCATTATCGGATCGACACCAAAGCAGGTGTAGAGCATGGTTCGTTGTTGGCGGATCCCTTAATTGATTTCGCAGCAGCCGACGGAGCAGACAATTAGGGAATAATTGTATTTGGGGTTTGTAACGGGGGGCTGGCTATTTGAAAAAGCGCTTGAGCTTTTTCAGAGAGGCCGGCCCCATACCGTGCTGGTTACCCAAATGCGTAGGCGTTCTATTTTCTAAGTCCTTTACCGAATAAATGCCTGCATCGATAAGAGTACGTAGGGCAGGCTTCGGTAGTTTGAGTTTTCGGATTTTAGCGTCAAGCAGTTTGAATTGATTTTCATACCAATTCTTTTTGCTGGTATCTCCCTGAAGAGCACATTTTTCCATCCGCTCTGGTGCTGAAACGAGTCTGATTTTATTTAAGATCGCGCAACATCATTTCGATTTTATCGAAGAGTTCGCCGACACCAACACTGGCCCAAATCAAGAACAGAGCAAGTAAAATTTTAATGATGGCTGGAATGTTTATGCTGAAGGCCTTTTTGGCATATCGATGGAAAGGGGGATAATAGATTAACGATACAGCAAGAATAAACAATCCGAAAAATGGGTCATTGCCCCAAAAGGTATTGACGGCACCGATGAACGAAAACAACATGCCGAAAAACCATCCTGTTATGTTGTAAAGGATTCCTGAATTCATGGTTGTGATGTTAGGTAAATATCGGTTTGAACGGAGACTGAATGGTAGGGTTTAATTTTTTTTGGATCCGTAAATCTGGTTACGCGGACGGTTTATTTTTTGTTTTTCCGGTAGACTTGACAAGCAATTAAATTCAGCCGCTAAGGCATCACACTCAAAAATCCATCCTAAATAATATCAAAAATTCACGCGCCAAGGACTACAAAAACCCGTTCCGGAAAATGGTCTATCAAAACCAAAATGAGATGGACGTGGTGCTGGGTGAATTATCCAAGAATTCCTTTATCACACAACAGAAGGAGAATCTACTTAAGATGCAGAAGCAAATTAACCTCGTTCATAAAAAGCTCAATCTTTAAGCTATTTCAAGCTCCTGAAATAATTGATCGATCCACTCAGCGTCTCCTCCGGGGTAGGGGTCAAATCACGCTCTAAAAAGAAATGCTCTACACCCGAACGCTTTCCAGCCGATATAATGGAAGGCAAATCGAAAACTCCCTTACCAGGATCAGCCATCTTCGGAAACAACGGCATCCACTGATCAGGCGATCCGCCATCCCCACTAAACCGAATCTTTTCAGCCGCATCTTTTACGTGCATTAATTTAAACCGTCTCGGATATTTTCCCAGGTAGGAAACCGGATCACCGCCTGCAGCCTGCATCCAAAATATGTCCAGCTCAAACGACACATGCTTCGGATCAGTGTTGTTCAACAGCAAATCCATGGGCACCTGGCCATCGCGCTCTGCATGCTCATACCCATGGTTGTGGTAAACAAACGTCATCCCATACTCACCCATAATTTTTCCAAAGCCATTGAATTCGTCAGCGAATCTTTTGTAATCATCGGCTGATGTTAACTTTTGCCCCATGAGTGCAGGAATCGCTACATACCTGGTCCCTAAATTCTTCAACGCTTCCAATGCCGGTCTGATCTGCTTACGCATGGTGATCAGATCAAGATGAACCGATGGTGCTTTCAAACCTAAATCCGAAAGCATCGACGCAACCTCATTCACCGATTTACCATAAAAAGCATTGCGACCGATGCCCAACTGCCCCGCCAATGCCACCCAACTTTGAATGGTTTCCGGTGAACTGAAATCATAGGGCCCGAAAAATTCAATTTCCTGATAACCCAACCCAGCCAGCTTCTTTAGGGTGCCCTCAAAATCATCGGACACCATTTTTGGTATAGTGAACAACTGAATTTCCCACGGTTGCTTTGCTAATGCCATCGCATCCAACACATCCATCGCCGCTACAGCTGCAACGGCAGTGCTTGATTGTTGAAGAAAACGCCTGCGGTTAATTTGATTTTTCATGGGTATTGGGTTTCGATGAAAACTTCGGTCTCAAAAAAAATTAGGGAAAGAAAAATTTAAGTATGGGATAAAACACAGTCGGACAGAGTAAAACAGCGAGCCCTGTATAAAATGTAGCGGTCAATGCACCATACGGCACCAAACGTACATCCGTGGCCGCAAGTCCAGCCGATACGCCACTCGTCGTTCCCATAATTCCGCCATAAACCATGGCAGCATGTTTGTTCGTGAGTCCGATTTTTCCAGCAAGCAACGGAGTACCAATGACCACAACAATTACTTTAATCACCCCTTCAGCAATACTTAGCGTAATGACGTCCGATGGTGCCCCAATGGCATTGCCGGTAACCGGCCCAACAATAAAAGAACAAGCGCCCGCGGCAATGGTGGCAATGCTCTCCGCATCACGATATCCAAACGCAATGGCCATCAGGCTTCCGCAAAAAAATGTAAAAGTCACGCCGGTGAAAAGTGCAACAATTCCCGCAACACCCGATTTCCTGATCTCCTGAAAACTAGCCCCAAGCGCTGTGCTCACAATGGTAAAATCCCTAAGCATATTGCCTCCCAGCAAGGCCATCCCTGAAAAAATTCCTACATCAGCAATGCCCTTTTCTTTTCCAAAGGCCGCAAGAACAAGTCCTGAGACTACCGCAAGCGCAATGCCTGGAATCCGTTTTTTAAATAGTCGCTTAGAGGCTAATTCGGTCAAAAACATGATCAGTCCGACAATCAGAAAGGATAAAACAAATCCGTTCCTTAATAAAATGTCAATCGTCCGCTCCATCTGTTGGATTTGAATTTTTAAAAGCCGCGGACATCAGCGGTAATAGCATAAAGCAAAGCACCGTGCAGCCAATCCCTACCACCAGCGCAACCGTTCCGCTGTGCAGCGCTGCATCCACATTTTGAATAGAGGCCATCGCAATCACAACCGGAATGTACATCGAGTTCCAGAACCCCATTCCCTGCTCCAGGTCGCTCGAAAACCGATCCGTTTTCTTTAAATAGTCGGTAAGCAAAATCAAAAACAACATGGAAAAGCCTACTCCGCCCATGTTGCCAGGAATGCCAAACAACATCCCCAGCCACTCACCAATCAGCAAGCCGGAAAAATAACACCCTGCCAACAAGGCTACACCGTAGATTTTCACACTTCAGTTTTAAAAAGTTTTTTTACCTCAGCCTTAATAACTTTTCCCATGGCGTTGCGCGGCAGCTCTTTGACAATCCTGAAGTTACGGGGCAGTTTGTAACCAGCCAACCTGGTTCTGAGATTTTCATTAAAAAGTTTCAAATCAAGGTCAGGCGCGCCAACCAATGCAGCAGCAATCAGCTCACCCCATTCTTCATCTTCCAGGCCTACCACGGCGCAGTCTTCTACACCAGGGTACTCACGAATAATTTCTTCAATTTCCAGGGCAGAAATTTTATATCCACCAGACTTTATAATATCAGTCGAACTCCTTCCAAGAATTCGATAATAGCCATTCCTCACCTCGGCAACATCTCCTGTTCGAAACCAACCATCACCAGTAAAGGTCTCCCGAGTTGCCTCCGGTTTCTTCCAATAGTGACTGAAGACCATCTCGCCCCTAATCTGAATTTCCCCAGCTTCATTAAAAACCTCTTTACCTTTTTCATCGGTTAATCTGACCTGAACGCCTTTCAATGGCATGCCAATATGCCCTGGTTTTCGTTCACCATGATAGGGATTGCTGATGGTCATACCAGTCTCCGTCATCCCATAGCGCTCCAATAATGTTTGTCCACTGATGGCTTTCCACTTTTCCATCACCGAAACCGGTAAAGCGGCCGAGCCTGAAACCATCAGTCTGAATGCTTTCATCGCTCGCGTGAGTTCCGATTGTTCCTCTTGCTCAAGACTTTCATAAAAGGCAATCAGCTTAAAATAAACTGTTGGTACAGCCATGAAGGTATTGATCCTCCCCGCAAGAAATTTTTTAAAAACCGCCTCTGGTGAAAACTTTGGTAAAAATTCAACGGTACCACCGCTCCAAAGCGTACATCCGACCACAGCAATGATCCCATGTATGTGATGCAGGGGCAACACACAAAGGATATGATCCGATGCTGAAATTTCCCAGCCACTGCAGAGCATATCAATTTGAGCCAGGATGTTTCGGTGTGTGCTTACAACGCCCTTAGGTTTATTGGTTGTTCCACTCGTATAGATGATCATGGCTGGATCGTCCAATGCAACTTCCGGAAGGTTGCTTAAATCCACACCAATCTCTTCAATCTTGCTTAACTGAAAATCCAATGCATCGGCCAATGGTTTTAAAATTTTGAAGAAATCACCACTCGCAATGATGTGCTGAGGTGTCGTGTCTCTTAAAACATAATCCAAGGCTTCCGATGGATTGGTCAGGCACAACGGCACCGCTATCCCACCTGCTCTCCAAATTCCCCATTGTATGGATACATAATCAAACGACGGTTCTACCATAAAGGCAACACGCTCGCCTTTGGTCACTGTATGCTGTTGTACCAGAAAAGAAGCAACCTGAGCAGACCGATTAAGCAAATCACCATAGGTCATGAGGTTGCCCTCATTCCATACGGCAGTCCGTTCCGGGAATGCCTGGGCTTTTTCCCAAATCATGTCAAAAAGTAGTTTTAAAAAATTTCCATGCCTCCAGGTGAACACTAATGTCACCCGGATAATCATGTTTACCACCGATGACTTTATATAGCACTACTGATTTTTTTCCTCCTGCGTAGGTCATTCGTTCAATCGTTTTACCGTCGGCCGGATCAAGATCAGGCAAAAGCTCTTTTTTCGGAGCACCTGAATATCCAGCCAACCCTGCCCAATACGTAAAAGTTTCCTGTGTAGATCGGACCGAACCAAAATCACGCGTACCAAGAATCACCCTCCCGCCTTCATATGGATTAATGCTGTCTTCAGTCCCGTTCACCATCAACATATTTACGGCCGACTTTGTCTCGGTGCAATCCAGATTGTCCGGGCTTGGCAGATTGGCAATGATCGCCGCAATGGCCCTGAATTTCTCCGGCATCGTCAAACCCATTTTAAAGGCCATGTGACCTCCGCCCGAAGTTCCAATGATGAAGACCTGAGCTTCATTAATGCCATAGTTCGATGCAAAGTATCGAATCATTGCCCTGAAAAATTCATGCTCATCGATGTCCATCTGATTTGCTTCTGCGGGTGAAGACTTTCTGCATTCATTCCAGTATTTTTTAAATGCATCAGGAAAAACCGTAATAATTTTTTCCTGGTCAGCGATGGTCTTAAAATCATTTATTCCTTTCATGAACTGACGCCCAGAATTTCCTGACCCGTGTAGGATGAAGATCAGGCTAAAATCTTTTGAACCAACATCAGGCTTTTGGAAATGAAAACTCCTGAAGTGATCACCAATCTTTATGGAATCGGAAAGGATCTGCTGTCCATGACAAAAGATGGAGGACCACACAGCGACAACGGTCAGAATAAAATATTTCATAAGATGGTTGATAACTTCCTTCTAAAAGTAAAAAAAATTAGGCCTGACCCGGTACCAACCAAATAAATACTAACAACTGTTATTGCATTTTTAATTGATTTTGGTCTGTAGAAATGTTGACCATAGCATTTAAATAAAATCCATTGGTAATCAGTGTAGAGATACCGTGATTTGAGCTTCAATTTTGGTCAATGCGTACCCCAATTCACCTTATGATTAATCTTCTCAAACGCGATTTTCGGATGGATTTGTTAGTAAAAGCATTGAACATTTTTTTGATCTGTTTTTCTCTGCAAAGCATTGCTCAAACTACCACGCCGGGAAGCAAATAGACCTCTGGCTTTATGGCTGCTGTTACTGTAACCAACAACGGTATTTCCCTGCTTCCAACCTTTTCATTGGGTAAGCCTGCTGGATTTTTTGAAATGACGTTGAGTAAAAACAAGTTCAGTTTTGAACCTCAAATTCGGTATGCACTAAGCGGCAAACCATGGTCCTACATCTTTTGGGTTCGTTACAAGCTGCTTAACAATGATAAGTTCATCATCAACATGGGTGCCCACCCCGCCTTGGTATTCAGAGAGATTGCTGTTTCAACCAATGGTGTTGTCCGAAATTATATGGCTGGTCAGCGTTACATCGCTGGTGACTTTGCGCCAAACTACCGGGTAACCAAGAACACCACTGTTGGCATTTATTACCTTACTTCCGCTGGAATGGATAAGGGTACAGTGGGACGTACGCATTTCCTGACGTTCAATTCAAACATTGGAAACGTAAAGCTGCCGGGTAAACTTTTACTTCGTTTCATCCCTCAGATCTATTATCTCAAAATGGATCGTAACGATGGATATTATCTCACAACCAATACCATTTTATCGCGTAAAGGATTTCCTGTTACCCTTTCTGCTGTAACGAACCATACCTTTACCTCTGAAATCCCAAACAGCAAACCCTTTAATTGGAATGTTAGCCTCACCTGGATGGTGAATAAAAAATATGTTCTGGCGGATCCTGAGTAAATCTTCAAAGTGACGTCGTAACAATTTTACCTAATGAAAATAAAAATATTTGCTTCACTACTAGCCATAACCTCATGGGTGGTGATTCAAGCTTGTCAGTCCACTTCATCGGTAGTGCCTGAACCTGTTCGTACGATTGTTACGACCGACGGCGAGATTGATGATGTTGACTCCTTCATTCGTATGCTCTTGTATTCGAATGAATTCAAACTGGAGGGTCTGATATACTCCAGTTCGATGTGGCACTATCGTGGTGATGGAAAAGGAACGCCATTTATTTCCAAAATGGAAATGACACGTAAAATTTACGGTACCAAAACCAACCTCCGTTGGCCGGGTACCCAGTGGATGCAGGAATTGATCGCAGCCTATAAAAGGATTTATCCGAATCTCATTTTACATGATTCAAATTTTCCTGAACCGGATTCATTGCTTTCAATGATCAAGGTCGGCAACATCAATTTTGAAGGGGATATGGATCAGGCAACAGAAGGATCGGACTGGATTAAAGCAAAGTTGTTGGATGACCAGCCTGGTCCCATTTATCTCCAGGCATGGGGTGGAACCAACACCATTGCGCGGGCACTGAAATCCATTGAGGAAGAGTATGCCAATGGCTCTGATTGGAATTCGTTGAAAGAACGAGTGAGCCAAAAGGCAATAATCTATACAATCATGGATCAGGATGCTACGTATAAGGATTACATAGCAGTACACTGGCCAGAAATAAAAATCCTTTACAACACCAGTCAGTTTTGGTGTTTGGCATATGCCTGGAAGCGCTATCTGTCAAAGGAGGAGCTTCGATATTTTGAAGGTGAATTCATGAAAAATGAAATTATCAAAGACCACGGACCATTACTTGAAAAATATTATTCTTACGGTGATGGACAAAAACAGGTCGGAGATGATGAACATGTCCATGGGGATTCTACACGATTGGTAAATGCACAATGGGGAACGTTTAATCAATTTGATTTTATTTCCGAGGGTGATTCTCCGGCATTTTTATTTCTACTATCTAATGGATTGAATGATGTAAGTCATCCTGAATATGGAGGATGGGGTGGAAGATTCGTCGCAGCCAAGGAGAAGCCTTACTTTTTTGCCGATGGAGATGAAGCAACTGATTTTAATCCGCTGTCCGGGCAAGCGGATAAGATTTATCCGCAAAGCCGGTGGATCAAGGTTTTACAAGAGGATTTTGCTGCACGGGCTGATTGGTGCATAAAACCTTATGCTAAAGCCAATCACCCACCCGTTGTACACATAAAAGGTGATGCAAACAGGATTGCGAAGCCAGGAAGTGAGGTTAGGGTAGCCATCAATTCCGAAGATCCGGATGGCGATAAGGTTACCATCCGTGTATGGCCTTATGCTGAAGCAGGAAATGGAGCTGTTGAAGTTTCCTATGAAGAGGGTCAGATTAAAGTAAAAATTCCCTCTGACGCAGCAATTGGCAATCAATACCACGTAGTGATCGAGGGAAAGGATAACGGAGAAAAACCGATAACCCAATACGCAAGATTGGTGTTATCGGTTAGCGGGTTGAATTAAGGTTGTGGGGTTTCTGTGCGCATAAAATTTAACTTCCAGGGTTCAATTTTCGATCCATGAAGTGACCTGCGGGCCAGAAGGTGAAATAATAAATTTCATGATTTAAAATGCCTTAAGAGTGGAATTGAAAACCCCATTCATCACATTCCTCCTTTTCTCAACTGGTTCGAGCTTCTGAGTTGTCCGCCGCGGTAGGAAAGGGTTTTTCGGACGATTACATCCAGGAAAGGAAATTTTGTTGAGGACGAGGTTTCATTTTACTGCGAATTGAGATTGTAGGACTTGGATGCTTTAGGTACCCCAATGGATAACCTTCAAACAGTTTGAGCGGTACAGAGCAGGTGTTTTTTCTGTTTTGGATGGAAGGGCTGAAGGTCTAGTATGATGCTTTTTATTAAAAACCCCCGTTTTTAGACCGAAAATCTGTGCTTTTTTTCAAAATCTCGCTTCAAAAAATTATAATTGCAGCCCAATCAGCACATTCCTCCTTAGCTCAGCTGGTTAGAGCATCTGACTGTTAATCAGAGGGTCCTTGGTTCAAGTCCAAGAGGAGGAGCAAAACTGCACAAGGCGACAGAAATGTCGCCTTTTTTGTTGTTTATCATCTTTTTTATCATATTCATAAAAATATTTATAATGAAAAAATGACCTGCAAACAACTCGGCGGAGCTTGTGATATTGAATTTATAGGAGAAACCTTTAACGAAATTATCAACAATTTATGAAACGCATTCTTCTCGCATTCTGTAAGTTAGCTTTTTTATTCTCCTGCAGTAAAGAAGAACAGGTACCGGCTCAAACGACACCTTCTCTCGATTTTTCAAACGCTGAATTCTACCAAAGTCTTCCTAAACAGAAATCTTTTTTTCAGAAAATTGATAAGCCAGGAGGGAATGGTTCAGGCGACCTTTTGGTTGTAAATCCTGATTTAACATTTCAAACCATAGATGGTTTTGGATTAGCCTTGACGGGAGGGAGTGCGCAAGTGATGTATCGCTTGGAACCGGTGAAGAGGGCTGCGTTGTTGCAGGAATTGTTTGGGAAAAATGGGATTACAGTGTTGCGCATTAGTGTCGGGGCGTCTGATTTAGATTCAGCGGTATTTTCTTATGAGGATGAGCCAGGAACATTTAGTTTGGCCAAATCGAAACCTGATTTAATTCCCCTTTTAAAGGAAATTTTGGCGATTAATCCGGCCATTAAAATTATGGCCTCTCCTTGGTCTGCACCTATTTGGATGAAGGACAATTATTCAAGTAGGGGCGGCTCATTGATGGAAAAATACTATGTCACTTACGCGGAATATTTGGCGAAGTATATACAGGAGATGGCCAAAGAAGGTATTCCTATTTGGTCCTTAACTCCGCAGAATGAACCCTTGAATCCATACAATAATCCGAGTATGTACATGAGTGCATTGATGCAGGGTACTTTTGTTGCCAAAGCTTTGGGACCTGTATTTAAAAAACAAGGTATTCAGACGAAAATTGTCATTTATGATCACAATTGCGATCACCCAGAATATGCGATTGAATTATTAAATGTGCCGGAGGTTCGAAAGTATGTGAACGGTTCTGCCTTTCACTTGTACGCTGGGGATATATCGGCCATGAGTCAAGTAAAAAGGGCACATCCTGATAAGGATTTGTATTTTACAGAGCAGTGGACCAGTGCGAAGGGAGATTTTGCAAGTGATTTTATGTGGCATATGAAAAATGTCATTATAGGTTCCGTTAATAATCATGCCAAAGCAGTCATCGAATGGAATTTAGCCACTGATCCCACCTATGGACCTCACACGCCTGGCGGCTGTTCTGAATGTCTAGGTGCCTTAACTATTGGTGGGCAGGAAATCACTCGAAATCAATCGTATTACATCATCATGCAAGCAGCCAAATTTATCCCTCCAGGATCAATACGCATAGGTATTTCTGCTCCTTTGGGTATTCAGGCTGCGGCTTTTAAGCGACCTGATGGAAAAATAGTTTTACTGGTCCAGAATGAGGGAGCTAAAAAGAGTATATTCCTAGGCAAACAGAATTTAGAATTAGCAGCGGATTCGGTGTTAATAATTGTTTTATGAGAATGGGTAGCCTAATTTTGAGGTGTAAGTGTCGTGTGCGAGCAATACGATCATTTTAATAAGAAACTGACATTAAAATTCCTCATGGTTACATACTCAATCATCACATTATAGCTGCATCTTTCGTCAGTAAGGGGAGCCAGAGTGCACAAGGCGACAGAAATGTAGCCCTTTTTTATTTTATGAATACGTCTCATTTACGTCACAAATAGCGTGTTAGGACCGTTAATTTTTCAATCAGTTTAATCGTTTTCTCCAAGGCAAGTACAAATCCTAGAGAAAAGTGCAGTCCTTAAACAACAGTCCCGAAAAAGACAAAAA
>VGMW01000010.1 GCA_016866235.1 Bacteroidota bacterium
CTATCATCTGGTGCACGATGCGCCACAATCAAACGCAGATGGTCCGGCGTTTCAACTACCCAATGCGGCCATGGTGAGCATAGGCGTTATTGCTTTTTGCTGCATGACTGGTGAAGGCGCCATGGCGGACTGGACCACCAATTTCATGGAGAGCATTTCTAAATCACCTAAGGCGATGGCTCCACTTGGATTATCGGCCTTTGCGCTGGCCATGACCCTTGGAAGGATTTTAGGAGACAGAGCAAGGGCACATTTTGGTGATAAAAAATTAATGGTTGGCTGTGGACTGATATCAGCTGCAGGGTTGGCTATAGCCTTGTGGTGGATCGATCCTTATGTATCGATTGCGGGATTTTTTCTGGTGGGCATTGGTCTTAGTGTGATTGTACCGATTGCCTACAGCATTGCAGGGAACTCTACGGATGTTAGCCCGGGCGTTGGTTTAGCGATGGTCACTACTGTTGGTTACACTGGATTTCTTTTTGGTCCGCCGGTGATTGGTTTTTTTGCTGACTTGTCGGACATCAGGATGGCGTTGTTGTTTGTTATGGCCTTGTTTGTGGTGATGACGGTTTTAAGTTACCGCTATAAGCGGCCGGGGTGAGTGACACCTGCAGGTTTATAAAAATTATATAATGGGTCCCTATGGGACCCCTACCATAGGTTTGCGCGTCTGCGTTAAAAACAATAGGTCCCGATGGGACCTGCTTCCGGATTTGACCTCGTACGATAAAAATAAAAGGTCCCTATGGGACCTGCTTCCGGATTTGACCTCGTACGATAAAAATAAAAGGTCCCGATGGGACCTGCTTCGCGATCTGACCTCGTACGATAAAAACAAAAGGTCCCGATGGGACCTGCTTCCGGATCTGACCTCGTGCGATAAAAATAATGGGTCCCGATGGGACCTGCTTCCGGATCTGACCTCGTGCGTTAAAAATAAAAGGTTCCTATGGGACTCAGAGCAGAGGTTTGCACGTCTGCGTTAAAAATAAAAGGTCCCGCTGGGACCATCGATACGCATATTAAAATGCGAAATGGATCTGACACGTTCTCTAGCGGTTGGCAATCAAATGCTCATGATGGAAAAAACCATTCATTTTTAATACGATTTATCGCACTCGTAATCCTGGTTCGTTACGACGGTCCCAGCGGGACCAATTACTTATAGCTCGGATTAAAATGGGAGACAGGGTCCCGTAGGGACCCATTGTTTTTTTCACTTATCTGGATGAGAGGTCTAGGCCTGAGACAAAACCTCGACATAGCGATCAATGTACTCCTTCAACCGCTTTCTTTTGTATTGCATAATAAACCGGGGGTGAGGCAACGCTATCATTTCCTCAAACCATTCATACCTTTCATTGATTCGCATTAAAAATTCCGCATTCTTCCCTTCCCCTATTGGAAAAAAAATCGAACGCCTGATGCCCATACCCAATTGAATGTCCATCCAACCTGGTATCATCGGATTGACCGCACGTAAAAGATTAGCATCATCATAATAATTAAGGTTTTTTCCACTGCTGCTAAATCCAAAGGGTACCACCGATGAAACATAAAACCTCGAATAGAATTTTTTAGGTCCACCCATCCTCTCAATCACCTCGTAAAAAAAAGCTGACGATAACTCCGCCTTCTTCATTAAATGATTCTTTATACCACAAGCTTCCTCCAGCCGAATCGGATCGGTAAAGGGTATCCCTGTCGTTCCCCCACCCAACCGACCAGGATTAATGCCTATCAACAATGTCCTCGGGTGGCTGTCACCATAAAATTTTTCATAGAATTTCTCCATCAAACCAAATACTGCCTTATCCTTCCAGGGCGTCAAAGCCTCAATACCTGAAGGAAGAGGCGGAACTTTAATCGTCCTATAAAATTCAAGTAGTTGTTCGGACCACATAGCGACTGAAAAATAACCGCAAAGCAGTAGATTTGGTAAAATACTTTATATGAAACTTTACCTTCTGACGATTCTTTTGGTTTTCGGTACACTAGAAATTTTTGCGCAAAAAAGCCATAGGGTGGTTATCCAGTTTTCCGATAGCGACTCCCTTTCCCAAGCCTCCGTCGTCGGACAAGTTAAAAACATCAAAACAGATTTACCCGACGCCACCATAGAGGTTGTCTGCCATGGTCCGGGCCTCGATTTACTAATCAAAAAGAATAGCAAAGTACCTGCATTGGTTCAGGAATGGAACTCAAAGGGTGTGGTATTTGCCGCCTGCAACAACACCATGCGCAGAAGAGGCGTCAAAAAGGAAGATCTGTCAGCTCAAGCAACGGTGGTGCCGTCGGCAATGGTTGAGTTGATCCTAAAGCAAGAGGAAGGGTGGTCCTACGTCAAAGGCGGACATTAATTATTCTTCTTAAACCGTCTGCCCAACCGGCTGATTGCCGAAACATTAAAGAATCCGACTACAGGCTTCCCACCGGATTTCACCGAAACAAGGTTTGTCCCGACGTTAGAAACCGGCGCAGCAAATAGCTCCTGAAATCCACCTGGACGATCCGTCTGGACAGTTACTTCCGTTAAAAAGTTAAAGGCCTGCAATGAAATGCTGTGGATCTCAACATAGACTGAATCGCCAGGATTGTACGGAGAAACAAAATTTCCATCCTCATCCGTTACAAAAGGAGTAATCGCTCTTCTGATCGGCGTAATGAACGTAACGCCATCCAGGTTACTTCCGTCTGAAAATCCAGCATCAAAGGCAAGATTGATCTCCGAAGGTCGCAGCAGAAGAGTATCATTCTTCCATGCTTTGATCCAATAAGTATCCGCCTTTCCTTTTGGGTCAATGGCAAAAAACTCTGCAACATAACTCTCCGGGATAATGCCGCTGGGTGGCTGATGGATAAAAGAGATGCTGTCGATCGCTGGCACCCTACCAATCCGGGATTCGGCTTTGTATTCTTCACCACCGGATTTTAATTCAAGCCTGAATACATCACCAACCTTACCCAGACTTTCTTTTGGCGCAGAAGGCGTCCAGGTGTATTCGCCCGCCATACCCGATTCCTTAAAACTGTAAGACGCTCCCGAGGTAACGTTTTTAACCGTAACAGTTGCGCCGGCAACACCCTGCAACGGAGCACTATCAAAATAGCTTTGCGTCCTTGTAAGCCTGATGGTTTGCTCAACAGCATCGTTGTTAAGCCATGCATCCACGGCAAGTACCGGCTCCGCAGGGGCAAGCTTGGGGTCGATGATGGTTTCGCATCCCATGCATATGTAAATCAACCCACCGAAAACAGCAGAATAAAAAATAGATCTGGTAACGTAATGGAAATTTTTCATTGTTATCAGAATTTGAAGTTGTATGAAATAGAAGGAATAACAGTTCCAACAATCGCCAATTGCGTCGCCTGTGCATCGGGAACCAATCCAAAAGGTGTGCGTTCGTCCTTCTGTGAGAAATAAATGGAGAACGGATTTTTACGACCGTATAGGTTGTAAACACCAAACACCCAATAATCTGTATTTTTTCTCTCCTTACCTCTTCTTAATTTCTTTCCATCCAATCTGAAACTTAGATCAAGTCGATGGTAGGCGGGCAATCTGACGTTGTTGCGTGCATCGTTATAACTATAAGGAATAAGAATGTTCTGCATCACAAAGCGTGACGTAGGAAAGGTGACTGGGGTGCCCGAACTATAAATGAAATTCGCAGATACCGACCATCTCCTTGGTAAATCGTAAAATCCTGAAACCTTAAAATTGTGACGCTGATCAAATCGTGTTGGATACCATTCACCTTGGTTTATGCCTTCCGTCTGCAACTCGGTTTTTCCTAACGTGTAACTCGCCCAACCATTGAATTTACCGGTCTTCTTCTGGAGATAAAGTTCCAATCCATAGGCCCTACCCCTGCCAGACAGTAAGTCGCCTTCGAGATATTCATTGATCAATAAATCGGCACCATCAATGTAATCGACCTGATTGCTGGTGCGCCGATAATACGTCTCCACCGAAACTTCCCAACTGCGCGAAGCATTTAAATCAGCAAACCAACCTACTGTGTACTGATCAGCCAGTTCCGGTTTAATGTTATTCGTGCTCGGCGTCCAGACGTCCAACGGATTGGATGCCGTGGTGTTGGAAATCAGATGAAGGTACTGGACCATCCGGTTGTAACTGGCCTTAATGGAATTGGTGGGTGATAGTTGAAACTTGACGGCCGCCCTAGGTTGAAGGTTGGTGTACGCTTGAATCGTTTCTCCTTCACCGTATTGAGTAATGCTCTGAACTCTTTTTCTTACACCAGGAATGGTGTCACGGAAAATAAACGATTCACCAAGCCCATAATAACGGAATCTTGATAAACGCAATCCATAATCCAGCGTAAGCTTATCGGTGACTTTTTGAGTATTACCTGCAAAAAGAGAGCCCTCCTGGTTGTACTTGCGCGGAATGCTGATGTCAACCGCTGCACCATTGGTAATCCCAACAGCATTGGCAGGCTCAAATGAGTAATTGATGAATTCACCTCCAAAATGAATTTCATTGGACTGATTGATGAACCAAGTAAACTCTGGTTTGAAGATTAGATTGGTAATGTTTGAATTCCACTTGAACAGATTGAGGTTATCATTACCAAACTGAAGCTTGTAATCGTAGCGTGAAAAAATTCCTGTAAAGTTGGCGAACAACTTATCGTTGAAAAGGTGGTTCCACCGCAATGAAGAGGTTGAATTGCCCCAACTAAACCCCTGATCCTTATCGAACAAAAACCGATCTCTTCCAAAATAACCTGAAACAAATACACGGTTCCTTGCATCGATGTTGTAGTTGGCTTTTGCTGTGAGGTCATAGAAATTCAGCGCTGCCCCGTCGTCGAAGATATCCGTGAAAGGCTTGGCCAACACATCCAGGTATGAGCGACGCGCAGCAACAATAAAAGATGCCTTGTCTTTTACAATCGGCGACTCAATGGCCAATCGACTGAAAACAGTGCCCACACCACCCGTGGCCTCAAATTTTTTACTGTTACCCTCCTTCATCCTCACATCCAAAATCGAAGCCAACCTGCCGCCATACCGCGATGGCACAGCACCCTTATAAAGTTTGGTGTCCTTTACGGCATCTGGATTGAAAACGGAGAAGAAACCAAATAAGTGCGAAGTATTGTAAACCGGTGCTTCGTCCAACAAAACAAGATTCTGTCCAACGCTTCCACCTCTGACATTGAAACCAGACGCACCTTCGCCTACGGTACTCACGCCGGGGAGCAACAATAAACTTTTAAGAATATCAGCTTCGCCCAAAAAGGCAGGGAGTTTGGTAACGGTAGTGATTTCAAGCTTATTGGTGCTCATCTCAATGTTTTGGGCATTGGCCTGCTCCAACTCACCCGTAACCACCACTTCTTCCAACTGTTCCGCATCAGAAGCCAGCTCGAAATCCTTTCTGAGGTTTTGTTTCAAGTCGATGGTCTCTTTTTTACCCTCAAAGCCAACGTAGGAAACGGAGACTTCATAGGAACCCTCGGTTAACGTAATCGAATAAAAGCCATACTCGTTGGTTACCACCCCGGTATTCAGTTGAGCGATAAAAACTGTTGCACCAATCAATGTCTCCCCACTTGATCCGTCTTTGACGTACCCATTAAGGGTATACTTATTCTGAGCCAACGAGGTCAGCGACCCAACCAGTAAAAAAATAAACAACGTGATTCTCATAATTAAAACGGGGACTTTAACGGGTGGACTGCAGATTGGTTATTAGATTTTCGCCTGGTAGGTGTACAATTCGTAGTACCTGCCCTTCTTTTCTATCAGTTGATCATGCGTTCCGCGTTCAGCAATCTTACCTTCTTCAATGACCAGAATTTGATCGGCCTGACGGATTGTGCTGAGGCGGTGTGCGATGACAAAGGTTGTTCTTCCTTTCAGCAATGACTTTAAGCTTTCCTGGATTAGGGATTCGCTTTCCGTATCAAGACTTGAGGTAGCTTCGTCTAAAACAAGAATTCGCGGGTCGGCGAGAATGGCTCGCGCGATGGTCAGTCGCTGTCGCTGCCCACCAGACAATTTAATGCCGCGCTCTCCGATTACGGTATCAATTCCTTTTTCAAATCGACTTGTAAATTCATTTACGTATGCAGCCTCCAATGCTTTGTGGAGCTGTTCCTCTGATGCCTCCGGGCGGGCAAACATGACGTTTTCTCGGATGGTGCCATCAAACAAAAAGTCATCCTGTAAAACCACACCCAGCTGACTTCTGTAGGATTCGAGGGCAACAGTATTCAGATCATGTCCATCGATGGTAATCGTACCACTGCCAGGAACCAGAAAGGATGCAGCTAAACCTGCAATGGTGGATTTCCCAGAGCCAGAGGAACCTACCAATGCAGTAATGGAACCTGCAGGTGCATCAAATGAAACTTTTTGTAAAACCTCCTTACCTTCTTCGTAGGCAAATGACACTTCATGGAAGCGAATATCACCTTTAACACTTTGAAGTTTGATTGACCGCTTCTCCGGATCATCTTCTGTTTCCAGATTCATAATCTCCTCGGTCCTATCCAATCCGGCGAAGGCTTCGGTAAGCTGCGTTCCGATGTTACTCATTTGTACAATCGGTGCAATCAGAAATCCAAGGAACAGAATGAATTGGATAAGCTGACCAATGGTGAGCTCCTCCTGCACAATCATATATCCTCCAATTCCAAGAATTCCAACGGAAGCTACACCCAATAAAAAGCTGCCTGCGCTGGCTACAAAACTGGTGGTGGTAAGACTGCTTTTTACATTGAGAAATATTTTTTCAACCCCTTTTTCAAAAATCAGTGATTCTTGTTTCTCCGCATTGAAACCTTTGATTACTCTTACGCCATTTAGCGTTTGGGTAAGACGGCCAGTTACTTCAGCATTAATGGCACCTCTTTCCCTGAAAATGGGTCTGATTTTAGCAAATGCCTTTAAGGCAATCAGACCGAATATTGCCACCGGAATCAGCACAAAGGCAGTCATCTTCCAGCTGATGTTGATGAGAAGGATAAGGCAGATCACTGCCGTGAGCACACCACCGACCAATTGTACCAATCCAGTGCCAACCAGATTCCTTACACCTTCCACATCGTTCATGATTCGTGAAACCAAAGCACCGGATTGCTGGTTATCAAAAAATCGGATGGGTAATTTGAGGATCTTCTTTTGAACATTCGCCCTCAAAACAGAAATCAGATGCTGGGCTTCAACACTCAGCAATTGCGTGAGTGAATAGGATGTTACCGCGTTGACGGCCAGAGAGCAAACAATGGCAACCAGCATCCACTGCAAGGATTCCAGGTTCCCCTGTCCAATAACATCATCCAAAATATATTTGGTGGAGGCCGGAAGAACCAGACCGGACAAACTTCGGATAATGATCAGTACCAGTCCGAGGAAAACAAGCCTTCGACGAGGCCAAATGATGGTCTTAAAGACCTGGGTGAATGTTACTTTACGTTTAGTCATGTTAAAAAGCGTCGCAAATTGTTAAAAACCGCGGTCCTTTAACGTGGAATCTTCCTGAAAGGCCATAAAAACGAGCCGAACTATCGTGTTATTTTTAAGCTTATGAAGGTTGGACTCATTTCCGATACACATGGCTATTGCGACGACGCCTTCAGACAATATTTTGAAGCTTGTGATGAGATCTGGCATGCCGGAGATCTTGGCCCGGGGGTAGCAGAACATCTTTCAGCCATCAGCCCACTAAGGGCAGTTTTTGGAAATATCGACGAAAAGGAAATCAGAGCGGTGTATCCTGAGTATCTGGTCTTTAACTGTGATGAAGTCAAGGTGCTGATCATCCACATCGCAGGTAACCCGCCGGCTTTTAACGCCGTGACCAAAAAACTTTTAAACATCCACCGGCCTGACCTTTTGGTTTATGGCCACTCCCACATTTTACGAGTCGGGAAAGATCAGAATACGGGGTTGTTATACATCAATCCGGGGGCAGCGGGACAACATGGATTTCACCGCAAAAGAACCCTGATGCGTATCGATTGTATAAAAGGAAAAATTCTAAATGCTGAGGTGGTTGAACTTGGCAACCGGGGATCCATTAAACCATCCTAAAAATTAGCGTACTTTCTGAAGGTGAATTCAGAGAGCATTGGCAATGATTTTTCTGAGGACCGCCTGATCTGGATCGCTGCACCAACAGCACTGGCTTGAGGCAATTCCGCTGCATACACCTCATAACCATCAAACAACGATGAAAGCATCTGCATAAACATTTCGTTTTTGCTAAAGCCTCCATCCACGTAGATCCGACGAACATTTCCTTCTCCAAGGATCAACAGCGTTGATTTTTTCTGTCTCGCAGCCAAATCAAAAGTCAATTGATGCAAATCAAATTCCCTGGTTCCTGGATTTAGGATTCGTCGCCATTCTGGAACGAAGGAAATTTTAAGAAGGCTGTCAACGGTACAATGGTATTTCAATGCCAATCCACCAATTGCCTTTTCAAATTCAGGACCCAACAACAGTCTACTTGCCTTGACTTGCCGTCCATCGGGCGCGAGGTAACATAGACAATCCTGTTCCAGCTCAACAGGTAATAAAGGTGCATGGTTAAAAGGATTCAGTGATATGGACCATGTACCGGTGGAAATTAAAACGAATGGATCCTGTAGCGTGCTCACATAGGGGATCAATGCCGCAGAACTATCGTGTATGCCAGTACCTATTTTTACACCACCACCCGCTCCGCGAAAAGAATAAAAATGATTTTGCTGAAAAAAAGGCGGAAGCAATCGATCCAAATTTTCCTGACGAACCCAATCAAGCAGCGCACCCCTACCAAAGTCCCACATCATGGTATGACAGCCCATACCCGTTAAATCATTCCAGACCTCACCCGTTAAAATCCATGATAAGTATTGTGGCAGATGAAGGCTGGTAACAATATTTTGAAACAGTTCGGGGCGCTGATGTTTAATCCGATACAACAGCAATCCTGAATTCAGGTTGCCAAGCCACGGTGATGCCGAAGCAACGGTCAGGCGATTTACAGGTCCATACTGACCGATAAATTTTTCGGCGAGGTCATCAGGGAATGGTTTTAAATAATTTTCAAGTTGACCAACAGGCTTGCCCGACTTATCGAGGTGCACCAGACTTGCTCCATAGCCGGAAAAATTAATCGCCTTTACCTGAACATCTTTTCGCTGACAGAGTTTTTCAAAGTGATCTTTAATCCAGCTCGTCAATAATATTAAATCCTCGCACGGAAATCCTTCGTCGTCCTTGATCTCTGGCAACCGCTCCTCTTTAATTTCCAACACGTGAAAATTCTCATCAAATAAAAGCAGTTTTTTATTGGACTTACCTACGTCAAAAACCACTGTTACCTGCTGGGCAACCATAATTCTAAAGCCCTGTTGCCTTGGTTTCAGTTCCCCTTTCCCTGATTAGGTTTTTTCTACACTCCAGCGTTCTAAATGCTGTGATCGGGTGAATGGCCGCACCATTTTTCAACCTGGCCTCGGCAATCAGCGGCCTTACATCGGTACGAAATGCCTGTTGAAGCAATTCCTGACATCGAACAACATCGTTTTCATTTCGTGCTTGCTCAAGCCCTCTGCTATCCAGTATAAGTGATTGGGCATAGGCTACCAGGATGGCCTCTACCGACTGAAGCAGGTCCTCGAGTGGATCCTTGATGTTGTGCGAGGCATCGATCATCCAGGCTAAATCTTGCCCTGTTCGGTCCATTCCAGCAACCAATTCATTAAAAATCAAAAACAGCTGATACGGATTAATGCTTCCAACCGTGAGGTCATCATCCCCGTATTTAGAATCGTTAAAATGAAACCCACCAAGTTTTCCTTCCATTAACAACAAAGAAACAATCTGCTCAATGTTGGCATTGGGCAAATGGTGCCCAAGATCGACCAAGGCATAAGCCTGATTGCCCAACTTTTGAGCATACAACAACGATTGCCCCCAGTCTCCTACCGTCATGGAATAAAAGTTAGGCTCAAAGGCCTTGTACTCAACAAACATTTTCCAATTCGAGGGTAATCCACTGTAGACCGACTGAAGACTTTCCAATGTGTTTTCAAAAGCCTTTCTAAAATCCAACTGACCCGGAAAAGATGATCCATCGGAAAGCCACACGGTGATGGCCTTGCTACCCAATGCTTTTCCATATTCTATAACCTGAAGGTTGTGGTCAATGGCCTGCTTACGCACATGCCGATCCACATGCTGCATGGAGCCAAACTTGTAGCTTAGTTTTTGATCCTTTTGATCCTGAAAGGTGTTTGAATTCACCGCATCGAATCGAATGCCAAAACTTGAAGCCAACGCTGCAACAGCAGTTGCATCCTTGGGAATGTCCCAGGGTATATGCAACGATATGGCACCTGAAGATCCGGTCAGTGCATGCAGAAGACCTATGTCTTCAATTTTTTGTTCGAGAGTTCCCGGCTCTCCTCCACCCGCGAAGCGACCGAACCGCGTGCCACCAGTTCCCAGTGCCCAACTCGGGATGGCAATCTGCATCGCAGCAATTTGATTGATTATTTTTTCGGTATCCGCAACCTGATCAGCGATAAAGGCAAGCTTCTTTCGATGACCTTCCAGATGCTGATGGTTATGTTGCTCAATGTCTGATCGCTGTATTCTCATAATGCCGGTAAAAATTTATCGGGTAAACGCCGCACTAAGACCGCCATCCACATTGATGGTTTGACCGGTGGACTTGTTCAAATTACCGCCTACCAAAACAAAGCAGGCATTGGCAATGTCTGAAGGAAGAATTATCTCATTCAACAACGTCCTACCGGCATAATACGCTGGCAAGTCCTCCACCTTGATTCCGTAGGCATTTGCCCGACCCTCTGCCCATGCACCAGCCCAAATCTTACTGTCAGCAATAACCGCATCAGGATTAACGGCATTGACCCTGATTTTATCCGGGCCAAGCTCCGCGGCCATCAACCTAGTCATATGCAATTGAGCCGCTTTCGCCGATCCATAGCCAACATTGTTGGGACCAGCCACCAGCGCGTTTTTACTCACAATATTTATGATGTCACCACCCAACTTTTGTGTCTTCATGGTCTTGACCGCCTCACGACTCATCAAAAATTGTCCCTTCACCAGAATATCATACAGCGAATCCCAATCTTTCTCTTCGTGGTTTTCGAGTGGTTTAGAAATAGAAATTCCTGCATTGTTAACAACAATATCCAACCCCCCGAACGAAAGATTTGTAGTCTGGATGGCACTAACAATTCCTGATGCATCGGTGACGTCCAACTGAACAGCCACCACCGAATCGCGTCCAAATTCTTTCAGGAATTCATCGCGAGCACCCTCCAGGCGACCATGATCGTTGTCGCTGAGCACCACACATGCACCTTCAGCAGCAAATTTTTTCGCAATTGCTTTTCCTATGCCTCCTCCGCTTCCGGTAACCAAAGCAATTTTACCACTGAGTGGCTTTGCAGCCGGCATGCGCTTGAGCTTGGCTTCTTCCAACAACCAGTATTCAATGTTAAAAGCCTCCTGACGGGGTAACGCAGTATAGGCGGAAACTGCTTCGGCACCCCGCATCACATTCACTGCATTTAAATAAAACTCCATTGCCACGCGCGCCGTTTGCTTGTCGCGCGCAAAACTGAACATCCCAATCCCAGGAAAAAGAATGATAACCGGATTTGGATCTCGCATCGCAGGACTATCGATGTGCTTGCACTGTTCATAATACGCACCGTACATTTTCCGATATCCCTCAAACGCCGGCGACAGTTCGGCCCTGAGTTTTTCAAGGTCGCTCAGATCTTCCGATGGCTTAATTTTCAGAATCAGTGGACTGATTTTCGTTCGAAGAAAATGATCAGGACAACTGGTTCCCATCGGCCCCAGCCGACTCAGATCCGCTGAATTAATAAACTCCAGAATGCGGTCATCATCAGAAAAATGACCAATCATTTTTCGTTCTGAACTGCAAAAATGACGAAGCAACGGCATGAGCTGTGCAGCTTTACGCCGGCGCTCCTGTTGATTCGGAGAAACCATTACCTGACCACCAAAAACCTTGTCACCCTTGTCGTGTCGGGCAAGATAGGACGCACACTGTTCTATGACGTCGAGTGTATTCTCATAACATTCCAGCGAAGTTTCTCCCCAGGTGAATAGTCCATGTGAACCAAGCATGATTCCACGGATGCCAGGATTACGGTCCAGACATTCTCTGAGCTTCAAACCAAGATCAAACCCCGGTCTCTGCCAAGGCACCCAACCAATTTTTCCGTTAAATAATTCACGGGTGATTCTTTCGCCATCTGCCGCTGCCGCGATGGCAATGGCTGCGTCCGGGTGAAGGTGGTCGATATGCTTGAAGGGAAGGAAAGCATGCAACGGCGTGTCAATAGACGGTGCTTTCGAATCAAGATCGAAGATGCAATGGTTGAACAATTGAACCATTTCGTCTTCATGCTGCAGACCACGGTAACGACTTTTCAAAGCGCGAAGTCGCTCCAGGTACAGTCCGGCCAATCCATTGCGTTTCATGGTGCCCAGATCGCCACCGGAGCCTTTTACCCACATCACCTCCGTATCCTTTCCGGACAAGGGATCTTTTTCAATGGTCTTACAGGAAGTATTTCCACCACCATAGTTTGTGAGACGCAGGTCGGCCCCAAGCAGATTGGAGCGGTACACCAACAGTGCCACCTCATCACCACCGAGTTGACTTACCTTCTGCTCATCCCACAGGTAGCTGACGTGCTTGAAATCCTCCTTCTTTTTCATTCAAAGTGATTTTGAACCAATGAAAATAAATCGGAACTGCGTAGAATAAAAATGGTATTTATCGGAGTTGGAAACTTACCCCATGCGGGGATCAGGCCAATTCTCTGAGATCCACAGGAACAACCCTTGAAACGCCTTTTTCAACCATAGTAATACCATAAATCACATCGGTAGAAGTCATGGTGCGCTTGTTGTGGGTTACAATAACAAACTGACTTTCCTTGCTGAAGTTACGTATGATCTGGTTGAACTTATCGATGTTGGCATCGTCCAGTGGCGCATCGACCTCGTCGAAAATACAGAAAGGTGCAGGCTTAAGCAGATACATTGAAAACAACAAAGCTGTTGCGGTGAGGGTTTTTTCTCCTCCGGAAAGCTGGTTGATGGTTAATGGACGCTTGCCTTTAGGCTTTGCAATGATGTCGATATCTGATTCGAGCGGGCGGGTAGGATCGATGAGTTTCAGATCGCAGGCATCACCTTCATAGAAAAGGGACTGGAAGACTTTAATAAAGTGAGTCTTTATTTGCTCGAAGGCTTCCATGAAGGTCTTGCTGGCCACCGCTTCAATTTCATTGATGGTGCTGAACAGAGACTCTTTGGCTTTGAGCAAATCTTCTTTCTGAGCGATAATAAAATCGTTTCGCTCTTTGATTTCGTTGTAAGCCTCCATGGCCATCGGGTTGATGGGGCCCATGTTGTTGAGTTTGTCCCTTATGCGTAGGACCTGATTTTTAAGATCCTCCTCATCTACTGTGGGCTGTTCTTCCTGAACTTCTTCAGTGACCAGCGCATCCAGATCGAGGCTAAACTCAACTGATAGTCTTTCCTTCACTGAATTGAGCTCCAGTTTACTATCGGAGAGCTCCTGCTGGAGGTGAAGCATGAGGGTATCTGAACCTTCTTTTTGATGCTGGAGGTTGCGGATCTCCTTTTCAGTCTCATCAATTTTTCCTCTGGTCTCGTAATAATCGCGCTCAGATTCATTTAAGACAGCCTCAAGCTTGTCCTTCTCCTCATACATGGCGATGAGCTTCGTATCGTTGGATTCAGCATGGGTTAGGATGGCACGAATCTCCTCTTCATTGCGACGCAGGTCTTCTGCGTTTTGATCGATGCGAAGTTGACTGGCCTGCAGGGATT
This sequence comes from Bacteroidota bacterium, assembly GCA_016866235.1. Taxonomy (GTDB): domain Bacteria; phylum Bacteroidota; class Bacteroidia; order Cytophagales; family Cyclobacteriaceae; genus ELB16-189. Next base: position 13,906 of record VGMW01000010.1, read on the forward strand.
CCTGTTTGAAACCGATTTCCTGATCAATGCTCTTGGTTCGGTTCTCCTGCTGATGGAAGAGGATGGTTTCCTCATTAAACGCTGCAGATTTTTGAGCCAGAATTTCGTTTTGCTCATTCAAGCGCAAGGTTGATTCAGCGAGTCCGGAATCCTGCAGCTCCACTTCTTGTTTCAATCGTTCAGCCACCGGAATCAGTTCTTCCATCTCACGCACCATGGTTTCGATTTTCTCCACCATATCCTCCTTGCGCAAATCAGCGCTGGAGATCATTTCACTGAACTGCTCCTGCTTGGTTCTAACGGATACAAATTCCTCACTTACCTGTTTGAGTGCATTTTGAGCCTCCTCAATTCGAACCTTCAAATCATGGTTCCTGACTTTCTCAAGCTCTGCCTGACGTTCGAGCAGACCGTTTCGAACATCTTCAAGTTTGCGGTTGAGCTCCTTGATCTCCTTTTCCAGTTTTTCAAGGTTCTTGGCCCGACCAATTTTCTTTCCCTCAAACAAGCCAACCGATCCGCCTGATAAACTAAAACGACGGCGGGTGTATTTACCGTTTTTGGTCAGGAAGGTATTCTGATCATCGGCAGGGATGCCTTGTGGATCGCCATCGACGATATAAACCTTATCCAATATGAAGGAAATAAGCTTTCCGTATTTCGGATCAATTTCGATGATCTGTGTTGCCGGAAAAGCGTTGGGATAAATTTCCGTTGGTGTGCCTTGAAACTTTGCAAAGGCGTCCAGAATAAAGAAGTTGGCCTTGCCCTTACTTGCATCGCTGAGGATGTTGATGGCCTCATACGCTTCTGCTTCACGGTCGACGATGTAATAATTGAGGTACGGCTCCAGGTAGTTTTCGATGGTTACCCGATAATCTTCCGGACAGGTTAGGATATCGGATAAAAGCGGTGCGTTTCTCGTCCAACCCACTTTCTGTTTGAGGAAGCGAATGGCTTCAGGAAATCCCTCCAGATTTTCAACCAACGACTTGGTCAATTGAAACTCATTCTGTCGGGCATCGAGTTTTCTTCCGGTTTCAGTGAACTCCTCGCGAATCATCTCGATGGTTTTTTCCAGCGATGTGATCCGCGCTATCGTATTGTCTTCTTCTTGTTTGAGTGTTGCGAGGTCCTGGGTCTTAACTTCAATCTCAACCGACAGTTCGCTGAGTTTTTTATCAAATTGTGCAACGCTTGCACTTTGTTGCGTTGAGTCCGTGGTGGTCCGATCAACCTCTTGTCTAAGAGAAGAAATTTGAATTTCTCTGATCTCTATCGACTTATTGACTTCAAAGAACTCAGATTGTTTGTTGCGGTATTCAGCACGGATTTGATCGAGATTGGATTGGAGGGTTGCAGTCGCTGACTTCTGCGTCTCATATTCCTGACGGAGCAATTCAACCCTACCATTGATCTCAGCCAATACAGCAAGAGATGCATTTTTTTCATTTTCAAGACCTTCAATACTCACCCGTGCACGTTCGCAGCTCTGGCGATCCTGATCGATCTGATCACGGAGGTTGTTTACACGATCATTGAGGTATTTTTGACGCTCATTTTTGATTTGCTTTTCACTTTCATGTTGTCTGATTTTTGAAACCAGATCATTGATGCCCTTTTGCTTTTCGGAAAGCGCCTTTTCCTTGATCACCAATTCCACCTTCAGCTTTTCGATTTCAGCCTCATTGGCCGCTACTGAAGCAATGAGCGCAGTTTTTGCGGATTGTTCCGCTTCCACCTTGGCTGTGATTTCCGCGTAGCGTGATTTGTGTTTTTTAACGGTAGCCCTTGCGAGCTCAATGCTTTTAACCTTGTAATCCTCTTTGATTTTATAATACTGTTCCGTCTGACGAGCCTGTTTTTCAAGACTCTTCATGTTTTTCTCAATCTCAAAAAGGAGGTCCTCTACCCTTTCCAGGTCTGCATCGGTGTCTTCCAGTTTTCGAAGGGTTTCTTTCTTCCTCTTTTTGAATTTGGAGATACCGGCTGCCTCCTCGAACAACATTCGACGAGAATTGTCGCGGTCGTTGAGCAGGTCATCAACCATTCCAAGTTCAATGATGGCATAACTGTTAGATGCCACCCCTGTATCCAGGAAGAGGTTGGTGATGTCTTTCAGTCGACACAAAACACCATTAAGAAGGTATTCACTTTCTCCGGTCCGGTACAGTCGTCGGGTTATGGTCACCTGAGTGTATTCGGTGGGAAGTAAGTTTTTGGTGTTGTTGATGGTTAGACTAACCTCTGCCAATTGTTGGGCGGATCGGTCTGTGGTGCCGTTGAAAATGATGTTTTCCATCTTTTCAGAGCGCAACGCACTGGTTTTTTGCTCACCAAGGACCCATCTGATGGAGTCCACCACATTTGATTTTCCACAGCCATTGGGGCCAACGATTCCGGTTACTCCTTCATCAAAATTGATCACCACCTTATCGGCGAAACTTTTGAAGCCCTTTATTTCGAGTTTTGACAGCTGCATTTATCAATTCTTAAGCACGAACCAAACTTTATTTTCGGCCTTTTTTACCGACCGAAGTCCGCAAAGATAAGATGAATTTGATTGCCTGAAGGACAGGAAATCGTCGTTTTTTTGGTTATTTTTGGAGGTTATGGATGGTAAATTAATTTTCTGGATCATAGGGCTTGCGATCTATTATTACCTCCAAAGCAGAAAGAAAAAAAAGGAGGAAGCTTCCGGGGAAAGTACAAGCCCACCGCCCGTTTCACCCGGTCCAATAAGCTTCGAGGATCTGCTTCGAGAGATTCAGTCCTCCAAAAAACCAACAAAAGAACCAGAACCGGTTTCTCCTCAAAGCCTTGAGGAAGAAATGGTTGCAGAAGAATACGAATCAGAAATTAAGGACATTGGAGAAAAAATGTCTTCCAGTCCCTACGCATCTGAAATTGAGGACCTGGAAGAAAAAATGACTTCCGGACCATCCGAAGAAGTACGCCCCATGCCGATGTATGAAAAGGCGAAGGCAGAGGCTTTTGAGCGCCCCACACTCGAAGTGAGTGAGTCCTACGATGGATTCAACCGCGGCCGAGGACCTTTCCAATCAAGGTTTGGCACTGCAAATCATTCAGCGTTTTCCGCTGAGCAGCATAGCATATTAAAGGAGGAGGACAAATCAGTGCTCTTAAAAGGAATTGAAGCACAAAAGTCTTCAGCATTGGCCGAAGAGATCGGAAACGACCTTCGTGATCCGGATAAATTGAAAAAGGCCTTCGTGTTGAACGAAATACTTGGTAGAAGATTCTGATAAACTGGTGTTACTGAATTTTAAAACTGGCCTGATTGCACTTCTATTGTTCAGCATAACAACCTGGACAAATGGTCAAACCATTGACACCCTGGTCAATAAAGCCCTGAAGGTTGAGGTCACACTGAACAACGCGTGCAACAAGACCAAAAACAACGGATCAATAAGTTTCCGATTACTGGGAACTGAAAGCAATAAAGCAACCGTCTTGTTTTTGATTGGGGATGCACCGCTGGTGTTTAAAGATCTGATTCCCAAATCATTAGAAATTGGTGGAACCGACGTTTTTACCTACACCAATCTGAAGCCTGGGAACTATGATTTTGGTGTAGTTGACACTGAAAATGATAGCCTGGACATTATTTCTGTTAATGGTGATTTTGCTAAACTGACCATTAAAGCCCCCATAGAATTCCCTACCCTGAGTTTTCAAATCCAGCCTTCAACTTGTAAAAATTCGAACGATGCCACCATTACCGTCAATCAAACCGGTGGAACAGGCACTTATCAGTATTCAAAGGACAATGGAACACTTTTTCAATCCTCCAGCGTATTTGATAAGCTCTCCGCCGGCACCTATACCATAGTTCTAAAAGATGAACTCGATTGTCGATACGGACCAGAAACCAAAACCGTCACAGAGCCAGATTCCGTGTCCATTACAACTACTTTCAAAAATCCAGTTTGCAACAAAAACACAAACGGAGAAATTTCAGTAACCGCCACCGGCGGGAACGGAACCTTTCAGTATTCCATTACCAACGGTACAACCTATGGCACTGCAAGTACCTTCAAGGATCTGAAAGACGGAGTATATCCTGTCATAGTAAAGGATGTAAAGGGTTGCTTGTCCGCAACCAAAACCATCATCTTGGTCAGCCCACCGGTCATTACATTCACCTTCACCATAACCGAAGAGACATGCGCCAATACGAAAGACGGTGCCATTAATCTTACTGCGAGTGGCGGCTCGGGGAGCTTCACATACTCAAGCAACGGGGGCGTAACTTTTGTTGCGAGCAATTTATTTTCAGGGCTTACGGCAGGTACTTATACACTGGTGGTCAAAGACAACAACAATTGTATTTCCGCGCCACAATCAGTCATTCTGAAACCAAAGCCGATTATACTGATCAATGCAACCAAGACGGAGATTACCACATGCATCCCCGGCAACGATGGAAAGTTATCGGTTACCGCGAGCCAGGGCACTGCGCCTTATGAATTCTCCATCGACAACGGCACCACCTTCTCACAAACCGCCAGCTTTACAGGACTCCCCCCTGCAGTTTACGCCGTGATCGCTAAAGATGCTGCAGGCTGCACTTCCCTGCCCTCTCCACAGGAATTTAAAATCCCGGAAATCAAACAAACGATTAAGCAAAAAGGTATCACCTGTAATGGCAACAATGACGGACAAATTGAAATCCAGGTTGCCGGTGGAAATGGTACCTACCAGTATTCCATCGACAATGGCTCAACCCTTCAGGCATCGCCCATCTTCGGACCTCTGGCACCTTCCCAATTACAAGTGGTAACCAAAGATGGCGCAGGATGTATTTCTGCGGTGGAGAACATCGATTTTAAAGAGCCTGCAGTTCTTGACTTCACCTCCAACCTTACCAACGCAGGCTGCCTCAACAACGGCGTGATTGAAATCAACGGAATAACCGGAGGAACCAAACCTTATAGTTTTAGATTCAATAACCTGCCGGTCATTATTCTGACTGAAAAATATACTTTCAGCAATCTGTCTAAAGGCAACTACGCATTCGAAATGAAAGACGTTAATGGTTGCACCAAAACCGCCACCTTCGAATTACAACAACCGCCCGCCATTCAGGCGACCGCCGATGTAATCGGGCCGAACTGTGCTGGTGATGGACTCAATGGAAAAATAACGGTGAAGTTGATATCAGAAGGAACTTTTGAAACAGGCATCACAACGAGTTTAACCACACCGCCAACACAGTTTTTCCCCATCAGTTCAACCAACAACACCTTTGAATTCAAAAACCTGACGAGAGGAGGCTATTATGCGATCGTACGCGGAGGTAGCCTGTGTGACGCCATACTCCCATTAATCATCAGTGGCGGACCAGATCCAATCACCTTCAGCTACCAGAACAAAAACAAAAAATGTTTTGAAGACCAGGGGTCTGTCGTGGTATCGGGAATGAAAGGTGGAATCAACCTGCCGTTTACGGTGAGCATCACCAAAGGAAATACAAATGTAATCTCGCAATTCATCAGCTTTGACCAGTCCAAAGGGAATGTTGAATTTAAAGTGACAGACAACGGCGATTACAACATCGTTGTTACACAAAATCAAAGCACCATTAATGGATGCCTCAACATCATTAAATCACCAACTTTTAAATTTACCATTGAAGGACCATCGGCTAAATTGGATACGGTTGGAATTATTAAAACCACCTCTTTTACCGACGCACCCAGTGGAAAAGTTATTGGGAATATTTCTCCAAGCGGTTATGAGCCTTATGAATCAAGCTTAGAATTGATCGATCCCGAATTCAGTGGACAATCTTTCTTCGCCGACTTTAGCACCATCAACAAAAATCCTGAAACCGGTTTATTTGAATATAATTACGAAGATCTGTTCGCGGGCACGTACAACCTTTCGCTGCGCGATAACTAAGGCTGCCTGAAAGATTTTGAAGTTAAGGTCCTCTCCGACCCGGGATTGTTTATCCCCAACATCTTTACACCAAACAACGACAACATCAACGATGCTTTTGTCATCCGCAATTTACCCAGAGGTTCCTTGCTGACCATTACCAATCGATGGGGGATCGTGGTCTATGAGTCGAAGGATTATAAAAATGACTGGAAAGGCATGGGTTTACCAGATGGCGTCTACTACTACCTTATTTCCGGTGGACAAAAAGCGTCTGGATGGGTGGAGCTCTTCTCTGGAAACTAGTCTACCAATTTATTTTGTGGCTACGAATATGGTTTCCGGAACCAAAGCGTATCGCTCAACTGCTTCCGTAGCTAGTTTAAACCCAAAGGGTTCCTCCATGACATTCAATCCTACAGACCGAATTCTTTCAGCATAGTCCAATCCATACCGACGGATGTGGTCTGACTGTCCAAAGAGCTTTTCGCGCTCGCGTGGATCGGTGACTGCAGCATCTGAAAAAGTCTTATCCGGCACAGGCTTAAAGAAAGGAACCTGAAGAATAGCCTTTCCGCCTGGCTTAAGAACGCGTTTAATTTCCCTTAAGGCAATCAGATCATCATCCACATGTTCAAGAACATGGTTGCACAAAACAAAATCAAATTGCTGATCACCAAATGGCATTTTATGAATATCCATTTTAACATCAGCAAGTGGCGATTCAATATCGGCCGTTACGTATCGATTGCCATGCCTTGATCGAAAGGAATCCATGAAGCAATTTTCCGGCGCGATGTGGAGCACATCATTTGATTTGGTAAAAAAGTCAGTTTTCTCTTGCAGGTACAACCAAATGAGCCGATGGCGTTCAAGAGACTGACAGCCGGGACACAGAGCATTCTTTCTGGACCGCAGCCGCCCGTAGGGCAGAAACCGTCGGTAATGACCATTACAAACCGGACACACGAGACCCTCACCTTTTAAGTAAACGGCCAGAACTGCGGTTGCCACATTACTCAGCCGCTGGAGCATTGGCCGAGGCAGAAAACGTACCGTCAAGGAAAGGACTTTACCCAGCATTTTATTCAGCCATTCGTTTGAAACGAGCGGCTAAAATATCAAAAAGGATGACTTTGGATTAAAAATAAAGTAGATCAGTTCATCTGCTTGACCGATCCGCCCGTGGTGGCATTTGTGTTGGAGCGTCTAGGGTTGCCACGGTAGCGAAGAGAGCCCGCTGTGGAAACATTGGCTTTAATTTCATCGCGTACAGAAACCCTTGCCGACGCGGCAGTCTGAACAGTAGCCTTGACCACATCGGCCGATAATTGATAAGCGTCTAATGTACCACTGGTGTCAGCAAAAAAATCTAGGCTGCCGGTATCACCGGAAAGGATAACCTGTCCTGCAGTTTTCACCTGGACAAAAACCCTGTCAGCACGAACAGGAATTTCAACATAACCTGCAGTGGACACATTGATTTCAACTTCATCAGCACGAACAACATCTTTTGAGGAAACATTGGAGGCACCATGACAATCGATGCGGGTGAGTTCTGAGTAGGTAACGTAAACATCGACGTCCATATCCCTTCCAAACTGATTCCCGGATCTGGCAATCCTAAGCGTACGCCCTGAAACTTCCGTCATAATTTTCCGCGGTGAGAATCCTTCCGTGACCACTTTTACCATCGGTCGGGAACCTTTTACAAGATGGAGATCGATGGCGCCGGATACCCTGAGGTCTTCAAAATCATCAATTTCACGCATCTCGGACTGCTGAGCAGTCACTAAATAGCCACAAAGCAGAAGAACCAATGTCTGAAGATGTGTTTTCATGCGTTATACAGTCGACTGACCCTCGGACTTGTGATAGGTTGCATATAGCCTTCAAAATTATCATTCAGTTTCAGACTGCCTACATTATCTTTATTTTTACATGATTCAAAATACCCATGAAAAGCAAGCTTGAAATCCTGATTAGCCTCGCCAACAGTGATTCTAAAATTTCTGAAAACGAGGAAAAACTGATTCGAATTATCGCCAGAGCAAACAACATTGAACACCAGGAGGTTGACCGATTGCTTCAGCAACCAACTTCCGGCACCAGTTTGGGAAATTACACAGAAGAGGAAAAATTCGAAGCACTCTACCTGATGATCCAATTAATGAAAGTGGATGGCCAGGTTTTTAAAAGTGAAATTGATTTCTGTGAGAAGATTGCTGAGAAATTAGGCTACCGGAAAGAAGTCGTAAGAGAGTTGTCGGCATGAATATTTAGCGATCCAACCATTACCGCAGACCGGGCCATGCTGATGAACAAGGCCAACAGGTACCTGGCCAAATAGATTAAGCGCGAACCAACTCCAGTACGGTCACCTCAGGTGGAATACCTACCCTACCTGGATACCCTAGATAGCCAAAACCACGGTTCACATAAAGGTTTTGTTTTCCCTCCTGGTACAAGCCTGCCCATTGTTTGTACAGGTATTGCGATGGACTCCATTTAAAACTTCCGAATTCAACACCAAACTGAAATCCGTGGGTGTGCCCGGACAGCATAAGCTCCAATCCGGAATATTTCTGTCTAACCTCCGCATCCCAATGGCTGGGATCGTGTGATAATAAAATTCTGAAATCGGATTGATCGTGACCAATCATAGCCTGATCCAGCTTACCATATTTGGCAAAACGACCTGCTCCCCAGTTTTCAACACCTGCAACAAACAATTCACCATCACCGATCTTAATCTTTCGGCTTTCATTCAACAACAAATCAAATCCCGTTTCGCGGTGGGCTGTGATCAGGTCATCAAAATTTTTCCTTTTTTCCTCTTTGGAACCCCAGGATCGGTAATCACCATAATCATGATTTCCAGTCACTGAATAAACGCCAAGTGGAGCTCTGATCTTTGAGAATATTTCAGCGTAACCACGGTACTCCGATGATTCATTGTTAACCAAGTCACCGGTAAACATGATGAGGTCTGGTTTCGTAGACATCAAAAGTTCAACACCACCCTTTACCGCTGTTTTATTCCAAAAACTACCTGAGTGAATATCCGAAAGCTGTCCTATGGTAAGTCCATCCAAAGATTTGGGAAGGTTCTGAACCAAAATTTTTTGCTTTTTCAACCGATAATCATGTGCGCCTGAAACTATACCAAATACAAAGGCACCCATTGGTAAGCCGGCTCCAACCAATGCGACCTTACCCAGAAACTCAGAGCGCGGCATTAAGGCTATTTCATTGGCAGCCGGTGTCGTCGCTGTCGGCTTAAGGGCTGAAACAATGTACTGCACCATGCGACCAAGATCACCGATGAGCAGAACCACCACACCCAGCAGCTTGGAGAAATAAGTTGCCATCAAAGCTGTGATGATCCAATTCCTCACTTGGGCACTATGCCTGAACGGATCATCAAAGGTCCACCACAACATAGCAGCCAACGATAAAATCGAAGGAATCCAGAAGGCAATTCGAAAGGCCTGTCGGTTGCCCGGTAACCAATTTTCGGAAACGACCCTGATAGCCTGGTAGAAATACCAGTCTATAAGCAAAAAGAAAACTCCGAATATAAAAGCAACCATTATTCTGTACCGCAGCATTGATTAAACCGTCGCCTTCCTACGAAATACTTTTTCTTTCAACCTCGTAATCAGTAAGTACATCACAGGAACTAAAACCAATGTCAGGAAGGTTCCAAACAGCAAACCAAAAATCATGGTCCAGGACAAAGGACCCCAAAAGGCCACGTTATCGCCACCAAAAAAGATCTTGGGATTGAACGAAGTGAACAGCGATACAAAGTCAATGTTCAGTCCTACCGCCAGAGGAATCAGCCCTAACGTCGCAGCCATAGCGGTGAGCAACACTGGAGTCATTCTTGTTCTAGCTGCTTCTGCAATTGCGTCACGAAGTTTATAACCCTGTTGCAGGAGCAAGTCAGTGAATTCAACCAAAAGAATTCCATTTCTAACCACAATACCGGCAAGTGCCATAATCCCGACACCGCTCATAACAATGGATATTTTGATTTTGAATAAGGAGAATCCGATAAGAACACCAATCACACTAAAGAAAATCTCCATCAGAATGATCAATGGTTTTCCGGTTGAATTGAACTGGGTCACCAGAATCATGAAGATCAGCAAAAAGGCAATCACGAAAGCTACACCAAGGAAGTCTATGGTTTCCTGTTGATTTTCCTGCTCACCGGTCATTTTAACGCTAACATCTTCGCCGAGCTCAACATCTGAAATGGCATCTTGAACAGCGGCCACCACCTCATTCGGATTGTAGCCCACCAACACATTTGAGGACAGGGTGATCACCCGCTTTTGATTGATGCGCTTCACACCAGCAAAGCTGTTGCTGTAACCGGCACTAGCAACCGCAGAAAGCGGAACCTGACGAACAGCTCCACCCATTGCCATGTCACGGTAGGTTACCGGCAAATTCATCAATGTATTGATGTCAGCACGCTGTTCTTCCTTCAGGCGCAATTGTATTGGATAGTCATCTTCGACATCCCTGAATTTGGAGATCTCCTTACCAAGGATGGCGGTTCGCAAGGCACCACCGATCTGACCGGTAGAAATTCCTTCACGATTGGCCTTTTCACGATCAATGGAAAGCACGATTTCAGGTTTATCGCTCTGGAAATCAGATTTCAATTCCTCGAGTCCTGGTATTCCTGCTGCATCGAGGTAGCGCTTTAGTTTGTCAGCACTGGCTACCAATAGTGTAAAATCATCGGACGCAATTTCAATGTTAACCGGTTTGCCCTGAGGGGGGCCCAGGTTTTCCTGATTGACGGATATCTCCGCACCTTTTAGGTCACTCACTGCCTCTCTGATTTTACTCAAAAAGACCGCTGTATTTTTTCCATGGCGTTCTTCAAACTTGACAAACGCAACCGTGACCTTGCCCAGATGCGGGCTTGCTTGCAATCCACCATCAAAAGGATTTTCACTTGCGCCTTTGGCAACGTTGGAAATTACCGACTCAACAATTTCACGATCTTCTTTCACAGCCTGCATAACCCTGGCCTCAACAATTTTGGTTACGGAGTCAGTAACTGTTTGGTCTGTTCCAATAGGCAACCGGATGTAGGCATAAATAAAATTGGGATCACCTTGAGGAAAGAAAACGACCGGCGGTTGTCGTACGGCAGTAAACCAAATCGAAAAGAAAAACAGGAACACCACAGAAATCACCACCCAAATTGGCCTCCGCTTCTGCAGGCACCATACCACCAAACGATAGTAGGAATCCTGCACCCGTGGCCAGGTCTTTTCCTGAAAATTGAGAATGACACGCTCCAGTAAAAACTTATGCAGCACGTAAATAAGGTAAATGAAAAGCGTCAGGTTACCCATTCCAAATATCCCGGTCACGTAGAACATCAAGGCGAGTGACACAAATACGACGGAGGCTACTTTAAATCCTTTGGTGATTTTAGAACCCTTGTGATCATCGTGTGGCTTCATGAAGTCAACCGCAAAAACCGGGTTGATCAAATAAGCCACCACCAGCGATGCAAGAAGGGCCACGATTAGCGTGATGGGCAGGTACTTCATAAAGTTGCCTGTAACACCCGGCCAGAAAATCAGAGGCACAAAAGGTGCTAATACAACGAGGGTACCGGAGAGCACGGGCATAAATACTTCACCCGCAGCAATCTTAGCGGCTTTCTTAATCGGAACCTTGCCATTCGCAAACACTCGGTGCGTGTTTTCAATCACGACAATGGCATCGTCGACCACAATGCCCAAAGCAAGAAGGAAAGAAAACAGGGTCATGATGTTCAGCGTGAAATCCAACCCCGGCATGGCAATGAACGTAATGAAACTGGAAATGGGAACAGAGAGTCCAACAAAAATGGCGTTGGTTGCGCCCATGAAAAACATCAGAATCAACGTAACAAGGATAAATCCAATGATAATGGTGTTGATCAAATCATTGAGTGAGGTTCTGGTTCCCTCCGATTGATCGGCGGTAAGGGTAACTTTCATTCCGGGCGGAAGAAGGTCTTTCTTGAAACCCTCCACCAGAGCATTGATTTGATCGGAAGCACTGATAAGATTTTCCCCGCTACGCTTGATAACGTTCAGCGTGATTACATTTTTACCATCCAGTCGCGCATAGCTTTCCTGCTCCTTGTAAGAATCCTTTACCTCAGCAATGTCGCGCAAATACACCTGCCCTCCCCTGATCGATCTGACTACGATGGCACCAATCTCCTCAGCTGAAGAAAATTCACCATTGATGCTCAGGGAGCGCTTCATTCCGTCGACAGGCAATTGTCCGCCTGAAATCAACAGGTTCTCATAGCGTACAGCATTTTCAATATCGTCCAGACCAATTCCGGCCTGCGCGATTTTGAACAAGTCAACATTGATCTGAATTTCGCGGTCCAAAGCCCCAACAATATCAACCCTTCTTATCTCCTTTAGTGATTCGATTTGATCCTGCATTTGTTCTGCATAGTTCTTAAGGGTGAACAGATCGTAATCACCAGATAGATTGATGTTCATGATCGGAACTTCAGAGATATCAATTTCAATCACCTGAGGTTCAGTTATGAGGTCGTTTGGCAGACTGTTCCTTGCCTTGTCCACCGCATCTTTTACCTCCTGTTTTGCCTTTTCAACTTCAACATCTGTCTGAAATTCAATCAACACGTTCGAAATATCCTGAACACTGTTGCTGGTCACTTTTTTTACACCGGAAATCGATTTCATTTCCTTTTCCAGTTGTCTTGAAATAAGGTTCTCGATGTCGGTGGGTGATGCACTGTAGAAAGTCAGTACATTGATTTGAGGAAACACCACTTCCGGAAACTGCTCTTTGGGCAATTGCAGATAGGTGAATATACCGGCGAAGGTGATGATGGCCGTGGCGATGTAAATACTCACCCGGTTCTCAATCGCCCAGCTGGTCGGTCTGAATTCTTTGTTAGGTTCCTGCATGAAATTTCTTTTTAAAGGATCACAAGGTTATGCTTTCGCCATCATTTAGTCCCTGATAACCCACGGTGATGACCAAATCGCCAGCCTTAATGCCAGAGGTGATCTCAGCCTGGTTGGCGTAAATACCACCAACAGAAACAATTCTTTTTCTGGCCTTGAAACTCTTTCCGTCAACCTCCGCCACATAGATTACTTTCTCACCATTTAAATCCTGTACCAGATTAACCGGCACCGTAATGGCTTGTAATGTTTTGAAATCAATCCGGACCCTTGCCGACATACCCGGACGGACATCTGCGTTGTAGGGAACAGGAATTTCAACAGCAAAAGTTCTGGAGAGTGGATTAATGTTTTTGCCGCTGAAAGCCACCTGGCCTTTGAAATTGAGTCCAAGATCAGCCAACTCAATGGTGGCGGGCAGTCCACTGTGAATGTCACGGATGTGCGCTTCAGAAACATTAGCCTTCACCTTTAGACGGCCAGTGTTCACGATTCTCATGGCCGGCATGCCAGGCGCGATGGTCTCTCCCACTTTAACCATTATCTGATCAACGGTGCCGTTGATGGCGCTGCGCACCCGACTCAGGTCGTCTTGCTCGAGCAGTGTTGCCAGACGCTTCTCCAAACTCTCCTTGTTGTTTTTTGCAGTTAGGAATTGAATCTCGGTTCCGATTTTCTGATCCCAGAGTGACTTCTGTCGCTCAAATACCGTTTTGGCCAGATCAAGGCTTCCCTTCAGTTCATCAATGGCCTTCTGGGTGATAGCATTGTCGATTTGTGCCAACACCTGTCCCTGCTGAACCTGTTGACCCTCCTTGACGAAAACATTGGTCACCATACCACCGGAACGTGCAGACACCATAATATTCTCCTCTGCTTCGACGCCGCCTTGAGTTTCCACAAAATATTGGAAAGGTTTTACAGTGGCCGACTCGGTTACAACAGATTTACCCTTTTCAGCAACTGCTGGTACGCCGGCACCAAGCTCTTTTTCAAGTGACTTGATTTTAGCGCCCAATGCATTGTACTCCGCCTTAAGCGACTCGAGTTCTGCTTTTTTATCCGTTGGTGCTGAACAAGCCGCCAGCAGTGCAAGCACCAGAATTGAAAGAAAAGATTTTGGTATGGTCATGGTTTTAGAATAATTCATTTGGATGAAACATTTTCGAATTGCGTACAAAGTTTACCGTAGGCTTTATCCAGGCTTACCCTGGCCACCAACGCGTCGTATAAAGAATTGTAGAAATTTACCTGAGCTTCTTTTAAGCTCGTTTCAGCATCAATCACTTCAAGATTGGAACCTACCCCCTGCTCATATTTTACCTGAGCCACTCTGGAAATATTTTCGGCAAGCGCCATGTTTTGTTTTTGGGCTTCCATACCGCTTAGTGCATTTCGGTAGCTGATCACCGATTGTCTGATTTCAAGATCAACACCTGATTTAACCTGACGGATGCTGTTCTCAAGTTTTAAAAGATTGATTTTTTCCTGTTGAATGCGGTAGGTGCGTTGCAATCCACTGAAGACAGGGACATTCATAGAAAGACCAACAAACGTATAGGGATACCATTTGTCGGGACCAAACTGACCGTTGTCGGCGAGGTTTGTTTTGGTTTGAAACAAGCCTTGTATGTTCGGCGATTGCGTGTTGAAGCCAAGGTTTCCAATGGCAGCAATGTAGGGCACTGCAGCGGCGTAATTGTTTTTGATGTTGAGCTGTTGAAGCCGGTGGTTTACATCCAACACCTGAATCTCTGGCCTGTTGTCGTAGGACCAATCAGATGCATAGCGGTTGAGGTCCGCAGAGGGATCCAGTGAACGAATGTCGCCAACGATTTTGATTGGCTGATCCATCGGATAATTCATTTGAAACTTCAGCAGCTCTTCGCTAAGCGCGAGTAGACCCTGGAATTTATCACGCTCGGTCCGCAGGTTGTTGAGTGCAACGCGAAGCCTGTCGACGTCGATGGATTCGGCAAAGCCTTGCTTTTGAAGTTCAGCGGTGTTGCGGAGAAGGGTATCGAGGCGGGTGATGTTGCGATCAAAAAGATTGATGCGCTCCCGGTTAACGACCACCAGGTAATATCCTTTAATGACTTTATCAATGATTTCAGTTTTCTGTTGGACCGTGTTTTTAACGGTGAGTTCCTTGTACGCCTGAGAAGCCTGGAGACCAACGAAATAGGAACCATTAAAAATCAACTGACTGATGTTTAGCCCCGCATCTCCCCCGCTTTTAAGCTGAAAGAAGTTCTGCGCAGAAAGAACATCACCTTCGTTGAGGCCAGGAATGGACTGTCCGCCGAAGAAGAAACTATCTTTTGAATAAGAAGTAAAAAATCTTCTAAGCTTGATGTTGTGGGTCAGGGAAACACTACCATTGACCTGAGGAAGACCAAGACCAGCCGTTTCTTTTACTCTGGCAATGGCCGCTCGTTCATCCAACAATGCATTTTGTATGGGAATGGCATTGGATAAGGCATACTCGACACACTCGTTGAGCCCAAAATCCTGGGCTGTAAGTTGTGCAGCGACTAGCGTGAATAAAAAGACAGTAAGCAATCGATTCATCCCAAAAAGGTTAGTTGATTTGATGGTATTCTTTTTTACGCGTTTCATAATGTTTGCGGCCCGACTCGGTGAGCAGGCCATATATAAAGTGGTCGAAAAGTTGAAGCTGAACCTGCTCAAGACTGAAGCTCTTGTGTGGAAAGACTTCATCATCGAATCCCAACTCCACTTGCTCTACGCGAAGCGTTGCCAGGATTTCGATGTCAAGATCCTTACGAAAGAAACCTTCGTCTATTCCTCTTTTCAGTGTGTTTTTTACACTGTCACGAATAACCTTTGATTTAAACCCAGCCCAGTCCTCGTAAGCCTGACGATGAAATTTGTAGAGGTCGAACATAATACCGGGGTTCATGGTGGCAATCTCTTCCCGAAGCATAATGGTAAAGCGAAGCAGTTCTTCAATAGAATCGGCAGCCTGACCGATGATTTCCGCCATTTTGGATGACCAGTTTTGCTGGTGAAGACGGTTGACCTCGAATACCAGCTGATCCTTCTCTGCATAGTGCTGGTAAAGGGTCTTTTTGGAAACCCCCAGATGCCGCGCAATGTCATCCATGCTAACGCTCCGAATGCCAAACTTCATATATAACTCGTTGGCCTTCTGAAGAATACGGTGCTTTAGATCTTCCAATTATTTAATTTTTTTTAACACTACAAAACTATAGAAACTTAAAATATTAAATAAGTTTCCAGAGTATTTGGTCGCTTTAACGGAGTGAGTGGCTTTAGGTTGTGTGCTGAACCTGAAAAAGACCTGGTTAAAGGTGTGGCCGCTTTCCACTTCACCGCTTAACCATGCTTGAATTGAGTTTTATACAGATTAGCCCCATATTCGCAAGCTTCAAATTCAAACTATGAACAACCTCAATCGCTTTTTCCCATCCATACCCTCCATACCCTATGAGGGACCACAATCCGATAATCCACTTGCCTTTCGATGGTATAACCCCAACCAACTGGTAGCAGGTAAATCCATGAAAGACCATCTCAGATTTGCCTGCGCCTATTGGCACAGCTTCTGCGGAAATGGCGCTGATCCGTTCGGTGGCCCCACCCACCTTTTTCCCTGGGATGAAAAAACCGATCCAATAGATAGAGCAAAGGATAAAATGGACGCTGCATTTGAGTTCATGGCCAAAATGCAATTGCCATGGTTTTGCTTCCATGATGTGGACGTTGTGGAATATGGAAACAAGGTCGAGGAAAATGAACGCCGGCTGATGGCCATGGTCGAACACGCCAAACCACTGATGCAATCAACGGGTGTAAAACTGTTGTGGGGAACTGCCAACCTGTTTAGTCACCGCCGCTACATGAATGGTGCAGCAACAAATCCGGATTTCTCTGTTCTGGCGCACGCCGGCGCACAGGTAAAAACAGCCTTGGATGCCACCATTGCACTCGGTGGTCACAATTATGTGTTCTGGGGCGGACGGGAAGGTTACATGTCTTTGCTCAACACCGATATGAAACGGGAGAAGGAACACCTTGCCCGATTCCTTACTATGGCGCGAGATTACGCCAGAGCGCAAGGCTTCAAAGGTAATTTCTTTATAGAACCTAAACCCTGCGAGCCCAGTAAGCACCAATACGACTACGACGCAGAAACCGTGATTGGATTCCTTAGACAGTATAATCTACTAGACGATTTCAAACTCAACATAGAAGTAAATCACGCAACCCTGGCAGGACACACCTTCACCCATGAACTTCAGATTGCCGCCGATGCCGGAATGCTGGGGTCGATGGACGCCAACCGCGGGGACTATCAGAATGGGTGGGATACCGATCAGTTCCCAAACAACATCAATGAGCTAACCGAAGCCATGTTGATTGTGCTGGAAGCCGGCGGTCTCCAGGGCGGTGGAATTAATTTTGATGCGAAACGCCGAAGAAACTCAACCGACACCGTAGACCTGTTCCACGCCCACATCGGTGGAATGGATACCTTCGCCAGAGCACTAATCATTGCTGATAAAATCCTTCAGCATGGTGAATATTCCAATATCAGAAAAGAGCGCTACAGCTCTTTCGATTCCGGAAAAGGAAAAGAATTTGAACAAGGAAAACTCACCCTAAAAGATTTAAGAAATACCGCCGTCAACTCGGGTGAACCGGAAGTCCGGAGCGGTCGTCAGGAGTATCTTGAAAATCTCATCAACCGGTTCATCTGATGCGTATGAAACACAAGCTAATCCTACCCATCCTGCTGATTGCTGCAGCCTGCAGTACTCCGGAAAAACCGGAAAAGAGTACAGGCCTGGTCACCACTTCCGCAATGGTGGTGTCGGCACATCCTGAAGCTTCAAGGGTTGGAAAAGAGATCCTGAAGAAAGGCGGAAATGCAATCGATGCCTCAATAGCCGTACAATTTGCACTTGCCGTAGTATTTCCTGCCGCAGGTAACATTGGTGGCGGTGGATTCATGGTGGCGAGATTTGCAGACGGATCGGTGGATGCACTTGATTACCGTGAAAAAGCTCCGGATGCCGCCTCACCCAACATGTACATAGGTGAAACGGGCGAACCCATGGTTGAAAAAAGTATTCGTGGACATCTCGCTTGTGGGGTGCCGGGAACAGTTGCGGGATTGGCCGATGCACATCACAAATACGGTAAACTGAGCTGGTCAGAGTTGGTTCAACCCGCCATTGATCTCGCCATAAAAGGTGTGGTGCTTACCGAGCGGGAGGCCAGCGGATTACGAAACATCCAGGAGGATCTGAAAAAATACAACACCACGATACCCGATCATCTGATCAGCGAAAATTGGAAGAAAGGCGACATCCTGTTTCAGGAGGAACTCGGACATACCCTTGAGCGAATCCGCGATGGAGGAAGAGCAGGATTTTATGATGGAAAAACCGCTCAGGATATTGTCGCTGAAATGAAAAGCGGTGGTGGCCTGATTACCCTTCAGGACCTTAAAAATTATACCGCTGTTTGGAGAAAACCTGTGCGATTTGATTACAAAGATTATAACGTCATATCGATGCCACCACCATCCAGTGGAGGGGTTTTGCTTGCCCAACTTCTGAACGCGGCCGCCGATTTTCCTGAGAAAAATTGGAAACCCAATGGCCTTGAATCATCACATTATATTATTGAAGCAGAGCGACGGGCTTATGCCGATCGTGCAGCCTATCTGGGAGATCCTGACTTTATTTCCATTCCGGTGGAACAACTCATC
Organism: Bacteroidota bacterium; assembly: GCA_016866235.1. Classification (GTDB taxonomy): domain Bacteria; phylum Bacteroidota; class Bacteroidia; order Cytophagales; family Cyclobacteriaceae; genus ELB16-189. The sequence goes on from VGMW01000010.1 coordinate 32,548, forward strand.
CGTAAAGACTACATGAAAAAAAGAATGGCAGATGTTGATCCCGAAAAAGCAACGCCAAGCGCTGAAGTTGGTGCTGGTGTCATCCCCGCTGAATCAGATCAAACCACACACCTTTCCATTGTTGATGCACAGGGAAATGCGGTTGCTGTTACCACCACACTCAATGCAGGGTATGGATCCATGGTGGTGGTAGCAGGAAGCGGATTTCTGTTGAACGATGAGATGGATGACTTCTCTGTTAAACCAGGCGTACCAAATATTTACGGTGCCATCGGAGGTGAGGCCAATAAAATTGAACCGGGAAAAAGAATGCTTAGCTCCATGACGCCAACCATTGTAGAAAAGGATAAAAAACTTTTTATGGTTCTAGGGACACCAGGAGGGACTACCATTATCACGACTGTCTTTCAGACCATTCTCAACGTTGTCGAACATGGCATGTCCATGCAGGAAGCAGTTACAGCCAAAAGATTCCACATGCAATGGATGCCTGATGTTGTTGGACATGAGCCAGGTGCATTTAGTGCTTCAGACAGCACCATGCTATTGAAAAAAGGTCATAAACTTACCTTGCGCAAAAGCATCGGCAGAATGGATGCGATTAGAATTTTAAAAGATGGACGATTGGAAGGGGGCGCTGATCCACGCGGTGACGACACTGCAGACGGCTACTAAACTTTTAATCAAAATATAACGGAGAGCCCTTGGATCAAACCAAGGGCTTTTTGGTGTCTGATGCTTTGGCTAAATTTACCTTCCCTTCACATTTCAGAAACATGACGAACCAAAATATTTTCAAAACCCTCCCTTTGCTGGTTGCTTTCCTAACAACATCCCTCCTTAGCAGTGGACAGGCAAAGTATGACAAGGCGTTCAAGAAAGCCGAAGATGCATGGGAACTTGGTGATTACAAAAATGCGCTCTCTTTATTGGAAGGCGTCAAACAGAAGGTTGACAAAAAGTATGGGAAGGAAAACAGGTACACCGATCAGTACCTCATGTCGAGGGCCAAATACTCCCTTTCGGCTGGCCAAAACCTGGATTTTGAAACAAATATCGCTCAGGCATTAAACCACGCTGCCGGTCAGCCTGCCATGGGTCCGGAAACGTATGGGTCCATTTTAATTAACGCTGGAGAGTTATATAATTTTCAAGGTTCTGCCATTAAATCAAAAGAACTACTCGAACACGCAGAAAAAACGTTAAAAAGTACCGGTAGCTATAAAGATGACCACCGTGTTCGGCTGGATCTGAATCTGGCGGAATGCCTCACCCAAATGGGATACTGCACCGAAGCAATAAAAATTTTAAAATCAGGTGGCACATTTTTCTCCAACCGAAACAACAAGATCGAATCGTATGTGGACGACCGGGGCGAACGAAAGACCAGAAAACTGGAAGAACCGGAATTAAAAAAACGAGCCAAGGAGTATTCCAGATGGCTCACAAGTTTGGCCAATGCATACCGTAGAAAAGGTGAAGTGCTGCAGGCCGACTCTGCCTTTGAAGTTGCGGGTACCTGGATTCAAAAAAACGTGGGGAGCAACAGCCTGGAGTATGCCAAAAATCAAATCATGTTTGCAACCATGCTGGTTGAAAACGGACTTTCCGCTGACTCCCAGTTTCCAAAACATGCGGGATTTGAATCAGCCGTAAACCACATCATTGAACGGTACAAACCAACACACGAACTGGCCATTGAAGGCAAAATACAGGAGTTGAGGTGGCTGGTCTACCAGGGAAATAACGGTCGGTTTGGACAGATGGCCGCCGATCTTCAAAAGTTGATTGAATCGAATTTCGCCAAAGGATCCATGCACTTCATAAAACTCAAAGTAGTTGAATTTGAGGCGCGTGTAGCGGCAAGGGAAACTTCCAACCTGGCATCGGAAGCCATCGTACTAATGGCCTCTACCCCCAACCTGCCAAGAACCCATAAAATGAGCGCACAGATCTATCAGTTTCTGTTTGACCTTTCCATCAATCAGAAAAATTTCCGTGGCGCACAGGAATACATACGTAAGGTGGCAGATATACGAGAAGGCATCCTCGGAACGAATGCTCCGGAAACACACCTGGCCAAATTGAGCTATGCCAATTACCTGATCGATTATTCCAACAACCTACAGGAAGCACTCAAAATTTATAATAAGAGTTACGATTCCATCGTTGCCCCGGAAATCGGTCCATGGCAAAAAGACCACCTCAATATTCTCAACCACCTGAGCAGCTTATACGAGATCACCGATAATTTCGAGGGCGCTTCCTCTATGCTGGAGCGCGCGAAGGATGTTGCTCGAAGCAAGTACAAATCAAACGACCCGATTTACGGCCAGGAGATGATTATCATGGCCAATCTGCGCATGCGCATTGGTCAATACGAGGAGGCAGAAACCGAAATCAGAGATGCACTTGAAATTCTAGACAAACACAGAAAAGATCCCATTTGGAAAGTTGCCTACATCAACGCCCTGGAGGCACAGGCAAAACTTTTTGGATTAAGGGGTTTACTCAGCGAAGCAGAAGAAACGCTGGACCGCGCCACCAACATCATCCGTAAGTCAGAAGGAGAAAATTTGATTTTCGATCCGTTGGCCACAGCCAGGGAAATGGCCTCACTGTACATTCAACTGGGGCGTTATAATCAAACGCAGGAACTTTTAGATAAACTGATCGCTGAATACGAACGTCTCTATGGCCCTAGCACGGCACGTCTCATTGAGCCATTGGTGAATCGGGGCTATTTGCTCCTTGCCAAGGGTGAGTACTCTGATGCTGATAAAGCCGCCCAAAGAGCGTACCAGATTTCTTTGAAGGTGTTTGGTGACAAATCAACCAAAACAGCACCATCACAAAGATTGCTCAGCGACTTATACCTTACCCTTGGTGATTATGTTCGTGCAGAGGATTTTATTTTGAAAACCATTGCAAGCCAGGAGGAACAATTTGGTCGCAAACACCTAGAGGTCGCCAAGTCACTTTCGCAATTGGGCATCATTCGCTATGCCAAAGGTGACCAGGTAAGGCAAATCGAAAAGCCATTGGTGGAGTCACGCAACATCATCAGCCAGGTTTTAGGAACCGATAATCCACCGTATGCTGAGGTCTTAAAAAATACAGCCCTACTATCCATCGCACAGAAAAAATATCCCGAAGCACTCTCCTTCCTGTCTCAGGCTGAAGCCATTTGGAGTAAAAAGACCGGCTCAAAAAATAGTGTTCTTGCAGCCGGGATTTATGGGCTGTCCGGTGATGTTTACTACTACATCAAAAACTACATCAAGGCTGAGGATTTTTACAACAAGGGCAAAAAAATATACGAAGACAATTTCAGTAAAACCCATCCGGAATACGTGAAGCTGGTTTCCAAACTCAGCCGAATTTATTACATGACGGGCGACTATAAAAAATCAAAGAAATTCATCGAAGAGGCACTATATAATTACGAGTTGTACATCAAACAATTTTTCCCTGCGCTGAGTGAGCGGGAAAAGGCAAAATACTGGAACACCATTCGGGGTGACTTTGAATTCTACAACACATTGGCCTTCACCCAATCCGATGACTTTAAAGATCTGACCGGAAGGGTTTATAACTATCAACTGCTAACCAAAGCATTGCTGCTGAGTTCATCTATTAAAATCAAAGAACGGATTGCCAAAAGTTCAGATGAAGAATTAAAAAAGACCTACAACCTGTGGGTCCAGAAAAAGGAAATGCTTACCCAATCGCTTTCCATGAGTGCGGCACAGCTTTCTGAAAACGAAGTTTCCCCTGCTGTACTGGCCGCAGAAGTTGAACGACTGGAAAAAGAATTATCCGTGAAATCTGAAATTTTCGGTGCAAGCTTCGAACAGAAAAGGATAACGTATCTGGACATTCAGAAATCCCTGAAGCGCGATGATGCCGCCATCGAAATCATTCGCTATCGTCATTTCAACCATACTTTTACCGACTCCATCATTTATGTTGGACTGATGCTCAAGCCCGAGTCTACGAAGCCGGAGGTGATTAATTTTCCGGAAGGCGTTCGATTGGAGACAAGTCATTTCAGACGTTATCGAAACTCCATCACGCAGTTGTTACAGGATATGAATTCCTATAAGGTATACTGGTCACCCATCCGACAAAAAATCGGTGAAAGCATTGCCAATGTTTATCTCTCCCCGGATGGCGTATTTAACCTGATCAATCTGGAAACGCTACCCAATCCAATAGTGCCAGATAAGTATATCCTGGATGAGATTAATGTCGTGCTGGTGAGCAATACCCGTGATTTGTACATCCGTAAAGCTCAGGCCAAAACTGCTTCACGAAACAATTCTGCCACGGTATTCGGAAATCCGAAATTCTATGTTCAGGACAATGCAGACAAGGTTTGGCCCGAACTGCCGTACACAGAGAGAGAAGTCTCTGAATTGCGTGCTTTGCTAAGCACTCAAGGTTGGCAGGCCAGTCAGTTCACTGGTATACAAGCCACTGAGGAAGCAGTAAAGTCCATCAGCAATCCAAAAATCTTTCACGTTGCAACACACGGATTTTACTCACCTGCAGTCCAGAAAAATCTTGATGATGAGATGACGGCCACTGAAAATGACCTGGCCGACAATCCTTTGCTGAAATCCGGTCTGTTGTTAAAGGGCGCAGGCGATGTATTGCTCGGAGGCGCTTACAATTTTAATTCTGAAAGCGGGGTATTAACCGCCTATGAAGCCATGAACCTCAACCTCGATCAGACTGACTTGGTGGTACTCAGCGCCTGTGAAACCGGACTCGGTGAAGTAACCAACGGAGAAGGTGTGTACGGATTGCAACGGGCATTCCTGGTAGCCGGCGCCAAGGTACTGATCATGAGTATGTTTAAGGTCGATGATGAGGCCACCCAAAAGCTGATTCTGAACTTCTACAACAACTGGCTCAGCTCCGGAAACATGCGACAGAGTTTCGCCTCTGCAAAGCTCGACCTGCGAAAGGAATATCCAGAGCCGCTCTATTGGGGCTCGTTTATGATGATTGGTATGGAGTAATCGGAAGCTGAGAACCTATCAGGCGTTCCAGATTTCCCAGGACTTCTCCGCCTGAATGTGCAGCATTTCCAGTCCGTTTTTGATCGCACATCCCCTCATCTCAGCCTTTTGAAGAAACTGAGTTCTGGCAGGGTTGTAAATCAGATCATAGATCAGGTGATCCTCACCCAATTGATCGTATGGAATGTCAGGAAATGAATTGGTGTCAGGCGACATGCCAAGTGGGGTGGTATTGATGATCAACCGATGATTCTGAAGCACCGAAGGATCACTTTTTAAATCTTCGTATTTGAATTTCGCCTTGTCATTACCCCGCGAAACACTCTGGTACGGAATATTCATTTTCTCCAACGCCTTTTGCACCGCCTTGCTCGAACCACCTGTACCAAGGATCAACGCACATTGACCAACCAGTTTATCTTTCCAATGCTGGAGCGTTTCAAAAAATGCAATGCTGTCGGTATTAAATCCCTTGAGCTTGTCGCCTCTTACCTGAATTACATTAACCGCACCAATCGAGGCCGCATCGGCATCAATTTCATTTAGCAAAGGCATCACCTGCTCCTTGTATGGTATGGTCACATTCAATCCAACAATTTCCGGATTTTCCTGGAGCAATTTTTTTAATGCTCCAACCTCAGGCATTGGATACAACTCATAACGATAGTCCATCAAACCTTCCCTGAAAAATTTCTCATCAAAGTAGGCCTTTGAAAATGAGTGACCCACCTTTAATCCAATCAATCCGAAACGCTTAGCCATAAGTTTTCAGTTATGTTGATTTTTCATCCTTCCCGCTATCCATTCAATTCCCACTACCAAAAGAATCCCTGACAATGCAAAAAATAAAGCTTGTAGCACCATGGGATCTTGTCCGCTAACCTCTCCAAAAGTGCCCGGTAAGACACTCCTGTCGAATGCTGCCACCTTTTCCCCTGCGTGGTTCAGTCTGAAAGATACAACTTCCTTCCAAGGCCATACTTTATTCAGCGAACCGAGCATAAATCCAGAAAGCAAGGCCAAAGCAATGCTTCGATGTCGACTAAGCATCCAATTCAACACATGAGAAAAGGAGGTGATCCCAATCAAACAACCTCCGATAAAGGTTAGCACCACCGGCAAGTTAAGGGTGATCAGCGCATTGATCATGTACTGATACTTACCAATCAGCAAGAGTATGAATGCGCCAGAAATCCCAGGTAAAATCATGGCACAGATCGCCAGCGCTCCGCATAAAAAGATAAAGTACAGACCGTTGGGTGTTTCAGCTGGTGAAAGAATCGTGATCAGGTAAGCCACCACGATTCCGATTGACAAAGAAGTCCAAACCGAAACATTCCAATGGTCAATGTCCCTGAAAATCATTGGAGCAGAAACAAGTATCAACCCAAAGAAGTAAGACCACACCTGCACCGGATGGTTTTCCAGCAACCAGGTCATTAGCCCGGCCAGGGTTACCAGACTGGTTCCAACACCAGCCAAAACCGCCATCAGGAAATTTCCGTTGATCTTTTTCCAAAAATCAGCGAATCGAAATTTAAACAGCAGTTTTAGTGCAGCGAGGTCAACTTCGCGAATCGACCCCACCAATTCAGAATAAATACCCGTGATAAACGCAATGGTTCCTCCCGAGACACCGGGGATCACATCGGCAACACCCATGCTAAGGCCCTTCGTGTAAAGAAGGGCATAATCCTTAAATCGTCTGTTCATCAATTCGCCTCAAATGGAGGCAATGAATTGTCTTTCTTTCGCTCCAGCCCAAGGAAGTGAAGAAAGGTATCGCCACGCAAACCAAGCCTGATGGTTTCCAGCGGAACAACCTCATGAGGCGCGATATTGCCTAGGTTCACATTGGCACCAAGCAATTTGATAAACCAAACCTGTTGGGCTTTTTGAGGCGCCTCCCAGATTATTTTTTCAAAAGGAATCTTGGTTAGAATTTCCTGAACAAGACCTGAACGAACCTCACCAGAAGAGCGGAACAACCCAACGTTTCCTCCCTCTCTTGCCTCACCAATCACCTTCCAGGCTCCTGCATCAAGCTCTTTTTGCATCAATTCAATCCACTGATAAGGAGGAATGATTTTATCAGCATCCTTGGATCCCACCTCCGACAACACGGTTACATGATCCGCTAGTCTTTTGATGTACCCGCACTTCTTATCATGATCCAGGTCTATGGAACCATCCGAAACTTCAGCGTGCGTCAGCTTGTATTTATCAATCACCCGCAGGTAATCATCGAACTGATCTCTGATGATGAAGGCCTCGAAAAGCGTTCCACCAAAATAGCATGGCACACCGGCATCGCGATAAACCTTTATTTTATCTTCCAGCCTCGGCGTTACATAAGAAGTTGCCCATCCCAATTTCACAATATCGACATGATCGGAGCACATGCTCATAAAGTCTTCCGCCTCTCGGACACTCAGACCCTTATCCATGGCCATGGTATAACCAGTGTCACGGGGCTTTACAGTACGGTTGGGCAGATTCTTGATGTTGTAGTTCATAAGAATAGGTATAAGAAAATCTTAAGAATTTTTCGTTGGCTTTTGATGGTCCTCGCCTGAGTTTTTATTGAACTGACTGATCAATCGAATCAGGTTCAAGCGCATATCAGTTTGAGGAAAATAATCCAGCAAAATGGTGTGTGCTTCAAAATTCAATAGCAAAGCGTTTTCCAGAAAAGTAAATGCTTCATGAAGTTTACCGGCAAGGATCAAATTCGCTGCAGCCCTGTAGTACAATTCATGATCATCGGTCAAATCCAACAGCCCTTCTTTCAGCACTTCAGCAGCTTTTTCAAAATTGCCCTGGTCGTGGTAAACGGCAGACCATTCAAGCCAGATGTCACGATCGAGGGGATCAAGGCTCACTGCCTCTTCAAAAGCAGCGACAGAGGAAACAATGTTTCCGATTCTGAAATCCATTCGCGCGACTGCTTTCCAGTATTCTGGATTATTGAAGTCCAGTTTTACAGCCTTGTTAAAAAAATGCAAAGCCTGATGCCAGTGTCCTTGCTTTTCCAGACATAAACCCGCACCAAACCAAGCCTCATCGTATAAGCTGTTCAGTTTGGTAGCCTTTTGGAAATACTTCAAAGAAAGATCAGGCTGCAACAATCCATCGTAAGCGTAAGCCAGGCTACAATAAATCTCAGGTCCAGGACCTTCGAGGTCCACCACCATCTTAAAACTTTCTAAGGCCTTTTGAAACTGTTGTAAACCAAGGTGTGCATTGCCGAGGTTAAAATGTGCAGAAGAAAAATTTTCTTCGATGGCGATGGCGTATCCATAGGCTTCTACAGCTTCCTGATGTCGCTCCAGTTTGTTAAAAACTGTTCCGAGGTTATACCATGCCGGAGCTGAAAATGGATCCTCATCTATGAATTTCCGGTAATACGACAGACTATTTTGAAGCTGACCAACCTGATCAAGGCAATAGGCCAATTCATAAAGTGCGCCATCGTGAGCAAGATTATATTCTATGGCCTTTTTGTACTGCTCAATGGCCATATCAAGTTTATCCAGTCCATAATAAGCCAGACCAAGATTGAAATGAATTTCATCTTTAAGGTCCTCAGCAAAATTCAATGCCGATTCAAGCAATTCCAGGGACTGATCAAACTTACGTTGCAAACCATAGACCGAGGCAAGATTCAAAACAGCATCGGTATCGTATGGGTTTGATTTCCTGTATTCAGACAACAAATCTTCTGCCTCTTTGAATCGTTCCAGATTTGCAAGAACCTGTGCTTTTGCTGCGATCAACTCACCTGAGAAGGGATGTTGCTCCATGGCCATGTCTACGGCCACCATCGCCTTGCGATTCTTATTTTTATCGAGGTAATGATCAATGATGGTTTCGAAAGCATCCAGATCAAAAAACTCAGGTCTTTTATTTTTCAGGGCAGCCTCAAACCTGCGGATCAGCTCGTCTTCATCCTCTCTTTTGCGGAACTGTTTGGGCATTCAGAAGCGTTAAAACCGGCCCTTTTCAGGGCTCAGCCAACAAAATTGCAGCATGGACTCCGCAAATTCAACTTTATTTTCAGCCACGATTGGGCCGAAAACAGGATCAAATCAAAGGTTAAGATTCAGCAAAGGCCTGTCGATCAGCTTTCTCACATATCGGTCTGACATGATCTCTTGAAGTGCAAGAAGTTGCCTTGGATTGTGCAAATCAGTTCCAACGGAATCTACCAGATCATTATCAACCATCCAACGGGCTATTTTTTTAGCCGATACAGCGTAATAATCAACGAACGACAACAGGTTTACCTGGAACAACACGCCCTTTTCACGGAGGGAGAACAGCAGCTCTTTATTAGAAACGATATAATCGTAACGTTCGGGATGAGCCATGATTGGAATGAGGCTTCGCTTACCTGCCTCAAATATCATGTTGTTGACAAACGGAGAGATGGAGAACAAATTGGTTTCAAACAATAAAAACCTTCCGGCAATAGCCAGGATCTCTTTATCATCCTGTAGCAATTGTATCAAATGCTCATCGAGATAATATTCAGCTGCTGCACTGATGTCAAATGACTCACCCTTGGAGGCCAAAAAAGTCTTTAATGCAGCAAGTGCATTTTTGATGCCCTCCGCATCATTTCGATAATAGTCATTAAAGATATGGGGAGTGGTTATCCATTTTTTAAATCCCATATCCCGCATCGTGCGCAGGATAGAGAGTGTTTCTTCGGCCGTCTTAGCGCCATCGTCTAATCCAGGCAAAAGATGCGAGTGTAGGTCTGTTTCAAAACACTCTGTGATCACCGCTTCCTTACTCCACCAACCCATTAGAACAGTTCAGATAAATTTTTAAACAAAACTTTTTGAAAGCAATTCCTCCGCCAAGGGCAAAACCGCATCCTTTGCAGAGACACTTGGAAATTCCACACCCCATGCTATGCCTATCGTCGGATCATTCCAACGTAAACCTGCATCAGCTTCGGCATTGTACTCGGAAGAACATTTATAGAAAAATACTGCGTCGGTTATTGCCCTAAATCCATGCGCAAATCCCTCCGGGATGTAAAGCATATTTCTCTTACCAGAATCGAGGTGAAAAACTGCATGCTTCAGAAAAGTCGGAGAGTCTTTTCTCAGGTCTACGGCTACATCCAACACCGATCCGGAGATCACCGTAACCAATTTAGCCTGGCCGAAGGGTTGCCTTTGATAATGCAAGCCACGTATGACATCCTTTCTTGAAAAGGATAGATTATCCTGAACAAAGTCGTGTTTTATGCCCGCCTTCGACAAATTGGAACGCTTGGTAAACTCCATAAACCATCCACGATCATCCTGATAAACATCTGGAATGATCTCCAACAGCCCTTCTATCTGATTTTTAATGATTTTCATCTCGTCCGCCTTTTACAATGTTGGTGCCTATTCAAAAAATGGCCTTATTCTTCAATTTTTTCACAATTAAGCAAAAGCAAGGCTATTTTCGCTCCCAATTTTGGAATTACCCCAGACCATTTTGGAAAATAAAAAGGCCATTCTGATTTCTGTTACCGACTCCCGGGTGCATGCCGAGGAAATCAGGGAGCACCTCGATGAACTGGCATTCCTCGGAGAAACAGCCGGATTAAAAAGCGTTCACACCTTTACCCAAAGACTTGACCACCCCGATACCCGGACTTTTGTCGGTAAGGGCAAACTGGAAGAAATCAAAGAATATGTTTTTAAACACGATATCGGATTTCTGCTCTTCGATGACGATCTATCGGCATCTCAATTAAAGAATCTTGAAAAGGCCCTAAATCCGGCAGACCGAGAGCTAAAAGTCAGAATCTACGACCGGAGTTTATTGATCCTGGACATCTTCGTGATGCGGGCACAAACTGCGCAAGCCAAAGTCCAGGTGAAACTGGCCATGAATCAATACCTGCTTCCGCGGTTAACCAGAATGTGGACACACCTTGAAAGACAGAGGGGTGGCACCGGAACCCGTGGCGGCGCCGGGGAAAAAGAAATCGAAACCGATCGACGGATCATAAAAAGGGAAATCGCCGACCTAAAAGAGGAGCTGGAGAAAATTGACCGCCAGCGGATGACCCAACGCAAAGGCAGGGATCAAATGGTTCGCGTAGCGCTGGTTGGCTATACCAACGTCGGTAAATCCACCCTGATGAACCTGCTCTCCAAGGCCGATGTAAAAGCAGAGAACAAATTATTCGCTACGGTAGACGCCACAGTCCGCAAGGTGGTGATCAATCAAATCCCTTTTCTTCTTTCCGATACAGTGGGTTTTATCAGAAAACTCCCCCACCATCTTATCGAATCGTTTAAATCCACCCTGGATGAAGTTCGGGAAGCGGACGTGTTGTTGCACGTGGTGGATGTCTCCCACCCTTTCCTTGAAAAACACATCGAAGTGGTTCAAAATACACTTGCGGAAATCGGTGCCGGTGAAATTGAGGTCATTCTTGTGTTGAACAAAACAGATAAACTGGCGTTGACTGAGTCAGAACTCGCAGAAAGGGAAAAATATTACCGACAATTCAAATGCTATGACATGGCTTTTGTCTCCGCGCATACAGGATTCAACATACCATTGCTTAGAAACAAAGTCTATCAACGCGTTCGGGAAAAATTCATGAAGATTTATCCGAACTATGTACTTCCCGATTACACCAGCTACCTGGATCAGTAAACTTCCAGTGTAGACAAAGCCACACAATTTTTTGACTGATTGATCGACACCCTGAGTGCCGACGCTTCAATCCCATCCAATGCCAAAACTCTTTTGTATCCAATGGTCGTTCCCTGCGCCACCTCCCGCCATGCCCCGTTGATTTCAGCTTCAACCACAAAAGAAGAAACCCTTTGACCAAGTGCAATCGGCTCTTGCAGCATGATGTAATGCATAACCTTAGGCGATGTCCACCGGACTGTTGCAGTTCCTGACGTCACACCATCATCGGTAGCCCAATAGGTTTGATCATCGCCATCCATCAATGAGCCTGCACCATACTGATCGGAGCCACCACGATCTTGTGATACTTCCAATGCACCACCAGCAACCAAAGGCTTTTCAAAGGCCTTCTCCAAAATTTTACGGAACCCCATTAAAGCCTGTTCATCCCTGCGGTGGATTCTGCCATGACGATCCGGCGGAATGTTTAAAAGCAGCGTAGAGCCTCTGCCGACGGAGGTAAGCCAGATGTCAAAAAGTTTTTCGGGCGATTTGACCAATGAATCCTGTGAGGCATGATAAAACCAACCGGGTCTAATAGAGACATCAACTTCCGCAGGAATCCATTTAGTGCCATCAGGATTCCCGGTTTGCAACAAATTTTCAATTCCAGCCTTTCCCGCAAAGAGCGTGTCTGCAGTAATGGTATTCCAATTGGTTTCACCGGCGATGCCTCGTTCATTTCCAACCCATCGTACGCCAGGACCGGCATCACTGAAAAAAATAATTTCCGGTTCCATGGAACGAACCAGTTCAAGCGTTCCAGGCCAGTCATAATAAGTCGATCCATTTATTTTTCTGGTTTCACGGGCGCCTCCATAAAATCCATCCCCTCCATTTGCACCATCGAACCACATTTCAAAGACAGGTCCGTACAATCCAAAGAGCTCCTTTAACTGATTTCGGTAGTACTCGACATAAGCCGGGCGGCCATACTCGGCATGGTTCCGATCCCATGGAGACAGGTAGATTCCGAAATTCAAACCCTCATTTTTTGCTGACCTGGCCAGGGAGCCCACCACATCAGTTTTATTGCCGGCCCTGGCAACAGAATGCACTGTGTACTGGCTGGGCCAAAGACAGAAACCATCATGGTGTTTGGATGTCAGGATAACCGACTTGAATCCGGTCTCCTTAAAAATTCTTGTCCACTGATCCGTATTAAGGGAGTCAGGATTAAAAAGCAAAGGCGATTCATCACCATAACCCCACTCCTTATCAGTGAAAGTATTGATGGAGAAATGGACAAAAGCATTCATCTCCATCCGGTGCCAACGAAGCTGTGCCGGGCTTGGTACCACCTCCAGTGCTGCTGGAGGTTTGACCGGTGCAGCGCAGGAAGAAAGAATCAGGACCAGGCTACAAACTTTAAGGATCAGTCGCATGCCGGTAAATCTTAATGGCGTAAACATGGCTAAGTGTCGCTTTGGGGACTTTAAATGGGATAATTTGGGTTAAATTTGCGGAATGCTTCAGAGAAACCAAGGTTATTGGTCTTCATTATTTTTTACCATTCGTTCTGTCTATAAAGGAATGGCGCTTACCGCCAGACATATGGTGGGTGCCACCAAAAGAAGTTCGGCAGCCACGCGATTGGACATCTCCAGCAATCAGTACTTCAACCATCAGGAGGGAATCACCACCGCATCTTTTCCGCACGAAACACTTCCTATACCTGAAAACGGTCGATACAAATTGCACAATGAAATGGAGGACTGTATTGTATGTGACAAGTGTGTTAAGGTCTGTCCCGTCAACTGCATTGCCATCGAGCCCATCCGCTCTCCAGAGGAGTTTGGAAAAACCTCCGATGGCACTTCCAAGAGAATTTATGCCGCGTCGTTCGATATTGACATGTCCAAGTGCTGCTTCTGTGGGTTGTGCACCACGGTGTGCCCCACCGAGTGCCTGACCATGACGCCGGAGTATGCCTTCAGCACCAACCATTTACCCGATCATACCATCAGTTTCGCCAATCTATCGGAGCAGGAAATTACCCTTCGCAAAAATGAATGGGAGGTTTACTTAAAACAAAAGGCGGCGCAGGAACAATCTCCAGCCGGTACCGCTTCACCGGCAACGCCTCCGAAGCCCGTTATCAAACCTTTAAGACCAAAGTTTGGCGCCTGAAAAATTTATACTGACCCTGGAGGCCATCGCCTTACTGGCTGTAGTTGGAATTTTTCTGGCCAAAAAAATTTTCAATACAGCTTTATTTTTTTTGACGGTTATGCTTTGCCTGGCTGGGATTTATGGATTTGCAGGTTCAACGTATTTATTCATTGTACAGCTGGCTGTTTATGGCGGCGGAATTGCCGTATTGGTTCTGTTTGCCGTAATGATCACCGGAAAAAAATTTAAAACGAACACCTTTCCGGTTTCCATTTGGAATTTACTTCCTGCAGTATTGGTCCTTGCGCTGCTGCTGGCAAACTTGAAATCCATCGCTCCAAGTGCCATAAGTGAAAGAGAAACCGATTCAGTACTCATCGGAAATTATTTATCAGATCAATATTTGGTCGCCTTTGGCTTTGCAGGCTTTTTACTGTTGGTGGCCATGGTGGGGGCGATTATCGTTGCTGTTCATAAACCAGAGAACCATGGCCGTTGAACAACATATTCTGATTTTTTCTATTCTCCTTTTTTGTGCTGGCATAGGACTCACTTTACTTGGCGGAGAGTTAATCCGAATCCTGATTGGAATTGAGCTGATGCTCAACAGTGCCAACCTGAATCTGGTTTGGTTCACCCCTGCCAACGCTGCTGGAGAAGGATCAACCATTGCACTGTTTATTCTGGTGATCTCAGTTTGTGAGGCCGCGGTGGGTCTTGCAGTACTCCTGAGGGTTTATCGTTATTATCGGACCTCGTCCGCTTCTGAAATAAATCAAATCAGGGAGTAACATGGAGACCATTCTACTCCCGCTCGGATTTTATTTGTCAGCCCTACTGCTGATTCGTCCTTTCAAAATGATCGGCCTAAATCCAGGCGATGTTGCATCGATCTTTTTTCTGGGCTCATTTTTCTCTTTGCTATTAACCTTTTTGACCTTCAAAGGAAATGCCATGGTGCTGGATCTTAATTGGTTCAGAATCGCTGGCACGAGCATTAATTTCAGCCTTAGCCTTGACCATCAAAGTCTTCCTGTCTGGTTGTTTGTTAGTCTTACCGGACTTGCCATCACATTTTGGTCCAAGTATTATTTGGGAAAAGGTGATCATGAAAGATTTTACCTGATCATCAGCCTGTTTATGATTGCCATGGCACTGTTGCTGGTTTCCGCCAACATGCTGTTAACTTTCTTCGCGTGGGAACTGGTTGGATTGTGCTCCTATTTACTCATTGCTTATAACCGTGACGATGCAGAAGCCATCGAGGCTTCCCGCGCTGCGCTCATCATCAATAAAGCGGGCGATCTTGGATTTATTGTTGCGTTGATGGTTATCTATAAAGAATTAGGCACATTCGGTTTGTCGGAATTACAAACATCGAGCGGGCACTGGAGCAATACCTCAATGACCATTGCGGCTGCGGGGTTGTTAACAGCCATCGTGGCGAAGTCAGCTCAGTTTCCTCTTCACTCCTGGTTACCAGCCGCTATGGCAGGACCAACGCCAGTTTCAGCCCTCCTGCACTCCGCCACCATGGTTGCAGCAGGCGTATTCCTTCTTTATCGGTTCAATTTTATTTTTCCTGAGGACATCCGGCACCTGACCGGAATCATTGGCGCTACCACTACCCTGTTGGGTGGATGGAATGCGTTGACCCAAAGGAAAATAAAAGCACTGCTTGCATATTCTACACTATCGCAACTTGGACTCATGGTTATGACCGCAGGTTGGGGAAATCCGGAAGCGTCCGTTTTTCATTTGGTGAGTCACGGACTTACCAAAGCAGGACTATTCCTCATGGCAGGTATTTGGATGATGGAGGCAGGAAAATCAACCAGTGAAAATGAACTAGAGCACCTTGGCAACGCAGGACCGAAGGCAAAAAAGTCATCCATTATTTTATTGATGCTGACCCTCATGCTTACGGGCTTCCCTCTTTCAGCAACTTTTCTGTCGAAAGAATTCATGCTATCCTCTCTGCCTGCCACTGCACCAAGGCTAATTTTTATTGTAAGCAGCCTTTTGACCATTCTCTACACCGGAAGACTCCTTTGGTACCTAAAGCCATTCTCAGGATCACAGCAAGAAGAAAGATTTTTTTCAGTTAAATGGGCAAGCCCCATTCTCCTAACCATCCTGGGGGTCTGGATTTTCTGGAATGTAAATCCACTGGGAAGCGGAAGCCATCTCTTCCCATCAGTAACCCACCACCCACTTTCAGACATGCTGCCGGGTGTTGGAATCATCGCCGGATCATGGTTTGCACTTTGGTTGCTTTGGAACACTGAATTGTTTCAAACCATTGAAAAGTATTTGCCAGAACTGCGACCGGAGCGTCTGTATTTACCGGTGGTCATGGCCCTGACTACTGCACTTCAAAAAATCACTCTTTTCATCGATCAAAAAATTCTTGATGGCATCGCGAATCTGATTGGTTATGGAACCGTAACACTGGCTCACCTCATCGGATTTTTAGATCGGTTCCTGGTTGATGGATTTATCCTATTGTCCGGCCGCCTAACCAAATTCACCGGTTCCATCCTTCGCAGACCAATGAACGGACAGATTGCTGGTTATCTGTGGTGGACGGTGACGGGACTTATGCTTTTGTTATTTTGGCAGTGGAATCCATGAACCTAAACGCTATACTTCTTAACCTGCTGATCTTTCTACCGCTGGCCATTGCGGTGGCAATGTTGTTTTTACCTAACGGAGATTCAAAGCGATTGCAGCAATTGGCAGTTTTAACAGGCGTGGTGCAAGTGGTCTTGGCGGTGGTACTCTTGGTGAATTGGCAAATGAATGTCAAAGGCTATCAGGCTGAAATAGCAGCGCCATGGTTTAGCGTTTCCTCAGGCGATCGCATGTTGTTTAGCGCAGGTTACCATGTTGGACTCGATGGTTTGAGTCTGCCAATGGTGGTGTTAAGTGCGGTAGTGATGTTGTTGGCAGCCATTTTATCGGCTAAGGTGAATTCCCAGGTAAAAGGTTATTTCCTTTTGTTCCAGGTGCTCAATACAGCCATCATGGGCACGTTCGCTGCATTGGACATGTTTCTGTTCTATGTGTTTTTTGAATTTATGCTGATCCCGATGTATTTCCTGATTGGCATCTGGGGTGGCCCGAACAGGTCATATGCTGCTGTTAAATTTTTCCTCTACACGCTTTTTGGATCGATTCTCATTCTGGTAGCGATGATCATCTTATATCAATCCACAGGAGAACCAGGGACGTTTGGCATCAGCCATAGTTTTGATGTAGAAGTATTAACGGGTCTGAAGGGATTGTTACCTGGCTCTGCTTTGGATCCGGTGAATCCCACACTTTGGTTTGGACTCCGTGCATCTACCTGGGTATTTCTTTTATTAGCAACCGGATTTGCCATCAAAATACCCGCAGTACCATTGCATACCTGGTTGCCCGATGCTCACGTTGAAGCCTCAACCCCAATCTCCGTAATCCTTGCAGCACTACTATTAAAAACCGGCGCCTACGGGCTCATCCGATTTGGGGTATTAATCCTGCCGACCGAATTCCAGGAATTCCAGTTCACCCTCTCCATCGTCGCTGTCGTATCCATCATTTATGGATCACTGAATGCCTTGGCCTCGGCCGACCTGAAACGAATGATTGCTTATTCATCTGTGGCCCATATGGGGTTTGTGCTTTTGGGCATCAGTGCAGGCAATACCGTTGCCATACAGGGTGCTATTTTTCAAATGACCTCACATGGCATTATCTCTGCCATGCTGTTCATATTGGCTGGCGTCATTCAAGACCGGACCGGCAGCAGGCTGATTGGTCATTATTCAGGCTTGTATCAAAAAATGCCGGGCTTTACTTCCATTGTCCTGATTGCATTTTTTGCTGCGATGGGTATTCCAGGGTTCTCTTCATTTATTGGTGAACTGCTTATTCTGATTGGTGGATTTAGTTCAACCGCACTGCCGGGTACCATTCCTGTATTGGCAACGATCGGCATTTTACTTTCCGCTGGTTATCTATTGTGGACCATCAGCAGGATGATCTTTGGAACCTTTCATAGTAAAGTGGAGGGTGATCTCTATGACCTGAATAAAAAAGAGTGGACGGTCTTGTTACCCCTTGCACTGCTCACTCTTGTACTGGGTATTTATCCAGGCCCACTCCTTGACGTTATCCTTCCGTTTGCTGAAAAATTTTCAGCGTTGACATCCATCGGAGCCTCCCTGCCGCTTAAATGATGACCCCGCAGACGATGCAGTCGTTTCCGTACTCCAATTTGCTGCCGGAAATAATTCTTGGATCAGGGATAATCCTAATCCTGATCCTTGGACTTTTTGATCGCGTGAGGTACGGTCACTTGAAGCTGTTGACCTCGGTGATTGTTTTCGGATCATTCGTTTATACCCTCTTACCAAATTCCAATTCATACGGAGGATCCCTTTTATTGGCTGATGGCAAAAACCTGCTAATGTTTAAGGCCATCCTTTCGGCGGTCGCCCTGCTTATTCTGCCAATCATCAGAAGGGATCAGGTATCAAAAAATCAATCTGAATTTCTGAGCTTATTTCTTTCCTTGTTGCTGGGCGCCCAGCTGGCTTTTACAGCCAATCAGATGGCGCTGTTGTTACTGGCAACAGAACTCATGGCGATCAGCGCCTACGTACTTACACTTTTCTTGTTCAACCAACAAAGTGCAGAGGCAGGACTGAAGTATTTTATCTACGGAAGTGTTGGCACAGGTCTCATGTTGTTTGGGTTTTCGTTGATTTATGCTGCAACCGGGGCAACACATTGGAATCAAATTGGACAACTGCTTCAGCAGGGAAATTTAGATGGTGGTTTGCCCGCCGCAGGCGTAATTATGATGACAGGCGGCGTATTGCTTAAACTCGGCGCCGCACCTTTTCACCTCTGGATTCCGGATGTTTATGCTGCGTCAAGGTTTTCTGTACTCGCCATTTTTTCAACGCTTCCAAAAATAGCCGCCTCGGTCCTCTTGTTGAGATGGTATGGTGGATTGGCGTTTTCAGCGGATGGTCAATGGATGGCCATCCTGATGATTGTCGCCATGGTAACGCTCGTAGCAGGAAATTTCCCCGCACTGTTGCAGAAAAATGTGCGGAGACTTATGGGGTATTCCTCCATTGCACAGGGTGGTTTTATCCTACTTGCCGTTTTAATCAGCAATGCGCAACCCTTTTCTTTGGCATTTTATCTGGCAGCAATGTCGCTGTCTAATATTTTGGTTTTTTATTGTCTGAATTGGTTTGCGCGATCGCATGGCGCCATCGATTCCAAGGACTTTAATGGCTTGGGACGAAAGTATTTCATTCCATCGCTTGGACTCACCGTCGGACTTTTATCCTTAACCGGACTTCCCCCGCTGGCAGGATTCAGTGCTAAGGTTTTTCTTTTTTCCGGATTATGGTTTGCTGCCGATGCTACCGGTTCACAGATTCAATTTTCAGCCTTGATTTTCGGATTGCTGAATACCGTTGTTGCATTATTCTACTACATCCGAATTCCCAGATCCTTGTTTCTGGAGGGTGGGGCATCTGGACGAAACATTCAGCTCTCGTGGTCTGAGAAACTTTTCATTTTAAGCCTAACTCTTGTTTTGATAGCCTTTTTTATCGCGCCAGCAGCCATTCATCTGCCTGATTTTTTGAATTGAGTCGGGGGTTTCGGTTTATCGGTTAACTTTACACTTCTTTTACTGCAGAATACAGATACTGAATGACCGACCAGATAAAACACGAATGCGGCGTTGCCCTTATTAGGCTAAGAAAACCCCTCTCGTACTACCTGGAAAAATACGGCCCCACCTATGCGGTGAATAAGATGTACATCCTGATGGAAAAACAGCATAACCGCGGTCAGGATGGTGCTGGAATAGCAAACATTAAACTTGACGTCGACCCTGGTTTCAGGTACATCAGCCGCTACCGGTCCATAAAGCCACAGCCGGTTGCTGATCTTTTTAAAAAAATTGGCGAGAAGTATAAAAGAGCGCTTGCATCCGGTAAGGAGAAATACCTCAATGAAAAATGGTTGAAACAATACCACGCATTCACAGGAGAGCTCTGGTTGGGACACCTGCGTTACGGAACGCACGGTAAAAACAGCATGGAAAGTGTGCACCCTTTCCTTCGTCAGAACAACTGGCGTTCACGCAACCTGGTCATGGCAGGTAATTTCAACATGACCAACGTTGATGAACTTTTTAACATCCTCGTCAACCTGGGTCAGCATCCAAAAGAAAAGGTTGATACCGTAACGGTGATGGAGAAAATAGGACATTTTCTGGACGAGGAAGTTCAGGGATTGTTTGAGCACTACAAGGACCGGCACGACAACCGTGAAGTTTCTGAGATTATTGAAAACGAGCTTGACCTCCAGCGCGTACTTCAGCGTGCGTGCAAGGATTTCGACGGCGGCTATACCATGGCAGGCCTCACAGGCTCCGGATCGGCTTTCGTTGTACGCGATCCTAACGGCATCAGACCAGCTTATTATTATGCCGATGACGAGGTGGTGGTGGTGGCTTCTGAAAAGCCTGCAATAAAAACTGCCTTCAACATTAACTATAGCCAGATCAAGGAAATTCCGCCCGGGAACGCATTGATCATCAATAAAAACGGCAGCTATGCAGAAAAGGTGATCCTGCAAGCCAATGAGAAAAAGTCCTGCAGCTTCGAACGTATTTATTTTTCAAGAGGCAATGACCCTGACATCTATAAAGAAAGAAGAAGGCTCGGCAACCTGCTGGTGCCACAGGTTTTAAAATCAATAAACTTCGATCTTAGAAACACCGTATTTTCTTTTATTCCAAACACCGCTGAAACAGCATTCTATGGTTTGATGGCTGGTGTGGAGGATTACCTTCAAAAGAAACAAAAGGAACACATCATCGAAGGTAAACCGCTTATGGAGCCGCTGGAAGATCTGATTGCTTTCAGACCGAGAGTTGAAAAAATTGTTTTGAAGGACGCCAAACTCAGAACGTTCATCACCGACGATGAACACCGGGATGAATTGGTCGCCCATGTTTACGATACCACCTATGAGGTCATTCAGAAAGGCAAGGATACACTGGTGGTGATCGACGACTCCATTGTTCGCGGTACCACCCTTGAAAAGAGTATTTTAACCATGCTCGACCGATTGGAGCCGAAGAAAATTGTCGTGGTTTCTTCCGCACCGCAAATCAGGTATCCCGACTGCTATGGGATTGATATGAGTCGAATGAATGACTTCGTGGCCTTCAGAGCCATGGTCGAACTGATTAAGGAAAGAGGCGAGGAACATCGGTTAGCTGCTGTCTACGATCAGTGCCAGCGAAGTGATCAAGAGAGCAATCCAACCAACTACATTCAACAGTTGTATCAACTGTTCACCTACGAAGAGATCTCCCAAAAAATTGCAGCCATTGTTCGTCCAAAAGACATGAAAGCGCAAGTAGAAGTGGTCTATCAAACTGTTGAAAACCTCCACA
>VGMW01000011.1 GCA_016866235.1 Bacteroidota bacterium
GGGGCTGCGAGGCCATAGGCAGCTGTTGCCTCTGCATCGGCTTTTCTAACCTCCGGATGGTTGGCCAGTCCCAGGTAATTGTTGAGACTCCAGTTCAGCACCTTTCGACCATTGAAGGTCATCCAAGGACCGATGTCGCCCTCCAGCTTAGGAAAAAAGAAGTAATCGTCGGGAAGGTGGGAGTACTTGGCCAATGGGCCGGCTTCCATTCTGAGTTTTTCAAATAGATCAACCATTTATGACATCAATTAGGCTGCAAAAATAGGGTTTTTAAGGACTTTTTACAGGGATTTTACCTACTTCTGTCATATGTAACCCAGGTCACGGTTTGAGATTGGTATTGTTTGGAATTTTGAGCCTAAACCAATAAAAAAATGGATTTTCTTAAAAAACTCTTTTCCTCAGCGCCAGCGGCAGATTTCAAAGATTTGGTCAAAAAGGGTGCAATTGTTCTGGATGTCCGAACGAGGGGTGAATATTCCGGTGGCCATGTAAAAGGGAGTATCAATATCCCGCTGAACGAACTGCCATCGAACCTTAACAAGCTCAACAAGTCAAAGGCCATTATCACTTGTTGTGCATCGGGTATGCGCAGTGGTTCGGCACGCTCATTATTGTTATCCAATGGATTCAACGAAGTACACAATGGAGGTGGTTGGAGCTCGTTGGAGCAGAAATTGGGGGGATAGTTCTGAATAGAGCGAGAGCGAGAGCGAGAGCGAGTGGGGAGAGGGAGAGTGAGTTCGAGTTGGGATGGCGAGTGGGGAGTTAAGAGCCAAATGAATTGAGGAAGGAATTGATTTTTATTTTCCGCAATTAAACAAAAGGTTAAAATATGCTATTACTGTTTGTAATTAAAATCCCAGATAGTAACATATCCGAAGCTGATAATATTTGATCTAATAGTTTTGCTCTGCTATCAAAAAGTAATTTTTAAATTCCGGAACCTCAGATTGAACACAACATCATTTGGGTAGACCGAGAAAAATCTAAAAGAAATTGTTGATCGAAAAAATAGAAAGCAAGATTTATACTATTAGGGGGGCTCAGGTAATGCTGGATAGCGATTTAGCTAATCTGTATAGTGTTGAAACTAAAAAATTGAATCAGGCGGTAAAAAGAAATTCAGACCGATTTCCGGACTCCTTCTGCTTTCGATTAACAATGAATGAACTAAAGGAAATCAAATCTGAAAAACTGAGGATTAAAAATATAGCGGGTAATTCAAGGTCACAAATTGTGACCTTGAAAATGGAAAGAGGCCAAAACACAAAATATCTTCCATTGGTTTTCACCGAACAAGGGGTAGCAATGCTTTCAGCTGTTTTGCGAAGCAAGGTGGCGGTGAAAGTCAGTATACAAATCATTCAGACATTTGTTGCCATGCGTAAAACATTAACCAATCTGCATGGAATTTTTCAACGACTTGAGACAATAGAACTAAAACAATTAAAAACTGATAATACCCTTGAAAAAGTTTTAAAAGCACTTGAACACAATGACTCGCCGCAACAAGGCATCTTTTTTGAAGGTCAGTTATTCGATGCCCACCTTTTCATAAGTAAACTAATCAAGCAGGCAAAAAAGAGCCTGATCCTGGTGGATAATTACGTGGATGAAAATACACTGTTACTACTAAGCAAACGCAAGAAACAGGTAAAGTGTACTATTTATTCAAAACCTAAAGCGTCTTTTCTAAAGGACCTGGAGAAGCACAATCTTCAATATGCACCAGTTTATTTTATCCAAAACCATAGCAGTCATGACAGATTTTTATTAATCGATGACAACCAACTCTACCATATAGGGGCAAGCTTAAAAGACCTTGGATTAAAATGCTTTGCATTCAACCGTATGGATAGCCTGACCAATGATCTAAAAGGAAAGCTCCTAGAGTAATTTCTGTCAACGAGTCAATTTTTCTAAAGCAGATTAAGAATTAAAGGTAGCCGTGTGTTTGATTTTAAGTCACACATAAACCAGAAGTATAAAGCAAAAAACTTAACCCAGCAATCCCTCCTTATTCTTTTGTTCAACAGCTGATTTTATTAGCATTGCATCTACAGTCGGATCATGACAGCCATAAAAAAGGTATTGGTAGCCAATAGAGGGGAAATTGCCCTCAGAATATTCAGAAGCCTCAAAGAAGCCGGAATAGCAACAGTGGCTGTCTTCAGCGAGGCCGACCGCCTCTCCCCTCACGTCCGATTTGCAGACGAAGCCATCTGCATCGGTCCTCCTACTGCCTCCGCCTCCTATTTGAAATCACAAATTATTATAAACGCCGCACTTCGAACCGGCGCACAAGCGATACACCCCGGATATGGTTTTCTTTCTGAAAACGCTGACTTTGCCCGACAGGTAACCAATGCCGGTCTGATTTTCATCGGACCTTCTCCTGAATCCATTGAAATAATGGGCAGCAAGCTGGAGGCTAAACGCGCTGCCGCCAACTTTGGCGTACCACTCGTGCCCGGAACTTCAGAACCCATCTCCAACCCTGACCACGCCGAACGCATCGCTACCGAAATCGGCTTCCCTGTTCTTATCAAAGCCAGCGCAGGGGGCGGCGGAAAAGGAATGCGCCTGGTGGAACATGCATCTGACTTTCAAATGCAACTCGAACGCGCCAAAAGCGAAGCAATGTCTGCCTTCGGAGACGACTCCGTGTTCATCGAAAAGTTTGTTAAAGGTCCACGCCACATCGAATTCCAGGTGTTGGGTGACCAACATGGAAATATTGTACACCTTTTTGAGCGCGAATGTTCGATTCAACGACGCCATCAAAAAGTAATTGAAGAGGCCCCTTCTTCCATTTTGTCAGAATCGCTTCGAAATGAAATGGGCGCAGCTGCCGTCAACGCAGCGCGTTCCTGTGGCTACTTTAATGCCGGTACCGTTGAGTTCATCCTCGATGAGAACAATCATTATTATTTCCTTGAAATGAATACGAGGTTGCAGGTAGAACACCCCGTTACTGAAATGGTGACAGGAGTCGACCTGGTGAAACTTCAAATTGAAATTGCCGAAGGAAAAAAATTACCGTTCCGTCAGGAGGACCTGACCCTGAAAGGTCATGCCATAGAAGCCAGGATATACGCAGAAGATCCTGAGAATCAATTTTTACCCGATATCGGCAAGCTTTCCATCTACCGTACTCCTCAAGGTCCGGGCATTCGGGTTGACGACGGATTTCAGGAAGGGATGGAAGTACCCTACCACTACGACCCGCTGCTCGCCAAACTGATTACCTATGCCTCCGATCGACAGCAGGCCATCGAACGCATGATCCGTGCATTGGATGAATACCAGGTCGTTGGCGTAAAAACAACCATACCCTTCTGTCGCTTTGCTGTTGATCACCAAGCCTTTCGTTCAGGTAATTTTGATACCGCATTTATTCAAAAATATTTCAAGCCGGGAGAGCCATCGGTAAACCTATCTGAAACAGAACTAAAATTGGTCGCCGCCATCGGTGCCTCCTTAAGAAGCAGCTTAATGGCCAATCCGGTCACCGAGACAACCAGCGAGCCTGAAGTAAATCCCTGGAGAACCAATCGCTTGAATGGCTGAGATCAGACCCTTCAAAAGCTGGCGTTATCACCCAAAATATGAAGGTGAAATGTCCAGACTTACCGCGCCGTTGTTCGATGTGGTTACTACCCAACAGCTCACAGAGCTCTATGACAATCCGGTCAATTGCATTCATCTTTCCGTTCCTGCCGGTGGCGCCCGTGAAGCAGCCCTGACACTAAAGCAATGGAAAGAAAAACAGGTACTGGTCCATCAATCACTTCCTGCCCTCTACCCCTACTATCAATACTTCAGATTTCCAGGCGATACATCCGACCGGTGCAGAAAAGGAATCATTTGCCACATCAAAGTTCACGAGTGGGAAGACGGTGTGATCCTTCGGCATGAAAATACCATTCCCGGTTCGGTTGGCGATCGATTTGAAATTTTAGAGGAAACAGGTTTCCAGGTTAGTCCAACCCACGGACTATACACCGATGAATCGCTTTCCATCGAACACCTCATGGACGAGTCGATGAATAATCCTCTCTACGTTCATACCTCTGAACAGGGTATCACCGATAAAATTTCTCTTATCCAGGACCATAATGCCATTCGGAAAATCATGACAGTCCTGAAAAATAAAAAGATCATTCTTGCCGATGGCCATCATCGCTATGAAGCCTCCTTACGCTACGCCCGGGAGAAAGGCTTGAGTAAGGATAAATTTTTGCCACATGAATCGCATCTGATGTGGCTCACCAACACGGCTTCATCCGACCTCACCATCTTACCTACCCACAGGATGGTACGGTATATCGACAACTTTAATGAATATGAATTCCTTACTGCCATCGGCACTGATTTCGAGGTGGTGCCAAAGGAAACATTTATCCGTGTTGCGCAAGGCAACGATCAGGGCCAACCAACCTTCTGCCTCCTGATGGGTGCCAAGGAAATTTATATCAGGCTCAAAGATGGACTTTGGAGTACCAACCCATGGCCCTTTCCTAAAGCGATTCTTAAATTGGACCTCACCATCCTGCATTACTTCATCATTGAAAAACTGTTGGGCATCGCCGGCAAGGATCAACGCGGATCAGAACAATTGTTGTTCGAGCGCGACGAACAACGATGCAGAATGGCGGTTGGTGAAGGATCTGTTCAGCTCGCCGTTCTTACCCACGCCGTATCCATATCCACGGTAACTGAAGTTTGCGGAAGTGGATTTACCCTGCCTCAGAAATCAACTTACTTTTATCCAAAGGTGACTTCAGGTTTTGTTTTTTCTTCTCTACTTCCGGAGGAGAGCCGTATTCCGGCGTATGCCGATTATCCGGAAACGATATGAACGACCGCAAACTGGTTTTGGCTTCTGGTTCACCTCGAAGGGCTTACCTGCTTAAGGCTTGTGGTCTCCGCTTTGATGTTCGGCCAACCGATGCGCCAGAAGATTTCCCATCGGGTTTATCGCCCGTGAAAGTTCCGTCCTTGCTTTCAGAACGAAAGGCAAAGGCAGCGCTTGCAACGCTAAAGCCATTCGAAATGGTCCTTACCGCGGACACCATTGTAATACATGATGGCCATATATTGAACAAACCTGAAAATGAAATTGAGGCCGTAGCCATGCTCAGAAAACTTTCAGGCCAAACACATCAGGTCGTTACGGCTTGTTGCCTTGCCGATGGTCAACATCTGGAAATTCGGGAAGAAATGTCACTGGTTACCTTCAACCATTTAAATGAAACCGACATCGTTCGGTATGTAAAAAATTTTAAGCCGCTGGATAAGGCTGGTGCCTATGGCGCCCAGGAGTGTCTGGCCGATCATTACAATCCATGCAACGAGGAAGAAAGAGCATTTATTGATGCACTGAGCCTTCACGAAATCATTGCACAAAGCAAACCACAACAGCTTCCTGCCGAACCACTGATCGCCATCCAAAAAATTTCTGGTTCCTATTTTAATGTAATGGGCCTACCGATTCACAAAGTTTATCCATGGATCATGGAAAAACTTTAAAGGGAAGCCAGATCAGTCTTTCAGGATACCGAACTCGGTCCTGATTTTTTTCTCTTTTCTTGTGGCTTCCCGAACCGATCGGTTGAATTGAATGGATTCTCTCGTTTTGTAAGGCCTGGCATGATCCAGGTGAATACAGATGGCACTGTAACGAATTTGTTTGCCGCGGATGCCAAGGTTTTCCAAACGCTCACCCAACTCCCGGTCTTGTCCACCGTATTGCATTTTCTCATTGAACCCATTGACCTTAATGAGATCTTTTTTCCATCCAGATGCATTGTGACCATTCCAGGTGGGCTTGGTGGTGGTGATGGTATTTAAAAGGTCCTGGATCAGTCCACGGGCAGTTAATTTCAAAATCCGGAAGGTTGGATCAAGGCCATTTTCTCGCAGCCAGGCTGGATTAAAAGCTTTACCAGAGCCAATGTCATCGGCACTGATTTTTTTACTGGTGCTCATTGGCAACATAAAGTACCCACCGGAAAGGAATCGACCTGGCTCCGCGTTTTTGGCATGGACTTCAATAAAATCTTTTCTGGGAATGCAGTCGTCGTCGGTGAAGACCAGATAATCTGAAGTGCTGGCAAGGATGGCTTTATTGAGGATCATGGATTTCTGAAAGCCCTCATCGGGTTGCCATACGTGGTGTACCATAATCCCTGAATGCTCGCGAAATCGTTCAATCAGCGACTTGGTTTCAGGTCCGGATCCGTCGTCGGCAATGACCAATTCAAAATCAGAATAGGTCTGGTGCGCAAATCCAATCAACACCTTTTCAAGCCACTCCGGTTTGTTGTAGGTACAAATGATTACTGAGATGCGCATGATAGAATTTAACTCAGAGGTTGCTTAGGGAGGCCGTAAAAATAAGAAAACCCGCTTATTCAGCGGGCTTTCCGATTAAGACTTCTGTGACTCAGGAATTATTTATTGCCTGAAGTATTCGAGCTTTTATCCTCTTTTTCTTTTTCCTTGATTTTTACCTTGTCACCATCTTTCAATCGCTTGGAGACTGCAAGGAACGGGCCTACAATTACTTCCTGTCCTTTGCTGATTCCGTTCAGGATTTCAATGTTGTCGTAATCGCTGATACCAGTTTTCACTTCCATCATCTTGGCCACATCACCGTCTTTTACAAATACCACAATTTTATCAGCCTTCTTTTTGGGTGCAGCTTTTTCATTGGTCGCACGATTGGATGTAGTTGCCTGATCGCCTTCACCCTCCTTCTTCTCATCTTCTGCAGGCTCTTCAGGATTACGGGTGGTTACAGCAGAAAGCGGTACAGTGAGGATGCCGGATTTACGGTTGGTTAAAATTTCAACGGAAGCCGTCATTCCCGGGCGGAATGGATATTTGATTCCTTTTTTAATCAAATCCTGATAAGAAGACTGAAGGACAAGGATTCGGACTTCAAATTCAGTGATCGCATCGGCAGAAAGTTTGTCTTTGGCGGTATTGGCAATGTTGGTAACCAAACCACGGAACTGCTTGCTCTGGCTGGCGTAGGAATCAACATCGATTAGTACCGTATCGTTAAGATGAACACGGACAATATCGTTTTCATTGACGTTCACCCGAACTTCCATTTTGTTCAGATCGGCGATTCGAAGCATTTCGGTTCCCTGCATCTGAATGGTTCCCAAGACCCTTTCACCTTGTTTTACATTGAGCTTAGATACAACGCCTTTCATTGGAGCCACGACCAGGGTCTTGCGGACGTTTTCACGCGCTTCCTTCACCGCAGCTTCAGTGCTTTTCACAATGAACTTTGCTGCCTCCAGAGACTGCTCAGCCGATGATAAATCGTTCTTAGAAACATCGTAGTTCTGGCGGGCAAGCTGCCAATCGGCCTCCGAGATCACCTTTTCCTTCCAAAGCTTCTCCTGACGTTTAAAGTCGGCATCGGAACGGATGAAAGTAGCTTTGGCCCTCGATAACCCAGCTTCTGCGGAGAGCACGTTTGCACGCTGCTGATTTAATGTTGCTTCAGACCGCTCAAGCTGACTCAACCATGCATCGGGCCTGATTTTCACCAGCGGTTGTCCGGATTGTACAGAGTCTCCGTCTTCCACATTGAGTTCAATGATTTCACCGGAGACCTCCGGTGCGATTTTGACTTCGACCACCGGTTGTACAGTACCGGATGCAGAAACCTTTTCAACGATGTCACTTGTTTTAGAAAGAGCCGTTTCAACCTCAATCTCCTTTGATTTACCAATCCATCCCTGCTGTCGTCCAACAACGAGAACAAGGATTAATACCACCAAACCAACAATCAGGTAGTAAAGGGATTTTCCGGATTTCTTTTTAGGTCTTTCAGTTTTAGGGATGGACATTTTCTATTCGGTTGAAGGTTGATCCTGATGATTCAGGGGTAAAGTCAAAATTATTTTTCGGCTGATGAGTTGTTCAAAGATTATAAGTCAATTGGCTTGCCCTGATAAAAATCAAGGAGCTTTTTTCTGAAGATGAAATTGAATTTGGCTCTGGCCAGATCGGATCTTGATTGGAACAGATCACTTTCTGCAATCCGGAATTCAACGTAGTTGCTGGCACCGATTTCAAAGCGTTGCTTGGTCATACGGTAGGCTTCATTCCTCGCGTTGAGTTGCTTAAGCGAGGCAGCATATGTCTTTGAAGCAGCTACCGCATCGTTGTAGGCTGTTTCAATGGATTGACGCAGTGTATTTTCTGTTTCTAATCTATTTACAGCAGCAAGCTCTTTGGAAACCGCCGCACGCTGTACGTTGGCGCGGGATTGGAGTCCGTTGAACAGCGGAACGTTGAGCTGGAGGCTCAGGGTTTTAAAAAGGTTATCACTGATTTGTTCGCTGGCATTGTAATCAGGTGAAACAACCCGGTAAACCGGCTGGTAGGCAAATACCGGCTGATTCGCTCCGTTAACAACCGCGACGCCGATAGGATTGGAACCAAGCTCAACACCATCGATGGCCGTGCGTTGGGTATTGGAAACACTTGAGTAGTTGGTTTGTGCGGCAGCATTGATCGACAAGCGCGGGGTAAGACCACCTTTCGCTGATCGCAGCGCAAGTTCAGCACTTTCCACCCGCAGGATCGCACCTTGAATTTCCGGCATCGTCTGCTGCGCTATGGTATAGATCTGGTCTGGTGAATTTTCTAAAACGAGATCTTCAGGGCTGATCTCGGGAACGACGATATCAAAAACCTCAGAACCCTGAACCTGCATAGCCTGCTTAAGCTGAAGCAATGAAAGGTTTAAGGCATTTTCCTGGTTGATCAGGTTAACCTCGTTGGTAGCAACCTGAGCCTCCTGATTAAGTTCATTGGCTTTGGGAAGCTGACCGGCCTCAACCTGTTTGCGGATGCGGTCCAACTGTTCCTGCCCGGACTGAAGCTGAAGCTTTGCGTTCTCCAGCAGTTCCTTGTTAAAGATCACATTGGTATAGAGCGTTACAACGTTTAGGATGACATCATTTTTGGCTTTTGCGAGTTCATAATTGCCCGCCTCAAATTCACGATCGGCCTGACGGACTGTGTTGGTCAGACGGAAACCATTGAACAAAGTGAGGTTGCTGGCCGCCTGGAAGTTGAGGACGTTAGCGTTTCGATTGATGAACGTATTGGTTACAGGGTTAATGGCACGACCGAAGTTCTTACCGTAGTTGGAACCGAAATTGAGTGTTGGAAGCAGGGAGGTTTTGGATTGCAACAGGTTGATCTCACTTGATTTCAGATTATAGTATCCGCGCTTTACCCGGAGGTTGTTTTCTAAGGCTATGTCGATACATTCCTTCACAGTAAGCGTCCTGGTGGATTGGGCGGAAGATGGAATCCAGACCAATATGAGGAACGTCAGGAGGAGAAAAGGTCTAATCATGGAGCTTGAATTTTCGACATGGGTAGCTTGAACGGATTTTCGTGAAAAAGGATGCCCTTGGACCGAAATAAACCGCCTGGCGGTACACCAATGGTCAATTTACACTGCAATAGGCGCTTTTATGGTGGGATGGGACTGATAACCTTCGATCAGAAAGTCCTCAAATTGATAACTGAAGATGGATTCAGGTTTACGAAGGATCTTAAGTTTTGGAAGCGGAAAAGGTTCGCGGGTTAGTTGAAGACGTGCCTGTTCCAGGTGGTTGGTATAGAGATGGACATCGCCGCCTGTCCAAACGAAATCACCGGGCTCCAAATCGCATTGTTGAGCGAACATATGGGTAAGCAAAGCATAGCTGGCGATGTTGAAGGGAACGCCGAGAAAATAATCTGCACTGCGTTGATAAAGCTGACAGGAAAGTTTGTTGTTGGCCACATAAAACTGAAACATAGCATGGCAAGGAGGCAGGGCCATTTTATCGACCTCGGCCGGATTCCACGCGGTTACGATGTGACGTCTTGAATCGGGCTTCTTTTTTATTTGATCGATGACTTGAGAAATCTGATCTATGGTTTGACCGTTGGGTGCGGGCCAGCTTCTCCACTGGTGGCCGTAGACAGGGCCGAGCTCACCATTTTCGTCCGCCCATTCATCCCAGATGGTTACACCATTGTCGCGCAGGTATTTAACGTTGGTATCTCCGTTAAGGAACCACAGCAATTCGTAGATGATGGATCGAAGGTGAAGTTTTTTGGTGGTGACCAACGGGAACCCCTTGCTTAGGTCAAATCTGAGTTGGCGTCCGAACACGGACAAGGTACCTGTTCCGGTGCGGTCGGTTTTACTGGCTCCGGTGGCCAGAATGTCTGCCATGAGATCGAGGTAATTGCGCATAGAAATCAGGGCGCGAAGTTACCCTTAAACCACCTAAGAATCAATGCAGGTGTGTACTACCTTTAGTATAGGATAACCTCAAGATTTCTAGCTCCGTGTAAACAAAAAAAAGGTTACGAAAGTAAATCAAGGAACTTCATTCCCCCATTCTTAAAAGACCTTCATCCAACAATCGATTGGTTAGGTGATTTGCATATTATTATCATGTTTAAAAAATCCTATTTTCTATACATGAAGGTTGGATCAGGTATAAATGTTATACATGATGCCCGCCCCTATTTTCGACTGTAGCGCGAAATGTTTCCAACGATTTTATGAAAGACTTTTTCTTAATCATACCGCCAATTCACGCTTATCACCCCCTGGTCGATCAAAAACGCATAACTTTACCACCATGGTCGTTTCAAAATTTAATCAGGCTAAGTTTTATTCCTTCCTCCTGCTCCTTTCGTTCGCCACGCTACTTCAGGCACAAATAAGACCAAATGAATCTTCCTTAAAGATCGCCCGACTCAAATACGAAGGCGGCGGCGACTGGTACGCAAACAAAACCGCCCTGCCCAATCTGATCAAATTCTCTAAACAACAACTCAACCTCCAACTGGCTGAGGAAGAAGATGTCGTACAACCTCAAAGCAGGGATATTTTCAGCTATCCCTATGTGTACATGACCGGCCACGGTAATGTGGTTTTCAGTAGCGAGGCTGCTGCAAACCTCAGGCGATATCTCATGGCCGGTGGATTCCTGCACATCGATGACAACTATGGCATGGATCAGTTTATCAGACCGGAGATCAAAAAGATTTTCCCCGAAGCTTTGCTTACCGAACTTCCACCCG
The DNA here is from genome assembly GCA_016866235.1 of Bacteroidota bacterium. Classification (GTDB taxonomy): domain Bacteria; phylum Bacteroidota; class Bacteroidia; order Cytophagales; family Cyclobacteriaceae; genus ELB16-189. The sequence goes on from VGMW01000011.1 coordinate 11,131, forward strand.
ATCATCCCATTTACCATCAGAAGTACAACTTCCCAAAAGGCCTGCCTAAAATCCATGAACATGATGGCAAGCCCGCACAAGGACTAGGCGTGTTTTACCAGGGCAAACTCGTTATCTATTACACCTATGAATGTGATCTGGGCAACGGCTGGGAAGACCAGAAAATCCATCAGGATCCGGAAGAAAAAAGACAGGATGCGCTGCGCATGGGTGCAAACATTCTTAAGTATTGTTTTACGGGGAGGTAATGTATTAGCCCCACCCAAATTCTCTTCTCATAGCTGACCCAAAAACTTCTCGAGCGTTTTATGCAACGCAGCGCCCCTGAGGTTTTTGGCAACAATAACACCTTCAGGATTCACCAGAATGGAAAATGGTATGGCGTTAATGTTGTACGTCCGGGCTGCCTCAGAATCAAAATACCTTAAATCCGAAACATGTACCCAGTTCAATCCATCCTCTGCAATGGCCTGAACCCAATCTTCCCGGCTGCGGTCCAGGGAAACGCCCATCACTTCAAATTTTTCACCACCAAAACGCTGATAGGCTTTCACCAGATTCGGATTTTCGCGCCTGCAGGGCCCACACCACTTCGCCCAGAAATCAACCAGCACATATTTTCCTTTGAGCGATGAGAGTTTAATCACTTTACCACTCGGATCCGGTAAGGCAATCTCTGGTGCCTTCGCCCCCACCGCCGTAAGCTTTCCTTTTTCCACCATCAACTTAAAGTCGCGGGAAATCGAATACCGCTCCCAGTCGCCGGTTAATGTCTCCGCAACTTTTTCGAATGCAGAAAAATTACGGTCCTTATCCACAGTATTCCGGTTCAATAAATCGATGACCGCAGGATTGGGCGATTGTCCAATCAAATAGGCCGCAATCGAATCATCGGATACCCCAACCAACTGCTGATACTCCTCTTGCAATTTTCCAATCGCCTCTTCATCGTTTCGCGAAACTGCCTCACTGAATGCCTGATTTAATTTCAACACATCCTCCGACCCCTGAAAGGCTGTGCGCATGGCATCGACCTTGGTGTAAATTTCCATTTCAGGAGACCCCAACACCTCAAAACGACCAGACTCATCGATGTTGATGGTGATGTCGCTTTTGTTCAATACAAAATCAACAAACTGTGTTTCAAAAAAGAATATTCGGTAGAATCCAGGCTCACGAAGCGTAAGCGTTTTGGTATACGTTCGAGCCGTCTCATCAAAAGCAGCGGTTTCAACATGACTGGTGGTATCGGCCCAATCTTTAATTGTAATGGCACCACTGCCCGCAAATCCAACCTTTCCTGAAACGGTTATCTGCCAGGTGTCTGCCACAGATTTCTTTTCGCAGGACACAAAAAATACACCGATCAAAACGATGGAAAAAATTATGGATAGGTGCTTATGGTGGTTTTTCATATCAGTTCTTTTCATTCAACAAATTAGATAAAATCTCCGTAGAGCGTTTCGGGTCAGCCTTTCCCGCAGTGCGTTTCATCATTTCCCCCATAAACATGCCTAGGATTCCCTTTTTTCCCTTTTGGTATTCTTCCACCTTGAGCGGATAAATCCTCAGAATATCCCGCGCGATGCCAATCAATTCCTCATCCGATTGTACTTCAAACAATCCAAGTGCAGCGCACAACTCCTCCGGGTTTTTTTCCGGTGATTTCACCCATTCCGGAAATAGTTTTTTTGAAGCCGCCGTATGATTGAGCCTTCCTTCCTCCACGGCATCGATCATCCAGGCCAAGGAACGAGCCGACAACGGAAATTCCTTGTCCGGATTTTCATTTAAATAAGTCCTTACCGGACCCATTAGCCAGTTGGACGCTGATTTGGTGTGCGTGGTCAATTCCGTCAATGCTTCAAACAACCTGGCGGTGATCACATCTGAGGCTAAAACGGAAGCATCATACTGAGGCAAATGGAACCGGTCAACAAACATGGATTCATACTCACCCGATGTTTTCGGCATCGATTGCCTGATGGACGCCAACCAATCTTTTGTGATTTCAAAAGCACAAAGGTCCGGCTCAGGAAAATACCGGTAATCGTTGACCTCCTCTTTTTTTCTCATCGAAAATGTTTTCCCGGAATCAGCATCGAACAAGCGCGTCTCCGAGACGATCGTTTCTCCGTGAATCAAACAAGCCATCTGTCGCTGCGCCTCATATTGTATGGCCGCCCGCAGATTTTTGGTTGAATTCATGTTCTTGATCTCCACTTTGGTTCCTAGCACCGCTGAACCCTTCGATCGCACCGATACGTTGGCATCGGCCCGCAGTGACCCTTCTTCCATGTTACCATCCCCTATCCCTAAAAACCGCACGAGTTTTCGGATTTCCATGACAAAAGCCGCAGCTTCCTCCGGATCATGCATGCAGGGTGTGGTAACAATTTCAAGCAGGGGCACTCCCGCACGGTTGTAATCAACACCTGAAAATTTCTGACCATCAAAATGCATCAGCTTGCCCGCATCCTCTTCCAGGTGGATATGATGAATGACTACCTCACTTTCGATACCAGCCTTTTGAATTTTTACCGCTCCTCCCCTACAAATGGGATTTCTATACTGAGTAATCTGGTAGCCTTTCGGAAGATCGGGATAGAAATAATTTTTTCGCTCGAAGGTAGTTACCCCTTCCATGGTACATCCCAGCGCAAGTCCTAACCGCGCTCCATATTCCAACACCTTTAGATTCAGCTTGGGGAGCGTTCCGGGATGGGCAAGAGAGATCAGGCTGACATGCGTATTTGGATTCAGATCAAATGCGGCTGAGTCCGAACAAAAGATCTTCGATTGGGTACTGAGCTGGACATGTACCTCCAGCCCGATTACGATCTCAAATTCTTTTTCCGTCATGATCAGGCCAAAAGACCCGGAGCCTTTGAAACCACCGCATCCAGTCCACCGAGGTTTTTACCACCGGCCGTTGCGAAAAACGGCTGTCCACCACCACCACCTTGTATTTCCTTAGCCAACTCACGGACAAGGTTGCCGGCATGAAGTTTTCCCTGAGCAACAATTGAATCACCTATCATCACCGCCACCTGAGGCTTGCCTTCGATTTCGGCCGCGAGGACCAGCACGATGTCTTCGAACTGGTTGCGCAACCCAAACGCAAGATTTTTTAGTGCATTGGCATCGGGCAGCGTAACCCTGGCAATAAGCTCACTGCGCCCGTTCGATTTTTTAACCTTCACAGCAAGCTCCTTTTGCACACGACCTACTTCCTCCTGATTGAGTTTTTCAATTTTCTTTTCAAGCTGGGATTTTTCCTCCAACAAGGTATTGACCGATTGGAGTACATCCTTCGGATTGCGCAGTATGGTTTTGATTTCACGAACAGCAATGGCTTCCTCACGGGCAAAACGCTCTGCCACAAGTGAAGTCACTGCTTCAATCCTTCTGATCCCGGCAGCAACAGACCCTTCTGAAACAATCCTGAAATAGCCAATCACCCCTGTAGATGGCACGTGCGTGCCGCCGCAGAGTTCAACAGAATAGGTTGGATCGAACGTGATCACACGAACATGATCACCATATTTTTCCCCAAACAGCGCCATGGCGCCCATCGCCTTTGCATCATTGATCGGAACATTACGTTTTTCATCCAATCGGATGTTTGATCTGATTTTCTGATTGACCTCATCCTCGATGCGGTCCAGCTCCTCTCGGGTAACCGCAGCAAAGTGTGAAAAATCAAAACGCAACAGCTCATCATTAACCAAGGAGCCACGTTGTTCCACATGCTTTCCGAGTGTATTTCTTAGCGCGGCATGCAACAAGTGTGTCGCAGAGTGGTTGTTGCGAATGGCGTCTCGCCGATTTGTATCCACATGGGCCTTCACAGGCGATGCAGGATTTGCAGGAATACCATCGGTGATCATTACCACCAGTTCATTTTCTTTTTTGGTGTCCACCACTTTAATGGCTTTACCTTCGGATTCGATTCGACCGGTATCTCCTACCTGTCCGCCACTCTCCGCATAAAATGGTGTTTTCTCCAACACCACCTGAAACAAATCTTTTCCTTTTTGTTTGACGTTCCGGTATCGGAGGATCGATGTCTCCGCCTGGGTGGCATCGTAACCAATGAATTCAGGTTTGACATCCTGTCGCACCATCACCCAATCGCCGGTTTCGCGGGCAGCATCGGCTTTGGATCGGCTCTTTTGCTTTTCCATTTCACTGTTGAACCCTTCTTCATCGACGGTAAATCCTTTTTCGCGCGCGATGAGTGCAGTGAGATCGAGGGGAAAGCCATAGGTGTCGTAAAGTTCAAAGGCCTGCGCTCCGGTAATGGCAGACAGGGTCTCCATTCTTTTCAATCCTTTCTCCAGTGTACGAAGGAAAGATTGCTCCTCTTCATGAATGACCCGGCACACATAATCCAGCTGGGATTTTAATTCAGGGAAAACACCTGAAAGTTGATCGGCCAGCACCGGTGTGAGCGTATGAAGGAATGGCTCACGAAGATTCAGATATGAAAATGCATACCGGACAGCGCGGCGTAAGATTCTGCGGATCACATAACCTGCACCGGTATTGGAAGGAAGCTGTCCATCGGCAATAGCAAAACTTACCGCGCGAACATGGTCTGCCACCACACGAATGGCAATGTCCGTTTTTTCTGATGTGCCGTATCGAACACCGGATCGGTCGGAAATAAATTGCATCAGAGGCGTAAAGACATCCGTTTCGTAATTGGAGTGTTTGCCCTGAATGGCCATGCACAAGCGCTCGAAGCCCATTCCGGTATCGACATGGCGCGCGGGAAGAGGTTCGAGTTTGCCGGAAGCAAGACGGTTAAACTGAATGAAGACCAGGTTCCAGATTTCAACCACCTGTGGATGACCGGTGTTAACCAATTCCTTGCCGTCTTGTTTTTTACGCTCTGATTCTGAACGAATGTCGACGTGGATTTCGGAGCACGGTCCGCATGGACCGCTGTCGCCCATCTCCCAGAAGTTATCTTTTTTAGAACCGTGGATCACACGGTCTTTTCCGATTACAGCGGCCCATAGATCAAAAGCTTCCTGATCCATGGCAATGTTTTCTGCGGCATCGCCACCAAATACTGTTGCGTACAACCTGTCTTTTGGTAACTGGTAGACATCGGTGAGCAGTTCCCAGGCCCATTCAATGGCTTCCTTTTTAAAGTAGTCGCCAAAGGACCAGTTGCCCAACATTTCAAACATGGTTTGATGGTAGGTATCCAAGCCCACATCTTCCAGGTCGTTGTGCTTACCGCTAACGCGAAGACACTTTTGAGTGTCAGCAATTCTTTTTGAAACCGGAACAGCGTTGCCTAGAAAGTAGTCCTTGAATTGCACCATACCGGAGTTGGTGAAAAGCAGCGTCGGATCATTTTTAAGTACCAATGGCGCTGAGGGCACGATGAGATGACCCTTTTTCTCAAAAAACTGAAGAAACTTAGTCCGGATTTCTGCTGAAGTCATTGCTTTTTTATGCTTGGGCGTTTAGCCCGATTCTTTAACTTTAAGACCCTTTTCCCAAAAAAACGCCCTAAAATAAACATTTGAATACGTTTCGTGGATAAGAACCTATATAAGTACAACAAGCGAACCCTTCGATTCGAGAAGGCCGGCATACCCTGGGACAGAATTTTGTTCAGGGTTTTAGGCTTTAGCGGTATTGCATTCGGAACGTTTTTTGGACTTGCATACCTGAAAAGCAGGTATTTCGGTTCAGAAGAATCGGTGAGGTTGCGCAAAGAAAATGAAGCCATTGCTTACCACAGAACCAGACTGCAGGCTGAGCTGACAGAAATAAGGGGCGCTGTTCAGAACTTATCAAAGGAAGAGGAGAACCTTTACAAGACAGTTTATTTTACTGACCGTAATGACCAGGGACCGGCTGCACCGACGGTTAACCCGGATGACCTTGACCGATATGAGTTTCATGACCTTGCAGACCGTACGCTGATCCGACTGGGAAGCTTATTTGACCGAGCATCTGGAAATAATTCATTCTTTGGGAATTTCTTTTGGCCTGGAAAGGAAGACCATCTGGAGTTAAGGCATCTGCCCGTGTTGCCGCCGGTAAAGGGTTTTGAGGTGAAGCAGGTTGCGTGTGGCTTCGGTATGCAGATCAACCCCTTTAATAAAAAACCCTATAAACATTCAGGAATTGATGTGCTCGCTGAGCATGGTACTGCAGTTCTGGCTGCTGGTAATGGCGTGATTCGTTCAATTACCGTCGATGGTGCACCGGGCGGTGCAGGGACATCGGTGTTGATTGATCACGGCGATGGTTATCAGACGAAGTACTCCAGACTGGAGCATGTTTTGGTGCGCACAGGGCAAAAAGTTGCTAAAGGATTGATCATAGCCGACATCGGGTTATCAGGTAGCTCCATTGCGCCTCACCTTCATTTTGAAATTTTAAGAAATGGAAAGCATGTCGATCCAGCGCTGGTTTTGGTTGAAAACCTTTCCGAGGCAGATCTGGTGGTACTGCAAAGTGTTGGACAATCACCTAAACAGGCATTGGATTAATGTTGTTTCGATATTTCCGATATGACCCCATCCACTGCGGATTTATTGTAGACCGCAAGGCGCCAAAAGAGGCCCGGAGATCAACATTAAGATTTTTGGCATTATCGATTGGAATGGGCTTGGTGCTGTTTGGCATTTATGCGCTATTCCTTCCGGAATATGATGAAGTGGTGTTGCAGGAGTACAATACGGTTGCAAAAGCATCATGGACTGAATTAAAAAATGAGATCCGCGAATTGGATGACCGCATCACCATGCTGGAACGTGAAGACGATGACCATTACCGCGTCTTACTGAATATGGAGAAGCTTCCGGCTTCGATACGCCGCGGCGGTTCGGGGGGAAGAACTGAATCGGACTGGACCAATCAATCTGACCTGCCCATAATTAAGAGAGGTTACCAGGATGTAAAGGTCTTGTGGAACCGGGTTCGCATGGGAAATCAATCTTATGTGGAGTTAAAAGATAAGATTGAGGAGAAGGAAGGTATGTTGGCGAGCCGGCCAGCACTTCAACCATTGGACAATCGGCAGATTACTCGGTTTCATGGGCTGTATGGCATGCGCATGCACCCAGTGTACCGTGATTGGCGCTTTCACCACGGCTTGGATCTCACAGCCAGGCCCGGAACCCCGGTGTATGCAACTGGTGAGGGACTGGTTACGGTTGCAAAATACAGTGGTGGCTACGGACAGGTTGTTTTTGTGAACCATGGTTATGGATTTGAGACCAGGTATGCTCATTTATCAAAGATTAAGGTCGCTGAAGGTCAAAAAGTAAAGCGGGGAGAGTTGCTTGGATTGGTTGGAAACACCGGAACCTCCACCGGCCCACATTTGCACTATGAGGTATTGTTTAAGGATGAGTGGGTGAATCCTATCCATTTCATGTATAGAGATCTGTCCCAATCTGATTTCAACGAGATAATTCGGGAGGCCAAAAAATAGTCCGAATACGTTTGCGTTGCATTTAGGGAGAAAAACACGGTTTCCGCTGATTTTTTTCTCTGTTTTTTTACTCAAGTTTTTATAGAAAAAAACGTGAACAACTTGTTGAAAATGAGTTGATAAAATTAAGTGCCATCAAGTCGGTTAGAATTAAAATTGCGTAACTGTTTTGACCTTAAGATCTAAATCCGATATTTGATACACCGATGGCCTACAAGGAAAAAGAAATAGAAAAACTTTACTACTCCATCGGCGAAGTGGCTGAAATTTTCAATGTAGCGCCCTCGCTGATTCGGTTCTGGGAGTCAGAGTTCGAGATCATCCAGCCCAAGAAAAACCGAAAGGGCAACCGTCAGTTCACCAAAGAAGACATCGATAATGTTCGCCTCATTTACCATCTGGTAAAAGAGAAAGGATTTACCCTTCAGGGTGCCAAGGAAATGGTCAAGAACGACACGGTGGCCGTTAAGACCAAGATGGAGATGATTGAATCCCTGCGCACCATCCGCAAGTTCTTACTAGAGATCCGCGACAGGATCTAATTGCTAACATTCATTTTAAGAACGACTGGAATCCATCCCAAAAATGGACGAAGAAAGGCTTGCGTTGCTTGCCCTTAGGTTTACACCTGGCATTGGGGATACCCTTTTTAAAGCACTGATAGGAAAGATTGGCACCGCCAGGGAGGTCTTTGGGCTACCGGTCGGCAAACTGATAAAAGTCCAGGGTGTTGGGGAAGCCACAGCGCGGGCAATTCAATCTAAGTCCACTTTCCGTGACGCTGAAATTGAAATCAGACGCGCAGAACAAACCGATACCAGCATAATCTTTTATCATGATCCAAATTATCCCCACCGGCTAAACACTACACCTGACCATCCGGCAGCCATTTATGTGCAGGGGAGCCTGAGGTTCGGTCAGGACAGGATGCTGGCAGTGGTTGGAACGAGGAAATGCACACCCTACGGTAAAAGTGCACTGGAGAAAATTCTGCTTGAGATCAGACCCTTTAATCCTGTGATTGTAAGTGGGCTGGCCTATGGAATAGACATTCATGCACATCGCATGGCAATGGAATTGGGAATGCGAACCATCGCCATTCTTGGCAGCGGACTCGACCACATTTATCCAACAAACCATGTTGAATTGGCTCGACGTATGTCGACCACCGGCGCATTGATTTCAGAGCAACGGTTTTCAGCCAAACCTGAGGCCCATTATTTTCCGGCCCGCAACAGGATAATTGCGGGATTATCCGAAGGCGTTCTGGTCGCTGAGGCATCGGAAAAAGGCGGCGCGCTCATTACGGCAGATCTTGCCCTCTCCTACGACCGGGAGGTATTTGCCATACCGGGCAACATCTTGGCAGCGGGATGTGCAGGTTGCAACAACCTCATTAAGGATCATAAGGCACAGCTTGTGACTACCGGTGAAGAAATCGCGCTGGCGCTGCGATGGACGAGCCATAATGGACCTGTAAAAACCGACTTAAAGCATGTAGGAACAATCAATCGAAAGCCCTTAAGCCCAGAAGAAGAGCAATTGATGAAGTTCATGGATCTGGAAAGGGTATTTTCGATTGACAGCCTTAGTGAACTAACGCAATGGTCAAGGGGCACATTAACCACAACGCTACTCGATCTGGAATTGGCGGGGCGGATAACGACTTTGCCAGGCAACCGGTATAGGCTTAGAAAATGAGTCTTTTTAACTTTTATTTGTTGAACCAAGTCCATGCAACTGCAAGAGCACTTCAACTTAAAAGACCTGAATACCTTCGGTATTGAGGCGAAGGCAAAATACTTCGCTGAGATCAGGGAGAAAAAAGACCTTAGAGACCTTATTTCAAGTGGAATTCTAACCAGTGAAAGCTGGTTGATTCTTGGCGAGGGCAGCAACATTCTGTTCAGGGGCGACTATGATGGTCTTATTTTGAAGACCCGTTTATCTGGGATGACCACCGAAAAATGCTCCGAGGATCAAATACTGGTAACTGCAGCGGCCGGAGAATCATGGCATGGCCTGGTAATGCGGTGCATGGACCATAATTGGGGAGGCATTGAGAACCTCGCCTTGATACCGGGTACAGTTGGGGCAGCACCGGTTCAGAACATCGGAGCGTATGGAAGAGAGCTCAGCGAAGTGCTGGAATATGTCGATGTGATCGACCTCGAGACGGGTGATGAAGATCGACTTGATCAAAAAGTTTGTGCCTTTGGGTACCGTGATAGCCTCTTTAAACAGCCGAAAGGAAAAAAATTTTTTATCTCAAGTGTTACTTTAAGACTGACCACTAAAAACCATCTCATAAATACCAGCTATGGTGCCATCAGCACCGTATTGATGGGGCAAGGAGTAGAACAACCTACGCTTCAGGATGTTGGCCGCGCAGTGATCAGCATTCGAAAAGAGAAACTCCCTGATCCGCAGAAGATTGGCAATGCCGGCAGCTTTTTTAAGAATCCTGTCGTCGATGCGGCATTGATTGAAAGTATTCAAAATCAATACTCTACACTTCCATTCTATAAAACTGAAAATCAGCAATTTAAGATACCTGCAGCATGGCTCATTGAAACTGCCGGTTGGAAAGGAAAAAGACTTGGAAACACAGGAGTTCACGAAAAACAGGCGCTTGTGCTGGTCAATTACGGAGGCGCTACCGGCGAAGAAATTCTGAATCTTTCACAACAAATTATGGATGATGTGAAGACGAAATTTGGTGTGCAGCTGCAACGCGAAGTACAGATCGCAGAAGGCAAATCACCAAAGTAAAATCATCGAGTTATGAGTGGTCGAATCAGAAAATTATACCTGTTGAAAATTTCAGATTTGAAAATAATCTGTCAAAAATTTTTGTGAAATCAATTTAAGTCCTAATTTCGATTACGTTTAACTATTTATTTAACCTAAAGCATTAAACGCTATGGCAAAAAAGACCGCTAAGAAAGCTGCCAAGAAAAAGGCTGCTAAGAAGAAGAAGTAATCAGATAACCTCTGATTCTTTCCGAGGGGAAGTGATCCAGGATCACTTCCCTTCTTCATTTTATAGGGGTGTACTTCCATAGATTTCTTTAGACTTATTCTAAGTCAGTCTCTATTTTTCAATAAATAAAACTGCTTAAACTGCCTTCTTCAGGATTTTAGCTTCCCACGGCAACATTCCATTTGCCTTTGATCCAACAACATTGGATATCACTAGCTCATAGCCCGTCAGATCAGGCAACGCATTCATATTCTTATCACTGAAATTGATCAGCACCATCCATTCAACCCCTTCACCAACCCTCTTGTAGGCCATCAGTTGGCCATCGCTTGTCTCCACTGGTAAATAATCACCGTAAACCAAGGTCTTTTCAGACTTGCGCAGCCTGATCAACTTTCGGAAATGGTTCAGCACTGAACTCGGTTCTTTCTCCTGAGATTCCCTGTTGATTACCGCCTTGTTTGGATTCACAACCATCCAGGGTTCAACCCCAGAAAACCCGGCGTAGGTTGAATCATCCCACTGAAACGGGGTACGGGCATTATCCCTGCCGGCATAATTTGCGGCCAACAAAAATTCCTCCTCCGAAATTCCTTTTTCCTGCGCCGTCCTGAATCCATTAAGTGTTTCAACATCCTTTGACTGGCTTACACTTTTCAATTTAATGTTGGTCATCCCCAGTTCATCACCGGCGTAAATAAATGGCGTGCCCCGCAGGGTCATCAGAAGCGTCAGAATGGCTTTAGCAGCCTCTTCCCTAAATTCTCCATCATTACCCCATCTGGACACCTGTCGCGGGAAATCATGGTTTCCAAGAAAAATACTACCCCAACCCTTGCTCCTTTGGTACAAGGCCTCATCCCAACGGCTAAAGACCAATTTAAAATCTTCCATCGACCATGGCTTTGGATCAAACCTTCCTCCAGGCCCCTGATCCAAAAACATATGATCGAAATGAAAAATCATGTCCAACCCCTTTCCTTCGGACAAATAGTCCACAGCATTCTCTGCATTGATCCCAGGGCCTTCGCCAACGGTAAGTACCGATGCATCAGAAAGTGCCTGTGCGCGCAGTTCACCGATGAACTCAAAAATCCGAGGTCCGTTGGCATAATAGCGCGCAATGATTTCGTTAAAATCAGCCGTATCTGCATCCGGGAAATCGGTCCGTTTCGAAATGGCCGAAATCACATCGAGCCTGATTCCATCCACACCCTTATTCGTCCAGTAACGAATGATGGATTGAAGCTCCTCCCTTACCTGCGGATTCTCCCAGTTTAAATCAGGCTGCTTTTTTGAAAACAGGTGTAGGTAATACTGTCCCGTGCGATCATCCTTTTGCCATGCACTTCCGCCAAAAAAGGAAGGCCAGTTGGACGGTGGCCCGTCCCCTTTTCCATCGCGCCAGAAATAGTACGGCCGCTTAGGATTTGTTCTGGATTGTGATGACGCCCTAAACCACTGATGCTCGTCGGATGTGTGGTTAAACACCAGGTCAATGATGATTTTTAGTCCGCGCTGATGTGCGCCTTCCAACAACCGGTCGAAATCGGCCATGGTTCCAAACTCCGGCTGTATGGACAGATAATCGCAAATATCATACCCACCATCGTCGTTGGGTGACTTGAAAAATGGATTTAGCCAGATGGCGTCAACACCCAGACTTTGAATGTAATCCAGCCGTGACAGGATCCCGGGAAGATCGCCTATGCCATCGTTGTTTGAATCCTGAAAACTTCGGGGGTATACCTGATAGACAACTGCCTCTTTCCACCACCCTGGCTGCCTGTTTGAACTCACATCAAATCATGAAATCAGATTGAACACCACAACAGCCATTACGGCACCAAGGATTGGTCCAACCACCGGTATCCAGCTGTAGGACCAATTTGAATCACCCTTACCGGGGATGGGTAACAAGGCATGGGCCAACCGAGGACCAAGGTCGCGAGCGGGGTTAATGGCAAATCCGGTGGTACCACCCAGACTTAATCCAATGGCCAATATAAGTGCGCCAACCACCAGTGGATTCAATCCATCGGTGAAGGTATTGGTGCCCAAAAACAACAGACCGATAACCAGGACAAACGTTCCGATGATCTCGCTGATGAGGTTGCCGATGGTATTTGGAATGGCTGGAGCTGTTGAAAAGATTCCAAGCTTGGCAGCCTTGTCTTCGGTTTTGCCCCAGTGGGGAAGAAACTGAAGAAACATTAATGTAGAGCCAGTAAATGCTCCGGCGAGTTGTGCGAAGATGTAGCCAGGAACCTGATCCCAAGGAAAGGCTTCACGCAGCGCAAATGCAATGGTTACCGCAGGATTCAAATGTGCGCCACTTGCAGCACCGGCAGCATAAATAGCCAACGTAACACCAAGGCTCCAACCCATACAGACCATTAACCAACCACCTCCTTTAGAGTAGCTGCCGAATAAGGTAACAGAAGCATTCACACCGCCTCCCAATAAAAGGATCATGGCCGTGCCAATAAATTCAGCGAGAAGAGGGTTCGTCATATGGTTAGGATTAGGGTTTTAAATCACTTTTTATAGACACGGAGGGTTAGTGCGGAAGCCACCATGAGACAACTACCGGCAAACCAAATGGCATGTCCTGGCTCAGAACCAAGAAATGTTTCATAAACCCATCCAAATGAAAGGGTTTGAATAATCATTGGCACTACAATCATCATATTTATGATCCCAGTGTACACACCAAATCGCTCTCTTGGAATATTGTCCATCACCAGCAGGTATGGCACACCCATCATACTGGCCCACGCCACACCAAAGCCAACCATTGGGGCGAACATCAGGTATGGATTCGTCATGGTCGGAAGCAAGAGCAATGAAATGGCCGCAAAGGCAAGACAGATGGCGTGAATGTATCGCGGACTTATTTTTCCTGTAAGCCAGGCCAATCCAAATGCCGATAGAAAGGTGACGATGTTGTAGAACCCGTTAACCAGTCCGGTCCAAGCCACTGCTTCCTCATATAAAGGATTTCCTGGCGCAGTGTTCCAGGCGCTTTTGGCAATGCTTAGTGAGACGAACTGCCAATAACAAAACATGGCATACCATTGAAAAAGGTATACCAGGGCAAGTCGCCACATAATGGACGGCATTTCCTTTATGGCCTGCAAAATCTCGCGGAAAGGCTCTAGCACACCTCGCTTAAGATTTTTCAATCGCTCCAACTCCTGAGCATCAGGTGGGATTTCCGGTGTTGTGGAGGTGGAGTACCAAACAGAGCCAATAGAGCATAAGGCACCGAAGAAAAAAGAACCATATACCCAATAAGGTATTCCGGAACCTGAAATAGCCGTTTCACCGCCCAATAATTTTTGAAAACCGAAGAGTGAAAGGTTGGCGAGGGTAATTCCAAGTCCGGTGAAAAAACTTTGCGTTAAAAATCCTGTTGCACGCTGTGACGACGGAAGTTTATCAGCAATGAATGCCCTATAGGGCTCCATGGCTGTATTGTTGGCTGCGTCGAGAATCCAAAGTAATCCAGCAGCCATCCAAAGGGTTCTTGAAAAAGGAAAAAGAAATAGACAGAGGCTACAAAAAATGGCACCGACCAAAAAGTAAGGTTTCCTTCTCCCCCATCGTGGCAACCAGGTACGGTCGCTCATAGCACCAATGATCGGCTGAATCAGAAGTCCAGTAACCGGCCCGGCAAGATTCAACAACGGCAACTCTTCCGGCCGGGCATTTAAGAAGGAATAGAGCGGATTGATTGCGGTTTGCTGGAGACCGAAGCTGTACTGGATTCCAAAGAATCCGACATTCATGTTAATGATCTGCCAAAAGGATAATGAAGGCCTTTGTGCTTCGGTGGTCATGTTGAGGAATGATGATCTGTTAAATATAGACCATTCCCTCTGCCGGTAAAATGAGAATTATTTCAAGAATCAGCCGCAGGGCCTATTTCCTTGTTTTCAGCTGATTGGAAACGAACTGTCCCACTTCCCTACCCATTTTAAGTCCCTCCGTAAGCGCAGGGATATAATGGATACCGCCGTAAAACCTGCTCATGGATGCCTCCTCTGCGGCTGCATCAAAGGACTTGAACGACCTTACGGGTATTCCGAATTCAGTTTCCGTTGAATCGGTGAATGCATAGTCCTTTCCAAAATAATGCTCCAGGATAACGGAAGCACTTCCGCTGATGGTGCTATGACCGCTGGTGTGTTCAGGGAATGGAGGTGTTTGAAGTAAGGGAACCCAGTTTTCGTCGATGTACTGATTGATGTAGGTTTCCGGACGAATGAGCTTGCTGCGGTATTTTTCATCCCAACAGGTAACGAAACCTTCGAACAAGGCAACTGCAACCCTGGCATACGCTTCAGCAGAACGCGCTGTGGAGAGCTTTTCTTTTTTGCTGACTTGCGTGAGTATATTGATCCAATGGCCTCCTGGACTGATTTTCTTATTAGCAAACATCACGTGACCATTTACATTCATCATGAAGGGGTTGCAATCCCAAAAATTCGCAATCAGTTTCTGTTCATCGGTCAGATTGATTCTGGCTTGGTAAACTTGCTCAGCGAGTTTATAAAAATCACTGCCTTTTTTGGTTGAAAAAGAAACGGGCGGTGCAGGCCTGAACTGATTTGCAGAATCCAGGACAAAAGTTCTGATTTTATTCCAGTGTGGCTCAATGGCATCCATGTATGCCGGAGGGGTTGGCTTCCATGAGTATTCATCACTAAGAATGGTGTACTTGGGAAATGACCGAGTCTGTTTGTAATTGTCTTTTGATGACCAGCGAAGAACAGCCACTGCCACGGAGTCGCCGAAAGCAATGGATCGCTTCCAGACATCGGAAGGCATGCTGCTCTCCTTTTTGTAGGACTTCATCATTTCATCGTACTCATTTTTTAAAACATCTTCTGAGAAAATCAATGTCCTGCCCGTGGTATAAAGCGCTTGTGTGGCCGCAAGCGAAAAGCTGTATTCCTTACCCGCCTCTGGCTGAGGTAAAGCACCCAGTCCATTGAGCTGACCTGAGAGCGTTACCAGGGTACTGTCTGAAAATCGTCCGGCCTCATAGGCCGCAACTGAGGCATAGGTATAAATTCGGCTGGCGACGGGAGGAGAAAAAATATCAAAAACAATCCGGTCGGTGATAGCCTTCATGGTACGGTGGAGGTATTCAGGTCGATCAGACTTTTTAGCCCAGTCCTTGTTGTTGGAGCAGGAAGTCAGGACGAAAACCGCAGATACAATTAAAAAAATAAGCTTTTTGTTCATAAAAAATGTCTCCGGTTCGGAGGTAAACAGGTACAGACAACAAAACTAACAGTTTTGAAACATGTGTCGCTGTGATCTTTATCAGTTAAAATCTCTTCAATAGGATTTCGATGGTTAGTTTTAGGGACCCTGAAACCTATATCCTTCCATGAACCGGCATCCACGCACAGCCATCAATGCCATATTTTTTATTAACGGGTTCCTTCATGCCAACCTTGCCTCGAGGTATCCGCGGGTACAGGAGCTGTTTGGCTTATCCAACGGCAACTTCGGGCTTGTTCTATTATCTGTTTCCGTAGGTGCGGTGCTGGCCATGCCATTTACGGGATGGTTGATCATTCGTAATGGTAGCCGACGGATAGGGATTTTTTCAGTTTTTTCTTATGCCATATTTTTTCCGCTGGTCACGTTCATGCCGGGAATGCCGGGATTGATGGCCTTATTTTTTGTGATGGGCGTCACGGCAGGCATGCTTGATGTGTCGATGAATGCACAGGCAGTGATGGTAGAGCGGAATATTGGCAAACCCATCATGAGTTCTTTCCATGCGTTGTTTAGCATAGGGATGGCTATTGGTGCGTTTTGCGGGTCTCTGGTAGAGGAATGGAGCATATCCCTCCCTGCACACCTGGCCTCCGTAACCGCTTTTAGTTTGATGATTGCTTTTTGGGTTCGCTATCA
>VGMW01000012.1 GCA_016866235.1 Bacteroidota bacterium
TGAAAACCTCCACAAAGCCATTCCAGGGCACTCCGGAGACTGGTACTTCACCGGCAACTACCCTACCCCGGGCGGAATGCGGGTTGCAAATCGCGCCTTCGCTAATTACATGGATGGAAAACTGGTGCGCGCTTACTAAGCAAGCCTCTTAACAATCTTTTAAATTCTTATCATGATCGCTACAAAATCCTATGCTGCATTAGATGCAACTTCACCATTGGTTCCATATGATTTCGAAAGAAGGGACCTCCGCGCCGATGACATTCAAATTGAAATTTTATTTTGTGGTGTTTGCCACAGCGACCTCCATCAGGCTAGAAATGAATGGGGCGGCTCACTATACCCGATGGTTCCTGGACATGAGATCGTTGGAAGAGTCGTTGAGGTAGGGAGCGATGTGAAACGTTTCAAAAAGGGTGACCTGGCTGCTGTTGGTGTTCTGGTCGACTCTTGTATGTCCTGCGACCATTGCAAAAAGGATCTTGAACAATATTGCAGAAATGGAGCTACCGTTACCTACAACGGATATGAGCGTGATGGAAAAACATTATCCCAAGGAGGCTACGCCACCCAGATTGTTACCAAAGAGCATTTCGTTTTAAACGTGGATGAGAAACTGGATTTGGCCGCAGTTGCCCCCTTGCTGTGTGCCGGCATCACCACCTGGTCGCCCTTGAAACACCTGAAAGTGGGAAAAGGAATGAAGGTCGCTGTTGCAGGACTTGGCGGCTTGGGACATATGGGCTTGAAATTCGCTGTGGCGATGGGCGCAGAAGTCACGCTCCTAAGCACCAATCCTTCTAAAGAAGCCGATGCAAGGCGCTTGGGTGCCCATCACTTTGTTCATACCGGTGACAAAAACCAAATGAAAAAAAAATGCAGGAACTTTTCAGGTGATTCTGAACACCATTTCCGCACCGCATAACTACAATTCGTACCTGGATTTGCTTGACCTGAATGGCACGATGGCCATTGTTGGTCTACCTCCTTCTGAGCAAGCCATTGCGCCTTTCAGTCTCTTAAACAACCGTAGAAGCATCCTTGGATCAATGATTGGGGGAATAAAAGAGACGCAGGAGATGTTAGACTTCTGTGCAGAAAAGGGAATCGTGAGCGACGTTGAGATCATCCCGATTCAAAAAATTAATGAGGCCTACGAAAGAATGTTGCGCGGCGATGTCCGCTACCGTTTTGTTATTGATTTGAACTCTCTTCGGTAGGCGCAGCACGACCGGTAAGTTTCGAAACCGCTTCGGAAACTTTTTCGAATTGGAATGAAGCCATGGTTTTTCTGAAATAACGAACGATCCGGTCATTGCCCGGACTTCCAATGCTTCCTATATGGGAGTGCTCTACCTTTCCATCGGTTGAAAATTTTCCTGCTTCAATGTCGGCGCCAACTTTTCGGTAGGCATCCCTGAAAGGAACACCGGCAAGTACCAGTTTGTTTACCTCTTCAACACTGAATAGAAACTTGTAACGGTCCTCATTCAGTATATTTTCCCGCACCGATACTGCAGAAAACATTACCTGAAGCATCTCAAGACATTCACATAAATCATCGAAAGCAGGAAAAACAAGCTCTTTAAGCACTTGAACATCTCGATGGTAACCTGAAGGCAGGTTGGTCATGATCTGGTTGACCTCCGAAGGGAGCGCTTGAAGGCGATTGCACCGTGCACGCACCAACTCAAAGACATCCGGATTTTTCTTATGAGGCATAATACTGCTTCCGGTGGTCAACTCATCCGGGAAACTCAGAAAACCAAAATTAGGATTGAGGTAAAGACAGGCGTCCATTGACATCCTGGAGATCGTTGCAGCAATATTTCCGATTGCCTGAAGCACAATACGCTCCGTTTTGCCCCTGCTCATTTGAGCGTATACCGCATTGACGTGCAGATCATCAAATCCAAGCAAGGCAGCGGTGAGGTCGCGATCCAATGGAAACGAGGAGCCATACCCTGCCGCAGAACCAAGCGGGTTTCGGTTTACGATTTTATAGGCAGCCTGAAGTGGCACCAAATCATCTGCCAGACTTTCTGCATAAGCACCAAACCACAACCCAAAGGAAGAGGGCATCGCAAGTTGAAGATGGGTGTAGCCGGGCAACAATTTATCCTTGTGCTGTTCGCTTAAAAGAATCAGCAATTCAAAAAACCTGCTTACCTCCAGCACCACATTAAAAATTTCGCTTCGGAGGTAAAGTTTTAGATCCACCAAAACCTGATCGTTTCGAGATCTTCCACTGTGAATTTTTTTACCAATATCTCCGAGTTTATTGGTGAGCTCCAGCTCTATCTGAGAATGGATATCCTCTACCCCCTCGGAGACGACAATTTTACCTTCCAGCGCGTCTGCATAAAGTTTGCGCAACTCCGACAACAGCACCATCAATTCCTCTTCTTCAAGAAGATTTATCCGCTGAAGCATGGTAATGTGCGCAAGCGAACCAAGGATGTCAAACCTGGCCAGGCGGTTATCCAACTGACTGTCTTTACCAGCTGTAAATCGACTTACGGCCTCAAGGGAATCGGTTGATTTTTGCCAGAGCTTCATGTAGGTAGGGTTCGGCTTGCAATTTAATCACTTACGAAGGAACAACATGTAGTGCTGTTGTCTGGAGTTCCAATGGTAACCCAGGGAAAAAGGCAGCGGCTGTTTTTGTGCTACGAACGCTGAATCGAGGTCCAGTTGTTTGTCAAGCCATTTGAAATCGGCCACTGGCCGCACGTATTCACCATAAAATTTTCCATTGAAGTCCTGACGCAGATAACGGTATGGAACACCGGTGTCGTCCTGAAAAATGGTTTCAGAGTTTTGTACGATCAGCGATCGGATAGTAGAAAAAGTATTGTGGTGCATTAAATAAGAAGCAGACTTAATGAACGTATTGTATGGAGCCTGCACCTGAAGGAACCGATACAAACCTGGCTTTTTCTTAAAGCCTGAATCAGAAATATCGGCACTGAAATAAAAAATCTCTCCCTGTCGACCAGTTGACAGATTTCGGAAAGTCAGACGAATGCCCTTATCGGATGCGAGCTGATATCCGGCGAAATCCACGACCGACTCCCGACCAAGGGTATCCAGTGAAAAATATTCAAGTGCCTCCGCTTCGTTACCATTACGCTCTAAGAAGAAAAAAAGTACCGGTAAAATCCCCTTCGATTTTTTAAAGTCTTTCAGCATGTGGGTGGTAATGAAATAACTCTTGCCAAAAATATCCCTCAATGAGGAGGCGAGCGTATCGAGCAACATGTTGCGATCATCATGCGACAGATCCTGAATGGGAGGAAGCTCCATCACAGGTTCAAGCCCGATCATAATGTACCGGGATGCAAAGGGATAGAATACCTGCCCATGAAGAAAATCAGGGCCACTAAAAGGATAAAACAAAGTCAGAGAGTCACGCAACTGCTCTGATAACACGGTATCACGCCAGTGTTCCATAGGCCCCAATCGCTCCTTTTTCATCCTACCCCAGGAGTAATTCATGGCACGATGAAAATCCTGCCAGGAAGTGTCGAGTTCAAATTCAAGCAACGGACTTGATTCATTCTGATTCAAGCCAGCTAAAAAACGAGCTGCCTGGGCCAATCCAGGGTCAGTCTGACCTTCCGGCACGGTGGGCGGATCAGGAATTGAAACCGTATGCGTTAGAAGGGAGTCCAGGGGTGCAACCACCTGATCGGCAGTTGAACAAGCCATCAAAAAGCAACCGAACCCCATCAAAAAAATAATTCTCATTGCTTAACTCGATCTGATAAAAAATAGAGCATCAATCCTACTAGGACTGTTCCTACGGAATACATGATGATTTTAGGATCGTTCAGATAAACATAAACAATCATCCAAACGGTGACTGCAACAAACAAAATCGGAGGAAGTGGATACCACGGAACCTTGAAACCTTCGGAAGAGGATTGTTTCCGACGAAGGACAAAAATTCCAACGACAGTTAGCAGTGTAAACCAGGAAAGACTAACAGAGATGTATTGAATGACTTCTTTAAATGAACTGATTAGCACCAATAATATAGCCCAGCCAGCCTGTGCCACGATGGCTATCCATGGCATCTGGAACCGGTTCTTGGTAGAAAGAAATTTAAGTCCGACATAATCGCTACCCATGGCCTCTCCTACTCGTGGCCCGGCGATGGTCATAGCGCTGAGGGTAGAGAGCAGAGCAAAACTGAATATACCTGCAAAAAATTGACCTGCTTCATCACCGAATAAGCGCACAGCCGCAATGTTGCCAATATCATTCTGCCCTTCAAGCTCAGAAAATGGCGCAACAGCCAAAAACATTCCATTGAGGGATAGGTAAATGGTCATGACCACCAACGTTCCGGTAACCAGCGAGCGAGGGAGATTTTTGGAAGGATTGTCCAGGTTACCCGCTATGTAGGCCGAAGCGTTCCAACCAGAATAAGCATAAACCACAAAGACCAGTGATACAGCCCAACCCGAACTAAAAACCAAGGACCAGTCACCCGCATTCAATGAAAAAGAGTTTCCTGAAAATTCATAGCCACTGACCAAGGGTGCCAGACAGAAAAATAAAATCAGCAGCAACTTGAAACCTGTCAGGAAGTTTTGGGCCATCCCTCCGATTTTCACACCAAACAAATGAACCACGGTAACCACCAGGATTGAACATACTGCAACCAGATTCACCGAAACACCCAACCACTCATGCGCATACTCACCTATGGCAATGGCCACTGCAGAAACAGCACCGGCAAAACCAACCACCATGCTGATCCAACCACCCAGGAATCCGACAGCAGGATGGTAAATCGAGCTTAAATAAATGTATTCACCTCCAGAGCGTTTTAGGGTGGTCGCAATTTCAGCGTAACACAAGGCGCCACATACGCTCATGATACCACCTGTAAACCAAAGCAGAAGTATCGCTGAGGCAGAAGGAATGGGACCCACCTGATACCCAAGTGAGGTGAACACTCCTGTACCAACCATATTGGCTATCACCAGCGCAATGGCTACCCTTAGTGGATAGGTTTGGGGTTTCACAACACCTGCGATTTCCTGAGTCATGGCAGGTCGTTCACCATCGGTGGAACAAGTGATTCAGGATGGCTGGATTCGATAGCGTCCATCCTGCAAAATACACAATCAAAGAGGTTTCAACATCAACACTTTATCGACCTAAGGCACCCCCTGATTCCCGCAGACTTGGATGGCGTAAAAATTGTTCAGACCTTGCTGCCTCATTTCCATTAATTAAAATATGAGACAGCTGATTACGACCCTATTGTCAGTAACCACACTTGTCACATTTGCTCAAATAAAAAATACCAAAATAGCCGAGTACACGGAGGGAAAATATCCACCGCTGGAACCGGCTGTGGTGATCAATCCTTCCAATTCCAAACATATTGTAGCGGCAACGGCATTGGACCGAATAATTTTTACCAAAGACGGTGGAAACATCTGGTTGGAGACATCCGTGAAGTCACCTTTTGGGGTTTTTGGAGACCCTGTTCTGGTATCAGATCCTAAAGGAATGATTCATTACTTCCACCTTGCCGACCCAAGCGGTCAGGGCAGAACGGAAGAAGCCTGGTTGGACCGGATTGTTGCTCAAAAATCAGAAGACGGCGGTGTCACCTGGACCCCAGGGACATTTGTGGGTCTCGAACCTCCAAAGGACAATGACAAACCATGGGCGGCATCTCACCCTAAAAAAGATTTTTTAGCACTGACCTGGACGCAATTCGACCGATATGGGTCGGCAGACACGACTTGTAAAAGCAACATCGTTTTTGCTAAATCAACTTCAAAAGCCGACCGTTGGAGTATTCCGGTGAGAATTAATCGACGATCAGGAAACTGTCTTGATGATGATTTCACTGCTATGGGCGCTACACCTTTTGTTGACCTGGAAGGCAGGGTATTTGTTACATGGGCGAATCGGGGAGAAATTTATCTGGATCGCTCCTTCGATGGGGGTGAAACTTGGCTGAGGTCAGACATCGCCATCGGCAAACAACTTGGAGGATGGAACATGAATGTACCGGGCCTCGGTCGATGCAATGGTCTACCGGTTTTACAAGGCGACATCAGCGGGAGTCCATTCAGAGGTAGTTTATATGTTGTTTATGCCGACCAGCGTTTCGGGGAGAACAATACGGATGTGTGGCTAACCAAATCACCCAACCGCGGTGACAACTGGTCTGAACCAGTGAAGGTTGCCACTGATCCCAACAACCGACACCAGTTCATGCCATGGGCAGCGGTCGATCAGACAACAGGTATCCTGTATGTGCTTTATTACGACCGACGAAATTATCCGGAGGGGGATTTGCAAACCGATGTTTACCTGGCCTGGTCCATTGATGGAGGAAGTAAATTCTCCGAAATAAAAATCAGTGAAACTCCTTTTACACCAGACCCTAAAAAGTTTTTTGGTGATTATACCAATTTAACCGCGTTCAATGGTACCATCGCTGCAGTATGGACACGTATGGACGATGGCAAAACCAGCGTAATGGCCTCCATCATAAGACAAGAGCAATTGCTCAACAAATAAGTCATTGCGCATTGTATTTTGAGAATTTGGTATCAAATTTGGTTAGACCATCGAGTCAAACCACCTACAGTAAAATGATGTCAAGATTTTTTTTAACAGGGCTTCTTTTATTTGCTTCGCTGAGTACTGTTTTTTCTCAACAGTTTCTCGTGACACCCTACATTCAACCAGGCGATGCACACGATTTAAAGCACGAACAAAAAGTATTGGTATGGCAAACCGATAGTGTTTCTGGTAAATTTTTTGTTGCCTTCAAAAAAGGAAAATCCATTTTTGATGCTCTCCACACACTGCATCAGGCCAAAATCACCAAAACTAAACTTGAACTCAACGGAAATGTGAGCTGGCTTTACCGGGCACATTTTGATCACCTTGATTTCGACCACGACTACGCCTACACGGTTAAAGTAGAGGATAGACTGATGGCGCGAGGAAACTTTCGAACCCGAACCCATCATCATGAAACCAAATTCGCAGTATTTGGTGATTGTGGCACCGCCTCTCCTGGTCAATCCGCCGTGGCCTTCCAGGTTTATCAGAAAAAACCTGATTTCGTTTTACTTACAGGCGATCAGGTGTACACCAGCGGACTGGAGATTGAATTCAGGAAAAGATTTTTCCCCCAGTATGCCGCTGCAGCAGCGAGCAAAACCCGTGGCGCACCACTTATGCAAAGCGTTCCATTTTATTTAACCCTTGGCAACCATGACGTCAAAGGAAGCAACTTGAGGGAATACCCGGATGGCATGGCTTATTTCTACTATACTGATCTTCCACGAAATGGGCCAAAAGTAAAAAGCACCCCTCAGGTGGATGGCACGAAAGATCAGGTGGAAGATTATTTTAAAAATACTGAAGGCAGGTTTCCAGGAACAGCGAACTACTCCTTCCGTCACGGAAATGTTCACGTCGTCAGCCTGGATGCAAACAATTATGTTAATCCACTGGATTCGGCCTTACAAAAGTGGATCAGAAAAGAATTCAGTCATCATAAAAACGAGTGGAGAATCGTAGCCTACCATCATCCAGGGTTTAACTCCAGCAATGCCCATTACGACTACCAGCAAATGCGACTGTTGTCGCCCCTACTTGAGGAGTTGGGGGTAGATCTTGTGCTCACCGGCCATGTCCACAATTATCAACGGTCGATTCCACTGAAATTCATTCCTGAAAAAGACAAATCCGGTGATTACAGGATCCAATCCAGCGGAAGGGTTAATGGGGAATTTATCCTCGACCAAAAATTTGATGGGAAAACCATGACCAAACCGGAGGGTATCATCTATGTTACCACCGGTGCCGGCGGCGCTCAGTTATACGATGCCGAAATCAGTAACAAGCCTGAAATGTGGGAGCATACACCTAAAACCAACTGGGTCCCTTTCACCAAAACACTAATCTCAGACAAGTACTCTTTTACCTGGGTTGAGACCCATGGCCACAAACTCACCCTTACGCAAATCGATGCCGAGGGTGCTGTTTTGGATCAGATTACGGTTACCCGCTAGCCATTCCTTACCATTCAATCAATTTGTCGGGGCAAGGGTCTTGGATTTGAAGTTTTCCTATAATTTTGCGGCCGAAAATCTAATAACATGATGACAACCCAAACCCTTAAATACAAGGTAAAAGACATGTCCCTGGCATCCTGGGGCCGTAAGGAAATCAATCTTGCTGAGGCAGAAATGCCCGGTCTAATGGCCATTCGTGAGGAATTCGGCGCTTCGAAACCCCTTAAAGGCACACGCATTGCAGGTTGCCTTCACATGACCATCCAAACCGCCGTTTTAATTGAAACCTTGGTGGACCTAGGTGCCGAAGTATCCTGGTCATCATGCAATATTTTTTCCACCCAGGACCACGCAGCAGCTGCCATTGCAGAAGCCGGCATCCCGGTATATGCCTGGAAAGGGATGAATGAACAGGAATTTGACTGGTGCATTGAGCAAACACTGTTTGCCTTCAAAGACAACCAGCCTCTGAATATGATTTTGGATGACGGCGGCGACCTTACCAACATGGTTTTGGATCGCTTCCCTGAATTGGTTTCCAACATTAAAGGTATTTCTGAAGAGACGACAACAGGTGTTCTCAGGCTTATTGAAAGAGTTGCTAAAGGAACCCTCCCTCTTCCTGCCATCAATGTCAACGACTCCGTTACCAAGTCTAAATTCGACAACAAATACGGTTGCAAAGAATCTTGTGTAGATGCTATCCGCCGCGCGACCGATGTAATGCTGGCCGGAAAAGTGGCTGTGGTAGCCGGTTACGGTGATGTTGGTAAGGGTTCAGCTGCTTCCTTAAGCGGAGCAGGTGCACGTGTTATTGTTACCGAGATCGACCCAATCTGCGCACTTCAAGCCGCAATGGACGGTTACGCTGTGAAGAAGATGGACGACGCAGTAAAAGAGGCCGATATTGTTGTTACTGCAACCGGAAACTGCGACATCGTAACAGGAAAACATTTTGCCGCGATGAAAGACAAAACCATCGTCTGCAACATTGGTCACTTCGATAATGAAATTGACGTTGCCTGGTTGCGTGCCAATGGATCTTGGGATGAAGTAAAACCTCAGGTGGATTTGGTGACCCTGAAAAACGGAAATCAAATTATTCTGCTCGCAGAAGGTCGTCTGGTCAACCTCGGATGTGCAATGGGTCACCCTTCATTTGTGATGTCCAACTCATTCTGTAACCAGGTAATGGCTCAGATCGAACTTTGGAACCACAGCGCCAATTATGAAAACAAAGTGTACACCCTGCCTAAGCATCTTGATGAGAAGGTAGCACGTTTGCACCTTAAAAAGATTGGTGTTCAATTGGAAGAGTTGAATGAAAAACAAGCCAGTTATATTGGCGTTAGCGTGGAAGGTCCTTACAAATCAGATCTCTATCGCTATTAATCAGCTTTAAATCATATCAGGAGGCTGCAGTTTCGCTGCAGCCTCTTTTTTTGTTAATAGTGGAAGGGTAATCATTTTTTAATTCTGAATGTTTACCTAAAATTGACGAACTAAAACAGCCTAAAAAGCATTATAAAGGGTAAAATGAGTATGGATAAACACAATGATTTCAGGAAGTATGCAGTTCACCACCTTGGGATGAGCGGAAACACCATCGATGGTTATTCCCGCGCCATGCAGGATAAGGTGCAGCAGATCGAGGCGATGACCCAATACGTGATCGAAGAAAGACCTGGGAACTTTAGGGCAATTGATGTTTTCACCAGGTTGATCAGCGACCGTATTTTATTTCTGGGCATGGCCATCGATGACACCATCGCAAACCTGATCACCGCCCAATTGCTTTTTCTGGAATCCACCGACCCAAAAAGAGATATCATCATGTACATCAACAGTCCAGGCGGATCAGTCTATGCTGGTCTGGGGATCTACGATACCATGCAGTATGTAAACCCGGATGTGGTAACCATCTGCACCGGATTGGCTGCCTCCATGGGAGCAGTACTGCTGGCGGCGGGTACTGATAAAAAGAGATCTGGTCTGCCCCACTCAAGAATTATGATCCACCAGCCCATGAGTGGCATGCAAGGCCAGGCCTCCGATATGGAGATCTCATTGAAACAAACGTTAGAGGTTAAAAAAGACCTCTACAACATCCTCGCTAAGCACAGCGGACAGAAGTACGATAAAATTGAAAAAGATGCCGACCGCGACTACTGGATGCGGGCGCACGAAGCCAAAGAGTACGGACTTATTGATGAGGTCCTAGAAAAGAAAAGAAAGTAATAAACGGCGCAACCTGATTTGATCCAACCATGGCTGAAGTAACCTGTTCATTTTGCGGCAGAGATAAAAAAGAGGTCGAATTGATGATCTCCGGAATCCATGCCCATATATGCGATAAGTGCGTTCATCAGGCTGGTCAAATACTGACCGATGAGAAAAAGACCAAATCAGGATCGGTAGGATTCCCAAATTTCAAACTGATTAAGCCTAAGGAAATCAAAAAGTTCCTCGACGATTATGTCATTGGCCAGGATCAGGCTAAAAAGGTTTTATCCGTCGCTGTTTACAACCATTATAAACGACTGATGCAAAAGGGCTCTGGTCAGGAAGAGGTCCAGATTGAAAAATCGAACATCATCATGGTCGGTGAAACCGGCACAGGCAAGACCTACCTTGCCAGGACATTGGCTAAAATTCTACAGGTTCCATTCTGCATTGCCGACGCTACCGTGCTTACAGAAGCCGGCTACGTGGGTGAAGATGTGGAGAGCATACTCACCAGGCTACTCCAGGCTGCTGATTACAACACGGAAGCAGCAGAGCGCGGCATTGTTTACATAGACGAGATTGATAAAATCGCCCGCAAATCAGACAACCCCTCCATCACCAGAGACGTCAGCGGGGAAGGTGTTCAACAAGCCATGCTAAAATTACTGGAAGGAACTTCAGTAAACGTTCCACCCCAGGGAGGAAGAAAGCATCCAGACCAGAAAATGATTTCTGTGAATACGGAAAATATCCTTTTCATCTGCGGCGGTGCATTCGAAGGTATTTCCAGATTCATCGCCAGAAGGCTTAATACCCGTCCTCTTGGATTTGCCGGAGGCGATCGTATTTCCCCTGAGGAAGTAGAGGAAAATCTGCTTCAGTTTGTTTCAGCACAGGATTTAAGAAGTTACGGTCTAATTCCTGAACTCATCGGAAGATTGCCGGTAGTATCCTGGCTAAATCCGCTGGATGGAAAGGCACTTAAAAAAATCCTTACCGAGCCAAAGAATGCCCTGGTCAAGCAATACCAAAAGCTTTTTGAAATGGAGGGCATTCAACTTGAATTCAAGGAAAGCGCTTTGGATTTTATAACTGAAAAGGCCATGGAATTCAAACTAGGCGCCAGAGGGCTGCGTTCCATTTGTGAGGCCATCGTAAACGATGCAATGTTCGAGCTTCCTTCAGAAAAATCGAAGGAAAAATTTGTGATCACCAAAGCCTACGCTGAAGAAAGGTTTAA
Organism: Bacteroidota bacterium; assembly: GCA_016866235.1. Taxonomy (GTDB): domain Bacteria; phylum Bacteroidota; class Bacteroidia; order Cytophagales; family Cyclobacteriaceae; genus ELB16-189. The sequence continues at coordinate 11,533 of VGMW01000012.1, forward strand.
TAAATCTCAGTTTACCAAACTGAAGGTTGCCTGAAGCTCAGCGACGCGCTGACAAATCTTCCAACATTAATTGAGCTGTGATTCGGGATGCAGAGCCGTTGTCTAAACGTTGCCACACCTGATCATATCCCTGTAAAATACTCTTCCTTCTATTGGATTCTACAACCAGTTGATCCAATTCATCAAGAACCCCATGCGTAGTAGCCTGCTCCTGTAACAGCTCACGGATTACTTCCTTTTCAGCTATCAGGTTAACCAGGGAAATAAAAGATACGCTAACCAACCGGCTACCAATCGCGTACTCCAACGAAGAGGCTTTATACACCACCACTTGTGGGACTTTAAACAAGCCTGTTTCAAGGGTAGCAGTGCCACTGGTCACCACCGCAGCTTGAGCATGGGTGAGCACTTGATAAGAGTCATCGTAGACCCATTGAACGTTTTTAAAATGCCTCAGCGGCTCATACAGTGACTGATCCAGCTCCGATAAAGCAGCAACAGTAAAATTCAATGACGGACGGCTTTTCACTACCTCGGCAAGCAGTGGCATTATTCTTTTTAATTCTCCCCTCCTGCTGCCGGGAAGTAAAGCAACATAGGAAGAACCCATGTGTGAAGAATGTGGATTCTTTGACTGATAATCCTTGACCGCATCCAGTACCGGATTACCAACATAATCCACCGCCCAATCAAACTTCTGGTAAAAAGTTTTCTCAAACGGTAGAATACAAAACATACGGTCGACGGTGGCCTTCAATTTTTTGGCACGCCCGGTATTCCAAGCCCAAACTTTTGGAGAGATGTAATAATAAACCCTGAAATGATGTTCCTTCAGCCATGCAGCAAGCTTCATGTTGAACCCACCATAATCAATCAACACAACCGCATCAGGCTGAAAAGATTGAATAGCCGCTTTACATTCACGCATGCGGCTAAAAATCTTGCCCAAATTCATCAAAACAGGTAGAACACCCATAAAGGCCATGGACCGGTAATGACCCAATAAAGTCATTCCTGCCGACTGCATCTGATCACCGCCGTAACCCGAAAAACTTAGTGAAGGATTTGATAACTGCAGTTCCTTTATCAAGTTGCCTCCGTGCAGGTCTCCTGATTTCTCACCGGCAACAAAAAACAACTTCATCCGCGGATCATTGATTATGCTCCAAAGTACTCCACGTAATTAAGTGGAGTTTCATACAACCGTATGCTGTGCAGCTTTCCAAAACGACTGATGGCTGAAATTTTTGGCTGAAGAATCTTCCAAAATTCAACTGCCAGATTTTCCGTGCTGGGCATGACCCCATGCATGAAATCAACATCGACATTAAGGTTTTTGTGATCGACTTTATCGGTTACCTCACGCCGGATCAGGTCGCTCAGCCGCTTCAGGTCCACAACAAAACCTGTATCCGGATCAGGCCTACCGGCAACGGTTACAATCAAATCATAATTGTGGCCATGCCAGTTTTCGTTGGCACAGGGTCCGAATATTTCAAGGTTTTTTTCCTTCGACCACGCCGGATTGGAAAGCTTATGCGCGGCATTAAAATGCTCTTTTCTGGATACCCTTACTTCCATGGTGCGTTTCAGGTTGCAAATATAGAATTACTCAGGGCAGAACACGGAATTCAATCCTTCTGTTTACAGACCGATTGGCATCGGAATCATTGGCGACCAGCGGTCGTGACGATCCCAATCCAACGACCTTGATCCGCTGTTCGACCATCCCCCTACCCATAAAATATGATTTTACCGCTTCAGCACGTTTCAAGGAAAGCATCTGATTCTTCGTCTCAGCGCCGATGTTATCGGTATGGCCCGAAATTTCAATTCGAAGACCTGGGTTTTCCTGGAGGATTCGAAGCGCATTTTCCAACTCCGGCATCGATTCAGGCCTAAGATCAAACTTATCGTAATCGAAGAAGATGTTCCTCAAAACCATCGTGGTTCCGGCATGCAACGGCTCAAGTGCAATATCAAGGACCACCGGTGGATCTGCCATTTCCTTTAAATTGAAATTCAAACTTTTATACAGATATCCAGGCTTTGAAACAAAAAGACCATAATCAGAACCCTTGTTCAGCACAATCAAATACAAGCCACTGACTGAGTCGGATTGGGTGACCATCATTTTTTCTGAAGTCTTAAGGTCCACCAACTCAATATCTGCCTTCAGAGGCAATTGACTCACCGCATCGGTCACTTTACCACCCACAGAACTTCCAGTTTCAAACCTTCGCAGCAACTCCGGTATGTCAACAAAAAATATTTTTCCTGTATGTTGATCAAGATTCTCTTCATGAGAATAGTATCCGCGCCTTCCATCTGGCGTTATGTACATGGCGAACTGATCCTCGTGGTTGTTGATCGGAGAACCGAAGTTTACCGGCTCCAGCCACCGCCCTTCCTTAAAAGCACTGTAGAAAATATCATAGCCTCCAAACCCCGGCCGACCGTTGGATGCGAAAAAAAGCGTTCTGTTTCCGGCATGTATAAAGGGGGAAATCTCATCAAAGCGCGTATTAACAGCAGAACCAAGATTTTCAGCTGGCTTCCATTGCCCCAAAGCATTTTTTTCAGCCCGATAAATGTCACGCCCTCCCAAGCCCCCTTTACGATCAGAAACAAAATAGAGAATCCTTCCATCCGCCGACAGACTGGGTTGCGATTCCCAGGCCATGCTGTTGATGGATGGTCCCAGGTTTACAGGGTCAGTCCAACGATCGCCTGTCCGACGGCTCACAAATAAATCACAATTGCCAAAGCCTGAACGCCCGCGACAGGAGGTAAAAATAATCTGACTGCCATCGGCAGAAACCGTACAGGTACCTTCGTTCTCTCGTGAATTTATATTGGATGAAACCGACACTGGTTTGCTCCACGCGCCTGTTGGCGTGCGGTGACTCACCATGATGTCTTCCGTATCGCGGTCAGAAGAGCCATTTCGCATGGTGAAAAAAAGATTTTGCTCATCTGCTGTTAACACTGGAAAGTATTGCATGCGAAAAGAATTCACCGAATCGCTTAATGGCTTTGGGTTCAGATCAAAGGATGCTAAATTTTTAAGGGCATAGGCACAGTTATCAAGCAGTCGCTGCGCTTCAGCCATTTTTGCCTTATTGACTTGTTCAGCCTGAAGAAATTTCTCAAGCCAGCCGGAAGCCTCCCGGTATTTTCCCTGGAGCAGGAAAACTTCGCCCAGTTCCAGCCAAAAAACTTTTTGCTTTGGAATGGTTGCCGTTGACGTCAATCCTTTTTCCAATAACTGAATGGACTCCACATACCGCCGGGTGGACCGGGCGACCTGAGCCAACTTGAAATAAGCTTCACAAAAATTGCGGTCTTTGGAAATAACCTTGTTGAGTAAATCCACTGCATCTGAATACTGACCTCTGACCCTGAAATTTTCTGCAGCAAGGAACATTTCTATCGCCTTCTTGTTTTTTGAACAATAGGAAGGCGGTGTCTGAGCCAGCACTGTTGACATGCCCACAGACGCCATAAAAATTAGTGATGGAAAAATTAATGCTGTCCGAACCACACTATGGAATGTTCATGTACTTATGGGTCTGCAGGGAGATTCTCCAATTTTGATGCTTCTTAACAAAATCAACAATCAGCGTAGTCATTTCCTTTTCCCGCGACCATTCGGGCTGGAGCAACAAAATACATTCAGGCCCAACCTTTGAAGCTTGCTCCAATGCCCACTCAAGGTCAGATTTATGGTAGACGATTACTTTTAATTCATTTGCCTTTTGATAGGATGAGGGAACAGGCAACTTGAATTTCTTGGGGGAAAGACAAACCCAATCCCATTCGCCCGTTATTTCACAAGCGCCAGACGTTTCAATGTGCGTTCGAATCCCGGCGGACTTCAACCCGGCGGTAAGCAATTCCAATGGATGCATAGCAGGCTCACCTCCTGTTACCACAGCAATCGGCGCACCTGATTTCTTGGCATTGGAGACCATATCGACCACAGACACCAACGGGTGACGGGAAGCATCCCAGGAATCCTTTACATCGCACCATACACAGCCTACATCACAGCCGCCCAGCCTGATAAAAAAGGAAGCTTGACCAGTGAATACACCTTCACCCTGGATGGTGTGGAAAGACTCCATTAGAGGCAGGTGATCTGGACGTGAATTGGCCATGGATAAAATCAGGGCAAATATCCACCGATAGGGACAAAAATCCTTTTAAGCGTTCAGATTTTCTCCAGCAATACGATGTTTTCTACATGCATGGTTTGAGGGAACATGTCTACGGGTTGCACGGCTGAAATAGAATATGCCTCAGAAAGAATCTTAAGATCTCGGGCCTGAGTAGCAGGGTTGCAGCTTACATAGACAATTTTTTGAGGAGACGCCTTCAAAATCATTCGGGTAACATCCTCGTGCATACCGGCACGAGGAGGATCGGTGATGATCACCTCCGGCTTACCATGTTGATCAAGAAAATTTTCATCCAGGAGATTCTTTAGGTCACCTGCATAAAATTCAGTGTTGGTGATGCCATTGACCTGCGCATTGATTCTTGCATCTATGACAGCCGCTTCAACATATTCAAGTCCAATAACCTTACGACAATGTGCTGCCACGTAATTGGCGATCGTGCCCGTTCCGGTGTAGAGATCATAGACCAGTTCATCACCCTTAAGCGATGCAAGCTGCCATGCAGCGTGATACAAACGCGACGCTTGTCGAGAATTGGTTTGGAAAAATGACTTAGGCCCTATTCTGAATTCCAGGAAACCCGCCCCTGATGGTTTTTCCATTTTCTCGGTAATGTAACCTATACCCTTCCACACTTTTATATCCTGATCATGGAATGTGTCGTTACGCTTACCATTGATAATGTATTGTATGGAGGTAAGTTGAGGGAATTTTTCAGAAACAGATGTCAAGATGGATTCAAGCCACGATGGCTCATCGAAAGCAACTTGAAGGATCATCATCATTTCTCCACCTGAAGTGGATCGGATGGTCAGCGTTCTAAGATAACCCACCTGCTTACGGAGATCAAAAAACGGAATATTGTTTTCAATCGCCGTCGCACGGATATGGTTGCGGATGGAATTAACCTCCTCACCCATGAGGTGGCACGCTTCTACATCAAAGACCCTGTCATACATTTTGGGAATATGAAAACCAATGCCAGGCTGACCGGGAGGAAGACCTAAGGTTAGCTCCTCTTTGGTCATCCAGCGATTGGCGGTACAGGTAAAATCAAGCCTGTTGCGGTATTGTTGGGTTTGCAGGGAAGGCAGAATAGGATTTATAGCCGGGAGATTTAGTCCACCGATACGCTCCAGGTGGTCAACAACCTGTTCCTGTTTGTAATTGAGTTGAGTTTCATATCGAATGTGTTGCCAGGAGCAGCCCCCGCACAACCCGAAATGTTGACAAAAAGGTTCGACACGTTCCTTAGACCATTCTGTGATTTGAACCGCGCGACCCTCGAGAAAATTACTTTTGATTTTGGTCAGTTCAACTTCTACCAGATCACCGGGAGCACATCCGGTTACAAACAGGACCAAACCTTCATATCGAGCAACGCATTTTCCTTCGGCAGCCATTCGATCCATTCGGATTCCTGACAGGACATCTCCCCTCTTTAGGTTACTCATGAATAATTTGGGTCGTGGGGTTTTGAATCAGAGCGGTCGAAGGTCCAATGTGCGAATGAATGCTTTTTTGTTTTGAAGGCTAAAGGAGGACCAGATATCGTGGTCACCTGTAAGGCGGATTAAATCACCCTGCTTAAGAAAATCAATTCGGTTGGCAGCAGATGATGGGGCCGATAGGACTGCAGCATTCGGACTGGTGACAATTGCCTTTTGGTTGGTCGGCAGGTTGGTCAGTAGGGCAATAGTAAGCGTAAGGGTTAGGACGGCAAGGGTAATGGGATCTGAAAGATGAATGGAAGCAGATTTTGAGCGGTTGAACAGAAGGGCGAGCAGCAAAATAGCGAAACCCATGAGGATGGAGGTGGCTATGGCGGCAAAGCGACCGACCTGGTTGAGGACGTATTCGACTTCCGGTGTTTGATAACCGGAGAGGCCAGCTTGATCGGCGAGTTCAAGTGCTTTTTGGTAGGCTGCCTTATCGTTGGTGATCTGATGGTATTTATAGAGAGCGAAAAGTGCGTCGGTGGTATTGGAAGTACCCTCGGCTATGTAGGCCATTTTAAGCAGCATGGCAGGAGAATGGAACCCATTGGCTTCCAGCGTTTGATATTGTTTGAGGGCAGCGGAATAGTTCTTTGCGGCGAAAAGAGAATCGGCCGAGAAGAGCGCTTGTTCAGGTTTTTGTGCGAAGGACGAGCTGGTGATGAAGGCCATCAAAAGGGGTAACCAAAAATAAGGGGAGTGTGTTTGCATATAAGCCTTCATCTGCTACCTTTGCAGCCTCTTTTAGAGCGTTTTTGAGCCATTTTTGACTGAAAAACGATGTAAAAGTAGGTACTGTAAGACGGGCGGACAAGTTTCGCCGAAAGACAGTTCGATTCCGTAGCTCAGTTGGTAGAGCAATACACTTTTAATGTATGGGTCCTGGGTTCGAATCCCAGCGGGATCACTGATGATCAATCAAAAAGGCCAACGCGATAGCGGGGGCCTTTTTTGTTCTGGCCGTACGACGAAAGCCGCAGGCTTTCAGGCGGAAGGACAGAACAAAAAAGAGCGACACGCAGTGGAGCGGCTTTTTGATTGATCTGACTCCAGAGAAAAGCTGGGATCATGGTAATAATCCTAGCTCTTATCTTTCAGGCGGAAGGACAGAACAAAAAAGAGCGACACGCAGTGGAGAGGCTTTTTGATTGATCTGACTCCAGAGAAAAGCTGGGATCATGGCAATAATCCCAATTGATATCTTTCAGGCGGAAGGACAGAACAAAAAAGAGCGACACGCAGTGGAGCGGCTTTTTGATTGATCTGACTCCACGGTCAAGCCAAGTCAACCGCTTTCGGACCCAATTGCAGCTCCTGGCTTAAATACTTATCTTTGGCGTTAGTAACGTTACACATCATTATGATCACCTCCTTTGGCTCTAAAGAGACAAGAAAAATTTGGGAAGGTGAGCGGATAAAGAGTTTGACGAATGACTT